>NZ_CP120695.1:6035000-8347373 GCF_045571455.1 Bradyrhizobium sp. STM 3561
GCAACGATATGCTGCACGACCCAACTCGGATCGATCTCCTCTTTACGATGTCAGAAAACACGCAAACTGCTGTCTATCCAGACTAGCAGGATGCGAAGTGATGTTTCGCGGACGACGGTCAAGATCTCGGTGATCAAACCATCTGGTGGAGCCAGACGGGATCGAACCGACGACCTCATGCTTGCAAAGCACGCGCTCTCCCAGCTGAGCTATGGCCCCGTAACCAGAAGACGAATGCTCACTCGATGAAAGTGGTGGGCCTGGGAAGACTTGAACTTCCGACCTCACGCTTATCAAGCGCGCGCTCTAACCAACTGAGCTACAAGCCCCTAACGCACATCCCGTTAAGGACCCTGGATCCTGCCGTTGCAGGCCCAGCGCGTGTTCGTCCGCGAAGAAAGAGAAACGAAGACGGCGAAATCCCGCCAATGCAGCTCAACGATCTGGCGATCTGTTGGCCACTGATGTTTCTAAAACGATCCGATAGTGAGCGTGAGCTCGCTGAAGGATCATCCTTAGAAAGGAGGTGATCCAGCCGCAGGTTCCCCTACGGCTACCTTGTTACGACTTCACCCCAGTCGCTGACCCTACCGTGGCCGGCTGCCTCCCTTGCGGGTTAGCGCACCGTCTTCAGGTAAAACCAACTCCCATGGTGTGACGGGCGGTGTGTACAAGGCCCGGGAACGTATTCACCGTGGCGTGCTGATCCACGATTACTAGCGATTCCAACTTCATGGGCTCGAGTTGCAGAGCCCAATCCGAACTGAGACGGCTTTTTGAGATTTGCGAAGGGTCGCCCCTTAGCATCCCATTGTCACCGCCATTGTAGCACGTGTGTAGCCCAGCCCGTAAGGGCCATGAGGACTTGACGTCATCCCCACCTTCCTCGCGGCTTATCACCGGCAGTCTCCTTAGAGTGCTCAACTAAATGGTAGCAACTAAGGACGGGGGTTGCGCTCGTTGCGGGACTTAACCCAACATCTCACGACACGAGCTGACGACAGCCATGCAGCACCTGTGCTCCAGGCTCCGAAGAGAGGGTCACATCTCTGCGACCGGTCCTGGACATGTCAAGGGCTGGTAAGGTTCTGCGCGTTGCGTCGAATTAAACCACATGCTCCACCGCTTGTGCGGGCCCCCGTCAATTCCTTTGAGTTTTAATCTTGCGACCGTACTCCCCAGGCGGAATGCTTAAAGCGTTAGCTGCGCCACTAGTGAGTAAACCCACTAACGGCTGGCATTCATCGTTTACGGCGTGGACTACCAGGGTATCTAATCCTGTTTGCTCCCCACGCTTTCGTGCCTCAGCGTCAGTACCGGGCCAGTGAGCCGCCTTCGCCACTGGTGTTCTTGCGAATATCTACGAATTTCACCTCTACACTCGCAGTTCCACTCACCTCTCCCGGACTCAAGATCTTCAGTATCAAAGGCAGTTCTGGAGTTGAGCTCCAGGATTTCACCCCTGACTTAAAGACCCGCCTACGCACCCTTTACGCCCAGTGATTCCGAGCAACGCTAGCCCCCTTCGTATTACCGCGGCTGCTGGCACGAAGTTAGCCGGGGCTTATTCTTGCGGTACCGTCATTATCTTCCCGCACAAAAGAGCTTTACAACCCTAGGGCCTTCATCACTCACGCGGCATGGCTGGATCAGGCTTGCGCCCATTGTCCAATATTCCCCACTGCTGCCTCCCGTAGGAGTTTGGGCCGTGTCTCAGTCCCAATGTGGCTGATCATCCTCTCAGACCAGCTACTGATCGTCGCCTTGGTAGGCCATTACCCTACCAACTAGCTAATCAGACGCGGGCCGATCTTTCGGCGATAAATCTTTCCCCGTAAGGGCTTATCCGGTATTAGCCCAAGTTTCCCTGGGTTGTTCCGAACCAAAAGGTACGTTCCCACGCGTTACTCACCCGTCTGCCGCTGACGTATTGCTACGCCCGCTCGACTTGCATGTGTTAAGCCTGCCGCCAGCGTTCGCTCTGAGCCAGGATCAAACTCTCAAGTTGGACTTGAACTTTGAACCGGCTGATCACAACGTTTGACGAGGTCCCACCATTTTTCATCGGCCGAAGCCGAAGAGCTGCCTGCGATTCACATCGCTGGCAACGATGGTGTTTCCTTTAAACGTGTACCGCCGAAGTCTTTCGTCCGGTCTCGATCAGAAAAGCCGAGGCTTTTCAGAAGCGAGACCCGCAAGGACTCCGCCGTCCACGTTTCTCTTTCTTCATCTTCACTTGTCAAACAGCCCGGAACCGGAGAGGTCCCAACCTTCCGAGGAGGAAGGGTTCCGACACCCTTACCGACGATGAATGACTCCAACCGACTTGACGTCGATTGTTGTGTCACTCAACAAGGTGAGGAGCATCAGCGGCGCGTTCGCTCGCCTCGGTCAGTGACCCGGCGGCGCCGCGCTCAGTGGTTGGGGTTATAGGCCCCACCTTCCGGGCTGTCAACGCCAATCGTCAACAAATCGTCGCACAGTGGATCATCGAAAAAATTCCAGCGATTCCAGTCGATTAGAGCGTCAACGGGCGCACGGACGGTGACCGCGCCGCAAAAAATCTCAAAAAAAATTTGCGCCCTAGGGAGCTCCGGAGGGGCTCCAGGGGGTCTCCGGAAGCGGCTCTGGGCGCCCCCCCCGGGCAGCCTCCGGCGCCCCCCGTTTCAGGAAACTTTTTCCATATTTGGCGCCGTACTTGAGCCACAATCCCGCGGCGTTCTGGTAAGAGACAAGCTTGAATCGCTGGGATGCCTGTGGGGGCTGCCGGCGATTTTCATGGGGTCAGAGGAAGGCGATCTTGCAGATGACGCAACCTTCTTCGGACATTCGAGAGACATCGAGAGACCTTTTTCCGTTTAGCTGTTCGTAATTTCGGCCGGCCCGTCATCGGGGCCTTCTGACCGCGAACGCCTATGCGGCTTGCCGTTTTCCCGCGATACGCCTCGAAGAGGGCGACCGGGAAGAGGCTCGAGACAGGGGGCTTTTGGGTCGTTGAATCGGGGGACTTGGGTTGAACCACAGGACGTCACGCGGCGCTTACGGGCGTGAGACCGGGATCATCGATCTCGGCCACGAGCCGCCGCTGTCCGTCGATGGTTCTGAAGCCGCCGTGATCGACCGCCGCCGCGTCTCGGTGCAATGGTTCAGCGGGACAATCTTGACCGGACTCTGCGGCGCGGCCCTGATCGGCGGCGCCGTTTTCGCGTCGCTCGACGGCGAAATGACCTTCGCCAAGGTGCCGGAGCGGGTCGAAGGCGCGCTGCGGGGTGCATTCGGCGCCGCCGATCGCGCCGCCACGCTGCACAAGAGCGACCGCCTGCCGCCGCCGAGCGAATCCACGGCTTCGCGCAACGTCATGCGGGTTTCGACGGTCGCCCGCGTCGGCAACCGTGACGTGATGCGCGTGCGTCCCTTCGTCCGGATCGCAGGCAACCTGTCGATGACGACGAGCGACCTGTCGGCGAAGATCCCGCCGTTCAACGCCCAGCGCCTGCTCACCGATGTCGGTTCCGATCCGAAGACGGCCTCCGACGATCCCAACAATCCGGAAGCCGTCGAGCCCGACGCGGAAGTGTCCTTCGTGACCAAGGACCTGTCGCCGGTGCTGCCGAAGGCCAAGATTTCCGCGGTGGTGGCGCTCGACGACATCCTGATGCGGGTGCGCGATGCCGCCAACTGGCGCGGCAATGGCGGGGTGCGCTACGCCTCGCTCGCCAATGCCACAGCCGACGTCTCCGGTGCGACCGGTCCCTCCGACATCAAGATGGCCTACGCCACCGAGGTGTCGCCGTCCGACCCCTATGCGGGCTTCGAGACGCGCGTGGTGCCGGAAAACGTCACGCTGCTGCCGAAGACCAAGGAGCAGATCACCGGCGGCAATCCCAACGGCGAACGCGTCCACATCGTCAAGAAGGGCGACAGCGTCGCCTCCGTGCTGCGCGATCTCGGCGCCAATGCCGACGAGATCAAGGCGATCACCGCAACGCTCGGACCGCGCGGCCGCGACGGCGGCCTCAAGGAAGGCGAGAAGCTCCGCATTCTGATGGCGCCCGCAAGCCCGGGCGCCCGCTTGCAGCCCTATCGCGTCGTGGTTGCAAACGACACCATGGTGGAAGCGATCGCGGCACTGTCCGATCTCGGCAAATACGTCGCGGTCGACGTCTCCAGCATGAACACCGTCGCCGATACTGCGGCGAGCGCCAGCAGCGACGACGAGGACGATGACGACGGCTCCGGCGTGCGGCTCTACCAGAGCATCTACGAGACCGCGATGCGCAACAAGGTCCCGATGCCCGTCATCGAGGACATGATCAAGATCTATTCCTACGACGTCGATTTCCAGCGCAAGGTGCAGCCGGGCGATTCCTTCGACGTTTTCTACGCCGGTGAAGACGAGGGCGTGACCGCGACCGAAAAGAACGACGTGCTGTTCGCTTCCCTCACGGTCGGCGGTGAGACCAAGAAATACTACCGCTATCAGAGCCCCGACGACGGCGTCGTCGACTACTATGACGAGACCGGCAAGAGCGCGAAGAAGTTCCTGGTCAGGAAGCCCGTCAACAACGCCATCATGCGCTCCGGCTTTGGCGGCCGCCGCCATCCGATTCTGGGTTATGTGAAGATGCACACCGGCGTCGACTGGGCCACCGCCTACGGCACGCCGATCTTCGCCTCCGGCAACGGCGTGATCGAGAAGGCCGGCACCGAGGGCGGCTACGGCAAATATATCCGCATCAAGCACAACAACGGCTACGAGACCGCCTACGGCCATATGTCGGCCTTCGCCAAGGGCATGGAAGCCGGCAAGAAGGTCCGGCAGGGCCAGGTGATCGGCTTCGTCGGCTCGTCCGGCCTGTCGACCGGTCCACACGTCCATTACGAGATCCTGGTCAACGGCCGCTTCGTCGACCCGATGCGCGTGAAGCTGCCGCGCGGCCGTTCGCTGGAAGGCCCGATGCTGGCAAGCTTCGAGAAGGAGCGCGACCGGCTCGACGGCATGATGAGCGGCCGGAGCGGCGCCATCGCCCGGATGTCGGACGCGACCGGCGGGCCGTTGCAGGTCACCAACCGGTAAATCGGTCGAGGCCGGCCTCGTGGCCGGGCTGGCCGCGCTTCCCATCATTCAATTTGGCTGGAACCGCAGGGAACACGCTGGGGAATGGCCCAGTTGTTGTGTTGCATGAGGGGGCCGAGCTCACGGAGGAATGTCATGGAGAACTGGACGAACGCAAAATGGTGCGACGTCGCGAACCTGATCCTCGGCGCATTCCTGTTCGTCTCGCCCTGGATTTTCGGTTTCGATGCCGGACCGGCCTCTCAGAACGCGTATGTCGCGGGCATCGTGATTGCGATCCTGGCCGTCGCAGCGCTCGCAGCCTTCGCGGTGTGGGAGGAGTGGCTCAACCTGATCGTCGGCCTTTGGACGCTCATTGCGCCCTGGGTGCTCGGGTTCCAGGGTGCCAAGACGGCAATGACCGTTCACGTCGTGGTCGGCATTCTGGTCGCCGTTCTTGCTGCGGTCGAGATCTGGATGATGTCCCAGAACCCGCCGCGGCTGACGACGAGCCGATAACAGTCAACGCCCATCCGCCCCACTCCGTGGGCGGGTGGGGCATCAGCTCGACCGCGATCTGCGCGCTGGCGTCAGGAAAGCACCGACGCCCGCACGATCACGAAGACGATTCCAATCGCTGTCGGCCCAAATGAGACGGCGGCCAGCGGCAACAGGACGTCGATCGCGGCGTGCGAACCGTGAAGCTTCGCGCCCCAGACCCTGAATTCGCCGGCTTCCCAATCATGCAGCGACGTCGGCCCCAAATGCCGTTCGTACGGCATTTGATATCGCCTCCAGACACGCGAAATGATCCATGGCAGCAGGATCGCGACCACGAACAGCAGCGTGACCAAGGCGAGGGAAAGGCTGACATCACTGCGACGGTCAAACAGTGCCCACGCCATGAGCGCGAACCATGCGACGAGGCCGACTGCCGCCCCGTAGATCTTGGGATGAAGTTCGTCGAAGATGGGATGATTGGTGGCGACGAGATCTCGTTTCATGACGATATCCTGCGCTGGCTGCGAAGCAGGCTTCGGCGGCGAGCGGCACCGACGGCTCTCGTTAAAGCCCGGACGGAGCTGCTGTGAGCATCAGGTAAAGCCGGCAATCAGCGAACATTTTCAGAGGTGCGATGGCATGAGACGCCGTAGGGCCGCACCGCCTTGCCGCACTACAACGTGAAGTTTCGTTTGCCAAAGCCGCGTGACGGGCGAATACTTTCCCGAAAATGGGAGGTCACGCCATGAAAACCAGGCTCGCCTGCGCAGCCGTCGCCGCTGCGCTTTTCGCCGCCACGAGTGCATCGGCCGACAGCTGGGAGGTCACCCGGCTCGTTGCCGGCTCGGCGTTCCACGGCGTGCACGGGCTCGGAATCGACAAAGCCGGCCATCTGTTCGCCGGCAGCGTCGCGGGCGCAGCGCTCTACGAGGTCGACATTGCGGGCGGCACCGCCAAGGTTGCAATCCCAGCTCCAGTCGGAATGGCCGACGACATCGCGTTCGCGCCTGATGGCACCATGGCCTGGACCGGCTTCCTCGCGGGAGATCTCTATGCGCGCAAGGGCGACGGACCGATCAAGAAGCTTGCGAGCGGCCTTCCCGGCATCAACTCGCTCGCCTTCCGCAAGGACGGCAGGCTCTACGCCACCACCGTCTTCCTCGGCGATGCGCTCTACGAGATCGACGTCGAGGGCGTCAAACCGCCCCGCCAGATCATGGAGAAGATGGGCGGCCTCAACGGCTTCGAGTTCGGTGCCGACGACAAGCTCTACGGTCCGCTCTGGTTCAAGGGACAGGTCGCCAAGGTCGACGTCGACAAGGCCGAGCTGACCGTCGTCGCCGACGGCTTCAAGGTCCCGGCGGCGGTGAACTTCGATTCCAAGGGCAACCTCTTCGTGGTCGACACCGCGCTCGGCCAGCTGGTCCGGGTCGACCCCAAATCGGGTGCCAAGACCATGGTCGCGCAGCTGAAGCCGTCCCTGGACAATCTGGCCATCGACGACAAGGACCGCATCTACGTCTCCAACATGGCCGACAACGGAATCCAGGAGGTCGACCCGGCGACCGGCCAGGCCAAGCAGATCATCATCGGCAAGCTCGCCCTGCCCGGCGGCATCGGCGTCACATCAGATAACGGCAAGGATACCATCCATGTCGCCGACGTGTTCGCCTATCGCACCGTGGACGGGGCGACCGGCGAGGTCACCGAGAAGGCGCGCATGCACGCTGCCGGCGTCGCGCTCGAGTATCCGATGAGCGCGACGGCGAACGGCAACGACGTCGTCCTGTCGAGCTGGTTCACCGGCACGGTGCAGGTGATCGACGGCAAGACCGGCGCCACGCGCGAGATGCTGCACGACTTCAAGGCGCCGCATGACGCGGTCGTGCTCGCGGACGGCAGCATTCTGGTGGCCGAGCTCGGCACCAAGTCACTGGTCAAGGTGAGCGGCGAGCACGGCAAGGATCGCAGCACGCTGATCGGCGCGCTCGAAGGTCCGGTCGGCCTCGTTCGCGGGGCGACTGACGAGGTCTACGTTACCGAAGCCTTTGCCGGCCTCGTCTCCAGGATCGACAGCAATGGCGAAAAGACCGTGGTCGCCAAGGAGCTGAAAATGCCTGAAGGCATCGCGCGCACCGGCGACGGCAAGCTGATCGTGGCGGAGGTCGGCGCCAAGCGGCTGATCGAGATCGCACCGGACAGCGGCAAGATCACCGAGATCGCCGCCAATCTTCCGATCGGCCTGACCGGTGCCCCCGGCGGCTTGCCGACGCATATCCCCACCGGTGTCGCTGTCGGCGCGACGGGCGCGATCTACTTCAGCTCGGATATCGAGAACGCGATCTACAAGGTGGTGAAAAAATAGCATCCGCCGGACCAGACCCTGACCGCGGAACCCGCGCTCGGGTTCCCCGTTAGATGCTGACGGAAGCCGACCAGCAGGAGGATCGCCCCATGACGCGCCTCTCACGCGACGATGTCGTCAAGGCCGTGGATCGGGCCGACGACGTCACCATTGCCCAGATCATCGGGACCGGCGCGACCGTCGAGGAACTCGCCGAAGCCCAGGCTTGGCTCGCCAACGACGAGCCGATGATCAACGATTTGCGCCCACTGGCGCAGGGCCGGGTCCGCGAGCTGGTGGATATTTTGTCGGAGCTTGAGGAGGAGGAGGAGGACGGCATCGAGCCGGGGCCGGCCGCTACAGGCGGGTGATAGCAGGCAAGCTGGAGAAGTTCTCCAGGATCAGGTGCCTCTCGGGGCCGAGCAACGAAGTCATTATCGACGAAGCCTTTCCCGGCGCCGCGTCCAGGATCGACCTAATTCTGCGCACCACTTACAGCGCCATGATGCACTGCCAGATCGAGGGGATCACCGCTGCACAATCGCCGCCTAAACTAGACGATCAATTTCACGAACTCGCCTTCCAGCTGTTGGCAACTGAGCAATCGCGGATAAAGTTGCGCGGGCCGTGCCGCTGAGGAAAAGTCCGAAAGACTTAAACCAAAGCACCGTCCCGGATCACCAGCGACACATGCGGCAACCTTGTGTTGTTGCTGTTAGGAAATCTATCTCCGAGATGTTCTTTAATACTGTCAATCAACGCAGTTACGCGCGCCCAGCTGTCGGAAAATAGCAGATTGGTACCCGCACTGATCACATTCGAAGTCAAGTTTATACAACCAGTGCTCATTAGATAACCGGCTGCGCAGTGAATGAGAATTCCAGACCGGGAACCGGTCTCCTCAACTCCAATGCAAGGCCACGGTCTCATCCTAATATTCGCAGGCCTTGCGTAACCAATCGTCTTGTACTTGTTCGTAGCCCCGCTTGCGTGCGTGAAGAGCGGATAAATTCCGGCTGCTATGCGGCGATGTCTAGCGACTCCCGTCGATCCATTATCATCTGGTCCTTGCCGTTCCACCGCCATCCCAAAAACGTCCGCGATCGGGGCACGATTGAAATAAGCCTGATAGCGCGAAACCGTTCGGTCGAAGCCCATGCCCGGTCTTCGCTCGGTCCTGATGCGATCGAGACAAAGCACGTAGCCATCGAGATCGGGAGCGTTTGGAACGACGGTCGGCGGAGGCTCAACGAGCGCCGGAGCTTTGGGTGGCGAAATCCTGATTGTGAAAAGATTGCCGGCTTCCGGGATTACCGTAAAGGTCGAGCCGCTTCCCTTGAAAACGGCCACCTCCTCATCAACTGCGGCTTGGCTCAATCCAGTAAGCTCGAATGGAGCGCTGTTATCGGCAACGGCCGACGTCGCGCCCGGAATGATCATTCCTTCTGGATATGTAGCTCGTACAGTGAACAAACCACCCGACTCTCTAATGATTTCAATCGTTGGGCTGTCGATGCCAAGATCAATTGCGCGTTGGTCAGCTTCGGCCTTGGTGAGCCCAGGAATTTCGACCACCGGCAACATCGTCAATCTCCTTCGTTCAATGATGATGCTTCGATCAAACGCCAAATCAGTCGGGAATGCCGTCGTAATTCTTGTCCGGTATGCTCTGGAATAACAATGCCTCGCATGCACGGCGACGCGTCAGTCCGGGCAGCTCCTTGCCCTTCGCTTTATTCCAACGCTTGAATTCTTGCGCTGCGCCCGCGTAATCCTTGGCATTCAACTTCTTCAATAGGGTTGAGCCTTTCAGGCTCGGTGCTCCCACATTGAATGCGAATGAAACCAGGGCATCAAACTGATCCTGATTGATCGGTACCGTAACCATACTGTTTACGGCTCGAACGAATACCTGCATGTCGTTCTGGAATTCTGCGTCGCACTCCTGCTGGGTCCAAATGTCACCTACTTTAAAAGTGCGGCCGTTATCGTTCGTGTGCCCCCAGCCGATGGTCAAGACCTGAACCGGATCGAAGTAAGCCTGGAAGCCTGTAGGTACGGCACGCATGCAACTCTCGAACGCCTTGATGAGTGCTATCCCCTTTTCTCCGAGTTGTTTTGTCTTCCTATTCTTGGGAGCTGGCGGCGGCGGAGCGACATGCTCCCCCGGTGGCCTAGGTTCTTCGTCGGGCATTGCGCTCGGAATGTGTACATCATCTGGATAGGTGGCGCGGACGGTAAATGTCCCGTCACCCGGCTCGATGATTTCAACCGGAACGCTGTCGATCATAAAATCTTCTGCGCGTTGCTCGGCTTCAACCCGCGTTGTCAATCCCGGAACTTCAACGACCTGCGACATTGCCACCCCCGCTATTGAATGAACTTCGCCAGCGACCCGTCGGCACAGGGACTCCCTGAGGAACGAGAGACGATGCACGCAGAAATTCTTCGACGTAGTCCCGAGAATTCGGGCCGAGTCACAATCACGCCGATTGCGATTTTGTCGCTGCCAAGCAGTCTTCCGATATACGCCTTCAGCTCTGGATCAATCGTCTTCGCCCCGTTGGGGAATAGCAACGAGCGCAAATCAATGTAGCTCGCATCGCTTGCCGGTTTGGTGATCCGCACGGTCGCCGCCGTACTGACTGTACGGGCATCAACCATTGGATGAGCAGCAGCCTGCTCGAGCGCAACCGTCCCACCTCTTTCAAACAGCTTGACGGTCGTATTAATTTGCGTCTCGATCGTCATAGGCATGCAGAGGCGCAGATATTGCCGCAGCGCGTAAATCGCGGCAGGTCTATTGTCGATCACTACTGGAAGCGTTTCGCGATACTTTTGTTGCCGCGTGAGAACGACCGATTGCACAGTTGATTTTTCGACTTCGAAGATGAAGCGGCTGTTGAAATTTGTGAACGCATGGGAAGCCAGGCCGAAGGCTGCGCCCACGACGGCAATGGCCTTGGTCGGATCAGCGGCCGTAGCTCCGAGGATTAGGAGAGTTGCCGCTTCCGTGTCCAAGATCTGCTGATGAATTGGTCCAACCCAACGGCGTTTATTGTCTAGCCAGGTGAGATACGCGTCGCAGCGGCGATCGATGTCATTCATGCCAGCCTGAACGAAGATCTGCCAATTCCTGCTGACGGGCGGCTCACGACAGAAAAGAATTTCCCCCCTCTCCTCGTATGAAAGTCCTGCCTGTTGGCAGATATATCCGACATATATTTCCTGAAGACGCGCCTGATTCACAGTTTCCGGTGCATAGAGCTCAGTTCCGACCCCCTCGTTCGTATAGCGCCAATCAAGGGTATCGCAGCCGCCCAAAAACAGCGCCAGCGCAACGCAACTCGCAACGATACCCGTACGCATCGCACGCCCCCAAAAAATTCCTTTCGGGTTATGGCGAGCCGCCCTGTGTCCAAGAAGCACGCTCTCACGCGAACAATGTCCCGCGCAGGCCGTGCTTCGCCACAACCCCTCAAATATTGGATAGGGAGTGTGCCGAGCCTCGATCAAATTGTTCAAGCAGATTCATGCACGCTCAGAGAGAAAGCGCAATGCGTGTTCTATTTATAACACACTGCTCCAGCATGCGCTGTAGTGACGCACCCGGTGGTTGTGCTATTTGTCGTGCATAGAGTGCAGCACCGGACCGCCTCGTCGCCTGAAGCACAACGCTCGCCTCATGATATGAAAAAACCTCCCCGCATAGCGGGGAGGTTTGGACAGGTTCGCTGCCACGTTAGGCGTGCTCAGTTCAACTTCCGCTTCGGCACCGGCGCCTCGAACTGCGTGATCTCCGCGGTCTGCGGTGCCTTGCCGTTGAAGGTCAGCACGTTGCCTTCGGAGGAGATCGCGACCGTGTCGCCATCCCTGACGTCGCCGGCGAGGATCATCTCGGCGAGCGGGTCCTGGAGGTAGCGCTGGATCACCCGCTTCAAGGGCCGTGCGCCGTAAGCGGGGTCCCAGCCCTTGGCGGCGAGCCAGTCGCGGCCAGGGGCATCGAGCGTCAGCACGATCTTGCGATCGGTCAAGAGCTTCTGCAGCCGCGCGAACTGGATCTCGACGATCCGGCCCATCTCGCTCTTCTGCAAGCGGTGGAACAGGATGATCTCGTCGACGCGGTTGAGGAATTCGGGGCGGAAATGCGCCCGCACCATTCCCATCACCTGCTCGCGCACCGCCGAGGTATCCTCGCCCTCCGGCTGGTTCACCAGGAATTCCGAACCGAGATTCGAGGTCATGATGATCAGCGTGTTGCGGAAGTCGACGGTGCGGCCCTGGCCGTCGGTCAGACGGCCATCGTCGAGCACCTGCAGCAGGACGTTGAAGACGTCAGGGTGCGCCTTCTCGATCTCATCGAACAGCACCACCTGGTAAGGCCGGCGCCGCACCGCCTCGGTGAGCGCACCGCCCTCGTCATAGCCGACATAACCCGGAGGCGCGCCGATCAGCCGCGAGACCGAGTGCTTCTCCATGTATTCGGACATGTCGAGCCGGACCATCGCGGTCTCGTCGTTGAACAGATACTCCGCGAGAGCCTTGGTCAGCTCGGTCTTGCCGACGCCGGTCGGCCCCAAGAACATGAACGAGCCGGTGGGGCGGTTCGGGTCCTGCAGGCCTGCGCGCGAGCGGCGCACGGCGGTTGCGACCGCACGCACGGCCTCGGCCTGGCCGACGACCCGCTTGCCGAGCTGCTCCTCCATCTTCAGGAGCTTCTCCTTCTCGCCTTCCAGCATCTTGTCGACGGGCACGCCGGTCCAGCGCGAGACCACCTGCGCGATGTGGTTGGCGGTGACCGCCTCCTCCATCATCTCGCCGGCGTTCTCCTTGGCCTCGATTTCCGACAGCTTCTTCTCGAGCTCCGGGATCCGCCCATAAGCCAGCTCGCCGGCCTTCTGGAATTCGCCGCGCCGCTGAGCGTTGGCAAGCTCGACACGCAGGCCGTCGAGCTCGGCCTTCAGCTTCTGGGCGTTGGAGAGCTTGTCCTTTTCCGCGCTCCAGCGCGCCGTCAGCGCCGCCGACTTTTCTTCCAGCTCGGCCAGCTCCTTCTCGAGTGCTTCGAGCCGGGTCTTGGAACCGGGATCGCTTTCCTTCTTCAGCGCCTCTTGCTCGATCTTGAGCCGGATGATCTCACGATCCAGCGAATCCAGCTCTTCCGGCTTGGAATCGACCTGCATCTTCAGCCGCGCCGCGGCCTCGTCCATCAGGTCGATCGCCTTGTCGGGGAGGAAGCGGTCGGTGATGTAGCGGTTGGACAGCGTCGCGGACGCCACCAGCGCGGAATCTGCGATCCGCACGCCATGGTGCTGCTCATACTTGTCCTTGAGGCCGCGCAGGATCGAGATGGTGTCCTCGACCGAGGGCTCGCTGACGAAGATCGGCTGGAAACGCCGCGCCAGCGCCGCGTCCTTCTCGACGTGCTTCTGGTATTCGTCGAGCGTGGTCGCGCCGATGCAGTGCAGCTCGCCGCGGGCAAGCGCCGGCTTGAGCAGGTTGGAGGCGTCCATCGCGCCATCGCCCTTGCCGGCACCGATCAGCGTGTGCATCTCGTCAATGAAGAGAATGAAGGTGCCCTCGCTCCCGGTCACCTCCTGGAGCACCGCCTTCAGCCGCTCCTCGAACTCGCCGCGGTATTTTGCACCGGCGATCAGCGCACCGAGGTCGAGCGCCAGCAGCTTCTTGTCCTTCAGGCTCTCCGGCACGTCGCCATTGACGATGCGCAGCGCGAGGCCTTCTGCGATGGCAGTCTTGCCGACGCCGGGCTCGCCGATCAGGACGGGATTGTTCTTGGTCCTTCGCGACAGCACCTGGATGGTGCGGCGGATCTCCTCGTCGCGGCCGATGACCGGATCGAGCTTGCCGTCGCGCGCGGCCTGGGTCAGGTCGCGGGCATATTTCTTCAGGGCATCATAGGCGTTCTCGGCGGTCGCGGAATCCGCAGTCCGGCCCTTGCGCAGCGCCTCGATCGCGGCATTGAGGTTTTGCGGGGTGACGCCGCCCTTGGCGAGGATGGTGCCGGCCTCGCTGGTCTTCTCCAGCGTCAGCCCGAGCAGCAGCCGCTCGACGGTGACGAAGCTGTCGCCGGCCTTCTCGCCGGCCTTTTCGGCGGCATCGAAGGTGCGGGCGAGCTCGGGCGCCAGATAGATCTGCCCGGCGCCGGCGCCGGAAACCTTCGGCACCTTCTTAAGGGCGTCCTCGGTCGCCTTCAGAATGGCACGGGAATTACCCCCAGCGCGGTCGATCAGACCGGCCGCGAGGCCCTCATTGTCGTCCAGGAGGACTTTCAGGACGTGCAGGGTGGAAAACTGCTGATGCCCCTCGCGCATCGCCAGCGACTGCGCCGACTGGATGAAGCCCCTGGAGCGTTCGGTATACTTCTCGATATTCATCTTTTCTGTCCCTCGGCCTGCCCTTGGGGCCCTCTCAGGCACCCCAATACGGCATCTTCATTGGGTTTCCGCTTACCGCATTGAGGTTTCTCAAGCAGCAAACGGCCGTCTCTTGCCGGCGTTGCCGCCGGCCTGACGCAGATGTGGGAAGCGGCTTGCGGATGCGAAAGAGGCGGCTTCACAATTTCGTGCGCACGTGGGCGGGCTTGGCGGTGGCGGGCCGAATCCCTTAAGTAGCAGCATGACAGCCAGCCATACTGCCGAGATCACCGGCCTCTATCGCTACCCGATCAAGGGCCTGACCCCGGAACGCCTGTCGCGCGCCCCGCTGCGGGTCGGCCAGACCCTGCCGGCCGACCGCCGCTACGCCATCGAAAACGGCCCGAGCGGGTTCGACCCTGACGCTCCCGAATGGAAGCCGAAAATCCAGTTCCTGATGCTGGCGCGCAATGAGCGGCTGGCCGAGCTCGACAGCCGGTTCGACGACGCCACCAATGTGTTGACCATCCGCAAGGACGGCCAAATCGTCGCCAGCGGCGATCTCGAGACCACCACCGGACGCGCCGCCATCGAGGCTTATTTTACTGAGAACTTCCAGCCCGAGTTGAAGGGCCCGCCCAAGGTTCTGTCCGGCCGCGACCACAGCTTCTCTGACGTCGCCCGCAAGGTCGTCTCCATCATCAATCTCGGCAGCGTTCGCGCGATCGAGACCATGCTCGGCGGCGCCGCCGTGCATCCCCTGCGCTTCCGCGCCAATCTCTACGTCAAGGGCTGGCCGGCCTGGTCAGAGCTCGATCTCGTCGGCCAGACGCTTGCGATCGGGCAGGCCCGGCTGAAGGTGATCAAGCGCATCGTCCGCTGCCCGGCCACCAATGTCGATCCTGAGACCGCCAAGCGCGATCTCGAAATTCCGCCCACGCTCTCGCGCCATCTCGGCCACATGGACTGCGGCATCTACGCCGAGGTGATCGCAGACGGTGACGTCGGCGTCGGTGACGCCGTCCAGGTGGAAGAGCCGAAGCTGCTGTGAGCCAACGCTGTCTTCACGCACTCCGTCATTGCGAGGAGCGAAGCACGAAGCAAATCCAGAGTATTTCCGCGGAGGGATTCTGGATTGCTTCGCTTCGCTCGCAATGAGGGTGACGAGCCTCAATTCGGCATCACATACGCGTAAATCCGGCCGCGCGAGACCGGCGCTTCGCGGACGCGGTTGCCGTTGTTGCCGGAGATCATGATCGGATTGCCCTGCGCGTCGATGCCGGTGATGATGCCGACATGGCCGCCGCGGCGGCCGCGCGACATCACCGCGATGGCGCCGACCTGCGGGCCTGAGACGCGCGTGCCGTAACGAGCGAACGAGCTCGCCATATCGGAGCCGGTGCCCTTATGTCCGGTATGCTCCAGCACCATGTTCATGAAGCGCGCGCACCAGAGACTGCCGCGCCCGGTCGGATTGCCGCCGAGATAGCGGCGCGCCTCGGACACGAGGCCCGATCCGCCGGCCAAGCCGCCGCTCGCAGCCATGCTGTCATTGCCCGTGCCGCCGCCGTTGGCATTCGGATTGTAGCTGGCCTGCGTGTCGGCGAAGCCGCCCGCCTGCAACTGCGCGGCGCTGCGCTCGAAGCGCGAGCCGCGTGCATGATGGCGGTGGTGATGATGCCTGGCGTGGTGCACGTAAGCGTGCCGCTCTGCGCTATGACGATGATGTGGCCGGGCCGAGGCCGGAGAAACGAACGCGGCAACCGCCGCGAAGAAAAACGCCAGCGCGACAACACACCGCGACAGGCGGAACGCAAACAACTCGACCATACGTCATCCTTCGTTACACCCCACTTCCCGTCGGCCCGTGCGGTGGCCGACATCCGGCGGGCCGTAAAGCTTCCGGATGTGGCGAGAAAAAGACGCCACGCCCGGGCGAATGGCTGCGATGATTGTGTATCGGGACTGGCCTGATGCTGCCGCATTGCGGACAACTGCGTTAACTGCGATCCTGCAAACGCGGCTTGAAGAGAGGGAAACAGTTAATGCCCCACGCCACGACCAGGGACGACGTTCGCATCTATTTCGAAGAGGCGGGTCAGGGAACGCCGATACTTTTTCTGCACGAGTTCGCGGCCGACTACACCAATTGGGAGCCGCAGATGCGCTACTTCTCGCGCGGCCACCGCTGCATCACCTATTCGGCGCGCGGCTACACGCCGTCGGACGTGCCCGACGGCGAGGTCTACACCTACACGCATTTCTACACCGATGCGCTTGCGGTGCTCGATCACCTCGGCATCGAACGCGCACATCTGGTCGGGCTGTCGATGGGTGCCTACTCATCGCTGCAGATCGGATTGAACACGCCGCAACGCGCGCTGTCGATGACGCTGGCCGGGGTCGGCTCCGGCTCGGAGCTCGAGAACCTGGAAGCCTGGCGCAAGCAGTGCCGCGCCAATGCCGAGCAGTTCGAGACGCTGGGCTCCGCCGAGGTCGCGAAAGTCACGCGCGAGGCGCCGAGCCGGATTCCGTTCCTGGTGAAGGACCCGCGCGGCCACGCGGATTTCTATGCCGCCCTGGCGCGGCACGATGCCAAGGGATCGGCGCGCACCATGCGGGGCTTCCAGGGCGGCCGCCCCTCGATCTACACGATGACGGATGCGATCGCGAAGGTGTCGACGCCCGCGCTGATCATCTGCGGCGACGAGGACGATCCCTGCATCGGGCCGAGCCTGTTCCTGAAGAAGCACCTGCCCGCAGCGGGCCTCGCGATGTTTCCGAAATCCGGCCACGTGCTCAATCTCGAGGAGCCGGCGTTGTTCAACAAGAGCGTCGAGCGGTTCGTCACGCTGGTTGAGGCGGGCCGCTGGCCGGTGCGGGACCCGAGGTCGCTGGCCGCGCATTGAGGCAGTGGCTCACCACACGCGTCGCAATGACGGAGGATAGATCTCGACTCCTCAACTCATGGAGCGCGGATGGACAGCTACTTCCCTCCACCCCGGCTCAGCAGAAACACGCCTTGCTCGCCGAACATGTTCCACACCCACCAGGGCAGGTTCAGCGGCACGGGGCGGCCGTGGAGATCGAGCGCGATCGAGCGCTCCATCTTGACGTTGATCTCGTCGCAGAGCTGCACGAAATCCTTGATTGTGCAGAAATGGATGTTGGCGGTGTCGTACCAGGTCGCCGGCAGATTCTCCGTGCGCGGCATGTGGCCGCCGATCAGGAGCTGGAGCCGCATCTTCCAGAAGCCGAAATTCGGGAACGACACGATGGCGCGGCGGCCGATGCGCAACAGGTTCTCCAGCACGACCTTCGGCTGCCGCGTCGCTTGCAGCGTCTGCGACAGAATCACATAGTCGAAAGCGTCGTCGGGATAGTTGACGAGGTCGGTGTCGGCATCGCCCTGCACCACCGCAAGCCCCTTGGCGACGCAGCGATTGACGCCCTCACGCGACAGCTCGATGCCGCGGCCGTCGATGCCGCGGGTTTCCAGCAGCTGGAGCAGATCACCGTCGCCGCAGCCGACGTCGAGCACTTTGGAGCCCGGCTTGACCATCTCGGCGACCAGCAGGTGGTCGGCACGAAACTGGCCGGACGGCGCGGTCGCAACGCGGTTCAGAGGCAGCACTTGCTGGACGGACATTGCTAGCGGTCCTTGAGGCTGACCCCGCGGGCCTTGCCTGCCGATTGCAGGAAGGCGCGGGAGATGTCGAAAAATTCGGGCACGTCGAGCAGGAAGGCATCATGGCCGCGATCGGTCTCGATCTCGGCGAACGACACCCGCGCGCTCGAAGCGTTCAACGCATGCACCAGCGCGCGCGATTCCGAGGTCGGGAACAGCCAGTCGCTGGTGAAGGAGACCACGCAGAAGCGGGTCTTGATGTCGGCGAAGGCCTTGGCCAGCACGCCGCCGTGATCGGCGGCGATGTCGAAATAGTCCATCGCGCGCGTCAAATAGAGATAGGAGTTGGCATCGAAGCGCTCGACGAAGGACGAGCCCTGGTAGCGCAGATAGCTTTCGACCTGGAAGTCGGCGTCGAACGAGAAGGTCGGCAGCTCGCGGTCCTGCATGCGCCGGCCGAACTTGCGGTGCAGCGCCGCATCCGAAAGATAGGTGATGTGCGCCGCCATCCGCGCCACCGCGAGCCCGCGATGCGGATGGATGCCGCGGTCGGCATAGCCGCCACCGTGCCAGTCGGGGTCGGCCATCACGGCCTGGCGGCCGAGTTCGTGGAAGGCGATGTTCTGCGCAGAGTGCCGCGTCGCGCAGGCAATCGCCAACGCGGAGAACACGCGAGCAGGATATGCCGCGGTCCATTGCAGCACCTGCATGCCGCCCATCGAGCCGCCGACGACGGCAAACAGCGTGTCGATGCCGAGCCGGTCGATCAGCATCGCCTGCGCCCGCACCATGTCGGGGATGGTGATGACAGGGAAATCCAGGCCCCAGACCTTGCCGGTCGCGGGATTGATCGACGCCGGCCCGGTCGAGCCCATGCAGCCGCCGATCACGTTGGAGCAGATGATGAAGTAGTGCTTGGGATCGATGGGTCGGCCGGGGCCGACCAGCGTCTCCCACCAGCCGGGCTTGCCGGTGACGGGATGCACATTGGCGACATGCTGGTCGCCGGTCAGCGCATGGCAGATCAGCACGGCGTTGGAGCGATCGGCGTTGAGCTCGCCATAGGTCTGGTAGGCGATCTGGAACGGGGAGAGGTCGACGCCGCAATCGAGCCGCAGCGGCTGCTCGGTGCCGAAATGCGCGACTTGCGAGCTTGGATGATCCACCTCGTGCGACCGTTCGTCGGCGCTGATCGCAGGACTCGGTATCGACTTGACGCTACCCATCTCGGACATCGACCTCGTTTGCGACTGGCTACTAGACCGCGCCGCTGACATCAGGCCATGAAAAACCCGGCCTGAACGATAGGTTCGGCCGGGATCGGAAGCGTCCCCGGCCTGTTTAGCGAATTTTTTAACGTGGCTGCAAGCCGGCCGGCTCAAATGACCACGGAACAGGCAAAAGCTACCGTCTCGGGCCGTTTTCGTCAAGTCGCGGCCCGGATCGAGCCAATTCGCCTCTTGCGCCGTGAACGGAAAGGGCCGTCATTTCTCTTTGCTTTCGTCGGCCCGACTGCCTAATCAGGACATTGATCGCAGCGGTGACGGCCTTACCAATTGTCTTGCCGATCCGCACCGGAACGTCCTTCAACAGCCCAAGCTCTTCAACAATCAAGTCAGACATGACCCAACGTCCGCCCGCGCCACCATCGCTCCAGGAACTGCGCAAGGAGATCGACGCGATCGACGAGGGCATGCATCGCCTGCTGATGCAGCGCGGCGACATCATCGACCGCCTGATCCAGGTGAAGCAGACCCAGGAGGTCGGCTCGGCGTTTCGGCCTGCGCGCGAGGCCGACATGATGCGCCACCTCGTGCAGCGCCATCGCGGCATCCTGCCGCTCGACACCGTCGAGAGCATCTGGCGCGTCATCATCTCGACGTTCACCTATGTGCAGGCGCCATTCTCCGTGCATGCCGACGTCTCGGTGAGCGAGCCGGCGATGCGCGATTCCGCGCGCTTCCATTTTGGCTTCACGGTGCCTTACGTCGCGCATTTCAGCGCGCAAGCCGCGGTCGAGGTGGTCGCGAGATCCAAGGGCGACCTGGCGCTGGTCTCGGCCACCTCCAGCCGCACACCATGGTGGCTGGAGCTCGAAGCGGAAGGCGCACCGAAGATCATCGCGCGGCTGCCTTTCGTCGAGCGTGCCGATCATCCGGCGGCAATGCCGGTGTTCGCAGTCTCGCGCGTCGCCGACAGCGCCCTGGTGACGGAGGTCGAGACCTTCAGCGTACGTGTCTCCGGGTGGAACGCCGAGGTCGCGCGCGCCCTGTCGCCGCTCGCCGAGATCGTGGCGGTGCCCGATACCGCCTTTGACGGCGCGGCGCTGCTGGTCTCGGTCACCAGCGCGACCAGCATCGACAAAATCAGGGCTGCCCTGATCGAGGCGGGGGCCTCGGTGCGCTCCACGGCCCTCGTCGGCAGCCACGCAACGCGCTATACGGTGCCCCCGACCGGGGCGAAATCGTAAATCGCGAGCAGCCCAGCCTATCCGGAGTCCAAGATGTCCCGCCCCGTGCCGAATCCCGGCATTCTCGATATTGCGCCCTACACGCCCGGCAAGAGCCCGGTGCCTGAGCCGGGCCGCAAGGTGTTCAAGCTCTCGGCCAACGAGACGCCGTTCGGGCCCTCGCCGAAGGCAATCGCGGCCTTCAAGCACGTGGCGGATCATCTCGAAGACTATCCGGAAGGCACCTCGCGCGTGCTGCGCGAGGCGATCGGCCGCTCGTTTGGGCTCGATCCCAACCGCATCATCTGCGGGGCCGGCTCCGACGAGATCCTCAATCTGCTCGCGCACACCTATCTCAGCCAGGGCGACGAGGCGATCTCCACCACGCACGGCTTCCTGGTCTACCCGATCGCGACCATGGCGAACGGGGCCAAGAATATCGTTGCGCCCGAAACGAACTTCACTGCCGACGTCGATGCCATTCTCAAGGCGGTCACGCCGCGCACAAAGCTGGTCTGGCTCGCCAACCCCAACAACCCGACCGGCACCTATCTGCCGTTCGACGAGGTCAAGCGGCTGCGCGCCGGCCTGCCCTCGCACGTGCTCTTGGTGCTCGACGCCGCCTATTGCGACTATGTCTCGCGCAACGATTACGAGATGGGCATCGAGCTGGTCGCCACCACCGAGAACACCGTGGTGACGCACACCTTCTCCAAGATCCACGGCTTGGCCGCGCTGCGCATCGGCTGGATGTTCGGGCCCGAGCACATCATCGATGCGGTCAACCGCATCCGGGGTCCCTTCAACGTGTCGACGCCGGCGATGTACGCCGCGGTCGCCGCGATCGAGGACACCGCGCACCAGGCGATGTCGAAGCAGTTCACCGAGACCTGGCGCAACTGGCTGACCGAGGAGATCGGCAAGCTCGGGCTGAAGGTGACGCCGAGCGTCGCCAATTTCGTGCTGATCCATTTCCCGACCGACAAGGGCAAGACCGCTGATGACGCCGACGCCTTCCTGACCAAGCGGGGCCTCGTGCTGCGCGGGCTAAAGAACTACGGCCTGCCGCATGCGCTGCGCATGACCATCGGCACCGAGGAGGCCAACCGCCTCGTGGTCGAGGGCTTGCGCGACTTCATGGGCGGCAAATGAGCACGACGGCGCACTTCCAGCGCGTCGCGCTGATCGGCTTCGGCCTGATCGGCGGCTCGATCGCGCGCGCCGCGAAGCTTCAGGGCCTGGCCGGCGAGATCGTCACCACCGCGCGCTCGGAAAAGACGCGCGCGCGGGTTGCCGAGCTCGGCATCGTCGATCAGGTCGTTGCGACCAATGCGGAGGCGGTGAAGGATGCCGATCTCGTCATCCTCTGCATTCCCGTCGGCGCCTGCGGACCTGTCGCTCAGGAGATCGCCGCGCATCTGAAGTCGGGAGCGATCATCTCCGACGTCGGCTCGGTCAAGGGAGCGGTGGTCAGGGACATGGCACCGCACCTGCCGCAGGGCGTTCATTTCGTGCCGGCGCATCCGGTGGCGGGCACCGAGCATTCGGGCCCGGATTCCGGCTTCGCCGAGCTCTTCATCAACCGCTGGTGCATCCTGACGCCACCTGATGGCACCGACGCGGCGGCGACCGATCGCCTGCGCGCCTTCTGGGCCGCGATGGGCGCCAAGGTCGAGGTGATGACGCCGGATCATCATGATCTCGTGCTCGCGATCACCAGCCATCTGCCGCATCTGATCGCCTACACCATCGTCGGCACCGCCGACGAGCTGGCGCAGGTGACGGAATCCGAGGTGATCAAATTCTCTGCCGGCGGTTTTCGCGATTTCACCCGCATCGCGGCGTCCGACCCGACGATGTGGCGCGACGTGTTCCTCGCCAACAAGGAAGCAGTGCTGGAGATGCTCGGCACCTTCACCGAGGATCTCGCAAAGCTGACCCGCGCGATCCGGCGCGGCGACGGCGAGGCGCTGTTCGATCACTTCACCCGTACCCGCGCCATCCGCCGCGGCATCGTCGAGATCGGCCAGGATTCGGCGGCGCCGGACTTCGGCCGGCCGCATGCGGCGCTGAAGAAGCCGTGAGCGCTTAGCCCGGATGGATGGAGCGCAGCGCAATCCGGGGGTTCTTCGATACGGCCGGCGCTGTCCCGGATTACGCTACCGCGCAGTCAATACAGCGGCGGGATCTGGCCGACCTTGACCGGGCCGAGCAGCACGGCGCCGTCGACGAATTTCAGCGGGAAGCTCCGCGCCTTCTTGCCTTCAAGCGTGCTCTCGGTGCCGATCGAATTGATGCCGGCAGCAACGCCGGCATTGGCGTTCTGCTTGATGACCTTGCCGAGGCCGGGAACGGCGCGGTCGAGCGCGCCGAACAGATTGTTGAGGTCCTGCGACTTCACGCCGGGCGCGACACGGTCGAGCGTCGCCTGCGGCACGCCTTCCTCCAGCATCTTCTCGATGCCGAGCGCCGGGATCACGCGCTCGAGGCCGGCCACCGTCATCCGCAATTCGCCGTCGAGTCGACCATTGGCCGAGAGGCCGAGCGTGCCGGCCGCAACCGCGATCATCTCGCCCTGCTGGATCCGCGACTGGACGATCTCGATGTGACCGCCGGCAGCCTGGATCTCGCGGAAGCGCTGCGGCCAGGGCTTTGGCGTGAGGTCGGAGAGGCCGGTGATCTTGGCGCGGGTGTCCGCCTCGAACGGCTCGGCAAGCAGCGGATGCACGCCCTGGATGCTGCCTTGCGCGACATGGAGCACGGTCTCGATCACAGGATGATCCGACGGCGATCCGTCGGCGAGGCGGCCGTGCAGCTCGACCTGCTTGGCGCGCGCAAGCGGCACCTGCACGCTGCCATCGAGACGGTTGAGGCTGGGATCGTCGAACACGATGGAAGCACGGTCCGGCACGGCCGGCAGGCCGGCCACGCTGGCGCGGCCCTTGCTCCAATTCACCACGAAGGTGTTTTGCGTCACCCCGTCGATGAGCGTCGCAGGCGCGGAGAATTCGGCTATGACGCGCTTGGGGTCGTAGACCTGGGCGACGACCAGGATGTTGTCGAGCTTCGCCGTGAACGGCGTCTTGCTCGCATTTTGCGAGACCAGGGCGACGCTCGCGCCGGAGCACTGGACCTCGAAGCGGAATGGGAAACCCGCGATCGAGCGCTTGGCGCAATCATAGATGCGGCCGGATTTGGCTTCCTGCGCCCGCCAGGCGTCTGCGGCGATTTCGGCTTGCGACGCGGCGTAGAACCAGAAGCAACTCCAGGCGACGGCGAGGATCAGCAGGAGAACGGGTGCGATGAAAAGGCCCCAACGGGAGCGGCGGCCTGTGGCAACGGTCATATCGGACATGCGGCGACCCTTTGGCCCCAGATTCAGGCAAATGTAAGCGGGGCCGGCCCCCGACGAAAGACGGAGAATTCGCTTCGCTTCGGAACATGGTTCTGGTAGCCGTTCCCGAAATGTCCGAAATCTCCCTCCCCTCCGTCACCACCGCCAAGGGCGACCTCTGGGTGTTCGGCTACGGCTCGCTGATGTGGCGGCCGGGCTTCGACTTCGAGGAACGCGTCCCGGCGCGGCTGGTCGGCGAGCATCGGGCGCTCTGCGTCTATTCCTTCGTGCACCGCGGCACGCCGGAGAAGCCGGGCCTGGTGCTCGGGCTCGACCGCGGCGGCGCCTGCCGCGGCATCGCCTTTCGCGTCGCCGAGAAGAACCGCGCCGATGTCGTCGCTTATTTGCGCGCGCGCGAGCAGGTCACGTCGGTCTATCGCGAGGTGATGCGCTCGGTATGGTTGGAGAACGATGCGCGGCAGCGCGTCTCCGCGCTCGCCTACGTCGTCGACCGCGGTCATGTGCAATATGCCGGCCGTCTGTCGCTCGCCGAGCAGCACCGCCATGTCATCCAGGGCCACGGCCAGTCCGGCGCCAACCGCGACTACGTCACCGCGACGGTGAAGGCGATCGAGGCCGAAGGCTTTCGCGACGCGCAGCTGCATCAGCTTGCATTGATGCTGCATGGTGATGCGCATTCGCCGCACGCGCCGGCTCCGAACGAAGACAGCGAAAGTCGCTAGCCGCTGGTCGGCGCGTAGCTTGGCGCGCTACCGATCAACTGCTCCTGCTCTTTCCGCCCCGCTTCGACGAGACGCCCGGTCGCGTCCTCGATGACCGTTTGCACGCGGGAGAGAAATTCGTCCTTCGGCAGACCCGGCGGCAACGGTTCGAGAAACTCCACCACGAGCGTGCCCGGATAGCGCATGAAGGTGCGACGCGGCCAGAACAGGCCGGAATTGAGCGCGATCGGCAGGCACGGCACGCCGCAGGACGAATAGATCTGTGCAAAGCCGGTCTTGTAGTCGGGCGGCGCGCCGGGAGCACGGCGCGTGCCCTCCGGAAAGATCACGAGCTGGCGGCCGCTGCGTACCGCCTCGCGCGCCCGCCGCGTCATGTCCAGAAGCGCCTTCACGCCGGCATTGCGGTCGATTGCGATCATCCCGGTCTTGACCAGGAATTGACCGAACACCGGGATCTGCATGAGCTGGCGCTTGAGGATGAAGATCGGCCGGTTGAAGAAACCCGGCAGCACGAACGTCTCCCAGAAGGACTGATGCTTCGCCACGATCAAGAGCGGACCTTCCGGGATGTTCTCGACACCGCGGAATTCCACCTTGATGTTGCAAACCACCCGCATCAAGACCAGCGTTGCCTTGGCCCACCATTCCGCCACCGTCAGCATCGCGCGCGGCGGCAATGCGAAGGTCGGCAGTGCCACGATCGCAAGGCAAACAAGCACGGCGTAGAACAGCACGTTGAACACGAGCGAGCGCAGGAAAATCAGAAACATCGACGGTCCGATCAATTTGCCAGTCAATTGGCCTGGGCGGTGGCGGGCCGCCTCGGTTGCTGACCCGCAGGCTGCTCCGACATCTCGGGCGAAAGGTCAATCCCGAAATCCTCCAGCCGGACCCTGAGCTCGGCCGCGATGTACTTGACATATTCGGACAGGAGCAGGCGCAGCGTCGAACCCGAGGTCCACCACGGCTCCTCGCGCCATTTGTCGCCGACCACCGCAAAGGGGATCAGCGTCGTCTGTGGCATCGCGTGCGAGAATTCCACCAGCGCGCGCGGCATGTGATAGTTGGAGGTGACCACGATCAAAGATGTAAATCGGCGCTCATGCGCCCATCGCCGCGCCTCGGCCGCGTTGCCGCGGGTCGAGAGCGCGGTGCGGTCGAGATCGACGCAG
Organism: Bradyrhizobium sp. STM 3561; assembly: GCF_045571455.1. NCBI lineage: Bacteria > Pseudomonadati > Pseudomonadota > Alphaproteobacteria > Hyphomicrobiales > Nitrobacteraceae > Bradyrhizobium > Bradyrhizobium sp. STM 3561. The sequence goes on from NZ_CP120695.1 coordinate 6,060,599, forward strand.
CAGGTCATGAAGGATTGGTTCTCCGGCAAGGTCCGGGAGATGTCGCTCGCCGTCGAGGTCGGATGCACGCCGGAGATCAGGAGCCGCCTGCCGTAGCCGGCAGCCAGCAGCTCCATGGCGTCCGATACCCGTGAGGAGCCGCCGGTCAGCACCACGATGCCGTCTGCCTTGCGGTCCGGCACCATCTCGGCGCCGCGCAATTGCGACAGGAACGCAATGAAGCCCGCCGCCGCGCCGACGAAGGCGAGCGCGATCGTCGACACGATTGTCGCGCGCAGCCAGCCGCGCGGCAGTTTCGGCGATCGATCGTCGGTCGGCGAGGTCATGCGATGTCGGTGATCCCTTCCCTGAGTAATTTTATGACGTTTTGAGGCGAAGTGGAGTCCGGTTTGAAAGGCTTATCAATGCTACGAAACTGTCAGGCCGAAAAGTCGATTCACCCTCTCCCCTTGTAGGGCCTTGTGGGAGAGGGTGGCTCGTCGCGACAGCGGCGAGACGGGTGAGGGTTCTCTCCGCGCATTCACCTCAGCATTTGTACGCTTGGACAGAACCCCTCATCCAGCGCCATAGCCGAAGCTTCGCTGCGGCGTTCTCGAGAACGGAGGCCGAAGGCCTCCTATGCCACCTTCTCCCGCGAGGGGAGAAGGAAAGAAAAGAACTCAATCAACATCATTCAAGGTCGCGAACAGGGTCTGGCGCGAGGCCACCGCGGTGATGCCGCCGATCAGCACGGCCTGGACCGCAAGCACGATGTAGCCGGATGGCCGCAGCGAGAAGGTGCCGAGCAGCGCGGCGAACTGGTCGCCGACGGGGGTACCGGAAAACCAGCCTGCGATGGACTCTGAGAAGCCGAACACCAGCATGGCGGCGCCGCCGCCGATCACGCCACCTTCCAGACCCAGCCTGAGGAAATGACGCAGGAAGTGATTGGCGATGTAGCGGTCGCCGGCGCCAACGAAATGCAGGACCTCGACGATCGGACGGTTCGCCGCCATGGCGCCGCGGGTCGCGAACGAAACCGAGATGATCGTGGCGATGATGACGAGCGCGAGGATGCCGAGGCCGGCCAGCACGGTGGCGTTTGTCATCACGCGCATGCGCTCGATCCAGGCGCGATGATCGTCGACGCTGGCCCCCGGCGCGACCTGCGTCACGCGCGCGCGCAAGGCGCCGAGATCGAGCGGCGTGCCCGGTTGCACGCGCGCGATGATCATGCGCGGCACCGGCAGATCGTCCATCGACAGGCCGGTGCCGAGCCAGGGCTCGAGCAGCTTACCGCTCTCCTCCTTGGTGAACGACTTGACCTCGACGATGCCGGCTTGCGCGCGCATCGCCTCCGCCACGGCGGCGGTGTCGCGCTCGATATCACGGCCGGCCTGCGGACGAACCTGGATGGTGATTTCGCTTGCCACGTCCGACTGCCATTCCGCGGCGGAGGCACTCACCAGTAGCACCGTCCCCGTGGTCATCGAGGCGAGGAAGGTCATGATGGCGACGACGGCGACCAGCGCTCTGCCATGGATCGAGGCGCGCGGCACGATCGGCGACATGTTGCGCGCCTTGGCCGGAAGCTGCGGACGCTCCTGTCCGAGATCGACCAGCACGCCGCGCTCGTCTAGCCTACTCATAGACGTGCAGCCGTCCCTGGTGCAGCACCAGCCGCCGTGCCTCGTACTGATCCATCAGGCCGATGTCGTGAGTGGCGATGATGACGGCGGTGCCTGATTTGTTGAGCTCGATGAAGAGCCGCAGCAGGCGCCGGCCGAGCGTCGGATCGACGCTGCCGGTCGGCTCGTCCGCGAGCAGCAGCTGCGGCCGCGAGATCACGGCGCGCGCGATCGCCGCGCGCTGCTTCTCGCCGCCCGACAGGATCGGCGGCAGCGCGTCCATGCGATCGCCGAGGCCGACCCAGCGCAACAGGTCGATCACCTCCTTGCGGTAGCTCGACTCGCTGCGGCCCATGACGCGGAACGGCAGCGCGACGTTCTCATAGGTCGTCATGTGGTCGAGCAGCCGGAAATCCTGGAGGACAATGCCGATGCGCTTGCGCAGGTCCGCGATCTCGTCCTTGCCGAGCTGCGAGATGTCGTGGCCGAACAGATTGACGAGGCCCCGCGTCGGTCGATGCGAGAGGAACAACAGACGCAGCAGGGAGGTCTTGCCGGCACCGGAAGGTCCGGTGAGAAACTGGAAGGAATGCGCCGGGATCTGGAAATTGAGATCGCGCAGGATCTCCGGCCCCAGACCGTAACGCAATCCGACATTTTCGAACCGAACCAAGTTCAGCTCCGTTCGAGAGGGGGCGCGGGTCGCGCTGCGGCACTCCGCCATGCGCGATCATCGGGTTTTGCCGCCGTTATGGTTTCCGGTTCGTTAACGGTCGCCCTGTAGCATAAGGGCGCCCGGTTCTCCGCGGCCGCGGCATCGTCAAGACCAGTCCAAGACCTTCGTTCATACATCAAGGCTCGTCCATGCATATCGTCTGCCCCCATTGTATGACATCCTACGCCATCAAGCTCGCGAGCCTTGGGGCGAACGGACGAGCGGTCCGCTGCTCCCGCTGCAAGGAGACCTGGATCGCGCATGCCGAGGATGCCATCGAGGAGGCGTCCGTTCCCGCGATCGCCGCGGCCAGCCGGGCCGACGACCAGTCCGACCTCGCCGAGCAATGGAACTCCTATGCCAAGGACGACGGCACCATTGATGCGCCTGTCGTCGACAGTCCCTCAATCGCCAGCGACTGGCCGGACCAGGAGGCCCGCGAAACCGAGGACGAATGGTCAGCGGCGGCCCGGCAGGCCGAGGAGGAGGCCGCCGGTGCACAGCACCAGTCCTGGTTCCGCGGCCTGTTCCGCCGCCGCGGGGCGCGGGTGAGCCGCGCGGTCGCCACCACGGCTCCGCGCAAATCCTATTTTGGCCTCCCGACCGCCTGCGCCGCGATGGGCGCGCTGGTCCTGGCACTGGTGATCTGGCGCGGCGACGTGGTGCGGCTGCTGCCCCAGACGGCGGCGTTCTACAAGATGGTCGGGCTCGAGGTGAACCTGCGGGGCCTCGCCTTCAAGGACGTCAAGCTCTCCAGCGAGACCGTGGACGGTAAGCAGGTGCTGGTGATCGAGGGCGTGATCGTGGGCGAGGGCAAGAAGCCGCTCGACATCCCGCGGCTGCGCTTTGCCGTGCGCGACGCGCAAGGCGCGGAGATCTACGCCTGGAACACGGTGCTGGAACAGACCGTGCTGCGGCCCGGCGAGCGCGCCTTCTTCCGCTCGCGCCTTGCCTCGCCGCCGCCTGAGGGCCGCAATATCGACGTTCGTTTCTTCAACCGGCGCGACATCGCCGGCGGCAGCGTATAATCGACCCCACAGGGGAGATTGATCCCAAGGTTGGTCTCATGCCGAAAATCTTGATCGCCGACGACGAGGATTCGATGCGCACGCTCGTGGCGCGCGCCATCGCCATGGACGGCCATGAGACCGTCACCGCCCAGGACGGCGCCGAGGCGCTGGAGATCCTGACCCGCGAGGACGGCGCCTTCGACCTGTTGCTCACCGACATCCAGATGCCGGTCATGGATGGCATCGCGCTGGCTCTCTCGGCCGCGCGCGATTTCCCTGATCTGACCATTCTGCTGATGACCGGCTTTGCCGACCAGCGCGAGCGCGCCTCGAACCTGAATGCGCTGGTGCATGACGTCGTGACCAAGCCTTTCTCGGTCGCCGACATCCGCACGGCCGTGGCGGATGCGCTGGCAGCGAGGAAGGGTTAGCGCAGCGGCTACACACTCCCCTGTCATGCCCCGGCTTGCCGCCTTCGCTAAAGCTTCGGCGGCCGAGCACCCTTGTGGCCCCGGCGTAGCCTTGGCGAAGCCGGGACCGGGGCATCCAGTACGCCGCGGCGGATGTGCCAAGAGCGAGCTCTTCAACGCCGGTCTCTGGAATACTGGATCGCCCGGTCAGGGCCCGGCGATGACAGCGAGTGTGACGTTAAAACTCTTTCAGCAGCCGCTCGATGTAGTCGAGCTCGATCTGCGGGCGCGAGGGGTCGCCGAGACGACGGCGGAGCTCTTCGAGAATGCGGCGGACACGCTGGGTGTCGATCTCGCCGGGAATCTTGACCGTGTAATCGTCACCATATTCGCGCCCGTGCAGCGGACGGCCCAGCGGGTCGGTCTGGTTGCCACCGCTCTGCTGACGGCCGGCGCGTTGGCCGGGTCCGTCGCCCTGGCCGTCACCGTCACCCTGCTGCATCGCCTCGGCCATTTTCTGCGCACCCTTGCGCATCGCATCGAGCGCCTTGCCCTGCGAGTCCACGGCGCCGTCGGCATTGCCCTCGCCGAGCTTTGATCCCGCATCGCCCATGGCACCGTCGGCAGCATCCAGACTGCCGTCGTCATCGCCCTGGTCGCCGTCCTGATCGCCGTTCTGGCCGGGCTGGCCCTGATCCCCTTGCTGGCCCTTCTGTCCCTGTTGGCCCTTCTGCCCCTTTTCTCCCTTCTGCATGAGGCCGCGCTTGGCAAGCTCGTCCTGCAGCTTCTTCAGGCGGTCGCGCAGCCCCTGCTGGTCCTGCTGCAGCTCCGACATGGACTGATCGCCCTGCTTGCCGCGCGAGCGGTCGCGCCGGGAATCCTGGCCCTGCTTGAAGGTCCTGTCGCGCAATTGCTGCTGCTTGCGGATCATGTCGCCGAGCTCGTTCAGCGCCTGCTCCATGTCGCTCTCGCCGGACTGCCCCGGCTGCGCCATCTGGAGACCTTCCAACATCTGCTGGAGCTGGTCGAGCAACTGCTTGGCCGCATCCTTGTCGCCGGAGCGCGACAGGCGCTCCATGCGGTCGATCATGTTCTGCAGATCCTGCTGGCGCAGGACCTTGGTGTTCGGGTCGAGCGGCCGCGCCAGCTGCTGCGGGTCATTGTTGTTGCGGAACTGCTCGGCGAGCTGGCGCATGAAATCGTTCAGCGCCTGACGCAGATCCTGCGTGAGCTTCTTGATTTCTTCGTCGCTCGCGCCACGCTCCAGCGCCTGCTTCAGCGCGTCCTGAGCCGCGCGCAACGCCTTCTCGACGTCGGAGATCTTGCCGTCCTCGATCGTCACCGCAAGCGCCCACAGGCTTGCCACGACCTCGCGCAGGGCATCATCGGTGCGCGCGGCCTCGAGCTGTCGGGCCACGTTGTGCAGGCCGAGATATTGTCCGGGCTCCGGCGTGAACATTTCGGGCGCGATCATCAGCGCGTCGAGCGCGGCATACACGTCGGAATTCTTGTTCGCATCGAGCGCGAGAATGCGGCGCTGCTCGATCAGTGCACGTGCCAGCGGCTTGGTGAAGAGCCGTTCGGGCAGGCGCATGTTGAACGGTTCGCTTGCGGCCTCGTTGCCGGCCTCGTCCTTGGCCGTGAGGGTCAGCGTGACCTCGGCGCCGGCATAGGGATCCTCGCTGAGATCCTTCACCGACTGTCCGATGCCGTTGCGGGTCCGCGCATTCGGCAGCGCGAGCGGGAATTGCGGTGGCTGGAACAGAGGCCGCGGAGCCGCCCTGGTGTCACCATCGCCGGCAGCAGCCTTCGTCCCGTCCTTCGTGCCGTCCTTTGTACCGTCCTTTGTACCGTCCTTTGTACCGTCCTTTGTACCGTCCTTTGTACCGTCCTTTGTACCGTCCTTGGCATCGGTCGACCGCGGGGCAAATTTCGCCTCGGCGCCGGTGACGCCGTAATCGTCCTCAAGCTTGTAGGAGAGCTGGAGCGCGCCGCGCGCCTGGCGCTCCGGGTCCTTGGCGAGCGCGATCGTCGGCGGACGGTCCGGCGTGGCCGCAAACGCCCATTGCGGCTGGCCGGAAGGCGCGCGGACACGCGCGGTGCCGTCGCCGGAAATGGCAAAGTGCTTTTCGTTGGTCCCCTTGGGGCTGGCTTCAGTTGGGGCGACTTCCTTGAGTCCGCCGGAGACGACGACATCCAGACTGCCACCGGAAGAGCGCACGATCAGGGTCGAGCCGGCGGGAACGGAAAGCGGGCCGCCGGCGGGCAAGGCCGCAGCCTCCTTGTTGGCGGCCGACAGGATGACCGGCGGCTTACCGGTGTAGAGCGGCGGCGTGACCCAGGCGTCGACGCGAACATTGGTCGGCGCCAGCACCCCGTTCCAGTCGAAGGCAGCGCCGAGCCGCATCGCACGCTCGTCACCTGCGGCGAAGAAGGTCGCAACCAGCATCACCATGACAAGGGCACGCAGCGCCCAGGGGTCGTGAAGCGCGAGCCGCGGGTGCGGCAGACCGGCGCGGATGCGCTTGATGGAGGCGAGCGTACGCTCGCGCTGCGCCTGCCACAGCGCCTGCGCGACCGGGTCCTGCGAGGTCAACGTGTCCGTGAGCGTGGTGGCCGGGCGGTGACGGATGCCGGAGCCACGGTCGAGCCGGGCGAGCGCTTCCTCGCGGCTCGGCCAGCGGAAGCGAATCAGCGGGAACAGGGCGACGACTGCAATCGCAGCGAAGAGGGCAAGGCCGATGGCCCGGGCAACGAACGGCACGGCGAGCCAGAGACCAGCCCAGGACACCACCAGGAAGAAGCCGGCGACGGTCAGAAGGCGCGCCACATTGGGCCAGGCACGCTCCCACGCGATGGCATAAGTAGCCCGATCAAGGGCCTGCGCCAGCTTCAGCCGCGACAGCGCGTCACTGTTGCGGATCGGGCCTGACGGGCCGGGGGTGACGCCGTTCAATCAACTCTCCAGGTTGCCCGGTAGAGAAGAGCCTATCACAACGGCAGCACTGAGGCATCCGTTCCGGTACGGAGGAGCCTCCTTTTCCCGCATAACACGAGGACGTGACTGGCCCGGTGCAACCCCGTAATTTCCGCGCGCCATCCCTGTTGGAACAAAGGAAACGCCATGGACAAGAAGATGCACGACAAGGGCCTGGAAGTCCGCAAAGCGGTGCTGGGCGAGGCCTATGTCAACAACGCCCTGAAGAACGTCGACGATTTCAACCGTCCGTTCCAGGAGATGCTCAACGAATATTGCTGGGGCGCGGTGTGGGGCCGCGAGGAGCTGCCGCGCAAGACCCGAAGCATGCTCAACATTGCCATGATCGCGATCCTCAACCGCCAGCACGAGTTTCGCGCGCATCTCAAGGGTGCACTCACCAACGGCGTCAGCCGCGAAGAGATCCGCGAGATCCTGATGCAGGTCGCGATCTATGGCGGCATGCCCGCCGCGGTCGACAGTTTCCGCATCGCGCGCGAGGTGTTCGCCGAGATCGATGGGAAGGCGTGAGGCGGCGTGTGAGTGAGGGGCGCAACGTTCCTCCTCATCGTCGTCCCGGATCAGCGCGCGCTTGAGGCGCGCTTGTCCGGGACGACACGGGGGATGGAGCGCGGATTTTCACGACAGCAACGAATAACAACCACAAGGAAACACCATGGACATCGGATTCATCGGCCTCGGAAACATGGGTTTTCCGATGGCGCGGCGGCTGATCGAGGCGGGACACGGGCTCGTGGTATTCGACACGCGCAAGGAGGTCATGGACAAGCTGGTGGCGCGCGGCGCAATTGCGGCGGCGTCACCGAAGGACGTCGCCGATCAAGTCGAGACCGTCATGGCGAGCCTGCCTTCGCTGCAGGCTTCGCTCGAGGTCGCAACGGGAGCGAACGGCGTGATCGAGGGCAAGCGCGCCAAACGTTTCATCGATCTCTCCACGGTCGGCTCGGCGATGGCCGTGAAGATTCACGGCCTCCTCGCCAAACGCGACATCGTGCAGATCGACTGTCCCGTCTCCGGCGGAGTCGGCGGCGCCGAGAAGGGCACGCTGGCAGTGATGGTGTCGGGCCCGAAAGCCGAGTTCGAGCTGCTCAAGCCGGCGCTCGACGTGATCGGAAAGGTGTTCTTCATCGGCGAGAAGCCCGGCGCGGCCCAGACCATGAAGCTCGCCAACAATTTCCTGTCGGCCACCGCGATCGTGGCAACGTCGGAAGCCGTGGTGATGGGCGTCAAGGCCGGGCTCGATCCCGCCGTGATGATCGACGTCATCAATGCCGGCTCGGGCATGAACACGGCGAGCCGCGACAAGTTCCCGCGCTCGGTGCTGCCGCGCACCTTCGATTTCGGCTTCGCCACCGGACTGATGGTGAAGGACGTGCGGCTGGCGCTGGCGGAGATGAAGCAGCTTGGCCTGTCGATGGAGGTGGCGGATGCGGTCGGACGGTTATGGGAGACCGTGATCAGCGCGGAAGGCGCCGAGTCCGATTTCACCGCGGCAATCAAGCCGATCGAGGAGAAGGCGGGCGTGGTGGTCGGGCGGAAGACATAGCGCCGCGCCTAAACACTCACAGCCACGGCGCCGGCTTATCCATCGCGATGAGTTGCTCGACCTCGACGCGCGGGCGCACCACGGCGTATTGGTCGCCCTTCACCAGCACCTCCGGCACCAGCGGCCGGGTGTTGTAGGTGCCGGCCTGCACCGCGCCATAGGCGCCTGCGGTCATGATGGCGAGCAGATCGCCGGGCTTTGGCGTCGGCAGCGTGCGGTCGAGGGCGAGATAGTCGCCGGTCTCGCAGACCGGGCCGACGACGTCGGCCATGATGGTGGCGGCGCCCGAGGCGGGCTGCGTCACCGGCAGGATGTCGTGATGGGCCTCGTACAGCGTCGGGCGGATCAGATCGTTCATGGCGGCGTCGATGATGACGAAGTTCTTGCCGTCGCCGTGCTTCACATAGATCACCTTGGCGACCAGGATGCCGGCATTGCCGACGATCATGCGGCCCGGCTCGAACATCAGCGTGCAGCCGAGATTGTGGCTGACGCGCTTGACCATGGCGGCATAGGCGGCCGGCGCCGGCGGCGCCTCGCGGTCCATGTAATAGGGAATGCCGAGGCCGCCGCCGAAATCGACGTGGGAGATGTCATGGCCGTCGCTGCGCAGCGTCTGCACGAATTCGGAGAGGATGCGAAACGCGGTCTCCATGCCGGAGAGGTCGGTGATCTGGCTGCCGATATGTACGTCGGTGCCGGTCACTTCGATACCGGGCAGCTTCGCAGCGCGCGCATAGACCTCGCGGGCATGCACGATCGGGATGCCGAACTTGTTCTCGGACTTGCCGGTGGAGATTTTTGCATGCGTGCCGGCATCGACGTCGGGATTGACGCGCAAGGAGATCCGCGCGGTCTTGCCCATCTCGGTCGCAAGGCGCGACAGCAGCTCGAGCTCCGGCTCGGATTCGACGTTGAGACAGAGGATGTCGGCGGCGAGCGCAGCACGCAGCTCGGCCTCGGTCTTGCCGACGCCGGAGAACACGATCTTGCTTGCGGGAATGCCTGCGGCCAGCGCGCGCTTCAACTCGCCGCCCGAGACCACGTCGGCGCCGGCCCCTAGCTTGGCCAGCGTGCGCAGCACCGACTGGTTGGAGTTCGCCTTCATGGCGTAGCAGACCAGCACCTTCTCGCCGGCGAAGGCGTCGGTGAAGACGCGGTAGTGCCGCTCGAGCGTCGCGGTCGAATAGCAATAGAACGGCGTGCCGACGGTCGCGGCCAGCTCGGACAGGTTCACCGCCTCGGCGTGCAGCACGCCGTTGCGATATTCGAAATGGTTCATGGCGCAGGCTCGGTTGTCCCGGCTTATTTCTTGGCGGGAGGTTCGTCCAGGAGCGGGTCGAGAATAAACGGTTTCTTCTTGCCCTTCGCCGCCGCGGGCGCGGCATCCGCACCGTAGGTCGGGTTGAACACGCTCGGCGTCCGCTGAGTTTCGGCCTCGGTATCTACAGGTGCGGCACCGCTGGTCGTGGACGCGTTGGAGGCGGTCGGCGGCAGATCCAGCGGACCCTTGCGGCCGCAGCCGGCCAGCGCAAGCGCCGTCAGGCTCAAGACAATGATGGTCCACCCCGAACTGGCCGGGCGAAACTTTGACGTCACGACGAAATCCCCACTACGCGCGGCGCACCATACAGAGATTGGCGCGTTCTGGCGAGAGCCGGATGATCATGAAACATAAGCGAAATTTTGCCCTCAGCCCAATTTTCGCTCTTTTTCCAGCCGCTTCGCCCAGGCTTTGGCCTGGGACGCCACGTTCTTCGGCGCGGTGCCGCCAAAACTGGTGCGGCTCTTCACGGACGATTCGACCGAGAGCACGCCGAGCACCTCCTTGGTGATTTTTGGCTCGATGGCCTGCATCTCCTTGAGCGGCAGCTCGTGCAGCGCCACGCCGCCCTCCGCGGCTTTCGCCACGATCCGGCCAGTCACGTGATGGGCCTCGCGGAACGGCATCTTCAGGGTCCGCACCAGCCAATCGGCAAGATCAGTCGCCGTTGCGTAACCCTCGCCAGCGGCCGCCTTCATTTTGGCTTGGTCAGGGACGAGGTCGCGGACCATGCCGGTCATGGCCCGGATCGCGAGCGACAGCGCGGCAAAACCCTCCATGGCGCCCTGCTTGTCCTCCTGCATGTCCTTTTGATAGGCGAGCGGCAGGCCCTTCATGACGATCAGCAGCCCGTTGAGCGCGCCGATGACGCGGCCGGTCTTGGCGCGCACCAGCTCGGCGGCATCCGGATTGCGCTTCTGCGGCATGATCGAGGATCCCGTGGTGAACTTGTCGCTGAGCCTGACAAGGCCGACCAGCGGCGAAGTCCAGATCACGATCTCCTCGGCAAAGCGCGACATGTGCACGGCGCAGATCGAGGCCGCCGACAGCGTCTCCAGCACGAAGTCGCGATCGGAGACCGCATCGAGCGAGTTCGCCATCGGCCGGTCGAAGCCGAGCGCCTTCGCGGTGGCGTGGCGGTCGATCGGGAACGAGGTGCCGGCGAGCGCGGCCGCGCCGAGCGGGGATTCATTCAGCCGCTGGCGCGCGTCCCTGAAGCGGCCGCGGTCGCGCGCGGCCATCTCGACATAGGCGAGCAGATGGTGGCCAAAGGTGACAGGCTGCGCCGTCTGCAGATGCGTGAAGCCGGGCATCACCGTGCCGGCGTGCTCCAGCGCGCGCTGCACCAGCGCCTGCTGGAACGCGGCAAGCGCGGCATCGGTCTCGTCGATCACATCGCGGACGAACAGACGGAAGTCGGTCGCGACCTGGTCGTTGCGCGAGCGCGCGGTGTGCAAGCGACCGGCGGCGGGGCCGATCAGCTCCGACAGGCGGCTCTCGACATTCATATGGATGTCCTCGAGCGCGCGCTTGAATTCGAAGCCGCCCTTGCCGATCTCTGACAAAATCGTGTCTAGACCCTTGCCGATATTTTTCGCATCAGAAGCCGTGATGATGCCTTGGTTGGCCAGCATCGCGGCGTGGGCCTTGGACGCGGCAATGTCCTGGGCGAAGAGGTGACGATCGACGTCGATGGAGACGTTGATCTCTTCCATGATCTCGTCGGGACGTTCCGAGAACCGGCCGCCCCACATCTTGTTGCTCATGATCCCCTGCTCACGCCTTGATTTGCCGCACGTTTGCTGGCCGCAGCCAGCCGTATTAAGAGGCCCCTGATAGCCATATCTGCGACCGGATGACAAACGATATGCTCGACCAGAAGCCCTCCGCCACGCGCCGCATCCCCCTCGTCATCGCCACCGTGGCGATTGGCGGACTGGCTGGCTTCGCCGCGCTGTACGGGCTCCGCCTCAACCGCGCACCATCTGGCGATCCCGCTTGCCGAACGGCGGTGGCCACAGCGCAGAAGATTGCCCCGCTCGCCCATGGCGAGGTGGCGGCGCTGACCATGGCGAGCGCCCCGTTGAAGCTGCCCGACCTTGTCTTCGAGGACGCGGACGGCAAGCCGAAAAAACTGTCCGACTTCCGCGGCAAGACGCTGCTGGTGAACCTCTGGGCGACCTGGTGCGTGCCGTGCCGGAAGGAAATGCCGGCGCTGGACGAGCTCCAGGGCAAGCTGTCGGGCCCGAATTTCGAGGTCGTGGCGATCAACATCGACACCCGCGACCCCGAGAAGCCCAGGGCGTTCCTGAAAGAAGCCAATCTGACCCGGCTCGGCTATTTCAACGACCAGAAAGCAAAGGTTTTTCAGGATCTTAAGGCCATAGGCCGGGCGCTGGGCATGCCGACCTCGGTGCTGGTCGACCCCCAGGGGTGCGAGATCGCGACGATCGCGGGACCGGCGGAATGGGCAAGCGAGGACGCGCTCAAGCTAATCCGGGCGGCGACCGGCAAGGCCGCCGCGTCGCTTTAAGCCGTCACGTTGAGATTGCCGCCGACGCCAGGGCCGACATTGGCGAGCGATGGCTGACCGGCACCGAGCAGCGTCAGAACGGTGGATTTCTCCATATCCATGTTCTGCTTGGTCAGCGTCGCCGCAATATTCGACTGCAGCGCGCCTTGCTGAGCGGCCAGCATGGTGCTGACCATTGCCATCATATCCATGACGCGAGCCCTCGTACCGGCCGTAACCTAGGCGCGAGGCGTTAACGAGAGGTGAGTGGGAAAGGTTTGGTGTCCCGGACGAGGTGCGGCACGAAGTGACGCGCCTCAGAGCCGGGGCCCCGTGCACGTGGCTTCTGTGCGCCGTCTCGGCAGCGCTCTGCGCTGCGTCCGGGGCACAGGACTGTCTTACCGCGTCGGAATCGGCTTGGCGCCGCGATAGTCGTAGAAGCCGCGCTGGGTCTTGCGGCCGAGCCAACCGGCCTCGACGTATTTCACCAGTAGCGGGCACGGGCGGTACTTGGAATCGGCCAGCCCCTCGTGCAGCACCTGCATGATGGAGAGGCAGGTATCGAGGCCGATGAAATCGGCAAGCTCGAGCGGGCCCATCGGATGATGCGCGCCGAGCTTCATTGCCGCATCGATCGCCTCGACATTGCCGACGCCTTCATACAGCGTGTAGATCGCCTCGTTGATCATCGGCAGCAGGATGCGGTTGACGATGAAGGCCGGGAAATCCTCCGACACGGCGACCTGCTTGCCGAGCCGGGCCACGAATTCCTTGGCCGTGTCGAAGGTCGCATCATCAGTGGCGATGCCGCGGATCAGCTCGACCAGCTCCATCAGCGGCACCGGATTCATGAAGTGAATGCCGATGAAGCGCTCCGGGCGATCGGTGGCGGCGGCGAGCCGTGTGATCGAGATCGAGGACGTATCGGAGGCGACGATCGCCTCCGGCTTCAAGACGGCGCAGAGTTCGTGGAAGATCTTGCGCTTGACCTCTTCCTTCTCGACAGCGGTCTCGATCACGAGGTCGCAATCGGCGAGATCGTCCAGCTTCTCGGCCGGCGTGATGCGCGCCATCGCCTTCGCCTTGTCGTCCTCGGTGACGGCTTTCTTGGAGACCTGGCGCGCCAGATTGCCGTTGATGGTGGCCATGCCCGACTTGAGGCGGTCGGCCGAAACGTCGTTGAGCACCACGTCGAAGCCGGCGAGCGCCGCGACATGCGCGATGCCATTGCCCATCTGACCCGCGCCGATCACGCCGACCTTCTTGATCACTGCCGCCATAATGTCATCCACCGGAACGGCGCGCATGTCGCGCCCTGCCTATCCCCTGAGCCGGGAGGTCTGATTTGACCAGAAGCCTGATTTAATCAGAACCTTGGCTCGAAACCTAGATTGGATCGCTTCGAAGGCGTGCCCCACGCCAAAGAAAACGCGTCAAAAATGAAACACCGGCCGGAGTTTATACCTCCCGGCCGGTGTTTTGTACGGCTTTACTTGCCGAGCTTGGCGAGTTCGGCCGTGAGCTCCGGAACCGCCTGGTAGAGGTCGGCGACCAGGCCGTAATCGGCGACCTGGAAGATCGGCGCATCCTCGTCCTTGTTGATCGCAACGATCACCTTGGAGTCCTTCATGCCGGCCAGATGCTGGATAGCGCCGGAAATGCCGACCGCGACGTAGAGCTCGGGCGCCACGACCTTGCCGGTCTGGCCGACCTGCCAATCGTTCGGCGCATAGCCCGCATCGACCGCGGCGCGCGAGGCACCGACGCCGGCGCCCAGCTTGTCGGCGAGCGGCTCGATGTATTTGGCGAAGTTCTCGCGGCTCTGCATGGCGCGGCCGCCGGAGACGATGATCTTCGCGGAGGTCAGCTCGGGACGGTCGCTCTTGGCGACCTCCTCGCCGACAAAAGTCGACAGACCCGGATCAGCGGCCGCCGCCACGTTCTCGACCGGCGCGCTGCCACCTTCGCCAGCTGCGGCGAAGGTCGAGGTCCGCACCGTGATGACTTTCTTGGCGTCCTTCGACTTCACCGTCTGGATGGCGTTGCCGGCGTAGATCGGGCGCTCGAATGTATCGGGCGCGACCACCTTGATGATCTCCGAGACCTGCATGACGTCGAGCAGGGCGGCGACGCGGGGCATCACGTTCTTGAAGCGCGAGGTCGCCGGCGCGACGATCGCGTCATAGCCGGACGCCAGCGACACGACCAGTGCGGCCAGCGGCTCGGCGAGGTCGTGCGCGTAGAGGTCGCCATCGGCGAGCAGAACCTTCTTCACGCCGGCGAGCTTGGCAGCGGCATCCGCCGCGGCCTTGGCGTTCTTTCCGGCGACCAGCACCTCGACATCCGCACCGAGCGCGGCAGCCGCGGTCAGGGCCTTGTTGGTCGCATCCTTCAGCGACGCATTGTCGTGTTCGGCAATCAGAAGCGTCGTCATCAGAGCACCCCGGCTTCGTTCTTGAGTTTCGACACCAGCTCGGCGACGTCCTTGACCTTGACGCCTGCCTTGCGGCCGGCCGGCTCAGCCGTCTTGAGAACCTCGAGACGCGCGGCGACGTCGACGCCGTAATCGGTGACGGTCTTCTCCGCGATCGGCTTCTTCTTCGCCTTCATGATGTTGGGCAGCGAAGCGTAGCGCGGCTCGTTGAGGCGGAGATCGGTGGTGACGATCGCCGGTCCCTTCAGCTTCACAGTCTGCAGGCCGCCATCGACTTCGCGCGTGACCTTGAAATCAGAGCCTTCGACCTCGAGCTTGGAAGCGAAGGTCGCCTGCGACCAGCCGAGCAGCGCGGCCAGCATCTGGCCGGTCTGGTTGCTGTCATCGTCGATCGCCTGCTTGCCGAGGATGATGAGGCCAGGCTGCTCCTCTTCGGCAACCTTCTTCAGGATCTTGGCGACGGCGAGCGGCTCGACGGTGCCCTCGGCCTTGACCAGGATGCCGCGATCGGCGCCCATGGCGAGACCAGTGCGGATCGTCTCAGACGCTTGCGCCGGTCCAATGGAGACCACCACGACCTCGGTGGCCTTGCCGGCTTCCTTCAGGCGCAACGCTTCCTCGACCGCGATTTCATCGAACGGGTTCATGGACATCTTGACGTTGGCGAGTTCAACGCCCGACCCATCGCCCTTGACGCGGACCTTGACGTTGTAATCGACCACCCGCTTTACCGGCACTAAGACCTTCATCGATCCTCTTTCACTCAATTTAGGAGGGGGGTTATCAACTGGCGCGGAACCTAAAGGCCTGATCTGCCCCGGTCAACGCGCGAACGGCTCTAATTTTGGCCTTCTGAATTGCGGACCGCGATGGGTCAGCGGTTCTGGCCCGGAACCCAGAGCACATCGCCGGCGCCATTGCCATTAACGGCCCGGCTGGCCACGAACAGGAAGTCGGACAGGCGGTTCATATATTGGATGCCAGCCGCGCTGACCGGCTCGCCAGGCCGAGCCGCCAGTTCCACGATCACGCGTTCCGCCCTGCGGCATATCGTGCGCGCCACATGCAGATAGGCAGCGGCCGGCGTGCCGCCGGGAAGCACGAAGGAGGTCAGCGGCGCGAGCTTGTCGTTGAGCGCGTCAATGTCGCGCTCGAGCCGCTCGACCTGACCCACCACTACCCGCAGCCGCTCGGCTTTGCCCTCCCGTTCGGGCACGGCGAGATCCGCGCCGAGATCGAACAGATCATTCTGGATGCGGCCAAGCATCGCATCGAACTGGGGCATGTCCCGCGTGTGAAGCCTGACCACGCCGATGGCCGCATTGGTCTCGTCGACGGTGCCATAGGCCTCGATGCGCAGATCGTATTTCGGACGCCGCTCGCCGGTTCCGAGCGCCGTCGTGCCGTCGTCACCGGTCTTCGTGTAGATGCGGTTCAGCACCACCATGCTGGTCTCCTTGGTTTAGGGCATGACCTTGTCGGAAAACCGCTTCGCACTTTTCGCAAACGCGGCCCTTCGGGTTTCGGATCATGCCCTATCGCCCCATCGCCCAGACCGCGAGCATCGCGATGATGATCGCCACGAACTGAAGCAGCACGCGCCAGCGCATCAGCTTCTGCGAGGTGTTGGGCGAACCACCGCGCATCATGTTGACGAGTCCGAGCAGCAGCACCAGCGCCACGGCGCCCGCTGCCGCCGGCAGGATGAAAGTACTGAGGAGAGATGCCATTGGGGGTAGATAACACCGTGTGCGCCGGTCCGCCATGGCGTTCGCGATCTGGCTTTTGAGCCAATAATATCAGAAGCTGGTTCGATGATTTCCGATTTGCGCGAGCGCCCCGTTCTCTTCGCCTCTCCCCGCGTGCGGGAAGAGGCCGGAATGCGCGCGCAGCGCGGATTCCGGGTGAGGGGGATTCTCCGCGCGTCCCTCTCTCTTCGTCCCCGCGGAGAGTCCCCCTCACCCGCCGCCGAACGATGCTGCGCATCGCTCGGCTTGCGTCGGCCCCTCCTCGCGCGCGGGGAGAGGCGAAGCTGGAGCAAGCGGTGAAAGCGATCCGCTACATCTACGTCGTGGTGATGGACGCGTTCTACACGTTCCTCGCCGATGATGGTTGGGCGATCGCTAGCCACATCGCGCTGTCGACGCTGATGGCGCTATTCCCGTTCCTGATCGTGCTGACCTCGCTCGCCGGCTTCTTCGGCTCCAAGGAACTCGCCGACCAAGCCGCCGGCTTGATGCTTCAGGTCTGGCCCAAGCAGGTCGCCGATTCGATCTCCGGAGAGGTGCATGACGTGCTGACCACCACGCGCACCGGCATCCTGACCATCGGCGCGGCGCTGTCGGTCTATTTCGCCTCCAACGGCGTCGAGGCGCTCCGGGTCGCGCTCAACCGCGCCTATGCAGTGGTGGAGATGCGGCGCTGGTATTGGCTGCGGCTGGAATCGATCGCCTATACGCTGATTGCGGCCTTCACGGCCCTCGCCATGGCATTCCTGATCGTGCTCGGTCCGCTGATCATCGAGGCCGCGCGGCGCCACATTCCCCTGTTCGTCGAATCGAACGAAAGCATTCTCACCTGGCTACGCTACGGCATCACCATCAGCGCGCTGGTGGTGGCGCTGTTCATCCTGCACGCCTGGCTGCCGGCGGGACGGCGCAGCTTCCTCCAGATCGTGCCGGGCATCATCTTCACAGTGGTGGCGTCGCTGGTTTCCGGCGTCGTCTTCGGACAGTATCTGGCGCGCTTCGCCAACAACTACGTCACGATGTATGCGGGCCTCGCCTCGGTGATCATCGCGCTGGTGTTCCTGTATTTCATCGCCGCGATCTTCGTTTACGGCGGCGAACTCAACGCTGCGATCATCAAGTCGCGGCTTCCTCACGGCGTGTCGCTTCAAGCAGCGCAGTCGCTAAAGCCCGCGGAGACACAGGCTTGACTAGGAAGGCATCGGCACCGGCCTGGCGCGAGGCTGCCTCGTCCTCGCCGCGGCCGGACACGCCGATGATCGGAATCTGAGCCAGCGGCGTCGGCAGCGCGCGAATCCGCTTGATGGCCTCGATGCCGTCGATGCCCGGCAGGACCATGTCCATCAGCACCGCGTCGAACGCGCCCTGCTCCAGCCGGCCGACCGCATCCTCGCCGCGCCCGATGAACTCGGCATGATGGCCAAGCTCGGTCAGGATGGTGTTGAGCACGACGCGGCCGAATGGATTGTCCTCGACGCTGAGCACGCGAAGGGCGGCGACCGCTTCGGGCTCGCTGCCGTCCTTCGCCTTGCGAGTCTTGCCTGACCCCGCAGCATCCAGCGACACCGTCAACGTGAAGGTGGCGCCGCCGCCGCGGCGCGGTGCCACGGTGATATCGCCGCCCATCGCGCGGGCCAATTGCTTGACCGAGGAGAGCCCCAGGCCGGCACCGCCGAAGCGTGAGGCGATGGTGACATTGGCCTGGGTGAACGGACGGAACAGCCGCTTGATCTCGGCCATGGTGAGGCCGATGCCGCTGTCGGAGACCGCAAAGGCGACGCCGACCCTGCCCTTGCCCTTCGCTTGACCTTTGGCCGGACGCCACGGCTCGACTGCGAGCGCCACGCCGCCCTGGTCGGTGAATTTCACGGCATTGTCGATCAGGTTCTCGAGCGCGGCGCGCAGGCGGACGGGATCACCGACCACAAGTCCAGGGAGCTTTTCGGAGATCCCGACCTCGGCCCGGAGACCTTTGGCCGCGGCGCGGCCGGCCAGCGAATCGCCGGCGCTGCGGGCAAGCGTCCTGAGGTCGAACAGGTCCTGCCGCAGCGCGCCGCCGCCCTTTCCCGCCCCCTTGCCCGTTTTGGCGGCATCCACGAACAGCGTGGCGAGGCTCGCCAGATGCTCGGCACCGGCCTTGATCGTATCGGCCCAGCGCCGCTCCCGTTCGCCGAGATCGGAGGTCGCGAGCAGGTCGCTGATCGCCAGAATACCAGTCAGGGGGGTGCGGACCTCATGAGCAAAGGCGGCCAGCGCCGCCTGGACCACGTCCGGCCCGACCGCCTTGGTGCTGCGCTTGCGCAACCGGGCGGCCGCCCCGGGCTTCCGAGGCAGCCGCCTGGACGTCCGCGTTGTGCGCGCTGGACGCATTTTCGCCGCCATGAATCCCCTTCGAAGTACCCTCTTCGAACCCCGCACTGGCCAAGCATGGCATGGAGGAACCCCCGGAGTCACGGCGACGTTTAGCTAACCCCCAGAGAAACTTAATCTAATCCCACCAGCTGGCGGACACGGGCAGGCGCGATGCCGGCCGCACGCAAGGCGCGCAGACCGGTCGAGCGGCTCGACTTCGACAACTTCCGGCCTGCCTCGTCGCGAATCAACCGGTGATGGCGATAGGTGGGTTCGGGCAGGCCGAGCAGGACCTGTAACAAACGGTGCACCGATGTGGCATGAAACAGGTCCTGGCCCCGCACGATCTCACTGACGCCCTGGAGTGCGTCGTCGACGATCACCGACAGATGATAGCTGGTCGGCGTCTCCTTGCGGGCCAGGATCACGTCGCCCCACACCTCGGGCCGCGCCGGGACGCTGCCGCGCTCGCCATCGGGCCCCTCGCCGAGCTCGTTCCAACTCAGGCCGGCGGCGCCGCGGCAGGCGGCCGCCATGTCGAGACGCAGCGCGTAAGGCGCGCCCGAGGCGATCAGCTGCGAGCGCTCGTCAGCCGACAGTGATTTGGCGTCGCCCGGATAAAGCGGTGCGCCGTCCGGATCGCGCGGCCATGGCCCATCGGCCTCGCGCGCGGCCACAAGCTTTGCGATCTCGGCCCGGCTTTCGAAGGCGGGATAGACGAGACCGAGCGCAGAGAGCTTTTCCAGGGCGGCGCGATAATCGGCGGGATGTTCGGACTGCCGGCGCACCGGCCTCTCCCAGGCAATTCCGAGCCAGGCGAGATCCTCGTAGATCGCCGTCTCGTATTCCGGCCGGCAGCGCGTCGCGTCGATGTCCTCGATCCGCAACAGCAGCCGCCCGCCGGTCTCTCGCGCGCGATCGAAATTGAGCAGCGCAGAATAGGCGTGGCCGAGATGCAGGAAGCCGTTCGGGCTCGGGGCAAATCGGAAAACGGGTGGCATGAGTTCTCGGTGTATCCGTCATTGCCGGGCTTGACCCGGCACTCCATCCTCCATGACTCTGTTACGATAGGAGATGGATGGCCGGGTCAAGCCCGGCCATGACGAGTCCCATAACAATGATCCCATAAGAATGACCATTCACCTCGAAACCCAGTCCGATCTCGAAGACGCCGTTCACGCGCTGATCAAGCGCGATCCGCGCCTTAAACCCGTGCTCGAGATCGCGGGCATGCCGGCGCTGCGGCGGCGCGAGCCGGGTTTTACGGGGCTGGCGCACATCGTCTGCGGGCAGCAGCTCTCGACCGCGAGTGCCGCGGCGATCTGGGGACGGCTGTCGGCGGCGTTCGATCCGTTCGACCATGACGCCGTGCGCCGCGCGCGCACCGACCGGCTGGGACGGCTCGGCCTCTCCGCCGCCAAGATCAAGACCCTCAAGCATCTCGCCCGCGAGATCACCGCGCAGCGGTTGAACCTGGACGTGCTTGCAGAAGAAGATGCCGATGCCGCGCATCACACGCTGATCGCGCTGCCCGGCATCGGGCCGTGGACCGCGGACGTCTACCTGCTGTTCTGCCTCGGCCACGGCGATGCCTGGCCGGCCGGCGACCTCGCGGTGCAGGAGGGCATCAAGATCGGGCTCGGCCTCAAGGCGCGGCCGACGGAGAAGCAAATGGCGCCGCTCGCCGAACCCTGGCGTCCACTGCGCGGCGCGGCGGCGCATCTGTGGTGGAGCTATTACCGCGCGGTGAAGAAACGCGAGGGCGTGCTCGCGGGGGCGGGCTAGCCCCGCAGCCGCGCGCGGTCGGCCCGGGCGCATTCGGCGACGAAATCGACCACGGCGCGCACCGCCGGGAGCTCGACGAGGTCGGGATGGGCCAGCAGCCACAGATCCGCGACGCTGGCGAGCTTCTGCGGGGCGACGCGCACGAGATCGGAATAGGCTTCGGCGACGAAGCACGACAGTGCCGAGATTCCGATCCCGGCGCGGACCGCCGCCAGCATGTCCCCCTGGGAGGAGCAGCGCATCACCACCCTCGCCTGCCGCGTGACGACGTCGCTCCAGCGCGCGAGCTGCGCATTGGACGCCTGGTCGGCGAAACCGATGACGCTGTGCCCTTTCCACTCGCCGCGCCGTTCAGGCAGTGACCGCCCGGCGGCATAATCGCGGGAGGCATAGAATCCCGTGCCGAGACGGCCGATCTTGCGGCCAACCAGGTTTTCCTCGCCGCTGTCGACGGGCCGCAATACCACGTCCGCCTCACGCCGGCGCACGCTTGCCGGAAACGGATGGGTGATGATCTCGAGCTGGATATGATCGTGCGCACGCAGGAAGGCAGGCAAGCGCGGCATCAGCCAATGAGAGGCCAGCGTCGCGCCGATCGACAGCTTGACGATACCGCGCGCCTTGTGTCCTTTCGCCGCGACCGCGGTCTCGGCCCGTATCGCCGCCGCAGCCATTGCCTCGGCGTGCTCGCGCAACGTCCTTCCATCCGCGGTCAGCGCCAGGCCGTCGGCGGCGCGCGCCACCAATCGGGTGCCGAGCTGGGCTTCCAGCGCCGCGATGTTGCGGCTGACGGTGGGATGGCTGGTGTGCAGCCGGCGGGCGGCGGCGGTGAAGCTGCCGGTATCGGCGACCGCAACGAAGGTCTTGCAAAGGTCCCAGTCCATCGGCAGCCTTGTTCATATCTAAATGATGGTCCGTTCATTATTGAACGGCCGGGCCGCGCCGTCCAACCTTATAATGGACTCAAATCCGCAACACGGGCGCCAATCCGCCCGCGCGACAATCAACATGGAAACGCCTCGTCATCCGCCCGCCGGCGGTGCCGCGTTTCAGGAGGACATGATGGCGCTGCCCACTCTCTTGAAGGATTCGCTCGAGCTGCCCGTCGTCGGCTCGCCCCTCTTCATCGTCTCCGGGCCGGAGCTGGTGATCGCCCAGTGCAAGGCGGGCGTGGTCGGGTCCTTTCCCGCGCTCAATGCCCGTCCGGCCGAGAAGCTCGACGAATGGCTGAGCCGCATCGAGGACGAGCTCGGCGAATACAGATCGCGCAATCCCGGCAAGAAGGTCGCGCCCTACGCCGTCAACCAGATCTGTCATACCTCCAACGACCGGCTGATGAAGGACATGGAGACCTGCGTCAAGCATAAGGCGCCCATCATCATCACCTCGCTACGGCCGCCGGCGGAGATCGTCGAGGCCGCGCACTCCTATGGCGGGCTGGTGTTCCACGACGTCATCAACGTCAAGCATGCGCGCAAAGCCGCCGAGCAGGGCGTCGACGGCCTGATCCTGGTCTGCGCCGGTGCCGGCGGACATGCCGGCACGCTGTCGCCCTTCGCGCTGGTCCGCGAGGTCAAGCAATGGTTCGACGGCGCGATCCTGCTGTCGGGCGCGATCAGCGACGGCTTTGGCATCGCCTCCGCGCTGACGCTGGGCGCCGACCTCGCCTATATGGGCACGCGCTTCATCGCCACGAGGGAAGCCAATGCCGACGAAGCCTACAAGTCGGCGCTGACGCAGCATGCCGCGCACGACATCGTCTACACCAACCTGTTCACCGGCGTGCACGGCAACTATCTCGGCCCTTCGATCGCCGCCGCCGGCCTCGACCCGGGCAATCTCCCGGTCGCCGACAAATCGAAGATGAACTTTGGCTCCGGCGGCAACATGAAATCGAAAGCGTGGCGCGACATCTGGGGATCGGGCCAGGGCATCGGACAGATCACCGATGTCCCTCCCGTCGCGGAGCTCGTCGACCGCATGAAGAGTGAATTCGATCAGGCCGGTCAGGATTTCCTGATGCGCGTGAGCGCCTGACGTCTCGGACCGGGCAAGAAAAAAAGGGAGGACATCATGAAGCTGGCAGCCGCATTGATCGGCCTGTCCCTGCTGGCGCTCGCCAGCGGCGGCGCCCATGCCGAAGGCAGCGGCGAGATCCGCATCGGACAAACCCTGCCCTATAGCGGCCCGGCCTCCGGCTTCGGCGCGATCGGGCGGACGCAGGAGGCCTTCTTCGAGAAGGTCAATGCCGAGGGCGGCATCAACGGCCGCAAGGTCAAGTTCATCACGCTGGACGATGCCTACTCGCCGCCAAAAACAGTCGAGCAGACCCGCAAGCTGGTGGAACAGGACGAAGTGCTGATGATGTTCGGCTCGCTCGGCACCGCCACCAACAGCGCCGTGCAGCGCTATCTCAACGGCAAGAAAGTCCCGCAGCTGTTCGTGCTCTCGGGCGCGACGAAATGGGCCGATCCGCAGAAATATCCGTGGACCATGCCCGGCATGGCCGCCTACGAGTCCGAGGGCGTGGTCTATGGCAAGCACGTGCTGCGGACCAAGCCCGACGCCAAGATCGCCATCCTGTCCCAGAACGATGATTTCGGCCGCGACTATGTCGCGGGCTTCAAACGCGCGCTCGGCGCCAAGGCCGCCAGCATGATCGTTGCGGAGCAGACCTATGAGACCAGCGCGCCGACGATCAGCTCGCAGCTCTCGACCCTGAAGGCGTCGGGCGCCGACGTGCTGTTCGGCGTCGTGCTCGGCAAGTTCACCTCGCAGATGATCAAGGGCGTGGCCGAGATTGGCTGGAAGCCCGAGCTGTTCTTCGTGCCGACCTCGGCCTCGTCGATCTCGTTCCTGGAGCCCGCCGGGCTCGACAACGCCGTCGGCCTGATCTCGTCGAGCAACCAGAAGGACACGATGGACCCGCAATGGGCCAACGATCCCGGTGTGAAGGAATATTTCGCCTTCATGAAGCACTACATGCCGAACGCGGATCTCTCCAATTCCAACTACGCAGCCGGCTACCACTATGCGACACTGCTGATGACCGTGCTGAAGGCGTGCAAGGATGATTTCAGCCGCGACAACATCATGCGCCAGGCGGCCTCGCTGAAGGAGGTGAAGCTGCCGCTGCTGCTGCCGGGCATGGCAGTTTCGACCGGCTCCGACGACTATCTGCCGTTCCAGCAGCTTCAGCTCCGGCGCTTCAACGGCAAGAGCTGGGTGGGGTTCGGTGACGTGCTGGACGATCGCTAGACTCGAGGACACACAATGATCATCAGCGGTGAGCGCCAGATCGGCTACGACGAGATCCAGGCGCGCATCAGACGCGCGGCAAGCGGGCTGCGCACCCTCGGCCTTGCCGAAGGCGCGCCAGTCGCCATGATGCTGCGCAACGATTTCGCCCTGTTCGAGGTGGTCGCGGCCTCGGCCGCGCTCGGCAGCCCCGTGGTGCCGATCAACTGGCACCTGAAAGCCGGGGAGGTCCGCTATATCCTGACGGATAGCGCTGCGAAGATCCTGGTCTGCCACGCCGACCTGCTGCCGCAAATTCGTGGCGGCATTCCGGAAGATGTCCGCCTGCTCGTCGTCGCGACGCCGCCCGAGCTGGCGACGACCTTCGCCATTCCCCATGAGCTGACCGAGGTCCCGGCCGGACTGACCGATTGGGACCGCTGGCGCAACAGTCATCCGGAAATGCAGGAGCCGCCGCGCCGTGCCGCGGCGATGATCTACACGTCGGGGACCACGGGCATGCCGAAGGGCGTGCGGCGCATGCCGATGCAGCCGGAACAGGCGGCCGCCTCCGAGCGCGTCGGCGCGATCGCCTACGGCATCAAGCCGCGCGAGGACCAGGTCGTGCTGATCAACGGGCCAATGTATCACTCCGCGCCGCATTCCTACGGCATGATGGCCTTCCGCAACGGCTGCACCATCGTGCTGCAGGCGCGGTTCGACGCCGAGGAGTTGCTGGCGCTGATCGAGCGCCACCGGGTGACGCATATCCACATGGTGCCGACCATGTTCGTCCGCCTGTTGCGCCTGTCCGAGGCCGTCAGGCAGCACTACGACCTGTCGTCGCTGCGCTTCGTCGTGCATGGCGCCGCGCCCTGCCCGCCCGAGGTCAAGCGCGCCATGATCGATTGGTGGGGACCGGTCATCAACGAATATTTCGGCTCGACCGAGACCGGCATCCCGGTGTGGCACTCGGCCGAGGAGGCGCTGAGGAAGCCCGGCACGGTGGGCCGCGCCATCGAAGGCGGCATCGTCAAGATTTTTCGCGATGACGGCAGCCTTTGCGACGTCAATGAGGTCGGCGAGATCTACATGCGCCAAACGGCGGTGCCGGACTTCGACTATCACGGCAAGGCGCAGGCCCGCGCCGAAGCCGGACGCGACGGCCTGGTCAGCGTCGGCGACGTCGGCTATCTCGACGAAGACGGCTATCTGTTCCTGTGCGACCGCAAGCGCGACATGGTGATCTCGGGCGGCGTCAACATCTATCCCGCCGAGATCGAGAACGTGCTGATCGCAATGCAAGGGGTGCGCGACTGCGCCGTGTTCGGCATTCCCGACGCCGAATTTGGCGAGCGGCTGTGCGCCTGCATCGAGCCGGAGCCCGGTGCGCAGCTCACGGCCGCGGGCGTGCAGGCTTTTCTGCGCGAGCGATTGGCCAATTTCAAGGTGCCGAAGGAGGTCCAATTCCTGGACGCGCTGCCCCGTGAGGCGACCGGAAAGATCTTCAAGCGCAAGCTGCGTGATCCTTATTGGGCAAACCGGAGTTGAGGGCACGCGAACGAACAGCGTTGAGGTTGCAAACGGGGCGGCCATAGTTGCCAGGCGCTGTGACTATGAGCACAGCTTGAGCAACATCGTCATTGCGAGCGCAGCGAAGCAAATCCAGGTTGTCTTCGCGGAGGGATTCTGGATTGCTTCGCTGCGCTCGCAATGACAACGTGGAGACTGCATCGCAGCCCCGAGAGGGAATGAGGGAAGATACACATGCCAGCCATTCTCGGCAGCGGCGAGCACCGCTACCGCGTCGTCGAAAACTTCGCAAAGCTACCGGACGGCTGGCAACTCACCGATGTCGCCTCGGTCGCGGTTGACAGCAAGGACCAGATCTACGTCTTCAATCGCGGCGCCCATCCGATGGTCGTGCTGGACCGCGAGGGCAATTTCCTCCGCAGTTTTGGCGAAGGCCTGTTCTCCCGCGCGCACGGGCTGCATATCGACGCCGATGACAACCTCTATTGCACCGACGACGGCGACCACACTGTGCGCAAATGCACCACCGACGGCAAGGTGCTGCTGACGCTCGGCATCCCCGCAAAGCCGGCGCCGTTCATGAGCGGCGAGCCGTTCCACCGCTGCACTCACACCGCGCTGTCGCCGCAGGGCGAGATCTACGTCTCCGACGGCTATGGCAATGCGCGCGTGCACAAGTTCACGCCCGACGGCAAGCTGATCAAGAGCTGGGGTGAGCCGGGCACCGACCCGGGCCAGTTCAACATCGTGCACGATATCGCCACAGATGCCGACGGCTGGGTCTATGTCGCCGATCGCGAGAACCACCGCGTCCAGGTCTTCAATGGCGAGGGCAAATACGAGACGCAATGGAACAACCTGCATCGCCCCTGCGCGCTGTGCTGCTGTGGCGGGGCCGAGAGCCCGACCTTCGTGATTGGCGAACTCGGCCCGGGCCTTGCCATCAACCGCAATGTGCCCAATCTCGGCCCGCGGCTGTCGATCGTGGACGCCAAGGGAAATCGCATCGCGCGGCTTGGCGGCGAGGAGGGCCCGGGTGTTGCCAGCGGCAAGTTCCTCGCGCCGCATGGGATCGCACTGGACTCGAGGGGCGACATCTATGTCGGCGAGGTCGGCGTCACCAACTGGGAAACCAGCTTTCCGGACGAGGAGATGCCGGCCACGGTGCGAACGACGCGGTGCCTGCAGAAGCTGGAGCGGGTACGGGAGTAGCCGCCGCGGCAAGGCGAGCCCCTGCTGGGGCGGGCGGTTCCGCACGCCTCCGGAATCGCGGCTTTTTGAGCACTTTTGCCACCCCGCGGCCGCATTGCTTGCGCTTGAATAAGTCGCTCAACGGGCTTCACAATCCCGTCACGCTGCATGTAGTATGTCAATACATGCTGCTTCGCAGCGTACATTGGAGGCCGGGAGCGTTACTTGAACGCACATGTCTCGCAAGGCAGTTGGCCGGTGTTGGTGCTGAATGCGGACTTCCGGCCGCTCAGTTACTACCCACTGTCGTTGTGGTCGTGGCAGGACGCGATCAAGGCGGTGTTCCTCGACCGCGTCAACATCGTGGCCCATTACGATCAGGCGGTTCGAAGTCCGACGTTAGAAATGCAATTGCCGAGCGTGGTTTCGCTCAAATCCTTCGTCAAGCCGACCACCCATCCCGCCTTCACCCGATTCAACGTCTTCCTGCGCGATCGTTTCGCCTGCCAATATTGCGGCTCGCCCGAAGACCTCACCTTCGATCACATCATCCCGCGCAGCAAAGGCGGCCAGACCACCTGGGAGAACGTGGTCGCGGCGTGCTCGCCGTGTAATTTGCGCAAGGGCAACCTCACGCCGGCGCAGGCAAAAATGTTTCCGCGCCAGACCGCGTTCGCGCCCACCGTGCACCAGCTCCATCGCAACGGCCGTCTCTTCCCGCCGAATTATCTGCACGACAGCTGGCTGGACTATCTGTACTGGGATACGGAGCTGGATCCGTAGGGTTGCGAGCTGGAGGCGATGCAGTTCGGTCGTCCTCGCGGCTTGCGATCAGCCATCTTCGTGGCTGCTCTTTCAATTGGCTGGCCCGCCACGGTCTATGGGCTGGATTGCGGACTTCCGATCCCCGCTTCTTTCGAGCGATCGACCCGAAAGTCGATCCAATCAAGAGAGCCGCTGATCTCGAGGGGCGTGTCGGTCTCGATACTCTGAGCCCAATTGTCTTCGGTGGCCGTCTCGTCAGCATCCGCCACCTCTCCGAACCCAACTCTGGGATTGAGCGTCTTGGATTCACGGACGTCATGGTCCTGAGGGGCGTACTTCCTCGCAGCAAGATCGATGGGATAGCGATGGTCGCGTTCGAAAGATGGTGTGACGGTGGCTGCGCTCACCGCCCGTTCGAGTGGGCTCCCGGCGCTTTGCTCACGATCGGAGTTTCACCTAGTCGCAACAAGGTCACCAGCGGCGACGTTGGCCGCTCCACCTCGGCTGCGCATGCGGGCCATCGCGCAGGACGGAACCGGACCGCCCCCGCGCTCGTTCAAATGGGAGCACACGCATCGACGCGTGGCGCAGCGCAACCGAGGGAGGCCATGATGCCCGCAGCCGAGCATGATCACGTCTACAAGATCCTGGACCTGGTCGGATCGTCCGAAACCTCGATCGACGACGCGATCAAGAACGCCATCAGCCGCGCGTCGAAGACCGTTCGCGAGATGAGGTGGTTCGAGGTGGTGCAGACTCGTGGCCACATCGAGAACGGCACTGTCGGCCACTATCAAGTAACCCTGCGCGTAGGCTTCACGCTCGAAGAGTGACTGCGGCCCCACGTTGGACGCCATCCGCAAACCTCGCGAACGGCGCCTTCGGAGCCCACCATTGACCCGCTGTCAGGCAGCATCGTACGCTTCCAGTCTATGCTCGTAGCGGCCATATCCGGCCGGGCCAAGAGTGTTGCTGTGGTTGATGCTGTCAAGCTCGTCCTGTTCGACATGGATAACGTCCTCTGTCGCTACGATAGGAGCAAGCGAGTGGCGTATCTCGCGGAGCTCGCAGGGGTCACGAGCGAGTTCGTCCACAAGGCGATATGGGAATCCGGGTTCGAGTCGCTCGGCGATTGCGGCGCTCTCGATGCTGCGGACTATCTGCGCGGCTTCGGCGAACGCATCGGCTGCCCCTTATCCCTGGAGGACTGGGTCGAGGCACGGCGCCGTTCCATGCAGCCCAATTCCGCGATGCTGGAGATTGCCGACAGCTTACGCAAAAGCGTCGACATTGCCGTGCTGACCAACAATACCACTCTGGTCGCGGACCACATCGACAGACTGCTGCCGGACTTGCGTCCGCTGTTCGGCTCCCGAATCTACACCTCGGCCCAGTTCAAGGCTGCAAAGCCGGACCCGCGCTGCTATCGCCTCTGCCTGGCGGAGCTCAATGTGAGGCCGGAGACCGTCCTGTTCGTCGACGATCTCGCGGCCAACGTCGCGGGCGCGCGAGAGGCGGGCCTGTTCGCGCATCACCACACGTCGTTGGAGGCCTTCAGGCTGGCTCTCTCGGAGCGCGGCCTGCCTCACGGCTGAATGCTTCGTACACGTCAGGCGAGATGGCACGCCACGAAGTGCCCTCCCGCCCCCTCCTTCAGCGCCGGCGCGCTCTCGGCGCAGCGCGGCTGGGCGATCGGACAGCGGGTGTGGAAGTGACAGCCCGACGGCGGCTTCATCGGGCTCGGCACGTCGCCCTTGAGGCGGATGCGCTCGCGCTTGAGCTTGGGATCGGGCACCGGCACCGCCGACAGCAGTGCCCTGGTGTAGGGATGCTGCGGATTGCGGTAGAGATCGCTGGCCTTGGCGAGCTCGACGATGCGGCCGAGATACATCACCGCGACGCGGTCGGAGATGTGCTCGACGACAGAGAGGTCGTGCGCGACGAAGAGATAGGTGAGGTTCAGCTCGGCCTGGAGATCCTCCAGGAGGTTGATCACCTGCGCCTGGATCGACACGTCGAGCGCGGAGACCGGCTCGTCGCAGACGATCAGCTTCGGCTCGACCGCAAGGGCCCGCGCGATCACGATGCGCTGGCGCTGGCCACCAGAGAACTCGTGCGGATAGCGCCGCATGTGCTCGGCCTTGAGTCCGACCTTGACCAGGAGGGCCGCGACGCGCTCCTCGCGCTCTTTCGGGGAGGCGGCGAGATTATGGATGGTGAAGGCCTCGCCGAGGATGGCGCCGACCGTCATGCGCGGATTGAGCGAGGCGAACGGATCCTGGAACACCAGCTGCATGTTCCGCCGCATCGCGCGCAGATCGTTGCCGCCGAGCTTGCGCACGTTCTGGCCGTCGAAGATGACCTCGCCGTCGGTCGGCTCGATCAGGCGCAGCACGCAGCGTCCGGTTGTCGACTTGCCGCAACCGGATTCGCCGACGAGACCAAGCGTCTCGCCGCGGTTGACCGAGAACGACACGCCGTCGACCGCATAGACCGTGCCGACCTGGCGCGACAGCAGGCCGCCGAGCACGGGAAAATGTTTCTTCAGGCCGCTGACGCGGAGCAACGGTTCGCTCATGACGCGGCTCCCACGCTTGTATCTCCCAAGTGGCAGGCCATGCGATGGCCGGGCGAGACCTCGCGCAGCAGCGGCTCCCTTTCGGTGCAGACGTTCATGGCGAACTTGCAGCGCGGCGCGAAGCGGCAGCCGACCGGCGGATTGATCAGGATCGGCACCGAGCCGCCGATCGCCTCCAGCCGCGTCTTGTGTTCGCTGTCGAGGTCGATGCGCGGGATCGAGCGGATCAGGCCTTGCGTATAGGGATGGCGGGGATCGCCGAAGAGATCATCGACGGGCGCTTCCTCCACGACCTTGCCGGCATACATCACGACGACGCGCTGCGCGGTCTCGGCGACGACGCCCATGGCATGGGTAATCAGCATCACCGCCATGCCGAAGCGCTCCTTCATGTCCTGCAAGAGGTCGAGGATCTGCGCCTGGATGGTGACGTCGAGCGCGGTGGTCGGCTCGTCGGCGATGATCAGCTTCGGCTTGCAGGCGAGCGCCATAGCGATCATGACGCGCTGGCGCATGCCGCCGGAGAACTGGTGCGGATAATTGTGCACGCGGCCTTCGGCATTGGGGATCTGCACCAGCTTCAGCATCTCGATGGTGCGTTCGAGCGCCTGCTTCTTGGTCACCGCTTCATGCCGGCGCAGGCTCTCGGCGATCTGCTCGCCGATCGTGAGCACCGGATTGAGCGAGGTCATCGGCTCCTGGAAGATGAAGCCGATCTCCTTGGCCCTGATCTCGTCGAGCTGATTGCTCGTCAGCGGCACGAGATCGCGGCCCTCGAAGATGATCTGGCCGGCCGCGATGCGGCCCGGAGGCATCGCGATCAGCTTCAGGATCGACATCGCGGTGACGGTCTTGCCGCAGCCGGACTCGCCGACGACGCAGAGCGTCTCGCCCTTGTTGATGGAGATGTCGACGCCGTCGACGGCCTGGAGGATGCCGTCGTCGGTGGAGAAGTGGGTTTTCAGGCCCTTGATCTCGAGCAGCGGCGCCATCAGATCACCCGTCGCGCATCGAGCGCGTCACGCAGGCCGTCGCCGATGAAGTTGATGGCGACCACCGCAATGAAGATCGCGCCGCCCGGAAACAGCGCCCAGTGCGGGCCAATGTCGAGAAAGTCCTTGGCGTCATACAGCAGCCGTCCCCAGGTCGGGGTGTCCGGCGGGAAGCCGAGGCCGAGGAAGGACAGCGTCGATTCCGCGATGATGGCGGCGGCGACGTCGATGGTGCCGGCAATGATCACGGGGCCGACCGCATTGGGCAGGATGTGCCGCACCACCTGCCGCACCGGACTGGCGCCGAGCGCGCGGGCCGCCTCGACGAACTCCTTCTCGCGGATCGACAGGAACTGGGCGCGCACGAGCCGCGCCACCGGCATCCAGCGCAGGCCCCCGATCACGAGCACGATCAGGATGAAGATGCCGCCCTCCGGGCCGAACACCTGCTTCAGCCCGTCACGGAAGAGATAGATCAGCAGCAGGAGCAGCGGCAGCTGCGGCAGCGAGAGGAACAGGTCCGTGAGCCACATCAATCCGTGCCCGAGGGCGCCGCGCGACATGCCGGCAAGCGCGCCGATCAGCGTGCCGATGAAAACCGAGACCAGCATCGCGGCGAGCCCGACCGCGAGCGAGATCCGGCCGCCATAGATCATGCGCGCCAGAATGTCCTGGCCGAGATCGTCGGTGCCGAAGGGATGCGCGAGCGATGGCCCCTGCAGGCCGGCGACGATGTCGATCTCGTTGATCTTGATGCGCCAGATGAACGGGCCGACCACCACCGCCAGCACCAGGATCAGGAGCAGGAAGGCGCTGATCACGGCGAGCCGGTGGCGGCTGTAACGCCGCCACGTCTCGCGCCAGGGCGAGTAGACGCCCCGCTCAGCGGAGGGAGATGCGAGGGTCAAGCCAGCCATAAAGGACGTCCGCGATGAGGTTGAACAGCACCACGAGGCACGCGAAGACGAAGGTGACGGCCATCACCACCGGCGTGTCGTTGGAAAGGATGGAGGAGATCAGCAGCGAGCCGATGCCGGGAATGCGGAAGATCTGCTCGGTGACGATGGCGCCGCCGAACACCGCGGGCATCTGCAACGCAATGAGCGTCACGACCGGGATCATGGCGTTGCGCATCACGTGCTTGACGATGACCTTGGCCTGGCCGAGGCCCTTGGCCCGGGCTGTGGTGACGTAGTCGAGCCTGATGACGTCGAGCATCGCCGAGCGCACGAAGCGCGTCATCGACGCCGCCTGGAACAGGCCGAGCACCGCCACCGGCATGATCGCCTGACGAATCATCTCAAGCACCCAGCGGATGCCGGTCGCCTTGATGTCGGTGGTATAGACGAACGGCAGCCAATCCAGCGTAACCGAGAAGATCAGGATGAACAGGATGCCGGTGAAGAAGGTCGGCAGCGAAAAACCGACGAAGGCGAGCGTGTTGGCAATCTGGTCGAACAGCGAATACGGCTTGGTCGCAGCATAGACGCCCACCGGGATCGCAATCAGGAGCGCCAGGATCTGCGCCGAGCCGATCACGTAGAGCGTGGCCGGCAGGCGCTGCAGGATCAGCGTGTCGACGTCCATCCGGCTGACGAAGGAGAAACCCCAGTCGCCGTGCAGCATGGCGTTGAGCCAGTGCAGGTAACGAAGGTAGATCGGATCGTCGAGGCCGAACTTGGCCCGAAGCGCGGCCTGCACTTCGGGCGGTACGTTCGGATTGGTCGCCAGTTCGGAGAACGGATCGCCGGGGGCGAGCGCAAGCACGACGAACAGCACGACCGAAATTCCGAGCAGGCTCGGAATCGCAATCAGCAGGCGACGCAGGACGTATTGACTCATGAGGGAAGGCCCCGTCTAGAGCTGGGGATCATTCCTCGCGGTACCAATCGTGCAGATTGTCGGTTTCGTTAGCCCAGCCGCTGATGATGGGGCGCAAATTGTTGGCCGCCGCTTCCACCTTGAGCCGATGCTGCACCGGGATGAACACGGTGTCCTGATACATGAGGTCGTTGGCCTTGATGTAGTGCGCTGCCCGCTTGAGCGGATCCATCTCGCTTTCAGCGGCTTCGATCGCCGCATCGTAGTCCTTGTTGACCCAGCGCGGGAAGTTCGTGCCTTGCCACTTGTTCTCCTTGGTGGCGACGTTGGTCGACAGGAAGCGGCGCATGTGCTGCGACGGATCGGGTTGGCTCAGCGGGATCTGGAACATCTCGATGTCCGCATAGAATTTCGCGTAGGTGTCGGGATTGGCGACGTCCGACGAGAAGAACACCGAGGCCACGACCGACTTCAATTCGACGTCGATGCCGGCCTTCTGACAGGCCTGCTTGACGATCGCCTGCGTCTTCTGGCGCGGGCCGTTGATCGAGGTCTGGTAGAGCAGCTTCAGCTTCTTGCCGTCCTTCTCGCGAATTCCGTCCGCGCCCGGCTTCCAGCCGGCATCGTCCAGGATCTTCGAAGCCTTCTCGATGCTGAATTCCCACGAGGTGTTCTTGGAGACGAACTTTTCCGGGCCGTTGAGGAAATTGGCCGTGGTGCGGCCGGCACGGCCGTAGATCGCCTTCTTCACCGACTCGCGATCGACCAGCAGCGACAGCGCCTTGCGCACGGCAGGGTCCGAGAACAGCGGATGCTTGGTCTTCATCGACGACTTCTCGCCGTCGACCTCGGTGTTGGGGTCGGTGAAGTTGAGCGCGATGAACTCGGTATCGCCGCCGACGGCATAGATGGTCTTGCCCTTGCCGCCCTTCTCCAGGCGCAGGAGGACGTCGTCCTCGACCTGGATGTTCCAGCCGAAATCGTACTCGCCGGTCTGGATCACGGCGCGCGCGGCCGAGACGGCGTCACCACCGCCCTTCATCTCGACCGTGTCGAAATAGGGCCGGTTCGGCATGTGGTAATCGGGATTGAGCTGGCCACGGACGAGATCACCGGGCTTGAATTCGACGAACTTGTAGGGGCCGGTTCCGACCGGCGATAGGTTGGCCGGTGCCTCCCGCGATTTGGATCCCTTGTAGTCGGCGAACAGATGCTTGGGGATGATGGTGTTGGGAGCGCCAACGAAGGCGTCCGCCCAGAACGGCGTCGGCTTCTTGAAAGTGATGCGAACCGTCAGGTCGTCTACTTTCTCAACGGTGATGTCACGATAGGTCGCCACGGTAATGGCGGCGGTCGCGGGATCGATGATGTATTCCCAGGTGAAGACGACGTCATCGGCGGTGAACGGCTTGCCGTCGTGCCATTTCACGCCGGGCTTCAGCTTCCACGTCACCGACTTGCCGTCAGCTGCGAGCAGGCCGTTCTGGATCGACGGGATCTCCGCCGCCAGCACCAGCTTCATGTTGCCGTCCGGATCCCAGCAGGCGAGCGGTTCATAGAACAGGCGCGAGCCGTCCTGATCCTTGGTGCCGGTAGCGAAATGCGGGTTGAGCAAGGTCGGGCCCTGCCACCACAACAGCTTCAGCGCACCACCACCGCCGCGCTTGGTCGGCTTGTACGTCGAGGCGCCCTCGGCCATGGCGACGCCGCCGAGCGCGAGGATCTGGTTGGCCAGGGGAGCGGTGAGACCAACGGCGGCCATGTGCTTGATGAAGCCGCGGCGATCCATCCGCCCGTCCTTCACCTGGCCGATCATCGAACGCAGTTCTTTATCCAGCATGGTTGTCCCCCGTCTGGTTCCGGTATGGATGCAGGCGGCCGCAAGAGGCGACCGCCGGTTTTGGCTGGCGGTAGATGGCACACCGAATGGGGTGCACGTCAACAGGGACCGTGTGTATGCAAACGGTCTTCTGGCTTTCCATTGAGCAAAATTGCGTTCCGCAGCCCATCCGTTCGGCAATCCAGCATGAAAATCTGCTGGATTTGCGCGCTGCACTGCGGAAAATTTGTTCGCCGGATCAGACGAAGTATCGAGGCGGAATTCTACGCCACGGACATGTCGAGCGGCGGCGCGACGTGATCCGGCAGCGGACAGACGTAAGGCGTCTTGGCCGTCCGCTTCTGAAGGTCCGCCTTGGCGGCCTTGATCAGCGTCGGTTCCGTCAACGCCTTGATGCCGAGGCCGGCCATCGCCTTGGCCGCCTGCACCATGGCCTTGTGGGCATGCGGGCTCTTTCCCTGCGCCACCACCTGCCAAGTGTGGAAGGGCGTGCCGATCGCAACCGTGGGTGCGTGCACCTGCACCGTCGGCACCACCCAGCTCACGTCGCCGACATCGGTCGAACCTACGAGCGGGTTGCGCTTGGCATCGAGCGGCACCAGGAAGTCGGCCAGCGGCCGATCGGTCGGCTCCATGCCGATCGCGTAATAGACCGACGCGATGTCCTTGTCGCTCAGGGTTGCACGGATCTGGCTGGCAAAGCTCTTGTCCGCATCGTCGAAATGCGGCGGTCCGAGTTCTTCCATCACTTGGTGCAGCGCCTGTTCCAGCGGCGCGTTCGGCAGGATGTTGGAGACAGCGGAGATGATCTTCATCTCGACTTTGGTCTCGGTCATCAACGCGGCGCCCTGCGCAATCTTGGAGACGCGCTCGACCAGTTCGTTCATGCCGGGAAGATCGCGGGCGCGGATCGAGTAGCGCACCCGCGCATGGGCCTGCACCACGTTGGGCGCGATGCCGCCGGTGTCGAGCAAGGCGTAGTGCACGCGCGCGTCGCTCGGCATGTGCTCGCGCATGTAGTTCACGCCGACATTCATCAACTCCACCGCGTCGAGCGCCGAGCGGCCGAGATGCGGCGAGGCCGCCGCGTGTGAGGTGCGGCCGGTGAAGATGAAATCCGCGCGCGTGTTGGCGAGCGACGGCGTCACCGCGACTTCCCAGAAACTGTGCGGATGCCAGGTGATGGCGATGTCGGCGTCCGCGAACGCGCCGGAGCGCACCATGAAGGCCTTTGCCGCGCCGCCCTCCTCAGCCGGGCAGCCATAATAGCGCACGCGGCCGGGCACCTTGTTCTCTGCCAGCCAGTCCTTCACCGCGGTCGCGGCGAGCAGTGCGGCGGAACCGAGCAGATTGTGACCGCAGCCATGGCCATGGCCGCCGGTCTCGACCGGGCGATGCTCGGCGACACCCGCCTCCTGGCTGAGACCCGGGAGCGCATCGTACTCACCCATGAAGGCGATGACCGGACCGCCCTCGCCCCACTCGCCCATCAACGCGGTCGGGATGCCGGCGACGTTCTCGGTGACGCGGAAGCCCTGATGGCGCAGCTCGGCGAGATGCTCGGCGGCCGATCGTGACTCGGTGTAGCAGACCTCCGGCATGCCCCAGACCCTGTCGCTGAGGTCGATGAAACGTGCCTTGATCGTGTCGATGCCACGCCAGATGTCGCTGCGGTTGTCCATGTTGTCGTCCGTGATCCCAAGGTCAAACGAAGCGGCAATGGTTAGCAGCTTCGCTGTGCGGCGCCTAGCATCCCGCCGGACAGCAGCCATGCGGCCGATGCCGGATCGCACGGCGCCCAGTGAAAGGGGTGTTTCCGTGCCTTTCAAAGATTTCACCCGGCGTTCTCACGAATATTGGGAACGAGGCTTTCAAGACGGCCTGCTCCAGCTTAAATTACGCGTGCTTCGCGCGTCGTTCCGCTAACCCGCCGGAGTGACGCTCTCAGCCAGGAGAACTCCATGAGCACTCTGACCGAATGGAGAGTGCCGCCGGCGAACCAGCCGCGGGCGAGCGACTACGGTTTCGATCTCGACCGCGCGCTCGGCTCCGTCGTCGGCCTGCACGCCCTGATCCCGCCGGATGCCTTCAGCGCCGAGACGCTGGGCACCGAACGGGCCGGCAACGGCGTCGTGATCGACGATGGGCTTGTGCTGACGATAGGCTATCTCATCACCGAGGCAGAAACGCTCTGGCTGCACCGCGCCGACGGGCGCGTGGTGGAGGGCCATGCGCTCGGCTTCGATTCCGAGACCGGGTTCGGGCTGGTGCAGGCGCTCGGCCGGCTCGACGTCGCGCCGCTGCCGCTGGGCTCGTCGGCGGCAACCCGGATCGGCGACC
This sequence comes from Bradyrhizobium sp. STM 3561, assembly GCF_045571455.1. Lineage (NCBI taxonomy): Bacteria > Pseudomonadati > Pseudomonadota > Alphaproteobacteria > Hyphomicrobiales > Nitrobacteraceae > Bradyrhizobium > Bradyrhizobium sp. STM 3561. The sequence goes on from NZ_CP120695.1 coordinate 6,097,337, forward strand.
GCGTCGTGGTGGGCGGCGCCGGCGGCCGCACGCGCTCCGTCGCGAGTCAGATCGTGGCCAAGCAGGAATTCGCCGGCTACTGGGAGTATCTGCTGGATGAGGCCATTTTCACCTGTCCCGCACATCCGAACTGGGGCGGCACGGCGCTGCTCAACGAACGCGGCGAGTTGATCGGCATCGGCTCGCTCCAGCTCGAGCGCGAACGGGAAGGCAAGGCCGAGCACGTCAATATGAACGTGCCGATCGACCTCTTGAAGCCGATCCTGGAGGACTTGCGCAAATTCGGCCGCGTCAACAAGCCGGCGCGGCCCTGGCTCGGGCTCTTCTCGACCGAGATCGACAACCGCGTGGTGGTGATCGGGATCTCCGGCAACGGCCCGGCCGCCCGCGCCGAGCTCAAGACCGGCGATGTCATCCTCGCCGTGGACGGCGACAAGGTCACGAGCCAGATCGATTTTTACAAGAAGATGTGGGCGCTCGGCCCCGCCGGCATCGACGTGCCGCTGACCGTGCACCATGAAGGCGTCACCTTCGACGTCACAGTGACCTCGACCGATCGCTTCAAGCTCCTGAAGGCGCCGAAGCTGCACTGATCCCAAGGCTCGAGGAAGCGGGCGATGACCGAGGCCGTGGTGGACGACATCGTGGCCGTGCTGCCGCCGCTGCTCAATGCGCTGGAAGCGCTCGGCTTCTTCCAGCGGCATTTGCACCCGCCGGCCTTCGCCTCCGTGATGAACGCAATCGGCACACCGGACGAGGCGCTGCAGGCCGCACACACCGCGATCGGAGCGTGGCCGGAGCAGTTCGCTGGCCTCCGCGAGCGGCTCGATCGCGCCTGCAACGAGACGCTTGCCGCCTTTGCCGGCATCCGTGAGGTCGAGTGTGACAATGGCGATCTCGTCGCCGTCTTCCGGGCCCTGCGCCATGTCCCTCGCGCGCAGGAGGCGCTCTATCCACTGGCGGCGCAGTTTCCGCCGGTGAGCAGCTTCTTTCTCAACCTCGCCAATCGCGAGAACCAGGATCTGCTGTCGCGACTGAATGTTGGCGCGAGCGAGCGCACCGGCATCTTCCATGATCACAATGAGCCCGGCAGCCGCGGCGGCTTCTCGGTCTATGTGCCCGAATATTACATGCCCGAGCGTGCCGTGCCGCTGGTGATGGCATTGCATGGCGGCAGCGGCAACGGACGCGGCTTTCTCTGGAGCTGGCTCCGCGATGCGCGCAGTCTTGGCGCAATCCTGGTGGCGCCGACCGCGACTGGCCCGACCTGGGCGCTGATGGGCGATGACACCGACACGCCGAACCTCGCGCGCATCCTCGATACGGTGCGCGGCCGCTGGAGCATCGATGCCTCGCGCATGCTTCTGACCGGCATGAGCGACGGTGGCACCTTCTGCTACGTCACCGGTCTCGACGGCGCTTCACCCTTCACGCACCTCGCGCCTGTTGCGGCGACCTTCCATCCGCTGATGGCGGAAATGGCGGACGCAGCACGCCTGCAAGGCCTGCCGGTCTTCATTACTCACGGCAAACTCGACTGGATGTTTCCGGTGCAGACCGCGCGGCAAACGCAGGCGTCGCTCTCCGCCGCCGGAGCCGACGTCACCTATCGCGAAATCGACGACCTCAGCCACACCTATCCGCGCGAGATCAACGCGGAGCTGCTGCAATGGCTGAATGGCAAATGAACAACCTCTCCTTAGATGCGCCGCATGCCCGCGGAACCATCACTCCGGGCCGACGTTGTTGCCGGTCACCGGAGGTTCGCCATGCAGACTTTTTTCGGAATGATCCTGGGCGCGCTGCTGCTCGCGGGCGGCGTCTATGTCTATGACTCAATGCAGACGTCGTCAGTCGCAAATGGCGAGGTCGCGATCACTAATCGCACCATCGTGAACTGGGACGTCGCCAAGGCCGATTGGGACGCGCTGCGCGATCGCGCGCACAAGGACTGGGTCCGGATCTCGTCGAAGTAACGACGCCGTATCATGAACGAGGCGCCGTCGCGAACTCCGCGGCGGCGCCTTTGTGCTGATCACGATCAACGCTACGCGAGTCAGTTCATCTTGGCCTTGCGGGCGTCGGCGATGACCTGCTCGAACTCGGTCATGCTGAGCACGCCGGGCACGCGGTACTTGCCGACGATGAAGGATGGCGTGCCGCGGAAACCGAAGGCTTCAGCCTGCTCGTTGTTGCGCTTGAGTATGGCGTCGATATCCTTGGCGTGACCCGTGAGATCGCGCTTCAACCGGTCCATGTCGACCCCGGCGGCCGCGAGCAGCTCATTGATGCGCGGTTCGGTCAGGCGCGAGCTGACGCCCATCATGGCATCATGAGCCTGGTGGTACTTGTCCTGGAATTTCGCCGCCAGCGCGGTCCGCGCCGCCGTAACCGAAACCGGCCCAAGGATCGGCCAGTCTTTCATCACCAGCCGCACCTTGCCGTCATCCTGGACGACCTGGCGCAGCTCGGGCTCGAGCTTGCGGCAATAGGGGCAGTTGTAGTCGGACCATTCGACGATGGTGATGTTGCCGCCGGGATTGCCTGCGACGGGCGTGTCGGGATCGCGCAGCACCTTGGCTTCGGTCAGCACCTCGTCATCGCCAATCGCCGCACGCGCCGAGGCGATCCCACCCATCGCGAGAGCACCCGCCCCGATCAGCGTCAGCGCCGCGCGTCGCGTCGGCACAAGGCCCTTATTCCCAAATCCAGCCATATCTCGTCCCGTTTCGGTCCCATCTCCATCGATACGGATCGAGACCAGACATTGTTACAGCTCATATAGAGTGTCACGGCAGCGATGTCATCGCACCAGCAGCGTGATTGCCAGAGGGACCAGGAACGAGGTCACCAACGCGTTCAGGCTCATGGCGATGCCGGAAAAGACGCCGGCAATCTCGTCAACCTGGAACGCGCGGGCGGTGCCGATGCCATGCGCGGCAAGGCCGGCGGCAAAGCCCCGGGCCCGGTAATCGGTGATGCCGCTGCGGTTCATCAGCGGCGTCACGATGATGGCGCCCATGATGCCGGTGAGGATGACCGCGACGGCCGCCAGCGAAGGGTCCGCATGCAGGGACTCGGCGATGCCCATGGCGACGCCGGCGGTGACGGATTTCGGCGCCAGCGACAGCACAACATCGCGCGGCAGGCCGGCCAGCTCGGCGAGCAACACCACCGACACCACGGCCGTAACCGATCCCGCGCACAGCGCCACCAGCATCGGCACGATCGAGGCGACCACGCGCTTGCGATTTTCATAGAGCGGCACGGCGAGCGCGACGGTGGCGGGCCCCAGCAGGAAGTGCACGAACTGCGCGCCGGCGAAATACGTCGTATAGGAGGTGCCGGTCAGGAGTAGAAACGCGCCGATGATCCACATCGCATGCAGCACGGGGTTGGCGAGCGGATGGCGCAGCGTCGCCAGCGAGACCGCGTCCGTGGTCGCATAGACCAGCAGCGTCACGGTCAACCACAGCAGCGGCGATTGCGAAAGATAGACCCACAGCGAAAATGGATTGTCCTTCATCGCGCGTCCTGTTGCTTCAACAGGCGGCTGACGAGGCGAAAGGTCAGCACGGTCGCGAGCAGCGTGACGACCACGGACAGCGCGAGCACCAGGATGATGGCAATGCCGTGAGACGCGAGCAGATCGAGCTTCTGCACGACGCCGACGCCGGCCGGCACGAATAGTAGCGAGAGATGGGCCAGCAGGCCCTTGCTCGCCGTCTCGACATCGTCATTGCGCAGCGGCCCGCGCGCGAGCAGCGCAAAGCGGTCTCGCCCCATCAGCAGGACCAGGAGCAGCAGGAGGCCCAGCACGGGTCCCGGCAATGGCAGGCGGAGGCCGCGCACGACGGCTTCGCCGATCAGTTGGCAGAGCAGGATGAGGCCGAGACTTGCAAGCATGACCATCGCATCAAGGGATGCACGCGCATGATTGTCAATCGCCGCTATGCGCGGGATGCCCGCGGTTCATGCGCAATCGCAAGGCGAGGCAACATCGCCATCAAGGTCGCGGTCATCGTGGCGATCAGCGAGACCTTGCCGTCATGCTCGGCGTAGGCCTTTGCCTCGCAGAAGGTGAGTGTGCGGCCGGGCTTGACCACCTCGGCCTTGAAGACGAAACGCTCGCCGCGGGCGGGCGCGAGCAGCGTCGTCTTGAATTCAACGGTGAGGATATCGGCCTCCGCCGGCATCAAGCTGAAGGCCGCAACGCCGCAGGCGTTGTCGAGCCCGGCCGTGATGATGCCGGCATGGATGAAACCGTTCTGCTGCGTGAGGGCTGGCGCATGCAGCATCGCCAGTTCGACCTCGCCCGGCGCGAGACGGACGATGACGATGCCGAGCGTGCGCATAGCCGGCTGGCCGTCGAACATGGCGATAGAAGCCGCGCGATAGCCGGGGTTTTTCGGCTCGAAAGCGGCCATGGTTCAGGCCTCGGCTGGTTCGGCGAGATGCCTCGAGGCAGCTTCGCGGATGGCGTCGGCGAACGGTGCGGACTTGCGCAATTGGCGGTCCATGTGCACGCCGGTGATCTCGCACGTCGCTGCGAGTTCGCCGGTCTCGGCGTTCGTCATGTCGTGCCGGAAGCGGATCGACTTGTCGCCGATCTCGAGCAGGTGGCTGCGGATCTCGACGATGTCGCCGGCCAGCAGCTCGCGCCTGTAAGCGATGTTCTGCTGCACGGCGGCCATGCCGCGGCCGGAGCTGCGCAAGTAACTCGGCGTCAGGCCGAGGCGGGCGAACAGATTCCAGTTGGCTTCGTCGAACTTGCCGACATACCACATGATGTTCATGTGGCCGACATGGTCGCATTGCCACGGATAGACCGTGCCGCGATAGGTCGCCTCCTGCTCCATCGCATTTCCTCCCGCATTTTCGTCTTTGAGCATTGATACGGTAGCGTATCAAACCCGTGTCGCGTTAGCAATACGGCACCGTATCAAGATCGGGTGAGGTTCCTTCATGAGCGACGGCAAGGGCGATGTCTGGGTCGAGGCGGGCTTCAGCGAGCTCGCCCGCGCAGGGGTGGAGGGCGTGCGGGTCGAGGTGCTCGCCAAGAACCTCGGCGTCACCAAGGGCGGCTTCTACCGACGCTTCGCCGATCGCGCCGCGCTGCTCGATGCCATGCTGAACGGCTGGCGCGAGGGACGCATCGCCGCGATCGCGCAGCAGACAAGTCTCGACGGACAAGACCCCCGCGAGCGGCTGAGGGCGGTGATCCGGCTCTATTCGGAGCGGCTCAATCCGGAAGGGATGGCGATCGAGCTCGCGATCCGGCAATGGGCGCGCTCGGACGAGAATGCCGCGGCGGCGGTGGCGAGCGTCGATGCGGCGCGGCTCAAGCACGTCAGCGAGCTCTATCGCGCGACCGGCCTTATAGCCGAGGAGGCCGACGCGCAGGCCTTCCTGTTCTACTGCTTCATCTTCGGCCAGAGCCTGTTGTTCGTCGAGAGTGGCCCGCGCAAGCGATCGCAGCTCGTGGCGAAATCGGCCGAGAAGCTGCTCGACTGAGCATGGTCCGGAAGAGTGTGCGGCGGTTTTCCGGAAGATCATGCTCGAAAAAGAATCCAGGCGAAATGGCCGGAGCGTTGCTCCGGCCATCGAACCAATTCGAAGCTCAGGCGGCGCCCTTCAGCTTCTTGGTGCATTCGCTGTAATAGCCGCCGCCCTTCTGGATCCACTTCAAGCCGCCATTGCCGTTGGTGGCTTTGTTGGCATTGTACTGGTCGACGCAGGTGTGCAGCCGCGCTTTTCCAGGCGTCTCCTTGGCATATTTCGGATCGACAGCGTTCGGATAGACCGCAGGGCCGGCGGGCAGGGCCGGCGCGGCCGGCGCCGCCTCCTTGGCCTGCTTCGGCTCGGCAGGAGCGGCGGGCGCAGCCGCAGCCGCAGGCGTCGCATCGGCACCGCACTGCGCCTTGCGGAAGTCATTCCACTTCATGGTCCCGAGCGAGCCGTCCTTCTTGGCGGCCTGGTATTTCGCGCTGCACTCCTGCGCGGTCAGTGCCTGCGCCGGCGCGCTCGCCAGCAATGCCGCGACACCGGATGCGGCGATCGCACACAACAATTTTGTCTGAATGGTCATCCCTGGGTCTCCTGCTTGATCTTCCCCGACGGGGTGAAACGAGGATTGCTATCCTAGCGTGCCGGCCGCTTGCGACCAAGGATGCGACGGGTTGCGCCGGCAAAATATAATGATCCGGCCGCTCAACTCATTCATGTCGCGTTCAGCAACGCGGGCCGACGTTCCCAGACCTTCACAATTCTCGCAAGCAGAGTGCACCACATGACCTTCACGTCCCGCCTCGCCGCCGCCGCCCTCGCCTCCCTGCTCGTCACCGGCACCGCCTTCGCGCAGACCGCCGCGCCGGCAGCCAAGACCGAGACGAAGACCGATGCCGCTGCCACCACCGACAAAAAGGCGCCGAAGGAGCGCTCGGCCGAGTCGCTCGAATGCTCCAAGCAGGCGGACGCCAAGGGATTGAAAGGCAAGGAGCGCAAGAAATTTCGCCGCGATTGCATGAAGGAAGCGAAGGCCGGCACCGCCGCTCCCGCCGCAGACAAGAAATAGGTCCGTCACGATCGCCTGCGAGCATCCGCGGCAGGCGTCGCGCATTGCGGCATGACGAGCCTGCAATTGTGCGTCACCTGCCGATTTGCAATAAGGTGGCGTGAAGCAAATCACCGCCTCCCTGCCGTTCGAATGGCCGAGCCGTGCCAAGATCTTGAGCACGGTGGAGACGCTCGTCATCGGCACCGCCGGCGGCCTGGTGTTTCTGCTCGCCGGCCTTCCCGGCGGGCTCATTTCGGGCTCGATGATCGCGGTCGGAATCGCCGCGATCGCCGGCCGCCAGCTGGCACTGCCGCCGATCCTGACCCAGACCGTGCTGGTGCTGCTCGGCATCTCCCTGGGTTCGGTGGTCTCGCGCCATTTGCTCCAACAGGTCAGCGCCTATCCCCTCACCATCGGCCTGCTTGCGCTCGCCACGTTCTGCTCCACGTTCGGCTCGAGCTATTACCTCCAGCGCATCCATGGCTGGGACCGCACCTCGGCTTTCCTGGCGGGCAGCCCCGGCGCGCTGTCGCAGATCACCATCCTGGCGGTCGAGCGCGGCGCCGACCTGCCGGGCATTGCGGTGGTGCAGACCATGCGCGTCATCATCCTGACCGCCGCGCTGCCGATGGTGCTGGCGCTGGCGGGCGTCGCGCCCTCGGCGGCGCCGTCGCCGACCACGACGATCGCCTCGCCGCTCGACCTGCTCGAGCTGGCCGCAGCCTCGCTGGCCGCAGCGCTCGCGTTGCGGCTGATCAAGTTTCCGGCGAGCTGGATGTTCGGCGCGATGATCGCATCCAGCGTGCTGCATGGTGCCGGATGGGTCGAGGGCGGCCTGCCGAACTGGGTGCGCGGCGTGGCGCTGGTCGGCATCGGCGCACTGATCGGCAGCCGCTTCGCGCGGATGCGAATCAAGACGCTCGCCGGTCACCTCAGCGCGGCACTGGGCTCGTTTGCCGTGGCCATCGCCGTCTCCGCCATCTTCGTCGGCATCGTGGCGCTGACCACACAGGTGAAGTTTTCCGACGTCGTCGTCGCCTTCGCGCCGGGCGCGATGGACGCGATGCTGGCCCTGGCGCTGACGTTGCGCATCGACCCGATCTTCGTCGGCGCCCATCACCTCTCGCGTTTCGTCTTCGTGACGATCGCAACGCCGGGCATCGTGCATCTGTTCGGACGCACGCAGGACGATGTGGATGATTAGGCCTTAGCGCTTGGCCGTCCGCACAAATCCCCATGCCGCGATCGCGGCCATCAGCAGCGAGATCAGCACGTTGTAGCCGGCCAGCGACAGGCCGAGGAAGCGCCACTGCACCTCGTCGCAGCGCACCACCTTCACGGTGTCGAGCTTCGACAAGAGATCAGCGGCACTGCCGAGATTGACGACGGGACCGGAGCAATCGGTCGGCCCCTTCCAGAATCCCCATTCGACGCCGGAATGATAGGCGCCGAGGCCGGCATTGGCGAGCGTCGCCAGCGCGAGGATCGCGAGCCCTGCGAGCAGCAGCGGCCGCGGTGCACCGCTTCGCGCCGCAATCGCCGTGAGCGCACCGAGCGGAATCGCGAGATAATAGGCGTAGCGCTGCTCCAGGCACAACGGACAGGGCAGGATCTCCAGCACGAGCTGGAAGAACCAGGCGCCCGCGATCGTCGCTGCAGCGATCAGCGTGACGAGAGCCGAGGCGGCCAGCGCGGGCCTCATGGCGGTCGGCTCGAACGCATGCATGGCGGCACTCTCGGTGGTCACGGCAGCCTCTTTCGCATTTCTGGCGCTCCAAGCCTCTAGCCGCGGCCCATGCGGCTGTCGAGAACGGCCGGGATCACTTTGGCGCGGGTTGACCCCGCCTCGTCCATGGCTATAGTCCGCCGGCTTCGCGACGCCGCCTTTGGGGCCGACCGAGGGCCCCTGTGGCGGAACTGGTAGACGCGCTCGACTCAAAATCGAGTTCCGCAAGGAGTGCTGGTTCGATTCCGGCCAGGGGCACCACGCTTCGCGTGGCGCGGTCGCCAAGCCGAAGGGCGAAGCGTGTCCGGCGAAGCCTCTTGGCGAAGACGGACTGTCCCGGCAGGCCCCGCTCTCCCTCCCCTAGCCATCCCCACATCCTCCCTGTATAAACCAGTAGCTTCTTCCATAACTCGAAGGAGCTCACATGAACGACCTGCACGCGTGGCTTTCGCAGCAACACCACGGCTTGCGGACCTTCCAGATCTTTCAGCAAAAGCTCGAGACGCTCGGCCGGGACGATCCCGCGCAGCGCGGTCTTTGCCGCCTGCTCAGCGGCATCATCGGCAGCTATGTCGAAGCCTTTGAGGAGGCTCCGCTGCCGGTCGAAATTGCCGAGCGCGCCTATCGGCGCCTGCTGACCCTGCTCGCCAGCCTCGATCTGCACGGAAACGCCGAACGCCGCCTCGCCGATATCAACCGCGTGGCGACCTGCGACTTGTGCGCTAATTGACGAGCGGGCCATCCTTCAATTTCAAACGATCGCAAGACGCGCCTGTACCGGCTCGCGACGCATGACGCCCGAGTCTTGTGCTTCTCTTGACGCCCTTTCCTAAAGAAAGGGCGCAGGGAAGGCCGGGCGCCGGCTGGCACCCGCGGCCCGCTGTGCGCAAATTGCGCGAAGACAGATGCACAGCGGCATACAGGGCAGCCCGGACATCCCGACCTTTCCCTGCGCAGTGGTTCGACGGCTTATGGCGCGCTCTCCCCGGGGAGCGATGCACTTTTGCCCCCGTCGTCTTGCCGATGACTGATGCGCGCACCCGGTCGGGCCGCTTCACCACCGCAAGCCTTGACGCACAGACCCCGGGCGTCAGGACCACACGCTTTTGCCGTACGCGGAATCGCACCGGTCGTGTGCGCGCCGCTCTACCGCTCACGGGCCAAGCCCGCCCTGCGATCGCATGCGCGCCGATGCGCTCCACGTCCACCGCCACCCGGCCCGCATATCGCGACGATCGCGAAACGCCCCTTGTCCATGGGCCGGGGTGAGCGGGATATACGATATTTCCGAATTTCGGTCAATCGGAATCTTTGGCTCAGCCTCTTGACCTTGGCTGCCCGCAAGCTGAGCGCGCGCCTCGTCCTTCGAGACGACCGCTTCGCGGTCTCCTCGGCGGCCGGCCCAATCGCCGTCGCCGCGGCATCTTCCGGGCGATCGACGCCAACTCGGCATCGGTCAGATCACTTGTGTAACGCAGTCCACTGCACTGATACTAAAGCATGATCCGGAAAAGTGCGAAGCGGTTTTCCGGAAAGATCATGCGTAAACAACAAGCTAAAGCGCGATGACGATTCATCCAAATCTCATCGCGCTTTAGAGACGAGCGGCTTTGGTCCACGGCATGGTGTCCTCCCTCGAATCTTTGCAAATCCGAAGGAATCACAGGCCCGCCGAAACCGCTCACCCTTTTTCGGTCAGGCTCTCAGGATGAGGCTAAGCGGCATCAGTGCCGTTGAAACTGCCGCCGCGCACTCGGCCCTCGTCCTGAGGGCCCGCTAAAAGGCGGGCGTCTCGAAGGATGGCCACGGGGATGCGATTGCCCTGCGCGGGGCGCGGGGCGAAGGCGGCACCTACCGCTCAACCGTAAGCATCGCGCACAGGCCGCCGTCGGGCGTTCGACTTCCCCGCGCCGGCACCTATATCCCGTGGCAACCGATGTGATGCAGTGGACAGTCTGATGGCCAGGAGACGCACGACGGACGCGGACGACCTTCCCCGCTATTTCGTCTGGGTTCGAGGGCTGGAAGGGCCCGAGCCGCAGAAGTGGACGGCGATGGATTTCGGCGTCGGAGACTGGAAGCGGGCGCTTGTACTGGCCTATCTGGAGCTGCCGGAAGACGAACGGCATCTATCCTTGTCGGTGCTGGCCCGGCGCTATCCGCCGCCGCGGCTCGATCTTTCGTGAGCGGAGCTAGGACGTGTTGTCATAAACGTCGGCTCCGCAAGGCAAAGCGGAAGTCACCCGCTTGAGCGTGATCGGCTGCTTGTGTGATGGGTTTCGGATGTCGGCCGCATGAAGGACGGGACCGCATATTCGGCGGCCGGCGTCCGAAAGCCTCCAAGGGAGGAAACCGCGCTTGGGGAGCAAACGGCCGTGCGGCAGGCGCTATGGCGATTTGAGCGCCGCGAACATCGCCGCCCGGCTCGAGGGGTTGTGCGAACCCGGCGGCGTCTGCATCTCGCGCGCGGCGAACGAGCAAATCAGGGACAAGCTGTCGCTCGCTTTCGCCGATCTCGGCGAGCAGACGGTGAAGAACATCGCCCGCGCTGTCGGTGTATATGGACTTGCAGCCAAGGACATCATGTCGCTTCCGGACATTGCGGTTTTGAGCGCGTCGGAGCCGGCACGGCCGATTGCCGCCGATGCACAGAATATCCACTTCTGTCAGACGAAAGACGGCGTGCAACTGGCCTATGCCAAGACCGGCCAGGGTCCGCCGATCGTCAAGACCGGCAACTGGATGACCCATCTTGAATTCGACCTGGAAAGCCCGATCTGGCGGCATCTTTACCGCGAGCTGTCCAGTGAGCACACCCGCATCCGCTACGATGCGCGGGGCAACGGTCTTTCCGATCGCGAGGTGCCCGACGTCACCTTCGATCACTTCGTTGACGACCTCGAAAGCGTCGTCGATGCCGCGGGTATCGATCGTTTCGCGCTGCTCGGCGTCTCCCAGGGCTGCGCCGTATCGATCGCCTACGCGGTTCGGCACCCCGAGCGCGTCTCCCATCTCGTACTTTTTGGCGGCTACGCCGTGGGCTGGCGGAAACGGGCAAGGACGCAGGCCGACAAGGAGACCGGCGAAGCGATGCTCACGCTGGTGCGCGTCGGATGGGGCCAGGAAAATCCGGCGTTCCGCCAGCTCTTCAAAGAGGTGCTTTATGAAGATTTCGGTTGTTGCCGCGCTGCTGCTCACTGCTGCCGCCCTGCCCGCTGCTGCACAGTCCGGTCCATCGCCCCAGGAGCAAATGGCCTGCCGTGGCGACGCCGGCAAATTCTGCGCCGAGCCTATCGGCAAGCCGCCGCAGATGAATGCCTGTCTGCGCGAGAACAAGTCGAAGCTCTCGGAGTCCTGCCGCAAGGTCGTTGAATCCCGCGGAGGCTAGTGTTTCATTCTTAGCCCTTGAGAGAAGGCAGAGAGGGCAACGCTCTGCCGCCCCCTCAAGAAAGGCCGAAGCCGAGCTTCGGCCTTTTGGCCTTCAAATGACGGCCGCTACTCCTGCATCATCTCGCCGCTGCCGCCGAACTCGGCGGGGAAATCCTTCAGCTTGGGCAGGCCATCGCGCATCGGCAGCACGGTCTCGGCATAGTTGACGTGGACGCCGGGCGTGAACGCGAGTGTTGGGATGGTGGCGCTGAAAACGTCGATCAGACCGAGCGGGGGATGGTTGGTCATGAGATGGCCGCCGCACTTCCTGCAATATTTGCGCTGGCTCTGCGGCGTCTTGGCGAAGGTCTCGACATGCTGCGCGCCCTCGGTGATGCGCACGGCTTCCGGCTTCCACAGGGTGAAGGCGTTGACCGGACCGCCCGACCAGGAGCGGCAGGAGCGGCAATGGCAATAGCCCATCGCCTCCGGCGCGCCCGTGACCTCGACCGTGACCGCGCCACAGAAGCAGTTTCCGACATGTTTCATTGGACGTCTCCGTTTTATGTTATCGCGCGTCGGCGCCTCGCGCGCGCGCCTTTCGGGGAACGCGCGAGGCGAGGCCGAGACTACACCGACCGGCGCCAGGGAATAAGCATCGACACCCGTTGTTTGTACCGCCGGTACTCGTCGCCGAAGAGATCGACGAGATCGCGTTCCTCCAGCGCGATGCCGACGAAGATGTAGAGCGTGGTCACGGCTGCGAACATCAGATGACCCGCAGTCATGGTCGGCGCCGCCCAGAACGCGACGATGAACCCGAGATAGATCGGATGCCGGACGAACTTGTAGAGCAGCGGCGTCTTGAAACGCGGCGGCGCCGCTTCCCTGCCGACGAGATGATCGGTCACCTGAGACAGGCCGAACAATTCGAAATGGTTGATGATGAAGGTCGAGGTGAACACCAGCACCCAGCCGGCGAAGGACAGCGTGACCACCGTTACGGCAAGATCCGGGTTCTCGACGTTCCATATGACCGCCGGCAGCGGACGCCACTGCCAGAACAGGAGGAGCAATGACAGGCTCGCGAACAGCACGTAGGTGCTGCGCTCGACCGGCTTGGGGACGAACTGCGTCCACCACGCCTTGAATTGCTGGCGCGCCATCACGCTGTGTTGAACGGCGAACAGCGACATCAGCAGCAGATTGATGATGACCGCGCGAACGACGGGCGCTTCGGCTCCGGTGTCGATGGTCTTGGGCACCATCACGCCCATGACGAAGCCGATCGCGTAGAGAATGGTGACGAAAAACACGAGATATGCCGCAATTCCGTACAGAAAGGCGATGAACCTGAAAATGCGCGAGCCCGTAACCTCCGGGCCGATGGAATGAACCTGGTCATCGAGTTGGGTCATGAAACGCTCCGTTGTGCCGAGGCATCGGCACGGTTTGGTCTTCGCACCATGCCGGATCGGACGTCTCCCGACTTTCGCGGACGATTGATTTTCGCCTGAGACGACTTTGATTTTTGCTTGAGACGACGAAAACGTGCGATTTTGCTTTGAAAACAAGGTGCTCGACAGCGATCTTCGGGAGCTCACCTGCGACGGGGCAGCCGTTCCGTTGCAGCCGCAAGTGTTCGATCTCTTGCTTTATCTGGTCACGCAACGAGCGCGTGTGGTCAGTAAGGATGACCTGATCAGCCAGATCTGGAGCGACCGCATCGTCTCGGATTCCGCCCTGAACAGCCGGATCAACGCCGCGCGCAAGGCGGTGGGCGACGACGGCGCTATCCAGCGGCTGATCAAGACCATTCCGCGCAAGGGCTTTCGCTTCGTCGGCGAGGTCCGCGAAGAAATGGCAGCGTCCGCCGCGCGGGCGGAAGCCAAGCCCGCTCCCCTGCGCATGACGGACCGTCCGGCGATCGCGGTGCTCGCCTTCGGAAACATGAGCGGCGATCCCGCGCAGGACTATTTCGGCGACGGGATCAGCGAGGACATCCTCACCGCGCTGTCGAAACAGCGCTGGTTCTTGGTGATCGCGCGCAACTCCTCCTTCACCTACAGGGGGCGCGCGGTCGACATCAGGCAGATCGCCGAGGAGCTCGGCGTCCGCTACATCGTCGAAGGCAGCGTGCGCAAGGCGGACAACCGGGTGCGCATCACCGCGCAGCTCAACGACGCCGTGTCAGCAAGACATATCTGGGCGGAGCGCTACGACCGGGAGCTCGTCGACGTCTTCTCCGTGCAGGACGAGATCACCAACGCGATCGCTGCGGCGATCGAGCCGCAGATCCACGCGGCGGAAAATTTTCGCAGCCATCGCAAGCCGCCTGCGAGCCTGGACGCCTGGGACCTCTTGATGCGCGCGCTGTCGCATTTTTGGCGCGTGACCCGGCAGGATCACGGGGCCGCGCGGGCACTGCTCGAGCGCGCGGTTGCCATCGATCCGAATTACGGCCAGGCGCTGTCGGTGCTGGCCGTGAACGACATGTTCGGCGTGCATCTCGGCTGGGCCGAGCTGGCCGCGGTTGCGCCGGCCGCGGAAGCCGCCGCGCTCGCCGCGGTGCGCTGCGACCACGAGGATGCCTGGGCGCATGCCGCGCTCGGCAGCGTCTGCTTCTCGACCCGCAGGCTTGCGGATGCGCTGTCCGAGTTCGAGCAGGCGCTCGCGCTCAATCCGAACTTCTCGCTGGCGCAGAGCTATTACGCGCTGGCGCTGTCCTATGCCGGACGAGCGAAGGATTCCTTCGAGGCCGCGCAAAGGACGATCCTGCTGTCGCCGCGCGATCCGTCACTGGCAATCTATCACGGCATCGCTGCCTATGCGCGTTTCACCGAGCGGCAGTATGACGAAGCCATCGCGCTGGCGCGCGAGGCGATCCGCCACCGCGGCGACCTCACCGGCGCCTACCGCGTGCTCGCCGTCTCCGCCGGCATGACAGGCGACGGAACGCTTGCGGAGATGGCGCTCACCGAGCTCCGCCGCACCCAGCCGGGCATCTCGCTGCACTGGATCGCGACGCAACTGCCGTGGGCCAATGACGGGGATCGCGAACACTATCTGGAGGGATTCCGCCGGGCCGGGCTGCGGTGATACCTCTGACCATCCCTTGGAGGGTCCTGGAGGGGGAGGGTAAGCGCTACGCTCGCTTCCGGCGCAAATGGACGATGACGTCCAGCCGCGCGATCTCGTGGCCGGGAAGCGCCTCGGGCACCTTGGTGAAGGCCAGGCGCTCGGCAACGTCGACCAGCACGTCCTCGCCTTCGAGATAGAAATGCGGATGCACGGATGTGTCGGTGTCGAAGAACGACTTGATGCCGTCGGCGGCGATCCGGCGCAGCAGGCCAGCCTCGGTGAACTGGTTCAGGGTGTTGTAGACCGTCGCAAGCGACAGATGCGCGCTGGCCGCAATTGCCTCGGCATAGAGGCTCTCTACGGTGACGTGGCGATGGCCGCCCTGGAACAGCAATTGGCCGAGCGCCAGGCGCTGGCGGGTCGGGCGCAGGCCGGCATTGCTCAGCATTGCAAGCAGTGCTGCACGCCAGGCTCGGACGCTGGATCGAGGCCGGCGACGTCGGGGCCACGATCGTCACCCGCAGGGATGATCGTGCCCTGGATGTCCATCGATCGTCTCACGGCTCAAGGGAACGGGACGCGCAGTGCCGCGTCCGCAGTAGCCATTCGATCGCAAAAGCAGCGGTTCGACTTTGATGCGGATCAAATTGGGCGGCGCAACCGCTTCTGACTGATCGCCGGCCGGCGCGGCCTATTCCCAGCTGGCACGAGAGCGCTCTCATCGGCGGCCCACCGCGACGCTGTGTCGCGACACCGTCATGTCGGCCAGCGACCGACATGACGGATGCCCCGCGACAAGAGGTCAATCCATCAAAACACGACGCGCTGTACATTTTTTGTGCGAACACTGTCGAGACTTTCATCTTGCCGCGCCGAACGAGGCTGTGTGAGCCTCGATGTCGGATGGGGACTGGGATGGACCGGCCGTCGCTTTGCGCGCGAGGACGTGCGGAGTGTTTACGGCCGGTCTCGCTTGAGAAAGATACGACATGCCAAAACGAGTGTTGCTTGGTCTCCTCCTGGCTTGCGGCCTTGCGGCCTCGGCGCTGGCGCAAGAGCCGAAGACGGGGGGCGTGATCAATGCCGTGATCCAGCCCGAGCCGCCCGGCCTGATGCTGGCGATGGTCCAGAACGGCCCGGTGCAGATGGTGTCAGGCAACATCTTCGAGGGACTGCTGCGCTACAGCCCCAAGCTCGACCCGCAGCCGGAACTTGCCGAGAGCTGGAGCGTCAGCGAGGACGCCAAGACCTATACCTTCAAGCTGAGGAAGGGCGTGACCTGGCATGACGGCAAGCCCTTCACCGCCGCCGACGTGCTGTTCTCGATCGAGATGCTGAAGCAGACCCATGCGCGTGCCCGCACCAACTTGGCCCAGCTCGAGAAGGTCGAGACGCCGGACGATTACACGGTGGTGTTCACGCTGAAGCAGCCGTTCGGCCCGTTCCTCGGCATCTTCGAGGTCGGCTCGATGCCGATGGTGCCGAAGCATCTCTATGAAGGCACCGACTGGAAAACCAATCCCTACAACAACGCGCCGGTCGGCACCGGCCCCTTCATGTTCAAGGAATGGCAGAAGGGCTCGTTCATCCGCCTGGTCAAGAACCCGAACTACTACGAGAAGGGCAAGCCCTATCTCGACGAGATTTACTGGCAGATCATCCCCGACGCCGCCGCGCGCTCGGTGGCGTATGAGACCGGCAAGGTCGACGTGTTGCCGGGCGGCTCGGTCGAGAATTTCGACGTGCCGCGGCTGTCCAAGCTGAAGGATACCTGCGTCACCGGTGCTGGCTGGGAGTTCTTCTCGCCGCTGGCCTGGCTGTGGCTGAACAACCGCCAGGGGCCGCTCGCGGACAAGCGGGTGCGGCAGGCGATCATGTATGCGATCGACCGTGACTTCGCCAAGGACGTGATCTGGAACGGGCTCGGCAAGGTCGCCACCGGCCCGTCGGCCTCGACCATCAAGTACTACACCGACGATGTGAAGAAATATCCCTACGATCCGGCCAAGGCCAAGGCGCTGCTGAAGGAGGCCGGCTACAAGGGCGAGAAGATCCGCCTGCTGCCGCTCGCCTATGGCGAGACCTGGCAGCGTTGGGGTGAAGCGGTGAAGCAGAACCTCCAGGACGTCGGCATGACCATCGAGACGATCGCCACCGACGTTGCCGGCGGCAACCAGAAGATCGGCGATTGGGATTACGACATCGCCTTCACCTATCTCTACCAGTACGGCGATCCCGCGCTCGGGGTTGGCCGCAACTATATCTCCGGCAACATCGCGAAGGGGCAGGTCTTCAACAACGTCGAGGGCTATTCCAACCCGGAGATCGACAAGCTGTTCGCCGAGGGCGCGGTCGCGACGCCCGATTCCAAGCGCAAGGAGATCTACGAGAAGGCGCAGAAGATCCTGGTCGAGGACGTGCCGGTGGCCTGGATGCTCGAGCTGCAATTCCCGACCATCATGCGCTGCAAGGTCAAGAACCTGATCACCACGGGGATCGGGGTCAATGACGGCTTCAAGGACGCATGGCTCGACAAGTGAGGGATTCCATGCGACGCCGCGGCAGATCTCTGCTGCGGTGTCGTTCCAAGATACCGGCTGCTTCACGATGAAACCGTATCGAGACGCTGAGGCATCGGCGGTGCCCACCTCTCCCATAGGGAGAGGTCGGATCGCATCGCCAGATGCGATCCGGGTGAGGGTTACGCTCTCTCGTGGAACCTGATCCCCCTCACCTGCGCCTTCGGCGCGACCTCTCCTCGTTGGGGCCCCCGTTGGGGAGAGGTGTCCTTCGCGGCAAGACCGCCTCAACCAACTAGCGTACGAGTCTAGATGCTCTCCTTCGTCGCTCAGCGTGTGCTGAAGGGCGTGATCGTCCTGTTCGGGATCGTCGTTCTCAACTCCTCACCGGCCTTGCCCACGCGGTCGACGTCGCAAAACACCTGATCATGCCGGCGATGACGCTCCGCCTGTTCTTCATGGCGACCTACACCCGTATGACGCGCGCCTCGATGCTGGAGGTGAAGCGGCTCGACTTCGTCAAGACGGCGCGTGCGAAAGGTCTTTCCGACGCCGTGATCCAGCGCCGCGACGTGTTCGCCGGCATGATTTTTGGCGCGCGCGTGTCGCTACTCGTTGGCCTTGTATCGACCCTGGTCGCGCTGCTTGCCGCGCGCGCGGTCAACTTCAACATCTCAAAGGCGAGACGCTTGGCCTGGTCGGCGAATCCGGCTCCGGCAAATCGTCGGTGGCGCGCCGCCGCGCCCGAGCACGCCTATACGCGCGAGCTGCTCGCGGCAGTGCCGGGACGGAAGGAGCAGGTGGCCTGAGGCGGCTTGTCGTCGTTCATCGATCTTCGTGATGGTTCCAAAACTTGCTCGCTGCGCGCAACGAAACATATTCGATCGAGCAGCATTTGCTTTCGTAAGACTATCCTTGCTGATTTTTGCAAGGGATAAGTTGAGGCCAGCAATCGTTCGATTGCCGCCTGGAGCCGTACAGGGAACGTGACGTGGTGGACAGCCTTGCAACCCAGCGCATGAGCCACACCGGGACATTCGGTTCCGGGAGCTCGGTCACGTGCTTTTTATCCGGTCGTGACCGGCCCCGACGCTTCAAAGCCGAAGGCGACACCATAGATGACGATTGAATGATTGACGTCATCTGATGACGGACCACCCACTGATAGTCGGAGCCAACATGGGCGAAGTTATTCGGTTTGTCTCGAAATCCGAGCGCGAGCGAGCCCGCCTCATCAAGGAGGCACGCGCGATCTACGACAGCATCTTCCCGCCGGCCGATGCGGCCAACGAGGGGCAGGACGAGCCGACGATCGGCCGCGCATTCATCGGCCGCGACGGGGGTAACCTGTCGTGATCAAAATCATCGCCGTGCTCTGCAGCCTCGCCTCTCCCTCCAATTGCCACGAGCAGCTCGTCACCAGCTCGGATTTTGCGCAGGTCTCGGTGCAGTCCTGCTTGATGGGCGCGCCGCAGCTCGCCGAATGGATGAACCAGCACCCGGCCGAGCGCCTGGCGGCATGGCGCTGCGTGATCGGTCAACAGACCGGCCGCGGAATTTAGCAGCGGACGCCCAGTTTCGATGGGATGCTTCGCGCCGATCGCGACGATGCTGTCGGTCACCACATTGCTGATTGCGCTTTATCTGCTCTCCGGATCGGTGAGCGGCACGCGTCGATCCGGAGAGCGGCGTCCACGTCGCCGAAGCGCCCTCTATCTCGTGGTGTTGCTCCAGGTGGGGACCGCGTTAGTCACGCCGACCGAAGGCCAATTGTACGAGCCGATCGACGGCGCGGTAACGGTGCCGACCGTCTGTCCGGATGACCCGTAGGGCCCCGTTGGCTGCGTGGCCGGCACGCCGACACCGCCATAGGTCGGCGCCACCACACCGGTGCTGTAATGCCGGCTCGACCGGACCTTCTTTGCTTCAGCCGCGAAAGGCGTAGCAAGCAGTCCGGTCGTGACGAGCGCGGCGATCGCGAGTCTGATGGTTCTCATGGCTGATCCTTTCGCCCGGTGCGCCCCGTCATGCCAAGTGTTCACTCATAGGGAAATTTCCACAGGTCTCCATTCATAACTCCGTGCGCGGGCGAAGGTGCCGGAGCGCGGGCACGCAACTGCCGCCTTCGGACGGACCCGAATCAGCGCTACTGCGTTGCGTTCCGTGATTTCCCTGGACGCAAACAGCATGACCGGCGCCGAACTGAAGCAGCTTCGCAACGATCTCTCCGATGCCCTCGAGCGCGAGCTCACTGCAGCCGACATGGCCAGGCTGTGCGGATTGCCGGAGAGAGGCGGCGCCGACACCATCCGGCGCTGGGAGGTCAGCGGTCCCTCGCCGGAGGCGACCAAGATACTGCGCGTGCTCGCGATGGCGAGCGAGCGCTATCCGATCCTGGAGAAGTTCGACATCTTCGATCGTCATGACGTCCGCGAGGAAGACCGGCCCGCGAAGCGCGCGGCCTTTCGCGCGCAGATGCGCGATGAGGCGCGGCGGCGTCTCGGTTAACAAGAGGTGCGCACAAGTTACCTGTCACGCGCGAAGTTAAGCCTTCCTTCAGCACTTCTTAAGCCGGCATTAAGCACGAAAATCGTTTGCGCCCCAATAAGTTGGGTTGGCTCTCGCTGCGCCACGGATGTGACAGCATTTTCGTCAAAAGCGAGCTATCTGCAAAACCAACGACGGCGCGAAACAGCGCGCCTGCCGGGGACATAAAGTGTTGGAGTTCAAGACCATGAAGAAGTTTCTGTTTGCGACCGTTGCGCTGCTCGCGCTGGGTGCGGCTGCGCCGGCCGTCGGCGCCGATCTCGGCGCGCGCAATTATTACAAGTCTCCGGCCCCGGCCTATGCGGCACCGATCTACAACTGGACCGGCTTCTATCTCGGCGCCCATGTCGGCGGCGCGTTCTCCAGCGACAACAATTTCAACGGCCTCTCCACCGGCAACAATGGCAACGGCCGCTTCCTCGGTGGCGTGCAGGTCGGTGCTGACTGGCAGCTCAACCCGAACTTCGTGGTCGGCGTCGAAGGCCAGTATTCCTGGCTCTCCGGCAGCGTCGGCGCGGTGTTCCCGGGCGGCGTCGCCTACACCAACGATCAGCGCGGCCTCGGCTCGATCACCGGCCGCGTCGGCTATACCTGGGGTCCCGGCCTGCTCTATGTGAAGGGTGGCTACGCCTATTCGGACAACAACGAGAAGGTGACCGTCGGCGGCGTTCCGACCGGCTTCATCATCGATGGCGATCACCGCAACGGCTACACCCTCGGCGCCGGCCTGGAATACATGTTCGCCCCGAACTGGTCGGCCAAGGCCGAGTACCAGTACTACAATTTCGGCGACGCGCACTTCACCGCGGGCCCGCTGGCCGGCACCGGCAACTTCACCACCGACGACCATACCTTCAAGGCGGGCGTCAACTACCGCTTCAACTGGGCAAGCCCGGCTGTGGCGCGCTACTGATCGGTTATCAAAACCTTATCGCGCTGAAGGGCCGGCCTCGTTGCCGGCCCTTCTTTTTTCGCCCTGCGGAACATGCGCAACCAATTGCGCCAATTGCGATTTTTTAACCGGTGCTGCCGATACTGCCGCCCACAAACAAAAGAACATTGGGGGAATTTCGATGGCGATCCGTCTGGGCCTTGGCGGCTTCCTTGGCCGTTTCCGTCCTCGTTTCAAAATGCCGAAATGGGGCGTGCGCGGCAGCCTGTTCGCGGCCTTCGCGGTGATCGCAGGCATGGGCCTCGTGATCGCGGCCGGCGCTGGCCTCGCGCTGCAGAATCTCGGCGGACGCATGACCGAACTCAGCGGGCGGGACATTCCACGCCTTTCCGCCAGCCTGCAATTGTCGGCACTGAGCGCGAGCCTTGCGGCGCAGGGGCCAGCCCTGCTTGCGGCGCAAAGCGAGGACGCCCTGAATGAACGCACCAAGAAGCTCAGGGAATTGCAGGAGCAGACGCAGCAGAAGCTCAACGAGATCATCGAGCTCGGCGCCGACAAGAGCGTCGTCTCCGGCCTCAGCGACACCATGAAGAGCATCAACGAGGCGGCTCAGAGCCTGGCGAAGGCCGCCCGCGAACGGCTCGATATCGCGGCGCTCCATGATAAGCAATATGACGCGCTTCGCAGTGCGCAGGGCGCGTTCGTCGGCGCCGCGAGTCCGGCGATGCTGGACGCGCAGACCCGCGTCAACGCCATTCTCGGTTCGGCCGACATGTCAGCCGCGGATGCAACCGACGCCGCGCAGACCGTCGGTCAGCTCGGCAACGTCGTCGCCAGCGGCAATCTCGCTGCCGCCGACATGAGCGCGGCGCTGTCGGCCAGCACGAGCGACAAGCTCGACGACATCCAGAAGGAATTCAAGACGGCACAGGGACGCCTGCGCTCGAACCTCGATCTGCTGCCGGACAACCAGGGCAACAAGATGCTGCGCGAGACGGCGGAGAAGCTGCTCGCACTCGGCACCGGCAAGACCGGCGTGTTCAATCTGCGCGAGAAGGAGCTCGACTCCATCGACTACGGTCAGACCATCCTGGACGAGACCCGCAAGCTCAATGTCGGCCTCGGCATCAGCGTGCAGCAGCTCGTCGAAGGCGTGCAGAAGGAGACCAACGCCTCGACCTTCGCGGCGCGGCAGGAGATTTCGCTCGCGACGTCAGTCATGCTGGCGCTGGGCGCGTTGATGCTGGTCGGCTCGGCGCTGTTCGTCTGGCTCTATGTCGGCCGCAACATCCTGCGCCGGATCGGCGCCTTGCATCAATCGATGCAGCTGCTGGCGAACGGCGATCTCGAAACCGAGATCTACCGCTCGAAGAACCACAACGACGAAATCTCGGTGATGGCGAACACGCTGCAAGTGTTCCGGGAAAGCATGATCGAGACCCGCGCACTGACGAACGCGCAGGACAAGGACCGGATCGCCAAGGCCGAGCGTGCCGCGCGCATGGAGGCGAAGATCGCCGAATTCGAAAGCACGGTGCGCTCCGCGCTCGACAATCTGGCGCAATCGGCCAATTCGATGCAATCGACCGCGCAGAGCATGTCGAACACTGCCGACCAGTCCAGCGCGCTGGTGAACGCGGTCGCCTCCGCGGCGGAGGAAACCTCGGTCAACGTGCAGACCGTGTCGGCCGGCACCGAGCAGCTGTCCTCCTCGATCCAGGAGATCAGCCGCCAGGTGGTCACCTCGGCCGAGATCGCCAAGAAAGCCGTCGATGAAGCGGGATCGACAGATGCCACCGTACAGAGCCTTGCCGACAGCGCGAGCCGCATCAGCGTCGTGGTCGACCTGATCCAGACCATTGCCTCGCAGACCAATCTGCTCGCGCTCAACGCCACCATCGAGGCGGCGCGCGCGGGCGAAGCCGGCCGCGGCTTCGCGGTGGTCGCCTCCGAGGTGAAGAGCCTGGCGAGCCAGACCGCCAAGGCGACGGAAGAGATCCGCACCCAGATTTCCAGCATGCAGGAGATCACGAGCTCCGCGGTCGGCGCCATCCAGGGGATCGGCCGGATCATCGGCGAGATCAACGACGTCACCACGACGATCGCCGCCGCAGTCGAGGAGCAGGGCGCCGCCACGCGCGAAATCGCCCGCAACATCCAGCATGCCGCCGGCGGCACCAGCGAAGTCTCCAGCAACATCATCGGCGTCTCCACCGCGTCCGCCGAAGCCGGCGCTGCGGCCAGCGAGGTGCTGAACGCCTCTGACGCGCTCAGGCGCGAGGCCGATATGCTGCGCGGGGAGATCGATGCATTCCTCAACGACATGCGGGCGGCGTAGGGACGCCGGCCCGTAGCCTGGATGAAGCTGCGCGCAATCCGGGCTACGGAAAACGGCCGGTATGCCGGCCATGCGGAGTAGCATGGCCCGTCCTTTTTCGGCTGGCGCCCCGCGCGCGCTGGGTTTAAGCGGGTAGCATGAGCTCAAAAACCGACACCGCACAGTCCTCGGCCGAGGCCCTGCGCTACCCCTGGGAACAGCACCCCGGCCCCGAACAGATCGTCGAGGTCAGGCCCGGCGTGTTATGGGCCCGGTTGAAGCTGCCGTTCCGCCTCAACCACGTGAACATCTACCTGCTCGCCGATGGCGACGGCTACGCGATGATCGATGCCGGATTCGGCAACGAGGAGACGATCGAAGCCTGGACCAAGCTGTTCGATGGACCGCTGAAGGGCGTCAACATCACGCGCCTGATCGTCACTCACTCGCACCCTGATCATGTCGGTCTCGCGGGGTGGATCGTCGAGCGTTTCAATTGCCCGCTGGTGATGTCGCAGGTCGAATATCTGCAATCGGTCTATCACCAGAACCGCGGCACCGAGGAGCGGCGCGAGGCGCAGCGGCTGTTCTTCCGCCGCCACGGCATGGACGAGTCGCTCACCGAAAAGCTGCTCGGCCGCGGCCAGGACTATCTCAAGCGCGTCTCGGTGCTGCCGCCGTCCTACCGCCGCATCTCGCATGGCGACGACGTCGTGATCGGCACGCGCCGCTTCAAGGTGATCACCGGCGGCGGCCACGCACTCGATCAGGTGATGCTGTATTGCGCCGACGACAAGCTGTTCCTCTCCGCCGACCAGGTGCTGAGCAAGATCTCGCCGAATGTCAGCGTCTGGGCGGTCGAGCCCGACCAGAACTCGCTCGGCGAATATCTGGCCTCGCTCGCCAGCCTCACCACGACACTTCCCTATGACGTGCTGGTGCTGCCCGGTCATGGCGTGCCGTTCTACGGGTTGAAGACCCGCATCAAGCAGCTCGCCGACCACCACGAGGAGCGCTGCCGCCTGATCGCGGAAGCCTGCCGCGAGGTGCCGCAAACCTCGCGAGCACTGGTGCCTGTCGTGTTCAACAAGCACGTGCTGGACGAGCACCAGATGGGTTTTGCCGCCGGCGAGCTGGTCGCCCATGTCAACTACATGATCGTCGAGGGCCGGCTGACGGCCGAGATGCAGGACGGCGTGTTGCAGTTTCGGACGACGTGAGTCTTGTCTTCGCCTCGCCTGCGGGAAGAGGCCGACACGCGAAGCGTGGCGGCGCGAGTCCAATTCTCACCGTCTCCGCGGAGAGCCCCTCACCCCAACCTCCCGCAAGCGGGGCGAGGGAGCGCACCGCCGCCGCGGCAGCATCTCACTTCATATTCGCGATCGCGTGCAGTGCCGCGATGTAGCCGAACGGTCCCAGCCCGCAGATCACACCGGTTGCCACGAACGAGATCTTCGAGTGGCGGTGATATTCGTCGCGGGCGTGGATGTTGGAGATGTGAACCTCCAGCACCGGGCCCTCGAATGTCTTGATCGCGTCCATGATCGCGACCGAGGTGAAGGAGAAGCCGGCCGGGTTGATGACGATGGCATCGGCGTCCTGCCGCGCCGACTGGATCAGATCGACGAGCACGCCCTCATGGTTGGACTGGTGGAAGGCAAGCTTGAGGCCGAGCTTGGCGGCGGCCTCCCCGCAGCTCGCGTTGACCTCCGCGAGCGTCGTCGTGCCGTAGATGTGCGGCTCGCGGATGCCGAGCATGTTGAGGTTGGGACCGTTGAGGATCATCACACGTTTCATCGGGGCTTCCTTTCGAATGGGTCCGCGTCGGCGCGACCGGCTCGGCAATCATGGACGGCAGCCGCGCCATGGACAAAATGTCCACGGCAGCCCCTGCCTGGCCCTGGCAACTCCGGTCCGGACGGCAGGCCCGTGTTAGGCGCTTGATCCACATCAACAATCGCCGCCGGACCGGCGTTATCAATTGGCCCGCTCGCCTTGCTTCGAATGTGCGCAGGCGCATGGACATTGGAGCTGGAAAAGCTCTAAAAATGAACGGCCGCCTTGGACCAGGTTCCGCAGCAGGTTTTGCCGATGGATTACAACCAGTTCTTCGATACCGCCCTCGACCGTCTCCACACCGAGCGGCGCTACCGCGTGTTCGCCGACCTCGAACGCACGGCCGGCCGGTTCCCGCACGCGGTCTGGCACTCCCCCAAGGGCAAGCGCGACGTCGTGATCTGGTGCTCCAACGACTATCTCGGCATGGGCCAGCACCCGAAGGTGGTCGGCGCCATGGTCGAGACCGCAACGCGCGTCGGCACCGGCGCCGGCGGTACCCGCAACATCGCCGGCACGCATCATCCGCTGGTCCAGCTCGAAGCCGAGCTCGCCGATCTCCACGGCAAGGAGGCCGCGCTGCTGTTCACCTCGGGCTATGTCTCGAACCAGACCGGCATCCCGACCATCGCAAAGCTCATTCCGAACTGCCTGATTCTGTCGGACGAGCTCAACCACAATTCGATGATCGAGGGCATCCGCCAGTCCGGCTGCGAGCGCGTCGTGTTCCGCCACAACGACGTTGCGCATCTCGAGGAGCTGTTGAAAGCGGCCGGCCCCAATCGGCCGAAGCTGATCGTCTGCGAGAGCCTCTATTCCATGGACGGCGACGTCGCGCCGCTCGCCAAGATCTGCGATCTCGCCGAGACCTATGGGGCGATGACCTATGTCGACGAAGTCCACGCCGTCGGCATGTACGGCCCGCGCGGCGGCGGCATCGCCGAGCGCGACGGTGTGATGCATCGCATCGACATTCTCGAGGGCACGCTCGCCAAGGCGTTCGGCTGTCTCGGCGGCTACATCGCGGCCAACGGCCAGATCATCGACGCCGTGCGCTCCTATGCACCGGGCTTCATCTTCACCACCGCGCTGCCGCCGGCGGTCTGCTCGGCCGCAACCGCCGCGATCAAGCACCTGAAGACGTCGAGCTGGGAACGCGAGCGCCACCAGGACCGCGCCGCCCGTGTCAAGGCGATCCTCAATGCCGCCGGCCTGCCGGTGATGTCGAGCGACACCCACATCGTGCCGCTGTTCGTCGGCGATCCCGAGAAGTGCAAGCAGGCCTCCGACCTCCTGCTCGAAGAGCACGGGATCTACATCCAGCCGATCAATTATCCGACCGTCGCCAAGGGCACCGAGCGCCTGCGCATCACGCCCTCGCCCTATCACGACGACGGCCTGATCGATCAACTCGCCGAAGCTCTCCTGCAGGTGTGGGACCGCCTCGGCCTGCCGCTGCGCGAGAAGTCGCTGGCCGCGGAGTAGGCCCTTTCCACCCTCCCCTGGAGGGTCCGAGACGAGCGTAGCTCGCTCGTGGGTCGGCTCACATTGAGCACAGCGAAATGTGAGACGGGGTGGGGTGACAGTCTCTCCACGTCCAACGGTGCCCGAGTGGAGAGATCACCCCACCCCGCTCGCGCTGCGCGCGATCGACCCTTCCCCTCCAGGGGAGGGTAAGTGCCAGCGCGCGTCCCGCCTTGCCTTAACGACACCCGCAGTTCCCGCTTGCGCCGGGCATTTCGCTGTCGCTTGCGTCGGCTCAACGCGCTAGATTTGCTGGGAAAATGAGCTCGGGCGCCGCCGGCGCCCAGGGAGAGAGCCCCCGACCCATGCTGCACGACTGGGGCGTGATCGCCGCCGCTTTCGGCTATATCGGCTTCCTGTTCCTGGTGGCGAGCCATGGCGACCGCCGCTCGCCGGCGGGGCGCGGCCGCGCCTCCGGGCTGATCTATCCGCTGTCGCTGGCGATCTACTGCACCTCGTGGACCTTCTTCGGCTCGGTCGGTTTCGCCACCCGCGCCTCGACCGACTTCCTGGCGATCTATGTCGGCCCGATCCTGATGATCGGGCTTGGCGCCGGCGTGCTCCGGCGCGTGATCCAGCTTGCCAAAGCCCACAACATCACCTCGATCGCCGACTTCATCGGGGCCCGCTACGGCAAGAGCCAGGCGGTGGCGGCGACGGTCGCGCTGATCGCGATCATCGGCTCGGTGCCCTATATCGCGCTCCAGCTCAAGGCGGTGGCCTCCTCGCTCGGCACGATCCTGAGCGAAGACCAGGCCTTCTCCCACATCCCGATCCTCGGCGACATGGCGCTGATGGTGACGCTGACGATGGCGGCCTTCGCGGTGCTGTTCGGCACGCGGCAGACCGATGCCACCGAGCACCAGCACGGGCTGATGCTGGCGGTCGCGACCGAATCCATCGTCAAGCTCGTTGCCTTCCTCACCGCCGGCATCTTCGTCACCTTCTGGATGTTCTCGCCGCACGAGTTGATCGAGCGCGCGATGAAGACACCGGAAGCGGTGCGCGCCATCGAATACTCGCCGTCGATCGGCAACTTCCTGACCATGACGCTGCTGTCGCTGTGCGCCATCGTGCTGCTGCCGCGCCAATTCCACGTCAGCGTGGTGGAAAATTCGTGCGACGCCGAGGTCAGCCGGGCGCGCTGGCTGTTCCCGCTCTATCTCGTCGCCATCAATGTGTTCGTGATCCCGATTGCGCTCGCCGGGCTCGTGACCTTCCCGTTCGGCGCGGTCGATCCTGATATGTACGTGCTGGCGCTGCCGATGGACGGCGGCGCGGGACTTCTCAGCGTCGCCGTTTTCGTCGGCGGCCTGTCGGCGGCGACTGCGATGGTGATCGTCGAATGCGTCGCGCTCTCCATCATGGTCTCGAACGACCTCGTCGTGCCCCTGGTCCTGCAACGGCGGCCCGAAGGCCGCACCGGGGCCACCGGTTTCGGCGACTTCCTGCTGCGCTCGCGGCGGCTTGCCATCTTCGCCATCATGGTGATGGCCTATTTCTACTATCGCGCGCTCGGCAACGCCCAGCTCGCGGCGATCGGCCTGCTCTCCTTTGCCGCCATCGCACAGCTCGCCCCCAGTTTCTTCGGCGGCCTGTTGTGGCGGCGCGCGACCGCGCGCGGCGCCATCGGCGGCATGCTGGTCGGTTTTGCGGTCTGGCTCTACACGCTCTTCATCCCGAGCTTCATGGATTCGTCGACATCGGGGATCCTGCTGCTCCAGCATGGTCCGTTCGGGATCGAGGCGCTGCGGCCGCAGGCGCTGTTCGGCGCTGACCTGCCGCCGCTGATGCACGGCGTGGTCTGGTCGCTCTCGCTCAACATTCTCACCTATGTGCTGCTGTCGCTGGCGCGACGGCCGTCCTCGATCGAACTGGTGCAGGCCGACCTGTTCGTGCCCAACACGCTGGCGCCGATCACGCCCAGCTTTCGTCGCTGGCGCACCACCGTCACGGTGCAGGACATCCAGACCACCGTGGCGCAATATCTCGGCCCCGATCGCGCGCGGCAATCGTTCGAGGCCTTCTCGGCCCACCGCAATATGCGTCTGGAAGCCGGAGCACCCGCCGATTTCGAGCTGCTCCAGCACGCGGAACACCTGATCGCCTCCTCGATCGGCGCGGCGTCCTCGCGCCTCGTGATGTCGCTGCTCTTGCGCAAGCGGACGGTCTCCGCCAAGGCCGCGCTGAAACTGCTCGACGATTCCCACGCGGCGCTGCATTTCAACCGCGAGATCCTCCAGACTGCGCTCAACCATGTGCGCCAGGGCATCGCGGTATTCGACGCCGACCTGCAACTGATCTGCTCCAACCGGCAATTCGGCGATCTCCTCAACGTGCCCCCGCATTTCATCCAGTTCGGCACCCCGCTGCGCGAGATCCTGGAATTCATGGGCGTGAGCGATCCGGCCGATGAGAGTGGTCGCGAGGCGATGATCGAGCAGCGGCTCGTGGCCTACACCACCGACGGCGAGCCTTATCTCGAACGCCTGCCGGAACGCCACATGGTGATCGAGGTGCTCACCAACCGCATGCCCGGCGGCGGCTTCGTCATCACCTTCACCGACGTCACGCCCACCTTCGAGGCCGCGGAAGCGCTGGAGCGCGCCAATGCGACGCTGGAGAAGCGCGTGCGCGACCGCACCGAGGAGCTGACGCGGCTGAACTCGGAGTTGGCCCTGGCCAAGAGCGCGGCGGAAGACGCCAGCATCTCCAAGACCCGCTTCCTCGCCGCTGCCAGCCACGACATCCTCCAGCCGCTGAATGCGGCGCGGCTCTATGTCACCAGCCTGGTCGAGCGCCAGCACAATGGCGAAGAGACGCGGCTGGTCGAGAACATCGACGAATCCCTGCAGGCCATCGAGGAGATCCTCGGCGCGCTGCTCGACATCTCCAGGCTCGATGCCGGCGCGATGACGACCTCGATCTCGAGCTTCAAGATGGCCGATCTGATGCGCTCGCTGGAGATCGAGTTCGCGCCGATCGCGCGCGCCAAGGGCCTGGAACTCGCCTTCGTGCCCTGCTCGCTCCCGGTCAAGTCGGACCGACTGCTGCTCCGGCGGCTGCTCCAGAACCTGATCTCGAACGCGATCAAATACACCCCGCGCGGGCGCGTGCTGGTCGGCTGCCGCCGCCGCGGCGCCTCGCTCAAGATCTCCGTCTACGACACCGGCGTCGGCATTCCCGCGGTCAAGCGCGGCGAGATCTTCAAGGAATTCCATCGCCTCGAGCAGGGCGCGCGGATCGCTCGCGGGCTGGGACTCGGCCTCTCGATCGTCGAACGGCTGGCGCGCGTGCTCAACCACGGCATCGCCATCGACGCCAATAGAAGCGGCGGCTCGGTGTTCTCCGTGACGGTGCCGACGGCGAAGGCGGTCACCCACACTGCCGCCGTGACCAGTGCGACCCCGCTGGCGCGCACGCCGATCGCGGGCGCGCTGATCGTCTGCATCGAGAACGATGCGGCGATCCTCGACGGCATGCGCACGCTCTTGAAGGCGTGGGACGCCGAGGTGATCGCCGTCGCCGATCCCGAAGGCGCGATCGCCGCAATCGAAGCAGCCGGAAGGCGCGTCACCGGACTCTTGGTCGACTATCACCTCGATCGCGGCAACGGCATCGCCGCCATCCGCGAGATCCGGCGCCGCTTCGGCGACGCAATCCCCGCGATCCTGATCACCGCCGACCGCAGCCCCGCCGTGCAGGTCGCCGCGCGTGACGAGAAGATCGCGGTGCTCAACAAGCCGGTGAAGCCGGCCTCGCTCCGCGCCCTGCTCGGACAATGGCGCACGCAGCAGATGGTGGCGGCGGAGTAATCGGCCCCGGCCGCACCGAACGGAGGTCTTGAAACATCGTCAGGCGCCTTCGCCGATATCGATGACGGCCTTGGCAAAGGCCTGCGGTGCTTCCTGCGGCAGGTTATGACCGATGCCGCCGGTGATCAGGCGAAACTCGTACCGGCCCGAGAACTTCTTGGCATAGGCGCTCGGCTCGGGATGCGGCGCTCCGTTGGCGTCGCCTTCCATCGTGATCGTCGGCACCGCGATCTGCGGAGCTGCGGCCAGCTTCTTTTCGAGCTCCTCATACTTCGCCTCGCCCTGGGCGAGCCCGAGCCGCCAGCGGTAATTGTGGATCGTGATCGCGACGTGATCCCCGTTGTCGAGCGCCGCCGCGCTGCGGTTGAAGGTGGCGTCGTCGAACTTCCACTGCGGCGAGGCGAGCTTCCAGATCAGCTTGGCGAAATCGTGCGTGTACTTCTCGTAACCGGCGCGGCCGCGGTCGGTCGCGAAATAGAACTGGTACCACCATTGCAGTTCGGCCGATGGCGGCAACGGGGCGCCGCCGGCGGCCTGGCTGGAAATCAGATAGCCGCTGACCGACACCAGCGCGCGGCAGCGATCCGGCCACAGCGCGGCAATGATGTCGGCGGTGCGCGCGCCCCAGTCGAAGCCGGCGACGACGGCCTTCTTGATGTCGAGCTTGTCCATCAGCGCGATGATGTCGGCGGCCATCGCCGCAGGCTCTCCGTTGCGCGGCGTTTCGCTGGAGAGAAAACGCGTCGTGCCGTAGCCGCGCAGGTAAGGAATGATCACGCGATAGCCGGCCTTGGCGAGGATCGGCGCGACATCGACGAAGGCGTGAATGTCGTAGGGCCAGCCGTGCAGCAGGATCGCCACCGGACCGTTCGACGGGCCGGCTTCCGCATAGCCGACATTGAGGACACCGGCGTCGATCTGCTTGATCGGGCCGAAGGAGGCATTCGATGGGGACGGCCGCTGTGCCACCGTCTCGGCGCGCGCGAGGTCGATCGCGCCGAGGCCGACGGCGGCGGTTCCGGCTGCGATGCCGAGGAATCGGCGGCGATGCTGGTCGATCATCTGTTTCATGGTCGTGGTCCTTTGATCGTGTCGTTACGCAACTGACTATCAGCGTGTTACGCAGGGCGCCCGTTTGGACTTGTGAGAAGTTGTGAGGCGGGCATGAAGCCGCTTGCCAGCATCTGCAAGCGTGGCCTGCTCAGGGCTATGGGAACGCGGGTCAACGCACGCCCGCGAGGCAATCCAGAATCCCTCCGCGGGAAGATTCTGGATTGCTTCCATGCGTCCATCGCAGCCCCGATCCGCGGCTCGTGACGACGTACGACCGCCCCCTTCGCCGGATCAGGATGGGCGACACATACGATAAATCCGAATTTCGATAAAGCAGAATATTTTGCTGCAGGCTGATTGACCCAACGGCGGCGCAAGAGCGGCCACCGTCGGACTTCCGGGTTGGGCCGATACTGTCGAAAAAGGGCTTGAGGAGCCGAGCGAACAATGATTCCTGCTCAGGAGGCGGCAGGAGAGTCGGCGATGATGGGGCGGCAGGACCGAGATCAGGGGCAACTCTTTTATGAGTTTAGCCTCGACGAGATGATCCCGACTGACCACCTGTTGCGACGGATGAACCTGTTTGCGACGGCGGTTCTGGCCGATTTGCACCACCAGCTAAAGCCCTTTTACAGCGACATCGGCCGGCCCTCGGTTGATCCCGAGCTGATGATCCGGATGCTCCTGGTCGGTTACTGTTATGGCATTCGTCATGAGCGCCGGCTCTGTCAGGAAGTGGCGCTGCACCTTGCGTATCGCTGGTTCTGCAAGCTCGATCTCGACGACAGGGTTCCGCACCATTCGACGTTCTCGGTAAACAGGCTGGGCCGCTTCCGCGAGAGCGAGATCCTGCGCCACATTTTCGAGCGCGTGGTTGTGGCATGCATGGCCGCGGGCCTTGTCAAGGGCGAAGGGTTCGCGGTGGATGCGAGCGTGATGGAGGCCAATGCCAGCCGCTATCACGGCAAAGCGCCGGGCGAGCTGGACTGGACCGATGCGCAACGTCAGAAGCGTGCCGTGGCCGAATATCTTGCCGGACTTGAGGCCGAAGCGCAGGTCCAGGAAGGCGGGGACAGGGGCGCTGGCGGTTCTGATGGGACGCCGACCGCATCGTCCGATCGCAAGCCACCGAAGGTGATCTCGCCTTCTGATCCGTCGTCGGCATGGACGGCGAAAGCCAACAAGCGGGTGCAGTTCGGATACGGGCTCAACTATCTGATCGATGTTGAGCACGCGATCATTGTCGATGTCGAGGCGACGCCGGCACGCACCTATGATGAAGTCGCGTCTACCAGGACGATGATCGATCGCACCGAACAACGGCTTGATCTAAAGCCTGATTGGCTCACGGCTGATACCGCCTACGGCACCGGCAAACTGCTTGCATGGTTACTGGGCAAAAGCATCACGCCGCACATTCCCGTGTGGGAAAGATATCCGTCGTCTGACGGCATGTTCTCCCGTGGCGAATTCACCTACGACGCTGAGCGAGACGTCTATGTCTGTCCGAATGGCAAGCTCTTGCGAACCTCGGGAACGGTCCATGATGGCCGCGCCAGGAACTACCTGTCACAACCTCAAGAGTGCCGTGCTTGCACGCTCAAGCAACGATGCACGCGCGCACCGTTCAAGAAGATCGCTCGCGACATTAATGAGGATGCGCGCAACCATGCCCGGTCACTGAAGGGCACGCCGGAGTTCGAACGATCGAGCAACGCGCGCAAAAAGGTGGAGATGCGTTTTGCACACCTGAAGGTCCAGCATGGCTTTGAGCGTATGCGCCTTCGCGGTCTCACCGGCGCCCGTGACGAGTTTCATCTCGCTGCCATTGTGCAGAACCTCAAGACAATGGCGATGTGTTTGGTCGGCCCGCCAACAAAGGGAGCCTGTGCGGCGATCACCTAAGAGGCTCGCCAGCTGGTCGCGGGGCCTGCCGATCCGGCTCTGACGTCCAGCCAGGAACACGCCGAAAACGCCCCCGAGAGCAAAACCAACTATGCCACGGCGTTTTTCGACAGCATCGGCCATAAACGGAAGTGCTCCAAGCGTTGGTTAGAATTGTCGGCTACAACGCCGTGATCTGACCAACCAGGGAGCAGCAATGACCCGGTCCATGAAAATTCCAACCGAGCTTTTTGACAGTCGGAAATTCGGTTTTGCTCAGGTGGCCGTCACTTCCTCGCCCTTCGGGCAGATGATACACATTTCCGGTCAAGTCGCGTGGGATTCGAATGGAAACATCGTCGGTACTGGCGACATTGGACGCCAATTAGAAAAGAGTTTGGAAAACCTCAGCGTGGCCCTAGCTTCCGTTGGTGCCAGACTTGATGATGTGGGATCGTTACGAATTTATATTAGGCAAACCCACCTGCACCAAGGTGACGCCATATCTCGCGCGCTCAAGGCTGCATTTGGTGATAATCCACCGTGCACAACTTGGATCGGAGTGACGAGCCTCGCCAGGGACGAGTTCCTTATCGAGATCGAGCCGTCGATTGTATTCCTGCCCCGAACAGTGTGACTACAGACACAATCGGCCCACCTGGCGTCTCTTTTGGATCGAAACTCGGCGAAGATGAGCGCGCCGAATGATTTCGCGTCGCCTCAAGACCGGACATCCGCGATTTAGCGAGCAAACGCCTCACCCCGTCGGCGTGCCCTGCTTCCACTGACCGCCGGCGATCTTGGCGGCGGCGATCACGGCTTGCGTCCGGCTCTCGACGCCGAGCTTCTGCAGGATGGCCGAGACATGGGCCTTGATGGTGGCCTCGGAGACGCCGAGCTCGTAGGCGATCTGCTTGTTGAGGAGGCCCTCGGACAGCATCATCAGGACCCGAACCTGCTGCGGCGTCAGCGTCACCAGGCGGTCGCGCAGGCGCGTCATGTCGGGGTCGGCCGCAGCCGACAGATCGGTGTCGGCGGGAACCCAGACGTCGCCTTCCATCACCTTGAGAATGGCGTCGCGCAGCGTCTCGACGCCGAACCGCTTGGGGATGAAGCCGGAGGCGCCGAAATCGAGCGAGCGGCGGATCGTGGCGCTGTCGTCGGAAGCCGAGACGATCACCACCGGGACCGCCGGATATTGCGCGCGCAGATAGATCAGGCCGGAGAAGCCGGAAATCCCGGGCATCGAGAGGTCGAGCAGGATCAGGTCGACCTCGGAGGTCTGTTCCAGGAGCTTGGTCAGGTCCTCGAATGATCCGGCCTCGTCGATCCTGGCCGAGGGGAGAACGCCCGCCACCGCCTGTCGCAGCGCATCGCGGAACAAGGGATGGTCATCGGCAATGACGAGATGGGTCGAGGGAGCGTTCATCGTTCTCTTGCTGTCGTTCGCGCCGGGCCGGCGAACAATACGTCAATTCTTCCCCGAGCGGCTGTGGCATGCAAGTGCACATTATCCCTTTGCAGCAAAGGGGTTAATCCGGAAAGCTCTGGAGCAGCGCGGCGGCCCCCGATACCACACGGTCAGCCGCGCGTCAGTTGCGCAAGGCCGAAAGTCGTATTGGGGAGGGTTTCACGGCGATGTTACCTTGTGATCAAGACCTGGGTTGGATCCGGCACGTCCGGACCTCTAGGGCGCGAGGAAACGCATTTCGGGGAGCGACTCAACATGTCGACAATGGCTGTGTCTCAAGCCGGCGCGGGAGGGATGACGAAGGACGAACGGTTCGTCATTCTCGCCTCCTCGCTCGGTACCGTCTTCGAATGGTACGACTTCTACCTCTACGGTTCGCTCGCCTCGATCATCGGCGTGCAGTTCTTCTCGGATTATCCGCCGGCCACACGCGACATCTTCGCGCTGCTGGCCTTCGCGGCGGGCTTCCTGGTCCGCCCATTCGGCGCCATCGTATTCGGCCGCATCGGCGACATCGTCGGCCGCAAATACACCTTCCTCGTCACCATCCTGATCATGGGTCTTTCGACCTTCATCGTCGGCCTGCTGCCCAGCGCGGCGACGATCGGCATCGCAGCCCCGATCATCCTGATCGCGTTGCGCCTCGCCCAGGGCCTTGCGCTCGGCGGCGAGTATGGCGGTGCGGCGACCTATGTCGCGGAGCACGCGCCGCACGGCAAGCGCGGCTACTACACCTCTTTCATCCAGACCACGGCGACGCTCGGCCTGTTCCTGTCGCTGCTGGTGATCCTGTTCACCCGCACCGCGACCGGCGAAGCCGATTTCGCGAAGTGGGGCTGGCGCATCCCGTTCCTGGTTTCGGTGCTGCTGCTCGGCATCTCGGTCTGGATCCGGCTTCGCCTCAATGAATCGCCGATCTTCCAGAAGATGAAAGATGAGGGAAAGGGCTCGAAGGCGCCGCTGACGGAGGCCTTCGGCAACTGGCAGAACGGCAAGCTCGTGCTGCTCGCCCTGCTCGGCGGCGTGATGGGCCAGGGCGTGGTCTGGTACACTGGCCAGTTCTACGCGCTGTTCTTCCTGCAATCGATCCTGAAGGTCGATGGCTACACCGCCAACCTGCTGATCGCCTGGTCGCTGCTGCTGGGCACCGGCTTCTTCGTCGTGTTCGGCATGCTCTCGGACAGAATCGGCCGCAAGCCGATCATCCTCGGCGGCTGCCTGATCGCGGCGCTGACCTTCTTCCCGATCTTCAAGATGATCACCACCAACGCCAACCCGGCGCTGGAAAAGGCCATCGAGCAGGTCAAGGTCGAGGTGGTGGCCGATCCGGCCGGTTGCGGCGACCTGTTCAACCCGGTCGGTACCCGCGTCTTCAGCGCGCCTTGCGACACCGCGCGCGCCTACCTGTCGCAGTCCTCGGTCAGGTACTCGACCACGCCGGGCCCGGCCGGCTCGGGCGTGAAGGTCGTGGTCAACGGCAAGGACGTGCCCTACACGAACGCAAAGGACAGCAATCCGGCGGTTCTCGCTGCGGTGCAGGCGGCCGGCTACCCGAAGGCGGGCGACGCCGCCATCGTGAAGATGTCGCATCCGTTCGACATCTTCCGCCCGCAGGTGGCGGCGATCATCGGCCTGCTCTTCGTCCTCGTGGTCTACGTCACCATGGTGTACGGCCCGATCGCGGCGATGCTGGTCGAACTGTTCCCGACCCGCATCCGCTACACCTCGATGTCGCTGCCCTATCACATCGGCAATGGCTGGTTCGGCGGCCTCCTGCCCGCCACCGCCTTCGCCATCGTGGCCTCGACCGGCGACATCTATGCCGGCCTGTGGTACCCGATCACCTTCGCGGCGATCACCGTCGTGATCGGGTTCCTGTTCCTGCCGGAGACCAAGGACGTCGACATCAAGGCGACCTGATCGAAAGCAGCAATCGACGACACGAACCGGCCGCGGTCTCCGCGGCCGGTTTGCTTTGAGCGCTTACTGATTGCTGCCGACGAATTGCAGCACGACCTCGCGGCGGTGCGGCCGGCTGCGATGCTCGATGAGATAGATCGCCTGCCAGGTGCCGAGCGCAAGCTTGCCGTTCAGGACCGGGACCTGAAGCGAGGCCCCCGTCAGCATCGTTTTGACATGCGCGGGCATATCGTCCGGCCCTTCGGTGTCGTGCGTCCATCCGGCATTCTCTGGCGCAAGCCGGGACAGCGCGGTGCCGAGATCGACGAGCACGGACGGATCGGCGTTCTCCTGAATCGTCAGCGAGGCCGAGGTGTGGCGGATGAACAGCGTCAGCGCGCCGTCGCGCGCGTTTGCCTCAGCGATGAACTTCGCGGCTTCGCTGGTGAGATCGGTGAAGCCGCGGCCCGATGTCTGCACGGTCAGCAGCGACGACGCGATGGTGGTGGCTTGCACCGTCGATGGCGCCGAGCGGGTTACGGATTTGGCTGATGTCATCAAACTCTCTCAACTCCGAAAGCCGCCGTAAGGCGGGCAAAGCGAAGCGTGCCCACCAATCCCCGCGACGATATCGAGGTGGTGGGCACGGCGCTTCGCGCCTTTGCCACCCCTACGGCACCTCAACGCATGGATAGCGAAGGCGCCCTCAAATCTTCCCCGACACGTCCTTCTGCACGCGGTTGGCCATGTCGATCAGCCGCCGCCAGGCCTTCTCCAGGAACGACATCACGCGATCGATGTCCTGGTCGCTCGGCAGCGGGATCTCGATCTTGCGCTCGCCCTCGGCGACCTTGGGCTCGGCTTTCTTCAGCGAGTCGGACTTCGGCAGCGCCTCGTCGATCTTGCCCGACACCGTCGGCCCCGCTGCGAGCTGTCCCTTCAGCCTCTCGACCTCCGCCTGGAGCCTGCCGATCTCGGTATCGAGTGCGGTCCGCTCGTCAGGCACCGCGTAGCAGGCCCAGCCGGCGCCGTTCTTGGTGCAGGTCGATACCGTGCCGGTGCGCGTGTCGAGCCGCAGCACGCCCTCTGGGATGGGCGTCATGCTGTACCGGCCATTTTCGCCGTCGGGCACCGATTGCGCAGCGACGAAGCCGCCGCCGACGACCATCACCGCGGCAGCCGCCACTAGCCATGATGTTGTGGATGACATCGCTGGTCTCATCACTGCCTCCGCCACGGCACTGCTGCGGCTTCTGTGCAATTCTACACCCCCATCGGGCAGTCCGCCGCCAAAAACGCGTCCCCTGAAATCAACGAACGCGATGGCTTCTTTGATCCCGGTCATGCGGCGAAAGGACAGCGGCATCCGCCGATCGCGAGCAGACCTGCTGCGGTGCGGCGTCACGCTGTGTGCAGCGCTGCCGCGCGCGCCAATATCACAAGACAAATCAAATACATAACTGAAAGCGACGCAATCGTGACTTGGCTTGACTTGATTATGGCCCATCAGTATGGTCCGCGCGGCTTTTGAGGGTGGCGGGCGTAATTTCCATTCAGCCGCGGCGTTTCGGGTCTTCGTTGCATGACACAGGGCACGGAGCACGGCGGGAATGGAGATCGCGATAGATCGCCCGAGGAAGCTGCGCTTTCCGAACGGCTCGGAAGTCTTGATCAGCGGTTGTCCGAAATTCGCGACCGCCGGACCAGGACCGAGCAACCCGCAGGTGACGAGGGAGACAGAGCGGCCAGAGCCTCGGCGATGGCGCTTGGTTTCCGGTTATCCTCCGAGTTGATCGCCGGCGTCATTGTCGGAGCGGGGATTGGCTGGGGGTTCGACCGCTTGCTGTCGACGTCGCCTTTCGGGTTCATCGTGTTCACGCTGCTGGGCTTCGTCGCCGGCGTGGTGAATGTGGTGAGGTCGGCGGGTGCGGGTCAAAACAGGCGCGGTGGTTCTTAAAGCTGGTCCCACCAGGAGAGGAATGATCGTGCCGGCCTCGCCGGTACGGGCCGGCCCGGCCGGCAGACCGAGACCCGCCGGCATAGCCCGGCAGACCAAGAGATGCCGCGCTGATGAAAATCGACCCGATCCACCAGTTCAACATCGAGCCTCTCTTCACCCTGGGCCATATCGGCAATCACACGATCGCCTTCACCAATTCGTCGCTCTACATGCTGGTGGCGGTGGCGATCATCTCGATCCTGATGCTCGCCAGCGGCACGCAGCTGGTTCCCGGGCGCCTGCAGTCCGTCGCCGAGATCTCCTACGAGTTCGTCGCCTCGACCATCCGTTCGACGGCCGGCGCGGAGGGCATGAAGTTCTTCCCGCTGATCTTCTCGCTGTTCATGTTCATCTGCGTCTCGAACCTGGTCGGCATCATCCCCTACACTTTCACGGTCTCCAGCCACCTGATCGTCACCGCCGGGCTGGCGCTCTTGGTCTTCTTCACCGTGCTGATCTACGGCATCGCCAAGAACGGCCTGAAATTCTTCAAGATCTTCGTTCCTCACGGCGTCCCCGGCTACGTCCTGCCGCTGGTCATGTTCATCGAGGTGCTGTCGTTCTTCCTGCGGCCGGTCTCGCACAGCATTCGTCTGTTCGCCAACATGCTGGCCGGCCACATCGCGTTGAAGGTGTTCGCGGGCTTCGTCGCCATGCTGGGCTTCTCGCTCGGCGCCATCGGCTGGGTCGGCGGCGTGCTGCCGCTGGCGCTCACGATCGCGCTGTACGCGCTCGAGATCCTGGTCGCGTTCCTGCAGGCTTACGTGTTCGCGATCCTGACCTGCATCTACCTCAACGACGCCATTCATCCGGGACACTGAGCGGTCCGGGGAATTTCCACCCACAACGCAATCTTTCTTCCAAGGAGTCTAAAATGGATCCGGCAGCAGCAAAACTTATCGGCGCGGGCATCGCGTGCATCGGCATGGGCGGTGCGGGCGTCGGCGTGGGCGTGATCTTCGGCAACTACCTCGCCGCAGCCGTTCGCAACCCGTCGGCCGCTCAGGGCCAGTTCGGCAACCTGATCTTCGGCTTCGCCGTGACCGAAGCGCTCGGCATCTTCTCGCTGCTGATCGCGCTGCTTCTGCTGTTCGTTTTCTAAAGAACGACTTCTTTCGCGCCGCTTCATCCGAAGCGGCGCGTGACAGCAACGGGAGTACTCCATGGCTGAGAGTCATGGCGGGGCAAAAGGACCGGCGGCGGGTGCCCACACCGAAGCCGATGGCGGTCATCACAGCGGCGGCTTTCCGCCGTTCGAGAGCAGCACCTATGCTTCGCAGCTGGTGTCGCTCGCGATCTTCTTCGTCCTGCTTTACGTGATCGTGTCCAAGCTCGCTCTGCCGAAGGTCGGCGGTGCGATCGAAGCACGCCAGAACAAGATCGAGGGCGACCTCACTGAAGCGCAGAGGCTGAAGGACCAGTCCGAGGCTGCGCTGAAGGCCTATGAAAGCGAGCTCGCTTCGGCGCGTTCGCGGGCGCAGGCGATCGGCAACGAATCCCGCGACAAGGCGAATGCGCAGGCGGACGCCGAACGCAAGGCGCTGGAAGAGCAGCTGGCGGCCAAGCTCGCCGAGGCGGAGAAGACCATCGCCTCGACCCGCACCACCGCCATGAGCAACGTCCGCGGCATCGCGGCGGATGCGGCAGGTCAGATCGTGCAGCAGCTCACCGGAATCATTCCGGATGCCACCTCGGTCAATGCCGCTGTCGATGCGTCCTTGAAGGGTTAGCCACAGATGTTCTTCGATCCTGAAACCTGGGTCGCCGTCGCCTTCGTGATCCTGATGATCGTGTTCGGCTATCTCGGCGTCTTCAAGTCGGCGATGACTGCGCTCGATCATCGCGCCGCCCGCATCAAGGCCGAGCTCGACGACGCCGCGCGCCTCAAGCAGGAGGCGGCCAAGGTGCTCGCCGACTACAAGGCGCGCAGTGCCACGGCCGAGCGCGAGGCTGCCGACATCATCGCCAACGCCAAGGCCGAAGCCGAGCGCATCGCTGCCGACGCCAAGGCGAAGATGGAAGACTTCGTCGCCCGCCGCACCAAGACCGCGGAGAGCAAGATCGCGCTGGCCGAGGCCCAGGCGCTGGCCGACGTCCGCGCCGCGGCCGCAGAAGCCGCCGTCCAGGCCGCCTCGACCATCCTGTCGCAGTCGGTCAGGGGCCAGGTCGCCGACGACCTGCTCGCCAAGGGCATCAACGAGGTTCGGCAAAAGCTGAACTGAGGGCGAACACCTCACCAATCAAAAAAAGCCGGCGCGATGAGCGCCGGCTTTTTTTCTGCTTGCGGGTGTCCCGGACGCGGCGCGGCATGAAATGACGCGACGCAGAGCCGGGACCCAGCATCGGCAGCTCCGGGCCCCGGCTCTGCCGCGCAGCGCTAAAGAAGCGCCGCGCCGCGTCCGGGGCACGAGACATCGCCTACTTCTTCTTCCGCCCCTTCGGCTCGGGCGAAAGCGCCTGCGGATCGAAGCCGACGTAGAAGATGTAGGAATCCGCGACCGCGGCTGAAGGCACGGGATAGGACAGATCCTCGACAATGAAGCTGAAGGGCACACTGCCGCCCTCCGACATTGCGACTGTCGTCCGGTAGGCCTTCGAGGCGATTACCTTTTCGCCGACGCCACCCTGCACCACCGCAACACGCAAGGGGACCTCGACGGTCGCGGGCGCACCGGCGGGACCTGCGATGACGCGGCCCTGGATGCCGATCCGGGCGGTGATATCACCGCCGCTCCGGGCGCATTCGCGCGCCATCTTGGTGATCGTTGCCTGGAAGCGGATGTCGTTACCGACGGCCTGCTTGCCGCTCGCACCGACCGCATAGGTGGAGGCGCCGGAGCGCACGGTGACCTGCGGGCAGTCGATGTCGTCTTCGGCCGGCTGGCCGGGCGCCGGCGCTGGATTGGGCTGGGCCGACTCGTCCGGCTTGCCGCCGAACAGGCTCTTGAAGCGGTCGCTCAAGGACTGGGCCGCCGCCGGCGAGACGGTCGTGAGCGAAACTGACAACGCCAACGCGACCGCCGTCCCCCGCAGCAACGTCGTCCGCGATGACCGAAGCTCCTTCACCATCGACACCCATACTCCCATCACAACATTCGGGCCGATCTACCGGCTGGCCCGCGCCGTTATATCGCCAAAATCGGCGAACCCAAGGCGGACAGCAAGGCAAGCGAATAGAACAGCCAACAGGGCGGGACCATCGAGACTTTGGCCGCAGGAGCTCCCCGGTCAGCCGCGGAAATCCTCGTGCAGCAGCCCGAACAGCAGGTGATCCTGCCAAATTCCATTGATGCAGAGATAGCGGCGCGCCAGGCCCTCGCGGGAGAAGCCGCACTTCTCCAGCACCCGGATCGACGGCGCATTGGTGGGAATGCAGGCGGCATCGACCCGGTGCAGATTGAGCTCGCCGAACAGCGTCGGCAGCAGCACCCGCAGTGCGGCCGTCATGTAGCCGCGATGCGCGTAGGGCTGCCCGACCCAGTAGCCGATGGTGCCGGCCTGCACGATGCCACGCCGGACATTGGCCAGCGTGATGCCGCCGATTAGGGCGCCGTCGAGCTCCCGGAAGATCAGAAAGGGATAGGAGCGGTCGGCGGCAATGTCCTCGGAATAGCGGCGCAGGCGGCGGCGGAAGCCGGACCGGGTGAGATCGTCAGACGGCCAGATCGGTTCCCAGGGCGTGAGATAGTCGCGGCTGGTTTCGCGTAAATGAGCCCATTGCAGGAAGTCGGACATTTGCGGCGCGCGCAGCAACAGCCCGTTGCCGCGCGGCGCGAGGGCGGCGGGTCCACTGGACGGCAGGCGAAAGAGGGCCATGGTGATGCTTTCCGGGGCGGTCCCGCCGTAGCGCGGCTCCTAATGCAACCGCGCCTTGGCGCGCGCCCGGGTCAATCCTTCCGCAAAAGATACCGCCGTGTCCAGACCCCTGCCACTGCCCAATGCGACAACGGCGGGCCGGCTCCGCGACAGCAGCGCACGCGCCGCATCCCTCGTCGATTCGATGCTGACGGCATCGATCCGGGCCACCAATTCCTGAACCGTCTGCGGCCGCCCATAGGCGAGCACATGCCGGGCGAGCTGCTCGGCACGGGAGGAGCAGCTCTCCATGGCCATCAGGAGACCCGCCTTCATCTGCGCCTTGGCCCGGGCGATCTCGGCATCGGTCAGCGTCTCCACAGAGTCGTTCATGATGTCGACCACCACCTCCATCATCTCCGGCGCGTCGGCCGGATCGGTGCCGGTATAGAGGCCGAAGAAGCCGGTATCGCTGTAGGGCGCGTGGAAGGTGTAGATGGAGTAGCAGAGGCCGCGCTTCTCACGCACCTCCTGGAACAGCCGCGACGACATTCCGCCGCCGAGAATGTTGGTGAAGACCTGGAGCGAGAACAGCGACGAATCCGTCTGGGGCACGCCTTCCAGCGCCAGCGTCAGATGCGCCTGCTCGAGCTCGCGATGCACGACCTTGGTGCCGCCCTGGCCGAACTGAGCGGTCTGCGGCTTCGGCCCCGGCGTCCCCTCGAAACTCGCAAAGCGTCTCTCGACCTCGGCGACGACTTGGCTGTGATCAACTGCGCCGGCCGCCGCCACCACCATGTCGGGTCCGCGATAATGCGTCGAGAGATAGCCACGCAGCATGTCGCGGTTGAAGGCGCGCAGCGTCTTGGCCGTGCCGAGCAGGGAACGGCCCATCGGCTGGTCGGGATAGCAGAGCTCGTTGAGATGCTCGAACACGACATCGTCGGGCGTGTCCTGCGCCGCGCCGATCTCCTGCACGATGACGTTCTTCTCGCGCTCCAGCTCGTCGGGCTCGAAGGCGGGATTGGCGAGGATGTCGGCGAGCACGTCGAGCGCGAGCGGCACGTCGGCCTTCAGCACCCGCGCATAGTAGGACGTGGTCTCGGTCGAGGTGCCGGCATTGAGGTCGCCGCCGACCGCCTCGATCTCCTCGACGATCTCGCGCGAAGAGCGCTTCGTCGTGCCCTTGAACGCCATGTGCTCGAGCAGATGCGAGATGCCGTGCTCGTTGGGCTTTTCGTCGCGTCCGCCGACGCCGGCCCAGACCCCGAGCGCCGCGGTTTCGAGGTGAGGCATCTCGTCGGTGACGACGGTCAGGCCGGAGGCAAGCTTGCAGATCTCGACGCTCATCCGGCAACTCCCTGCTTGGCGGCGCGGCTGACCGACAGCACGAACCGCTCGACCTTGGCCTGATCGTTCTTCATCACCCTCATGTGTTCGGATTTAGTCATCAAGCCGTCGAGCCAGGCCGGCAGTTGCGGCCGCTGGCCGCAGGCCGCCTCGACAGCGTCGGGGAATTTGGCCGGATGGGCGGTGGAGAGCACGATGCTCGGTACCCTGGTGTCGGTGGTGTCGCGGTCCGCGACGGCAAGCGCCACGGCCGTATGAGGATCGACCAGCTCACCGGCTTCACGCCAGGCGGCGCGGATCGCAGCCGACGTCTCGGTCTCGTCGGCGCGCCCGGCATCGAACTCCTCGCGGATCGCGGCGAGCGTCGCATCCGGCAGCACGAAACGTCCGGACTGCTTCAGCGATTCCATCAGGCGGCGCACGCCGGCGGCATCGCGCCGGCCGGCCTCGAACAGCAGTCGCTCGAAATTCGACGAGATCTGGATGTCCATCGACGGCGACGCCGTCGCGTGCACCTCGCGCACCTCGTAGATTCCAGTCTTCAGCGT
Source organism: Bradyrhizobium sp. STM 3561 (assembly GCF_045571455.1). Classification (NCBI taxonomy): domain Bacteria; kingdom Pseudomonadati; phylum Pseudomonadota; class Alphaproteobacteria; order Hyphomicrobiales; family Nitrobacteraceae; genus Bradyrhizobium; species Bradyrhizobium sp. STM 3561. The sequence continues at coordinate 6,141,518 of NZ_CP120695.1, forward strand.
CCGCGCCAGGATGTCGTTGACGTTGGCGGCGATGCGCAGGGTGCGCACCGGCAGCCCCATGCGCTTGGCGACATAGCCGGCGAAGATGTCGCCGAAATTGCCCGTCGGCACGACGAAATCGACCGCGCGCGCCGGCGCACCGGCGGCAACGGCGGAGGTGAAATAATAGACCACCTGGGCGACGATGCGCGCCCAGTTGATGGAATTGACACCGGAGAGCGAGGTCGCATCGCGGAAGCGATGATTGTTGAACATCCCCTTCACGAGCGCCTGGCAATCGTCGAACGTGCCTTCGATGGCGAGCGCATGCACATTGGCCGCGCCCGTCGTCGTCATCATCCGCTGCTGCACCTCGGAGATGCGGCCGTGCGGAAACAGCACGATGAGATCGACATTCTCGAGTCCTGCAAAGGCTTCGACCGCGGCGCCGCCGGTATCGCCCGACGTCGCGACCACGATGGTGGTGCGCTGGCCGCGCTTGGCGAGCACATGATCCATCAGCCGCGAGATCAGCTGCATCGCCACGTCCTTGAAGGCGAGCGTCGGACCGTGGAATAGCTCCAGCACGAACTGATGCGGCGACATTTGGCGTAGTGGCACCACCGCGGGATGGCGGAAGGTGGCATAGGCCTCGTTCGCCATGCGACCGAGCTCGGCGTCCGAGATCTCGCCGCCGGCGAAGGGCCGAATCACGTCGACCGCGACCTCCCAATAGGGACGGCCGAAGAATCCGGCGATCGTCTCAGTCGGGAGCTGTGGCCACGTCGCTGGCACATATAGACCACCGTCGCGGGCGAGCCCGGTCAGCATCACGTCACAGAAGCCGAGTTCGGGGGCCTCGCCCCGGGTTGAGATATAACGAGTCAAACTGCCCTCCAAAGGCCCATCGAGCCGAAGCTCGATCCTTAAGCCTTTGATTTCACGAAACTACTTGCTAAACAGCCAGCTGCTTTGAGCCACCATAAAGTGTTTTGCGGCATCGGGAAACCGCTTCCGGCCCACCCTCGCCCAATGAAAAAGGGCTGCGGTATGACCGCAGCCCTTCTCTTGGAAGGTCTGTCGTTGTGTGCAGACCGGTTTGCCTCGTCGGGGTCGCTGACCCGTCAAAACTCTTCCGGCAAGCTTTCGTCGCCTGTCACGAAATCGTCAAGGGACAAAACCGCGCGCGCCGAAAAATGTTCCTGTTCTTCCCGATCCGCTCCGGGCCCCGCTTCTGCCGGCACGGCAAGGTCGTGTCGCCAAATGCCGCTTTTTCCCGAAATGTTGGCCGCGGCAGGAACGAATGCAGTCTCGGCCCATTGTGTCCGCGGATCGGTGTCGCCCGTTGGCCATGCATTGCCCGGCCAACGACGGCGCCGATCCGTCGACCGAACCGCTGCATCCTGGAGCAGCCGGTTCGGTCGCTGGCGGAAGGTCAGTTCATCCCGATCTCCACTGCGATCCGGATCAGATCGGAGTGATTCTTGGCACCCAGCTTCTGCTTCAGCAGAGATGTAGTGTTGGCGACCGTCTTGTAGGAGATGCCGAGCGCCTCGGCGACCTCGACGATCTTGTCGCCGCGTCCAAGCAGGCGGAGAATTTCGAGCTCCCGCGGCGTCATCTGCGAAGCCGGATTGGCCTTGATCGCCGCGCCCGAAAACGTCACGGCTTCCGCAAGCTGCGGCGAGATGAAATTGTCGCCCGCGACCACCTTGCGCACCGCTTTCAGCAGGATACGGGGATCGTCGCCCTTGGAGACATAACCCTGCGCCCCAAGCTCGACTGCCCGCACCACGAAGGCCGGATCGTCGTTCATGCTGAACATGATGATCTTGGCGTCGGGATCGTCCTTGCGGATGCGTCGCATCAGCTCGAAGCCGGAGACATCGGGCAGGCTGATGTCGATCACGGTGACGTCGGGCCGCTTGCTGACATAGGCGCGATGTCCGGATTTGGCATCGGTCGCTTCGTCAATGCGGATTGAATGGTCGGACGCGAACAGGGTGCGGCAACCCGACAGCACCACGGGATGGTCGTCGACGATCAGGACCCTGGTCGCCAGCTTGGCGGTATCTTGCATCGCGGACCCTCTTTCTTCGACTCATAAACCGGCGGGAATAAATGGAAAGAGCAAAACCCGCCGCTGCGCGTTAGAATTGGCCTAATGTGGCAACGACTTTCGTTCAGGACGCAACTGTTTCTTCCGCTCGGCGCTAGCTTTCTCGCGGCGCTGATCCTGGGGGGCGTGCTGCTCCAGATATTCGCGACGGGCCAATTGGCCGAGGAGAACGAGCCGAGGCGGCGTTCGACAGAGGCCATCGCCGCTGCGCTCAACAATACCCTTCGCGCATCGGACAATCCACGGCAGACGCTCGACGCCTTTGTCCATTCTTTGGACACCTCCTCCGACATCCAGTTCCGGGCCCTGGAAGCAGGTGCCGCGCCGGTGCCGAAGGACGAGCCGCGCAAGTCGCATGGCGTGCCGCAATGGTTCATCGACCTTCTCGCCATCCCAAACTTGGGCGTGGCATCCCCAGTGATGATCGACGGCAGACGTATCGGCGACATCGTCTTCGTGCCGGACATATCGGCCGATCTGTTCGAGAAATGGATCGGCTTTCTTGCGCTGACCAGCCTGGTCGCCGGACTGATGGTTCTTACCGGCACGATCGCCTACGTCCTGGCGGGATCTGTCCTGCGCCCTCTGCAAGATCTCGGCGAAGGTCTCACGCGAATACGACAGGGCGACTACACCAGGCCGATTCCGGTCGGGGGTCCGCCGGAAATTCGGCAAGGTTGCGAGGAGGCGAATGCACTGGCCGCAACGCTTGCGCAACTGAGCCGGGACAATCGTGATCTGATGCACCGTCTGGTGTCGCTCCAGGACGATGAGCGGCGCGATCTCGCCCGCGAACTGCACGACGAGCTCGGACCGCTGCTGTTCAGCATCCGCGCCGGCTCGATCGCGCTGGTCGACGCTGCGCCGCAGACAGGACATCTCGGCAACTCGGCACGGGAGGTACTACAATCAGTCGAGGCGCTCCAGCAGACCAACCGCCGCATTCTCGACCGGCTGCGGCCGCTCTACATCGAGGAACTGGGCCTTGCGACCAGCGTGCAGACGCTGCTCCGGAATTTTGGCAAGCAGGCACCGCATATCGCCGTCACGGACACGATCGATCCGGATCTGAACGTGATCCACGGGCCGTTGGCTCAGACCGTGTATCGGGTGATCCAGGAAGCACTGACCAACGCGCTCCGCCATGCCGAGGCCAGCAACGTAGATGTGCAGGCGACCGTCGCCGGCGAGACGCTCGTCGTCGAGATCTCCGATGATGGCGGCGGTTTTCCTGCGGGCAACATCTTCGGCCGGGGGCTGACCGGCATGCATGAACGCGTGCGTGCGCTCAGCGGATCGCTGTCCCTGTTGCGCATGGATGAGCGAACTTACGTGCGCTGCCGCCTTCCGGTACAGGCAACGCGGGACGCGCCATCATCAGGCTAACAGCCGCAGCCATCATGCGCGTTCTGTAGCGCCGGTTCGCACAGCGTGCTGCGGATCTTGCCATCCAGGCTGAAGCGGAACGAGGCCTGAATGCGCAGCGCGCCGGCGACGGAATATTCGAGATCGATGCCGTGGGGCGCGGGATGGATCTCTTCCAGACCGAAACCCGCCGACGAGAAGGCGCTGAGCTGCGGCTGCCAATAGGCCTCGATCTCGCTCCGGCCGTGGTAGCGCCGCGTGCCGTTACACGTGCATTCGAGCTGCGCATCGTCCGCATAGAGGTCGAGCAGTGTCGCGAGATCGCCCTTCCGGCAGGCGTCCACCCAATCGACGACAATTCCCATCTGGTCGAAATCGCTCACGCTACAATCCTGTCTGCCGCGGAAAATCCCGGTGGCTTAGGACCACAGTCGTGAATATGCGCTGAAAAATAAACCCCGGGCGATACCGGTTCCCTCGAAATATCTTCCGATGAGCTCAGCTCTGGCGCCGGCCTCTTGCCCACACGGCGAAGACGATCAGCACGGCGCCCGCAAGCGTGAACCAGGTAACAGCATATTGCAGGTGGTCGTCCTTCAGATTCACCTCCAGTGGGCCCGGACGCGGAATGCCGTTCGCGGGCGCGGGCTGCTCGAGATCGATATAGAACGGCGCAACCGCGCCCCAGCCGAGCGCGCTTGCGATTCCCAGATGATCGCGCACGAACCAAAGCCGCTTGTCGCGATTCTCCGCCGGCGTCAGCCAGCCGGGCGCCTCGGGAAAGCGCAGATAGCCGGTGAGCTCAATCGGTTGGCCCGTGACGAGCTTCTTCACCGCGCGGTCCTGGACACCGCGGTCCTGCATCGTGTTCTCGACGAAGCCCGCATCGATCACGACCGTCTCGCCGCTGGGAAGCCGCGCCGGCAGGAAGGCCCAGGTGCCCGGGCCGGAGGCGTCCTTGCGCACCGCAGAGCCGGAGGAATAAACCATCGCATCGGGCAGGGCTGCATAGGTCGCGGTGAAGCTGACGCGGCGGAATTCATCGCGGGCAGGATTCAGCGCGGTCCATTGCGCGGACGGCGGCAGCGCCGTCGGCGACGCCGCGAGCCGTTCGGTGAGTGCCGCAATGAGCGCGTGCTTGGCTGTCCGGCGCTGCAACTGCCAGACACCGAGCGCGACGAACACAGCCGTCAGGAGCAGCGTGAACAGCGCGAAGCCGGCCACGCGGGCCTTGCGCGCAGGCTCGTTCATTTCGCGCGATCGACCAACCGGCCCGGCGCCGCCTTGTGGTGAAACTGCAGCGCGATCAGCAACGATTTCATCGCACGCAGCGGCAACAGCGTGGTGGCGAGGATCAGCGGCAGCCAGAGCACCGCATGCAGCCAGAACGGCGGTTGGTACTTGACCTCGACGACGAGCGCGCAACCGACCACGATGGCACCGGCGAGCATGATGATGAAGATCGCCGGACCATCGCCGGTATCGATGAAGGCGTAATCGAGGCCGCAACGGTCGCAAGCCGGCGCGAGCGTCAGGAACCCCGCATAGAGCTTGCCCTGGCCGCAGCGCGGGCATTTGCAGGCGAGCCCGCGCAGCGCGCTTTGCAGGACCGTGGTTTCGGATTGGGGTGTGCCGGCGCTGTCGTTCATGATGGCGGACTCTATCACAGTTTCCGCCGAAACATCCGGCGGCCGGAAAGCGAAAGGGCGGCCCTGCGGCCGCCCTTTCTGATCAGTTCGATACGGCTGAAGCGCGATGAGATTTGGAGACTCGTCATCGCGCTTTAGCTTGTTGTTTACGCATGATCTTTCCGGAAAACCGCTTCGCACTTTTCCGGATCATGCTTTAGTGCGCGCCGTGGGCCATGGTCTCGGCGCCGTGTCCCCAGACGTAGATGCAGAGGAACAGGAACAGCCAGACCACGTCGACGAAGTGCCAGTACCAGGCGGCGAACTCGAAACCGAGATGCTGCTTCGGCGTGAAGTGGCCGGCATAGGCGCGGGCAAGGCACACGATCAGGAAGATGGTGCCGACCAGCACGTGGAAGCCGTGGAAGCCGGTCGCCATGAAGAAGGTCGCGCCGTAGACGTTGCCGGCGAAGGAAAACGCCGCGTGACTGTATTCATAGGCCTGCACACAGGTGAAGGCGGCGCCCAGGAGGACGGTGAGGATCAGCCCGTATTTCAGGCCCTGGCGGTCGTTCTCGAGCAGCGCGTGGTGCGCCCAGGTCACGGTGGTGCCCGACGTGAGCAGGATCAGCGTGTTCAGCAGCGGCAGATGCCAGGGATCGAAGGTCTCGATGCCCTTCGGCGGCCAGGTGCCGGGGACGGAGCAGGCACCGGGCTGGGTGCCGAGACCACAGCCGAACACCGCATCGCGGGTGGCGTGGACGGCGTCGGCCGGAAACAGCGCCGCGTTGAAATAAGCCCAGAACCAGGCGACGAAGAACATCACCTCGGAGGCGATGAACAGGATCATGCCGTAGCGGTGATGCAGCTGCACGACGCGGGTGTGGTCGCCCTTGTACTGGGCTTCCTTGATCACGTCGGCCCACCAGCTCGTCATGGTGTAGAGCACGCCCACGGTGCCGACACCGAACACGATCGGCGCCGCGGAGAACATTTGGTGCATCCAGGCGATCGCGCCGACCGCCATGATGAATGCCGAGAGCGAGCCGACAGCCGGCCAGGGCGAGGGATCGACCAGGTGATAGTCGTGATGCTTGGTATGCGCCGTGGCCATTTCCGTCTCTCTCCTCAATCCCGTGCCTATCAGGCACTTATCCCCTTGTTTCCGACCGCCCGAGCGTGAGCCCGGCGGTCAAAGATTTCCCTTGCGTTTGTCGTTCTCGCCGGCGGCGAGCGGCTTCACCACCGGATCCTTCACCGGGTAGAACGTGTAGGACAGCGTGATCGTATTCAGCCCGTCATTCTCGTGGTCCTCGGCGATCGAGGGATCGACGTAGAACACGACCGGCATCTCGCGCTTCTCGCCGGGCGCCATGGTCTGCTCGGTGAAGCAGAAGCAGTTGATCTTCTGGAAGTAGGAGCCGACCGTCAGCGGCGCGACGTTGTAGGCGGCCTGGCCCGCAGTGGTGCGCGCGGCCTGATTGGTCACGGTGTAGAAGACGGTCACGACCTGGCCGATATTGACTTCGATCTCGCTCTGCTCCGGCTCGAACTTCCAGGGCAGGCCGGGCGCGACGTTGGAATCGAAGCGCACCGAGATCTTCCGCGCGATCGGGCCATTGGCCGGCGCCGCGGTCGCAACCTGCGTCGTGCCGTTGAAGCCGGTGGCGCGGCAGAACCAGTTGTAGAACGGCACCGCCGCGTAGGAAGCTCCGACCATCAGCGCGACCACGCCGCCGCAGATCGAGGCGACCAACGCGTCGCGGCCAAGACCACTGAACCGGCCGCCGCGGCGGCCTTTGGCGGCTGTCCGGCTCTGATCCCGCGATATGGTCGGCTCGTGACCCATCTTCCCTACATCGGCCGCACTAGTACTGCCGGCCCCTTGACCATGGTGACGGCGAAGAACAGCACCACGAGCACGCCCAGCGCGAGCGCGATTGCGATCGAACGCTGACGACGGCTCTTCTGCTGCGCCTCGGTGAGGACGATTCCATTTGGCTCGGGTTTGTCAGCCATTCCTGCCTCATGCGCCCCCAACCATCGGAGCAAGCGCCCGATACACGACCTCGGCCAGCAGGGTCGCGAACAGCGCGAACAGATACAGGATCGAGAAGGCAAACAGCTTGCGGGTCGCGCGCAGCGACTGGCTGCGTTCGCGCCGCATATAGACGTTGATCGCGAGCACCAGCATGCCGGCGCCGAGGATCAGCGAGACGATGCCGTAGACGGCGTCGAAATAGCCGAGCGCCCAGGGCGTCGCGGCCACCGCGATCAGCACGATCGTGTAGAGCAGGATCTGGAGGCGGGTCGCGTCGGGACCGGCGACGTTGGGCAGCATCGGAATGCCGGCGCGCGCATAGTCGTCGGAGCGGAACAGCGCCAGCGCCCAGAAATGCGGCGGCGTCCAGAAGAAGATGATGGCGAACAGCAGCAGCGGCTCGACATCGACCGTGCCCGTCACCGAGGCCCACGCCACCACCGGCGGCAGCGCGCCGGCGGCGCCGCCGATCACGATGTTCTGCGCGGTCCAGCGCTTCAGCCAGAGAGTGTAAATCACGACGTAGAAGAAGATGGTGAAGGCGAGCAGCGCGCCCGCGATCCAGTTGACGAGGATGCCGAGCGTCATCACCGAGAAGAAGGCGAGCGTCATGCCGAAAGCCATGGCCTCGGGACGGGTGATGCGTCCGCGCGGAATCGGCCGGTTCGCCGTGCGCGACATCTTGGCGTCGATGTCGCCTTCGAGCGCCATGTTGAGTGCCCCGGAGGCGCCGGCACCGACAGCGATGCAGAGCAGCGAGGTGATCGCCAACACGGGATGGAAATGCCCGGGCGCCATCGCCATTCCGACCAGCGCGGTGAAGATCACCAGCGACATCACCCGCGGCTTGAGCAGCGCGATGTAGTCGCCGACCTCCGCTTCGGAGATGCGGGGATTGATGTCGATGGCATTATGGTCGAGGACGGACACTTAGATCTACTCGTTTCGTTATAGCGCCGCGGCGCCCGTCACGGGCGCCGCGGGAGATTGCTTACTGCACGCGGGGCAGCACTTCGAATTGGTGGAACGGTGGCGGCGAGGACAGCGTCCACTCCAGCGTGGTCGCGCCGGCACCCCAGGGGTTGTCGCCCGCCGGCACCTTGCGGGCGAAGGCGTCGATCACGCAATACAGGAAGATCAGCACGCCGAAGCCGGAGATGTAGGAGCCGACCGACGAGACCAGATTCCAGCCCGCGAAGGCATCGGGATAGTCGACGTAACGGCGCGGCATGCCCGACAGGCCGAGGAAGTGCTGCGGGAAGAACACCAGGTTGACACCGATGAAGGTGACCCAGAAGTGCAGCTTGGCGAGGCTCTCATTGTACATGTAACCCGACATCTTCGGGAACCAGTAGTACCAGCCGGCGAAGATCGCGAACACCGCACCGAGCGACAGCACGTAGTGGAAGTGCGCGACGACGTAGTAGGTCTCCTGGAGCACGCGATCGACACCCGCGTTCGCCAGCACGACGCCGGTGACGCCGCCGATCGTGAACAGGAAGATGAAGCCCACCGCCCAGATCATCGGGGCGCGGAATTCGATCGAGCCGCCCCACATCGTTGCGACCCAGGAGAAGATCTTCACGCCGGTCGGAACGGCGATGACCATCGTGGCCGCGACGAAGTAGGCCTGCGTCGCCGAGGACATGCCGACCGTGTACATGTGGTGCGCCCACACCACGAAGCCGATGCCGCCGATCGCGACCATGGCGTAGGCCATGCCGAGATAACCGAACACGGGCTTGCGCGAGAAGGTCGAGACGATCTGGCTGATCATGCCGAAGCCCGGCAGGATCAGGATGTACACCTCGGGGTGACCGAAGAACCAGAACAGATGCTGGAACAGCACGGGGTCGCCGCCGCCGTCGGGCGCGAAGAACGTCGTGCCGAAATTGCGGTCGGTGAGCAGCATGGTGATCGCACCGGCGAGCACCGGCAGCGACAACAGCAGCAGGAACACCGTCACCAGGATCGACCACACGAACAGCGGCATCTTGTGCAGGGTCATGCCCGGCGCGCGCATGTTGAAGATGGTCGTGATGAAGTTGATGGCACCGAGGATCGACGAGGCGCCCGCCAGATGCAGCGACAGGATGGCGAAGTCGACGGCCGGGCCCGGATGGCCGGAGCTCGACAGCGGCACGTACATGGTCCAGCCGGCGCCGACGCCGTTGGCGCCCGGCTCGCCCTCGACGAAGGTCGACATCAGCAGCAGCGCGAAGGACGCCGGCAGCAGCCAGAACGAGATGTTGTTCATGCGCGGGAACGCCATGTCGGGCGCGCCGATCATCAGCGGCACGAACCAGTTGCCGAAGCCGCCGATCATCGCGGGCATAACCATGAAGAAGATCATGATCAGGCCGTGAGAGGTCACGAACACATTATAGGTGTGCGTCTCATGGAAGATCTGCACGCCCGGATACATCAGCTCGGCCCGGATCGCGATCGACATCGCGGCACCGATGATGCCGGCGATGACCGCGAAGATCAGGTACATCGTGCCGATGTCCTTGTGGTTGGTCGAATAGACGTAGCGCCGCCATCCGGTCGGATGGGCGTGCTCGTCATGTCCGTGGGCTTGCGCGTGATCGCCGTGTGCCGCTGCGCTCGTTGCCATTTTCAAATCCTGCCTTGCGTCCCATTCGGACCTCTGGAGGTCCCGCCCTTTTGTCGCTTTCAGTCCCTCAAGCCGTCATCCGACGCTTACTGCGTCGGGCCGGCCGCGGAGGCGTAGGTGCTGGTGCCGCCGCTCGCAAACTTCTTCTTCGCCGTCTCGATCCAGGAGGCGAACTCCTGGTCGCTCACCACGCGCACGGCGATCGGCATGAAGGCGTGATCCTTGCCGCACAGTTCCGAGCACTGACCGTAGTACATGCCGGTCTTGGTGGCCTTGAACCAGGTCTCGTTCAGACGGCCCGGAATGGCGTCGATCTTGATGCCGAAAGCCGGCACCGCAAAGGCATGGATGACGTCGGCGCCGGTGGTCTGGACGCGAATCACCTTGTTGACCGGCACCACCATCTCGTTGTCGACGCCGAGCAGACGGGGCTGCTTGTCCTGCGCCATCAGCGAGTCGAACTCGAACTTGCCGTTATCGGGATAGGCATACGACCAGTACCACTGCTTGCCGGTCGCCTTGATGGTCAGATCCGCCTTCGGCACGTCGAGCTCCAGGAACAGAAGCCGGAACGACGGCACCGAGATTCCGACCAGGATCAGCACCGGAACGAGCGTCCAGGCCACCTCGATCAGCGTGTTGTGGGTGGTCCGCGACGGCACCGGATTGGCCTTCGCGTTGAACTTGACGACCACGATCACGAGCAGCGCCAGGACGAACAGCGTGATCAGGGTGATCAGCACGAACAGGAAATTGTGGAACCAGACGATGTTGTCCATCACCGGGGAACCGGACTGCTGGAGCGTCCACTCCCACGGAGCCGGCTGCCCGAGCTCGGCGAATGCCGCACCACCCGTCGCCAGCGTGACGCCAGCCGCCACCAAGGCGATGGTGGCCAATCCCAGCAATTGCCGGCCCACCCGACCCATCGACATCCTCATGCCGTTCGCGCTCCCCTTACGAAATCACCCCAAGTGCGTTCCCCTGTTTCCGGGAAACGCTTATTCGATCCGCCAGTCCGACAAACCGCCACGCAAGAATACCTCTAAGAGGAATCGGGGCCAGATCGCTAGAACGCGAAATCAAGCCTCTCAAACCATAATTCTTGATCTATCGCAATGCAGTCTTGAGCCTGGTCTGCCAGCCATCACCGGCAGGATATTTCCCAGCAACATCAGACAAAAATACCGCTTCCCGGGAAGCTGCGGCTTGACAGCGGAATTGCCCGCGTTAGGCACTGGCAGGCAGCCGCGCAGGAGCCTGATTCGAGCGGGCGATGGCGGTGTGGGCGGCGCGGAATTTGCTTGGGAATCGCCTTCAAGACGCCGTCATTCCCGTATCAGTCCGCCAGGGTGCGAGTGACCCAGGCGAGCAGAGGGACCGACCCGATGGGGCTTTCGAGATCGATGGCAAGGCCGGCGAACGGCCTCCCGGCGCTGGCCGCCCTCGTGGCTGCGATCGTCCTCCTCGCGCTGCCGGGCCTTGCCCATGCGCAGGGCGCGGTACGCTCCGTCCATGGCGACTGGCAGATCCGCTGCGACACCCCGCCGGGCGCCCAGACCGAGCAGTGCGCCCTGATCCAGAGCGTGGTGGCGGAAGACCGCTCCAATGCCGGCCTGACCGTGATCGTGCTCAAGACCGCCGACCAGAAGAGCCGCCTGATGCGCGTGGTCGCCCCGCTCGGGGTCCTGTTGCCCTCCGGCCTCGGCCTCAAGCTCGACAACCAGGACGTCGGTCGCGCCGGCTTCGTCCGCTGCCTCCCCAACGGCTGCGTCGCCGAGGTCGTCCTGGAGGACAAGCTGCTCGGCCAGCTCCGCAGCGCCAAGACCGCGACCTTCATCATCTTCGAGACCCCGGAAGAAGGCATCGGCTTCCCGCTCAGCCTGAACGGGCTGGGTGAGGGGTACGACAAGCTGCCGTAGGGGCGGCTGAACTGGCAATCCTATTGTTTCCGTAATGTGAGACCTGGCGCCCTCGCGGAACCGGTCCGAAACCATTATCTTGCCCCACATCTTCCGATAATGGACGGACGAATGACCAACCCTGCCACAACCTCCCTGCTCGACCGTGCCAATCTCGACCGCGACCAGGTTCGCCACGAGATCGCGCGCGGGCTTTCGGGCGCTGACGACGGCGAATTGTTCCTGGAATACAGCCAGACCGAAGCGCTGATGTTCGACAATGGGCGGCTGAAGCAGGCGACCTACGACACCTCGCAGGGGTTCGGCCTGCGCGCCGTCAAGGACGACGCGGTCGGTTACGCGCATTCCTCCGACGTGTCGCTGCCGGCGCTGATTCGCGCCGCGGACGCCGTCGCTGCCGTGCGCGGCGGCTACTCCGGCAGCTTCGCCGCACCGCCGGCGCACACCAATGTGCGGCTCTATGGCGACGACAACCCGCTCGATGCGCCGGGCTTCGAGACCAAGGTCAAGCTGCTGGCCGAGATCGACGCTTACCTGCGCGACAAGGATCCGCGGGTGCGGCAGGTCAGCGTGAGTCTCGGCGCGACCTGGCAGGTCGTCGAGATCCTGCGGCCCGACGGCGAGAGCTATCGCGACATCCGTCCGCTGGTGCGCGTCAACATCTCCGTCGTCGCCGGCCAGGGCGACCGCCAGGAGAGCGGCAGCAAGGGCTATGGCGGCCGCGCCGGCTATGCCGAGTTCATCGCGACCAAGTCCTGGCGCGAGGCCGCCGACGGCGCGCTGCGCGAAGCGCTCGTCAACCTGGAATCGATTCCCGCCCCCGCCGGCGAAATGGACGTCGTGCTCGGCGCCGGCTGGCCCGGCGTGATGTTGCATGAAGCGGTCGGCCATGGCCTCGAAGGCGACTTCAACCGCAAGAAGACGTCGGCATTTGCCGGCTTGATGGGCCAGCAGGTCGCGGCCAAGGGCGTCACCGTGGTCGACGACGGCACCATTGCCTCGCGGCGCGGCTCGCTGTCGATCGACGACGAGGGCACGCCGACCAATCGCACCGTGCTGATCGAGGACGGCATCCTCGTCGGCTACATGCAGGATCGTCAGAACGCACGGCTGATGAACATGAAGCCGACCGGCAACGGCCGTCGCCAGGGTTATGCCCATGTGCCGATGCCGCGCATGACCAACACCTACATGCTCGCGGGCGACCGCGAGCCGGGCGAGATCATCGCCTCGGTGAAGAACGGCGTGTTCGCCGCGAATTTCGGTGGCGGCCAGGTCGACATCACCTCGGGCAAATACGTGTTCCAGTGCACCGAGGCCTACAAGATCGAGAACGGCAAGATCGGTGCGCCTTTGAAGGGCGCCATGCTGATCGGCAACGGGCCGACCGACCTGCATCGCATCCGCATGATCGGCAACGACCTCGCGCTCGACACCGGGATCGGCACCTGCGGCAAGAATGGCCAGGGCGTGCCTGTCGGCGTCGGCCAACCGTCGCTGCTGATGGAACGCATTACGGTAGGTGGAACAGGCGCATGAGTGTTGAGAAAGTAACTGCGCCCGCCAAGCGCAAAAGCAGCGGCTGGGGTGGACAGATCGCTCAGCTCGCCGGCATCGTCGCCGCGGTCTTCATCGCCAAGGGCGCGCTTGCCGAGCCGTTCTACGTGCCGTCGGGCTCGATGGAGCCGACGCTGTTGATCGGTGATGCGCTGCTCGCCTCGAAATTCCCCTATGGCTACGGCACCTCGTCGCTGCCGATCCAGATCAGCCTGCCCGAGAGCGGCCGCGTCTTCGCGGAGACGCCGAAGCTCGGCGACGTCGTGGTCTTCCGCTGGCCCGGCGATCGCTCGCAGGCCTGGGTCAAGCGCGTCGTGGGCCTGCCCGGCGACCGCATCCAGATGCGGCAAGGCCAGCTCTTCATCAACGACCGCCCCGCCGAGCTGAAGCCCGATGGCGTCGGCGCCGCCGAGGACGACCATGGCGGCAGCGAGCCCGCCTATCGCTACGTCGAGACGCTGCCGAACGGCGTCTCGCATCTGATCTTCAAGATGCGCGACAGCGGTCCGCTCGACAACACGCCCGAAGTGACGGTGCCCGCTGGTCACCTCTTCGTGCTCGGCGACAACCGCGACAATTCCGCCGATAGCCGCGTGCCGCTGCGCTCCGGCGGTGTCGGCCTCTTGCCGATCGACAATCTGATCGGCCGTGCCGATGCGGTGCTCGGCTCCTGGGATCTCGGCATGCGCGGCCAGCCGGTGTGGACCTGGCTGTCCGGGTTCAGGCTGGCGCGGTTCTTCACCGCCGTGCATTGACTGGTTATTGGGTGAGAAGAGACGAATTCCTCGCTCTTGCCTTGCGCAATCCGGTCAACGCCACGATTCTAGACGAGCTCCATCGCCTCGCGCTGCCGGATGCGTGGCTGGTTTCGGGATGCCTGGTGCAGACCGTGTGGAACATGCTCACGCGCCGCGCGATCGATCACGGCATCGCCGATTACGACGTGTTCTATTTCGATCCTGATACGTCATGGGAGGCCGAGGACGCGGTGATCCGCACCCTGCACGCGCGGCTCGCGCATCTCGGTGCCAAAATCGAGGCCCGCAACCAGGCGCGCGTGCATCTATGGTACCCCGCCAAGCACGGCCTGCCCTACCTGCCGCTAAGCTGCACGGCAGACGGCATCGATCGCTTCCTGACGCAGAACACGCAAATCGGAGTGAGGCGCGCTGCCGATGGTCACGAGGTCTACGCCCCGCACGGCTTCGACGACGTCGGGAGATTGATCGTGCGGCCCAACCGGGCGCAAAATTTTTCAATCGCCAATTACGAGGCGAAGGCCGCGCGATGGAAGGCGCTCTGGCCCGAGCTTACGGTGATTGCCGCGGAGTGATGCTCGTGTCCCGGACAAGTCGCATCGTGAAACGACGCGGCGCAGAGCCGGGACCCATGGCGCAGCGGATCCCTGTGTGGCGTGGGCCCCGGTTCAGCGGCACATCACTTCGTGCTCCGCCGCGCCCGGGGCACGTGACAACGACTACCGCACCACGCCCGACGTGAATCCCGCCTTCCTTCGCGGCGGCTTGATCTCCTTCTTCAGGAAACAGCGCGCCTCACGCCCGGTATAGCCGGGGCGGGCATAGGTGAAGGCACGGCATTTGTTGTCGGCGGTGCAGGCGGCCTTGCAGGCCTCGACGCTTTCACCGTCCTTGAGCTCGAAATTGCGCAAATCGCCGCCAGGGCGGTCGATCGAGCTCTCGACGCCCTCGACGCGCGGCTCGATCACGCCGGCGCCGCGGACCCCCGAGATACAGCAACTTCCCGGCACGCGCGCCGGCACGCTGTTCTTCAGCCAGCACACCGCCGCGGCACCGTCGACGTCGGGATAACTGAAGCTCCAGGAGCGGCAGCGGCGATCGCGCTCGCACAGCAGCGCGCAATCCTCGGGATCGCCCGAGGTGACCGGCGTGCTGAAATAGTCGCCGCCGGGCCGATCGAACGCCGTCTGGGCAGGCGCCGGCACACTCGCAAATGCGAGCGAAAGCAGCGTGACACATGCCGCGACGCTGGCCATGACGGCCCCGGACAGGCGGCCCTTCCCCATCAGAACAGCTTTCGAGTTATTGACGACGCTCAGGTTTTTCGGCCGGTCATTTGATCGCCGCAAACCTGTATGGGCGATGAACGGCTGAAATCCGGATCGTTGGCCTAACGCATGACCCCAACGGCCGCGTTAGCGCAAAGTGTGACGCGATTATCCGAGAAGATCATACTCAAACAAGGTCTAGAACGCATACTCCGCGTAGGCCGGTTCCACCGAGCCTTTCCAGGGACCGTTGAACTTCTCCAGCATCTCCTCGGCCGGCGTCCGGCCGGAATCGATGATGCGATCGAGCGGCTCGAGGTGCCGGGTCTCATCGCGGCCAAGCTGGTCAATTCGGCCGCGGCGGCGCAGGCCGGCATGAGCCAGAACGAGGCACTCCTTGGCGATCTCGAACAGATAGCGATCCTTGATCCGCGCCTTGAAGCCGAAGCGCGGCACGTCATCGCGCAAGGCCTGACGCTCATGCGCACTCCAGTGCTTCACCATGTCCCAGGCGGCATCGAGCGAAGCCCCATCGTAGAGCAGCCCGACCCAGAATGCCGGCAGCGCCGGCAGACGGCCCCACGGTCCGCCGTCGGAGCCGCGCATCTCGAGATAACGCTTGAGCCGCACTTCCGGGAAGATCGTCGAGAGATGGTTGGCCCAGTCCGACAGCGTCGGACGCTCGCCGGGAAGATTGTTGTTGCGGCCATCGAAGAACGCGCGGAACGAGGAGCCCGACACGTCGATGTACTCCTCGCCGCGCTTGACGAAATACATCGGCACGTCGAGCGCGTAGTCGACATAGCGCTCGAACCCCATGCCGTCCTCGAACGCCCACGGCATCATGCCGGCGCGCGCGTTGTCGGTGTCGCGCCAGATCTCGGACCGGAAAGAGAGGAAGCCATTCGGCTTGCCCTCGGTGAACGGCGAATTGGCGAACAGCGCAGTCGCGACCGGCTGGAGCGCGAGCGAGACGCGCAGCTTCTTGACCATGTCGGCTTCGGAGGAGAAGTCGAGATTGGTCTGCACCGTGCAAGTCCGGTACATCATGTCGAGGCCGTACTGACCGACCTTCGGCATGTAATTGGTCATGATCTTGTAGCGGCCCTTGGGCATCACCGGGATATCGGCGCGCGACCAGGACGGCGTCATGCCGAGCCCGAGGAAGCCGATGCCGAGCGGCGCTGCGATCTCGCGCACCTGCGCAAGATGCGCCATCAACTCGCTCTGGGTCTGGTGCACGTTCTCGACCGGCGCGCCGGAGAGCTCGAACTGTCCGCCGGGCTCGAGCGAGATCGCACCGCCGCCCGTGACATCGTAGAGGCCGATGATGTTGCCCTGCTCCATGATCGGCTCCCAGCCGAGCAGGAGCTTCATGCCTTCGAGCAGCGCACCGATGCCGCGCGCCCCCCCGTAAGGCACCGGAAGGTGGCCGTCGAGCGTGAACGGCGTCTTCTCGTGCTCGGTGCCCATGCGGAATTCGGACGGGTCCTTGCAGCCGGCCTCGAACCACGCGACGAGCTCGTCGCGTGATTGCAGCGGCGTCATATCGATCTGGTCTCGCGCCATATCAAACTCTATTCAAAAAGCGCTTCGACCGAACGCGCGCGGGTGACAGGGATGGCCCGCGAACCCACCGGTTGCGCGGATGAGCGGGTTTGCCGCGCAATCATCGCGACGGCATGCTTTCGTTGACGCCCGCGGGCGGCAGTTTCATCTCGCCGCACGAGCAGCCCAGGCGGTCGAGCAGACTGCTGAGCTTGACGGCATCGGCATCCGACAGTTTCGAACCGACATATTTCTCGATCGCAGCCGAATAGGCGCCCCACATCCGCTTCTGCAGCTCGCGGCCGGCTTCCGTGATCTCGACGAACTGGCCGCGCTTGTCGATCTTGCATTCGCGCCGCGAGGCAAGGCCCTCGTCGACCAGGCGGTCGATCAGCCGCGAGGTAGAATATTGCGGGATCAGCATCTGCCGCTCGAGTTCGACCGGCCGCAGCTCGCCCGAGGGGGCCCGCGACAATTCGAGCAGCGCGTCATACCAGGCCAGGGGTGGGAAGCCGGCCTTCTTCAAGTCCTGCTCGACGCAGTCGAGCACGCGGCTCTGGACCCGCATCAGGCGGATCCAGGCGGCTGTTGCCTCGGTCGATGGTCTGCGTTTCATGGTCCCGCTCAAGCTCGTCGCCCGTCTCTTACTCCATTCGATGCACCTGCATCAATCTTGACTATTTCAAGCAGGTGCATGTAGTCGTCCTTTCGGCCGAACCAAGCTTCAGGCGGAGGAAATTTCCGTGAAACCGTACGCTTCGCCCGGTGCCTGTCCACTATCCCCGGATCGCGGTCCTGGAAGCCCGCCTGGCCGATGAGCTGGTCGAGGTCGAATCGGCGCCAAGAAGCTCGAAAATGGTGAGGATGACCTGAAGCTGAACCCCTTGGGGGCCAGGTCCCTGCGCTGGGCCTCGACTGCGATGAGATCGTGACCGAAGGCCGTGTGATTGTCCAGATGACCGGCGATCCGGCTTGAGCCGAGGCGCTGGCGCCCGCCCGCGCCAGTTCCAAGAAGGTTGGTCCGCCTTTCACGGAGCGGGACGGGCGGGACGCCGAAGAGCCGGACCGACGATCGGGCTCCTGTCGCTTGCGGAATCCGAAATTTCGAGGCGCTCTGACGTCAATTTTACGAGCATTGTCAGGGTTAACAATAACTCTGCGTTGTGCGCTCCGCGGTCGTCACCATCCTTGTGGGAGCAATCCGCTTGGCTCAGCTTCAGCGCGGGACACGACGCAGACCGCTGGACCGGACAGCTATCGTGACGACCGTACTCCTCCTGCTGCTCGCGAGCGCAATCACTGGCTTGGCGACGGGGCTATTCCTCCGAGTCTGGGCTCTGTTGCTGGTCTCGCCGGTGACCGCGATCCTTGCCGCAACGGTGCTTCAGACCTCGGGCTTTGGCTTTTGGACGGGCGTTCCAATCGTCGTCGGCTGCCTGATGGCCGGCCAGGTCGCCTATCTGGCGGCGACGTTCTACGTGCACAGAGGGGAGCTTTCAGTACAGGACGAGACCGACGGCGAACCAGGCAAGCACGGCCAGCGCCATGTCAAAGGCGAGGACGAGTAGGGCCAGGCCGACCCCCGACGGAATCTTTCTGCGCAGCCGGGGCAGCCTGCGGCGCGGCCACGGCCGAACCAGCAGCAATAGGGGAGCGCATCTCACCGCAACGCCGGCTGCGCTGCCTTGAGACACCGGGGGGATCATTGCGGGACACCTTCAATGCCAATGGGTCATCCGGTGGATGATCAGCAAGAGTGGTGCCGAGCGAGCGTGGCCGGAACGACGAAGGCGGCTGGAACGCCAGTCCCGCCGACGAGACGGTATCGGGCCGCGCATTCGCGCCGTTCTGAGATGGAAAATAAAAAATGCCGGATCAATGATCCGGCATTTTTGTTTCTGCGTAACCCGGATTTCGCTCACGCTCCATCGGGCTACAGGCCTCTCTCAGGCCGCCGCCTTCTTGGGCGCGAATCGTCCGTAGAACGTCTCGCCCTTCGCTGCCATCTCTTCCAGGAGTTTCGGCGGCGTGAAGCGCGAGCCGTATTTCGCCTCCAGCTTGTGGCAAAGTTCGAGGAACTTCTTCGTGCCCATGAAGTCGATATAGGACAGCGTGCCACCGGTGAACGGCGCGAAGCCGAAGCCGAGGATCGAGCCGACATCCGCCTCGCGCGGATCGGTGATGACGTGATCCTCCACCGTGCGCGCGGCTTCCACGGCCTGTACGACCAGGAAGCGCTGCTTCAGCTCCTCGATATCGAGCGTATCGGGGTCGAGCTGCTTCGGCTGCAGCGCCGAGAGGCCAGGCCACAGGCTCTTCTGGCCCTTGCCCTTCTCAGGATAGTCGTAGAAGCCCTTGCTGTTCTTGCGGCCGAGCCGGCCCTGCTTCTCGACCATCTCCACCATCAGCTTCTTCTGATCGGGATTGATGGCGTTGGGGCCGAGATCGGCTTCGGTCGCCTTCATGATCTTGAGGCCGAGGTCGAGCGCGACTTCGTCCGACAGCGAGAGCGGGCCGACCGGCATGCCGGCCATCTTGGCGCAGTTCTCGATCATCGCCGGCGGCACGCCTTCGAGGAACATCTCGTTGCCTTCGGCGACATAGCGGCCGACGCAGCGATTGGCGAAGAAGCCGCGAGAGTCGTTCACCACGATCGGCGTCTTGCCGATCTGGCGGACATAGTCGAGCGCGGTCGCCAGCGCGACCTCGCCGGTGTTCTTGCCGAGGATGATCTCGACCAGCATCATCTTCTCGACCGGCGAGAAGAAGTGAATGCCGATGAACTTGCCCTGATCCCTGAAACTCTCGGCCAGCGAGGTGATCGGCAGCGTCGAGGTGTTGGACGCGAAGATCACATCCGGCTTGAGATATTGCTGCGCCTTGGCGAAGGTCTCCGCCTTGACCTTGCGATCCTCGAACACCGCCTCGATGACGAGATCGACATCCTCGAGCGCGGCGTAATCCGCCGTCGCCGTGATGCGCGCGAGCAGCGCTTCAGCGTCGGCCGGCTTGGCGCGGCCCTTCTTGATCTGGTCCTCGATCACCTTCTGCGCATGCGCCTTGCCCTTGTCGGCGCTCTCCTGGTCGCGATCGATCAGGATGACGTCGAGGCCGGCACGGGCCGAGACATAGCCGACGCTGGCGCCCATGAAGCCGGCGCCGATCACGGCGATCTTCTTCACCTTGGTCGGCGGCACGTCCTTCGGGCGGCGCGCGCCCTTGTTGAGCTCCTGCATCGACAGGAACAGGCTGCGGATCATCGCGGCCGCCTCCTTCGAGCGCAGCACCGAGGTGAAGTAGCGCGACTCCACGCGCAAAGCGGCGTCGATCGGCAGCTGCAGGCCCTCATAGACGCAGCTCATGATGGCGCGCGCGGCCGGATAATTGTCGTAGGTCTCGCGGCGATAGATCGCGTTGCCGGCCGGGAACATCATCATGCCGGCCTTGGAGAACACCGGACCTCCCGGCAGCTTGAAGCCCTTCTCGTCCCAGGGCGCGACCGCCTTGCCGCCGCCCTTGATCCAGTCCTTCGCGGCCTTGATGAGGTCGGCGGCAGGAACGATGGCGTGAATCAAATTCAGCGCCTTGGCCTTCTCGACCGTGACGGGGTCGCCCTTGAGCAGGATGGTCATCGCGTCCTGCGGCGGCACCAGGCGCGGCACGCGCTGCGTGCCGCCGGCGCCCGGAAACAGGCCGACCTTGACCTCGGGCAGGCCGAGCCGGGTCTTGGGATTTTCCGCCGCGACGCGATAGTGGCAGCACAGCGTGATCTCGAAACCACCGCCGAGCGCGAGGCCGTTGATCGCGGCGGCCCACGGCTTGCCCAAGATCTCGATCGAGCGCAGCACCTGCGAGAAGCGCCGGCTCTGGTCGAACAGCATCTGGTTCGCGGCGGTTTCGCCCTGCTCCTTGAACACCTTGGCGTAGGCCTGGTTCATGCCCTCTAGCATGGACAAGTCGGCACCGGCGCAGAACGCTTCCTTGGCAGAGGTGATGACGATGCCCTTCACGGCCGCGTCAGCGGTGGTTGCCTTGACGATCGCATCGAGCTCATTGGTCGAGGTCTCGTCGAGCACGTTCATCGAACGGCCCGGGATGTCCCAGGTGACGAGCGCGATGCCGTCGGAATCGGTCTCAACCTTGAAGTTCTTGTAAGACATGGTGGCTGCTCCTCGGTGCCGCAGCCGATCTCAGGCGCGGCGGTTGACTTGAGATCTCGTCGGGTGGGCAAAGGCGCTCTTGCGCCGTGCCCACCCTCATTCGCGAAAGGCAGCAGTGGTGGGCACGCTTCGCTTTGCCCACCCTGCGGCAGCTCGTTACACGCGCTCGATGATGGTCGCGGTGCCCATGCCGCCGCCGATGCACAGCGTCACAAGGGCGGTGGACTTGTTGGTGCGCTCGAGCTCGTCGAGCACGGTGCCGAGAATCATCGCACCGGTCGCCCCTAACGGATGGCCGAGCGCGATCGCGCCGCCGTTGACGTTGATCTTGGCGTTATCGATGTCGAAGGCCTGGATGTAGCGCAGCACGACGGAGGCGAAGGCCTCGTTGAGCTCGAACAGGTCGATGTCCGACTTCTTCATGCCGGAGCGCGCAAAGAGCTTTTCGGTGACGTCGACCGGACCCGTCAGCATCATCGCCGGCTCGGAGCCAATGTTGGCGAAGGCGCGGATCTTCGCACGTGGCTTCATGCCGTATTTCGCGCCTGCCTCTTTGCTGCCGAGCAGCACCGCGCCGGCGCCGTCGACGATACCCGACGAATTGCCGGCGTGGTGCACGTAGTTGACGCGCTCGATCTCGGGGTGCGACTGCACCGCGACGCCGTCGAAGCCGCCCATCTGCGCCATCATCGTGAACGAGGGCTGCAGCTGCGCCAGCGACTGCATCGTCGTGTTGGGGCGCATATGCTCGTCCTTGGCGAGAATGGTGAGGCCGTTGACGTCCTTCACCGGCACGACCGACTTGTCGAAGCGGCCCTCGTCCCAGGCCTTGCCGGCGCGCTGCTGGCTCTGCACGGCGTAGGCATCGACGTCGTCGCGGGAGAAGCCATACTTGGTGGCGATCAGATCGGCCGAGACGCCCTGCGGCATGAAATAGGCCGGCACTGCGATCGAGGGGTCCATCGGCCAGGCGCCGCCGGAGGCGCCGATGCCGACGCGGCTCATGGATTCGGCGCCGCCGCCGATCACCAGATCGTGTTGGCCGCTCATGATCTGCGCGGCGGCGAAGTTCACGGCATCGAGGCCGGAGGCGCAGAAGCGGCTGATCTGCACGCCCGGCACGGCTTCGCCGAGGCCCGCCTTCAGCGCGGCGAAGCGCGCGATGTCGGAGCCGGCTTCGCCGACCGGATCGACCACGCCGAGCACGACGTCGTCGACGGAGTCCTCGGGCAGGTTGTTGCGGTCCTTCAGTGCCTTCAGCGGCACCGTGGCGAGTGCGAGCGCCGTGACTTCGTGCAGCGCGCCATCCGGCTTGCCGCGGCCGCGCGGGGTGCGGACGTGATCGTAGATGAATGCCTCAGGCATGACGCCCTCCTGATGTGATGTTCGAAAGCTGTTGGGAAACGCCGGCGGAAGCAGGCTTCAGAACGCTTCCGCCGGCAATTCCATGATGGTGGCGCAGCCGGCCTGGATGCGCGCGAGATTGGCCGCGGTCTCCGGCAGCATCCGCTCCATGAAGAAGCGGCCGGTGACGAGCTTGGTCGAGAGATAGGGCGTGGCGCCCGACTCGGCAATCTTCGCCTGCGTCACCTTGGCCATCTTCGCCCACATGTAGCCGAGCGCGACGAAGCCGAAGAGGTGCAGGTAGTCGGTCGCGGCTGCTCCCGCATTGTCCGGCTTCGCCATCGCGTTTTGCATCAGCCAGGTGGTGGCTTGCTGGAGATGGCCGAGCGAAGTCGAGAGCGGGGTGATGAAAGGCTTCATCGCCTCGTCGCCGCCGTTCTCCTTGGCGAAAGCCATGACCTCGCCGAAGAACGCCATGATGGCACGCCCACCGTCGCGCGGCAGCTTGCGGCCGACGAGGTCGAGCGCCTGGATGCCGTTGGCGCCTTCATAGATCATCGCAATACGGGCATCGCGCACGAACTGCTCCATGCCCTGCTCGGCGATGTAACCGTGGCCGCCATACATCTGCTGCGCCTGCACCGCGTTGGCGAAGCCGTAATCGGTGAGGAAACCCTTCAGCACCGGCGTCATCAGGCCCATGTGGTCGTCGGCGGCCTGGCGATCCCTGGGGTCTTCGGAACGATGGGCGACGTCGCTCTTCAGTGCGGTCCAGATCACGAATGCGCGCGCGGCTTCGTTGAAGGCACGGATCGAGAGCAGCGTGCGGCGCACGTCGGGATGCACGATGATCGGATCGGCCGGCTTGTCAGGTGCCTTGGCACCGGTGAGGGAACGGCCCTGGATGCGCTCGCGGGCATAGGCGACCGCGTTCTGATAGGCGACCTCCGACTGTGCGAGGCCCTGCACGGCGACGCCGAGCCTGGCTTCGTTCATCATCACGAACATGCCTTGCATGCCCTTGTTCTCTTCGCCGATCAGCCAGCCGGTGGCGTTGTCGTAGTTCATCACACACGTCGAATTACCGTGGATGCCCATCTTGTGCTCGATCGAGCCGCAGACGACGCCGTTCCGTGCCCCGACCGAACCATCGGCATTCACGAGGAATTTCGGCACCACGAACAGCGACACGCCCTTGATGCCGGCGGGCGCGCCCTCGATGCGGGCGAGCACGAGATGGATGATGTTTTCGGCGAGATCGTGCTCGCCGGCCGAGATGAAGATCTTGGTGCCCGTGATCTTGAAGCTGCCGTCGGCCTGACGCACGGCCTTGGTGCGGAGCATGCCGAGATCGGTGCCGCAATGCGGCTCAGTGAGGTTCATGGTGCCGGTCCATTGGCCCGCCACCATCTTCGGCACGTAAGTCTTCTTCTGCTCAGGGCTTCCATGGACGAGCAGCGCCGCGGTCGCGCCCATGGTGAGGCCGCCATACATCGAGAACGCCATGTTGGCGGAGATCTGGAATTCGTTGACGGCTTGCGAGAGCGTCACCGGCAGACCCTGGCCCCCGAACTCGGTCGGCGCCGACAGGCCGAGCCAGCCGCCTTCGGCCACTTGCTTGAAGGCGTCCTTGAACCCCTTCGGCGTGGTGACACTGCCGTCGTCGGCCCGCTTGCAGCCTTCGAGATCGCCCACGCGATTGAGCGGCTGCAGCACTTCTTCGGCGAGCTTGGCGGCTTCGCCCAGGATCGCCTCGCGCACGTCGCTCGACGCATCGGAGAAGCCCGGCAGATTGTCGTAGCGGTCGATCTGGAAGACGTCGTTGAGCAGGAAGTTCACGTCTTCGACAGGGGCTTTATAGATCGGCATGATGGTCTCCCGGCATGGGCCCTGAAGGGATGATGTTGGGCTTATGATTGGGCGGCGGCAAGCTGCTCCGCCATCAGGCGGTGCAGCATGTTGATGGCCTTGAGCGGCCGGACCATCACCTTGAAATGGGTGATGCGTCCCTCGGCATCGAAGCTGATGATGTCGACGCCGTTGATCTCGATGCCGTCGATCATGGCCTTGAATTCGAGCACGGCGCCGCGCTCGTTCGTCCACTCGCCGACATAGGTGAAGCCGGGGCCACCGAGCACCTTCTCGGCGCTGGAGAGGTATTTGAAGGTGATGTCGCGGCCGCGCTGCGGTGTGTGAACGACGGGGCTTTCGAACACCGCGTCGGGATGCAGGAGGTCCCAGAGCGCGGCGCGATCATGAGACTTCATGTAGGAGTACCAGGAATCGAGGCCGGTCATTCTCAGGTGCCTCCCTAGGGCAAGGGCAAAAGTTACGAAAACAACCCCATGCACAGTAGCCAGAAGGTTGATTCCGCTGGATTTTTCAGCCGGGATTTTGGCCCGCCTGCACGCTCCCTCATATGCACATTGACGCATATGCGCCGATGCGCATAAAGTCAAGCAGATTGGTCGGAGATCAAGAACAGGAGGCCGGTGATGGCGCTGGGCGACGCAATCCTCGCATGCCTGACGGAACGTCCGATGACGGGCTACGAGCTCGCCAAGACCTTCGATTCCTCGATCGGCTTCTTCTGGAAGGCCGACCACCAGCAAATCTACCGCGAGCTCTCCAAGCTGCGCGACCGCGGCTACATCCAGGGCCGCGAGGTCGTGCAGACAGGCAAGCCCAACAAACTGATCTATACGCTCACTCCCGAGGGCCGAACAGCGCTGCGGCACTGGGCAGCGCGGCCAAGCACGCCGCCCTCGATCAAGGACGACCTGCTGGTGCGGCTGCATGCGCTCGACAGCGTCGACATCGAGCCCCTGCGCACCGACCTGATGGCCCGCCTGGAGCACCATCGCGACCGCCATGCCAATTACGAGCGCATCCTGAAGAAGCGTTTTCCGGACGGCACGGCGGAAGGCCGGCTCGATCTCGGCAACCTGCTCCTGCTCCGCTTAGGGGCCCGTCACGAGCAGATGGTGGCGGATTTCTGCGAAGAGGCTCTGTCGGCGCTGTCGACGATGAGCGGCAAGGCCGCGGTGGTGCCGATCGAGGATGGCAAGCGCGAGGGGAAGGGCTGAGCCCGACGCGACAGGAGACTGTCACCACACCCACCGGTGTCATGCCCCGCGAAAGAGGGGCATCCCGTACTCCGGGGCGGCGCGGCTGGAATCGAGCCGCCGCGGCGTACTTCGCGGGCGATGACAGCGGAGTATCTGGCGGCAGCAGGCCACCTGGATGCAGTGGCGCCGCTCGGGTGCCCGAGTTCCTCCCGCCCAACTTTAAGACAGCCGCGCCGCATTCCTTAACTCGTTATTTACCGTAACAGGAAAAAGTCGGTTTTCGAGGCAGACGACCCGCGCCAAATTCGATTGTCTTTGCAACCGGCACGCGTGGGGAAGCTGAAGGCGCCGGGTGGGGCGCCGGAGTCGGAACCGGACAGAGTCATGAATTCGCGCGTATCGTGGAGTGTTGACGGCATCGATCCCTCCGTCAGGGAGCGGGCCGAAGCTGCTGCGCGCAGAGCCGGCATGTCACTCAACGACTGGCTGAACTCCACGCTCGGCGAGACGACCCCGCCGAACTTTCGCGGACCCTACGACCAGCGTCCGCACCACATGCCGAGTCAGGAGAGCCGCGAAGTCGCCGACATCCACCAGCGGCTCGACGCGATCACCCAGCAGATCGAACGGATTTCAAAGCCCGCCCCGCGCCAAGACTCTTCTCGTGAACGAGACGTCTCGCGCGAGCAGGGCGTCGCGCGCCAGCTCAATGATGCGATCTCGCGGCTCGATGCGCGCCTGTCGCAAATCTCCCGTCCGCAGCGGCAACCGCAGCAGGCGCCACGCCCCGCCCCGGCCGACACGCGCCAGCGCCAGGCCGATGCGGTCGAGCGCGCGGCCGCGCAGGTCTATCGCAGCTCACCACCCCTGAGCCCGGCGTCGTTCGACGTCGCGGTCGCCGAGATCACGGCGCGCCAGAGCGAGCTCGACGGCTTTACGCCCAGGCAGATGCCGCCGCGTGCCGCCCCGTCGCTTGCGCCCGCGGCTCCTTACGCGCCTCCGATGGCGCCGCCCGCACCTGCCTACGCGCCGCCGCCCCCGCAGCCGGGGCCGGATTTCTCCTCGCTCGAACGCCATCTGCTCAAGATCACCAGCCAGATCGAGTCGCTCCAGCGTCCCGACACTACCGAGCAGGCGATCGCCGCTTTCCGCAGCGAGCTTGCCGAAATCCGTGCCGCCATCACCGAGGCGATGCCGCGGCGCGCGATCGAATCGATCGAGAACGAGATCCGCTCGCTGCACCGTCGTATTGACGAGACCCGCTCCAACGGCACCGACGGCCAGATCCTCGCGGGCATCGAGCGCGCATTGTCCGACACCAAGCAGGTGCTGCGCACGCTGACCCCGGCCGAGCAGCTCACCGGCTACGACGAGGCGATCCGCAATCTCGGCGCCAAGCTCGACCTGATCCTGCGCGCCAATGACGACCCCTCGACCGTGCAGCAGCTCGAAGGCGCGATCTCCGCGCTGCGCGCCATCGTTTCCAACGTCGCGTCCAACGAGGCGCTCGCGCGTCTGTCCGAAGACGTGCAGCTGCTGTCGTCCAAGGTCGACCAGATCACCCGCGCGTCCGGCCACGGCGACAGCTTCGCGGTGCTGGAACAGCGCATTGCGGCGCTCACCGCCGCGCTCGAAACCCGCGAGCGGCCCCAGCCATCCGAGAGCACCGAGCATCTCGAAGCCGCGATCCGCGCGCTGTCGGACCGTTTCGACCGCATGCAGGTCGGCAACGACTCGGCCTCGACCTTCGCCCATCTCGAACAGCGCGTCTCCTATCTGCTGGAGCGGATCGAAGCCGCCTCCGATCCGCGCAACAACAATTTGAGCCGCGTCGAGGACGGGCTGCACGACATCCTCAGGCACCTGGAGCGGCAGCAGGCGACCTATGCCGCGCTGGCCGAGAGTCGCAACTCCGCCCCGCCGCCCGATTCCGGCATGGTCGATCTCGTCAAGCGCGAGCTCTCCGACATCCGTTTCAGCCAGGCCGAGACCAACCGGCACACCCAGGACTCGCTCGAGGCCGTCCACAGTGCGCTCGGCCACGTCGTCGATCGCCTCTCCATGATCGAAGGCGATCTGCGCGCGGTGCGCACCGCGCCGCCGGCCCCCGCCCCTCAGCCGATGCCGATGGCGGCACCGATCGAGCCGGCGCCGATGGCGCGCGAGCCGCGGCCGCAGCCGCAGCCGCCGAAATACGATCCGAAGCCTGAGCTGCCCAATCCCGCTGCCGCGCAGGCTGCACCGGCCGCCTTCGTCGCCGCGCCGCGCGAATTCCACGCTGCCAGTCCGGCCGCCCCACCGCCGGTGCCAGCGGCACCGCCCATTCCGCCGCGCGCGATCAGCGAAATCCTGGAGCCGCATACGGCGCCGGCGCGCGCTGCGATCGTGCCAGAACTGCCGCCGGATCATCCGCTCGAGCCGGGCACGCGGCCGGGCGGGCGCGTCGCCACGCCCTCGGAGCGCATCGCCGCCTCCGAGAGTGCGATCAGCGAAATTCCCGCGGCTCCGAAGGAGCCGGTGTCGTCGTCGAGCTTCATCGCAGCCGCACGCCGCGCCGCGCAAGCTGCCGCCGCGCAGCCACCCGAGAAAGCCGGCCGCGCCGCCAAGACGGCGGCGAGCCGCGGCAAGGACAAGGGCCAGGAAGGTGGCTCGACCATCACCTCGAAGATCCGCTCGCTGCTGGTCGGCGCGAGCGTGGTCGTGATCGTGCTCGGCACCTTCAAGATGGCGATGAACCTGCTCGATGGCGGCAGCGCACCGCCGGCGCCGCAGGCGATGCAGAATGTTCCGAACGAGCCGGCACCGCAGGCCGCGCCATCGCCGGTCGAGACCAAGCCGGCCGTGCCCGAGCAGGTCACGCCGTCGATGACCTCGCCGACGCCGATCGGACGGCAATCGCAGAACAATACTGCGCCGCCTCCCACGCCCAATTCCGGCAGCACCGCCTCGGTCGAAATCCCGCAGGCGCCCGCCGCGACCGTGCCGCCGCCTACTTCCAGCAGCGACGTCACCGGCGCGCTGTCGGGCACCAGCCGCGCCAAGCTCGGCCTCGTCCAGGTGCCGCCGAGCGAGAAGCTCCCTGATGGCATCGGCGGTCCGGCCCTGCGCACCGCTGCGATGAAGGGCGATGCGACCGCGGCCTACGAGATCGGCGTGCGCTTTGCGGAGGGCAAGGGCATCGCCACGAATTATGACGAAGCGGCGAAGTGGTACGACCGCGCGGCGCAGGCCGGCGTCGTCCCTGCGACCTTCCGCCTCGGCACCCTGTACGAAAAGGGCCTAGGGGTGAAGAAGGACGCCGACATCGCGCGCCGCTATTACACGCAAGCCGCCGAGCGCGGCAACGCCAAGGCGATGCACAATCTCGCGGTGCTCGATGCCGATGGCGGCGGCCGCGGCGCCAACTACAAGAGCGCGGCGCAGTGGTTCCGAAAGGCTGCCGATCGCGGCGTCGCCGACAGCCAGTTCAACCTCGGCATCCTCTATGCCCGCGGCATCGGCGTCGAGCAGAACCTCGCCGAATCCTACAAATGGTTCAGCCTGGCCGCCGCGCAGGGCGATGCCGATGCTGCCAGCAAGCGCGACGATGTGGCGAAGCGCCTCGACCCGCAATCGCTCGCCGCTGCCAAGCTCGCGATCCAGACCTTCAGCGCCGAGCCGCAGCCCGACGACGCCGTCAACGTTGCGACCCCGAACGGCGGCTGGGACAGCGCGCCGCAGGCAAGCGCAAAGCCAGCGCCGAAGCCGGTCGCCGCCAAGCGCTCGGCGTCAGCGGCGCATTAAAGCGCGATGGGATCAGGATGAATCACCATCGCGCTTCAGGTTCTTGTTTGAGCATGATCTTTTCGGAAAACCGCTGCACACTTTTCCGGATCATGCTTTAGAACTTACTGCTCGTCGACGGTCTCGGTTCACCTCTCCCCGACGGGGAGAGGTGGACCGAGCGCCTGGCTGGCATCGTCCCCCCAACTGGTCGCGGCGATTCCCCATGCCAAAAATTCCTGATCCGCCTGCCGCCAAATTCCGCTATTGAGGGACGCGGCAATCGTTCCGACCGTCCGGCGAGCATTCCGCGATAATTGATCCGTCTCGCCGGAGCGTGGTCCCTCAATGCAGCTTTACCTCCCGATCGCCGATCTACCAGTCAACGTCTTCCTGGTGCTGGCGATGGGCGCGGCCGTCGGCTTCGTCTCCGGCATGTTCGGCATCGGTGGCGGCTTTCTGATGACGCCGCTGCTGATCTTCATCGGCATCACGCCGGCGGTGGCGGTCGCTTCCGTGGCGAGCCACATCGCGGCCTCCTCTTTTTCCGGAGCGCTCTCTTACTGGCGGCGGCGCGCGATCGATCCGGCGCTGGCGAGTGTATTGTTATGCGGCGGCGTGACCGGGACGGCGCTCGGCGTGTGGACCTTCACGCAGCTGCGCGCGCTCGGCCAGCTCGATCTGATGATCGCGCTCTCCTACGTCGTGCTGCTCAGCACCGTCGGCAGCCTGATGTTCTCCGAGGGCCTGCGCGCATTGATGCGGACCCGGCGCGGCGCGCTGCCGCCGCGCCGCACGCACAACTGGATCCACGGCCTGCCGCTGAAGATGCGGTTCAAGCGCTCGAAGATCTATCTGTCCGTGATCCCAGTCGTGGTCGTCGGCATCATGATCGGCTTCATCGGCGCCATCATGGGCATCGGCGGCGGCTTCATCCTGGTGCCGATCATGATCTATCTGCTGAGGGTACCGACCTCGACGGTGATCGGGACCTCGATGGTGCTCACGCTGGTGACGATGCTGTTCGCGACCCTGCTGCACGCCGTGACCAATCACCTCGTCGACGCCGTGCTGGCGCTGATCCTGATGGTCGGCGGCGTCACCGGGGCGCAGTTCGGCGCACGCGCCGGCCAGAAGATCCGCGGCGAGCAGCTGCGGCTGCTGCTCGGCCTCTTGATCCTCTCGGTCGGCGTCCGCTTCGCGATCGAGCTGGTGATCCAGCCCTCGGATCTCTTCACCATTCGCGAGCTTGGAGTGAACGGATGATGCGCGCGCTTCTCGCCATCGTTCTCGTCCTGCTGCTCGGCGGCGCCGCGCGGGCCGAGCGGCTGATCGTCTCGGTCTCCAACCACCGCGTCACGGTGACGCCGAACTATTCCGGCGAGGAGCTGGTGCTGTTCGGCTCGGTCGAGAGGGATGCGACGACGCCGGCGGACCGCACGGCTTACGATCTCGTGGTCACCGTGATGGGCCCGCGCGCCGACATGGTGACGCGGCGCAAGGAGCGCACCTTCGGCATCTGGATCAACACCGATTACCGGCAGTTCCTGCAGGTGCCGAGCTATCTCGCGCTGTTCGCCAACCGCCCCTTCGACGCCATCACCTCGCCCGAGATCGCGCGGCGGCAGCAGATCGGGCTCAACAACGTGCTGCTGACGCAGCGGGTCGGCGGCGACTACGCCGACGTCGTGCCGAACGATGCGTTCCGCTCGGCCTTCATCCGCCTGCGCACTCAGGGCGGGCTCTATCGCGAAGATGCGAGCGCAGTGACGTTCCTGACTCCGACGCTGTTCCGCACCGGCATTCCACTGCCGGCGGAGGTGCCGATCGGCACCTATGAGATCGAGATCAAGCTGTTCGCGAACGGTGGCTTCATCGGCAAGACCGAGACCGCATTCGAGATCGTCAAGGTCGGCTTCGAGCAGTTCGTCGCGACCACGGCGCGGCAGAACGGCCTGATCTACGGCCTCGCTACCGCGGCCATGGCGCTGATGACGGGCTGGATGGCGTCGATTGTGTTCAGGAAGGATTAGCCGCACACTCCGTCATTGCGAGCGAAGCGAAGCAATCCAGACTGCCGCCGCGGAAAGACTCTGGATTGCTTGGTCGCTCCTCGCAATGACGGGTGGCGCGATCACGGCGCCTCGACCACGGTCGGCACGCCCGGCTCCAGCAGGCGCAGCCGGGGTCCGAAGCCGAGCACGTCGAAGGTCTTGCGCAGGTCCTCGCCGTTCTGGCGGAAATGAGCCCAGCCTTCGGTATGCAGCGGCACGATCATCGCATCGGGAAAGGCGCGCGCGGTCTCGATGGTGTCGTTGGTGTCCATGGTGAGATGGAACGGCCCGCGCGTTTGCGCCGCGCCCGCGAAGGGCAGCACCACGCCGCATTTGAAGCGGCGCGCGACCTCGGCGACGCCATCGAACCAGGTGGTGTCGCCGCTGATATAGACCGGACGCGTGTCCTTCCGGCTCGATGACACCACGAAACCGATGACGTCGCCCGACAGCGGCTCGATGCCGGCGGGGCCGTGACGCGCGGGCGTCGCGGTGATGGTCAGCGTGTTGCCGTCGCTATCCTCCAGACGTGCGGTCGCCCAGGGCGCAAGGCCCTCGACATGGCCGCCGAGGCGCTTTGCGCCCGCCTCGGTCGTCAGCACGCGCTTGACCTTGAACAGATAGTCGCGGCCGGAATTGTCGAGATTGTCGGAGTGCTGGTCGTGGCTGAGCAGCACCGCATCGACCGGGCCGATCGCGTCAGGCCTCACGGCAGGCCCGATCGTCTTCTCCAGCTTCACATGCGGCAGCTGGTACGCGCCGGGCGCGTCGAAGGTCGGGTCGGTGAGCAGGCGGAAGCCGTCGATCTCGATCAGCGCGGTAGGACCGCCGATCAGGGTGATGGAAACGGGCATGATGAACTCCTGTCATGAGGCGGGCTTTGCCGGCCGCGTCACCAGGTAAATGCCGAGCGCGACCGGAATGATCCCGAGCAGGTCGCGGGCCTCCATATGTTCGCCGAGCACCAGGAAGGCGAACAGCATGCCGAGCGGCGGCATCAGGAAATGATAGGCGCTGGCGGCAGTGGCGCCACACACTTTCAAGAGATGAAACCAGAGCCAGTAAGCGAGAATTGAGCCGCCGAGCACGAGGAAGGCGAAGGCGCCGATCAGGCTCGGCGTATAGTCGATCGCGTCGACATCGGCGAAGGTGAGCGCGATCGGCGTCAGCGCTACGCCGGCAGCCAGGTTCTGCACGCCGTTGCCGATCCACAACGACCCCTTCGGCGCCAGCAGCTTGAACAGGATGGTGCCGGCGACGATCGAGGCGAGCGAAGCCAGCGTGAAGACGATGCCATGCAGGGAATCGGTGCCGACCGACAGGCGATGCCAGACGATCGCCGTCACGCCGATGACGCCGAGCAAGAGGCCGCTCGCCTTGCGCCAGGTCATGCCTTCGCCGAGCAGAAGCGCGGCGAGCGCCGCCGTGAACACCGGATTGGCCGACACGATCAGCCCGCCGAGGCCGGCGGAGACCGATTGCAGCCCGGTGTAGCCGAGCCCGAGATAGAGCGCGTTGTTGGCGATGCCGAGCACCGCGAAGACGGCGGCATCGCGCCATGACAGCGACCAAGCCTCGCCGCGGATCAGCGTCGCACCCAGGATCAAGATGCCCGCGAGCGAGAAACGCGCGGCGAGCAGGATCAACGGCGGGCAATGGGTGACGCCGATCTTGCCGGCGACGAAGGCATAACTCCAGAGCAGACAGAACAGGCCGATGGCAAGCGGCAGCGTATTGAAGCGGCTGCGGGGCGCGGGAAGCGAGGTGGCGAGGGACATGAGGGCATTCTCGGATGTTTTTCTTCTGGCCCTCGATCTAGGGGGGCAGCTTGCCATTTGGAAATTAAATGATTAACTCGATACCAGTGGATTTTCGAATGGAGGCGCCGATGCTCGATCTGGAGCTCCTGCGCAGCTTCGTCTCGGTGGTCGAGGCGGGCGGCTTCACCCGCGCCGGCGCGCGCGTTCACCGCACGCAGTCGACCGTGAGCCAGCAGATCAAGCGGCTGGAGGATGATGTCGGTCAGGTGCTGCTGCACCGTGACGGCAAGGACGTCCGCCCGACCGAGGCCGGCGAGCGGCTGCTCTCCTATGCGCGACGGCTGCTCTCGCTCGCCGAGGAGGCGCGCGACGTGCTGCGTCAGCCCGGCGGCGAAGGCGCGATCCGGCTCGGCATTCCCGAGGATTTTGCGGCCTATCGACTGGCCAAATTGCTGGGCGCGTTCTCGCGCTCGCATCCGGGGTTGCGGCTCGACGTGCGCGCCGATCAGAGCAAGCATCTCGCCCGCGATCTCGAACGCGGCGAGCTCGATCTTGCGCTCTACAAGCGCGAGGCCGGCGCGAAGGACGCGATCGCGGTGTGGCCCGAGCGGGTGCACTGGGTCACCAGCAAGAGCCACCCGGTCGACGTCAACGTGTCGTCGGTGCCGCTGATCGGCTTTCCACTCGGCTGCATCTATCGCGCCGGCGCCATCCATGCGCTGGAAAGCGCGGGCCGCGCCTGGCACACCGCCTACACGTCATCGAGTCTGGCCGGCATCCAGGCCGCGGTCGCCGCCGGCATGGGATTGAGCATCCTGTCGGAGATGGCGATCCAGTCCGATCACCGCGTGCTGACGGCAAAGGATGGCTTTGCACCGATCAACAAGACCGAGGTCGCGCTGATGGCTTCGCCGGATGCGAGCCCGGCAACGCTTCGGCTTGCGGATCGTCTCGCCGAATTTTGCGATGCGGTGCAGAGCAAGGCGGCCTGAATTCGCTGGACGTCAGGGCGCTCACCTGGCCGCGGACATCAGCTTGTCGCCGCACGCATTTGCGTAGAACTTGCCGCCGCATTGGCGCTTGATCGCGGCGCAGCGGGCTGCGGGCGACGCATTCTGCGGGACCGTAAAGCCGCAACTGAGGCCGTCGGCGCTGCGAGCGGATCTGCCATCGGCAAACGCCGCGGTGGTGACGCTGATGCAGACGACGAGCAGGGCCGCAGTGGCGAGTTCGATCAGCAGTCGCGTCAGCAGTCTCATGGGGCGTCTCCACACTGATGGCTGAATCTTCCCTAATGTAGCACCGAATCCCGGGTTTCTCCGTGCTCGTCCGGGTTCCCAACTCGGCCCGTTCCTTGCATAAATTTGCGCCAGCGCAGTGCACGACCGCTCGGGCGACAGTTCCGGTGCAAGGGCAGGACGCGTAGATTGGTAAGAGTTCTTCGACCTAGGAAGTGACGGCTTTGCAAGATCAATCGTTCCAGTCCAGTTTTCCGCCCCCCGGGCAGCCCATCGACGAACTCGCGCTGGCTGAGATCAAGGGCGCGATCCTGGCAAAGCTGCGCCTTGCCGTTGGCAAGGACGCGGGGATGGCGACCAGGCACGACTGGTATCAGGCCGCGGCGCTCGCGCTGCGCGACCGCATCGTGCATCGCTGGCTCACGGCCGAGAAGCAAAGCTACGATGCGGGGCGCAAGCGCGTCTATTATCTCTCGCTCGAATTCCTGATCGGCCGGCTCTTCACCGACGCGCTCAACAACATGGGCCTTCTGAAGATCTTCGAGGTCGCGCTCGGCGATCTCGGCGTGTCGCTGCCGGAGCTGCGCAAATGCGAGCCGGACGCGGCGCTCGGCAATGGCGGCCTCGGCCGGCTCGCCGCCTGCTTCATGGAGAGCATGGCGACGTTGTCGATTCCCGCGATCGGCTACGGCATCCGCTACGATTACGGCCTGTTTCGCCAGATCATCAATCAAGGCTGGCAGCAGGAATATCCGGACGAATGGCTGAGCTTCGGCAACCCCTGGGAATTGCAGCGGCCCGAGGTGATCTATCACGTCCATTTCGGCGGCGGCGTCGAGCACATCGACGACAAGGGCCGCGACCGCGCGATCTGGCACCCGGCCGAGACGGTGCAGGCGATCGCCTACGACACGCCGATCGTCGGCTGGCGCGGCCAGCACGTCAACGCGCTGCGGCTGTGGTCGGCGCGCTCGCCCGATCCGCTCAAGCTCGATGCCTTCAACAAGGGCGATTATGTCAGCGCCAGCGCCGAGCAGGCGCGTGCGGAGGCGATCTGCAAATTCCTCTACCCGAACGACGAGAGCCCGGCGGGCCGCGAGCTGCGGCTGCGCCAGGAATATTTCTTCGTCTCCGCCTCGCTCCAGGACCTGGTGAAGCGGCATCTCGCCTCCGACGGCCAGCTGCGCAGCCTCGCCGGCAAGGTCGCGGTGCAGCTCAACGACACCCATCCGAGCCTTGCCGTCACCGAGCTGATGCGGATCCTCGTCGACCTCCACAATTTCCGCTGGGACGAGGCCTGGAAGATCACGGTCGCCACGCTCTCCTACACCAACCACACGCTGCTGCCGGAGGCACTGGAGACCTGGCCGGTCGAGCTGTTCGAGCAGCTGCTGCCGCGGCATCTCGAGATCATCTACCGCATCAACGTGCAGCATCTGGCGCTCGCCGAGGCGCGCTGCCCCGGCGACATCGACTTCCGCGCCTCGGTCTCGCTGATCGACGAGAAGAGCGGCCGCCGCGTGCGGATGGGCCAGCTCGCCTTCGTCGGCTCGCACCGCATCAACGGCGTCTCGGCGATGCATTCCGACCTGATGCGCGAGACCGTGTTCCACGATCTCAACCATCTCTATCCCGGCCGCATCACCAACAAGACCAACGGCATCACCTTCCGGCGCTGGCTGATGCTGGCGAACCCGAAGCTGACCGACCTGTTGCGCGAGACCTGCGGCGATGCCGTGCTCGACGATCCGACCCAGCTCAGCCTGATCGAGGCGCGCGCCAGTGACGTCGCGTTCCAGCAGAAATTCCGCAGCGTCAAGCACCACAACAAGACACAGCTCGCCCGCCTGATCGGCGAGCGGCTCGGCATCAAGGTCGATCCCAGCGCACTGTTCGACGTCCAGATCAAGCGCATCCATGAGTACAAGCGCCAGCTGCTCAACGTCGTCGAGACGGTCGCGCTGTACCAGGCGATCAAGGACGACCCCAACGGCAATTGGGTGCCGCGGGTGAAGATCTTCGCCGGCAAGGCGGCGGCAAGCTACCGCTACGCAAAGCTGATCATCAAGCTGATCAACGACGTCGCCGACATCGTCAACAACGATCCCGCGATCGGCGGCAAGCTCAAGGTCGTGTTCCTCCCCGACTACAATGTCAGCCTCGCCGAAGTGATCATTCCCGCGGCCGATTTGTCCGAGCAGATCTCCACCGCCGGCATGGAGGCTTCCGGCACCGGCAACATGAAGCTGGCGCTGAACGGCGCCATCACCATCGGCACGCTCGACGGCGCCAATATCGAGATCCGCGACCATGTCGGCGCGGAGAACATCGCGATCTTCGGCATGGAAGCCGGCGACGTGATGATCCGGCGCAAGCAGGGGCTGGATGCCTCCGACGTGATCCGCAATTCGCCGAAGCTGCAGCGCGCCATCAATGCGATCGGCGCCGGCGAATTCTCGCCCGGCGATCCCGGCCGCTTCGAATCCATCGCGCACGCGCTGCGCTATCTCGACCATTACATGGTCAGCGCCGATTTCGATTCCTATTACGAGGCGCAGCGCGCGGTCGATGCGCGCTGGCTGGTCGCGCCGGCCTGGACGCGCGCCTCCATCCTCAACGTCGCACGCATGGCCTGGTTCTCCTCCGACCGCACCATCCGCGAATATGCCGAGGAGATCTGGAACGTGCCGGTCAACCCGACCACGCCGCGGCTGCCGGATCTGCGCGACGCCGCGGGCTGATTTTCCGCGGAGCGAAATCCAGCGTTACCTGCGGGGTTATTGCATCCCGCGAAGGGGATGATGATATGACTATCATCATCGCCCAGGGCGGCGTCAGCGATACCGACGCCGTAACCTCAAACACCGTCATTGCGAGCGCAGCGAAGCAATCCAGAAAATGCATCCGCGGCGGCGCCTGGATTGTCGTCGCGAGGGCTCCTCGCAATGACGGCGGGGAGACACCGAGGACCAACAATGCACGCCAGACTCCCGCACCCCTTCGACGACGCCACGCGCGTCACCGCCGGTGATAGCAGCTGGCACGGGCACACCAGCGACGATTACTGGGCCTTTGTCGGCCCGTTCGGCGGCGCCACTGCCGCGACGATTCTGCGCGCGCTGATCGAGCATCCGCAAGCCGCCGGTGATCCGCTCGCACTCACCGTCAATTACTGCGCGCCGATCGCCAAAGGCCCGTTCGATCTCGACGTGCGCCTCGTGAAGGCCAACCGATCCAGCCAGCACTGGAGTGTCGAGCTCAGCCAAGGCGGCGGCGAGGTCGCAACGCTCGCCACCGCCGTGTTCGCCGAACGCCGTCCGTCCTGGGAGCTCAGGGTGGCGAAATGCCCGGACGCCAAGCCGTTCGAGGAGACCCTGCCATTCCCGAAGATCTCGGCGTCCTGGGCCAACCAGTACGAATTCCGCTTCGTCGAGGGCGAGATGCGGATCGGCCCGCCGCAAACCGAGCCCGCCAGCACCTATTCGAAGATCTGGATCAGCGACCGCACCCCGCGCAAGCTCGACATGCTATCGCTGATGTCGATGTCGGACGCCTTCTTCGGCCGCATCTTCCACGCCCGGCGCGAGCTGGTGCCGTTCGGCACGGTGTCGCTGACGACCTATTTCCACACCGATGCCGAGGAACTCGCGACTGAAGACATCACGCGCGTGCTCGCGACGGCGGACGCAAAGATCTTCCACAGGAGCTATGGCGACCAGAACGGCGAGCTGTGGTCGCCGAATGGACGGCTGCTCGCGACCACGACGCAGATCGCGTATTTCAAGGCGTAGGTGCTCCCACGTCATTGCGAGGAGCGTAGCGACGAAGCAATCGCGGATGGATTTCTGGATTGCTTCGCTCCGCTCGCAATGACGAGTGGAGAGGTCGTGCCCACAAACGAAAAGGGCGGCCTTGCGGCCGCCTTTTTGCATTTCATACGATAAAGCCTTACTCCGCCGCCAGCTTCACATCCGGAGCTGCTGCGCGCACTTCGGCGTCGACCTGGGCTTCGAACTTGGCGAAGTTCTTCTGGAACATGCCGACCAGTGCGCGGGCGGTCTTGTCGAACTCGTCCTTGTCCTTCCAGGTGTTCACCGGGTTCAGGATCTCGGCCGGCACGCCCGGCAGCGCGGTCGGGACCGCGAAGCCGAAATACTTGTCGGTGCGGAATTCGACATTGCGAAGCGAACCGTCGAGCGCGGCGGTCAGCAGTGCGCGCGTCACCTTGATCGGCATGCGCGAGCCGACACCATATTTGCCGCCGGTCCACCCCGTGTTGACGAGCCAGCAATCGACATTGTGCTGGGCGATGAGGTCGCGCAGCATGTTGCCGTAGACGGATGGGTCGAGCGGCAGGAAGGGCGAGCCGAAGCAGGTGGAGAATTCCGGCTGCGGCTCGTTGCCGAGGCCGCGCTCGGTGCCGGCGACCTTGGCGGTGTAGCCCGACAGGAAGTGATACATCGCCTGCGCCGGCGACAGCTTTGCGATCGGCGGCAGCACGCCGAAGGCGTCGGCGGCGAGCATCACCACGTTCTTCGGCTGCGGCGCGCGGCCGGTGCGGGAGGCGTTCGGAATGAAGTCGAGCGGATAGGCCGAGCGCGTGTTCTCGGTCTTGGAGCCGTCGTCGAAATCGACCACGCGGGTGTCATCGTCGAGCACGCAGTTCTCGAGTACCGCACCGAAGCGGGTCGATGCCGCATAGATCTCCGGCTCGGCTTCCTTCGAGAGCTTGATGCACTTGGCATAGCAGCCGCCCTCGAAATTGAAGACGCCGTTCGGGCCCCAGCCGTGCTCGTCGTCGCCGATCAGCGTGCGGTTCGGGTCGGCCGACAGCGTGGTCTTGCCGGTGCCTGACAGCCCGAAGAAGATCGCCGTGTCGCCCTTGGAGCCGATATTGGCCGAGCAGTGCATCGGCATCACGCCGCGCTCGGGAAGGTAATAGTTCAGCGTGGTGAAGACCGACTTCTTCATCTCGCCGGCATAATAAGACCCGCCGATCAGGACGATCTTGCGGGCGAAATCGATCGCGACGACGTTCTCCGAACGCACGCCGTGGCGTTTGGGATCGGCGCGGAAGCTCGGCATGTCGATGATGGTGAGCTCCGGCACGAAGGTCGACAGCTCGATCGCCTCGGGGCGGATCAGAAGCGTGCGGATGAACAGCGAGTGCCAGGCGAGCTCGGTGAAGACGCGTGTCTTGATCCGGTAGGCCGGGTCGGCGCCGCCATAGAGGTCCTGCGCGAACAGGCGCTTGCCTTCGGCGTGCTTGAGGAAGTCCTGGTAGAGCGTCTCGAACTGCTCGGAGGTGATCGACTGGTTGCCGGCCCACCACATCTTCTTGTCGGTGGTGGCGTCACGCACCGTGAACTTGTCCTTCGGGCTGCGCCCGGTGAACTCGCCCGTGTCGGCGCAGAGCGCGCCGTCAGCGGAGAGCACCGCCTCACCCGCCGAGAGCGAGTATTGATAGAGTTGTGGCGCACCGAGGTTCCAGTGAACCTGCTTGAGGTTCTTTAAGCCGAATTTGTCGGCGCCGAAGGCACCGTTACGCACGCCCGTCTCTTGCACGAAAAAATCCTCCTAGAACCCGCGACACCCAGCGCGACCAAGTTTGGCGCCATCGCGGTCACCGTGATTAATGGGCCGTTCGTTCGGCCTCGGCTGAACGACGTAATACTGATGAACGCTGGCCTTGCCAAGCTGATCCCGCAGGATTTGGTTTATTCAAGGACCGCGCCAAACGTCGCGCATGTCAGCTCTGAGCAAGCGCATCGAAAAAAAATGCGAATGATCGCGCAACCAAATGCGCGTTGGCGCGTTATGTCCCGTTATTGCGACGCACAATCCGTGTAGCTGCTTCCTATCGTACCTCGCCCTCGCCGATCAGCGCGAACGGTCCCCACATCGCGGGATAAGCGTTGCGTGGTGACGAGGCGTCGTCGAGATAAGTCAACATCGCGCGGCGCAAGGCTTCGGCACGACCGATCTTCGGTTCGTTCTTGAGCAGCTCGAACGTCGATGTGGTCAGGCGGGTCGCAGCTTCGGAATCCACGGCCCAATGCGAAACCAGCAGTGCGCGGGCACCTGCGTAGAAGAACGAGCGCGCCAGTCCCGACAGTGCCTCGGCGCCGGGCTTATCGCCGGCGATGGTGTTGCAGGCGGACAGCACCACCCAATCGGCGTTGAGCTTGAGCTGAGCCACTTCGCTCGCGGTCAGAAGACCGTCATCGAGCTCCGATGGCTGATCGGGAATCGAGAGCGCAAGCGAGGGTTCACCCAGTCCCTTGACGTCGCCGGCGACGAGGCCGTGGGTGGCAAAGTAGATGATGCCGTATTGGGCAAGCGCTGCACGCTTGAGCGTCGTTTCGCTGGCATCGCGTCCGAGATGAATATCGGCATCAGTGGCGCCGACGTTCCTCGCCACCGCGTTCAGCTCATCGGCAGTATCGGGCAGTTGCGGCAATGCCTGCGCCAGCCGCGCGCGATCGACACCTGCGCCGCGCCAGAAGTCGGCATAGGCAATGGTCGCGATGTTGCGCGCGGCGATCTTGCCGCTGGCGGCGCGCCGGTCGGCAGGCGCTTCGGCTGCAGGGTTGAACACGGGATCGCCGAAACCGGTCATCGGCTTGACCCCTTGGTCCCTGCGGGCAAAGGCGCGCAGCGATTTCAGGCCGATCACCGACGGCAGCACCGAGACGGCCTGACGCCGCAGCAGCCAGGCGGCATCGCGATAGCCCTCGAGCCGGTCCGGGATCGCAGCCTGCGGCTTCTCCGTGACCAGCAGATGAAACGGCAATGCGGTCAGCGCCGCCGACGGCACGACCAGCAGGTTGCGCTTGTCCTTCGTCAGCGCCTCGACCGGGCCGAGCAGCGCGACATAGAGCTCGCTCGCGAGCGCGAGATCGAACAGGCCCGATTTGCCGGAAGCGTCGTGCGCCTTGCCGACATCCAGCCCCTTGCGGAAAGCGGCCACCTTCTGCGCCAGCGCATCCGCTCCGAGAGAAATCTCCTTCCAGTCGACGCCCTCGCGCGTGATCGCGACGACATAGCTCTGCTTGTCGACGACGCAATAGATCACCATCGCCTCGTCGGCCGACAGCAGCGGCTGGATGTCCTTCACCGCCAGCGGCAGCGGGTTGGAGAGCGAGGAATAGTCGGGAAACTCGATGGCGAGCGTCTTCTGCAATCCGTCGCGCGCGCTCCCGATCGCCGCG
The DNA here is from genome assembly GCF_045571455.1 of Bradyrhizobium sp. STM 3561. Taxonomy (NCBI): domain Bacteria; kingdom Pseudomonadati; phylum Pseudomonadota; class Alphaproteobacteria; order Hyphomicrobiales; family Nitrobacteraceae; genus Bradyrhizobium; species Bradyrhizobium sp. STM 3561. Next base: position 6,182,917 of record NZ_CP120695.1, read on the forward strand.
ATCCGCGCGCGGCTGCGCTGCTCGGCCGCAACGTCGCGCTGGGCGGATTGCTTCGACACCGCAGCGATGATCGCCTTGTCGAGCGCTTCGGACTCGGCCGCGAGATCCTGATCCTTCCGCACGAGCTCAGCGAGCCGGTCGCTGCCGGCGGCTAGCCGCACCGCGAGCTTGTTCACCGCAGAAGCGGCCGAAGATTGCGTGCCGCGCTGGATCGCACCGAGCGCATCATCGAGTGCCTTGTCGCTCGCCAGCAGCGATTGCTGCCGCGCCGCCAGCAGGATCGGCAGCACGACCCGCAGCTGCGCACGATTGGCAGCGAGCGTCTTCTGCGCGAACGGCAAGGCGTCGGCAGTCCGTCCCGTCGCCTGCAGGAAATGGGCGAGATTGCTCGTCGAGGTCGCGACGTCAGGATGATCTGGTCCGAGTGCACGCTCACGGATCGACAGGGCGCGGCGATAAAGCGGCTCGGCCTCGGCATAGCGCTGCTGGTGCTCGTAGAGCCCGGCGAGATTGTTGAGCGAACGCGCGACATCGGGATGATCTGGCCCGAGCACTTTTCGCGGATGGCGAGCGAGCGCTTGATCGGCGCTTCGGCATCGGCGTCGCGGTTGAGGTCGCGATCGACCTGACCGATGTTGTTCAGGACGGTCGCAACCGCGGGATGCTCGGGCCCGGCGGCTTTCTGATAGATCGCGAGCGCCCGCTGAAACAGCGGCTCCGCCTCGGCAAAGCGCTCCTGCTTCACATAAAGCGTGGCGAGATTGTTGAGGGCCCGGCCGACATCGGGATGCTCGCGCGACAGGCTCCTTTCGCTGACGGTGAGCGCGCGCTTGAACAACGGCTCGGCTTCAGTGAAGCGGCCCTGCCGCTGATATAGCACGGCGAGATTGCTCAGCTCGGGTGCGATCAAGGCGGTGTCGAGGCCGAGCGACTTTTCCAACAGCGCGATGGCCCGCTTGTAGATCGGCTCGGCCAGATCGTCGCGACCCTGGCCGGCATAGACCTGGCCGAGATTGTTGAGCGCGGCGGACAATTCGCGGCCGTCATCGCCCTTCTCCAGGCTCGTGACCATCGCCTGCGCGAGCGGAAGCGCTTCCGCATATTTGCCGGCGCTCATGAGCGCATTGATCCGCGCGCCCTGTGCGGCGGGACTGACCTTCTGGGCGAGAGCAGGCGCAGCAAAGGACGTGGTGATGGCGAGTGCCAGGCCCGCGGCCAGTGCCAAACGACGATGCGTCATGAACCCCCTCGCTGCCGACCCGGACCGGTTACGATCTGGGTCGCAGCGACGGGCGGCGGCGTTCAATCTGTTGCGCTCTGGTCCACCTTCATGCGCGCTTCGCCAGCGAGGCGGACCAGCATCTTCCGCAAGCCCGTGCCATCCGTCACCCGCTCCGGGAACTCCAGCCGCAGTGTCGTTCGGCCGTCCTGCATGTCGAGGCCTTCAGGGTCACAGCCGGTGCAGCGCCAATCCCCCGCGGCGCCGCCGAGGAGCTTTGTTGCATAGAGGTTCATGGCATCGCGATGGTCGGCGTTCATGTGCTCCACGGCGCCCTCTTCCGCGGCCAGCAGGTCCTCGGCGCCGGTGAGGTCCGTCAGGAATTGCTCAGGCTTGAGGTCGATGATCCGGCCGAAACCCGCGACCAGATGAGTTCCCGTGGGCCGGATCAGGAAGAAGGAGAAATCCTTAAAGGAAACAAAGCCCTCTGCCGACGGATGGGCACTGAGATACCGTCGCTGGAGCAGATCCTTGTTCGCGGCGGCCTGTTCCGCGCGGCCTGACAGCATGATCCGGGCACCTTCCAGGGGATCGCCGGCCGCGCGCTCGTCCAGCATCAGCGAGACCCGGCCGTCTGCGAGGATGTTCCGGGTGTGCACGGCGAGGCGCGAGATAAGGAGGATCGGCGAGCCATCGGGGTGGCTGGCGAGATTGACCAGGGAACAATAGGGATCGCCGCTGCCGGCCATCAGCGTCGCCAGCGCGCCCTGCCGGGATCGCCTCAGCAGCGATTTGGCGAGCTTTGCGGGGTCGAAATCCGGGGTCGGTTGCATCGGCTTTCTCGGGTCAGGTGGTTGCATGGGGGGCCTTGTTTCGGGTAAACGGGGGCCCGGTTACGGGTCGAGACGCGGCGAATCTGCCGTGTTTCGTGGAACTTGGTCACACTTCAGCCCAGCTTGCATTGCTCGGTGACAAGGTTCGAATGCCGAGTTCGGCACCCATGTATGCGGCGCATCACTGATTGCTCGCCGTTTCAAGCCACGACCCAAACGGAAAGCAGAAAGCAGAGGCTCATGCCCACAATCGCTTTGGTCGACGACGACCGCAACATTCTCACATCCGTCTCGATCGCGCTGGAAGCCGAAGGCTACCGCATCATGACCTACACCGACGGTGCCTCCGCGCTCGACGGTTTTCGCACCACCCAGCCCGATCTTGCCATCCTCGACATCAAGATGCCGCGCATGGACGGCATGGAGACGCTGCGTCGTCTCAGGCAGAAATCGGACCTGCCGGTGATCTTCCTCACCTCCAAGGACGAAGAGATCGACGAGCTGTTCGGCCTCAAGATGGGCGCCGACGACTTCATCCGTAAACCGTTCTCGCAGCGCCTTCTGGTCGAGCGCGTCAAGGCGGTGCTGCGCCGTTCGGCGCCGAAGGACCCGACCGTCGCGCCCAAGGAGAACGACGCCAAGGCGCTCGACCGCGGCCTTTTGCGCATGGATCCGGAACGCCATACCTGCACCTGGAAGAACGAGCCGGTGACGCTGACCGTCACCGAATTCCTGATCCTGCAGGCGCTCGCGACCCGGCCCGGCGTGGTGAAGAGCCGCAACGCGTTGATGGACGCCGCCTATGACGACCAGGTCTATGTCGACGACCGCACCATCGACAGCCACATCAAGCGGCTGCGCAAGAAGTTCAAGGTGGTCGACAACGAGTTCGAGATGATCGAGACGCTTTACGGTGTCGGCTACCGTTTCAAGGAAGCCTGAGGCGGCGGGGCCCCTCCACGACGATCGAGAGAGCATCTCCGGTTCTCGTTCCATCGGGGCCAGGATCGCTCTAGGATGCCGGGGGACCTTCGCACGGCCTGTCCTAACGCGGGCGTAAGCATTGCTTGACCGAACGCAGCCTGACCCAAACCAGAGCGCCGGGGATCTCGTATCCGACGGCGTTCCGGACCACGTCACCGACGATAAGCCGCAGGGCTGGCGGCCGCTGAACTGGCTGAAGCGCGCCGGGCAGTTCTTCTTTGCGCTGTCCTTCTCGAGCCTGACCCGCCGCATCGTCTCGCTCAACCTCGCCGGCCTCGTCGCACTGGTGGCGAGCATCCTGTACCTGTCGCAATTCCGCGCCGGCCTGATCGACGCGCGCGCGCAGAGCCTGCTGGTCCAGGCCGAGATCATCGCCGGCGCGATCGCGGCCTCCGCCACGGTGCAGACCAACGCCATCACCATCGATCCCGACAGGCTGCTCGACCTCAAGCCGGGCGAGACCTATGGCGGCTCGGACGAATATTCGCCGCTGGACTTCCCGATCAATCCGGAGCGCGTGGCGCCGGTGCTGCGCACGCTGATCTCGCCGACCAAGACGCGCGCCCGCATCTACGATCCGAACGGCAGCCTGCTGCTCGACAGCCGCAACCTCGAAAACGTGCTGCGCTACGACCTGCCGCCGCCGGCCGAGAAGCCCGGCATCGTCGAGCGCGGCATGGTCGCGGTGCGTACCTGGCTGAACCGCGGCGATCTGCCGCTCTATCGCGAGCTCGGGCCCGAGAACGGCAACGGCTATGCGGAGGTGGGCGACGCGCTTCAGGGCCAGAAGCGTTCGATGGTGCGGGTCAATGCGCGCGGCGAGGTGATCGTGTCCGTCGCGGTCCCCGTGCTCCGCTCGCGCGCAATCCACGGCGCGCTGATGCTGTCGACGCAAGGTGACGACATCGACCAGATGGTCACGGCCGAGCGTCTCGCGATCCTGAAGGTCGGCGGCGTCGCCGCCGCCGTCATGATCATGCTGTCGCTCTTGCTGGCGAGCACGATCGCCGGACCCGTGCGCCGGCTCGCCGACAGCGCCGAGCGCGTCCGCCGCCGCATCAAGGCGCGCATCGAGATTCCCGATTTCACCCGCCGCCGCGACGAGATCGGCCACCTCTCCGGCGCGCTGCGCGACATGACTAGCGCGCTCTACAGTCGCATCGAGGCGATCGAGATGTTCGCCGCCGACGTCGCCCATGAATTGAAGAACCCGCTGACCTCGTTGCGCTCGGCGGTCGAGACGCTGCCGCTGGCCCGCAACGAGAGCAGCCGCGCACGCCTGCTCGAGGTGATCGAGCACGACGTCAAGCGGCTCGACCGGCTGATCTCCGACATCTCCGACGCCAGCCGACTCGATGCCGAATTGCAGCGCCAGGACGCCATCCCGGTCGACCTGCGCCGCCTGCTGACGACGCTGGCGTCCGTCGCCAATGAAACCAAGCTCGGCCACGACGTCGCGGTCGAGACGCGCTTCGAGGGCCGCAGCCCGACCGACACTTTCTCCGTGATGGGTCACGATTCTCGGCTCGGGCAAGTGATTTCCAATCTGCTCTCCAATGCACAATCCTTCTCGGAAGCCGGCAGCAAGGTGCGCCTCACCTGCCGCCGCGTGCGCGGCGAGATCGAGATCGTGGTCGACGATGAAGGCCCCGGCATTCGCGACGACGCGCTGGAGCGCATCTTCGAGCGCTTCTACACCGACCGTCCGCATCAGGGCTTTGGCCAGAATTCCGGCCTCGGCCTGTCGATCTCCAAGCAGATCGTCGACGCCCATGGCGGACGCATCTGGGCGGAGAACCGTCCTGGCCCGCTCGATGCCGACGGAGCTCCGACGGTTGCCGGTGCGCGCTTCGTGGTGAGGCTGCCGGCCCTATGAGCGACGGCGGGCCCAGCGTTCACGCCTCCGCCGTCAAGGTCGGGACTTTTGCCGTGCTGATCCGCGGGCCCTCGGGATCCGGCAAGTCGCGCCTTGCCTTCGATTTGATCATGGCAGGACGGTCGGGCGTTGTGGACAGGGCCGTTCTGGTCGGTGATGACCGTGTCAATCTGGCGACAGTCGGCCATGAAATTGAGGTCCGCCCTGTGCCGGCATTGGCTGGCCTGATCGAGATCCGGGGCTTAGGAATCCGCCGCTGCGACTTCGTGGAGCGTGCGACCATCGGCCTCGTGGTCGATCTGAATGCGGCGGATGCGCAGCGCCTGCCTGCGGCCGAATCCCTGAAAACCAGCATTTCTGGTGTCGAAATACCGCGAATCCCGGTCCCCCGCGACTATTCGCCCCTCCCCTTGGTTGTTGCGGCCTTGACCACTACCAAGAGTTCATCTTCGGTTAACCCTTCTGGCGATTGTTTGAAGGGAAATGGTAACCATATGAAGCCCACTATCGCGACCGAATAGACCGGCGCAGCTCCCCTTATCCATCCGTCTATATTCAGGGAGATACGCAACATCCCCTCTTGCGCGGGGGCTCTGGATGGTCAAAGTGGCGCGTTCGTGCGGTGCACCAAAAGCGCCCGCGAGGAGTTTTCCGATGATTGGTCTAGTACTTGTGACCCACGGGCGCCTTGCCGACGAATTCAAGGCAGCGCTTGAACATGTCATGGGCCCACAAAAGCAAATCGAAGCGATCACGATCGGCGCCGAGGATGATTCCGATCTCTGCCGAAGCGACATCATCGAGGCGGTTAACCGCGTCGATTCCGGCGACGGCGTTGCGATCCTCACCGACATGTTCGGCGGCACACCGTCGAACCTCGCAATATCCTGCATGAGCCGGCCCAAGGTCGAAGTGCTCGCGGGCATCAACCTGCCCATGCTGGTGAAGCTCGCCAAGGTGCGCGAGGAACGTCCGCTGCCGGACGCGATCGCGATGGCCCAGGAAGCGGGCCGCAAATACGTCACCATCGCCAGCCGCGTGCTCGCCGGCAAATGAGCGACGAGGCGCCACAAGCGGGGACGGGCGCGCCCGCGGGCGCGATCTCCAAGGAGCTTCTGATCATCAACAAGCGTGGCCTGCATGCGCGCGCCTCGGCGAAGTTCGTCCAGGCGGTCGAGCGCTTCAACGCGCAGGTGTGGGTGACGCGCGGCGGCGAGACCGTCGGCGGCACCTCGATCATGGGCCTGATGATGCTGGCCGCTGGTCCTGGCACGACGATCACGGTGTCGGCGGCAGGTACTGACGCCGAAGCCGCGCTCGCGGCGATCACCGAGCTCGTCGAGAGCAAGTTCAACGAGGAAGGGGTTTAGGACCCCAACGTCATTCCGGGATGGTGCGACAGCACCAGACCTCAGGTGCGCAATTGCGCACCGAGGAATCGCGAGCTTCCGGGTTCACGCTTCGCCTGCCCCGGAACGACGACAGGCTCACTTCCCCGGCGGCGCGATGTAAATGTTCCAGCTCATCGACGGGCCGGCCTTGCCGTGGGTGAAGCGGCGCGTCGACATCACCATGCGCTCGGCGTTCGGCGCGGTCTCGGATATCCATTTCTCGAACTTGGGCAGGCGTTCGTCGGTCGGATCGAACACGCCGATGAATCCATACGTCCTGACGTGGTCGAGTGACGTCAGACCCGAACTCCACGGCTCGTTCGGCGTGAACGCGGACGGATGATCCGGGCTGTAGAACACCATCGGCTGGATCGACTCCATGGTGCCGGCGACGACGGCCCAGCGTGAGGCAAAGCGCATGTGCCACTCCTGCGTCAGTTTGCGCGCCAGCTCGGAGCGCGCGCCATAGGTCGCGGTGTTGCCGGCATTGGCCGCCATCTCGCGCGCGGCGATCCAGGGCGAGGCGGCAAGCGTCGCGACGCTGAGCACGAGCCAGATCGCGGCGATGTTGAACAGCACCGCGCTCTGCACCCGCAGCGCGGGGATCGCGACCAGCGCCAGCGGCACCAGGAAGAACAGCGAGATGCCCCAATCGGTCTTCAAGTAGATGCTGAAGGCGAGCGCGCCGAGCGGCGGGCCGACCGCGACGATGACCTGGACAATCCAGACGTTCAGCGCCTGCGAGAGATCGACGCCTGCATTGGCGCCGCGCGCCCAGGCGCGCGTGACGATGCGCGTGGGCGCGCGCAGCAGCAATTTGACCCAGGGCGGCACCAGCGCCATGGCCAGCGCCGCGAGCGCCACCGGCAGTGCCAGCAGCGCGACGTTATGCAGAGCATAGCCGGCGACGAGCTGATGCACCTGGCTCTTGTCCTGAAGGCTGTAGGTGTCCCCGGCATAGATCAGCGGCACGAAATGCGCATCCGCCAGCCAGACGATGTGCGGGATCATCGCCACGACCATCGTCGCGATCGCGACCCATGGCGCCGGCGACGACAGGAAGCGCAGCCGGTCGGGATGGATCAGCGCGGCAAGGCCGATGGCGCCGATCATGGTCAGCACCCAATATTTGGTCATCAGCGCCAGCGCGCCGGCAAGGCCAAGCAAGACTCCGGATTGCCAGCTCCGCTTCTCGAACGCATTGAGATAAGCGAGCACCAGGAGCGGCAACGTGACGAGCTGGAGCAAGTCCGGATTGTACTTGAAACCCTTGAAATTGAAGATCGGGTAGAGTGCGATCATCATGACGACCAGGAACGCGCGCCGCGCGTCCACCACGCGCAAGCTCACGAGCCAGCAGATCACCATGCCGACGCTCACCGTCGCCATCGCCAGCGCATAGGTCGCCCAATCCGCCGCCGGGAACGCCTTGAACCAGAGGCCGGCGACCCAGCCCGACAGCGGCGGGTGCTTGCCGTAGCCCCACAGGAATTTCTGGCCCCAGCCCCAGGCTTCTGCGACGTCCATGTGAACGTCCTGCGCCGCCTTGAGATTGACCAGGATGAAGGTCCAGAGCACCGCATGCAGGATGGCGAGCTGGATCACCAGCCACAGACGGGCCTCGGGACGGATCGCGCAGGCAACCAGCCAGGCGCGGAAGCGGTTGTAACCCAGGCGGGTCTTCGCCCGCGCTCCGGCAGTGGGAAGAGAGGTCGTGGACATGGGCCGCTTGCTAGCGCGTTTTGGGCGTCCGTGGAATCAGCTTGGCGTGAAGAAAGGCCCTGAAAATACAGCAATATGGTTGCCGCACGGGGATGTGAGTGGTATCCCGCGCCCATGACGACCGTCCCCATTTCCAACATCCGCAACTTCTCCATCGTCGCCCATATCGACCATGGCAAATCGACGCTGGCCGACCGCCTGATCCAGATGACCGGCGGTCTCTCCGACCGCGAGATGGCGGGCAAGGAGCAGGTGCTCGATTCCATGGACATCGAGCGCGAGCGCGGCATCACCATCAAGGCGCAGACGGTGCGCCTGCAGTACCGCGCCAAGGACGGCAAGGATTACATCTTCAACCTGATGGACACGCCCGGCCATGTCGACTTCGCCTACGAGGTCTCGCGGTCGCTGGCGGCCTGCGAGGGTTCCCTGCTCGTCGTCGACGCCAGCCAGGGCGTCGAGGCGCAGACGCTCGCCAATGTCTACCAGGCGCTGGACAACAATCACGAGATCGTCCCGGTCCTGAACAAGGTCGACCTCCCCGCGGCCGAGCCCGAGAAAGTCAAGCAGCAGATCGAGGACGTCATCGGCATCGATGCCTCCGACGCGGTGATGATCTCGGCCAAGACCGGCCTCGGCGTCCCCGACGTGCTGGAAGCCATCGTCACCCGTCTGCCGCCGCCGAAGGGCGACCGCGACGCGACGCTCAAGGCGCTCCTGGTCGACAGCTGGTACGATGTCTATCTCGGCGTCGTCGTGCTGGTGCGCATCGTCGACGGCACGATGAGGAAGGGCCAGCGCGTGCGCATGATGGGCACCGGCGCGGCCTACGATGTCGAGCGCGTCGGCTTCTTCACGCCGAAGATGCAGCAGGTCGACGAACTCGGTCCCGGCGAGATCGGCTTCATCACCGCCGCGATCAAGGAAGTCGCCGACACCCGCGTCGGCGACACCATCACCGACGACAGGAAGCCGGTCGCCGAGATGCTGCCCGGCTTCAAGCCGGCGATCCCCGTGGTGTTCTGCGGCCTGTTCCCGGTCGATGCGGATGACTTCGAGACACTGCGCGCGGCGATGGGCAAGCTGCGCCTCAACGACGCCAGCTTCTCCTTCGAGATGGAGACGTCAGCCGCGCTCGGCTTCGGCTTCCGCTGCGGCTTCCTCGGCTTGCTTCACCTCGAAATCATCCAGGAGCGGCTGTCGCGCGAATTCGATCTCAACCTGATCGCGACCGCGCCGAGCGTCATCTACAAGATGAAGCTCACCGACGGCCGGGAGATCGAGATCCACAATCCCGTCGACATGCCCGACGTGGTCAAGATCGCCGAGATCGACGAGCCCTGGATCGAGGCGACGATCCTCACGCCCGACGAATATCTCGGCAGCGTGCTGAAGCTGTGCCAGGACCGCCGCGGCTCGCAGAAGGAGCTCACTTACGTCGGCTCCCGCGCCATGGTGAAATACGACCTGCCGCTCAACGAGGTCGTGTTCGATTTCTACGACCGCCTGAAATCGGTCTCCAAGGGCTACGCCTCGTTCGACTATCACCTGACCGACTACAAGCCGGCCGATCTCGTCAAGATGCAGATCCTGGTCAATGCCGAGCCGGTCGATGCGCTCTCGATGCTGGTCCACCGCACCCGCGCGGAAGGGCGCGGCCGCGCCATGGTCGAGAAGATGAAGGAGCTGATCCCGCCGCACATGTTCCAGATCCCGATCCAGGCGGCGATCGGCGGCAAGGTGATCGCCCGCGAGACGGTGCGCGCGCTGCGCAAGGACGTCACCGCAAAGTGCTACGGCGGCGACATCACGCGCAAACGAAAACTTCTGGAGAAGCAGAAGGAAGGCAAGAAGAAGATGCGGCAGTTCGGCAAGGTCGACATCCCGCAGGAAGCCTTCATCGCCGCGCTGAAGGTGGATAGCTGAGGCGACGGCCGGCCGCTTTGGACACCGACGAGGTCGGTCCGTCATCGGGGGCCCGCAAACAAAAACCGCGAAAACAACCCCATGCACAGTAGCCGACTCCTTGGTGGCATTGCATTTTTTGATTTTACGAAATCGATTTGACCCGTCGGGCAAAACAGGGGTATGGTGGCATCGTCGCAGCCCGTGTGAGACAGGCACGCAGCATCTGATCTCGACATCCAGGCGCGATAATAGGTGGCGGCTTACGGGGCCTCAATCCAGTTGAGCTCTTGCGAACCCATCGCCAACGCGAGTGCAGCCCGAACCGACATGTGAGAATGAGGTTTGATGGGCTTCGCTTCCGCCTTCGCTCTTCGAGCTACGGCGGACAAGTCGCTCGAACGTCCCTGCACACCCCTACGACGGCTTCTGCTTCGCCTCGACGTACCGTGCAAAATTGTCGAGGATCGCCTGCCAGCCACCTTTCTGCTGCTCGACCGAGTGCATCGTTTCGGCATCGAAGACGACGCGGACGACGACCCCGTTCGGGCCGGGCACGAACTCGACTTCGGCCTTGCGATCGCCGAACGCATATTCGATCAGCTTGTGTTCGACGATCGTCGTGTAGGTGCCGGCGAAGTCGAAGCCCATGCTGCCGTCCTTGGCTTCCATCCGAGACGAGAAAGTGCCGCCTTCCCGCAGGTCGACCGTCGCCTTGGTCGTGTGCCAGTCGTCGGACGCAGCATTCCACTTCACGATGTCGGCAGGCGTCGTATAGGCACGCCAGACCCGATCGATGGGGGCGGCTACGCTGGTTTCGACGGTGATCCTCATGGGCATTTGCTCCAGTTCCGACTTTGACGGCTCGAATCGACGAAATCACGTCGCATGAGTCGGGTCCATCTCACGGCTCATCCGGACGTGTCCACCCAAGGACGATCGAGACCGGCCCAAGCCGACATGGTTCGGCCGTCAGCGCGCAAAAAAGTTGGAAAAGTGTGGCCAGCATGGCTTTTGGCTCGTCCAGCGGGAACGATCGGCCCTTGGCAGATCGGCCGCCAGGACGTCATTTCCGCGTGGGACACTGAGCTTTGAGCCTATCGGGACGCGCCGCGCGCCCCCGGCAAAGCTATCGACGGGGCGCCGAAAGCTCGTAGTTTACGCAATCCATCTTGATATCGTAGGGCCCCTGATAGGTGCCGTCGCTCACCCACCGATAGACCTTGCGGTAGGTGGTGATTTGCTCGGAACGCGGTTGCCTTCCAGCCGGACGGTGAACATCCGAGATCGTCTGTGACGATTTTTCGGTCAGGGTCAGCTTCTCGTCGGGATGATCGTCGCGCGCGAACACCATCTTCGGGACAAGCCCCGAATTGTTATCGGCTGCGCGAAAGCTCGAGCTCAAGAGCTGACCGTTGACCGAACCGAGCAGCGATCCGCGGACCCAGGCCTTCGGCAACATGATGAGCGAGGAGCGATTGAAGATGATGACCGGCTCATCGCCGCTGGGCAGCACGCCCCGACACCCGTAACGCCACTCGCTGGCGACACAAGGCGAGGCAATCGCCGCGAAGGCAAATGCGATCAGGCCGGTGAGAAAGGAGCGAACCGGGCGATTTTCGGCGGCGGCGGGGATCAAGTCGCGCATGGGACGTCAGATCGGTCTTGTCTTCTCTCGGATGGCCATCGACCGTTTCAGGACCTGCCGGGCATCAGCATAGCGGCCCTGATCCTTATAGAGACCGGCGAGGTTGTCCAGGACGCCGGCGAGATCCGGATGGTTGGGGCCGAGGGTTTTCTCGAATGTGGCCACCGAGCGCTTGAACAGCCGCTCGGCCTCGGCGTTACGCCCCTGACGCGCATAGAGCGCCGCCAGAAGCAAGCGCTGTGACTGCAACACGGATCGATGCTTTCACGGCCTTCATCGCGCCTTCCTTCGTCGCTGATATCACGGACCTACGCGCCGTTGGTGCAGGCGGAAGCCGAACAGGTTCAATTCAGGCACGACGATGACGGACCAATCCACCATCCGGTCGCCATGTCCCGGCCAGGAGGACGAGCGCGCCCGCAAGATGGATTGAGCCCTTCGCGAAACCGCTTCGCCCTAGCGGGCGGGACGCAGGTTCGCGTTCTTGCCCGTTCCAATTCGCAAGAATGAAGTTTGATGGGTTTCGCTTCGCTCCGCCAATCCCACCGGCTGGATTGCGCCCGTTGTGCTCGAAGCGCGATTTAAAGCGTAACGAAAATCAAAACGCGCTTCGAGAGGTGAAAATTAGTTTTATGTCATAATCGTAATGACTCCGACGCAAAAAATGAAAATACTGTGCAATCAACAAGAATAATCGACGAGAATAACGGGAGGAGTAGATGGATACTGCGGGTCGCCTGCGCGCGATGGCAGTGTTGTGCCGCCAGACAGCCGCGCGTCATCCTGATCGAAGTTGGAAACTGCTCGCCGAAGCTGAATATTGGGAGCATTTGGCCAGGGATGCGCCGTTCGAGGATTTCGAACGTTGCTCGGTTGGCTCGCCGCCCGATCGAGAGCCCGACATCACGAAACCGGCCGCGGCCCTCACGGGGTGAGTGCGGAATAAAATGATTTGTTAGCTTCCGTGTGTCTAAGCTGAAGAGTGCCGCCCGCCGCCGTGCGGCACATTGGAATGGGAATGCCGGCCCCGGCTGTTACCCCCATCCTGCGGCTGGGGCCGTTTTGAACTTTCGCAGCATCGTTCAAACCCGGTCCACAACCATGCTTAGAGGCATCGCTATAGCGCTATTCGGAATGGGCATCTTTTCTCAGCTCGATCGAGCGCTCTTCTATGGTCGCAATACCGAGGCTGCGCTCAGTCTTATGCGCGACATCGGCCGAGGCTTCGGGCTGTAGAGCCACGTCCGCGCGCCTCCTCGATCAGGCAGCGCCCTACCCGGCGGCTACTTCTTCAACAGTAGTCCCTTCGTTCGTGCCATTCGCCTGACTGATCCGGCGTGGCGACCCAGTTCCGCGGCTATCTTCGATACTCCAACGCCCCGCCGGGCGAGCGCGACCAGCCGCCGAATCTCCTGCTCGGCCCATTGCTTTGGCTTCGGTGTCTTCATGGTGCGGCCCCCAAAGCGGAGATGGACCGAACTGTCGGCTTCCGATGGCGAGCGGCTTACCTGCACCGACATGGCTCACCCGTCTGCGCATTCATGTTCAAACTACAACGGCCGGAGATCAGGAGCCACACCGCGATCGATTGCGGCGAGCGATATCAGCAGGGCGCTCATCAGGCCCAGCCCTGCGAAAGTGAGCAGCGTCTAGGATGCCAGGCTGTTCCAGCATGCTGAGCAGTGCATGAGCCGCGAAGGACAGCAAGACACTGCGCAATCGCGCAGCAGATCCAACCGCGCGACACGCATTATGAGACGTGGGGAAGGTGATTTTGGCGGGAGGCAACAAGCGGCCAGCGCCGACTCACGCCACCAGCGCAGCGTCCTCGTCGCCATCGATGCCGCGCTGTGCGGCGAGCAGGCTGATGATCTCGGCATTCGGCCGGGCCTTGCTGAACAGAAAGCCCTGCCCCTCATGGCAGCCTTCGGCGCGGAGACAGCTCAGCTCGGCTTCGGTCTCGACGCCTTCGGCGGTGATGGTGACGCCAAGGCCCTTGCCGAGGCTGACGATGGAGCGGATGATCGCCTGGGCTTCGCGGTTGGCCGCCAAATCGCGCACGAACGACTGGTCGATCTTGATCTTGTCGAAGGGAAAGCTGCGTAGGTAGCTGAGACTGGAATAGCCGGTGCCGAAATCGTCCATGGAGATGCGCACCCCCAGTGCGCGAAGCGCGTGCAGCGTCGCCAGCACCTGCGCGCTCTTCTCCAGGAGCAGCGTCTCGGTGATCTCGAGCTCGAGCCGGCGCGGCGGCAGGCCGGAATGTTTCAGCGCGTCCATCACCATCGAGAGCAGATTGCCGCTGCGGAACTGCAGCGGCGACAGGTTGACGGCGACGCGGACGTCGTCGGGCCAGGCCGCGGCATCGAGGCAGGCCCGGCGCAGCATCAGCCCGCCGAGCGGATTGATCAGGCCGGTGTCCTCGGCGACCGGGATGAACTCGGCCGGCGAGACCATGCCGCGCTCGGCATGCGGCCAGCGCACCAGCGCCTCGAAGCCGGTGATGCGGCCGCTCTGGAGGTCGATCAGCGGCTGGTAATAGGGACGCAGCACGTCGTTCTGGATCGCATCGCGCAGCTCGACCTCGATCTTGCGGCGGCTCTGCGCCTTCGCATCGAGCGCGGCCTCGAAGAAGGCGAAGGTGCCGCGCGCATCCGCTTTCGCGCGCGACAGCGCCATGTCGGCGCTCTTGAGCAGCTTCTCGGGATCATCGCCATCGCCCGGCGCCATCGCGATGCCGATCGAGGCGCCGATCACCACGGAATGGCCGTCGAGCAGATAGGGATCGGCAATGGCCTCCAGCAGGCGTTTTGCGAGACCCACCGCGTCTTCCGGCCGCGCCAATCCGCTCTGCAGAACCGCGAACTCGTCGGAGTTAAGGCGCGCCAGCGCGTCCTCCTCGCGCAAGGTCGAGCGCAGCCGCTTGGCGACGCCGCGCAGGAGCTTGTCGCCGACCCCATGCCCCAGCGTGTCGTTGACCGCCTTGAAATTGTCGAGCCCGAGGATCAGCAGCGCGACCTTCTCGGCGCTGCGCCGCGTGTGCAGCAGCATCTCGTCCATCTGCTGCCGCAGCAGGCTGCGATTGGGCAGGCCGGTCAGCCCGTCATGCTGGGCCATGAAGGCGAGCCGCGCCTCGGCGCGCTTGCGCTCGGTGATGTCCATCAGCGCGAGCAGCACTGCCGGCCGCTCGGCATAGGTCAATTCGCGGGAATAGATCGCAAGATCGATCAGCGCGCCGTCGGCCTTGACGTGCTTCCAGGTGCGGCCGGCCTGCTCCTCGCCGGTCGGATCAGTGGTCCAGGGCGGCTCGCTGTCGAACGCCTGCAAGGAGCGGATCTTCAGTCGCTCGAACTCGGCCCGGCTATAGCCGTAATGCGCGATTGCGGCCTCGTTGACACCGATGATGCGCTCGTCGTCCAGCGCGCAGATGATCATGGGCACGGGATTGCCGTCGAACAGCAGGCGGAACGAGGCCTCGCGCTGCTTCAATTCGGTGATGTCGACGCGCAGGCCGACGACGCCGCCGTCATCGGTCAAGCGCTCGTCGATCAGGATGACGCGGCCGTCCGACAGCTTCTGCTCGTGGCGCGCGCCGGGCTGATAGAGCTTTTGCAGCCGGTCGGCGATCCACGCGTCCTCGTTGCCGATGGCGTCGGGATAGTCGCCGCGGGCAACGCCGATGCGCAGCGTGTCTTCGAGGCGCGCGCCCTCCTTGAACAGATCGGCGGTCTTGCTGTAGATCTCGGCGTATTTCTTGTTCCAGAGGACGTAGCGGCCTTCGGCATCGAGAAACACGATGCCCTGCGGCAGAATGTCGATGGCCTGACGCAGGCGCTCATGGGATTTGCGCGCTTCGGCGATCGCGGCTTCCGCCTCGGCACGGCTGCGCAGGACTTGGTCGCGTTCGGAAAGGGCACGCGGCGCGCGCGCGAAGCGCGGCTTGCGCGCCTTTTCGCCGGCGCGGGCAAGCACGCTTTGCTTTCGCTTCTTCGTTGTTCGAAACCCCAAACTCAACGTCACTCATCCCAGTCGCGCCCAGCGGCCGCAAGTGTTGGGGCAAGTGTCTGAAAAAAAAGTAATCTTGACCGGCCGCCGTCAGCCCGCGGCGGAGCTTGCTGCCTGTTTGCGCGGCGCGGCCGCGGCGGCAGGCACCGTCAGACTGAGTCCTGCACAGCAATCGATGATCAATCTGGCACAAAATTGCGCGGGCGCTTGAATCAGTTCCGAAATCGCGCGTGATTGCATGCGAGCTGCAGATTTTCCTCACGCCGCGCACGAATTTTGGTCAATGCAGGATAGGGTTATTGCACCGTTAAGAAACCGCGAGCTCGAGACGCGATTTGGGCGAGCTGCGATGAGCCGATAGCCGGCTCACGGCCTCATTCTTAACCCTGATGCAGCATTGGGCTATAAGGACGCCAGCATGAGTCGCCGCTGCATCACCCTCCTCCTGCTCTCGCTCGCCTGCCTGAGCGCCGGCGACGCGCCGGCCCAGGACAAGGGCAGCATCAACCCGAAGCCGCTGCCGCCGCTCGCCAACCCGAACGATCCCGATCTCGCCGCCAAGGAGCTGTTCGCGCGAAAGCTGTTGCCCTCGAAAGGGCCGGCCCATGTCATCGGCTCCTACACCAAGGGCTGCATCGGCGGCGCGGAGCAGATTCCGATCAACGGCGAGTATTGGCAGGTGATGCGGCTGTCGCGCAACCGCAGCTACGGTCACCCCGACATGATCGCGCTGATCAAGCGGCTCGCCGCGAAAGCCCACAAGGACGCGGGCTGGCCCGGCATCCTGGTCGGCGACATCGCCCAGCCGCGCGGCGGGCCGGCGCTGTCAGGCCATTCCAGCCACCAGATCGGTCTCGACGCCGACATCTGGCTGACGCCGATGCCGGACCGCCGGCTCTCGCGCGAGGAGCGCGAGGACATGTCGGCGGTGATGATGGTGCGCCCGGACCGGCTCGATGTCGACCCCAGGGTGTTCACGCCAGGTCACGTGCTGGTGCTGCGCGATGCGGCGCAGGAGCCCGCCGTGCAGCGCATCTTCGTCAACGCCGCAATCAAGAAGGCGTTGTGCCGCGAGGCCAAGGGCGATCGCGCGTGGCTGTCGAAGATCCGCCCCTGGTGGGGCCACGACTACCACTTCCACATCCGCATGCGCTGCCCGGCGGGCGCCGGCGAATGCGAGGGCCAGCCGTCACAGGCCGAGGACGAAGGCTGCAAGCCCGCCGATCTCGCCTATTGGTTCTCCGATGCGGTGCTGCATCCCAAGCCGCCGCCGGAGCCGCCAAAGCCGAAGCCGCCGATGACGCTGGCGCAAATGCCGGCCGCCTGCAAGGCGGTGCTGCACGCGGCGGATGCGCAGCCGTAAACGACGCTAGCGCAATGCCCGTCGTCCCGGACAAGCGCGCGCCGATCCGAGCCCCGTAATCACAGCGGGCGATGTGGCACGGCAAGCCACACCGAGTCCCCGTAACCACACCTGCCTGTGACTATGGATCTCGGATCGGCGCTCCGCTCTGGACAACGCTACGCATTGTCCAGCGCTACGCTTGTCCGGGACGACAGCGGTGATTTAGGCGCACTTGTCCTGGGATGACGAACCAGGTTTGACCTAGCGGCGCGGCCTGCTATCTTCGCTACTGCGATATCCCCGCCGGCCGTAAGCCGTCGCAAGGGACCGTGGAACAGCGCTTCCGCCCGTCGCATCTGACCCATTCGACGCCAGATTTGCGCGTGCTGCCTTGCGCGCGAGCTCGCACGGAGCGCATCCCATGTTTCGTCTATCAGGACTTTTCACTGCCTTCGTCATCCTCGCCGGCGCGGCCCTCTCGCCGGCCGCGGCCGAGGACAAGACCATCACCGTGTTCGCCGCCGCCTCGATGAAGAACGCGCTGGACGAGATCGACGCCGCCTACACCGCCAGGACCGGCGTCAAGTTCATCGTCAGCTATGCCGCAAGCTCTGTGCTCGCCAAGCAGATCGAGCAGGGCGCGCCGGCCGACGTGTTCGTCTCGGCCGACACCGACTGGATGGACTACGCGATCTCCAGGAAGACCATCAACGAGCCTTCCAGAGTCAACCTGCTCGGCAACAGCATCGTGCTGATCGCGCCGAAGGATTCCAGGATCGACGACGTGACGATCGCGCAAGGCTTCGATCTCGCCAAGCTCGCCGGCGACGGCAAGATCGCGACCGGCGACGTCAAAGCTGTGCCGGTCGGCAAATATGCCAAGGCGGCGCTGGAAAAGCTCGGCGCCTGGCAGGCCGCGGAGCCGAAATTCGCGATGGCCGAGAGCGTGCGCGCGGCGCTGACGCTGGTCGCCCGCGGCGAGGCCGTACTCGGCATCGTCTATTCCACCGACGCCAAGATCGAGCCCGGCGTGAAGATCGTTGGCACCTTCCCGGCGGATTCACATCCCGCGATCATCTATCCGGTCGCTGCGACCACCACCGCCAAGCCGCAGACCAATGACTATCTCGCCTTCCTGCGCTCGACGGCGGCCAAGACCATTCTGGAAAAGTACGGCTTCAAGTTCCTGGTCACCCCGACGACGTGATATTTGCGGCTTGATGTCTGAGATTTCCCCCGCCGAATGGACGGCGATCCTGCTTTCGCTCAGGGTCGCCATCGTCGCAACGCTGGTCGCGACGCCATTCGGTATTGCGCTGGCATGGCTGCTCGCGCGACGTGACTTCTGGGGCAAGTCGATGCTCGACGCCGTCGTGCATCTGCCGCTGGTGCTGCCGCCTGTCGTCACCGGCTATCTCCTGCTTCTCACCTTCGGCCGCCGCGGCCTCGTCGGCGGCTTTCTCGCCGACCATCTCGGCATCGTCTTCGCATTCCGCTGGACTGGCGCGGCGCTCGCCTGCGGCGTGATGTCGTTTCCGCTGCTGGTGCGCCCGATGCGGCTGTCGATCGAGGCGATCGACCGCCGGCTCGAGCAGGCCGCCGAGACGCTTGGCGCGGCGCCGTGGAAGGTGTTCTTCACGGTGACGCTGCCGCTGGCGCTGCCCGGCGTGCTCGCCGGCATGGTGCTGGGCTTTGCCAAGGCGATCGGCGAGTTCGGCGCGACGATCACCTTCGTCTCCAACATTCCCGGCGAGACCCAGACGATTTCCTCCGCGATCTATTCGCTGATCCAGACGCCGGACGGTGATGCCGCTGCGGGACGGCTGGTGATCGTCTCGATCGCGCTGGCGCTGGGCGCATTGATTGCCGCCGAATGGTTCGCCCGCCGCGCCACCGCGCGGCTGCACGGAAACTGACCATGCTGCGGGTCGACATCGAAAAGCAGCTTGGCGAATTCTCGCTGCATGCATCCTTCAGCAGCGAAGGCCGCGTCATTGGCCTGTTCGGCGCCTCGGGCGCCGGCAAGACGTCGCTGGTGAACATGATCGCCGGGCTGTTGCGGCCCGACCGCGGCACCATCGTGATTGACGGCGAGACCGTCGACGATACCGCGGCAGGCATCCATGTCCCGGCCTGGCGCCGTCGCATCGGCTATGTGTTCCAGGACGCGCGGCTGTTCCCGCATCTCGACGTCGCGCAGAACCTCGATTACGGACGGCGGATGAACCGCCTGCCGTCCGATCCTGTCCAGCACAGGCGCATCATCGAGCTGCTCGACATCGGTGCCCTGCTCGGCCGCCGCCCCGGACGACTCTCCGGCGGCGAGCGCCAGCGCGTCGCGCTCGGACGCGCGCTGTTGTCGAAGCCGAGGCTGCTGCTGCTCGACGAGCCGCTCGGCGCGCTCGACGAGGGGCGCAAGCTCGAGATCCTGCCCTATCTGGTGCGGCTGCGGGATGAAGCCAACGTACCCATGGTCTATGTCAGCCACGACGCCGCCGAACTGCGCCAGCTCGCGACGCAGATCGTGACGCTGAAGCAGGGCCGCGTGACGAGTCTCGGTGGGGTGAAGGTGCTGATGTGAGGCACTTGCAGCCCGGCTTGCGCGAAGCGCCATCCGGGCTAAGAATAGCTACCAGCCGCGATCGACGTTGCGCACCTCGCCCGTCCTCGCATCGACATCGACTTCCATCCAGCGCCCGGTGCGATCGCGGCCTTCGATCTGCCATTCATCGCCGAGGAAGTTCGTGTGCGAGACCGTGGCGACGCCAAGATCACTGGCAACGTCGAGCGCGACTTGCATGGAAATCTGGTCGCCGGTGTCATAGGCCATCGCCGGCGCGGCCGATCCGAGGCCGATCGCGACGATGGCAGGCAGGATGAAACTTCGCATGGAACTGCTCCTGTCAAAGACGTTGCTCGGGCTAAGAACGGGCGGAACGGCGCAGCGTTCCGGCTATCAACTTGGCGGAACAGCGGAAACTTTCGGCGGTTGCGGCGATTTGGCGACGGCTGCCTGGTGTTCCGTTCCCGCAAATTGCGACGCCATCTTTGAGCTCGCGCCGTGCCCTCCGTCTTTCTGTTGGTGGGCACGGCGCAAGGGCGCCTTTGCCTCCCTACGGCAGCGTCAGACCCCCGCGACCGAGGTCCACAGCTCCGCAAGTCTCTTGCGCAGCGCCTGCGCGCGCGTCAGCGGCGCGGGCGTCTCGTCTTCTTCGGGCAGACGGAGGCCGACGACGTTGACGCGGCCCCCGGAGATCGAGCGCGCGACAAGCACGATCTCGTCCAACGCGAGCTCGGCACCCTCCTTCGGCGCTCGGTCGAGATGGACGTCGAAATAATCGGCGAGCGTGAGCTTGCCCTCGTCCTCGCTCACCTTCACGCCGTAGATCTCCGCGAGCTCGGCGAGGGTGTGCTCGCCGGAGACCATGAAGTCGCCGAGCAGATGCGGATCGGGCGCCGAGCTCGGCTGCATGTCGACGAAAAAGCGGTCGAGCGACTCGGCCTTTTCCGGCGGGGCCAGCAGGTAGATGTAGTCCCCGGGCGCGATCGGGTCGGCTTCGGTCGGCGTCAGGATGTTCTCGTTGCGGATGACGAGTGTCGGCTTGGACCAGGACGGGATCAGGCCGCGGCGGAAATACAGGCTCTTGGGCCGCACCGGATAGCCGACCAGTTGCTGTTCGAGCTGGCCGGGCAGATCCAGTTCGACGCGGCGCGGGCCGCGCTCGGCGCGCGGCAGTGCCACATGCAGCTTGCGCGCCGCGGGCGCCAGGGTCCAGCCTTGCAGCAAGAGCGAGATGATGACGACGACGAAGGCGACGTCGAAATAGAGATAGGCCTTGGACAGCCCGACCAGCATTGGGATCGAGGCCAGGAAGATCGCGACCGCGCCGCGCAAGCCGGTCCAGGCGATGAAGATCTTTTCGCGCCAGTTGAAGCGGAATGGCATAAGGCACGCAAACACCGCGAGGGGCCGCGCGATCAGCATCAGGACGAGCGCGACGGCGACCGCCGGCAATATGCTCGCGCCGAGCCGGCTCGGCGAGACCAGAAGGCCGAGCAGCACGAACATCACGATCTGCGCCAGCCAGGTCGCGGCATCGAGGAACGTCACCACCGAATTATGCGCGCGGGTCGGCCGGTTGCCGATGATGATGCCGGCGAGATAGACCGCGAGGAAGCCGGAGGCGTGCATGATCTGCGAGCCGCCGAAGATCACGAGCGCGCCCGTGGTCACGAACGGAGCGTGCAGGCCCTGCGGCAGCGCCACCTGGTTGAGGGCGATCACGACGAGGCGGCCGCCGATGACGCCGACGATGGCGCCCAGCGCCGCCTCCAGGAGGAACTCCATCAGCACATGCCCGGGCGAGCTCGAGCCGACCGAGATGTATTCCACCAGCATCAGCGTGAGGAAGATCGCGAACGGATCGTTGGTGCCGGATTCCGCCTCCAGCGTCGCGCCGACGCGCGGGCGCAGGCGCAGGCCTTGGGTATGCACCAGCAGGAACACGGCGGCCGCGTCGGTCGAGGCCACCACGGCACCGACCAGCAGCGACTCCGCCCAGTTGAGGTCGAGCGCGTATTTCGCGAACGGCGCCGTGACCACGGCGGTCAGCAGCACGCCGACGGTCGCGAGCACCACGGAGGGCGCGAGCACCGTGCGGATGCTGGCAAAGCGCGTGCGCAAGCCGCCGTCGAACAGGATCAAGGCGAGCGCGACGGAGCCGACCAGATAGGTGGTGCGGACGTCGTCGAACTGCAGATGCCCGGGGCCGGACTCGCCGGCGACCATGCCGATGGCAAGGAAGACGAGCAGCAGCGGCGCGCCGAAGCGCAGCGCAAGCAGGCTCGACAGGATACCGGCCATGACGAGGACGGCGCCGAGCAATATGGCGAGACTGACGGAGTCGAGGGAGGCCATCCACCTTCCGGGTACAAATCGCTGGAATTTCATCCTTATCGTCGGCAGACTCGCGCGCCAACCCATTTCCGCTCCTCGCGGCAATCTGCCGGCATTTTACGGCCTTAACGCGCTTCACTTGGCGGTGTATCGATGGCCGGGCCGTGCCCTTTGTGGGATTCTGCGGCTCCCTCGAATCAATTCCTCCCCGCTTTGCCGACGAGACCGATGGACATGGACCTCAAAGACTTCATGGAGTTCGTGCAGACGACCGCGCGCAGCGTCGGGGCGGAAATCTCCTCGCCCTGGTTCTACCTGCAATTCGGTCTCATCCTGGCCGCGGCCGGCATCGCCTATGCCGCGGAGGCCGCCATTCGCAGCCGCGTCGACATGACGTCACTGGCGATGCGCTGGCCGCTGCCGCTCCGGCACTTCGTCCGGGTGATGGTCTCCAGCGCCTCGACGGCGGTGTTCACGCTGCTCGTGATCATCTCGCGCGTGGTGATGTACCACGCGACCTGGCCGAGCCGCAGCTATCTCCTGATGGTCGCAGCCAAGCTCGGCTTCGCCTGGCTCGTGATCCGGCTCGTGACCTCGGTGCTCCGCAACGCCTTCATCGTCAAGCTGGTGTCGATCACGGCGTGGTTCGTCGCCGCGCTCTCCATCGTCGGCCAGCTCGATGCGACGGTCGACCTGCTGGATTCGTTCGCGATCGTGCTCGGCGGTCTCAGGTTGACCCCGCTCTTGGCGCTCAAGGCCGGCGCGCTGCTGCTGATCGCGCTCTGGCTGACCAACATCGCGAGCAATTTCGCCGAGAGCCGGATCAACGCCACCACCGACCTGACGCCGTCGGTGCAGGTGCTGCTGGTGAAGATCATCCGCATCGGGCTGCTTGCCGTCGCAATCGTCATTGCGCTCGGCGCAGTCGGCATCGACCTGTCGGCGCTCGCGGTGTTCTCCGGCGCGGTCGGCGTCGGCATCGGTATCGGCCTGCAGAAGATCGTGGCCAATTTCATCTCGGGCATCATCCTGCTCGCCGACAAATCGGTGAAGCCCGGCGATCTCGTCACCATCGGCGACAATACCGGGCGGATCAGCGCGATGAAGACGCGCTATATTTCCGTCGCCGCCGGCGACGGGCGCGAATTCCTGGTGCCGAACGAGGACCTGGTGACGCAGAAGGTCGTCAACTGGACCTATACCGACAAGAACACACTGGTGAAGATCGCCTTCGGCACCAATTACGACGCCGATCCCCGCCTGGTCTGCACGCTCGCTGCCGAGACCGCTGCTGCCCATCCGCGCGCCCAGAAGGGCAAGCCGCCGACCTGCATTTTGACCGAGTTCGCAGAGGCCGGCATGAAGTTCTCGCTGACCTTCTGGATCGCCGATCCCGACGGCATGGACAGGGTTAAGAGCGACGTGATGCTGGCGCTGTGGGACGCGTTCAAGCGCGAGGGCATCCGGGTTCCCTACCCCGTCCGCGAAATCCGCATCCGCGGCGGCGCCCTGCCGGTGGAAACCACCGTAGAAGTCCCGAATTAGGGCACTTTCCCATCCAAGGCTGGCAAGCCTCTTGTTTTTGACGCGTTTTCTTCACGCGAACCGGTAGCCACTTCGCTCGAAAACGCTCTGCCTCGGCTTGCATGAAGGCTGCCAATCATTAAATTAGGGCGTGAAATCAAGCCTTTCCGCCGATATCGAGATCAGCCCCGAGAAGATTTGACACGCATGAGCTACGTCGAAGCCACCGATACCTCCCTGCGCAAGACCGGACAGATCAAGCTGCATGGGCCGAATGCCTTTGCCGGCATGCGCAAGGCGGGGGCGCTGGTGGCGAAATGCCTCGACGAGCTCACCGACATCGTCGCCCCCGGCGTGCCGACCTCGAAGATCGACGAATTCGTCCGCGATTTCGCCTTCAGCCATGGCGCCTATCCGGCGACGCTGATGTATCGCGGCTATCGATATTCGACCTGCACCTCGCTCAACCACGTGGTCTGCCACGGCATGCCGGGCGACCGTCCGCTGAAGGAGGGCGACATCGTCAACATCGACGTCACCTTCATCGTCGACGGCTGGTATGGCGATTCCAGCCGGATGTATGCGGTGGGCCCGATCGCCCGCAAGGCCGAGCGGCTGATCGAAGTCACTTATGAGGCGATGATGCGCGGCATCGCCGCGGTGAAGCCCGGCGCCACCACCGGCGACATCGGCCACGCCATTCAGAGCTTCGTCGAGCCGCAGGGCATGAGCGTGGTGCGCGATTTCTGCGGCCATGGCCTCGGGCGCATGTTCCACGACGAGCCCAACATCATCCATATCGGCCGGCCCGGCGAGGGCGTGCAGCTCAAGCCCGGCATGTTCTTCACCATCGAGCCGATGATCAATCTCGGCAAGCCGCACGTCAAAATCCTCTCCGACGGCTGGACCGCGGTCACCCGCGACCGCTCACTGTCGGCGCAGTTCGAGCACTCCGTCGGCGTCACCGCGACGGGCGTGGAGATCTTCACACTGTCGGAACGGCACGGCGAGAAGCAGATCGGCGCCTGATCGCGTTGTCCTGGCGCCGGCGGCGGAATGACGAAGGCGTCCTCTTGTAAGTCGCGGCAAAAGCGTCGTTGAACCTGCGAACGCTGCCGAAGCCGGCCGCAAACGCAATCTCTGCCAATGTCATCTCGGTCTGGTCGATAAGCCGCTTGGCTTCCTGTACGCGGCGCGTCGCGGCGATCTCACTCGGGCTTGCGCCGGCATGACGCATGAACAGGCGGAGCAGGTGACGCGGCCCCACGCCCAGGGTTTCCGCAAGCTCGGTCATGGTCGCGCGATCGAGAAAGCCGTCATTGATCAGGCGCATCCCGCGCGCGACGGTGGTCGCCGTCCCCATCCAGGCCGGCGAGCCCGGCGCGGTTTCCGGCCGGCAGCGCAGGCACGGGCGAAAGCCGGCTCGCTCGGCGGCCGCCGCGGTCGCATAGAAGGTGACGTTCTCAGAGCGGGCCGGACGCACCGGACAGACCGGCCGGCAATAGATGCCCGTCGAGCGAACGCCGGAGAAGAACAGGCCGTCGAAAGCGCGCGCACGCGCGAGGCGCGCCCGATCGCAGGTTTCCCAGTCGAGATGCGGCGGCAGCGTCTGCCGATGCGCCGAGCCTGTCGTCATGGCCAAATCATAGTTTCAAGCCGCCCTTCCGAGTAGCTGAAATCGGACTCGACCGGGCGATGAGGTCCGAATCCAGCCAGCCTGCAGCGCCGCTCCTGTTCATGGTCTCGATGGATTTCCGGAGCAGATCGCATGAGCACACAGGCACAACAGACGACACCAAGACAAACCCGTCTCGCGTTCGAGATCGGACTCCTGCTGCTTCTCTCCCTGATCTGGGGCAGCTCATTCACGCTCATCAAGGTCGCGCTTCCGACGATCCCGCCCTTCACGATGGTCGCGGCGCGGGTGACGATCGCGGCCGTTCTCCTGATCCTGGTCGCCCTCGCGCAGGGGCATGCCCTGCCGCGCCAAGGGCCGGTCTGGGCGGCTTTCGTCGTGCAAGGGCTGCTGCAAAGCGCGCTGCCCTTCACCCTGATCAGCTGGGGCGAAACGCATATCACGAGCGGTCTCGCCGGCGTGCTCAATGCGACCCCGCCGATGTTCGTGCTAGCGATCGCGCTGTCGACCGGACGCGGGCGAGAGGCGATCAGCGGCCGCAAGATCATCGGCGTTGCGCTGGGCCTGGCCGGCGTCGCCCTCACCATGCGAGTTGACGCGCGCTCGGGGTTCGGCACCACCGCGCCGCTGGCGCAGGCCGCCGTCCTGGCGGCGAGCTTCTGCTACGCGCTGGCACCGATCTGGGGGCAGCGGTTCGCGAACCTTCCCGCGATCGTCACGGCCGCCGGCGCGATGAGCTGCGCCGCGGCCCTGATGCTGCCCATCGCCGCCGTGCTCGATCGGCCCTGGACACTGGCGCCGACGATGCAGGCGATCATGGCAGTGCTCGGCCTGGCGAGCGTCTGCACCGCGCTCGCCATGGTGATCTATTTCCGCCTGATCCATACGCTTGGTCCGCTCGGAACGACGAGCGGTAGCTACCTGCGCGCCGGCTTCGCCGTGGCGCTTGGGACCACGCTCCTTGGCGAGAGCTTCACGTGGTCGATGCTGGCCGGCATGACGTTTATCGTCGTCGGCGTCATGGCGGTAACCGGCCCCATGCGGAAGCGATGAGGGGACTTGCAATTGTCGTTTGAGAAATTCCGTCGACCAGAATGCGCTTGATCTGGAGCTCGCTTGCGCCAGCCAAGGTGCCGACCTCAATCCCCGAGGCAGTCTCAATGCACCAATGTGGTGCCGCCAGTCATCGCACGCGCAACGGTCCCACCCAGGGCAATCCTGAGCCCCTGAGAACGTAGGCGCGAGCAACACATCAATTGAGGCGGTGTCGCTGATTCAACACCTGATGAGCTTCCACGATGCAGATAGCGACCTCGGACGCATCAACCGCTCGGCGATCGGTGTCCCCGTAACCATCCATCCCTGGACCGCGCGCGTTCTGCGCCACGCCCAAGCCGATGCGGCAGTCACGAGGACTACAATTCTCGATTGAAAATTTTTCTCGACAAGGCAATGCTGGCGGCCCATGCCAGCCAGATCCGACCACGACAAGAGCAAGCCTGAGGACGCGCCGCACTATCTCGGCCATCGCGAGCGGCTGCGCGAGCGCTTCTATAGCGCAGGCGCGGATGCGCTCAGCGATTACGAGCTGCTGGAGATGGCGCTGTTTCCGGCGCTGCCGCGGCGCGACACCAAGCCGCTGGCGAAGACGCTGAT
This sequence comes from Bradyrhizobium sp. STM 3561, assembly GCF_045571455.1. Taxonomy (NCBI): domain Bacteria; kingdom Pseudomonadati; phylum Pseudomonadota; class Alphaproteobacteria; order Hyphomicrobiales; family Nitrobacteraceae; genus Bradyrhizobium; species Bradyrhizobium sp. STM 3561. The sequence goes on from NZ_CP120695.1 coordinate 6,209,558, forward strand.
CAAGACGTTCGGCTCGTTCGCCGAGGTCGTGCATGCGCCGGTGGCGCGCCTACGCGAGGTCGACGGGGTCGGCGAGTCCGCGATCAACCAGCTCAAGCTGATCGCCGCGGCGGCGCACCGCGTCGCCAAGGGCGGGGTCAACGGCCGCAACGCGCTGTCATCCTGGAACGAGGTGATCGACTACTGCCGCACCAGCATGGCATTCGCCGACAAGGAGCAGTTTCGCCTGCTCTTCCTCGACAAGCGCAACCAGCTGATCGCCGACGAGGTGCAGCAGACCGGCACCGTCGACCACACCCCGGTCTATCCGCGCGAGGTGATCAAGCGCGCGCTCGAGCTGTCGGCGACCGCGCTGATCCTGGTGCACAACCACCCCTCCGGCGATCCCTCGCCGTCACAGGCCGACATCCAGATGACGAAAGCGATCATCGACATCGCCAAGCCGCTGGGGATCGCCGTGCACGATCACATCATCGTCGGCAGGAGCGGGCATGCCAGCCTGCGCGGGATGCGGCTGATCTAGGCGCGAGATCCAACGTCCGTCACGGAATACACCGGCCACGAATAGCATCCTTGGGACACGTTTGAGAAACAGACATGCCACGTGACCTTGGTACCGAGGAGGATTAGTACTGATGATTAATGAATTGGACCTTGTCGTATTGAAGCGAGATGTGCCTTCGGAACGGCTAACCGCCGGTGACGTGGGCACCGTCGTCCTGGTGCATCAAGAAGGCGAAGCCTTCGAAGTCGAATTCACGACCCTGTCGGGGGACACGGTTGCCGTTGTGACTCTCGACGCGTCCGACGTGCGCCCGGTCGGGGCGCGCGAGATCGTCCATGCGCGCGCAGTCAACTGATCCAATGCCGACGTGCATCCGATGACCGCTCGGCACCAATACCGCTGACAATTGCCGGCTTTCACGGCTCGACCCACCGCTGCACCGCCTCCGCGGTGTCGGCAGGCGTGGTGTTGAAGCAGATCGCGGCGTCAGGCGCCAGGCGATGGACGAGGTTCAGCACCCTCTCGAACAGCAGCAGGCGCTCCCTCGGCTCGCGCAGGCCGGCGCCGATCACGATGCAATCGAAGCGCTCGTCGCGCAAGGCCGCCGTGACTCCGGCTTCGGCCGTCGCATCGAGATCGATCAGGCAGCTCGTGACCTCGAAGCCGAGATCGCGCAGGCGCAGGAGCTGCGCCTCGATGTAGTCGCGCACGAGCTCCGGCGTCAGCTGCGGAAATGCGCTGTAGTCGGCATTGCCGGGTTCGATTCCGATCGCCAGGACGCGCTTGGGCATGCAGGACTCCTTGCCGGACCGTCTCGCCTTGTTAATGGATCGACGGCCGCGCCGGTTCCCTGAGCGGTGCGTTGCAGGATTCTACCAATGATTTCATGTCGACGCTGTAAGCCATTTCACATGCGCCGGACCGGCGGACTGCCAGATTTTCCAGAGATCACGCTGCAGTCACGCGTCGATCACGGCAGCCGGTTCACTTTGGCTTGCACGGAGACTCGATAATTCAGTCAATTTGCGGGAGCGGAAAATGATCTCATTCGAGAGCTTGAAAAGCGAATATGAGCGGAATTGGGCCGGTCTCGAAATCCGAGCGGGACGCCTCACTGAGGCGAATGCCGTCGCCCGCAAGGCCCTCAACGGCAAGGCGACCTATCAGCAGATCGAGCGATTGACGGGCGTTCCCTGGTACTTCACCGCGCTCTGTCACTACCGCGAGTCCAACTTCGATTTCGACACGTATCTCGGCAACGGCGAGTCGCTGCATCGTGTCACCACCATCGTTCCGAAAGGGCGCGGTCCATTCGCCACCTTCGTGGACGGCGCCGTGGACGCGTTCAGGATCGAGAACTTCATCGGCGCGCAGGACTGGAGCATCGCGCGGATGCTGTTCCGGCTCGAGGCGTTCAACGGCTTCGGCTATCACGCCAAGGGCGTCAATTCGCCCTATCTCTACGGCGGCTCGACGCTGTACGGCCCGCCAGAGGCAAGGGCCGGAAAATTCGTCCGCGACCACGTGTTCGATTCCAGTCACGTCGATTCCCAGCTCGGCACCGCGGTGATCCTGCATGCGATGATGTCACAGGATTCCTCGATCACGCTCGACAGCGTCCCGCAATTCGCCGGCCGCACCGAGCCGGAGGACGATGTGGCCTCGACGGTCATCCTCATGCAGCAGGCGCTCAACAAGCTCGGCGCCAATCCGCCGCTCGCCGAGGACGGCATCAGCGGACCGAAGACCAGGACCGCCGTCTCGCAGTTTCAGCAGCAGCACGGCCTGAGGGATACCGGGCTGCTCGATGGCGCCACTGTCGCCGCGATCACGCGCGCGATGCAGCAGCCGGGCCCCGCCGCGCAGAACGGCGATCTGTCGCAAATCCTGAAGCGGCTGGAGGACCTCGCGCAAGTGCTGCGACCGTCGGCCGGCGGCGTGACGCTGCCAGCGACTGTGCCGGGCAACACATTGCCTGCCACCAACGACCCGGTCAGCCTGTTCGAGCGGCTTTTCGCCCTCATCAACAAGACGGCGCCCGTGCCAGGACCAGTGAGCCCGACCAGTCCCGCCCCGGTCGATCAGCTGAAGCAGGTCGTCGACCTGCTCGGCACCCTGCTCAACAACGGCGGTGGCAAGCCCATGCTCGGCCAGGTCAACGGCGCACTCGGCGAGACCATCGGCAAGCTGCTCGACGGCAAGAAGACCGCGCTCGGGATCGGCGGCTCGCTGCTCACCGCGCTGCTCTCCTCGGTGACGGCGAGCCCCGATGCGGGCGGTCTTGCCGGTCTGCTCGGAACGATCGTGTCGGCCGTGCCCGGCCTTGGCCAGTTCGCGATGCCGATCTCGCTCGCGCTCACCGTCTGGGGCGTGCTCGGCAAGATGGAGAAATGGGCGCAAGGCACCGCACCGCCGCCGAAGGTGACGACCTAGATATTCTGAGCGTCGAGTGCCGCGGCGCGACGCTGCATCAGCGCGCGTTCGCGCCCGTTCGTCGCAAGATGCGCGGCGGCCTCAAACGCCTGTCGCGCCTCCGCGAGCCGCCCGAGCTTTTGCAGAAAGTCGCCACGAACCGCCGGCAGATGATGATAGGTCGCCAGCGCTGGCGCGCCGGCGACAGCGTCCAGCACGTCGAGCCCGGCTTGCGGTCCCCAGGCCATGCCGACCGCGACCGCGCGATTGAGCTCGATGACCGGCGAGCGCACCAGCTGCGCCAATTCGGCGTAGAGCTGCGCGATGCGATGCCAATCGGTCTCGACGGCAGTCGCCGCTCTGACGTGACATGCCGCAATTGCAGCCTGAAGCACGTAAAATCCTCCGGAGCCACCGAGCTCGGCGGCACATTCGAGCGAGCGGAGGCCGCGGCGGATCTGCACCCAATCCCAGAGCGCGCGATCCTGGTCCATCAGCAGAATGGGATCCCCATTCGCGTCGGTGCGCGCGCGTGTCCGCGCGGCATTCAAATCCATCAGCGCAACGAGGCCGTGAACCTCGGGCTCGTTCGGCGCCAGGCCTGCAAGCACGCGGCCCATACGCAGCGCCTCGTCGCAGAGCTGCGGCCGCAGCCATTCCTCGCCGCGCGCCGCGAGATAGCCCTCGTTGAAGATGAGGTAGACGACCTCCAGCACCGAGGCCAGGCGCTCCGACAGAGCCTCACCACTCGGCGTCTCATAGGCGAGGCCGGAATTCGACAGCGTCCGCTTGGCGCGTACGATGCGCTGGGAGATGGTGGCTTCCGGCACGAGATAGGCGCGTGCGATCTCCGAGGTGGTGAGGCCGCAGATCATGCGCAGTGCCAGCGCCGCGCGAGCTTCGCGCGACAGGATGGGATGACAGGCGGTGAAGACCAGCCGAAGCAATTCATCGCCGATATCATCGTCGAGCGCGGCATCAAAATCGGGCACGATCTCCTGCTCCTGCAACAGGTCGCGCGCCAGCATGTCGTGCTTGTCCAACAGCATCCTGCCGCGGCGCAAGACATCGAGCGCGCGGCGCTTCGCGGTGGTCATGAGCCATGCGCCGGGATTGTCGGGAATGCCGAGGCTCGGCCAGGCCTCGAGCGCCGCGACGAGCGCGTCCTGGGTCAACTCTTCCGCAAGCGGCACGTCGCGCAGCATCCGCGACAGCGTCGCGATGAGCCGCGGCTGCACGATGCGCCAGGTTGCGTGAATCGTGGCACGGATGGCTTGATCGGTGTCGGCGACTGTCATCGCCGCCGACCGTTGCGCGCGGTGCCGTCCATCAGGCGTGCGCAGCCGCCTTCGCATTCACCTCGCAAGCGCCGTCGACGCCCGGCGTGGCGAAGGCCCGCAACTCGCAGGTGCCATCCCAGCCCGGCATGTGGTCGAGGTGCAGCTGCATGAACTCCTTGGCCATGGCCAACGCTTCCGCCTTGTCGCGCAGCTCGAAGATGGCATAGCCGCCGACCACTTCTTTGGCCTCGATGAAGGGACCGTCGACGACGCTCAGTTCCCCGTCGACGATCCGCACCCGTGCGCCGGTCGCAAGTGGCATCAGGCCGCCATTGTCGATCATCCGGCCCGCCTTGATTTCCCGCTCGGAAATCTTCTGCATGGCCTCCATCAGCGCGGGGGTCGGACCTTTCATCGGCTGGCTGGAGGTGACGATGTACATGAAGCGCATGCAAAACTCCTGATAGGGCGAGACACGGCCGGTTCGGCCGCGCGATCAGCTCGCTATTGGGATGACGATCCAGCTGGTGCCGGATCGACATCGGCGCAGGAAAAATTGCAAGAACCGAAAGGCGCCTATTGACGCAGCATGATCAGGGGATCGGCGGTGTCGGGGACGCGCCGCCACTGCGCGTTGTCGTCGGCCTCGAACTGCCAGGCTTCGCCTGCTTTCGACATCAGGATGATCTGGCCGCGCTCGAGCCGCCATTGCGTCGGATTGAACTGCGCGATGGCGGGATCGCATTTCGGCTTGAGGAAGACCTGGAAATTGTCCGGGCCCGCTTCGGTGTTGGTCAGCGTCAACCCGCACACCGGCTGGCCGTTGCCGCGCACCATCGACCAGTCGCCGATCATCTGGTCCATCGATTTGGCCATCGAACGCGCGGCGGCGAGGTCCTGCAGGATGTAGACGCCCTCACCCTGGCGCAGGCCCTCGAAGATGCCGGCCTCGACCTCGGTGAAGTCGATCACGGCTTCACCGGTCGCACCCTGCAAGCGAACGATGTCGAGGCCCTTCACGCTCCAGGCGACGATGTCCTTGGTGAAGGGCAGCGCCGTCTTGCAGGCCGGCTCCAGTTCCAGCTTGAATCCCTGGCCTGCGGCGTCACCTTTGAGCGTGACGACGCAGGTCTTGCTGCGCTCGGTGGTCGAGAGCTCCCACTGCCCGGGCATCTGCTTCTTCAGGGTCGTCGCATCCTGCGCATGCGCGATGCCGATCGCGGCCAAGCTGGTCGCGACGGCGAATGCGACGGCCCGAAGACTTCTCATCAGCGCCCCTTGAACGGCGTTTCGGCAACCGGCGTCAACGGCGCCTTGCCGGCGAACCAGGACTTGAGATTGTCGACGACGAGCTGGTCCATGGCGTTGCGGGTCACCACCGAGGCCGAGCCGATATGCGGCAGCAGCACGACGTTCTGCATGGTCTTGAGCTCGTCCGGCACGTTCGGCTCGGCCGCGAACACGTCGAGGCCGGCGGCGAGGATGGTGCCCGACTTCAGCGCCTGGATCAGCGCCGGCTCGTCGACCACGGAGCCGCGCGCGACGTTGATCAGCACGCCGCGCGGGCCGAGCGCCTTGAGCACCTCGGCATCGATCATCTTGTTGGTGGAGGCGCCGCCCGGCACGATCACCATCAGGGTGTCCACCGCCTTCGCCATCTCGATCAGATCGGGGTAGTGCTCGTAGGAGACGTCCTTGGACGGATTGCGCGAGTGGTAGACCACCGGCACCAGCGAGGCGTCGAGCCGGCGCGCGATGGCCTGCCCGATCCGGCCCATGCCGACGATGCCGACCTTGCGGTCGCGCAGCGAGCCGACGCTGAGCGGATAGTTCTGCGTCTGCCACAGCCCGGAGCGCACATAGCGATCAGCCTTGATGAACTCGCGCAAGGTGGCGATGAGAAGACCCATCGCGACGTCGGCGACCTCCTCGGTCAGCACGTCGGGCGTGTTGGTGACGACGATGTTGTTCTCGGCCGCGTATTTGGCGTCGATGTGGTCGTAACCGACGCCAAAGCTCGCCACCATCTCCAGCTTCGGCAGCTGCGACAGCGAATCCCTGTCGGCACGCACGGTGTGATAGGTCACGGCGACGCCGCGGATCTTGTCGCGGACCGCCGGCGTCAGCCGCTCGAGGTCGCCGCGCGTCTCCGCCTTGTGCACGACGAAATGATCGGAAAAGCCATTCTCGAGGATCGGCCGCACCGGTCCATAAATCAAAAGATCGATCTTTTCGGACGAAATCGAACCGGCAGCCATCAGTTTTCCTTTCCAAGCGCGCTCTCATGCCAGCGCCGTAAAACGAGGTGCGAAACTAGCGCCAGCACCCCATAGATGACAATCCCGGCCAGCGACAACAAAAGCAGCGCGGCGAACATGCGGGGTATGTTCAAGCGGTAGCCTGACTCGGCGATCCTGTAGGCGAGCCCGGAGCCGGCGCCGGCCGTTCCGGCCGCGATCTCGGCCACGACCGCACCGATCAGCGACAGGCCGCCCGCGATGCGCAAACCGCCGAGGATGTAGGGCAGCGCCGCCGGCAGCTTGAGATAGCGCAGCGCTTGCTGTGGCGAGGCGCCGTAGAGCTGGAACAGCCCGGCGAGGTTGCGGTCGACCGAATTCAAGCCCAGCGTGGTGTTCGACAGCACCGGGAAGAAGGCGACGATGAAGGCGCAGACGACGACCGCGGTCTGCTGCTCCAGATAGATCAGCAGCAGCGGCGCGATCGCGATGACCGGCGTCACCTGGAGCACGACGGCATAGGGGAACAGCGAATATTCCAGCCATTTCGACTGGTTGAACACGAGCGCCAGCGCGATGCCGCCGATGCTGGCGGCGACGAAACCTTCGAGCGTGGTCAGAAGCGTGGTGGCGAGCGATTGTGACAGCACCGCCCAGTCCTTGATCAGCGTCAGGACGATGATGGACGGCGCCGGCAGCACGTAAGGCGGGATCTCCTTGATGCGGACCACGAGTTCCCAAGCGAGGAGGCCGGCTGCGAACACGATGACGGGAAGCACGATGCGCATCGCGCTTTGCAAGGCGGACGATCTCGGGGGCACGGGAGCTTGCGCGCTCATAGCGTCGACTGTCCCGAATAGGACGGCGCCAGCGCGGCCGACACCCTGCGGCAATAATCGGAATAGGCGGCCGAGGTGCGAAACTCCTCGCCGCGCGGCTCGACCGTCTCGATGCGGATGTCGGCCTGGATGCGGCCCGGCCGCGCGGTCATGACGACGACGCGCTGCGACAGATAGACGGATTCGAACACGGAATGGGTGACGAAGACGACGGTCTTTCGCAAGGACCGCCACAGCGCGAGCAGATCATTGTTGAGACGGAAGCGCGTGATCTCGTCGAGCGCCGCGAACGGCTCGTCCATCAAGAGAATATCGGGATCGGTGACGAGTGCGCGCGCCAGCGACACCCGCATCTTCATGCCGCCGGATAGTTCGCGCGGAAACGCGCCGGCGAAATCGGCGAGGCCGACGCTGGCCAGCGCCGCGTCGGCACGCGCGCGCCCCTCCGCCTTCGGCACGCCTGCGAGCTTCAAGGGCAGCCGCACGTTCTCACGCACGTTGGTCCAGGGCATCAGGGTCGGCTCCTGGAATACGAAGCCAATGCCGTGACCCGGCAACACCTCACCCTCGTGCCGGGCCAGCCGCACCGTACCTGACGACGGCGCGCTGAGCTCGGCGATCAGCCGCAACACCGTCGACTTGCCGCAGCCGGACGGCCCCAGCAGCGAGATGAACTCGCCCTTGCGGACAGTGAGGTCGAACGGGCCAAGCGCCATGACGCCGTTGTCGTAGACCTTCGTCACGCCACGCAGGCTGACGGCGAGCGCGGTCAGGCTGGCCTCGACGGCGGGCGAGGTTCTGCTCTCTACCATCGATCGCAGGCTGTTGTGGGGCTCGGTCGCGCCGCGTCTCGCACCTCTCCCCAACGGGGAGAGGTCGCGCCGAAGGCGCGTGTGAGGGGGCGCCGTTCCCACGCGTGAGCGTAACCGCTCACCCGCATCGCACCTAGCGATGCGATGCGACCTCTCCCTTCGGGAGAGGTGAACGATGCGGCTACGCCTCGGTTTGATCTCGGCATGCGCTACGGCTTGTTCGGGCGGAGCTCGACGCCGACGCCCTTGTTGACGAAGCGCAGCGTGTAGGATTTGCGGAAGTCGAGATCCGCCTTCACGACGCCGGCCTTGACCATCTTGTTGAAGAAGGAGGCATAGCGCTCGTCGCTCATGGCGCCGATGCCGTTCTTCAAGGAATCCCCGGAATCGACGATGCCGTGCTCCTTCATCTTGGCCACGGAATAGGCCAAAAGATCGTCGGTCATTTCCGGGTTGAGCTGCTTGATCAGGGCATTGCCGGCGGAATTGTCGCGGTAGATGTAATTGTACCAGCCGATCATGGAGGCATCGACGAAGCGCTGGACCAGGTCGGGCTTCTTCTCGACGATCTCGCGGCGGGTCTCGATCAGCGTCGAATAGGTGTTGAAGCCGTGATCGGCGAGCAGCAGCACGTTGGGCTTGAAGCCGGCGGCCTTTTCCACGGCAAACGGCTCGGAGGTGACGTAACCCTGCATCGCGCTCTTGGGATTGGCGATGAAGGGCTGCGGATTGAAATTATAGGGACGGACGTTCTTCTCGCTGAAGCCGTATTCGGACTTCAGCCATTGGAAGTAGCTGGTCATGCCCTCCTTGGAGACGAACAGCGTCAGCGGCTTGAGATCCTCGATCTTGCCGATCTTCGCGTCCGGATGGGTCAGCATCACCTGTGGATCCTTCTGGAAGATCGCGGCGATGGTGACGACGGGGACGTTGCTGGCGACCGCATCGAATGACATCAGCGTGTTCGCGGCCATGAAGAAGTCGATCTTGCCCGCGATCAGCAGCATCCGGTTGTTCTCGTTGGGACCACCGGGGACGATGGTGACGTCGAGCCCATACTTCTTGTAGGTGCCGTCGGCGACCGCCTGGAAGAAGCCGCCATGCTCGGCCTCCGCGACCCAATTGGTGCCGAAGGTGACCTTGTCGAGCGTCTCGGCCAGCGCGGGTGCAAAGGAGGCGAGAGCGGCCAACAAGCCCGCAATTAACGCTCGCCGCAGATGAAAGGGGGTCATGATGGCACTCCGTCGATCGTGGCTGGCCGATGTGAACGCAACGCGATAAAACCGCATGACATCAGGGGACGCGAGCCGGCCAGGCCCGCGTCCCCTCATACCCCAAATTACGTGACAAATTCGGGCAAGGAAACCTCGATGACGCCGCCCCGTGACTGGATCGACATCGACTGGGCTCATGCAGGCCCAGCGGAAGTGTCGCGCTGGATCGCGGTGCTGCCGCTGGCGGCGACCGAGCAGCATGGCCCGCATCTGCCTCTTACGACTGACGTGCTGATCGCGGACGCTTATCTGGCGCGTGTGCGCGAACTGCTGCCCGAAAGCGTTCCAGCCAGTTTCCTCCCCGTCGAGCCAATCGGGATTTCCACCGAGCATATCGACTATCCGGGCACGCAGACGCTGCCGACTGAAATTGCGCTGAAGAAATGGACCGGGATCGGCGAGGAGGTTGCACGCCGCGGCGTGAAGAAGCTCGTCCTCATCACCAGCCATGGCGGCAACAGCGCGGCGATGATGCTGGTCGCGCAGGATCTGCGCGCGCATCACAAGCTGTTCGTGGTGACGACCTCGTGGTCGCGGCTCTCTGCGGCGGAGAAATTGTTCCCGGCCGATGAAGTGCGCCACGGCATTCACGGCGGCGCGGTCGAGACCTCGATCATGCTGGCGCGCTATCCGGATCAAGTGCGCATGAATGCGATCGCGGATTTTCCCGCGAGCAGCATCGCGATGGAGCAGCAGTATCGCTGGCTGTCGACGCAGCGGCCGGCGCCATTCGCCTGGCAGGCGCAGGATCTCAACCCCAGCGGCGCCGTCGGGAATGCGACGCTGGCCCTGCCTGAGAAGGGCGAGCAGCTGCTCGATCAGGGCGCGCGCGCCTTTTGCGAGCTGCTGCGTGAGGTCGATAACTTCGACGTGAACAGGCTCGCCAGGGGCCCTCTCGGTTAGCGGACATCCTCCTGGATTCATTCAGGAAAGATCTGTTCTCGGCGGCCAAATCTCCGCTCTTCGAACCGGCCGCGAAGAGCCTCCGTCCAACTGAGCACGCGGGCCACAACGGACCGCCTCAACCCCGGATGGAGTTTCACATGTCGATCAAGACCAAGATTGCCGCCGCAGCTCTCGCTGCCCTCGCTGTGACCGGCAGCATCGTGTCCACCACCTCCTCGGCCGAAGCGAAGCAGCCCGGCTGGGTTTGGGGTGTCGGCGCCGGCATCGCCACCGCCGCCGTCGTCGGCTCCGCGATCGCTGCCAGCAACGACCCCTATTATTACGGCTATCACCGCTGCCGCTGGGTCGCCCAGTACAACGCCTTCGGCCAGTACGTCGGCCGCGTTCGTACCTGCTACTGATTCGAGTACCTGAGGCCGATCTCACACGTGGATCCCGCGTCCGACACGGGCGCCTCATCCACCCCGTGTCGTGCCCCCGACCCGCCCGGCTGTCCCCCCGGGCGGGTCATCCTTTTTGCGCTGGGGAATTTGTTGCAGCCCCGTCACACAAGGGTGCGAACCATCACCTGCGGCAATCCGCGCTAATTGCTATTGCGAATTAATTGCAATAAGGTTCGCTGCACATGCAGGGACTTGGGAAGAAAGCGCGTCGAAACCGGATCATCTTGGCCGACGCGCGAAAGCACCGGGCCTGATGACAGGGCCGCCGCGAATCGGCAGGGATGTCGCGGCGGGTGGACGACATTCGCGTTTTGGGGGCGTGCGTTTTGACGTTGAGAGGTCACCGTTACAGGTATTTGCGGACAGCCGCGGCAGTCGCCTCGGGCGTGATGGTTTTTCCCGCCGTCAGCCGCGCGGCCGATCTGCCGCTGAAGGCGCCGCTGAAAGCGGTCTATGACTGGACCGGCCTCTATATCGGCGCGCATGTCGGCGTCACCCGCGGCACGTCCTCGGCAACGCTGACCGATCCCACGCTTGCGACCGACAACAATGTGTTCACCGGCGCGACCGGCGGCGTCCAGGCCGGCTACAATTGGCATTTCAATTCGGGCCTGCTGCTCGGCGTCGAAGGAGACATCTCGTTTCCGAACTATCTGCCCTCCAACCACGTCGTGTCATCGGCGGCGACTGCGCTGTCGGGTGCGGAGGAACGCTGGGACTATGTCGCGAGCCTGCGCGCGCGGCTCGGCTACGCCAATGGCAATTGGCTGTTCTACGCCACCGGCGGCGCGGCCTTCGCCGGCGAGCGTTTTCTTTCGACGCCGACCGGCGGCGTCGAAGAAAAAGTGCTGCACACGCGGTTCGGCTGGACCGCGGGTGGCGGCGTCGAATACGCCTTCGCGCCGCATTGGAGCGCGCGGCTCGAATATCTCTACAGCAAGTTCGAGAACGTGGGCGTCACCTTCCCCTCCGCCGCGCAATATTCGTCGTCGATGGATTTTCACAGCCTGCGGATCGGCCTCAATCGCAAGATCGACTGGCCGGGCGTGCCGACCTACAATCCAAAGTCGGATATCACCGATACCGAGTCGAATCGCTGGGAGATTCACGGCCAGTCGACCGCGCTGGGACAGGGCTATCCCGCGTTCCGCGCACCCTATACCGGTCCGAACAGCCTGATCCCGTCGCCGGATTTTCAGCAGACCTGGAGCAACTCGCTCTATCTGAATGCACGGCTGTGGGACGGTGGCGAAGTCTATTTCAATCCCGAGCTGCTGCAGGGCTTCGGCTTCAACAACACGACGGGTGCCGCCGGCTTCCCCAATGGTGAAGCGCAGAAGTCCGGCTTCCCCTATCCGCATTTCAACGCCTCCCGGCTGTTCGTGCGCCAGACCTTCGGCTTCGGCGGCGAGCAGGAGGAGCTGGCGAGCGGCCAGCTGCAGCTTGCCGGCAAGGTCGACGTCTCGCGCCTGACCTTGCAGGTCGGCAAGTTCTCCGTGGTGGACGTGTTCGACGGCAATTCCTACGCGCATGATCCGCGCAAGGATTTCATGAACTGGTCGATCTGGGCCTCCGGCGCCTTCGACTATGCCGCCGACAAGCTCGGCCTCGGCTATGGCGCCACGGCCGAATTGAACCAGAAGCAATGGGCGTTGCGCGCGGGCTATTTCCTGATCGGCGCGGAGTCGAACTCCAACAATTTCGACATGAACGTTGGCCGGCGCGGCGAATATGTGATGGAGCTGGAGACGCGCTATTCGCTGTTCGGCCAGCCGGGCAAGCTGCGCACGCTAGGTTTCGTCAACAGCGCTTTCGCCGGCAGCTATCGCGAGACGCTGGACAATCCCGCGTTCGGCGTGGATATCAGCCAGACTCGCCGCGGCCGTATCAAATATGGATACGCGTTCAACCTCGAACAGGCCATCACCGACGACATCGGCATGTTCGGCCGCTGGAGCTGGAATGACGGCCGCAACGAGATCATGACCTTCACCGACATCGATAGCAGCCTATCCGGCGGCGTCTCGGTCAAAGGCACCAAATGGGGCCGGCCCGACGACGTCGTCGGCATCGCCGGCGCCATCAATGCGCTGTCGCAGGACCATCGCGACTTCATCGCCGCCGGCGGTCTCGGGCCGCTGATCGGCGACGGCCGCCTCAACTATCGCCGCGAACGCGTGCTGGAGACCTACTACGCCTACGCGCTGAACAAGGCGCTGACCTTCACTGCCGACTACCAGCTCATCGTCAATCCCGCCTATAACGCGGACCGCGGCCCGGTATCGGTGTTTTCAGGACGGCTGCACGGGGAGTTCTGAGCGGCGGCTCAGAACAGCACCGCGGCGCCCGAGACGAACAGCAGCGCCAGCACGATCTTGCGGAACGTGGCCTCGTCGATCCGGCCGAACAGCTTCAGCCCAAGCCACGTTCCGGCGAACAGGAACGGCAGGCCGAGCGCAAACAGCTTCGCCGTGTCGAGTGAGAGCGCCCCCTTGGCGCCCAGCCAGAGCGCCGCCATGACGAACACCACGACTGCGACCGGCTGGAATGTGGCACGCTGCACGTCCTTGGGCAGACCGCGCAGATTGCACCAGATGGTGACGACGATGCCGGCAAGACCTGTCAGCCCGCCAAGCAGGCCGTTGACGAAGCCGACCGCGATGTCGGCGGCCGGCGTCACGGTGCCCACGAGCTTGAGCTGCGGCCGGAAGAATGCATAGAGACTATAGGCGATCAGAATTGCGCCAACCGCGATGCGGACACTCTTCGGATCAGCCCAGGTCAGAAGCGACACCCCGGCCGGCACGCCGATGACTGCACCGGCGATGAAAGGCCAGAGTCGGCGCCAGTCGAGCGCAGCGCGCAGCTTCCAGACCGAATAGCCCTGGACGAGAAGACCGAAGCCGACGATCAGGCTGGCGCTCTGAAGCGGCGTCAGCACGTAGAGCCATAGCGAAGCCGCGATGAGACCGAAGGCGAAGCCGGAAAGGCCGGCAACGAAGGCGCCGGCGAAGGTGGCAAGCAGGAAAAGCGGAAGCTCGGTGGCGATCCCGTCCATTGCTCGCTCCATGAATCAGCGAGCAGCGCTTGCGTGGGATCACCACTTCACGGGGAGGCTGCGACATCCCCGGGGCTGCGAGCCTAGATGAAATCGCCTCCGCTCACAACGGACTCTACGCCGCCCGGATCGCGTCCAGGAATTTTCCGACCTCGCTCTTGAGACGCGTGCTCTCGCCGGACAGCGATCTGGCCGACGCGGGCACGTTGGGGGAGGCCGATCCGGTCTGGCTCGTGCCGCGCAGCGTCGCGCACGCCATAGAAGATCTGGATCGCTGGCACGATCACGGTCGCCAATTCGTCGGCGTTGGTGCCGTACTTGCCGTCGCTTCGGGCTGCGGGAATCTCCTTGTCCACGGCAGCCGCGGCCTTACCGAAATAGGATTCGGTTGCCGCCTTCATAGCGGTCGCGATCCGGGGCGGATTTCCGAGCTGGTCGATGCCGGCCTCGATGCGCTTGCGGCCGGCCTCCACGCGCCCCTGCATGCGATCCATCAGCGAGAGTTCGGCCGCGGTGAGCGGGCGGCGTGATCGTGAAGGACGGTGAAAACGCCCCCGCGCGGGGTTCCCCGAGGGCCGGATGCGCAGAATTGCCGGCACCTCCCCACCGAATACCTATATCAATGGCGTGCGCCGCCATCCGGCCACTCTTACTTACCTCCGGAATGTCAATGCTCTCGCTGGAACTCGTCATCGTCGTCGTCCTGATCGTCATCAACGGCCTGCTCTCCATGTCCGAACTGGCGGTGGTGTCGTCGCGTCCGGCGCGGCTGTCGCTGCTCGCGGCCAAGGGCGTGCGCGGCGCCGAGCGGGCGCTGACGCTGGCGGCTGATCCCGGCAAGTTCCTGTCGACAGTGCAGATCGGCATCACGCTGGTCGGCGTGCTCTCCGGCGCGTTCTCGGGCGCGACACTCGGGCAGCGGCTGACGCAATGGCTGCTCGAGCTCGGCCTCTCCTCAGGGCTTGCCGACATCGTCGGGGTCGGCATCGTGGTCACGCTGATCACCTACGCCACCTTGATCGTCGGCGAGCTGGTGCCGAAGCAGGTCGCGCTGCGCGACCCCGAAAGCATCGCAGTCCGGGTCGCGCCCGCCATGCACGTGCTGGCGAAGATATCGCTGCCGCTCGTCTTTCTGCTCGACGTCTCCGGCAAGCTGATCCTCACGCTGCTCGGCCGCGGCGGCAAGGCCGAGGAGAAGGTCTCGGAGGACGAGATCCATCATCTCGTCAGCGAGGCCGAGAGCGCGGGCGTGCTCGAGCCCGGCGAGAAGGAGATGATCGCCGGCGTGATGCGGCTCGGCGACCGGCCGGTCGGCGCGGTCATGACGCCGCGCACGGAGGTCGACGAGATCGACCTGAACGACGATCCGGCCGCCATCCGCGAGATCATCGCCAAGAGCCCGCATTCGCGCTTCCCCGTCTCTGACGGCGACCGCGACAGGCCGATCGGCGTGCTCCAGGCCAAGGACCTGCTGGTTGCCTATATGAACGAACGTAATCCGGACCTGCGCGGGCTCGTGCGCGAGGCGCCCGGCATCCCGGTGTCGGCGGATGCGCGCGACGTGCTGACCATCCTGAAAGCGGCTCCGGTTCACGTCGGTTTCGTCTATGACGAATACGGCGCCTTCGAAGGCATGGTGACGGCCGCCGACATCCTCGAGTCGATCGTCGGCGCCTTCCATTCCGAGGAAGGACCGCCCGAGCCGGCCTTCATCAGGCGCGCCGACGGCTCACTGCTGATCTCCGGCTGGATGCCGGTCGACGAATTCGGCGAGCTGCTCGGCGTCGAATTGCCGCCGCACCGCTACAACACGGTCGCAGGCCTCGTGCTGCAACAGTTCAATGCGCTGCCCAATGTCGGCGACGCCTTTGATTTTTCCGGCTGGCACATCGAGGTGGTCGATCTCGACGGGCGGAGGATCGACAAGATCCTGGCGAGCCGGCGCGGCGAGTAGGCGGCGACGTGGGCAAACTCGCTCCGGCTAACTCGACCCTCGCCCGAAGCTCACGCCGATCCGCTTTTCCTTGCGCCAGATTACGGTGCAGGGCAGATGTCGTCCGTCGGACTGGACGAACAGGGTGAACTGCTCGGGGATACCGACGGGGCTCGTCACGTCGAGCGCAGCGCCCCCGCTCGAAAAGTTACGGACGGTGCAATCGATCGCGCCGCCGCCGAATTCGATCGTTGCGGCCTTCAGCACGCGTTGCCTGCCATCGTTGCGTCGCTCGTTCATGCCCCCAATTTGCACGCAAAGCTGACACAAACGTTAAGATCTCATCGCTCCGGGTAAATTTGCACGGGGATAGCCGGCGGAATCATGCGGCGGAGCTGCGCTCACAGCGCGGGCTGGAACGTCTCGGCACGCGCCATCCGCCAACCGTCGTGGAAGCGCGGATCTTCCGTACCCTCGAGCAGCTCGCCCGGGCGCAGCGCGGGATACAGCTGGGCGAAGGACTTCACCTGGGTCGTCGACGTCCGTTGGCTGAAATGGATCGGCCGCAACTGCTGCGGATGTTCGAGGCCGGCCGCGGCGATCAGCTCGGTCAGCGATTGCAGGGTCGCATGGTGATAATTGTGCACGCGGTCGATCTTGAGCGGCACGTAGAGCGCGCGCGCCCGCGTCGGGTCCTGCGTCGCCACCCCGGTCGGGCAGCGGTCGGTGTGGCAGCTCAGCGACTGGATGCAGCCGAGCGAGAACATGAATCCGCGCGCCGAATTGCACCAATCGGCACCGATCGCCATCGCGCGCGCCATGTCGAACGCGGTGGCGATCTTGCCGGAGGCGCCGATCTTGATGCGGTCGCGTGCATTGATGCCGACCAGCGCGTTGTGGACGAAATTGACGCCCTCGCGCATCGGCATGCCCAGATGATCCATGAACTCCAGCGGAGCGGCGCCGGTGCCGCCCTCATTGCCGTCGACGACGATGAAGTCGGGATAGATCCCGGTCTCGATCATCGCCTTGCAGATCGCCAGGAATTCCCAGGGATGGCCGATGCACAGCTTGAAGCCGGCCGGCTTGCCGCCGGAGAGGCGGCGCATCTCCGCGATGAACTGCATCATGCCGATAGGCGTGGAGAAGACCCGGTGCGAGGCCGGCGAGATGCAGTCCTCGCCCATCGCCACGCCGCGGATTTTCGAGATCTCCTCCGAGACCTTGGCCGCCGGCAGCACGCCGCCATGGCCGGGCTTGGCGCCCTGGCTGATCTTGAGCTCGACCATCTTGATCTGGTCGTCGCTGGCGACGCGCGCGAACGCCTCGGGGTCGAAGGAGCCGTCGAGGTGACGGCAGCCGAAATAGCCTGAGCCGATCTCCCAGATGATGTCGCCGCCCATCTCGCGGTGATAGGGGCTGACGCCGCCCTCGCCGGTGTCGTGCGCGAAGCCGCCCTTCTTGGCGCCGGCGTTCAGGGCCCGCACCGCATTCGGGCTGAGCGCGCCGAAGCTCATCGCCGAGATGTTGAACACCGAGGCCGAATAGGGCTTTGCGCAATCCGGCCCACCGATCACGACACGGAATTTTTCCTTGGCATGCGGCTTCGGCGAGACCGAGTGATGCATCCACTCGTAACCCTCGCGATAGACGTCCTCCTGGGTGCCGAACGGACGCTTGTCGAGCTCCATCTTGGCGCGCTGATAGACCACCGCGCGGGTGTCGCGCGAGAACGGCATGCCGTCCTTCTCGCTCTCGAAGAAGTACTGCCGCATCTCGGGCCGGATTTCTTCGAGCAGGAAGCGGATGTGCGCGGAGATCGGGTAGTTGCGCAGCACCGCGTGGCTCTTCTGCAAGAGATCGCGGATGCCGAGCAGCGTCAGCCCGCCGAAGATCAGGATCGGGACCAGCAGAATGTCGAAGATCTTGCGGTCGACGATGCCGATGCCGATCAAGAGCGCGGTGACCACCGCGCAGATCGTCAGCACGATGAAGCGCGGCGAGAAGGGCAGCAGCAGGGTTTCCAGGATCCCCTCTTCCACCAGCGGCAGACGTTTCGGAGCTTCCTGCGTCTTGTTGTCGTCGGCCACGATTCCCATCCTCTCGCCAGCATAAGGCGGTACGATACGCCTTTGCCTGTCATACGGATATGACGCGGCCCCTGTTTCAGGCTAGCGAATTCGGCCGAGACAAATCAATCAGCCCGATGGACGGGTTTTGCGGTGCAGCAGAGGGACGGGGCTGGGTTAGCCTGCAAGCGGCCGCAAGCCAGGCGGTGTCCCGGGCAAGCGTAAGCGCAGACCCGGGATCCAGAATACAACACCATACGATGCGCGAGATGGGCCCCGGCTCTGCAGCGCAGCGCTGAAAGGCGCTGCGTCCGGGGCACGAGGCGTGGCGCTTACCGCTCGACGAAGGCCTTCTCGATCACGAAATGGCCGGGCTTGTTGCCGCTTCCTTCGACGAAATCGCGGCTCTCGAACATCGCCTTCAGCTCTTCGAGCATCGCCGGGCTGCCGCACATCATGATGCGGTCGGTTGCGATGTCGAGCGGGCCTTGGCCGATATCGTTGAAGATCTGCTCGGAGTTGATGAGGTCGGTGATGCGGCCGCGGTTCCTGAACGGCTCGCGGGTCACGGTCGGGTAGTAGACGAGCTTGTCCGCGAGCAGCTCGCCGAACAGCTCATCCTCGCGCAAGGTCGCGACGAGCTTCTCGCCATAGGCGAGCTCGGAGACTTGGCGGCAGCCATGCACCAGCACGATCGACTCGAACTGGTCGTAGACCTCGGGGTCCTTGATCAGGCTGGCGAAGGGCGCGAGGCCCGTGCCGGTCGAGAGCAGCATCAGCCGCTTGCCGGGAAGCAAATTGTCGGTGATCAGCGTGCCGGTCGCCTTGCGGCCGACCAGGATGGTGTCGCCTTCCTTGATCTTCTGCAGGCGCGAGGTCAGCGGGCCGTCCTGCACCTTGATCGAGAAGAACTCGAGCTGTTCCTCGTGATTGGCGCTCGCCATGCTGTAGGCGCGCAGCAGCGGGCGGCCATCGATCTCCAGGCCGATCATGGCGAACTGGCCGTTCTGGAACCGGAAGCCGGTATCGCGCGTGGCCCGGAAGCTGAACAGCGTGTCGGTCCAGTGGTGGACGGAAAGAACCTTCTCTCGGTAAAACGCGCTCATGATTTTCGATATTCCGAATAACTGCGGTTTTAGGGCAAAAGCGTTGCCCGGCCCTGAAAACGGGCGGTCACCATTGCCATGGCGGAGGATTTCGCGTGTGTGATCTACGCCATTGAGACCAATAATCAACCTCGTTTCGGATGCAATTGATGCCGATCAAACCGGCATTTGCGGCAGAACTGGCCACATCATCAATGAATCTGCTGCCGGACAGGCGCGGAGGGCAATTTCTTTCCTCCCTGATGCGTGGTCGGAGCACTTAATTTCCGTCGCGCTCGCGAGAATTTCATTAAGAATAGCTCTGATTTTCATCCCGATTGGCGCCGCTTCCCGCATTTTTGCGGCTTTTGGCGACAGGAGCGACGAAGGACAATGGCAAGCGGCGAGCGAATCTTCGTTCAGGCGATCAGGCACTATTGCGCGGACCGCGGCATTGCAGTCGATGTCCGCTCCGGCGGCTGGCTGATCGCGATGCGGCGGGGACCGAAGCGCCACTTCGCCTTCGGCTATGACATCGGCCTCAACAGCGCCATCGCGCACCGCCTCGCCAACGACAAATCGGCCACCGCGGAGGCGCTGGCGCTGGCGGACGTGCCCTGCGTTCCCCATCGACTCTTCCTCAACCCGAGGCTGGGCAAGGATGTCGTTGGTGCCGCCTGGCGAGAGGCAATGGTTGGGCTGCTTCAGAACCATCCGCACGGCGTGGTGGTGAAGCCGAACGAGGGGACATCGGGGCGCTCGGTGTTCAAGGTGACAACGGAGGCGGAGCTGGACCACGCCGCCAGCGAGGTCTTTTCGATGAGCACAGGGCTCGTGATCTCGCCCTACATCGCCATCGAGGAGGAGGTCCGCGTGGTGCTGCTCGATGATGTTCCCCAAGTCGTCTACAGCAAGCAGCGTGGCTCGGATTGGCGGCACAATCTCGATGCCGGCGCAAAGCCGGTGCTGCTCGCGGACGGCGAGCTTCGCGCGGCTTGCGTGAAGCTCGCGAGCGATGCCGCGCGCGCCATTGGTATTGCCTTCGCGTCAATCGACGTGGTCCGTGCCGGCGGCAAATGGAAAGTGCTCGAGATCAATTCCGGCGTGATGATGGAGGCGCTGGGCAAACTGCATCCGGAGCTGGTGCAGGCGACGTATGACGCGGCGCTTGATCGGGTGTTTGGGGGAAGCCGCTGAGCGCCACGTGCACGCTGCAATCCCTTCTCCCCTCGTGGGCCGACGAGGGGGATAGGTGAACCGAGATCGCCGCGCGAGCGTTACAACAACTCCCCCTAATTATTGCCGCTGGGCGAATCGTCCATGGCCTTGAAGGCCTCTTCCAGTTGCAGCGAGATCGGCACGTTCAGGCGTTCGCCCGTGGGCAGCCTCGCAGTGAACCATTTGTTGTAGAGCGGGACGAGGTCGCGGTTGGAGCCGAGCTTGCGGAAGGCGCGCTCGACCACGGCGGAAAGTTGCGGCTCGCCTTTCCTGAACATGATGCCGTAGGGGTCGTAGGACAGATAGTCCCCGACCACGCGAAAATATTCCTGCGCCTTGTGGCGGGCGATCAGGCCGTAGAGCAGGATGTCGTCGGTCGCGAACGCATCCGCCTTGCCGTCGGCTACCATCCGGAACGACTGCTCGTGATCCGGCGCGGTGACGATGTTGAGGCCGAGCGAGAGCTTCTTGTCGACGGCGTGCATCGCCTGCTCGTTGGTCGTGCCCTTGGTCACCACCACGGTCCTGCCCTTCAAATCTGCGACACCGGAAACAGCCGCTCCCTTCGGCACCATCAGCTTGGTTCCGGCGACGAACATCAGCGGCGAGAAGGCGACGCGCTTGCCGCGCTCGGCATTGGCGGTGGTCGAGCCGCATTCGAGGTCGATCTTGTTCTGGAGCACGGCGTCGATCCGGTCGTCCGAGGTGACCTTGACGTACTCGATTCTGAGATTGGGATCGTCGACCTCGACGCCGATCTCCTCGACAATGGCCTCGCAGAGCTCGAGGCTATAGCCGATCGGACGGCCGGACTGATCGAGGAAGGAGAACGGCGGTGAGCTCTCGCGATAGCCGAGCCGCACGGCGTGCGCTGTCTTGATGGCCGACAGCGTGGGGCTCAGCCCTTCGCTGCCGGTCTGGGCGGACGCCGCAGTCGCGAGCAGCAATGCTGCCGCGAGCCACAGGATGCCGCCGATCACTGACCTCGCCAGTGCCTGGCCCATGGTTCACCCCTAACCATGGCCGGCCATGGCAGGCACTTCGCCCGGCACCATGTCGTCGGGCACGGCGTCGTCCGGCCCCATCGCATGCTCGGGCCCAAGCTCGCCTTCCCACTTCGCCACGACCGAGGTCGCCAGCGTGTTGCCGATCACGTTGGTGGCGCTGCGACCCATGTCGAGGAAGGTGTCGATGCCCATGATCATCAAGAGGCCCGCCTCGGGGATGTTGAACTGCGCCAGGGTCGAGGCGATCACCACGAGGGAGGCGCGCGGAACGCCGGCGACGCCCTTCGAGGTGATCATCAGCGTCGCCAGCATCGCGAGCTGGGTGCCGAGCGGCATGTCGATGTGATAGCTCTGCGCGATGAAGACGGCCGCGAAAGTGCAGTACATCATCGTGCCGTCGAGATTGAAGGAATAGCCGAGCGGCAGCACGAAGCTCGAGATTCGCGACGAGGCGCCGAAGCGGTTGAGCGCCTCGAGCGTCTTCGGATAGGCTGCCTCGGAGCTCGCGGTCGAGAACGCGATCATCAACGGCTCACGAACCAGCTTCAAGAGATGGCTGTAGCGCGGACCGATGACGATGAAGCCGACGATGACCAGGATGGTCCACAGGATCGCCAGCGAGAGATAGAAGCCGCCCATGAACACGACGAGCTTCCAGAGCACCAGGAGGCCGTTCTTGGCCACTGTTGCGGTGATCGCGGCCCACACTGCGAGCGGGGCGAACAGCATGACGTAGGCTGTCACCTTCAGCATGATGTGGCCGACGTCGTCGATCATCGCCAGGATCGGCTTTGAACGTTCGGGCATGGAGCCCATCGCCACCGAGAAGAACACGGC
Source organism: Bradyrhizobium sp. STM 3561 (assembly GCF_045571455.1). Classification (NCBI taxonomy): domain Bacteria; kingdom Pseudomonadati; phylum Pseudomonadota; class Alphaproteobacteria; order Hyphomicrobiales; family Nitrobacteraceae; genus Bradyrhizobium; species Bradyrhizobium sp. STM 3561. The sequence continues at coordinate 6,231,473 of NZ_CP120695.1, forward strand.
GAAGATCACGATCTGCAGGATCTCGTTCTGCGCCATCGCGTCCGCGATCGAGGTCGGGATCAGATGGGTGAGGAATTTCTCGATCGAGAAGGCCGAGACCGGCAGGCCGGTCGATTGACCCGCCTGCGGCAGCGTGCCGGGGAAGTTGGCGCCGGGCTGCAGCAGATTGACCATGATCAGGCCGAGCAGCAGCGAGATGAAGGAAGCGCTGATGAACCAGCCCATGGTCTTGGCGAAGATGCGGCCGAGCTTGGAGCCCGAGCCCATATGGGCGATGCCGCCGACCAGGGTCGCGAACACCAGGGGCGCGATGATCATCTTGATCAGGCGCAGGAACATCATGGCGATCAGGTTGATGGAGGACGCCCAGTCGGCGCGCGTGTCGGGCAGGAAATTGTAGATCGCCGAACCCATGATGATGCCGAGCACCATCGCCGTCAGAATGTATTGCGTGAACCTGTTGGACATCGCTTACCCCCACATACGCCGACGCTTCATGATGTCGCAGATATCCGAGCGACGCAACACGCTTTGCGTCCGACCGCGTTTTCAGGATGTTCCCGTTGTGAAACGGGATGCGGCGATCTAGCCTTCATGCAGCGCACAACACATGCGGCCTGCACGTTTTGTTTGCGGCGACTGCATCAGTGATCGGCAGGACAATCAAAGAGGGAAACGCCATGAGCGGACATATCAATCGCCAGATTCTGCTGGTGGAAAAACCCAGCGGCAAGCTCGGCCCCGAGCATTTCAAGATGCTGGAGAGCACAGTGCCGGAACCGAAGGACGGCGAGGCCCTGCTGCGCGTGCGTTACATCTCGCTCGACGCCGCCAACCGCGCGTGGATGCACGGCGCGACCTATCGCTCCGCCGTCGAGGCCAACAGCGTGATGGCCGGCGGCGCCATCGCGGAGGTCGTGAGCTCGAAGGCCGAGGGGCTGGCGCCCGGCGACATCGTGTTCGGTGACACCGGCTGGCAGGAATTTGCCGCGGTGCCGGCAAAGCATCTCACCAAGATGCCGAAGCTCGAGCCGATGACCCATCTGCTCAGCGTGTTCGGCATCGCCGGCCTCACCGCCTATTTCGGTCTCCTGGAGATCGGCAAGCCCAGGGAAGGCGAGGCGGTCGTGGTTTCTGCGGCCGCGGGTTCGGTCGGCTCGATCGTCGGGCAGATCGCGAAGATCAAGGGATGTCGCGTGGTCGGCATCGCCGGTGGCATTGATAAGTGCAACTGGCTGACCTCCGAGCTCGGCTTCGATGCTGCCGTGGACTATAAGGACGGCGCGGTGTTCAAGGCGCTGCGCGCCGCCGCCCCTCACGGCATCGACGTCTATTTCGACAATGTCGGCGGCGACATTCTGGAAGCCTGCCTGCCGCAGATGAACAATTACGGCCGCATCGCCTGCTGCGGCGCGATCTCGCAATATGACGGCACGCCCGCCGCGCACGGCCCGCGCGGCGTGCCCGGGCTGATCGTGGTGAAGCGGCTCGTCATGCAGGGCTTCATCGTGATGGATTACATGAAGGAGAGCCAGCGCGCGCTCGCCGACCTGCAAGCCTGGGTCAAGTCCGGCAAGCTGAAGGTGCAGGAGGACATCATCGATGGGCTCGAGAATACGCCGAAAGCGCTGATCGGGCTCCTCGCGGGCGAGAACCGCGGCAAGCGCATGGTGAAACTGTAGCGTCGCCCCACAGCGCCGTCCTTCGACACAATCTGCTTGCGGTCGCGGACAAAGCGGCCAATGATGCCGTGTATCGCAAGGCTCCCGACGATTGCAATCGCATCACTTTTTTTTAGAGCGCCGAACGGTCATTAGAGCGCTCCAGCTATAGGGCAGGAACTCATACCGATGTTCGGGAAATTGAAGCATGGCTCCACGCGCAGCGCATTGCTGGCAGCAGCAGTGCTGTTCGCAACTGCAACGGTCGCCGTCGCGCAAGCGCCGACCGAAGCCCAGAAGAGCGCTATCCGCTCGGCATGCCGGTCGGACTTCATGGCACGTTGTTCGAGCGTGACGCCGGGCGGCGCGGAAGCGTTTCAATGCCTGCAGAAGAACATGTCCAGCCTGTCATCGGGATGCCAGACCGCCTTTCGCGCGCTCGAGCCCCCAGCGGCACCGAAGGCTGAAGCCGCTCCGGCCGCGCCGAAGACTGAAGCTGCGCCGGCGGCCCCCGCCGTACCGAAGGCCCAGGCGGCGCCTAGCACGCCGCCCGCTGAACCGGCCAGGCCGGCCGCGCCAGCGGCGGCGGCAAAGGCTGCCCCCGCCAAGCAGCCGAGCAGCGCGCAGGTCGCCGCCATCAAGAGCGCCTGCCGGTCCGACTATCCAAAAGTCTGCGCGAGCGTGACGCCGGGCGGCGCGGCTGCGCTCGAATGCCTGGAGAAGAACAAGGCAAGAGTCTCACCCTCCTGCCAAGGCGCGCTGAGCGCGGCATCCGGTCCAGCGGCTACGGCGGCACCTGCAGGTGCGGCTCCCGCGACTGCGCCCGCCGCGGCGCCGGCCACGATCGTGCTGCGGCCATTGCTGCCGCGCGAGGAGCTGTTCATCGCCAGATCGGCCTGCGGCGCCGATATCCGCACGCTCTGCGCCGGCGTGGCGCCCGGCGGCGGCCGGATCATACAATGCATTTCCAATCGGGCGGCATCGCTCTCGCCGGCCTGCAGAGAGGTACTCGCACCTTTCGCCGCGAGATAAGACGAAGCGGACTATGCACGTCCGCAGCACTGAATTGCGGCGGGTGGAGACTCAGTTTCGATCACGACAAGACCGGGAGGACAACATGCGTTCATTGCTGCTCGTTGCTTCTGCTCTGTTCGCCTTCGCCGCAACCATGACGTTCGAGACCACCGATGCCAATGCGGTGGTGTGCGCCCGCGGCGTCTATCGCGCCGGCTGCGCCGGTCCGAACGCGGCCGTCGCGGTCCGCAAGCCGGTGCCCGCGGTCCGTTGCACCAGGGTGCTGGTGAACGGGGTCTATGTGAGGCGCTGCGTCTGACGCGCCCGGGTGGCCAATCCGGCCCGGTTTCGCTATGATTCGCATCTGACGTTTTCGGGCACCCGCAAACGTGGGCCTGAAGGCGAGCTATGGCGTGCCGGCCACGCCGATAATTCCGCTGGCGCCGGGCGCTGGAGCACATTAGTCTATCCCTAGATAGTAAGTATACTGTCAATTAGGGAGGCAGACGTTGCGGATCGCCGTGATCGGCGGGGGGCCCGGTGGGCTCTACTTCGCCTATCTCTGGAAGAAGCGCCACCCCGAGGATCAGGTCGACCTGTTCGAACAGAACCCGGCCGACGCGACCTGGGGCTTTGGCGTCGTGTTCTCTGACCAGGCCCTTGAGTTCCTGCGCGCCGACGACCCCGAGACGGTCGATGCGATCGCCCCGCATATGGAGAGCTGGGAGAACATCACGCTGAACCTGCACGGCGACAGCGTCGCCATCGACGGCGTCGGCTTCTCCTCGATCGGACGGCTCGAGCTCCTCAAGTTCCTGCAACAGCGCGCGCTCGACGCCGGCATCACGCCGCGGTTTGACACGCAGATTCAGGCTATCGACCAGCTCAATGGCCACGACCTGATCGTCGCCGCCGACGGGCTGAACTCGCTGGTGCGCCGGGCCTATGAGGGCGATTTCGGCACCTCATTGTCCTACTCCTCCAACAAGTTCGTCTGGTACGGCACCTCGAAACGTTTCGACACGCTGTCGCAGACTTTCGTGAAGACCGACCGCGGCACCTTCAACGCCCATCACTACCGCTATTCGCCGACCATGAGCACCTTCCTGGTCGAATGCGATCACGCGACATGGCAGGCCTATGGCTTCGCCTACAAGGACGTCGAGCAGTCCAAGGGCATCTGCGAGGAGGTGTTTGCCGACACGCTCGGCGGTCATTGCCTCGTCTCCAACAAATCAGTCTGGCGCAACTTTCCCTGGGTCTGGAACGAGCACTGGTCGTTCAAGAACATGGTGCTGCTCGGCGACGCGCTGCATTCCGCACATTTCTCGATCGGCTCGGGCACGCGGCTCGCGATCGAGGACGCCATCGCGCTGGTCAAGGCGCTGGAGTCGGATGTGCATCTTGCGACCGCGCTGCATCGCTACCAGGCTACGCGCAAGCCGATCGTGCAGAAGCTCGTCGATGCCGCGCGCACGAGTGCGTCCTGGTACGAACACTTCGCCGAGCACATGAAGCTTCCCCTGATGGACTTTGCCTATAGCTATATCACCCGCTCCGGCCGCATCGACGATTCCCGGCTGCGCGCGATGTCGCCGGCCTTCATGGCCCGCTACGAGGCGGCCAAGAACGGCGGAGATGCGCCATGAGCAACGAGATCAGAGACCAGGTGCCCGCAGACAGCCCCGGCGCGCGCGAGATCGGCTTTGCCATTCCTGAGATTTACAATGCCAGCCGCGTGCTGTTCGACAATCTCGGCAAAGGCCGCGGCGACAAGCTCGCGCTGATGGGGCCGGCAGGCACGCGGACCTATGGCGAGCTCTGCGGCGAAGCCTGCCGCTGGGGCAACGGTTTCGCCTCGCTTGGGCTGAAGCGCGGCGACCGCGTGCTCTTGTTCCTCGACGACACGCCGGCCTATCCGGCCGCGTTCTTCGGCGCCGTGCGTGCCGGATTCGTGCCGCTCCTGATCAACACGCTGACGCCGCCGGATCTCCTGCAATTCTATCTCGCCGATTCCGGCGCGACTGTCGCGGTCGTCGAGTCCGAATTCTGCGCGCGCTTCAATGCAGAGGCCTGCAAGGACACGGGCCTGCGGACGCTGATCGTCACCAATGGCGGGGTGGGCGATCACGCGGCGCCGCGGGCAGCCGCCGCGGCAAGCTGGCTCGCGCAGTTCCCGACTGAGCTGGCGGAAGCGCCGACTCATCGCAACGAAATGGCGTTCTGGATGTACTCATCCGGCTCGACCGGGCGCCCCAAGGGCATCGTGCATCTGCAGCACGACATGGCCTACAGCGAAGCCGCCTTTGCGCGGAATGTGCTGAGACTGACGCCCGATGACGTCTGCTTCTCGGTGCCGAAGATCTTCTTCGCCTACGGCTTCGGCAATTCCGTCACCTTCCCGTTCTCGGCCGGCGCCGCGACGCTGCTGCTGCCGGGCCAGCCGAAGCCTGCGTCGATCTTCGCGGCGATCGAGCAATACAGGCCGACGGTCTTCTTCGGCCTGCCGACGCTCTACACGTCGCTGACAAAAGCCGAAGGCGCGGACAAAACCGACTTCTCGTCGCTGCGACTGTCGCTCTCCGCCGCCGAGGTGCTCTCGGCCGAGGTCTTCAACGGCTGGAAGACACTCACCGGCCTCGAGATCGTCGAAGGTCTCGGCTCGACCGAGGTGCTGCACATCTATCTCTCCAACCGCCCCGAGCAGAAGAAGCTCGGTGCCGCCGGCTTGCGCGTGCCCGGCTACGAGGTCGCGCTGCGCGACACGGATGGAAACGAGGTCGGCGACAACGAGGAAGGCATCTTGTGGGTCCGCGGCGATTCCAACACGCCGCTGTACTGGAACCGGCCAGACAAATCGGCCGAAACCATTCGCGAGGGCGGCTGGATCTACACCGGCGACCGCTTCGTCCGCGATGCCGACGGCTTTCACTTCTTCCGCGGCCGCGCCGACGATCTCATCAAGATCTCCGGCCAGTGGGTCTATCCGCTCGAAGTCGAGCTCTGTCTCGCCGACCACCCCGACATCCGCGAATGCGCGGTGTTCGCCGCCGAGTTACCGGATCGCCGCATGACGCTAAAGGCGGTGGTGGTGATGAACGACCGCGCTGCCGATCAGGTCGAAGCGACGCGCAGGCTGCAGGATTACATGAAGGGCAAGCTATTGCCCTACAAATACCCGCGCGAGGTGATTTTCATCGACGAGCTGCCGAAGACGGGCACGGGGAAGATCGACCGGCAGGCGTTGCTGCGGATGTGAGGGCGAGGACAGTCAGGAGCGCACTCGCGCCGCTACACAACCGCTGTCATCGTCCGCGCAGGCGGGCGATCCAGTATTCCAGAGACGGCGCGGCTAGAATCGAGGAGCCGCGGCGTACTGGATTCCCCGCCTGCGCGGGGAATGACAGCGGAGTTAGAGCATGATCCCGAAAAGTGTGCAGCGGTTTTCCGAAAAGATCATGCTCAAACAATAACCCAAAGCGCGATGGTGATTCATCCTGATCCCATCGCGCTTTAGAGGCTGCAGCAGGGCCTCACCCGCCCTTCCCCAGATGTTCCAGAGCATCCTCGGCCCGCAGCGGGACGCGCGAGGCCTCGTTGTTGAGATCCACCAGTTGCGCCAAGAGCCCCATCAGGGTCTTGCGGTCTGCGGGCTTCAGCGGCTCCAGCATCCGCGCCTGGGCCCGCTCGACGGCGGGGATGATCTCGCGCAGGATCGCCGCGCCTGACTTCGTCAGATACAGCAGCTTGATCCGCTTGTCCTCGGGTGCCGGCTTGCGCTCGATAAAATCCTTGGCCAGCAGCCGCTCGATCACGCTGCCGAGCGTGGAGCGGTCGAAGGCGATCACGGCCGAGAGCCGCGTCGCGTCGATGCCGGGATGAGTATGGATCGCGACCAACGCGGCATATTGCACCGGCGTGAGATCGAACGCCTTGCACTCCTCCATGAAGATCGAGACCGCGATCTGCTGCATGCGCCGGAACAGGTAGCCCGGCGCGGCATAGACGGCGTCCATCGTGATCGGAGCGGCAGGCTTATTCGGCATCGGGCTGCTTCTCCGGTGCGGCATCGGCAAACGCCGGCAGCGCCCTGGCGGCGGCCTCGGCCTTGAGCAGGCGCGGATAGGCCGAGACATCGACGCCGAAGCGGCGGGCATTGGCGAGCTGCGGCACCAGGCAGAGGTCGGCGAGCGTCGGCGCATCGCCGAAGCAGAACGGGACCGGCTCGTCCTTGATCAGCGTCTCGCAAGCCGCAAGGCCCTCGCGATTGACCCAGGCGGCCCAGTCCTGGACCTTCTCCTCGGGCAGGCCGAGCTCGCGCAACCGCGCCAGCACTTTCAGGTTCTGCACCGGATGGGTGTCGCAAGCGATCGCGAGCGCGAACGCGCGCACCTTGGCGCGCCGCAGCGGATCTTTCGGCAGCAGCGGCGGATTAGGGTGAGTCTCGTCGAGCCACTCGATAATCGCGACCGATTGGGTCAGCACTGCACCTGCATCGTTCTCCAGGGCCGGCACCAGGCCCTGCGGGTTGATGGCAAGATAAGCGGGCGCACATTGCTCGCCCTTGCGAAGGTGATGCGGCAGATGCTCGGCGCCAAGTCCCTTCAGGTTCAGCGCGATCCGCACGCGGTAAGCGGCGCTGGAGCGGAAATAGCCGTGCAGCTTCATTGGAACCCTCCCGTTTGTCATTCCGGGGCGATGCGTCAGCATAGAACCCGGAATCTCGAGATTCAGGGTTCACGCTTCGCGTGCCCCGGAATGACTGTCTTGTAGTTCACTCGTCGCATTGACGCTACATAGATCGTAAGTATACTGTCAATTTAGAAACGAACAGGAGGCGCGCCATGGAAGCCGTGACCAAGACGCCGGAACGCGAGGCGTTCTACAAGAAGATCGACGGCGAGAATCTCACCGCGCTCTGGACGGTGATGAGCGACCTGATCACGCCGGAGCCGAAGAGCGCGTGCCGCCCTCACCTCTGGAAGTTCGACGTCATCCGCGACTACATGACGGAGGCCGGCAAGCTGATCACCGCCAAGGAGGCCGAACGGCGCGTTCTGGTGCTGGAGAATCCGGGCCTGCGCGGGCAATCCAAGATCACGACCTCGCTCTATGCCGGCGTGCAGATGGTGGTGCCCGGCGACGTCGCGCCTGCGCACCGTCACAGCCAGTCGGCGCTGCGCTTCGTGCTCGAAGGCAAGGGGGCCCACACCGCCGTCGACGGCGAACGTACCGCGATGGAGCCCGGCGACTTCATCATCACGCCGTCGATGACCTGGCACGATCATTCCAACGAGACGAATGAGCCGATGTTCTGGCTGGATGGCCTCGATATTCCTTTGGTGCAGTTCTTCGACTGCTCCTTCGCCGAAGGCTCGAAAGAGGACCAGCAGAGAATTACAAAACCTGCCGGCGACAGCTTTGCCCGCTACGGCCACAACCTCTTGCCGGTCGACGTCAAGCGGAGCTCGAAGACATCGCCCATCTTCAGCTATCCCTACGCTTATACCCGAGAGGCCCTCGAGAAGGCCCGCGCGAGCCAGGACTGGGACGCATGTCACGGACTGAAGCTGAAGTTCAGCAACCCCGAGACCGGCGACTTCGCGATGCCGACGATCGGCACGTTCATTCAATTGCTGCCGAAGGGTTTTGGCACCGCGCGCTATCGTTCGACCGATGCGACGGTGTTCTGCCCGATCGAGGGCAAGGGACGCAGCCGCATTGGCGACACCGTTTTCGAGTGGGGCCCGCGCGACCTGTTCGTCGTCCCGAGCTGGCACTGGGTGACGCACGAGGCGGATGAGGACGCCGTGCTATTCAGCTTCTCGGATCGGCCCGTGCAGCAGAAGCTGGATTTGTTCAGGGAAGATCGCGGGAACGCGTGAGGCACTGGGGCTAACCACCCCGTCATTGCGAGCGAAGCGAAGCAATCCAGAATCCCTCCGCGGAGAGAATCTGGATTGCTTCGTCGCTTCGCTCCTCGCGATGACGGACGTGGCTACCGCCAGTGCAACAGCCGCATCTCCAGCCAGCCGATCACCTTTCCCACCGCCAGCCCGAATACCGAAAGGATCACCACGCCGGCGAGCAGCTGATCGGTCTGCATCAGATTGCCGGCCTGCAGCACGAAGGCGCCGATGCCGTATTGCGCGCCGATCATCTCGGCGCTGACGACGAGCAGCAGGGCCACCGAAGCCGTAATGCGGAAGCCGGCGAGGATGGCGGGCAGCGCGCCCGGCCAGATCACCTTGCGCACGATGGTGACGAAGGGCACGTTGAAACTCTGCGCCATCCGGATCAGGTTGCGCGGCACCGCATCGACGCCGCTATAGACCGAGATCGCGGTCGAGAAGAACACCCCGAGCGCAATGGTCGCGATCTTCGGCTCTTCGCCGATCCCGAGCCAGAGGATCAACAGCGGCAGCAGCGCGATCTTCGGGATCGGAAATAGCGCCGAGATGAAAGTGATGCCGACGCTGCGCGCGAGCCGCGACAGGCCGATGGCAAAGCCGACGGCGACGCCGGCCGCTGTCCCAAGCAGCCAGCCGATGCCGATGCGCAAGAGCGAAGCGGACACATGCTGCCAGAGCGCGCCTGAGACCGCGAGCTGGTAGATCGCGCGCGCGATCGCCGAGGGCGCCGGCAGGAACAGCGGGTTGACGAGCTTGGTGCTGCCCGCCGCCTGCCATATCGCGATGACCAGCGCGAGCGCAATCCAGCCGCCGAAACGGCTCGAGGCAGGCACGAAGCCGGCGCCGCGGAAGTGGACGCGGCGCGTCGTCTCATCCTTCGCAGGCAGGCCGGCGCGATCAAGCATGCTGGACCTCGCGCTCGGCGTCGATGGCTTCGTTGCGGATCAGCGACCAGATCTGGTTCTGCAAGTCCAGCAGCTTTTCACGCGCAGTGATCTCGCCGCGCGCCGCCCGCGTCATCGGCACAGGCACGACTTCGCGGATGCGCCCCGGTCGCCGCGACAGCACAACGATGCGGTCGGCGAGCCGCGCGGCCTCTTCGAGATTGTGGGTGACGTAGACCGCGCCCATGCCGCCATCGGCGAGCAGACGGACGAAATCCTCCATCAGGAGCTCGCGCGTCTGCGAATCCAGCGCCGACAGCGGCTCGTCCATCAGCAGGATGGCGGGCTTCACCGCAAGCGCGCGCGAGATGCCGACGCGCTGGCGCATGCCGCCGGACAGCTGCTTTGGATAAGTCTGGCGGAAATCGGTCAGGCCGGTGCGGCGCAGGGCGTCCTCGACCAGCGCGCGGCGCTGGGTTGCCGAGAGCTGGGTGTGCAGCAACGGAAATTCGACGTTCTCCTCCACAGTTGCCCAGGGCAGCAGCGCAAAATCCTGGAACACGAACGTCAGCGGATTGAGGCTGTCCGCCGGCGGCGCGCCGCGCAGCTCGGGCGCGCCGGAGGTCGGCTGCAGCAGCCCGCCGAGAATCGACAGCAGCGTGCTCTTGCCGCAGCCGGAGGGCCCCACGATTGCCACCACCTCGCCCGCGCTAACGGTGAAAGAGATGTCGTCGAGCACGGCGAGATCGCCGAAGCGATGGGTGATGTGGCTGGCGATCAGGTCCATGCGGCACCTTCGATTCGCGCCGCGTCATCCCGAGGTGCGAGCATTGCGGTGCAAATGCACCGCGATGGGAGCCTCGAAGGAAGACGGGTTTGGAATGGCGCTCGCCGCATCAATCCACCTTCACATAGTCCTTGGCGATGATCCCGTTCGCGTCAAAACCCTTGTCCGCGAATCCCTGCTCCTGCAGCCATTTGATCTGGTTGTCGACGTTCTTCACATCCAGCTTGCCCTCGGGATCGATATAGGCGCAATTGCCGACGACCTGCTCGACCGGCAGATTGGTGTACTTGGCGATGATCTCCAGCAGCGGCTTTGTCTGCTCATTGATCGGCGCAACGCCGTCTTTCATCGCGGCGAGGATGACGTCGTGGTACCCGCGGTCGGCCTTCGTCAAAGCGCCGAGCAGCTTGGTCACCAGCGCCTTGTTGGTCAGCGTCTTCGGCGAGGCGAACACCGCCCCTAACTGCCACGGCGTCTCGTCGCCGACCCAGCCCAGAAACTTCGCGCCGCCCTCGTCCATCAGCTTTCGCGCAGTGGAGACGGGTAGAAGCGCGGCATCGACGGTTTCGCCTTTCAGCGCGGCGGCCGCATTCGACAGCGATTGCAGCGGCACGATCTTCACATCCGCGAGCTTGAAGCCGTATTTGTCGGCGAGCAGGCCGAGCGAATAGTGAAAGCTCGATCCGACCTGCGTGACCGCAACGCGCTTGCCCGCGAGATCCTTCGCCGTCTTCAAGCCCGCGGCGAAGGCATTGTTGCTGGCGAAATAGCCGATCAGGGGATAGCCGGGCTTCTCGCGGCTCATGCCGCCGATCACCTTCAGCACGCCCTTGCCGGCGAGATTGTAGAGGCCCGCAGTGAAGGCGGTGACGCCGAAATCAACGTCGCCGGAGGTGGTGGCCACCGCGATCGGCTGCGCCGCGTCGAAGAATTTCAGTTCGACCTCCAAGCCGGCGTCGCGGAAGTAGCCCTTGTCCTGCGCGATGAAGACCGGCGCGGAGGATGACAGGCGGAGCACGCCGATCTTGGCCTTCAGCGCGTCCTCGGCCCGCGCGGTGCCGATCGCCATGATCGCCACCAGGCCTGCCAGCGCAAGCCGCACTATCCCGATCATCCCGTTCCCTCCACCGTCGTTGTCTTGCAGTCCGTTAAAGGCCTTCGGGCACAGCCTGATCTCGCCCGACGAAAGCGCCCTGTTGTTTCAACGTTTCCTGCAATTTTTCAACGGGGATGTCACGCGGGATCCTGTTTCCGGACAACGCCAGCGCCGCCGCGGAACCGGCGGCCTCACCCATCACGAAACAGGCACCGGAGACCCGCGCCGCCGACTGACCCTCATGGGTCATCGAGGCACAGCGGCCGGCGACCAGGAGATTGTCGACGCGGTCAGGCACCAGCAGCCGGTAAGGCAGTTCGTTGTAGCCGCGGGATTCCGGGATCGGCGGGAAGGTGAAGACGACGTCGCCGGGAACATGGGCTTCGATCGGCCAGCCGTTGACGCCGATGGAATCCGCGAAAGAGGCGCAGCCGAGCACGTCCTCGCCGCTGAGCTGATAGCCGCCCTTGATGCGGCGGGTCTCGCGGATGCCGAGCTGCGGCGGCAGATCGACGATGTAGGATTTTTCAAAGCCCGGCACGGTGCGCAGGAATTCGAACGCGGCGAGCGCCTGCTTGCGGCCTTCGATTTCGCCGCGGGTGAGATCGTCGGGATCAATACCGTTGATGGCGTGGCCGTCCTCGCGTGCGACTTGCGTGAAGTTCACCCGCCACTCGATGCCGGACTTTTGCGGCCGCACGATCGCGCTCTTGCGCGGGAATGCGTGGGTGCCGGCGGCCGCGGCCTTTTCCATCAATTGCGGAATGGTGCGCCAGGCCTCGCCGGCCTTTGCGGGATCGATGCCGTTGAGGCGGAGCATCATCGAGGGATAGAGCGGATGGCCGTGCGCGTCGCCGATTTCGAATGGCGCACCGGCCCAGACCGCGAGATCGCCGTCGCCGGAGCAGTCGATGAAGATCTCCGCGCGCACGGCCTGCCGACCTGCCTTGGTCTCGACCAGCAACACGTCGATGCGGCGCTCATCAGCCATGACGACGCCGGCGCCGAGCGCGTGGAAGAGGATATTCACCTTGTGGCTGGCGAGCAGTTCGTCGGCCGCGATCTTGTAGGCCGCGGTGTCGTAAGCTTGCGCGAAGACCTTGCCGAGGATCAGATGCGGCGCATTGAGGCCGTTGAGATGATCGATCCGCGCCAGCAGCTCCGACGCCATGCCCTGCACCAGCCGCCGGTGCTCACCATGGACGTTGCCGTGCAGGCCGCAAAAGTTGGTGACACCGGCTGCGGTGCCCATGCCGCCCAGAAAGCCGTAGCGTTCGATCAGTAAGGTCCGCCGTCCGGCCCGCGCCGCGGACGCCGCCGCCATGATGCCGGCCGGACCACCGCCGAGGACGACGACTTCATATTCGCCATAGAGCGGCACTCGTCGTGCCGGTTCTTCGATCATCGTGGCCCGCATGGCGCGTCCGCTCCCGGAATCTCTTGCTTGGGGCGACTATGAATTAACGCGAGCAAGCGTACAATCCACCAAAATACGCGATCAGCTTTCGCGAATCGAGAAAGATCGACATGGATATCCTGGTGAACCTTCAGGCCTTCCTCGCCACCGCGGATGCCGCCGGCTTCTCTGCCGCCGCGCGAAAGCTCAACGTCTCGACGTCGGTGGTCGCCAAGCGCGTCACGCAGCTGGAGACACGGATCGGCACGCCGCTGTTTCACCGCTCGACCCGGCAATTGCGGCTCACCGAAGCCGGGCAGCGCTATGTGCATCGCGCGCGCGGCGTCGTGGCCGATGCGACCGATCTGCTCTCGCGCATGGGCGAGAAGGGCCACGATCTCGTCGATCACTTGCGCATCAAGGCGCCGACCTCGCTGACCGTGGCACGGCTCGCCGATGCCTTCAGCGCCTTCCAGACCCAGAATCCGCGACTGAAGCTCGAGATCGTGTTGATCGATCGTCCCGTCGATCCCGTCACCGAAGGTTTTGACATCGCCATCGGCGCCTTCCCGCATTCGTTCGGCGGTGTGATCGACGAGCCGCTGTGTCCGCTGAAGCGGCTGCTCTGCGCCTCGCCGGCTTACTTGAAGAAACATGGCACGCCAAGACATCCGCGCGATCTGGTCGAGCATCGCTGCCTCAGCTTCATGCCGACCGGGCCGGAATGGGTCTTCGACGGACCGCGCGGCCGCATCAGCATCCAGGTCAGCCCACTGCTGTCCTCCAACGAAGCACACGTGCTGGCGCGCAGCGCGATCGCCGGCAACGGCATCGCACTGATCTCGCATTATCTCGTCGCGGATGCGTTGCGCGAGGGCAGGCTGAAGCCCGTGCTGCGCGACTTTCCGATTCCGGAACTGTGGGTGAAAGCTGCAATTCCCGAGCGGCGCCGCAACGCGGCCGCGGTGCAGGCGCTGCTGACGCTGCTGAAAACGTCACTGGCGCCGTCGCTGTGAGCAGCATCGGGTGGACAAAATGGCGATTGCCCTCAGACGACGGACCTGAGAGAAGAGCCGTCGCGCCCCACTGTCATCGCGATCCAGTATTCCAGAGGCGTCAAACGTGTACGGAGAGGCGGCGGCGTACTGGGTCGCCCGGTCAAGCCGGGCGACGACCAGCACCTTGGTTCACAGATGGATTCGACGCTTTTGAAATTCGCCCTGCCCGGCCTGGTCGTTCTCGCGATCTCAACCTGCCCCGCCGTGGCCGTGGAGCAGAACTGCCGCTTCATCCAGGCCAAGCCCGAGCGCGAAGCCTGCTACAAGCGGCAGGAGGACGAGCTCGCGGCGAAGCGCAAGCGGGCGCCAGCAATCGCCGAGAGCAACACGCTCGGAACGCTGCGCCAGATGCGGCAGGACGACGACGCGGTCCACCGCAGCATCAACAACATCTGCCGCGGCTGCTGACGTTCAGGCTATTCCGCCGCCCCACTTCGCCGCCCGCTTCTCGGCAAATGACGCCAGCCCCTCCGCCGCCTCCGTGCTCTGGCGCTTGAGCGAATGCAGCTGCACCAGCCGCTTGTAGACCGCATCGTCCACCGCCATGCCGCCGAACGAGCTCTCCAGCGCGAGCTTCTTGGTCTCGGCCATCGCCTCGGGTCCGTTGGCGAGCAGCTGCTCGACCACCTTGGCGCCTGCGGCTTCGAGATCTGCGAGCGCCACCACCTCGTGCACGAGGCCGATGCGGCGGGCGTCCTCTGCGCCGAAGCGTTCGCCGGTCAGCGCGTAGCGGCGCACTTGTCGGACACCGATCGCGTCGCAGAGCTGCGGGATGATGATGGCCGCCGTCAGGCCCCATCGCACCTCGGTGATCGAGAACAGCGCGTTGTCCGCGGCAATCACGACATCGCAAGCCGCGATGACGCCGGTGCCGCCGCCGAAACAGCCGCCCTGCACCAACGCGACCGTCGGGACGGCCACGGTGTTGAGCCGCTGCACGGCCTCGAAGGTCGCCCGCGAGGCCGCCTCGTTGGCCTCGGCCGATTGCGGCCGCACGCCATTGATCCATTTGAGGTCCGCGCCGGCCTGGAAATGCTTGCCGTTGCCCCTGAGAACGACCACCCGCAGGTTCGGCTTCTTAGCCAGCTCGTCCATGGCCGCGAGCACGCCTGATATCAGCGCGCCGTCATAGGCGTTGTTCACCTCCGGCCGGTTCAACGTGACGGTCGCAACCCCACGCTGATCGAGGCTCCACAGGACGGGGCTGGCAGTCATCGGCGATCCTCCGGTCGTTTATTTGCCCTGCACTATGGCCGAGGCTGCATGTCCCGATCCATATCTTTCCGGCGTAGGGCGGCCGCGTCCATCGCATGGCGGCTTGTGTCATGCTGCTGCCGGACGGCACCAAGGGATAGGTTCGGGATATCATCATGCGCATCTGCATTTTCGGCGCGGGCGCCGTCGGCAGCCACATTGCGGTTCGGCTGGCGCGCGCCGGCCACGAGGTCTCGTGCGTGATGCGCGGGGCGCATCTGGAGGCGGCGCGCGCCAATGGACTCAAGCTGCGCGTCGGCGATTCCGAGGCCGGGGCCAAGGTGGACGCGTCAGGCGATCCGGCCCAGCTCGGCCCGCAGGACGTCGTGATCTCCACGCTGAAGGCAACCGCACTGCCGGGACTGGTGTCCAGCATCAAGCCGTTGCTGCAAGACGATACCGCGATCGTGTTCGCCCAGAACGGCATTCCCTGGTGGTACGGCATCGGCCTGCCGCCGCGGCACCCGACGCCGCCGGACATTTCCTTCCTCGATCCCGGCGGGCGCCTGCGCGCCTGCATCCCCAAGGAGCGGATCATCGGCGGCGTAATCTTCTCCTCCAACGAGGTCATCGCGCCCGGGGTGGTGCAGAACCTGACGCCGGACCGCAATCGCCTTCTGATCGGCGAGTGCGACGACCGCAATTGCGAGCGCATCACCAGGCTGCGCGGGGTCTTCAACGACGCGCGGCTGGAATCGCCGCCGGTGGCCGAGATCCGCGAGGCGATCTGGTCAAAGCTGCTGACCAACATGTCGCTCTCGGTGCTGTGCCTGCTCACCGGCCAGACCGCGCGCGGCGTGCGCGACGACCCCGCCTTCGCGGAGGTGATCCCGCGCATGCTGAACGAAGCCAACGAGATCGCCCAGCATTTCATTCCCGAGGTCAAGCGCGTCACCCGCAGCGGCCCCGCCCCCAATCACAAGCCGTCGCTGCTGCAGGACTTCGAGCTCGGCCGCGCCATGGAGATCGACGTGCTGGTGAAGGCGCCCCAAGCCTTCGCACGCACCGCCGGCCTGTCGACACCGACGCTCGACCTGATCGCCGCGCTGGCGATCCAGAAGGCGCGCGACAAGGGGCTTTATTCGGCGTGAGGCTCAGGCGAGCACATCGATCCAGGCCGCGAGCGTATCCATCACCTCGGTGAGCGCCTCGTCATTGCTACGGCCGGACTTCTTCAGCACCGCAAACGAATGATCGCCGCCTTCGACCTGATGCAGCATCGCCTTCGGGCCGAGCTTCTCGACGACAGGCTTGAAATAGCTCAGATCGGCAAGCGCATCGCGCGTGCCCTGCAGGAACAGCATGGGGATGGCGATGTCGGAGAGGTGCTCGGCGCGCTCCGACGACGGCTTCTTCGCGGCATGCAGAGGAAAGCCGAGGAAGGCGAGGCCTTTGACGTCAGGCAAAGGTGCCTTCGCCTGCGCCTGCGAGGTCATGCGTCCGCCGAAAGATTTGCCACCCGCAATGAGCTTCACGCCGGGACACAGCCGCGCCGCCTCCCCGACCGCCGCGCGGATGGCGGCGTGCGCGACCGCCGGCTGGTCTGGACGCCCCTTCTTCTCTTCCATGTAAGGGAAATTGAAGCGGAACGTCGCGATGCCGCGCTCCGCGAGCCCAGCCGCGACCTTCTCCATGAAGGAATGCCGCATATCGGCGCCCGCGCCGTGCGCCAGCACGTAGCAGGCGCGCGCATGATCCGGCCGCGTCAGCATCGCCGAGACCGTGCCGATGCGCTCGATGTCGAGCTTGAGCTCCGTCGTCTTGCTCGTCATGACGTCATCCAGGCCTCGCTCAACGGCGCGCGCCACTCGCCGGCCATAGATAGTTCAGGACCTGATCAAGCGTCATCATGATCTCGCGGCGTCCGCCCTCGTTCCTCACAGAGCCGAATTTCTCTTCGAGTGCAAGCTTGGCAAAGCCGTGAACGGTCGACCAGGCCGCCGCAGCCGCCGTCTTCGCCTCCTTCGCGGTGCCGCCGACCAGCTCGGCCACGACGGTCTCGAAGGCGTGGCCGGCGGCCCGGCTCGCTTGCTTCAAGCGTGCATCGTCAGCAACGAGTCGCTTGTTCGCAAACATCATCTGGAAGCGGCCGGGATGTCTCAGCGCAAAATCGACATAGGCAAGTCCCTGGGCCCGGAGTTTTTCGCGCGCGCCCTGCTTGCCGGAGGCCGCCGCGCGCAAGGCTTCGGCCAGCGCGTCGTAACCGCGGATCGCGACCTCGGTCAGAAGGCCCTGCGCATTGCCGAAATGGTGCGACGGGGCAGCCGGCGAGACCCCGGCGCGGCGGGCGGCCTCGCGCAGCGTGAAACCCTCGGCACCCTGCTCCGCCAGAATGGCTTCGCTGGCGGCGATCAGCGCCTCCTGCAATTCGCCGTGATGATAGCCGGGCTCCGGCTTCGACCGGGTCAAACCGGCGCTGCGTTTGCCTGAGGAGGCCTGCTTCTTCATGTAACTTGACACTGTTTAGATCGCGGTCTACCAATCTTAACACTGTTCAGATTGAGCGACCGGAGTTCGAAATGACCGAAATGCAGGATATCACCCAAAGCAGCCCGGTAAAGCGCCGTCATCTGGTCGGGGGCGCGGTCCTGGGTGTGCTCGCCGGGGCCGCCGGCGGCCTTGCCGGCGGCGTGGCGCTCGGCCAGGCCGCGACGCTGCCTCAGCAGAAGCCGAGCGGCAAACGCCGATTCGAGGGCAAGGTCATCATCGTCACGGGGGGCACCTCGGGCATCGGTCGCGCCGCGACGCTGATGTTCGCGGCCGAAGGCGGCCGGGTCGCCTTCTGCGGCCGCAACGTCGAGCGCGGCAAGCAGGTAGAGAACGAGGTGCGCGAGGCCGGCGGCGAGGCCGTTTTCATTCGCGCCGATCTCCGCAACGAGGCCGAGGTGAAGGCGCTGGTCGACAAGACCATCGAACGCTACGTCCGGCTCGACGTCGCCTTCAACAATGCCGGCATCTCGGTCGAGAAACCCCTGCACGAGTACAGCGCGGCCGAGTTCGACGACGTGCTGGGCACCGACCTGCGCGGCGTGTTCCTGTCGATGAAATATCAGATCCCGCACATGTTACAGAAGGGCGGATCGATCGTCGGCACCTCCTCATCCAACGCCATCGCGACCACGGCCAACCGCTCCGCCTATTCGGCGGCCAAGCGCGGGCTGGTCGGCCTGGTTCAGGCCGCCGCGCTCGACTACGCAAGATACGGCATCCGCATCAACACGCTGATCCCGGGCACGACGGATACGCCCTTCATCCGCCGCCTGTCGGGCATGGAGAATCTGCCTGACGCCGCCTGGCATGTCGCCATCGCGCAATGGGCCAAGTCGCATGTTCCAGGCCTGCAACGCGTGGCAACACCGGAGGAGATCGCAGCTTTCGCCCTGGTGCTGGCCTCGGACGATCATCCCTACACGACCGGCGGTCAGTTCGTCATCGATGGCGGCAAGACGGCGCAGGCCGGATAACGCCTGGCGGCGACACTGCGCCGGCAGCCTGAAAACACAATCATCCCTACTCTTGGTTGGCCTACCAGAAGCGGGCAGGCTTGCGTCGGCCCCGACTGCTGTGGCACGCGTGATGCGCACGCGCCGTCCACGCCAAGATGAGGTAATCATGTCCTATCGCTCCTCCTGGATGACCGAAGAGCTCGACGTCTTCCGCGACCAGTTCCGGAAATATCTCGCCAAGGACCTGGCGCCGCACGCCGAAAAATGGCGCGGGCAGAAGATGGTCGACCGCTTCGCCTGGCGCGGGCTCGGCGAGATGGGCGCGCTGCTGGCGAGCGTACCCGAGGAATATGGCGGCTTAGGTGCGACCTTCGCTTATGATGCTGCCGTGTTGGACGATCTCGAAAGCACGGTGCCGGAGCTGACGACCGGCGTCTCCGTGCACAGCGCCATCGTCGCGCACTACATCCTCAATTACGGCTCGGAGGAGCAGAAGAAGCGCTGGCTGCCGAAGATGGCCTCCGGGGAGATGGTCGGCGCCATCGCCATGACCGAGCCCGGCACCGGGTCTGATCTTCAAGCCGTCAAGACCACGGCGAAGAAGCAGGGCAATTCCTATGTCATCAACGGCCAGAAGACGTTCATCACCAATGGCCAGGCCGCCGATCTCGTCATCGTGGTCGCGCGCACCGGCGAAGCGGGCGCCAAGGGCATCTCGCTAATCGTGGTCGAGACCGAGGGCGCGGACGGCTACAAGCGCGGACGCAACCTCGACAAGATCGGCCTGCACGCCTCCGACACCTCGGAGCTGTTTTTCGACAACGTGACGGTGCCGCCGGAAAACCTGCTCGGCAATGAGGAAGGCCAGGGTTTTGTCCAGCTGATGCAGCAATTGCCGCAGGAGCGGCTTGCGCTCGCGGTCGGCGCCGTCGCCTCGATGGAGCGCGCCGTCAAGCTCACCACTGAGTACACCAAGGAGCGGAAGGCGTTCGGCAAGCCGCTGCTGGACTTCCAGAACACCGCGTTCACGCTCGCCGAGCGCAAGACCGAGGCGATGATCGCGCGCGTCTTCGTCGACTGGTGCATCGAGCGCTTGATCGCAAAAGACCTCGACACCGTCACGGCATCGATGGCGAAATATTGGTGCTCGGAGAAGCAGGTCGAGACCGCCGACGAATGCCTGCAGCTGTTCGGCGGCTACGGCTACATGCAGGAATACCCGATCTCGCGCATCTTCATCGACTCCCGCATCCAGAAGATCTACGGCGGCACCAACGAGATCATGAAGCTCTTGATCGCGAGGTCGCTGTAGGGGCCGCCGTCTCAATCCGGATGCCACCAGCGGCCGCCGATGACGACCCCCTCCGAGACGATCTTGCTGTTACCGATCAGGTGCTCGCCGACGACGTCTTCATAGTCGAACTGGCCTTGCCTGACCGTAACAAGCGTGGCGTCGCCGACGCTGCCCGGTTTGAGGCTGCCGAGTTCGGGGCGGCGCAGCGCCATCGCCGCGTTCACCGTCGAGGCCGCGATGACGTCGGAGAGCTCCATGCCCATGCACAGGAACTTCGACATGGTCGTGACCTGATCGTAGGCCGGGCCGTCGATGCAGAGCTGATGGATGTCGGAGGAGATGGTGTCGGGATAGAAGCCGTTTGCGAGCATGGCGCGCGCGGTCTTGAACGCGAACGAGCCCTTTCCGTGGCCGATATCGAACAGCACGCCGCGCTCGCGCGCCTCCAGCACCGCCTTCTTCACCGTGCCTTGCGCGGTCGCGGGCGTGTTGGGAAAGGGGCGGAACGCATGGGTGAGAACGTCGCCGGGACGCAGACGGGCGAGCACGTCCTCGTAGCTCGGCGGCGGATGGTCGATATGCGCCATCAGGGGCATGCCGACCTCGTTCGCGACCTCGAGCGCGATGTCGAGCGGCACAGCCCCCGAGGTGCCCGAGGAGTGCAATCCGACGCGCACCTTGATGCCGACGATGAGATCGCGGTTGGCATCCGCCACCTTGGCTGCCTCGATCGGATTCATCAGCCGCAGTTCCTCGCTCTCTCCGACCATGATCCGGTGCGAGAAGCCGAAGATGCCGGCATGCGAGACGTGCAGGTAGGCGAGGATGCGAACCTGGCTCGGCTCGATCACATGCTTGCGGAAGCCGGCGAAATTGCCGGGCCCGGCGCTGCCGGTGTCGACGGAGGTGGTGACGCCGGAGGTGCGGCAGAATTCCTCGGCATCGATGCCGAGCGAGGTGCCGCCCCAGTAAACGTGGGTGTGCAGATCGATCAGCCCCGGCGTGACGATGAACCGCGAGACGTCGCGTACCTCTGTCGCAGGGTTCGCCTTGAGCCCGCTGCCGATCGCGGCGACCTTGCCGCCGGCAAAGGCGACATCGGTCACGGCATCGAGCTTCTGGGACGGGTCGATCACCCGCCCCCCGCGCAGGATCAAGTCGAAAGGCATCGTTGTCTCCGGATGTGTGGCAGTGAGGCGACTGGCGGCAGTCAGCCGAGGAAGGAAGTCTCCTGCCTTTAGCAATTTTCGCGCCGGAGAGCTTGTCGAGCGGGGCCGACGAGCCATGCCGAATTGGCGATCCCGGGAAGACTCGAACTTCCGACCTACGGTTTAGGAAACCGTTTTGAGGCACATGAAATCAGTCACTCAGCCGCCTGATGTTGCACATCTGTTGCGGCCATAAAAGGGGCGTAGCGCCAGCGCCGATGTCGAACGCGGCGGGAAGCGGCGCGGGCTGCTCCCGTTTAAGGTCTGGTTCCTGGGAAGAGGTCAACACGCGCGGCTCGGCAAACGAGCGGAGGGCGGCTAGACGGGAGCCAGCAACTCGATCTGGAGGTCATCAAGCGCAAGCCTGGATCCATTTCGAGCGAGAAGCCACGACGGCTACTAGCGCGCGGCTTCGAATCCGCCGAGCACCGCGGTCAGATTGGCGCCGAGGATGTCGGAAAGATAGCCGCCTTCCTGCACCAGCACCGTCGGCAGTCCAAACCGGGCCAGCCCCTCGCCGATCCGGCGGAAGCCATCGGTGGTGACGGCGAGACCGGCGAGCGGATCCTTCTCGGAGGCGTCGAGGCCGAGCGCGACCACGAGCGCGGTCGGCGCGAAGGAGCGGATCGCCCTCTCCGCCGCCGCGAGCGCCTTCATGTAGTCGTCGTCGCCGGTACCCTTGGCCAGGGGAATGTTGAGATTGGCGCCGAGGCCGGGTCCGGCGCCGCGCTCATGCGCGTAGCCCCAGACGAACGGATAGAAGAACGACGGGTCGGCGTGGATCGAGACGGTGAACACATCCTGCCGCTCGTAGAAGATGCCCTGCGTGCCGTTGCCGTGATGCACGTCGACGTCGAGGATGACGACGCGCTCATGCTTCTGGCGCAGATGCTCGGCCGCGATCGCGCTGTTGTTGAGGAAGCAGAAACCGCCGGCCATATCGCGATAGGCATGGTGGCCGGGCGGACGGCACAGCGCATAAACCGCATCCTCACCGTCAAGCACCATCTGCGCAGCGGTGACCGCCACGTCGCTCGAGGCGCAGGCGCCGGCCCAGGTGCCCGCGCCGATCGGGGCCGCAGTGTCCGCCGTGTGCCAGCCGAGCTTGCCTACGATATGAGTGGGATAGGTGGCGGCGTTGCGCACCGGGTGGATGTTCGCGATCATCTCCGGCCCGGCATCGCCGAGCGCGGACCATGCATCCCAAGCCTCGGCGAGAAAGCTCAGATATTCCGGACTGTGCACGCGCGCCCGCGGCCCCTGCCCGAATTTGGTCGGCTCGATCAGCGTGTGCTTGCCCGCCTTCAGGCCTGCCAGCAGGCGATCGGCACGCTCGGGCTGCTCGGTGGTGCGCTGGACCACGCCGCGGACCAGGAAGAACTGCGGATCATGGCTGCGGTGTAGATCACTATAGACGGCCTTCACGGGACACTCCTGTCGGATGAATAAGTGAGATGGATCGCACGACATTGCGCCTGAGCAAGATCACGCGCGTCTATTTCGCCGCCAGCGGCAAAGGAGGAATCTCGCGCACCAGCCGTCCGACTTCGCGCCAGGCAACACCGATGTGGTAGTCGATAATGGCGACGATACGTTCGGGATGACCGGCTTCGATCGCAGCGAGCACCGGCTCATGCGTACGCGCGACCTCGTGCGGATCGTCATAGAGGCGGCCGATCAGGCCGATCACCATGCGCAGCTCCGAGGCGAGATCGTCGAACACCCGCAGCATCCGCCGGTTACCGCCGATCTCGCAGATCAGGCGATGGAAGCGGTAGTCCTCTTCGACCTGCCGCGCCGGATCGTCGAGATCGGCGGTCTCGTGCAGCACGTCGATTTGCCGGCGCAGCTTGTCGCGCGTCTCCGGCGTCAGGTTGCGCGCGGCAAGCACCGCGGCATGACGCTCGACGCAGAGACGCAAGTCGTAGATCTCGTCGATATCATCGGCGGCAAACTGCCGGACGAAGAAGCCGCGGCGCGGATTGGCGACGAGCAAGCCCTGTTGCTCGAGCAGCCGCGCGGCCTCGCGCACCGGCGCCCGGCTCACCCCCAGTTCGCGCGCGATTCCGGCTTCGACGACCTTTGATCCCGGCGGCAGCCGCCCTTGGACGATGGCTTCAGTCAGGCGGCGGGCGACCTGGCGGACAAGGTCGGTCTCGTTGAGGGCCGGCAAGCCGACCGGAGGGGAAATCGTGCGCATTAAAGGTCCATTTTCGACCCTTGTATATTATTTAATCGCCGATTGTCGACAGTTTAGTCTTGATCAAACCTTAGATTGTCGACAGTTTAGTGACGCGGGCATTGCAACTCAACAGAACGGCCCGCGGAGAGGGACAAGCAGCAACGATGACGACGCATGTGCGGCCCGACGGTGTGAAGGACCAGAACCAGCAATTCCGCATCGACCTCGCCGCGGCCTACCGACTGATCCACCGGCTCGGGCTCGATGACAGCATCTATACCCACATCTCGGCGCGACTTCCGGGCCAGCACGACCGCTTCCTGATCAATCCCTACGGCATGCGCTTCGAGGAGGTGACGGCATCGAACCTCGTCACTGTCGATCTCGACGGCAACATCATCGACGACCCGCTTGGTCTTGGCATCAATCCGGCCGGCTTCACCATCCACAGCGCAGTGCACGCCGCGCGTCATGACGCAATATGCGTGCTGCACACCCACACCGTTGCCGGCGTCGCAGTGTCCTGCCAGAAGCAGGGCCTGCTGCCGCTCAATCAATGGTCGATGCAGTTCACCGGTTGCCTCGCCTACCACGACTATGAGGGCATCGCCCTCGACCTCGACGAGCGGCTACGCCTGGTCGCCGATCTCGGCGACAAGTATGTGATGATCCTGCGCAATCACGGCATGCTGACCTGCGGCCGCTCGATCGCAGAGGCCTTCAAGCTAATGCACAATCTGGAACGTTCCTGCCGCGCGCAGCTCGCGATCCAGGCCGCAGGCGCCGAGATCGCACCGCTCTCCGATGCCGTCGCACACAAGACCGCGGGCCAATACGCCACCTTCTACGACAGCATCGAACTGAACGGCATGCCCGACACGGAATGGGCCGCCTTCAAGCGCATGCTGGAGCGGACCGATCCTGATTTCGTGAGCTAGTCGTAAGTCCTTGTCCCGGAGCCGCGCCCGGGAACATCCAACCAGAAGAGAGATTGGACATGTTGAAGCGAGTATTGCTGAGCCTGATGGTAGCGAGTGCGCTGAGCACTGCGGCGTACGCGCAAGAGCCGAAAACCGGTGGCGTGATCAACGCGGTGATCCAGCCCGAACCGCCGGGCCTGATGATGGGCCTGGTACAGAACGGCCCGACCCAGATGGTCTCCGGCAATATCTATGAAGGCCTGCTCCGCTACAGCCCGAAACTCGAGCCGCTGCCGGGCCTCGCCGAGAGCTGGAATGTCAGCGAGGACGGCAAGACCTACACCTTCAAGCTCCGCAAGGGCGTCACCTGGCATGACGGCAAGCCCTTCACCTCTGCCGACGTCGTGTTCTCGATCGAGTTCCTCAAACAGACCCATCCCCGCGCGCGCAGCAATTTCGCGCAGGTCGACAAGATCGAGACGCCTGACGACAGCACCGTGATCTTCAACCTTAAGGAGCCGTTCGGGCCGTTCCTCGGAGTCTTCGAGGTCGGCTCGCTGCCGATGATCCCGAAGCACCTCTATGAGGGCACTGATTTCAAGACCAATCCGGCCAACAACACGCCTGTTGGCACCGGCCCCTTCATGTTCAAGGAATGGCAGAAGGGTTCGTTCATTCGCCTGGTCAAGAACCCGAACTACTACATCAAGGGCAAGCCGAACCTCGACGAGATCTACTGGCACGTGATCCCGGATGCGGCCGCGCGCGCGGTGGCGTTCGAGACCGGCAAGGTCGACGTGCTGCCGGGCGGCTCGGTCGAGAATTTCGACGTGCCGCGCCTCTCCAAGCTGAAGAATGTCTGCGTCACCGGCGCCGGCTGGGAATTCTTCAGCCCGCATTCCTGGCTGTGGCTGAACAATCGCCAGGGCCCGACCGCGAACAAGAAATTCCGCCAGGCCGTGATGTACGCGCTCGATCGCAATTTCGCGAAAGACGTGATCTGGAACGGCCTCGGCAACGTCGCAACCGGTCCGTCGGGCTCATCGATCAAGTACTACAGCAGCGACGTGCCGAAATATGACTACGACCCGGCCAAGGCCAAGGCTCTGCTGAAGGAAGCCGGCTA
The DNA here is from genome assembly GCF_045571455.1 of Bradyrhizobium sp. STM 3561. Taxonomy (NCBI): domain Bacteria; kingdom Pseudomonadati; phylum Pseudomonadota; class Alphaproteobacteria; order Hyphomicrobiales; family Nitrobacteraceae; genus Bradyrhizobium; species Bradyrhizobium sp. STM 3561. The sequence goes on from NZ_CP120695.1 coordinate 6,256,711, forward strand.
CAACGGCGAGAAGGTCCGCCTGCTGCCGTTGCCCTATGGCGAAACCTGGCAGCGTTGGGCCGAGGCGGTGCGGCAGAACCTGCAGGATGTCGGCATCAATGTCGACATGGTCGCGACCGATGTCGCCGGGTGGAATCAGCGGACCTCGGAATGGGACTACGATATCGCCTTCACCTATGTCTATCAGTACGGCGATCCCGCGCTCGGCGTCGGCCGCACCTATGTCTCCAGCCAGATCCTCAAGGGCAATCCGTTCAACAACGTCGAAGGTTATTCGAACCCGGAAATCGACAAGTTGTTTGCCGACGGCGCGGTCGCCTTCTCCGACTCGGCACGCAAACCATTTTACGACAAGGCGCAGAAGATCCTTGTCGACGATGTGCCGGTGGCCTGGCTGCTTGAACTGCAGTTCCCGACCATCACACGCTGCAACGTCAAGAACCTCATCACCACCGCGATCGGCGTCAACGACGGCTTCCGCGACGCCTGGCTCGACAAGTAGACGATCCCACGAAGCCGCCGCGCTTTCAAGGCGCCGCGGCTTCCTCCTGTCCCCTCTCGAACGCAACCGAGATCACCGATGCTCGCATTCATTGCCCAGAGACTTGCAAAGGCCATTGTCGTTCTGTTCGCGATCGTGGTGCTCAATTTCATGCTGATCCGCATGGCACCGGGCGATCCGGCTGTCGTGATGGCGGGCGAAGCCGGCGCCAGCGACCAGATGTTCGTCAATCAGTTGCGGGAAAAATTCGGCCTGGACAAGCCGCTGCCTGAGCAGCTCTTCATCTATGTCAAGGGCATCGCGACCCTCGACCTCGGCTTCTCCTTCCGGCAGCAGGCGCCGGTGTCGCAACTGATCGTGGAGCGGCTACCGGCGACGCTGTTGCTGACACTGACGGCGTTTGCGATATCGCTTCTGCTCGGCATCCTCTTCGGCACGCTCGCCGCACGCTTCGCCGGCACCTGGCTCGATACCGCCGTCACGATATTCTCGCTGATCTTCTACGCAACGCCGCTGTTCTGGGTGGCACTGATGGCGATCCTGCTGTTCTCGGTCGCGGTGGATTGGCTGCCCAGCTTTGGCTACGAAACGGTCGGCGCAAACTACACTGGTCTTGCCCACGTGCTCGACGTCGGCGCCCATCTGATCCTGCCGGCGACGACGATCGGTCTGTTCTTCATGGCGACCTATTCCCGCATGACCCGCGCCTCGATGCTCGAGGTGCAGCGGCATGACTTCGTCAAGACCGCGCGGGCCAAGGGCCTGCGCAATGCCGTGATCCAGCGCCGCCACGTGCTGCGCAACGCGCTGTTGCCGGTGGTGACGCTTGCCGGCTTGCAAGCCGGAACGCTGGTCGGCGGCGCCGTGCTGACGGAGACGGTGTTCGCGTGGCCCGGCATCGGCAGACTGATGTACGAGGCGCTCTTGCAGCGCGACTACAATCTCCTGCTCGGCGTCTTCGTCGTCTGCTCGGCGATGGTGCTTGCCTTCAACCTGATCACCGACCTGATCTACCGCTCGGTCGATCCGCGCATCGAGTTCGCGTCATGATGAATTTCTGGCGCACGATGCTGCGCAATCCAGGCGGCGTGATTGGCCTCATGATCCTCATCCTGGCGGTCGCTGTTGCGGTCTTCGGTCCCCTGCTGTTTCCGACCTCGCCCTGGCGCATGGTGCAGCGTCCCTTCTTGCCGCCGTTCACGGCGCCGGGCCTGCCGCTCGGCACCGACGCGCTCGGCCGCGACGTGCTGGCCGGCATCGTCCATGGCGCCCGCGTCTCGCTGCTGGTCGGCCTGGTCTCGACCATGGCCGCGCTGGCGGTCGGCATTCCCGTCGGCGCCATGGCCGGCTATTTCGGCGGCCGGATCGGCGACGCCCTGATGCGCTTCACGGAGTTCTTCCAGACCGTGCCGAGCTTCGCACTCGCGATCGTGCTGGTCGCGATCCTGCAGCCCTCGATCGTCTCGATCGTGCTGGCGATCGCGATCGTGAGCTGGCCGCCGGTGGCGCGCCTCGTCCGCGGCGAGGTGCTGTCGCTCCGCACCCGCGAATATGTCCAGGCCGCCGTGGTCACCGGTCAGAGCCACAGCTGGATCATCTGGCGCGAGATCCTGCCCAACGCGCTGTCGCCGGTCATCGTGCTGGCCTCACTGATGGTCGCAACGGCGATCCTGCTGGAATCCTCGCTCTCCTTCCTCGGCCTCGGCGATCCCAATTTGATGTCCTGGGGCTACATGGTCGGCGCCGGGCGCACGGTGATCCGACAAGCCTGGTGGATCACGGTGTTTCCCGGCATCGCGATCCTGATCTCGGTGCTCGCGCTGAACCTGATCGGCGAAGGTCTCAACGACGCGCTCAATCCGCGCCTCAACAAGGAGGGACGCTGACATGTCCGCCGCAACGGCCGTCGTCTCGATCAAGAACCTGAAGCTCGCGCTGCCGCCCGGCGCGGACCGCCGCTACGCCGTCGACGACGTCTCCCTCGATCTCACACCCGGGAAAATCCTTTGCGTGGTCGGCGAGTCCGGCTCCGGCAAATCGATGTGCGCGCACGCGCTGATGGGACTGTTGCCCGACACGATCGGCCGCGAGGCCGGCGAGATCGTCTATGACGGCCACAACCTGCTCGCCCTCGACGAGACCGGCTGGCTCGCGCTGCGCGGCCGCCACATCGCGATGGTGTTCCAGGAGCCGATGACCGCGCTCAATCCGTTGATGCGGATCGGCGAGCAGATCGCCGAAATGTTCGAGGCGCACAATTTGCTGACGCCGAAGGAACGGACGCAGAAGGCGCTGCAGCTGCTGCGCGAGGTCGGCCTGCCCGACCCCGAACGTTCGATGCGCGCCTATCCGCACCAGCTTTCCGGCGGCCAGCGCCAACGCGCCATGATCGCGATGGCGCTTGCGCTGGAGCCGGCCGTGCTGGTCGCGGATGAGCCGACCACGGCGCTCGACGTCACCACGCAGGCGCAGATCCTCAAGCTCATCCGCGACCTTCAGCGCAGCCGCAACATGGCGGTCATGTTCATCACCCATGATTTCGGCGTCGTCGCCGATATCGCGGACCGTGTCATCGTGCTCCAGCACGGCAAGGTGGTCGAGCAAGGCGCGGCCGACGATGTGCTGCTGCGCCCGCAACACAGCTATACTCGCGCCCTTCTTGCGGCTGTGCCATCGATGCAGCCGCCGCAGCGCGCGCCGCTCGCGGGCCGTGCCAAGGCGGTCGAAGTCGTCGGCCTCGACAAGACCTATGTCTCCGGCGGTGGCTGGTTTCAGCCGGAGCGCCGCGTGCGCGCCGCCAACGAGGTCAATTTCGATATCCTCAAGGGCGAGACGCTCGGACTGGTCGGCGAATCCGGCTCCGGCAAATCCTCGGTGGCGCGGCTCGTAATGCGGCTGATCGAGCCGGACCAGGGCACGATCCGTCTCGGCGATATCGACTTCACCCGGATCGGCGGCAAGGAGCTCCGCAAGGCGCGCAGCCGCATCCAGATGATCTTCCAGGATCCGTTCGCCTCGCTCAATCCGCGCCGCAAGGTCGGCAATATCATCGCCGACGGACCGATCGCGCATGGCACCGATGCCGCAACGGCCCATAAGCGCGCCGGCGAACTGCTCGGCCTCGTCGGCCTCAATGCCAGCGCGCTGGAGCGTTATCCGCATGAATTTTCCGGCGGCCAGCGCCAGCGCATCGGGATTGCGCGCGCACTCGCGCTGGAGCCCGAGATCATCGTCGCCGATGAGGCTGTCTCCGCGCTCGACGTCTCCGTTCAGGCGCAGGTGCTCAATCTCTTGGAAGACCTCAAGAAACGCCTCGGCCTGTCGATGCTGTTCATCACGCATGATCTGCGCGTCGCCGCGCAGATCTGCGACCGCATCGCAGTGATGCAGCGCGGCGCCATCGTCGAGCTGAAGCCGACGGCCGCCTTGTTCTCGGCACCGGAGCACGCCTACACGCGCGAGCTGCTCGCCGCCGTTCCCGGCCAGACTTCCTCGTCACGTGCGGCCTGATCGATGCGTTGCGTGCCGATCAGCAAGAGCCTCGATCTTCGCAGCTGCTTGAGGAACCGCGGATTGTCCAGCCCATAGTTTGCGAGCAACGGCCCCGGTGCCTGCCGGCGGACGCGCCGGTTAGGAATCGACATTAGCGATAACCGACCCGCTCCTGTCGAATTTCGATCGCGCCGTCTTGACATCGGCATGGGTGTTCTGCGCCCAGGTGACGAGCGCCGCGAGCGGATCGAGCCGTGACCGTCCGAGCGGCGTTAGCCAGTACTCGACGCTTGGCGGCTTGGTCGGGAAGACTTGACGAGACAGAAGTCCGTCGCGCTGGAGATCCCGCAAGGTTTGCGTGAGCATGCGATTGGAGATGTCGGGGAGAGCGCGACGAAGCTCGTTGAACCGATGTGGTCCTTCGGCGAGAGCAATGACGATGAGCGTGGTCCACTTGTCGCCCAGATGGCTGAGGATCTCGCGCACTGGGCAGCGTTCTACATCGAAGTCGCCACGGCTCCACAAGACGAACGAAGCCTTCATGAGTTGCGTGGCATACGGGAATTGGGCTGCGACACTTCGAGCTAGTACCAGGGGCGCGCTGTTCGAGGCCGTCGTGCTGGACCGCCCGGAAGCATCCGTCAGCGCTGCGCGCGCATTGGCGTCCTCAACCAATCCTGGAGAAGCCTTTTTCTCTTACCTTGCGGATCTGGCGCCCCACAACGTGGAACGAGTTCTTGCCGATATCGATGCCGATCACGGCTATTGCGCAGTTGGCTTGCTGAGACATGGCGTGCTCCGTCTCTTCGCTGTCCCGGGCCAGCTTTGCGTGCTGTCGGGGCCGAAGCACGGCCGGTCCATCCCATTAGCGGAAGTCGTCCCTATCCATCTGGCTATTGAGCTTCGCAGAACAGTCGCCATCGTAGCCCCGCGCGGGGCTGCCCTTCTTGCAACCTTTCATTGATCAAGATCAAAGAAGCCCGTGACCGGCTAGCCGAACCTGAGATCACTGCGGTCAGTGTGAGTTGATTTCAGGAAAGGAAATGCGATGAAGTTCACCCGTCGATCCGTGGCATTTGGTGGAATAGGACTGCTGGCAGGAGCAACTGCGGCACGGTCGGCCTTGGCCCAGGATGCGTTCCTTGGCGTAGGCGAAGGTTTGGAGGATCTCTGGCTCGCAAGCGACGCCTATGTATTCGGCTATCCGCTGGTCACGATGGAGATGACCCGGCGGATCATAACCAACGTCGCCGAACCCGTGGGCACGCGTGGGCCGATGGGCCACATCATCAAGTTGCGCCACTATCCCGACGCCTCGTTCAAGGACGTCACGGCACCGAACGCGGACACCCTCTACACGACTTCATTTTTCGACGTCGGGAAAGAACCATGGGTCCTCAGCATCCCAGACATGAACGGACGCTATTTCCTGATGCCGATGCTGGACGGTTGGACGACGGTTTTCCAGGTGCCCGGCAAACGCACCACCGGCACCGGGGCCCAGACCTACGCGATCACCGGCCCTGGATGGAAAGGCATGCTGCCGGATGGCGTGAAGGAGTACAAGTCGCAGACAAACATCGTGTGGCTGCTTGGCCGCATCTATTGTACCGGCACGCCGGAGGACTATGCAGCCGTGCACAAGCTGCAGGACGAGTGCAAGCTCGTTCCGCTCAGTGCCTATGGCAAGCCGTACACACCGCCTCCGGGAAAGGTCGATCCCTTGATCGACATGAAGACGGCCGTGCGCGAACAGGTCAACCGCATGGATGCAGGAGCGTATTTCAAGCTGCTCTGTGAGCTCATGAAAGCCAATCCGCCTTACGCCGCCGACGCGCCCCAGCTTGCCAAGTTCGCGCGCATCGGCATCGTCCCCGGACAGGAGTTTGACGAGAGCAAGCTGAAGGCGGATTTCCTGAAGCGCGTACCGGAATTGTCGTTCGACAGGATTATGCTTCAATTCAAGATCAACAAGGCCATCAGGGACGAGAATGGCTTTGCCTTCACGACGAAAACCGGCATCTACGGCACCGATTATCTGATGCGAGCCTTGGTCACCGCGATTGGCCTCGGCGCCAACCGCCCGCAGGATGCGGTTTATCCGACCTCGCAGAAGGATGCAGATGGTCAAAAGTACAATGGCGCGAACAAGTACGTGATGCGTTTTCCCAAGGGCCACCTGCCTCCCGCCGAAGGATTCTGGTCGCTCACGATGTACGACAGCAGCTACTTCTTTGTGAACAATCCGCTCAACCGCTACTCGATCAGCGCGCGCCAGGACCTAAAGGAAAACCCGGACGGCTCAACCGATCTTTACATCCAGAAGGACTCGCCGGGTAAAGACAAGGAGGCAAACTGGCTTCCCGCGCCTGAAGGAGATTTCATCCTCATGCTGCGCATGTACTGGCCGCAGGAAACAGACCCGTCGATCATCAACGGCACATGGACAGTTCCTACCGCCAAGAAGGTCGGCGCTTGAGGATCTACATCATGCCGGCCCATCGTGGTGGGCCGGCATCATCGCTAATGTCGATCCTGACCTAAATCAGCTCTTACGCGGCGTCTTTTGAGGCACCCCCGGAAGGACTGGAATGTTTGACGAGCCGATGTTGACGTCCAGAACTAAAACGGGTCGAGCAGGGCAATGCCGCCATTTCGGCTTCTGGCCCGAAAGCGAAGTGCGGCCCGAGCCCGCTCCTCGTCGGGGTAAACCGGACGCGAGAGAACGGCGGTTCGAACAGGTGCTCATGACCCTGGCTTTGTAAAAACGCAAAGATCGATACGACTAGAATTGCATTCTCAATTCGTCCCTTAACGTTGAAGGCGCTTGAGAGCTTGAGGGCTACATCGGTGTTGGACGAACAACTTCTTCTCTCGCGGTCAAGCGTCATGGTGTTTTCACACAACCAAGACCCGAAGCGGAAATCCGTTGTCCAATGACTCTTGCCATTTTTGGCAATAGCGCCACACTTCTTCGTGGATTGGCCATAGGATTGGGTTGGCCACGGGAGGCAAAAATGCGGCGATCAATCGCGTTGTCGGCGTCGCTAATAATTGTGTTCTTAGCTGGAAGCACTGGAACGGGGAGTGCCGTAGTTTACTGCCAACACGCTGGTTATCCTGCTAATTGCGTCGTAAGACCCGGGGTCGTAGTCACACGAAGCCATGAGCTTCGCAGAATTGAATCCGCAATTGATCCTCGCCTGAGCGGCCTTACTAGGCAGGACTTATTCGATCGAAATAACCCGAACAATCTGCGATCGGATTGGCCCAGCCCACCTGCTCAACCGGGCCAGTGAGCAGACCGCCTGTCTCCGAACCTTTTGTCTGAGTTTGGCCCGGACCGCCTGTGGGGGCCTGACGGATCGATTCCGTTAGTTCAAATTTGACTGGTCGACCGGTCTTCTTCTGTCGGACGATCGCGCGATCGGCCGTATACCCGCCTGGCGCAACGTCATCGACTTTCAATGCGACTACATCGCAGCCGCGCAGCTTGCTGTCGATGGCGACGTTGAAAAGCGCCAGATCACGCGTTCGACCTTCGACCTGGAGCTTGGTTCGGATTGACCAGACGTGCTTGGGACGGAGCGGCGGCTTTGCGCCGACGGGCACCGCTTGGTTTCTTTCGCCGAGCACGATCGTGACGGCGGAGCACGTCGCGACAGCGATGAATCTCTCGCATCAGGACTGGACGCCGATTGACGGCGAGGACGGTGGCCAGTCCGTCCCCGCACGTATCCACCGGTTAGCGGGTAGTCAGATGGAAAGGCTGGCCGTGATCGAACTACAACGGGCCGCCTCATCGTCGCGAACCGCCATCATCCGCAAGGAGCCGCTCGCTCCGGAAGAACCGGTTTGGACGGTTGCCTATTCAGCCGGGCGCCCTCAGCTCGTTGGAGGTCGGTTCGTTCGGTTCGGAGACGACGAGAAGTTGGCCGGCATGGCACTTCTGGAAATGTATGACGGAACCAATCGCCTCATCATCGATCACGGCTCCTCCGGAGCGCCCGTTGTCGATTGTGAGGGGCCGGTCGCTGCTGTCGTGAGCGATATCTTCACACATGAATTGGGCATCCCGGGTCATGCGGGTCTCGACCCCGTGGCGTTCGCCAAACGTCGTCTCGGTCCCGGTCCGGGCGCTGGGCGTCTCTCAACTTCCGTGAATTGCGGGAATTCCTTCAGCGCGATCAGCAGCGTCACGGCATCCTTATTTTGTGAACCTCGGCCTTGTGGACGTCGGCGGCGTTGGCGCCGCGGGCTGAAGATTGAACGTCAGCCAAACGTTCCAGCCTGCTGGCCGATTTTCGTTGGCGAATTCGCCGTAGCCCTTCAGGTTCAGATATCCCTGCATGTCTCCGACCGGGAAAATGTAGCCGACCTGCGGGCCGACGCCGGCCACGCGCGACCGGAAGCAGCCGACGCGATCGCCGGAGCCACTGTCGCAGCCGAGCTGCTGATAGAGGTAGCCGACGAGGCCGACCTGCCACTGCTTGGTCAGGAATTGCGATGCGCCCCAGTCGAGATGCATGTCGACGCCGCTTTGATATTGAGTGGAGGGGTTGACGAAGTTGTAGGTGAATCCCAGCACCGCCGAAAATTCATGCCCGGTCTTTGGATCGAAATAGGTGTAGCCGCCGCCCGCGTCGATCGCCCAGTGTCCGATCCCCAAATTCGCCAAGCGGGTCGACTGGTAGGCGCCGACCGGGAGGTCAGCGGTAACGTACGTCATGTAATTGTTGACTCCGGCATTCCAGCGCAGCGCGAACTGCGGGATCAGGTCGCCGAATGCAATGAGCGAGCTGTCGATGCTGTCGAAGCGCGAGAACGGGAGCGTGCCGCCGCCCGGTCCCGTCAATGTCCCAACGAGCGATCCGGCCAGCGACGTGGAGTTGGAGCCGTAGGACGCCAACAGGGTGGCAGAAGCCTGACCACCCAGCACGGGTGTCGCAAAGGTGTAAGTTCCGGCCACAAGGCCAAGATCCACGTTCGCGTTGACGTTCGCGTTCACGGTGGCCGTTAGATTCGCGGGAAAGCGACCAAGCGTGATTTCGCGCGACCGCGCCACGTCGCCGCCGGCGGAAACAGAGGTGTGATAATAAATCGAGGTCACCGACCAGCCCGGTGCCTGCTGCGGAACGGCCGCGAGGCTGCCAAAAAATCCGGGTACCCAAAAGCTGATGCCATTTTCATCGGCGCGAGCCGCCTGGTTGGACAGCACCAGCAGAGCGGCAATCGCCCCAACACTCGAATGCCGCCGCGAAAATCTACGTCCTAAACCCGATCCAAGGTACCGCATCGCCGATCCCCCGACTCTCGCGATCGCGCCATTGCCGGCTCCGGCCGGTGCGAACTCGGAAACAGTATGCTGGCGCACGTCCATGCGAAATCGGCAAACTTGCATTCATCTGGAGTTTTGTTGAAAGGTTGTGTCCTAGATGCCACAGCCCCGCCGTTCTTGCATCACCATCAGGGCGCTCTCGACAAGGCATCAGCCACTGGCGTGATTGATCTAGATCAATAAAAGCAGAACGCGTTGCTGGAAGCATCTCGTGCTGCCCAGTTCGCAGACAGTTGTGACTTGGCCACCTCTTTTTCCTTTCTAACGACCATCGTTTCGGACGTCGCCCAAGATTGGTTTTCTCTTGAAAGAAGGGCCAGTCGTTATGGCGACGTTGGAGCCGAAGCCATATTCCCGCGAAGCGAGCCTTTGATCGGAGGACGCAATGGGTACTTCTCACAAATCGTTATGCGACTTGGCGGCATCGCTCGTGCCTGTTTGTTTTTTGTGAAGGAAAGGATATCCGATGCACCCCGCAATCATGGCCATGGCGGCGGCTACTCAATTGTTGACGCCCATTTCCGATGCTATCCCAAAATTCAACGTCGAGGCTACTTGCAGAGCATCGGTAGAAGCCGACAAGGCGATGAGTTTGAGCCTACCGCAGAGTTTCGACAAGTGTTTGAGCGATGAGAACTCAGCGCGTGAACAGCTGGGCCCGATTTGGTCTTCGTACTCCCCGGCTGTCAGGTCCCAGTGTGAGGGAGAGGCGACGATAGGCGAAGCGAGCTATGTCGATCTCTTGACCTGTCTTCAAATGACCGATGGATCAGTCACGACCTCGGCAGCAGCCTTGAAGGGCGCGAGCAAAAAGAAGAAGGGTCCAAACTAGCCCGTATTGGCGCCATGATGTCTGCTGCCAGGGCATGATCGGGAAAAGATAAGCCCACACCGTCGCCGTTGGTCCATGCGAAATCGGCATACTCGAGTTCAGCCGGAGGTCTATTGAACGGCTGAGTTCATGACGCCACAGCCTTCTGTGTCTTGCATAGTCGTCAGGGGCCCTCGACAAGGAAGGCGAGCTGGCTGGATTGATCTAGATCAATAAAAGAAGGTTGTGTGGCTGCGAACTTGCCACCGGTTCAGATGTTCGATTGTCATGTTGACTGACTAATGGTTGAGCCGCGCTCCTCCCCCGCAGAACCGATGCTGGAAAGCTGTCGGAAAGATTTTTGAAATGCTCGGGGCGGCGCTCGTAACTTCTCGTTCGCTGCGAGTAGCCCATGCACGACGTTGGCGTTGCGGCAGGCGTACCTTTGTCGGATGAGCCCAGCCAAGGTGGCATGAACTGGATTCCGGGCGGCACGTTCCGCATGGGCTCCGACAGGCACTACGCCGAAGAGGCACCCGTCCATCGCGTCTCGGTGAGCGGCTTCTGGATGGACCGGATGCCGGTCACCAATCGCGATTTTCGCAAGTTCGTCAACGCAACAGGCTACGTGACGTCAGCGGAGACGCGGCCCGAGGCAAAGGACTATCCAGGCGCGCTGCCGCACATGCTCAAGGCCGGCTCGCTGGTTTTCACGCCACCGAAGCGTCCGGTCGATTTGCGCGACTGGTCGCAATGGTGGAGTTTCAAATTTGGCGCCAACTGGCGCCGGCCATACGGCCCCCGCAGTTCGATCAGCGGCCTCGACGATCATCCCGTGGTCCACATTGCCTATCGCGATGCCGAGGCCTACGCGATATGGGCTGGCAAGGACTTGCCGACCGAAGCCGAATGGGAGTTTGCCGCGCGCGGCGGCCTCGACGGAGCCGAGTTCGCCTGGGGCGACGAGTTCATGCCCGGCGGCAGGTCAATGGCGAACACCTGGCAAGGCGCGTTTCCGTACGAAAATCTCAACGGCGATGGTCACGCCCGCACCTCGCCGATAACGGCGTTCCCGCCGAATGGCTACGGTCTCCATGACATGATCGGTAACGTCTGGGAGTGGACCACGGATTGGTGGTCTACCAGACATGAGCCCGACGCCCCCAAAGCCTGCTGTGTTCCGCATAATCCGCGCGGCGGACAAGAGCAAGACAGCCACGATCCGTCTCTGCCCAGGATCAAAATTCCCCGCAAGGTTCTCAAGGGCGGCTCGCATCTCTGCGCGCCGAGCTACTGCCGTCGCTACCGCCCGGCTGCGCGTCATGCGGAAGCGGTGGATACGTCCACGAGCCACGTTGGTTTTCGATGCATCATAAGGAAGGGAGCAAATGATGAGCGAGGACAAGGATAACACCTCACGCGATATGAGCCGTCGCCACGTTTTGCTCGCGACGACAAGCCTGGCGGCAGCGTCCGCATTGGGCGCTGCCGCATCGGTTGAAAAGGCACTGGCCCAGGCGCAGCAGGCACCGAGCGGCCAGCGGCCCAACATCGTCGTCATCATGGGCGATGACATCGGCATCTGGAACATCGGTGCCTACCACCGCGGCATGATGGCTGGACGAACGCCGAACCTCGACAAGCTCGCGGCCGAAGGAATGCTGTTTACCGATTACTATGCCGAGGCAAGCTGCACCGCCGGCCGCGCCGCCTTCATCACCGGCGAGTTGCCGATCCGCACCGGCATGACGACGGTTGGTCAGGCCGGCGCGCCGATCGGGATTCCGGCGGAGGCCGTGACAATCGCCCATGTGCTCAAGTCAATGGGCTACGCCACCGGCCAGTTCGGCAAGAACCACCTGGGCGACAAGAACGAGTTTCTGCCGACCGTGCACGGTTTCGACGAGTTCTTCGGCTATCTGTACCATCTCGACGCCATGGAAGACCCCGCGCACCCCGGCTACCCGCAAGAGCTGCTGAACGTGGTGGGTCCGCGCAACATGGTTCACTCCTGGGCGACCGACAGCGACGATGCAACCGTCGACCCGCGTTGGGGCAAGGTCGGCAAGCAGAGGATCGAGGATGCCGGCACGCTCTATCCCAAGCGCATGGAGACGGTGGACGACGAAATTCGCGATTTTTCTTTCAAGTTCATCGAGAAGGCCAAGGCCGACAACAAGCCATTCTTCCTCTGGCTCAACCCAACGCGCATGCACATCGTCACTCACCTGTCGCAGAAGTATGAGGCGATGCGCAACTCGAGGAACGGCTGGACCATTCATGAAGCAGGCATGGCGCAGCTCGACGATATCGTCGGCGAGGTGATGAAGAAGCTCAAGGACATGGGTGTCGACGACAACACCATCGTCGTCTTCACCACCGACAACGGCACTGAGGTTTTCACGTGGCCAGATGGCGGACAGACGCCGTTTGCGCAATCAAAGGGCACGGTCATGGAAGGCGGTTATCGTGCACCGGCCATGATTCGCTGGCCAGGCCGCGTGCCGGCCGGCAAGGTCGAGAACGGCATCATGTCGGGGCTAGACTGGTTCCCGACTCTGGTGGCGGCCGCAGGAAATCCGAACATTGCCGAGGAGCTGAAGAAGGGCAAGCAGATCGGCGACCGCACTTACAAGGTCTATCTCGACGGCTACAACCAGATGGACATGATCACCGGCAAGGGGCCGTCGAACAGGCATGAGATCTGGTATTTTGGCGAGAGCACGCTAGGTGCCATACGCATCGACGACTACAAGTACCGCTTCATCGACCAGCCCGCGGGTTGGCTGGGTGAAAAGGGCAAGGTCGATGTGCCTTACATTACCAATCTGCGCCTCGATCCGTTCGAGCGAACGGGTTGGCCGGAAAATGGCACCAAGAACGGTGCGCAGCATTACTTCGGTTGGTTCCAGTACGAATTCTGGCGCTTCGTGTTCATACAGCAGAAAGTGGAGGAGTTGGCCAAGACGGCCATCGAATTCCCGCCGATGCAGAGGGGAGCGAGCTTCAATCTCGAAGCGGTAAAAGCCCAGATCGAGGCGGCGAGGCATGCCGTGGCAAAGTGACAAGACCGCGATTGGCTGCTTGCCGATCGAGACCATGCAGTCGCATGCCGGCAAGTAGAATGCGCGATGGCGGGTGCCGGCCGCGGGCGCCCGTCGGACAACATCATGTAGCGACGGGGACCAAGCTCGCACCTCCGCTGTTCTTCGCGCCGCGCGGGGAAACGCTCGAGGAGTTGCCGACGCAGGTCGTCAACCATGTGCTGGAGGAGATCCAGCTCGCCGATGAGCTCGGCATCCACATCTACGGAATCGGCGAACACCACACCGACGAGTTTCTCGATTCGGCTCCCGCGATATTGCTCGGGCCGTTGCGGCGCGTACACGGCAGATACGTCTCACCAGCGCAATCACCATCCTGGGAGCCGCAGACCCGGTCCGCGTCTTCGAGGAATATGCTTCGCTCGACCTGGTGTCCGGCGGCCGCACAGAGATCATCGCCGGGAGGGGAGTGGCTGCGCTCGGCGCAATACGCGTCGAGATTATACCTTCCTAGCAAATCAGAGCAGGAGGACGAGCATCGAGGCAACCATGGGGTGCCAAAAGCGGCAGGCACGCTTTGTCGGCTAACGGTGTAGGTCTCGGACTCCGCCATCTTCAATTTTACACCCAGGCCTTCACTTCTCGCGGGGAACTCACGATGCATCGTGCTAGTTGCCGTCCCTCTCTAGTCCCATCGTCCAGCTATGGCCCGAAAATCAACCCTGCCTCGCCGCCTGCAGCCCATGCTGGCCACGCTGACCGATTCACCGTTCGACGATCCCAATTGGGTCTTCGAGGACAAGTTCGATGGTTTCCGCATGGTCGCGGAAATCCGGGGCGGTAAGGTCGCGCTCTACAGCCGAAACGGGAAAATCATCAGCCACTCCTACATGGAGGTCGCGAAAGCACTTGAAGGCGTGAAGGCCGATGCCGTGATCGATGGCGAGCTCGTCGCGATTGGAACTGATGGCGTATCCCATTTCCAGTTGCTTCAAAACGCCCTGCGCCACGAGGCTAAGCTTCTCTACTGCGCGTTCGACCTGATGTTCGCAAATGGTGAGGACCTGCGTGCGCTGCCGCTCCTCGAGCGCAAGAAGCGGCTCAGGGCCATCCTGCCCCGCCACAAGCTGATCGCGTTCAGCAAGCACCGCAAAGGCAGCGGAACGAAGTTCTTCGCAGAAGCTGAGCAGAGACATCTCGAAGGCATCATGGCCAAGCGCGCCGACAGCCCATACGCGTCCGGATGCCGGACCCCCGACTGGCTGAAAGTGAAGACCGCGCAGCGTCAGGAGGTTGTAATCGCCGGCTTCACGGCACCCAGGCGAACCCGGCCCTTCTTCGGCGCTCTCGTGCTGGCGGTACGCGAAGACGGTGCATGGCGGTACATTGGCCACGTCGGCACCGGCTTCAGCCACCAAGCTCTCGAAGAGCTTCACGGCAAGCTCGTGAAGCTCAAGACCGCCAAGTCGCCCTTCCCTGCTAAGGTGAAGGATGAGCAGGTCACGACCTGGGTGCGCCCTTCATTGGTTGCGGAAGTGAAGTTCGCGGAGTGGACCAGCAAGGGCGAGCTGCGCCAGCCGGTCTATCTCGGTCTGCGGTCAGACAAACAGGCCAAGGATGTCGTTCGCGAAAAGAGCCGGTCGCGAAAATAATGCCCTTCAGACGAAGCGTACGACTTAGAGTTCAGCCGACGGATCGCTCGGATGCCGAAGGCCAGGGCGGCAGGGGCGGTAGCCCGAGAGCCTTGCGGACGGGTCCGAACGACCTCCGGTGAGCTGCGCATGCACCAAGCCTGGCGAGCGCCTCATAATGAGCCGGCACCGGGTAACCCTTGTGGTCCGCGAATCCGTAGCCGGGGTGACGCACGTCGACCGCTCGCATGACGGTGTCGCGCTCGACTTTCGCGAGGATTGAGGCGGCGGCGATGCTGGCTGACTTGGCATCGCCTTTGATGATGGCCTGCTGCGGGATGTCGATTTGCTTCAACCGCTTCGCATCGATCAGCAAGTGCTGCGGCGTCAAGCCCAGCCCCTGGACGGCACGCTGCATAGCCTGGATGCCTGCCCAATAGATATTGATCGCGTCGATCTCCTCGACCTCGACGAACGCTACAGACCAACTCACTGCTTTTTCCTTGATCTCCTTCGCGAGTTCTTCGCGAGCCGCGGCGTCGAGTTTTTTCGAGTCGTCGATCCCGACTATCCGCGTGCCAGGTTTCAGGATCACGGCACCGGCGGAGACCGGCCCGGCGAGAGGGCTCATTCCGGCCTCATCCACGCCTGCCACGGCATGATGGCCGCTCTCCCAGAGAGAGGTCTCGAAGCGGAGCATCTTGCGGAGGCGTTGGCCTTCGGACCTATTTTCGAAGCGGCGTTTATCGATTGCAGCCAAGATGGCACGCGCTCCCGCGCGGCCGTCGGCCCGTAAGATCTGCTCCACGCTGGTCTCGAGCGGTCTTTTCTCGACGACATAGCGTTGACGCAATACATCGAGTGAATACTGGGACATGGCGGTCTTGTGGAGACTGACTGTAAGGCGCGTGTCGGTTAACTTTGTGGCGATTGTCTGAAATTAACCCATGCCGAAGACGAGTGAGGCTGCTATGGCCTCGCGGACTTAAGCGTCTGCAACCCTCACAGCGGGCACAACATATCGATTGGAGGGCCAAGCATCAGTCGTCGAAGTCGGAACCGTTTGGCGCCTCGCTGCCGGCCTTGGGAGCACCGCCGGGGGTGGCCGCTTCTGGACTTTTCTTCTTGATGCGCATGGCCTTGATCGTCACATAAAGATCTCGCGGAGACGCTTTGTCGAGATCCTGCAGATCGCGGTAATTAGCGATGAAGTCCAGAATGCTCGGCCGTATCGGCTGCGTTTCCGTTGCCGTCCTCGTCTTCAGCTTGCGGTCTAGATCCAGCTTGGTGAGAGTCCTTGGCGATCACCACCAATTCGGTTCCCCACGACAGCGGGTATGCGCATCTCCGCGTGACAAGGCGGATCGGGGCAATCGCCGTCGTGCAGCATTTTTCCGTTCACTTTGCACAGTGATGCGGGTGGTGCCGATACCGCCCGAGATCGTGAATCGAAAATTTGTGCCTTCGACGGGCGGCTTTGCGTCCAATTCCATATCGGAAGCCAATCGTTCGATGTGAGGGCTGTCGGCACAACTTAGCAGACATTTCCCCAAAGACAGCAACTCCGCTCTGCGAAGCCGCGCCGAGTTTCGAGTAGCCGAATCGCCACCGCGCGCGCTTCGTCGGCGGCACCCTCGGCGGGGTCATGCTACAGCTTGTGCGGAAGTCTCGAAGCCGCCTCCGATCTCATTCCAACACAGGCCATTTGTCGGACTGGAATGTCCAGAAAACGAGCTTCGAATTGTCTATTGGAAAGGAAACGAATTACGAACACGACACCTCGTCCGTGTTGCATCCGTGTTGCACGGAACAGACGGTACTGGGGCGTAACCCGTTGAAATCAATGGTACTGAGCGTAATCGACGGTAATATCGTTTTGGCGCGAGTTTTTCACCGGAACGGAGCGCGTACGAAGCACAAATCCCTTTGCTTATAGGGTTTCTTGCGGTCGGAGGCTGGCGATCCCGGGAAGACTCGAACTTCCGACCTACGGTTTAGGAAACCGCCGCTCTATCCGGCTGAGCTACGGGACCGCGGAACCCGATAGCTGCGGGTTCGGCCTCCTCATAGCAGAGCAGGATGCGGTTCGCCAGCCGCAAGGCGGGCCAGATCATCTGCAAGCTGAGCAAGGCGGCCGTACAATGCGCCGAGATCCCTCTTGGCGGAGCAGCCCACATGATCGAGAGCATCAGCGCCATCACGCTCGGCACCCACGACATGGCGCGTGCCGTGCATTTCTATCGCTCGCTCGGATTCGAGCTGCTGTATGGCGGTGAAGCCGCCGCATTCACGAGCTTTCGCGCCGGCACCGGCTATCTCAACCTGACTGCGCAGCCGGAAGACAAGCGCTGGTCCTGGTGGGGCCGGGTCATCTTCTACGTGGCCGATGTCGACGAGACCTACGCACAGGCGCGTGCCGCCGGGTGGCCGCCGTCCACCACGCCGCGCGATGCCGAATGGGGTGAGCGCTACTTCCATCTCACCGACCCCGACGGCCATGAGCTCAGTTTCGCTCGGCCGTTGTCCTGACCGAATAAGTCGCATCTGCTGACGTTCCAACGCGCAAGTGGCGCCGTCTCAGCCGCCGTGGCAAGCTCGGCGCGGTTTCCTCAAGTTCTATCCAGGGAGGACGACCATGGTAACCTATGTTGTGCTAGGCAACTTCACGGATCAGGGAGTCCGCAACGTCAAGGACTCGCCGAAGCGGGCCGAAGCCTTCAAGGAGATGGCCAAAACGTTCGGCGTGACTGTGAAAGAGATCGTCTGGACGCAGGGACGATATGACGTTGTGACCGTTCTCGAGGCTCCAGATGAGGCTGCAGCGATGTCGCTCAGCCTTAGTCTCAGCGCACTCGGCAATGTCCGCACCGAAACGCTGCGCGCGTTTTCGGCAGCGGATATGACGAAGATCGTTGGCAAGATGCTCTGACGCTCAGCGCGAGCGCACCGGACCTGCCACCGGACCCGGGATGGCAATCCCGGGCTGAGGCCTCTTACGCCCTGATGTTGTTGTCCTTGACCACCTTGCCCCAATAGGCGACCTGCTTGTCGAAGAAGGTCTTGAAGGCGGGGCCGTCCTGGAGCAGCAGCGTCATGTGCTGGGTCTCCTTGAGCTGGGCGGCAGTCGCGGGCTCGCTCAGGATCTCCCGGGACGCGGTCGCCATGGCCAAGACGATGTCGGGCGGCGTGCCCGCGGGCGCGAAGATGCCCCACCAGGCCAGCGTCTCGAAATCGGGAAAGCCGGCCTCGATCGCGGTCGGCGTATCCGGCAGGGCCTGCAGCCGCTCGCGGCCGAGCTGCAGGATCGGGCGCAGCATGTTGGTGCCGAGCTGGGCTGCGACCAGCGCCGCCGATCCCGCAATCAGATCGACATGGCCGCCGAGCACGTCGTTCATGGCCGGGCCGCCGCCGCGATAGGGCACGTGCATGATGTCGACGCCGGCCTTGCTGCCGAGCACGGTCATGGCGAGATGGCCGAGCGTGCCGATGCCGACGGAGGCGTATTTCACCGCGCCGGGCGTCGTCTTGCAGGCGGCCACCACGTCGGCAAAACTCTTGTAGGGACGGCCGGCGCCGGCCGCGATCACGTAGGGCGCGGTGCCGATCAGCAACACCGGCATCAGCTCGCGCTCGACATCGACGGGCGGCTTGTCGAGGATCGACGGGATCACCGCATGCGAATCGAACGTCACCAGGAACGTCGCACCATCCGCCGGGCTCTTGGCGACCTGCGCTGCGCCGAGCGCGCCGGCGGCGCCCGACTTGTTCTCGACCACGACGATACGGTTGAGCTTTGTCTGCAGGTTGCTCTGCAGCAGCCGCGCCATGGCATCGGTCGAGCCGCCCGGCGGGAACGGCACGACCAGCGTGATTTTCGAGGCTTGCGCGCTTGCCGGTGCCATCGCGAGGATGGCGGGCGCGGCCAGCAGGGCCCGCCGTGTGATCGTCATGGTCCCCTCCCTTTTGTTTCGCGCTTTTCTACTTTTGAGCGCTAAAGCGCGATGAGATTTGGATGAATCGTCATCGCGCTTTAGCTTGTTGTTTACGCATGATCTTTCCGGAAAACCGCTTCGCACTTTTCCGGATCATGCTTTAGGTCGTGCCGAAGCCCGACCCTGCTTTTTTGTATTCTGGCCGCGGCGGGCTGAAGATGTCCAGCACGCGGGCGCCGTCGGGGCCGGCCCGCATGGTGTGCGGCACGTTGCCGGGCGTGCGCCAGAAATCGCCCTTCTTCACCGGGACTTCCTCATCGCCCTGAACGCGGATCGCCGAGCCGTCGAGCAGCACGCCCCATTGCTCCTCGGGGTGATGATGCAGCGCGCCTTGCGCATGCGGCGCCAGCGTCACCACCGACAGCATCGCCTGCTCGCCGGAGAAGATGCGCGTGGTCACTCCGGCTGCAAGCTCGCGAAACAGCCCGTCGCCGGGATTGTCGATGTTGTGGAATTCGTCCTTCTGGCTCACGTCATCCTCCCCTCGTTCTTCTGCGATCAGGCTTTGCCATAGGAGCCCTGGTAGCGGCCCTCGCGGATCGCCTTCATGGTCTCCTCCTCGCGCGCGACCTGGGCGCGCACCGCGTCCAGCAGCGCGGCAGCACCGGCGGCCGGAAACGACACCACGCCGTCCTCGTCGCCGACCACGATGTCGCCGGGCGAAATGACGCTGCCGCCGACCGTGACAGGCACGTTGATCTCGCCGGGACCGTTCTTGTAGGGGCCGCGATGGATCACCGCGCGCGCATAGCAGGGGAAGTCGTCCGCTGCGAAGGCCGCGACATCGCGGATCGCGCCGTCGATGACGTAGCCTTCGGCTTTGCGCCATTGCGCGATGTTCTTCATGATCTCGCCGACCAGCGCGCGCGTCTCGTCGCCGCCGCCATCGACCACGATGACGTCGCCGGGCCCGACCAGTTCGAGCGCACGGTGAATGGCGAGATTGTCGCCGGGACGGGTGCGCACGGTGAAGGCCGTCCCCACCAGCTTGCCGCCGCGGTGATAGGGCCTTAGCCCCACTGCGCCCGGCAGCCGGGCGAGATTGTCCGAGATCACCGAGGTCGGCGCGTGCCTGAAACCTTCGATGATATCGGCCGGCGGCTTCGGCACGCTGCTCGCTGCGATGGTGATCGTCATGTCAATCCTTCCGTGTTTGTCTCATTCGGCGTGCGCCCGCGCCTTCGCCGGTAAAATCCGGAAAGCGCGCCCTTCCTTCATCCATGCTGCGCGCTCATCGCGCAACAGCGTGCGGCGAACTTTTCCGGAATCATCGCGCGGCGGGGCGCTGACGAATTCGAAGCTTTCAGGGTGCTTGTAGCGGCTGAGCCGGTCCTTGAGGAAATCTGCCATTCCATCAGCAATGGCCTGGCCGTCGGCATCGGGCTCCGGCTCGATGATCGCATGCACGCGCTGGCCCAATTCCGGATCGGGCAAGCCGACCACCACGCAGGAGCGCACGCCGGGACAGGCGGAGACGGCAGCCTCGACCTCGGCCGGATAGATGTTGGCGCCGCCGCGCAGCACCATGTCGGCGAGGCGGTCGCCGAGATAGAGATAGCCTTCTGCATCCAGCCGGCCGATATCGCCGAGCGATTCCCAGCCATCGGCGCGGCGTTTCGGCTCGGCCCCGAGATAGTGATAAGTGGCGTCCTTGCCGTCATTGTTGAGGAAGTAGATCTCGCCGGTCTCGCCCGGCGCGACATCGTTGCCGTCCTCGCCGATGATGCGAAGCTTCGCCATATCGCCGATCTTGCCGACCGAACCCTTGTGCGTCAGCCACTCGGTGCCTGATATGATGCAGGCGCCCTGGCGCTCGGTGCCGCCATAGAGCTCCCAGATCCGCTCCGGTCCGAGCCAGGCGATCCAGTTCTCCTTCAGCCACGGCGGCATCGGCGCCGCCATATGGAAGACCGTCTGCAGGCTCGATAGGTCGTACGAGTTGCGCACGCTCTCCGGCAGCGCCCAGATCCGGTGCATCATGGTCGGCACGAAATTGACCCATTGCACGCGCTCACGCTCGATCTGGCGCAGCGTCTCCTCGGCATCGAATTTGGTGAGGCCGGTGAGCTTGCCGCCGGCGAACAGCGCATAGTGCGACACGATGAACGGCGCATTGTGGTAGAGCGGGCCGGGATTGAGCAGCGAGACGCCGAAAGGAATGTTGAGCGGCGGCGCCGCGACGGTGTCGGTCACCGCCGGATGGTGATCGAGGATCACCTTGGGACGGCCGGTCGAGCCGCCTGACGTCATCGCCTTCCAGTAGCGCGCCACCGGCGGATTGAGCGGCTCGTCCGAAACACCTTCCGGCACGAAATCCGCAGGCAGGCGGTTCGGCGCATTCCAGTCGGCCTCGCCGCCGACCACCAGCGCGGGCTTGAGGATGTCGAGCACGGCGGCGGCCTCGCCGCGCGGCAGCCGCCATGACAGCGAGGTCGGCGTCGCCCCGCACTTCCATACCGCAAAGGAGGTCTCGAAGAACGAGTTGCCGTTGGGCAAACCGATCGCGACGAAATCGCCAGGCTTGACGCCCTTGGCCGCGAACGCCCGCGCGCGCCGATTGGCGCAACGCTCGAGCTCGTCCCATGTCAGCGTGTCCTGCCCATGACGGATAGCGATCGTGCCTTGCGGTTTGCGCTCGGCGTACCAGCGCGGCACATCGGACAGGGGGAGCAGCATCAGGCGTTTCCACTTCGTGTTCTTGGCGTTGCCGCGGGGAGTGAGGCGCTCGCAACATAAGTGTAACAGCCTGCCGGCGCGACGCTGTGACTCCCACGCCACGTCAAGCACAAAATGTCAGCATCCCGGCCATGAAATTCCCGGGTTCCATGTGGGTTCCATGGGTGACAAGGCGGCGATAAAGGGGCAAAAATCCGACCCGACTCAGTTCGGGTTGAGTCTGATAGGGAATGCTCTCGTAGAATGTCGGCCGTCGTTACATCGCATCGTGCAGCGCTGCTTGTCGTTGCCGCAACAGGGTTTTACCTGCTGATGCATGCGCATGCCGAGGCGCAATGGTGGAAACGTGCGCCGGTCGATTTCGAGGAATGCGCCGACGCCGCCGAGAAGGCCGCAACCAAGACCGAGAAGACAGCCGCGCTTGCCGATTGCAACGCCAAGTTTGCCGGCCGCCGCAAGCCGGGCGGCGGCTATTCCTATTACGACTTCCTCCAGGATCGCACCTTCGACATCGCCGGCCCCAATCCGACGCCGGAGGAGCAGAAGAAGATCGACGAAGCCTACACCGCCTATCTCGCCAATCAGCGCCGCAGCAATGAAGCGGCCCAAGCCACCGCGCGCCAGCAGCGCGAGCAGCAAGAGCAACAGGTGCGGCAGCTTCAGCAGGTCGCGCTGCGAACCGAAGTCGAGCGCGTGCCTATCCCGGTCGAGCGGCCGAAGGTTCAGCAGGCCGTGGGCACGAGACCAAAGAGCGCGCCCTGCACCAAGGGCTCGTTCAGCTGCGAATGGCCGCGGCTATCGGAAAGCCTGAACGACCTGAAGAAGCTGTTCAACCCGACGCCGAGCAAACCCGCGAAAAAGGGGTAAGCTTCTCGGCTTTCGTTCCGCGGCGGCCGCAAACTCCGCTGTCCTCCCGGAGAAGCGTCAGCCCCGATCCGGGACGCCGGCGGAGGGTGAGGCTTCAGTTTGGATGCTTCTTCTTGCTGCGCTTGGACGTGGGCACCGTTGGATTCGCGGGCGCCATTACCGTCGGCGAACCACCCAACTGCGACCTGCTCTCCTGCAATCGCCTGTCATAGCCCGGAGAGTTCACGACCGTCGGCGGCCTCGCAAGGGCGAGCGTCGATGCGCCGCAGAGCGCGGCCAGCGCGACCCCGATCATCAGACAACGCTTCATGGCGTACCTCCTTCGCACTCACGCCGACCCGCGGATCTGCTGCGGCGTCAGCCGCGGCGGGCCGTTGCCGGCCGCCTCGGCTTCCTTGATCAGCGCAACAATGCGGCGCATCAGCGGCACGTCCACGCCGTTTTGCTCGGCGAGCGCGATGACCGCACCCTGGAGATAGTCGATCTCGGTTTTACGGCCCTGCTTCAGATCCTGCCACATCGAGGAGCGCGCCTCGGGATCGATCTTCATGGTCCGCCCGAGGATCGCGTCGAAGATCATGTCAGGCAGCCGCAGCAATGCCGGAGACCATTTCATCGGGATCGGCGTCGACGAGACCGGCGCGATGCCGGCGGCCTTCAGCGCAGCCAGCCCTTCCGCCATCTGGTCGGCGAACAATCTTCGCCACTCGCGATTCGCCAGTTGTGCGGCGAGCGGCATGTCGGACAGCGCGCTGAGCGCGTTGTTCAGATTGATGATCAGCTTGCCCCATTGCACGCCGGTGATGTCACCTCTCGCACGCACCTCAAGGCCAGGCACCGAAAGCGCCCCGGCGGTGTTCGCCTCGTCTTCTCCGACATGGATGTCACCGGAGCTCGAGCGGTGGAAGCGGCCCTCGCCCATCGCGACCACGTTGAACGGCACCATGCCGGCGAGCACGCGCCGGCCGCCAAAATGGTCGCCAAGTCGTTCGCGCAACACCGCGACGTTGCCGATGCCGTTCTGGAGTGAGACGACGACCGCATCCTGCGGCGCATGCTGCGCGATCTGATCGGCGACAGCGGCGGTGTCGGCGCTCTTCACCGTCACCAGCACGATGCCGGCGCCGTGGAAGATCGCAGGATCCTCGGACAACGCAAGCTGACCCGCGCCAAGCCTCTTCTCGGAGCCGTCGAAATCGGTCAGCCGCAGACCGAACCGCTCGATCTCGGTCTTCACCCGCGGCCGCACCAGCAGCGCGACACGCCGGCCTGACGCGGCCAGCATGCCGCCGACGAAACAGCCGATGGCGCCGGCGCCGGCCACCACGATCGGTCGATCCGTAACCATTGAACTCGCTCCCTGAAGGACCGGCCTTCGATAGCAGAGGCAACGCCGCCTGCCCATTGGTTGCGTCGCAGCCGCCTTGTAACCGTCATGAGTGCCCCATATGATTTCGCCCGGGGAGCAGTCAGCGGCGAGCGCTCGCCGAACGAGACGAAGGAGAGCATCATGGGTCTACTCGACGTCCTCAACGGCATGCAGAAAGGCCCGCGCGGCCCAAGCACACCCAGCTCAGAGCAATCATCCTCCGGCGGCATGTCGCCGATGACCATGGCGCTGCTCGGCCTCCTCGCCTGGAAGGCATTCAAGCATCTCACCGCCAATCAGTCGGGCTCGGCGCCGCAACCGTCGCCCGCGCCTCCGCCGGTGAACGCGGGTGCGGGTGGCGGACTGAGCGATATACTGAAGGGCGGCCTCGGCGGCCTGCTTGCGGGCGGCGCGGCCGGCACCGTGCTCAGCGGCGGGCTTGGCGATCTCCTCAACCAGCTGCAGCAGAGCGGTCACGGCGACACCGCGAATTCCTGGGTCGGCAAGGGCGAGAACAAGCCGATCGCGCCGGGCGATCTCGCCAGCGCACTCGGCGCCGACCAGATCGACAGCCTGTCCGCCCAGAGCGGCCTGTCACGCGAGGAGCTGCTCTCTGGTCTCAGCCAATATCTACCGCAGGTGATCGATCATCTGACGCCGGACGGACGGCTGCCGACTGAGAACGAACTCTCGGGGCGAATCTGATGGCGGTCTCGGGAAGGGGAGCACACTCATGAGCATGGGCGGCCTGTTGTGGATCATCGTCGTCGGCTTCGTCGCCGGCCTCATCGCGCGTTGGCTTGCGCCGGGACCGAACAATCCGAGCGGCTTCATCCTCACCACCATCCTCGGCATCGCCGGCGCCTTTCTGGCAACCTTCGTCGGCCAGGCCATCGGCCATTACAGCCCTGACCAAGGTGCCGGCTTCATCACGGCGACGATCGGCGCCGTAGTGGTGCTGTTCATCTGGCATCGCCTCGTGGCGAGCGGCGTGATCAAGGGGTAGCCAGCGAGGGGCGGCACACCGCCTCCACATCGTCATGCCCGTGCCTGACCCGGGCATCCACGTCTTTTGATCTGCGTGACAACACGTGGATGGCCGGGTCAAGCCCGGCCATGACGGGGAGAGAGCGGCGAGACACCCAATCACGTAACCAAATGCATCCCCGCATCCATGCGCACGACCTCGCCGGTCATGTTGCTGGAGGCCGGCATTGCCAGGAAGC
Organism: Bradyrhizobium sp. STM 3561; assembly: GCF_045571455.1. Classification (NCBI taxonomy): domain Bacteria; kingdom Pseudomonadati; phylum Pseudomonadota; class Alphaproteobacteria; order Hyphomicrobiales; family Nitrobacteraceae; genus Bradyrhizobium; species Bradyrhizobium sp. STM 3561. Next base: position 6,281,659 of record NZ_CP120695.1, read on the forward strand.
AGACGAGCTGGGCGATATCTTCGGCGGATGAGGCAACCTTGAGCGGCACCTTCGCCACGACGCTGTCGCGCACCTGCTTGGCGCCGGCCTCGCCGCGGCCCTTGGTGAACCAGGGCGTATCGATATAACCGGGGCAGACCGTGTTGACGCGGATCAGCGGCGCGAGCGCGCGCGACAGCGACAGCGTCATCGTATTCAGCGCGCCCTTGCTCGCGGCATACGCGATCGACGAGCCGACGCCACTGATGCCGGCAACCGAGGAGACGTTCACGACCGCCGACGGACGCCCCGAAGACTTCGCAGCGGCTTCCAGCAGGCTGCGCGCCGCGCGCACCATCTGGAACGGGCCGATGGTGTTGACGCCGTAGACCCGCTGGAAATCTTCAGCCGACAACCCATCGAGATCGGCGTGAGCCACGTGCTTGGTGGTGCCGGCATTGTTGACGAGGATATCGAGCCGGCCCCAAGGCGCAGCGGCAGCGACGATCTTGCGGCAATCCTCATCCTTCGAGACGTCGCCCTGCGCAACCAGCACCTCCGCCGCGCCGGCCTTGCGGCAGAGCTCAGCCGTAGCCTCGGCCTCCTTCTGGCTCGACGAATAGTTGATGACGAGCCGCGCCCCGCTCCGCGCCAGAATTTCCGCGGTTGCTGCGCCAAGGCCGGAAGCAGACCCCGTCACGATTGCGCACAAGCTGTCCTTTGCCATCCCGATCTCCTTCCCCTGACTTTGATCGCGGCGCCCTGTTTAGCGAGTTTGCCGCGCCCTGCAAATCGAGCAAACTCCGCTAAGCGGAATTAGCCTCCAATTGGTCCTTGCGCCCATGCCCGCACCGCAGGTTGACCTGCGATCAACGCTTGTCAGGGCCATGGCTTTTTCCGATCATCGGGCGCAAGAAGAACGTGCGCGCCGCCCCACGGAGGCGGGACGCGCCAATGGCAAGACACGGGGAACGCTGTGGCGGAGAGTGACAATATCGTCGTCGAGACCGCGGAGAAAATCTTCGCCGATCTCGCCGATCCGCAAGAAATCAACAACGACAAGAAGAATACCTGGCAGGCGCCGCTGTGGCAGGCGCTGAGCGAAGCCGGCCTGCCGCTCTCCTGGGTACCGGACGATCTCGGCGGCTCCGGCGCAAGCCTCGCCGACGGCTTTGCGCTGTTGAACGCCGCCGGCCGTTTCGCCGTCGCAGTTCCGCTGGCCGAGACCATGCTGGCCGGCTGGCTGCTGGCGCAGGCCAGGATCGCCTCGCCCGACGGCGAGATGACGGTGCTGCCGGCGTCTCCGAAGGACCGCGTCGGCCTCGATGCCGACGGCTTGCTCTCCGGCCGCGCCCGCGGCGTGCCTTTCGCAAAATCGGCGAAGCATTTTGCGGTGCTGGCGCACGGCAAGGACGGCGCCGCGATTGCGCTGGTGGATGCGACCAAGGCGCGGATCGAGGCCGGCCTCAATGTCGGCTACGACCACAGCGACACCGTGACGCTCGACAAAGTGCAGCCCGTTGCGATTAAGCCCGCACCGAAGGGCTTTGGGCAGACCAATCTGATGCTGATGGGCGGCGTCGCACGCAGCCTCCAGATCGCCGGCGCGCTGGAATCCATGCTCGACATCTCCGTGCGCTATTCCAACGAACGCGTCGCCTTCGAGAAGAAGATCTCGAAATTCCAGGCGGTGCAGCACAATCTCGCGCGGCTTGCCGGCGAATCCGCCGCAGCGCTCGCGGCCGCAACCTCGGCGGCCGACGCCATCGCGAATGCGAAATCGCTCAACGACGAGGTCTATCTCGAGGCCGCCTCCGCGAAAATCCGCTGCGCGGAAGCGGCCGAGAAGGGCGGCGGTATCGCGCATCAAGTCCATGGCGCGATCGGCTTCACTATGGAGCATATCCTGCACCGCTACTCACTGCGCGCGCTGGCCTGGCGCGACGATTTCGGCTCGGAGAGCTACTGGGCCGTCGAGCTCGGCAAGCTCATAGCAAACCGCGGCGCGGACGAATTGTGGCCGCTCGTGGCTTCGCGCTGATCAGGGGACGAGACAACAATGACCGCTGCCCTCCGTTTCGATCCGATCCGCCTGCCCGAGAAGTGCGAGCAGCTGCGCAAGGAAGTCCGCGCCTTCCTCGCCGAGGAAATCGCCGCCGGCACTTTTGATCCGCACAAGCCCAACCGCGAAGACACCGACGCGCCGGAGTTCTCCCGCCGGGTCGGCGCCAAGGGCTGGCTGGGCATGACTTGGCCGAAGAAATATGGCGGCCAGGAGCGCTCGTTCCTCGAACGCTACGTGGTGACCGAGGAGATGCGCGTCGCCAACGCGCCGACGCGCCGCTTCTTCGTCGCAGACCGCCAGAGCGGCCCGGTGCTCCTGAAATATGCGCCCGAGCACATCAAGATGGACATCCTGCCGCGCATCTGCCGCGGCGAGATCTGCTTTGCCATCGGCATGAGCGAGCCGAACTCCGGCTCCGACCTGTTCGCGGCGAAGACGCGCGCGACCAAGACCGACGGCGGCTATCTCATCAACGGCACCAAGATCTGGACCTCGTCGGCACACATCGCCGACTACATGATCGCAATCTTCCGGACCTCGCCGCCGACCAAGGAAAACCGCCGTCACGGCCTGACCCAGTTCCTGGTCAAGATGAAGCAGCCGGGCATCAAGGTGAACCCGATCGGCCAGATCACCGGCCAGTACGAGTTCAACGAGGTCGTCTTCACCGATCACTTCATCCCCGACGACCACGTGCTCGGCGAGGTCGACGGCGCCTGGAAGCAGGCGACGAGCGAGCTCGCCTATGAGCGCTCGGGCCCCGAGCGCTTCCTCGAAACCTATTACGTGCTGACCGAGCTGGTGCGCGCAGTCGGGCCCAATCCGGATACGCGCAGCGCCGAAGGCATCGGGCGCCTGGTCGCGCAGCTCCACACCATGCGGCGCATGTCGGTCTCGGTCGCCGGCATGCTCGAAGCCGGCAAGGAGCCCGTGGTCGAGGCGTCCATCGTCAAGGACATCGGCACGGTCTGGGAGCAGCAGCTGCCGCATCGCGTGCGCGATCTCGCCGCCTTCGTCGAGGAGACCGCGACCAACCGCGAGACCTTGGAGCGGCAGCTCGACTTCGCCATCAAGACCGCACCGAAACTCACTATCCAGGGCGGCACAACCGAGGTGCTGCGCGGCATCATCGCCCGCGGACTTGGCTTGCGGTAACGCTCGTGGCGACCTGCCAGCCTCGCGCTCCGCGCCGACCTCTCCCTATGGGAGGGGTGGTTCTTCGCCACGGACGTATCGGGACGTTTGGAGACAATCTATGAGCACGTATAAAGATATCGGTGTCGAAAAGGTCGGGCATGTCGGCACCATCGAGATCCGCCGGCCGCCACTCAACTTCTTCGACATCTCGCTGATCAACCAGATCGCGGATGCGCTCGACGAGTTCGACCGCGATATCGAGATCCGCGCCTCCGTTCTGTCGGCGCAGGGCAAGGCGTTCTGCGCCGGCGCCAATTTCGGCGACCCGGCGCGGCAGGCGCAGGAAGCGCGCGAGGCCGAGCAAGCCAAGAAGGGCGATCCGGCCGACAATCTCGGGCCGATCAGCCACCTCTACATCCAGGCCGTGCGCATCTTCCGCGCCAAGAAGCCAATCGTTGCCGCCGTGCAGGGCGCAGCCATCGGCGGCGGCCTTGGTCTCGCGGTGTCGGCCGACTTTCGCGTCACCTGCCCCGAAGCGCGCTTTTCCGCGAATTTCACCAAACTCGGCTTCCATCCTGGCTTCGGCCTGACCGTGACGCTGCCCGAGCTGATCGGCAAGAACAATGCTGAGCTGATGTTCTACACCAGCCGCCGGGTCACCGGCGAAGAGGCCTACAAATGGGGCCTGGCCAACGAGCTGGTGCCGCAGGACCAGGTGAAGGCGGCCGCGATGAAGCTCGCCGGCGAGATCGCCGAATGCTCCCCTCTCGGCCTGCTCTCGACCCGTGCCACGATGCGCGCCGGCCTCGCCGACCGCGTCATGGCCGCGACCAATCACGAGCTCGCCGAGCAGACAAGGCTGCGCGCGACTGAAGATTTCAAGGAAGGCGTGAAGGCGACGGAAGAGCGCCGGGTAGCGAATTTTAAGGGAAGGTGAGCGTCGCGATGAACGTTCTCTTCTTCCTTCTCCCCCCTGTGGGAGAAGGTGGCGCGAAGCGCCGGATCAGGGGTTCTCTCCGTGCGCAAAACTGTTCATGGGGATAGAAACCCCTCACCCGGCTTCGCTCTCGCGAAGCCACCCTCTCCCACAAGGCCCACAAGGGGAGAGGGTACAGCGTGATCAACTCACGCGAAACGTCACCCCGCCGAGCAGAAACTCATTCCCGGCAACGGCGAGCCCCTTCGCCTTGGCGGCATGCAGCACCTGCGCCGCGTCAGTCACCCGAAACTCCAGCGCGCTCATGATCTCGCTGGCGCCCTTCACGAAGCGAAAGGTGGCGTTCGGTAGTCTCAATTCGGCATCGCGTGGCGCAACCCCGATGATCTTGCCCCAATGCTCCGCGAGGCCCTGCGGGTCCGGGCTCTGCATCTCCACCGCCGTCAGCGCCTGCGTCACATCCTTGCGAATGAACTTCTGCCAGTCTGGTCCCGCCGGCGGATAGGCGCCCAGACTATCGTCGCTGCCTTCGGTGTGGTTGAACTCGATGAAGGCGGCGCGGCAGTCGCGGGGGTGGAGCTGCACACCATGATAAGGTGCATGGTCGATGACGTTGGCCGTGCGCACGCCGAGCGCGTTGGCGTTGCGGCCGCGCTCGTCCGGATCATCGCAGCAGAAGATCGCCATGTAGCCGCCGCGGCCGCCGGTCTTCTCGATGAAGCGGCCGGCCGTGGTGCCGTCCCTGAAGGGCGCCACGACTTCAAGCAGGATCGTGTCGACCGGGAGCAGTGCGTTCTCCAGGCCGTATTTTGCGACATTGCCGTCGCGATAGCAGATGGCCAATCCCATGATCCGGGCGATGTCCGTGATCACCGGCTCGAGCTGCGGCGCGACCAGGCAGATCTGCCGCAAGCGCATGTAGGACGACATCGTCACTCGCCCCTGAAGGCGGGCTTGCGCTTCTCGACGAAGGCTTTTGCGGCCTCCTTGTGATCGGCGGTGTCACCACAGCGGGTGTGGTGGATCGCCTCGCCGTCGAAGCAATCCTCCAGCGCCAGATGCTCGGCATTATTGATGTTGCGCTTGATGTAGCCGAACGCGATCGAGGGCCCTTGCGCCAGCGACAGCGCGAGCTCGTGCGCGGCGGTGTCGATCTCGGCGTCGGGCACGACCTTGGTCACCAGGCCGATGGCGTGAGCTTCCCTCGCCGTGAGCACCGGCGACATCAGATAGAGCTCGCGCGCCCGCGCGCTGCCGAGCAGTTGGGTCAGGAAATAGGTCCCGCCGTAATCGCCGGAGAAGCCGACCTTGGCAAAGGCCGTCGTGATCTTGCAGGATTCGGAGGCGATGCGCAGGTCGCAGGACAGCGCCATCGACAGGCCGGCGCCGGCCGCCGCGCCATCGAGCTGCGCGACCACCGGTTTCGGCATCTGGTGCAGGATGCGCGAGACTTCCATGCCACGGCGCAAATTCGCGAACTTCTGCTCGAACGGCAGCGGCGCGCGGCCCTCCGCCATCGACTTGACGTCGCCGCCGACGCAGAACGAACCGCCCGCGCCCTTGAACAGCACTGCACGTACCTCCGGATCGTCAGCCGCGCGCCGCGCCGCCTCGACCAGCCCGCGCACCATGTCGGGATTGAGCGCGTTCTTCCGCTCCGGGCGGTTCATGGTGATGGTGAGCAGCCCGCCTTCGAGCTTTTGCAGGACCATGTCGTTCATCGGGCGTCTCCCTCTCGTTGTTTGACCGAGCTCTCACCACACCGTCATTGCGAGCGAAGCGAAGCAATCCAGAGATGTCTCCGCGGATGCGGTCTGGATTGCTTCACCGCAAGAGCTCCTCGCAATGACGTCGTGACTTACGTCACGCCGTCACTTCTTCACCAGCGGGCAGCGCGACTGCTCCAGCGACTGGAACGCCTCGTTGCCGGGCACGGTGGCGAGCAGCTTGTAATCGTCCCAGCGGCCCTTCGACTCCGAGGGCTTCTTCACCTCGAACAAGTACATGTCATGGATCATGCGGCCATCCTCGCGGATCTTGCCATTCTTGGCGAAAAAGTCGTTGATCGGTGTCTCCTTCATCACCTTGATCACCGCCGCGGCATCGGTGGTGCCGGCCGCCTTCACGGCTTTGAGGTAATGCGTGACGGAGGAATAGACTCCAGCCTGCGCCGAGGTCGGCATCCGCTTGGTGCGTTCCATGAAGCGCTTCGAGAATGCACGCGTGTCGTCGTTGAGGTCCCAATAGAATGCCTCGGCAAGCAGCAAGCCCTGCGCGGTCTCCAGCCCGATCGAGTCGATATCGGTGACGAAGGCGAGCAGCGGCGAGACCTTCTGGCCACCCTTGGTGATACCGAACTCCGCCGCCTGCTTGATGGCGTTGATGGTGTCGCCGCCGGCATTTGCCAGTCCGATCACCTTGGCCTTGGAGGCCTGGGCCTGGAGCAGGAAGGACGAGAAATCCGACGTGTTGAGCGGATGGCGCACGCTGCCAAGCACCTTGCCGCCGGTCTTGGTCACGACGGCGCTGGTGTCCTTCTCCAGATCCTGGCCGAAGGCGTAATCCGCGGTGAGAAAGAACCAGCTGTCGAGGCCGGACTTCACGGCCGCAAGACCGGTCACATTGGCCTGGCCGTAGGTGTCGAACACATAGTGGATGGTGTAGGGACCGCAGGCTTCGTTGGTGAGACGGATCGAGCCCGGGCCGTTGAACATGATGATCTTGTTGCGTGCTTTCGCGATCTCGCCGGCGGCAAGCGCGGTTGCGGAGGCCGCGACGTCGTAGATCATCTCGACGCCTTGATTGTCGAGCATGTCGCGGGCGATGTTGGCGGAGAGATCGGCCTTGTTGAGATGATCGGCCGCCAGCACCTGGATCTTGCGCCCCAGCACCTCGCCACCAAAATCCTCGACGGCCATCTTGGCCGCGGTCTCGCTGCCGGGGCCCGTGATATCTGCATAGAGGCTGGACATGTCGAGGATGCCGCCGATCTTCAGCGACGGCTTGTCCTGGGCCTGCGCGGCGCTCGCATTGAGGGCAAGCGCGGCGGCAAAAATGCCGGACAAAATAGTCTTCATCGAAAACGACCTCCCTCTATCGCCTGTCTCTGATGGCGGCTTGGTTATTGCTCTTGCCGCAATCATGCCGCATGCGCGAGAGGGCAGCAAGCGCGGGAACGAAGCGAATGCGTGATTGCCTCGCATGTTTTCCGCAAAGCGGAATGGTGAGAAGACGCAAGACGTTCCACGTCGTCATTGCGAGCGCAGCGAAGCAATGCAGAAATGCATCCGCGGGAAAGATTCTGGATTGCTTCGTCGCGAAGGCCTCCTCGCAATGACGGCGTGTGAGGAAGACCCTTCGCGTCTCACCGCGCATGAGTTAAAGTCCGGCCGCAATGCAACCTTTCCGGGTCACGTGACGCAACTGCTCCATCTCATCGTCGCATTTCTTCTCGTCGCGGCTCACGGCGCGTTCGCGACACCGTGCCATTTCGAGTCACAAGGCGAGGGCCGCGTCGCGGCGATCGTGGATGCGCGCAGCGTACGTCTCGATGACGGGCGCGAGATCCGCCTCACCGGGATCGAGCAGACGGCGACCACGAAGCAGGCGCTGACCTCACTGCTCTCCGGCCGCGACGTGACGCTGCGCAGCGCCGACGACACGCCCGACCGCTACGGCCGCCAGGGTGCGCTGGTCTTCATCGGCGAAAACGACACCTCGGTGCAGGCCATGCTGCTCGCCCAGGGCGACGCCGTCGTCTCCGCCGAGATTGTGGACAAGGACTGCGCGACCGCGCTGATGGCGTCCGAGGCGGCGGCACGGCGGCAAAAAATGGGCAGCTGGGCTGACCCGTCGGCCATAAAAAACGCGGAAAGTCCGGACGATATTTTGGCGGAGATCGGGCGCTTTACGGTAGTCGAGGGCAAAGTCCTGTCGGTCCGGCAAGCTGGGGCAACGACCTACCTCAACTTCGGACGGAACTGGACACGTGGCTTCGCCGTGACTATTTCAAAGCGCACGCTAGCGGCGTTCGAAAGCGCTGGCATCGCCCTTAAGTCCCTGGAAAATAGGCGTATTCGAGTTCGGGGCTGGGTTGAGGGGAATACGGGGCCGCGCATCGATGTGCGCCTTGTGGGACAGGTCGAGTTGCTGGGCGCAAGCGAGCCGACAGGGGTAAGGCCTTAGATCAGGCCAGGCACGGGTTAAGCGACGTGGATGCGGTGCTAGAACGGCACGTACGGAGTGAACGCCGCCGGCTGCGGGCGGCGCCGGCTGCGCTGTGCCTTGTCCTGGGCACGGCTCTCGCCGGTTGTGGCGATATGGGCCGGTTCCAGACGGCGGCGCCCCCGCCGACCGTGGTGATGCCGAAGCCGAAGCCCGCCGTGGCGCAAACCCCGGCCACCGAGAAGGAGCACGAGCGCATCCTGGCGAGCTATGGCGGCACCTATGACGACCCCAAGCTCGAGGCGCTCGTCAGCAAGACCGTCGACCGGCTGGTCGCGGCCTCCGACCGTCCCGACCAGGGCTACAAGGTCACCATCCTCAATTCCGGCGCAGTGAACGCCTTCGCCCTGCCGAACGGCCAGCTCTACGTCACGCGTGGCCTGCTCGCGCTTGCCAGCGATACGTCGGAATTGTCCTCCGTGCTCAGCCACGAGATGGCGCATGTGCTGTCCAAGCACGCCGCGATGCGCGAGGACCAGGCTCGCCAGGCCGCGATCGTCACCCGCGTCGTCACCGACATGAGCAACGATCCCGATCTCACCGCGCTGGCGCTCGCCAAGACCAAGCTCACCATGGCGAGCTTCTCGCGCAAGCAGGAGTTCGAGGCCGACGGCATCGGTGTCGGCATCTCCGCCAAGGCCCATTTCGACCCTTATGGCGCTGCTCGCTTTCTGTCGGCGATGGAGCGTAATGCCGAGCTGAAGGCCGGCAAGAGCTCGCTCGATCCGCGCGCCCAGGATTTCACCTCGTCGCATCCGGCAACCCCGGAGCGGGTGCAGAACGCGCAGAACATCGCGCGGCAATACACTGCGCCTGAAGGCGCCGAGCGCGACCGCGAAAGCTATCTCGCCGCGATCGACAACCTCGTCTATGGCGAAGACCCCAGCGAAGGATTTGTCCGCGGCCGGCGCTTCCTGCATCCGAAGCTCGGCTTCACCTTCCAGGCGCCGGACAATTTCACGCTCGACAACACCGCGCAGGCCGTGATCGGCGTGCGCGAGGGCGGCGCACAGGCGATGCGCTTCGACGTCGTGCGCGTGCCGGCCGAACAATCGCTCGGCGACTACCTCAATTCGGGCTGGATGGAAGGCGTCGAGAAGGCCTCGACCGAGGATCTCACCATCAACGGTTTTCCGGCGGCATCCGCCACCGCCAAGGGCGATCAGTGGCAGTTCAAGGTCTATGCGCTGCGCTTCGGTAGCGACGTCTACCGCTTCATCTTCGCGACACGGCAGAAATCGACCGAGAGCGAGCGCAACGCGCGCGAGACCGTCAACTCATTCCGCCGCCTGACGCTCGACGAGATCCAGGCCGCGCGCCCGCTGCGCATCAAGGTCATCACCGTGCAGCCCGGCGATACCGTTGAGTCGCTCTCCCACCGCATGGCCGGCGTCGACCATCCCGCCGAGCGCTTCCGCGTGCTCAATGGCCTCGATCGCACCGCGCAGGTGAAGGTGCGCGATCGCGTGAAGATCGTGGCGGATTGACACTCGCCTGACTGCCTTAGGGTGGGCAAAGCGCAAGCGTCCCCACCACTTCTCTATTGCGATCTCCGAAAGATGGTGGGCGCGGCGCAAAGCGCTTTGCCCACCCGACACGCGCTATAGCTAACGCCCCGCGTCCATATCCCCCGCCTCACGCTGGCCGCTGAGCCAGAGCGCGAGCAGGGTCCAGAACGCGCCTGACAGCAGATACGCGCCCGAAGCGATGACGCCGAGATTGGTGGCGAGCAGCAGCGCGACCAGTGGAGCAAAGCCGGCGCCGAACAGCCAGGCCATGTCGGAGGTCAACGCGGACGCCGTGTAGCGGTACGCCTGCCTGAAGTTCGAGGCGATCGCGCCGGAGGACTGGCCGAAGGACAGGCCGAGCAGGATGAAGCCGATCACCATGTAGATGGTCTCGCCGAACGCGCCGGCATCGAGCAGTTGCGGCGCGAAGCCGCTGTAGATCGCGATTGCGATCGCCGATCCCATCAGCAGCGACTTGCGGCCGACACGGTCGGCGATGATGCCGGAGACAACGATCGCGGCGACGCCGAACACGGCGGCGACGATCTCGATGATCAAGAAGCGCACCGGGCTTTCGCGGGTGAACAGGAACACCCAGGACAGCGGAAACACCGTGACCATGTGGAACAGCGCGAAGCTCGCCAGCGGCGCGAATGCGCCGAGCATGATGTTGTGGCCTTCGCGCGCGACGGTCTCGGAAATGCGCGCGGGCTGGAGTTCGCGGGTCTCGAATAGCGTCGCGTATTCTTCCGTCGTCACCATGCGCAGGCGGGCGAACAGGGCCACGACGTTGATGGCGAAGGCGACGAAGAACGGATAGCGCCAGCCCCAATCGAAGAAATCATCGGCCGAGAGGTTGCCGGCGAAATAGGCGAACAGCGCGCTCGCCACGATCAGTCCGAGCGGGGCGCCGAGCTGCGGCACCATCGCGTACCAGCCGCGCTTCGAGGCCGGCGCGTTCAACGCCAGCAGCGAAGCCATGCCGTCCCAGGCGCCGCCCCAGGCCAGACCTTGTGCGATGCGCGCCAGCGCCAGCAGCCAGATCGCGGCAACGCCGATGTCGTGATAGCCGGGCAGGAACGCGAGCGCCACGGTGGCGGTGCCGAGCAGGAACAGCGCCGAGATCAGCTTGGCCGTTTTGCCGTAGGCATGATCGATCGTCATGAAAATGACGGTGCCGATCGGCCGGGCCATGAAGGCCAGCGCAAAGATCATGAAGGAATAGAGGGTGCCGGTCAGTTCGCTCGCGAACGGGAACACCAAGCGCGGGAACACGATCACCGAAGCGATCGCGAAGACGAAGAAGTCGAAGAATTCGGAGGTGCGGCCGATGATGACGCCGATGGCGATCTCGCCGGGACTGGCCTGATCGTGGCCGTGTTCGCCCGTGTGGAGGTCTGCCATTGCGGGGGTCTGTGCCGTCGCCATTCGTGCGCCCTTAACGTCCTGAAAACCAAAGCCGAACGCCCGGCCGGACGCCAGGCAATCTGCCCTTGTCTGACCCAACCTCCCGCACTGCAACATTGGACAAATTGTCCAATGTCCGGATTGTTGCGCCGCAGCTACCCGTTGGCCCCGCAAAGGAAACTTATTCTCAAAGGCTCGGCCCGTGTCTCGTCTCAAGATCCTGGCGCTACTACCTCTGGCTGCCGCACTCAGCGGCTGCGACTATGTCGTGCTGGCGCCAGCCGGCGACATCGCTGCCCAGCAGCGCGACCTCGTCATCATCTCCACCGTCCTGATGCTCCTGATCGTCCTTCCCGTGATGGCGCTGACGGTGCTGTTCGCCTGGCGCTATCGCCAATCAAACACGGCCGCTCGCTACGAGCCGGAATGGGACCACTCGACCAAGCTCGAGCTGGTGATCTGGTCGGCGCCGCTCTTGATCATCGTCTGCCTGGGCGCCCTGACCTGGATGGGTACGCATCTGCTCGACCCCTATCGCACCCTCGGCCGCATCCATGCCGACCGCGCCGTGGACCAGTCCAAAGCCCCGCTCGAGGTCGATGTCGTCGCGCTCGACTGGAAGTGGCTCTTCATCTATCCGGACTACGGCATCGCCACCGTCAACGAGCTCGCCGCGCCGGTTGATCGCCCGATCAACTTCCGCATCACCGCCTCCTCGGTGATGAACTCCTTCTACATCCCCGCGCTCGCCGGCCAGATCTACGCGATGCCGGGCATGGAGACCAAGCTCCATGCCGTCGTGAACCACGCCGGCACCTATAAGGGTTTCTCGGCGAACTACAGCGGCGCCGGCTTCTCCGGTATGCACTTCAACTTCCAGGGCCTCAACGACAAGGGCTTTGATGCCTGGATCGCCAGCGCCAAGTCCGCCGGCGGATCGCTCGGCCGGGCCGAATATCTCCAGTTGGAGAAGCCCAGCCAGAACGAGCCAGTGCGGCGCTGGGGCAGCGTCGATGCCGATCTCTACCGCCTGATCCTCAACATGTGCGTCGAGACCGGCAAGATGTGCCAGAGCGAGATGATGGCCATCGACGCCAAGGGCGGCAACGGCCATGAGGGCCTGAACAACACCCTGCCGCTCACCTACGACAAGTATGCCCGGCGCGGCACGGTGCTCGGACCGGAGCCGACCTTCGTCGCCGGCACCTGCACACCGGATGCGCCGCAAGGCCAGACCACCGCGTCGATCAAGGCGCCCACCGACACAATGCCGCTCATCGGCGCCGGCCTGAAGCGGCCGTCGTTCACGCCGCTGAAGTCCTCGTCCTTCTTCCTCGGACAGCGTCCGAAGTCAGACTCCTAAAGAGAACGCGCATGTCTCCTGATCTTCTCAAGCTCATCTTCGGCCGGCTCGGTTTCGAGTCGCTGCCGCTGCACGAGCCGATCGTCGTCGGCACTTTCGTGGTGGTCGCCCTCGGCGGCGCCGCGCTGCTTGGCGGCCTCACCTATTTCCGTCTCTGGGGCTATCTCTGGCGCGAATGGTTCACCACGGTGGACCACAAGCGCATCGGCATCATGTACATGATCCTCGGTATCGTGATGCTGCTGCGCGGCTTCGCCGACGCACTGATGATGCGCGGCCAGCAGATGCTCGCCTTTGGCGGCTCGGAAGGCTATCTCAATGCCCATCACTACGACCAGGTCTTCACCGCCCACGGCGTGATCATGATCTTCTTCGTGGCGATGCCACTGGTCACCGGCCTGATGAACTACGTGGTGCCGCTCCAGATCGGCGCACGCGACGTGTCGTTCCCGTTCCTGAACAATTTCAGCTTCTGGATGACGGTCGGCGGTGCGGTGCTGGTGATGGCCTCGCTGTTCATCGGCGAATTCGCCCGCACCGGCTGGCTGGCTTATCCGCCGCTCTCGAACATCGGCTACAGTCCCGATGTCGGCGTCGACTACTACATCTGGGCACTGCAGGTCGCCGGCGTCGGAACGACATTATCCGGCATCAACCTGATCTGTACCATCGTCAAGCTGCGCTGCCCCGGCATGACCATGATGAAGATGCCGGTGTTCACCTGGACCTCGCTCTGCACCAACGTGCTGATCGTCGCCTCCTTCCCGGTCCTGACCGTCGTGCTCGCGCTGCTGTCGCTCGATCGCTACGTCGGCACCAACTTCTTCACGAACGATTTCGGCGGCAGCCCGATGATGTACGTGAACCTGATCTGGATCTGGGGCCACCCCGAGGTCTACATCCTGGTTCTCCCGGCGTTCGGCATCTTCTCGGAGGTCACCTCGACCTTCTCGGGCAAGCGGCTGTTCGGCTACACCTCGATGGTCTACGCCACGGTCGTCATCACCATCCTGTCGTACCTGGTGTGGCTGCACCACTTCTTCACGATGGGCTCCGGAGCCAGCGTCAATTCGTTCTTCGGCATCACCACGATGATCATCTCGATCCCGACGGGCGCGAAGATGTTCAACTGGCTGTTCACGATGTACCGCGGCCGCATCCGCTACGAATTGCCGATGATGTGGACGATCGCCTTCATGCTGACCTTCGTGATCGGCGGCATGACCGGCGTGCTGCTCGCGGTGCCGCCGGCCGACTTCGTGCTGCACAACAGCCTGTTCCTGATCGCGCACTTCCACAACGTGATCATCGGCGGCGTGGTGTTCGGCGCCTTCGCCGGCATCAACTACTGGTTCCCGAAGGCGTTCGGCTTCAAGCTCGATCCGTTCTGGGGCAAGATGTCGTTCTGGTTCTGGGTCACCGGGTTCTACCTGGCCTTCATGCCCCTCTACGTGCTCGGCCTGATGGGCGTGACCCGCCGCCTGCGCGTGTTCGACGATCCCAGCTTGCAGATCTGGTTCGTCATCGCCGCGATCGGAGCGCTCTTCGTCTTCATCGGCATCCTCTCGATGCTGATGCAGTTCGCAGTGAGCCTGCTCAAGCGCGAGCAGCTCAAGGACGTCACCGGCGATCCCTGGGACGCGCGCACGCTGGAATGGGCGACGTCCTCGCCGCCGCCGGACTACAACTTCGCCTTCACCCCCGTCGTGCACGACAATGACGCGTGGTGGGACATGAAGAAGCGCGGCTACCAGCGTCCGCTCACCGGGTTCAAGCCGATCCACATGCCTGCTAGCACCGGCACCGGCATCATCCTCGCCGGCTTCGCCACCGCGATGGGTTTCGGCCTGATCTGGTACATGTGGTGGCTGGCGGCCGTGAGCTTCGTTGCGATGCTCGCCGTCGGTATCGGTCACACCTTCAACTACCACCGCGACTTCGACATTCCGGCTGAAGACGTCATCCGGACCGAGGACGCGCGCACCAAACTGCTCGCCGGAGCCAAGTAAATGACTGTCTCTGTAAATCCCTCGCAAACCGGCGAGCCGCTGTTCTATCTCGCCGACGAACATCCCCATCCGGAAGGCTACAGCACCTCGCTCGGCTTCTGGATCTACCTGATGAGCGACTGCCTCATCTTCGCGATCCTGTTCGCCACCTTCGGCGTGCTCGGCGGCAACTACGCCGCCGGGCCGGCGCCGAAGGACCTGTTCGACCTGAACCTGGTCGCGGTGAACACGTCCATGCTGCTGCTGTCGTCGATCACCTACGGCTTTGCCATGCTGACGATGCAGCAAAATAAGATCGCCCAGACCCAGATGTGGCTGGCGATCACCGGCCTGTTCGGCGCCGCTTTCATCGGCATCGAGCTCACCGAGTTCGCCCACATGATCCACGAGGGCGCCACGCCGCAGCGCAGCGCCTTCCTGTCCGCCTTCTTCACCCTGGTCGGCACCCACGGCCTGCACGTCACCTGCGGCCTGATCTGGCTGGTGACGCTGATGGTACAGGTGCAAAAGTTCGGCCTGATCGAGGCCAACCGCCGCCGTCTGATGTGCCTGTCGATGTTCTGGCATTTCCTCGACGTGGTCTGGATCGGCGTCTTCACCTTCGTCTATCTCCTGGGAGTTCTGCGATGAGCACCGATACCCACGCCGCCCATGCGGACGACCATCACCATGGCGACGGCCACGCCCATGGCACGTTCTCGAGCTACATGCTCGGCTTCGTGCTCTCGGTGGTGCTCACCGCGATCCCGTTCTGGCTGGTGATGAGCGGTACGCTGCCGAGCAAGCAGATCACCGCGCTGGTGATCATGGCCTTCGCGGTCGTGCAGATCGTGGTGCACATGATCTACTTCCTGCACATGAACACGACATCGGAGAACGGCTGGAGCATGATGGCGCTGATCTTCACCATCGTCATGGTGGTGATCGCACTGTCCGGTTCGCTGTGGGTGATGGGCCACCTCAACAGCAACATGATGCCGGTCCACCAGATGACGGGAATGAATTGAGCGAGGCTCCAGATTGAGCAAGGCTCGGACCGTGACGCGCAGGACAGGAGGGACGCACAGCGAGGCTGTGCGCGGCCCCTCGCCGTGGCTCACGGTCCTCTCGCTTGTCGCCTTTGTACTTCTGATCGCGCTCGGCGTCTGGCAGATCGAGCGACGGGCCTGGAAGCTGGCTCTGATCGACCGCGTCGAGCAGCGCGTCCACGCTCCGGCCCAACCGATCCCCTCGCCCGCTTCATGGCCCGCCATCAGCGCAGCAAACGACGAATACCGGCACGTCAGCGTCAGCGGCCGCTTCCTGCATGACCGCGAGACGCTGGTTCAGGCCGTCACCGAGGAAGGCCCGGGCTATTGGGTGCTGACGCCGCTCGAGCGCGATGATGGCACGCTGGTGCTGATCAACCGCGGCTTCGTGCCGTCCGAGCGGCGCGACGTATCGACGCGCAGGGGCGGCAATCCCGATGGTCAGGTCGAGATCACCGGCCTGCTCCGCGTGACGGAGCCGAAGGGCGGTTTTCTCCGGAACAACGTGCCCCAGCACAACCGCTGGTATTCGCGGGACGTGGCCGCCATCGCGGCGGCACGCGGTCTTCATGACGTCGCGCCCTTCTTCGTGGATGCCGACGCCGGATCACAAGTTCCCGCCGGTCCAATCGGCGGATTGACCGTGATCCGCTTTCCCAATAACCACCTGATCTACGCGCTGACGTGGTTTGCCCTGGCTTTCATGCTGGCCGGCAGGTTTTTCGTCACATTCGGCGGCGGGCTGTTCCGGCGCAAGCGCTTCGTCCAGGAACCGGCTGGCGGCTCGGATGCCGCCGCCCGCAGGACGGGATCAGATGCTGGAACGATCATCGAGCCGACCTGACGACGGGAAGACGCTTCCCCAAACGCTTGCCCATGGCGGCGGGCCCGTCACGCTGCAATCGCAGGCGGACGCGCGCAGCGAGCTGATCGGTCCGGCTCCCACCGACGACGAGACCAATCGCAAGAACATGGCGCTGCTGATCCAGCTGCGCTGGACCGCGGTGGTCGGCCAGATCGTGACCATCGGTGCCGTGCATTTCGGCCTCGGCATTCGCCTGCCGCTGGAGCGGATGGGCGCGGTGATCGGCGCGCTGGTGCTGCTCAACGTCTCCAGCCTGGTCTGGGTGCGCCATCGCGCCGCGATCACCAATAACGAGCTGCTGGTCGCCTTGATGCTGGACGTCGCTGCGCTGACCGCACAGCTCTATCTCTCCGGCGGCGCTACCAATCCCTTCACCTCGCTGTTCCTGCTCCAAGTGACGCTCGGCGCAGTGCTGCTGGATGCCCGCTCGACCTGGTCGTTGGTCGCGCTGACCTGCGCGAGCTTCATTTGGCTGACATTGGCCTACCGGCCGCTCGATCTGCCGCCGAACCCGATCAGTGAGACCTACAGTCTCACAGTTACCGGCATGCTCCTGGGCTTCGTGCTCAATGCCGTTCTGCTGGTGGTGTTCGTCACCCGCATCAACCGGAATCTGCGCGAGCGCGACGCGCATCTTGCGGCGCTGCGCCAGCATGCCGCTGAGCAGGACCACATCGTGCGCATGGGCCTGCTCGCCTCCGGCGCCGCACATGAGCTCGGCACACCGCTCGCTTCGCTCTCGGTGATCCTCAGCGACTGGCGCCGCATGCCGGATCTCGCCGCAGATCAAGAGCTGGCCGAGGATCTCGCGGAGATGGAGACTTCGCTGCAGCGCTGCAAATCGATCGTGACCGGCATCCTGGTGTCGGCGGGCGAAGCGCGCGGCGAAGGCTCCTCGCCGACGACCGTGACGGCCTTCGTCACCGCGCTGGTCGACGAATGGCGCAACGCGCGCTCGGCCCGCACGCTCTATTTCGTCAACACGTTCGGCGAGGACGTCGCGATCGTCTCCGACGTCGCGCTGAAGCAGGTGATCTTCAACGTGCTCGACAATGCCTATGAGGTCTCGCGCGACTGGGTCGAGCTCGTGGCCGAGCGCGAAGGCGACAATCTCGTGCTGTCAATCTCTGACCGCGGCCCGGGCTTTGCGCCGGAGATGCTGGCGCAGCTCGGCAAGCCCTATCAGTCGAGCAAGGGGCGCGCCGGCGGCGGGCTCGGCCTGTTCCTGGTGGTGAACGTCGTACGCAAGCTGGGAGGCAGCGTGACCGCCGAGAACCACAGGAAGCGCGGCGCCACCGTGCGCTTGACGCTGCCGCTCGCAACGCTCGCGATCGGAGGGAATTTTGACGCCTGACCGTTCACTCATCGTCGTCGAGGACGATTCCGGCTTCGCGCGCACGCTGAAGCGCTCGTTCGAGCGCCGCGGCTACGAGGTCGTGGTGGCCGACTCGATCGAGGAGATGCGGAAGGTGCTGGAGGAGCGTACTTTCGGCCATGCCGTGGTCGACCTCAAGCTCGGCGGCGCCTCGGGCCTCGCCTGCGTCGAGCTCTTGCACACGCATGATCCGGACATGCTGATCGTGGTGCTGACCGGATTTGCCAGCATCTCCACCGCCGTCGAGGCGATCAAGCTGGGCGCCTGCCACTATTTGGCAAAGCCGTCGAACACCGACGACATCGAAGCCGCCTTCCACAAGGCCGAAGGCAACGCCGAGGTCGCGCTCGATGCACGGCCGACCTCGATCAAGACGCTGGAATGGGAGCGCATCCACCAGACCCTGATCGAGACGGAGTTCAACATCTCGGAGGCGGCCCGCCGGCTGGGCATGCACCGGCGGACGCTGGCAAGGAAGCTCGAAAAGCGGCCGGTGAAGTAGCGTCGCGCGTCGTTTGATGAATGCTCTCTCCTCTCGTCGTCCCGGCGAAGGCCGGGAGCCATACCGCGGAATCTATCGTTGCGATCGGTAGGAGTGCCGAACAACCAATCTTCGCCGAACTTCTCCCTGGGATATGGGTCCCGGCCTCTGCCGGGACGACAGCGAATTTGTTGAGGCGACGTTCGCGAAGACCCGTCATCACTTCACGCCCCAAATAAAAAGCCCGGCCGAGCGGCCGGGCTTTTGAACTCTTGCAATCGGCGTGGCGCTTACGCGGCCTCGTCGGCGACGGTGGTGTCGTCGCCATCGGTATCGTCGGTATCGCCCTCGGCGTCCGTGTCGGCTTCGCCGTCGGCGGCTTCCGCCTTGGCGCTGGCGCGGCGCGGGCTCTTGGCGAGCTGGGCCTCGATCTCCTTGACCGCTTCGGTCTCGGTCGAGTGCTGCACCACCGCGATCTCACGGGAGAGACGGTCGAGCGCCGCTTCATAGAGCTGGCGTTCCGAATACGACTGCTCCGGCTGCGACTCCGAGCGATAGAGGTCGCGCACAACTTCCGCGATCGCGACGATGTCGCCCGAATTGATCTTCGCTTCGTATTCCTGGGCGCGGCGCGACCACATCGTGCGCTTGACGCGCGCACGGCCCTTGAGCGTCTCCAGCGCTTTCTTCACCAGGGCCGGATCGGACAGCTTGCGCATGCCGACATTGGCGACCTTGGCGGTCGGCACGCGCAGCGTCATCTTGTCCTTGATGAAGTTGATGACGAACAGCTCGAGCTTGGCACCGGCGATCTCCTGCTCCTCGATGGCCAGGATCTGGCCGACGCCGTGAGCGGGATAGACGACGAATTCGTTGGCCTTGAAGCCCTGACGCTGGGTCACGACCTTCTTTTCCTCGACCTTCGGCGCAGCAGCGGGCTTGGCAGCCGGCTTGGCGGCGGCGGGAGCCTTGGCAGGCGCAGCAGCAACAGGGGCCTTCGGCGCGGGCTTGGCAGCGGGAGCCTTGGCAGTCACTGGCTTGGCAATCACAGGCTTGGCAGCAGCAGGCTTGGCAGCGGTCGCTTTCGCGGCCGGTTTGGCAGTCTTGTTAGGCATTGCGCTTCTTTTGTTCTTCGAGGACTTTGCAGCCGGCGCCTTCGTCGCGGTCCGACCCTTGGATGCGCTACGGCTGGCCGCGGCGACTTTTTTGGCCTCCTTATGGGAAGCCCTCGCTGAAGTACTCTTTTTACGCGTTTTCTGTGACACAGCCTGCGCGCGGAAACTGCCACGCCCCTGTTCGACATTTGGTTTCACGGGAACCCAGAGGGGCCAACGGGGCTGACGGGGTTCGGCTTAATGTGCCCAATATAGCACATTTCCCGCAAAAATCAATGATTTAGGGGTCTTGAGGGCTGGTTTTCGGCGGCAGCGCCGCTATTAGGGTTAAGTTTGGGCGCGAATTAGTCTCCCGAGCCGGGGTTCGGAGAAAAATATTTCTCGAACTTGCCTTCCATGCCGTCGAATTCCTTGGCGTCGGCCGGTGATTCTTTCTTCTGGGTGATGTTGGGCCAGCTCTTGGCGTATTCGGCGTTGACCTCGAGCCACTTTTCCAGGCCCGGTTCCGTGTCCGGCTTGATGGCGTCGGCGGGGCATTCCGGCTCGCACACACCGCAATCGATGCACTCGTCGGGGTGGATGACGAGCATGTTGTCACCCTCGTAGAAGCAGTCGACCGGGCAGACCTCGACGCAGTCGGTGTACTTGCACTTGATGCAGTTTTCAGTGACGACGTAAGTCATCCAACGCTCCGAAAAGCTCTTTCAAAAGTCGCGGCTTGCCTAGCGCGGATGGCCCGGCGCCGCAAGGTCGGGAAGGCCCGATCATGACGGCTTTGTGTGTTTGATCGACCAAGAAATGAATAACAAGCGCAATTAATTGCGCGTCCCGAGCTCCTCGTAGAGCACCCGAGCCGAGGCGGCATCGCCGCGGCGTTCGTTGAAGGCGATCACCTTCAGAACGCGCACGGTGCGATCGAGCGCGATGGTGAGCACGTCGCCGGCCTTGATCGCATGCCCCGGCGATGTCTCGCGCGTGCCGTTGACGCGAACATGGCCGGTGACGACCAGCTCAGCGGCGGAGGTGCGCGCCTTCACCACACGGGCGTGCCACAGCCATTTGTCGATGCGCTGGCGCTCGGTCGTGGGGCTACTCCTTTCGCCCCGACAGCTGCTCCTTCAGCGCGGCGAGCTTGGCGAAGGGCGAATTCGGATCAATGGGACGGTCGCGCTCGCGCGGACTGGCGCTCGAAGCGTAGGGACGCAGCGAGGGGCCGGACTCACGATCGCGACGATCGCGCCCCTTGTCGCGGTCGCGGCCACGATGCTCGCGGCCGCCATCGCGATCGCCGGGCTTGCCCTTGCCGCGATCACGCTCCTTGCCTTCGAAGCGGCGGTTGTTGTCGCTGCGCTGCTCGCGGCGATCGCCACCTTCTTCGCGGCCCTTGCGGAAATCCTTCCGATGTCCGCCGTGGCGATGGCTCGGCTTCGCGCCTTCAGCAGCTTCACCGGGTGCAGCGCCAGCTTCGGCAGCCACCTGCGGACGCGGCTGATGGTGGTGGCGCTGGTGGCGATGGCGCTCGTGGCGCGGCTTGCGATCCTCGTGACGGCCGGCCGGGCGCCAGACCTCGACGAGCGCGGGTTCTGTGGGCGCGGCCGCCCCCTCAGGCGCGGCAGCGTCGGGCGATGCGGCAGCTTCCGTCGCGGCCGTCTCGGCAGCAGCGGCTTCGAGGCCGGCAGCCTCGGTGAACGCCGCAGCTTCCTCGGCGGGCGGCACAATGCCGGGGGCGTCCTCGGGCGTGACGGGCGCTTCTGGTGACGCTTCGAGCGCCGGCTCCTCATGGACGGGCTCGTCGTGCGGCTCCATGCCGGGCGCGTCTTCGACCGTGACGGATTCGGCCGCGGCTTCGGTGGATGCAGCCGGCTCCACCGGCAGGCCGGCGACGGCCTCCGCCGCGGCCTCGGTCGAGGTCTCCGCGCTGCCCTCGGCGGGCGGTGTCTCGGCCGCAACCGTCTCGACGGCGACAGGCTTCTGTGGCAACGGCGGACGCTTCTCCATGCGATAGCCGAGCGCGCGCAGCACAGAGGCGAAGTCTTCGCCGGCCGAGCCCGTGAGCGAGGTCATCGCCTGCGTCACCACGAAGCTGCGGCCGTCGAACGCGCCGGCGGGCTTTTCGCCGGGCGAATTCTCGCGCCAGGCCAGCGCCGGGCGGATCAGATCGGCCAGCCGCTCCAGGATATCGACGCGCACGGCGCGCTCGCCGGCCTGCTTGTAGCCGAGCACGCGATAGGCATCGCGCGGCAGCTGCTTGTCGACCGGGAACGAGGTGCGCCCCGACGATGCCAGATGCTGCGCGCCCGACAACGCGGAGAGATCGACATTGTCCTGCTTCAGCGCCCAGAGCAGCGCGGCGAGCGCACGCGCGGCGGGCTTGAGCAGGCCGGGGAAATAGATGTGGTAGGCGCCGAAGCGGACGCCGTATTTCCGCAAGACGGCGCGCGAGGGTTGATCGAGATCCTTCAGCTCGCTCGCAATCTTCGGACGCTCGAGCACGCCGAGCGCCTCGACCAGCTGATAGGCGATGCCGCGGGCAATGCCGGTGACGTCCTCGGCCTTGGACAGCTCGAACATCGGCCCGAGCAGCTTTTCGATATGGGTCTTGAGCCAGAGCTCGAGCCGCGCCTGCACCTTGTCGCGCGGGCCGCCGGTCAGGCGCTCGTCGGAGATGATGCGGATGCGCGGATGCAGCGCGTCGTCTGCGGCGGCGAGGCGCGCCACGGCATCGCCGGTCCAGCGGATGATGCCTTCGGAGGTGAGCACGAACTGCTCGTCCGGCGCATTGCCGAGCTTCTCGGCGCGCGCATTGATCTCGCCGGCGAGCACGGCTTGCGCTGCGGCCTGCAAGGCTTTCGCATCGGAGCCGGCCTCCGCCGCATCCGGTGCAAAGGTGAAGCCGTCGAGGCGGCCGATGACATGGCCTTCGACGATGACTTCGCCGGTCTTGCCGATTTCAGTATTCAAGCTCGTGTTCTCCCGCAGGCGGCGCATCAATACACTGGTCCGACGATCAACGAAACGCTCAGTCAAGCGTTCATGGAGCGCATCCGATAATTTATTTTCGACCTCCCGCGTGATCCCCTGCCAGCGTTCGGGGTCTCTCAGCCAGTCCGGGCGGTTGGCGACGAAGGTCCAGGTGCGGATCTGGGCGATTCGGGCCGACAACGTGTCGATGTCGCCGTCGATGCGGTCGGCCTGGGTGACCTGGGCCTCGAACCAGGAATCGGGAATGCATGCCTTCTGCATCAGGAAGCCATACAGCGTCGTCACCAGCTCGGCATGGGCGGCCGGCGACAGCTTGCGGTAATCGGGGACCTGGCAGACGTCCCAGAGGCGCTCCACCGCCGCCTTGCCATGCGCGATATCGCGCACCTCGCCGTCACGGGCGGCATGGTCGAGCACGCGCATGTCCTCGGCGATCGGCGCGCGCGTCAAGGTCTCGTGGCCGGGGGCGAGATTCAGCGACACCTGCAGGGCGCCGAGCGAAGAGAAATCCAGCCTGGAGTTGCGCCATTGCAGCACCTTCACCGCATCGAAGGTGTGGTTCTGCAGCGCGTTGACGAGCTCGGGCTCGAACGGCGCGCAGCGGCCCGTGGTGCCGAAGGTGCCGTTGCGGGTGGCGCGACCGGCGCGGCCGGCTACTTGCGCGAATTCGGCCGGCGTCAGACGGCGGAACTGGTAACCGTCGAACTTGCGGTCGGAGGCGAAGGCGACGTGATCGACGTCGAGATTGAGGCCCATGCCGACGGCATCGGTGGCGACGAGATAATCGACATCGCCGTTCTGAAACATCGCCACCTGCGCATTGCGTGTGCGCGGCGAGAGCGAGCCCAGCACCACGGCGGCGCCGCCGTGCTGGCGGCGGATCAGCTCGGCGATGGCGTAGACTTCATCCGCCGAGAACGCGACGATGGCGGTGCGGCGCGGCTGGCGCGTGATCTTGCGGTCGCCGGCGAATTCGAGGCTGGACAGGCGCGGCCGCGTGATCATGGAGACGCCCGGGAGCAGCCGCTCGATGATCGGGCGCATGGTGGCGGCCCCTAGCAGCAGCGTCTCGTCGCGGCCGCGGCGGTTGAGCAGCCGATCGGTGAAGACGTGGCCGCGTTCGAGATCGGCGGCGATCTGGACCTCGTCGACGGCGAGGAAGGAGACGTCGATATCGCGCGGCATCGCCTCGACGGTCGACACCCAATAGCGCGGGTTCTTC
This sequence comes from Bradyrhizobium sp. STM 3561, assembly GCF_045571455.1. Lineage (NCBI taxonomy): Bacteria > Pseudomonadati > Pseudomonadota > Alphaproteobacteria > Hyphomicrobiales > Nitrobacteraceae > Bradyrhizobium > Bradyrhizobium sp. STM 3561. The sequence goes on from NZ_CP120695.1 coordinate 6,305,356, forward strand.
GGCTTGATCTTCTCCTCGCCGGTGACGAGCGCGACGCTGGCCGCGCCGGCGCGATCGGCGATCTTGTTGTAGACCTCGCGCGCGAGCAGGCGCAGCGGCAGGCCGATCATGCCGGAGGGATGCGCGAGCATCCGCTCGATGGCGAGATGGGTCTTGCCGGTGTTGGTCGGTCCGAGCACCGCAGTGACGCCCGCGCCAGGCACTCGATCGGAAAGTGCGCGCTCGGAGCCAAAGGGGGAGGAAGAAAAAGCCATGTCTGAGGGATTAGGTAGTGGCGATTTGGGCGAATGTCAGTGCTGGATGAGGCGGTGAGGGGGCTGGGCCCCTGTCAGCCATGTCTCCGAACGCTACGCGGCGACCACGCACTCCGCTGTCATGCCCCGTGCCGCCTTTGCTGAAGCTTCGGGAGGCCGAGCCCCCCTGTGGGCCCCGGCGTAGCCCAGGCGGAGCCGGGACCGGGGCATCCAGTACGCCGCGGCCTCTCGGCTCGACCACAACCGCCGCGGCGTACTGGATCGCCCGGTCAAGCCGGGCGACACCGTGTGTGTGGGAACGCTCTCCCCAAATCCCGCGCAACTGTCTCACTTTGCGACGCTTTTCCCGTTGGCTTTAAGCTTCGGAACGACTCTAGAACGAATCGCGGCCGAATCGCTGACTCCCCTGTGAGTCCTGTTCCGTTCACGCAACATGTCGCGGGACTCGTATTGGTTGCGCACTAGATGGAGTTTTGCGCGGCCGCACAAGCGATCGGGTTCGTTAAAGCTGGGGACGGCGCCGAGTCGAATCAGAATCGGGGTGGAGTCAAATGGATTCCCGGGCCCGGGGCGCCAAACAAAAACTGCGAAAACAACCCCATGCACAGTAGGTAAATGATTGAAATAACGCGACTTCTCTTTACCCTCCCCTGGAGGGGGAGGGTCGGCTCACATGGAGCACAGCGGAATGTGAGACGGGGTGGGGTGATCTCTCCCCACGGGCACCGTTCGTGCGGAGAGATCACCCCACCCCGCTCGCGCTGCGCGCGATCGACCCTCCCCCTCCAGGGGAGGGTAAGGTCACTGCGTCTTCGCGACCCGCGGGGGCTGGGGGACGGTGACGAAGCTGGTGGCTTCCAGCATGGCCGGCCCGAGCGGCGTCGGCACTTTCAGCCAGAACGGGACCAGGATGCGCGTGCCCGCCACCGGCGCGAAGGCGATCTCGATATTGCGCTGGGCGGCGAGGTATTTGATCACGGGGCGGTCGGGGATGTAGCCGGCCACAGGCACGAAATAGAGCGCGCAGACCACGACCGGGCCCCGGTAGCCCTTCTCCGCCTTCACCGTCTCCATGCGCTTGAAATCGAGCTTGAGATCGTAGCGCATGCGGCCGTCGAACACGGGCGCGGCGTTGTGGCAGGCCTCGGGCGCCACGGGATCGCCGGTGCCGGGCACGCGCAGGAGCGAGGCCGTCATGGGGTCCCAGACGCCGCGGCGATGCGCCTCGGTGACGACGATGCGGTCCGGATCGACCGGCGGCTCCGGCAGGATGGCAAAATCCTTCACATTGCCCTTGTCGAGGGTGATGCGGATCTCTTCGGTCTTCTTCTGGGTGGTGGTGGAGGCCTGGTAGCCGGTCGCCACCAGCGCGCCATTGACGATGCGCCCCTGGCTGGCGCCAGTGCCGGACCCGCCCGTGAACGACTTCAGCAGCCCCGTGGTGCCGCCGGAGGCCGCCGCCGAGAACACGTCGTCCTGGATATCGATGTTCCAGGCGCCCTTGCCGACGGGAATGCCCGATAGCGTCGCCTCATATTGCGCCTCGAGCTTGCCTTGCGCGGCGGCCGGCGCCACGCCCCATGCCAGGACCAGGGCCAAGACCAGCGCGCAAAAGACAGCCAGCCAGCCGGCCAGGCCTGGGCGGACCGGGCGCAGGTCTCGCGCAAAATGAGGCGTTGTAGTCACGAAACAATCCAATCGGAGCGCGATGCGCTGTTACTTAAGCCAAAAACGGCGGCAAACAATGTGGGGGCGTCTCGCCCTGGGAACTCCACCTGAGTCTTCGGCGGCGAATACGCCCTTTATGTGATGGTAAGGTGCGACAATCATTGCCGTTTTGGTGATCGGAAGGTAACCGCGGGCTCCCTTACCTCTCCCGCTTGCGCGAGAGGTCGCGCTAAGCGTGGTGAGGGCTTTCTCCTCTGGGGGGACACCATCCGTCATGACGTCTGGCCTCGCAGAGGAGAGAGCCCTCTCCCAACCCTCCCCCGCGCGCGGAGGAGGGGGCGCACCGCCCGGGCGGCCGAATCCCCGCCCAAAACCTTGACGTCCCGCCCCTTCCCCCCTATACGTCCGCCCGCTCCCTGCAAGGACAGAGAATTTGCCCCCGTGGCGCCCAAAAATGGCGGCCGCAGATCGTTGGGGGTTCACGGATAAGGATTTTGCCATGTCTCGCCGCTGCGAACTGACGGCCAAGGGCCCCCTCGTCGGCCACAAGGTCAGCCACTCCAACATCAAGACCAAGCGCCGCTTCCTGCCGAACCTCGTCAACGTGACGTTCATGTCGGAAGCCCTGGGCCGCAACGTGCGCCTGCGCGTCTCCACCAACGCGGTCAAGAGCGTCGACCACAATGGCGGCCTCGATGCCTTCCTGCTCAAGGCCAACCCCGACGCCCTCTCCCCGCGCGCCGTCGAGCTGAAGCGCGCCATCCAGAAGAAGGTCGGTGACACCGCGCCGGCGAAGCAGGCGAGCTGAGAAGAATTACCGTTAGGGCGGCGGCTAAGTTGCGTCGCGTGGCGTAGGCTTAGCCGAGTAAGAGTTTGAGTAGCGGCCGGATCGGAAGATCCGGCCGTTTTTGTTGTGCACTGAGGTTACTGCGCCTCACTGCGAAGACTCCCCTCGTCGCGATTCGCAGCCTATGCTTTAGCCTTATTTGCCATCAACCGCGGCGTGCATAAAAGAAGAGGAGAAAGCGTCGCGGTCTACGGAGCAGGGGCGGAATGAACGTTGCTGTAAGAGCTGCAAAGCATGCTGCACCCGGGCCGTATCTGGGCTTCGCGCTGCAACCTGTTCGGCTCTGCTATCACCTTCTGACTTGTCCAGGCGGAGCTCATGTTTCTTTAGAACTGCTCGATGATGTAGCTGTCCATTACGCCGACGGCAGCCTCGCCCTAGAGCAAACGAAAAGTGCCCTCAGGCAAAATCCATTGTCAGATTGGGCTGCAGACCTTTGGAAGGCGATCGCCAATTGGCTCGACAGCGCAGCAAGCGGAGCAATTGATCCCAAGAAGTGTCAGTTTCAGATCTACGTTTCCCCTTTCCACACCGGTTCGCTGGCCGCGGCACTAAACGACTGCAACTCAGACGCCGACGTCGAAGAGCTGGCGGCCGCTGTGGCTTCAAACTTTAAAAAGAAGAAACCTACGGCTTGCGCCCCCTACGTTCAGCGCTTTCTTTCAGCTGGCCACGATGAACGCGCCGCCATCATAACTCGATTGGCAATTGTTAGCGAAACCGACCCACTTGAGAGCCTGCGCGCACTCATCAAAACAACTATTGTCCCCGAATTGGTAGACGTTCTTTGCGAGTCTGCGATTGGAATGGCCAAGGAGCAGGCCGATGAACTAATCCGACAGGGCAGCGCCGCGCAGATAGATGGAGACAGATTCAAGGCGAACTTCATAGCATTTGTTCAGCGGAACAATCTTCCCGGCTTGCTGACATCGCTAACTGAAAGGCCGAACGAAATCGAAGTCACAGCTATCCTTGTCCAACGACCGACCTTCATTCGACAACTCAAGATTATTGACTCAAGCTATGATGATCGGGTCAGGGCTGTGAGCGACTATCTTCGCTCGTCCGCTGATAAAACCCGCTGGGCAGAAACCGGGGCCGTCTTCGAAGGAAGCTTACGCGAGTTTGACGACTCCCTCGTGTGGCGTCATGGCCTCGTCTCCGACGAAGTCGCGGATGTCTCCTCGCACAACGACCCTGCCCGCCAAGGGCGCGCAATTTATCGACGGTGCGCGCAGCTGCAAATTCCGATCGATGGCCGCGCAGTTCCCGAGCATTTCGTCCATGGCTGCTTCAACGCCTTAGCTGACGATATGCGATTGGGTTGGCATCCAGAGTACGAATCATTGCTCGGGCTAAGCGAGGAGTAGTTCAAAGTGCCAAACTCACGGCGATTGGACGAAATAGAGATCATCCAAAATCCCGCCTTAGGTGCATACGTTCTTTGGCGGTTTGGACTCGGTTATCAAGCAGACGACGGCCGCAGCGTGCTTTTGCCCCTATCATTCTTAGTTTTGCCGCTGCTGCTTCACCGACCAACCCTTGATCTTATCAGTTCGACGTTGAGATCCTCCGGGCTCACACTATTTGCAGCGAAACTCGGAAAGGAACGAGAAAATCTTCTAGCTGTACATGAGCGCGCGCTTGCACTTCGTCCTCTCACTTTGCAGTCGATTGGTCTCGGCATTAGCCAACGCCTATTAACGCTTGACTACGCGTCCATCAGTATCCGCGCAAACTCGCTAGAAGACGGTACCCGAAACCCAAAAGTTCCAGAGCGAATTAAGGCATTTACCGGAGCTGCGGAAAAGGTCGGTTTTTGGTTCTCGCAGCTGAGTTTTCAGCAAGTAAGTTCGATTTTGGCGGTGGAGTTCTGATGTATTTTCAGATTCGTAAACTCATACTGTGGCCTCGTGCGAAGAAATCCCCAAGGTTCGTCGAGTTCAAACGCGGTTCCGTGAACGTGATCAGCGGCGCGTCAAAGACAGGTAAATCCGCGGTCATTCCCATCATTGACTATTGTTTGGGTGCGGATAGGTGCGCGATACCCGTCGGCGTAATCCGCGAGAAGTGTGGATGGTTTGGGATCGTCATCGAAACCGTGGAGGGTCTAAAGCTCTTAGCCAGACGCGAACCCGGCGACCAACAGAGTACGGGCGACATGTATTTCCTGGAGGGCGGAGAAATCGATGTCCCCGATCGAATAGAGGGCAAGAATGCCAACGTAGATTTCGTCAAAGACGCGCTCAACCGAGTCGCCGGACTAACAAACCTAGAATTCGAACCAAACTCGGAAGGGGGATACAAGGCGCGCCCGAGTTTTCGCGACCTTATGGCTTTCACGTTTCAGCCGCAGAATATTGTCGCCAATCCAGACGTTATGTTTTTCAAGGCCGATACAACTGAGCACCGCGAGAAGCTAAAGACAATTTTTCCTTATGTGCTCGGCGCTGTTACTGCTGCAATCCTACAAGCCAGATTTGAACTAGATCGACTAAGTCGCATCCTGCGCCGCAAAGAAGCAGAGATGAGAGCGATAACATCCGCCAACTCAGCATGGCAGCTAGAAGCGCAAGGATGGCTCCGGCAAGCAATAGAGCTTGGATTACTGCCCGCGAAAGGAAGCAATTCCTCCAGATTGGGCAAACATCGTTGATCTGCTTCGAGAGATCGTTACGAACAATGATAAGAATGCGAGACCCTCGCTTGCTGGAATTGACGTAGCTTTGACAAGGTTGCAGACGCTAAGATCAAGAGAGAGTGAGCTGGCAGAACAGCTTCACGAGCATCGGCAACGACTGAATGAGCTTCGACGGCTTCTTGAGAGCAGCGAAGTCTATGGCGGATCTGTGCGCGTGCAGCGTGATCGACTCGCCATAGCGGATTGGATTCGCAGCTTGGTTGACGATGAATCTGACGATCCAATTTCGGCGCTTAGTGGAGGCGATAGAAGTAAGCTCTTAAGGCTTTGCGACAATCTGGATGCTTTGGATGTAAGGCTCAAATCGCTCCCGAGCGTTTCAGGTACGCTAGACAAGGAAATGCTCAGGCAGCGATCGGCTACAGAGGAAGTGCTCACTCGATTAAACGAAACTCGAAATGAGATTTCCAACCTGGAACGGGACTCCGAGACTGCACGCAGAGCTACTGACCATTTCGATCGAATCGAACGTTTCCTAGGCCGCCTTGAGCAAGCATTGCAACTATATGACAGGGCCGACCAATCGTCGGACCTGCGTACAGAGATCGCCACCCTTCGAAAGCAAATTGAGGATCTCCAAAAGATCATTTCTGAAGCAGAAATCCGCCGCAAGCTAAGCAACGCTCTCGCTCGAGTGGAGAGCATGACCAGCCAAATGGTCCCCCAACTTGACGCCGAATGGCCCGATGCGCCGGTTAGGCTTATAATTGACGACCTTACAGTGAAAGTAATTCGCGGTAGCCGAGACGACTATCTTTGGGAGATTGGCAGTGGAGCAAACTGGCTCGCATATCACATTAGCTTGACGCTTGCCTTGCAAAAGTTCTTCCTGACTGAACCTCAACATCTTGTACCGAGCTTCTTAGTCTACGATCAGCCGAGCCAGGTGTATTTTCCCAAGCGTACCGCTGGCGATGATACTCCCGAGGGATTGACCCTGCGAGACCAGGACGTTGTGGCAGTCCGCAAAGTGTTTTCTCTCTTAGGGCGAGAGGCAGAATCTGCCGGCGGCCGCCTCCAGATTATCGTGCTTGATCATGCTGATGAGGGAGTTTGGGGGGATCTTCCCGGAGTTGCTCTCACAGAAGAGTGGCGTGGCCAAGCTCTTGTACCTTCCGAATGGTAGTTCTAGCCGCGCCAGCGAACCCGAACCGAAAAACCTCGTCATCTGCTGTGACGGCACCGGCAACGAGATCTCGGAGAACATTTCCAACGTCCTGAAGCTCTATCGCTGCCTGCGCAAGACGGACAAGCCCTCGCTGCGGCAGATGGTGCCCTACGACTCCCTCGGCCGGCACCGCAGCGCCACCCGTAAACACCCCCCTCGCCCGTTAACCTCCCATTAACCAACGCAGCCTAGCCTGCGGTAATCGTCCAGCCATCATTAGCTCGAAATGCCTTCCCGGTTCGCTCCAGGAGAAGCGCCGATGTGCGTTGAGTTGTTGACGTATGCCGATCTCAGTGCCCGCCTCGATATCTCGCGCGAGGCCGCGCGGTCGCTGGCGAGACGTCGCCGCCTGCCGCGCTCGCGGTCGGATGGCGGCAAGGCCCTGGTGAGCGTCGATCTCGCCGCGCTCCGGTACACGCCCCGCCCGCGAAAGGGCCGCCGGGCAGATCCCGTCGATGCCTCCATGGCAAAGATCGAGGCCATCAAGATCGGGGCCTTCAAGGCGGAGATCGCGCGGCTCGAAGAAGTCGCGACCGCCTACAGGGCCGTGTTCGAGCGCGAGCGGGACCGCGCCGATCGCCTCGCCGTCGAGCTGCAGCAGGCGATCGCCGAGACCATGGCAGCCAATGCGTGGGCGGCACGACTGGACGACGAAGTGACGACGCTGCGGACCGATCGCCGGGGCGGCTCGATCGCGGGACACGCCGCGCGTCGATTGGGACATCTTGCCGCCGCCATCGTCAAAGCAGACCGCGCGGCTTGCAGGTAGCACTCGAGACTTTCTTTAACCCCCGGCTTGCCGGAGCAATCGCGAGGGAAGAATGACTGGCAATACCGATATCCATGAAATGAAGGCCCGCATCGTCGTCTTCGGCGTCGGCGGCGCCGGCGGCAATGCCGTCAACAACATGATCACGGCCGGACTGCAAGGGGTCGAGTTCGTGGTCGCCAACACGGACGCGCAGGCGCTGGCGATGTCGAAGGCGAAGCGCCTCATCCAGCTCGGCACGAGGGTGACCGCAGGCCTCGGCGCCGGCTCGCAGCCGGAACTGGGACGCGCCGCAGCCGAAGAGGCGATCGACACGATCCGCGAGCAATTGAACGGTGCGCACATGGTGTTCGTGACGGCCGGCATGGGCGGCGGCACCGGCACCGGGGCTGCACCCATCGTCGCCAGGATTGCGCGCGAACTCGGCATCCTCACCATCGGCGTGGTCACCAAGCCGTTCTACTTCGAGGGCCAGCGCCGCATGCGCTTTGCCGAAGCCGGCATCGAGGAGCTGCTGAAGACGGTCGACACCCTCCTGATCATCCCGAACCAGAACCTGTTCCGGGTGGCCAGCGAGAAGACCACGTTCGCCGATGCCTTCGCCCTTGCCGACCAGGTGCTTTATTCGGGCGTGGCCTGCATCAGCGACCTCATCGTCAAGGAAGGCCTGATCAATCTCGATTTTGCCGACGTCCTCTCCGTCATGAAGGAGAAGGGCAAGGCCATGATGGGACGGGGCGAGGCTTCCGGCGAGAAGCGCGTGCTCGCCGCCGCCGTCGCCGCGATCTCCAATCCGCTGATCGAGAATCCCTCGATCAAGCGTGCCAGTGGTCTCATCATCTCCATCACCGGCGGCAAGGATCTGATGCTGTACGAGGTCGACGAAGCCGCGACCCGCATTCGCGACGAGGCCGACCCGGACGCCAACATCATCGTCGGTGCGTCGTTCGACGAAAGCCTCGAAGGCATCGTCCGCGTCTCGGTGGTGGCGACCGGAATCGATAATCTCGATCCGGCGCAGGCGCTACCGGTGGAAACCGCCCTCACCCAGCTCGCCGGCAGGCTGCGCAACGACGGCCGTCGCATCGCCGATCGCATCGAGCGCAGTGCCCCCCTTCCGCAAGCGGGAAGCCCGCCGCTCCGCCCGCCGCCGCACCACCCCGTGGGGCCACCGGCAAGGCCGGGTCTGGACTATGCGCGGCAGGCGGCGCTTCAGCCGCTCGATCCTTACGGCCGCGCCCCTGCGCGCAATGCACCCGACGAGGCCGTTCTCGATATCCCGGCCTTCCTGCGCCGCGCCGCCAACTGAGGGGGCGGCGAAGGAGGTGCGCTCCCTCTCCCGCAAGCGGGAGAGGTTCGAACGAGCCCGCGGCCAGTCGATTCGACTTGAAGCCATTCCGCTTTGGGCTAGTCCAGGGTGCGATGAGATCAGGTTCGGCCGCCCGGATCACCCTCTCCCAGCAGGGAGAGGTGGTCTAATTCTCAACGCGCTCCGAACGTCAGATATGCAGACGAGCTTTTGAGCTGCACAGCGTGCCGATGCGTCACGCCGCCGTGCTGCGCGGGCTCTCGGCGGTGTCCTTCCTGTCCGTCTCCTTGTCGCGGGACAGCCACGCCGGAAAACGAAGCAGGCGTTCGTTGGTGTCTTTCGGCAGCTCGATGGGCGGCGCTTCAACGGCCGAACTCGGCAGGTCCAACGCTGCGTGTCCGGTTCGCACCGCATCCGCGCGCTGATCCAGTTCGCGGAGCAGGGGATCGAGCACGCTGTCGATCTCGGTCGCCACCGATACCAGGAAACTATTGAGCTCGCGCGCCTCGGGCACAACCGCCGCAGCCTGCTCGATCGCCCTCGAGAGACCATCGACGACAGGCGCAAACGCGCCGGCGGCTTGCTTGATTCGCGTCTTGATCGCTTCGACCTCGCTCAAGACGCGCTCACGCTCACGCCTTTTCTTTTCCTCCGAAAGACGGGCTTCAATTTCGGCGATCTGGGCCGCCAGAGCCGTGGCTTCGGATGCGAGCGCATCTCGTCTTCCGCGCGCGCGATCGAGATCGCGGCTGAGATTGTCCACTAAGTCGTCCTTTCCGAACATGGCTTTGCTCCGTAGGACAGGCGCTTTGCCCTGTAGGACGGCCTTGGCGCGAACAGCCAGCCTCGCCACCGACCGGATGGCCGGATCGGCCGAAACAGGCATCAACCTCGGTCGCGTCACATGGGCCGACATGGTGATCCCCCCATCGTCAGCATTAGGCAACCGCATGGTTAACAACAGGTTAATGTCAACAGACGATGTGGCCATGGGGCTGGGCGCCGGCGACGTTGCCTCCCCGCTGTCATCCATTTCCGCTATACTCGCCCCGGTAGCATCACCCGGAGGCGCATCCCATGGAGCACGCAGCCAGCACCGACCACAAGCCCACCGGCAAGAACCTCGTCATCTGCTGTGACGGGACCGGCAACGAGATTTCGGAGAACATCTCCAACGTCCTGAAGCTCTATCGCTGCCTGCGCAAGACGGACAAGACGTCGCCGCGGCAGCTGGTGTTTTACGATCCCGGGGTCGGCACGGTGACGCAGCCGACGACGTGGCACCGCTGGAAGGCCAATATCAACCTGGTGCTGGGGCTCGCCACCGGCTATGGGCTCGATGACAACGTGCTCTCGGCCTATTGCTTCCTGGTTCAGCACTACGCGCCGGGCGACAAGATCTATCTGTTCGGGTTTTCGCGCGGGGCCTACACGGTTCGGGTGCTGGCGGGGCTGATCCACAAGATCGGGCTGATCTCGCCGGAGCAGGCGAACCTCGCTGGGAGCGGGCTCGTCGCCTACAAGCAATATTCCGGCACGGGGCGCGGCAACGATATCGAGGATCTCAAGGATATCGCGACCGACGAGAGCGGGCCGCTGCCGAAGGACGAATTCGACCTCGCCGCGCAGTTCGCGCGCATCACCTCGACGCGCTGGCCGACCATCCACTTCATCGGCGTCTGGGACACGGTGGCGAGCGTGATCGTGCCGCGGCGCGACAATTTCTTCTTCCTGTTCAGCCTGGAGGAGCTCGCCTTCACGCTGCGCAATCCCAGCGTAAAAACCTTCCGGCAGGCGATCGCGATCGACGAGCGGCGCTGCATGTTCCGCCTGAAGCAGTATGAAGAGCCGCAGGAGTTCTGGAGCAACCGCTACGTACCCGACGAGAAGAAGGTGCCGCAGGACATCCTGCAGGTGTGGTTCGCCGGCGTGCATTGCGACGTCGGGGGCGGCTATCCGGAAGCGGAGAGCGGGCAATCCAAATATCCGCTGCTCTGGATGATCGCGGAGGCCGAGAAGGCCGGGCTGAAGTTCAACCCGCGCACGGTGAACCAGCTCGCCTGGGGCGTCCCTCGCAAGAACTCGCCGTTCAAATACGTGGAGCCCGCTTACACCGGGAAGACGGGCGAGTTGCACAATTCGATGACGGCCGCCTGGCGCGTGCTGGAGTACGTGCCGAAGCGTGCGACGTACAAGGAATGGCCGGAGCGGAAGGTCTATTTCGGCTTCTATATCCCCGATTGCGAGCCGCGCGTCATCCCCGAAGGCGCGCATGTGCATGAGAGCGTGTTGAAGCGAATGGCGGTGGAGCCGGGGTATCGGCCGGTGAACCTGCCGAAGGACTACGTGACGGTGCCGATGCCGGTGGAGCCGGGGGTGGATGTGGCGGCGGATGGGATGGAGGAGGGCGTGACGGGGTGAGGTGGCGGCGACCTCTCCGCGCGTCATTGCGAGGAGCCCTTGCGACCAAGCAATCCAGGGTCCCTCCGCGGAAAGATTCTGGATTGCTTCACGGAGCCTGTCATCGGGCCGCGCTTCGCGCGGACCCGTTGGCTCGCAATGACGGTGGTGGGCAGGGTCGCGCAACACCACCGCTGTCGTCCCTGCCTGGTGCGCAATTGCGCACTAGGCAGGGAGGACAGGGCGGATTGACGCGAGACGTCCCACCCCGCTACCGCCGCTTTCTGCTCTCGCCGACACTTTTCATTAAAATTCTCCCGGCAACCTTAGTCTGATCGCATCATCTCTTTTCCATCATGGGACAAACCACCCGCCGCGATACCTGCGGAATTGGAGGAGACGTGCCAATGCATCCGCGCAAGTATGTCCGTGTGAAGCCCGCCGGGCTGGTGTCGCGACAGGCCAAGATCATCACCGACCCGCGCGCGCCGGTGATCCCGTGCACGCTGATCGACTATTCGCCCGGCGGCGCCTGCGTCGATCTCGGCGGCCAGGTCAAGATTCCCGATCGTTTCGAACTGCTCCACGTCAACACCAGGAAGCGCTGCCGCATCGCCTGGAAGCGCGGCACGCGCGTGGGCGTGGTGTTTTAGGCATCTTCCTTAGCCTCCCTGGAGGGGTCCTGGAGGGGTAAGCTACTTCCGCATCCTCGCCTTGGCGCCGGCGACGATCTGCATGGCGACGCCGGCGATCCAGCCGGCGAAGACGAGCCAGGTCCAGGCCAGGTGCGGATCGAGCCGCAGCACGATCACGGCGACCGAGACGAACGCGGTCAGCGTGGCGCAGAGCGTGCCGGCCGAGCTGAGAAATTCCGCGGCGTCGATCGCGCTGTGCGCGTCGTCGAAAGGCATTTGCGGCGTGTCGATGCCGAGATAGAAGCCGACCGCGCCCAAGGCCATCATCAGCAGCAGGAATCCCTGCGTGGTCAGCGTGGGGATCGCAGATCCCACATAGGCGCCGACGAACAGGCCGCACGCGGCTCCCGCCATCGCAAGGGCCACGCGCTCGAACACATGGGCAGTTTTGCGGATACCAAAACGCATGGCCGGCCTCCGTGAGGCGTTGAGGAGACGGAGGTTAGGCCAGTTTTGGGGGGCGTGGAAGGCGAAGGGGATTATAGCAGGCGGCTTAGCTCTCTCTCCCAGCAAGCGGGGCCGAGAGGAGCCTCGTTTGCGCTGGAGGCGAGGAAATCACCTCGCCCCGAACGTGGTCTTGCCGAACAGCGCCTTTTGCGCCTGTGGCTGCGAGCGCCAATATTGCGGCGGGACCTCGACCACGCCGCCGAGCTCGGCGGCGGCGTGCCAGCCCCAGCGCGGGTCGTAGAGCATGCCGCGGGCGAGCGCGACCATGTCGGCCTTGCCGGATGCGACGATCTCCTCGGCATGCTTGGCATCGCTGATCAGGCCGACGGCGATGGTGGGCAAGCCGGTCTCGCGCTTGATGCTATCGGCAAACTGCACCTGATAGCCGGGGCCGAGCGGGATCTTCTGCAGCGGCGAGACGCCGCCGGAGGAGGCATCGATCCAGTCGACGCCGCGCGCCTTCAGCGCTCTCGCAAATTCTATCGTTTGCGCCAGATCCCAGCCGCCCTCGACCCAGTCGGTCGACGACACCCGCATGCCGACCGGCTTGTCAGCGGGGAACGCGGCGCGCACCGCGTCGAACACTTCGAGCGGAAAGCGCATGCGGTTGGCGAGGCTGCCGCCATATTCGTCGGTGCGCTTGTTGGAGATCGGCGAGAGGAATTGATGCAGGAGATAGCCGTGCGCGCCATGCACCTCGATGGCGTCGATGCCGAGGCGCGCGGCGCGTTTGGTGCAGTCGACGAAGGCCTCGCGAATGCGCTTCAGGCCTGCCGCATCCAGCGCCAGCGGGGCGGCCTCGCCCTCCTTGTGCGGCACCGCCGATGGCGCCACCGTCTGCCAGCCGCCATGCTCGACCGGAATCAGCTGGCCGCCCTCCCACGGCCGCGCGCTGCTGGCTTTGCGGCCGGCATGGGCGAGCTGCATCCCGATCGCCGCGGAGGAATATCTCCGCACCGAATTGAGGATCGGCCTCAAGGCGGCCTCGCAGGCATCGCTGTAGAGCCCGAGGCAGCCCGCCGTGATGCGGCCGATCGCCTCGACATGCGTCGCCTCGATGCAGAACATCGCGGCGCCCGACAGGCTGAGATTGTTGATGTGGGTGAAGTGCCAATCGGTGGCGACGCCGTCCTCGGCCGAATATTGGCACATCGGCGACACCACGATGCGGTTGTTCAAGGTCAGGCCGCGCAGCTTGATCGGGTTAAACAGGGCGCTCATGCGGGGAGTTCCGGGAGATGGAGGAACAATGCAGGGAGTGTAGTGAGCAAAGCGCGGATTGCTAGGCGCGCGGGGGGAATGGCGGGCGCGACGGAATGCATTGCCGCACGATGGGAAGCGAATGCCTCCGCAATGACGGGGGGTGAGACCGCCCTACTCGACCAGCGTGAACTGCAGCAGCAGCGTCCGCTGCAGCATCGAGAAATTGTCGTCCGACACCAGGGTCAGCACGGTCTCGCCGTCGGGCGTGACATGGGCGTCGATGCCTTCCATGTTGTCGATCTCGTGGCCGAGATCGGCGGCGAACAGCGCGGGGCCGTCGACCAGCGCGCCCGGCGCGATTCCCTTCAGGGGGATCGCGCGAATGCGGATGTTGATGCCGGTGAACCAGGAGAATTTGCGTTCGAGGATCAAGAGCTCGCCGGAGGGCAGCAGCACGGCATCGCTGATGTCGTATTTCTCGGTGCGGCGGACGCTGAACTGGCCGGGCGTGGGGCCGCCGATCAGGAAGGCGACGAGATTGCCGTCGGCGTCGAGCCCGCGCTCTGAGAACGCGATCAAGGTGCCCGCGAGCGGCTGGCCCTTCGGGATGAACACCAGCGCTTCAATGCCCTTGTTGGAGGGCAGCTTGCGCAAGGCCGGCGGAACGGCGATCACCTCGCCGCGGGCACGCGTGCCGCCCTTGGCGAAATCGTAGCGCAGGATCTGGTTGACGCGCTCGAGCCCGACATAGACGAGGTTGCCGTCGCGCGCGATCGATTCCGAATCCCACCAGAGGTGCTTTTCCGTGATCGGCCGACCTTCGGCGCCGAGCAGCGGCGCGGCCTCGACCTCGGTGAGCCCGACCATCTCGCGGCCGGAATAGCGGATGGTGCCGGTGAACCAGCCGCCCTGGTCGGAGATCGCGACGAAGCGCTCGCCCTTGCCGTCGAGGAAGCGGATGCCGGACAGGCCGCCGAAGCCGCGATAGGGCGAGGTCAGCACCAGGCCGCTGCGATAATCCAGCGAGCCGAAGCGCGTGCGCGCGCGGTCGCGCGGTTCGAAATCGGGAATCGGACGCGCGTTGACCTCGATGCTGACAGGCGCGGCGACGGCGTGCTCGACCTGGAGCTCGCGTGGCTCGGTCGCCGCTTGCGCCTGCGCGAGACGCGAGAGCGCGAGAGTGGAGAATCCTGCCGCAGCAAAGCCAAGAAAGCTGCGGCGGGATGACGGCGTGCTCACGAATGCAATTTGCGTCGCGGGCGACCGGGTGCTTGCGTGGGCGCCGCGTTGGTCTCGCTGAACAGCTCGGCGAGTTTTTCGGTGATGGCGCCGCCGAGCTCCTCGGCATCCACGATCGTCACCGCGCGGCGGTAGTAGCGCGTCACGTCATGGCCGATGCCGATCGCGATCAGCTCGACCGGCGAGCGGGTCTCGATCTCCTCGATGATGTGGCGCAGATGCCGCTCGAGGTAGTTGCCGGGGTTGACTGACAGGGTGGAATCGTCGACCGGCGCGCCGTCCGAGATCATCATCAGGATCTTGCGCTGCTCGGGGCGACCGAGCAGGCGCTTGTGCGCCCAGTCCAGCGCCTCGCCGTCGATGTTCTCCTTCAAGAGACCCTCGCGCATCATCAAACCGAGATTCTTGCGCGCACGGCGCCAGGGCGCATCCGCCGACTTGTAGATGATGTGGCGGAGATCGTTGAGGCGGCCGGGATTGGCCGGCTTGCCGGCGGCAAGCCAGGCTTCGCGCGATTGCCCGCCCTTCCAGGCGCGCGTGGTGAAGCCGAGAATCTCGACCTTGACGCCGCAACGCTCCAGCGTGCGCGCGAGGATGTCGGCGCAGGTGGCGGCGACCGTGATGGGGCGTCCGCGCATCGAGCCGGAATTGTCGAGCAGCAGCGTCACCACGGTGTCGCGGAACGTCGCCTCCTTCTCGTGCATGAAGGACAGCGGGTGATAGGGATCGGTGACGACGCGCGACAGCCGCGCGGGGTCGAGGATGCCCTCTTCGAGATCGAACTCCCAGGCGCGGTTCTGCTGCGCCATCAGGCGGCGCTGCAGGCGGTTGGCCAGGCGCGCGACGATGCCTTGCAGATGCGCGAGCTGCTTGTCGAGATAGGCGCGCAGCCGGTCCAGCTCGTCATGGTCGCAGAGGTCTTCGGCGGCGATGACCTCGTCGAACTTGGGCGCGAAGGCGTGGTATTCCGGCCCGCGCGGCTCGTTCCTGCCGTGCTGGTTCGGACGCGTCGCCTCGCCCGGGGTCTCGTCGTCGCCGAGCTCGCCGTCGTCGAAGGTGTCGGAGGTCGAGGCCTGCGCGCTTTCCATCGCGCTCTCGCTCATCTCCTCGCTCGTCGCCTGCGCCTGGTCGGCGCTCATCTCCTGCGCGGCGTCGGAATCGGGCGAGCCTTCGGCGCCGGACTGATCGTTGTCGCCGTCCTGGTTCTCGTCGTTCTCGTCATTGTCCTCGCTGTCGGCGTTGCGCTCGTCGCCGAGCTCGAGCGCCGAGAGCAGATCGTGCACGGCATCGCCGAACCTGGTCTGGTCCTCGAGCACGCCGTCGAGCCGGTCGAGCCGCTTGCCGATCTTGTCTTCGAGAATGGGACGCCAGAGGTCGACCATCTTCTTCGCGGCCGTCGGCGGCGCCAGGCCGGTGAGGCGCTCGCGCACCAGCATCGCCAGCGCGTCCGCCAGCGGCGCGTCGGCACGGTCGGTGATCTCGTCGAACTTGCCGCGGTGGAAATGGTCGTCGAGCATCGCGGTGAGGTTCTTGGCAACGCCCGCCATGCGGCGCGCGCCGATCGCCTCGACGCGGGCCTGCTCGACCGCCTCGAACACGCCGCGCGCCTGCGGATTGCCGGGCATCAGCTTGCGATGAACCTTGGGATCGTGACAGGCGAGCTTGAGCGCGATGGAATCGGCATGGCCGCGCACGATCGCGGCGTCGCGCCTGGTCATCTTGCGCGCCGGCTCGGGCAAGCGGGCTTTGCCCGGCGCGAGCCCAGGCCGCTCGGCCGCGAAGGAGATGTCGAGCTCGGGCGTCTTGGCGATCGCCTTGAGGCAGGAGGCGACCGAGCGCTTGAAAGGCTCGGTCGGCGCTTCCTTGTTGTTGCGGAATTTGGAGTTGGAGGTGGTCATCTCGCCCTGTCCGTCGTCCCGAAGGGCGGGACGACATCTCAAACCTCAGCTGAGCGCGACGTTCACCGCCGATTCCGGCAGCTCCGCGTTGAAGCAGCGCTGGTAGAACTCGGCGACCAGGGGGCGTTCGAGCTCGTCGCACTTGTTGAGGAAGGTGACGCGGAACGCAAAGCCGATATCGCCGAAGATGTCGGAATTTTCCGCCCAGGTGATCACCGTGCGCGGGCTCATCACCGTCGACAGGTCGCCATTGGCGAAGGCGTTGCGGGTGAGGTCGGCAAGGCGCACCATCTTGTTGACGATGTCGCGGCCCTCCTGGGTGCGATAATGCTTGGCCTTGGCCAGCACGATCTCCACTTCTTCGTCATGGCTGAGATAGTTCAGCGTGGTGACGATCGACCAGCGGTCCATCTGGCCCTGGTTGATCTGCTGGGTGCCGTGATAGAGGCCCGAGGTGTCGCCGAGGCCGACCGTATTCGCCGTGGCGAACAGTCGGAATGCCGGGTGCGGCTTGATCACCTTGTTCTGGTCCAAGAGCGTCAGGCGGCCCGAGACTTCCAGCACGCGCTGGATCACGAACATCACGTCGGGACGGCCGGCGTCGTATTCGTCGAACACCAGCGCGACGTTGTTCTGCAGCGCCCAAGGCAGGATGCCGTCGCGGAATTCGGTGACCTGCTTGCCGTCGCGGACCACGATGGAGTCCTTGCCGACGAGGTCGATGCGGCTGATGTGGCTGTCGAGGTTGACGCGCACGCAGGGCCAGTTCAGGCGGGCGGCGACCTGCTCGATATGGGTGGATTTGCCGGTGCCGTGATAGCCCGTCACCATCACGCGGCGGTTCTTGGCGAATCCGGCGAGAATGGCGAGCGTGGTGGCGCGGTCGAAGCGGTAGTCGGAATCGACTTCGGGCACATGAGGATCGACTTCGGAATAGGCAGGGACTTCGAGATCACTATCGATCCCGAACACCTGGCGCACCGACACTTTCATGTCGGGCAGACCGGAAACTTCCTCAACTTTGGACAGGGCGGCGGTCGTCATCAATCCTCCGAGGTCCCGGGCGGTCCCGAAACCGGTTATTCGCACGTTGGCTGCGGCTGGGTGCTGGACAGCAACCTATCAGAGACACGGGACGGGCAGAAGCCCGCCCTCCAATCAAAGTTCCATTGTCTTTTCATTGAGATAGGCAAGGAACGCAGATTTTGGAGGGCTGCGTTGCGAATCACGCCCGCATTTCGCACCCGGGAGGACCGGCCCAACCTATGCGAATGGCAAATTTCGCCGGTTCTCCTTATGTAGGGTCCACTGCCCCGCGCGCCAGCCCGCCACAGAGACGACGTGACGTCCTTCCTCGATCCTCTCATCTCCTTCGTCTCGGCCCATGCGTGGCTGGGCTATCTGACCCTGTTCCTGGCGGCGCTGCTCGAAGCCGTTCCGGTGGTTGGATCGGTGATCCCCGGCTCGACCATCATCCTGGCGCTGAGCGCCCTCGTGCCGGGCGGCGAGCTGCAGCTGCCGTGGGTGCTGCTGGCGGCGGCGCTTGGCGCGGTGTTGGGTGACGGGTCGGCCTATTGGATCGGGCACCGGCGGCAACGCGAGATCCTCAACACCTGGCCGCTGACCAATTATCCGCGCGTGGTCGCGGAGAGCGAAAGCTTCTTCAACCGCTTCGGCACCTGGGCCGTGTTCTTCGCCCGCTTCGTGCCGCCGATCCGCGCCTTCGTGCCCGTGACCGCCGGCGCGCTGGGCATGGCCCCCACGAAATTCTACGCAGTGAACGTTCCCGCGATCCTGCTCTGGGCGCCGGCGCATGTGCTGCCGGGCGTGCTCGCGGTGTCGGCCTTCCACCAATATTTCGGGGTGCCGCACGCGGGGCATCCGTTCAAGCATGTCTGGATTCTAACCGTCGTTGGGATTGCAATCATTGTCGGCGCTGCAATCTGGACCATCCGCCGCCGGCACGGCAGCGCAGTCGCGGAAGCCAAACCACGGGCCTGATGGCGCGATGCCCGGCGTCCGCTCGCGGCCGCGACCTTGCTCCTCTCGAGCACGACTGCCGAATAGCTGAGGACCGCGGGCCGGACAGCACGCCGCACAAGAGGCGGGCAAACAGAGCTTTCCGCTGCCCAAATTGCGATCCGCTACGGCTCCGCGATGCGCAAATGTTCGTCAGCGGAACACGTTGTCGATTAATTGCTTCACGGCGCATCGCCTTCGGATGACCCTCCTCCAATCACAGGCTGGCCGTTGCGGCCGCCGACATGACCGGAGGTGGTTGCATGCGCGCGAAAACAGCTCTTCGCATGGTCTCGTTTGCGATCTCGGCCTGTGCGGGCATCTTGAATCCGGCTTGCCAGGCCGCGGCCGAGGAGGTGCTGAAGGCACGGCTTGCGCAGAACCTCGCACCGATCTCGGCCCTCGCGATCGTCGCCAAGGCGAACGGCCTCTTTGGCAAGCAGGGACTCGATATCTCGGTCTCGAATTTCACCAGCGGAAAACAGTGTCTCGACACGGTGATGGGAGGAGGCGCGGACATCGCGACGACCGCCGAAGCTCCGGTCACCGCGGCCGCGATGGCGCAGCAGCCGATCGCCTTCGTCGCCGGCATGGAGTACTCGGATCTGAAGACGATGACGGCGGCGGCCGCCGCAATCAGGACCAAAGCGGATCTGCGCGGCAAACGCATCGGCTTCACGGCTGGCACAGGGAGCGAGGTCTACACTTCGGCTCTGCTGAAGGCGGCGGGATTGACCGCCAAGGATGTCACGCTCGTCAACCTTCGCCCCCAGGAGATGCTTCCCGCTCTGGCGGCGGGGAGCATCGACGCGTTCGACACCTGGGAGCCGCACCTGGCGAATGCAAAGAAGGCGCTCGGCGAGGGCGCCGTCCTGCTCGATACCAAGGGGCTCTACTCGGAGAGCTTCAACATCGTCGTGACGCGGCCCTATCTGGAGGCAAACCCGGCAATCGTCAGCAAATTCCTGGCGGCTCTCATTGAAGCGGAAGGCTGGATGAAGTCCCATCCGGACGAAGCGATCGACATTGTCGCCGCCGCAAGTGGCATGAAGCGCGACGAGCTGGCGCCGATCTGGTCGGATTACGTCTATCGCGTGCGCCTCGACGACAAGCTGCTCGAGACGCTGAAGACGCACGCGGCCTGGCGGCTCGAGACCGGCAATCACCCGCCGGGGGCGGGGATGCCTGATTTCTCGAAGGTCATTGTGGCGGCGCCGCTGAAGGCGCTTGATCCCGCACGTGTGACACTGTCGGCCAATCCATGAGCACCGGCGGGCACAACCGCGCGACGGCGGCCGGACGTCTGAGCATGCTTCTCGGCGCGCTTTCCGTGCCAGCCTTCGTCGGCGTCTGGGAATTGATCGCGCGCTCCCGGATCGTCAATGCGGTGCTGTTCCCGCCGCCGTCGACGGTCGCTGTCGCCATCCTTGACTGGATCCACAGCGGGCAGTTTGTCGGCGACCTTTCCGCGAGCCTATTCCGCGTCACCATGGGCTTCCTGATCGGGACGACGGGTGGCATCATGCTCGGCGTGCTGACGGGCCGGTTCCGGCTGGTCTCGAGCCTGCTCTCGCCGCTGTTTCATATCCTCCGCCCGATCCCCCCGATCGCCTTCGTGCCGATCGTGATCCTCTGGTTCGGCTTGTCCGAGGCCGGCAAGCTCTTTCTGGTCGTCTGGGGCGTGTTCTTCACCGTATGGCTCGCGACCCATATCGGCGTTCAGAAGGTCGATCGCGGCCTCATTCGCGCCGCGCTGATGCTCGGCACGCCACGTCGGCAGATGCTCACGGAGATCGTCCTGCTGGGGGCGCTTCCCTACATCGTTGTCGGTCTGCGCACCGCCGTCAGCATCTCCTTTTACACGCTCGTCGCCGCCGAGCTGGCGGGTGCGTTCGCCGGCATCGTCTACCGGATCGAGATTGCGCAACAGAACATGCAGACCGGACAGGTCATGGGAGGGCTGGCGGCGCTCGGACTGCTCTCCTTCGTTGCCGATCGGTCCTTCGCGGCCATTGCCGAGCGCGCCGTATGGTGGCGATGATGCACACCCCGCTTCGCCCGACATCACCGCTCCGGCTCGTGGATGCTCAGCCGGAGCCTTCATCGACGGCGCCGGAAGCAATCATCCGGGTCGAGGATTTGAGCATCGTGTTCGATGTGCCGCGCGGCGCGGTCATTGCCGTGGACCGGGTGTCCCTGGCCGTGATGCCGGGTGAATTCGTCTCGCTGGTTGGTCCGTCGGGCTGCGGCAAGTCTACGCTCTTGAACGCGATGGCGGGCCTCGAACGGCCGTTCGAAGGCGAGATCACGGTCGCCGGCAAGCCGATGCTGGCACCTCGACCCGATATCGGGATGGTCTTTCAGCAGCCGCATCTGTTCCCCTGGAAATCGGTACGCCGTAACATCGCTCACGGACCGCGCGCGCTCGGCAAGTCGAAAACGGAGGCGCTTCGTATCGCCGACGACCTGATCGACATGATCGGGCTGACAAAATTCGCCAGCGCCTATCCGCATACGCTTTCAGGCGGCATGCAGCAGCGGGTGGCGATTGCTCGCGCCCTCGCGAACCAGCCGCGTGTGCTGCTCATGGACGAACCCTTCGGTGCGTTGGACGCGCAGACCCGGGCCGTGATGCAGGACAACCTGCTCGAGCTGCGCGACCGGATCAACGCCACGATCGTTTTCGTCACGCATGACATCGACGAAGCCATTCTCCTGTCGGATCGCGTGCTGATCATGAGCGCCGGCCCGGGCCGCATCCTGCGGGATCTTTCGGTGGCCCTGCCGCGCCCGCGCTCCAGCGCTATCTTGACCGACCCAGCCTATCTCGCGCTCAAGCGGGATTGCCTTGACCTGATCCGGACCGAAGGCCGCAAGGCGTTCGAGCAAATGGAGCGGTGACCTGAAGCGCGATGAGCTCGCTTCAATTTAGCCGCAGCGAGGGCTGGCATAGCTCTTGAATGGATCTGCTTCAGCTACGATGGAGCGGGCAGATGTCAGCGGCAACTCTCAAGGCGACGGCCGGGATCATGCTGGCGGAGTCGGATGCTCTGGTCAGATCGCTGCCGGGCTTGCTCGACCATCTGAGCGAGGCTGACCGGGGCCGTGTGCTGGCAATCGGTCGCCACCAGGTTCTGGACACCGGCAAGCATATCTGGCGCCAGGGAGAGAGCCAGAACGGCATATATCTGATCGAGTCCGGCCGGATCCGCAGCTATTACGCAGCACCTTCGGGGCGTGAGGTGACGCTCGCCTACTGGTTCGGCGGCAATTTCGTCGGCGGGCCGGACCTCTTCGGCTCCGGAGCGCATATGTGGTCTTCGGTTGCGATCGAGCGCAGCCGGCTCCTCTTTCTGCCTGGCCCCGCGCTGCGCGAGCTTGCGCTTCAGTCGGCGACCATCGCGGTAGCCCTGCTGGATGCGCTGGCCTTCAAGGCAAGGTGTTACTCGGCCATGGCGCAAATGCTCGGCACACGATCGGTGACCGAGCGGTTGCAGCGTCTGCTGATCTTTCTCTCGAATATCTACGGCTCGCAGCACGGCCGCGAGATCGTGCTCGGCATTCCCTTCACCCATGGCGATCTCGCCAACCTGATCGGAGCGACACGACAATGGGTGACGGTGCAGCTCTCTCGCATGCAGGCGAGAGGCATCATCCGCTACGACAGAGGTCTGATCGTCATTCTGAATTTGCGCGCGCTCGACCTCGAGATCGTCTAACCGACGCCGCGCGAATAGACGTTCAGTCCGAACAGAGCGCCGTCATTGTCCGGCTGCCATCGCGAGGCGAAGTCCAGGAGGGCGTGGTCGTGCCATGCGGGTGCCAGCAGAGTGACGCCCATCGGCATCCCGCTGGTGAGCGTCGCATTGGGAAGCGCCACCGCACACAGATCCAGAAGATTGACGGAATAGGAGTAGTGACCAAGACGCGTATTGAGCGTGACGGGGTCTTCCAGCATGTCCGCAATGGTGAAGGGACGCGGCGCTGTCGGCACGACCAGGACGTCGATCTGCTTGAAGAGGAGCTGGACCTGTCGGCGCAACTTCAGGAGACGATGTTGCGCCGCGAATGCGTCAGCCGCTGAAAATTGCGCCGCAAAATGCAGGACTTTGCGCGTGACCTCCAGCAGATCGCCATGATCGACGTCAAAGAGCTTGCTGATCGCCGCGTAGCGTTCGGCGATCCACGGTCCCGAGAACAGCATTTCGCCGGCCTCGGCGAAAGGCGTGAAGTCGATCTCGAGGGCCTCGCCTCCCAGTCCCACCAGTCTCCCGCAAGCCTGCTCGTAAAGCGCGTCGCATTCAGGCAACCCGAATGAATTGAGCTGAGAGGCGGAAATGCGCCCGAAGCGGAATTCCTGGGGGACAGCGGATGACCGGCCGCGCGCTTCGCGGCTGTAGGGATCCGCCTCGTCGAAGCCCTGGATGAGCTCCAGCAACAATTTGCCCTCGGTGACGGAGTTGCAGAAGATCGACGGACAATCGAGCGTGGGGCAGTTCGGAACGAGCCCGCGGGATGAGACAAGCCCGACCGTCGGCTTGATCCCGATGATGCCGTTGAAACCTGCCGGCACCCGACCTGAGCCGCCGGTGTCGGTGCCGAGTGAGAAGGCAACGTGACCGGCCGCCACGGCGACGGCCGAGCCCGAGCTCGATCCGCCCGCGACATAGCGATCATCGGCGGCGCTTGGGCAGGCGCCGTGAGGTGACCGGGCCCCGGATAGCCCGGTTGCGAACTGATCCAGATTGGTCTTGCCGAGACAGATTGCGCCCGCCGCGACGAGGCGCTCGACGCACTGAGCCGATCGCTCCGCAACATAGGCGAAGGACGGACAGGCCGCCGAGGTCGGCATGCCCGCCACGTCGATGTTGTCCTTCACGCCGAAAGGCACACCGAGCAGAGGCAGCAGTTCGCCCTGTGCGCTGCGCCGCGCGAGAGCCTCGGCCTCCGCCAGCGCCTCTTCCTTTGGCCTCACATGGATCCAGCAATTGCGGTGTTGGTCACGATCGATGCGCTCATATGCCGTCGCGAGGACCGAACTGAGTTCGGCCGAGGTACGAAGCGGGCGACTGCGGCGAGTTAGGGCGGCGGCTTGCGACACAAATGGCTCCCGGGGAGATCGAAGGTGCCACGAGCCTGCCCGGAGGTAGACCGGACGGAAAGCAATTAAGCGCTTCTGCTGCCGCCGTGAACCGGACCGCAAGTGGAGCGATCACGAACTCCCCGCCCGTCTCCCTGGCGCCGGCCCGACGTAGCGCGCCCTGGGCCGGATCAGCTTGCCGAACTGCAATTGCTCGCTGGCATGGGCGATCCAGCCGACACTGCGGGCCATCGCAAACAGTGCGAGCTCGCTGCCCGCCGGCAGGCGCAGGGCGTGCACGAGGACTGCGAGCGCATAGTCGATGTTGACGAACTCGCCGGTCGCTTCGGCGATCCGCTCGGGCACCTCGCGGGTGAATTTGCGCGGCGCGCCGGCGCGGGAGAGTGCGTTCAGCAGCGATTGCGCGCGGGGATCGCCGCGCTTGTAGACGCCATGGCCGAAACCCGCGAAACGCTCGCCGAGCGCGACGCGCTCGCGCACCATCGGCTCGACGTCGCGGTCGACCAACGTCTTGACCAGCTGCGAAGCCAGCACGCCGGCCCCGCCGTGCTTCGGCCCTTTCAACGCGGCGAGCCCGGCGATGACGGAGTCGTAGAGATTGAGGCCGGTCGACGCGGCGCAGCGCGCGGTGAAGGTCGAGGCATTCAGCTCATGATCGGCGAGCAGCACCAGCGCGCGGCGGATCAGGTCGGGCGCGTGCTTGTTGTCCGCCGCCCAGGCGCGCGCGACCTGCTGATGCAGCGGCTCGGCCGACGGCTCGGCGTTGAGCATGGTCGCAACCAGCAGGCGGACGATGCGCGCCCCGACCATGGCGCGGCCGTCGGGCGCTCGGGTGAAGGCGCGCGGATCGGCGCTGGCGGCGAGCGCGAGCACCGCGATGGCGCGGTCGATCGGCGCGGCGCGGTGCGCAGCCGCTGCGATCGTGCGCATCTCCTCGGACATCTCGGGCTGATTGTCCGGATCGAACGGATCGACGCCGGAGACGTCCCAGAGCAGCGTCGCGGTGTGCTCGAGCGTGTCGCTCTCGGAAAGATCGACGCAATTGACGCCGCGATAGATCGCGCCCTCCTCCGTGATGGTCGAAATCTCGGTGTCCATCACCGGCAGGTCGGCATCGAAGCTGCGCAGGCCGCGCGGTTCCGGCGGCACCCGGCGCTCTTTCAACGCGCGGACGTCCTCGGCGCGGTAGCGGTTCTTGCGCGAATCCGGCGTCGGCTCGGAGCGGATCAGGCCGCGGCTGACATAGGCATAAAGGGTGGCCGGGGAGATCGCGAGCTCGGCAGCGGCTTCCCGGGCGGACAGGTACAGCTCCGGAGAATTTTTCATATTGATTCATGTAATCAAGATTGATCAATCTGTCGAGAGGCCCGACCTTTCCAGTCGTGAAAGGAGACAGGCCATGAACATCCACCTCACCAAAAGCCAGATCGGGCTGGACGGCGTTCCCGCGGCTGAGACCGTGCTGAGCCACGTCGATGGCGAGCGCGGCGAGTTGATCATCGCCGGCGAGCATGTCGGGCGCCTCGCCGCCGAATCGAGCTTCGAGGGCGTCACCGCCCGACTCTGGAATGGCGCGAGCGGGACCAGCCGCAGCGAAGCCAATGTGCGGGCGAGCCTGGGCGCGGCGCGCGAGCGCGCCTTCGCGCGGCTGGACGAGTTGCTGCCGGCGACGCGCGGCATGGGCATTATCGACGGGTTCCGCGCAGCGGTCGCCGGGCTTCGCGCGGAGCACGGCCTGGAACATGAGGCGACCATCGTCGGCGCATTTCCGGTGATCGCGGGCGCGCTGGTCCGGCGCGCCAAGGGGCTCGAGCCGGTCGCGCCGAATCCGGACGCGAGCCATGCCGCGGACACGCTGCGCATGCTGCACGGACGCACCCCTGCGGCGCGCGAGGTCACCGCGCTCGATGCCTATCTCGTTACCGCCAGCGATCACGGCATGAACGCCTCGACCTTCACCGCGCGCGTGGTGGCCTCGACGCAAGCCGACCTGTTTGCCGCAGTGACCGCCGGCTATTGCGCGCTCACGGGTCCGCTGCATGGCGGCGCGCCGGAACCGGTGCTGGAAATGCTCGACGCAATCGGCTCGCGCGAGCGCATCCAGCCGTGGGTGGATGCGGCGCTGGCGCGTGGCGAGCGGATGATGGGATTTGGCCACCGCGTCTACCGGGTGCGCGATCCGCGCGCCGACGTGCTGAAGGCCGCGGTCGAGGCGCTCGCATCCAGCGGCACCGACCTGCCGTTCGCCGGCGAGGTCGAAGCCTATATTCGGCAAGCGCTGCGCAAGAAGAATCCGGATCGGCCGCTGGAGACGAATGTCGAGTTCTTCACCGCGATCCTGCTCGATGCGCTGGCGATTCCACGGCAGGCGTTCACGCCGATCTTCGCGGTGGCACGCAGCGCAGGCTGGACCGCGCATGCGCGCGAGCAGCAGCGGACCGGGCGCTTGATCCGGCCGAGCTCGTCTTATGTCGGGGCGATGCCGGAGGCGTGACGAAGTAGCCCCGCATGGAGCGGCAAGCGTAATCCGGGAAAGTCGTGGTTGTGAGAGAAAGGTCCCGGATTACGCTTGGGGAGAAAGGAAGCTGCGAGGCCCTACGCCTCCCGTACCACCGTCTTCAGATAGTTGTACGCCTTGATGATCTCGATCAGACGGTCTTCGGTGGAGCGGTCGCCGCCATTGACGTCCGGATGATGCTGCTTGACCAGCGCCTTGTACTTGCTCTTGACGTCGGCGAGCGTGGCGTCGGCGCCGAGGCCCATGACCTGAAGCGCCTTGCGCTCGGCGTTCATCACCTTGCGCGTCTCGGCCTTGGGCGCAGCTTCCGGGCCGCCGCGCCAGCTGGCGCGGCCGTTGATCTCTGAGAACATGCTGAACGGGTCGAAGGCGCCATCGATCTCGGCTTCCGATCCCTTCTTGCCGCCATTGGCACCCATCTTCCAGGTCGGACGATGGCCGGTCAGCGCATCCTTCTGGTAGCGCGCGACGGCCTCGGCATTCATGCCGGAGAAGAAATTGTAGTTCTGGTTGTATTCGCGCACGTGGTCCAGGCAGAAGTGCCAGTACTCGCGCTGGTTCTCGCGTCCCTTCGGCGCGCGATGGCTGCCCTTGTTCTGACAGCCGGCCCATTCGCAGGCGACCACGGTCTCGCGCGGCTTCGCTTCCGGTTTCGCGCCTCTCGGCTTGACGCGGATGGAGTCGAAGAACTTTGATGAATCGATCGGCATGGCTGACTTTGACTACGCAATGCACAAACCTTCAAGTCTTGACATTGCAATTCGCTGAGCACCCGGTCGCAGTGACCTCGGACGTCCGGGTATTGACGGGGTGCGATCGCACACCTTAATGGCACAGATGGCTATGAAAGACACTATCAGCAACAAGTTGCAGGAAGCTTTCACGCCTGAAAGCCTGCAAGTCGTCGACGAGTCACATCTGCATGAAGGCCACGCCGGCCATCGGCCGGGCGGTGAGACGCACTTCCGTGTGTATATCGTGTCTGCCGCCTTCAAAGGGAAGAGCCGGGTCGACCGCCATCGCATGATAAATTCGGCGCTCTCCACGGAACTCTCCGGCGGCGTGCACGCGCTCGCGATCCATGCGCAGGCGCCGGGGGAAGGGTGACTGCCGCAAATTCCGCTGTCATGCCCCGCGCAGGCGGGGCTCCAGTACTCCGCCGCACTAGTTAGGTCCGCCGCGGAGTACTGGATCGTCCGCCTGCGCGGACGACGACAGCGGTGGGGAGACTAGGGTCTGTACCTAATTAGCGATCTCTGATTCCTTCGCACCAAGTTGATTCGGGATGGGGGACTTCGGTGCGCAAAGGGCTGTTCTGGCTGAACGACAAGCAGTGGGCTCAGATCGAGCCGCATCTGCCAACGAACCAGACCGGCCCGGCGCGCGATGACGATCGACGCATCATCAGCGGTATCATTCACATGCTTCAGTGCGGCGCACGCTGGCGCGATTGCCCGCCCGACTATGGTCCTTACACGACGATCTACAATCGTTTCAATCGCTGGGCTAAGCGCGGACATTGGCAGGCGATCTTTGAAGCGCTCGCCCGCTGCGGCAAGGATGGCGTGACCTTGTCCATCGACTCCACCTCGATCAAGGCGCATCGCTCGGCGAGCGGTGGAAAAGGGGGGAGCATGAACAGGCGATCGGACGCTCGCGCGGTGGGCGGACCACGAAAATCCACGCGCTGAGCGACCCTGATTGCAGACCTTGCGCATTTCATCTCACTCCGGGACAAGACGCAGATATTGCCGCAGGGCCGGCCCTTTTGAAACTCGCGCCGCCCATGTCTGCCCTCATTGGGGACAAAGGCTACGATGGCGACGGCTTTCGCGCCGAAATCGCCAATCGCGGCGCAAAGCCCGTCATTCCAAACAAATCCAACAGGGTGACCCTCCACACCTTCAGCAAACGCGCCTACAAAGGGCGCAATGTTATCGAGCGCTGTTTCTGCCGGCTCAAGGATTTCAGGCGTGTCGCAACTCGCTACGACAAACTTGCCAGGAACTTCTTGGCTGCCGTGCACCTCGCCGCCATCGTCGCCTATTGGATCAATTGAGTCTGAACCCTAAAACGACGTCCCCGCCCTTCTCGGCTTTGCCTCTTCCAGCTCGGCCTCGCGCGGCACCGGCGAAATGCGCAGCGCGGTGATGCGGTTGCGCTCGCGGCGGAGGACGCGGAAGCGGAAGCCGTGGAAGGTGAAGCTCTGGCCGCGGTCGGGGATCGAGCGCGCCTCGTGAATGACGAGGCCGGCCACCGTCGTCGCCTCTTCATCGGGCAGGTGCCAATCCATGGCGCGGTTGAGATCGCGGATCGGCACCGAGCCGTCGACCACGACGGAGCCGTCCGGCTGGGCGCGCACGCCCGCCACCACGACGTCGTGCTCGTCGGAGATGTCGCCGACGATTTCCTCCAGGATGTCTTCCAGCGTCACAAGGCCTTCGACCTCGCCATACTCGTCGACGACGAGCGCGAAATGGGTTTTCCGCCGGCGGAACGCTTTCAGCTGTTCGGAGACCGGGCGCATCTCCGGTACGAACCAGGGCGGCAGCGCGATGGTGGAGACGTCGATGCGTGAGGTGTCGCCGTCGGAGGCGCGGATCGCGCGCAGCAAATCCTTGGCGTGCAGCACGCCGATGATGTTCTCCGGCTTCTCGCGCCAGAGCGGAATGCGGGTGTATTCGGTCGCCAGCACCTCGCGCACCAGCTCTTCCGGCGGCAGATCGGCGTTGATCATCATCATCTCGGTGCGATGGATCATGACGTCGGACACCTGGAGCTCACGCAGGTCCAAGAGACCGCCGAGCATGTCGCGGTCCTGCTTCTCGAACTTGCCCTCGTGGTGCAACAGATCGACCGCGCCGCGCAAGCGTTCGGTCGGAGACAGAATGGCCTGATGCTCGCCGGCCAAGCCAAACAGCCGCATCAGCAGGCGTACGATGACCTCGACCACTCTGAGCAGCGGGCCCAGCACATACATCGTCAGCCGCATCGGCCGCGCCACCGCGAGCGCGATGCGGTCAGGCGCGTTGATCGCGATGGTTTTGGGCAGCACCTCGGCGAAAATGACCACCAGCGCGGTCATCACACCGGTGGCATAGAGCACCCCGACATCGCCGAACCACGATGTGAAGATGCCGGTTGCGAGCGCGGATGCACCGATATTGGCGATGTTGTTGCCGAGCAACAGTGCGCCGATCAGGCGCTCGCGCATGTCGAGCAGGTCCGAGACGACGTCGGCGTCGCGATTACCCTGCTTGGAAAGCCTGAGCATGCTGGCGCGCGAGGCGCCGGTCAGCGCGGTCTCGCTCGCGGCGAAGAACGCCGAGACCAAGAGGCAGAGGACGACGATGGTGAATCCGAGCCAGTCCATGCACCACTCTAGCTACTTTTGACGCGTTTTCCTGACGCGAGCCGGTATCCACTTCGCTCGAAAACGCGTTGGCGAAATAAAGCTCCGCCGCGCATCAGGCCTTCTGCGCGAGCTTCTCCTTCAGGAAGTCGCGCACCGGCGCCGGCTCGACGTCCTTCGCGATCACGGCGCGGCCCACGGCCTCCAGCAGGATGAAAGTGAGCTTGCCGCGCTTGACCTTCTTGTCCTGCGCCATCAGCGTCATCAGCGCGTCGGCATCGGCAAGACCTTCCTGCGCGAAGCCCGCGATGTCCTGCAAGCGCGTCGGCAGGCCCGCTTCAATCAGGTGCCGTTCGACGCGTGCCGCATCGGATTCGCCGATCATGCCGAGCTTCGCCGAGAACTGGGCCGCCAGCGTCATGCCGATGGCGACGCCCTCGCCGTGGAACAGGCGGTCGGAGAAACCCGTCGCGGCTTCCAGCGCGTGACCGAAGGTGTGGCCGAGATTGAGCAGCGCGCGCTCGCCGGTCTCGCGCTCGTCGCGCGAGACGACGCCGGCCTTGGCACGGCAGGAGGTCGCGATCGCATGCTCGCGCGCGGAGCCGCCCTTGAAGATGTCGGAATGGTTCTTCTCCAGCCAGGTGAAGAAGGCCTCGTCGCCGAGCACGCCATATTTGGCCACCTCGGCATAGCCGGCGCGGAACTGACGCGGCGACAGCGTGTCGAGCACGGCGGTGTCGGCGATAACAAGCACCGGCTGATGGAAGGCGCCGAGCAAATTCTTGCCCTGCGGCGAGTTGATGCCGGTCTTGCCGCCGACGGAGGAATCGACCTGCGCCAGCAGCGAGGTCGGCACCTGCACGAAATCGACGCCGCGGCGCAGGATCGCCGCGGCAAAGCCGGCGAGATCGCCGACCACGCCGCCGCCGAGCGCGATGACGAGATCGTTGCGCTCGATCCTAGCGGCGATCAGGGCTTCGCTGACCTTTTCGAGGCCGGCATAGGTCTTCGAGATTTCGCCTTCCTCGACGACGATGCGCGAGCTCGGGATGCCGGCGGCCGCGAGCGAGGCCTCGGTCGGCTCGAGCCAGTATTTCGCGACGGTGCGGTCGGTGACAACAGCGGTACGTACGCCCGGCCGCAAGGCTGCGACCCTCTCGCCGAGCGACGACAGCACGCCGCGGCCGATGATGATGTCATAGGCGCGATTTTCCAGCGCGACGCCGACTTTGACGGGATCGGAATGTTTCATCGGCGCGGTCATCGTGCGGCACTCGCAACGTCGGCAGGTGGTTGGGCGGCCTGTCCGCCGCACAGATGGGCGTGCAGCGCCGCGATGCATTCCTCGACGATTCTGTCGTGCGGCACGTCGCGCGAGGCGATCGTGAGGTCGGCATTGGCATAGACCGGCTCGCGCTCGGTGAGGAGGCGCGTCACGGTTCCTTCGGGATCCGCGGTCTGAAGCAGCGGACGGTCGGCACGACGGCGCACGCGGCGCATGATGACGTCGTGATCCGCCCTGAGCCAGATCGAGATGGCTTTCGCCGCGATGCGCGCACGCGTATCCTCGCGCATGAAGGCGCCGCCGCCGGTCGCCAGCACCGCGGGACCGCCGTCGAGCAGGCGCGCGATCACACGGGCTTCGCCATCGCGGAAATGCTGCTCGCCATGGCGCTCGAAGATTTCCGGTATGGTCATGCCGGCCGCCGCCTCGATCTCGGTGTCGGCATCGACGAAGGGCAGCTTGAGCCTGAGAGCCATGCGCCGGCCGATGGTGGATTTGCCCGCTCCCATCATGCCGACGAGCACGATCGAGCGCGCACCGAGCGCCGACAGGATGTCGGCCTCAGGCGAAGCAGGAAGCGGCAACGCGGCGTCGGACATTGTCTCGCTCGATTGGATCTAGCTCGAACCGCCGCCAGATGCGGCATGGTTTGGCCACCTATACGACCCCATGGGGGCCCTCGCCAGAGGACTCTTGCCACGAAACGGCGAACATGTTGGATGATTTCATTGGTTAATTTGGCTGCCTGGCCCCCTACCCGAGACCTCAGAACGATGCCGAGCTTGTTCCGCTTCCTGACGGTCGTCGCCGTGATCGCCGGCATCATCTATGGCGTGGTCTTCGCGCTGGCGAACTTCGTCACTCCGAAGCCGCGGGAAATGACGGTGACGATCCCGCCGGATAAGTTTCTCAAGAAATAGGAGCTAGCCTCCAGGGCATGCCTACCCAGCCCTCAGACGCCAAGCTCACCGGCCTGTTCCTCGACATGCTCGCGGCGGAACAGGGCGCCGGGCCCAATACGCTCGACGCATATCGCCGCGACCTCACCGATTTCTCGGAATTTCTGGACCGGGTCGGCCATACATTCGCGGACGCGGAGACGCAGGTCCTGCGCGACTACCTCGCCGATCTCGACACCCGCGGCTTCAAATCCACCAGCGTCGCCCGGCGGCTATCGGCGATGCGGCATCTCTATCGTTTCCTGCTGAACGAGCGCATCCGCGCCGACGATCCCGCCGCCATCCTGTCCGGCCCGAAGCGCGGCCGCGGCCTGCCAAAAGTGCTGTCGATCGCGGACGTCGACCGCATGCTCCGCCGCGCGAAGGAATTGAGCGAGGCGGAGGATGCCTCGCCCTCGAAGCGGCTGCGCGCTTTGCGGCTCTATTGCCTGCTCGAGGTGCTCTACGCCACGGGCCTGCGCGTTTCCGAGCTGGTGGCGCTGCCGCGCTCGGCGGCCAAGCGCGATGCGCGCATGATCGTGGTGCGCGGCAAGGGCAACAAGGAACGCCTGGTGCCGCTCAACGAGGCCTCGCGGCAGGCGATGGCGGATTATCTCGCCGCGACGGACGCGGCAAAGACGGAAAAGAAAAACAGCGTGGCCGCCTCGAAATGGCTGTTCCCCTCCTTCGGCGAGAGCGGACATCTGACGCGGCAGCATTTCGCCCGCGACCTCAAGGAGCTCGCGGTCGCCTCCGGGCTTCAGGCCCGCCTGGTCTCCCCGCACGTGCTGCGCCACGCCTTTGCCAGCCACCTGCTGCACAACGGCGCGGATCTGCGCATCGTCCAGACCCTGCTCGGCCACACCGACATCTCCACGACCCAGATCTACACCCACGTGGTCGAGGAGCGGCTGAAGAGCCTGGTGCGCGACCTGCACCCGCTGGCGGAGAAGTGACGCACCGTAGATGGGCTACGGGCATCCCAGGAAACCGCCTTGACTTCGACCACATCTCCGCAGAAAGAGCCGTGGCCTCACGCATGATTTGGCCGGCTGGCACGAGCACACAAGTCAAACCATTGAAGACGCTACACTTCTGTCCGTGACCCTAACCTCGCTTCGCTTCTTTAGCCCCGTCCCCTTATATTGAGTTGATGCAAGACCAGATGCGCAGCTATCTCGACTTCGAAAAGCCGGTCGCCGAGCTCGACTCCAAGGTCGACGAATTGCGCGCGCTCGCTGCCTCCGGCACCGACATCAGCGACGAGATCGGCCGGATCGAGGACAAGGCGGCGCAGGCGCTGGCCGACCTCTACACGAACCTGACGCCGTGGCAGAAGACGCTGGTTGCGCGGCATCCGCAGCGGCCGCATTTCAACGATTTCATCAAGGGCCTGATCACCGAATTCACCCCGCTCGCCGGTGACCGCAAGTTCGGCGAGGACGAGGCGCTGGTCGCCGGCTTCGGCCGCTTCCGCGGCGAGCCGATCTGCGTGATGGGCCAGGAAAAGGGCGATTCCACCGAGAGCCGGATCCGGCACAATTTCGGCATGGCGCGGCCCGAGGGCTATCGCAAATGCGTGCGGCTGATGGAGATGGCCGAGCGGTTCGGCCTTCCGGTGCTGTCGCTCGCCGATTCCGCCGGCGCTTATCCCGGCATTGGCGCCGAGGAGCGCGGCCAGGCCGAGGCGATCGCGCGCTCGACCGACGCGTGCCTGGCGCTGACCGTGCCGAACGTGGCCATCATCACCGGCGAGGGCATGTCGGGCGGCGCCATTGCCATCACCACCGCCAACAGGGTGCTGATGCTGGAGCACGCGATCTACAGCGTGATCTCGCCGGAGGCGGCCTCCTCCATCCTGTGGCGCGACGGCACCAAGGCGCAGGAAGCCGCCAACAACATGAAGATCACCGCCCAGGACATGCTCCGCTTCGGGGTGATCGATCAGATCCTGAAGGAGCCCGTCGGCGGCGCCCATCGCGACCCCGCCGCCATGATCGCCACTACAGGCGAGGCCATCGCGAAGGCCTTTGACGAGCTCCGGGGCCTGGACGGGGATGCGATCCGCAAGCAGCGGCGGCAGAAATTCCTCGATATCGGCCGGAAACTGGGCTCCCAAATCGGCGATCTCAGTGCCGGCTTGGCCGCAGGGCCCAAGTTCCGGCCCAGTTTAAGTCTCTGTTGACCACACCTTTGGGCCAACGTCCTCGTGATCCCCGCTTGGGTTGCGACCACATGACCCAGAGGTTAGAATTTTAATCAATGGCTTCAGGGCATAAGCGCTGGAGCGTGGTCTAAAAAGGGCCCGTTGCGACGGGCCCCCGGGGTACCCGGTCGGATCATGCGCCAAACGAATTGGGGTTCGCGCTTGCTGCCCGGCACGGTGTGGGGTCCATCTTGATTTCTCGTTCGCTTGCTCGCGCGCTCTTGGCTTCGGTTGCGCTGATGACGGCCGGCGTTCTGCTCACCGGCTGCGACACCGACCAGGTCTCGCTCGCGACCAACGCCAAGGCCAACCAGCCGGTGCCGCCGAAGCTGGTCGCCGCCATGGCCGAGAAGGACATGGACCTGCAATCGCCGATCCTGGTCCGCCTGTTCAAGCAGGAGGCTGAGCTCGAGGTCTGGAAGCAGACCCGCTCCGGCCAGTTCGCGCTGCTCAAGACCTATCCGATCTGCCGCTGGTCGGGCGATCTCGGCCCCAAGGTGCGCGAGGGCGACCGTCAGGCGCCGGAAGGATTCTACTCGATCAATCCGAGCCAGATGAATCCGCAGTCGGCCTATTACCTCTCCTTCAACACGGGCTTTCCGAACGCGTTCGACAAGGCGCTGGGCCGCACCGGCTCGCAGCTGATGGTACACGGAGACTGTTCTTCGCGCGGCTGCTACGCGATGACGGACGAGCAGATCGCGGAGATCTATTCGCTCGGACGCGAATCCTTCTTCGGCGGCCAGAAGGCGTTCCAGCTGCAGGCCTATCCGTTCAGGATGACGCCGGTGAACATGGCCAAGCACCGGAACAATCCGAACATGCCGTTCTGGAAGATGATCAAGGAAGGCTATGATCATTTCGAGGTGACGCGGCAGGAGCCGAAGGTCGATTTCTGCGAGAAGAAGTACGTCTTCGACGCGGCCAAGCCGGCCGACGCCAAGCGCGATCCGGTGTTCGACGCCTCGGCCAAGTGCCCGGCCTATGTGATCCCCGAGGACATCGCCAGCGCCGTGCGTGAGAAGCAGGCGAAGGACGAGGCTGAATACGCCAAGCTGGTTGCCAAGGGCACGCCGGTGGCGCGCATGAACACCGGCATCGACGGCGGCATGAACAAGATCTTCGCCGCAAAAATTCCGGAAGGCTCGACCGGCCTGTCCGAGAGCGCCGAAGGCACCACGCTGCAGATGCTGGCGATGGCGAAGGCGCCGGGCACGATCCCCGGCCACGTCAATCCGCCCAAGCCGAATCTCGATGCGGTCGCGTCCGCGCCCGCGCCGCAGGAAGAGCCTGTGGTCGCCGTGCCCGCGACCGGCACCCGCGTCGCCTCGGCGCAGCCTGCCGAAAAAGCCTCAAGCGGCGGCTTCTTCTCGAACCTCGGCCGCAAGATGGGCCTCGGCGCCGCCGATACCACCGCGACGGCAACGCCAGCGCCGCAGCAGGCCACCGCGTCTGTCGCTCCGGCCCAGACGTCCACGACCCCGCCTACGGCCGCGTCGCGGCTCAAGGCCGCAGTGACGAGATTCGTGCCGGGGCACGACAAGTCCAAGGACACCGCGAAGGATGCGCCGAAGCCGGCCGTAGCGGCGGCCAAGCCCGCCGAACCGGCAAAGCCGGATACACGGCTTGCTCAGACCCGTCCGGCGCTGAAGCCGTCGGTGTCGGAGGGCGCAGCCGATAGCGGACAGATGGCGGGCGCCGCGCCGATCGTGCAGTCGAACTCGTTCGACAGCCGCTTCTCCGCGATGAAGTAGTCGTCCGTTAAGAAGCCGATTGCAGCGGTGAGCGGTCGCTGATGGCTGCGATGAGGGTAGCCAGGAAGAGGCACCAAAGAACCCTCAGCCAGGCGAGGATGCGGCGGAAGTTGTGACCGACGGCAGAGAGGATGACGTTGGCGGCATCGCCGGCGCGGCCTTTGAGGTAGCAGCGGCCGAGGTGACCATCGGCCTTCAGGTGTCCGATGACGGGTTCGATGGCGGAGCGGCGCCGCAGCTCGCGCTTGATGATACCGAAGACGCCGCGCTTCTGGCCGGAGATGAAGACACGGCGCGGGTTCTGCGCGTCATGGCCGCGGTATCCCTTGTCGAC
The DNA here is from genome assembly GCF_045571455.1 of Bradyrhizobium sp. STM 3561. Taxonomy (NCBI): domain Bacteria; kingdom Pseudomonadati; phylum Pseudomonadota; class Alphaproteobacteria; order Hyphomicrobiales; family Nitrobacteraceae; genus Bradyrhizobium; species Bradyrhizobium sp. STM 3561. The sequence goes on from NZ_CP120695.1 coordinate 6,341,461, forward strand.
ATAGGCCCGCTCGATCGGACAGCCGGTGAGTGTCTCGGTGCGGTCGATGACGTCCCGCAGGGTGTGACCGTCGTACGGGTTATCGGGTAGCGCCCTGGCGTGCAGCACGAACAGGCCGCCGGGAGCACGGCGGTTGTTGGTGACGATGGAGGCTTTGACACCGAACTCGTAAGGCGCGGCTGCTTTGCCCTTGCCGATGCACTCGACCTCCGGAGCATGGAAGGAATACAGCTTCCAGCCGCGCTGGCGCTGCTGCTGCGAGCGGATCTGCGCGGCCCGGCTGAGCGGCAGGGCGAAGGCGTTCTCGAGCACGGCCTGAGCTTCGATCTTGCGGCGGATATCGCGGATGATCCGGCCCAACCGGCTGCGCAGGATGCGCAACTGCCGCTGATGCCGTTTGAATTGCTTGGCATGGGCGTAGCGGGAAGCCATAATGGCCGCGGTCTTGGCAATGCGAAGATAGGACTGCCGCAGCCTGATCCCGTGCTTCCTCGCCAGACGGTTGAGCCCCTTGATCGCCGCGTGCAGCAGCTTGGCATCGGTCGGGAAGGTGATGGCCTTTGGCTGCACCGTGGTATCGACTGTGACCCGCTTGAGGTCTTGGCCGCGTAACGCGCCGGCCTCGTGCGCCACCCGCAGGCTCTCGGCCAGCAGCAGTTCCAGCTTGTCGCCGAGCCGCTTGCGCCAGTGGCTCAGGTCCGAGCGCTCGTGCGGGAAGGCGTGCTGGAAGAACTCTTCGCCGGTGAAGTACTGGAAATATGGGTCGTGGACCCAGCGCTCGCAGACCCCTCATCGGACAGGCCGTAAATGTGCTTGAGCAGCAGCAGCCCGATCACGAAGCGGGTCGCGATGCCGGGCCGGCCGTTCTCGCTGTAGAGCGGCGCGATCTCGCCGTCGATCCAGTCCCAATCGACCTTGCCAGCGAGCTGAACCAGCTCGTGCTTCATGTTGATGATCTGGTCCAGCCTGGCCCGGAACAGATCGCCCGATCCCGTCGTCCTGTGCTTCTTCGGTCGCATCGCCACCTCCGATGCGGCCACCGAATCATGTCTGGCGATCGACGGAATCCTGAAAATGAAATTGCAAGGTTCCGATGCCCGAAGCATCAAAACCCTGCAATCCTAAAACACCCCGCAACCACAAATGCGATTCCAGCTCAATCGCTTAGCCGCTCTTCACGGATGACGAAGTAGGCGTTCCGCGCCATGAAGCGAACGAGCGGTGAGCCCGTTCTTCGACGCCGATATCTTGATCTACGCCTACTCGACCGACGTCCGGCGCGATCAGGCGCTGAACACGATTGCCGGCGGTGGCGTCATTAGCACACAGGTGCTGAACGAGTTCACCAACGTGCTGCGCAAGAAGCAGAGACAGGAGTGGCCGATCATCGAGGCCGCCGTGCAGTCAATTCGTTTCCGCTTCCCGGACATCGTGCCACTCACGGCTGACACGCACGCTACAGCGCTCACGCTTGCCCGTGGCCACAATTTTGCATTTTATGACGCGCTGATCGTTGCGACTGCAGTCGAGGCAGGCTGCGGACTCCCTCCGCGGGGGCATTCTGGATTGCTCACATGGGGATTTGGTGTGTCAAGGCGGTTTGTTCAGCTCTTTGTTCGATTGCAGGCCAGCTCTTCGTCCCGACCGTGGAGCACGTAGGATGGCGCGCGCAGATCGAGTCAAGGTCGGCCCGTAGGGCCGTCGCGAAGCGACTTGGCCTTGACTCGAGCGAGCACGCCATCAGGCTTTGGCAGTCGGGGCAGCGGGCGGATAACTCCTTTTCGTCAGGCGATCCAAGGGTCGAGCCGGTTTTTGCAATCTGGTTTGCTTGCCAGATCAAACTCACATTCGGTCGCCGCGCGGCGGCGGCTGCACCAACATTCCGCTTGCGGCGGGCAGGCTCGAGAGGACGAGACCATTCTTCGTTACGGCGTTTGAAGCCATGCAATCCATCGGTTCGTCCACCCGGATCGGCCGAGGCTGATCAATCTCGGCGGATTGGCTTTGAGGCTGAGGAGCGTGGTGTCAGGCGGCGGCCTTTATCTCGGCTCCCTCGATCACCACGCCCGCGGTCACGTACTTCCAGAGGGCCACGAGCAGCTTGCGCGCGAGCGCCACGATCGCGCGCTTGCGGCCGCGTTGGCTGTGCACCTTGAACCACTGGGTCAAAGCCGATTGAGGCTGGTGGCGTACCCAGAGCCAGGCGAGCTGGATCATCGTGGTTCTCAGGCGCGGATTGCCAGCCTTCGACACGCCTTGCTCGCGCTCGATGCCGCCACTGCGCCATGGCGTGGCTGCAAGGCCGGCATAGGATGCAATCTGGCGGCGGTTGGCGAACTGCCGGTAAAAGGCCTCCGACCAGAGAACGGCCGTGAAGTTCGGGCCCAGGCTCTTCAGTTCGAGCAGCATTGCCACCGGGTTCGATACGGTCTTCTCCCCGCCGCCTTGCTCGCGGCCAGCAACGCATCCTGCTCGCGCTCCACCGCCGTGATCTGGTCGAGCAGCAGTTCGAGCCGGTCGAGTTCGCGGCTGATCTGCGCCTTCAGATGCGCCAGCAAGGCGCGCCCGTCGCCCGTCCGCAAGGCCTCCAGCCGCTTCCGCCGGTCTCGCCGCAGCGGCGCGTAGTCGAAGATCCCTTGCGCGAACAGAAGACCCTTGATCCGGTTCACATGCTCGATCCGCTCCGCGATCAAGGTCTCTCGCTCGCGGCACAGCCTACGGCGGTCCTCCTCTGCCGGAGAGGGCGCAACGACCATGGCGCAGACCCGTACCTCGCCGCGCTTGTAGGCCAGCAGCGTCCGCAACAGCGTCTCGCCATCCAGCCGGTCCGTCTTGGCCCGCCGGCGCCGGCGCGGCGTCGCAATCGAGGCCGGATCGACTACGTGGCTCTCGATGCCTTCCTGCTGCAGGGCGCGGTGAAGCCAGAACCCGTCCAGCCCCGCCTCCTGGATCGTGATGAGCGGATAGCTCTCACCCGTTCGCGCCTGCGCCTTGCGCTTCAGCTCCGCAAACAGCTTCAACAGTTCCGAAAGGTCGCCGGCCTTCATGCTGCGTTTGGACATCTTCTCGCCCTTGCAGGGCGACAGCGAAGTGACCAGCCATGTCGAACGGCTTAGTTCCAATGACACAAAAATTGCGCCAAACTGCGTGCGGATAGCGGCCAGTCCGTCGGAAGGATGATCGAGCAACATCGTCGTCTCCAGGTTGAATGGATTCAGCAACCCTCAGTCTGGCCTCAGACCTGGTCGCTATCCACTCCCCATGGAATCTTCGCTGCGCTCGCAAGGACGGAAAATGAGGCGGCGGTGGCCCGCCTCACTCAAACCTCACGCATACCGCCCGTGGCAGTGCTTGTACTTCTTGCCCGAGCCGCACGGGCAATCCTCGTTGCGGCCGACCTTGCCCCAGCTGGCGGGGTTCTTGGGGTCGCGCAGCGCGGCGTCGGTGTGCTGCGGGGCCAGCGTGACGCTGGCGAGCGCCATCTCGTCCTCGCCGGTGCTCGGGTCGAACTTGTGCGCTTCCATTGCAGGCAGCACCGGGGCTTCCTGCTCCGGCGGGACGATCTCGACGCGCATCAGCTGCGCCGTGACGGCCTCGCGCAAATGAGCGCTCATCTCCTGGAAGAGGTTGAAGGCTTCGGTCTTGTATTCCTGCAAGGGATCGCGCTGGCCGTAGCCGCGCAGGCCGATGACCTGGCGCAGATGATCGAGCATGATCAGGTGCTCGCGCCAGAGATGATCGAGCGTCTGCAACAGGATGGTCTTCTCGACGTAACGCATCACGTCGGGGCCCCATTGCGCGACCTTGGCCGCCATGTGCTCGTCGGCCTTGGTCTCGATGCGCGTGAGCAGCTCCTCGTCGGCGATGCCCTCTTCCCTGGCCCATTCGTCGACCGGCAGGTCGAGATCGAGCACGCGCTTCAGTTCGTCCTTGAGCCCGGCGACGTCCCACTGCTCGGCATAGGCATGCTCGGGCACGTGCTTGGCGACGAGATCGTCGATGAAGGCATGGCGCATGTCGGCGATGGTCTCGGCGACGCTCTCGTCCTTCATCAGCTCGACGCGCTGATCGAAGATCACCTTGCGCTGGTCGTTCTGGACGTTGTCGAACTTGAGGAGATTCTTGCGGATGTCGAAGTTGCGCGCCTCGACCTTCTGCTGCGCCTTCTCCAGCGCCTTGTTGATCCAGGGATGGATGATGGCCTCGCCCTCTTGCAGGCCGAGACGCTGCAGCATGCTGTCGAGGCGATCCGAGCCGAAGATGCGCATCAGGTCGTCTTCCAGCGACAGGAAGAATTTCGAGCGGCCGGGGTCGCCCTGACGGCCGGAACGGCCGCGCAGCTGGTTGTCGATGCGGCGGGATTCGTGACGCTCGGAGCCGATGATGTAGAGGCCGCCGGGCTTCTTCACGGTCTTGGCGGACTTGCTCCCCTTCGCCGGCTCGACCTCGACGGTCTCCTCGGCCTTCAGCACGATGTCGCGGAAGTGCTCGATGTCGGCCTTGATCTGCTCGATCTTCCTGGCCTTCTCGGCCTCGTCGGTAATGCCTGCGGTCTCCTGCTGGATGCGCATCTCCAGCGAGCCACCGAGCTTGATGTCGGTGCCGCGGCCGGCCATGTTGGTGGCGATCGTGATCGCGCCGGGCACGCCGGCTTCGGCGACGATATAGGCTTCCTGCTCGTGGAAGCGCGCGTTCAGCACCGCGAACAGCTTGGCCGGCTTGCCGGCGCGGGCCGCGGCATAGAGCTTGTCCAGCGCGCCCTCCTTGCCGAAATCGATCTGCTTGTAGCCGTTCTTCTTGAGGAATTCGGCAAGCACTTCCGACTTCTCGATCGAGGCCGTGCCGACCAGCACCGGCTGCAGCCGCGCATTGGCACGCTCGATCTCGGCGAGGATGGCCTGGTATTTTTCCTTCTGCGTGCGGTAGACCTCGTCGTCTTCGTCGAGACGCGCGACCGGCAGGTTGGTCGGGATCTCAACGACCTCGAGCTTGTAGATGTCGAACAATTCGTCGGCTTCGGTCGCCGCCGTGCCGGTCATGCCCGCCAGCTTCTCGTACATGCGGAAGTAGTTCTGGAAGGTGATCGAGGCGAGCGTCTGGTTTTCGGGCTGAACCGCGACGTGCTCCTTGGCCTCCAGCGCCTGGTGCAGGCCTTCCGAATAGCGCCGGCCCGGCATCATGCGTCCGGTGAACTCGTCGATGATGACGACCTCGCCGTCGCGGACGATGTAGTCCTTGTCGCGGGTGAACAGCGTGTGGGCGCGCAGCGCCTGGTTGACGTGATGCACGACCGAGACGTTCTCGACGTCGTAGAGCGATTCGCCCTTGAGCTGGCCGGCGTCGCGAAGCAGCGTCTCCAGCTTCTCCATGCCGCCTTCGGTCAAGGTCACCGTGCGCTGCTTCTCGTCGACCTCGTAGTCGGTCACCTTCTCCAGCTTCGGCATGAAGGTGTCGATGGTATTGTAGAAGTCGGAGCGGTCGTCGAGCGGACCGGAGATGATCAGCGGCGTGCGCGCTTCGTCGATCAGGATGGAGTCGACCTCGTCGACGATCGCGTAGTAGTGCGGCCGCTGGACCATGTCCTCGAGCCGGTACTTCATGTTGTCGCGCAGATAATCGAAGCCGTATTCGTTGTTGGTGCCGTAGGTGATGTCGCAGGCGTAGGCCGCCTTGCGCTCGGCATCGTCGAGCCCGTGCACGATCACACCGGTGGTCATGCCGAGGAAGCCGTAGATCTGGCCCATCCAGCCGGAGTCGCGGCGGGCGAGGTAGTCGTTGACGGTGACGACGTGGACGCCCTTGCCGGCGAGCGCGTTGAGGTAGACTGCAAGCGTTGCCACCAGCGTCTTGCCTTCGCCGGTCTTCATCTCGGAGATGTCGCCCTCATGCAGCACCATGCCGCCGATCAGCTGGACGTCGAAATGGCGCTGGCCGAGCGTGCGCTTGGCGGCCTCGCGCACGGTGGCGAAGGCGGGGACGAGGAGGTCGTCCAGCGTCTTGCCGTTTGCGAGCTGCTGCCTGAATTCCGCGGTGCGGGCCTTGAGCGCCTCGTCGGAGAGCTTTGAAAGCTCAGGCTCCAGCGCGTTGATCGCGTTGACGCGGGACTGATATCCCTTCACCCGCCGGTCATTGGCGGAGCCGAAAAACTTGCGGGCGAGCGCGCCGATCATGCTTAGTTCCTGTGTTCGCGATTTAACCGCGTTGCAGCCAAGAAGTTGTCACCCGTCTGCCTATCAACTCACCGTGACGCTTCGCGGCGTCAGAGCCCGGACTGCGGGGGTCATCCGCCATATGGGTGGGAATTGGGCAAGTCTGGGTTCAACGGCCAAAAACGCAGCAAAATAAACGCCATCGCCATGGTCGCGACCGGGCAGAGATATGGCCCGGTCAGGGCCTTGTCAACGGCGGGCGCATTGCGGCTAATTCATCATTTTGACAGACTTTTCGCGTTGCCAAGCCCCCCTGAATTGGGCGAGTGTCCGCCCCGCTTCGAGCAGGCCCCTGCTTCAACATAAGGATTTTCCATGACCACCTCGTTCCCGGTAACCACCGGCCAGCGTTTCCGCCATGCCTCCGCCTTGGCTGGCAGCCTCGCTCTGGCGCTGTCCCTGGCGTTCGCGGGCCCGCTCCGGGCCGCCGATGATCCGGTGCTGGCGAAGGTCAATGGCACTGAAATCAAGAAGAGCGACGTCACCATGGCCGAGGAGGAACTCGGGCCGAGCCTCGCGCAGATGGACCCGGCGACCAAGGACGAGAACGTCCTGTCCTTCCTGATCGACATGAAGATCGTCAGCAAGGCTGCCGAAGACAAGAAGCTCGCCGACAGCGAGGAGTTCAAAAAGCGCCTGGCGTTCGCCCGCAACCGGCTTCTGATGGACAGCCTGCTCGCCAACGAAGGCAAGGCCGCGACCACGCCGGACGCCATGAAGAAGGTCTATGAAGAGGCCTCCAAGCAGATCACCGGCGAGCAGGAGGTGCGCGCCCGCCACATCCTGGTCGAGACCGAGGACGAGGCCAAGGCCGTGAAGGCCGAGCTCGACAAGGGCGCCGATTTCGCCGAGCTCGCCAAGAAGAAGTCCAAGGACCCGGGCTCCGCCGATGGCGGCGATCTCGGCTTCTTCACCAAGGAGCAGATGGTGCCGGAGTTCTCGGCCGTCGCTTTTGCGCTCGAGCCGGGCAAGATCTCCGATCCCGTCAAGTCGCAGTTCGGCTGGCACATCATCAAGGTCGAGGAAAAGCGCAACCGCAAGGCGCCGGACTTCGAGCAGGTCAAGTCCCAGATCGAGAACTACGTCACCCGCAAGGCTCAGGCCGATTACGTCGCCAAGCTGCGCACCGAAGCCAAGGTCGAGCGGCTGGACCAGCCGGCGGCGGATGCCTCCAAGGACGCCAAGCCTTCCGACAGCAAGATGGCTCCCCCGGCGAAGAAGTAAGAATTCGCTGTCACTTCGCTGATGTGAAGAGTATCTAAGCCTTCGTGATGCCCGGCCCCCGCGCCGGGCATCTGCTTGTCCAGATCCCACCAAGGCGCCTGCGATGTCCTCCTCCGTCTCTCCCCTCGCCCCGAAACACGTTCCCGACATGCCCGTGATCGCAGGCGTCCGCCTTGCGACGGCCGAGGCCGGCATCCGCTACAAGAACCGCACGGACGTGCTGCTGGCGGTGATGGACAAGGGCACTGCGGTGGCCGGCGTCTTCACCAAATCGAAATGCCCGTCGGCACCGGTCGAATGGTGCCGCGCCAAGCTCAAGGGCGGCAAGGCGCGCGCACTCGTGGTCAATTCCGGCAATGCCAATGCCTTCACCGGCAAGACCGGCCGCGCCTCCACCGCGCTGACCGCGAAGATCGCGGCCAAGGCGGTCGGGTGCAGCGAAAGCGAGATCTTCCTGGCCTCGACCGGCGTCATCGGCGAGCCGCTGGACGCGACCAAGTTCGACGGCGTGCTCGGCCGCCTCGCCGAGGCTGCAGAGCCCGGTAACTACCTGGCCGCGGCCAAGGCGATCATGACCACCGACACCTTCCCGAAGGTCGCGACCGCCACCGTCAAGCTCGGCAAGGCCAAGGTCACCATCAACGGCATGGCCAAAGGCGCCGGCATGATCGCCCCCGACATGGCGACGATGCTGTCCTTCATCTTCACCGACGCGCCGATCGCGCCCGCCGCGCTCCAGGCCCTGCTCAAGAGCGGCGTCGAGGACACCTTCAACGCCGTGACAATCGATGGCGACACCTCGACCTCCGACACGCTGCTGGCCTTTGCGACAGGTGCCGCTGCCGAGCAGGGGGCGCCAAAGATCAGCCGTGCCAGCGACCCGCGCCTGAAGGCGTTCGTCAAGGCGTTCAACCAGGTGCTCGCCAACCTCGCCGAGCAGGTGGCCCGCGACGGCGAAGGCGCGCGCAAGCTGGTCGAGATCACGGTCGAGGGCGCCAAGACCAAGGCTTCGGCGCGCAAGATCGCGATGTCGATCGCCAACTCGCCGCTGGTGAAGACCGCCATCGCCGGCGAAGACGCCAATTGGGGCCGCGTGGTGATGGCGGTCGGCAAGGCCGGCGAGCCGGCTGATCGCGACAAGCTCTCGATCTCGTTCAACGGCATCCGCGTCGCCAAGAACGGCGCGCGCGATCCAGGCTATGACGAAACGCAGGTCTCGGAAGCGATGAAGGCGCCGGAGATCGCGATTCTGGTCTCGCTCGGCCTCGGCAAGGGCCGCGACCGCGTCATGACCTGCGATCTCACCAAGGAATACGTCGCGATCAATGGGGACTACAGGTCGTAGGCTCCCCGGCCGTCATTCCGGGGCTCGCGAGGCGAGAACCCGGAATCCAGAAGTTTATGCCCGAGATTCCGGGTCGATGCCGGCGCATCGCCCCGGAATGACGCCACTGGCGTCACCCCGAAATCCGCGCATCCGCCACCGCCTTCTTGAAGAGTGCGTTCATGGCATCCGAAATCCCTTGCGTCGGGCTCACCTCGAAATACACAAACCGTTGCGGACGAACTTCAGCGAGCGACAGACACGCATGGCCGATCTCAAATTGACACTGGTGGTGGCCTGCGCACTGGTCGACGCCGACAAGCGCATTCTGATCGCGCAGCGCCCCGAGGGCAAGGCGCTGGCCGGCCTCTGGGAATTTCCCGGCGGCAAGTTAGAGCCCGGCGAGCGGCCGGAGCAGAGCCTGATCCGGGAGCTCCATGAGGAGCTCGGCATCACGGTCGCCGAGCCGTGCCTAGCGCCGTTGACCTTCGCCAGCTATGGCTACGAAATCTTTCATCTCCTGATGCCGCTCTACATCTGCCGGCGCTGGGAAGGCCTGGTCACGCCGCGAGAGGGCCAGAACCTCGCCTGGGTCCGCGCCAACAAGCTGCGCGACTATCCCATGCCGCCCGCGGACATGCCGCTGATCCCGCATTTGATTGATTTGCTGATGTGAGGTGGGCCGTGCCCCGGACGCGCAGCAGCGTAGGAACGCTGCGGCGGGGCCGGAACACGCGTCACTCTTTCCCCGCCTTCTTCACCGCCTCCGCCAGGCTCGCCTTGGCCGACCCCGGCTTCAGTGGCTGCTGCTGGCTCGCATGCGGGGCCCAACCGGACAGCCAGATGATGTCGAACGTCGCACGGATGCGGCCATCGGCATCGGCAAAGCGCTCGGCATAGATTTCGGCCATCCGCAACAGCGTCGCGCGCCGGCTCGGCGTGCGCCGCCGCAGGATCAGCACATTGGCCGCGCCCATGCGGCGGAGATCCTGCATCAGGGCGAACGCATTGCCATAGCGCACCACGACACGGTCGACGTCGGTCACCGGCAATGCAAAGCCGGCCCGCTGCAGCAGCGCGCCGATGTCACGAAGGTCAGCGAACGGCGCCACGCGCGGCGACACACCGCCCTCGCATTCGGCTTCCGCCGCGGCAAAGGCCTGGCGCAGCTCGGTCAGGCTGTCACCGCCGATCATCGCGGCGAGCAGCAGCCCGTCCGGCTTCAGCGCGCGCCGGACCTGCGCAAGCACGCCCGGCAGATCGTTGACGAATTGCAGCGCCAAGGCGGAGACGACGAGGTCGAGGCTTTCGGGTGCGAAAGGCAGTTTTTCCGCGCCGGCCGCATCAATCGCGATCCGCGCCATCGCTGGAAGCCGCGCGTGTAGGACTTTGAGACCTTCGCCGGGCGTCCACAGATCAGCCGGAGCGTGAAACTCGCGCATCACTGCGGCCAACCGGTCTGACATGTCCTCGGCGACGCGATCGAGCAGGAAGCTCACGGCACCTTGTGCCTGCGCACGCCGCTGCCGTGCGTGCAGCAAGGCACGATCGAACAAAGCGGGCGGGGTTTGTCGGTTCTGGGCCATGCCGCTGGTTACGCCGATCATGCCGGCCATGGCAATCACTCTCGTGATCCGGACGCGCCGTGCTCATTGGTGCTGCCGCGCAGAGCCGGACCCAGGGAATGCGCGCCAGATCGCGGTGAGATGGGTCCCGGCTCGGCAGCGCAGCGCTGAAGGAGCGCTGCGCTGCGTCCGGGGACGAGACGACGGCTTGAGCAATCTATGGTGCAACGCTAGCCTCTCCTCATGGAAGCCGACGCCGCCCCTGCCCGTTCCATTCCCGCACCGCTGCGTGCCGCCTGGTCCGCCGGCGGCCGCGTGCTGTCGCGCGCAGCACGGCTCGCGCTCGACATCGCGCTGCCGACACTGTGCGTGTCCTGCCGCGAGCCGGTGGAGGGCGAGGGTGTTTGCGCTTCGTGCTGGGCGCGGCTGTCGTTCATCGAACGGCCCTTTTGTCCGCGGCTCGGCATCCCCTTCGTCTATGATCCCGGTCCCGACATGCTGTCGATGGAGGCGATTGCGAGCCCGCCGGCCTACCAGCGCGCCCGCGCGGCGGTGCGCTATGACGACGTCGCGCGCACGCTGGTCCATGCGCTGAAGTATCAGGACCGCACCGATCTGGCGCCGGCCATGGGCCGCTGGATGGCGCGCGCCGGCGGCGAGCTCCTGGCGGGCGCCGACATGCTGGTGCCGGTGCCCCTGCATTGGCGGCGCGCCTGGCGCCGCCGCTACAACCAGTCCGGAGCGCTGGCGCGCATCATCGAACGGCAGAGCGGGATCAGGGTGCGGGGCGATGTGCTGCGGCGGGTGCGTGCGACCGAGCAGCAGATCGGCCTGTCGCGGGCCCAGCGCGCCACCAATGTGCAGGGCGCATTCCAGGTATCTGCCGAGCGTCAAGCCGAGATCCAGGGCCGCCGCATCGTCCTGATCGACGATGTCCTGACCTCGGGTGCGACATTGGATGCCTGCGCGCGCGCCCTGCTCCGCGCCAAGGCAGCCCAGGTCGACGTGCTGGTGTTTGCCCGGGTTGTGGAGGTCAGGTGAAGTCCCATATAATTCAATGAATTCATGACATGAGAGCGCCTGACGAGATGACTGCTGCTGTCGAGATCTATACGAGGCCGGGCTGCGGCTATTGTTCCGCCGCCAAATCGCTGCTGACCCGCAAGAAGGCGACCTTCACCGAGTTCGACGTCGCCAAGAACCCGTCCTGGCGCCAGGAAATGTACGGCCGCGCCGGCCAAGGTTCGACTTTCCCGCAGATCTGGATCGGCGGCACCCATGTCGGCGGCTGTGACGACCTCTATGCGCTCGATCGCGAAGGCAAGCTCGACGGCATGCTCGAGAGCATCAAGGCCGCCATATGAGCGAGAATCGCACCTTCACCGCCGCCATGGTGCAAATGCGCACCGGCCTGCTGCCCGGGCCGAGCCTGGAACAGGCGACCAGGCTGATCCGGCAGGCTGCGGCCAATGGCGCCGACTACGTGCAGACGCCCGAAGTCAGCAACATGATGCAGCTGAACCGCAAGGCATTGTTCGAGCACCTGCAGAGCGAAGAGGACGACACTTCGCTGAAGGCGTACCGAGCGCTCGCGGCGGAGCTGAAGATCCACCTTCATGTCGGCTCGCTGGCGCTGCGCTTCTCGCCGGAGAAGGCGGTCAACCGCTCCTTCCTGATCGGGCCCGAGGGCAATGTGCTCGCGAGCTATGACAAGATCCACATGTTCGACATCGAGCTGCCGGACGGGGAGAGCTATCGCGAATCCGCCAACTACCAGCCGGGCGAGACCGCCGTGATCTCGGATCTGCCCTGGGGCCGCATCGGGCTGACGATCTGCTACGATCTGCGCTTCCCGGCACTCTATCGCGCTCTCGCCGAGAGCGGCGCCTATTTCATCACGGTGCCGTCGGCCTTCACCCGCAAGACCGGCGAAGCGCATTGGCACGTGCTGCTGCGCGCGCGTGCGATCGAGACCGGCTGCTTCATCTTTGCCGCGGCGCAGGCCGGGCTGCACGAGAACAAGCGCGAGACTTATGGCCACTCGCTGATCATCGATCCCTGGGGCGAGATCCTCGCCGAGGGCGACGTCGAGCCCGGCATTATCATGGCCAAGATCGACCCGGCCAAGGTCGAGACGGCGCGCCGCGCCATTCCATCGCTCCAGCACGGCCGCCGCTTCGGCGTCTCCGATCCCAAGGCGGGGCCTGACCATTTGCACCTCGTGCGGGGCTCGGCATGATCCGCTACGCGCTTCGCTGCGACCGCGGCCACGACTTCGAGAGCTGGTTTCAGAGCTCGTCGGCCTATGATTCGCAGGTGAAGCGAAAGCTCGTGACCTGCCCGATCTGCGGCTCGGCCAAGGTCGGCAAGGCGATCATGGCGCCGCGCATCGTCGGCAAGAAGGGTCGCGCCACGCCTCCGCCGGAAGCCGTGGCTGCGGCCACACCCGACACTACACCGTCCGGACCGACCTCGCTGCTGATGGCACAGGAGCGCGAGCTGCGCGCCAAGCTCAAGGAACTGCGCGATCACATCGTCAAGAACGCCGACAATGTCGGCGACCGTTTCGCCAACGAAGCTCGCGCCATGCACTATGGCGACAAGGAGCACCGTCCGATCTACGGCGAGGCCTCGCCGGACGAGGCGAAGTCGCTGATCGACGAAGGCATCGAGGTCTCGCCGCTGCCGACGCTGCCGGAAGACCGAAATTAGCACCGTCGTTCCGGGGCGCGCAAAGCGCGAACTCAGGTGCGCAGCTGCGCACCTGAGTTCCTCGAGATTCCGGGTTCGCCCTTCGGGCGCCCCGGAATGACAGCCAGTTAAAGCATGATCCGGAAAAGTGCGAAGCGGTTTTCCGGAAAGATCATGCGTAAACAACAAGCTAAAGCGCGATGACGATTCATCCAAATCGCATCGCGCTTTAGACGCCCACCAGCACCGCCACGCCGACCACGATCAGCGCGATGCCTGCAAGCTCGCGCGGCGCGATCGGCTGCTTGAACGAATAGTAGGCCACGCCTTGCGCGAACAGCACCTCGATCAAGGCGAGCGTGCGGACGTTGGCGGCGGCCGTCAGCGCGAACGCCAGGAACCAGAACTGCGAGGCGAAGGCGCCCGTGAAGCCCGCCAGCATCGACGGCCTCCACATGCCGAGGATGCCGCGCAACACGTCCGGCGCGCGCCAGAGCAGATAGATCGTCAGCACCAGCGTCTGCACGAACAGGCCGAGCACCAGCGTGAACGACGACGCCGTCACGAACGACACGTTCGGCACGGTGATGATGGCGCCGCGAAAACCGACCGCGGAGAGCGCGAAGGCCGCGGCCGCGACGAGGCCGGTGATGGTCGGCTTCAACTCCGCAAAGCTCTTCTCTCCGCCGGGCCGCAGCGCGGTGATGACGACACCGACGGTCGCGATCACGATCGCCAGCACCTTGAGCCAGGTCAGATGATCGCCGAGGAAGACGAAGCCGAAGATCGCGGTCTGGATCGCTTCGGTCTTGAGGTAAGCCGTGGTCACGACGAAGGAGCGGTCGTTCATCGCGAGCAGCATCAGGCCGGTCGCAACGATCTGGCTGAGCGCCCCGAGCAGCAGCCAGGGCCAGAACACGGCCAGCGGCATGCCGATATGATCGCCGGTCGCGACCAGCACCACGCCGAGGAACAGCAGCGAGAACGGGAAGCCGAACAGGAAGCGGATATTGGTCGCCCCCCAGGTCCCCAGCGGCTTCGTCAGCGACCGCTGCATCGCATTGCGCGCGACTTGGCCCAGCGCAGCAATGATCGTGAAGGGAATCCAGAGGCTGGCGATGGTGAGCATCGGGGGGGTGGAAAGGTTAGACAAACAGAGCGATTACCGTGACGGGAACAGACTCACTGGTCAACCGCATGGGTGTCATGGGTGCGATGCTCTCGCAACAAATTCGGTGTCGTCCCTGCGAACGCAGTGCGTTCGCTGGGACGACAGCGACTGTGGAGAAACAGATCGCGCCACAGCCTCACACCATCGCTTCCGCGACCACCATATAGTTCACGTCCATGTCGGACGAGAGGCTCCATTTATCGGCGAACGGTGAGTAGACGACGCCGGTCTGCTCGGTGATGACGAGGCGGTTGTCGAGCAGATATTTGGTCAGCTCGTCCGGCGTGACGAACTTGTTCCATTCGTGAGTGCCGCGCGGCAGCCAACGCAGCACGTATTCGGCGCCGACGATGGCAAGGGCGAAGCTCTTCCAGTTGCGGTTCAGCGTCGAGACCACCATCAGGCCGTTCGGCTTCAGCATTGAGGCGCAGCGCTTCAGGAAGATGCCGACGTCGGTGACGTGCTCGACCACCTCCATCGCCAGCACGATGTCGAAGCGCTCGCGCGGGTCGATCTCCTCCACCGTGGTGCAGCGATAGTCGATCGCAAGATGGCTCTTGTCGGCGTGCAGCTTCGCGGCCGCGATGTTGCTCGCCGAAGGGTCGATGCCGATGACCTGAGCCCCCAGGCGCGACAGCGGTTCGCAGAGCAGGCCGGCGCCGCAGCCGATGTCGAGCACGCGCAAGGACCCGAGGCAATTGAGGCTGCGGACGTTGCGCTCGAACTTGCGACAGGCGGCGTCGCGGATATAGCCGAGCCGCAGCGGGTTGATCCGGTGCAGCGGCGCCATCTTGCCCTTGGGGTCCCACCACTCCGCCGAAAGTTTTGAGAATTTCGCGATCTCGGCGGCGTCGACGGTCGAGCCCGGCTGGGCGGAGAGGGAAGTATTTTGCTGCATGCTCATGGTTACGCGCGGTCCTACCGCGTGGTGATCGAACTACGGAAAGCGAGCGGCGAGGCGATCGTCTTGATCGTCTCGATCCCCTCGCCGACGCCGCGAATCGTCACGTCGCCGTAGTTGAGAATACGTCCAAGAATGGTCTGGTCGACGTCGACGCTCTCGACCTTGTCGAGCGCCATCTCGAAGGTTCGGCGCCTGATGAAACCGGTCTTGTGCACGACCCTGAGGTTGGTGACGTCGGTCTCGGTGGTGAAGCGATGGAACCAGCCCTTGATGGTCCAGTACAGGGCCGCCAGAGCCACGAGACCGGAGGCGACGAGGCAAAGCAAAACCAGCCCCTCGGCGGTGGCCTGCCGCGACAGGATGAACAAAACCAGCGCCACGATCCAGGCCACGATGGCCGGAAAGTAGAAGATCCAGTGCGCATTGGTCGAATACAGCACCCGCTCGCCCGGTTGCAGGATCTCGTCGATATAGCGCGCCATGATCTCGGTTAACCCACTCCCCCGCACCCTGCCCCCGCAGGAACCCGCTTGCCCCCGGCCCCGCCGCTCTGTATACGCGCGGTCGGTGTCCGTGAGGCACGTCCGGTGCGGGTCACCATACTGATCCTTATGAAGGAATGCACGCGTCGTCATGAGCCGCCTCGTGATGAAATTCGGCGGCACGTCCGTCGCCAACATCGAACGTATCCGCAACGTCGCACGCCATGTGAAGCGTGAGGTCGATGCCGGCCATGAAGTGGCCGTGGTCGTCTCGGCGATGGCTGGCAAGACCAACGAGCTGGTGGCCTGGTGCACAGAGGCCTCACCGATGCACGATGCGCGCGAATACGACGCCGTGGTCGCCTCGGGCGAACAGGTGACGTCCGGTCTTCTTGCCATCGTGCTCCAGGGCATGGGCATCCAGGCCCGCTCCTGGCAGGGCTGGCAGATCCCGATCAAGACCAGCGACGCCCATGCCTCGGCCCGGATCGAGGACATCGACGGCAGCGAGATCATCAAGCGTTTCAAGGAGCGCAAGGAGGTCGCGGTCATCGCCGGCTTCCAGGGCATCACCCCCGAGACGGGTCGCATCACCACGCTCGGCCGCGGCGGCTCCGACACCTCGGCCGTGGCGATCGCCGCCGCCGTCAAGGCGGACCGTTGCGATATCTACACCGACGTCGACGGGGTCTACACCACCGACCCGCGAATCGTGCCGAAGGCCAAGAGGCTCGACAAGATCGCGTTCGAAGACATGCTGGAACTGGCCTCGCAGGGCGCCAAAGTGCTCCAGGTCCGCTCCGTGGAACTCGGCATGGTCCACAACATGCCGATCTTCGTCCGCTCGAGCTTCGACAAGCCCGAGGATATCGACCCGCATGCCAACCAGCCGCCCGGCACGCTGATCTGCAGCGAGGAGGAGATCATGGAAAGCCACGTCGTCACCGGCATCGCCTTTTCGAAGGACGAGGCCCAGATCTCGGTGCGCCACATCGAGGACAAGCCTGGCGTTGCGGCCTCGATCTTCGGCCCCCTGGCGGAGGCCAACATCAACGTCGACATGATCGTGCAAAATGTTTCCGAGGACGGCAAGACCACCGACCTCACCTTCACGGTGCCGGCGGCCGACTACACCCGCGCCAAGGAGACGATTACCGCGGCCAAGGCCAAGATCGGCTATGCACGGCTCGATACCGCCACCGACGTCGCCAAGATCTCGGTGATCGGCAGCGGCATGCGCAGCCATGCCGGCGTCGCCGCCCAGGCGTTCTCGGCCCTTGCGGGGCGGAACATCAACATCCGGGCCATTACAACCTCCGAGATCAAATTCTCGGTCTTGATCGACACCGCCTATACCGAGCTTGCGGTGCGCACCCTGCACACGCTCTACGGCCTCGACCAGGCCTAAAGCACGACCCGTCGTCGCGCTTCAGATCGTCGTTTGAGCATGGTCTTTCCGGAAAACCGCTCCGCACTTTTCCGGACCATGCCTGGGCTAATTTTCTCTTAGCGGTCGCAGCAAACGCTGGGGTGTACACACCTTCGCGTTTGGCAGGCGTTTTGCTTGGCAAAACAAGCCTCAATTCGCTATACGGCGGACAGGGTGGGCTGCCGCAGACTGTGTCCCAGTTCAGGCGGCGCTGATTCGGTACAAGTGCCAAATCTCGAGTAGATTTTTGGGCTTGTGCCTGCGCCGGACAAACAATTTGGTTGTTTTTCTGGAATTTTGGGCCAGCCGCCGGCCGATATCGCCGGGTCCGGCAGACGGAGGAGATTGACGGTTCATGCGGAGCGCGTCGGGAGGTCCCCGCGTCTTGTTGAGACGGCTCCGCGAAACCATGGCGGAGCAGGTCTCGGCCCAGGAGCGGCTGGACAAGATCGTGGTGCTGATCGCCGCCAACATGGTGGCCGAGGTGTGTTCGGTCTACGTGCTGCGCGTCGACAACACGCTCGAGCTCTACGCCACTGAAGGCCTCAACCGCGAGGCGGTGCACCACACCGTGCTCAGCGCCCATGAGGGCCTCGTCGGCCTCGTCGCCAGCGAGGCGACGCCGCTCAACCTCAGCGATGCGCAGAGCCACCCGGCCTTCTCGTTCCGCCCCGAAACCGGCGAAGAAATTTATCACTCCTTCCTCGGCGTGCCGATCCTGCGCGCCGGCAACACGCTCGGCGTGCTGGTGGTGCAGAATCGCGCCAAGCGCAACTATGTCGAGGAGGAACTCGAGGCGCTGCAAACCACCGCCATGGTGCTGGCGGAGCTGATCGCCTCGGGCGAGCTGTCGGCGCTCGCCAAGCCCGGCCTGGAGCCGGCCGCACGCCATTCCGCGCAGAAGGTCGGCGCCATCCTCTCGGAAGGCATCGCGCTCGGCCACGTCGTGCTGCACGAGCCGCGCGTCGTCATCAAGGACTACATCGCCGAGGACCTGCCGAAGGAGATCAAGCGGCTCGACAGCGCACTGGCCAAGCTGCGCGCCGATCTCGACCGCATGCTGGAGCGCGGCGACGTCGCCGACGGCGGCGAGCATCGCGACGTGCTGGAAGCCTACCGCATGTTCGCCAACGACCAGGGCTGGTCGCACAAGCTGCACGAGGCGGTCGCCACCGGCCTCACGGCGGAGGCCGCCGTCGAGCGTGTGCAGTCCGACACCCGCGCGCGCATGCTGCGCTCGACCGATCCCTATCTGCGCGACCGCCTGCACGATCTCGAGGATCTCGGCTACCGCCTGATGCGACAGCTCGTCGGCCAGGATCATGCGCCTTCACGCGAGCAACTGCCCGACAACGCCATCGTCATCGCCCGCGCCATGGGCCCGGCGGCGCTGCTCGATTACGACCGCAAGCGCCTGCGCGGCATCGTGCTGGAGGAAGGCACCGCCAATTCCCACGTCTCGATCGTGGCACGTGCGCTCGGCATTCCCGCCGTCGGCGAAGTCCCGAACGCCCCCGGCATCGCCGATCCCGGCGACCCCATCATCGTCGACGGCACCTCCGGCACGATCTATGTGCGCCCGTCGCAGGAGATCGAGGCCGCCTTCGCCGAGCGCGTGCGCTTCCGGGCCCGCCGCCAGGCACAGTATCTGGCGCTGCGCGACCGGCCCTGCGTCACCAAGGACGGCCAGAAGGTCGAGCTGATGATCAACGCAGGGTTGGCCATCGACCTGCCGCATATCGAGGACACCGGCAGCGCCGGCATCGGCCTGTTCCGCACCGAGCTGCAATTCATGGTCGGCCAGAGCCTGCCGCGCACCAGCGACCAGCTCGCGCTCTATCGCACCGTTCTGGATGCCGCCGGCAGCAAGCCGGTCACGTTCCGCACCCTCGATATCGGCGGCGACAAGGCGCTGCCCTATATGGAAGCGGTGATCGAAGAAAATCCCGCGCTCGGCTGGCGCGCGATCCGGCTCGGGCTCGATCGCCCCGGCCTGTTGCGCGGCCAGATCCGCGCGCTGCTGCGCGCCGGCGGCGGCCGCGCGCTGCGCATCATGTTCCCGATGATCTCGGAGGTCGCCGAATTCGACGCAGCCAAGGCGCTGGTCGAGCGCGAGCTCACTTACTTGCGCCAGCACGGCCACACGCTGCCTGAAAGAATCGATATCGGCACCATGGTCGAGGTGCCGGCTCTGCTCTATCAGCTCGACGAGCTCCTGAAGAAGGTCGATTTCATCTCAGTCGGTTCCAACGACCTGTTCCAGTTCCTGTTCGCGGTCGACCGCGGCAATGCCAAGGTGTCCGAACGCTTCGACACCATGTCGGCGCCGATCCTGCGCGCGCTGCGCGACATCGCACGCAAGGCGCACGCGGCGCAGAAGTCGCTGTCGCTCTGCGGCGAGATGGCGTCCAAGCCGATCGGCGCGCTGGCGCTGATCGCGCTGGGCTACCGCTCGCTGTCGCTTTCGGCGACTGCGCTCGGCCCGGTCAAGGCGATGGTGCTCGACCTCGACGCCAAGAAGGCCGAAGCCATACTCAACCCTCTGCTGGATGCGCCGGCGGGCAGCGTCTCGATCCGGCAGAAGCTGACGGAATTTGCGGAGGCCGAGGGCCTTGCGTTGTAGCGGACCTGCCGCTGCTCCCTGCCGCCTCGCCTTCTTCCGCCCTTTGAGACCGAACCGATGTCGTCACTCCCCGAAGCAAAACTGGACGTCCTGCTCGCGCATCACGCCTCGCTCGAGGCCGAATCGCTCGGGCAGCTCACCTCCGAGCGATATGTGCAGATCACGCGCGAGCTCGCCGAGATCACGCCGCTGGTCGAGGCGGTGAAAGCCTATCGTTCCGCGGTCAAGGAGCTCGCCGACGCCGAGGCGCTGATCGCCGATCCCGCCACCGATGCCGAGATGCGGAGCATGGCGGAAGCCGAGCGCGACGAGCTGACGCCCAGAATCGAGGAACTGGTCCAGAAGATCCGCGTCGCGCTCTTGCCCAAGGACGCCATGGACGACCGCAACGTGGTGCTGGAAATCCGCGCCGGCACCGGCGGCGACGAGGCCTCGCTGTTCGCCGGCGACCTGTTCCGGATGTACGAGCGCTTCGCGGCCTTGCAGGGCTGGAAGGTCGAGGTGATCTCGGCGAGCGAAGGCACGGTCGGCGGCTACAAGGAAATCATCGCGGAGGTGCAGGGCCGCGGCGCGTTCTCGAAGCTGAAATTCGAATCCGGCGTGCACCGCGTGCAGCGCGTGCCCGACACCGAGACGCAGGGGCGCATCCACACCTCGGCAGCGACCGTGGCCGTGCTGCCGGAGGTCGAAGACGTCGACGTCGACATCAAGAACGAGGATCTGCGGATCGAGACCATGCGCGCGCAAGGCGCGGGCGGTCAGCACGTCAACAAGACCGAATCGGCGATCCGCATCACCCACATCCCGACCGGCATCGTGGTGATGATGCAGGACAGCCGCTCGCAGCACAAGAACCGCGCCTCGGCCATGAACATCCTGCGCTCACGCATCTACGACGCCGAGCGCCAGCGTGTCGACGCCGCACGCTCGGCCGAGCGCAAGGAGAAGGTGGGCTCCGGCGACCGCTCCGAGCGCATCCGCACCTATAATTTCCCGCAAGGGCGCGTCACCGACCATCGCATCAACCTGACGCTCTACAAGCTGCCGCAGGTGATCGCGGGTGAAGCGCTGGGCGAATTGATCGACGCGCTGACGACAGAGCACCAGGCCGCACAGCTCGCTGCGCAGGGCGCGGCGGCCTGAAGCGTGGGCAACCCTTTCGCCGGACAATCCATCGAGCGCGCCCGGCGTACGCTGGCTGCGCAGCTGAAATCGGCACAGCTCGACGAAGCCGAGCTCGACGCCCGCACCCTGATCAGTGCGGCGCTCGGCCTCGACCTCACCGGTCTGGCCACGCAGGCGGCCCGTCCTCTCACCGCAGCCGAAGCATCGCGGCTGGCGCAGCATGCGCAGCGCCGCATCGCTGGCGAGCCTGTGGCGCGCATCCTCGGGACACGCGAATTCTGGGGCCTGCCCTTCCGCCTGTCGGAAGCAACCCTGGTTCCGCGGCCCGACACCGAAACCGTGGTCGAGCTTGCGCTCGAAATCTTTCGCGAGCGGCAGGCGTCCCATCCGCCCCGCATCGCCGACATCGGCACCGGATCGGGCGCGATCCTGCTCGCGCTGCTGCACGAAATTCCGGATGCTTTCGGCGTCGGCACCGACCTCAGCCTGAACGCGCTCAAAACGGCCAGCAACAATGCCGCGGCGCTCGGCCTCGCCGACCGCGCCGCCTTCGTCGCCTGCTCCTATGCGGCGGCGCTCCGCGGCCCGTTCGATCTCATGGTCTCGAACCCGCCCTATATTCCCTCGGGCGAGATTCCGAAATTGAGCATCGAGGTGCGCGAGCATGATCCGCATCTGGCGCTCGACGGCGGCAATGACGGATACGACGCCTACCGCGCCCTGATCCCGCAGGCGGCCGAGCGCCTCGCCCCCGGCGGGGCGCTGATCGTCGAGGCCGGACAGGGCCAGGCCCAAAATATTGAAACCTTGATGAGGGGCGCCGCGTTATCGCTGGACAGGCCACCCAAGGCCGACTTGGCAGGCATTCCACGGGCGGTTTCGGCCCGAAAAATGCCCCCATAAAAGCCGGTTTGGGCTGCAAAAACCTCTTGGAATATCGCCTGGGAACGACTACGTTCCGTTCAACACATCGGTGCCGGCCCCGTAGACCTACGGGCGAAAGCCGGGCTCTCGGGCGAGAGCTTTACTGATTTAAAGGTTCCAAGCCGCAGGTCCTGTTGAGCGCGATGGCCAGTGGAGCTGCGCTGCTCTCCGACCGCAACGTGAACGAAAGCCAGATATTGCGCTTGAAGACTGACGCAAGAAAGCTGGGCTTGTTTCGGCAAGCGAAATGAATGGGTTCGCTGGCAATGTATGCTGGCGAGTGGGGAACGCGTCTTTGTTGAACGCGACGGTCGACGAACATCGGCAGGGTTCGATCCGCTTTTGCGCGCGGTGCGCGCGACAGGTGTGAGCCGCTGGCACCAGGTCACTCCTAGCAATCAGTATGCGTGCAATCTTTAGGGCTGGAATTAAAGGCAGGACATGAGAAACGGTCAAAACAAGCAGCGGATGCGCAACCGCAACAACAATAACAACAACCGACGCGGCCAGAACCCGATGACCCGGGTCTACGAATCCAACGGACCCGACATCAAGATTCGCGGCACCGCTTCGCACATCGCCGAAAAGTATCTCCAGCTTGCGCGTGACGCGCGCTCTTCCGGCGACCCCGTTGCAGCCGAGAACTACTACCAGCACGCCGAGCATTATTTCCGCCTGATCGCGGCGGCCCAGGAGCAGTTCCGCCAGAACCAGCAACCGCGCGGCGATGAGCCCATCAGCAGCAGCGACGACGGCGAGGACGACGGCGAGAATTTCTCGGCCTTCGGCCAGGAGCCGGGTTTCGTCCCGCAGCCCCAGCAGCAGCCCTTCATGCGCGACCGCGATGGGCAGCGCGATCACCACCAGCGTGATCACCAGCCGCGAGACAACCAGCAGCCCTACCAGCGTGACAACCAGCAGCCGCGCGAGCACCGCGAACGCGACCATCGTCCGCAGCCGCAATATCAGCCGCAGCCGCAGCCCGCGAACCAGCCGCAGCCCGTCATCGCCGATGCCGGCGGTGTCGACCGCCTGCCGTCCTTCATCACCGGCGCGCAGCCGCAGGTGAACGGCGGCCAGGGCGGCTTCGAGGGCGGCGGTGGCGGCGAGCGCTATCCGCGCCGGCGGCGCCGGCCGCATGGGCCGCGTCCCGAGCGCGAAGCGGCTCCCGCCGCGTCCAGCGACGAGGTCGCCCCGGGCGAGTAAGCTCCTTCTGATTTTCTGATCTGGATCGTCCCGGCCTCGCCGGGACGATTTGTTTGTGACGATGTGCGTTGGTTGAATTTATGGGAACGCACGGGCACGGATCACCCGTCCCGTCAGGCCCGTAAGGAGAGGTGAAGCTAACTCCGCGTCACCGTCGTCGAGGACGGCACCAGCACCGGCTTCGCGAGCGAGGGAATGAGCCGTACGCGCTCGCGCTTGGCGGGGATCGCGCGGTAGACCTGCTTGGTCGCCTCCACGATATGGACGCCGGCAAAGGGCAGCGACAACGCCGCACCGGCACGCTCCCACATCTGCGCCGATTTCAACACCCAGCCGCCGGCATAAGGCGGCATGAACAGTGCCTCGCCCCAGGCGGTCGGCGTGAACCAGGTCTGGCGCAAGAGCTCGGTGATCTGCGAGCGCGAATAGGGCCGGCCGTGGCCGAACGGCGTGCTGTCGGTGCGGGTCCAAACCCCCCGCCGGTTCGGGATCACGGCGATGACGCGCCCCGAGGGCGCCAGCACCCGCCACACTTCGCGCAGCAGCGCAGCCGGATCGTCCGACATCTCCAGCGCGTGGACCAGCAGGATGCGGTCGACGGCAGCGTCAGGAAGCGGCAGCGAGAACTCATCCACCAACGAGGCCAGCGCCGGCCGGCCCGTCGGCCATTTCAGGACGCCCTGGGCCGCCGGCATGAAGGCGATGCACCGCTCGGCGTCCTCGCGGAACAACCCCAGATAGGGCGTCGGATAGCCGATGCCGAGCACGCGCTGGCCCGCGGCGTTGGGCCAGCGTTCCCTGATGCCGCGATTGATCATTTGCCGCGCCACGATCCCGAGGCGGCGGGAGTAGAACTCGCGGAGGTCGACGACGTCGATGGTCATGACGGCAATGTAACATGCGCGAGGGCGCCGCTGCGCGCGGAATATTGCATTGCCTGCGCAACGTTAACGCCATATTTGTCTGCCGGGGCTGGGCGCGATGGAGATGACATGGCCGCCGAAATTCGTACTTTCACCTGTTTAAACGACAATTTCGGTTATCTGATCCACGATGTGGAAACCAAAGCGACGGCATCGATCGACGCGCCGGAGGCCGGTCCCATCCTCGAGGCCCTGGAGCGCGAGAGCTGGCAGCTGACCGACATCCTGATCACCCATCATCATGGCGATCATGTCGGGGGGGTTGCCGAACTCAAGCAGAGATACAATTGCCGCGTCGTCGCACCGCACGACAAGACGACGAAGATTGCGAATGTCGACCTGCGCGTCGCCAACGCCGACGTGATCAAGATCGGCAATTTGCTGGCGCGTGTCGTGGAGACGCCCGGCCACACGCTCGACCATATCTCCTACGTGTTCGACAATGAGAAGGCGGTGTTCGCCGCCGATACGCTGTTCTCGATCGGATGCGGCCGCGTCTTCGAGGGCACCTATCCGATGATGTGGGATTCGCTCCTGAAGCTGCGCGCCCTGCCCGACGACTTCAAGCTCTATTGCGGCCACGAATACACGGCGTCCAACGTCAAGTTCGCTCTCACCATCGAGCCGGACAATGCGGCGCTGCAGGCGCGCGCCGCGGAGGTGACGAAGCTCCGGGCCGAGAACAAGCCGACCATTCCCTCGCTGCTGGGTGACGAGAAGCGCGCAAACGTGTTCCTGCGCGCCGATGAGCCGGCGGTCGCGGCCAAGCTGCACATGAAGGGCGCGGATCCCGCCGCAGTGTTCGGCGAACTCCGCGAGCGCAAGAACAAGTCCTGAAGAACAAATCCTGGCGGGCATCGATGCCGACCGCAGCCGAGATCATCGCGCGCCTCGAACTCCGGCCGCATCCCGAAGGCGGGCATTACCGCGAAACGTTTCGCGATCAAGCCACGGACGCCAACGGGCGTTCGCGCTCGACCCTGATCTACTTCCTGCTCGCGCGCGGCGAGCGTTCGCACTGGCATCGCGTCGATGCGGTCGAGACCTGGCACTATTACGCCGGCAGTCCCTTGATGCTGCGCATCGCCCATGACGGCTGCTCGCAGCACGAGGTACGGCTCGGCACCGACCTCGTCAGCGGCGAGCGGCCGCAGGCCATCGTGCCGGCGAATGCCTGGCAGATGGCGGAAACCACGGGCGAATGGACGCTGGTCGGCTGCACCGTGGCGCCCGCGTTCGAGTTCGCAGGCTTCGAGCTCGCGCCGGCGGGCTGGGAACCGTAGTGATCTTCACCTCTTCCGCAGCACCATGTCCTTCGCCGCGATCAGGCCGCCGCCGGCAATCAGGATCGCAGCAATCGCGATGTTGGTGCTGGCCTTGGCAAAACCGGCAGCGATGAGGAATCCGGTCGAGAGCAGCGGCGTCGCGTAGGAGGCGGCGCCGAGCACGCGGATGTCGCCGCGCTTCATGCCGATGTCCCAGGCGTAGAACGCGGCACCGACGGGGCCGATGCCGAGTGCGATGACCGAGAGCCATTGCACCGTGGTCTCCGGCCAGACCGTGGTTTCAAGCAGGCCATGCATCAGCGCGGCCAGTATGGCCGTGGCGAGACAGAAGCCCGCGACGGCATCGGTCGGCACCGCCTTCAATCGACGGGATAGCACCGAATAGCTTGCCCAGACGAAAGCGGCGATGAAGGCCGCGATCAATCCCGGCACCGCGCCCGGCGCGAAGCCGGAGGTGTTGCCGGCGAACAGCAGCACGGTGCCGACGAGGCCGAGCACGGCGCCGATGATGTGATGCGCGGCCAGCCGCTCACCGGGCAGGAATGACGAGAACAGCACGATCAATAGCGGCCACAGATAATTCAGAAGGCCGGCTTCGGCCGGCGGGGCGAAGCGCAGCGCGAGAAAATACAGCGCGTGATAGCCGAACAGGCCACCGACGCCGACGACCCAGACCACGAGCGGCTGCTTAAGGCTTTTCGCCGCCCCGCTCCGCCCGATCCAGGTGAGCAGGCCGACGACACCGCCAATCGCGAAGGTCATCGCAGCGAGCTGAAACGCCGGGATCTTTCCCGTCGCCACCGTCATCACTGAGAGCAGCGACCACATCAGGATCGCGGTCAATCCGATCAGCGTGGCAGTGCGGGGAGTCATTCGAGGGAGCCCTTGTCATTCCGGGATGGCGCATAGCGCCAGACCCGGAATCTCGAGATTCTCAGGTGCGCAATTGCGCACCATAGTTCGCCGCTGTCGCGGCGCCCCCGAATGACAGGGCATGATGCCCGGGACAAGCCCGGGCATGACGATGTTGCGAATATCAGCCCACGTGATGCGATCGCATCACACCATGTACTGGCCGCCGTTGACCGTCAGCGTCGAGCCGGTGATGAAGCCGGACTCGTCGGCCGCGAGGAACACGACCGCGCGCGCAATCTCCTCGGGCTCGCCGAGCCGGCTGGCCGGGATCTGCGGGATCACGCTCTTCTCCAGCACGTCCTTCGGCACCGCCTGCACCATTTCGGTGTTGATGTAGCCGGGGCAGATCGCATTGACGGTGATGCCGCCCTTGGCGTTCTCGAGCGCGAGCGCCTTGGTGAAGCCGATGTCACCGGCTTTCGCGGCGGAATAGTTGACCTGGCCGAACTGCCCCTTCTGGCCGTTGATCGACGAGATCGAGATGATGCGGCCGAACTTGCGCGCGCGCATGCCCTCGATGACTTGGCGCGTCATGTTGAACAGCGAGCCGAGATTGGTGTTGATGACCGCGTTCCACTGCTCAAGCGTCATCTTGTGGAAGGCGGTGTCGCGGGTGATGCCGGCATTGTTGACGAGCACCTCGATCGGCCCGAGATCGGCCTCGACCTTCTTCACGCCCTCGGCGCAGGCGTCGAAACTGCTGACGTCCCATTTGTAGACGGCGATGCCGGTCTCGGCCTTGAATTTCTCCGCCGCCGCATCGTTCCCGGCATAGCTTGCCGCGACCTTGTAGCCGGCCGCCTTCAGCGCCTTGCTGATCGCCGCTCCGATGCCTCGCGTACCACCCGTCACCAGTGCAACACGTGCCATGTCGTATTCCTTCCCTTGGACTCTTCAGACGTTTCTGACGTGATCGTTTTTAACAGCGGATTATGCGGGACGTTTGACGGACATCAAGAACAAAACGCCCGGCGCGAGCCGGGCGTTTCTCTTTAGTCGAGGCTTGCGTGGTTGCGAAGAATATTTGATTTGCAACCGCTGCCTTTTTAGTCGCGTGCAACGCACGCGCTGACGTGTGCGGCGCACGCGTCAGCTGCGTGTCGGGTCGTCGTCAGTCGCGCGCCACACACATGGCGATGCCCATGCCGCCGCCGATGCACAGCGTGGCCAGGCCCTTCTTCGAATCGCGCTTCTGCATTTCGTGCAGCAGCGTCACCAGCACGCGTGCGCCGGACGCGCCGACCGGATGGCCGATCGCGATCGCGCCGCCGTTGACGTTGACCTTCGAGGTATCCCAGCCGAGGTCCTTGTTGACGGCGCAGGCCTGTGCCGCAAAGGCCTCGTTGGCCTCGACCAGGTCGAGATCGCCGACATTCCAGCCGGCCTTCTTCAGCGCGGCGCGCGAGGCCGGGATCGGGCCCGAGCCCATGATCTTCGGATCGACGCCGGCCTGCGCCCAAGACACGATGCGCGCGAGCGGCTTCTTGCCTTCCTTGGCCGCCTGCTTGGCCGTCATCAGCACCACGGCGGCAGCGCCGTCATTGATGCCGGAGGCCGAGCCCGCGGTGACCGTGCCGTCCTTCTCGAAAGCCGGCTTGAGCTTCGCCATCGCCTCCAGCGTGGCGCCGTGGCGCGGATATTCGTCGGCGCTGACGACGACGTCGCCCTTGCGGGTCTTGATGGTGACGGGAACGATCTCGTCGTTGAACTTGCCGGCCTTCTGCGCGGCCTCGGCCTTCTGCTGCGAGGCGACCGCGAACTCGTCCTGCTGGGCGCGGGTGATCTGCCATTGGCGCGCGACGTTCTCGGCGGTGTTGCCCATGTGATAGCCGTTGAAGGCATCCCACAGGCCGTCCTTGATCATGGTGTCGACCAATTCGAGACCGCCCATCTTGACGCCACCGCGCAGGTGCTGGGCGTGCGGGGCCATGCTCATGGACTCCTGACCGCCGGCGACCACGATCTCGGAATCGCCGTTGAGCAGCGCCTGGTAGCCGAGCGCGACCGTGCGCAGGCCCGAGCCGCAAAGCTGGTTGACGCCCCAGGCCGGGCTCTCCACCGGAATTCCGGCGGCGATCGAAGCCTGGCGGGCGGGGTTCTGGCCCTGGGCGGCGGTCAGGATCTGACCCATGATGACTTCGGAGACCCGGCCGGGCTCGATGCCCGCGCGCTCCAGCGCGGCCTTGATGGCGACGGCGCCGAGATCGTGGGCGGGAAGGGTCGCGAAGGCTCCGTTGAAGCTTCCGACCGGGGTGCGGGCGGCGCTGACGATGACGACATCGTCTGACATGGGCATCTCCTGGGGCTTGAGGTTCTTGTAAAGGGGGCAGGCGGGCTGGAAAAGCAATCGCCAGTCTGTCAGCCATCCTGTTAACGTCGTTGAGGCATGTCAATCGGCCGGGCACCGAATTCATACCGCAGCGCATTCAAAACAGCGTTCTTGGCGCTTTCGCAAGCAAGATTTTGCCCTGCAATTAACCGTGCCGCACAAAACGGTAGCGTGAGCCCTTTGAAAATGCTTATTTTGTTGCGTTGCGTACTCTTCCCGCCCTGCGGCATTGCCCGACAGGTTCCCGTTCTCCGCGCTTGCAAGTGAGAGCCCATGGCGAAATCAGACCAACCCACCACAATCAAGAAATACGCGAACCGCCGGCTCTATAACACCGGGACGAGTACCTATGTAACGCTGGAAGACCTCGCCGCCATGGTCAAGGACGGAGAGGATTTCCTGGTCTATGACGCCAAGACCGGCGACGACATCACCCGCTCTGTGCTCGCCCAGATCATTTTCGAGCAGGAGAACAAGGCCGGCCAGAACCTGCTGCCGACCACCTTCCTCCGCCAGCTGATCCGCTTCTATGGCGACAGCATGCAGATGGTGGTGCCGAAATATCTGGAGCAGTCGATCGCGACTCTGACCCAGGAGCAAGAGAAGTTCCGCAAGCAGATTGCCAACACGCTGTCCGGCACTCCTTTTGCTCCGCTGGAGGAGCAAGTCCGCCGCAACATGGAGCTGTTCCAGCAGACCTTCTCGATGTTCAAGCCGTTCGCAGCGCCCCGTCCGGCCGCCACTCCCGAGCCGGAGCCCGATGCGAATGCCGAGGCACCGAAGGACAGCAATATCGACGAGCTGCGCCAGCAGATGAAGGAAATGCAGGATCGTCTCGAGCGGATGTCGAAGAAGGACGAGTAGTCTTTTATTCGCGCCGCCCGCGCACGGAAGCGCGAGCTATGTCTGAGCGAAGCACCCATTGGGACCACGTCTACGCCACCAAGGGCGAGGCCGAGGTCAGCTGGTTTCAGGACAGCCCGGCGATCTCGCTCGAGATGATCCGCGCTGCCGGCCCCAACCATGACGCAGCCATCATCGATGTCGGCGGCGGAGCATCACGGTTGGTCGATGCGCTGTTGCAGGACGGATATCGCGACGTCACCGTGCTGGACCTTTCTGCCAAAGCGTTTGACGCGGCGAAGAAGCGATTGGGCGGAGCCGCTTCGATGGTCGACTGGATCGTCGCCGATGCCACGACGTGGCAACCGGCGAAGACCTACGACGTCTGGCACGATCGCGCCGCGTTTCACTTCCTGACCGATCTCCGCGACAGGGCCGCTTACGTCGAGCGCCTGCGGTCGGCAATTGCGCCTGGCGGTCACGTCATCATTGCGACGTTTGCACCTGATGGTCCCGAGAAATGCAGCGGCCTGCCGGTGCAGCGCCACGACAGTGCCAGCCTTGCAGCGGAGCTTGGGCCGGAGTTCGAGCTGGTCGAGACGCGGCGCGAGACGCATCACACGCCGTGGGATTCGACGCAGGCGTTTCAGTTCAGCCGGTTTCGCAGGCGCGGCTCGTGAGCGGCGCCGCACGATCCACAAACTCGTCATTGCGAGCGCAGCGAAGCAATCCAGACTACCGCCGCGGGAAACTCCTGGATTGCCTCGCTGCGCTCGCAAATGACGGAGGGACAGCCTCCTACGCCGCCAGCTTCACCGCATGCGCAAAGTCCCAATAGAGCATTCGCGCTTTCGTGTAGAACGGGCCCGGCTTCAGCTCGCGCTCGTCGATGCGAATCACGGGCGCGACCTTGGCGAAATTGCCGGTTGAAAAGATCTCGTCGGCGGCCAGGAAATCGGCATAGCGCAGCGTCTTCTCGACCACGGTGACGCCGTCGCCGCGAAGCAGGCTGATGACGCGCTGGCGCGTGATGCCGTTGAGGAAGGTGCCGTTCGGCACCGGCGTGAAGACCACGCCGTCCTTGGCCATGAACACGTTGGAATTGCCGAACTCGGCGACGTTGCCGAGCATGTCGAGCATCAGCGCGTTCTGGAAGCCGCGCGAAGCAGCTTCCGCGAGCGCACGCGAATTGTTCGGATAGAGGCAAGCCGCCTTGGCCTCGACCGGCGCGCATTCGGCGGTGGGCCTGCGGAACGGCGACAACGTGATGGCGTTGCCGACAGGCTTTGGCATCGGCGCCTCGTAGATGCACAGGCACCAATTGGTGGTCTCGGGGTCGAACAGCACGCCGCCGCCGCTCCCGTTCTGCGCCCAGTACATCGGACGGATATAGAGCTCGGCATTCGCGGCAAAGCGCGCGATGCCTTCGTTGGCGAGCGCGAGCCAGGTATCGGTATCGACCACCGGCTTCAGGCCGAAATTGATCGCGGATTGATTGGCGCGAGCGACGTGACGGTCGAGATCGGGTGCAACGCCCTCGAACGCGCGCGCGCCGTCGAACACGATCGAGCCGAGCCAGGCCGCATGCGTGCGCGGGCCCATGATCGGCACATTGCCGTCGTGCCATTTGCCCTCGAAGAAGGTCCAGCTCGGCGAATAGTCGATGGGTTTTTTGATCTCGGCCATGACCGGCCTCCCCTGAGAATATCCGGGCACTATTGCCGCAATTTCTAAACGATTTGCTGCGGGATTTGGGCACCCTCTGCCTTCAGGGAGGTTAGGACCGCGCAAACCGGCTATAATGTCCGGCAGTCACGGAGTGTCCCCATGCCGCTCGATCCGCTCGCAAAGCGTTTGTTGACCATGTTGGCGGCGGCTGCGCCGCAGGCGCGGAGCCGGCCCAGCGTGGAGGCGCGACGGCAATCGCTGGCAAAGCTGATGCAGTTCGCGCGCGCCGAGGCGCCGGATGTGACGACCTCGGACGGCATGCTGACCGGTGCGGGCGGCGAGCTGCCCTATCGCCTCTACACGCCGGCAAGCGCTGGGGAGCTCGCACCGGGCTTCGTGTTCTTCCATGGCGGCGGCCTCGTCGCCGGCAGTATTGCCACGCATGACCGCATCGCGGCGGCGCTGGCGCATGCCACCGGCTGCCGCCTGGTCTCGGTCGACTATCGGCTCGCACCCGAGCACAAATTTCCCGCTGCCGTGGACGATGCGATCGCCGCGACCGAATGGGTCGCGCGCGAGGCGCGCTCCCTGGGCATCGACGCCGAACGGCTGGTTGTCGGCGGCGATTCCGCCGGCGCCACATTGGCGGCGATCGTGTGCCAGCAGGCTTTGCAAAACGCCGGCCTCTCCATCGTGGCGCAATGCCTGATCTGCCCGGTGCTGGATTTCGAGGAGACCTCGCCCTCGCGCGAGGCCTTTGCGGAGGGCCACCTGATCGATCGTGCCACGATCGAAGCCGATCTTTCCGACTATCTGCCTGACGGCATCGACACCGCCCATCCGCGTGTCTCTCCGTTGCGCGCGACACGGCTCTCGGGCCTGCCGCCCGCGATCATCCACACTGCCGAGTACGACCCGATGCGCGACGAGGGCAATGCCTATGCCCGCAAGCTGCTCGCCGCGGGCGTCGCCGTCGAGCATGTCTGCCACGACGGCATGGTCCACAATTTCCACGCCATGGGCGCGATCTTGCCACAGGCTCAGCTCGTGCTGTCGCAGATCGGCGAGCAGGTGCGCAGGGCGGTGAAGAGGGAAGAAAGCAGCGTCATGCCCTCGAGCCAATGACCGCGCGCGCTGCCGCGACATACTCCGGCCAGTGCGCGTCCGCATAGCGTTCGGCCTGCCGCGCGCAGATAATATCGGGGGCATGCGCGGCCGCAATCGTGCGCGCAAAGCGTTCTTCGGCTACGGTCACGTCGCCGGGTTCTGCCGATGGTGCAGCGGCGGCAGCAGCGGTGGGAGCAACGGCGAGCCCCGCCATTCCGGCGAGCAGGATGCGGCGTGACGTGTTCATGGCTGTCGTCCTCCATTGTTCGGCCTGCACTGTGGCTGGCGAGTGTGTCGGTGCGATCACGGCAGGGTAACCGCACACGTCCATGCCGTCCATCGCTTGCGAAGAGCGCTTGACCGCACGAGCGATCACGTTCCATCTAGCACCGGTTTCGCCGTCAAATCGCCATGCGCCGGATCGTCACGTGCCCCTTCGCAGCCAATCTCGTCGTTCGGTTTTGCGCGTTACCGCGACGGGACTGCTTTGTCTGGCGATCTCGGCCGGCGGAGCCTTCGCGGCCGACGATGAGGACGACGAGCCCGCAAAGCCACGTGTCCCGAACATCTACCTCGATTTGCGCACAATCTATGCGAGGACCCCGGCGGGCGCGCTCGGGCTCGGCTTCGGCAACACCTCGGTATCGGCCGCGCTCGAAGCCCTGGCGGTGCGTGGAGGCGCAACGCTGCCAAACGGCTCGCCGGCGGCAAAATCCATCGCCGTCGACCTGCCGCTGACCGTCGACGTCAGCGACCGCGTCTCGCTTTATGGCGGCGTGTCGGGCTCGACCATTGACGTCGGCGGCGGCTGGTCGGCGTTCGACATCACGAGCTGGAACATCGGCGTGCAGGCCGATCTCTACCAGCAGAACGGCGGGAAGATCCGACCATCAGGCTGCAGTCGACCCTGACGCAGTCGGTGCCGAACGAGCAGGGCATGACGAATTCCTTGAACAACATCCTGGAATTCGACTACGCGCTCGACGAGGACGAGACACGGGGCTGGCTGGCCGGCATGCAATACACCAAGACCAGCATCGCCAGCCCGTTCGCCAGCATCGGAACGAACACGATCCTCTATGCCGGCGGTTATTATCAATGGCCAAGCAACTGGAAGTTCACCGGGCGCGTCGGCATGCAGTCTTTCGGCGGCGCGCAGCTCGGGGGGCGGACGCTGGCGGCGTCCTTCACCCAGCCGACCCTGCGCCTCGACCTCGATCGCATGGACGACAACGATAACCGCCTGTTCGGCATCACCGCACAGATCGCGTGGACGCCGAAACCGGCCTACCAGCTGACGCTGCGAACGCCCCTTTACGCCGTGCGCAATTAGCCAGCTCGCTAGTCCGGCACCGGCACGTCAAAGGTGTTGAGCGTGACCGAGACCATACAGTAGACGCCGACGAGATAGGACAGCTCGGCGGCGCCGTGCTCGCCGAATTCCTTCACCGCCGCGCGCCAGGTCAGCTCCGGCAGTACGCCGCCGCCGACCAGTGCCGATGCCATATCGTAGGCGACCGCCTCCTGCTTGGTGAGGTCCACCGGTCGCTGCCCGGCGACGATGGTCGCGAGCTTCTCGTCGGAGAGGCCACGCTGCTCGGCAACGAGCACGTGGGCATAGAGCTCGTAACCGGACCGGAAATGCGAGCCGGTGACGAGGATCGCGACCTCGCGGACGGCAGCGGGCAGCAACGGGTTCGACGCGATCGCTTTGACCAGCTCCCATACCGGCTTGCCGAAGCGCGGCTCGCGGATCCAGGGATTCCAGGGCCCGAGCAGCGCGCCGTCGTCGCGCATGTTCACAAAACCCTTGAAATGATCCTTGATGCCGGCTCGCATGTCGTCATAGAGCGGCTTCTGTTCGGCACTCAGGTCTTTCGGATCGAGAATGGGAAGTCGCACGGCAGGATCTCCTCGTTGAGAGGACGCAACCGTCACCTGCAGCCGCGCGCAAGGCAAGTGAAGTTGCCGTGACGGGCCGTGCCATTTCGTAAATCGCACGAAGATGTCAGCTACGGACCTTTGGGCCCTATGCGCTCTCCGGATTGACGACGTCGTCGACATCGAGTCTCAAGGGCTCACCTGTCGCGAGTAACGACGACAATGTCGCCTCGAACGGTGCCGGATCGAGACCGCGCGCTTTCAGCCATCCCGACTCGTAATAGGTCTGTCGGTAGCGCTCGCCGGAATCGCAGATCAGCGTCACCAGCGACCCCGTGACGTTCGCCTGGCGCATCTCCGAGGCGAGCCGGCACAGCGCCAGGAAATTGGTGCCGGTGGAGCCGCCGACCGGGCGGCGCAGCCGGCGCGCCAACACGTTCATCGCGGCGATCGTCGCCGCATCCGGGATCTTCATCATGCGATCGACCACGCCCGGCACGAAGGAAGGTTCGCAGCGCGGCCGGCCGACGCCCTCGATCAGCGACGGCCGATCGCAGACATGGGATCGGTCCTGGGAGCGGAAGCAGTTGAAGAAGGCGGAGTGCTCGACATCGGCAACGCACAGCCGCGTCGGATACTGGCGATAGCGCAGATAGCGTCCGATAGTGGCCGAGGTGCCGCCGGTGCCGGCGCCCATCACGATCCAGTCCGGCAGCGGGCGCGGCTCGCCCTGCAATTGCGTGAAGATCGATTCGGCGATGTTGTTGTTGCCGCGCCAGTCGGTGGCGCGTTCGGCGAAGGTGAACTGGTCCATGTAATGGCCGTTCAGACGGGCTGCGAGCGCCGCAGCCTCCGCATAGAGCGCGCGGCCGTCGTCGATCAGGTGGCAGTTGCCGCCATAATGCTCGATCGCGGCGATCTTCTCCGCCGACGTCGTGCGCGGCATAACGGCATAGAAGGGTACGCCGATCATCTGCGCGAAATAGGCTTCCGACACCGCGGTCGATCCCGACGAGGCCTCGACGACGGACGTACCTTCCCGGATATGGCCGTTGCACAGCGCGTAGAGGAATAGCGAGCGCGCCAGCCGATGCTTCAGGCTGCCGGTCGGATGCGTGGATTCATCCTTCAGGTAGATATCGATGCCGGACAGTGCCGGCACGATCAGCCGAATCAGATGCGTGTCGGCGGTGCGGCACTGGTCGGCCGCGATCGCGGCCACGGCCTCGTCGACCCAGCCGCGCCGATAGGCCGGCCCGGCCGGATTGTGCTGGCGGAACGGGAATGTCTGCATTGCGCGAATCTCTCATGATGCCGATCGTGCATCAAGTGTGAGGCTCAAAACTCCAGCGGCGCGTTGTCGACGACCTCCTTCATCACGAAGAAGGTGCGGGTCTGGCGCACGCCGGGCAGCGCGATGAGCTGCTCGCCGTGGATGCGGTTGAAATCCTCCATGTCACCGACCCGGATCTTGAGGAAATAGTCGAAGTCGCCTGCGACGAGGTGGCAGTCGAGCACGAATTTCAACTTCGCAATCGCCTGCTCGAAGGTGGCAAAGCTCTCCGGCGTCGAGCGGTCGAGCACGACGCCGACCATCACCAGCGTGCCCTTTGCCACCTTTTTCGGCGCGACCATGGCGCGCACCGCGGCGATGAAGCCGTCCTCGAACAGGCGCTGGGTGCGGCGGTGGCATGTGGCGGGGCTGATCGCGACTGATGCGGCCAGCTCGGCGTTGCTCAGCCGCCCGTTATTTTGCAGCAATCTCAATATCTTGAGGTCGATACGGTCGAGCCGCCCGGACATGGAAGAATCTTTCACTTGGAGATGCATCGGCGGAAGAAGTCTTAGCTGAAGTCGCATCTTCCGCAAGATCACGTGCAATATGGGCGCAAAATTCGAGAGCACCTTTTTGCGCCGCAATGCTAGCCACGTCGCAGACACCAACGCCAACGGGGATGATCCATGAACCTGGAAAAATTCGCGCGCTATCCGCTGACCTTCGGTCCGACGCCCATCGAGAAGCTGGAGCGGCTGTCAAAACATCTCGGCGGCCACGTCGAGGTCTATGCCAAGCGCGAGGACTGCAATTCCGGCCTCGCCTATGGCGGCAACAAGCTGCGCAAGCTCGAATACATCGTCCCCGACGCGATCGCCTCCAACGCCGACACGCTGGTGTCGATCGGCGGCGTGCAGTCCAACCACACCCGCATGATCGCCGCCGTCGCCGCCAAGCTCGGCATGAAGTGCCGCCTGGTGCAGGAAGCCTGGGTGCCGCACGAGGACGCAGTGTACGACCGCGTCGGCAACATCATGCTCTCGCGCATCATGGGCGCCGACGTGCGCCTGGTCGATGACGGCTTCGACATCGGCATCCGCAAGAGCTGGGAGCAGGCGATCGAGGAGGTGAAGGCCGCTGGCGGCAAGCCTTACGCCATTCCGGCCGGCGCCTCCGTGCACAAGTTCGGCGGGCTCGGCTATGTCGGCTTCGCCGAGGAGGTGCGCAAGCAGGAGAAAGAGCTCGGCTTCAAGTTCGACTATATCGTGGTCTGCACCGTCACCGGCTCGACCCATGCGGGCATGCTGGTCGGCTTCGCCGCCGACGGCCGCGCCCGCAAGGTAATCGGCATCGATGCGTCCTTCACGCCCGCGCAGACCAAGGCGCAGGTGCTCGAGATCGCGCAGAACACCGCCAAGCTGGTCGAGCTCGGCAAGGAGCTCGTCGCCGACGATGTCGTGCTGATCGAGGACTACGCCTATCCGGCCTACGGCGTGCCGTCGGAAGAGACCAAGGAGGCGATCCGTCTCACCGCGCGTCTCGAAGGCATGATCACCGACCCCGTCTACGAGGGCAAGTCGATGCAAGGCCTGATCGATCTTGCGAAGAAGGGCTATTTCGAGAAGGGCGCGAAGATTCTCTACGCCCATCTCGGCGGCGCGCCGGCGCTGAACGGATATGCGTATGCGTTCCGTAACGGGTGAGTGAAGCTGGCTCTCGCGCCTCATTAACTGCTGTCGTCCCCGGCAAGCGTCAGCGCAGACCCGGGACCCCCGCGCGAGCGCCTGCGCTCGTCGCGACCACATGACCGCGTTTGGCGAAGACTCGTGCTTGGCAGCTTGCCCCAGCCACATCGGCCTGTGGTTACGGATCCCGGATCTGCGCGCTTTGGCGCGCTTGTCCGGGATGACAATTGAGTTGGCGGCTACCTCGTCCTGACGATCTGCAGCAGCTCGTCGCCGTAATGCTCGAGCTTCTTGTCGCCGATGCCCGGCACGTTGCGCAGCTCGTCCAGCGTGGTCGGCCAGGCCCGGACGATGCCGTCGATGGTGGCATCGTGGAGTACCACGTAGGCCGGCACGCCGCGCTGGCGCGCAACCTCAGAACGCCAGGCGCGCAGGCGCGCGCGCAGCTCGGGATCGACATCGCCTTGCGGCGCGCTGGCCGCGGGCGCGAGATCGCCGCGACGGGACTTGGCGCGGCTCGACCGGATGCGGGTGCCCGGCGCCTCCTCGCGCAGCCACACGTCCGTTTCGCCGCGCAGCACGCCGCGCGAAGACTCCGTCAGCTTGAGCGCGCCGTAAGCTTCGCTGTCGCTTCGCAGATGTCCCATCGCCACCAATTGCCGCAGCACCGTGCGCCATTGCTTTTCGTTGAGCTCGCGGCCGATGCCGAACACCGACAGCTTGTCGTGACCGAACTGCGTCACCTTCTCGGTCAGGCGCCCCATCAGCACGTCGATCAAATGCATCGCACCAAAGCGCTGTCCGGTGCGGTAGACGCAGGACAGCAGCTTCTGCGCCAGCACCTTGCCGTCGCGCATCTTGGGCGCCGTCAGGCAATTGTCGCAATTTCCGCAGCTCTCGCCCATCACGATCTCGCCGAAATAGGCGAGCAGCCGCCGTCGGCGGCAGTGCGGCGTTTCGGCAAGACCGACCAGTGCATCGAGCTTGCCGATCGAGACCCGCTTGAACTCGTCGGAGGCGTTGGACTCGTCGATCATGCGACGCTGCTGCACGATGTCCGACAGCCCGTAGGCCATCCAGGCCGTCGATGGCTTGCCGTCACGGCCGGCGCGCCCCGTCTCCTGGTAATAGGCCTCGATGCTCTTGGGCAGATCCAGATGGGCGACGAAGCGCACGTCGGGCTTGTCGATGCCCATGCCGAACGCGACGGTCGCGACGATGACGATGCCGTCCTCGTTGAGAAAGCGGTCCTGGTTGCGCGAGCGCAACGACCCATCGAGCCCGGCGTGATAGGGCAGCGCCGCAATACCGGCGTCCTGAAGCGCGGCAGCGACCTCCTCGACCCGGTTGCGCGAGAGGCAATAGACCACGCCGGCATCGCCCATGTGGCGCTCGCGGATGAATTCCTTCAGCTGCGATACCGAATTGCGCTTGTCGACGATCTCGTAGCGGATGTTGGGCCGGTCGAAGCTCGAGACGAATTGCGGCGCGTCCGAGAGCTGAAGCCGCGCGACGATCTCCTTGCGGGTCAGCTCGTCGGCGGTCGCGGTCAACGCGATGCGCGGCACGTCGGGAAAGCGCTCGGCGATGATGGAAAGGCCGACATATTCGGGCCGGAAATCATGGCCCCATTGCGAGACGCAATGCGCCTCGTCGATCGCAAACAGCGCCACCTTCGCCTGCGCCAGCAGCGACAGGCAGCGGGGCGTCACCAGGCGTTCCGGCGCGACATAGAGCAGGTCGAGGTCGCCCGCGAGCAGGCGCCGCTCGATGTCGGACGCCTCCTGCGGCGTCAGCGACGAGTTCAGCGCGGCGGCGTTGACGCCGGCCTCGATCAGGCCGGCGACCTGGTCGCGCATCAGGGCGATCAAGGGCGACACCACGATGCCGCAGCCTTCACGCAGCAAGGACGGAAGCTGGTAGCACAGCGACTTGCCACCGCCGGTCGGCATCAAAACCAGGCAGTTGCCGCCGTCCGTGACGTGCTGGATGATCTCGCCCTGCGCGCCGCGGAAACCCGGCAGGCCGAACACCGAATGCAGCACCGACAGCGCATCGCGCCCATTGGCCGGCGCAGGCAGCGGAGCGGTGGAGGGAGCGGACATGGCGGAGCAGATCAGGCCGTGAGATTCGTCACAAGGCCAGTCGCATGCTGGCGTCGGCGTGGCAAGACCGTTTGCGGGGCGAGTGCGCCCCTTCCCCTCTCCCCCTGCGGCCTTGCGGGGAGAGGGTGGCTCGCCGCATAGTGGCGAGACGGGGGAGGGGTCTCCATCCACGAATTCGATTTTGCGGAGGCATACCCCTCATCCGGCGCTTCGCGCCACCTTCTCCCGCAAAGGGGGAGAAGGGAAAAAGACGCTACGCCCCGATCCGTCGCAGCGCTTCTGCGACGGTCACGATCGGCATGTTGCGCTTGCCGGCGGCCTCCAGCGCATGACGCATCAAATGTGGCGTGCAGCCATAGGGGCTCGGCCTAGTGGTGACGTCGTGGCCGTAGAAGATCAGCCAGCCGCCGCTTGCGACCGCCTCGTCGAAATAGCGATCGATGCCCGCCTTGTCGATCTCGCAATCGACCAAAGGCGAGGCGCGCAGGAACTGGAGATCGATGACGCCGCTGTTGACGCCGGGAAGGATGCCACGCGCGGAAAAGGCTTTTGCGAGTTGCGGCTTGCGCCAGACCGAGGCGATCCCATAGGGATAGGCGAAGTTCTCCAGCGTGATCGAAGCATCGATGCCGCGGAAATGACTGCGGTTCCGCTCGATCTCGCGAGCCATCGCGGCTTCGCCGAGAGTGGCCGAGCTCTGATGCGAGAAGGTGTGGCAGGCAATCTCGTGTCCAACGCGGTGAAGCCGCACGATCGCGTCATTCGACAGGCCATGCCAATGATCCGAGGGGCGATCGATCAGACTGCCGGCGAGGTAATAGGTGCCGCGGCCGCCATGCTGCTCCAAAAGCTCGGCGCCCTCGCCTGCGGCGCTGTCGGGGGCATCGTCGAAGGTGAAGCTCACCATCGGCACATGCACGGGCAGCCGGTGCGGCGCGGCCCGAAAATGCCGGGCCAGCCGATTGTTCACGCGTCCCTGGAGTGCCGACCACACGCTGCGTTTCCCGTGATGTCCTGTTTCTCTACTGAAACATTCGTGCGCAGGTTGAGGCAAGCCTAACGCACGGGTAATCCTAACGCGGAATCAAGACCGCTTCGGCTAGCGCGCCGCCACCGCCGCATCGGCGTCCGCGCCGAGATAGCGCAACCAGTTGCGGAAGAGCACCGCCGCGGCGTTGCCGGCGTCGATATCGGCGCGCAAGCTCAGCCCAGGCAGCTCGTTGGTGAGCGCCGGATGGCGCTCGTGTGTCGCCTTCTTCTCGAACCGAGCCAGCTTCTCTTCGGTCGCTGCGTCAAAGTAACTCACCGGCAGGCGCGGATAGTTGTCGCGCTCCCGCGCGAGATAGCGGCCGATGTCGCGCAGATATTCGCGCTGGAGCGACAGCGCGTCATACTCCGGGTGGCCCTGGAAGAACACGAAGCGGCTGGCATATTGACGAACGAAGACGTCGACGCCGGCTTCGGCCGAGCGTGTCAGCACCTGATAGCCGGCCTCAGCGAGATCGCTCTCGGCGATTTCGTTCAGACGTGAATGCGAGACCTTGAGCGGCGCAGGCGCCGCATGGGTCAGGGAATCGCTCATCACGACGTCGCAATCGAAAATGCCGTGGCATTTGGCCGGCAACCGCCGCCGCTCAATGCCGTCGAGATGCAGCACCGCGGCATGCGCGGCAAGGCACGACCAGATCGTCGATCGCGTGTTGGTCTTGGCCCAGTCGATCAGGCTCGTGAGGTCGCGCCAGTATGGCTCCTGGTCGAGCTCGGGCGCGATCGGCTCGGCGCCGGTCACGATCAGCCCATCGAGTTTTCCACGCTCGAGATCGGATAGGTCGGAATACTCGCTCTCGACATGCCACCTCGCTTCGGGCGAGCGCTTCACGCTGGGAAGCGAGAAGCAGTGGAAGCGGATACGGCGCGCACCTGCTGCGGCCTGGAGCAGCTTCATGAACTGCCGCTCGGTCGCCTTCAGTGCCGCATCCGGCATGTTGTTGACGAGACCGATGGTGAGTTCGGTGCCGGCTTCGCGCGCGAGATGGTGCGCGGCGGGCACCAGCGCCGGGCCCGCAATGAATTGATCGCTATCGATCAAGATCGTCATGGGCGGCGGCGCCTACTCCGCGGCCTCGAGGCGCGCCGATGGGCAGGCTTTTTCCAGCGCCTGGTCGACGTCCTCGATGATGTCAGAGACATGCTCGATACCGATCGACAGACGGATGGTCTCCGGCAGCACGCCGGCAACGCGCTGCTGCTCCGCCGACATCTGCCGGTGCGTGGTCGAAGCCGGATGGCAGGCGAGCGACTTGGCATCGCCGATATTGACGAGCCGCGTAATCAGCTTCAGCGCATCGTAGAAGGTCTTGCCGGCCTCCATGCCGCCTTTGATGCCGAAGGTGAACAGCGATGAGGCGTTGCCATTCAAGTACTTCTGCACCAGCGGATAATAGGGGCTGTCCGGGAAGCCGGTGTAATTGACCCAGGCCACGCGCGGGTCGTCGCGCAAAAATTCGGCGACCTTGCGGGCGTTCTCGACATGGCGCTCCATGCGCAGCGCGACAGTCTCGATACCCTGGAGCAGCAGGAAGGCGTTGAACGGCGACAACACCGAACCCATGGTGCGCTGGTAGACGCTGCGCGCGCGCTCGATATAGGCGGTGCGGCCGAACCGCTCGGCATAGACGAGGCCGTGATAGGACGCGTCGGGCTTGTTGTAGGCCGGAAAACGATTGGCGTATTTCGCCCACGG
This sequence comes from Bradyrhizobium sp. STM 3561, assembly GCF_045571455.1. Taxonomy (NCBI): domain Bacteria; kingdom Pseudomonadati; phylum Pseudomonadota; class Alphaproteobacteria; order Hyphomicrobiales; family Nitrobacteraceae; genus Bradyrhizobium; species Bradyrhizobium sp. STM 3561. The sequence continues at coordinate 6,383,099 of NZ_CP120695.1, forward strand.
GAAGTTTCCGGAATCGACGATGGCGCCGCCGAGCGTGGTGCCGTGACCGCCCAGGAACTTGGTCAGCGAATGCACGGCGATGTCGGCGCCGTAGTCGAACGGCTTGAGCAGGATCGGGGTTGCGACGGTGTTGTCGACGATCAGCGGCACGCCATGCGCGTGGGCGATCTTCGCCAGCGCCTCGATGTCGCAGACATTGCCGGCGGGATTGCCGATGGTCTCCGCGAACACGGCCCGGGTGTTTTCGTCGATCAGCTTCTCGATCGCCTCCGGCTTGTCGCTCTCGGCGAAACGGCCGGTAATGCCCTGGCGCGGCAGGATGTGCGAGAGCAGCGTGTGCGTGGTGCCGTAGAGCTGCGGCACTGAAACAATGTTGCCGCCGTGATCGGCGACGTTGACGAAGGCAAAATGCAGCGCAGCCTGCCCGGTCGCGACCGCAAGCGCGCCGACGCCGCCTTCGAGTTGGGCGATGCGCTTCTCCAGCACCGCGCTGGTCGGATTGGCGATGCGGCTGTAGCGAAAGCCCTCAGTCTCGAGATTGAACAGCGCCGCGCCGTGATCGGCACTGTCGAAGGCGTATGCCGCGGTCTGGTAGATCGGCACGGCCACTGCGTGCGTCGTGGCTTCGGGCTCGTAGCCGGCGTGAATAGCGATCGTCTCGTTGCGCATCGTGCCACCTCCGCGTGGAGCGGGCCGCACTTATTGGCCTACAATGAGGCGTGTGCGTTGTCCGCCGTCCCTCTGTTAGAGGCGGGTGGTAAAGCGGACAATAATTCGCCTAGAGATCGAGGAAGTAACCCTAATGCTTGCTCGCGAATTGGCCGGAAATCCGGTTAAATTCAATTAACTGACCTTGCCGTGTCTCGCGCGGTGTCGTCTCGCCCTGCGCGGCCGAGCTCCCCTCCCCCATGGGCAGGGTTATCGCATTTGCACATTTGGCGGAGGTCGTCATGCCCTGGCTTGTCCCGGGCATCCATGTCTTTGTGCTGCATGGAAAGGCGTGGTTGGCCGGGACAAGCCCGGCCATGACGCTGGACAGACAGTCGGTGCTCAACAGCGCACACCGCGGGAAAGGGGAATGCATCTCCAACGCGGCGGCGCTTGCTTAGGCTTACGCCATCGTCTCCCACAGCCGATGTGCCAGCACGCCGACGCGCTTCTCGATCGCGGCCGCGGCATCGAGTGCGAGATCCTCGCGATAGCGCCCTGCAATCAGCTGCACACCGATCGGCTTGCCCTCGTGGAGCGCCACCGGCACCACTGCGCCGGGCAGACCCAGCACGTTGATGGCGGAGATGAAGCGGATCTCGCCCCAGAAGATCTCGCGCACGCGCTCGGCGCTGACGGCATCCTCGCGCGGGCCCGGCGTCGGCTTCACCGTGGTCGGCGCCAGCACCACCGGATAGTCCTCGAAGAACAATTGCCAGGCGCGGACGTGGCCGTTGCGCGCGGCAGTGGCGCGCATCCAGGCCGGCAGATCGAGCACGTTGGCCTTGGCTTTCATGCCGCCCCAGGCCTTGTGAAAATCTTCGGACGCGACCTTCAGCATGGAGGCTTCCTGCATCACCACGGTCTCGTTGGTGATGATGTCGCACCAGGTCTGCCAGACACCGTTGATGTCTGGCACCTCGACCTCGCTGACGCGATAGCCGGACCGTTCAAGATGGTCCGCGGCCTGGCGCAGCGCCGCGGCGACAGACGGATCGACGTCCATGTCCTCTGGGATCTTTGCCAGCGCGACCTTGATCGGTCCCTTCGGCTTCTCGCCGACCAGTGGTGCCGGCACCCACCAGGGATCGCGCGGATCGCGCTGGCTCATCACCTCCAGCGCAAGGCGAACGTCGGCGACGTGGCGTGCGAGCGGCCCCTGCGCCGACATTAGATGCGCCAGCATCGGCCGCTCCGCCGTTGCGCTGGCGTTGAAGGCGGGGATGCGGCCCTGCGTCGGCTTGATGGTGGCAACGCCGTTGCAATGCGCCGGCCAGCGCAGCGAGCCACCGATATCGTTGCCATGGGCGATGGTGCCGATGCCCGCCGCGACTGCCGAACCCGCGCCGCCCGAGGAGCCGCCGCAGGTGATATCGGGATCCCAGGGGTTGAGCGTCAGCCCGTGCAGGGGATTGTCGGTAAAGCCGCGAAAGGAGAATTCGGGCGTATTGGTCAGCCCGATGACGATCGCGCCGGCCTTCTTCAGGTTGCGCACGACAGGCGCATCGGAGGGCGCAACCAGGTTCTTGTTGGCGGGCACGCCGTTGAAGTTCGGCCGGCCCTGGTAGTCGACGTTTTCCTTGATGGTGACAGGCACGCCGTGCAGGAGGCCGAGCTCGCCGCCTCTGGCGCGCTGCTTGTCGGCCGCATGGGCCGCGGCAAGTGCTTCCTTGGAGAGATCGACGACGACGGCGTTCAGCCGCGGATTGACGGAGCGCATCCGTTCGAGATGGGATTCGACCGCCTCGACCGCGGAGATGGCGCCGGAGCGGATCGCGGCGGCGGTCTCGACTGCCGACCATTGCCAGGGCGCCCCCTTGGGGCGGCGTGGTGCGGCGGCCTTCGCCCGAGGCGCCTTCCTGGCCGGCTTCGCGACCACGCTCTTGCGGCTGGAGCTCGCCTTGCTCGGGGTCTTCACTTCTTTCTCCAAGACACTTTTCTTCTTGGTCTTCTTGGTCACCGTCTTCTTCGCCACGCCAGCATCTCCTTCAATTGCGCGGCGGAGGTTACGGACGACATGCGGCGCTGTACAGCGCGTTTCTGCATGGCGCGTTGGCGTGAGGGCCGATGCGACCAATCGTCAGCGCACCGCACGCCTTCGCCCTACTCTGCCGGAGACGCTGCGACGCCGGCCGGCGCACGGTCGAGCCGGAGGCTCCACAGCGCCAGCACGAGACCAATGGCCGTGATCCCGGCTGCGACCAAAGGCAGCGTGGAGAGACCGAGCCCGCGGTCAATGGTGACGCCACCGGCCCAGGCGCCGAGCGCGTTGCCGAGATTGAACGCGGCGATGTTGAGGCTGGAGGCCAGCGTGCGACCGCTGGGGCCGGCAGCCTCCAGCACCCGAAGCTGGAGCGGGGCGACGGTCGCGAAGGCGGCGATGCCGAGCAGCAAGATCAGCGCGATGGAAAGGATCTTGACCGATAGTACGGCGGCCAGGCCAAGCAGCACGATCGCAAGCCCGGCGAGCGTGCCGGTCAAGGCCCGTGCGAGGCCGCGATCCGCAAGCCTGCCGCCGGCGACGTTGCCGATCGCAAGCCCGACGCCGAACACCAAGAGAATCGGCGAGACCGCGGCCTCCGAGAAGCCGGTGAAACGCGTCAGGATCGGCTGGATATAGGTGAAGACGACGAACAGGCCGGCGAAGCCGAACACGGTCATCGCAAGACCGAGCAGCACCTGCGGACGACCGAGCACCGCCACTTCTTCGGCGAGCGAGATCGGCTTGTCGCCATTGCCGACATGGCCGGGGACGAGCAGCGCGACCACCGCAAACGCAATCACGCCGATGACAGTCACCGCCCAGAACGCCGCGCGCCAGCCGAGCATCAGGCCGAACCAGGCGCCAAAGGGCACGCCGAGCAACGTTGCCACCGTGAGACCGATGAACATGGTCGCTATCGCAGACGCACGCTTGTCCTCGGCAACGAGGCTGGTGGCCACGACCGAACCGACGCCGAAAAAGGTGCCGTGGGCGAGCGAGGTCAGCACACGTGCGGCCATCAGCAATTCGTAGTTCGGTGCCAGCGCGCAAGCCGCATTGCCCAGCGTGAAGATCGCCATCAGCGCCAGCAGCACCGTCTTGCGCGGCATTTTGCGCGTCGCGAGGGTGAGGACTGGCGCCCCCACGAACACGCCGAGCGCATAGCCGGAGATGAGCAGGCCCGCAACCGGCACGGAGACATGCATGTCAGCGGCGACCTGGAGCAACAGGCCCATGATGATGAATTCGGTGGTGCCGATGCCGAAGGCACCGGCGGTGAGAGCGAGAACGGCGGGAGGCATGCGTGGCTCCGATGGGTGAGACGAGCCACGCAGATAGCGGCACGGCCGCAGAATCATTAGAATGTCCGCAATCCAATCATTTGTGACGTGAATTCAACATGGCCCGCTTCGACACCAACCGCGCCGCCGAGATGGAGGTCTTCGTCCGCGTCGTCGACCTCGGCGGATTCACCCAGGCCGCGCGAAAGCTGCGCCTGACCCCGTCCGGCGTCAGCAAGCTGATCTCGCGTCTGGAGGCGCGCCTCGGCGCGCGGCTGGTCAACCGAACCACGCGCAAGCTGACGCTGACGGAGGAAGGCCAGGCCTTCTACGAGCGCTCGTTGCGCATCCTCGCCGAGATGGAGGAGGCCGAGCGCGAGGCGGCCTCAGGCGCGGCGCCGCGCGGCCGCCTCACGGTCAATTGCAACATTCCGTTCGGCATGCTGCATGTGATGCGGTTGATCCCGCGCTTCCTGAAGCAGCATCCGGACGTCACGCTCGATCTCGTGCTGACCGATACGCTGATCGACCTGATGCAGGAGCGCGCCGACGTCGCCATTCGCGTCGGCCCGCTGCGCGCCTCACGCCTCGTCGCGCGAAAGCTCGGCACCAGCCGCATGGTCGTGGTCGGCGCGCCGGACTATCTCGCACGCTGCGGCATGCCGAAGACGCCGGCCGATCTCGTCGATCACCGTGGCATCGGCTGGACCTTTCCGCGCAGCATCCGCGGCTGGCCGTTCAGGCGTGGCGACCACACCGAGCAGGCCCTGCCCGCTCCGGTCGCGCGCGCCAGCGACGGCGAAGCCGCCCGCCGTCTCTGCCTCGGCGGCGTCGGCCTCGCCCGCCTCGCCCTCTTCCACATCGGCCCCGACATCGAATCCGGCCGCCTCGTGCCGGTGCTGCAAAGCTACAATCCCGGCGACCGCGAAGACATCCACGCCGTCTATGTCGGCCACGCCGCCCCGCTACCCGCGCGCGTCCGTGCCTTCATCGATTTCCTCGCCGAGCACGTGCGGGTGAGCGATCCCGCGCTGAAGCGGGCCGGAGATGGGAGGTGGAAATTGGTGGGATGAGATAGCGGTGGAGGGCTCAGAGGAAGTTTGACCCGCGCCGGCTTGCCGAGCCGAAGCAAGCGGCAACGAGTCCGCCTTCGTCCCTGCGGGCTTCGGCGCGAAAGCCTTGCGTGACGTTCGGAAAAAAGGGGTTGTTCACGCCATGCCTACTTGTCTGGGCTTCTCCTCGCGGGAGAGCCACACACCAAATCCGTTTGATGAACGAAGGGGGTAATCCGGACGGCACCAACTACCGTCCGGCTAAGCTCCTGCTTGGAGCCGTCCGGCGTGCAAGCAACGCCGCGCAACGCGCGGATCGATGTCGACGACACAAGTCATAGCAGACTGAATATAGTGGCCATTCAGCTGGAAACATTGCGACGAAACCGCACAGTGGCGGGCAATCCGGACGATCAAGGTGAAGACCATCGAGGATGGCCGCGATCCTCGCTCGCTGCAAAGGATATCTGTCGGTTGAATAGTAGACCTTGACGTGAATGTGAGTCGCAATCCGACTGGACGTGGTTATGTTGCTCGATCGCTTGCACCTGCGGCGGAACAGACGAAGGGCCACGATGACGCGGGGCCACGCCGAGTTCAGCCAAGCTGAGGACACCGAGCCAAACGACAAGCCAATCGATACAAGTGGCTGGCGGACAATCGTGCTCTGCGGCCTTTACGCTTTGCTCGGCGCTATCGCGGCCCCAGTTGCCGCTCTGGTCGGCACCTTTCCTCACTGGATCTGAACCGCTCAATTTAGAGCGAGTCTTGTCAGCGGTTCTGGCGGAGTAGGGCTTCAAGGTCGATCACTTGCAACCGCGCCAAATCTAGGGTTCAGACTCAATTGATCCAATAGGCGACGATGGCGGCGAGGTGCACGGCAGCCAAGAAGTTCCTGGCAAGTTTGTCGTAGCGAGTTGCGACACGCCTGAAATCCTTGAGCCGGCAGAAACAGCGCTCGATAACATTGCGCCCTTTGTAGGCGCGTTTGCTGAAGGTGTGGAGGGTCACCCTGTTGGATTTGTTTGGAATGACGGGCTTTGCGCCGCGATTGGCGATTTCGGCGCGAAAGCCGTCGCCATCGTAGCCTTTGTCCCCAATGAGGGCAGACATGGGCGGCGCGAGTTTCAAAGGGCCGGCCCTGCGGCAATATCTGCGTCTTGTCCCGGAGTGAGATGAAATGCGCAAGGTCTGCAATCAGGGTCGCTCAGCGCGTGGATTTTCGTGGTCCGCCCACCGCGCGAGCGTCCGATCGCCTGTTCATGCTCCCCCCTTTTCCACCGCTCGCCGAGCGATGCGCCTTGATCGAGGTGGAGTCGATGGACAAGGTCACGCCATCCTTGCCGCAGCGGGCGAGCGCTTCAAAGATCGCCTGCCAATGTCCGCGCTTAGCCCAGCGATTGAAACGATTGTAGATCGTCGTGTAAGGACCATAGTCGGGCGGGCAATCGCGCCAGCGTGCGCCGCACTGAAGCATGTGAATGATACCGCTGATGATGCGTCGATCGTCATCGCGCGCCGGGCCGGTCTGGTTCGTTGGCAGATGCGGCTCGATCTGAGCCCACTGCTTGTCGTTCAGCCAGAACAGCCCTTTGCGCACCGAAGTCCCCCATCCCGAATCAACTTGGTGCGAAGGAATCAGAGATCGCTAATTAGGTACAGACCCTAGCAGTGGAGATATCTATTCGCGTCGGCTAAGCAGTCGGGGTCAGCGAATACACACATCTTGCAGCTGGGCAACGAACGCGATGTTCCTCCTTGCCGTCCTTGCGCTTCCTTTCGCCGGAAGCTGTACTGCGGCTCTTTTGCGAGTCAATGCGCGCAACGCTGAGGCGTGGCTCGCCGGCGGCGTCGCACTTGCTGCCTTTAGCCTCGTCGGTATGGCTTACCCGAGCGTGACGAACGGTGGCGTTGTCTGCTGGCGGACGGAATGGATCGCTGAACTTGGACTGGAATTTGCGTTGAGGCTCGACGGCTTCGCATGGGCATTCGCCATGCTGATCACCGGAATTGGCTTTCTGGTGGTGCTGTATACCCGCTATTACATGTCGCCCAACGATCCCGTGCCCCGGTTCTTTTCCCTGCTGCTGGCGTTCATGGGCGCGATGCTGGGGATCGTGCTCTCCGGCAACCTGCTCCAGCTCGTGTTCTTCTGGGAGCTGACTAGCCTGTTTTCGTTCCTGCTGATCAGCTACTGGCATCACAATTCGGCTGCGCGTGACGGCGCGCGTATGGCGCTGGTGGTCACCTCGAGCGGTGGGCTCTGCCTCTTCGCCGGCGTCTTGCTGATTGGCCACATCGTCGGCAGCTATGACCTGGACAAGGTGTTGACGTCAGGAGAGGCGATCCGTTCGCATCCGCTCTATGTCCCCGCGCTCGTGCTGATCCTGCTCGGCGCCCTGACCAAGAGCGCCCAATTTCCCTTCCATTTTTGGCTGCCGCACGCGATGGCGGCTCCGACTCCCGTATCGGCCTATCTGCACTCGGCAACGATGGTGAAGGCCGGTGTGTTTCTTTTGGTCAGGCTCTGGCCCGCCCTCGGCGGATCGAACGAATGGCTGTGGCTGGTGGGATCGGCCGGTCTGATCACCTTCCTGGTGGGCGCGTTTCTCGCGGTATTCCAGCAGGATCTAAAGGGCCTGCTGGCTTACTCGACCATCAGCCATCTCGGCTTGATCACGCTCTTGACTGGACTGGACACGCCGTTCGGGCAGATCGCAGCGGTCTTTCACATCATGAATCATGCCACCTTCAAGGCATCGCTGTTCATGGCGGCGGGCATCATCGACCACGAAACCGGCACGCGCGACATTCGGCGCTTGAGCGGCCTCTACGTGTTCATGCCGATCACCGCGACGCTGGCCATGGTCGCGGCCGGGTCCATGGCCGGCGTGCCGCTGCTGAATGGCTTCCTCTCGAAAGAGATGTTCTTCGCCGAAACAATCGAAGTCCATGACAATTCACTCGTCGATCGAGCGCTTCCCTACATCGTCACCGCGGCAAGCACCTTCACAGTTGCCTATTCTCTCCGGTTCATTCGTGACGTATTCTTCGGTCCCGCCCCCGTCGGTCTTCCGCGCACCCCCCACGAGCCGCCCCTCCTGATGCGGCTTCCGGCCGAGCTTCTCGTGCTTGCATGCGTCGTGGTGGGCATAGCGCCGGCGTTGACCGTTGCACCGGTCCTCGATACCGCCGCTGGCGCTGTGCTCGGTTCCAGCATGCCGGAGTACAGTCTGAAGATATGGCACGGCTTCACGCCCGAATTGCTGATGAGCGTTCTGGCGATGGTTGGCGGCGTCGGCGTCTATGTGATGCTGAGCTCCTACCTTCTCGCCAACGAGGGGCCGCCCTTGCTCGGCCGATTCAGCGGGAAGCAGATCTTCGACTGGATGATGGTGACGTTATCCTGGCGTCTTGCACGCTGGCTCGAGAGCAAGCTTGGGACGCGACGTCTCCAGCCACAACTGAGAGTCTTGGCCGCTACGGCGTTCCTCGCCGCCTTGCTGCCGCTCTATTCGCGCGGCCTCCCGCTGGCGGATCCCCTGCGGACTACATTTGACCTTGCGTTCGCTTTGCTTTGGACGGTCGGCGCCGCCTGCGCGGTCGGCGCCGCGATCGAAGCCAAGTTTCATCGCGTCGTCGCGCTGATCCTGCTCGGGTCTGCGGGTCTCGTGACCTGCGTCACCTTCGTATGGCTATCGGCTCCCGACGTGGCCCTGACGCAGATCGTCGTCGAGACGGTCACGACAGTGCTGCTGCTACTCGGCTTGCGATGGTTGCCAAAACGTATCGCACCGGCCGGGGCGGAACCGCCAGCCGGCAGGATTCGATGGCACCGCGTGCGTGACTTCGCGATCGCGCTCTCCGTCGGCGTCGGGCTGGCGACACTCGCGTTTGCAGCCATGCAGCATCCCGATACGAACAGCATCTCGCGCTACTTCGTCGAGAACGCCTATACCAAAGGTGGCGGAACCAACGTGGTCAACGTCATCCTGGTGGACTTCCGCGGATTCGACACAATGGGTGAGATCACAGTCCTCGCTGTCGTTGCGCTCACCGTCTACGCGCTGTTGCGCCGCTTCCGTCCGGCGCCTGAGAGCATCCCCGTTCCCGAACAGCAGCACGCCCAGGACAGCCACGACGAGGCGCATCCCGACCGACAGAAGGGTGACACCGCCAAGGACACGACGGAGACCGCGTCGCTGATGATGAGGCTGATGTTTCCCGTGATCGGCGTGGTCGCGGTCTTCCTGCTGTTGCGCGGGCACGATCTTCCGGGCGGAGGCTTCGTGGCCGGCGTCGCCATGGCGACCGCGTTCATCCTGCAGTACATGGCTCGCGGCACGACATGGGTGGAAGCTCGTCTGCACTTCATGCCGGTACGCTGGATGGGGATTGGGCTTCTGCTCGCTGGGTGCACGGGGGCAGCTGCCTGCGTTTTCGGATATCCGTTTCTGACCTCGTACTTTGCGTATGCCGAACTGCCGCTGGTCGGCCGCGTCCCCACAGCGAGCGCATTCCTTTTCGACGTCGGCGTGTTCTCACTCGTGATCGGCGCCACCGTGCTGATGCTCATCGCGATCGCGCATCAATCGCTGCGTCGCTACGCAGTTCCGCCTCAGAGCGGCCGAGGCTTGGCCAGTGAGCCATCGAGGGAGGAACTGGTCTGATGGAGTTCGTGCTGGCGATCGGTATCGGTACGCTTGCCGCGTCCGGCGTTTGGCTGATCCTCAGGCCGCGCACCTTTCAGGTTATCATCGGGCTCTCGTTGCTTTCCTACTCGGTTAATCTGTTCATCGTGGCCATGGGGCGAGTGCGGACGGGGGCTCCGGTGCTCATCACAAAGGAGGCCGGAGATTCTGCGCGGTTTGCCGATCCGCTTCCGCAGGCGCTTGTACTGACTGCAATCGTCATCAGTTTCGCGACCACCGCGCTCTTCCTCGTGGTGCTGCTGGCATCCCGCGGCCTCGCCCGGACCGATCATGTCGACGGCCAGGAGCCGGAAGCGTGAGCGGCGCCTCTGGTCTGGTCATTGCGCCGATCCTCCTGCCCCTGCTGGCAGGTGCCGGCATGCTGCTGCTCAACGGAGAGAAGCACCGCTCGATCGTCGCCGGCCTCAACGTCGGCGCAACCGTTGCCCTCGTTTGCATTGCCACGATCCTGCTCGGACTCTCGGATGCCGGTACAAGGGACGTCTATCGTCTGGGCAATTGGCCTGCGCCATTCGGAATTGTCCTCGTTCTTGATCGGCTGTCGGCTCTAATGCTGCTGCTGACCAATGTCCTCGCGCTGGCCTCGGTGGTGTACTCCCTTGCACGCTGGCACCGGGCAGGCGCGCATTTCCATCCGCTGTTTCAATTCCTGCTGATGGGCCTCAACGGCGCCTTCCTCACGGGCGATCTCTTCAACCTGTTCGTGTTCTTCGAGTTGTTGCTGGCGGCGTCGTACGGTCTTCTGCTGCACGGATCCGGCCTTGCACGGGTGAAGGCAGGGCTGCATTACATCGTCGTCAACCTCGCCGCCTCGCTGTTGTTTCTGATCGGGGTCAGCCTGATCTACGGCGTGACCGGAACGCTCAACATGGCGGATCTCGCGGCACGCGTGCACGCGGTCGCCGCCGAGAGCCGCGGCTTGCTCGAAGCAGGTGCGGGCGTGCTTGCGGTTGCCTTCCTGCTCAAGGCCGGAATGTGGCCCTTGAACTTCTGGCTGCCGACCGCCTACGCCGCCGCAAGTCCGCCGGTGGCGTCGATCTTTGCGATCATGACGAAGGTCGGCGTCTATATCGTGCTGCGCCTGTCGCTCTTGCTTTTCGGCGAGGACGCCGGCGCATCGGCCGGCTTCGGCAGGGAGTTCTTGTTGTTGGCCGGCTTGGCGACGATCCTGTTCGGAGCGATCGGCACATTGGCCTCGCAAGACACCGCCCGACTCGGCGGTTTCTCCGTGCTCATATCCTCCGGAACGGTGCTCGCCGCCACGGGGATGGGACAGGTCGGCGTCACCAGTGGAGCGCTCTTCTACCTGGTCAGCTCGACGCTCGGCATCGGAGCATTCTTTCTCCTCGTCGAGCTCATCGAGCGCGGCCGTGAACCTGGAGCGGACATGATCGCTGTCACGCGGGAAGCTTATGGAGAGGAGGTCGAGACAGACCAAGCCGAAGGGGACGTGGGCATCGCGATCGTGGCCACCATGGGATTGCTCGGCGTCGCTTTCATCGGCTGCGCGCTGGTCATCGCCGGCTTGCCGCCGCTGTCCGGATTTATCGCCAAATTCGCGCTGCTCGCGGCGGCTCTGCATCCGGCCGATCAGCCAGGGGGGGCCATTCCCGGCAGCGGATGGGCTCTGCTCGCAGTGCTGATCCTCTCGGGTTTCGCGACCTTGGTCGCGATGGCACGCGCTGGAATCCGTATCTTCTGGGCCTCGCCCGATCGCACTGTGCCGCGCGTGCGCGTGATCGAGATGGCGCCGATCATGTTCCTGCTGTTCATCTGTGCTGCGCAAACCGTCTGGGCCGGTCCCGTGATCCGCTTCATGCAGGCCGCGGCGCAATCCCTCCACGCGCCGGCGGACTACATCAGCGACGTCCTGAACACCGGCTCTAGCAGCCGACAAGCGGAGGGCAAATGACACGCTTGCTGCCTTTTCCGATCGTGAGCTCCTGCCTGCTCGCATTGTGGCTGCTGCTCAATCAAGCGGTCACGTTTGGGCACATCCTGCTTGGCTGCTTGGTCGCCCTCGTCGGTGGTCGGATCCTGACCGTACTGGAAATACCGAGCGTGCGGGTCAGGCGACCCGGCGTCATTATGCGACTGTTGGCACGGGTCACCGTCGACATCGTGCGCTCGAACCTGGCGGTGGGGCGGATCGTTCTCGGCTTTGGACGGTGGCAGCGAGCGCCGGGCTTCGTGGAGATTCCGCTCGACATGCGCGCCCCCTACGGGCTGGCCTCGCTCGCCTGCATCATTACGTCGACCCCGGGGACGCTGTGGGTGAATTTCGACGCCCAAAGAGGGGCGCTGACCATCCACGTTCTGGACCTCGTCGATGAAGAGGAGTGGATCCGCACCATCAAGGACCGTTACGAACGTCATCTGCTGGAGATATTCGAATGAGCCAGCTCATGCTGACCTACTCGCTCCTGGTCGCGCAGGTGTTGCTGGGATTGGCGATCGGCTGCGGCGCTTTGCGCATCTTCCTTGGACCGCGCGCTCAGGATCGCGTTCTCGGTTTCGACACGTTGTCCGTCAACGCAATGTTGTTGCTTCTGACGGTCGGGATTCGAACCGGCGAGGCGCTTTATTTCGAGGCTGCCCTGGCCATGGCCCTGTTCGGATTCGTCGGGACGGTTGCGCTCGCCAAGTTCCTCCTTCGCGGCGAGGTGATCGAATGAACGGCATCGAGCACTTGCCGCCTTGGGCTGCCGTCCTCACAGCGGTCTTCCTTTTGACCGGCGCTGCCGTCACGCTGATCGGCTCGCTGGGCCTTTTGCGGCTCGGCACATTCTACGAGCGCGTCCATGCGCCGACGCTCGGAACAACACTCGGCACCGTCTTCATCGCGGCCGCTTCGATGGTCTGCTTCTCGGTTCTGGAGAGCAGAGCGGTGCTGCACGAAATCCTGATCGTCGTACTCGGCGCCGTGACCACCCCGATCGCGTTGACCGTTCTCGTCGGCGCAGCCCGCTTTCGCGACACCGCGGAACGGGCACAGCTGGGTGAACCCGTAGGCCGGGCGCTGCCTCACGCGGCGCCAGGCGACGCTTCGGCGGGCAAGGCCGACTAAATGTCGCAATTGATCCCCTGCGGCGCACGCTTAAGTTCATTGTAGGCGTGATGCTGAACTGTGCGCGTTCTCCGCGACTTCAGCCGGCCGATCGTTGGCCCGTCGCCGGCCTGATTATGCGGATGCCATTCAGAGATCTGCGGCATCCCAAACAGAGGACGTGATGACCAAAGTGCGACCAGACATTCAGGAGAACCGGCTGCAAATCGGCATGTGACCCGGGCGATTTGTATCGCCCGGGCGCGGCAACTCAACGATTCTGACCAAGCCGGGAGTTCTTCATGTCTGTCTTTTTGGCACTGCTGGTTCTGACCTCGTGGATCCTGTTCATCTGGATTTACGACCCCGACGGGTTTCGGGCGGCATTCGCTCGCCGTCCGCCGCCGATGCCGCATGACCCGGAAAGTTGACGCTGGAAGGTGCTTTGTCACCTGACGGTTTTGACCGCGACCCGCTACCGCGCTCTTCATCTCAGGGCGCGCCCGCGCGTTGCCGCGTCATGAGCCGGCCTTGAAGCAATCAAATCGCCGGCCTTGCCGAAAAGACGCGGCGCGGTCGGCCAGTACAAGGGTTCTGACATGATCATCGTCGCTGCGACGGATTTCTCTACGCGTTCCCATCGCGCCCTGCGGCAAGCCGGCCTTCTGGCCCGCGCTCGCCGCGCCGAGCTGCACCTTGTTCACGTCGTTGATGAAGACCAGCCGGACGATCTGGTTCGCATGGAAGAACGGGAGGCCCAGCGGGTGCTGGTGGAGCAGATCTGGTCCATGCCCGAGCTGCATGACGCGCGCTGTCATCCGATCGTGATCACGGGTCACCCCTTCGACGGAATCTTGCGCGCGAGCGCCGCGGTCGGCGCCGATCTCATCGTGATGGGGGCCCATCGCAAGCAGTTTCTGCGCGACATCTTTACAGGGACCACTATCGAGCGTGTCGTCCGCGGAGGAAAGTATCCCGTGCTGATGGTGAACAACGAGGCGCAGCGGCACTACGAACGGGTTCTGGTGCCAGTCGACATGTCGGAGACATCGGCCGACGCGATCCGCTTCGGTCTGTCCGCCGGGTTTTTGGAAGACGGCTCGACGCTCCTTCACGCCTTCTCGCCGGTGGCTAAGAGACGATTGCTCAGCTCTGGTGCGAGCTCCGACGTCATCAGTGGATATGTCGATAGCGAGCGTCACGGAGCGATGGAGGAAATGAGCAGTTTTCTCGTCGCCAATGAGTTCGACGCCCAGCGATGGTCGCTTAGAGTCGACGAGGGCGTTCCCATGCAGGTGATCGCGCGTGCGGTTGCAGAGAAGCGACCCGACATGCTCGTGATGGGTACGCACAGCCGATCCGGGCTGCTTCGCGCGTTGATCGGGAGTGTGACGGAAGAAGTTCTTCGCTCCCTCAACGTGGACGTTCTGGTGGTTCCTCCACCTGTCCTGACCTCAGACCTTCAAAGACGGCCACCGCTGCCTGTTCTGACGCCTGACGGGAAAAGACTTTCGGATCGCCTGGAGAGACCGGGGCCGCATCCAGCACTAAAGCATGATCCGGAAAAGTGAGAAGCGGTTTTCCGGAAAGATCATGCGTAAACAACAAGCTAAAGCGCGATGACGATTCATCCAAATCTCATCGCGCTTTAGGGCGCGGTATCCTCCCACGCAGCAAGCATGACATCCGCAGGCATTCGCACGTCCGCGGATCGCCATGTAGCACCACGGCTCGCGCCCTCCCGAGATGACTTACCGGCATCTTCGCCCGGGGTCGCGGACAGACGATTTCAAACACTTAGTAACGGGCCGCCTGTCGCCAGAGAACCTCGGCGCCAAGTGCCGAATAACGCAAAAAGCGAGCGGAATTGAGGTTTGTGCCTCGGAGCCACCACCTGCCGGCTCTCGGGCGACGAGCCACGTGATTGGGCTCATTACAATCCCCTGCAGCGATTATACTCGCGGCGAATCCCAACACGTAAACTGAGCGCGACGCCCGCTTTGGGTAAGCGGCGGTCGAAGTGAGCACAGCGCGCGTCCGGTCTAGCCGCGATAGCCGACACCACAATGGCCGCGCCTTGTTCGGCCAAGGGCCATAAGCGGCAGCCGATGCTCATTGGGAGGCGATCAATTCTCTCTACCCGCCGGGATCAGTTGCGGCCTCAGAGCGGGACCATAATTTCGCAGACAAGTCCCTCTTTGTGCCAATCAAAGCGGACCGTCCCCTTCAAGTGGCTGATCATTCCTTCAATCATACCGACACCAACGCCGTTCTGGGTCGGTTGCTGCACGTCTGGACCACCTGTCTCAGTCCAGAACAGGTATAATTTGCCGTCAGCCCCCTGCGACCATTGCAGGCTTAACTGGCCCTTGGGCTGGGACAAAGCACCGTATTTTGCAGCGTTGGTGGCCAGCTCGTGCAACGTCATGGCAATTGCCTGAGCGATGCCGGGCTCTAGTAGAATTTGCGCTCCGTCTATGAGTACCCGCTTCCCGCTTTGGGAATATGGAGCCAGTTCCTGTGTCGCGATCGCGGATAACTCGGCACCGATCCAGCGTGTCGCGACAAAAAGTGAGCACACTTTCTCAAGCGCTTCGATGCGTCCAATAATTATTTCTTTGAGATCTTCCGGCGAGTCTGATTGAGAACGACTAACCACCGCCCGAATGGTCGCAAGCAGGTTCTTGCTGCGGTGCTCGGCCTCCCGCGCCAATGTCGTGATCAGCTCCTGATTCCTCTTCTGCTCCGTAATATCTCTCGCGATCTTTGATGCACCGACAATTTTGCCATGGTCATCTTTGACAGGAGAAACGGTCAACGAAATTACGATCAAGCTGCCATTCTTGCGTTGCCGAACCGTCTCAAAATGGTCGATGCGCTCGCCTCGTCTGATGCGCGTGAGAATCTCGCGCTCTTCGCTCTGCCGGTCCTGAGGGATTACAATTGTAATGGGTTGGCCGATCGCCTCGCCGGCCGAGAAGCCAAATATACGCTCGGCACCTTTGTTCCAGCTTGTAATAATGCCATCGAGATTCTTGCTTACAATCGCGTCGTCACTGGACTCGACTATCGCGGCCAGGAAGCGCAACCGCTGCTCACTTTCGCGAAGCGCAGTTTCGACTTCTCTCGTCTCCTTGCTGGGAGACTTGCGTTCAATTTGTCCGCCCACAGTGCACCTCCAGGTACGCTTCGCTGCGACAGCCTAGCCCCGTTTTGCGAATTGAAAGGATCGCAATGGTGTGTTCGAAGGCAGCGTTCTGGGACTAGGAGCAAAGTAGATGCCGAAGTTTTACGTTCAGACATACGCCAAGGTCCATATCGGCGAAATCGAGGTAGAAGCAAATAGCTACCACGAAGCGGCTGCAAAGGCCGACCTGATCGTACAGAAAGATTACCTGCAGGATAAGGGTGACGAAGGCAAGCTGATCGCCGGTCAGTACCTCGAGATCGAAGAGGCGGAGCTTCACCTAGGTGACCCGGACAGCGCCTACGACAACACGCGATTTCTCGAGCTGTCGACCTCCAGTGGTCCGGACGAAAATTCGCGAAGCTCCGTAGTCATATTCCAAGCTTGAGATCGCCGGAGGAATCTTCCCAGGTCCTCTGGCGTCAGCGACCCCTGATTATCCAAGACATCCAGGGACTGGTTACGTCAGGCGCACCCTGGCTTAAGTTTCTGAAAGCGAAACGATAGTGATCGGTCCCGGTCAGCTCTTTCATGCTGCCGGCTGCGGAGGCCGCTTGTTCAAATCGACCGAAGCGAAAAGCAAGAAAACGGCCGAATTTTTGGCCTGTCTGCAGCTCTAAGTACGAGATCATTTTTGCCGGCTGGCGGAGGGAGAGAATTTAGAAAAAAACTTGCTCGACCGCTGCGCCTCAGGTGCTCTCCCTCGGGGGACAGAAGCTGCAATTTAAGCTTCTCTCCAGAGTATACTGGAGGAGCAACGGTATAATAGTGCCTCGCCGAAGCAGTGGCACGCCCCTCTTGCCCGACAGAAGGCCATCCGCCTTCCGCCAGCCCTGAGGCCTTTGATCCCAAGATGCGAAGCTATGGGCGGCCAGAAAATATCCTCGAGCCGGTCTGCTTTTACTTCAGACTACCTTAAACTCCACCTTGTGTCCCGCCATAGACGACTTTGCGGTGAAGTCCCTGCCGGCCTTTTTGCTTTCCGTCCACTGGATTGGGCTGATGGGATTGTTTTCAAGTTGCAAGTCGAGGGAGGTTAATACGATCGGTGCCGTGGGGTAGTCCGCAGGGGTGACGGTTACTTTGTAACTTTCGACAGCACACACGGCGTAAGTCAGCTCAGATATATCGTCCATTTTCAGTCTGGTGTCCGACTGAATTTGATTGTTACGCGAAAGCGAGCAGACATAGTTGAACTTTCCGCCAGTATCTCTGCCGCCCTCAATAGAGCCGGTAATTATATCTCCTGTCGTGACTGGGATTGCCTTAGAGTAACAGCGGTTCTCGTCACTCAGGTGATCTTGGCCGACCGCCGAGCCTGGATCAGGCAGGTTCGGGTACTTCATAGGGTCGAAATCAGCACTCACGTACCAGCTCCGGATGAACCAACCATTGGTGGTCCACTGGAGGACCGGCTGTAAGATTCCTCCCGTTGCATTTGGTCCCGATACGCTCTCCAGACCATTGAAGATGAATATGATCTGCCCTTCATCGTTCGTTGGTGGCGAGGGCACCACCCAATTGGCTTCGAATTTCGTAATGTGGTCGCTCGTAGATCTGTTGCGCCAGAGCGTGTAACCCTGCCATCCGCCGTCGGGACAATCGATGTTGATGGTCAGCCCATTCAATCGAAGGTTTGGATTAGTTCCGGGCTGCGGCGCAGGGTCCCATTCGGTTGTAAGACCGTGATGCCGTCTGCGACTCTTATTCACTTTGATCTTTATCGGTACTGCGTAGTCCCACAGCGCAATGCGAATAACCTCATCTAAATGCTCCAACAGATTGGCGCCCACTTGCCTGGTGTCGAACGGGTTCATTGCGTTCTTCGGATCAGCAAACCTCGCCGGCTGCTTCTCCAGGTCATCACGAGCTTCCTGAGAGAAGTCGGGCCAATGGTCGAACGCGGCCTGTCCAATTTGCGGTGTACGGCCCCACTTTTTAGGATCCGGCTCCACGTCGCGTTGATAAAGTCCCCACTTAAGATCACTTCTGTTCAGGAAACTGTTCTTAATTAGATTGTGAACATTACCGATATTGCCCCGCGAGTAGGCGTGATCGTTGAATGTCGATAGATAATCGGGGTCCATGTAAATTGCGCCACGGGTTTCTATTCCGCCAGCACCCTTCGGCTGAGCGAGCGCCGCCCGCGGGAGAGCGGCCGTCGCCGCGGTTGCAACGCCACCCGCTAGCACGGTACGCCGATTAAGCGTGTCTTGCTTCTCGGTCCTGCCGTCTTCTTCTTCAGACATGACGTTCCTCCTTGTTAGCTCGCCAGCTGTGAACGATCCAGCACCCTTGAAAGCGTGCGATGAACTTCGCGCTGCGTTCCTAGGGCGCCGATTTGCTTTGCTATTTGCTCGGCTTTGTTTCGGTCCGCCGAAGACTCCACTCCCAATGCGCTATTTAAAGCACTCTTGATGAGCAACGCTTCCAGCTCTAGGGGTTGGTACCCGCTCTGTTGAGCGCTCTGCTCACATCGGCAAACCATCTCTATTGCTACGTTGCGTTGGGTTGTCGATGCTGCCTCACAGAGCGCTAGACCTAGCTCTGCGCGCAATGCAGCCGACCGATGCCCAAGCAGTTCGGCCTCTTCACGGGCCATTTCAAACGCCGTTCGCGCTTCTGTCACGCGCCCTACTCGCAAGAGTGAAAGCCCATGCTGGTTGGCAAGCACGGGTATGAAAAGGTGCACTTCATGCTGATGCGCAAGCTTGAGGGAGTGTGCCAGCGCCGTTTCCGCCGCCTGCGGCTCATCTCTTGAGAGCAAAAGCACTCCGCGGCTAAATCCCCCTGCTATCGCTGCAGCGGGACCTTCATTCTGAGCGGCAATCTCATCTGCTCGTGCTTGCGCCGCGACAGCGCCCTCTTCGTCCCCAAGCGCTACTTTACTGACGCAGATCATCATACAGCTAAGCAGTGCAGCTTGTGCTGCTCCGCCGCCGGGTGGCGGTGAAGCACCTTCAAAATAAAACCGCTTATAAGCTCTCTCCAAAATCTCTACGGCCTTTACGAAGTGACCGGCGATAAACCGCGCCTGCCCCAACCCGTATTCCGCATAGGCCAACCATCCAGGCTCGCCGCTCTGGCCTGCTTCGCGCACTGCAGCCTCGCCCGCGTCGAGCGCTTCGGCCGGCGCACCATAGAAGTTCAACGCCGCCGCACGCATGGCCAACGCAGGAATTCGTCGTCTATTGTCGCCGGAGGCGAGTGCGCGCGCCTCGGCCTCTCTTGCCAAGTCGAGCCAACGGCTCACCTTTCCTAGATTTCCGTAAGCCATTCGCGCCTCAATCCTAAGATCAATCGCGATTGCCTCACGTTGCGGTGACGGCGGCAGCTTGTCGACCGACGCTATTGCCAGTTCGAAATGCTTCATCGCATCCGAAAACGCAGATTGGCCAAAGCAGCGACGCGCGATCGTTGCCCCCAAATCGGCTGCACGCGCCCATTCCTTGGCTTGAACAGCGTGGTGCACCATTATGGCTGCCAACTCGTGCGCGTTCTGAGCAGTAGCCGCCTCGGCCTCGAGCTCGGTCAGAACACGCTTGTGTAGTTTCACCCTATCGGATTCCAGGGTGGCATCGTATGCAACCTGGCGAACGCATTCGTGCGGGAACGTGTTTTGCCCCTCTCCCGCCTGCGGGACGCACACCAACATACCCGCCGCCAGTAGTGCGGTATGGATTTGACGGAAGACCGCCTCCTCCAAACCTGCGATCACCCGGAGTAAACGGCTTGGCACTTGAGGACCGATCGAGGCGGCTACTTGCAAGACCCGCTTCTCGCGCGGGGCCAGTCGATCAATGCGACTCGCGATCACACCTTGAACTGTCAAAGGAACGCCGAGCTCTGTCCCCTCTAAGGCCGGCTCAAATTCACCCCACGCTCCCCTTAATCGACCGGCTTCTATAAGCCCACGACACACTTCCTCTAGGAACAACGGCATCGCACCCGTGTGCTCTAGAATTCGTTCCTTTAAAAGCTGAAGGCGAGGCGATGGACCAAGCAACTGATTAAGCATTGCAAGGCCTTCATCGGGCGCTAGTGGGGCTAGTACCAGTCTGGCATCCGGCTCACACCAAGAGGGCAGCTCATCTGTTCGAGCAGTGATTAACACGAAAAGTGGAAGACGCTTGGCCAACGCCACTATTGCGTCAAGGGCGGGGGCGCTTGCCTCATCAGCCCATTGCGCATCCTCAATGAGAAGCAATGTCGGCTGCCCACCAACCCGACGCGCCACGACCGAACAAGCCATATCGATGATGGCACGAGTTCGCGCGCGGGAGGCTAGCTTTGTCCATACGGGAAGGCTTTCTGCAACTACTCCATCGAGCAGAATCCGCAGCGCAGCCGATTGTACATCTGGCAGGTCGGTGTTGGCGCCCGCTTTATCAGCCCCACTTAGCTCCGAAATAGATTTGACCAGGATATCCTTGAGGAGGGAAAACGGCGAATCGCCAATGATGGGGCTACATTCCGCCTCCACGGAATGCCAGCCGCGCTGATGCAGCACGTGCACAGCCTCGCGCACCAAGCGCGACTTGCCCACGCCCGGTTCCCCCGAAACAAGGGCAACGCGACCGGGGCCATTCGCAGCCGCGACACCAAGCGCAAGTAAGTTTGATAATTCCGTCTCGCGACCGACGAATGCTGCTGTACCTCGCCCCAGGGTCACTTGCCATTTCGATAGCTCACCAACCCTTTTTATGGGATGAACCATGACTGGCTGGGCAAATCCCTTTAGAAGGTGCCTTTCCGGTGCTTCGAAATGGATATAGCCTCCGGCCAGCATCCAGCACGTCTCGGACGCCAGCGCCTGGCCAGGCTCCGCCACCGCTTGCAAGCGCTCAGCCATGATCAGTGGAGGGCCGTCAAAATCGTACATCTGGGTGTAGTCGAGCTTCCGGGGTCCGGCCACTACCAAGCCTGAGTGCACGCCAACCCGCACGCGAATGCTACCATCCGCAAGCGCTTCAATCCGGCTCAGAAGGTCGAGCGCAGCGAGGCAAGCCAGGACCGCGTGCATGTCGTTGGCGACCGGCGCACCGAACACGGCGAATATGCCATCACCCATTTCTCGATGAATAATGCCCCCGTACTGATGCACAGCCGATCGCATCTGACCCATTGCCGGCGCGAGCCGCGCGATCGACTCTTCTAAATCGAGGCCTGTCACCAGATCCGATGAGCGGTGCAGATCGGCTCGCAAGATGGAGACATATTTTCGTTCGGTCGCTAGATTCCGCAAATGCCTCCGGCGATTTATCGGGGACGAGGCTGTTGGCCTTCCATCTCCAGCCGAATGACGCCCCCCTCTGCCCGCGTGGACGATCGTGCTATTCTGCCCAAAAATTAGGGGGCTCGCGATAGATCGGGCGTCCAGCGGCCTGAATGGCGCAGTATCGCTCAAACCTGAACCAATCGAGCTGTGATGCCGGCGTGCCACAGGCGATGCCCTCCTCGCCCGGCAGAAGTGACGCCCGCCGAGCGGAGCTCAATTTCCGGTAAATTAGTCCTCAGATTACTCTTTGGAGTCAAGGCGTCACCGGGCCTGTTCCATGATCTGGCCGCCTGTCAGCCGCAACCGCTCTGCTAGGATGCAACCTGGACAAGAACGTTGAGACCTCGCCTGGCCAATTCTGCCGACGGTCTTAGATTTATCTCCCCTCCGGTGCTAGAGTTGCCTCAGCCGTCCTGCAGTTCGATTAATTCGGAAAGGCAGATCTGCTGTGACGTGCAAGCTATTTCGTACTTTGGCGAGCTTCTCGCTACAGAATGGCCAGTCGAGGCGAGAGCCTCAAGACAAAGTCGATCACCCTATCCGAATTGCGCGTTGAGCTTCTCTCTACCGTTCAACCGCGAATAATCTGACGCTATTAGTAATGCCCTTTAGAGAATGATGACCTTCGTCATGGAACCGAATGTTTGATCCTGCCACCAGGTCACGGACGGTATTCGAGACCAAAACCTGTCCGGGCTTCGCCATCGTCGCAACGCGCGATGCGATGTGCACGGCGATTCCGCTGACATCGTCATCGGCAACTTCAATCTCGCCCGTGTGAAGGCCGGCCCTCACCTGCAACCCGAGCGGTTCGACGCTTTCATTTATTGCAAGAGCGCACCGGATCGATCGGGCCGGACCGTCGAAAGTTGCTAAGAACCCATCACCCAATGTCCTCACTTCACGGCCGCGATGCCGCAACAGTTCTCGTCGCACGATCGCATTGTGGTGACCCAGCAGGTCGTGCCATGCGCGGTCGCCGATCTTCTCCGCGCGTTTGGTTGAGTTCACAATATCGGTAAACAGAACAGTGGCGAGGACGCGATCAGCTTCGGCGGCCGATCGCGACCCAGTAAAAAACTCCTCAACCTCATCTAGCAGGCTGTTGAAGAACTCAGCCGCGTTCGCAAACGAAGGCTGAATCGTCGCCATTGTGGATGTAGAAGTGGCCGACGAGCCTGCCCGCAGTGCCGATCATAGCCCATCCGCGACCGCAGGACGGATCATTCTCGTCGTGCCCTTCCCATGAGAACTCGGCGCAGGCCGATCCGTCGCGGGCGCCGTAGCGCACGTCCAGGGAGCCCTTGAGAGCCCCAAAGGCGATTTCGCCATCGGACTTGCCCTGGAAGGTGAGATGCGCCTCTTCGGCAAGATCGAGGAACTCGCTGTCCCAGACGTCCATCTCGACGATGCGCCAGCGGCCGACAAAGGCCTTGGCGAAGCCGGGCACCTTGGCCATCAGCCAGTCTCCGCAATCAGCTTCGGCAGCCGCACCAGATTGTAGGCGGCGGCAGCGAAGGTAAAGGCCCATGCGACGCGATCACGGCCACGGAAGCTGGTCTTCTCTTGCCCGGCAACCGTCTTGATCCAGCCGAATGCCTCCTCGATGCGCTTGCGGATGCGCTGACTGATGGCATAGCCGCCGTGCCGGGTCGTTCGTCCGTCAATCGCAGAACTACGGCCGCTGGTGTTCTGTGCAACATGCGGCGTCACGTTCATCGAGCGCAGTTCGTTGACGAAGTCTTCTGCATCGTAGGCTTTGTCGGCGCCAAGCGTGATCGCTGTCGGTCGGTCGGCACGAGGCTCGATCATGTGCAGCGCGGCCACCCGTTCGGCATGCCCGCCGGCCTGCGTCAGGCAGGCGTCGACCAGCAGGCCGTGGCGGTTCTCCATCAGCCCGTGCCCGATGAAGCACAGCTTCGTCTCCTTGCCTTTGCCCTTGCGGTAGAGCCTGGCGTCCGGATCGGTGGTCGAAGCATGGGTGTCATTCGAGCGTTTCTGGCCATGAAAGTCCGCTTCGGCATTGCGCCCGCCGCCTGGCGCTGGCGGCTCGCCGGAGCCGTCCTTCGGCTTGACGCTCTTCATCGAGGCCCAGGCCTCGATCAGCGTACCGTCGACCGAGAAGTGATCGCTCGACAGAAGCCTCTTCACCTTGGGCTGCGCCAGCACCGCCGCCAGGAACTTGGCCGCGATGTCGCCTTCCAGCAGCCGGTCGCGGTTCTTCGAGAACACCGAATGGTCCCAGGCTGCGTCGTCAACGCCGATTCCGACGAACCAGCGGAACAGCAGGTCGTATTCCAGTCGCTCCATCAGAAGCCGCTCCGAGCGGATCGAATAAAACGCCTGCAACAGCATCGCCCGCAGCAGCTTCTCCGGCGGGATCGACGGCCGCCCAATTGGCGAATAGAGCGCGGCAAACTCTCGCTCCAGCGCCGACAGCCCTTCGTTCACAATCGTCCGGATCGCTCGCAGCGGATGATTACGCCGCACCCGCGCCTCCAGGTCGACGTAGCTGAACAGTTCGCCCGTTCGATTGTCGCCGCCGCGCACGCACCATCTCCGAATCTCATCGGAGCCAATGAATCACGGTCGCCGGTCGGCGGCGAGCGCCTTTTTCAACAGCCTGCTAGTACGCGATCCGTGTCACCGGTCCACAACAAGTGGTCATTGCCCTGTAGTTCGACGTATTTCGCATTCGGGATCTTCTCCGCCATGAATCGCCCGGCCTCAACGTTGACCCGAACGTCGCCTTGGCGATGAACGATGAGCGTCGGCACTCGAATGGACGGGAGAATGGGACGAACATCGATTTCGCTGTTCATTCGCATAAGCGCCACAACAGCAGACGGA
This sequence comes from Bradyrhizobium sp. STM 3561, assembly GCF_045571455.1. NCBI lineage: Bacteria > Pseudomonadati > Pseudomonadota > Alphaproteobacteria > Hyphomicrobiales > Nitrobacteraceae > Bradyrhizobium > Bradyrhizobium sp. STM 3561. The sequence goes on from NZ_CP120695.1 coordinate 6,407,196, forward strand.
CTGGCGCCGAGCCGCTCAAAACGTGCCCAGGACTGTCGAAACTTTTCATCGGCCGCCACGCTTGGAGCAAACAACGCAAGGCTCTCACCAGTCCCCCACGCCTTCTCCATGCGCTCAAGCGCACCTTCGATCCTATCCGGTGGCAGCACCCACGATCGGAAGTGCCCGTACGTTCCATAAAGCGCCAGAGCTCGCGTGCGCTCTGGATAGGTGGCCGCAAACAAAACGGACATCGCGCCGCCTTCAGAGATGCCGAATAGCGCAGCCTGTTGCGAGCCGACGGAATCCATGACAGCCCGAACGTCGTCCATACGTTCCTCGAGAGTCGGCACGCCGACAGTCCGGTCAGAGAGGCCAGTGCCGCGCTTGTCAAACATGATCAGCCGGGAGAAAGCAGCCAGACGCGTGGCTCGTCCCAGGCCACGTCTAAGTTCGAGATGAAGCCAGGCACCAACACAAGGTCGAAAGGCCCATCCCCCACAACCTAGGCGATCTTAGTATCACCGCTCTTTGCGTACCGCGTCTTCGGAACCATCGCACATCACTGCACGTAGAGTGGCGTGATTGGGAGCTATCGGTTGGGTTGATGCTTCTAGCGAGCAGGCCTTCGAGAATGGTAACAGCTTGCCTTGCTCTGCGGAAGCTAAAAGACCAGCGCGACCGACAAGGAGGCGCAGCCCGTGCTTGGGGCAATGGCACTGCCGCAGCACGCAAGATGGCGGACGCCGCTCCAGTTTGGTGGCCGGTTTCCCCCATGGCTCGCGTGCCGACCACGCACGACGGCCATCAACGCAGTGCTTCACATTGAAGTGAAGGCGCGACATTCGCGTATGCGTTCTCATCAAATGCAATTCGTTCAAATGCAATTCGTTGAGGGCGCTGCATTCGCCGGCGTTCATCCGATATTATTCGGCGTGCAAATTTGCCCCATCAGTGGAGTGGGCCCGTGGGGCCGGACAGGGTCAGGCGGCTGATTTGACCCTCTGCCGGGCGTGCTGATCCTCGAAACTGTTGCGGGCTGAGATAACCGAGAGCGGATTGCAATCGGCGCTTATTGTAAACTCCGTCGATGAAGCGGGGAAGGTTCTCGATAACGTCCTCGAGCGTTTCTACGCCATTGGATACACAGCCTCGACCTTCAAGGGTGTTCATGAAGCTCTCGGCCTTGGCGTTGTCGTACGGGTTACCGCGCCGACCCATCGAGCCGACAAGCGCGTGCGCCGTCAGTGTGTCGCGATAGCGCTCGGAGGCGTATTGCGAACCCGATCCGAATGATGCACGCATCCAGCTGACGGGCGTCGTCGCTCGATCGCGGCCGCGAGGGCGGCGATCGTCAGCCGCGTATGAATCGACCGGCTGATCGCATAACAGACCACCCGGCGCGACCAGGCGTTGAGAATGACGGCGACGGATCGGCTGGTCGTGATCGCTATCAGTCGTTGCAACATGGCGGCTGACGCTTGAACTCGATGCTGTGAATGCGGTGCTTGGCCATGGGCTTTCGTTCTTCGAAAGCCCGGCATAGCCGTCAGATCTTAAATTCGCCCTTCTCCAGCCCCATGGCCCACTCCAAATTGACACATCGGAACTGGCGTGAACGCCGGAGCGAGGTCTCAAAAGCAACCATGCGGGATCGTCACGACGCGCTGCCCGGATGGGCTGGCACCGTGAAGTGGAAAGTCGCGCCATGGGGCGCATTGGAGGTCACCCACAAGCGCCCGGCATGCGCTTCGATGATCGAGCGGCAGATCGACAGTCCCATCCCCAGACCGCCAGGCTTCGTCGTGTAGAAGGGGTCGAAGATGCGCTTGAGAGCGTCCGGCGCCAATCCTGGTCCCGAATCCTTCACCGCGACGATAATGCCGTCAGATTCGGCCCGAGCGGTCGTAATGAGCACGCTTCGCGATCCCCTCGCGACCGTGCCCATGGCTTGGATGGCATTGACCATCAGGTTGAGGATCACTTGCTGCAGTTGGACGCGATCACCTTCGACGAGTGGCAAACCGTCTCCGAGCTCCGTCTGCATCACGACGTCGTTCTTCACCGCTTCGCTGCGGGCGAGCTCGATCACGTCCCGGATCGCCTCGTTGATATCCAGGCGATCCTTCAGTGGCGGTGCTTTTTTTATGAGATCACGTATACGCCTGATGATGTCGCGGGCTCGATCAGTGTCGTTCACAACATAACCGAGCGTGTCCCTGGCTCTCTCAACATCCGGCGGGTTTCTGTCCAAGAAATGCAGGGCGGCATCGGCATTCATCGATGCGCCAGCGATCGGTTGGCTTACTTCATGGGCGATCGAGGCCGTGAGCTCACCCATGGTGGCGAGGCGGTTCGCATGCGCCAATTCCCTTTGCACCTCCCGCAAGGTCTCTTCGGCCCGCTTGCGCTCGGTGGTGTCCCGTCCGACGCCGCGGTAACCGATGAAGCGCCCTGCATTGTCGAGGACCGGCAGTCCCGAGATGGACACGTAGCGTTTGCCGCCGTCAGGCGTAGGCCGCGCCAGCTCGAAATCACGGAACGGCAGGTGGGCATCGAGCGTCTCCCGGTGCTTGCGCCAGGCCTCCGCGTCAGGCTCCAAATAGGGCACTTCCCACCACGTCTTCCCAATTTCAGAGCCAGGCGCCGGCGCGTCGGCAAGACCTTCGCCGAATTCCTGGCGGGTGAAGCGATGCTGCGCATCCGATTCCCAGTACACGTCGAAGGAGAATTGTACAAGGGTGCGAAAGCGCTCCTCGCTCTGCCGCAATGCCTCTTCCGACAGCTTGCGATCCGTCAGGTCGACGACAAAAGAGACGCCGTAATCTCGTCGCTCGTCGAATGCAGCCATGCCGATCAACACGGGCACGCGGCTGCCGTCCTTGCGGAAATATTCCTTCTCGAACGGCTGCACGCTCCCCATCATCTTTAGCTCCGGGATCCACAATCGCATGTGGCGGTCGAGCCACTCCGGTGGTGTAAGGTCAGTCCAGCGTAGGCGGCCCGAAATGAGATCCTCGCGATCGTATCCTACGATGCGGAGAAACGCATCATTCGCCTCCAGAATCCGACCTCCAAGTTCCCAGATGATAATCCCGATGATGTTGGCCTCGACCAGGCGCCGAATCCTAGCCTCGCGTTCTGCGAGATCCTGGTACAAGTGAGCATTCTCCAGCGCGATTGCCGCCTGCGAGGCGAGCAGCTTTAGCACCGCGATCCGACCCGGCGCGAAGACATGCGCAGCCAGATTGTTTTCCAGGTACAGCACGCCGATGAAATTCGCATGAGCGATCACCGGCAGGCCGAGAACAGAGCGCGCTTGGCGCTGAATGATGTAGGGATCCGCTGAAAACGGTTTCTGGGCTGCGGCATCATCGAGAATGATGCTCTCCCGCGTACGCAAGATGTAGTGGAGGATCGCCTCCGGCAGGAGCGCTGCCGTCACGGGCTCGTCGCGCAGCTGCACGACGACCGTGTCGCCGTCGGTGGTCGCTTCGGCGGCAATTCGCAACTCGGCCCCGTGCGACAGAACCAACAGGCCGCGCTCGGCGCCCGCGTGCTCGATAGCGGTGCGCATGACGGTGATGAGCAGCTTCTCCCGGACGATTGCGCCCGAGACCGCTTGCGACAACTTGATAACGGTGGCGAGGTCGAGCTGCTCCAGTGGAGTCCCGATCGTGCTCGTCGGGCCGGGCGCCGCTGTTTCCTCTGCCAAGCGGGCATAGAGCCGATCGAGTTGCCGCACCTTGCCATCAGCCCCCCACCGCAAATAGGCGCGCCGAGCGTCGGCCAAGTACGCACGAGCGATTCTCTCAAACCCGCGCGCCGCGTAGAAGCGTGCGGCGAGTTCGTTGGCAAGCGCGTCGTTTTGAACAAAGCCATTGGCCCGGGCCGAGCGGATAGCGTGTTCATAGAGGCGCTCGGCATCGAGCTCGCGGCCCTGCAAGCGGGCGACCTCCGCCTCGACAAGCGCAGCGCGATTCTCGAAATTCTCCGGACAATTCTTTGCCCAGATTTGGATCTGTCGCCGATGCGCCGCCAGTGCCTCAAGGTACTCCCGGTGCTGGGCAGGCGCGGCGGAGGCGCAGGCCATCGCGAGGGACAATGCACCATAGAATTCGTATTCGGCAGTTTCGAGCTGCGATATAGACGTCCACAGCAGCCGCTGCGCCCTTTGAGACGCCTCAATCGCCGCCGCGTAGTCGCCTGCAAAAAAGCGCGCCTGCTGCTTTCGGATCCAATACCAGCAGTCCGCTCGCATGAGGTTGGCATTCTCGGCGAACCGGCGCTCCGTCTGAAGCTCTTCAAACTGCTCATCGTCGAAGGAGCCGAATTTCGAGGTCAGCCCCCGCAGGGTCCGGATGAGCTGCAGTTGGCTGACGACAACGTCAACGACCAGTCCGAACTGTGCCGTTTTCGCAAATGCGAGGCCACTCTCGACTTCGCGTTGCACCTCCGCGAGCGGGTCACCAGCCGCGAGCAGATTCGAATTCAGATTGACGCGGGCGTACGCGGCGAACGTGAGGTCGCCGGTTTTGTTTGCGACGTCGAAAGCCCGAAGCAGCGAATCACGCGCACTCCGGACATGTCGCGTCCATGGTGCGAGGTGCGCTCCGAAGAGCATGTAGGTCTGCGCATGAAATCGCGTCAATCCGCGCCGTTCGACCAATTCATATCCGAGCAGACCAAATCGAAATCCCGTCTCGTAGTCGCCGAAGCGAGGACCGGCAATCATCCCAAGCCTCATATAGGCAACGCACGAGGCATCGCAGTTTCCGTGCTCAAGGCTGAGATTAACCGCTCGGCAAACGGTCAAGGAAAAGAGGTTCAAATCCGTGAATAGTGCAGGCGGCAGCAGCCTGGTCAGCACGCCCAGAGTCGCGAGAGACACCGGATCACTCATTAAGGGCAAATCGATCAGTGCTTCGATACGGCGCCCGCCAAGTTGGGACCGGACGCGGTCGTATTCACCTCGCGCCTCCTCCTCGGTGGGATGGGGTGGCCAGTCGATGGTCAGGTGGCGGAGGTAATCGAGAGCAACAGCAATTGCATCGCTACTCCGATCGAGCCTCGTGTATAGGTCGATGCGCAGGCTTGAGACCGTGGCTAACTCGACCGGGCCGGCCGCACGGGCTGAGAGAGCCATCAGGCGTCGCTCCGCTTCCGCCAGCGCGCCGGTCAGAAACTCGCATTCTGCCCGGTTGATCTCCAGCGAGAAGGCAAGTTCATGCCTGCTCTCCCAGCGATCCTCCGGCAACAGGGTCGCGCCGGCATTCAGATAAGTCAGTGCCGAGTCATAGGCGGTGGACGCTTTGGCGCGCTTGGCTGCGAGCAGGTTCAGCTCGGTCAGCTTCGCTTGTTCGTCTCGTGAGGTGATCAACGCAACGCCGCGGTTGAGCTGATTGACAATGTCGAAGATCACGTCCCCATGCTGTTCTGTGGGAGTATTCGCCGCGAGCAGCCGGCCGATGGCGAGATGGGCTTCCGCACGCTCGGCTTCCGGTTTGCTTGAATAGGCGGCTTCCTGCACCCGGTCGTGGGTGAATCTGTAGTAGCCTTGCCGTCGCTCGACCAGCTCCTCGTGCGCGGCTTCCCACAGCGCTGCGTCGACTTCAGCCGCCGATCTTCCCAGAACAAGGGCCAACAGCGTGATCGTGGCGGTGTTACCGAGACAGGCGAGCTGCTGCAACGCTTCCCGCGTGTTGGCCGGAAGGCGCGCGAGTTTGCCGACCATGAGGTCCACCACATTGTCGGTATAGCCCTTGGCGCGAATGAGATCGAGATCCCACGTCCAGCACGACGACGTATGATCGAACGCAAGCAAACGCTCCTCGACGAGCTCGTAAAGAAACTGGATGGCGAAGAACGGATTGCCGCCTGCTTTCTCCTGCACTAACTGCACCAGGGACGCGGCATACCTCGGCTCGCAACGCAACGAGTCGGCGATCAGCTGCCCGACATGCTCGGTGGCAAGCGGCGCCAGCGCGATCTCCTCAACCATGCCGCTGCGGTTCTTGATGGCCGCGATCTTGCGCCGCAGAGGATGCGCGGCGTCGACCTCGTTATCGCGGTAAGCGCCGATCATCAGCAGATGGCTCACATCCGCCTGAGTCAGCAGATCCTCGAGCAGGTCCAGCGTCGCTGAGTCGAGCCATTGCAGGTCGTCGAGGAATAGCGCCAGCGGATGCTCCGGTCGCGCGAACACGCCGATGAACTGCCGCACCACTTGGTGGAAGCGCCTTTGCGCATCCTGCAGAGCCAGGTCGGGCACCCGCGGCGGCTCGCCGATGATAAGCCTCAGCTCGGGGACGAGGTCCACCAATAACCCGCCGTTCGGGCCTAACGCCTTGTGCAGGGCATCGCGCCAGGGCGCCAGCTCGACCTCGCTCTTCGCCAGAAGCCCCCGGAGCAGGCTGCGGAACGCCTGCGCCAGTGTGGCATAGGGAATGTCGCGCTTGTATTGGTCGAATTTGCCGTCGGCGAACAGGCCGCGCGAGGGCACCAGCACCTTGTGCAGCTCGTTGACGACAGCTGACTTGCCGATGCCGGCGTATCCCGAGACCAACACCAGCTCAGGCGTGCCGCTCTGAACCACGCGGTCGAAGGCCGCGAGCAAGACTTCGATGTCTCGCGCGCGCCCATAGAGCGTCTCGGGGATGAGCAGCCGGTCCGGGATGTCGCGCTCGCCCAGGGGGAAGTCGTCAATCCCCTGCCGAGCCTCCCAGGCCGCGAGGCAGCGCCGGAGATCGCTCTCCAGACCGGCCGCGGTCTGATAGCGCTCCTCGGCGGTCTTGTGGAGCAGCTTCATGATGATGGCCGAAAGGAAATTGGGCACTTGCTTCCGACGCTCGGCGGGCGGCACAGGCCTCCTCGCAATATGGCAGTGCACCCATTCCATCGGATCGGCTGCGGTAAACGGGGGCGCGCCGGCGAGCATCTGATAGAAGGTGACGCCCAGCGCGTATAGATCACTGCGCGCGTCGATCGAGCGGTTCATTCGTCCGGTCTGCTCGGGTGCCATATAGGCGAGGGTGCCGGCGATGGTTTCAGGCGGTTCGGGTGATTGGCGCTCGCGCCGGAGTTGCGAGGCAATGCCGAAACCCGTGAGTTTGACTTCGCCGGTCGCGCGATTCACGATGATGTTGTGCGGCTTAATGTCTTTGTGCACGAGCCCACGCTGATGGACCTTGCCTAGAGCCGCCGTGATGTGGACGGCGAGATGCAAGAATGTTCCCACTTCCATGGGCGCTTGGAGCTGGCGCTCCACCGGCTCGCCGCCGGGATCCTCGAGCAGCAGCACGGGTCGGCCGCCCTCGCTGACCAGTTCGAGCGGCCGCAAGGCCCACGCGCTGTCGAGTTCGTCCTTTAGTGCATATTCGTGAGCCAAGCGATCCCGGCTCGTTGATGGGGCGTGCTCGGCAGGAAGCACGGCCAGCACAGTTTTGCGGCCACCATCGGAGCCCTGGCGCGATGCCCGGCAAAAGATGCGGTCGTCGTCCTTCCATAACACCTGGAAGTCGCTGTCCATGCGCGCCGAACCGAAAGACTGGGCAATGTACGCCTCTAGATTTTAGAAGAGGCACGCAGGCCATATCCCGCGCGTAGGGCAGCTTACTGCTAAAAACACAGCGTGGCCCACTCCCATTTTTGGACAGCATTTCTGCCTGTAAGAAGAAGCGAGCCGGCCTCGGTGCGGTCGCATCTATGCCTATGTCCCAGTTGGGTAAAGCGGACGTTAGCTTGTCGCAACGGGGCGTCCGCTTTCTTCAGGAGCTGCCGTCATTCGGATATCAGACGTGATGGCATAAGCCGGCCGTTGGCCGAGGTGATCCGGCAAGCACTGTCCGCCCTACCTTCGAAAGCAGACGTAGTCGGGGCACAAGCAAAGGGAAGCTCCGGGCCAAAAGGCAGCATCGGCAGCTAGTGGCGCCAGAAGCAGACCCTCGCTCCGGGAGACGCCGCCTTCACGTTGGACAAACTTGGACAGCCCCTATGCTGTTGCCGGGTTAGGAAGTAGCGCTGACCTGTCATCGAGAGCTTACGGACTTTGAAAGTTGCGGATATCTTTCCGCGGGCATGGAAGTCCATGCCGGACATGTCAGCCCAAGGCAGCGGAATCTGCAAGGAGAGATTCCGTCACTATTCGACTGCGGCGCGAATTGTCCGCGCGCCGCTGCTTGGTGACGCCCGCCGCTGCTTGGTTTACTTCTTGTCGGCGTTGGCTTCCGTGGGCGGCGGTGGCGGCTTGATGGCCGCCGTCAGCATGCGGATTTTCCACTGGCCGCCTTCCTTAACGTAGACGGCGGACCAAAACAGCTGACGGAGTTTCGGCTCGACATTGAAGGTGACATCGACATCGCCCGCCGCCAATGCCATGTCGTTGCCTAGCGGTTGGGCATAGTTGACCTTGACGGCGATCTTGTCCTCACCGCCCTTGAAGTAGTCTTCATAGGTCGCCTTCAGATCGGTTTTCACCTCTCCAACCACGTTGACTTGGATGCCGTCCTTTGAATAGAGCGACGCAACACACGCGCCATCGTGCTTGGCGACGCAGTCGGTATAGGCCGCGCCTATTTTCTCCAGCTCGGGCTTGATGTCCTGCGCCAATGCAGGAATTGCCATAGCCGACACCATCGACGAGAGAACCAATGGTCGCAACATGGTTGATGTCCTCCGGTTATCGGCGCAACTGCCAGCGGAGTCAGGCGTGAGTAGGACTGTCAGTCCGGCCGCTGCGCCTTACAAGTAGGTCTACAGGGCAGATTGAAGGTTCAAGGGAGGTCGATGTATCGTATCGTGGCACGTGGCGTAGACCGCTGAAGTCGCCTTCGGGTCAATATACGACATCATCCGTATGGGCAATTCCGAAGTCCCGTCGTACAATTGACTACCAAGTGCAATTAGTATCCAGGTGGATTGCTAATGGTGCAAGAGCGGCCAGTCCGAGTTGAGCGTCGGTTGGCGGCGATTTTGGCCGCTGACGTAGTGGGCTATTCGCGGCTTATGCATCTTAACGAGGAGGCCACGCACGCCAAACTGACTACGCTCCTCACGGATGGTATTACACACGCGATCTCTGAACACGGGGGGCGCATCGTCAAGAATACCGGCGACGGGTTCTTGGCAGAGTTTCCGAGCGCGGTGGAAGCGGTTCGGGCTGCTGTGCAGTTCCAGACGCGCATCAGAGAACTTACCGTTGCCGATGCGGCAGACGGACGAATTGCCTTCCGTGTCGGCATCAACGTCGGCGACGTGATTGTCGAGCCGCATGACGTTTTTGGCGATGGGGTCAATATTGCGGCACGGCTCGAGAGCATTGCAGAACCAGGCGGCATCTGCATCTCGTCCTCCGCCTACGATCATGTCCGCGGGAAGGTAGGGGTCGAATTCGCCGATCTGGGCGTCCAGAACCTCAAGAATATCGCGCTTTCGGTTCGGGCCTATGCGGTGGTCCAGGATGGGCTCAGCTCGGCGCCAGGGCCGTCGCGAGCGAAGCTCGACCTGCCGTCTCCCCCTCGTCTTTCTATCGTCGTGCTGCCTTTCGCCAATCTCAGCGGTGATCCCGAGCAAGACCATTTCGCCGATGGTGTGACCGACAGTTTGACCACTGACTTGTCGCGGATCAGCGGCTCGTTCGTGATCGGCCGCCATACGGCATTTACCTACAAGGGAAAATCGGTTGACCTTAAGAAGGTTGGGCGTGAGCTAAACGTCCGCTACGTGCTCGAAGGCTCTGTGCAGCGGAGTGGCAAGCGACTCCGGCTCAATGTACAGCTGATCGATTCGGAAACGGAAAATCACCTTTGGGCCGAGCGGTTCGACAAGCCGGTCGCCGATCTCTTTGACATGCAGGACGAAATCGTGGCGCGACTGGCGAACGCGCTGAATGCCCAAATGATTGCAGCGGAGGCGCGCCGGGCAGAACGTTCTGTAAATCCCGACGCGATGGACTTGAACTTTCAAGGTTATGCCTGGTCATACAGGGGCGTGGAGCACATGAGCGAGGCGCGCAGCTTTTTCGAACGCGCCTTGGCAATCGATCACGGAAGCGTCGGAGCATTGGTCGGCTTGGCGCTCGTTGATCTAACGATCGGAGCTTCCCTGCTGGCTGATAACCGAGTCGCGTACCTTTCGGCAGCCGAAGCAAATGCGATCAAGGCGCTGTCATTGGCCCCGGACCACGCAGTAGCCCACAGGATCCTGGGAGGGGCTTACATTTTTACAAACCGGTCCGCGCAAGGGATCGCTGAATGTGAGCGGGCCTTGGAGATTGATCGCAATTTGGTCGGTGCTCACAGCGCCATTGGTATCGCAAAGTTCTTTATGGGTCGCGGTGCTGAGACAGAAGGCCATATCGTCGAGGCTCTCCGTCTCTCCCCTCGCGATATCTTTGCCCACCGCTGGATGCATATTGCTGGCATGGCCAAGATACTGATCGGCGCAGACACAGAAGCCGTCGCTTGGCTACGGCGAAGCATTGAGGCCAATCGCAACTTTCCTGCGGCCCATTTCTGGCTCGCTGCGGCCTTGGGCCTGCTTGGCGAAAGAGATGAGGCGCGAAGCGCCGCAAAGGTTGGTCTTAAGCTCGATCCAGGCTTTACCATCAGCCGCTTGCTTGTAAGCGAAGCAAGCAACAATCCGACATATCTCGCCGAACGAGAGCGCGTCTGCGAGGGCATGCGCCTGGCCGGGGTGCCGGAGGGATGATGTCGCCCATTCGAGACCGATTCAGCTGGTCGTCATGCCCATCATTCCGCGGACCTCTGATGTCGCCTGCGCTCCTCCATAGAGCATGACGCCGAACGGGGGCGATGGTTGCGGGGAATCTTGAAAAATCTGAGCTGAAATTAAGGCACCTAGGACGCTCCGATCCATTCAGAACATCCCGATCAGGATGAAAAGGCCGATCTCAATCACGAAGGCCACGGCCATGATTGCGACCGTGAGAAACACATCGCTCACCGGGAGGGGGGTCATGGCACGCCTCGCACGTTGCGAAGCCCCGAAGCCCACTAGCCAACCCAGCGATCGCGGGAATGTTTCAGTTCCCAGCGGTCTTGGAGATCGCTAGCGCATTTCGAGTTCGCTGATTGCCTGCGCTGAAATCTGTGCAGGGTCTTTGATCCCGGTTTGAACGATCTTGATGATTGTCTTCGCCACCAACTCCGTGAGCGGATCATCGCGATCTTGAACACACAGGGTGCGTAACGTTTGCTCGTAAGCCTTTGTAATAAAGGCAATCTCCTTCGGTGCCATACCGTGGGTTTGCAAATGCAGGTAGATCGCCATGTCTCGCCCTCCAGCACGCCGATGAGGTCGCGACGAAGTCGCCATCGAGCATCAGCTGACCCGGAGTCGAGCCGCGCGGCGCGATGAAGGCCGTTCTCAGTTAGGTTCTCAGTAGATCTACTGAGAGTAGAACAGATCCAGTATCCTGCTTGAGCGGGGTCCGAACGCTCTCCGTTGCAGCGGTCAAAGGATCGCTGATGCGAAGTCCGGACTGCCCTCAACGGCATGTTGCGTGATGATGTCCATTCTTGCTCGGACGTAGCGCATCCCAACGCAGCTCGCGCCGGCCTCCTTTGCAATGCTTACGCTGAGGAAGGAATTTCCCAAACCCTTGGGATATCCCTGTTATGCACAGCACTCCTCACATATACCTTCGTTGTGTTGACAATCTCAAAAAAAGTTTGGGCGAGAGTCGCAAACCGGACCGACATTCCCGTTTCTCTTTAACAAAGTCGTGTTGGGTCGGGGCTACATCACGGCTCATCCAAAATCTGATCGAACACAGAGCGTGAGCTCTCGTGACGCAAGCGAGCGTCGCGAGGAATGCTTTCGCTTGAGAAAGGGAATGTTGCGTGAGTGAAAGCGAAATGAAACTGACGCCGAACGGAACGAATGTTTTCGGGACGCCATGGTTGGATTTCTCGAAGGTCGCCTTGCCTGGCTTGGGGCGCGAGCTTACCGAGCGAGGCCTCGCCCGCGCACGGGAAGGTTGCGAGAAGATCAAGGCCGCATCGGAAGAGATGACTGAGGCGCTGCGCGAGACCTATTCGAGCAATGCGAGATGCACGACCGACTACGGGCTCAAGGTGTTCGAAATCTCAAACGCCAATGTCGCTTCTGCGCTCGATTTCTTCGTCCATCTGTTCGGCAGCAAGTCAGCGACCGACGTCTATACCCTATCGGCGGCGCAAGCGCGCAAGGCGTTCGACACCGCCTCCGACCAGAACAAGGAATTGTGGGCGCTTGCCCAGAAGCTCGCGACGGAAACGAGTGAGCCGATCAGGAAGCACTTCACCAGGGTTCTCCACCAAGGCGGGGGCTAAAAAAAGAGCGCTCAATTTCTCATCCAGATTCGTTTGAGGAGGGACCCGGCCGGTTGGAGCAAGCCGAGCTGAGCGAGCACGCCCCACTGCCCCATGCTCGATCAACAAGGTGCGCGATGCCCCCCAACCCCGCACCAACAAGAGGCGTATTCCAACCGGCCGGTGCTTTCTTGCAAAATACAACAAAGACAAATCGCAAGGGAGGGAAACATGGGAATGGTTATGGTCAAATGTCCGCAAACCGGACACGCGATTCCCACCGGTATCCAGACTGATCGCGAGAGCTTTGGACGCCGCGCGGTGTTTTTCTCTCGCACCCGTTGTCCGATCTGCCGCACCGATCACGGGTGGTTTGCGCGGGAAGCCTGGGTCGACGAGCCGGGCATCCGGATCGCGCCGTCGTAGCGGCGGCTCCCGAAAGTATTGGCGATGGCTTTGTTGACATTGTCTCGGTCCCGGCGATCTTCAGACACAAGCTACATGACCGGCTCATGGATTTCGGCCGGGACAAGATGCGAGACATTCATGAACCCTCTATCGCCGAGCGAAGTGTTCCTTACGGTCGCGATCATGAGCGCCACTTTCCTGGCCGAGGCTGGGCTCTTTATTTTGATTGGAATGCTTTGAAAGAAGCGCGCGATCTGCGCAGCGCTGCTGCGCCAAGCGATCCCACTTCATCGCGTCGACTACTGGACCATCGAATGGAGCCTAGCATATTCAACCTAAGCCACCCGTACAGATGATGCAGGCAGAACCGCTCTGGACGCGGCGCGGCCGCCTAAGGTCGGCTTCGGGTTCACAGAAGCCGATATCCCACGCTCCTCGAATGATAGTCGCCTAACGAGCCATTAGCAGACGTCAGTTTAGGCGAGATCGTGATCGATGTCGTGGAGCAACCTCGAAGACAAATTCCGCTCCCCATCGGCAATCGTCAAGGCAACCGCGGCTTCTTTGAGCCCTGCCCTTTCTGGCGGCCCGATATGTCACCTCTGGCAACCGTGCGGCGCAGTGTTTTGCGCTCCATGTTCAAGAGCGCTGCATCTTCACGAGCGAAAGCAGCTTGCAATCCGAAAATGCTGCGCGGACTTTTTCGGGAAGGTCTTCGTAGGCCGATTTTTGGATCATGTGCTCGCGCTTCCCGCGACAGCCAGCACTGCAAGCGGCGAATCCTAACCGCGAATCGCGCGAGGCCTCCGGTCAGGCACATCCTCATGTCCTGCGCGGTTTTCAATCGATATAACCATTGCTGCCAGCGAGGGTTAGATGAATGGCGAAATGGCAGAGTAGATCGAAAATCGAACTCATCCTCAATCGGTTGGCACGTAAGCCTCCTCAAATTGGCCTAATCTGACCCTCGCTGGCAGCCAGGGCTAAATCGCATTTGCGCCCGGGACAGCAGCCGGGCGCTGCTCTTCCCGTACGGCGGGCCGAGCGCTCTAGGCCGCGGACTGATTAAGGGGAGCCATAGCCCGATTGATGCAAGTTGAACGAAGGCAAGATAGTTGGTGGCAAGCCTCTCGTAGCGCGTCGCAACCCGGCGACATTGTTTAATCCTGTTGAAGAACCGCTCGATCCGGTTGCGAGCGCGGTAGAGATACGGGCTGAAGCAGATCGAATCGCTGCGATTGCTTTTCGGCGGGATTTGGCCCGCGAGCCCCCAGTGCGCGAGTTTGAATCACAGGGGCCGACCAAACGGAGGGCCTGGCCGCAGTCATCGGTCACGGTGGAAATAACGTCCATGATTCCTCGCAATTCGATCGATGCGCGATGTCCGCTGCTACGAAGGCTTAGGGATTTCCAACAGCCTAAATCCTAGCCCGCCTTGCGCAAAAGATGTGCAATCAATGATTGCTGCAACGCAAATTTCAACTAAATCTTGGTAAAAAATTTACTGGATGGCCTGCAGCATGACGGCGTTTAGGAAACATCATCTTCCAATATTTTCCATTTGTGCTGTCGCTCATTTCGCAGGAGTCGCTTGCCATGCTTTCGCGCTATTCGATCAGGAGCAAACTCGTCGTCTTTATTTCTTTGCTCCTTCTCGTGTTCGGCGGCACTGGCCTGCTCGCCATCAGCAACATGCGGCTCATCCAGGGGGGCGTCGCTGAGTTCCAATCCCGTTGGCTGCCCGCGGTCCGCCTGCTCGGTAACCTCAGAGCCTACACCATCCGATACGGCAGCGTCGTGCGCGATCACATTCTGGAATCCGACTCCGCGAAGAAAGCCTCAGCCGAGAAGCTTCTTGCCGATCTGACGCGCGACATCGAAAAGGAGGGCGCCGCCTACGAGCTGCTGCTCTCCTCTCCGGAAGAGCGCAAGCTTTACACGGACTTCCAACAACTCTGGAGCGCGTATGTCGCGCAAGTTCCAGACGTGCTCGCTGCGTCCCGCAGGAATGATATTGCCACTGCCAGCGACCTGATCGTTCATCAAATGCAGCCGCTGCGTCAGGACAGTGGACAGGCCCTGCTGAAGGCAATGGACATCAACAACAAGCGTGCAGCGGCCGCTGGTCAGAGTGCTGAGCAGACCTATGCCTTCGCATTTGCTCTCATTGTTGGGACTCTTGTCCTCACCTTGGTACTCAGTTCTATCGTCGGCCTATTGCTGTTGCGCGACATCTCAATGGGGATTAGATCCATCATTGCGCCAATGCGGGCTTTGGCCAACGGCGATGTTACCGTGGTGGTCCATAGCCGGGCCAAGCATACCGAGATCGGCCAAATGGCCGCTGCCCTGCAGGTCTTCAAAGAGTCCCTCATCGCAAAGCAAGCCGCGGACAAGCTTGCCGCAGCAGAGGCCGAGGCCAAGATCTTACGCGGTCAGCGGATCGACACGATTACCGGCGGCTTCCGATCAATGATCGGCGAACTCGTGGCCGCGCTCTCCACCTCCTCCGGCGAACTGGAAGCGGCTGCAGAGACTCTATCTAAGACCGCTGATACAGCCCTGCATATTTCGGCAACAGTGGCGGCGGCGTCCGAAGAAGCATCTCTCAATGTTCAGACTGTCGCGTCAGCTACTGAGGAGATGACATCGTCCGTTAGCGAGATCGGCCGACAGGTCGAGGCATCGACCAAAATCGCGAGCGAAGCGGTTGGTCAGGCTGCAGAAACCAATCATCGGATCCAAAAATTGTCCACGGCAGCAACGCGCATAGGCGATGTTGTCAGCCTTATTACGACCATCGCAGGGCAAACCAACCTATTGGCTCTGAACGCGACGATAGAAGCGGCGCGGGCTGGAGAATCCGGCAGGGGCTTTGCGGTCGTTGCTTCCGAAGTTAAAGCCCTCGCCGGCCAGACCGCGCGGGCGACCAGCGAGATAAGCGAGCAGATCAGCGAAATACAAATCGCAACGCAGGAATCAGCCGACGCGATCAAACATATCAGCACAACAATAGATCGCATTTCGGCGATTACGGCCGCAATTGCCGCTGCCGTGGAAGAGCAGGCCAATACGACCGGAGACATTTCGCGTAGCTTGCAGCATGCCGCCCGGGGAACGGCACAAGTCGCTTCGAACATAACTGAAGTAAAACAGGGCGCAGTCGAGGCAGGATCAGCATCCTCGCAGGTGCTATCGTCCGCGCAGTCTCTCACGAGAGAACGCAGTCGCTTGGAACACGAAGTCCAGAGATTTCTCTCTGCCATCCAGGCCGCTTAAGCGCGCATTTCGAGTCATTTCCAGTGCCGCATATTCAACAATCACGCCAGCAATCCAAAAATAGATCTGGAGATAGCCATGGGGACGGTCGTTCATTTCAAGCCAGCTGGTCGGCCGCTATTACCGTTCGAGGTCCAAGAAGGTGAGCGCGTTCTTGCGGAGGCACTGGACAGACTCACGAAAGCGAGGCTGTGGACCGCCGTTGGGCATCTCCAGACAGCCCTGATAGGCGCCGACAAAATTCGCGACCGACTGCCGGCCGGACCGGTCAAGGATGATTTCGAGCAGAAGCTGGCCGCGCTTATACGGGACCTCTCCCAGTTGCGCGAACAGGTCGAGCAATTGTAGCCTCATAATGGAGACACAGTTCGGAAGCCAATGACTTCGCCAAGAGGCTCATCGCGTCATTTGCTTCGATTGCACAAAGGTGGCGGGTACCAGAGCGAAGCCGGGATCGACGAGGATTCATGAGTACGCGGTCTGGATCGGTGGAGTGGAAATAAATAGCGAAATCGGCCAGAGCGTTTTCCGGTCGAAAGGAGGCTTGAGTTGCACGGGCCGCCAAGCAACTGGTAGACCTAGTATTTGATAAATTGTTGGCTGCCCGTGCTCGTGCAGCGGCCGGGAAAAAAATCCCTGAATGAGAGTGGGCCATCATGCAAAGCAAAGCCGAAGTTTGGCTTTGGAAATCGCGTGAACAGGCCGTCCGCCAGCATGGCCTTGGCGCCCAACACAATTTCGTCGGCCGGCTGGGCGATGAACATCAGCATGTCGATCCTCGTTCTCGAACGCCGACTCGAGCAGCACCGAAGTCACGTAATCGTTTACGATTTCGTTACCTTCGATGGTAACGAGCTCTTGTGGAGTCTTGTGCATTTTGCATCCCACAGGGGGCTGCATGAGCACATCAATCCGTTTCAAGGCGCGCACGCGCGCGCTGGTTCGTCGCTGGAGCGGGGCGCCGCTGACTTGGCTGATCGTTGGCGGGTTCGTGCTAATGGCCGCGACCGCGATCGGCACGGCGCTGACTGTCGATCGCTTTCGTCGGAGCGCGATCGAAAGCGGACGCGCCAGCCTCGAGAGCACCGTGCGACTCCTTGCGCGGCATTTTGACCGTGAGTTTGCAGATTTCTCGGTACTGCAGAAGAGCATCATCGTGGAGCTCGAAAGCCATGACATCGATTCCCCGGACATGTTCCGGAGCGAAATGGCGACGCTCGCCATGCATGAGGTGCTGCGAGCCAAGGCCAGCGGTTGGTCCGATATCGCCGGGGCCAATGTGTTCGATTCCAATGGCGTGTTGATCAACTCGTCGAAGCGCTGGCCGGTCGCCGATATCAAGATCTCCGATCGAGGCTATTTCAACCGCCTGAAAAATGATCCGGCCTCGCAGGAAGAGGTCGAGGTCGTTCCCGGTCGTTTCGGCAGCGGGCAGGCAATTGTATTCGCCAGACGCATCTCTGGCCCGCGCGGAGAATTCCTGGGCGTCGTGTCCCGTGCGATCACACCGGACCTGCTGGAAGAGTTCTTCGCCTCGATAGGTCTTAGCGGAGAGTCTTCCATCGCGATGCACCATCAGAATGGGCAGTTGCTCGCACGCGTTCCACATGTCGAAGCGATGATCGGCCAAAACTTCCATAGAGGTTCGGCTGAGCAGATGGCTGTCTTCGACCGTACTTTCGTCACCACCCAGCTCGCAAGCCCGGTCGACGGCAAGGATCGACTGGTCGCCTCGCAGATGCTCACTGACGAGCCGCTGGTCGTGGTTGCGACCAGGACATTAGATGCGACGCTCGTGACCTGGCGCACGCAGACAAAATTCTTCGTTACCGTGGCGGTGGTATCGATCTGCCTATTGGTCCTAACGCTCTATTTGATCTTCCGCCAGATGACGAGGCGGCTTTCAATCGAGAAGCAGCGATTGGATACCGCGATGAACACGATGACGCAGGGTCTCCTGATGTTCGACCAGGACGAGCGGCTCATCGTCTGCAACCGCCGTTATATTGAGATGTACGGGCTGTCGGCCGACGTGGTGAAGCCGGGCGCCTATTTCCGCGACGTGATCAAGCATCGGCACGACACCGGCTCATTCTCCGGTGACGTCGATTCCTATTGCGACGGCATCTTAGGTACCGTCGGCCGCTTGCAGAGCTCCGTCGTGGAGACCCGTGACGGCCGGCTGATCGAGATCAGGAACCAACCGAGCGCCTCGGGCGGATGGCTTGCCACCCATGAAGACGTCACCGAGCGCGTCCGCGCCGACGAACGAATCGCGCATATGGCGCATTACGACGCACTGACCGATCTCCCCAACCGCGTGCTGATGCGCGGGCACCTGGAACGCCGGGTGGCGGAGCTCGCCGAGGGCAAGCCGTTCGCGATCCTTTATATCGACGTCGACGAATTCAAAGGCGTTAATGACTCGCTCGGGCACGAGATCGGCGACGAGCTGCTGCGCCAAGTCGCAAACCGCCTCCGCAGCTGCGTTGGCCCACACGATCTTGTCGCGCGGCTTGGAGGAGACGAATTCGCGGTCATCAAGGCGGACACTGGCGACCGAGCCGAGTTAATGGTGTTGGCGGATCAGATTTTGAAAACGCTGCGCGCGTCCGTGTACTGCAAGGGTCAGGAGATTTCGATTGACGCCAGCATCGGCATAGCAATCGCGCCGGAACATGGCGACAATCTCGAAGAATTGCTTAAATGTGCGGATCTGGCGATGTATGCCGCGAAATCCGATGGCCGCCGCACATTCCGCTTTTTTGCAGCGGAATACGACGCCAAGGTCAGGCAGCGACGTCAGCTCGGTTTCGATCTGCGGCAGGCACTCGCCAATAGCGAATTCGAGGTGCACTACCAGCCACTAGTCGATCTCGCGGCCAACGTCGTGACAGGCTGCGAGGCGCTACTCAGATGGCATCACCCCGAACGGGGCATGGTTTCGCCTGCAGAGTTCATCCCGCTCGCCGAGGAGACCGGCCTGATCGGCGAGATCGGCGAATGGGTGCTGAAACAGGCCTGCACTGAGGCTGCGAACTGGCCGGGCCAGATCCGGGTCGCAGTCAACGTTTCGCCGGTGCAGTTCCGCTCGAAGACACTGGCGCTCAATGTCGCCGCTGCACTGAACGAATCCGGCCTGGCGCCGGGACGGCTTGAGCTTGAAGTTACCGAAACGGTCTTGATCCGCGATGACGAAGAGGCGCTCACGATCCTACAGCAACTGCGCGAACTCGGCGTGCGCATCGCGCTCGATGATTTCGGTACCGGCTATTCGTCATTGAGCTATCTGCACCGCTTTCCCTTCGACAAGATCAAGATCGACCGTAGCTTCATCAGCGATATCGGTGAGCCCGAAGATTCCTCGCCGATCGTCCAGGCCGTTGTGCATATGGCCGCGGCTCGCCACATGGCAACCACCGCCGAAGGCGTTGAGACCGAGGCGCAGCGCGAGATCCTGCGACGGCTCGGCTGTAGCCAAATGCAGGGCTATCTGTTCAGCCCGGCCATCCCGGCATCCCGGCTGAAGCGGCTGCTTTCGGCTCAGCAAGCCTCAGCGGCCTAAGCCCTTCAGGACTGGTGACAGCGTTCGATCAGAAGCGAATGAATGTCGCAAATCAGTTGTTATGGAAGAAGTCGGCCAGCGGCCGACTGTTGCTACCGATTCACTTCCGGCATGCAGTTGAGTCCTTCAGAGCGCCTAGAGAGACTGATTGAGAAGGGGCCGACGAATCGGGTCTGCTAAGTTTCGTCGAAGACGAAGCCCGCATCGCCTTCGGGAGCGAAGCCAACGAAATAGGCTTGACCTCGATAAAGATATCCGACGTGGCCCAATTCGTTCACGAAGATCCTGCTGATTTGTCGACCGCTCCGATAAACATCTGCCAGGACCCTTTGTATTCCCTCTAATCGCTCTCGCTTTTCTGGATCCGGCTCCAGCTCTCCTGGTCTGACAAATCGAACCTGCCCCCTTTGCTTTATGGCAATAAGCCGTTTGTCCCTTTGGAGAACAGAAAACGTTTTCCCGTGGGCCAACTTGGACGGATAAGTTTCACCAGGAAGAAGATTGTCAAGCGTCGCTTCATTTGATGATGTCTCTGCGGAGGGAAACGCATTTAACCGACCAGCGCCCACGAACTCGGAAGGAAACTACAGAAGGCTAAACGCGATGAAACCAAATCCCAAGTTGCCAGCCGAACTTCAGGGCTGACAGTGCGTCCCTGATGGTCCCCTCGCCCTCATGGACGGCTCGATTGCCAATCTTGCGGATGGCATGGAAAACGTCGGCGACTTCTCTGGGCGCTATGCGTTCGAGGCTAAGCCGTCTGAGCGTTTCCTCGAAAGTCTCTCGTTCGCCAAGGTAGAGGGCGTGTCGAGCAGCAACGCTCTTACACAGCAGCTCGGCGAATTGCCGGAGCTTGAAGATAGCCGTGTTGGGGTCATCGTGCAGGTAACGCTCGGCGGCAGCTCCGTAAGCCGCCAAGCGGGCATCGTGAGGCGCTAAGAATTGAAAATTACCAGTCGGCGTCATTCCTCCGATAGGACGAGCCGCTGCAACCTAAAAGAAGGTCGAATTGCTTTGAGCCTCGGGCAAACCGCAGTTGGGAGCTGGGCGGCGGCTGCGCCCTTTAAGTCGGTTTTTTGAAGACGGGGCTGGCCCGGTTTTTCCAAGGGGCCCCAGTAGAGGAAAGGGGACCCGTTGGGCGACCCTAGGTTCACAGGGGACAGCCGCTGGCTATTGCAAACTGTTCGTAATTCGGTCACTTGCCGAACAGTCGAAGCGGACGACCTTGAATCTTCCTGGAATTGTCCGGCTTCCCGATCGCCGACATGCACCGAAGTACGAACAGTTGCTTGGATTGAGCCGAGGCACGCTTAAGGCATAGTTCCGAAGCCTTCTTGAGGCCCGAGTTGGCTCTTTTCTAGAGTGGTTGGGTGGGCGAGAGAGATTCAAACGGCGACTCAAATAAGCCGTTGGTTTTCCCTGAAATCCCGTACTGGACCGATTTTGCGGGTTCTAAGATTCGGAGAAAATTCGGTTCTCCAGACCTATCCGGCACGAGCTTGGATGCGTGAGCCGACCTCTCCGTCGGCAAAAAGGCAGGAAAACGGCCGCGTTTCTGGCCTCTCTCCAGATCGAAGTACGAGATCATTTTTGAGCGGCCCGAGACATAGGTGACAGAACGTACCGGGCACATGGGTTACACTTTCCGCTTTTGTTCTGCGGGAGGTGTGGATGCCGTGGAAAGCGAGTTCGGTAATGGAGGAGCGCCTTCGCTTTGTCGCCCGCCTGTTGGACGGGGAAGCCATGACGGATGTCTGCCGGGAGTTCGGCATCTCCCGTAAGACCGGCTACAAGATTTTCGATCGCTACAAGGAACATGGCCTGGAGGCGCTGAGCGACCGCTCCAGGCGGCCGGTTCGCTACGCCAATCAACTGCCGGCCCAGATCGAGACGCTGATTGTCCAGCTCAAGGCCGAGAAGCCGCATTGGGGGGCCCGCAAGATCCGCGAACTCCTGGTGCGACGGCTCGACGGCGATGTCCGGGTGCCGGCCAAAAGCACCATTCATGCGGTGCTCGATCGCCACGGCCTGGTCAGGCGGGGCGGCGGGCCGCGCCATCGCGCGCGCGGCACGTCGCTATCGCAAGGGACTGCCCCGAACGATGTCTGGTGCGCCGACTTCAAAGGCGAGTTCAAGCTTGGCAACAGCCATTACTGCTTCCCGCTGACCGTCAGCGATCATGCCGCGCGCTTCCTGCTGCTGTGCGAGGCGCTCGACTCCACGCGCGAGGAGCCTGCCATGACCGCCTTCGAGCGCCTGTTCCGCGAGCGCGGCCTGCCGCTTGCCATTCGGTCCGACAATGGCGTGCCGTTTGCCAGTCCCAATGCCTTGTTCAATCTTTCCAAGCTCGGTATGGTGGCTCCGCCTCGGTATCGCCATCGAGCGCATCAAGCCAGGTCATCCGCAACAAAATGGCCGGCACGAGCGCATGCACCTCACCCTCAAGAAGGAGGCCACCAGGCCGCCTGGCTTCAACAGCCTGCAACAGCAGGAGCGCTTCGATGCCTTCGTGCACGAGTTCAATACCGAGCGCCCCCACGAGGCGCTCGGCATGAAGTGCCCTGCCGAGGTCTACACGGCCTCAGCGCGGGCCTATGCCGGCCTGCCGGAGTTGAGCTATCCCTTCCACGACCGCGACGTCGTCGTCACTGCCTGCGGCCGCCTCTGCCTGCATCGCAAGAGGATCAACATCTCAACCGTCCTGGCTGGCCAGAAGCTCGGCATCAAGGAGGTCGACGAGGGCATCTGGCTCGTCAGCTTCATGCATTACGATCTCGGCTATTTCGATCTCGAACAGAAGACCTTGCAACCTCTCGACAACCCGTTCGGTCCGAGGCCCATCACCGATGTCCCCGCCACGACCACGGCGCCCTGACGGAGACGCGCTCTTGTGCATTCTTGGCATGGAAGGCCACTTGCTTGGCTCCGCTGTCGCGGTCAACCCCGAAGCCCGAAGGGGCGCGGCACGCGCGGGGTTGACGGCGATAGCGCGAGCCGAGCAAAAATAGCCGTGCCATGAATGCGTCACGCTGAAATGCAGCAGATTGCAGGCCATCTCAATTTGAAGCGAACTTGGAGCAGATGACTTTGAAACCCCGCGACAACCCGATCGGCACGAGGTTGTCACCCATCTCTTAGGTACGTTTCGTTACCCATGTCTCCGGGCCGGACATTTTGGTGGGATGGCGGAGAGAGTGGGATTCGAACCCACGGTACGGTTTCCCGCACACACGCTTTCCAAGCGTGCGCCTTAAGCCACTCGGCCATCTCTCCGGAGCGCCCTCTCTTGAAGGGGCGCCGATGATTTTGCAAGGGATCGCGGGGAAATCGAGCAATTTTTCCGCAACTTATTGTATTTACAGGATAATATCTGGTCTCCACACGTGCCTTGGCACGCCTGCCGGCTGAACCGCAGGCGGGTTTGGCGCGACGATTCACGGGAAGCCGCCAAACACCACCGGGGACGCCATGACCATCTGCAAGACCATCGCCGCCCTGAGCCTGATTTCGGCCCTCGGCTCCGCCCTCGCCGCCCCGGCCCTGGGGCGGGTCTGCACCCGGCAAGGCGTCGACGTCAGCTGCGACGACGGGCGGCGCGGGGTGCTGTCGGGGAATGCCATCATCTGGCCGGACGGCACCCGCTCGAGCTCGACGCCGCATCAGAGCGTGATCATCGGCAACAAGAGCTCGGTGCATGTCGGGCCCGGCGTGTTCGTCGGCCAGGGCAAGGGCGTGGTGCCGCTGGACGATCCCAGCGCGCCGAACAAGCCGCAATGCGCGATCCTGGATGGCCTGTCGTATTGCTATTGAGGAGGCGTCGCGAATCCGACTGTCACCGTCCTTGCGGAAACAGGCCCCTCACCCCGACCCTCTCCCCGTAAGAACGGGGCGAGGGAGAAGAAAGTCAAATCAACCGCACCCCTGATATCGCCGACCTCAGCCAGCGCAGCGCCTGCGGCGGCTGGGCTGCGAGTGGGGCGACGGCGGCCTTTTCGGTACGGCACTTCTCGAGCCCGGCAACGAAATCGGCGGACCATTGCTGGATGGTGTGGCCGCGCAGCTTCTTCATCATCGCGTCCCAGCGCATCTTGCGCTCGGTGAGCGGCATGGCGGCGGCGATCGCGATCGCGCGGGCCATGCCGTCGATGTCGTGCGGATTGACCAGCAGTGCGGCGTCGAGCTCGTTGGCCGCGCCGGCGAATTTCGACAGCACCAGCACGCCGGGATCGGCCGGGTTTTGCGCGGCGACATATTCCTTGGCGACGAGGTTCATGCCGTCGTGCAGCGGCGTCACCACGCCGATCTGCGCGGCGCGGTAGAGTCCCGCGAGCACGGCCTGGCTGAAGCCTTTGTTCAAATAGCGGATCGGCGTCCAGTCGACCTCGCCGTGGCGGCCGTTGACGTCGGAGACGAGGCGCGCGACCTCGTTCTGGAGATTGCCATAGGCCTCGATGCCGCCGCGCGAGGGGTTGGCGATCTGGAGCAGCGAGATGCTGCGCGCAAACTGCGGGTGCTCGGTCCAGAGCCTGTCGAACGCGCTGATGCGATTGACGAGACCCTTCGAATAGTCGAGCCGGTCGACGCCGATCGCGAGCCGCTCGCCGTTGAGGCTGCGGCGCAGGCGCGACACGTCAGGATGCGAGGCCGATTTTGCGGCATAGGCAGCGAACTTCTCCGCATCGATGCCGATCGGAAACACTTCGCAGCGCGTGCGCCCGTGCTGCGAGATCGCAATGCCGTCCTCGATGGCGAGACCGAGTTCGCCGCCGACATAGCCGAGAAAATTCTGGCGGTCTTCCTCGGTCTGGAAGCCGAGCAGATCGTAGGCCAGCATCGCCGTGATCAGCTCACGATGGTTGGGCACGCCCTGGATCACCGCGGCGACGGGCCACGGCGTATGCAGGAAGAAGCCGATCGGATCATCGACGCCGAGCTCGCGCAGCTCGGCACCAAGCGCGAGGAAATGATAGTCCTGCACCCAGAACGCGGTCTTGGGTTTTCGGAAGCGCAGCAGGGCCCGCGCCATGAAGGCATTGACCTCGCGATAGCTGACATAGTCCTCGCGCGAGACGCGGATCAGATCGCTGCGCGAATGCAGTGCCGGCCACAGCGCGGAATTGGCGAAGCCTTCGTAATAACCGCCGTAATGCGCCGCCGGCAGATCCAGCGTCGCAATCGCGCCCGTCCCGAGCGCCTCGATCTCGGCGAAGGGTTCCTTCTGATGGCCATCACGCACCCGGCCGGAGGAACCGACCCAGATCGCACCAGAATGTTCCACCACGGGAAGCAGTGCCGCCGCAAGGCCGCCCGTCATGGGCTCGTTGGGTTTGCCGCGGGCGACGCGATTTGAAACGACGATCAAGTTCACAGGTCGTCCCCTCCTGTTCATTCCACCGCGTTTAACTGCCGTTCATCAATATGGTTCCGGATCATCGTTTCAACCAATTGAAACCAAAATCGGGCGCGTGCGTTGGAACTGGCTTCGCTTGCGGAACCCGGCAAATTTCGCCGCCAAAACAGCTTTTCCGTTTCTGTTCCGCAGCATTCATAGCGCCGCGCAATGCGCTGCGCTGAATGCATTCGTGTCTGTAAGGTGGCGCTGCCTTGGTTTCACCTCGGATCGAGCAGGCGCGCAAGGAACGCACGCACATCGCTCGGCGCGTCGAAGTGGCCGTTCACGCCCATGGCGCGGCGGCCGACCGAGAAGGCGAGCCCGTCCATGTCGGGCATGATCGCAAACACCGTTTCATCGGTGACGTCGTCGCCGATGAAGAGCGGGCGTCGTCCGCTGAACGGCTCGTGCTTCATCAATTCGCGCACACCGCTCGCCTTGGTGAAGCCGGAATGCTTGATCTCGCAAACGAATTTGCCCGGCAGCACCTCGATCGGCGCGTTGGGCAGATCGGCGCGGATCAGCGAGACGGATTCGTAGATCGCCTTCTCCGCATGCGGTGCAAGGCGGTAATGCAGCGCGAGCGAATAGCCCTTGTCCTCGAGCAGGATGCCAGGGCTCAGCTTGGCGATGGCGGCCAGGCGCCGCTTCAGCTCCTTGTCGAGCGGCGGGGCGTGGACATCATCCGCTTCACTGTCCACCGACAGCCGCATCTCCGCGCCGTGGCCGGCGACGGCGCGGAATACATCGGGCGCGAAGATCAGGTCGATGTCGTTGAGCGAGCGGCCGCTGACCAGCGCCAGCGCTCCGGAGGTGCGCTCGGTCAGATGCTTCAGCGTTTCCGACAGGCCCGGCGGCACCCACACCTCGCGCGGCGTCGGCATCAGGTCGAGCAGCGTGCCGTCGATGTCGAGCAGGATGGCGATTTCATCGAGATGCGGCACCAGCGCATGCGGCACCGGCACCGTTTCCGGCGTATCGTCATCCCGCATGGTGCGCTTCTGCTCCAACGTCATTTCCGCAAGTTCCGATTTCATCAGTCTACTCCATAAAGGCGAGCGGGCGCGCGACGTGTTCGAGCGATTTGCGCTCCGCGGAGACGGCATAGCGCCACGCCACGATCGCAGCCGCGATCATCAGGACTGCCCCCAGCAGATAGCCGGCGAACACGCTGTTGCGTGATCCCGTGTCGATCAGCGCGCCGAACAGCGCCGGCCCGATCACGCCGCCGATGCCGGTGCCGACCGCATAGAACACCGCGATCGCCAGCGCGCGAACCTCAAGGGGAAAGGTCTCGCTGACGGTGAGATAGGCCGCGCTCGCGGCGGGCGATGCAAAGAAGAAGATCACCATCCAGGCGATGGTCTGCCCCTGCGCACTGAGCACGCCGATCGTGAACAGATAACCCGAGAGCGCCAGCAGCAGCCCGGAGACACCGTAGGTGAACATGATCATAACACGGCGGCCGAGCGTGTCGAACAGGCGACCGAGCAGCAGCGGTCCGAGGAAGTTGCCGGCGGCGAAGGGCAGCAGGTACCAGCCGACATGATCGGCGCTGATCCCGTAGAAATCGGTCAGCACCAGCGCGAAGGTGAAGAAGATCGCGTTGTAGAAGAACGCCTGCGCGCTCATCAGCACGAGACCGACCAGCGCGCGCTGACGATAGGCGGAAAACAGCGTATGCACGACTTCGCGGATCGGCGTGTGATCGCGCATCTTCAGCCGGACCGTTGTAAAGCGCTCCTCGCTCGCATCCTGGTCGCGTCCGATCACCGAACGCTCGATGTCGTCGACGATCGCGTGGGCCTGGTCTGGCCGCCCGTGGATCATCAACCAGCGCGGACTTTCCGGGATCCACATCCGCATCAACAGCACGACGAGACCGATGGAGGCACCGATGAGATAAGCCAGGCGCCAGCCGAGATCGGGGCCGGTTACGGCGGGATCGAGCAGCACGATAGCCGCCACCGCGCCCATCGCAGCACCGATCCAGAAGCTGCCGTTGATGACGAGATCGGTCCAGCCGCGATAGCGCGCCGGCACCAGCTCCTGGATGGTCGAATTGATCGCGGTGTACTCGCCGCCGATGCCGGCGCCGGTGAGGAAGCGGAATAGCGCGTAGCTCGCGACATCCCATGACAGCGCGGTCGCGGCCGTAGCCGAGAGATAGAGCGCAAGCGTGATGAAGAACAGCTTCTTGCGGCCGATGCGGTCGGTGAGCCAGCCGAAGCCGAGTGCACCGAGCACGGCGCCGGCGAGATAGGCGGAGTTGGCGATGCCGAGATCGAGATTGGAGAAATGCAGCGACGGGCTCTGCTTCAGCGCGCCGGAGAGCGCACCCGCCAAGGTCACTTCGAGCCCGTCGAGAATCCAGGTGATGCCGAGCGCCAGCACGACGCGGGTATGAAAGCCGCTCCACGGCAGCGCGTCGAGCCGCGAGGGAATGCTGGTCTCGACGATACGGTCGGTGGCGGTCGCCGCCGGGACTACGGGTGCATAGTTCAGCGCTGGGTTCTGCTGCAATTCCATCGGGTTGTTGCGTCTGATCAATGGAAGCGGCCCCGCTTCACAGGCCGTGGACGGGTCGGTCCGATCATGGGGGTGCGGCATTCTGCCTGCCACCTGCGACAACGTCTGCGATGAGGCCAGGTTCCCTCGGGAACAGTCTCCAAGAGCACCCGTTTCCGATTGAGCTCCAAGGAGTTGACGCATGGCTCAGGTCAGAAAGACGACACATTCACGCAAGACAGGCGCACGAAAGACAGGCGCGCGCAGCAGCGCGCGTCGCAAGGTGAGCACGACGCGCAAGAGGTCAAGTCGTCGTGCAGCACCGAAGCGCTGGTCGCAACGGGTGACGCAGGAGAGCGACGCGCTCGATCTCAAGCGCGGCGTGTTCAAGTTCAAGGATCCCAAGAAGATCGCGGCCTCGCTGAAGCGCTCGGCCGAGCACAGTCGGCGCCGCAAGGCCGGCGCCTATCGCTCCGCGCTGTCGATGCTGACGTTCTACATCAACCGCGCCGGCAAGACGCTGCCGAAAACGCAGCGGACGCGGCTGGAACGGGCCAAGGGAGAGCTGAAGCGGGCATTCGGGAAAGAGTGAGACGCGCGCTTTTTCTCCCCTGTCATCCCCGACCAGTGCGCCCTACGCCGCCCGGATATTCGCCATGAAGCGGTCGAGCTCGGCGCGCAGACGGGTGCTTTCGCTCGACAGCGTCTTGGCCGAGTTCAGCACCTCTTCCGAAGCCGAGCCGGTCTCGGCGGCGCCGCGGTTGACCTCGCCGATGTCGGTGGCTGCGGCCTGGGTGCCCTGCGCGACGGTCTGGACGCTGCGGGCGATCTCCTGCGTCGCGGCGCCCTGCTGCTCGACCGCGCTCGCGATCGAGGTCGAGATCGACGAGATCTGGCCGATGGTCGCGCCGATCTCCTTGATCGCGGCGACCGATTCGGCCGTGGCGCCCTGCATGCCCGTGATGTGCGAGGAGATCTCGTCGGTCGCCTTCGCGGTCTGGCTCGCCAGTGACTTCACCTCGCTCGCCACGACCGCAAAGCCACGGCCGGCCTCACCGGCGCGGGCCGCCTCGATGGTGGCGTTGAGCGCGAGCAGGTTGGTCTGCTCGGCGATCGCGGTGATCAGCTTGACCACCTCGCCGATCTGCTGGGCGGCATGCGACAGCTTGCCGATGCGGCCGTCGGTCTCCTTGGCCTGCATCACGGCGGCTTCGGCGATGCGGCTGGAGTCACGGACCTGGCGGCCGATCTCCTCGACCGAGGCCGAGAGCTCTTCCGTCGCGGTCGCCACCGACTGCATGTTGGAGGAGGCCTGCTCGGAAACGCCGGCGACCTGGCTCGACAGGCTCTGCGTGGTCTCGGCGGTGCGCGTCAGCGTGGAGGCCGCCGATTCCAGCTGCACGGCCGAGGCCGAGACGTTGGAGACGATGGCGCCGACCGCGCTCTCGAAATCGTCGGCAAAGCGGATCAGCTCGGCGCGACGCGCGGCGGCCTGCTCCCGGTTCTGGACTTCGCTGGCGGCGGCATCGCGCTCGGCCTTGGCCACCGCCTGAACCTTGAACTCCTCGACCGCGCCGGCCATCTCGCCGATCTCGTCCTTGCGCCCCAAACCCGGCAGCACGACGTCGAAATTGCCCGAGGCAAGCTCGCGCATCGCCTTGCACATCGCGATCATCGGACGCGAGATGCCATTGCCGAGCCACAAGGCCAGCACGGTGCCCACGGCCAGCCCGCCGAGCGCCAGCATCAGCATCAGCTGCTCGGTCTCCCCGATCGTCGCATTGGCGCTCGCCTCGATGCGTTGCTGATCGGCGGTCAAATCCGAACGCAGCTCGGCCGAGTGCTTGAGGATGGTCGCCGCCGTCTTGGTCATCTCGCCGTTCAGCTTGACGATGACCTTCACGTTCTCGGTCAGCTTTGCGAACGAGGTGCGGTACTGCTTCAAGAGATCGCCGATCTCCTTGACGCGATCCGTGATCTTCTGGTCGTTCGCGTAGATGGAGACCAGCAGCGTCTCGAGGAACTTGACGCGGGCGATCACGCCGTCGGCGGTCTTCGGCTCCGGCTTGGCCACGAAGGCGCTGACCGAGGTGGAGACCGCGAGATATTGCGAGGTGACGTCCTTGGCCGTGGTCTGAACCGAGGCGAGGCCCGCCAGCGCAGCGGTATCGGCGAGATCGTCGAATTTGAAACGGATCTTGTTGCCGACACTGTTGAGCTCGTCGGCCGCGATCTTGTTGTTCTCGCGCGTCAGCGCGATGATCTCGCCGAAGACTTTCGTAAAGCTCTGGAACTCGACCTCGAGCTTGCCGACCTGCTCACGGCGAGCCGCGCCGGTCGTCGCCGCCATCGACTTGGCGATCGCGCTCTTCAGATTCCCTTCGGCGGCCTTGGCTGCGGTCTCGTCATCCGCCGCTCCGGTCAGGGTATAGGTCCGTGCCAGCCCCTGATAGGCGATCAGCTCGCGATCGACCGTCCGCGCCAGATCGGCTTCCGATACGCTGGTGCGGTAGGATGCCACGGCGCCTGCGATCCGCTCGAAGCCGAAATAGGCAAATGCCATGCTGATGGCGAAGATGGCGAGCACCGCGACGAAGCCGAGGATGATTTTTGCGCGAAAACGCAGCGTTGGCAGTTTCGATTGGCTCGACTTGGACGTAACCGACATTCCCCACCCCATTCCATTCGCGGAAAACCAGGCGCAGCCCGGAAGCAGCCCGCTTCTCGACTCCTCTGCACGTTACGGGGCAAAGGATAAAGCGGCAGTAAATTTGTGGCGCCGCAACTGCCGGTTAGGTGACGCAGGGAATTGCTAGGGCGCGCTTTCCCGCGCCGTTACAAATCGAGCGCCACGCCAATCTCCGCTGTCGTCCCCGACCAGTGCGCCCTACGCCGCCCGGATATTCGCCATGAAGCGGTCGAGCTCGGCGCGCAGACGGGTGCTTTCGCTCGACAGCGTCTTGGCCGAGTTCAGCACCTCTTCCGAAGCCGAGCCGGTCTCGGCGGCGCCGCGGTTGACCTCGCCGATGTCGGTGGCTGCGGCCTGGGTGCCCTGCGCGACGGTCTGGACGCTGCGGGCGATCTCCTGCGTCGCGGCGCCCTGCTGCTCGACCGCGCTCGCGATCGAGGTCGAGATCGACGAGATCTGGCCGATGGTCGCGCCGATCTCCTTGATCGCGGCGACCGATTCGGCCGTGGCGCCCTGCATGCCCGTGATGTGCGAGGAGATCTCGTCGGTCGCCTTCGCGGTCTGGCTCGCCAGTGACTTCACCTCGCTCGCCACGACCGCAAAGCCACGGCCGGCCTCACCGGCGCGGGCCGCCTCGATGGTGGCGTTGAGCGCGAGCAGGTTGGTCTGCTCGGCGATCGCGGTGATCAGCTTGACCACCTCGCCGATCTGCTGGGCGGCATGCGACAGCTTGCCGATGCGGCCGTCGGTCTCCTTGGCCTGCATCACGGCGGCTTCGGCGATGCGGCTGGAGTCACGGACCTGGCGGCCGATCTCCTCGACCGAGGCCGAGAGCTCTTCCGTCGCGGTCGCCACCGACTGCATGTTGGAGGAGGCCTGCTCGGAAACGCCGGCGACCTGGCTCGACAGGCTCTGCGTGGTCTCGGCGGTGCGCGTCAGCGTGGAGGCCGCCGATTCCAGCTGCACGGCCGAGGCCGAGACGTTGGAGACGATGGCGCCGACCGCGCTCTCGAAATCGTCGGCAAAGCGGATCAGCTCGGCGCGACGCGCGGCGGCCTGCTCCCGGTTCTGGACTTCGCTGGCGGCGGCATCGCGCTCGGCCTTGGCCACCGCCTGAACCTTGAACTCCTCGACCGCGCCGGCCATCTCGCCGATCTCGTCCTTGCGCCCCAAACCCGGCAGCACGACGTCGA
Organism: Bradyrhizobium sp. STM 3561; assembly: GCF_045571455.1. NCBI lineage: Bacteria > Pseudomonadati > Pseudomonadota > Alphaproteobacteria > Hyphomicrobiales > Nitrobacteraceae > Bradyrhizobium > Bradyrhizobium sp. STM 3561. The sequence continues at coordinate 6,438,520 of NZ_CP120695.1, forward strand.
AATTGCCCGAGGCAAGCTCGCGCATCGCCCTGCACATAGCGATCATCGGACGCGAGATGCCGGTGCCGAGCAGGAAAGCGAAGACCGCGCCAAGCAGCGTGCCGCCGACGGCCAGCATCAGCACCAGCTGCTCGGTCTTTCCGATGGTCGCCTCCGACTCCGAATCCAGCCGCTGCTGTTCGGCGACGAGGTCCGCCTTCATGGCGGTCGCGCCTTGCAGGATCGCACCGGCCGAGCCGTTCATTTCGTTGACGAGATCATCGACCAGCTTGGCATTGGCGATCAGCTTCTCCAGCGCTTCGCGATACGCACCGAGCAGTCCCCTGGCATCCTTCAGGCCGGCGACGATCTTGTCGTCCATGGAGTAGACCGCGCTGAGCGAGTTCTCGACGAATTTCAGCCGTGCCAGCGCGCTGGTGGCGATCGCCTGATCGGACGTCAGCACGAAATTGGTCGCGGCCGCACTCGCGGTCTGGAACTGGGCATTGACCTGCTTGGTGCCGAACTCGATCGCCTGTGCTTCGGCGTCGGACGCGTTGTTGCCGATGTCGTCGAGCTTGTATTTCAGGAGGTTGGCGTTGCGGCTGAGCTGGTTCTGCACCAGCAGCGCACTGTCGCGCTTGGCCTGGAGCACCTTTGCGAAAGTCGCGGAGAAGTTGGAGAATTCTTTGGTGAGCTTGTCGAGACTCTCCTGCCGCGCCGGCTTCTTGGCACCCTTGACGGCCTGGCCGATGGCGTCCTTCAGGCTGGCTTCAGCAACGAGGGCCGCCTTGGCGTCGTCTTCCTTGCCGGTGACGACGAAATATTTGACGGCCGAACGATAGGCAAGCAGCTCACGGTCGATGTTGCGGGCAAGATCGGCCTCGGACACGCTGCTGCGGTACGACCCGACCCCGGAGGCGACGCGCTCGAAGCCGAAATAGGAGAAGGCCATGCTGCCGGCGGAGATCACCAGCACGGCGGCGAAGCCGAGGATGATTTTTGCGCGGAACCTGAGGGTCGGAAATAGTGTGCGCTTAGACGGCGACGCGATACGCCCGGACATTCCCAACCCCCAGCTCATGTTCTTGCAGGATTCTGCGGCCCGGAAGCAGCCCTTTCCGAACCGTGCGCAAAATTAAGGCATAATCGTCAAGGGGTGGTAAATCCGTGCAGCCCGCATTCTGGATGGAGAGCTCCTCCACCCGGCCTTGTGGGGGTCGGGCGCCGTGTTGCAGCCAACCGGAAAACGCCTTACTCTCGAATACTTATCAGGCACTTGGCGTTAGACCGAGCTGGTCCTCGAGGGGAGAAACGGAGTGGGGCAAACCGATTTTCGGTTTGACGGTGCGCCTGGCATTGCCGTGGCCAAGTCGAAGGCTGCGAGCGTCGATGAAGCCGTGGCCGAACTGGCGGCCCAGCTCCCGTCCGACGAGCTGGCGCTGATCCTGGTGTTCCTCTCCCCCAGCTACGACCCCCATCACTTCATCGCCGAGATCACCCGGCAATTCGACGAGACCCAGGTCTGCGGTTGTACCACCGCGGGCGAGCTTGCCCCTGATGGCTGGGACGAGAACAGCGTCGTGGCGCTGGCGTTCAGCCGCGCCGAGTTCGCCGCGGCGGTGCGGCCGATTCTCAACCTCGACAGCTTCCGCGTCGAGGACGGCCGTCGGATCGGCGGCGAGCTCCGGCACGAGCTGTTGCGGGCTACCCCGCAGGTCGACCGCGGCAGTCCCTTCGGCCTGGTCCTGATCGACGGCCTGTGCCGGCGCGAAGAAGCGGTGATGTCCGCGATCTATGCATCGCTGGACGACATTCCGGTCGTCGGCGGATCCGCGGGCGATGGGATGCGCTTCGAGAAGACGTTTGTGTTCTTCGACCGCAAGGCGCACACCAACGCCGCGCTGCTGATCCTGCTGAACACGTCGCTGCCGTTCCGCGTCTTCAAGTGCGACAATTTCGAGCCGCAGGCGCAGAAGATGGTCGTGACCGAGGCCGACATCGAAAATCGGACGGTGAGGGAGCTGAACGCAGAGCCTGCCGCACTGGAATATTCGCGTGTGGTCGGGATCATGGACGCCAAGCTCGATCCGTTCTCCTTTGCGTCGCACCCGGTGCTGGTGCGCGTCGGCGGCTCCTATTACGCGCGCTCGATCCAGCGCGTCGAACCGGACGGCTCGCTGCATTTCTTCTGCGCTATCGATGAGGGCATGGTGCTGACGGCGGCATCGTCGAAAAGCTTGGTCGGCTCGACCCGCGAGACGTTTGCCGAAATCCGTGACCAGATCGGAGACGTCTCGCTCTATATCGGCTTCGAGTGCCTGCTCCGCCGGCTCGACGCCGAGCAGCACCAGCTCGCCCGCGACATGTCCGAACTGTACCGGCAGAACCGCGTGGTCGGCTTTCACACCTATGGCGAGCAGTTCGGCTCGATGCATGTGAACCAGACCTTCACCGGGGTTGCGATCGGAAGGCGCACCGCGTGACGGAGACGTGGCAGGATCCGCAAACCGTCGAGCAGCTCCAGCGGGAAGCTGCGAAGCTGAGGAAGATCAATGCCGCGCTGATGTCGCGCGTCGAGCGCTCGATGGACCAGCAGCTCAACGCATTCTCCCTGTTCGAGACGGCCATCGCGCTCGACCACAAGGTCCGCGACCGGACGCACCAGTTGCGCGAGGCGCTGCATTCGGTCGAGCGCGCCAATGAGGGTCTCTATCGCGCCAAGCAGCAGGCGGAAGCGGCAAGCTCGCTGAAATCCTCGGTGCTGATCTCGGTCACCCACGACCTGTTGCAGCCGCTCAACGCGGCCCGCCTGACCCTGTCCGCACTGACCGAGATGATGGAATCACAGGAGGCGGGCCTGCTCATCGACCAGGCCGACCGTTCGCTGGTGATGCTGGAGGACCTGCTGCGGTCGCTGCTGGAGATCGCGAAGCTCGACGCCGGGGCGCTCAAGCCTGAGGTGCGCGCGATCGCGCTGGCGCCCTTGTTCGAGCAGCTCCGCAACGAGTTCGAACCGATCGCCGCGCGGCAAGGCCTGTCCTTGCGCATCCGCAGCTCACAGCTCGCGGTGAAGTCGGATGCGATGATGCTGCGGCGGATCCTGCAGAACCTGCTTGCCAATGCCATTCGCTATACCCGCAGCGGCGGCGTCGTCATGGGATGCCGGCCGCGGGGCGACCAGATCTGCGTCCAGGTCTCCGACACCGGACCTGGAATTGCGCAGGCGCAGCAGGACGCGATCTTCCGCGAATTCCAGCGCGGCGAGGCAAATGCGACCGACCAAGCCGGCTTCGGGCTCGGCCTCTCCATCGTCCGCCGCTTCGCGACCGTGCTCGGGCACGAGGTGCGGCTGTCGTCGCAACTCGGCAGGGGATCGACCTTCACCCTGCAGCTGGAGCCCGCCGACCTCGCCGAGGTCGGCGACGAGGTGCAGGAGGTCAAGCTCGCCGAGCGGCACTACAATTATAGCGGGCTCGAAGGCGCCAAGATCCTGCTGATCGAGAACGATCCGAACGGCTCGGAAGCGATGGCCGCGCTGCTGGAGGGGTGGGGCTGCGACGTCGCGACCACGCGATCGGCCGCGGACGCGCTCGTGCGCCTCGGCGAGCTCGGCGGCGCCCCCGATGCCGTGATCGCCGATCTCCATCTCGATCACGGCGAGAGCGGCCTGTCCGCCATTGCAGACGTCCGGGAGCATTTGAAGCTCGACACGCCCGCCATGATCATCACGGCCGACTATTCCGAAACGGCGGCGAAGGAAGCGAGCCTCCACGGTCTCGAAGTGCTGAAGAAGCCGATCAAGCCTGCCGAGATGCGGGCGCTGCTGTCGTTCCTGCTGAGCTAGCCCGCGGGCTCACATCAAATATCGCAAAACAACCCCATGCACAGTACCGGTAATATCTTACATTTCATCAAGCCAATGATTTGAACTTAAAATCATCGCTCGCGTGCGCTCAACCTGCGAGCCAGAGACGAGATAACCGCGTCACTGCTGATCCGGCTGTGCCCGCTCGCGCCTGGTCGTGGCACCCTCGGCTGCCAGCGTCACGAAATCGATCCGGGACATTTCCACGATGGCCTTGGTGCGGCTCAGCACGTTCAGCTTGCGCAGGATGTCGGAGACGTGGACCTTCACGGTGGTCTCGGAAATCTTCAGCTCATAGGCGATCTGCTTGTTCTGCAGGCCGCGCTTGAGCATTTCGAGCACGCGCAATTGCTGCGGCGTCAGTTCGTGCAGGCGCTTCAGCAAATCCTGCGCGGGGCCGGACGGGCGTTGCGGGCGGACAAATCCGCGATAGGCGGCGGGAACACAGACCGAGCCGCGCAGTACCTCGCAGATCGACTCCGCCAGATCCTGCTTGGACGATGATTTGAGGATGTAGCCGGACACGCCGAGCGACAAGGCACCGGACATGATCTGCGGATCCTGATGCCCGGATACGATGACGACGGGAATTTTGGGAAATGCCTTGCGGATGCGGATGATGCCCGAAAGACCTGTGGTGCCCGGCATCGACAGGTCGAGCAGGATGAGGTCGAGCTCGGTGGTCGCCGCGACCTGCTCGAGCGCACCGTCGATCGACGTCGCCTGCAGGATCTCGGCCGCCGGCGCCACCATCTGGAGCGCGCCCTCGAGGGCCTCGCGAAACAGCGGATGGTCTTCGACAATCAGAAATCGCATCACGTATGAACCATTCCCAAATCGTTGCCGGGTTCGAAGCAAGAACGAGAACGAGAATGTGCCAGCCGAGTCCGGCCGGCTTGATCCAGGTTAAGCCCGACGTCAAGCACGACATCGCGCGTCATTGCGGCCGCCCGCGGTCGGCCCGCGCATAGGGCCGGCCCTTTGGATCCGGCAGGTCCACCTTGCCGACCTCGATGATCGCCTTGTTGCGGCTGAACAGGCCGAGCTTGCGCAGAATCTCGGTGATGTGCGCCTTCACCGTGGATTCGGCGAGCTGAAGCTCCTGGGCGATCTGCCGGTTCGGATAGCCGCGCCGCAGCAGATCGAGCACGCGAAGCTGCTGCGGCGTGAGCTCGCGCAGCTTGACCTCGAGCGCCTTGCTGGCCTCGGCCCGCCGCCGCTGCGGCGCCGCCACGAAATCCTTCGGCACCGACACCGATCCCTTCAACACGCCCTCGATCGATTGCGCCAGCTCACGCTTCGACATCGACTTCGGCAGATAGCCGGCAGCCCCCAGCTCCAGCGCCTCGCGGACGACGCGCTGGTCCTCGTCGCTCGACACGATGGCGACAGGCAGGCGCGGATAAGCTTCGCGCAAACGCAGAAAGCCGGAGAAGCCCGTCGCATCCGGCAGCAGGAGGTCGAGCAGCGCGAGGTCGATGCCCTCGCCCTGCTCTGCCATCAGGACACGAAGGGCATCCTCGATCGACATCGCCTCGAAGATCCGCGCCTCCGGCAGGGCCAGCCGCACCGCATTGCCGAGCGCCTCGCGAAACAGCGGATGATCGTCGATGATCAGGAAGCTGGTCATGGCGCCTTCACAGGACTGCACCGCCGAATAGTCCACCGTACAGGCATCCACCACGACAGCGGAAGAGGCAGAACCATGCGGACCCCGTCCGGCGCCGGGATGGTGCCGGACGGACGCTACCACATCCTCCCGATCGGGTTCGGTCAAGGTCGTTCAGTCATTCGATTCGGACTGGACCGTCAGCAGGAAGGAAAAGATGCTGTCGAACTGGTCGTCGGTGAAGACCTCCTTCCAGGACGGCATGCCCTTGGTCGGCCGTCCCTCGTGCACGGTCGTCCAGAACTTCTCGCGCATGTCATCGCCGTAGCGGTGACGCAGCAGCCGCAGATCGATCTTACGCTCGCTCTGGACCGCATCGGGACCGTGGCAATGGGCACAGGTTCCGTTGAAGATCTCCTTGCCCGCACCGACGGCATCGTCGTGTGGCGCGGCTGCATCGCCCTTGGTTTCGGTCGCCACCACATTGGCGACCTGCGCAACGTCGGCTCCGGTTCCCGTCCCCGTCGTGACTGCCGCCGGCGCCCCGCCGAAGCGAACCGGCGCGCCGGACGGCAGGCCATATTTCACCGCGAGCTCACCGATCGTCTTCTGAAGCTGCGGCAAGACGGCATCGATGCGATCGCGCAGCTCGGCCGAGGTCTTCGCAAAGCCGATGGCGGCGTCCCACGACAGACCTTCACCTTCGGTGAGCTCGATCTGATAGCGGCCGTTGTAGGTGGTCTTGTTCAGCCAGCCGGCGACCGGCGCCCAGATGAAGGCGACGTCGGCCCTGCCCTGGTCGAGCGCCTGCATGCCTTCCTCGGGCGACAGCACCGTCACCTTCTGGATGTCGTCACGGCTCGCCAGCAGGTTTTGCGGCGTGCTGGCGAACTGCACGGCGACGCGCTTGCCCCTGAGGCGGTCGATGCCGCCGAGCACCTGCCCCTTGGCGGCGACGAGGGCATAGCCCTCCTTGGCGAAGCTGTTGGAGAAGATCACGGCCGGTCCCATGAAATCCTCCGAGCGCGGCAGCCCGATCATGGCGTCACATTGCTTGCCGAGCAGCGTGACGCGCACGGTGCGCTTGCCGAAATAGGATTTGTACCAGTCATAGGCGATCGGCCGGCCGAGCGCCTGCGCCAGGGCCTGTCCGATCTCGACATAGAACCCCGGCTGCGACGGACTATCGCTCGAGAATGGAAGGTTGGTCGGATCGGCGCAGAGGCGTAGCGGCTGCGCCTCGTCGGCATGCAGCGGCAAGGCCGGAGCGACCAGCGCGGCGGCACATGCGAGCAGGCCTGCGATGGCGCGATATCGGCTCGCACCGATGGCAGAATGATTCGGACGCATCCTCGTCTCCCTTTGCGTTTCCCTTGGCGTTTCCCTTGGCGGAGCTCGTTGGGCCAGGCGCGGCGGCACCAGGCCTCGTCGATGCCGCAGCTCATGTCTTAAAAAAACGCGCGCGTATCCCGTCACCTCGGGGATACGCGCGCGAGTGGTCACTGGACGGAGAACACGAAGAGCGAACCGCCCTCGGGGGCTGCGGCCGTCATCTTCTTACCTACCTCGCCCAGGAACGCAGGCAGCGCAGCCGTGCGGCCGACGACGATGGCGACATATTGCTTGCCGTCGACCTGGTAGGTCACCGGGCCGGCGCCGATGCCGGAGCCGAGATTTTTGCTCCACAGCACCTTGCCGGATCTCGCATCGATGGCGCGGAAGTCGCCATGGATGTTGCCGGCAAACACGAGACCACCGCCAGTGGTCAGCGTTCCGCCGTTGAACGGCAGGTCTTCCTTGATCGACCAGACCTTCTTCTGCGCGACCGGATCCCAGGCCACGAGCTCGCCGAGGAAGCCGCCGGGGCCTTCCTTGGTCGGGAATTCGGCGCCGAGATAGAACACGCCACGCTTGTAGGCGACATCACTGACCGACCAGTCCATGCAGACATTGTTGGACGGGATGTAGACGAGGCCGGTCTGCGGATTGAACGACATCGGCTGCCAGTTCTTGCCGCCGATCAGGTTCGGGCAGATGTCCTTGGCGGGATGATTCGGCCCGGGACGCTTGTCGGGATCCTCGACCGCGCGCATCGTGGCGACGTCCCACTTCTTGGCCCAGTTCGAGAACACGTATTTCTCCGCCGACAACACCTTGCCGGTCTCGCGATTGGCGACGAAGAAATAGCCGTTGCGATCCGCCTTCATGAGCGCCGGAACGGTGCTGCCGCCGATCTTCAGATCCGCGAGCACGGCTTCGTTGACGCCGTCATAGTCCCAGGCGTCGGCCGGCGTGGTCTGGATGTGCCACTTGATCTTGCCGGTGTTGGGATCGAGCGCCAGCGTCGAGGCGGTGTAGAGGTTGGTCAGCTTGCCGAAATTTCCGTCGCCGGTCGAACGCACCGCCGTGTTCCACGGGCCGGGATTGCTGGTGCCCCAATAGACCGTGTCGCTCTTCGGATCGTAGGAGCCGACTAGCCAGGCCGCGCCGCCGCCATGCTGGGCGGAATCGCCCTTCCAGGTGTCGCCACCGGGCTCGTCCGGGGACGGAACGGTGTAGGTCTGCCACACCTGCTTGCCGGTGTTGATGTCGAAGGCCTGGAGCGCACCGCGCACGCCGTATTCGCCGCCACCGAAACCGGTGATGACCTTGTCGCGCACGACGAGCGGCGGCGAGGTGATGACCGAACCCTGCTTGTAGTCGACCACCTTCGCCGTCCACAGCGCCTTGCCGGTCGCGGCATCGAGCGCCGTCAGCTTGCCGTCGAGGCGGCCGACGAAGATCTTGCCGTCGGCATAGGAGACGCCGCGATTGTTCACGTCGCAGCAGGCGTATTGCAGCACGTCCTCGGGAATGTCGGGCTCCCAGGTCCATTTGCGCGCGCCGGTGGCGGCATCGAGCGCATAGACGTATTTCGGCCCCCACGAGCTCGAAACGTAGAGCGTGTTGCCGATGACGATCGGCGAGGATTCGTTCGAACGCAGCGACGCCAGCGAGAAGGAATAAGCCAGCGTCAGCTTGCCGGCGTTTTCGGTGTTGATCTGCTTCAGCGGGCTGAAGCGCGTGTTGCCATAGTCGTGGCCGGCGACAGCCCACTGATTCGAATCGGATTGCGCCTTGAGCAGGGAGTCGTTGGCGCGAACGCCCGGTGTAACGGCGGCAAGCATCGCAATCATGGAGATGCCAGCCAAGAAGCCCTTCGTTCCAAAGGTCATGTATTCCCTCCGCGATGTTGTTGTGCACGCCTCGTTGGGCGCCTGAGCGCGTTGCGCTCGTGACGCGCAGTTTGCCCGCGAGCCATGGTTCGAAATTACAGCATCGCCTTTTCGCGCTTAGTATAGGCGGAAGGTAGTAGTGCAGATCATTGCCGGCTCTCGCCGCTCATCTCGTTGTCCCGGCTTGCGTCTTGCCCGTATTTTGCAGCCCGAAATGCGTCATCGGATTTGGGCAACATCGCGCCCGCAATCCGATTGTCCTTGCGTGCATCGGTCAAGATGATGGCGCTACCACGCCTGCAAAGCTTTGGAAGAAGTTCGCGGCAAGTTTTCGCGACGTCGATTCGATCAGTCGCGAGCCGAGCTGTGCGAGCTTGCCGCCGATCTGCGCGTCGGCTTCGTAATGCAGGATGGTGAGGTCAGGCGATTCTTCTTCCAGCCTGACCTTCGCGCCGCCCTTGGCAAAGCCCGCGACGCCGCCGGCGCCTTCGCCGATGATGCGGTAGCCGTTGGGCGCATCGATGTCGGTCAGCGTCACCTTGCCGCTGAACGTTGCCTTCACTGGACCGACCTTCAGCACAACGGTCGCTGTCATCTGCGTCGACGATGTCATCTCGAGCGATTGGCAGCCGGGAATGCAGCGCCTGAGAATATCGGGATCGTTGAGCGCAGCCCACACCGTGGCCTTCGACGCCGGGATCCGCTGACTGTCATTCATCTGCATCGCTTCCACCCTTTTGGTCGTTGACTTGTACGGTCCGACTAGGGGGAGGCCCGGCTGCGATCAATCGCCAGGAAGTACTAGAAGATCGTGGCTGACGCGGCTTGCCGGCGAGCCGCGCGGCGGGCGCGGCTTCGCTGCATCGCCATAAGCAAAATCAATGACTTAAGTGGTCTCCGCCTACTACCAAGATCGCGATTACAAAGACGGGAGCGCGTGCTCCTATTTGCGCAACGAACAAGGCATTCAAGGGAGAAACGACGCACGACGGCGCCGAGTCCAGGGGCAAGCGGCAAGCATGACCAAGGCAGGCGCCACCAGGACAAAGCGCTTCGCATGACGGCGGTCGAACTTGCCATCGCAGATGGCGGAGCGACCTTTTCCGCAAGCTTCCTGCAAGGTCACGCCACGCACCGGCGGCGGTGCGGATTGTCGTGGCCGGAGCGTACGACTGCGACGGCCGCACGATGTCTTTTACATGACGCGCGGTCGCCAAAATCCCAGTTGCAAAGTTTCGCTCGCGCTGTCTCTAATTAGAACCAATCAAAATCACTCTGGGAGGACTCCAAGTGTCTACAGTCAAACTGACGGTCAACGGCAAGGCCGTTGCTGTCGACGTCGAGGACCGCACGCTGCTGGTCCAGCTCCTGCGCGACCATCTCAATCTCACGGGAACCCATGTCGGCTGCGACACCAGTCAGTGCGGCGCCTGCGTCGTGCACATGGACGGCCGCGCCGTGAAATCCTGCACCATGCTGGCAGGACAGGCCGACGGTGCCAACGTCACCACCATCGAAGGCATCGCCAAGGGCGAGGAACTGCATCCGATGCAGGCCGCTTTCCGCGACAATCACGGCCTGCAGTGCGGCTATTGCACGCCGGGCATGATCATGTCGGCGATCGACATCGTGCAACGCCATGGTGGACAGCTCGACGAAGCCACCGTCCGCCACGAGCTCGAAGGCAATATCTGCCGCTGCACCGGCTATCACAACATCGTCAAAGCCGTGCTGGATGCGGCCGGCCGCATGAAGGTTGCGCAGGCGGCCGAGTAACGAGGCCGCCGCAAACAAGAAAACCACCGCCGCTTTCGAGGGAAAGCGCGGGTCAACAAATTTCCGGTCGGGAGGACCAGACATGGGTGTTGAAGGCATCGGCGCACGCGTCGTGCGCAAGGAAGACAAGCGCTTCATTACCGGCAAGGGCCGTTACGTCGACGACATCAAGCTGACGGGCATGACCCATGCCTATTTCATCCGCAGCCCGCACGCGCACGCCAAGGTGAAGGGGATCGACTCGTCCGCCGCGCTGAAGATGCCGGGCGTGGTCGCGGTGCTCACCGGCAAGCAGCTCGTCGACGACAAGGTCGGCAACCTGATCTGCGGCTGGGCCATCACCTCCAAGGACGGCAGCCCGATGAAGATGGGCGCATGGCCGGCGATGGCGCCCGAGACGGTGCGCTTCGTCGGCCAGGCCGTCGCCGTCGTGATCGCCGAGAGCAAGAATCTGGCACGCGACGCGGCGGAGGCCGTCGTCGTCGATTACGAGGAGCTTCCCGCGGTCGCCGACATGCACGCCGCGATCAAGACCGGCGCGCCGCAGCTTCATCCCGAAGCCCCCGGCAACCAGGTCTATGACTGGGTGATCGGCGACGAGGGCGCGGTGAATGCCGCCTTCTCGAAGGCCGCCAATGTGGTGAAGCTCGACGTCACCAACAACCGCCTCGCGCCGAATGCGATGGAGCCGCGCGCGGCGATCGCTGATTACGACGCGGCGGAAGAGCACTTCACGCTCTACACGACGTCGCAGAACCCGCACGTCGCCCGCCTCGTGCTGTCGGCGTTCTACAACATCGCGCCCGAGCACAAGCTGCGCGTGATCGCCCCCGACGTCGGCGGCGGCTTCGGCTCGAAGATCTTCATCTACCCCGAAGAAATGGTGGCGTTGTGGGCCTCGAAGAAAGTCGGCCGTCCCGTCAAATGGACCGGCGACCGCACCGAGGCCTTCCTCACCGACGCACATGGCCGCGACCACATCACCCATGCCGAGATGGCGTTCGACGCCAACAACAAGATCATTGGCCTGAGGGTGAAGACCTACGCCAATTTCGGCGCCTACATGTCGCTGTTCTCGTCCTCGGTGCCGACCTATCTCTACGCGACGCTGCTGTCGGGCCAGTACAACATCCCGGCGATCCATGCCGAGGTCATCGGGGTCTACACCAACACCACGCCGGTCGATGCCTATCGCGGCGCGGGCCGGCCGGAGGCGAGCTATCTGATCGAGCGGCTGATGGAAACGGCGGCGCGGCAGCTGAATGTCGATCCGGCCCAATTGCGCCGGACCAACTTCATCACCCAGTTCCCGCACCAGACGCCGGTCATCATGGCCTACGACACCGGCGACTTCAACGCCTCGCTCGATGCCGCGATGAAGGCGATCGACTATGCCGGCTTCCCTGCCCGCAAGGCGCAAGCAAAGTCACAAGGCAAGCTGCGCGGCATCGGGGTGTCCTGCTACATCGAAGCCTGCGGCATCGCACCGTCCAAGGCGGTCGGCAGCCTGGGCGCCGGCGTCGGCCTGTGGGAATCGGCTGAGGTCCGCGTCAATCCGGTCGGCACCATCGAGATCCTCACGGGATCGCACAGCCATGGCCAGGGTCACGAGACCACCTTCTGCCAGCTCGTGGCAGACCGTCTCGGCGTTCCCATCAGCCAGGTCTCGATCGTCCATGGCGACACCGACAAGGTGCAGTTCGGCATGGGCACCTACGGCTCGCGCTCGGCGGCCGTCGGCCTCACCGCGATCCTGAAGGCGATGGAGAAGGTCGAGTCCAAGGCCAAGAAGATCGCAGCGCATGCGCTCGAGGCCTCGGAAGCCGACATCGTCATCGAGAACGGCGAGTTCAAGGTGACCGGCACCGACAAGGCGATCGCGTTCCCGATGGTCGCGCTTGCGGCCTACACCGCGCACAATCTGCCTGAGGGGATGGAGCCGGGCCTGAAGGAGAGCGCCTTCTACGACCCGACCAATTTCACCTTCCCCGCCGGCGCTTATATTTGCGAGCTCGAAGTCGATCCCGGCACCGGCAAGACCTCGTTCATCAACTTCGTCGCGGCCGACGATTTCGGCCGGCTGATCAACCCGATGATCGTCGAGGGCCAGGTCCATGGCGGCCTCGCGCAAGGCATTGGCCAGGCACTGCTCGAGCACGCGATCTACGATGCCAACGGCCAGCCGGTCACGGCCTCGTTCATGGACTATGCCATGCCGCGCGCCGACGACCTGCCCTCGTTCAACCTCTCCCACACCACGACGCTGTGCCCGGGCAATCCCCTGGGCATCAAGGGTTGCGGTGAGGCCGGCGCGATCGGGGCGTCTGCGGCCGTGATCAACGCGATCACGGATGCGATCGGCAAGAACAACCTGGAAATGCCCGCAACCCCTGACCGGGTGTGGCGCACGATCCACGCGGCTTAACCGCCTCATCGTCGTCATTCCGGGGCGAGGCCAAGCGTCGAACCCGGAATCTGGAGCTTAAGAATTCAACCTCGAGATTCCGGGTCTGCGCCTTTCGGCGCATCCCGGAATGACAGAGAAAAGATTTCAGGAGCAACCAAGATGTACCAGACCACCTATCATCGTGCCTCCTCGGTCGACGAGGCTGCCAGCCTGTTCGCCAAAAGCAGCGAGGCGAAATTCCTCGCCGGCGGGCAGACGTTGCTGCCGGTGATGAAGCAGCGCCTCGCAGGTCCCTCCGACGTGATCGATGTCGCCAAGATCAAGGACATGATCGGCGTCGAAGCCTCCGGCGATACGCTGACCATCAAGGCCGCCACGCCGCATTACGATGTCGCGACCAGCGACGCCGCGAAGAAGGCGATCCCTGCGCTCGCCTACCTGGCCTCGCTGATCGGCGATCCCGCCGTGCGCTACCGCGGCACGATCGGCGGCTCGATCGCCAACAACGATCCCGCCGCCGACTATCCGGCCGCGCTGCTTGCGCTCGATGCGACCGTGAAGACCAACAAACGGTCGATTGCGGCGGCCGATTTCTTCAAGGGCCTGTTCACGACCGCGCTCGAAGACGGCGAGATCATTACCGCCGTGTCGTTCCCGGTTCCGGCGAAAGCCGGCTATTCCAAGATGCCGCATCCGGCCTCGCGTTTCGCGCTGGCCGGCGTGTTCGTCGCGCAGACCAAGTCGGGCGAGGTTCGGGTCGCCGCCACCGGTGCCTCGCAGAACGGCGTGATGCGGGTGCCTGCGATCGAAGCCGCGCTGAAGACGAACTGGTCGCCGGCGGCGATCGACAGCGTCAGCATTCCCGCGAGCGGATTGCTCGCTGACATCCATGGCTCGGCGGAGTACCGCGCCAACCTCGTCAAGGTGATGGCGCAGCGCGCGGTGGCGGCAGCGGGCTGACCATCCCGCTCCAGCGTCTCAGCACAAATTTTCCGCGGCGCGCACTTCGGTGCGCGCCGCTTTTATTATGCGCCGATGCATGAAAACCGCTTGCCTCGCTGGCGTGAAGGCGGGAAAAGTTAATCAGCCAATTAACTCGCCCACAGAGGAACGTCGGAGGCGCTTGCCGGATCCCGGCAACCGCCCGCGACCCGAGGAAACAAAACGTGCTCGATCAATCAGCCCAGAAATCAGCCCAGAAATCAGCCCAAGACAAATCCGAAGGCTCGTCCGGCCGCGCTTCCGGCCCGCTCGCGGGCTTCCGCATCGTCGAATTCGCCGGCATCGGGCCCGGTCCGTTCGCCTGCATGATGCTGGCCGACATGGGCGCCGACGTCGTCACGCTCGATCGCGTCGGCGCCAAGAAGAGCATGAAATCGGTGGCGGGCCGCGGCCGCAAGCTGATCGAGCTCGACCTCAAGGACAGGGGCGCGATCGCAGAGGTGCTCGACCTCCTGGCCAGCGCCGATGCGCTGATCGAAGGATTCCGTCCCGGCGTCATGGAGCGGCTCGGGCTCGGGCCCGACGTCGTGCTCGCGCGCAACCCGAAGCTCGTCTATGGCCGCATGACCGGTTGGGGCCAGGAAGGCCCGCTCGCCAACGCCGCCGGCCACGACATCAACTACATCTCCATCACCGGCGCGCTCGCCGCGATCGGCACGAAGGAAGCACCGGTGCCGCCGCTCAACCTGGTCGGCGATTTCGGTGGCGGCGCGCTCTATCTGGTCGTCGGCGTGCTCGCAGCGCTGTTGGAAGCGCAAAAATCCGGCAAGGGTCAGGTGGTCGACGCCGCGATGTGCGACGGCGCGGCGTCGCTGATGTCGTTCTTCTTCGACATGACCACGATCGGCCGCTGGACCGAGGAGCGCAACCAGAACTTCCTCGACGGCGGCGCGCATTTCTATGGCGTCTATGAATGCGCTTGCGGGCACTTCATTTCGATCGGCTCGATCGAGCCGCAATTCTACGCGCTGCTGCGCGAGCGCGCCGGCCTGACGGATGCGGATTTCGACGCGCAGATGGACCGCAAGGCCTGGCCCGCGCTGAAGGAGAAGCTGAAGGCGGTGTTCAAAAGCAAGACGCGCGAGGACTGGTGCAGGATCATGGAAGGCACCGACATCTGCTTCGCGCCGGTGCTGACCATGTCGGAGGCGACACAACATCCACACATGGTCGCCCGTAATGTCTTCATCGAGCGCCACGGCGTGAAGCAGCCGGCACCCGCGCCGCGATTCTCACGCACGCCATCGGCCGTGCGTGAGCCGGAAGCGGCGGAGATCACCGCGGTGACGAAGGCATGGAAGAGGTAAAGCCGACGAGCACGCTCTTGTAGCAACCATTAGATTCGCCCGATCGCTGAGGGTAGCATGACGCCGTGCTTGCGGCCGTCAAGGCGTGGCCTGGCGGCAGCGGAGATGGAGTTGAGGCCAGGGCGACGGCCAGCCTTTGACGGCCGCGGCGCGCGGCGTCTTTGTGACGGCAGGTCGGGACGAAGAAACGGTGCTTCGGCCGAACAAAGAAACGCCATCAGGTAGCCGGAGCCCTCGCGATCTCGGGCGGTTTTGTCTGCCAAGGCGTGCCGCGGGCGACCACTGTGTTGGCGAAGATTAATAGCTTTCTGGCGCAAGCGATCAATGCGCGCTTGTGTTCCTTGCCTGCTCCCATCAGCCTTCCATAGAGCGTGATGAGCTGCGGATTCCAGCGAAATGACGCCGGCAGCGCCGCAGTAAAGAGCGCACGTCGCAGCCGTTCACGCCCGCCGGCGATGTGACGAACGCCGGTGCGATCGCCGCTGTCGTCATCGTAAGGGGCAATGCCAGCCAGCGCGGCCGCTTGCTCGCGCGTGATCTGACCGATCTCGGGCATCCGCACCAGAATGACCATGGCGGTCTTTAGCCCGATACCATCGATGCTGTTGATCAAGTCGAGCCGCTCGGCAAGATCGCGATGCTCACGGATTGCGGCGGCCTGCCTTCAGTTCGACCTTCTCGCGCTTGGCCAGGCGAGCGATATCCTCCTTCCACAGCTTCTGGAGCCGCATATTGCGGCAGCTCTCGATCCGGTTCTTCAGCCGAGCAATGTCCTCGGTGATCTGGTCGATCATCGTCAGGTGCTCGGCAAATGGCAGCAAGCGGGGATCCGGAGCTGCGTGGATCTTCTTGACCGCGGCGGTGCAGGCCGCAATCAGCGCGGCATCGATCTTGTCGTTCTTGGCGCGCTGCAGCTGGAACACGGCATAAGCGCGCACCTGGGCCGGCTGAAATACGACGACCACAAACCGCTGGCGCCGCAACTCGGCGACGACAGCCTGCTCATAGCCGCCGCTCGCCTCGATCCCGACCCGTTTGACCTTGTGGCGCTGCAACCATTCCACCAGCACTTTATAGCCATCCGGCGTGTTATCGGCCTGAAGCCGCTCCAAACTGCCATCAAGTGCCACATCGAGCTTACGTTTACCGGTATCGATCCCGGCACAGATCGTGATACGCTTGGCCATCTTCGTCGACCCTCCCTTGTGTGTGCGAACCTAAAGTTCGTTCAACCATCCGGGTCCCGATGAAGTACCGATCGCGATCCTGCTACGAAAGGCAGCCCTCAAGGCTTCGGTGGGCATCGATCCGATCGATCGGCAGCCCAGCTCGGGCGGCCACCCGAGCTGGGCCATTCCTCACGGAACGAGGCCATTCTAGTCCGGTGCGCTAAAACAAGGGTGGGCAAAGCGAAGCGTGCCCACCGCTTTGAGCGAGATCACACAGAGATGGTGGGCACGGCGCTACGCGCCTTTGCCCACCCTAGGGCAGCGCGGCTGCCGCCCTACGCCGCGTTCTCCACCTTCAGCACCCCGCGGCGGATCTGGTCCTCCTCGATCGATTCGAACAGGGCCTTGAAATTGCCCTCGCCAAAGCCGTCGTCGCCCTTGCGCTGGATGAACTCGAAGAAGATCGGGCCGATGGCATTGGCCGAGAAGATCTGCAGCAGCACCTTGGTCTGGCCACCCTCGACCACGCCCTCGCCGTCGATGAGGATGCCGTTCTTGCGGAGCCGTGCGACGTCTTCGCCGTGCTTGGACAGGCGCGTATCGATCCGCTCGAAATAGGTGTCGGGCGGGGACGGCATGAACGGCAGGCCGGCTTCGCGCAGGCCTTCGATGGTGCGGTAGATGTCTCGGCAGCCGCAGGCGATGTGCTGGATGCCTTCACCGCGATAGGTCTTGAGATATTCCTCGATCTGTCCGGAATCGCCGGCGTCCTCGTTGATCGGAATCCGGATCTTGCCGTCGGGGCTGGTCAGCGCTCGCGAAAACAAGCCGGAGGCGCGGCCTTCGATGTCGAAGAAGCGAATCTGGCG
Organism: Bradyrhizobium sp. STM 3561; assembly: GCF_045571455.1. Classification (NCBI taxonomy): domain Bacteria; kingdom Pseudomonadati; phylum Pseudomonadota; class Alphaproteobacteria; order Hyphomicrobiales; family Nitrobacteraceae; genus Bradyrhizobium; species Bradyrhizobium sp. STM 3561. The sequence continues at coordinate 6,455,721 of NZ_CP120695.1, forward strand.
GAAGTTGAACAGCTTCTCATAAAAGCCGGCCCAGACGTCCATGCGGCCGCGATGAACGTTGTGGGTAAGATGGTCGAGATAGAACAGGCCGGCACCGACCGGTCGCGGGTCGCGTGCGCCCAGCCATTCGAACTCGGCATCATAGGCCGAGCCCTTGTCACCGTAACGATCGACCAGATAAAGCAGGCTGCCGCCGATGCCCTTGATCGCGGGCACGTCGAGCGTCTTCTGTGCGGATGACACATCGGCCGGCTCGGCACCGAGCGCAATCGCCCGGTCATAGGCCGCCTTGGCATCGACCACGCGGAATGCCATCGAGGGCGCACAGGGGCCATGCGCGGCGACGAATTCATAGCCGTGAGTACCCGGCTCCTCGTTGACGAGATAGTTGATGTCGCCCTGGCGGTAGACCGTGATCTTCTTAGTTCTATGACGCGCGACGGGTGCATAGCCCATCAGCTTGAACAGCGCGTGCAGCTCTTCCGGGTGGGGATGCGCATATTCGACGAACTCGAATCCGTCGGTGCCCATCGGATTGTCGGCGCTAACAGTGGCCGGCGGTGCATCATGCGGAAACGGACCCATTGACGGTTCTCCCAAATTGCTGGCTGGGAGGAATTGTCCTTCATGAAGCGCGCAAGGGGCGTGCAAACGGCACACGATTCCGCTAGCTTATGCACGACTCGTGCATGAATTGGACGATTGACGCATGATTTCCGTGGACGCGTTCGACCTCAAGATCCTGGGTGCACTCCAGGACGATGGCCGCCTCACCAACCAGGAGCTTGCCGACCTCGCGGGTCTCTCCGCCTCGCAATGCTCGCGGCGGCGGATGCGGCTGGAAGAGGAAAAGGTGATATCAGGCTATCACGCCGATCTTTCCAGCGAAGCGCTCGGCTTCGGCGTGATCGCCTTCATCCAGGTGGGGCTTGCGACCCACTCACCGGACAACTCCAAGCGCTTCCGCGCGCTGGTGAACCGGATCGACGAGATCCAGGAGGCGTATTCGCTGACGGGCGATGCCGACTACGTGCTCAAAGCCGTGCTGCGCGACCTCAAGGGCCTGTCCAACCTCGTCAACGACGTTCTGATGCCGCACCAGAGCGTGGCGCATGTTCGCTCCTCGATCGTCCTCGACCGGCTGAAGGAGAGCTCACGGCTCCCGCTCAAGGAGATCAAGCCCGGCTGAAATCGAGGGAACTATGGCATTCGCGCTGGCTACACGATCTGCGATGATCGCAGCTCCATGTCCGGAGATTCAACATGGCCCTGCAGCTGCGACCGAACTGCGAATATTGCGACCGCGACCTGCCGCCGAACGCAACCGATGCGCGGATCTGCTCCTATGAATGCACGTTCTGTGCGGATTGCGTCGAAACGAAGCTGTTCAACGTCTGCCCGAACTGCGGCGGCGGATTTGTGCCGCGCCCGATCAGGCCGGCGCGGGAATGGCGGCCGGGCGTGTGCGTGGCCAAGCACGTGCCGTCAGACAAGCGCGTGCATCTGAAGTACAGCGTGGAGGATGTCGCAGCGCATTGCGCACGAATCCGCGACGTGCCGCCGGAGAAACGATAGGCTCTCTCTCCACGTTCTTGCGAGGAGCTCGCGACAAAATTGCGTAGCAATTTGGCGCTGATGCGACGGAGCAATCCAGACTGCCGCCGCGGAGAGATTCTGGATTGCTTCGCTGCGCTCGCAATGACGGAGGTTGTGACAGGGACGGCGGCTCACTCCGCCGCCACAATCGTCCCCTCGACCTCGCCGAACCCGACGCGATAGCCGTTGCCCTGGCACCAGCCGCGCATCACGAGGCTGTCGCCGTCCTCCAGGAACGAGCGCTTGGTGCCGCCGGGCAGCTCGACCGGCTCGGTGCCGTTCCAAGAAATCTCCAACAAGCTGCCGCGCTGGTTCTTCTCCGGGCCGGAGATGGTGCCGCTGCCGAGGAGATCGCCGACATTCATGGCGCAGCCGGAAGAAGCATGGTGCATCAGCTGCTGCACCGAGGACCAGTACATGTATTTGAAATTGGTGCGGCTGATGCTGACAGGCGCATTGGCCCCCGCAGCGCGCAAGGAGACGTCGAGCTCGACATCGTAGTTCTGTGGCTTGGTCTGCTTGAGATAGTCGAGCGGCACCGGCTGCTGCTCCGGTCCCTTCAGGCGGAACGGCTCCAGCGCCTCGCGCGTCACCACCCAGGGGCTGATCGAGGTCGCGAAGGCTTTTGCGAGGAATGGGCCGAGCGGCACGTATTCCCATTGCTGGATGTCGCGCGCGCTCCAGTCGTTGAGCAGCACGAATCCGAAGATCATCTCCTCGGCCTGTTGCTCGCTGAGCATGCCGCCCATCGGCGAAGCCTGGCCGATGACGGCGCCCATCTCCAGCTCGAAATCGAGCCGCTTGCACGGCGCAAAGCTCGGCAGCTCCACATTCGGCGGCTTCAGCTGCCCGCGCGGCCGCTTCACCTTGGTGCCGGAGACCACGACGGTGGAGGCGCGGCCGTTATAAGCGATCGGCATGTGCAGCCAGTTCGGCTGCAGCGCATTGTCCTTGCCGCGGAACATCACGCCGACATTGGTGGCGTGCTCCTTGGAAGAATAGAAATCGGTGTAGCCGGAGACTGCGAACGGCATGTGGAGCTTCGCATCGCGCATCGGCACCAGCGCGCGGCTGCGCAGCTCCTCGTTGTCGCGCAGCTCATGATGATCGTGACGGAGCAGTTCGCTGATCCGCGCCCGCGTCTTCGCCCACACCTTCGGCCCCAACGCCATGAAGGGATTGAGCGAGGCCCCGGAGAACACGCCGAACGGGCCGACGTCGAGCCGGGAATCCTGCTCGAGCTCCCAGAGATCGAGCACGTAGCCTCCGATCGCCACACCAACCCGCGGCGTCGGATTGGCCGCGGTCGAGAACACGCCATAGGGCAGGTTCTGAATCGGAAAGTCCGAGGCGGGGTCGACCTCGATGAAGGAGCGGAGGCTGGGGTCGTTGGGGTGGGGCATTGGTTTCCCATGGCGCAGCGGTGGCGGTGTCACCCTCCCCTGGAGGGGGAGGGTCGGCTCATATTGAGCGCAGCGAAATATGAGACGGGGTGGGGTGACCTCTCAACACGGGGACTGTTGGACGTGGAGGGACCGTCACCCCACCCCGCTACGCATTCCGCTTCGCTGCATGCGTAGCGACCCTCCCCCTCCAGGGGAGGGTAAGAAAGACTACGGCTTGTTCGGATCGAAGCGCTTCTCCAGGCCCTTCCAGCAATCGGCGTAATCGTCCTGCAGCGTCGAGGACTTCGCGGCATGCGCGGTGACGCGCTGCGGGTAGCGGGTCTCGAACATGAAGGCCATGGTGCCCGTGAGCTTCACCGGCTTCAGCTCGCCATTGCTGGCGTGCTCGAAGGCGTCGCGATCAGGTCCGTGCGGCAGCATGCAATTGTGCAAGGAGATGCCGCCGGGAACGAAGCCCTGCGGTTTGGCGTCGTAGACGCCGTAGATCAGGCCCATGAACTCGCTCATGATGTTCATGTGGTACCAGGGCGGACGGAAGGTGTTTTCCGCGACCATCCAGCGCTCGGGGAAGATGACGAAGTCGATATTCGCCGTGCCCGCGGTCTCCGAGGGCGAGGTCAGCACCGTGAAGATCGAGGGATCGGGATGATCGAAGCTGATCGCGCCGACCGGGGAAAACGCGCGCAGGTCGTATTTGTAGGGCGCGTAATTGCCGTGCCAGGCGACGACGTCGATCGGTGAATGCGGCAGCGTCGTCTTGAACAGCGAGCCGCCCCATTTCACGAACAGCTCGGTCGGCGTGTCCTTGTCCTCGTAGTTCGCGACCGGCGTCAGGAAGTCGCGCGCATTGGCAAGACAATTGGCGCCGATCGGGCCACGCTCCGGCAGCGTGAAGGCGCCGCCATAGTTCTCGCAGAGATAGCCGCGCGCCGGCCCGTTCGGAATCTCGACACGGAACTTGACGCCGCGCGGAATCACTACGATCTCGCCGGGCTCGGCATCGATGCGGCCGAACTCGGTGACGAGACGAAGATTACCCTGCTGCAGCACGAACAGCAATTCGCCGTCGGCGTTGTAGAAATGCTGATCCACCATCGATTTGGTGATGAGATAGACATGCGCGGCCATGCCTGCTTGCGTGTTCACATCGCCCGCCGTCGTCATGGTCTGCACGCCCTGGACGAAGGTGAGCTCCTCCTTCGGGATCGGCGTCGGATCCCAGCGCAGCTGCGCGATCGGGAGATCGTATTCGTGGCATGGCGCCGAGCGCCACAGTCCGGCATCGATCTTCTCGAAGCGGCCGGAATGCTTCACCGACGGACGGATACGATACAGCCAGGAGCGTTCATTGGTGCCACGCGGCGCGGTGAAGGGCGAGCCGGAAAGCTGCTCGGCATAGAGCCCGTAGGCGCAACGCTGCGGCGAGTTGCGTCCGATCGGCAGCGCGCCCGGCAGCGCCTCGGTCTCAAAACTATTGCCGAAGCCGGACATGTAGCCCGGCGTGACCTGGGCCGAGCTGCGAACGATCTGGTCAGGCGAGGTATTGATGTTCATGACTATCCTCCTCCTTGCAAGGCGGCCCACATTTCCTGGTCGCGCTTGTCGGTCCAGATCACGGGATCGTCGATCCCGGATGCTTCGTCGTAGGCGCGCGACACGTTGAACGGCAGGCAGTGCTCGTAGATGGCGAAACTCGAAAATTTCGGATCCATCACCTCGCGGGTCGCCGCCATCGACTCCTTCAGCGTGCGGCCCTTGGCAACCGAGATTTCGGCCGCGCCATAGAGCGAGGTGACGAAATCCCGCGTCATCGCGATGGCCTCGCGTACCGTAGCGGTGCCCTTCAGCGCATCGCCTCGGCCGGGCGCGATCGCCTTGGGATTGAAGTTGCGGATCTCATTCAGCGTCATCGGCCATTCGCGCAAATGCGCATCGCCGCAATAGCAGGCCGAGTGATATTCGATGAGATCCCCGGAGAACATCACCTCCGCATCCGGCACCCAGGCGACGATGTCGCCGGAGGTGTGGCCGGCACCCAGCTGCATCAGCCGCACCTCGCGCTTGCCGAGATAGATCGACATCTCGCCTTCGAAGGTCAGCGTCGGCCAGGTCAGGCCGGGAATGCTCTGCGCGTCCTGGAACAGGCGCGGGAAGCGGCCGTATTCGGAATCCCAATCCTGCTTGCCGCGCTCCTCGATCAGCCGATAGGTTTCCTGCGAGGCGACGATGCCTTGGGCCTTGTAGGCGGAGGCTCCGAGCACGCGCACGGCGTGATAATGCGACAGCACGACATATTTGATCGGCTTGTCGGTGACGGCGCGCACGCGCTCGATCACTTTGTTCGCCATCGCCGGCGTCGCCTGCGCATCGAACACGAGGCAGCCGTCGTCGCCGACGATCACGGCCGTATTCGGATCGCCCTCGGCGGTGAAGGCATAGAGATCGGGGCCGATCTCGGCGAAGGTGATTGTCTTCTCGGAGAGGTCGCCGGTGGATGCGAAGTTCTTCGCCATTAGTTCGTCCTTACAAGTCTATTGTTGTTGCTGTTGCTGCTGCTGGTCATCGATCATGCGGCGCCTGGCGAGCCCGATCGCCTCGCGCAGCACGTCGATGTCGCCGATATGATTGGCGAGGATCAGCACCAGCGCCGCGTCGAAATCCGCGCTCTGCTCCTCGGTGAGTCCGCGATGCGCCTCGACGATGGCGCGGAAGGCATCGTCCGGGCGTGCGAAGTTCGAGCTGGTTGAAAGCGGCATGCGAAACCTCAATACAAACCTTCGGCCCGCGCCAACGCCGCCGCGATCGCCGAACGCGTCGGATGGCGGAAGCGCGCCGCGACATAGCCGTCGGGCCTCAGCAGATAGGCGGAGCCCGGCTCGGCGGCGTAGCGCTTTGCGGCCAGACCCGAGGGATCGGCAAGTCCGCCCTCGCCACCAATGCGGATGCCCTTGATGCCATCGGGCGCATCGATCGGCGCGCCATTGCTGAACGACAGCAAGGTGAAGTCCGTTCCACCGTTGCGGAAGGCATCCGTCAGATAGATCTGCTCGCCGGCGCGCGTTGAGACGGGTGCATCGAGCATCGAACAGCCGGGCGAGGGTCCACCGCGCCACGCATCCGCATCGAGCGAGGACAGCGGCGAGTCATAGCTGCACGGCACCGAGAGTCGTCCGCCATTGACCATGCGCTTGCCGAACTCGGTCTCCTTGGCCAGCGACAGCACCGCCTTGCGCAGCCGCGCTTCCTGATGCGAGTTCGGTGCCATGAAATCGGTCGAGCGGGTGGATTCGCGGATGTTCTCGTCGGCGGCTGCGCTGCGCTCGGTATGATAACTCTCGAGCAGGCTCGCGGGCGATTTGCCCCGCAGCACGCGATCGAGCTTCCAGGACAGGTTCTCCGCGTCTTCAAGTCCGGAATTGGCGCCGCGCGCACCGAAGGGCGAGACCTGATGCGCGGAATCGCCGGCGAAGATCACGCGGCCATGGATGAAGCGATCCATCCGCCGGCACTGGAATTTGTACAGCGAGATCCACTCGAACTCGAACTTGTCGTGGCCGAGCATGCGCGCAATCCGCGGCCGCACGTTTTCCGGCTTCTTCTCGACGACAGGATCGGCGTAACGGTTGAGCTGGAGATCGATGCGCCAGACATCGTTGGGCTGCCGGTGCAAGAGCGCCGAACGCCCGGCATGGAACGGCGGATCGAACCAGAACCAACGCTCGGTGGGAAATTCCGCCGTCATCTTGACGTCGGCGATCAGGAACTGATCCTCGAACACCTGGCCCGCAAATTCCGCACCGACCATCTGGCGCAGCGACGACCGCGCACCGTCGCAGGCGATGACATATTGCGCATTCAGGCGATAGGCGCCTTCAGGCGTTTCGATCGTCAGCAGCGCGGAGTCGTTGCGCTGCTCCAGCGCCGTCACCTTGTTGCGCCAGCGCAGGTCGATCTCGGGCAGTTCGTTGATGCGATCGACCAGATAGGCTTCGGCGTAATATTGCTGGAGATTGATGAAGGCCGGACGCTTGTGACCGTCTTCCGGCAGCAGATTGAACTGGTAGAGCTGCTGCTCGCCGTGAAAGATCCGGCCGACGCTCCACACCACGCCCTTGTCGACCATGCGGTCGCCGACGCCGAGTCGGTCCCAATATTCCAGCGAGCGCTTCGAGAAGCAGATCGCGCGCGAGCCTTCGCCGATGCGGTCGGCATCGTCCAGCAGCACGACGCGCTGGCCGCGCTGGGCGAGATCGATCGCCAGCGACAGGCCGACCGGGCCGGCACCGACAATCACGACCGCATGCGCCGCGGGGCGTGGCCCCGGGCGGTCCTGATCGGGATGGCGGCGATAGCCGAACTGGGTCTTGGCCTGATGCGTATTGGCCGGCGCCATACACTAACCTCGGCTCTGGTCAGAAGAGGACTGATCTGCTAGATAGTCTCACGTGCAACTATTTTGGACCGGAGCCGGCCGGCCGTCAACTGGAATTCGGAGCGCTCTCCGTGGCGAGGACATCCAGCGACATTGCGCTGAAGACACCCCAGGCCGACGAGGCTTCATCGCGGCCGAAGCCGCGTCTCGACCTGTTCAAGTTCGTGCCGTTCCGCCTCAACCGGCTGGCAGCGGAGGTGAGTTCCGCGCTCGCGGTCGAATATCAGGAACGTCACGGCCTCGACATTCCGGCCTGGCGCGTGCTCGCCACGCTCGGCTTTCGCGTTGATGCCTGCAGCGCGCAGTACATCGCGCAGTGCACCCGCACGCACAAATCCACCATCAGCCGCGCGGTGACCACGCTGCTGCATGCAGAGCTGATCGAGCGGGTCGAGAACGAAGCCGATCGCCGCGAATTCCGCCTGCAACTGACCAGGAAGGGCCGAACGCTTTACGAAGAGCTGTTCCCGCAATTGCTGCGGCGTGAGGACGAGATCCTCGCCTGCCTGTCCGCGCAGGAGCGCAAGCAATTGTCGGCCCTGCTCGGCAAGATCGAGCAGAGCCTCGATCTGATCCAGACCAGCGAAGAGGCTGACGCGAAGCAGGCGTATTAGGACGGGCATGCATAGAGGCGGAGACGCCTAGACCGGTTGAGAAAGCTTGGTAGGCTCGTGACGGCACCAGCTTATATAGTGGCGCTACTTGTGGCATTTGCCGCAACTCGCGCATACGCCGTTGATATAGGTTATCTGGCTCCCCCCGGAGTCGCTGCAAACGAGTTTCCCTCACCGCAGCGCCCCGTTGCACGGATCGTCAGCCCACGCCGCGCCGCCGAAGAGCGCCGCGACGCCCTCAATGAGGCCGGTCAAATCGCACGTATTCTTGAGCTGAAACCAGGCATGACAGTCGGCGACATTGGAGCAGGCGATGGCTACCACACGGTCAGGCTCTCGCGCCTCGTCGAACCCGCCGGCTCTGTCATTGCCCAGGACGTCACGCGGGATTACCTGATCGAACTCGCAAAGCGAACAGAGCTTCTGAAGTTGACGAACGTGCAGTTCGCGCTCGGCGAACCACACGACCCGCGCCTGCCCGCCTCCTCACTGGATGCCGCAATCCTCGTGCATATGTATCATGAGATCGCCCAGCCCTATGCCTTCCTCTACAATCTCGCGCCCGCTTTGAAGCAGGGTGCGCGGGTCGGAATTGTCGATCTCGAGCTTCCGACGTCGAAGCATGGCACGCCAATTGCGCTCTTGCGCTGCGAATTGACCGCCGTCGGCTATCGCGAGATCGCCACATATCAGCTCGCAGGTGACGGAGGATATTTGGCGGTATTCTCTCCGCCAGAGGTCGCGGCTCGAAAATCTCCCCGCGATATCGCTGCTTGTGGGAATCCCGCCGGCGCTCGTTGACACCACGTCAGCCGCCCGTCTCAGAGGCTGACCGTATCCGGAGAAGAGGTCAGACCGGAAGTCGCCGGCTGAAACTCAAATCGGCGCTTTTGACCCGAAGCGCACATGAGCAGCTGGGGCCATCGCAACGCTAACCCATGAGTTTTCGCCACTCAGTTGCACTGCTTGGCCGTTAACCGTAAGCTACCGAGCGGGCTAGGCTTGAGGGAAGCCATGGTTGTCGAGACGCGCTATGTGACCAGCGGCGACGTCTTCGTCGCTTATCAAATATCCGGACAGGGCGGTCCGGACTTGCTCATGACACCGGGCTTTGTATCGCATCTCGAGCAGGCGTGGGAGAATCCCAACGTCGCGCGCTTCCTTAACGACCTCGGCTCGTTCTCGCGATTGATCCGATTCGACAAACGCGGCACGGGTCTCAGTGATCGTGGTGTCGGTGTCCCGCATCTCGATGAAAGGATCGACGATATCCGCGCCGTGCTCGACGCTGCGGGTTCTAAGAGGGCCTATTTGTTCGGTGTTTCGGAGGGTGGGCCGATGTCGATCCTGTTCGCGGCGACCTATCCTGAACGTGTCGCGGGGCTCATCCTGTTCGGCACGTATGCGCGCACGGTGGGTGCTTCCGTTCCGTTTGACGACTTTGCGACCCTGGAGCGCGATATCCGGTCCAACTGGGGAACCGGCAAAAGTCTGCCCAGTTTCTCTCCGTCGGCCGCCGCAATTCCCGGGGCCATGGAGCGCTTCGCCAAGTTCGAGCGCTCGGCGGCCAGCCCGTCTGATGTGATCAACCTGATGCGCATGAACCGCGAGATCGACGTAACGGCCATCCTGCCGTCGATCCATGTCCCTACGCTGGTCATGCATCGGCGCGACGACGTGCGCATTCGTGCATTCGCCGGCCGCGAGCTTGGAGAGAGAATTCCTCACGCGCGCTACATCGAACTTCCGGGTAGTGATCACCTCGCATGGTCAGGAGATCAGGATCGGCTTGTCGAGGAAATCAGACAATTCATGGGTGTGTCCGCTACCACCATCGAGGGCGATCGCGTCCTCTCGACCGTGCTGTTCACCGACATCGTCGATTCGACAAAGAAAGCCTCGTTGGTGGGCGACAGGCAGTGGCGTTCAACTCTGGAAGCGCACCATGCGGCGGTGCGTTCGGAACTGGAGCGGCATCGCGGACGCGAAGTTAAAACTACAGGCGACGGATTTCTGGCCCTTTTCGACGGCCCGGCGCGCGCCGTTCGCTGCGCCCAGAGGATCGTCAGCGCGGTGCGGCCGCTCGATCTCGAAGTACGGGCCGGCGTCCATACCGGCGAGGTTGAAATGATGGGCGACGATGTGGGCGGCATTGCTGTGCACATCGCAGCACGGGTAGCTCAGCATGCGCATGCGAGCGAAGTGCTGGCCTCGAGCACGGTAAAGGATTTAGTAGCAGGTGCCGGCCTCAAGTTCGTCGATCAGGGATCGGCCGAGCTTAAGGGACTTGCCGAGCCCATGCGCCTATTTGCAGCCGTCTGAATGAGCTTCGGTGTCGCCGATGCCGCCTTAGAAAGCTCAGACGTTATCGCCGATGTCCCTTTGTGGCCCACAACGCGCCTCCGGCGATGCTTGTTTGCGCACTGCTTCCAGGTGCACAGCGGATATCAGGCCTGACTGATCTGAGCCGCGCTTAGGACTTACAAGTAGACGCCCCGGATTCCATCACTTCGCAAACGACCGCGTCGGCGGCAGATGCAGTGCCCAGGCGTCGACCTTGTCGCTGGCGGGCGGATAAATCTCCGTCACGATCGGATCGTGACCGGGGATGAACCTGTCAGGATGGCCGGCGAGGCGCTCGATCGTCTCCCAGCCTGCGGCCATGTCGCCGACATTGTAGACGATCGGGAACGGGCTCCGGCGCTGGAGGTTGGCGTAGTAATGCGCGGCATCGGACGCCAGCACCACCGGCCCGCGCGCGGTCTCGACCTTCACCACCTGCAAGCCATCGGAATGGCCACCGACGCGATGCACGGTGACGCCGGGCGCGACCTCGCCGTCGCCGGAATGGAAGGTGACGCGCTCGCCATAGACATGGCGCACCATCAGCGTGACGTGCTCGACCGAGAATGGATGTCGCAGCAGTCCGTTGCACATGCAGCGGCCCGTCGCGTAAGCCATCTCGCGCTCCTGGAGATGGAAGCGCGCATTCGGGAAGCGGTCGAGATTGCCGGCATGGTCGTAGTGCAGATGCGTCACAATGATGTCGCGGATGCCGGATGCCGCGACGCCGAAACGCTCCAGCGCATCGACCGGATTGAGCGTCAGCTTGCGCGCCCGCGCGCTCGCCTCCTCGGCATTGAAGCCGGTGTCGACCAGGATGTCGCGACCGTGCCCTCGGATCAACCAGACGAAATAGTCGAGATCCTGCGCCGCACTGTCATGCGGGTCGGGCACGAGGAAGTTCATGTGGGGGGTGCGCGGCGACATCGTCGCATAGCGCAGGGCGTAGATTTCGTAGACGTTTCCCATGGTCTGCTTTTCTGAGTTGGATGTTGTGGGACCATCGAGCACACCAAGCCATCGCCGGCAGGAAAGGTCAAACGTGGGGCGTTGCGGAGGCAGGGCTGCAATGTGAGACCAATCACAGCTCCATCACCATGATGACCCCAGCATGCTGCCGATAGGATCGAACCAGGTCACCGAGTACTGTCATGACAACGGTCTATTCCGCCCGCGGCACGCCCCCTGCGTTGCCATCCATCGTCACGATAATGCCGAATCTCCAAGCGGTTGACGCCCCCCGTCCCCGGTTTGATAATGCAGGAAGCGTAAGTTAAGGTCGCCGCGGCGCAAGCTGGAACGGCGCCTTTTGGCTGGACCGCGCTGAATATGAAAATTCGCTTCTTTCTTCTTCTCTCCTTGCTCATCTCGCTCGTCCCGACTGCTCCATCGCTTGCGGCCGGTGACCGCTTTGCGCTGGTCATCGGCAACGCCAAATATCCGGACGCGGATGCTCCGTTGAAGGAACCGATCAACGATGCGCGCGACGTCGCCGATGAGCTCAAGCGGGACGGCTTTTCGGTCGAGATCGGCGAGAACCTGACCGGCGACGGCATGCGCCGTGCCTTCGACAAGCTCTACAGCAAGATCAAGCCGGGATCGGTGGCGCTGGTGTTCTTCAGCGGCTTCGGCATCCAGTCTGCGCGCCAGAGCTACATGCTGCCGGTCGATGCGCAGATCTGGACGGAGTCCGACGTGCGCCGCGATGGTTTCAGCCTCGAGACCGTCCTCGGCGAGCTCCACACCCGCGGCGCCGGCGTCAAGATCGCGCTGATCGACGCCTCCAGGCGCAACCCCTTCGAGCGCCGGTTCCGCAGCTTCTCGGCGGGCCTTACACCTGTCATCGCGCCGAACGGTACGCTCGTGATGTATTCAGCGGCGCTGGCCTCGGTGGTCTCGGATGCCGGCGGCGACCACAGCCTGTTCGTCCAGGAGCTGCTGAAGGAAATCCGCGTCCCCGACCTGATGGCCGAGGAGACGCTGAACCGCACCAAGATGGGCGTCACCCGCGCCTCGCGCGGCGAGCAGGTGCCGTGGATTTCCTCGTCATTGGCCGAGGATTTCTCGTTCACTCCGGGAGCCGGCGGATCGCGCCCCGCAACGCCACCGCCCGCACCTCCTGCTGCGCCGGCCGTCGTCGCCAACAACCCGCCGCCCGTTCCACCCGCGCCGCCGACACCAGCTCCGGCGCCGAAGCCGGCCGATGCTGCTGCGGCACCCGCGCCTGCTGCTCCACCTGCCCCCGCGCCTGCGCCGGCCCCACCGCCGAAACCGCAGATCGAGGCCGCCCTGCCCCCGCCGCCACCGCCGGTGAAACCGATTGATCCCGCTCCCGCACCGAGCACGGACAGCGGGCCCAGTGCCGCCGTCCTGGCTGACGATCCCACGATCAAGAGCCTCACCGCCAAGATCGCCGCCAATCCCGATGACGTGAATGCGCTGTATCGGCGCGGCCAGGTCTATGCCAGCAAGGGCGCCTACACGCTCGCCATCAAGGATTTTGACGATACCCTTCGGATCAATTCGAAGGATGTCGAGGCGCTGAACAACCGCTGCTGGACCCGCACCGTGGTCGGCGATCTCCAGGGCGCGCTGAAGGATTGCAACGAGGCGCTGCGGCTGCGGCCGAACTTCGTCGATGCGCTCGACAGCCGCGGGCTGGTCAACCTCAAGTCGGGCGCGGTGAAGAATGCCATCGCCGATTTCGACGCGGCCTTGAAGATCAATCCGCGCCTGACCTCCTCGCTTTATGGACGCGGCCTTGCCAAGCAGCGCAACGGCTCGGCCCAGGAAGGGGCGCTGGACATTGCCAATGCCAAGGCGATGGATCCGAACATCGTTCAGGAATTCGCAAGCTACGGAGTGCGTTGATATTTTTTTGAATGAGGCAGTCCAAGCCTCGAACCTTGAACAGCCCAGGGAAGACCAATGGGCGGATGCCGGAACAGGCCTTTTCGGCCTGTTGCTGGAATTTGAAATACGCGAGCTGGCTGCGCAGGAGGGACTGGCTATGAGATCGGCTGCAAAAGGGCTTACCGCGATTCTGTCCATCATCACCGTCGGCGCCGCGCTGTCACTGCCAAGCTCAGCTGCATTTGCGGGCGATGACGGCAACAGCAAGAATGTCACCGAGGACGAGATCGTCCGCGCGCTCGCGCCGGCGCCGAAGAAGCCCCTGACCCGCGGCCTCTCGATCGGCCCGCAGACGGAACCCGCGCCGAACGCAGCGGAGACCAAGCTGCTTCAGTCCGTGCGCGGCCGCTCGACGCGCTCATTGTCGTCGACCGAGCGCGAGGACATCGCGGCGGTCGCCAAGGACAAGCCGAACATCGATCTCGAAATCACGTTCGACTACAACTCGGCCAATATCAGCGCCAAATCGCTGCCATCAGTGCAGGCGCTCGGCCGTGCCTTGACCAGTCCCGACCTGAAGGGCTCGACCTTCGTGGTCGCAGGCCACACCGACGCCGCCGGCGGCGAAGCTTACAACCAGGACCTCTCGGAGCGTCGCGCGGATTCGATCAAGCGCTACCTCGTCGAGAAGTACAGCATCTCCGCGACCGATCTCGTCACCGTCGGCTATGGCAAGAGCAAGCTCAAGAATCCGAGCCAGCCGCTGGCGGAGGTCAATCGCCGCGTGCAGGTCGTCAACATGGAAAACAAGACCACCGCATCGAAGTGAGCACGGCATAATCCTTTGCAGTGACAAGTCGTGATGTGGTGTAAGGTCTCGCTGTCGAAGCGCGTCCCGCGGCCTTGCGGGACGCCGCTTTATTTCCGGGAAACGCTCTGTTTGGGCCTCGCGCGGATGGCCGTGAGCCAGGTCAGGATGATTCCGCGATGAATTTGACTGAATATCTCAAGCCGGCTGGAACCGTCGTGTTCGTCCTCGCGCTCGGCGTCGGCTATTATCTGTTCGAGCATCGGCGCCGCCCCGAGGTGAAGGAGACGCCAAGCACGGCGCTCGTCATCGTGACGAAGTCGACCAATGCCTGCTTCTCCGACCTGGTGCGGGTGACCGGCTTCTTCGTGCCGCGCCGCGAGGCGGTCGTCCTTGCCGACCAGGAGGGGGCCAGGGTCACCGACCTTCTGGTCACCGAGGGCACCGTCGTCGCCGACAACCAAGAGCTGGCGCGGCTGACTGCGCCGCCGCAGATTCCGGGCCAGCCGCAGCGGCCCGGCCCACAAGGCCCGGTCTCGCTGAAAGCACCCGCGCCGGGTCTCATCACCGAGGTCCGCACCGTCGTCGGCGCGCCGGCCTCGCCGCAGGCAGGTCCGATGTTCCGCATCGCCGTCAACAATGAGATCGAGCTCGACGCCCAGGTTCCGGCGGTGCACATGTCCAAGCTCAGCTCCGGCGCGACCGTGCGCATCAGCCGCGACGATGCGCCCGATTTGATCGGACGGGTCCGGCTGGTTGCGCCCGAAATCGACCGCGCCACCCAGCTCGGGCGCGTCCGCATCAGCGTCACCAACAATCCCTCACTGAAGGTCGGCGTGTTCGCCCGCGCCTCGATCGACGCCAAGCGGAGCTGCGGCGTTGCAGTGCCCAAGACCGCGATCGATCATCTGACGGTGCAGGTCGTCAAAGGCAACATTGTCGAGACACGCAAGGTGCGGGTCGGACTGTCGTCCGACAGCGCTACGGAAATCCTGGAAGGGCTCGAGGTCGGCGAAATCGTCGTGGCCGACGCCGGCTCTTCGCTCCATGACGGCGACCAGATCAAGACCATGTTCGCCGATGAACTCGATCGCACGCGGGTACGCTGATGGCTCTCAATATCTCGGCATGGTCTATACGTCATCCGCTGCCGTCCGCCGTTTTTTCGATCATCCTGCTGGTTCTGGGCTGGACCTCCTTCACCAAGCTCGCGATCACACGGCTGCCCTCGGCCGACATCCCCGTGATCTCGGTCGCGGTCTCGCAATTCGGCGCGGCACCGGCCGAGCTCGAATCCCAGGTCACCAAGACGGTTGAAGACGCGGTTTCCGGCGTCGAGGGCGTCAGGCACATCACCTCCTCGATCACCGACGGCCTCTCGGTCACCACGATCCAGTTCGCGCTCGAGACCAACACGGACCGCGCGCTCAACGACGTCAAGGACGCGGTGACGCGCGTGCGCTCCAACCTGCCGCAGAACGTCACCGAGCCGCTGATCCAGCGCGTCGACGTCATCGGCCTGCCGATCGTGACCTATGCCGCGATCTCGCCCGGCAAGACGCCGGAGCAGCTCTCCTATTTCGTCGACGACGTGGTCAAGCGCTCGCTGCAGGGCGTGCGCGGCGTCGCGCAGGTCGAGCGCATCGGCGGCGTCGAGCGCGAGATCCTGGTCTCGCTCGATCCCGACCGCCTGCAGGCGATGGGGCTTACTGCGGTCAATGTCAGCCAGAGCCTGCGCGGCACCAATGTCGACGTCGCCGGCGGCCGCGCCGAGATCGGCAAGAACGACCAGGCGATCCGCACGCTCGCCGGCGCCAAGACGCTGGGCGATCTCGCCGGCACCATGATCCCGCTGTTCGGCGGCGGCGAGGTCCGGCTCGACGATCTCGGCACCGTCACCGACACCATCGCCGATCGCCGCACCTTCGCCCGCTTCAACGGCGAGCCGGTGGTCGCGCTCGGCATCAAGCGTTCCAAGGGTGCCAGCGACGTGAAGGTGGCCGAGGCCGTGCAGAAGCGCATCGACGCGCTGAAAACCGCCTATCCCGACGTCGACCTGAAGCTGATCGACACCTCGGTCGAATACACCAAAGGCAATTACCATGCGGCGATTTCGACCTTGTTCGAAGGCGCCATCCTCGCCGTCGTCATCGTGCTGCTGTTCCTGCGCGACCTGCGCGCGACCATCATCGCCGCGATCTCGCTGCCGCTGTCGATCTTCCCGGCGTTCTGGGCGATGGACCTGCTCGGCTTCTCGCTCAACCTCGTCAGCTTCCTCGCCATCACGCTGTCGACGGGCATTCTCGTCGACGACGCCATCGTCGAGATCGAGAACATCGTCCGGCACATGAACATGGGCAAGTCGCCCTACCGGGCCGCGCTCGAGGCCGCCGACGAGATCGGCCTCGCGGTGATCGCGATCTCGCTGACCATCATCGCGATCTTCGCACCGGCGAGCTTCATGTCGGGCATCGCCGGACAGTTCTTCAAACAGTTCGGCATCACCGTCTCGGTGCAGGTGTTCTTCTCGCTGCTAGCCGCGCGCTTCGTCACGCCGGTGCTGGCCGCCTATTTCCTCAAGCACAGTTCGCATGCGGAGCCGCCGCCCGGCCGCATCCTGCGGTCCTATCATGGGATCGTGGCCTGGTCGGTGAAGCACTATTTCATCACGGTGCTGATCGGCCTCGGGATCTTCGCCGCCTCGATCTGGAGCATCACGCTGCTGCCGCAGGGCTTCCTGCCGGCCCAGGACAGCGCCCGCTCGCTGCTTGCGCTCGAGCTGCCGCCGGGCACCCAGCTCGCCTACACCGAAAAGGTCACCGAGGACATCGTCGCGCGCCTGCGCAAACGGCCCGAGGTCAAGAGCATCTTCGTCGACGGCGGACGCGTCCCGCCGGGAACCCAGGAAGTCCGGCGCGCAGCCCTGATCATCAACTACACACCCAAGGACAGCCGCGACATCACCCAGCGCGAGCTCGAATTCTCGATCAGCCAGGAGCTGGAGAACGTTCCCGACATCCGCTTCTGGTTCCTGGACGAGAACGGCCTGCGCGCGATCTCGCTGGTGGTGACCGGTGTCGACCCCAACATCGTCAACAACGTCGCGAGCGAGCTTGCGACGCAGATGAAGCGCATTCCCACCATCTCCAACGTGATCTCCGAGACCTCGCTGGAGCGCCCCGAGCTGCGCATCGAGCCGCGCGCCGATCTCGCCGCACGGCTCGGCGTCTCCACCGAAAGCCTGTCGCAGACCATCCGTGTCGCCACCATCGGCGACGTCGGGCCCGCGCTCGCCAAGTTCGACGTCGGCGATCGCCTGGTGCCGATCCGCGTGCAACTCGAGGATGCAGCCCGCGGCAATCTGAAGACGCTGGAGCAGTTGCGCGTGCCGCTCGGCGAGCACGGCGAGAAGGGCGGCGTGCCGCTCTCGGTCATCGCCGACGTCAAGCTCGACCAGGGTCCGACCAGCATCAACCGCTACGATCGTGAACGGCAGGCGACCGTTGCCGCCGACCTCGTCGGCTCCGCCGCGCTCGGCGATGCCACCAAGAAGATTTACGACCTGCCGGTGATGAAGACGCTGCCGAAGGGTGTGAAGGTCTCGCCCTCGGGCGATGCCGAAAGCCTGAACGAATTGTCGGACGGCTTCGCGACCGCCATCACGGCCGGACTGATGATGGTCTACGCCGTGCTGGTGCTGCTGTTCGGCACCTTCCTGCAGCCTATCACCATCCTGTTCTCGCTGCCGCTCTCGATCGGCGGCGCCATCGCGGCCCTGCTCGTCACCGGCAAGCAGCTCACCACGCCGGTGTGGATCGGCATCCTGATGCTGATGGGCATCGTCACCAAGAACGCGATCATGCTGGTGGAATTCGCCATCGAATCCATCCGTGCGGGCAAGCCGCGCGAGGAGGCCATGATCGACGCCGGCATGAAACGCGCCCGCCCGATCGTGATGACCACGATCGCGATGGCCGCGGGCATGATGCCGAGCGCGCTCGCCGTCGGCGCCGGCGGCGAGTTCCGCTCGCCGATGGCGCTCGCGGTGATCGGCGGCCTGATTTTCTCGACCATCCTGTCGCTGGTGTTCGTGCCCGCGATGTTCATGGTGATGGACGATTTCGGCGCCCTGATCTGGCGCTTCGCCAAGCGGCTGATCGTGCACAGCGAGGATGTGGAGGTTGCCTCTCATCACGACTCCGCACCGGCGCAGACGGCTTCGGCACCGAAGAGCGTCGCGCGGCCAGCTGCGGAGTAGGCTTACGAGGCGTGCTCGTAAGCCTACTCGTTCCGCGCGATCGCGGTCAGCTTGGTCATGTTCCGCAGCAAGATCCGGCCGCGCTGGAGATCGAGGATCGCTTCCTTGCGCCAGGCCTGAAGCTGGCGGTTGACGCTTTCGCGGGCGGCACCGACGAAGACGCCGAGCTGCTCCTGCGAGATATGGACCTCGGAGCCGAAATCGGCGGCGAGCGCGCAGAGCCGCCGCGCCAGCCGCACCGGCAGCGGCTGCAGCATGGATTCTTCCATGCGCTCGCTCTGCCAACGGATGCGCTGGCACAGCAGGGCGATGATCTTGATCGCGACCTTTGGCTCGCGCTCGAGGAAGCCGAGGAAATCGTCGCGCCGCAGCACGAACAATTCGCTGGCCTCGCCCGCGGTGGCGTCTGCCGTGCGGTTCTGGCCGTCCAGCACCGCGACCTCGCCGAACAGGTCGCCCGGCCCCATGAAATTCAGCGTCAGCCGGCTGCCGTCGGAGGCGCCGGTCTCGATGCGGACCTGGCCGCGACGCACGCCGAACAGCGCATCGCCGGGATCGCCCTTCTGGAACAGCAGCTCGCCGCTCCCCAAATGCTGCGTTTGACAGAGATTGGACAACCGCTGGAGCTCGTCTGCGCCGAGATCGGCGAACATCGGGTTCATCTTCAGGATGACCGCAAATTCGGCCTGCTTGCTCATTTCAATGTCCTTGTGAACGCCCTGGTCATTGTTCTCAGCAAATCGCTTGAAACCATCAACTTCAGGATCGCGTAAAACCGCGTCGGAGAAGTGTGTCATAAGTCACATAACTTTGCAGTACCCCCTGACTATTTTTACGCGCTTGGAGCCGCTTGCCGTCCGGGGATAAACTTAAGGCGCAAAGGACGGGCCATCTGGCGGGTTCGACGCCGATTGTCCGTCGTTGGAAAGTCGACATGAGAGCATTGAAATTCGTCGGCGGGGCTTTGGCCGCCGTCATCATCGTGATCGCACTCCTGCTCGTGGTCGGGATCCCCTCGGGCTTCCTGACCTCGACCATCGCCTCGCGGGTCGAGAGCGCCACCGGCTATCGCCTGTCGATCGACGGCACCACCAGGATCAGTTTGTGGCCGACGCTGAACATCACCTTGAATGACCTCACGCTTGCCGACCCCAAGGACCGCAGCGGCATCAGGCGCCTGACGATCGATAGCGTGCAGGCCGACATGTCGCTCGCCAGCGTCTGGTCGGGCCGCCCTGAGATCAGCGAGCTCGTCGTCGCCCATCCCGTTCTCTACCAGCCGCTGCTGCGTGAGCGCCTGCCGAATGCCGGCAGCCCGTCGAAGCCGATCGCGCTGGGCACCAATGCTGCCACGATCGACCGCATCAAGGTCACCGAAGGCGAAGTGGCGTTCTCGCGCCTGCGCGATCGTGTCGAGGGCCGCATCAGCGCCGTCAACGCCGAGGCGATCGTTGACCGCGACCGCAAGGTCAACATCACCGGCACCGCGCGCGTCGGCGAGCATCCGACCAAGTTCGACATCAAGGCAACCTCGCAGGCACTGCCGGCCGAACGGCCGACGGTTCCGGTGGATTTCGCCATCGACATGCCCAGCGTGCTGAAGTCCCAGCTCACCGCTCACGCCGAGATGCGGCTCAATGGCGATGTCGTGATGATCAACGGCGTGAATGGCAGGCTCGGCGACGGCGCATTCAACGGCTGGGCCTCGGTCGACATCGCGAGCAAGCCGCTGGTCAAGGTCGATCTCGATTTCCAGCGGCTCGCGATGCCCCTGGCGAAATCGCCGGACGGCGTGTCCGGGCAGCCCTGGAGCAATGCGCCGATCGACGTCTCCGGGCTCAACTATGTCGATGCGCAGGTGAGGATCTCCGCGAACGAAGCCGTGATCGGCGATGCGCGCATCGCGCCGCTGGCGCTCGACGCCAAGCTCGCCGGCGGCGTCCTGAAGGCCGGCACCGCCAATCTCGGCGTCTATGGGGGCCAGGTCTCGGGCGAGGTGGTCCTCGATGCGACCACGGGCGCGCCGAGCTTTGCGATGCATTCCGACCTCGTCGGCGTGCGCGCGCTGCCGCTGCTGCAGGGCCTCGCCGAATTCGACCGTATCGACGGCAAGCTGCAGGCCAAGCTCGCTTTGCGCAGCGCCGGCAACAGCCAGCGGGCGCTGATGGCGAACATGCAGGGCACGGCCTTCGTCAATTTCCAGGATGGCGCTATCCGCGGCATCAATGTCGCGCAGATGATCCGCTCGCTGACGACGAGCACGCTGTCCGGCTGGCAAGGAAACCAGGACCGAAACCAGGACCCCAGCCAGGAGCAGAGCACGGATCTGTCGCAGCTTTCGGCCTCCTTCCGCATCGACAAGGGTCAGGCGGTGACGACCGATCTCAATCTGATCGGGCCGCTGGTGCGCGTCACCGGCGCCGGCACGATCGCCCTCGACACCAAGATGATGGGCTTTCGCGTCGAGCCGAAGCTCGTGATGACGACCGAAGGCCAAGGCCGCACCTCCGAGCCCGTCGGCTTCGGCATCCCCGTGATGATCCAGGGCAGTTGGTCGCAGCCGCGGATCTACCCTGACATCGCCGGCGTGCTGGACAATCCGGACGCCGCCTATGCCAAGCTGCGCGAGATGGGCAAAGGCCTGTTCGGCCCCGACGGCGCCGGGCTCGGCAACATCCTGGGCAACCTCGGCAGCAACCTTGGGCTCGGCGGCACCACCGCGCCGGGCGGAGGCAATGCCAATCCGCAAGCCCAGCAGCCCGGGCAGAACAACCTGCTCGGCGGGCCCTTGGGGGAGGCGATCGGCAATCTGATTCAGCAGGGACTTTCCAATGGCACAGCAACCGGCACTGGCACCAGCCGCAGTCGCAGCCTGCCGGTAACGCCCTCCACACCGGCGCCGCAGGCCTCGCCTGCCCCAGCTCCGGAGGACCCGCCGCCTGCGCAGCAGGACAGTCAGCCAATGAACGACGTGCTGCGACAGCTCTTCAATCGTTGATTTGCGGGCTGGACCGGCTTGCTCGCCTGCGGCGTCCTCCGAACGGATGAGGCTGCGACAATTCACCACTCTGCTTCCTGCCCGGGAGTCCACAGGGAGTAACCACACCGGCCGCGCGACGGCCGCGCGACGCCCCTTGGCCCAAATTGTGGTAGAACGGCCCGGAAGGGGCTTTGCGGCCCGCAGCGCGCAGCGTCAGTGGCGGCGCGAGAGGATCGGGATGGCAGGAGCGAACGACAAGACACGATCTCTGCGCGAGGGTCTGTTCGCCAAATACGTCGTCTCCCTCGTCGGCCTCGTCGTGTTCGTCCTCGCCGTCAACGGCGCGATGGAGACCTGGATCTCCTACCGCGCCACCAGGACACAGCTGACCAACGGGCTGGAGGACAAGGCGCAAGGAGCCGCCCGGCGCATCGAGCAGTCGATCTCCGAGCTCGAGCGCCAGATCAGCTGGGTGACGCGCGCGAGCCAGGACACGCTGGAGAAACGCCGCGCCGATTACGCCTCGCTGCTGCACCAGGTCTCGGTCGTCAACCAGCTGTTCCAGCTCAACGGCGACGGCCGCGAGGTGCTGCGCGTCTCCAGGCAGTCGACCACGACCGGCGCCAATGCCGACCTCTCCCGCGACGTGCGCTTCACCGACGCCGTCACCCGCGGCGTCAGCTATGCCTCGGCCTGGTTCGCCGACGGGACGCCGCTGATGTCGATCTCGGTGGCGCATTCCGGCTTCAATGCCGGCGTCACCGTGGCCGAGATCGATCTCAGCTTCCTCTCCGACTTCCTGTCCGACGCCCAGGTCGGCAAGGCAGCCTTCGCCTATGTCGTCGATCCGCGCGGCCGGGTGCTGGCGACATCGTCGAAAGGTCCCGAAATCGGCAAGGACCTTTCCAAGCTGCCGCAGGTTGCGGCCGCGATCGCGCCCGGCCACGAGCCCGACACATCGGGCACCGATTTCAACGGCCAAGCCGTGATGAGCGCCGCGAGCATGGTGCCGAAGCTCGGCTGGAGCGTGCTGTTCGAGCAGCCGACCACGCAGGCCTTGATGCCGATCCGCGACCAGCTGGTGCGCATCGCGCTTCTGATCGGCATGGGGCTGTTGGTCGCGATCCTCGCCGGTACGCTGCTCGCCCGCCGCATGATCATCCCGATCACGGCGCTGCGCGATGGCGCGCACAAGCTCGGCGAAGGCGATTTCAGCCACCGCATCGACGTGCACACCTCCGACGAGCTCGAAGACCTCGCCGGGCAGTTCAACCGCATGGCCGACCAGATCCAGGAGACCTATTCGAACCTGGAGACCAAGGTCGAGGAGCGCACCCGCGATCTCGCGCAGTCGATCCACGAGCTCAAGGTGCTGGAGGAGGTCGGCCGTGCGGTGGCCTCCTCGCTCGATCTCAAGGCCGTGCTTGCGACCATCGCCGCCCGCGCGATCGAGATCACCCATGCCGACGCGGTGCTGATCTACGGCTTCGACGCCGAGGCGCGATGTTTCGACCTGGTCGAAGCCAACGGCATCGACAAATCCGCCGAGGGCGCGCATGTCACCGTCGCGCAGGGCGAGAACATCCTGAGCGATGCCGCCGCGAGCGGCGAGCCGATCGCGCTTGCCGAGCTCGGCGAGGCCGCCGAGCAGCCGCTGCGCGAGGTCGCACTCGCGGCCGGCTTCCAATCGGTGCTGGTGGTGCCGCTGATCGACCAGCAGGGCACGCTGGGCTCGCTGGTGGTGCTGCGCCGCGCCGGCGGCGAGTTCGCCGGCAGCATCATCGGCCTGATGCGCACCTTCGCCAACCAGGCCGTGCTGGCGATGCGCAATGCGCACCTGTTCACCGAGGTCGATCACAAGAGCCACGCGCTGGAGGCCGCGAACGAGACCGTGCGCGCCCAGGCCGACAAGCTCAAGCAGCAGACCGAGCAGCTCAAGGACTGGAACAAGTCGCTGGAGGCGCGCGTCAAGACGCAGCTCGGCGAGATCGAGCGCATCCGCAAGCTCGAGCGTTTCCTGGCGCCGCAGGTGGCGCAGCTGATCGCCTCCTCCGACAGCCCGGAAGGACTGCTCACCAGCCAGCGCCGCGAGGTCACGGTGGTGTTCTGCGATTTGCGCGGCTTCACCGCGTTCACGGAAACGACGGAGCCGGAGGAGGCGATGAACGTGCTGCGCGAATATCACGCCGCGCTCGGCCAGCTGATCTTCAAATATGAGGGCACGCTCGACAAATATGCCGGCGACGGCGTGATGGTGCTGTTCAACGCGCCGATCCAGTTCGAGGACCACACCAAGCGCGCGGTGAGGATGGCGGTGGAGATGCGCGATACCATCGGCCCGCTGACCGAGCGCTGGCGCAACCGCGGGCATAGCCTGGGGTTCGGCATCGGCATCGCGCTCGGCTACGCCACGCTCGGCCAGGTCGGCTTCGAGCAGCGGCTGGAATATGCCGCGATCGGCAGCGTCACCAACCTCGCCTCCCGTCTCTGCGGCGAAGCCAAGGCGGGCCAGATCGTGGTGAGCCGCCGCGTCTACGGCATGGTCGAACCATGGGTCGAGGCCCGCGCCCTCGACGACCTCCAGCTCAAGGGCTTCAATCACCCCGTGCTGGCGATGGAGATTTTGAATTGGCGCGAGGAGGTGGAGAACGTGGTGGATGCGGCGGCGGTGCGGCGGAGAGGGTAGCCAAAGCAAAAATTGCGAAAACAACCCCATGCACAGTAGGCGGGAGCTGGAAGATCAATGGGTTACCCGAGCATCAAAGTCGGACGGTGACGACGGTCTGGGCTGGCCGGTGCTTTGACACGTCGGGCAAAACACTGGCATGATGGCATCATCGAGAGTTCAGGCCAGTGCAAACGCATCGAACGGGCGCGACCGCTGACATCGGCAGCGTGACGCGCACCCAAGGCGCAGCTTTACGGCCGCTGCGGTGATTGGGCGGCGACAACGCGCAGCTCGACTTCAGGGAGATGAAGTTCGACTGGGCGTGCGGGTCCTCACACCTCCCGCTTCGGCCCGATCGCCTCGAACGCCGCCTTCTGCTCGTCGCTTAGATCCGCCTCGAAATCGTCGAGCGCATCAGTGACGCCGTTCACCGCTTCCAGCATCGTCGCCAGCCGCGCCTTCACGGCGGCGAGGCGGGCTTGCGCGGTTGCGGCGGGCTCTGTCGGGCAGGCGCTGAGCGTCTGCATGGTGCGCAGCGTGGTGTCCTGCAGCACTTCGAGGCGGGCGCGCGCGATCTCGTCGAGGTGGAGCGTGGAGGCAATCTCGGCGGCGGGCCATTGCTGCTGGACGAGTTGCTCGTATTGGCGCTGCGCGTTTTCGTCAGAAAGGGGATCGTAGTCCGCCTGGCAGGCCTTGGCCGCCTGCGCGTCCTTGGTCGCGTTCTTGCTCGCGTCCTTGCTCGCGTCCTTGGGCCGGTGGGACGCCAGCGCGGCGCGACGCTCATTGGCGAGGGCGTTGAGCCTGGTTTTCTTGTCGTCATCGAGCAGGCCGACGAATTTCGTCAGCGGCGCTTCAATTGCGTCCGTCGCCTTGATCATGGCCTCGAGTCGCTCGCGCATCAGGCCGAGGCGCTCGGAGGCATTCGCAGGAGCCTGCGCCGGGCAGGCCGCGCGGATGGTGTCGCGCGCCGCATTCCAGGCGGATGCGAGCTCGTCGAGCGCGGTGCGCTGCAGCTCGTTCGGCTGAACGGCGCTCGCGATCCGGTCGACCGGCAGGCCACCGGTGTCGCTGGCCTCGCAGAGGGTTTCCGCGGACGGGATTCTTCGCGCGCGCCGGCCTTGCGGCACGGTGTAGGCGGCAAGCTCGGGCGCGGCATAGGGCGTGAAGAGTGCGGCATAGATGTCGCCGTAGCCGTAGAGCGAGAGGCTGGTCGCATCGCCGAAGATGATTGCGGTGGTGAGATCGTCATGCGCGAACGGCCAGAACACCGGGCCGACCCAGCCGTAGCTGCCGTCGGGATGGCGCCACCAGCCCTGCGGCCGCCGGCCGCCTTGCCAGCCCGCCAGCGCAGCCTGCGCCGTGAGGGCCGCACGCAGGACGTAAGGATTGGATAGCTGGCCGCGCTCGGCTCCGCGCGGGTCTTGCGACCTCAGCGCGGCGGAGCGGTAGCGGCCACCGCGCACGGCCATGCGGGAATGGCGCAGCCGCGACAGGCCCATCATGTGGCCGACGGCGAAACGCGCAACCCCGAGCGGACCGCCACGCAACCCGAACTGCGCCTCGGCCCTGCCAGGCAGCAACACTGCCGCAATCACGAGAGCTGCGCCGGCCAGCGCCAAGCCCATGCGCCTCGAAATGATCGCTGACCTGACCGCCGACTTGACCAATCTGGCCACGTCTTGGCACTCCCTCCCACACCAAGCGCGCAATGCGTCGCATCACAATGACGCGCGAGGGAACCGATTGTTCCGCGGCGATGCAGGGCAAAGCGTCGCAACGCTCACCGGCCATGCCGGCGCGGGGTCACTGCGGCTTTTGCGGCAGCACGAACGTCTGCCCGGGATAGATCAAATCGGGGTTGTGGATCTTGTCGCGGTTGGCCTTGAAGATCACCCCGTAGCGGGCGCCGTCGCCGTAAGCGAGCCGGCTGAGCGCCCACAGGCTGTCGCCGCGGGCGATAACGCGGCTGCCGCCTGCTTCCGCCGGTGCGGTGGTGAGCACCTCCGCCGGCGAGGCCGATGCGACCGCCGTCGCCGCCGGCGCATGCGCGAAGGCCTTGGGCTTCGGCGCGCCGATCAACCTCGGCCGGGCCGCTTGCCTGTAAGGCACTGAAGCCAGGTGCGGCGAGGCCGATGGCAGCGCGGCCACGACATCCGGCTTGTCGTCGGTCTTCTCGGCCTGCTTGGTCTCCTGCCGCGCATCCTGCTTCGCGGCCGGCGCGGGCGGCGGCGCCGCCTCGGCGATGGTCACCGGCATGGTCCGGCCGGATTCCGT
The DNA here is from genome assembly GCF_045571455.1 of Bradyrhizobium sp. STM 3561. Lineage (NCBI taxonomy): Bacteria > Pseudomonadati > Pseudomonadota > Alphaproteobacteria > Hyphomicrobiales > Nitrobacteraceae > Bradyrhizobium > Bradyrhizobium sp. STM 3561. The sequence goes on from NZ_CP120695.1 coordinate 6,481,953, forward strand.
CACCGTGCCGTCAAGCGCCTTGGCCCGGAGCGTCAGTTCATAGGAACCGGCAGGAAGCTGCGGCGGAGTCATCACGAACTGGCCCGAAGCGTCGGCGACCACGGCATCGAGCGGCTTGCCGTCGCGCAGCAGCTCGACCCTTGCACCCGGCGTGGCGCGGCCCGCAATCACTGCCGCCTCGCCATGACTGTCGATGCGGGCGACGTCGAACCGAGGCCCGGCATCCGCAACCGCCGGCGCCGGCTTGACCGGCGCGAAATCGCCGAGCGCGGCCGTGACCTGCTTCTGGGTTTCGCCCAGCGCGCCCGCCTTCGGCTCCGCGGCCGGTGCAGGCGGCGCGCTGGCGGCAAGCTTTGGCTGGTTCGCCTTCTGCTCTGGTTTGGACTCGTCCGCTCCGGGCTCCACCTTGAGCTCGACTTTGGTCTCGGGCTTGGCGTCGGGCTTGGCTTCGGGCTTGGCGGCGACGATGGTCGTCGTCCCGGCCGGCAGCAGGCGGCGCAGCTCGGTCGGGCCGATCACCAGCGCGGTGCCGACCAGCGCCAGCAGACAAAAGGCAATGAAGGCCTTGGATGCCGTGATCATCTGAAAAGGACCTTGAGTGGCAAATCAGCCGAGGTCGGCAAAGTGCGCCGATTTGGCTGCGGCAGCAAGACGGTCGATGGGATTATGCCTCCATCCCGGCGCGTCCGGAATGACCCGGCGAGGTCCCCTCGGCGTCAAATGCGCGAGGCCGCACCGCGGCTATATTTTTAAGGAATTTCCTGTGACCGATTTTTTTCGCACCGCGCCACGGCTGGCGCTTGCTCTGACACTCGCCGCTCCTGCCGCACTGGCCGCCTCCGGCCCGCCGCCTGGTTACATACCTATCGCCATCTGCACGGCGAACGCGGTGAAGCGGAGACTGACTGCTGTCGGACTGTTCGACGCGAGATGGATGATCGACTGCACGATCCTTGCGCCAAGAGATCAAAACGCCAGAGGGTCCGTAACATCTGTTCTTGATATCATGATCGCGATCGCCAACAAGCCGCCGAAGATCGGTAGACATGCAATTCGCGTGAGCCCGCGCGAGACGCTGCATGAAGGGCGATAGTCCGGAATTGTCCGGCGCCTTTCCCCGCGCCACCGTTCACCGTCACCGCGAGAATAGGATCGAACCTCCGAGTTCGTGGTTATCGACTCGCTGAGACGGCCGGGAACTCCGGCCGGCGGGCACCTGTCAACATTGCATCACGCGCAACGCAGGCGGCTTTTCGCCGGGGTCGTGGCGCGCGCGTGCGAGAAGCGAGCGAGGTGACATGGCGGTCTTGTCTTTCAGAACGATCCCTCTCGTGGTGGTTGCAGCCGTCATCGGGCTCTCCGCGGAGGCCCGCGACGACGGGCGCTACGCCAACTCTCCCCTCAAGGGCTGGTTCGAGAGCCTGCACAGCAAGGGCGGCGGCCCCTGTTGTGCCGACGCCGACGGCACTGCGCTGGCCGATGTCGACTGGGAGACGCGGGACGGACATTACCGGGTACGGCTTCTCGGCAATTGGGTCAATGTGCCCGACGACACTGTCATCACCGAGCCCAACCGCGCCGGGCGCACCATGGTCTGGCCTTATTACGTCAACGGCCGTCCCATGATCCGCTGCTTCATGCCCGGCAGCATGATCTGAACCGCGACGAGCTCCGCGGGATCGGGAAGCTCACATCGAACGTCGGGCCGCACGCACTTCGGCGAATTCGGCGTCGGGGTGGCTGACGATGGTGGCGACCATGATGCCGCTGATGATCAGCGACCAGGCGGTGTCCCAATAGATCCAAAACACGAGCCAGCCTCCCTTTTCTCGCTTTCACTCTCTTTCGCGCCCGCCGCACCGGGCTAACCGCATCGCGATGCCGGCGTTTCCAGCGCGAGCCCGGCCCGACGACGCGCGGACGGGCCGGGCGCTATTTCTGTTTGGTCGGTGGCGGTGTCCGATCGGTTTGGCCGGTGTGGCGCTTTGCCACGACGTCCTCGTCGTGCTCGCCCTGGTGCGGCCGCGGCGCAAGCTTGGGCTGACCGGCTTGACCGCCATGCTTGCCGCCCATGTCGGGCTTTCCTTCGAGATCGTTTTCGCGGGGCATGCGGTTCAATGCGTTCGCACGGCATTGGTTCGCAACAGGATCGGCCGTTTTCGCACTGTGAACGAACTCATAGAACCGCCCATCTTTGCAGTGCACGATGGAGCTGGCGCCCTGGTGCATCGCGATTTCTACCGACGGATTGGCCTGATGCGAAAACGACTGATCGTCTGGACCATCATGACCGCCACCCTGGTTGCAGTCACCGTGTGGACCATGCTCGGGCCGCCGGACCGCCCGTCCAGCCCGCATCTGCCCTCCCGCACGGCGGCGGTGCGTTAACTCATCATCCTGCGACCGATACCATTTCGGCATCGATCGATCCCAATTGGAATTTGGTGCGGCGGCGCGCCTCCCGCTATCCTCGCGGCAAAAGGACGATGCCGCGAGCCGGCTTTCAGGAGGAGCCCATATTGAGACCGATCCGACGCATCGCATCGCGCGCACCACGCGCTGCGATCGCCATCTCCCTGTTCGCTTCTCTCATTGTCATTTCTGGAGTCCGTGCCGGCATGGCCGAAACCTTCGCCTATGTCGGCAACGCCGACAGCAACGACATCAGCGTGTTCAAGATGAGCGAGAGCGGCGAGATGATACCGGTGCAGACGGCCGCCTTCAAAGGCGTCGAAAAGCCCGGCTCCTCGACGCCGCTCGCGATCACACCCGATCACCGCGTGATGATTGCCGGCGTCCGCTCGCAGCCATACCTCGCGGTGAGCTTTGCGATCGACCCGAAGACTGGCCAGCTCAGCCATCTCGGCAACGGACCGCTCGCGGACAGCATGGCCCATATCGCCGTCGACCGCAGCGGCAAGTTCCTGTTCAGCGCCTCCTATGGCGGCAACAAGGTGGCGCTGAATCCGCTTCTTGCCAGCGGCGTCGTCGGCGAGCCCAAGCAGGTGATCCCGACCGGGCTGAACGCCCACGCCTTCCTGCCCTCGCCCGACAACCGCTTCGCGTTCGCGACCAATCTCGGCTCCGACCAGGTGTTGAGCTTCGCCTTCGATGCCGCGGCCGGTACGCTCACGCCGAGCGATCCGCCGGCCCACAAGGTGGCGGAAAAGTCGGGGCCGCGGCACTTCGTGTTTCACCCGGGCGGCAAGTTCGTCTATCTCCTCCACGAGCTGAACGGCGATGTCGCGGCATTCACCTATGAAGCGCGGAGCGGCGCATGGGACGAGATCCAGCGCACCACCGCGCTGCCGGAAGGGTTCTCCGGAAAAGAGTCTGATAAGAAGGCTTGGGCCGCCGACATCCACATCACGCCGGACGGCCGCTTCCTCTACGCCTCCGAGCGCACCACCAGCACGCTCACCGCCTACAAGGTCGATGCATCAAGCGGCAAGCTGACCACGATCGGCAGCGTGCCGACCGAGAAGCAGCCGCGTGGCTTCCAGATCGATCCAAGCGGGCGCTACCTCGCTGCGGTCGGCGAGCTCTCGGACGGCATGACGGTCTATGCCATCGACCAGAGCAGCGGCGCACTGGCCAGGCTGAAATCCTACCCCACCGGCAAGAAGCCGAACTGGGTCGAATTCCTGAGCCTGCCGTGAGGGGCCGCGGCGACGGACCTACGTAAACATCCGTAATTTCGCAGCGTCCGCCTTCGGGCCATATCAGCGGGCATGGACCGACAGATCGTCTTCAAATGCCTCAGACCGACCTGAACGTGCAGCATCGGCTTACTGATGAGCCGGACGATCGCACCCACGTGTCCGTATCCTGTCCGGCCTGCACGCGGCTGCATCTGATCGATCGGACCACCGGCAAGCTGCTGGGCGATCGGCGCGGCTGACGGTCAACGCCGGCCTGCGGCGTGACGTCTTCGGGGCGAACCTCTTCTCCAATCCTGCGACTAATCAAGGACTTGTAATCAAGGACTTGCCGCGACTGCCTGCGGCGGCGCGGCATCCTCTCTCGGGACCACGCGGCCGTAGTGCGGGCGGCGGCCATCTGCTATCGATTGGAGGCATAGCCCCTGTGGAATTTCCGATGCGTCATTTGTCCCGTGCCGTCGTTCGAAACCTGTACCCCGCAGCCGTCGCCGGCGTGCTCGTCTTCAGTCCCTATCCGGCCGGCGCGGCCGATGACGATGCGCCCAAGGGACCCGCGGTCACGGTGCTGAAAGTCGCGAAATCCTGCTTCTCCGACATCGTCGAAGCCACCGGCACGATCATCGCGCGGGAGGAAACCTCGGTGCGGCCCGAGCGTCCCGGCCTCAAGGTCACGGACGTGCTGGCGGAAGCGGGCGACACCACCACCGCCGGCCAGGTGCTGGCGCGGCTGGCGCTGCCCGAAGGCGGCACGCTTCAGGTCACCGCGCCCGTGGCGGGCGTGATCGCGACCTCGACTGCGCAGATCGGCAACTTCGCCTCGGCCAAGGGCGAGGCGCTATTCACGATCGTGGCGCGCAGCGAATACGATCTCGTCGGCCTCGTGGCCACCACCGATGTGCGCAAGCTCGCCGTCAATCAACAGGCCACCGTGAGGATCGCGGGCGCCGGCGACATCAGCGGCAAGGTGCGCCGGATCGGCCCGACCGTCGAGCCGAACATCCAGCAGGGCATGGTCTATATCGGCATCTCCTCGCAGAAGCGGCTGCTCCTGAACGCGAGCGGGCGGGCGCTGATCAAGACCGGGCAAAGCTGCAACGTCGCGGTGCCGCTCACCGCCGTGCAATATTCATCCGCCGGCACCGTGGTGCAGGTGATCCGCCGCAACCGCGTCGAGACCAAGCGTGTCGAGATCGGCTTGATGTCGGGCGGCAATATCGAGGTTCGCGACGGCCTGAACGAAGGCGATGTCGTCGTCGCCCGCGCCGGCGCATTGCTGCGCGAAGGCGATCCGGTGCGTCCGGTGATGGCGAGCGCGGAAGCAGCGAAGTAGCAGCCGCGATCCTTCACCCTCCCCTGGAGGGGTAGGGGAATCGCATATGGTGCTGGCAGGGTGTTGCCAAGCGGATGGAACTGGATTCTTTGGGTGTCTCTCGATTCCAGAGGGAGACCTGAATGCGCAAGCTCAAGCGCCTGTTTCGACCGCTCAAGGACCCGCGCGCCAGCAACACCCGACATGATCTTGTGGAGATCCTCGTCATCGCCTTGGCGGCGACGCTGGCTGGCGCCAAGACCTGCACCGAGTTCGAGTTCTTTGGCCAAGGCCGCGAGGAGCTGTTGCGGCGCTTCCTGGAGCTCAGGCACGGCATCCCGAGCCACGATACGTTCAGCAATGTCTTCCGTGCGCTGGACCCGAAGGGGCTTGAAGCGGTTTTGCGCAAGTTCAGCAAGAGCTTCGGCATCAAGGGGGTGGTCAGCATCGACGGCAAGGCGCTGCGCGGGGCCTACACGCGGGGCCGGCAGGCCACGCCGCTGCATATGGTCAATGTCTGGGCCGCAGGCACTCGCATGGCATTGGCCCAGAGAAAGGCTCCCAACCGCAACGAGGTTGCCGGGGCTCTCGAAGTCCTCGCCCTGCTCGATCTGGATGGAGCTCTTGTCACCGCCGATGCCTTGCATTGCCGGCCCGATACCGCGCAGGCCATCCGCGACCGGAAGGGGCACTACGTGTTGGCCATCAAGAGCAATCGTGGCCGGCTGTTCAAGACCGTCAAGACGCTGGTCGACACAGTCCGAAAGCCCGCGCGAGCGAGTCAACGAAGAGCCACCGCCCACGGCCGCGTCGAACGCCGACAGGCCATCGTCGCGCCGGCTCCTCAGTTGGCGAAACAATACGACTTCCCCGCTATCGCCGCAGTCGGTCGCATCGACAGTTGGCGCGCCAACTCTGGCAAGGCTGTCAAACACACGGTCCGATACTTCCTCGCCTCGCGCTTGCTGTCGGCCAAAAAGCTGCTCGAGGTCGTGCGTGCCCACTGGAGCATCGAGAACAACCTGCACTGGGTCCTCGACGTCCTGTTCGACGAGGATGCCTGCCGCAGCCGCAAGGATCACGCCGCCGAAAATCTCGCCCTCATCCGCAAGCTGGCCATCAATACCCTGCAGGCAACGCCCGGTCCTGCCCGCATCAGCCACAAAATGCTCCAAGCCAGATGGAATAATGACTTCCTTCTCTCCGCCCTCGCCATCTGCGATAACCCTACCTGGAGGGGGAGGGTCGCTTCGCATGAAGCGTAGCGAAATGCGAAGCGGGGTGGGGTGACAGTCTATCCATTGAAGCGGTGCCCGAGTGGAGAGATCACCCCACCCCGCTCGCGCTTCGCGCGATCGACCCTCCCCCTCCAGGGGAGGGTAAGAAACTAACCGCCGGCTTCGCCGAAATGGACGTCTTCGAGCAACGATGACGACACGGTCGGGACCTGGTCGCCTTCTGAGGCGCGGGAGATGGCGAGGCGGGTCTTGTTGAAGATGCTCTCGGCGCTGCCCGGCTTGCTGAGATTGTTGAGGAACTCGCTGACCAGCACGCTGTGCTCGCCCTTGCCGTCATCGACGACCTTGCCGGGCGAGGCGGAGGTGAGGATCAGCGCATTGTCGGACGCGCTGATCGGCGCGAGGCCGTGGCTGTAGGAGCGGAAGCGGCGCTCGTAAGGGTTACGCCGGGAGGCGTCGACCACGACGAGCTTGGCCTTGGCGCCCTGCTCCTTCATCATCTCGAGCACGCCGTCGATGGAGACGCCATGGCGGCGGACGTCGCTTTCCTTCCAGATCACGGCATCGACCGGCAGCATGTAGCTCTCGCGTCCCGCTTGCACGCCGTAGCCGCCGAAGAACAGCATGACGACGCTGTCGTGCGTGATCCGGGACTTCAGGCGGCCCACGGCGCGGACCATGTCGTCCTTGGTCGCGTCTTCCACCATGTCGACGTCAAAGCCGTTCTTGCGCAGGGACGAGGATAGCGCCCGGGCGTCGTTGATGGACTGCGTCAGCGGCGCGTTGGCGTCGGGATAATGTCCATTGCCGATGACGAGCGCGAGACGCGAGCTCTGGCCGATCGAACCGGTGATCTGTTCGGTGGTCACAGCCTTGGCGGCATCGATCGCACGCATGTTGAGAGCAGCATGGGCGCCGATCGCGAGCGACACCGTGCCGACGAGGGCTGCGGCGAGGGCGATCGTACGTCGGGAAAGGTCGAGCTGCTTTACATTCATCTCGGTTCGTTTCCTGTGCCAAAGTCCAGCCAAGCGCGCGCACACTGTTTGAGTAGCGCGATAGCGGCTTTGGGTTTGAGGGATTGGCCGGGGAAGTGCCCCCGAATTGCGCGCAATTTGCGGCGCCGCACCAAACAAACCCTTAACCGCATATAGGCCCTGGGGCAATAGATTGCTCAAAATTTGAGCTAAGCGTCTGAATATATTGGTTAATCCTCCAGACCAAGTTCATGCATTCTTGGCTCCCCCGTAGCCTTCCGGACGCTCCTCATGCAGCCTTCGTGCCGGCCCTTTCTGTGACGCCTATCACATTTGTATTTTCCGCGAATCCGGGTAGCCTTTTCAACGACTTGCAGGGGGTGGTGTGCGAACGGCTGCGCGCTCGCCGGCCCCGGCCGGGCCCCCCGCGACCAGGTATTTCATGAGCTTTCATTATTTTGCCGGCGCCGCCTGCCGGGCGCTGACGGCGCGGAAGGACGGCCCCTCACTTTACGACGTCTGCGATCCCGTATTGTCCGATGCGGCCGGTGGCGATCCTCATCTGGCCAAATTCTACCAGACCGCACTTGGCAATCCCGCGCTGCGGATACTGCTCCGCCGCGCCGGCCTGCCCGAGCTGCGCGACGAAGCCAAGCTGAGCCGGCTGCGCGAGGCGCTCACCCGCGCCCGCGACGAGGTCGAGCCAGACTGGGCGGCGGTCGGACGGCCGATCGCCGATCTCGTCGACAGCATCGCGCTCGACCATCCCAAGCCGCCGCCGGTGCCGTTCAACGCCGCCCTGCCGCAGGGCGCACAGATCGACGGCGCGATCCGCGACTGCGCGCAGCATCTGCTCGGCTCGTACCGCCGCAATGGTTTCCTGCCGACCTATGCCGCCTTCAACCTGATCGGCGACCCCGATTTTCGCGGACGTGAGCTGATCATGGCGCTCACGGGGCTGAACGCACGCGGGTACAAGAATTCCTCGCTGCTGTTCAACCTCGCCCGCGTCTTCATCGCGCGCTCGCCCGCGCGCGCCGTGGTCAATCCGCCCTGGAAAGGCATTGCCGAGCCGATGTGGGAGCCGGTGCAGATCCGCCACCGCTCCGCCTATTACGACGCGTTCTTCATCGAGGCGCTGCTGAGTTATGTCGAGACCGGGCTCGCCTCGCCGGCCGACAAGATCGCGGCAGAGCGCGCCATCGCAGACATGGTCGATTTCTGCGTCAACATCAGCCGCGAGGAGGTCGAGGGCATCGATGGCGCGCGCTTCAACGTCATCACCGCGCTGGCGCCGGCGCCGCATCCACGGTTCTCCCGCTACTTCGCGCAAATCAAGCAGGATCTCGGCTTCGGAATCTACGTGCCGGATTGCGACACCACGGCCTGCTCGATCTCCGCGGCGACGCAGGCCGGCTGCACCGATCCCATCATCGACCAGCCGCTCCTGGATTTCTACTCGGGCTATCAGGTGCGCGCCGGCGTCAACACGCCGCGCGTGACCGTGCCGCTCAACGACAATATCGACTATGAGGGCGGGGTTGCGACCTGGATCGACAATCTCGCGGGCGAGCGCCCTTACGGCAACGACCTCGATCCGACGCTCAATCTCGACATTCTCGAGGTCAGCTTTCGCAACCTCGCACGCTGGAAGATCCTGGAGACGCCGGCGCGGCTCGCAACCGTGCATCGGATCATCGGCTTCCAGAAGCGCCTGGCGGCGAGCGGCGCCTTCGCCAATCCGCGCTCGCATATCTATTATTTGCCGGAACTCTACAGCGCCTATTTCGGCCGCTGCTATGCCGCCTTCCTGGCACTGCCGCTGTCGGCACAGGCGGCGATCGATCCCGGCGGCGATTTCGATTTCATCCGCCACCGCGTGCTGTCCTACGTCAAGGGCGAGCTGATGGCCGCCGAGATGAACGTGTTCGACGCCGCGCTGGCGCTGATCGCGCTCGGCCATCTCGGCGCCGACCCGCGCTCCTTCGCGCCCGCCTTGAACGTCATCATCGCGAGCCTCGGCGAAGGCGGCCGCCGCGGCCCGTTCCGCGCCTATGAATGGAATAAGATGAAGACGCCGACGCGGATTCTGGTGGGCGGACCGGAGGTGACCTCGGCGTTCGTGCTGATGGCACTGGCAGCGGCGAAAAGGGCGATGGCGCGGGGGTGATGTGTCCTTCCTCCCCTGGAGGGGGAGGGTCGATCGCGCGTAGCGCGAGCGGGGTGGGGTGACGGTCTCTCCGCGACGAACAGTGCCCGAGTGGAGAGATCACCCCACCCCGTCATGCAATCTCGCTTCGCTCGATAGCATGCCGACCCTCCCCTCCAGGGACCCTCCAGGGGAGGGTAAGAAGCCGACAATGACGGGAAGTTGAAAGTCCTCCTGTCAGGCAAACGCTGGCCGAGCGGCCAAAAGCCGACCACAATTGCGCCGTCTATCGAGATTTTCATCACACCCGGACAGGCATGTTACGAAGATTCCTGATTGCGCTTGCTTTCCTCGCCCCCTCGCTCGCGCACGCTGCCGATATCACCGGCACGGCAAAGGTCCGCGCCGGCGATGCCGTGGTGATCGGCAACACGCGCATCCGGCTCGGCGGCATCGACGCGCCCTCAGTCGATCAGCTCTGTCTCAACACCAAGAGCGAGCGCTGGACCTGCGGCGTCGCGGCCCGCGACGAGCTCGCCAAATACGCCGAGGGCAAGACCTGGGTCTGCCACACCCGCGCGATCGACCGGCGCGGGCGCACCGTGGCTCGCTGCGAGGTCGGCGGCGAGGACATCCAGAAATGGCTGGTGCGCAGCGGCTGGGCACTGGCTTACACCCACATGTCGCGGGATTATGAGGCGGATGAAAAGGCCGCGCGCGAGGCCAAGGCCGGGATGTGGCAGGGCGCCTTCATCGCGCCCTGGGACTGGCGCGTCCGCAACAAGAAGACCGCCATCCTCGGGGCCACCGCGCCGCCGGAGGGAGCGCATGCGGTGCTGCTCGCGTCGGCCTCGGGGCCGGTCGCGCCCTCGCCGGACTGCACCATCAAGGGCAATGTGAACAGCGCCGGCGAATGCATCTATCACCAGCCGACCAGCCGCTGGTACGCCCAGATCAAGATGAAGATCAGCAAGGGCACCCGCTGGTTCTGCTCGGTCGAGGAGGCGGAGGCCGCCGGCTGCCGCGAGACGAAGCGATAGAGCATGGTCCGGACCCGAAGGGCCGCGTTGGCGCAAAGTGTGAAGCGGCTTTCCGACGAGACCATGCTCAAAGCAAAAAACCACGCCAGACCTGCGTTTTACGCGCTTTTCTCACACGCCGCCGCCGCGTAAAGGTATGATTCAGCGACCCACCATCCTGTTCTCAAGCAACAAGGACCGACAGCAATGACCGTTCGCGCGGGCCGGGAGTTTCTGGCCATCCCCGGGCCCACCACGATGCCCGACGAGGTGCTGCGGGCGATGCACCGTCCGGCGATCGACATCTACTCCAAGCAGATGCTCGAGCTGACAGAGAGCCTGCTCAGCGACATCTCGAAACTGTTTGCGACCAAGGGCAAATCCTACATCTACATCGCCAACGGTCACGGCGCCTGGGAAGCGGCGCTGAGCAACGTACTGTCGCGCGGCGACAAGGTGCTGGTGCTGGAAAGCGGGCGCTTTGCGATCGGCTGGGGCAATGCGGCGGCGCTGATGGGTGCCGAGGTCGAGGTGCTCAAGGGCGACTGGCGCCGCGCGGTGCGGCCGCACGAGGTCGAGGAACGCCTGCGCCGCGACAAGGAGCACAAGATCAAGGCCGTCGTCGTCGTCCAGGTCGACACGGCCAGCGGCGTGCAGAACGATATCGAGGCGATCGGCAAGGCGATCAAGGCGAGCGGCCATCCCGCGCTCTACATGGTCGACACCGTCGCCTCGCTCGGCTGCATGCCGTTCGAGATGGACAAATGGGGCGTCGACGTCGCGATGTCCGGCTCGCAGAAGGGCCTGATGACGCCGCCAGGTCTCGGCTTCGTCGCCGCCAACGCGCGCGCGCTCGAGGTGCACAAGAAGGCCAACATGTCGACGCCCTATTGGAGCTGGAGCGAGCGCGAGGGCACCGAGAATTATCGCAAATATGCCGGCACCGCGCCGGTGCATCTGTTGTTCGCGCTGCGCCAGGCGATCGACCTGCTATACGAGGAAGGGCTTGAAAGCGCCTTCCGCCGCCACAGCCTGCTCGGCGAAGCTGCGCGCCGCGCGGTCTCCGTCTGGTCGGAAGGCCAGGTGCTCGGCTTCAACGTGGCCGAGGCCAGCGAGCGCTCCAACACCGTGACCACGGTCACCATGAGCAACGGCCATGACCCGGCCGTGCTGCAACGCTATTGCAAGGACAAATGCGGTGTCGTGCTCGGCACCGGCATCGGCGATCTCTCGGGACAAGCCTTCCGCATCGCCCATATGGGCCACGTCAACGCGCCGATGCTGCTCGGCACGCTCGGTGTGATCGAGGTCGGGCTGAACGCGCTGAGTATCCCGCACGGCAAGGGCGGGCTCGAGGCGGCGGTGTCGTATCTCGGCGAAGAGGTGGCGGCGTAGCTTCATCCCTGCCCGCTTGCGGCAGCGCGATCGCATCTATCGAGAGTCGCGGACAGCTCGCCCACAGCGCATGCTTCGAGGCGCCCGCCGATGGCGGGCCCTCAGGTCGGAGCGGGAGCGCGAGGCAGCAGCCTTCTTTAAATTCCCCACATTCGATCTGATATAGAGGCAAGACACATCCCAGCTCCGAGGATCGACTTGCCCAACACCGCCAGCAAGACCCCGCCCGTCGCCCCGCGCCGGCCGCATTCATTCACCCGGCACGGCATCACCGTGACCGACGACTATGCCTGGCTGAAGGACGAGAAATGGCAGGAGGTGCTGCGCGATCCCAAGGTGCTCGATCCCGACATCCGCAAATATCTGGATGAGGAGAACGGCTACACCGAGAGCCTGCTCGGCCATACCGCGGCGCTGCAGAAGACGCTGGTGGGCGAGATGCGGGGGCGGATCAAGGAGGACGATTCCAGCGTGCCGTCGCCGGACGGGCCCTTTGCCTATTTTCGCCGGTTTCGCGAGGGCGGGCAGCACGAGCTGTTCGGCCGCATGCCACGCGACGGCGGCGAGGGCGAGATCGTGCTCGATGGCGATGCGCTCGCCAAGGACCACAAATATTTCAAGTTCGGCGGCAGCCGCCACTCGTACGATCACAAGCTGCAGGCCTGGAGCGCGGACACAAAAGGTTCGGAGTATTTTTCGATCCGCGTGCGTGACTGGGCGACGGGAAAAGATCTCGACGATCTCGTCGAAGAGACCGACGGCGGCGTGGTCTGGGCCGCGGACTGCAAGAGCTTCTTCTATGTGAAGCTCGATGACAATCATCGGCCGATGCAGGTGTGGCGGCACAGGCTCGGCACCAAGCAGGCCGACGATACGCTGGTCTATGAGGAGCAGGATGCCGGCTGGTTCACCCATCTGCACGAGAGCACCAGCGGCCGCTTCTGCGTCATCGCCGGCGGCGATCACGAGACGAGCGAGCAGCGGCTGATCGATCTCGCCAAGCCCGAAGCGCCGCCGCGCCTCGTCGCAGCGCGCGAGGAAGGCGTGCAATATTCGATCGCCGACCGCGGCGACGAACTGTTCATCCTCACCAATGCCGACGATGCCATCGAGTTCAAGATCGTCACCGCGCCGCTCAGCTCACCCGAGCGCAAGAACTGGCGCGATCTGATCCCATATCGCCCCGGCATCTACATCATCGACCTCGATCTCTATGCCGGCCATCTGGTGCGGCTCGAGCGCGCGCATGCGCTGCCGGCGATCGTGATCCGCGATCTCGCTGGCGGGGAAGAGCACGCCATCGCTTTCGACGAGGCCGCCTATTCGCTCGACACGATGGGCTCTTACGAATTCGAGACGACGAATTTGCGATTTACCTATTCGTCGATGACGACGCCATCGGAGGTCTACGACTACGACATGGCGAGACGAACGCGCGTGCTGCGCAAGCGGCAGGAGATTCCGTCAGGCCACAACGTTGCCGACTACGTCACCACGCGCATCATGGCGAAGGCGCATGACGGCGCCGAGGTGCCGGTCTCGATCCTCCATCGCCGCGGGATCGAGCTCGACGGCTCGGCACCGCTGCTGCTCTACGGCTACGGCTCCTACGGCATGGCGATGCCGGCCTCGTTCAGCGCCAACCGCCTGTCGCTGGTGGACCGCGGCTTCGTCTACGCCATCGCCCATATCCGCGGGGGCGCCGACAAGGGCTGGAGCTGGTATCTCGACGGCAAGCGCGAGAAGAAGACGAACAGCTTCGACGATTTTGCCGCGAGCGCGCGAGCTCTGATCGAGGCGAAATATACCAGTGCCAGGCGGATCGTCGGCCATGGCGGATCGGCCGGCGGCATGCTGATGGGTGCGGTCGCCAACCGCGCCGGCGAATTGTTCGCCGGCATCGTTGCCGAGGTCCCGTTCGTCGACGTGCTCAACACCATGCTCGACGACACGCTGCCGCTGACGCCGCCGGAATGGCCGGAATGGGGCAACCCGATCGAAAGCGAGAAGGATTTTCGCACCATCCTGTCCTACTCGCCCTACGACAATGTCGCGGCAAAGGACTATCCGGCGATCCTGGCAATGGGCGGGCTGACCGATCCGCGCGTCACCTACTGGGAGCCAGCGAAATGGATCGCGCGCCTGCGCGCCACCATGACCGGCGGCGGCCCGGTTCTCCTGCGCACCAATATGGGCGCCGGCCACGGCGGCGCCTCGGGACGGTTCGAGCGGCTCGACGAGGTCGCGATCGTGTACGCGTTCGCGCTGTGGGCAGTGGGGATGGCGGCGGCTGGGGTGTAGCCACACCCACCGCCGTCGTCCCGGCCAGTGCGCAATTGCGCGCGGGGGGCCGGAACTAGAGCAGTGCGGGCCTTAGCGACCGTTCTTCTTCCGCCATTCCGCGAAATCGGTGAGCGTTTGCGGATCAGTGGCGGGATAGAGACCAAAAATGCCGCGGCCCTTGCCGACCTCCTCGGTGACGAAATCCTCGAACGCAGTCATCTCAAAAGTTTCGTTCGCGATCTCATCGGCGAGGTGCGCGGGAATCACGATCACGCGTCGGCATCGCCGAGGATGACGTCGCCGGGGAACACCGGCGCATCGCCGCAGCCGATCGGGACGTTGATCTCGATCGCCTGGTGCAGCGTCAGATTGGTCGGCGCGCTGGGACGATGGTGATAGGCGGGGATGCCGAGCTTGGCGATCTCGGCGGAGTCGCGAAAGCCGCCATCGGTGACGACGCCGGCGACGCCACGCTTCATCAGCCGTGTGACGAGGATCGCACCGGCCGAGGCCGCCCGCGCGTCCTTGCGGCTGTCCATCACCAGCACGGCACCCGGCGGGCAATCCTCGACCGCCTTGCGCTGCGGATGGGAACGATCCCTGAAGACGTCCATGGTGTTGAGGTCCTCGCGCGCCGGCATGTAGCGCAACGTGAAGGCCTCGCCGACCATGGTCGGCTGGCCCGCGCCGACGGGATGCACATCCTGGATCATCTGGATGCGCAGGCCGCGCTTGAACAAGGCGGTGGCGACCGTGGCGGTGGAAACGGATTTGAGCTTGTTGCGGGTGGCTTCGCTGAGTTTTGTCATTTGTATATCCTCATCTGTCATTCCGGGGCACTCGCGTTAGCGAGTGAACCCGGAATCTCGAGCTTCCGGGTTCGCTTCGCGCTCCGGAACGACGCATCAATAAATCGACGGCTCGCCGATCGGCGCGCCGAAACCGGTCTCGAGGAAATCGAAGTCGCAGCCGTCATTGGCCTGCTTGATGTGTTTTGTGAACATCCAGCCATAGCCGCGCTCGAATCGGCGCTCGGGCTGCTTCCAGGCGGCGCGGCGTTTTGCCAGCTCGGCTTCGGGGACATCGAGATTGATGGTGCGTGCGGCAACGTCCAGCATGATGCGGTCGCCGTTCTGCACCAGCGCCAGCGGGCCGCCGATATAGGATTCGGGCGAGACGTGCAGGATGCAAGCGCCGTAGCTGGTGCCGCTCATGCGCGCGTCCGAGATGCGCACCATGTCGCGCACGCCCTGCTTCACCAGCTTGGTCGGGATCGGCAGCATGCCCCATTCCGGCATGCCCGGCCCGCCCTGCGGCCCCGCATTGCGCAGGATGAGGATGTGATCCTCGGTGACATCGAGATTGGGATCGTCGACTGCCTTCTTCATCGAGGGATAATCGTCGAACACCAGCGCGGGGCCGGTATGCTTGAGGAAGCGCGGCGCGCAGGCGGAGGGCTTGATGACGCAGCCGCCGGGCGCGAGATTGCCCTTGAGCACGGCGAGCGCGCCTTCCTTATAGATGGGATTGTCGACGGAGCGGATCACGTCGGCATTATGCACCTCGGCGCCCTCGATGTTCTCGCCCAGCGTCTTTCCGGTGACGGTGATGCAGTCGAGATGCAGATGCGGCTTGATCTGGCCCATCAGCGCCGGCAGGCCGCCGGCATAGAAGAAATCTTCCATCAAATACGTAGCGCCGCTGGGACGGACGTTGGCGATAACGGGCACCTTGCGGCTGGCCTTCTCGAAATCGTCGAGGCCGATGTCCTGGCCGGCGCGGCGGGCCTGCGCGATCAGATGGATGATCGCATTGGTGGAGCATCCCATCGCCATCGCCACCGCAATCGCGTTCTCGAACGCCTTGCGGGTCTGGATCACCTTCGGCGTCAGATCCTCCCAGACCATCTCGACGATGCGGCGACCGCATTCACTGGCCATGCGGATGTGGTTGGCGTCGGCAGCCGGAATCGAGGAAGCGCCGGGCAGCGTCATGCCGATCGCCTCGGCAATCGCGGTCATGGTGGAAGCCGTGCCCATGGTCATGCAGGTGCCATAGCTGCGGGCGATGCCGGCCTCGATATCGAGCCAGTCCTTCTCAGAAATCTTTCCGGCACGGCGCTCGTCCCAGTATTTCCAGCCATCGGAGCCGGAGCCGAGCGTCTTGCCCTTCCAATTGCCGCGCAGCATCGGGCCGGCCGGCAGATAGATCGCCGGGACGTTCATCGAGGTCGCGCCGAGCAGCAGTGCCGGCGTGGTCTTGTCGCAGCCGCCCATCAGCACAACGCCGTCGACGGGATGGCTGCGCAAGAGTTCCTCCGCGTCCATCGCCAGCAGATTGCGATAGAGCATGGTGGTCGGCTTCAGCAGCGATTCCGACAGCGACAGCGCAGGCAATTCCAGCGGCAGGCCGCCGGCCATCAGAATGCCGCGCTTGACGTCGTCGACACGCGACTTGAAGTGCATGTGGCAGGGCTGTGCGTCCGACCAGGTGTTGAGGATCGCGATGATCGGGCGGTCCTTCCACTCCTCGGGCGCGTAGCCCATCTGCATCGCGCGGGAGCGGTGGCCGAACGAGCGGAGATCGTCGGGCGCGAACCAGCGCGCGCTGCGGAGCTGGTCGGGTGTCTTTTTCTTGTTTGTCATTTTGTTTCTTGTCTGTCCGGAGGATTCGCCCTGCTCTTCTCACAGGCTGTCCATCGCCGGCAAGGCGCCGAGCAGGACAAAGGCGAGCCTCTGATATGCACTCAGGCGTGCATACCCGCCGCTGCACCGCAATAAATCGGCGCCTCCGGCCGGAGCGGCTCCGAAGTGCTTGCCGGCAGACGAGAATCCGCGCAACAGTTTCATACCTTATGGCTTGATTTGCGGTCGCTGGGGCATTCCCATCCGATATCGGAGGATTTCAGACGTGGCCAACATCCTGATCGTGGATGACGATCCGGCCGTACAGATCACCATCCGGCTGCTGCTGGAACGGGCTGGTCATCACGTGACGGTCGCCGGCGATGGCCGCAAGGGGCTGGCGTTGTTCGAAGCCCTCCAGTTCGACCTGCTGTTTCTCGACATCTTCATGCCCGGCATGGATGGACTGGAGACGATGCGTCACATCCGGGCGCTGGCCCCGGCCATTCCGATCGTCGTCATCTCCGGCCGTTCGGCTACGCCGGATGCGTATGCCGAGCCGGACTTCCTGAAGATGGCGACCAAGCTCGGCGCGTTGGCAAGCCTGCGAAAGCCGTTCCGACCCGGCGCACTGCTTGCCGTGGTCGATGATTGCCTGACCGCGGGCGAGCCGGAGGGGGCCCATGTCCGCTCCGGCCGCCGATGACAAGAACACCTCCTCTTCAAGGCAGAAACGGCGCCGCGCCACGGCCATTCCTGCGAATATCCCCATGAGACTTGCGACGACGCTGGCAACGCGGCTGGCCATCGCGATGATCCTGCTGGTGGCGGTCACCGTGGCTGCAGTCGGATGGCTCGGCTATCGCAACACCACACAGGCCGTCATTCCGCGGGTGCTGGAGCGGGTCGAGGCCCAGTCGCGCCTGCTCGCAGCCAATCTCGAATCCTACGTCGCCGGTGCTCGCGGCGATTTGACCGGCTATCGCTCCGCCGCGGCAATCAATGGCCTGATCCGCGCTCACCTCGGTGGAGGAATCGACGCTTCCGACGGCGTCTCCGAGAAAACCTGGCGCGAGCGCATCGCGGCGCGGCTTGTCGCCGAGATCGATGCCAAGCCCAGCTATGGGCAGTTTCGCATCATCGGTCTCGACGATAACCAGCGCGAGCTGGTCCGCGTTGACCGCTCCGGCCCGAATGGAACGGCCCGGATCGTCCCCGACGACGAACTGGAGAGCAAGGGCGAGCGAACCTATTTCCAGGAAACGATACGGCTGGCGCCGGGCGATATCTATGTTTCGCCCGTCGATCTCGCCACGCGACAGGGCGGGACCACGGAGCCGCACGTTCCGACTCTTCGCATCGCGACACCCCTGTTCACGCCGGATAACAAGCCGTTCGGGATCGTCATCGCCAATATCGACATGCGCCCGGCGCTCGACCGCATCCGCGCAACCAGGAATTCGGGAGGAGAGCTGTACGTCGTGAATTCGCGCGGCGACTATCTCGTCCACCCCGACCGCACGCGGGAATTCGGCTCATTGCACGGCCATCCCACCGATTGGCGCAATGACTTTCCGTTCTTCTCGGCCCTCGCCGGCACGTCGGACGTAGCCACGCGGCTCACAACGGATGAGTCGGGCCGGCCGAGCGGTGCGGCCATCGCGCCGGCACGGCTTGCGAGCAAGGAATGGGTCGCCATCATCGTGACCATTCCCCCGTCCGTCTTCGGCCACGTGCCGGCCGCCATTCAAAAAACGTCCCTGCTCGTCGGCGTGCTTGCCGTTCTCGCCGCGGCCGCGCTCGCAGTTCTGCTGGCGCGCTCATTGACCCGCCCGATCGGGCGTCTGACCAAGGCGGTGGAGGCCATCGGCAGCGGCCGGCCGGCGGACATACCCGTCGATGCCAGCGGCGAGACCGGCGTGCTGGCGCGGGCCTTTGCCCAGATGGTCGAGGAAACCCGGGCGAAAACGGCCGCGCTCGAACGAGAGGTCGAGGAGCATCGACGCACCGAGGCCGCGCGTAGCCATCACGCGGCGCGCGAGAACCTGTTCAGTGCCGCGGTGGAATCGTCCGACGATGCGATCGTGATGCAGACGCTCGATGCCATCATCACGGGCTGGAATCCGGCCGCCGAGCGTCTTTATGGCTATTCGGCGGATGAGGCGATCGGCAAGCCCACGTCGATCATTGTGCCGCCCGATCGCCGCGAACATGGCAAGGACTATTTGCGGCGGATCGCGCGGGGCGAGCCGATCGAACGCTTCGAGACGGTGCGCCTGCGCAAGGACGGAACGCCGGTCGAGATTTCGCTCGGCCTGTCGCCGATCAGGGGACCGTCGGGCGAGATCATCGGCGCCTCCGGGAGCGCGCGCAGCCTGACCGAGGCGCGGCGCGCCGAGCGGGCGCTGCAGCAGCAGCTCGAAGAGCGGCGCCAGATTTTCGAGACGTCGCAGGACCTGATCATGATCATGGATGCGCGGGGCCATATCGCGCAGATCAGTCCGAGCAGCGAGACCATTCTCGGCTATCGGCCGGACGAGATGATCGGCCGCAGCGGCGCCGACTTCATTCATCCCGACCATCTGGAGCAGTGCCGCGCCGAGATGCGCGCGATGCGCCGCGGCGAGCGCATCAAGCTCGCCGACACCCGCTGCTTCCACAAGAGCGGCCGCGAGGTCTGGCTGTCCTGGCTCGGCAGCTGGTCCGAGCCGGCGCATCGCTTCTTCTTTGCGGGACGCGACATGACCGAAGCGCGGCTCGCGCAAGAATCGCTGCGCGAGAGCGAGCGGCTGGCCCGCAACATCGTCGAGACCTCGCTCGACGCCTTCGTGCAGACCGACGAGACCAGCAACATCCTGAACTGGAACTCGCGGGCCGAGCAGCTGTTCGGCTGGCGCCGCGACGAGGTGCTCGGCAAGAACACGATCGATCTCATCGTCGCCGAGAGTGAACGCGAGAGGGTCAGGGCGGGGCTGAAGCAATTCCTGGAGAACATGGACAGCAGGATGCTGAACCGCCGCCGCGAGCTGATGTGCCGCCGCCGGGACGGCAAGGAATTCAAGGCCGAGCTGAGCGTCACCGCCCTGAAGCGCCGCGAGGGCCTGCTGTTCAACGTCTTCTACCGCGACCTCACCGATAAGATCGCCGCCGAGGAGCGCATCCGCCATGCCGAGAAGATGGAGGCCGTCGGCCAGCTGACCGGCGGCGTGGCGCATGACTTCAACAACATTCTCACCGTCATCACCGGGACGATCGAGATTCTCGCGGAGGCGGTCGCGAAGGAGCCGCAGCTTGCGGCCATCACGAAGATGATCGACGAGGCCGCCGCGCGCGGCGCCGATCTGACCCAGCACCTGCTCGCCTTCGCACGCAAGCAGCCGCTCCAGCCGCGCGAGATCGACATCAACTCGCTGATCGTCGACACCGCGAAACTATTGCGGCCGACGCTGGGCGAGCAGATCCAGATCGAATCGGTGTTCGAGGACGAGAATTGCGTCGCGATCGTCGATCCCAACCAGCTCACCACCGCGATCCTGAACCTCGCGCTCAATGCTCGCGACGCGATGCCCGGCGGCGGCAAGCTGATCCTGGAGACCGGCGCCGCCTATCTCGACGAGGCGTATGCCAGCGCGAACGACGTGCCGCCGGGGAACTATATGCTGATCGCCGTGAGCGACACCGGCACCGGGATTCCTGCGAACATGTTGACCAGGGTGTTCGAGCCCTTCTTCACCTCGAAGGGACCGGGCAAGGGCACCGGGCTCGGGCTTTCGATGGTCTACGGCTTCATCAAACAGTCCGCAGGTCACATCAAGATCTACAGCGAGGAGGGCCACGGCACCACGATCAAGATGTATCTGCCGCCCGGCAAGACGCCGACAGCGGTCGGCGAGGGCGTGACGCCAGCGACGATCGAGGGTGGACACGAGACGATTCTGGTCGTCGAGGACGACCGGTTGGTGCGGGACTACGTGCTGGCCCAACTGCATTCGCTGGGTTACGTCACCTTGCAGGCCGCAAACGCCGCCGAGGCGCTCGCGATCGTCGCCGCCGGAAAGCCGTTCGACCTGTTGTTCACCGACGTCATCATGCCCGGCAAGATGAACGGACGGCAGCTCGCCGACGAGCTTCAGAAGACGCGCCCCGATCTGAAGGTGGTCTACACGTCAGGCTATACCGAGAACGCGATCATCCACCACGGCCGGCTGGATTCGGGTGTTCTGCTGCTCGCAAAGCCCTATCGCAAATCGGATCTGGCGCGGATCATCCGCAAGGCGCTGCAAGCATAGGGCGCCATCGCGTGTCCCGGCTCTGCAGTGCATCACTACGTGACGCGCCGCGTCCGGGGCACGAGAGAAAAAGACCTTGCGAGCTACGAGGCGCGCTGGGCCGCGGTCATCACGATGCGGATCAGGTCGGCGGCGTTGCGCGCGCCGAGCTTCTTCATGATGTTGGCGCGGTGGTCCTCGATCGTGCGCGGGCTGATGCCGAGCGTGCGGCCGGCTTCCTTGTTGGAGGCGCCGGAGGCGAATTGCTCCAGCACCTCGCGTTCCCTCCGAGTCAACGGCTCGCGTCCGGGGAAATGCAGCGAGCCGAATTTCGGAGACGCGTTCTCCGCCTGCCTGCGCGCATAGGCGCCGATCGCCTCGTCGAGCCGGCCGACGATCTCGCTGCCGCGGAACGGCTTCTCGATGAAGTCGAGCGCGCCGCCCTTGATCGCGCCCACCGCCATCGCGATGTCGCCCTGCCCGGAGATCATGAAGATCGGCGCCGGATAATCCTCGCCCTGCAACTCCTTCAGGATGTCGAGACCCGACTTTCCGGGAATATGCACGTCGAGCAGGATCGCAGCCGGTGTGCGGTTTCGCGCGACGGAGAGCAGCGCTGCGCCGTCCGCAAAACAGATGACCTCATAGCCCGCCGCCTTCAACACCATCGACAGGGTGTCGCGGACGGCAGGGTCGTCGTCGACCACGAAGATTTCACCGCGAGAGCTTTGTTCGGCCATTTGCCACATCCGGTTGGCATGAAGGACTAGCGTCCGCGCCAACACTTGTGGCGTTCGGCGCGGATTCGGCCCACCCGTATTTGTACGGGACATGGACTTAACGCACAAGTAGCGGCATGGCGCCTAATTGCATCAGACGGAGAATATCCATGCTGAATTTGGCCGATACGCCGCCTCCTGTCGCAATGCCCGAAAGCGAGAGCCGTGAGTTGATTGCGGCAGACCTTCGCTTGCTGATCGCACAGATCGAGACCAGCATGCGCCGGATCGCCGCGGCCATGGACCAAGAACACGGCAGCGATCCGGAAGGTTCCGCGGGCGTTTTCTTGCTCGACGACGTCACGCCCCGTTATGCCATCGCGAACGCGGCCCTCAACGCCTGCCTGGCGGGCCTCGGCCACGCCCTGCAATGCCTGTCGGAATCCGGAAGCGCGGCGGGCGACCGCGCCCGATCGCATGGCAGCTCCGCGCTTTAGGCGCGGTGCCGTTCCACGATCGCGTCGTTGGCGACACCACCCCAGGTGTGGATCGCCGGCAGCCCCATCGCGGTCTTGCCCAGATTGGCGAGGCTGATGCGCAGCGCCGCGAGATCCAGCGGCTTCGGCAAACTTTGAAGCTCGATCCCCACGGAACGGGCGAAGCTGCGGGCGGCACTGCGGCGCTTGCCGTCCATGCCGCTGATGACGATCACGGAGCCGGTGAATTTCGCGCTCGCCATCTCGCGCAGCACGTCGATGCCGTCGCCATCCTCCAGCACCAGATCGAGCGTCACGCAATCAAAGCGCCCAGCGCGCAGCTTCTCGATCGCATCCGCCACGGACGGCGCCACGGTGACTTCGTGGCCGGCCTGCTTGGCCGCGACCGTGATCAGGCGGCGCTGCGTGGCGTCGTCGTCGACCACCAGGAGCTGAAGCGCACGCCGCTCGGCGACGTCGGGCAGGTTTGACGGGATGGGGGAAAGAGGACTTCTGGGCATTGCCGTATCCTGAGATTGAGACCTTCGATGGATACACGGGTCGCGCTTAGGCCGCGTAAAGCTGCTGCGGCCAATTGATTCGGATATTTTCAGCAATTGTGAAACAAGGTGTCGAAAAAAGCGGCGACGGCTGCGGCCAGATCACGCCGCGGCGTCGTGGCCGCCGGCGCTACCGCGCTTCTTCCTGTTCTTGCCGCGCAGGAACTGGATGTCCATTTCGGCGCCGTTGACGCGGACCAGCTCGCAGCGACGGTAGGCGAGGCCCGTCGACGACAGCAGCAGGAAAAACTCTTTCAGGTTCAACCCCTGGATCGAGCCCTCCACCGTGAGAACGGCGTCCGTGTCGGAGATCGCGTTGAGCTTGCAGTCACGCCGCCAGGTGCCGTCGATAGCCATGATGCAGACATCATAACCTCGGCTGAACGTCACGCGCTCCGCGCCCTTGCCATCTTCAGCCATGCTTAGCGTCCCGCCATCGCCGCCATGCGCGGCGCCACTGCGGCGAGAACCGGCTTGGCCGCTGCCGCACGCGGGTCGTTCGGCCTGTAGAGGCCGCGCCGCTCCGCAATTGGCCTGAACGTATCGGTCAGTCCGACCACGGTTTCGGCGGCGCCCAGCACCAGGAAACCATCCGGCTCGATCTGGCGCGCCAGACGGTTGAAGATGTTGATCTTGGTGCCCTGGTCGAAATAGATCAGCACGTTGCGGCAGAATATGACGTCGAAGGTGCCGAGCTGGGCGAAATCGTGCAGCAGGTTGAGCTGCCGGTGCTGGACCATCGCCCGCAATTCGGGATTGATCTGCCAGGTCTCGCCGATCTGCTTGAAATGCTTCACCAGCATCTGGATCGGCAGACCGCGCTGCACCTCGAACTGGCTGTAGACGCCGGCCTTGGCCTTCTCGAGCACCTCCTGCGACAGGTCGGTGGCGATGATCTCGACGCGCCAGCCGGTGAGGGCCGCGCTCATCTCCTTCAGGCACATCGCAAGCGAATAGGGTTCCTGGCCGGTCGAGCCGGCGGCACACCAGATCCGCACGCTGCGTTTGCCGGCGCGCGCCTTGATGACCTCCGGCATGATGTGGTCGCGGAAATGATCGAAGGGGACCTTGTCACGGAAGAAGAAGGTCTCGTTGGTGGTCATGGCTTCGACCACGTCGGTGATCAGCGCGCGCGAGCCGGCTTGCAGCTTCTGCACCAGTTCGGCGATGCCGGAAAGCCCGGCCTTGCGGGCGAGCGGCAGCAGGCGGCTTTCGATCAGGTATTGCTTGTCTGCGGACAGGTCGAGACCGGAATTATCTTTCAGAAACTTACGCAGATACTCGTACTCGGTCGGGGTCACGGATGGCCTCTTCGAAGCTGTACTGGAAACACTCTGGCCCAAACACTTTGGGCCAGACACACTCAGACCATGGCTTGTCCGACCGGGATCAAACCAACTTCAGCGAACTTGTCGGCGATGATGTCTTTGTCGAAGGGCTTCATGATGTATTCGTTGGCGCCGCCAGAGAGTGCCTGAGCGATATGCGCCACGTTGTTTTCGGTGGTGCAGAACACGACCTTGGGCTGATCCCCGCCGGGCAGGCGGCGCATGTGGCCCATGAACTCGAAACCGTCCATGACCGGCATGTTCCAGTCGAGCAGCACGGCATCGGGCAGCTTGCGCCGACAGATCTCGAGCGCCTTCGAGCCGTCCTCGGCCTCGGTCACCTCGAATTCCAGGCCTTCCAGGATCCGGCGTGCGATCTTGCGTACGACGCTGGAATCATCGACGACCAAACACGTTTTCATTTTGGTTCTCCGGCTTCGATGTTTTCGTTGGCTTACGCCGCCATCTGCACTTTGGTTTCGAGCTCGAGGACGCGATCGACGTCGAGGACGACCATGAGCTGGCCGTCGAGGCGGTGGACGCCGCCGGCGAGCTTGGCCATGCGGGGGTCGAGGTTGACGGGGTTCTCCTCCTTGCCGTCCTCCGGCAGGCGCAGCACCTCGCCGATCTGGTCGATCAGGAGGCCATAGGATTCGCCGCGCAGGTCGACGCCGACCGCCATCGCCGTCTTGCCGTCCTCAGGTCTGGGCAGGCCGAGACGGGCGCGCATGTCGACCACGGTGACGATGCGGCCGCGCAGGTTCAAGACGCCGGCGATCTCGCGCGAGGACAAGGGCACGCGGGTGACGCGCTCGGGCATGAACACGTCCTGGACGCGGGAGATCGGCAGCCCGAACAGCTGGCCGCCGATCATCGCGGTGACGTATTCGACCATGGTGCCTTCGCTGGCGTGGGTCTTGCTGCGCATAAGCGTGTCTCCTGATCCCGTTGGTTACGCCGCCGCCCGGCTCAGCTCGGAGGCGCCGGCGGCGCCCGCGGTCTGCTCCTTCAGCGCCGCGATCAGACCGGGACGGTCGAACTTGGCGACATAATCGTGGAAGCCGGCCTGGCGGCCGCGCTCGATCGCCGCCGGCGACACCAGCGCCGAGAGGCCGATGATCGGCGTCGCGGCGAGATTGTTGTCGGCGCGGATCACTTCGGCGAACTCGAACCCGTTCATGTCCGGCATCTCGATGTCGGTCAGGATCACGTCGAAGTTTTGCGCGCGCAGCGCGGCGAGGCCCTCCTGCGCGCCTCCCGCGGTGCGGACGCGGTAGCCGGCGGCCTTCAGCACCGGCGCCAGCATGTTGCGGAAGAACGCAGAGTCGTCGACCAGCAGCACCGACTGCGAGTGCATCGACGGCCGCATCTCCTTGCGGGTGAACCAGTCGGCGAACGCCATCGGCAGGAAGTGGCCGACGTCGATCACCTCGGTGGCCTGGCCCTTGATCACCGCCGAGCCGAGAATGCCCGAACCCGAACCGCCGACCTCGATGTTGAGCCGTTCCTCGACGATGTCGATGATCTCGTCGACGACGAGGCCCATGGAGCGGCCGTCATCGGCGAACACCAGGATCGGCTGGGCGCCCTGGCTGGCAATGGTGACGCCTTCCATGGCGACCAGCGGCATCAGCTGCTCGCGGTACTGCACCATGTAGCGGCCGTTACTGAACTCGATCTTGTCGGCCGGCAGCTCTTCCAGGCGCGTGACGAGGCCGAGCGGGACCGCCTTGGGCTGCGACGAGCCGGCGCGGAACACCAGCAGCGAGGTGGTCTGCTCGCCCGAGCCGATGTGATGGCCGGCCGCGTCATCCGCCATGTCGTGGGCCGAGGAGCGCGGCGCCGAGCGCCTTGGCAATGCCGTTGGGATCGATGATCATGATCACCGCGCCATCGCCCAAGATGGTGTTGCCGGAGAACATGTCGATGTGACGCAGCTTGGTCGACATCGGCTTGACCACGATCTCTTCGGTGTGGAACACGCCGTCGACGACGATGCCGAAGGTCTGGCTGCCGACCTGCGTCACCACGATGAAGCCGTTCTCGGGATCGCTGGCGGCGCCGTCGTCGATCTTCAGGAGCTTCTTCAGGTGGATCAGCGGCAGCAGCTTGTTGCGCAGCCGCAGCACCGCGGTGTCCTTGATGCGCTCGATGCGGTGCTCGCTGTTGGCGCGGGCGCGGACCAGCTCGACCACCGAGAGCTGCGGAATGGCAAAGCGGTCGCCGGCGGCTTCCACGATCAGGGCCGAGACGATGGCGAGCGTCAGCGGGATCTTGATGGTGACCGAGCTGCCCTCGCCGGCCACGCTCTTGATGTCGATGGTGCCGCCGATCTGGTCGATGTTGGTGCGCACCACGTCCATGCCGACGCCGCGGCCCGAGACCGAGGTGATGGCGGCGGCGGTGGAGAAGCCCGGCGCGAAGATGAACTTGTGGATCTGGGCTTCGCTCATCTTCTCCAGCTCGGCCTCGGTGACGAGACCTGACGAGAGCGCCTTGGCCTTGATCTTCTCGGTGTTGAGGCCGCGGCCGTTGTCGGCGATGCAGATGATGATGTGGCCGCCCTCGTGATAGGCGGAGAGGCGAATGGTGCCCTGCTCGCCCTTGCCGCTGGCGAGGCGCTCGGCGGGGGTCTCCAGGCCATGATCGGCGGAGTTGCGCACCATGTGGGTGAGCGGGTCCTTGATCAGGTCGAGCACCTGGCGGTCGAGCTCGGTGTCGGCGCCGTGCATCTCCAATTCGATCTGCTTGCCGAGTTCGCTCGAGAGGTCGCGGACGATGCGCGGCAGCTTCTGCCAGGCATTGCCGATCGGCTGCATGCGCGTCTTCATGACGCCCTCCTGCAGCTCGGCGGTGACGTTGGAGAGGCGCTGCAAGGGCACCTTGAACTCGGTGTCCTCGTTGCGCCGCGAGATCTCCAGCAGCTGGTTGCGGGTCAAGACCAGCTCGGAGACCATGGTCATCAGATGCTCCAGCGTATCCACGTTGACGCGGATCGACTGGTTGGCGACGCGGTCGCCCTCGCTCGCCGTCTCGTCGGCCATCGACTTCTTCGGCGCCGGCTTGGCGGGTTTTGCCGCCTCCTTCGCGACCGGTGCTTCGGCGGCCGGCGCAGGCGCGGCCTCAGCTTTGACAACAGGCACCGGCGCTTCGATCGCGGTCTCGCGGAAGGCGCGCTCGAGCTCGTCGAGCGAGACTTCGCCCGGACGCAACGGGCGCTCCAGGGTCTGCTCGACCAGCGAGCCCGTGGTCATCTGCTTGGCCGGCGCAGCAGCCGGGGCATCCGGCGCCAGCGGCGGAGCGTCAGCAACCGGAATGGTGCCGCTCGGCATCGGCTGCGCCGAGCCGGACGCGATCGGCGAAGCCGACGCCGACATCGCCGCCATGCCCTGCTCGACCATCGCTTCCAGCTTGTCGATGAGGTCGCGGTCGTTGCCCTCAGGCTCGGCTTCGGTCGCCTCGAGACCTGCCAAAATCTCCTTGATGCGGTCGATCGAGGACAGGATCACCGTCACCGCCTGCCCGGTCACCGGCATGCCGTCACGGAATTTGCCCATCAAGGTCTCGCCGGCATGCGCCAGCGCTTCCAGCCGCGGCAGGCCGAGGAAGCCGCAGGTGCCCTTGATGGTGTGGACCAGGCGGAAGATGTTATCCAGGATCTTGGCGTTGTTCGGCTCCTGCTCGAACTTCACCAGCTGGTTGTCCACGGTGTCCAGGCTCTCGCTGGTCTCCGTCAGAAACTCCCGCAACAGATCATCCATGAGCTACGCCTTACTGACTGGACCCGAACGCGACGCCTGAGCCACCGTGGGCATGGACGCCCCTAGCCTGGATCGTTAGACATCCCATTTCACAGTCCCGTTAATTTCATCCTCCGTGCTACTACGGATATTGAAGAGAAGTTTGCGGGTCGACTGCATGCTGCAGCGCTTTTCGGCAAAAGCGGCTCCGCGCCCCAGCGAAGGGACATGCGAGGTAAGACCGATAACGGCGAGGCGCGCGGGAAAGTCCTGCTCATGAAGAACGATAGAGACGGCATGCAGGGCATTGGCCCGAGCCACACAAGCTGCGGCACACTCGTGATCCGCCTTTTGCGGTGTTGCCGCGACCTGCGCGGTCCGCGCGCTTGAGGTAAACGAACGGTTACCCTACGGCCGAAGCGGCTCGTGCCGCGCTAACCGAGCCGTGCGGCCGAGGCACTGTCTGCCTTCCAACGGGTATATAGACGACACTACAACCCTTAGGTTAGTATTGTTTATGCGCCGCGCAACTGAATGACGGACGGAGGCCACGCCGAATCGTCTATCGAACCCGCTGGATTGAACCTGCATGACCGCGAGCGGCCACCCGCCCAATCAGTTGCTGCAACTGCTCGCCACCGCCTGTGCCCGATGGGAGCCGTGCCGTGACGGGAGCATCGCGCAATCGCTGTATGCCGACGTCGGGGCAGCGTCGCAGACCGATCACGAAGGACGGACAACTTGTCCCAATCGCCAACATATCCCGGCATGAACATGATACAACTTACCCGGGTAGGGCGTGATTTCACGCCGCGCTTCGAGGAGTGCAGGGAACCGGGGAGGCAGCTTTGGGAACGATGGTGCGTTCACCCAACGGTTTCCTGTCTGCACTGTCGGCAGACGACTATGAATTGATCCGCCCGCATCTGCGAACGGTCGATTTGCCCCACGACGCCGTGCTGGTCGAGACCGGTGAGGCGCTCGAGCGCGCCTATTTTCCCCACCGCGGCGTCATCTCGCTGGTGGTGGAGCTGGCCAAGGGCGAGCATGTGCAAGTCGCCATGATCGGCCGCGACAGCTTGCTCGGGACGCTTTCGACCATGGGCGATGCGTGTGCGTTGAACACCGCCATCGTGCTGTTTCCCGGCGTCGCCTCGGTGGTGGATCTGGAGCGGCTGCGGATCGCCGCCGACCAGAGCAGCACCCTGCGCACGTTGCTCGCGCGCCACGGGCTGGCGGTCTACGCCCAGGTGCAGCAGACCGCGGGCTGCAACGCCGCCCATCCGGTGGAATCGCGGCTGTCGCGGTGCCTGTTGCACACCCACGATCTGTCGGGCGACTCCCGACTGCTGCTGACCCAGGAGACCCTGGCACAGATGATCGGGGCGCGGCGCAACAGCGTGTCGCTGGTCGCCAACTCCTTGCAGCAGGCCAATTTCATCCACTACAGCCGCGGACACATCCAGATCACCAATCTGGACGGCCTGCGCCAGACGGCCTGCGAGTGCTACGCCATCGTGAAGGCCCAGTACGACCGCCTGCTCGGCACGCGCTGATCGCCGCGCTCGATTGGTAAACGGCCGGCTAATGCCGACCTGCAAACACGGGCCATCCTGCTACCGGAACTGAAATTCGAATGCGGTAGACACGGGGCATGCCTCGCGCCGGCACGTGCCGCGCGCCAACGAACCGTGATTGATCAAGGCAGGCCATGTTTGACGTAACCGTCGCGCCTGCACAGAAGGCGCTCGATGCCGAACCTGCGCGCGAGCCGCGCGCATACGACGCGCTGGTGCGCGAGATCGGCGAGGACGGCGCTTCTGAAGTGCGCGATGTATTCTGGAGCGAGACCTGCGTGCGCCTGCAACTGTTCCGCACGCTCTCGCCTTTGCAGCACCACGCCAGGATCGCGCGGGAAGCGCATTCGCTGAAGAGCGCGGCCGGGACGTTCGGCTATATCAGGCTCGCAGCGCTGGCGTTGCGGCTGGAAAAAACCACGGAGGGTCTCGGCGAGACGGAATTCCGCGTTCTCCTTGACCGGATGGATGCCGCCTATGCCGCCGCCCGCGCGCAGGAGCCGCCGCGCAAAACCCGCCGTACTTCTACGGTTTGGGATTTTTAGAGATGGCTAATCATGGGTCGCGATAGTCCTGGAAAACCAGGAGGGTTTTCCATGTTCACCTACGAGACCGCAGACCAGAAGGAGGTTCGTCGCTTCCGCATTGCACAGTTCAATGGCCGGATGGCGACGGTGAAGGCCGGCGGGTCGACCGTGACCGGCTTCGTGCGTTCGGTGCTGGAGCAGGAATCGAGCATGCCTCCACGCTGGACCATCACGATCATTCCGAACGCGCCGAAGGAAGAGATCAAGCCGCTGCGTCCCGCCGCGCGCGCACGTCCGTTCGCCGAAGATTATTTCTGAGCGTTTCCAAAGTTCTCGAGAACGTCTCGAGCTTCGTCCGCACCGCCTGCGGCGGCGCAACAGACCCGCTCAAACCTAGTCGATCGCATGCAGCAGCGCCGCGCGGACGAGGTCCGCGGTGTTGCGCGCACCGAGCTTGCGCATCGCCTCGGCGCGGTGGCTCTCGAAGGTGCGCGGACTGATCTGCATGCGAAGCGCGCCCTGCTTGTTCGAGTAGCCCTCGCTGATCAGCCTCAGCACCTCGCGTTCGCGCTTGGTCAGCCGCTTCTGGCCGGACGGGCCGAGGAGTTCGGCGTTCGGCAGGCGCTGCGGCTGCAGCACGCGGGCGGCCTTCGATTCTGCCTCCTCCGTGCCGGACGGGATCGGCAGGCCGCCCTTGTGAGGGCCGGCCAGCCGTTTGACCAGACCGCAAACGCGTTCGGTCTGTGCCAGCGCGTTCTCCACCACCCGCTGCAAATAGGCGCGATCGCCGGTAGCGGGCGCGAGCTGGTCGCTGTGATGCTTGATCTCGCCCATGTAGAGCAGGAGCGCAGTCAGGGGGCCGTTGAGCTCGCGGGCGATGGCAGCGGCCATTTCGTCGGCTGCCTTGGCACGGACGGCGCTCAGGCGGACGAAATCGGGCTCTTCAGCGGAAGCAGCGCTGCCTTCGTGCCATTCCGACGGCCGCGAATCGCCGGCCGTATCATTCTGTGACCCCATGTCACTGATTTAGCGGAACCTGGGCCTGTCTGTGGTTAACTTTTTGCTCCGTAAGACTACGGTGATTTAGGCCATTTTGCGCAAAAACAGCGGCTTCGGCACAATTTATGCTTGCGCGGTGTTGCACCCGACCATGCAAGGGTTGAGCTTTCCCCAAGATCTGGGCTGAGCGGATAGGACTCCTTGGCCGCGGCCTTCCCCTGACCTCCGCCCCGGGTTTACGGAATAATTAACGGCGGCTTGCTTCTCTAGGGAGGTTGAGAGCGCGCAAATGCCTCCACGCATTGGGCCCGCAAGCCCGCGGGACACGCTGCGAAAGATTGCGTGCCATGAACGAGATCGATCGGCTGTCGGAATTCCTGCAGAGGCTGACGCCGCTGTCGCGCAGCTGTCTGCTCAGCGAGCTCGAACGGCTCGAGCTGTGCGGCATCGACATGCCGGGTTCGGCCGACATCCAGTCCCGCCTGCGCGCCGAGTTCCGCAAGGACGGATCGACCCAGGCGCGCGCCACCAATCCTTCGCGTTATTTCTTCGCGCCGCTGGAGCTGCTGCTGATCGACGGCGCGCCCGAGCATGCCAATATGGGGCGGATCTCGCGCAACACTCTCACTCCGATCTGGGAATGGATCTGCCGCGACCTGCTGCCGACCATGGCGCGCGACTACATCAAGGCGATCAACGACCAGGTCGCGGCCAACAATCCGAAGGAAGTGCAGAAGATCGCCTCGACCTTCCAGACCAAGGTCGTCAAGGTCCTCGAGAGCACGCTCACCTCGCCAGAGAGCGCCGACTCTGCGCGTGCCAAGCTCGCGCAATACACGGCCTCGCGCACCGCCTTCGATGACGTCGTGAAGATGCTGCATGTGTTGCGCGCCGGCGATGCGCTGCCGAAGTTCGACGAGGAGCTGCCCGAGAAGATCGCGAAGTTCGACGACGGCCGGGTCGCGCAGATCACCGCGCAACTCGACGCCTTCAAGAAGGCGCATCCCCATGCGGTGCCCTTCGCGCTGGCGCTGGTGGCGCGGCGCCTGAAGACGTCCTGGCAATTGGTGCGGCTCGCCACCAAGGCCGCTGCGAGCAAGGCCGCCGCAGACGTTGCCGCCACGCCCTATGCCTGCGTCGTTCCCATGGTCCTCGACCGGCTCGACGACAAGCGTCTCGCGCTTCGCTTCGCGCTCCGGCACAACCGGGTGCTGATCGCCCGCGACCTGCTCGCCGAAATCTATGACACCGAATATGCGCTCAAGGTCCGCATCGACGGCATCGAAAGTTGCGAGTGGGGCATTCGTCTCCGGCAATTGATGGACGCGATCGCAGCGCTGGTGTCCGCCGAGGTGAGCCGCTTCCCGTCCAATGTCGGACACATCCTCGGCTCGCGCCGCCTGCGCAGCCACGACACGATCGGCGGCAAGCTGACTTATCTCGCCTGGAAGGGCCGCGACGCGATGCAGGACGGTGCGGCGGCGTTCCGCAAATTGATCGGGCAAAACTAGATCGGGGTTCGGTCGCGAAGCAACACGTTGCGCGCGGCTACCGCGGCAGGCACAGGAAGCGATCCATAAATCGCCCTGACAGCACGAATCTGAACCACCAAGATATCATTCGCCGCATCGACATAGCTGTAGTCCTCGACAGCCCTCCACCGGCTACGCGGACCAATAGCGCAGCTGCGGCAATGCACATGTGATGTGTTTCACACGCGCGCCGTCTCATCCGGCGCGCCTTGTCGCAGAACCGTTACGAGCGAAATCGAGACATGCGCGCATCGCGCGAAAATGAATTCTTCGGCCGTGCCATCACTCCTATGCTCCGATCCATCGCTCGAGCATTGGGAAGGAAATCCGCGATGAGGTCGAACCGACGGATATTGACGATGTCTGCCCTGCTCACGGTCGCGCTGGCGCTGACATCCACGACGATGGCGCAGACGGTGCCACAGCAAGGCAATGCGGCGCCGACCGCCGACAATGCGGTGCTGCTCACCGTCTTCTTCAAGCATGACCAGTCCCGCCCGTTGAACGAGCTGAATGCGCAGCTCGACAAGCAGGGCTTCTACAAGGCGTTTCCGCCGCCCGGCGTCGAGGTCGTGAGCTGGTACGTGATGATGGGCATCGGACAGGTGATCACGCTGCGCCTGCCGGCCGGACGGCTGCGCGAGGTCAACCGCGTCATCGAGGACACCGCGTGGGGCTCTTACCGAACCGAATTCTATCCGACGTATGACTACAAGGCGATCGGCACGGCGCAACACGAAAAAGCCGCCGGCAATTAATCCTGCGGAAGCGTCATCGTTGAACCGGATGGCGATGCAACCACGTCGCTCGTCTCAGTTCATCGGCAAGCAACGACAGTCGGACGCGCGAGGAAGATTTCGCCTGCGCTGACTTGTCGTTGCCTGTGTGGTGCTCGGGTATGCGAATTCTTCTCGAAGATTCTGTCGACAAATTAGCTCGAATTGCAGGGCTTAACGTTACTCAAATTATTCAAGAACGATGTGAAGCTCTCCTTATTTGAACCCACGCTCAGCGTTTAAGAAAACGTCACGGAACGGGAGTGGTGTAATGAACGATGGGATGACTGAACTCGTCGGCCGGAGGCCTGTGACCTTCGGACGGCGAAAGGTGACGCCGCGCGCTTGCGTGGCCGACAGCAAGCGTCACTTGCGCGCCTTTCTCAGCGAGGTGCTCGAGGATCTCGGCTTCGTCACCTGCGAATGTGCCAGCGCCGATGAGCTGAAGACCGTGCTCGCCACCGAACTGCCGGACCTGATCCTGCTCGGCGTCGCCGCCGATGGCATCGAGCCGGGACGATTCCTCGAGATATTGGTGCGCGAGGCATTTGCCGGCAGGGTTCTCGCCGTCGGCGCCCGCGAGTCGATCATTGTCAAAGCCGTGCGGCAGGTCGGTGAGGAATATGGCCTTGCGATGCTGCCGCCGCTCACGACGCCCTTTGCCGCGGAGACGCTGCGCGAGCGCGTTGCGATGCTGCTGCCGGAGGAGCCGGCGCCGAGTCCGGCCGTGCATGTCGGCGAAGCCTTGCACGCCGGCTGGCTCGAGCTGTGGTACCAGCCCAAGATCGACGCGCGCACGCTGGTGCGCAGCGGCGCCGAGGCCTTGGTGCGGATGCGGCATCCGACCTGGGGCGTGGTGCCGCCGGCCTACTTCATCCCGGAGCCGCACGATCCGCATTTTCGCGAGCTCTCGGAGTTCGTGATCGATCGTGCCTTGCAAGACTGGCATTATCTGCTGGAGCAACAAAGCCCGGTCGATCTGTCGATCAATCTGCCCGCCTGCTATCTCAGGGAGCCGCAGGCCGTGCGCGATCTCTGCCGCCGCGTGCCGACGCATCCGGCCTTCGGCGGACTGACGGTCGAGATCGACAGCCAGGAAGCGACCCGCGATCTCGACCACCTGACCGAGGTGGCGCGCGAGGTCGGCCTGCACAACATCGGCTTGGCCGTCGACAATCTCGGCGCCGATTGGCCGGAGCTGATGGGCCTCGACAAGATTCCCTTCGTCAGGCTGAAGGCCGACCGGCAGTTCGTCACCGGCAGCGGCAATGACCGGCTCAAGCGCACGGTGTGCCGTCACATCGTCGAGCTGGCCCAGAGCTTCGGCGCGCGCGCGGTGGCGCAAGGAGTCGAGAGCCGCGCCGACCTCGTCGCGGCGAACGAGCTCGGCTTCGACCTCGTGCAGGGCTTCCTGTTCGGCAAGCCGATGCCGCTGAAGAAGTTTGCGAGGAGCGCGCTGACCCGGACCGTGATGGGGCAGGCGTGAGGCCGATAGGCTTCAGGCAAACCGCCGCGCGAAGACGACGCAGACGACCACGAGCGCGGTCGCGGCGATCATGCTCCAGGCCACGGGCTCGTGCAGCAGAAGACCTGCGAGCGCGAGGCCGAAGAACGGCTGCAGCTGCTGAAGCTGGCCGACGCGCGCAATGCCCCCGATTGCGAGCCCGCGGTACCAGAAGATGAAGCCGACGAACATGCTGAAGACCGAGACATAGGCGAGCCCGATCCAGGCGGGCACGTCGACGCCGCTCCAGGCGGGCGGCCACGTCAGGATGGCGAGCGCCAGCATCAACGGCAGCGCGAGCAGCAGCGCCCAGGAGATCACCTGCCAGCCACCGAGGCGGCGCGACAGCGCGGCGCCTTCGGCATAGCCGAGGCCGCACAGCACGATCGCGGCCACCATCAGGAGATCGCCGGTGAGCGACGCCGCGCCGTCGCCGGAGAGGGCAAAGCCGGCCACCGTGGCGCTGCCGAGCACGGCGAACAGCCAGAATAGCGGCTGCGGCCGCTCGCCGCCGCGCAGCACGCCGAAGATCGCGGTCGACAGCGGCAACAGGCCGATGAAGACGATGGAACGCGCCGAGGTGATGTGCTGGAGCGCGAGCGCGGTCAGCAGGGGGAAGCCGACCACGACGCCGATGGCGACGATGGCGAGCGAGGCGAGATCGTGCCGCTGCGGTCGGGTTTGACGGAGCACGACGAGCACCGCCGCCCCGATCAACGCCGCGATGACGGCGCGCGCGGACGTCAGGAACACCGCGGAGAAGCCGCCGACTGCCACGCGCGTTGCCGGCAGGGAGCCGCTGAAGATGATGACGCCGAGAAGCCCGTGGCCCCAGCCGCTGGCGGTAGAGTGCATGGTCCCCCCTTTTTGGACGGCGATCTTCGGACTTCCGCGATGGCAAGGACAGCGACAATTCAGTACAATTCTGCCAAACTGTATTGATATGGAAGGTCGCACAGTTTGGACGGCGAGGCGCAGACAAAGGGTCGTAACGGAACGCGGACGATCGACGTGATGAGTGCGATCCGCGCGAGGGTCGCTGCCCGCGCGCTCGGTGCCGGCGACCGGCTGCCATCGATCCGCCGTCTTGCCGCGGCCATGGGCGTTTCGCCGTCCACGGTGGTGGAAGCCTATGATCGCCTGGCGGCCGAAGGCCTGATCCGCGCCCGCCGCGGCTCGGGTTTCTATGTTTCGCCGAGCATCATGCCGCCGCTGGCCTTGACCGAAGCCGAGCCGCGCCGCGACCGCGCGGTCGACCCGTTCTGGGTATCCAGGCAATCGCTCGATGCCGACGCGAGCGTGCTCAAGCCCGGCTGCGGCTGGCTGCCGCCCGACTGGATGCCGGAGGACGCCTTGCGCCGCGCCGCGCGCGCACTTGCCCGCACGGATGCGAGCGTCTTGACCAATTACGGCACGACGTCCGGCTCGCCCGCTCTGCGCCGGCTGCTGCTGAAGCGACTCGCCGAAGACGAGATCGAGGCCTCGGTCAACCAGCTGATGCTGACGGGTTCCGGCACGCAGGCAACCGACCTGATCTGCCGCTTACTGCTCCGCCCCGGCGACACGGTGCTGGTCGACGATCCCTGCTACTTCAATTTTCGGGCGCTGCTGCGCGCGCATCAGGCGAAGATCATCAGCGTGCCCACCACGCCGTCGGGCGCCGACGTCGCGCGCTTCGAACAGATCCTCGCCAGCGAACGGCCGCGGCTCTACATCACCAACTCAGCCCTGCACAACCCGACCGGCGCGACGACGTCGCTGCAGACCGCGCACCGGCTTCTGACAGCGGCGGCCGCGCACGATCTCACCATCATCGAGGACGACATCTTCGGCGATTTCGAGCCGGAGCGCTCGCCGCGCCTTGCCGCACTCGACGGGCTCAATCGCGTGATCCGCATCGGCAGTTTCTCCAAGACGCTGTCGGCCTCGGTGCGCTGCGGCTATATCGCGGGACGCGCCGACTGGATCGAGCAATTGGTCGACCTCCAGGTCGCGACAAGCTTTGGCGGACCGAGCCCGGTTGCGACCGACATCATCGCCAATGTGCTGGCCGGCGGCAGCTATCGCAAGCACATGGATGAACTGAGACGGAAGCTCACGCGCACCCGCCGCGACATCGCGCGCAAACTTCAGGCGCTGGGGATCGAGCCTTGGCTGATGCCGCGCGGCGGCTTCTTCCTCTGGTGCCGCTTTTCCGATGGGCTGGACGCCACGGCCGTTGCGCGCGCCGCACTCGAGGAGAACGTCGTGCTCGCGCCGGGCAACGTGTTCAGCGTGGCGCAGACGGCCACGAGCTTCATGCGATTCAACGTCGCGCACATGAACGAGCCGCGGATGTGGGACGTGCTGCGGCGGGTGCTGGCCGGTCGCACGACGTAACTTGCGCCGGAGCAGCCGCCTCAGTTCGAATCGAGCTTCCCGGTCCAACGATTCCTGCGCTTCCAATATGGACAGTGCGGACAGGACTCTCCGATCGGGTAATCAATGCCTCTTCATGCGGATAGCACCGCTGCTCGGAGCAACCCATCCGTTGCCTCAAGAATTGAACGCTAGCTAATCAGCAGCCCAAGTTTGGCGGCCGTTTGCAGGAATTGACGGAGGTTTCCCGCCACGGCCGCCGGATCTACCCGCTCTACCGAGGACTGATGTCGGTCAGCGGCATTTGCCATGCCGCCACAAATCACTTCGACCAGCTCATCGAAACTTCTCGAGCCGTCGAGAAGCTGAAGAGCCTGGCATCCACGCTCATCTTCCAGACGAACGGTCTGATGCAACATGTTCGTAACCATGGTGTCGCTCTGCGATTGCATGCGTGCGACCGGACTGGCGAGAGGCCGGTCGCTGACATGCCGTGTCAGCTTGGGGCGCGACAGGAAGAAGCCGACCTCTCCGCTGCAGGCAAGAACGAACATTGCCTCCACCAGTAACTGAACATCCTCTGCCGAGGGCAGTTGCGGGTCCAGCTGGCGGGTCGCTTCATTGACCAATTCATCGAACGTCAGCGTCGATGGCCATGCCCTCCCGAGCGTGAGATACGCTGACTTCAACAGAGGATGCGAAACGCGTAGCGAACTTCCCTCCTGGGTCTTGAACTCCAGCTCGGATGTATCCGCCAGGCAGAAGCCCGGCGCGACCGGTTCTGTCGAGGACAGCAGATGGAAGCGGCGCACGAAGTCCATGTCGATCTTGCGCTGGAGCGGAACATCGCCGTGACAGAGCAGGGTTCGGCGGAATCCGAATCCATCGATGAAGTCCTGATACTGGTCGCGCGCCATGAATTCGGCGTCGGGAAGGCAATAGGCTCGCAGACAAGACCTTCGGATTTAGCATTGCCTCTCTTGGCAAGCCATGCAGGGGCTACACCAGACACCTCTGGCGTGCGGTAAGGCCGGATTTTGCGGGGCTTTCCTGAAGCCGTTGAGCGGCCCGAGACATAGGTGACAGAACGTACCGGGCACATGGGTTACACTTTCCGCTTTTGTTCTGCGGGAGGTGTGGATGCCGTGGAAAGCGAGTTCGGTAATGGAGGAGCGCCTTCGCTTTGTCGCCCGCCTGTTGGACGGGGAAGCCATGACGGATGTCTGCCGGGAGTTCGGCATCTCCCGTAAGACCGGCTACAAGATTTTCGATCGCTACAAGGAACATGGCCTGGAGGCGCTGAGCGACCGCTCCAGGCGGCCGGTTCGCTACGCCAATCAACTGCCGGCCCAGATCGAGACGCTGATTGTCCAGCTCAAGGCCGAGAAGCCGCATTGGGGGGCCCGCAAGATCCGCGAACTCCTGGTGCGACGGCTCGACGGCGATGTCCGGGTGCCGGCCAAAAGCACCATTCATGCGGTGCTCGATCGCCACGGCCTGGTCAGGCGGGGCGGCGGGCCGCGCCATCGCGCGCGCGGCACGTCGCTATCGCAAGGGACTGCCCCGAACGATGTCTGGTGCGCCGACTTCAAAGGCGAGTTCAAGCTTGGCAACAGCCATTACTGCTTCCCGCTGACCGTCAGCGATCATGCCGCGCGCTTCCTGCTGCTGTGCGAGGCGCTCGACTCCACGCGCGAGGAGCCTGCCATGACCGCCTTCGAGCGCCTGTTCCGCGAGCGCGGCCTGCCGCTTGCCATTCGGTCCGACAATGGCGTGCCGTTTGCCAGTCCCAATGCCTTGTTCAATCTTTCCAAGCTCTCGGTATGGTGGCTCCGCCTCGGTATCGCCATCGAGCGCATCAAGCCAGGTCATCCGCAACAAAATGGCCGGCACGAGCGCATGCACCTCACCCTCAAGAAGGAGGCCACCAGGCCGCCTGGCTTCAACAGCCTGCAACAGCAGGAGCGCTTCGATGCCTTCGTGCACGAGTTCAATACCGAGCGCCCCCACGAGGCGCTCGGCATGAAGTGCCCTGCCGAGGTCTACACGGCCTCAGCGCGGGCCTATGCCGGCCTGCCGGAGTTGAGCTATCCCTTCCACGACCGCGACGTCGTCGTCACTGCCTGCGGCCGCCTCTGCCTGCATCGCAAGAGGATCAACATCTCAACCGTCCTGGCTGGCCAGAAGCTCGGCATCAAGGAGGTCGACGAGGGCATCTGGCTCGTCAGCTTCATGCATTACGATCTCGGCTATTTCGATCTCGAACAGAAGACCTTGCAACCTCTCGACAACCCGTTCGGTCCGAGGCCCATCACCGATGTCCCCGCCACGACCACGGCGCCCTGACGGAGACGCGCTCTTGTGCATTCTTGGCATGGAAGGCCACTTGCTTGGCTCCGCTGTCGCGGTCAACCCCCGAAGCCCGAAGGGGCGCGGCACGCGCGGGGTTGACGGCGACAGCGCGAGCCGAGCAAAAATAGCCGTGCCATGAATGCGTCACGCTGAAATGCAGCAGATTGCAGGCCATCTCAATTTGAAGCGAACTTGGAGCAGATGACTTTGAAACCCCGCGACAACCCGATCGGCACGAGGTTGTCACCCATCTCTTAGGTACGTTTCGTTACCCATGTCTCCGGGCCGGACACGTTTTATTATGGCGGAGAGGGAGGGATTCGAACCCCCGATAGGCTTGCACCTATGCCGCATTTCGAGTGCGGTGCATTCAACCACTCTGCCACCTCTCCTGAAGGCGCCATATAGGAGCTGCGGCCCCTGTGGTTGGGGGCGTTAATAGGCGAGGATGGCGGGCCAGACAAGGCGCCAAAGGGGAAAATCCGCTGCCTCGTTCAGCCCTTGTCGTCCCTCTTGGCCTGGAGCTCCGCTCCGATGAACCGGAACGGAGCCCTGGATTTTTGTTTTGACGCGTTTTCTTGACGCGAACCGGTGGCCACTTCGCTGGAAAACGCTTCTGCCCCGAAAGGAACCGCCATGGAGCATCTGACGATCTCGGCCAATGGCGCCGATTTCCACCTGGTCCGCGCTGGAAAGGGCAAACCGCTGCTTTTGCTGCATGGCTGGCCGGAATTCTGGCTGACCTGGGAGCCGGTCTTGGCGCGTCTTTCGGATCGCTTCATGCTCGTAGCGCCGGACCTTCGCGGCTTCGGCGACAGCGACAAGCCCGATGGCCCTTACGGGCCGGAAGGTCACGCGGCGGACATGCTGGCGCTGATGGACGGGCTCGGCATCGACCGATTCGGCGTGGTCGGCCATGACGTCGGCGGCGCCGTGATGCAGCCGCTGGCCCGCCAGGCGCCCGGGCGGCTCGCCGGGCTTTTCTTCTTCGACTTCGTCTATCCCGGGATCGGGCCGCGCATGGCCGCGCCTGAGAGGCTCAACCACATCTGGTACCAGTCCTTCCACCAGATGGAGATTGCGCCTGCGCTGATCGGCGCGAGCCGCGAGAGTTGCCGGCTCTATATCGGCCATTTCCTCAAGGGCTGGGCGCACCGGAAGGGCGCCTTCGACGACGTCCTCGACGCCTTCGCCGACAATTTCTTCAAGGACGGCAATCTCGCCGGCGGCTTTGCGCATTATCGCGCCTCGCATGCCGGCCGGGTCGCGATGATGAAAGGCGAAGCGCCAAAGCTGCCGCCAATCGGGGTGCCGACCTGCGTGCGCTGGGCCGAGCACGATCCGCTGTTTCCCTATGCGTGGACCGATCGGCTGGGCGAGACGTTCAGCACGCTCGATCTTGCGATGTTTCCCGGCGTCGGCCACTTCCCGCATCGGGAAGATCCCGATCGCGCGGTCGCCGAGATCGCGGCGTTCTTTCAGCGCGCCGGCTGGAGCTGAGGGGATAAGAACGGGGTGGGACCGCCAGACGCGGTAAACACTGGCGGTCCCGTGCCGCTCATTTGAAATACTGGCCGGGAAGGGCGGCTTCGCCGGCCGAGTGGAAGCGACGATTCGACCCTAGCGTGCAGTCCGCATGGCGCAACGCAATCCGGTCCTTAACCTAACCGGTCAAGGTTACTCTGGAGCCCGGACGGGCTTCAGGTCCTCGTCTGACGCGTTTTCTTGACGCGAACCGGTCTCCACTTCGCTCGAAAACGCTAGCTAGCACTACTTTGGCAGATTGTTGATTTTGGCGCGTTTTATAGGATTCCCGAATCAATTTTTCAATGATTCATGGGTGGTCGGCTCTTGGAGGGCTGACCATGCCGGGATGGGAAGACGAACTCGAACGCTGGCTGATGCCGTTCTTGGACCGACTGGGTCATAAGACCCGGCAGCGGATGTGTCCTCTGTATGTTGCGGGATTGATCGGTCCCGGCGATCGTAAGAGCGTTCAGCCGATGGCGGAACGCCTTGCCACCAGCACCTACGACCAGTTGCACCATTTCATTGCGGACGGTGTCTGGGACGCGACGCCGCTGGAGACAGAGTTGCTCAACCAGGCGGACCGACTTGTCGGCGGCAGGGATGCGGTGCTGGTTATTGATGACACCTCACTTCCCAAGAAGGGTGAGCGCTCGGTCGGTGTTGCGGCTCAATACGCCTCGGCTCTCGGTAAAACGGCAAATTGCCAAACACTGGTGTCTTTGACGCTTGCGCGCGGCGAAGTACCCGTGATGGTCGCGTTACGTCTCTTTCTGCCTGACAGTTGGACAAGCGACGAATCTCGTTTGAAGCGCGCTCGCGTGCCAGTCGAACATCGAACGCCACGGTCCAAGCCGGAGATTGCTTTGGCCGAGATTGACCGCGCGATAGCAGCCAACGTGCGCTTTGGATATGTGCTGGCGGATGCAGGATACGGCCTCAGCGCACCGTTTCGACAAGGGCTAACAGAGCGCGGGCTGGTCTGGGCTGTCGGAATCCCGCGGCACCTGAAAGTGTATCCGGTCGATGTGAAGCTCATTTGGCCGATTACCAAAGCCCGCGGCAAACCACGAAAGCACCACGTGCCCGATATCTTATCAATTGCGGCCGAGCAAATGCTGGCCGGCGCCAAATGGAAAACCGTGAGTTGGCGTAGCGGGACGAAAGGTCGGCTTAAAGCCCAATTTGCTGCGGTCCGTGTCCGGACCGCCGACGGCCCTCCGCAGCGGATATGGGATAAAGGTCAGCAGCATCTCCCAGGCGACGAAGCCTGGCTCATTGGCGAGCAACGTGCGTCCGGGGAGAAGAAATACTATCTGGCCAATCTTCCGGCGGCGACGGATCTGCGCACGCTGGCCGCCACCATCAAGGCACGGTGGATTTGTGAGCAGGCGCATCAGCAGTTGAAGGAGGAACTTGGACTTGATCACTTCGAAGGGCGATCATGGCAAGGTCTTCATCGCCACGCCCTGATGACAATGATTGCCTACGCCTTCCTGCAACATCGTCGCCTCGCACACGCGGGGCGGAAAAAGAATCTACGGGCCTCCGCCTCAGCCAACCATGCCAGCCGTACGTCACGCCATCGTCGATCTCATCCTTCGGCCGCCGTCTCAGCATTGCCCATATTGCCGAAGGCAAATCCGTGAAAAACAGCGGCGAAAACACAATCTGCCAAAGTAGTGCTAGGGTCCGGACTCAATTGATCCACCAAGTAACGGCGGCGACCAAGAGGATGGCCGAGAGGAAGTTGTCGGCTCGCTTGTCGTAGCGGGTCGCAATCCGCCTGAAGTCCTTGAGGCGGCAAAACATGCGTTCGATGAGATTGCGTCCTTTGTAGGCCTTCACGTCGTACCGGTGCGGATGCTTGCGAGTTGGGTTGGGCGGAATTACTGCCTTTGTTCCGCGCTCGGCCAACCACTCACGCAGGCTATTGGCGTCATAGGCCCTGTCAGCAAGCAATCGTCGAGCAGGTGAGACGGCAGGCAGCAGATCGCGCGCCGCCGTGAGGTCATGGCAGTTGCCAGGCGTGATCACGAAGGCGATCGGACGTCCATAATCCTCGGTCAGCGCGTGGATTTTGGTGGTGCGTCCGCCTCGCGAGCGGCCGACCGCCTGCTGGAAGTCCCCCCTTTTGCGCCCGCCGCCGAGCGGTGGGCTTTGATGTGGGTCGCGTCGATGGACATTGTCCCGACCCGGCCGGTTGAGCCAGTCAAGGCGTAGAAAATATTGCCCCACACGCCTTGGCGGCTCCAGCGATTGAAGCGGTTATAGATGGTCGTGTAGGGGCCGTAATCTGCCGGGCAGTCTCGCCAGCGTGCGCCCGATCGCAGCATGTGGAGGATCCCGCTGATCACGCGTCGGTCATCCACGCGATGGGCGCCGCGCCGCCCACGTGGCAACAGCGGTTCAATCCGCTTCCACTCCGCCTCACTCAGCCAATATAGCTTTTGCCCCATCAAGCCCCCTTCGACTCGGAGGTCTTGAATCACAACTCCGCCTCAGCGGGAATCCCTATTGAGTACAGACCCTAGTCCGCTTTACCCTTTTTCTTCCCGTTCTCCGTGGAATCCCGGTCTTTTCCGTTGCCGTTCTCCTTGCGGCGGTTGGTGAAGCGCGCATTGCCGAGCCCGGTGCCG
Source organism: Bradyrhizobium sp. STM 3561 (assembly GCF_045571455.1). NCBI lineage: Bacteria > Pseudomonadati > Pseudomonadota > Alphaproteobacteria > Hyphomicrobiales > Nitrobacteraceae > Bradyrhizobium > Bradyrhizobium sp. STM 3561. Next base: position 6,525,491 of record NZ_CP120695.1, read on the forward strand.
ATGGTGAGCACGCCCCAACGATCGACGTGCTGCATGAACGGCACTTCCGACAGCCCCTGAACGACACCGTCATTGTGCATCACGATCGCAGCATCGTGCTCGCCGATCTGCGGGATGGCTTCGATGAGGCTCGCCGGCAGGTTGAACTTGCTGCTCTCCCAATTGCCGGGGAGATTCTGCGCGCCCTTCTCGATCGAGCCATCCGCGTTGATCACGCCGGGACAGGCAATGCCTATGAACGGCGCGAGCTTGAAGCCTTCGGCCTCGGCGTCTTCGATCAGGCCTTCGAGCATCTTGACCAGCCGCTTCACCGCGACTTCGCGGCTCGGCTCGTCATCGGCGTGACGCCACAGATCGGATTTGAAGACCACCGCCTTGGACAGGTCGGGCGCCTTCTTCCACCGTGTCTCGACGATGCCGCAGCGGATATTGGTTCCGCCGATGTCGACGGCGAGAATGCTGTCATAGGCCTCGAAAATCCAGGAGGGCGCGAGGTGCAGGGCTCCGATCAGGCCGGCATCGTCAGGATCGAATCGAATCGGCACCAGGTCGACCTTGAAGCCTTCCGATTTCAGGATGATCTCGGCCCGGGCAATGGCAATTTCGCCGAGCCGGCTGGCGCGAAAGCCGCCGCCGACCACGATGCATTCGGTCTTGGCCCAGGCCTTGGTCTTGAGGAATCGCCGCGTGACGTAAGCGAGCTCCTGCGCGAAGTCCTCGATCGCGCTGTGCACGACGGCCGTTGCCTCGGTGTCGTCGCCGACCAGGACGGCATCAAGGGACTTCTTGCTGAGCTTGTCGGACGGCTCGTCGCCGAACGGATCCTCGCCGCTCTTGCGCAGCGGCTTGCGCCATTCCTCGAGGATCTCGCGAAACGCCCCCTTGCTGGCGCGATCGCCGAGAAAGCCGTCATCGTCCTTGATCTCGATGTTGAAGCTGTCGACATCGACCGACGGCAGGCGGCTCGCCCCGTGCTGGGCGATACCCGTTGTCTTGACCAGCTCGTCCGTAGCCATGGTAGCCCTTGCCCGCGTGTCCAATTTGCGAGGACACAACGGGATGGGAACCGGTTGGTTGCAGAGCGGGCCGGAGATTCTCCGAGCGTTCGGAAATGGCTCAAATCCTTCAAATTCGGGCCCTTTTCGGCGGTTTTCCTTGACTCTCCGCCCCCGGCGGCTATAAGTCCCACAGCCGGCGCGGGGCGTTTCTCGCGCCGCTTGTTTTTGCCTGGGTTTTCAAAGGGATAACTCCCGCCCGCGCAGACTCGCATAAACCCGTAGCGACTGACAAAAAGCCGGCCCGGACGATACCCGTCGCGAGGCCGGGATTGAACACGAAGGAAAAAAACGATGTTCGCAGTCATCAAAACCGGCGGCAAGCAATACCGCGTCGTGCCGGATGATGTCTTGGAAGTAGGCAAGATCGAAGGCGAAGTCGGCTCGATCGTGCAGTTGAATGAAGTTCTGGTGGTCGGCGGCGACACGCCGGTGCTGGGCGTTCCGACGGTCGCGGGTGCGTCCGTCGCGGTCGAGGTGCTCGACCACAAGCGCGGCCCGAAGGTCATCGCGTTCAAGAAGCGCCGCCGCAAGAACTCGCGCCGCAAGCGTGGCTACCGCGACGAGATCACCGTGCTGCGCGTCAGCGAGATCCTGACGGATGGCGCCAAGCCCACCAAGGGCCCGCGTCCGAAGAAGGAGAAGGTGGCCAAGGAGCCGGCAACGGAAGCCGCCGAATAAAACGGAATTGATCACGCCAATTCACGAATTGAGGCGTGAGAAATTTTGAAATGATTCCGTCAAGGAATTGATCTAGAGATACGCAGGATTTCGGAGACGAGCCATGGCTCACAAAAAAGCAGGCGGTTCATCGCGCAACGGACGCGATTCCAAGGGCAAGCGCCTCGGTATCAAGGCGTTCGGCGGGGAGATCGTCACTCCCGGCAACATCATTGCGCGTCAGCGCGGCACCACCTGGCACCCCGGCCTTAATGTCGGCATGGGTACGGACCACACTTTGTTCGCCAAGATCGAGGGCCGCGTTGCGTTCCAGGCCAAAGCCAACGGCCGCACCTTTGTATCGGTACTCCCGATCGCAGAGGCTGCTGAATAGACGGTGGATCAAATTGGAGTCCGCCGGTCCCGACTGAACCGGCGGAGTCCCAGAGATCACAGAGATCGAAGGCTCCAGGGGAGGCGGGAAACCGGCCTCCCCTTTTCTTTGCTCACTTTGACTTAGTGACTTTCACGGAGCCGGACATGTTGCAGGATTTCTCGAGCGTGACCTTGCGGGAGGCGAGACCCAGCGTCGTCGCCACCGAGCGGCTGACCTTGCGGCGGCCGACCCTCGCCGACGTCAGGACCATCGCCCGGCTCGCCAACGACCGCCGTGTCGCCGAGAACACGCGCCGCCTGCCGCATCCCTATTCGCAGGACGACGCCGCCGAATTCATCCGCGCCACCGCCGAGCTCGGCAGCGAGACCGTGTTCCTGATCGAGCACGATAGCGGACCGGTCGGCATGGTCGGCATCGATTGCTCCAAGCCCGGCAATGCCGAGCTCGGCTACTGGCTCGGCGCCGAGCATTGGGGCCAGGGCTTTGCCACCGAGGCCGCACGCGGCGCGATCGACTTCTTCTTCGAGGAGTTCGAGGACGATCATCTCCATGCCGGCGCCCGCGTCACCAATCCGGCCTCGCGCAAGGTGCTGGAAAAGTGCGGCTTCCAGTGGAGCGGCGTGCAGCTGCACCGCTTCCTGGCGCTGGGCTCCTCCACGCCCGTCGACTGCTTCCGCCTGTCACGCGGCGTGTGGGCCTCGCTGAAGAGCTGGAGCAGTGCGCGACGGGTGAGATAGCTTACCCTCCCCTGGAGGGGAGGGTCGGCTCACATTGAGCGCAGCGAAATGTGAGACGGGGTGGGGTGACAGTCTCTCAGCGGAAGCAGTCCCCGAGCGGAGAGATCACCCCACCCCGCTCGCGCTTCGCGCGATCGACCCTCCCCCTCCAGGGTAGGGGAATCGCATATGGTGCTGGCAGGGTGTTGCCAAGCGGTTGGAACTGGATTCTTTGGGTGTCTCTCGATTCCAGAGGGAGACCTGAATGCGCAAGCTCAAGCGCCTGTTTCGACCGCTCAAGGACCCGCGCGCCAGCAACACCCGACATGATCTTGTGGAGATCCTCGTCATCGCCTTGGCGGCGACGCTGGCTGGCGCCAAGACCTGCACCGAGTTCGAGTTCTTTGGCCAAGGCCGCGAGGAGCTGTTGCGGCGCTTCCTGGAGCTCAGGCACGGCATCCCGAGCCACGATACGTTCAGCAATGTCTTCCGTGCGCTGGACGCCGAAGGGGCTTGAAGCGGTTTTGCGCAAGTTCAGCAAGAGCTTCGGCATCAAGGGGGTGGTCAGCATCGACGGCAAGGCGCTGCGCGGGGCCTACACGCGGGGCCGGCAGGCCACGCCGCTGCATATGGTCAATGTCTGGGCCGCAGGCACTCGCATGGCATTGGCCCAGAGAAAGGCTCCCAACCGCAACGAGGTTGCCGGGGCTCTCGAAGTCCTCGCCCTGCTCGATCTGGACGGGGCTCTTGTCACCGCCGACGCCTTGCATTGCCGGCCCGATACCGCGCAGGCCATCCGCGACCGGAAGGGGCACTACGTGTTGGCCATCAAGAGCAACCGTGGCCGGCTGTTCAAGGCCGCCAAGACGTTGGTCGACACAGCCCGAAAGCCCGCGCGAGCGAGTCAACGAAGAGCCACCGCCCACGGTCGCGCCGAGCGCCGGCAGGCCATCGTCGCGCCGGCTCCTCAGTTGGCGAAACAATACGACTTCCCCGCTATCGCCGCAGTCGGTCGCATCGACAGCTGGCGCGCAAACTCTGGCAAGGCTGTCAAACACACGGTCCGATACTTCCTCGCCTCGCGCTTGCTGTCGGCCAAAAAGCTGCTCGAGGTCGTGCGTGCCCACTGGAGCATCGAGAACAACCTGCACTGGGTCCTCGACGTCCTGTTCGACGAGGATGCCTGCCGCAGCCGCAAGGATCACGCCGCCGAAAATCTCGCCCTCATCCGCAAGCTGGCCATCAATACCCTGCAGGCAACGCCCGGTCCTGCCCGCATCAGCCACAAAATGCTCCAAGCCAGATGGAATAATGACTTCCTTCTCTCCGCCCTCGCCCATATGCGATAACCCTACCCTCCAGGGGAGGGTAAGAGCTACGCCGGCGGATTCACTTCGCTGCTCGGACGTCCCAAATCCCGTTCGCGCAAGTAAATGTAGAACCCGGCGCCGATGATGATCGTGGCGCCGACGAGTGTTGCGATGGATGGGACGTCGCCGAACACGACGAAGCCGAAGATCACGGCCCAGACGATCATCGAATATTGATAGGGCACGACGACGCTGGCCGGCGCGAGCTTGAGCGAGCGGTTGACGCAGAACAGCGCGGTCACCGAGACGCATCCGGCGAGCGCGAAGATCACGAGACTGCCGGGGCTCGGCGGCACCCAGTGGAACGCCGACAGCACGGCGCCCAGCGAGAACGTGCCGACGAATTGCGACGATGCCATCACGATGTCGGGCGTCTTGCGCAGGCTGCGTGTGATCAGCATCAGCGTTGCGAAGGAGAGACTGCCGCCGAGTGCGATCAGTGCCGGCAGGCTGACCGTCTGCGCCGAGGGGCGCAGCGCGATCAACACGCCGCAGAAGCCGATCAGGATCGCGGTCCAGCGCCGCCAGCCGACCCTCTCCCCTAAGAAGATCGCCGACATTGCGGTGACGAAGATGGGACCGGCGAGATAATAGGTAATGACGTCGGCGAGCGGCAGATAGACCGTCGCGAGGAAGAAGGCCGCGACCTCCAGCGTCGAGAGCACGACGCGAAACAGCTGCAGGCCCGGCCGCTCCAGATGCAGGAACTGGTGGCGCTGCTTCCAGATCAGCGGTGACAGCAAGAGCAGCGCCGCGCAGGCGCGCAGGAACAGGAGCTGCCCCACCGAATAAGTCCCGACCAGGAACTTGCCCATGGCGTCGCCGAACGAGAACATGAAGATCGACAGCACCATGAGTCCGATGCCGGCGAGGCGCGCGGAGCGATCGTCATAGGCGGAGGGATTCTTGAAGAGGGGCATTGATCGGACTGTCAGAGATCGTCATTGCGAGCGCAGCGAAGCAATCCAGAATCTTTCCGCAGCGACCGCCTGGATTGCTTCGCTGCGCTCGCAATGACGGGAAAGAGCGTCGCCAGTAATTTTGCTTGCGGCCGTTTTAATGACGAGAGCGGCACGGACAAGCCCACATCCACCAAATTGAACGGATTGTCGCACTCTTCGCATCGCGGTAGCGATACAGGCGACATCGACGAAAGAGCCCTGACATGACCGACTTCGATCCGGCCCAGCATCGCATGATCCCGACGCAACGCTGGTTTGAGGATTTCGTCGTCGGCGAACGTTTCGTGCTGCCGAGCCGAACCCAGACCTCGGCAGTGTTCACCGCATTCCAGACCGCGAGCGGCGACACTCATCCGGTACACTACGACGTGGAATATTGCCGCGCCCGCGGCATGCCACATCTGCTCGCCCACGGCTTCCAGACCCTGATCCACACCGCGCCCGGCGCGGGCCTGTTTCCGTTCATGGTCGAGGAGTCCCTGGTCGGCTTCCTCGAGCAATCGAGCCGGTTTCTCAAGCCGGTGTTCGCCGACGACACCATCTATCCGGCGCTCGAGGTCACGGAGCTGGTGCCGGGGCGCACCACCGGCGTGGTGACGCTCAAAAGCACCGTGTTCAACCAGCGCAAGGAGCTGGTGCTGGAGGGCACGCAGAAATTCCTGCTCAGACGGCGACCGGCTGGTTAAGCAAGGGCCGAAATTCGCGGAATTTCGGCCGATTTGCGCATCGATCCGGGTTGCCGCACGGGACCGGCTGGCCTACCTATGGCCCATGAAATTCCTCGACGAAGCAAAGGTCTATATCCGCTCCGGTGACGGCGGAAACGGCTGCGTGGCGTTCCGCCGCGAGAAGTTCATCGAATTCGGCGGTCCCTCCGGCGGCAATGGCGGCCGCGGCGGCAATGTCATCATCGAGGTCGCCGACGGGCTCAACACGCTGATCGACTACCGCTACCAGCAGCACTTCAAGGCCCAGAAGGGCGAGAACGGCATGGGCTCCGACCGCCACGGCGCCAATGGCAAGAACATCGTGCTGAAGGTCCCCGTGGGCACGCAGATCTTCGACGAGGATCGCGAGACGCTGATCCACGACTTCACCAAGGTCGGCGAGAAATTCGTGCTGGCCGAGGGCGGCAATGGCGGGTTCGGCAATGCGCATTTCAAATCGTCGACCAACCGCGCGCCGCGCAACGCCAATCCCGGCCAGCCCGGCGAAGAGCGCTGGATCTGGCTGCGGCTGAAGCTGATCGCGGACGCCGGCCTGGTCGGCCTGCCCAATGCCGGCAAGTCGACCTTCCTCTCCAAGGTCAGCGCGGCGAAGCCGAAGATCGCCGACTATCCCTTCACCACGCTGCATCCGCAGCTCGGCGTCGTGAATGCCGACGGCCGCGAATTCGTGCTGGCGGATATTCCCGGCTTGATCGAGGGCGCGCATGAAGGCGCCGGCCTCGGCGACCGCTTCCTCGGCCATGTCGAACGCTGCCGCGTGCTGCTGCATCTCGTCGACGCAACCAGCGAGCACGCCGGCAAGGCCTACAAGACGGTGCGCAAGGAGCTCGATGCCTATGGCGGGCAGCTCACCGACAAGATCGAGATCGTCGCGCTGAACAAGATCGACGCGGTCGAGCCGGACGAACTGAAGAAGCAGAAAGATCGCCTCAAGCGCGCCGCCAAGAAGACGCCGCTGCTGCTGTCCGGCGTCACCGGCCAGGGCGTCAAGGAAGCACTGCGGGCGCTTGCGGATGTGATCGGCGAAAGCCCGGTCTCGGCCAAAGCCAAGAGCGCCGCCGAAGCGGAGCCGTGGTCTGCTTAAGGCGGGCGGCGCTCTCTCCATACCTCTCGCCAACGGGGCTACGGGAGAGGTTGTCTTCGCGCCATCGATAGAGCAGCATCCAGAAAATCAAGAAGGGGCGGAGCCAAAGCATGGCGCGCGCGAAGAACGTACTCTGGATCATGTGCGACCAGCTTCGCTATGATTATCTCGGCTGCACCGGCCATCCCACGCTGAAGACACCCAACATCGACGCCATGGCGAGGCGCGGCGTGCTCTTCACCAAGGCCTATGTGCAATCGCCGATCTGCGGCCCGTCACGGATGTCGTTCTACACAGGGCGCTACATGCGCTCGCACGGCTCGCACTGGAACGGCTGGCCGCTGCGTGTCGGCGAGCCCACGCTCGGCGATCACCTCAAGAAAATCGGCGTGCGCAACGTGCTGGTCGGCAAGACCCACATGGCGCCCGATCTCGAAGGCATGAAGGCGCTCGGCATCCCGCCGGAATCCGTCATCGGCGTGCACGTCGCCGAGTGCGGCTTCGAGCCTTATGAGCGCGACGACGGCCTGCATCCGACCGGTCGGCCGCGGCCGAAATACGACGAGTATTTGCGCAGCCAAGGTTTTGACGCCGCCAATCCCTGGGAGCATTGGGCCAATTCGGGTGCGGCTGACGACGGCTCGCTGCAGAACGGCTGGCTGCTGGTGCACGCCGACAAGGTCGCGCGCGTGCCCGACGAGCATTCCGAAACGCCTTACATGACGCGGCGCGCGATGGATTTCATCAGCGAGGCCGAGACCGACGGTCGGCCGTGGTGCCTGCATCTGTCGTATATCAAGCCGCACTGGCCCTACATCGCGCCGGAGCCCTATGCCAGCATGTATTCGGGCGAAGACATGATTCCGGCGATTCGCTCCGAGCGCGAGCGGCAGAATCCGCATCCGGTGTTCGGTGCCTATATGGACATGCGCTACTCCCGCAACATGGCGCGCGACGAGGCGCGGGAGAAGGTGATCCCGACCTATATGGGCCTGATCACCCAGATCGACGACCAGATGGGCGTGCTGATGAAATTCCTGGAGGCGCGCGGACTGCTGGAGACCACCATGATCGTGTTCACCTCCGATCATGGCGATTATCTCGGCGATCACTGGATGGGCGAAAAGGATCTGTTCCACGAGCAGTCGGCCAAGATCCCGCTGATCATCATCGATCCCTCCAGGGACGCCGACGCCACGCGTGGCACGCGCAGCGATGCGTTGGTCGAGGCCATCGATCTCGCGCCGACCTTCGTCGATTATTTCGGCGGCAAGGTGCCGGGCCACATCCTCGAAGGACGTTCGCTGCTGCCGCTGCTGCGCGGGCCCACGCCATCAGACTGGCGCAAGGTGGCGTTCTCCGAATACGACTACGCCATGCAGGACGTGCGCCTGAAGCTGAACCAGCCGATCGAGCGCTGCCGCCTGTTCATGGTGTTCGACGGCCGCTGGAAATACATCCACGCCTCCGGCTTCCGCCCGATGCTGTACGACCTCGAAACCGATCCGGAGGAATACGTCGACCGCGGCGATGACTCGGAATGCGCAAGCATCATTGCGCGGCTGCAGGCCGAGCTGTTCGACTGGGCGCTGCACCCGAACGACCACATCACGACACCGCGCGAGAAAATCGCCTCCTATGCCGACAACCAGCTCCAGGTGAAGGGCGGCATCCTGATCGGTATCTGGGACGAGAAAGAGCTCGCCGCAATCAAGGACGGCCTCGCCCAGCGCGCGAAGATGTAGCGAACAGGGCAGAGCTTTCTTTGCTCGTCATGCCCGGGCTTGACGACGGAGAGTGGAGTGTGAGCGAGGCCTAATTCTCGATCTTGTATCCAGTCGCCTTCACGATCGGCTGCCAGAACGCCGTATTCGCGGCGAGCTCCTTCGACAGCCCGTCCGCATTGCTGCCGACCGGAATGAGCCCGATCGCCGTCAGCTTCTCCTTCACCTCGGGCTTGGCGAGCGCCGCGCTTGCCGCAGCGCCGAGCTTGGCGGCGAAATCCGGCGGGCTGCCGGCCGGAAGCCACATGCCGTACCAGGCATCGGCAACGAGATCGATGCCGCTCTCCTTCAGCGTGGGCACCTCAGGCGCAAAGGGCGAGCGGGCCGCGCTCGCGACCACGATGATCTTCACGCCCTTGGCGCGATGTTGCGGCAGCGCGTCGGCCAACGTGGTGATGCCGAAAGCAATGTGGCCGCCGACGAGGTCGTTGAGGATCGGGGCGCTGCCGCGATAGGGCACGCGGGTCAGGGGAATGCCGAGATCCTTCTCCAGCTTGGAACCCATGAAATGCGGAATGGTGCCGTTGCTCGGCACCCCGAACGAGGTCCTGTCCGGATGCGCCTTGAGCCAAGTCACAAAGCTCTTGAGATCGGTGGCATCGACCGCCGGGTTGATCACCAGCGCAAATTCGAACCGCGCCAGCAGCGACACCGGCATGAAATCCTTCGACGTGTCGAAGCTCGGTGTCGTCTCCACCATCGGCAGCAGGTACATGGTCGGCCCGGTCGTCACCAGCACCATGCTGCCGTCCGGGCTTGCGCCCTTCACCGCCTTGATGCCGATCAGGCCGTCACCACCGGTGCGGTTCTCGACCACGATGGTCCGTTGCAGCACCGGGGCCATCTCCTGTGCGATGAGCCGGCACAGCGTGTCGCCGCCGGCTCCGGCCGCGAAGGGGAAGATGATCTTGCTCAGCCCGGCTTGCGCTTGCGCCCCGCCCGCCTGCGCTAGGAGCGGCAGCCCCAAGCATCCGGTGATGAATTTGCGGCGGTCCATAGGTTTGCTCTCCGGCCCCTTTTTTTTAGTTGCCCGCATTAGAACCGGAACGGCGTCCAAGACAAGGCCGCCTTCGGCCGTTTATCATCTCGCCGCCTTGCGCCGGCCATCGTCATGCTGCAAAAGCAGGCCTCACCGGCGCCGCTCTCTCCGCTCCGCCGTTTCCAATGCAGAGCAGATCTCCAAGCGCGCCATGGCCAGCCCCGAACTCAGTCAATTCCGCCGCATCGTCGTCAAGGTCGGCTCGGCGCTGCTGGTCGATTCCGACAAGGGCGAGGTGCGGGCGTCCTGGCTCGCCGCGCTCGCCGATGACATGGCCAAGCTGCACAAGGAAGGGCGCGACGTCCTCGTCGTCTCCTCCGGCTCGATCGCGCTCGGCCGCAGCCGGCTGAAATTGCCGCGCGGCCCGCTGAAGCTCGAGGAGAGCCAGGCCGCTGCCGCAGTCGGCCAGATCGCGCTGGCGCGGATCTGGTCGGAGGTGCTCGGTTCCCACGGCATCGACGCCGGCCAGATCCTGGTCACGCTGCAGGATACCGAGGAGCGCCGCCGCTATCTCAATGCCCGCTCCACCATCGGCAAGCTGCTGGAGTGGCGTGCGATCCCCGTGATCAACGAGAACGACACGGTCGCCACTACCGAGATCCGCTATGGCGACAATGACCGCCTCGCCGCGCGGGTTGCCACCATGGCGAGCGCCGACCTGCTCGTGCTGCTGTCCGACATCGACGGGCTCTACGACGCCCCGCCGAAGAACAACCCGAACGCCAAACTGATTCCCGTCGTCGACAGCATATCCTCGGAGATCGAGGCTGTGGCGGGGGATGCCGAGTCCGAGCTGTCGCGCGGCGGCATGCGCACCAAGGTCGAGGCGGCCAAGATCGCGACGACAGGCGGCACCCACATGCTGATCGCCTCCGGCAAGATCGAGCATCCCTTGCAGGCGATCGCCGATGGCGGCCGCTGCACCTGGTTCCTCACGCCCGCCAATCCCATCACCTCGCGAAAACGCTGGATCGCGGGCACGCTGGAGCCGAAGGGCACGCTGACCATCGACGCCGGCGCGGTGACCGCGCTGCGCGCCGGCGCCAGCCTGCTGCCGGCTGGCGTGATCAAGGTCGAGGGCCAATTCGCCCGGGGCGATGCCGTGATCGTGCGCGGCCCCGACAGCAGCGAGGTCGGCCGCGGCCTGATCGCCTATGACGCTGACGATGCCGAGCGGATCAAAGGGCGCTCCTCCCCTGATGTGATGACCATCCTCGGCATCAGCGGCCGCGCGGAGATGATCCACCGGGATGATCTGGTGGTGGGCGGGTAAGGACCTTTGCTTCGTCATTCCGGGATGGTCCGAGGGACCAGACCTCAGGTGCGCAATTGCGCACCGGGGAATCTCGAGATTCCGGGTTCGGTGCTGACGCACCGCCCCGGAATGACGTCGGGCTGGGTCATTGACCTGGTCGGAACGCCGCCGCCCGAAGCCCTGCCATACCCTCCCCGCCCTTCGCAAAAGCGGGATTTCCGTGCTAGGACACCGCCTTAGCAGAAGGTTTGACCCCATGGCCGCCCCCCTCAAAGCCGTTGACGGCAATGCCGATCGGACTGGCGATCTCTTGGCGCTGATGTCCGATCTCGCCACCAAAGCCCGCGCTGCCGCGCGCGTGCTGGCGCTGGCGCCGCCGGAGCAGAAGAACCGGGCGCTGGAAGCCATGGAACGGGCGATCCGGGCGAACTCCGCGGCGATCCTTGCTGCCAATGCCGAGGACGTCGCGGAGGCCCGCGCCTCCGCCAATGCGACCTCCGCCTTCATCGACCGCCTGACGCTGACGCCGGCGCGGGTCGAAGGGATGGCCGAGGGCATCGGCATCGTGCGCGGCATTGCCGATCCGATCGGCGTCGTCACGGAGAGCTGGCAGCGGCCGAACGGCATGACCATCGAGCGCGTACGGGTGCCGCTCGGCGTCGTCGGCGTGATCTTCGAGAGCCGTCCGAACGTGGCGGCGGATGCCGGCGTGCTGTGCCTGAAGTCGGGCAATGCCGTGATCCTGCGCGGCGGCTCGGACAGTTTCCGCTCCTGCCGCGCGATCCATGATTGCCTGGTGCAGGGCCTGCGCGAAGCCGGCCTGCCTGAAGCTGCGATCACGCTGGTGCCGACGCGCGACCGCGCGGCGGTCGGCATGATGCTGTCAGGGTTGAACGGGGCCATCGACGTGATCGTGCCGCGCGGCGGCAAGAGCCTCGTCGCGCGCGTCGAACAGGAAGCGCGCGTGCCTGTGTTCGCGCATCTCGAAGGCGTCAACCACGTCTATGTCGATGCCAGCGCCGACCTCGCCATGGCGAAGTCGATCGTGCTCAATGCCAAGATGCGACGCACCGGCGTCTGCGGCGCGGCCGAGACGCTGCTGGTCGATCGCGCCGCTGCTGCATCGAGCCTGAAGCCGCTGGTCGAGATGCTGCTCGATGCCGGCTGCGAAGTGCGCGGCGACGACGCCGTGCAGAAAGCGGATGCGCGCGTCAAGCCTGCAAACGACGAGGATTGGGACACCGAATATCTCGACGCGATCATCGCGGCGAAGGTGGTGGACGGCGTCGACGGTGCGATCGCGCATATCCAGAACCACGGCTCGCATCACACCGATGCCATCGTGAGCGCCGACGAGCGTGCGGCGAAGAAATTCCTCAGCGAGGTCGATTCCGCGATCGTGCTGCACAACGCCTCGACGCAGTTCGCCGATGGCGGCGAGTTCGGTTTCGGCGCCGAGATCGGCATCGCCACCGGCCGCTTCCATGCCCGCGGCCCGGTCGGCGCCGAGCAGTTGACGAGCTTCAAATATCGCGTTCACGGCACAGGGCAAACGCGGCCGTAAGCAAGGTTGCAGGGCGGGCATTGAGCAACAATTTCGTCGTGCCGCGTTTTGTGGCGCAAGCAGTCCCTCCCCATGCGGAGGGTATGCGCATTGGCCTGCTCGGCGGCTCGTTCAATCCGCCGCATCAGGCGCATCGCGCGATCAGCCGGTTCGCGCTCAAGCGATTGCAGCTCGATCGCATTTGGTGGCTGGTCACGCCTGGCAATCCGCTCAAGGAGAACGGCAATCTGCACGAGCTCGGCGCGCGCATGCAGGCGGCGCGCGAGGTCGCCAACGATCCGCGCATCGAGGTGAGCTGTCTCGAATCCGTCATTCGCACCCGCTATACTATCGACACGATCAACACCTTGCGCCGCCGTTTCCCTGGCTTGCGCTTCGTCTGGATCATGGGCGCCGACAATCTCGCTCAATTCCATCGTTGGCAGGACTGGCGGCGCATCGCCGCCCAGGTGCCGATGGCAGTGATCGATCGTCCGCCACAGAGCTTTCGCGCCCTCAGCTCGCCCGCCGCCCAGGCGCTATCGCGCTACCGTCTGCCCGAGCACAAGGCGGCCCTGCTTGCAGATCGGCCGGCGCCGGCCTGGGTATTCCTGACCGGATTGAAGCTGAATCTCTCCTCGACGGGCTTACGGAACCCGGACGGGAGCTGGAAAGGTACGAAGTGAGACGAAAAGTGTGCGGGCTGGGAGCTCTCTGGCATATTGAAACCCTTAACCCCACATGATGTAGTGTAGCCAGTGAGCGCCGGATTCGGCGTTCGCGATACAGTGAAAGGAATGGTCCCTGACCGCATCTGTATTGTCCAAGCCTGTTTTACCCAAGGTTGCCAAGCCTGCGCGTAAAACATCGACCAAAGCTGCGGCCTTGAAGGCGCAACCCGACGCCGACAAGACGCTGAGCCTGATCCTCTCCCGCCTCGAGGACATGAAGGCGGAAGAGACGGTCACCATCGACCTTCGCGGCAAATCGGCGTATTCCGACTACATGATCGTCACCACCGGCCGGGTGAACCGGCACGTCGGCGCGATCGCGGAGAACGTGACGAAGAGCCTCAAGGAAACCGGCATCAAGAACATCCATGTCGAGGGCTTGCCCAATTGCGACTGGGTGCTGATCGATTCCGGCGACGTGATCGTGCACGTGTTCAGACCCGAGGTCCGCGAGTTCTACAATCTCGAGCGATTGTACACGCAGGGCCCAGGGGCGGCGAAGGCGATCTAGGCTCATTGAGCCGATTTCGAATCGGCTGACGCGCATGCTAGCGTCGTGCGCGCGCTCGTTGCGCGCGGTCTTGTCAACGCGACTCTGAAATCATGCGTGTTGCTGTCATTGCGGTGGGCCGACTGAAGCAGGGCCCCGAACGGGAGCTTGCCGACCGCTATTTCGAGCGGTTCGAGGAGGCCGGCCGCAAGCTTGGATTCCGCGAGCTCAGCATCCACGAAATTGCCGAAAGCCGCGCACGCGATGCGGCGACACGGATGGCCGAAGAGGCCACGGCGATCTCGGCGCATGTTCCGGACAAGTCGATCCTGGTGGCACTGGACGAACGCGGCCAGAATCTCGACTCCACCGTATTCGCACGGCATCTGGCGCGCTGGCGTGACGAAGGCGCCGGACATACCATCTTCTTGATCGGAGGGGCGGACGGACTTTCGCCCGAATTGCGCCGTAAGGCCAAGCTCGCGATCGCGTTCGGCTCTGCGACCTGGCCGCACCAAATGGTCCGCGTCATGCTTCTGGAACAGCTTTATCGGGCCGCCACCATCCTGGCCGGCCATCCCTATCATCGCGCGTGATGCGCACCACAACGAGCACCTTTGCCGACACGATGCGAGCGCCGCTCCTCAACCTGCTGCTGATCACTGGCGTTGCCGGTGGAAGCTTCGCGCAAGCTCAAACGGCGACGCCCCCACAAACCGCGGCGGTCTCGCCCGATGCGATCAAGCAGCGCGAGCAGGAGCTGGAAGCCGCGCGCGCGAGACAGAAGAGCGCGGAGGAAGCGCAAGCCAAGCTCAAGGCCGAGATCACCGCGCTCGGCCAGGATCGCACCCAGCTCAATCAGCAGCTGATCGAGACGGCCGCCAATGTGCGCACGCTGGAAAGCAGGATCGACGAGGCCGAGGCGCGGCTGCGCGCGCTGAACGGCCGCGAGCAGCAGATGCGCGCTTCGCTCGATTCGCGCCGTGCCGACATCGTCGAGGTGTTGGCGGCCTTGCAGCGCGCCGGCCGGCGCACGCCGCCAGCGCTGCTGGTGCGGCCCGAAGATGCGCTGCAGTCATTGCGCACGGCGATGCTGCTCGGCGCCGTTGTCCCGGAATTGCGCAGCCGCGCCGAGAAAATCGCGGGCGAGCTCGGCGAGCTCGTGACCTTGCGCAAGACCATCGCCACCGAGCGCGACCAGCTCGCCTCCGACCGCGACAAGGTCCGCAACGACCAGACCCGGCTCACCGCTTTGGTCGACGAGCGGCAGCGCCAGCAGGCGGCGCGTGAGAAGGACTTGGACGCCGAGAATTCGCGCGCCATCGCGCTGTCAAAGCAGGTCGGCGATCTCCAGGGGCTGATCGCCAAGATGGAGCAGGACCTGCAAAGCGCCACCAAGGCGGCCGAGAAGGCGGCCGAGGCTGCAAAGCAGGCCGAAGCCAAGGCGGCTGCCAGCGCCAATACCAGTGCCAAGTCCGGTCCGGGCGCTTTCAAGGATAAATCCCGCACCACCCCAGCGATCGCCTTCGCGTCGGCCAAGGGCCTCCTGCCGCTTCCGGTTAACGGTAACAAGATCAGGGATTTTGGCGGTTCCGACGGCGTCGGCGGGGTCCAGAAGGGCATTTCGTTGGCGACCAAGCCCGGCTCCCAGGTCACGACGCCGTGCGATGGCTGGGTTGTGTACGCCGGCCCGTTCCGCAGCTATGGACAACTCTTGATCCTCAATGCCGGGGGCGGGTATCATGTCCTGATCGCCGGGATGGAGCGCATTTCGGTCAACATCGGACAGTTTGTGCTCACGGGGGAGCCGGTCGCGACCATGGGGTCGACCTCTCAAGTCGCCTCCATTCTCGCCACGAACGCGAGTCAACCTGTGCTGTATGTCGAGTTCCGTAAAGACGGTACTCCAATCGATCCAGGCCCATG
Source organism: Bradyrhizobium sp. STM 3561 (assembly GCF_045571455.1). Lineage (NCBI taxonomy): Bacteria > Pseudomonadati > Pseudomonadota > Alphaproteobacteria > Hyphomicrobiales > Nitrobacteraceae > Bradyrhizobium > Bradyrhizobium sp. STM 3561. Next base: position 6,541,231 of record NZ_CP120695.1, read on the forward strand.
GTGGGCCGCAAATGAAGGCGAGAAGGTTCGCGGATGATGCGCAAGACTTCAGTAATCCTCCTCAGCGCGGCTACCGGCGCGGCGCTGACGCTGTTCGTGACCCAGCCGCGCGCGGTCTTCATGGGCTCCAGCGCAAGGGCCGCGACCGCGGACACCTATCGCCAGCTCAATCTGTTCGGTGACGTCTTCGAGCGCGTGCGCTCCGATTATGTCGAGAAGCCCGACGACACCAAGCTGATCGAATCCGCCATCAGCGGCATGCTCACCGGCCTCGATCCGCATTCGAGCTACATGGACGCCAAGAGCTTCCGCGACATGCAGGTGCAGACCCGCGGCGAGTTCGGCGGCCTCGGCATCGAGGTCACGATGGAAGACGGCCTGATCAAGGTGGTCTCGCCGATCGACGACACGCCCGCTTCGCGCGCCGGCATCATGGCCAACGACATCATCACCAATCTCGACGACGAGGCGGTGCAGGGCCTGACCCTGAACCAGGCGGTCGAGAAGATGCGCGGTCCGGTCAACACCAAGATCAAGCTCAAGATCATCCGCAAGGGCCAGGACAATCCGATCGACGTCACCCTGGTGCGCGACAACATCCGCGTCCGCTCGGTGCGCGCGCGCGTCGAGCAGGATGACATCGCCTACATCCGCATCACCACCTTCAACGAGCAGACCACCGAAGGGCTGAAGCGCGAGATCGGCAATCTCTCGAATCAGATCGGCGACAAGCTGAAGGGCTACATCATCGACCTCCGCAACAATCCGGGCGGCCTGCTCGAGGAAGCGGTCACCGTCTCCGACTCGTTCCTGGAGAAGGGCGAGATCGTCTCGACCCGCGGCCGCAATGCCGAGGAGACCCAGCGCCGCACCGCGCATGCGGGCGACCTGACCAAGGGCAAGCCCGTCATCGTGCTGATCAATGGCGGCTCGGCCTCGGCGTCGGAAATCGTCGCCGGCGCGCTGCAGGACCACAAGCGCGCGACCATCGTCGGCACGCGCTCGTTCGGCAAGGGCTCGGTGCAGACCATCATCCCGCTCGGCTCGGGCAACGGTGCGCTGCGGCTGACCACCGCGCGCTACTACACGCCGTCGGGCAAGTCGATCCAGGCCAAGGGCATCGTCCCGGACATCGAGGTGCTGCAGGACGTGCCGGACGAGCTGAAGTCGCGCACCGACACCAAGGGCGAGGCTTCGCTGCGCGGCCATCTGAAGAACGATGGCGACGAGAAGACCGGCTCGCAGTCCTACGTCCCGCCGGATGCCAAGGACGACAAGGCGCTCAAGCTTGCCGGCGACCTGCTCCACGGCATCAAGAACAGCGCCTCTGCCGCACCGACGCCGGGCGGCGACAACAAGGCCGCGACCGACAAGCCCAAAGCGGCGAACTAAGTCGGCGCCACGCGCGATCTCACGACAAGGGCGGCTTCTTGAAGCCGCCCTTTTTTTGCTGGGAACTCCCGTCGTCCCCGGCCTCTCCCGGGCTGCCGCCGCTTGACCCCGCCGTGGTATCGTCGGGATGAGTGATTCGGGATCGCGCATGACTGAAACGGCCGATGATCTGAGCGCGCCGCTCGGACAGGACAAGCCGCGCCGGAAACGCCGGCTGCGGCTGCCGTTCACCGCCATGCAGCTGCTGGCCGTCCTGCTCGGCCTGTTCCTCGTCACCTTTGCCGGCTTCGCCATCTTCAACAAGGATCCGCTCGGCGGCGAGCCAGTGACGCGAATCGCGATCAGCGAGCCCAGGACGATCGACAAGGCCACGGACGAGAGACCGGCCGGCCAGGAGAGCAAGCGGGACACCAAGGAAACGCCGAAGCAGGCCGCCTCCGGTGAGCAGAAGACCATCACCATGATCGACGGCTCCACCGGCGCCCGCCACGACGTGGTGATCGGCGCTGGCGATGCTGCGGAGAAGGACGAGGCAGCATCAGCCCCGCCGTCCGTGATGGCCGGGATCAATCCGAAGCTGCTGGAGAAATCACGTTACGGCATGATCCCGGTGGTCGCCGACGGGCTGAAGCCGTTCAACGTCTATGCGGCAGACGCCGACCGCGCCAGGGCCGCCAAGATGCCGGTGGTCGCGATCGTGATCGGCGGCCTCGGCGTCGGCGCCGCCAAGACCCTGGATGCAATCATGAAGCTACCGCCGGCGGTGACGCTGGCCTTCACGCCTTACGGCGCCGACCCCGGCAAGCTCGCCGAACGGGCTCGCGCGCAGCGCCACGAGATCTTCCTGCAGATCCCGATGGAGCCCTACGACTTCCCCGACAACGATCCGGGGCCGCAGACGCTGCTGACCTCGCTCAGCGCCGACCAGAACATGGATCGCCTGTACTGGCACCTGAGCCGGATGCAGGGCTATGCGGGCCTCACCAATTTCATGGGTGCCCGCTTCATCGCGACTGAGCCCGCGATGCAGCCGATCATCCGCGAGGCGGCCAAGCGCGGCCTCGGCTTCTTCGACGACGGCTCCTCGCCCCGCAGCATCGCACCCCAGGCCGCGGCGAACCAAGCAATACCGTTCGGCAAGGGCGACATCGCGATCGACGCGGTGCCGACCCCGGCCGAGATCGACCGCGCCCTGAACAAGCTCGAATCGACGGCGCGCGAGCGCGGCATCGCCGTCGGCACGGCCTCCGCCCTGCCCGTCTCGATCGAGCGCATCGGCGCCTGGACCAGGACATTGGGCGACCGAGGTATCCTTTTGGTGCCATTGACAACCGCGATGCTGAAATCAAAATCCAGCTAAATCAACAAATTGGCGGCACGGGTCCCGCAGGACCGGCATGCCCACCAAGTGCAGGCAAGAGGTCTGGCGGAATGGCGCGTTACGAGGATCTGCCCTACCGGACCTGTGTCGGTGTGATGCTGATCAATCCAAAGGGACTGGTGTTCATCGGCCGCCGCGCCGGCGGCATCGAGCATGTCGACGACACCCATGTCTGGCAGATGCCGCAAGGCGGTGTCGACCCCGGCGAGGACACCTGGGAGGCCGCCAAGCGCGAGCTCTATGAGGAGACCAGTGTACGCTCGGTGGAGCGGCTCGGCGAAATCCCGGACTGGCTCACCTACGACATTCCACGCACGGTCGCCGGGCGCGCCTGGAAAGGCCGCTACCGCGGCCAGCGCCAGAAATGGTATGCGGTTCGCTTCACCGGCAAGGACAGCGAGATCGACGTCGAGAATCCCGGCGGCGGCGGCCACAAGGCGGAGTTCGTGAGCTGGCGCTGGGAGCCGATGAAGAATCTGACCGGGCTGATCATCCCGTTCAAGCGCCCGGTCTATGAACGCGTGGTGAAGGAATTTTCCGCGCTGGCGGAGCAATAGTCTCTATTGTCGTCCCGGGGCGATGCGAAGCATCGAACCCGGGACCTCGAGATGCCGGGTTCGATGCTTCGCATCGCCCTGGAATGACGAAGAGAGACACTTTGCAAGTGACCAACGACAAACCTTACCGCCCCAACGTCGGGATCGCCCTGTTCAATACCGATGGCCGCGTCCTGATCGGCCACCGCTTCAAGGGCGACGGGCCCGAGATCATCCTGCCCGGCCTCGACTGGCAGATGCCCCAGGGCGGCGTCGACGAGGGCGAGAACCTGCGCGATGCAGCGATGCGCGAGCTCTGGGAGGAGACCAACGTCGTGAGCGCCGACTATCTCGGCGAGACCGACTGGTTCACCTACGAATTCCCGCCTTACGACGGACCGCAGACGCATCGCCTCGCAAAGTTTCGCGGCCAGCGCCAAAAATGGTTCGCGCTGCGCTTCACCGGCCGCGACGACGAGATCGACCCGCTGACACCGCGCAACGGCCAGCCCGCGGAGTTCGACGCCTGGCGCTGGGAGCGCCTCGACCGCGTCGCCGACATCGTGGTGCCGTTCCGCCGTGAGGTCTACCGCGCGGTGGCGCGAGAGTTTGCGGCGTTCGCAAACTGAAACTGCGAAAACAACCCCATGCACAGTAGAGATGGGGTTGAAATCATGAGAGAAATTTCGGCGGAGATTTGCGTGTGAGGGCACCGCTCGCTCCGTTCCCACCCCACAAGGGAGGGGAACGCACCTTCATCGGAGCGTTAATCGAGCCCAATCGGAGCAAGTACTAAATTTAATTGATTGGTCCCACCGTGAACGGGCCGATGGCGATGACGTGGCAATCGCTGTCGCGCTTGGCGCAATCGGCGAGGGCTGTGTTGACGGCGGTCTGCTCGTCGGCGGCCTTCAGGCCGAGACCGGGGCGGCCTGCGGTGCCGACGGCGACGGCGTTCCAGCCCATGACGTCGGTGAGCTTGCGTACGACTTCGCCGCGCGCCTCTGCCACGATCGAGGCGCTGGAGGCGGCATTGAAGAAGCCGGTGATCCTGAACAAGGTCGGGATCGGCACGACGAAATTGTCGTCGATCGCGACGACCAGGCAGGCAACGCCGGCAATCGCGCCACACGATTCCAGGGAGCGCCGCGCCGCATCCTCGTCGGATGATGCGCCCAGCACCATGAAATATTGCCCACCCGGGCCGAGTGCGACCGAGCGGGATTTCGCCGCCGGCACGAACATGTTCTCGAGCCGGACTTTCCCGGCGTCGCGCACCATCGGAAAATCCTTCGACACGAACGGCCGCTCGACCATCGCATCGTGCCGCACCCAAGGCTGCGGCGGCATCGGCGGCTTGCCGTGCGTGTAGACGACGTTATTGCCGACCGCATAGAGCTCGCAGCGCCGCGGCGATTGCGCCGCATCGGCGCGCTTCTGGCACTGCTCGAGCGCCATGCTGCGTGCGGCCTCCTCGTTCGGCTGGTTCAACGCCGAGCCGGTGAAGCCGCCGACATTGAGCGCGAAGGCCTTGTAGTCGCCGGCCGCGGAATAATCCCCCGCCAGGAAGTTGCGGACGCGCTCGTTGATGAAGGGCACGTTGTCGGCTGCAAACTTGCCGACCACGGGCGAGGCTGATGGTGATGGCATCGGAGCCATCGCGGCGCCGGCGTTCGGTGACGTCACCGGCGCCTTTGCGACCTCGGTCGGCGCCGGGCTCGTCGCCGCTGCATTGGCGGACGGCACGGCGCTTGTCGGGGCCGGCGGCGCTGCCACACGCGCGGTCTGCTTGAGCTTGGCGTTGTAGAGGAAGCCGGTGACGACGATCCCGACGATCGAGACCACCGCGACGACCAGCGGCCACATCCAAACCGGCGCGGCGGCCACCTTGGAGGCCGCCTTCTTCATTTGCGGCTTGGCATAGCTCCCGTCCTCGCGCCGCATTGCCACCATGTACGCGTGCACCGGCGTCGGGATGTTCTTGACCTCCTGCGCGCCGATATCGGCGAACTGCACCGACAGCTTGTTGGCAACCTGCTCATGCACCGCGCGGGAGACGCAGATGCCGCCAACCTCGGCGAGTCCCTCCAGCCGCGCCGCGATGTTGACGCCGTCGCCGAGGAGGTCGCCATCGCGCTCGACCACGTCTCCGATGGTGATGCCGATGCGAAACGACATCTGCCGGCTCGGCGGATAGGCCATGTTGCGGGTCCGCAAGCTTTCCTGGATGTCGATCGCACAGCGCACGGCATCGACCGCGCTCGGAAATTCCGCGAGCACGGCATCGCCCGCCGTGTTGAAGATGCGCCCGCCGGCCTTGGCGATGAAATCGTCGACGACCTCGCGATAGGAGGCGAGACGCCGCAGCGTCTCCTCTTCGTCTTCCGCGACCAGCCTCGAATACCCGGCAATATCGGCCGCGAAAATCGCTGCGATCTTGCGTTTCATCTGCCACCGGCCCCCGGAACAATCCGCGAGGCAGAATGCCGTCATCAGCGACGCGGTGCAACAAAGTTTCAGCGCCCGCCACGGTGGTGACGAGCGCTGAGCCTGTTGAAGGGTGCCTTTGCAGGAATGTCTGTTCGAGCCCCGGAGCGGTGCCCCGGGGCTTAGTGCATAGCCGTGGAGCTGAGCTGCTGCTGGATGCTCTTGAAGTGGTCGAGCCGCGCAATGGCCTGATCGAGCTCGCTGCCTTCGTGCTCTTTCAGATTCTCTTCCATCTCCGCGATCGTCTCGGCGAACTGGGCACGGTCGAGCTCGGCCAGTGACGTCGCGACGTCGGCGAGCACGGTCAGGCCCCTGTCAGAGACTTCGGCGAGACCGCCGAGCACGATGATCTTTTCGTGGCGGCCAGCCGTGGTCACGGTGAGAATGCCCGGCCGGATCGCAGCCACGACCGGCGCATGTCCCGCCAGCACGCCGAAATCACCCTCGATGCCGGGGATGTCGACCTGGTCGACCTCACCCGAGAAGGCGAGCTTTTCCGGAGAGACGAGATCGAAGTGGAAGGTGGCCATGGGTTATCCGTTTTTCCGCTTGCCACCCGCGGGCTCGACCCGCGGGTCCATCCATCAAAAATCTCTTTGATGGATCGCCGGGTCAAGCCCGGCGATGACGAGATGAGAAGGCTTAGGCCGCTTCCGCCGCCAGCTTCTTGCCCTTCTCAACGGCTTCTTCGATGGTGCCGACCATGTAGAAGGCAGCTTCCGGCAGGTGATCGTACTTGCCTTCGACCAGGCCCTTGAAGCCCTTGATGGTGTCGGCGAGCTCGACGAACTTGCCCGGCGAGCCCGTGAAGATTTCGGCGACGTGGAACGGCTGCGACAGGAAGCGCTCGATCTTGCGGGCGCGGGCCACCGTCAGCTTGTCCTCTTCCGAAAGCTCGTCCATGCCGAGAATGGCGATGATGTCCTGGAGCGACTTGTAGCGCTGCAGCACCTGCTGGACCTGACGGGCGACGGCGTAGTGCTCCTCGCCGACGACCAGCGGCGAGAGCATGCGCGAGGTCGAGTCGAGCGGGTCCACCGCCGGATAGATGCCCTTTTCCGAGATCGCGCGCGACAGCACCGTGGTGGCGTCCAAGTGCGCGAACGAGGTGGCGGGCGCCGGGTCGGTCAAGTCGTCGGCCGGCACGTAGATGGCCTGCACCGAGGTGATCGAACCCTTCTGCGTGGTGGTGATGCGCTCCTGCAGCGCGCCCATGTCGGTCGCGAGCGTCGGCTGATAACCCACCGCCGAAGGAATACGGCCGAGCAGCGCCGACACTTCCGAACCGGCTTGCGTGAAGCGGAAGATGTTGTCGACGAAGAACAGCACGTCCTGGCCCTGGTCGCGGAAGTGCTCGGCGACAGTCAGACCGGTCAGGCCGACGCGGGCGCGGGCGCCCGGCGGCTCGTTCATCTGGCCGAACACCAGCGCACACTTCGATTTCACGCTGGGATCCGGATTCTTCGGATCGGCGTTGACCTTGGACTCGATGAACTCGTGATAGAGGTCGTTGCCCTCGCGGGTACGCTCGCCGACGCCGGCGAACACGGAATAACCGCCGTGCGCCTTCGCGACGTTGTTGATCAGCTCCTGAATCAGCACGGTCTTGCCGACGCCGGCGCCGCCGAACAGGCCGATCTTGCCGCCCTTGGCGTAAGGCGCGAGCAGGTCGACGACCTTGATGCCGGTGACGAGAATTTCGGCTTCGGTCGACTGGTCGGTGTAGGTCGGCGCTTCCTGGTGAATCGCGCGGGTGCCTTCCGACTTGATCGGGCCGGCCTCGTCGATCGGCTCGCCGATGACGTTCATGATGCGGCCCAGCGTACCATCACCCACGGGAACCGAGATCGGCTGACCCGTGTCGGTCACTTCCTGGCCGCGCACCAGACCTTCGGTGGCGTCCATCGCGATCGTACGGACGGTCGACTCGCCGAGATGCTGCGCGACTTCCAGCACCAGGCGGTTGTTGCCGTTCTTGGTCTCCAGCGAGTTGAGAATGGCCGGCAGGTGGCCTTCGAACTGCACGTCGACGACGGCGCCCATGACCTGGGTAACGCGACCGATCTGTGTGGCTGCTGTAGCCATTTACTGTCTCCTTCGATCCGAATTTCGTGTCCGGTCAGACTGCTTCTGCGCCGGAGATGATTTCGATGAGTTCCTTGGTGATCTGAGCCTGACGCGTGCGGTTGTAGACCAGCGTCTGCTTGCGGATCATCTCGCCGGCGTTGCGGGTGGCGTTGTCCATCGCCGACATCTGCGCACCGTAGAACGAAGCGTTGTTCTCGAGCAGGGCGCGGAAGATCTGCACTGCGAGATTGCGCGGCAACAGGCGCGTGAGGATCTCGTCCTCCTCCGGCTCGTATTCGTAAGAGGTCGCGCTGCCGTTCGCACCGCCTTCCTCGACAACCAGCGGAATGATCTGCTGGGCGGTCGGGACCTGTGCGATCACCGACTTGAACTGCGCGTAGAACAGCGTGCAGACGTCGAACTCGCCGGCGTCGAAACGGGCCAGCACCTTCTTGGCGATGTCCTCGGCGTTGACGAAGCCGAGCTGGCGCACGCTGCGCAGATCGAGATGCTCGACGATCTGCTTGTCGAACTGGCGGCGGAGCTGCTCGTAGCCCTTGCGGCCGACGCAGAAGAACTTCACTTCCTTGCCCTGCGCGGCCAGCGCCAAAGCGCGCTCGCGGGCCAGACGCACGATGGAGGAGTTGAAGGCGCCGGACAGGCCGCGCTCGCCGGTGCAGACCAGCAGCAGGTGCACCTGGTCCCTGCCGGTGCCGGCCAGCAGCTTGGGCGCGCCGGGCGAGCCCGCCGCGGCGCTGGCGATGTTGGAGATCACTGCGCTCATCTTGTTGGCATAGGGACGCGCCGCTTCCGCCGCGGTCTGCGCACGGCGCAGCTTCGAGGCCGCGACCATCTGCATGGCCTTGGTGATCTTTTGCGTCGCCTTCGTGGAGGCGATGCGGACGCGCATGTCTTTAAGTGACGCCATTCTTCGTTCACCCCGGCGGTTCGATCTCTCGGATCAAGCCGCTAGCCTACCCCAATCGTCATGCCCGGGCTCGCCCCGGGCATCCACGTACCGCCTCACACGTCGATAGCCGGTACATCAAATGCGAAGACGCGCTTCGCGCTTTTGCCCGGCCATGATGCCGCTTAAGCGAAGCTCTTCGCAAAGCCGTCGACCGCCGACTTCAGCTTGGCAGCGGTGTCGTCGGAGAGATCGCGGCTGTCGCGAATCGCGGTGAGGATGTCGGCGTGCTTGCCGCGCAGCAGCGAGAGCAGGCCGTCCTCGAACGCGCGCACCTTATTGAGCGGGAGCGGATCGAGATAGCCGTTGGTGCCGGCCCAGATCACGCAAACCTGCTCTTCCATCTTCAGCGGCGAGAACTGCGGCTGCTTCAGGAGCTCGGTCAGGCGCGAACCGCGGTTGAGCAGGCGCTGGGTCGAGGCGTCCAAGTCGGAGCCGAACTGCGCGAAGGCCGCCATTTCGCGGTACTGCGCGAGCTCGCCCTTGATCTTGCCGGCGACCTTCTTGGTGGCCTTGGTCTGCGCCGAGGAGCCGACGCGCGACACCGACAGACCGACGTTCACGGCGGGACGGATGCCTTGGAAGAACAGGTCGGTTTCCAGGAAGATCTGGCCGTCGGTGATCGAGATGACGTTGGTCGGGATGTAGGCCGACACGTCGTTGGCCTGGGTTTCGATGACCGGCAGCGCCGTCAGCGAGCCCGAGCCCATGTCCTTGTTCAGCTTCGCCGCGCGCTCGAGCAGGCGGGAGTGCAGATAGAACACGTCGCCCGGATAGGCTTCGCGCCCGGGCGGACGGCGCAGCAGCAGCGACATCTGGCGATAGGCGACGGCCTGCTTGGACAGGTCGTCATAGATGATGACCGCGTGCATGCCGTTGTCGCGGAAGTACTCGCCCATGGTGCAGCCGGTGAACGGCGCGATGTACTGCATCGGCGCGGGATCGGACGCGGTGGCAGCGACGACGATCGAGTATTCGAGCGCACCCTGCTCCTCCAGCACCTTCACGAACTGGGCGACGGTGGAGCGCTTCTGGCCGACTGCGACGTAGACGCAGTAGAGCTTGATGTTCTCGTCCGGCTGCGCGTTCAGCGGCTTCTGGTTCAGGATGGTGTCGAGCGCGATCGCGGTCTTGCCGGTCTGGCGGTCGCCGATGATCAGCTCGCGCTGGCCGCGGCCGATCGGGATCAGGGCGTCGATCGCCTTGAGTCCGGTCGCCATCGGCTCGTTCACCGATTTGCGCGGAATGATGCCGGGCGCCTTGACGTCGACGCGCATGCGCTTCTCGGCCTGGATCGGGCCCTTGCCGTCGATCGGGTTGCCGAGCGCGTCGACGACGCGGCCGAGCAGGCCCTTGCCGACCGGCGCGTCCACGATGGCGCGGGTGCGCTTGACGGTCTGGCCTTCCTTGATCTCGCGGTCGGCACCGAAAATAACGATACCGACGTTGTCGGTTTCGAGGTTCAGCGCCATGCCGCGGGTGCCGTTCTCGAACTCGACCATTTCACCGGCCTGGACGTTGTCCAGACCGTAGACGCGGGCGATACCGTCGCCGACGGACAGCACCTGTCCGACTTCGGAGACTTCAGCTTCCTGGCCGAAATTCTTGATCTGGTCCTTGAGGATCGCGGAAATTTCCGCGGCGCGGATGTCCATCAGCCTGCCTCTTTCATCGCGTGCTTGATCGAATTGAGTTTGGTGCGAAGCGAACCATCCACCATGCGGCTGCCCAGCTTGACGACGAGGCCACCGATGATCGAGGGATCGACTTTCACGTTCAGCGCGACATCCTTGCCGGTCACCGACTTCAGGGCAACCTTGAGGGCATCGAGATTCTTGTCCGAGAGCGCTTCGGCGACGGTGATGTCGGCCGTCGTCTCGCCCTTGAACTTGGCGACGAGAGCGCGATAGGCGCGAATGACGTCGGCCACCGCGAACAGGCGGCGGTTGGCGGTCAGCACCTTCAGGAAGTTGGCGGTGATGCCGGCGATACCGGCCTTGTCCAGCACGGCCGAGAGGGCCCGGGACTGGGCGTCCGCCGCGAACACCGGGCTGCGGACGAGACGCTTGAGATCGGCGCTCTCATTCAGCAGGGCATCGAATTTGTCGAGATCGGCTTTGACCTCGTCGACCACTTTCTGGTCGCGGGCCAGTTCAAACAAGGCCGTTGCATAACGGCCGGACACACCTGAAACGGACGTATCTTCTGCAGCCACAGACGCGCTCTTTATGCTGTCAAACTCGCAAGGGAAAAACCGTCGCCACAAAGCGGCGCCTAGCGATCCAAGCCCTTGGAATTCAAGCGGGACTTCGATTTTCGACCAGCACGGGAGGTGCCGGGCTCGTTAAAATCGCGGCTTTGCTAACATAGCAGGCGCGCAGGTGCAACATGACGCCAAATTAAAGGCATGAGGTTCTGTCGCCAGTTCGTCGCAGCCGGGGAAGCCTCGCGAGCGACGGCGACGAGTTGGCGCCGATGTCCTCCCACGTCGCGGAAAATGGGCGTGAGCCGGGTCGCGACCATCTCCATTGGTTCCTGCCGCCAGCGCATAGCGGCCATGAACACGGATCACTGAGCGTGAATCCGGCCTCGCCAGTTCCACCCGCCGAATACTTACCAAATTCTAAATGGTCGCGCCGATGACTTGGCTTTACAGTAATCCCAAGTAATCCATAGGTTAATAAATCGTTAAAGCCGAAGAATATGGCACGTCGATCGAATATCGCGCGGCGGTAACAAGATATTTCATGACCAAACATCGCGGATTTACTGCCTAATTCACGCCGCATTAGGAATCGAAATGCCAACCCGCTCACAAACTGATGGGGGCTCCACTAGCCACATATGTGGCAATACTAGCTTAGGGACCGATAAATGCTGTCTTTGAAGACGCTGGGCTCTGTGACCCGGCCGCGCACGGCGATCGCTTTCGTTGCCGCAACTCTCCTCGTCGGTGGAACTGCCACCGAGGCTTCCGCCAAATCCAGGCATCACCGGCATCATCACCGCCACCACGCCCAAGCTGACACCAACGCGAGCTCCGATTGGCGGAATGCCAATGCGTCGATGACGCCGACCTCCGGCACCGGCCACAGCTTCTCCGGCATGGCCTCCTATTACGGCAACGAGTCCGGCAGCCGGACCGCCTCGGGTCAGCGCTTCAACCAGAACGCCTTGACCGCGGCGCACCGTTCACTGCCATTCGGCACCAAGCTGCGCGTCACCCATCGCGGCCAGAGCGTGATCGTCACCATCAACGACCGCGGTCCGTTCATTCGCGGCCGTGTCCTCGACCTCTCCACCGGCGCTGCCCGCGCCATCGGCCTCACCGGCGCCGGCGTCGGCCGCGTCACCGCGGAAGTCGTCTCCTAAGGCGTTCGCCTTACACGCGCAGTTTTCATCAGTTTGATGCGCGCCTGAAACAAGCCCGTGGTCTTGGGGGACCGCGGGCTTTTTGTTTGGCCACCTCCCCACGTCATTGCGAGCGAAGCGAAGCAATCCAGGATCTTTCCGCGGAAAGACTCTGGATTGCTTCGTCGCAAGGGCTCCTCGCAATGACGTGGAGAGAGTGTGCCTAAAGCATGATCCGGAAAAGTGCGAAGCGGTTTTCCGGAAAGATCATGCGTAAACAACAAGCTAAAGCGCGATGACGATTCATCCAAATCTCATCGCGCTTTAGCCCTACAAAAAGCTCTGCGGATCGACGTCGACTTCGAGCTTTTGATTGCCTGTCGGCTTCGGGCAGACGGCGAGCCAGTTGCGCAAGTAATCCGAGAGATCGAAACCGCGCGCCGATTTCACCAGGATGCGGAAGCGGTAGCGGCCCTTGATGACGGCGAGCGGGGCTTCGGCCGGGCCGAGCACCACGACGCGCTCGTCGCGGGGCGCGAGCGCGACGAGCTTGCGGCCGAGACCTTCGGCACTCGGGCGGTCGCCTGCAGAAATGATCAGGCTCGCGAGCCGGCCGAACGGCGGATAGAGCGTCTTCTCGCGCAGATCGATCTCGCTGTCGTAGAAGGCCTCGCGGTCGCAGGCGACGAGCGCCCGCATCACGGGATGATCGGGCTGATGAGTCTGCAGATAGCCGACGCCGCGACCCTGCTCGCGCCCGGCACGGCCGATCACCTGGTTGAGCAATTGCCAGGTCCGTTCCGCCGCGCGCGGATCGCCATTGGACAGACCGAGATCCGCATCGACCACGCCGACCAGATTGAGCCGCGGGAAGTTGTGACCCTTTGCCACGAGCTGCGTGCCGATGATGATATCGACGCGGCCCTCCGCGATTTCGGCAAGCTCGGAGCGCATCGTCTCGAGCGAGGTGATGAGATCGCTCGACAGCACCATGGTGCGCGCTTCCGGGAACAACGCCGCCGCCTCCTCCTGCAGGCGCTCGACGCCGGGACCGACGGCGACCAGCGATTCCTCGGCCGAACAGTTCGGACAGAGATGCGGGCGCGGCATCGAGAAACCGCAATGGTGACAGACCAGGCGCTGGCGGAAGCGGTGATCGACCAGCCAGGCGTCGCAGATCGTGCAGGCGAAGCGATGGCCGCAGGCACGGCAGAGCGTCAGCGGCGCATAGCCGCGGCGGTTGAGGAACAAGAGCGCCTGCTCGCGCTTTTCGATCGCGGTCCTGATCTCGCCGGCAAGCCGCGGCGAGATGAAGCGGCCGCGCGCGGGCGGCTCGCGGCGCAGATCGATCGCCTCGATATGCGGCATGTGCTGGCCGCCGAAGCGCGAGGGCAGCGCGATGCGCTGATAGCGGTTCTTGCGCGCATTGACCTCGGACTCGACCGAGGGCGTCGCCGACGCCAGCACGACCGGGATTTTTGCGATATGCCCGCGCACCACCGCCATGTCGCGGGCGTGATAGTGCACGCCATCGTCCTGCTTGTAGGCCTGGTCGTGCTCCTCGTCGACGACGATCAGGCCGAGATTGGCATAGGGGAGAAACAGCGCCGAGCGCGCGCCGACCACGACCGGCGCAGTCCCTGCGGAGATCGCCGCCCAATTGCGCGCGCGGGTGCGCGGCGTCAGTTCGGAGTGCCATTCGATCGGCCGCACGCCAAAACGCTGCGCAAAGCGATCGAGAAACTGTCCGGTCAGCGCGATCTCCGGCATCAGGATCAGCGATTGCCTGCCACGACGGATCGTCTCGGCCACCGCCTCGAAATAGACCTCGGTCTTGCCGGAGCCGGTGACGCCGTCGAGCAGCGCGACGTGGAAGGTGCCGTTGGCCGCGAGCGCGCGCATCGTGTCGACCGCGGCGCGCTGCAGCGGCGTGAAATCCGGCCGGCCGAATTCCGGATCGGGCGCCGGCGGCGGCGGAGGCGGCGGCATCGGCTCCACCGTGAGCGTGCCTTCGTCGACGAGGCCGTCGATCACGCCCGAGGAGACGCCGGCTTCCTTGGCCGCTTCGGACTTGCCGTGCAGCAGGCGGTCCGACAGCAGCGCGATCACCCGCTGCCGCGCCGGCGTCAGCCGCTTCGGGGGATCGCCGACCAAGCGTACACCGGCGCGCGCCCGCTCAGGACCGAGATTCTCGCCCATGCGCAGGCACATGCGCAGCACCATGCCGCGCGGGCTCAGCGTGTAATTGGCGACCCAGTCGACCACCTGGCGCAGCTCGGGCTTGAGCGGCGGGATATCGAGCTTTTCGCCGACCTCCTTGAGGCGATTGTGCAGGCGTGGATCCGGGTTGGCGTTTTCGCCCCAGACCACGGCCAGGACCTCGCGAGGCCCAAGCGGCACACTGAGGAGATCGCCCGCCTTCAGCTCCATGCCGCGCGGCACTTTGTAGGAATAGGTCTGGTCGAGCGCGACCGGCACCAGCACGTCGACCATGCGGGTCGCGTTGGCGGGGGCGGTGCTGCTGCGCGAGGTGTGATCCATCAACAGTCTTTGGAGGGAGAATCGGAACCCGGAGTGCGAGGCTAGCGCCGCGGGGCGACCTTAGCGAACAGTAAACTGGTGTGATGCGATATACTGCGCGGAATCACCACGTCCAGAGCGCATGAGCAAAGCGGCCGCCCCACACATCGAGCTCGCCAGCGCCGATCCCTCGATCACGCAGGAGATGGCGCGCTGGCTGTCGCATCTCGGCGCCGAGCGGCGACTGTCGCCGAAGACGCTGGAGGCCTATGGCCGCGACTTGCGGCAGTGCCTGGATTTCCTCTGTGCCCATTGGGGCGAGCGGGTCACGCTCGAACGGTTCGCGGCGCTCGAAGCCACCGATATCCGCGCCTTCATGGCGATGCGCCGGGCGGACGACATTGCCGGCCGGAGCCTGATGCGCGCGCTCGCGGGGCTGCGTTCGTTTGGACGTTTTCTGGAGCGCGAGGGCAAAGGCAAGGTCGGCGCATTGTCGGCCATCCGCGCGCCAAAAGTCGCAAAAAGCCTGCCGAAGCCACTGCCGATGGCATCGGCAAAGCGTCTTGCCGACGCCGACGAGCGCGCCGGCGAGGAACGCGAGAGCTGGATTCTCGCGCGCGATGCCGCCGTGATGGCGCTGCTCTATGGCTCGGGCCTGCGCATCTCCGAAGCGCTCGGCCTGAAGCGCCGCGAGGTGCCGCGGCCCGGCGAAGGCGACGTGCTGGTCGTGACAGGCAAGGGCAACAAGACCCGCATGGTGCCGGTGCTGCAGAACGTGCTCGAGCTGGTGCAGGAGTACGTCGCGATGTGCCCGTATTCGCTGCCCGCGGAAGGGCCGATCTTCGTCGGCGCGCGCGGCGGGCCGCTCAGCCCGCGCATCATCCAGCTCGCGATGGAGCGGCTGCGCGGCGCGCTGGGACTTCCCGACAGCGCCACACCGCACGCACTGCGCCACTCCTTCGCCACGCATCTGCTGTCGCGCGGCGGCGACCTCCGCGCCATCCAGGAATTGCTCGGCCACTCCTCGCTCTCGACCACGCAGGTCTACACCGGCATCGATTCCGAGCGGCTGCTGGAAGTCTATGCCAGCGCGCATCCGCGGCGGTGAACCTGACATCAAGCTGTCATCCCGCGCATGCCTCTTGCGCGGCACCCGCGGTTGGGTCAATCGTGCGGAACCAGACAGGAGGACATATGAGCGCACATGAAAGCATGGAGCATGCCGAGCACGCCGAGCACGCGTCCGGCTCGAACAAGAAGATCGCCCTTCTGATCGCCGTGCTGGCGCTGTTCCTTGCGATCTCGGAGACGCTCGGCAAGGGCGCCCAGACCGAATCGATCAGCAAGAACGTCGAGGCCGCCAATCTCTGGGCATTCTTCCAGGCCAAGAGCATCCGCCGCACCGTCGTGCAGACCGCGGCCGAGCAGGGCAAGCTGACGCTCGCCGGCACCGGCGATGACGCGCTGAAGGCGTCGGTACAGAAACAGGTCGAGGACTGGACCAAGACCGCGCAGCGCTACCGCTCCGAGCCCGAGACCGGCGAAGGCACCGAGCAGCTCGCCGAGAAGGCCAAGCATGCCGAGCACGAGCGCGACGAGGCGACCGCGAAGTACCATCACTTCGAGCTGGCGTCGGCGGCCTTCCAGATCGGCATCGTGCTGGCATCGGCGACCATCATCACCGGCATGTTCGCGCTCGCCTATGTCAGCGGCGTGCTGACGCTCGCCGGCCTGATCATGACCGCGCTCGGCCTGTGGTGGCCGCATCTGTTGCATTTGCATTGATGGGTGTGTGGCGTGCGGTTTGACGCCAAACAGACAGTGTCATGCCCCGGCTTGACCGGGGCATCCAGTACGCTGCGGCTTCTCGGTTCTCATCTCTCTCTCTCTGTCTCTGGAATACTGGATCGCGCCGGGCGATGACAGCGAGTATGTGGCGAACAGCGAATATGTGACAGAGAGCTAGCGCGCCTGGTGCACGCTCTTGCGAAAACGCTGGATCAGGCGCAGCGTGCGGGAAGACCAGCCCTCGCCATCGCCGGCGATCAGCTGACGGATGCGGCGCTTGATCGGGTCGACCAGCTCAGCGGCCCTGGCGCGCACCTTCAGCACCAGATCATAGATCCGCTCGAACCAGTGCATCTCCAAAAGCTTGTCGCGCGTCACGTCGAACACGAAGGCCGTGACTCCGACGCCAACCATCTTCGCGAAAACGATCGTGAACACTGCGCTGGTCCAGTATTCGTGCGCCAGCAGCCACAGGCCGACCAGCTTGAGCGGAAACAGCGGGATGATGGGGACCGCGAACACGATCAGCGTCATGGCCGGCGACAGCGCATCGACGCGCTCCGTCAGCCATTGCTTGAACCGCGCGAGCGGGATGGCTGCGACGACCCGAGCGACGATCGGCTCGAGATGGTCCCACAGCCAGGCTTCGATCAGGAAGACGATCGCAAGCAGGACCCAGACCGGTTGAAGGAGGCGGCGCAGCATATGTTCCCGCCCGTTTCGGTGCTGGGCGCGTCGCTACATATGGATGGCCCGCTTGCCGACTGCAAGCGCGGCTTCCTTGACCGCCTCCGAGCGGGTCGGATGGGCATGGCAGGTGCGCGCGAGATCTTCTGCGCTGCCACCAAACTCCATGAGAACGCAGGCTTCATGGATCATTTCGCCGGCCTCAATGCCGATAATGTGCACGCCGAGCACGCGATCGGTCTTCGCATCTGCGAGAATCTTCACGAAGCCGTCGGTGGTCTGGTTGACCTTGGAGCGGCCGTTGGCGGTAAAGGGAAACTTCCCGACGGTATAGGCTGTGCCTGCCTGCTTCAATTCCTCCTCGGTCTTGCCGACGGAGGACACTTCCGGCGTGGTATACACGACGCCCGGGATCACATCGTAGTTCACGTGGCCCGCTTGCCCCGCGATGATCTCGGCGACCGCAACGCCTTCGTCCTCGGCCTTGTGCGCGAGCATCGGGCCTGCGACGACGTCGCCGATGGCATAGACGCCCTTGAGGCTGGTGGCGAAATGCGGATCGATCTGGACGCGGCCGCGCGCATCGAGCGCGACGCCGGCTTCCTTCAGGCCGAGCCCATCAGTGTAGGGCACGCGGCCGATGCAGACCAGAACGACGTCGGCCTCGATGGTCTCGGCGGCACCGCCGGCAGCCGGCTCGATTTTCGCGAGCAGTGCCTTGCTGTTCGCTTCGACGCCGGTGACCTTGGAGCCCAGCTTGAATGCAAATCCCTGCTTCTCAAGGATTCGCTGGAATTGCCGTGCGACCTCGCCATCCATGCCGGGCAGGATGCGATCGAGGAATTCGACCACCATGACCTCGGATCCGAGCCGGCGCCACACGGAGCCGAGTTCGAGCCCGATCACGCCGGCGCCAATGACCAGCAATCTGCCTGGCACCTTCTCCAGCGACAGCGCGCCGGTCGAGGAGACGATGCGCTTCTCGTCGATCTCGATGCCCTTGAGGCGCGCGATGTCGGAGCCGGTGGCGATCACGATGTTCTTGGTCTCGACCACCTGCGACTTGCCGTCGGCGGAGACCTCGACCTTGCCGGTGCCCAAGATCTTGCCGGTGCCCTTGAGCACGTCGACCTTGTTCTTCTTCATCAGGAACTCGACGCCCTTGACGTTGCCGTCGATGCCCTGCTGCTTGAAGTTCATCATCGCGGGAAGATCGAGCTTCGGCGCGGGAACGCTCACGCCCATCTTGGCGAAGGAATGCCCGGCTTCCTCGAACATCTCGGAGGCGTGCAGCAGCGCCTTCGAGGGCATGCAGCCGACATTGAGGCAGGTGCCGCCGAGCGTGGCGTTCTTTTCGACCACGGCGACTTTCATGCCGAGCTGGCTCGCGCGCACCGCGCAGACATAACCGCCCGGTCCGGTGCCGATGACGACGAGATCGTAGGTAGCCATGAGAAGGTCCCGTAAGGTTGGCGTGATGAGGATGTGTCAGCGTCCGCGCGGCGCGTCAGCGTCCGCCGGACACATCGAGAATCGCTGAGGTGACGTAAGACGCCTCGTCCGACAGCAGCCAGACGATCGCGTTGGCGATTTCATCGGCGGTGCCGACGCGCTTCATCGGCACAAGATGGGCCAGACGATGGGCGCGGTCGGGCTCGCCGCCGGCGGCGTGGATTTCGGTGTCGATCAGGCCCGGGCGAATGCCCGCGACGCGAATGCCCTCGTTCGCAACCTCATAGCCGAGGCCGATGGTGAAGGAATCGATCGCGCCCTTGGAGGCGGCATAGTCGACATAAGTATTCGGCGAGCCGAGCTTGGCGGCGACCGACGACAGATTGACGATGACGCCGCCCTTGCCGCCATGCTTGGTCGACATCCGTTTCACCGCCTCGCGCGCGCAGAGGATGGAGCCGGTGACGTTGACCGCCATGACGCGCTGGATGCGCTCGGCCGACATCTCGTCGACCCGCACGCCGCTCTTGCCGACGATGCCGCCATTGTTGACCAGCGCGCCGAGCGTGCCGAACTTGTCGGCTTCCCTGAACAGGTTGAGGATGTCGCCTTCCTCGGCGACGTCGCATTTCACCGCGATGGCCTTGCCGTTCTTGGCTTCGATCTGCGCGACCACCTCATCGGCGGCCGCCTTGTTGCTGGCATAAGCGACCACGACGCGATAGCCGCGCGCGGCCGCCGCAAGCGCGGTCGCCCGCCCGATGCCGCGGCTGCCGCCGGTGATGACAACGACTTTATCCGTCACGCGCGCCTCCATGGTTCGACATGCGCCGTCGCGTCGGTCGCGACGGCGCTCGCAGAGCATTGCGGATCAGAGATCGAGCACCAGGCGCGCCGGATCTTCCAGGCTCTCCTTGACCCGGACCAGGAAGGTGACGGCTTCCTTGCCGTCGATGACGCGGTGATCGTAGGACAACGCCAGATACATCATCGGGCGGACCTCGATCTTGCCGCCGACGACCATCGGCCGCTCCTGGATCTTGTGCATGCCGAGGATACCGGACTGCGGCGCGTTCAGGATCGGCGTCGACATCAGCGAGCCGTAGATGCCGCCATTGGTGATCGTGAAGGTGCCGCCCTGCATCTCGTCGATCTTGAGCTGGCCGTCACGGGCGCGGCGGCCGAAATCGGCGATGCTCTTCTCGATGTCGGAGATCGACTTGTGGTCGCAGTCGCGCACCACGGGCACGACGAGGCCCTTGTCGGTGCCGACGGCGACGCCGATGTGGTAATAGTTCTTGTAGATCAAATCGCTGCCGTCGATCTCGGCGTTGACGGCCGGGATGTCCTTCAGCGCCTGCACGACGGCCTTGGTGAAGAAGCCCATGAAGCCGAGCTTGGCGCCATGCTTCTTCTCGAACGCGTCCTTGTAGTGGGCGCGCAGCGCCATGACGTTGGTCATGTCGACCTCGTTGAAGGTCGTGAGCATGGCCGCGGTGTTCTGCACGTCCTTGAGGCGGCGCGCGATGGTCTGGCGCAGGCGGGTCATCTTGACGCGCTCTTCGCGGGCGGCGTCATCGGCCGGCGACGGCGCGCGGACCTGCACGGCGGCGGCGGGCTGGTTGACCGGGGTCGGCGCCGACGCGGCGCGCTCGATCGCAGCCAGCATGTCGCCCTTGGTGACGCGACCGTCCTTGCCGGAGCCCGGAACGGTGGAGGCGTCGATGCCGGTCTCGGCCGACAGTTTTCGCACCGAAGGCGCGAGCGGGGCATCGGCCGGCGGCGCCTTGGCGGCGGCAGCGGGAGCCGGCGCGGGAGCAACGGCAGCAGCAGGAGCAGCAGCCTTGGCCGGCGCGGCGGCGGGCTTGGCGGCGCCGGCACCGTCGGTGATCTGACCAAGTAGCGCGCCCACAGCAACGGTCGCGCCATCGGCGGCGATGATCTCGCTCAGCGTGCCCGCGGAGGGCGCCGGGACTTCGATGGTGACCTTGTCGGTCTCGAGCTCCACCAAGGGCTCGTCGACGGCGACGGGGTCGCCGGCCTTCTTGAACCAGCGGCCGATGGTGGCCTCGGTGACGGATTCGCCGAGCGTCGGCACACGAATTTCAGTCATGGTCTCTTCCTTAAGGGATCGCCAGTAGCGGTCATGAATTTCATACGTCATTGCCCGCGAAGGCGGGCAATCCAGTACGCCGTGACCTTCGTGATCAGAACGAAAGCCGCGTCGTACTGGATGCCCCGCCCCCGTGCGCAATTGCGCACTGGGCGGGGCATGACAGAGTCCTAAAGAACTTCTCAGCTCAGTGCTTCGTCCAGGAACGCCTTCAGCTGCGCCTGATGCTTGGACATCAGACCCGTGGCGGTCGCGGCGGAAGCGGCGCGGCCGACATAACGCGGACGCCGGCTCGCACCGTTCACCTGGTTCAGCACCCATTCCAGATAGGGCTCGATGAAGTGCCAGGCGCCCATGTTGCGCGGCTCTTCCTGGCACCACACCACTTCGGCCTTCTTGAAGCGCGACAGCTCGGCCACCAGCGCCTTCAGCGGCACCGGATAGAGCTGCTCGACGCGCATCAGATAGATGTCATCGATGCCGCGCCTCTCGCGCTCCTCGTAGAGGTCGTAATAGACCTTGCCGGAGCACAGCACGATGCGGCGGATCTTCTCGTCCGGAACGAGCTTGACCGCTTCGTTCGGCAGCATCTGGGCGTCATCGTAAAGGATGCGGTGGAAGGTCGTGCCCTTCGCGAGCTCCTCGAGACGCGACACCGCCCGCTTGTGGCGCAGCAGCGACTTCGGCGTCATCATGATCAGCGGCTTGCGGATCTCGCGATGCAGCTGCCGGCGCAGCACGTGGAAGTAGTTCGCCGGCGTGGTCGGGTAGACCACCTGCATGTTGTCTTCCGCGCACATCTGCAGGTAACGCTCGAGACGCGCCGAGGAATGCTCCGGCCCCTGGCCTTCATAGCCGTGCGGCAGCAGGCAGACGAGACCGGACATGCGCAGCCATTTGCGTTCGCCCGAGGAGATGAACTGGTCGAACACGACCTGCGCGCCGTTGGCGAAATCGCCGAACTGGGCCTCCCACAGCGTCAGCGTGTTCGGCTCGGCGAGCGAGTAGCCGTATTCGAAGCCGAGCACGGCCTCTTCCGACAGCAGCGAGTTGATGACCTCGTAATGGCCCTGCTCGCCGCCGAGATGGTTGAACGGCGTGTAGCGGCTTTCGTCCTCCTGGTCGATCAGGACCGAGTGGCGCTGCGAGAAGGTGCCGCGCTCCGAATCCTGTCCAGACAGGCGGACGTGGTGTTTTTCGTTCAGCAGCGAGCAGAACGCCAACGCCTCGCCGGTCGCCCAGTCGATACCGGTACCAGTGTCGATCGCCTTCGAGCGGTTATCGAGGAAACGCTGGATGGTGCGGTGAACGCGGAAGCCGTCCGGCACCTTGGTGATCTTGCGGCCGATGTCCTTCAGCGTGGCGATATCGACGCCGGTGACGCCGCGCCGCGCATCCTCTTCCTGGTCGGCGATCTTGAAGCCGGCCCACTTGCCGTCGAGCCAGTCGGCCTTGTTCGGCTTGTAGGAGGTGCCGGCCTCGAACTCGGCATCGAGCCGCGCGCGCCAGTCGGCCTTCAGCTTGTCGACCTCGCCCTCGGTGACCACGCCCTCGGCGATCAGGCGCTTGGCATAGAGCGACAGCGTCGACGGATGGGCCGCGATCCGCTTGTACATGACCGGCTGCGTGAACGCCGGCTCATCGCCCTCGTTGTGGCCGTAGCGCCGATAGCACCACATGTCGATGACGACGGGCTTGTGGAATTTCTGCCGGAACTCGGTCGCGACCTTGGCGGCGAACACGACGGCTTCTGGATCGTCGCCGTTCACGTGGAAGATCGGCGCGTCGATCATCTTCGCCACATCGGACGGATAGGGCGAGGAGCGCGAGTAACGCGGATAGGTGGTGAAGCCGATCTGGTTGTTGACGATGAAGTGCACGGAGCCGCCGGTGCGGTAGCCCTTCAGGTCGGACAGGCCGAAGCACTCGGCGACCACGCCCTGGCCGGCGAACGCGGCGTCGCCATGCATCAGGAGCGGCATCACGGAGATGCGCATGTCCGGCGGATCGCCGTGCTGGTCCTGCTTGGCGCGGACCTTGCCGAGCACGACGGGATCGACGATCTCGAGATGCGAGGGGTTGGCGGTCAGCGACAGGTGGATGCGGTTGCCGTCGAACTCGCGGTCCGAGGAAGCGCCGAGGTGATACTTGACGTCGCCGGAGCCTTCGACGTCTTCCGGGTTGGCGGAGCCGCCCTTGAACTCGTGGAACAGCGCGCGGTGCGACTTGCCCATCACCTGCGTCAGCACGTTGAGGCGGCCGCGATGCGGCATGCCGAGCACGATCTCCTTCACGCCGAGATTGCCGCCGCGCTTGATGATCTGCTCCAGCGCGGGGATCAGGGATTCGCCGCCGTCGAGGCCGAAACGCTTGGTGCCGGTGAACTTGGTGTCGCAGAACTTCTCGAAGCCTTCGGCTTCGACCAGCTTCATCAGGATGGCTCTGCGGCCTTCGCGCGTGAACGAGATCTCCTTATCGGGTCCCTCGATGCGCTCCTGGATCCAGGCCTTCTGCGCGGCATTGCTGATATGCATGAACTCGACGCCGAGCGTCTGGCAGTAGGTGCGCTCGCAGATCGCGACGATATCGCGCAGCGTGCCGTATTCCAGGCCGAGCACGTGATCGAGGAAGATCTTGCGGTCGTAATCGGCTTCGCTGAAGCCGTAGGTGCGCGGGTCGAGCTCTTCGCGGTTGCGCTGGGCTTCGATGCCGAGCGGGTCGAGCTTGGCGTGGAAGTGGCCGCGCATGCGGTAGGAGCGGATCAGCATCAGGGCGCGAACGGAGTCGCGCGTGGCCTGGAGGACATCGGCGGAAGAGATATCGGCGCCCTTGGCCTGGGCCTTGGCGGCGATCTTGGCGCCGACCGCCTTCTCGACCTCGGCCCAATTGCCGTCGAGCGCGGAGGTCAGATCGTCCCGCGGGGTCAGCGGCCAGTTGTCGCGCTCCCAGGACGGTCCTTCCGCGTTCTTGCTGATGTCAGCGGGCTGGTCGTTGAGGCTCTTGAAGAACTCCTGCCACTCGGCGTCGACCGAGGTCGGGTCCTTCTCGTAGCGGGCGTAGATTTCGTCGATGTAGGTGGCGTTGGTGCCCTGCAAAAAGGATGACAAGGCAAAGGCTGCGTTCGCGTCCTGGCGAGACATACTTGAGTTCCTGGCGATTTCGGTTCGCGCATAACAAACGGCGCTGGCGCCGAGCTCCCCGACAGGGCTCGACGCGACAGGCACCCTTTACCCTATTTGCTGCGAAACTTCGCCCGGAAAAGCACGAAGAAGTGAATTAGTCCTTCAACTTTTCGGCAAGCGTATGGCCGAGGCGCGCGGGCGAAGGGGACACTGTAATCCCTGCCGATTTCATCGCCTCGGTCTTGGAACCGGCGTCGCCCTTGCCGCCCGAGATGATCGCGCCGGCATGGCCCATGCGGCGGCCGGGAGGGGCCGTGACGCCCGCGATGAAGCCGACCATCGGCTTCTTGCGGCCGCGCTTGGCCTCGTCCTTGAGGAACTGGGCGGCGTCCTCCTCGGCGGAACCGCCGATCTCGCCGATCATGATGATCGATTCGGTCTTGGGGTCGGCGAGCAGCATCTCCAGCACGTCGATGAACTCGGTGCCCTTGACCGGGTCGCCGCCGATGCCGACCGCGGTGGTCTGGCCGAGGCCTTCCTGGGAGGTCTGGAACACGGCCTCATAGGTCAGCGTGCCCGAGCGGGAGACGATGCCGACCGAGCCGGTCTTGAAGATATTGGCGGGCATGATGCCGATCTTGCACTCGCCGGCGGTCATGACGCCCGGGCAGTTCGGCCCGATCAGGCGCGACTTGGAGCCGATCAGCGAGCGCTTCACGCGCACCATGTCGATAACAGGAATGCCCTCGGTGATGCAGACGATCAGCGGGATCTCGGCGTCGATGGCTTCGCAGATCGCGTCCGCCGCGCCCGGCGGCGGGACGTAGATCACCGACGCGTCGGCGCCGGTCTTCTCACGCGCCTCGCGCACGGTGTCGAACACCGGCAGGCCCAGATGCGTCGAGCCGCCTTTGCCCGGCGAGGTGCCACCGACCATCTTGGTGCCGTAGGCGATCGCGGCCTCGGAATGGAAGGTGCCGTTCTTGCCGGTGAAGCCCTGGCAGATGACCTTGGTGTTCTTGTCGATCAGGATGGACATGAGGTCTGCTTTCGCGAACTAACGAGTGAGAGGGTCAGTGGATGCGGCGGTAGACGCCGGTGAGGACGTCGGACCAGCCTTCCGCGTCCGGCGAGAACTGGATCTTCAACGAATAGGAATTGTCGTCGATGATCTCGTAGACGTGGCGCGCATTGCCGCGAAGCGAGCCGCGCACCAGCGTCAGGGTCTTGCCGACCCATCCGCCGGAGGCGGGCGAGGGCGGCGTGTAGCCGAGCGAATCGTACCAGAACAGTTTGTAGGTCCGGTCGTCGCGATCGTAGGTGAAGATGCCGTGGGTGGCGAAGACCTGCTTGCCCTCGCGCATCTGGACACCGTCCTGGATCAGATAGAATCCGTTGAGGTCCATGCGCGCGACGACGTGAGAGGTCGCCGGTCCGCCCTCCGTCCAGCGCGACGGAAAGACCACCTCTTCGCCAGTCCATTCGCCGGCGAACGCGGCGAGACGCGCATGCTCGGGGAGCGGAGATGATGCGGCGAGATGGTCCTGGGCCATGGCCTTAGCCTCCCTTGACGGCCTTCACGATCTTCTGCGCGGCGTCGTCGAGATTGTCGGCCGGCACCACGTTGAGGCCGGATTCGCGGATGATCTTCTTGCCGAGCTCGACATTGGTGCCTTCGAGACGGACCACCAGCGGCACGCTGAGACCGACCTCGCGCACCGCGGCCGTGACGCCCTCGGCGATCACGTCGCACTTCATGATGCCGCCGAAGATGTTGACCAGGATGCCCTTCACGTTCGGATCGGCGGTGATGATCTTGAATGCGGCCGCGACCTTCTCCTTGCTGGCGCTGCCGCCGACGTCGAGGAAGTTCGCCGGCGCCATGCCGTAGAGCTTGATGATGTCCATCGTCGCCATGGCAAGACCGGCGCCGTTGACCATGCAGCCGATGTTGCCGTCGAGCGCGACGTAGTTGAGGTCGTACTTGGACGCCTCGATTTCTTTGGCGTCTTCCTCGGTCTCGTCGCGCAGCGCGAGCACCTCAGGATGACGGAACAGCGCGTTGTCGTCGAACGACACCTTGGCGTCGAGCACGCGGAGCTGGCCCTGCTTGGTCACGACCAGCGGGTTGATCTCCAGCATCGACATGTCCTTGGCGACGAAGGCGGCATAGAGCTGCGCCGTGAGCTTCTCGGCCTGCTTGGCGAGATCACCGGAGAGCTTGAGCGCCTTCGCAACCGTGCGGCCGTGATGGCCCATGATTCCGGTGGCGGGATCGACTGAGAAGGTCACGATCTTCTCGGGCGTGTTGTGCGCGACGTCCTCGATGTTGACGCCGCCTTCGGTCGAGACGACGAAGGAGACGCGCGAGGTCTCGCGGTCGACCAGGATCGAGAGATAGAACTCCTTGTCGATGTCGGAGCCGTCCTCGATGTAGAGGCGGTTGACCTGCTTGCCGGCCGGGCCGGTCTGCACCGTCACCAGGGTTGCGCCCAGCATCTGCTTGGCGAATTCGGCGACCTCGGCGGCCGATTTGGCGATGCGGACACCGCCCTTGTCGCCGGCCGAGGCTTCCTTGAACTTGCCCTTGCCGCGCCCGCCGGCGTGGATCTGGCTCTTCACCACCCAGACCGGGCCGGGCAGCGCCTTGGCCGCAGCTTCTGCGTCGGCGGCTTTGAGGACCGGCACGCCCTTGGAGATCGGCACGCCGAACTCGTTCAGCAGCGCTTTGGCCTGATATTCATGGATATTCATATGGTCGCTCCCTGAACCCGCGGGCGGTGACCCCATGGGCCCACCTCAGTCTTGTGGCTGGCATACCATATACCACAGGAACTGCAACCCGGATTCTTTGCCTTCAAGATCTCTGGACTGCGAACCGGAGCCCCGCCCAGCCTTCAACAAGGGTTGCAGCCGGGGTCCGGAAGTGAAACCGCCGAAGACCGGATTTCGATCTTCGGCGGGGTATCTGCTTGCGCCTTAGCGGCCGAGAAGGTCGGGGGCGATCTTCTTGCAGGCGTCGACCAGGCCCTGCACGGCACCGACCGACTTGTCGAAGGCCTCGCGGTCCTTGCCGGCGAGGTCGATCTCAACCACGCGCTCGACGCCCTTGGAGCCGATCACGACGGGCACGCCGACATACATGTCCTTCACGCTGTATTCGCCATTGAGATAGGCGGCGCAGGGCAGCACGCGCTTCTTGTCCTTCAGATAGCTCTCGGCCATCGCGATCGCCGACGCGGCCGGGGCGTAGAAGGCCGAGCCGGTCTTGAGCAAATTGACGATCTCGGCGCCGCCGTTGCGGGTGCGGTCGACGATCTCGTCGAGGCGCGCCTGCGAGGTCCAGCCCATCTTGACGAGGTCGGGCAGCGGAATGCCGGCGACGGTGGAGTACTTCACCAGCGGCACCATGGTGTCGCCATGGCCGCCGAGCACGAAGGCGGTGACGTCCTCGACCGAGACGTTGAACTCGTCGGCCAGGAAATAGCGGAAGCGCGCCGAGTCCAGCACGCCGGCCATGCCGACGACCTTCTTGTGCGGCAGGCCCGAGGCCTTCTGCAGCGCCCAGACCATCGCGTCGAGCGGGTTGGTGATGCAGATGACGAACGCGTCCGGAGCGTACTTCTTGATGCCGGCACCCACCTGCTCCATGACCTTGAGGTTGATGGAGAGGAGGTCGTCGCGACTCATGCCGGGCTTGCGCGGCACGCCGGCGGTGACGATGCAGACCTTGGCGTTGTCGAGCGCCTCGTAGGAGTTCGCGCCGGTGTAGTGCGCGTCGAAGCCGTCGACCGGCGAGGACTGCGCGATGTCGAGCGCCTTGCCCTGCGGCACGCCCTCGGCGATGTCGAACATCACGACGTCGCCCAGTTCTTTCAGGCCGATGAGGTGAGCCAGCGTTCCGCCGATCTGACCGGAGCCAATCAAAGCAATCTTGTCGCGCGCCATGTGAACCTGTCCTTTAGACACGTAAGGAGGGGAAAACTGAGACGGGTGGTTATCCCTTTCGCCTTCCCCGTTCAAGTCGCCCAATGCCCAATTGTCGGGCTTGCCGACGTCTCGGGCACGCAGCCCCCTCGTTCCGGGATGCGCCGATAGGCGCAGGCCCGGAATGCATCGGGCGACAGAGCTTGTGGCCCGATGGATTCCGGGTTCGCGCTTCGCGCGTCCCGGAATGACAGCGCTAGCGAAATAGGACTTAAGTCTCCACCAGACCTTTGGTCGAGCCGCTGGCGGTGGAATCCTTGCGGCCGTGAGGCAGCGCCAGATAGGATTCCGAGCTCATCTCGATCAGGCGCGAGGCGGTCCGCTTGAACTCCATGGCCTCATTGCCCTCGGTGGCGAGGTAGAGCGAGATCGGATTGGCGTCGGCCGAAGCCATCAGCTTCACGGCGTTGTCATAGAGCGTATCGATCAGCGTGATGAACCGCTTGGCGGCGTTGCGCTGGGAGAAGTCCATGACTGGAATATGGTCGACCAGGATGGTGTGATACTCGTGCGCCAGCCTGAGGTAATCGGATGCACCCAGCGGCTTCTCGCAGAGATCGGCGAAGGAGAACCGCGCCACGCCGTGGGCCGAGCACGGCACGTGCAGGATGCGGCCCTTGATCGAAATGTCGCGCGGCCTGCATTGTGCCCCACCTGACATCCGCTTCCAGGCACGGTCGAGCGCGGCGTCCGCATCGCCATCCGCCGGTGTCAGCCACATCGGCACGCCCTGCAGTTTCTCCAACCGGAAGTCGGTGCGGGCATCGAGCCGCGCGACGTCCATGTGATCGGTGATCTGCTTGATGAAGGGCAGGAACAGCGAGCGGTTCAAGCCACCCTTGTAGAGATCGTCGGGCGCGACGTTGGAGGTCGCAACCACGACGGTGCCGAGATCGAACAATTTCGCGAACAGGCGGCCCAGGATCATCGCGTCGGCGATGTCGGTGACGTGGAATTCGTCGAAGCAGAGCAGCCAGCTCTCCTCAAAGATCGCATTTGCGGTCAGCGCGATGACGTCGCCATCGGCGATCTCGCCGCGCGCGATGCTCTGGCGATAGTCGTAGATGCGCTCGTGCACGTCCGCCATGAATTCGTGGAAATGCGCGCGGCGCTTGTGCTCGACCGAGCAGTGCTGGAAGAACAGATCCATCAGCATGGTCTTGCCGCGGCCGACCTCGCCATGGATGTAGAGCCCGCGCGGGGCATCATCCTTGTCGCCGCTGCCGAACAGGCGGCTGAGCAGGCCCTGCTTGCGCAGCGGCTTGTAAGTGGCGAGCCGCTGGTCGAGCGCCGCATAGGCCTCGGCGACCTCGGCCTGCGCGGCATCGGGCTCGATCGCGCCAGAGGCGATCTCGGCCTGGTATGCCTCGCGGAATGGGGAACTGGGGGTGGAGAGCATGGCCCTTTACCGCCAGAGACGGACGGAAATTGCAAGCCGTCAATTGGTGCGGGGCGCTATGCGTTCTGAGTCCCGGACGCGCTGCAGCGCTCTTGCGCTGCTGCGCAGAGACGGCCCCCTATTTCGTCCATAGCCAAAATTCATTCATCGCGGAGCGCTGGGCCCCGCCTCTGCGGCCGGGGCACGGAAGCTGCGCTACTCACACAGTTCGTAGGCGTCCTCGACCACATACGGGCCGCCGCCCGTGGAGGCGCGCGAGGAGAACAGCACGAAGCGTTCGGCCATGAACGCCTTGCTTGGGAAGTAGCCGCGCAGCGAGAGATAGTCGGCGACGTCGCGGTCGGAGGCGTCGTGCAGCCGGGCCAGCGTGACGTGCGGAATGAACTTGCGTCCCTCCGGGTCGAGGCCGATCCGCTGCATCATGCGTTCGAGCTCGGCCTGCAATTCCATCAGCGGCTTGCTCGGCACGATGGTCGCGACCACCGCGCGCGGCTTGCGGCCGCCGAAGCTGGTGAGGCCCTGCACCTTCACCTCGAATGGCTTGCGGTCGACGCGAAACAGCATCGAGGCGATCTCGTTGGCGGAAGCGCCGTCGATGTCGCCGATGAAGCGCAAGGTGACGTGATAATTTTCGGGATCGATCCAGCGGGCGCCGGGGAGGCCACCCCTCAAGTTGGAAAGCGACTGGCCGATCTCGGCCGGAATTTCCAGACCCGTGAACAAACGCGGCATCGTTTCGCACTCCCGATGCTTGGGTACAGCCCTCGAGCTGAGGACCATATCCAAATTAGAGCCGGCGACGAATCACCGGTACCCTGATTCCTATCGCAGTTGTGTGACTCTGCGAAGCTTCGCCCGCCTCACCCCCGTAAATCCCTGGGAGTTCGGGTTGGGACTGCCCGCTTTCAACGCCGCTGCTCAGCGATCGTGCCAATGAATGCCTCCACCATGGGCATGATCCTGCCGACGATGATGTCGACGCCGGCCGCAGTCGGATGAATGCCGTCGGCCTGATTGAGCTTGGCGTCGGCCGCAACGCCATCGAGGAAGAACGGATAGAGCGGCACATCGAATCGTTTCGCCAGATCCGGATAAATCGAATTGAAGCGCGCCGCATAGTCCGCGCCGTAATTCGGCGGCGCCAGCATGCCGCACAGCATCACCGCGATCTTGCGCGCCTTCAGGCGCTGGATGATCTCGGTCAACGCGGCGCGCGTCACATCGGGATCGATGCCGCGCAGCGCGTCGTTGGCGCCGAGCTCGACGATGACGCCATCGGTTCCGTCGGGCACCGACCAGTCGAGCCGGTCGCGGCCGCCGGAGGTGGTGTCGCCGGACACCCCGGCGTTGGTCATGTCGACCTCTATGCCCTTGATCTGCAAGGATTTTTTAAGCTTTTGCGGGAACGCCTCCTGGGCCGGGAGGCCAAGACCGGCGCTCAAGGAATCGCCGAGAACGACAAGCTTGACCGGTTTCGTCGCGCCCGCCCAAGCGGGGGACGCAATGGTCATCACGGCGAGCATCAACACGGCTATGTGCATGAACAATCCGTAACGCCTCTCGACCCCGCGTGCGGAGTTGCCATATGACCGGACCATGGACACGCGCATCAATTCCTCTTCGCTCGCCACGACCGCGATGGACACCATCGCCATCTCCAACGTCAATCTCTCATTGGGCACGGGCGCGGCACGCGTTCATATCCTGAAGGATATCAGCCTGCGCGTCGCCTCGGGCGAGACGATCGGCCTGATCGGCCCGTCAGGCTCGGGCAAATCCACGCTGCTGATGGTGATGGCGGGGCTGGAACGTCCTGATAGCGGAGAGGTGGTGGTCAATGGCACGGCTTTCAATGCCCTCGACGAGGACGCGCTGGCGCGCTTCCGCGGCCGCCAGGTCGGCATCGTCTTCCAGTCCTTCCACCTGATCCCGACCATGACGGCGCTGGAGAACGTCGCGGTGCCGCTCGAGCTTGCCAGCGATCCCGATGCTGCGAGGCGCGCGGCGCAGGAGCTGCAATCGGTCGGGCTCGGCGATCGCCTGCATCACTACCCGACGCAGCTCTCCGGCGGCGAGCAGCAGCGCGTGGCGCTGGCGCGCGCGCTGGCGCCCGATCCCGCCATCCTCGTCGCCGACGAGCCCACCGGCAATCTCGACGAGGCAACGGGAAAGCAGATCGTCGATCTCCTGTTCAGCAAGCACGCCGAGCGCGGCATGACCTTGGTGCTGGTGACGCACGATTCCTCGCTCGCGCAACGCTGCGATCGCGTCATCCGCCTGCGCTCCGGGCGCATCGACACGCAGTCGGCGCCGGCATGAGCGCAGCTGTCGAATCGTTCGCGAAGCCGGGCGGCGTCGCGCTCTCGTTGCGTTACGCCCTGCGCGAATTGCGCGGGGGCTTGCGCGGCTTCTATGTCTTCATCGCCTGCATCGCGCTCGGCGTGATGGCGATCGCCGGCGTCGGCTCGGTGTCGGCGAGCCTCTCCGACGGTCTCGCCCGCGAGGGCCGCACGCTGCTCGGCGGCGACGTCTCCTTCGTGCTGTTCCAGCGCGAGGCCAAGCCGGAGGAGGTCGCCTTCCTGCGCTCGCGCGGCACCGTCTCGACCGCCGCGACCCTGCGCGGCATGGCGCGCTCGGCTGATGGCAAGCTCGCGCTGGTCGAGATGAAGGCCGTCGACGACACCTATCCGATGCTGGGCCAGCTGACACTGGCACCGCCGCTACCGATGGCCGATCTGCTCGCGATGCGTGACGGCGCGTTCGGCGCCGCGGCCGATCCGACGCTGCAAGCGCGGCTGTCGCTTAGGAACGGTGACCGCCTCACGATCGGGTCCGCAACGTTCCAGATCCGCGCCACCGTCGAAGCCGAACCCGACAAGCTCGCCGGCGGCATCGGCTTCGGCCCGCGCTTCCTGATCAGCGAGGAGGCCTTGCGCGCCACCGGCCTGATCCAGCCCGGCAGCCTGGTGCGCTGGGTCTACCGGGTCAAGCTGCCCGATACCGCGAATAACGAGCGCGCCACCGAAGCCTTCATCGCGGACGCGCGCAGCGCCGCGCCGCAGGCCGGCTGGGAGATCCGCAGCCGCTCCAACGCCTCGCCGCAACTCGAGCGCAACATCAGCCGTTTTACCCAGTTCCTGACGCTGGTCGGCCTCGCCGCGCTGCTGGTCGGCGGCGTCGGCGTTGCCAATGCCGTGAAGAGCCATATCGATCGTCGGCTCGAGGTGATCGCGGCCCTCAAGGCCGTCGGCGCGACCGGAGGCGACGTGTTCGGCATCTATCTGGCGCAAGTGATCCTGCTTGCGGGCATCGGTTCGGTGATCGGCCTTGCGCTCGGCGCGGCGATGCCCTTCGCCATCGTCGGGCTGTTCGGCAAGCTCTTGCCGCTGCCGGTGGTGCCGGCGGTGCATGCCGACGAGCTCGCACTGTCCTTCGTCTATGGCCTGCTCACAGCGCTCGCCTTCGGCCTGTGGCCGCTCGGGCGCGTGCATGACGTGCCGGTGGCGGCGCTGTTCCGCGACACCATCAGCTCCGAATGGCACCGGCCGCGCGCGAGTTATCTGGGCCTCATGGGCGTGGTGATCGCGCTGCTGATCACGGTCGTGATCGGCCTGTCGTTCGACAAGCGCATCGCCGCAGTGTTCGTGGCCTCCTCCGTCGTCGTGTTCGCCCTGCTGCGCGGCATCGCCGCCCTGCTGATGACGATCGCGCGGCGGCTGCCGCGGACGCGGCTGCCAATGCTGCGGCTCGCGATCGCCAACATCCACCGGCCGGGCGCGCTGACGCCGTCGGTCGTGCTGTCGCTCGGGCTCGGGCTCGCCGTGCTCGTCACCATCACCCAGATCGACGGCAATCTGCGGCGGCAGTTCCTCGCGGCGCTGCCCGATCGCGCACCCTCGTTCTTCTTCATCGACATTCCGAGCGCGCAGGCCGAGCAGTTCGACGGCTACCTGCGCCAGATCGCGCCAGGCGCGACGGTCGAGGACGTGCCGATGCTGCGCGGGCGCATCGTCGCCGCGCGCGGCGTGCGCGCCGAGGAGCTCAAGCCCACCACCGATTCCGAATGGGTGCTGCAGAGCGACCGCGGCCTGACCTATACGGCCGAGCTGCCGAAGGGTTCGAAGGTGGTCGAGGGCGAGTGGTGGAGCGCGGACTATTCCGGCCCGCCGCTGGTCTCGATGGAGAAGAAGATCGCCGACGGTTTAGGCCTCAAGCTCGGGGACGAGGTGGTGGTCAACGTGCTCGGCCGCGACATCCCGGCGAAGATCAGCAATCTGCGCAACATCGACTGGCAGGGGATGGGCATCAATTTCGTCCTCGTGTTCTCGCCCAACGCCTTCAAGGGCGCGCCGCACACCCATATCGCGACGCTGACGGAGACGGGCGGAAATGCGGCAGGCGACGGCAAGATCATCAAAGAGGTCGCCGACGCCTACCCTATGGTGACGAGCGTGCGCGTGCGCGAGGTGATGGAGACGGTCGGCTCGGTCGTGACCAATCTGGCGCTGGCGATCCGCGGCGCCAGCGCCGTGACCCTGATCTCGGCGATCCTGGTGCTGGGCGGGGCGCTCGCCGCCGGCCACCGTCACCGGGTCTATGATGCGGTGATCCTGAAGACGCTGGGCGCGACGCGGCTGCGGCTGCTCGGCGCCTATGCGCTCGAATACCTCCTGATCGGGCTCGCCACCGCGGTGTTCGGCGTGATCGCCGGCAGCATCGCCGCCTGGATGATCGTGACGCGGCTGATGACGCTGAGCTTCGTCTGGCAGGCCGGCAGCGCGGCCGGCGTGGTCGCGGCCGCCCTGGTCGTCACCGTCGGGCTCGGGCTCGCCGGCACGCTGCTGGCGTTGAACAAAAAGCCGGCCACGGTGTTGCGGAATTTGTGACAAATGGTAGCGGCTAACCGCAAGGGAGCGAAATCGCACGATTCCTTGCGATTAACCACGGTCCGCTCGTCGGGATTGCGGGCGAGGGCGACATTCGGCCGCGCGTGGACGGTTGCAGCGAATGTGTTAGTTTCCCACATATCGAATGGGTTCGGAGCCCCGATTGTTAGCCAAAATTTAGTCGGCTGGCATCGGTATCCGAGATAGAGTTTGACGAACCGGCGGCATGGCGACCCTCGTGCCGGACCGGACCAACCAACGGGAATTCGACCATGTCGGACCTAGACCGTAACTACGCTTCTCCTTTCGGCAGGGCCGCCGGGCGTGTTGACGCCGCGACGGTCGACGCCGGCCTGCGCGCTTACATGCTGCGCATCTACAACTACATGAGCATCGGCCTCGCCATCACCGGCCTTGCCGCGCTCGGCGTCTACATGGCCGCCGTGACCGACGTTCCGACCCCGGAAGCGGTCCGCGTCGGCAAGCTGTTCCTGACGCCGTTCGGCTACGCGATGTTCGTCAGCCCGCTGAAGTGGCTGTTCATGCTCGCGCCGCTGGCGATGGTGTTCGTGATCTCGGCGGGCATCAATCGCCTCGCCCCCTCGACCGCCCAGATCCTGTTCTGGGTGTTCTCGGCGCTGATGGGAATCTCGCTGTCGTCGATTTTCCTGGTGTTCACCCACACCTCGATCGTGCGGGTGTTCTTCATCACGGCGGCGACCTTCGGTGCGCTCAGCCTCTACGGCTACACCACCAAGCGTGACCTGACCGGGATGGGCTCCTTCCTGTTCATGGGCCTGATCGGCATCATCATCGCGAGCCTGGTGAACCTGTTCCTGGCCAGCTCGATGCTGCAGTTCATCGTCTCGGTGGTCGGCGTGCTGGTGTTCGCGGGCCTCACCGCCTGGGATACCCAGCGGCTGAAGAACGACTACATCTACGGCTACGCCTCGGCCGGCGGTGACATCGCAGAGCGTGCGGCCATCACCGGCGCGCTGTCGCTGTACTTGAACTTCATCAACCTGTTCACGCTGCTGCTGCAGCTCCTCGGCCAGCGCGATTAAGCTCTGGGACGAGAGAAGGACACAAAACCCCGGCCGCGAGGCCGGGGTTTTTGTTTGGGCGTGGCTGCCGCCACATACTCCGTCATTGCGAGGAGCTCGCGACAAAATTGCGTAGCGATTTTGCGCTGATGCGACGAAGCAATTCAGAGTGCCTCCGCGGATGCATTTCTGGATTTGCTTCGCTGCGTTCGCAATGACGGCGGGGAAGCAGCGTTGCCCCCTTCCAGCAGTCGCAGGAAGGCTCTAATCTCAGCCCCCATGTCCGCACCTGAAATCAGGCCCACCACCGAGGCCGACCTTCCCGCCATTACCGCCATCTACCAACAGGCCGTCCGCGAGGGCACCGCGACGTTCGAGCTGGAGCCGCCCGATCTTGCCGAGATGACGCGCCGCTATCGTGCGCTGATCGAGGGCGGCTATCCCTATTTCGTCGCCATGCTGGACGGGCGCGTGGCCGGCTACGCCTATGCCGGCGCCTACCGCCCGCGGCCGGCCTATCGTTTTACGGTGGAGAACTCGATCTATCTCGATCCCTCCTTCCACCGCCGCGGTGTCGGCACTCTGCTGCTGGAACGGCTGATCGCCGAAAGCGAGGCGCGCGGCTTCCGCCAGATGATCGCGGTGATCGGCGATTCCGCCAATGCCGGATCGATCGGCGTGCACACCAGGGCCGGCTTCAAGATGATCGGCACGCATCCCAATGTCGGGCTGAAATTCGGCCGCTGGCTGGACACGGTGATGATGCAGCGCGATCTCGGCGAGGGGGCGAGGAGCGTGCCGGGGAATTAGTTCCGCACTGCACAGTCATTCCGGGGCGCGCGTCAGCGCGAACCCGGAAATCCAGAGGTTGTGGACAAGCTCGAGATTCTCAGGCGCGCAACGGCGCGCCGGAGTTCGCGACTTCGTCGCGCCCGGGAATGACGACCAACGGTCGTCACACCAAGGCCAGCTTGCGATCGATCACCAGCAGCACGCGCTCGAGTTCGTGGCCGCGGCGCAGGATCAGGCCCGTCGCCGAGATCACGCTGTACATGCCCTGCTTGCGCGCGAGCCGCGGATCCTTCTCGATGCGATAGATCGGGACTTCCGAGGCGCGGCGATAGACCGAGAACACCGCGCGGTCCTTCAGGAAGTCGATGGCGTAGTCGCGCCACTCGCCGTCGGCGACCATGCGGCCATAGAGATTGAGAATACGATGCAGCTCGAGCCGGTTGAACGTCACCCGGTTCGGCTGCGCATTCGCGGCGGAGCGCGCCGCCGCGCGCTGCTCGCTCGGATCGGCATCCTCCGAGATCAGGCTCATGGGAAGCGCCTCCTCATCGCACTGCAATGAACCGCATCCGCGAAAACCGTCCCCGGAACCGCGTTCATGACAATCGCATGATCGCGCCAACCGTTCCGCACCGCAAGGGGTTCAACCGATCGAATTGGACGGGGATCGGGACGCACGCACTGGTGGAACTCTGTCGCGGCAAACCGTCACGGGATCGTGCTCAAGAATCTTAGTCTCGCCGCTTTTCCGCCAAGCGCCTGCCGCCCTGCAATGCGAAAAGAATCGCGTGCGTTGACCCGGTCCTTTCGGTTCCGGATTCCTCAGCCCCCAGCCCCCCGGGGTCGAACAGGATCGGGTCTGTACGCACGGCAAGGAGGGCCAACGCAAGTTGGTCCTTTTTGGTTTGTGTCGGGATGTTTCCGGCGCCCCCTCTCTCCGAACATCCGCGCGAAGATTCCCTCCCCTCATCCCAAGGGCCGCGCCTTCGCGCAGCGTCTCGAAGGATGCAAGGCCGAGCTGCATCAGCGGGGGCCTTGCATGGTTCGAGACGCGCGCAAGGGTGCGCTCCTCACCATGAGGAGTGGGAGCGAACGTAGCGATAGAAACGAATCAATGCAGCGACGTGTACGCCGCGCCCAGCATCGGGCCCGGCTTCTCACGACTGCCGTCCTGGACGTACACCACCGCGCCGTCGACGCCGTCGCGCGTGAGGTTCTCGATCGGCACCGTCCAGCTTTCCGGACGCCCGGTCCAGTCGCCGACCTTGAGCAGGTTGCGCACCACGTTGTGATAGGTGACCTGCTGTCCGCGATTCTCGCCGCGGGTGATCGCGATCGGCACCGACTTGGCGATCGAGCAGATCCAGACTTCGCCGCGCGAGACCGTCGGCTCCTTGCTTGCGTCCACCGAGACGTTGATCTGCTTGCCCGAGAGTGACATCGTCACCGGCACGCTCATCACGCCGGCGCCCTTGTCGGTCTTGCCGATCGCACTCTCGATGCCCGCGCGGTCGCTGCCGATCACATGCGTGGAGCCGTTGACGACGACTTGCGGTGTGTAGACTTCGCGGTCGCCGCGCATGCGCGAATAGGCACGTTGCCGCGCAGAGAAGCGCGAATCCGCCAGCGTGTCCTTCCAGCCGAGATAGTCCCAATAATCGATCGGCATGCTCAGCGCGATGACCGAGGGATCCTTGGAGAGATCGCCGATGATCTGGTCGGCGGGCGGACAGGACGAACAGCCCTGCGAGGTAAATAATTCGACAACGGCGCGGGGATCAGCCTCGGCGGGGCGTATGACGGCGATGATCGCACAGATGCCGAGAGCTCCCGACCAGAGGGCACCAGACCAGCGGGAAATCGGATGAGTAGCCGTCATTGTCGTCATGTCGAACGCCGCACACCATTGCTCGTGAGAGGGAAATCTTATCGCCTGATGGTCACCGTAGTCTTACGGGGCGCGGCACATTCGTCCAAGCAACCGTCCAAGGGAGGTTTTCCGCCGGGCGGGCCCATCTGAAGCGTACCGCAAACGCGTGAAGGCGGCCTTTTGATAGGCCGCCTTCGTCAGGGCTTCTACTCACTTCGCAGTGAGCCATCGTTCACAAATCCGCGCTTACGCCGCGAGCTTGCGCAGCACGTAGTGCAGGATGCCGCCGTTGCGGTAGTAGTCGAGCTCGTCCAGCGTATCGATGCGGCAGAGCAGCGAAACGCGCTGCAACGAACCGTCGCCGGAGACGATCTCCGCGGTCAGCTTCTGACGCGGCCTGAGGTCGCCTTGCAGGCCGCGGATCGTCACCTTCTCGTCGCCCTTGAGGCCGAGCGACTGCCAGGAGGTGCCCTCCTCGAAGGTCAGCGGCAGCACGCCCATGCCGACCAGGTTGGAGCGATGGATACGCTCGAAGCTCTGGCAGATCACGGCGCGAACGCCGAGCAGGCGCGTACCCTTGGCGGCCCAGTCGCGCGAGGAGCCGTTGCCGTATTCGGCGCCGGCGAACACCACCAGCGGCACCTTCTCTTCCTGGTACTTCATCGCGGCGTCGTAGATCGACATCTGCTCGCCGTCGGGCCAGTGCTTGGTCAGACCGCCCTCAGGGATGTTTCCATCCGCGCCCTTGAGCATGAAGTTCTTGATGCGGATGTTGGCGAAGGTGCCGCGCATCATCACTTCGTGGTTGCCGCGACGCGTGCCGTACTGATTGAAATCGGCGGGGCGCACCTGATGCTCGCTGAGATATTTGCCGGCGGGCGAGGTGAGCTTGATCGAACCGGCCGGCGAGATGTGGTCGGTGGTGATCTTGTCGCCGAACATGGCGAGGATGCGCGCCTCGACGATGTCGGTGACCGGCTCCGGCTCCTTCTTCATGCCTTCGAAGTAAGGCGGGTTCTGCACATAGGTCGAAGACATGTTCCAGCGATAGGTCTCGCTCTCGACCGTCTTGATCTTGCGCCAGTTGGTATCGCCCTTGAACACGTCGGCATACTTCTTCTTGAAGATCGACGCGGTCACGAACTTCTTCATGAAGGCGTTGATCTCCTTGGCCGTCGGCCAGATGTCCTTCAGGTACACCGGCTTGCCGTCCTTGCCCTCGCCGAGCGGCTCGGTGGCGAGGTTCTTGGTGACGCTGCCGGCGAGCGCGTGCGCAACGACCAGCGGCGGCGAGGCCAGATAGTTCGCCTGCACGTCCGGCGAGACGCGGCCTTCGAAGTTGCGGTTACCGGAGAGCACGGCAGCGGCGACGATGCCGTTGTCGTTGATCGACTTCGAGATCTCCTCCGGCAGCGGACCGGAATTGCCGATGCAGGTGGTGCAGCCGAAGCCGACCAGGTTGAAGCCGACCTTGTCGAGATCCTTCTGGAGGCCGGAATTGGCGAGATACTCGGCCACGACCTGGCTGCCCGGGGCGAGCGAGGTCTTCACCCACGGCTTCGCTTTCAGGCCCTTGGCCGCCGCGTTACGCGCGAGCAGGCCCGCACCGATCAACACGCTGGGATTCGAGGTGTTGGTGCAGGAGGTGATCGCCGCGATCACGACGTCGCCATGGCCGAGATCGAAGTCCTTGCCTTCGACCGGGAAACGCTTCGCCGGCTCCTCGGCCTTCTTGTACTCGCTGGCGAGCGCGAGCGAGAAGCCTTCGGCCACCGAAGGCAGCGCGATGCGGCCTTCGGGACGCTTCGGGCCGGCCATCGACGGCACGACGTCGCCGAGGTCCAGTGTCAGCAACTCCGTGAACACCGGATCGGGCGACTTGGCGGTGCGGAACAGGCCCTGCGCCTTGGCATAGGCCTGCACCAGCGCGACGCGGGCCGAGGCACGGCCGGAGGTCTTGAGGTAGTCGAGCGCGGCGGCGTCGACCGGGAAGAAGCCGCAGGTCGCGCCGTATTCGGGCGCCATGTTGGCGATGGTCGCCTTGTCGGCGACCGAGAGGTGGTCGAGGCCGGGGCCGAAGAACTCGACGAACTTGCCGACCACGCCGAGCTTGCGCAGCATCTGCGTCACGGTCAGCACCAGATCGGTCGCAGTGACGCCTTCCTTCAGCGCGCCCTTCAGCTTGAAGCCGACGACGTTGGGCAGCAGCATCGACAGCGGCTGGCCGAGCATGCAGGCTTCCGCCTCGATGCCGCCGACGCCCCAGCCGAGCACGGCGAGACCGTTGACCATGGTGGTGTGGGAGTCGGTGCCGACCAGCGAATCGGGATAGGCGACCTCGAAGGTGCCGGTCTTCTTGCCGACCGTCATCTTCTCCTTCTTGGTCCAGACCGTCTGGGCCAGATATTCGAGGTTGACCTGGTGGCAGATGCCGGTGCCGGGCGGCACCACGGAGAAGTTCGAGAACGCCTTCTGACCCCACTTCAGGAACTCGTAGCGCTCCTGGTTCTGCTTGTATTCCTCGACGACGTTCTTGCCGAAGGCCTTGTTGTCACCGAAGAAGTTCACGATCACGGAGTGGTCGATGACGAGGTCGACCGGCACCAGCGGATTGATCTTCTCAGGCTCGCCGCCGAGCTTCTGCATCGCGTTGCGCATCGCGGCGAGGTCGACCACCGCGGGCACGCCGGTGAAGTCCTGCATCAGGACGCGCGCCGGGCGGAAGGCGATCTCATGCTCCAGCGACTTCTTGCGCAGCCATTTCGACACCGCGACGATGTCTTCCTTCTTGACCGAGCGGCCGTCCTCGTTGCGCAGCAGATTCTCGAGCAGGACCTTCATCGAATAGGGAAGCTTCGAAATTCCCTTCAGACCATTCTTCTCGGCTGTGGGCAGGCTGTAATAGACATAGGTCTTGGCGCCGACCTTGAGGGTCTTTTTGCATTTGAAGCTGTCGAGCGAGGTCATGTAGGAGATCCCAATTGTTAGTTATACCCGGCAGGGTATTTTAACACCGTCAGCGTATCAGGCTGGGCCGCTTGCAGGGGCAGGTTGAGTTGCTGCATCAACTAGTTCCGGGCTTATAGAAGCTTTCTAACCGCACCGCCACAGCCACAATCGTGCCGCAGCAACCGCTGAGCCAAAAATTCCCATGCGCTACCCCAAGATTTCCTGAGGCCTGGCTGTGAGCTGGTTGAAGCGAGGCGAGATGCGGCTGGCAGGTCATGGGCTCAGATGCGTGCGGGGCGGCCGCGAGGTGTTCGCCGGCCTCGATTTCGCGGCCGTTTCGGGCGAAGCCCTGGCGGTGATGGGTCGCAACGGATCGGGCAAGACCTCGCTGCTGCGGCTGATCGCGGGCCTGCTGGTTCCCGCCGGCGGGACGATCGCGCTGGACGGAGGCGTTGGCGAGCTGACCTTGGCGGAGCAGTGCCACTACCTCGGCCATCGCGATGCCCTGAAGCCGGCGCTGAGCGTTGAGGAAAATCTGGCATTTTGGGCTGATTTTCTCGGCGGCGAGCGTTTTGAGGCGGCCGAGAGCCTCGCCAAAGTCGGCCTCGACCATGCCACCCATTTGCCCGCAGCCTTCCTCTCCGCCGGCCAGCGCCGCAGGCTCTCGCTGGCCCGGCTGCTGACCGTGCGCCGCCCGGTCTGGCTCCTGGACGAGCCGACCACGGCGCTGGATGTGGCCGGCCAGGATATGTTCGGCGGCCTGATGCGTGAGCACCTGTCGCGCGGCGGCATGATCGTCGCCGCCACCCACGCGCCGCTCGGGATCGAATCGCGCGAGCTGCGGATCGGGGATACGGCGTGATTCCGATGCACCCTCAGCTTTCCAAGCGGCCTGGCGCCGCCCTCTCCGCTCCCTCGCCGCTCCCGCTTGCGGGAGAGGCCGGCATAGGCGGCCCTTGGCCGCCGTCCCTCAAAAACGCCGATGCTTTGCATCGGCTATGGCGCCGGATGGGCGTTCTCTCCTCTGGGGGAATCTTCGTTGTCGAGAAACCCTCTCCCCGGCCCTCCCCCGCACGCGGGGGAGGGAGCGCACCGCCCCTAGGGCACAATGGGAGCACCCCATGACCGCCCTGTCCGCCCTGATCCTCCGGGACATCAGGATCGCGCTTCGCGTCGGCGGCGGGGCGCTGATCGGGGTGCTGTTCTTCCTGACCGTGGTGGTGCTGATGCCGTTCGCGGTGGGGCCGGATCTGGCGCTGCTGTCGCGGCTGGGACCGGCGATCCTGTGGCTCGGCGCGCTCCTGGCGAGCCTGCTGACCCTGGACCGGCTGTTCATGGCCGACCACGAGGACGGCTCGCTCGACCTGATCACGATGGGCCGGATGCCGTTGGAGCTCGCCTGCGCCGCCAAGGCGCTGGCGCATTGGCTGGCCGCCGGCCTGCCGCTGATCGTCGCAACCCCGCTGCTCGGCCTTTTGCTCAACCTCGACATGGTCGCGACCGGTGCGGTGGCGCTGACGCTGCTTGCGGGAACCCCGGCCCTGACCTTCACTGGCATGATCGGTGCGGCGCTGGCGGTGACGCTGCACCGTGGCGGATTGCTGATGGCCGTTCTCGTGCTGCCGTTGTCGATTCCCGTGCTGATCTTCGGGGTGGCGGCCTCGCAGGCGGTGATCGTCGGCCCGATGACCTTCGGCGCGCCGTTCTCGATTCTATGCGCGCTCTCGCTGGTCAGCTTCGTGAT
This sequence comes from Bradyrhizobium sp. STM 3561, assembly GCF_045571455.1. Classification (NCBI taxonomy): domain Bacteria; kingdom Pseudomonadati; phylum Pseudomonadota; class Alphaproteobacteria; order Hyphomicrobiales; family Nitrobacteraceae; genus Bradyrhizobium; species Bradyrhizobium sp. STM 3561. Next base: position 6,583,764 of record NZ_CP120695.1, read on the forward strand.
CGGCCCGTTCGCGGCGGCGGCGAGCCTGCGGCATGGACTGGACTGACCTTGACCCCGATCAACTTTCGCGACGGACTTTCGTGCTGATTGCCTGAGCGGCCCCCGGTGACTATCACGATACCATGACGCTGATCGACCTCGCCAACCCCACCCGGTTCCTCGCGCTGACGGCGCGGGTGTTGCCCTGGCTCGCGGCTGCGACCGTCATCCTGCTCGCCATCGGCCTCTATCAATCCGCATACGCGCCGGACGACTATCAGCAGGGCGCGACCGTCAAGATCATGTTCATTCACGTGCCCAATGCCTGGCTGTCGATGTTCGTCTGGGGCGTGATGAGCATTGCCTCGCTGGGCACGCTGGTGTGGCGGCATCCGCTCGCCGACGTCGCCGCGAAAGCGGCTGCTCCGATCGGCGCCAGCTTCACTTTCCTCGCTCTGCTCACCGGCTCGCTGTGGGGCCGGCCGATGTGGGGCACCTATTGGGAATGGGATGCGCGGCTGACCTCCGTTCTGATCCTGTTCCTGATGTATCTCGGCCTGATGGCGCTGTGGCGTGCGGTCGACGATCCCTCGCGTGCGGCGCGCGCCGCCGCGGTGCTGACGCTGGTCGGCGCGATCAACCTGCCCATCATCAAGTTCTCGGTCGACTGGTGGAACACGCTGCACCAGCCGGCCTCGGTGATGCGCATGGGCGGCTCGACGCTCGACAAATCCTTCCTGATCCCGCTGCTCGTGATGGCGATCGCCTTCACGCTGCTGTTCGTCACGCTGCATTTGGCGGCAATGCGCAACGAGATCCTGCGCCGCCGCGTCCGCTCGCTGCAGATGATGCAGGCGAGCCGCGTCGCGTTCTCGAGCGAGTTGGGCACCGGCTCACATCAAGAAAACGCGTCAAAAGGGGCGGCGTGATCATGTCGCTCGGTCCTTACGCGTCTTTCATTGTGGCGTCTTACGCGGCTGCCGCACTCGTGATCGTGATCCTCATCGGGTGGGTCATGCTCGATTATCGCAGCCAGACGCAGCGCTTGCGCGAGCTGGAGGAGCGCGGCATCACCCGCCGGTCAGGCCGCAGCGCGACGGAGCGGCGATGAACGACCGGTCGAGCTCCGCGTCACCGCAGCGGCGCACCTTCCTGATGGCACTGCCGCTGATTGCCTTCCTCGGCCTCGCGCTGCTGTTCTGGTTCCGGCTCGGCAGCGGCGATCCCTCGCGAATTCCTTCGGCGCTGATCGGCCGGCCGGCGCCGCAGACGATGCTGCCGCCGCTCGAGGGCTTGCAGGCCGACAATGCGCCGGTGCCGGGGCTCGATCCCGCCGCCTTCAAAGGCAAGGTCACCCTGGTCAATGTCTGGGCGTCCTGGTGCGTGCCGTGCCATGACGAGGCGCCGCTCCTGACCGAGCTCGCCAAGGACAAGCGCTTCCAACTGGTCGGCATCAACTACAAGGACGCCTCCGACAACGCGCGGCGCTTCCTCGGCCGCTACGGCAACCCGTTCGGCCGCGTCGGCGTCGATGCCAACGGCCGCGCCTCGATCGAATGGGGCGTCTATGGCGTGCCAGAAACGTTCGTCGTCAGCCGCGAGGGCACCATCGCCTACAAGCTGGTCGGCCCGATCACGCCGGACAATTTGCGGACGGTGTTGATGCCGCAGCTGGAGAAGGCGTTGAAGGCGGGGAGCTGATCGCCGCGCTCGCGCCGCATACTCAACTGTCATCGCCGACTTGATCGGACGCCAGTCGGATACGAAGAGGCCGCAGCGTACTGGATGCCCCGCTCAAGCCCGGGCATGACAGCGATATGTGGAGCGACGCTTCGCCCTACCCCTTCCTGACATCCCCCGCTTCCGCCTCGCTTGCTTCCAGCGATGCCGGCGCGATCCCGTAGCGCTTGGTCAGCGGCATCTGGGCGATGGCGAAGATCATGGTCAGCGTGGTCACGCCAAACACCTTGAAGTTCACCCAGAAATCCGTGCTCTGGGTGCGCCAGATGATCTCGTTCAGCACGGCCAGGCCGGCGAAGAACAGCGCCCAGCGCAGCGTGAGGATACGCCAGCCCTGCGGCGTCAGGTTGAACATCTGGTCGAACATCACGGCGATGAAGGAGCGGCCGAACAGCAGGCCGCCGCCGAGGATCACGGCGAACAGGCCGTAGATGATGGTCGGCTTGACCTTGATGAAGGTCTCGTCGTGCAGCACCAGCGTCAGCGTGCCGAACACCAGCACGATAACGCCGGTCACGATCGCCATGATCGGGATGTGGCGCGTCACCACGTAGGAGGCGGCCATCGCCGCCACGATCGCAACCATGAAAGCGCCGGTCGCGGCGAACAGATTGAACTTCGCATTGACGAAGAAGAACACGAGCAGCGGACCGAGCTCGGTCGCAAGCTTGAACAGCGGATGCGGCTGGGTCTTGTCCATTCTCTCTTCCGTCTCTCCCATCCTTCGAGACGACCGCTTCGCGGTCTCCTCAGGATGAGGACCTCTTATGTGGCACGATCTCATCCTGAGGAGCCGCGCAAGCGGCGTCTCGAAGGATGAGGCTATTCGATTCCGGCGATGGCGCGGGCGAAGTCGCGCGCGGTGAACGGCGCGAGATCCTCGACGCCCTCGCCGACGCCGATGAAGTGCACCGGCAGCTTGAACTTCTCGGCGAGCGCCACCAGGATGCCGCCGCGCGCCGTGCCGTCGAGCTTGGTCATCACGAGGCCGGTGACCCCGGCGGTGCGATGGAAGGCCTCGACCTGCGACAGCGCGTTCTGGCCGACGGTGGCATCTAACACCAGCAGCACCGCATGCGGCGCGGTATCATCGACCTTGCGGATGACACGCACGACCTTCTCAAGCTCGTTCATCAGCTCGGCCTTGTTCTGCAGGCGGCCGGCGGTGTCGATCAGGAGCACGTCGATGTTCTGCTCCTTCGCCGCGGTCAGCGCGTTGAAGGCAAGGCTTGCCGAATCCGAGCCTTGTGCGGCCGCGATGACCGGCGTCTTCGTCCGCTCGCCCCAGACCTTGAGCTGCTCGATCGCGGCGGCGCGAAACGTATCGCCGGCGGCCAGCATCACCTTGCGGCCTTCGGATGCGAATTTCTGCGAGAGCTTTCCGATCGTGGTGGTCTTGCCGGAGCCGTTGACGCCGACGACGAGGATGACGAACGGCTTCTTGGCCGTGTCGATCTCGAGCGGTTTCGCGACCGGCGCGAGCACCTTCTCGACCTCGGTCGCAACGACGTCCTTGACCTCGTCCGCCGAGATTGCCTTGTCGTAGCGCCCCGCGCCGACGGCGTCGGCAATGCGCACCGCGACCTGTGTGCCGAGGTCGGCGCGCAGCAGCACGTCCTCGATGTCGTCGAGCATGGCGCGGTCGAGCTTGCGCTTGGTGACGAGGTCGGCGACCGCGGTCCCGAGCGAGGACGAGGTGCGCTTGAGCCCGTTGGACAGGCGGCGCCACCAGCTCAGTTTTGGGGTGTCGGAGGTGGTATCGTTCATGATGGCGTGTTAGCCGTTCCGGCCTGCAAACGAAAGTCTTGACCGAAAGTCGTTGTCCTTGCTCGATGTTCCCGAATTGACATCAGACGAAATCCTGGCGCGCGTGCTTCATCGCGACGGCTTGATGCTGGTGATCGACAAGCCGGCCGGCCTGCCGGTGCATCGCGGCCCCAAGGGCGGGCCGAACCTGGAAGCCTGCTTCGACGCGCTCCGTTTCGGTCTGCCGCGGCCGCCGGTGCTGGCCCACCGGCTGGACAAGGACACCTCGGGGTGCCTCGTGCTCGGCCGCCACCGCAAGGCAACCGCCTCGCTCGGCCTGCTGTTCAAGCACGGCAAGATCGGCAAGACCTACTGGACGGTGGTCGAGGGCGGCCCTGCCGAAGATGAGGGCACGATCGACATGCCGCTCGGCCGGCTCAATGCCGAACGCGGCTGGTGGCAGAAGCCGGATCCGGAAGGGCAGAAGGCGATCACCAATTGGAGGGTGATGGGCCGCGGCGACGGTTTCACCTGGCTCGCCATGGAACCCGTCACCGGCCGGACCCATCAATTGCGGGTGCATTCGGCCGCGACGGGCTGGCCGATCTTCGGCGATAACATTTACGGCAACGGCCCGCGCTTCGGCGAGCCGCGCCTGCATCTGCATTCCCGCGAGATCGTGGTGCCGATCTCCCGGAACAAGGAACCGATCCGCGTGGTGGCGCCGGCCCCGCCGCATATGCATGAGAAGCTCAGGGCCTGCGGGTGGAATGGGGAGTAACCCAACTGCCTGACCCTCATGGTGAGGAGGCCGCGCAGCGGCCGTCTCGAATCATGAAGCCCCGCTGCCAGACCTCGGCCTCTATCCTTCGAGACGCCCGCTTTCGCGGGCTCCTCAGGATGAGGATCACCATGGTTTACGAAACGTTCAGTGCTCGCCTCTAATGATCACGGTTGCTTAGAAAAAGCTTCCGTAACCGCTCAGGACGAGCCGCGCGTGATGACCAAGGCCGGGCTATCGATCATCGACGAGGTCGAATCCGCGATTCGGATGGGCTCGCCGGAAAAGGGGCTGGAGACGGCCCGGCGCGTCACCGAGCTGTTCCTGTGCTCCGCCGGCAATTTCGACGACGAGCAGATCGCGCTGTTCGACGACGTGCTCGCGCGCCTGATCGGCACCATCGAGCTGCGCGCCATCGCCGACATGGGCGCGCGCGTGGCGCTGGCCGAGATCAGCGCGCAGCTCGCGCCGATCGCGCAGGCGCCGCCGTCCGTGATCCGCCGGCTCGCCAACAATGACGAGATCCGCATTGCCGGCCCGGTGCTGCAGGAATCCGCGCGCCTCGACGATGGCGAGCTGGTGAAGATCGCATCAAGCAAGGGCGAGCCGCATCTGCTCGCGGTCGCCGGTCGCTGGTGGCTGAAGGAGATCGTCACCGACGCGCTGCTGGCGCGCCGCTATCCCAGCGTCAGCCGGCGGCTCGCGGCCAATCCCGGCGCACGCGTCTCCGGAGGCGGATTTGCCATCATCGTCGGCCAGGCCGAGAGCGATCCGGAGCTCGCGGTCAGCGTCGGCGTCCGCGTCGATCTGCCATCGGAGCTGCGGCGCCAATTGCTGCGCTCGGCGACGGATGCCGTGCGCACCCGCCTGTTGTCGCGCGCGCCGCCGCATCTGTTCGAGGAAATCCAGAGCGCGATCGCAGCCGTCACCATCGGCGTCGAGCGCGAGATGTCCGGCGTTCGCGATTTCGAGGGCGCCAAGCGCGCGATTGCGAATCTCAAGGCGACCGGCCAGCTCGATGAGGCGACGCTGTTCGGCTTCGCCGGGCAGCGGCGCTATGAGGAGACGGTGGCGGCCCTGGCGGCGTTGTCCGGATCGACGATCGAGGTGATTCGCCCGCTGATGCAGAGTCTGCGCGAAGACGGTCTGCTGGTGCCGTGCAAGGCCGCGCAGCTCAGCTGGGAGACCACCGTGGCCGTGCTCGAAAGCCGCTTCGCGACAGGTGCGATGAAGCCCGCGGACATCGCCACGGCGCAGGGACACTATGCGAGAATGACGGCGGAGAACGCCAAGCGCACGCTGCGGTTCTGGCAGGTAAGAGCGCTGTAGGGGGCGCGCTGCTCATCACACACTCGGCCGTCATTGCCCGCGAAGGCGGGCAATCCAGTATTCCAGAGACGGCGGAGATCAAACTGAGAAGCCGCGGCGTACTGGGTCGCCCGGTCGAGCCGGGCGACGACACCGACTATGTGGTGAGCCGCTCGCCATCAACGCCGGCAATCACTCGTGGCACGATGCCCCCCACCCGCTCGCCCGCAATCGCCACCGGCAGATAATGCTCCGTGCGGCCCTGCTCCCCGCTCTCGATCAGCACATCGCGCGTCGCGCCGATCTCGGCTTGCAGCCGCCGCCGCAGCGCCGCTTCGCCTGCGGCCCGCAGCCGTTTCGCACGCGCCTTGATCTCGGGACCCGCCACCTGCGGCATCCGCGCAGCCGGCGTGCCGGGGCGCGGGGAGTAGGGGAAGACGTGCAGGAAGGTGAGGCCGCATTCCTCGACGAGCTCGAGCGAGCGCGAAAACATCTCCTCGGTCTCGGTCGGGAAGCCCGCGATGATGTCGGCGCCGAAGGCAACGTCGGGTCGCAGCCGGCGGACCTGGTCGCAGAACACGATGGCGTCCCGGCGCGAATGCCGTCGCTTCATGCGCTTCAAAATCATATCGTCGCCGGACTGCAGCGACAGGTGCAGATGCGGCATCAGCCGCGAATCGTCGGCGATGGCGTCGAGCAGATCGGCATCCGCCTCGATCGAATCGATCGAGGAGATGCGCAGGCGCTTCAGCTCCGGCACATGCCTCAGGATCTGCTTGGTCAACATGCCGAGCTTCGGCGCGCCGGGCAGGTCGGTGCCATAGCTGGTGAGATCGACCCCGGTCAGCACGATCTCGGCATGACCGCGCTCGACCAGCGCTCGCACCTGCTCGACCACGGCGCCCATCGGCACCGAGCGCGAATTGCCGCGGCCGAACGGGATGATGCAGAAGGTGCAGCGATGATCGCAGCCGTTCTGCACCTGCACGAACACGCGCGGCAGACCGCTCGCATAGCCGTCGATAAGATGCGGCGCCATCTCCCTCACGGCCATGATGTCGCTGACAGCGATCTTTTCGCTGGCACCAAAGTCGAAGGCGCTGCGCGTCTCCTGCCATGCAGACGATCGCATCTTGTCGTCATTGCCGACGACGCGATCGACCTCGGCCATCTCAGCGAACATCTGGCTCTGCGTCTGCGCCGCGCAGCCGGTGACGACGATGCGCGCCTCGGGGCGCTCGCGCTTCAGTTTGCGGATCGACTGGCGCGCCTGCGCCACCGCCTCGTTGGTGACGGCGCAGCTGTTGATGACGATGGTGTCGGAAAGGCCCGCACCCTCCGCTTTGCTGCGGATCACCTCGGCCTCGAAGGCATTGAGGCGGCAGCCGAAGGTGACGATGTCGACGGCCATCAGGCGACCGGCGCGAACAGCGCCGGATCGAAATGGCCCTCATATTCGAAGGTCGCGGTTCCCGTCATCAGCACGTGGTCGTCGCGCTCCCGCCATTCGATGCCGAGCCTGCCGCCTGGCAATGTGATCTCGACCTTGCGCTCGGCGCGCTTCAGCCGCGCTGCCGCGACTGCGGTGGCGCAAGCCGCCGAACCGCAGGCCCTGGTCAGGCCTGCGCCGCGCTCCCAGGTGCGGATCGTGATGTGCTGGGGATCGACGATCTGGGCGAGCGTGATGTTGGCGCGCTCCGGGAAGATCGGATGGTTTTCCAGGAGCGGACCGAAGCGGCCGAGATCGTACGCGTTGACGTCGTCGACCCAGAACACCGCATGCGGATTGCCCATGCTCAAGACGGAGGGCGAATGCAGGATCGGATTGTCGATCGGCCCGATCTGCAATTCGATGTAGCGGGTGTCGCGAAACTCTTCCGCCAGCGGAATGTCCTGCCAGCCGAATTTTGGCGCGCCCATGTCGACGGTATAGAGATCGGGCGCCGGCCCCTGCCAGGCATTGAGCAGGCCGGCGGCGGTCTCGAAGGTCGCCGTGGTCTGGCCGGTCTTCTCGAAGATGCGGCGCACGACGCAGCGCATGCCGTTGCCGCAGGCGCCGGCTTCGGAGCCGTCATTGTTGTAGATGCTGATGAAGGCCTCGGTGCCGTCGAGCCGCGGCTTCTGCAGCACCATGAGCTGGTCGTAAGCCACGCCGCCGTTCGCGGACGCCACCGCGCGGGCATCGTCCGGCGTCACCCGGCCTGCGGAATCGCGCATGTCGACAACGACGATCTCGTTGCCGATGCCGTTCATCTTGGCAAATGCGTGGTTGGCCAGCGCGCTCATGAAAGTTCCCGAATTTCGCCTGTCTTATATGGCGATCCTCGGCCGCTTGGCCAGCGATTTGCGGCCGGTGCCGAGACGTCTGCTATGACGCATCTGTCATGGGACGAATTCAGCGCTCGCGTGTTAGAACGGCGCGGTTCGCGCGAACGGGGACGCTAAAGCCGGATTTGGGCCTTGGTGGGCAAGGTCTTGGGGAGAATCTTGGGGAGAATAAAATGATCAGGTTTCGTCGTTTCGCTCTGACCGCACTGGTCCCGGCAGCGGTCCTGTCGCTTGGCCTGTCATTTGGACCGCGCGAGGTTCTGGCGCAAACCCCGAGCCCGGCGCCCGCCGCGTCGGTCAGCCCCTCGCCGGCCCCGTCGGCCTCGCCCTCCCCCGCACCTTTGGCAACACCCGCGCCAGCGGCCAGCGCCTCACCCGCTCCTTCAGCATCGCCAGCACCCGCGGCCAGTGCCGCGCCCAGCCCGACCGCCCCACCGCCCGCCGCGGCCGCTACTCCTGCCCCGGTGCAGACCGCCGATCCCTTTGGCCTCGAAACCACGCTCGAGGCCAAGAAGGTCGTGATGGTCAAGGGCACGGCCAATTGGGACTCGGCCTTCGACACCCTGATCGATGCCTTCAAGGCGCTGAACGCGCTGTTGGACAAGCAGGGCATCAAGCCATCAGGCAATTCGATGATCGTCTACACCTCGACCGACGACACCGGCTTCACCTTCCTCGCCGAGATCCCGGTCGACCAGGAGCCCAAGAACCTGCCCAAGGACATGAGCATCGGCAAATCGCCCGAAGGCAAGGCGCTGAAATTCGTCCATCGCGGCTCCTACGACAACATGGACAACACCTATGAGGCGATCACCAATCACCTCGACGACAAGAAGCTGGAAGCCAAGGACACCTTCATCGAGGAGTACCTCACCGATCCCCTGAAGACGGCGGAGGACAAGCTCGTGATCAATGTTTTCGTGCCGCTGAAGTGAGACTGATGCAAAAGCCTGCCCTGCTCGCCGCCGTTTTCGCCACCGCCGTGCTGACCGCCTCCGCACGCGCCGACGATTTTCCGTCCGCCATCACGGTGAGCGGCGAGGCCACGATTTCCGCGGCGCCCGATCTCGCGCACATCGATGCCGGCGTCGCCAACGACGCCAAGACGGCGAAAGAAGCCTCCGATGCCAACAACGCCGCGATGGGCAAGGTGCTGCTGGCGCTGAAGGGCGCAGGGATCGCCGAGACGGATTACCAGACCTCGCGCCTGTCGCTGCAGCCGCAATACGGCCAGAACAAATCCACCGGTGCTTCGCCCGTGGTCGGCTTTCGCGCCTCCAACCGCGTCACCGTCAAGATCCGCGACGTGACCAAGGTGGCCGGCATCATCGACACACTGGTCAGCGCCGGCGCCAACGACATCGGCAACATCTCCTTCGAGGTGACGCAGGCGTCAAAACTGCTCGACGACGCGCGCGAGCAGGCGGTGGCAGACGCCCGCCGCAAGGCGGAGATTTATGCCAAGGCCACCGGCGTCACGCTGGGCGCGCCGCTCAACGTGTCGGAGGGCGGCGGCCCAGTGCCGCTGTTCAAGGCGCGGATGGCGACGGCCCCGATGGCTGCGCCGGCCGCCGTTGCGCCGGGCGAGGAAACGCTGTCGGTGACGGTGAATGTGAGCTGGGCGATCAAGCAGGGACAGTAGGCCGTAAGAGGCACACTGCGCGCTCCAATTTCGCTGTCGTCCCCGCGAACGCGATGGCGAGCGCGGGGACCCATAACCAGAGAACAATGTGGGGCAGAACTCCCACTCCGAGTCGTCGCCAAACATCTCCCTTGGATATGGGTATCGGATCTGCGCGCGCTCGAGGCGCGCCTGTCCGGGACGACGGGCTGTATGTGTGGTGACAGCGGAGTAAATCGCGCGCGCTAAATCTCCACGACCTGCCCGGGCTGCATCGCCACGAACCGCTCCTGAGGAATGTTCGCGGCATCGAGGGCCTCGACCAGCGCCTTGGCCGGCGCGTCGATTGCTTCGTCGGTGAGCTGGAACGTGCCGTGGTGATGCCCGAGCGCGGCCTCGGCGCCGCAATCGGCCAGCGCCTTCACGGCGTCTTCGGGATTCATGTGCTGGTCGCGCATGAACCAGCGCGGCTCGTAGGCACCGATCGGAAGAATCGCCAGGCGCAGCTTCCCGTGCTTCTCGGCGACGCGGCGAAAGTGCCTGCCGTCGCCATAGCCGGAATCGCAGACGACGTAGATCTTGCCGGCCGGCGTCTCCAACACGAAACTCGCCCACAGCGCCTTGTTGCGGTCGAACAGGCCGCGCGCGGTCCAATGCCGGGTCGGCACCAGATGCACGGCGACGCCTTCGCCGAGCTCGACGCGATCGTGCCAGTCGAATGCTTCGGCCTTGATGGTGGGATCGGCGCTGCGCATCGTGACGTCGTTGCCGAGCGGGGTGACCACGCGCGGAGCGAAATTCTTGGTGAGCCGCGACAGCGTCGCGATGTCCAGATGATCGTAGTGCCCGTGCGAGACCAGCACGACGTCGATCTTCGGCAGCTTCTCGAAGGCGATGCCGGGATCGTTGTGCCGCTTCGGTCCGGCCCAGGCGACCGGAGAGACCCGCATTGACCAGACAGGATCGATGAGGATGTTGAGACCGCCCGCCTGGATCAGCCAGCTGGCGTGGCCGACGAAGGAGAGCCGCACCTTGTCACCGTCGACACGCTCCGGCGGGGTGTCGGCATGGGCGCTGGGAGCCCAGTCCGGCCATTTCGCGCGCTGCCGGCCGCCGTCGAACTGCCAGCGCAAAACCTCTCGAAGCGATTTCGGCGGCGCCCCGTCCGGATCGAAGAAGTGCAGGCCGTTGAAATGGTCGGAGGCGGGGCCGTCATAGGTTTTCATGCTGGACATCCAGAAGGAGGGGATGCCGACCAAAGCACCGGCTCCGGCGAGCAGTCCGAATAGGCGGCGGCGGGTGACCGGCACGGCGGGCTACCAGGGATGGTCGGGACGGTAAGGCATCACCGGCTATATGGGCCAGCCTGGCGGAAAAGGAACCCGTCGCCAAAAGGGGCACATTTTCAGTATCTTGCCCTACCAAGGGCACGGCGGCACCCTAACTTTCCTTGACTTTTGGACGTGAGCGGCGTTTAACCCCGCCACTTTCTCGGAAAGGCTTTCTTTTCGACCCGCCGACCGGCCCTCGAGGCCGGAGGTCAACGCCCGACAGCGCTGTGCGCCCTCGGGCGCAAAGGTGTTTGGAAGATCGTTTGCCAGGAAGGTGGTCATCCCCCGCGAAGGCGGGGGATCCAGTATCCCAGAGGCGGCTCGGCTGGAACCGAGGTGCCGCGGCGTACTGGATGCCCCGGTCAAGCCGGGGCATGACAGCGGAGAGTAATGGAGCGCTCCTCCCATTCGGGGGGACAGCAACAGGACAACGGCATTGTTCGACAATCTGTCGGAACGGCTTGGTGGCATTCTCGATCGTCTGACGGGGCGCGGTGCGCTGACCGAAAAGGACGTCGACGCCGCGATGCGCGAAGTGCGCCGCGCGCTGCTCGAGGCCGACGTCGCGCTCGAGGTGGTGCGCAGCTTCACCGAGCGCGTCCGCGAGCAGGCGATCGGCGCCACCGTCGTGAAGTCGGTCACCCCCGGTCAGATGGTGGTCAAGATCGTCCATGACGAGCTGATCAACACGCTCGGCGCCGAAGGCCAGACCATCAACGTCAATGCCGTGCCGCCGGTGCCGATCATGATGGTCGGTCTGCAGGGCTCCGGTAAGACCACCACCACCGCAAAGCTCGCCCGCCGCCTGGTCCAGCGCGACAAGCGCAAGGTGCTGATGGCCTCGCTCGACGTCTACCGTCCGGCGGCGATGGAACAGCTGGCCGTGCTCGGCCGCGACCTCGACATTCCGACCCTGCCGATCGTGGCGGGTCAGCAGCCGCCGCAGATCGCCAAGCGCGCGCTGGAAGCCGGCAAGCTCGGCGGCTACGACATCGTGCTGCTCGACACCGCCGGCCGCACCACGCTCGACGAAGAGATGATGGCGGAAGCGGCTGCGATCAAAGCCGCCGCCAATCCGCACGAAGTGCTGCTGGTTGCGGACTCGCTCACCGGCCAGGACGCCGTGAATCTCGCGCGCTCGTTCGATCAGCGCGTCGGCCTCACCGGCATCGTGCTGACCCGCGTCGACGGCGACGGCCGCGGCGGCGCCGCGCTGTCGATGCGCGCCGTCACCGGCAAGCCGATCAAGCTGATCGGCACCGGCGAAAAAACCGATGCGCTGGAAGATTTCCATCCCGATCGTATCGCCGGACGCATCCTCGGCATGGGCGACGTGGTCTCGCTGGTCGAGCGTGCCGCCGCCAATATCGACGCCGAAAAGGCCGCGCGCACCGCCGAGCGCATGCGCAAGGGTCAGTTCGACCTCAACGACATGCGCGAGCAGCTGTTGCAGATGTCCAACATGGGCGGCATCAGCGGCCTGATGAGCATGATGCCCGGCATCTCCAAGATGAAGAACCAGATCGCGGCGGCCGGCATCGACGACAAGATCCTGAAGCGCCAGGTCGCGATCATCGATTCCATGACGCGCGAGGAGCGCCGTCATCCGGACCTGCTCAAGGCCAGCCGCAAGAAGCGCATCGCGGCCGGCAGCGGCCAGAGCGTCGAGCACGTCAACAAGCTGCTCAAGATGCACCGGAACATGGCCGACATGATGAAGGCCATGGGCTCGGGCAAGCGCGGCCCGCTCGCCGGCATCGCGCAGGCGATGGGTTTTGGTGGCGGCATGAAGATGCCCTCGCCGGAAGAGATGAAAGCGCTGCAGGAGAAGATGCAGGGTGGCGGCGGACAAGGCCTGCCCAACCTGCCGAAGGATCTGCCGCCTGGTCTTCGCACTGGCCTGCCGAACCTTCCTGGTCTCACCGGGCTGAGCGGCAAGCCAACGCTGCCGGGCCTCGGCGGTTTCCCGGGCAAGAAGAAATGAGGAATTCGTCGCGGGGGACCGCAACAGGTCTCACGCAACGCGGAATACCAATCCACCGAACAAAACGTACTTTGAAGGAGAACTGAATGTCCGTCGTTATCCGCCTCGCTCGCGCAGGCACCAAGAAGCGTCCCGTCTATCACGTCGTCGTCGCCGACTCGCGCTTTCCGCGTGATGGCCGCTTCATCGAGCGTCTCGGCCATTTCAACCCGCTGCTGCCGAAGGACAATGAGACCCGCCTCAAGCTCGACATGGAGAAGGTGAAGGCCTGGCTCGCCAAGGGCGCGCAGCCGTCGGATCGCGTGGCGCGTTTCCTCGACGCCGCCGGCGTCAAGAAGCGCGAAGCGCGCAACAACCCTGAGAAGGCCGTGCCGCGCAAGGAGCGCAAGGCGCAGGCCGAAGCCGCCGCCAAGGGCTGAGGCTAGGACATGTCGGCGCTGGTCTGCGTCGCGCGGATCGGCGCCGCGCATGGTGTGCGCGGTGCGGTCAAGCTGTGGACCTTCACCGAAGATCCGTTTGCCGTCAGGCGCTACGGGCCGCTTCTCGCCAAGGACGGCAAGCGCCAGTTCGAGGTCGCGACGGCGCGCGAGGCGAAAGATCATCTGGTGGCGACGTTCAAGGGCGTCACGACCCGCGATGAGGCCGAGCGCCTCAACGGCGTCGAGCTCTACGTTCCGCGCGAAAAGCTGCCCGCGACCGACGAGGACGAATATTACCACACCGATCTGATCGGGCTCGCCGCCGTCACCACGGACGGCGAGACGCTCGGCCGCGTGCTCGCGATCCATAATTTCGGCGCCGGCGACATCATCGAGATTGCCCCGCCCAAGGGCGCGACGATGCTGCTGCCGTTCTCCAACGCCGTGGTGCCGGAGGTCGACATCGAGGGCGGCCGCGTCGTGATCGCGCCGCCGCATGAGATCGAGGGCGAGGAGCGGGGCGAAACTCTCGCTCCGAGTCGTCGCCGCGAAAGCGGGGACCCATAACCACAAGCCGTGGTTTTTGGCTAAGCTGGAGCCTCCAACCATCGCAAAACTGGCTGCGCTGGTTATGGGTCCCTGATCTGCGCGCGCTTGAGGCGCGCTTGTCGGGGACGGCGAGAACTGAGATCGAATGACCAACCCCTCACCCTGGCGCGCAACCGTGCTGACGCTGTTTCCGGAGATGTTTCCGGGACCGCTCGGCGTGAGTCTGGCCGGCCGGGCGCTGGCCGCCGGGCTGTGGCAGCTCGAGGCGCGCGATATCCGGGCCTCGGCCACCGATCGCCACCGCAGCGTCGATGACACCCCGGCCGGCGGCGGGCCGGGCATGGTGCTGCGGGCGGATGTGCTGGCGGCTGCCATCGATGCCGCTGGGATTGGTGCTGAGCGGCCGCGCCTGCTGATGAGCCCCCGCGGTCGGCCATTGACCCAGGTCCGGGTGGTCGAGCTCGCCCAAGGCCCCGGGCCCCTGATCGTCTGCGGACGGTTCGAGGGGGTAGACCAGCGGGTGATCGACCGGCGCGGCCTGGAGGAGGTCTCGATCGGCGATTACGTCCTGTCGGGGGGTGAAATCGCGGCCTTCGCCCTGATCGACGCCTGTGTTCGACTCCTGCCGGGCGTGATGGGCAAGGAGGCCTCGGGAACCGAGGAAAGTTTTTCGGACGGCCTTCTGGAATACCCCCAATACACCCGCCCGCAGCTGTTCGAGGGGGTTCCGATCCCGGGGGTCCTCACCTCGGGCGACCACGCCAAGGTGGCGGCCTGGCGGCGCGCCGAATCCGAGGCCCTGACGGCGGCCCGACGGCCGGATCTATGGGCTCGAATCCCGGTCAAGGCCCCGAATCGGGCCGGCCGCCAAAAAACGCCAAAAAACAAGACAGACGGGTGACAAACGCTCCGGCTTGCCTTATAGGAGCGGCCAAATCCGCAATGGCTGGATAGACGAATTTCACGCAGCCCCCGTTTCTTCAAGGCTGGGCGCGCCGATGGAGATTTACCCATGAACCTGATCAAGCAGCTCGAACAAGAGCAATTCGACAAGCTGTCCGCTGGCAAGGACATTCCGGAATTCGGCCCCGGCGACACCGTGATCGTCAACGTGAAGGTCGTCGAAGGCGACCGCACCCGCGTGCAGGCCTATGAGGGCGTCTGCATCGGCCGTTCCGGCGGCGGTCTCAACGAGAGCTTCACCGTCCGCAAGATCTCCTATGGCGAGGGCGTGGAGCGCGTGTTCCCCGTGATGTCGCCGATGATCGACTCGATCAAGGTGGTGCGTCGCGGCAAGGTGCGTCGCGCCAAGCTCTATTACCTCCGCAATCTCCGCGGCAAGTCGGCCCGCATCGTCGAGAAGCAGGACCGCGCTGCTGCCGTCGGCGAGTAAACCTCGCCACCTGGCAAGTTTTTCGAAAGCGCGGGGCTCGGCTCCGCGCTTTTTTGTTGCGTCAGTGCGCGCGCAAGGTGCCCGTCCCTCACCCTGAGGAGCGCGGAACGCGCGTCTCGAAGGGCGAGGCCACCGGCCGGGCCTTCATCCTTCGAGACGCGCGCCAAGAGCGCGCTCCTCATGCATGGTGTGCGTGGCGGTCATTTGAAACCACTCGCGATTCCAGTTCGGCCTGCTATATATTCTTGGAATGTTTCCAGATCTGACCAGCTTCGCCCCCGTCCAGCGCATCGTCATCGACGATCGCTCGCGGCTGCCTGGCCGGTTCTTCGGACGCTTCGCGACCTCGGCAACGTCAGAGCTTACGCGCGCAGCCTAAAAGCTGCGCTGACGATTTTGCTGCCCGCGCGCCAGGCGCGCTATCCGCTTACCAACATTCCCGGAGCTCAAGCTCATGTCCAAGCCGACCACCCTGTACGACAAGATCTGGAACGACCACCTGGTGCACGAAGCCGAGGACGGCACCTGCCTGCTCTATATCGATCGTCACCTGGTGCACGAGGTGACCTCGCCGCAGGCGTTCGAAGGCCTGCGCGCGACGGGGCGCAAGGTCCACGCGCCCGAGAAGACGCTCGCCGTCGTCGACCACAACGTGCCGACCACCGATCGCACCAAGCCGAATCCGGATCCTGAGAGCATCGAGCAGATCAAGGCGCTGGCCGAGAACGCCAGGGAATTCGGCATCGAATATTACAACGAGTTCGACAAGCGCCAGGGCATCGTCCACGTCATCGGCCCCGAGCAGGGCTTTACCCTGCCCGGCACCACCATCGTCTGCGGTGACAGCCACACCTCGACGCATGGTGCGTTCGGCGCGCTCGCCCACGGCATCGGCACGAGCGAGGTCGAGCACGTGCTGGCGACGCAGACGCTGATCCAGAAGAAGGCCAAGAACATGCGCGTCACCGTCGACGGCAAATTGCCCGACGGCGTGACCGGCAAGGACATCATCCTCGCCATCATCGGCGAGATCGGCACCGCGGGCGGCACCGGCTACGTGCTGGAATATGCGGGCGATGCGATCCGCGCGCTCTCGATGGAAGGCCGCATGACGGTCTGCAACATGTCGATAGAGGGCGGCGCCCGCGCCGGCCTCGTTGCGCCCGACCAGAAGGCCTTCGACTTCCTGCGCGACCGGCCGAAGTCGCCGAAGGGTGCGGCCTGGGATGCGGCAATGCGCTATTGGGAGACGCTGCGCTCCGACGAAGGCGCGCATTTCGATCACGAGCTGCGCCTCGATGCTGCAAAACTGCCGCCGATCGTGACCTGGGGCACCTCGCCCGAAGACGTGATCTCGGTGACCGGCATCGTGCCCGATCCCGACAAGATCGAGGACGAGGCCAAGCGCATCTCCAAGCATCGCGCGCTGAAGTACATGGGGCTGACCGCGGGGACGAAGATCACCGACATCAAGCTCGACCGCGTCTTCATCGGCTCCTGCACCAACGGCCGCATCGAAGACTTACGCGCAGCGGCGAAGATTGCTGAAGGCAAGACCGTTTCGGCGAACGTCAACGCCATGGTCGTGCCGGGCTCCGGCATCGTGAAGGAGCAGGCCGAGGCTGAAGGTCTGGACAAGATCTTCATCAAGGCCGGCTTCGAATGGCGCGAGCCGGGCTGCTCGATGTGCCTTGCGATGAACCCGGACAAGCTGAAGCCGGAAGAGCGCTGCGCCTCGACCTCGAACCGCAACTTCGAGGGCCGCCAAGGCTTCAAGGGCCGCACGCATCTGGTGTCGCCGGCGATGGCGGCGGCCGCGGCGATCGCGGGGCACTTCGTCGACGTCCGGGAGTGGCGGTAAGCCGGTTCCTGCAATTGTAGCGATCGCGGCAAAGCGCCGTTAAGCGCCCACAACGACACTGCGTCCTCGCGACGATCTCGCGAGGACGCAAGCCATGGCCAACAAGCCTGAATATGTCGACCTGATCAGCGAAGCGACGCGCCAGCACCGCCGGCGTGCGGCGCCGCTGCGCGTCGTCGCCAAGCCGGAGGTGGAGGAGACGTCAAAGCTCAGCCGCTGGCCGCCGGCGATGTTTCGGCAGTGGAAGCTCGAGAATCTGATGCGGTGGAAGGCTTCGTCTTGGAAGCTGAAGGATTGGCTCTGACTTAAAGAGCGCCACCACTATCCGCTGTCATTCCGGGCGATGCGAAGCATCGAACCAGGGTGCGCTATTGCGCACCCGAGAATCTCGAGATTCCAGGTCTGGCGCTTGCGCGCCATCCCGGAATGACGGTGCTAAATCACCTCACCAATAATACCGGTACGGATAGTGCCAGCGGGGCCAGCGGCAGACGCGGCGCGGGCCGTAATAGGTCCAGATGATCCGGCAGCGACGCGGATAGTGATAGTAGGGATAGTAGCCCCCGACATAAAAGCGCCGGTGGAAGTGACGATAGCCGTAATGGGGACGATAGATCCCGTAACGATGATAGCCGCCATAGTGGCGAAATCCGCCGTAACGAATGCCGCCGCCGTGAAAGGCCGGCGCAGCGCGGAAGCCGCCGCCATGGAAGCCGCCACCGCGGAAGCCGCCGAAATGTCCGCCACCGCCGCGGAAGCCACCACCGCCGTGGAAATGACCGCCACCGCCATGTCCGCCGCCGCCGTGACGTATCTGCGTGACGAGATCGTCGGTCGCGGCCTTCGTCGCGGGTGACGTCGCCGGATTGATCAAGGTGAGTGCTTCAGCGCGACGCGCGGTGCCGGCCGACAGCATCAGCGTCGCGGCGGCCGCGATCCCGAGCACGCGCATCGGGCGAGCCCGACGACCCAACATCCTCAGCATGGAACCCTCCCTGAATCTGGACAGCAGAGCTGCGACGCGACGTCTCGGCCGTGCCATCGCTGTTCAATTACGGTCGCTCCCAAGATTAAATTGCGGACGGCGATGTGAACGCGCCATGAATGAACGACACTGGGCCTCGGCGATGCGACGCAGTGCCGCGACGGAAGGAATTTTGCAGATGACTGTCTACGCCATTGCGCAATTGAAGATGACGGACCGCGCAGCTTATGACCGCTATCAGGCGCGGTTCTTCGACGTGTTCAGAAAGTACAACGGGCGCCTGCTCGCCGCCGACGAACATCCGCGCGTGCTCGAGGGCGCGTGGCCGCATGACAAGCTTGTCATGATGTCGTTTGCCGACGAGGCCGCATTCCTCGCCTTCTCGAACTCGCCCGAGTACGAAGAGATCTCGC
The DNA here is from genome assembly GCF_045571455.1 of Bradyrhizobium sp. STM 3561. Classification (NCBI taxonomy): domain Bacteria; kingdom Pseudomonadati; phylum Pseudomonadota; class Alphaproteobacteria; order Hyphomicrobiales; family Nitrobacteraceae; genus Bradyrhizobium; species Bradyrhizobium sp. STM 3561. The sequence goes on from NZ_CP120695.1 coordinate 6,602,202, forward strand.
GTGATCGCAAAGCCGGCGCGCAGGCGACTGTGCTGCTGGTCAGGGGATTTGACCCCGCGGGCTAAAGCGCGATGAGATTTGGATGAATCGTCATCGCGCTTCAGCTTGTTGTTTACGCATGATCTTTCCGGAAAACCGCTTCTCACTTTTCCGGATCATGCTTTAGCGCGTCCAGAACGGCCCGTAGCCGAACACGAAAGGTACCGGCACGCGGTAAGGATAAGGACGATAGTAGACGGGCCGCGCGTAGTAGCGTGGATCGTGGCGCGCAGCAGGCCGCGCAATGTCACGGGCTCGCGCGTGTCGCCGGACATCGAAAACCGCGATCCCCGCCGACGCCTCCGGTATCGTCGCCCTTTGCGCCGCGGAAGCGCGAGGCACGCCGGCAGCGAGCGCCACGGCAATAGCCAATCCAATCCATCGCGCCATCACGACCCTCACGAGGCCACGGCGCTGTTGGCTGGCGCGGGCATTGAACTGGTCAGCCCCGGCGCCAGTAGCAGCTCACGCGCGGCACGATCACCGTGCCGCTCGGCCGGTACTCCTGCACATAGGTCGCGTTGCAGACGCGGACCGCGTCGGGGCCGGGATTGTAGCGCGGATAGACGCCATCCGGGCTGTAATAGGGCGTGACGCGCAAGCGCGCCGGGGGCCGCTTGCGCAGCGGGGGTATGTCGTCAGGCGGAACCGCCTGGGCGAAGCGAATCTCGGGGTCGGCGGTCTGCGCTTCCGCGCCAACGCAAAACTGCGAAAACAACCCCATGCACAGTAGAGTCAGCGCTGTTTTCGCTCGCATTTTTCCGCCCACCTGAAACGTCCCATTCAAGGCCCACGCTCCCCGTTTTGGTCGCGCCCGTCAACGCTTATAAAGCCAGATGCATCGCCGCGGAACCCGCGGTAAGAAGGGGTCCATGTGGACGGAATTGAAAGCGCCGTCGCTGGCCGAGATGGAAGCGATGGCTCACGATGTGTTCGAGCGCCTGCCGGTGGAATTTCGCAAGCTCTGCGAGGGCGTGATTGTCCGCGTCGACGACTTCCCGACCGAGGAGGTCCTGGACGAAATGGACTGCGAGAGCGAGTTCGACCTGCTCGGCCTGTTCCAGGGCGTCGGCCTGCCGCATCAGAGCTTTGGCGACGTGGCGCGGCTGCCCAACATGGTGTGGCTCTACCGCCGGCCGATCCTGGATTATTGGGCCGAGCACGACGAAAGCCTCGGCCATATCGTCCGCCACGTCCTGATCCATGAGATCGGCCACCATTTCGGCCTTTCGGACGACGATATGGCCGCGATTGAGGCCAAGGCGGAGTAGAGCGGAGCTTCTTCACCTCTCCCCGGCGGGGAGAGGTGAAATCCCAAGGGAGAGGTGAAATCCCGACGCCGCACCAGTCCAGCCTCATACCCCGCAAGCAGGAGAGGTAAGGCAGACCTGCCCAATTCGGCCTAGGATTCGGCCCCCGATCGCGATAAATACCGGCTCCCTGAACCACGTGCGGGAAAGCGCAACCATGGACAAGTTCACCACGCTGGAAGGCGTCGCGGCGCCGCTGAAGATCGTCAATGTCGATACCGACATGATCATTCCGAAGCAGTACCTCAAGACCATCAAGCGCACCGGCCTTGGCAAGGGGCTCTTCTCCGAGCAGCGCTACAAGGACGACGGCAGCGAGAACCCGGATTTCGTTCTCAACCAGCCCGCCTATCGCAACGCGAAGGTGCTGGTCGCCGGCGACAATTTCGGCTGCGGCTCGAGCCGCGAGCACGCGCCCTGGGCGCTGCTCGACTTCGGCATCCGCTGCGTGATCTCGACCTCGTTCGGCGACATCTTCTACAACAACTGCTTCAAGAACGGCATTCTGCCGATCCGCGTCTCGCAGGAAGATCTCGACAAGCTGTTCGACGACGCCGAGCGCGGCGCCAACGCGACGCTGACGATCGACCTGCCGAACCAGGAGATCCGCGGCCCCGACGGCGGCAAGGTCAAGTTCGAGATCGATCCGTTCCGCAAGCACTGTCTCATCAACGGTCTCGACGACATCGGCCTCACCATGGAGAAGAAGGCCTCGATCGATTCCTATGAAGAGAAACTCAAGCGCGAGCGCGCCTGGGCCTGATCTCGGATTTTCGTTCGAGCCCCGGTGCTGTCGGCGCCGGGGCTTTTTCTTTGCCCTGCTTATCCGTATGGCTCGCGCATGCTCCCCGAGATCGTCACCTTCTGGCATGGCCCGATGGATGCGCTGCGCCAGACATGTCTGCGCTCGCAGCTCGCTGCCGGCCACAAGGTCACGGTCTACAGCTTCGACACCATTCCCGGCCTGCCCGCCGGCGTTGCCAACGCCGAGGCCGAGGCGATCCTGCCGCACGCATTCTCCGAGCGGTTGCGGCCGCCGCAGCCTGATGGAAGCTGGCGCGACTGGACCACGCTGCAGTTCAGCGACTTCTTCCGCATGAAGCTGATGGCGAAGGGCCTCGGCCTCTGGCTCGACGCCGACGTGCTGCTCTTGAAGCCCGTCGAGATCGATCCGGCAAAACCCTATTTCGCCTGGGAGCGGCCGCGCCAGCTCGGCAATTCCGTGCTCTATCTTCCGCCCGAGCACGGCATCGTCGCCGCCTTCGAAGAGCTGATGGAGCAGGAGGAGCTGACGCCGAACTGGCTCTCGGTGCGCCACCGCATCACCTTCATGATGCGCCGCCTGCGCGGCGGCTCGAACCGGCTCTCGGACATTCGCGTCGCGATCTACGGGCCTGCGGCGCTCACCGCGCTCGCGCGCCGCACCGGTGAATTGCAGAACGCGTTGCCAAAACAGTCGTTCTACGCCGTGCATGCCGAGCCAAAATTGTTCTTCGACCCCTCGAGCTATCTCGGCCTCGTCACCAATCCCGAGATCATCGGCCTGCACATCTCCCCCAAGGGCCGCGGCGGCGAGAAGCCGATTCCCGGCAGCCTGTATGCGTGGGCGGCGGAGCGGTTTAGCTAACTGTCGCGCAAGAGATGCGCTGCAGCTCGCAGGCTTATGGAGCCTTCCGAGCAAACGCCTCGTCCTTCGAGACGACCGCTTCCAGCGGTCTCCTCAGGATGAGGCTAACGGGCATAGGTGCCTGTAGAAACCGTTGCCGCACACTCCGTCCTCATCCTGACGGTTATTGCGCGAATGCCGCGACGCTGGAGTCGCTCGGCCGTGCCGATCTCGTGCCGCGCCGAGATCGTGCGTGCTCAGGACTTCCCCATCGCCGCGATCGCATCCGCGATCTCGATCGTGCGGCGGGCCATGTCGGCGTGCAGGCGCTCCACCATGGCGCCGTCGAGCCGGATCGCGCCGCGCGAAGCATTCTCCGGCAATTCGAACGCCGCGATGATCTTTCGGGCGCGCGCGACTTCTTCTTCAGGCGGGGTGAAGATCGCGTTGCAGGCGTCGATCTGTGAGGGATGGATCAGCGTCTTGCCGTCGAAGCCGAGGTCGCGGCCTTGCGCGCATTCGGTGGCGAAACCGTCGGAATTGGCGATGTCGCTGTAGGGGCCGTCGAGGATTTCGAGGCCATGGGCGCGCGCCGCCAGAATGCAGTGGGTGATCATCGGGATCATCGCGGCGCGGCCCGGCAGCATCCGGATCCGCGTCTCGCGCGAGATGTCGTTCGGTCCGAACACGAAACCGGAGAGGCGGGTCGATGGATCGCGGCCGGCGGCGGACAGCTCCTCGGCATGGAGCACCGCGCGCGCGGTCTCGATCATGGCCCAGACTTTCACGGTCGGCGCGGCGCCAAGCTCGGCCAGCTTACGGCCGATCGCATTGAGATCTTCGATGCTTGAAACTTTTGGAACCAGGATGCCGTCGGGCGATGCCTTGGCGGCCATCGCGACGTCATCGGCCCACCAGGCCGTGTCCAGACCGTTGGTCCGGATCAGGATCTCGCGCTTGCCGAACCCCTTGGCCGCAATCGCAGCGGCGATCCCGTCGCGGGCCAACGCCTTGGCTTCGGGGGCGACCGAGTCTTCCAGATCGAGGATCAGGCCGTCGGCGGCCAGATTCCGTGCCTTTTCCAGCGCGCGGGGGTTGGATCCGGGCATGAACAAATGGCTGCGGCGCGGGCGGGTCATGCGATCGTTCCTTCCGGTTTCCTCGTCTGTCTTCTGACCTGAGCCGTAGCACTTGGCATGCCTATTCGAAAGGCTTGTTCGGTCCCGGGCTCTATGGTTAGGCATAGGCCATGACGACATTCCCGAAGCATTTGCTGGAAGGCTACAAGGCCTTCGCCACCCAGCGGCTGCCTGCCGAGCAGAGCCGCTACCGCGAGCTGTCGGTGAAAGGACAGTCGCCGGAAGTGATGGTGATCGGCTGCTGCGACAGCCGCGTCTCGCCCGAGGTGATCTTCGACGTCGGCCCCGGCGAATTGTTCGTCGTCCGCAACATCGCCAATCTGGTGCCGACCTATCAGCCCGACGAGAGCGCGCATGGTGTCTCGGCGGCGCTGGAATATGCGGTGACGGTGCTGAAGGTGAAGCACATCGTGGTGCTCGGCCACGCGCAATGCGGCGGCATCCGCGCCTTCGTCGACAAGATCGAGCCGCTGACGCCCGGTGACTTCATCGGCAAATGGATGCAGATGTTCATCAAGCCCGGCGAAGTGGTCGAGCAGCGCGAGCACGAGACCATGGCGCAGTTCGTCGAGCGCATCGAGAAGGCCGCGGTGTTCCGCAGCCTGGAGAACCTGATGACCTTCCCGTTCGTGCGCAAGGCCGTCGAGAGCGGCCAGATGCAGACCCACGGCGCCTATTTCGGCGTCGCGGAGGGGACTTTGTTCGTGCTGGACAAGGCAAGCAAGGAATTCAAGAGCGCGCGCGGCGAGGCTTGAGCGGCTTCGTATACTGCCGCATCAAACGAGATCGTCGTCCCGGACAAGCGCAGCGAAGCGGAGCGCAAATCCGGGGACCAATACTCCCGGGACCAATCGAGGCGCGAAGGCGTAACTCCGGGTCCCCGTAACCACGTCTCCCTTACGCCGCCTTCTTCTTCGCGCTGATCAGCTTGCGGTTGATCAGGACTTCCGCGATCTGGATCGCATTGAGCGCGGCGCCCTTGCGCAGATTGTCGGACACGCACCAGAACGCGAGACCGTTCTCCACCGTCGCATCCTCGCGGATGCGGCTGATATAGGTGGCGTCCTCGCCGGCGGCTTCGTATGGGGTCGCGTAGCCGCCGGGCTCCTGCTTGTCGATGACGAGGCAGCCGGGCGCCTTGCGCAGGATCTCGCGGGCTTCGTCCGCGCTGATCGGATTCTCGAACTCGATGTTGACGGCCTCGGAGTGGCCGACGAAGACAGGCACGCGCACGCAGGTCGCCGAGAGCTTGATCTTGGGATCAAGGATCTTCTTGGTCTCCGCCATCATCTTCCACTCTTCCTTGGTGTAGCCGTCTTCCATGAAGACGTCGATGTGGGGGATGACGTTGAAGGCGATGCGCTTGGGGAATTTCTTCGCGACCAGCTCGTCATTGGTGTAGACGGCCTTGGTCTGCGAGAACAGTTCGTCCATCGCGTCCTTGCCGGCGCCCGACACCGATTGATAGGTCGAGACCACGACGCGCTTGATCGTCGCCCTGTCGTGCAGCGGCTTCAGCGCGACCACGAGCTGCGCGGTCGAGCAGTTCGGGTTGGCGATGATGTTCTTCTTCTTGAAGCCTTCGGTCGCGCCTGCGTTCACTTCCGGCACGATCAGCGGCACGTCCGGGTCCATGCGCCAGGCCGAGGAATTGTCGATCACGACGGCGCCGGCGGCGCCGATCTGCGGCGACCATTCCTTCGACACCGTGCCGCCCGCCGACATCAGGCAGATGTCGACGTCGGAGAAGTCGTAATGCTCGAGCGCTTTGACCTTGAGGGTGCGGTCGCCATAGGAGACCTCGACGCCGACGCTGCGGCGCGACGCCAGGGCCACGACCTCGTCCGCGGGGAATTTGCGCTCGTCGAGGATGTTGAGCATTTCCCGACCGACATTGCCGGTCGCGCCGACGACTGCGACTTTGTAACCCATCGTTCACTCTCCGATGAAAAAAGCCCGTTCCTGAAGCTGACGCTTAAACAGGAAGAGCAGCGCTTCTATGCGAGAACCGGCCTCAAGACAACGTGGGACGATGCCTGAAGGCCGTGGATGCAGTCGCCTGAGGCCAGCACGGCCGTTAGCCCTACCCAGATCCAGCTGGCGCTCCTGGCCGTTGCCGACGAGGTCGTCGGCACGCTGGTGCGCCTGATTGCCTATGTGGGGGCGCTCGCCCTGCTTGCCATCCTCGCCGTCGCAGCGCTCGGCCAGCTGCCTGACTTGCGCGACGATGAGCCGGCGGACAAGCCAGGCTGGAGCGTGGCCGACCGCTCGCATCCGGCCTTCGCCGTCAGCCGACTCGATTCATCAGATAAAACAGCATCTTACACCATCCTCAGGCATCCCGAAGGCGGCCGCAGGGACGTGCTGCGCTGGACCGACGCGGCGGACAAGCCCGTGGCCGAGCTCGAAATCTACCGCCAAGGCGCCGAATTCGACGTGACAAGGCCGGCGGCCGCGGGTCTGGCCGCCCAGATGGGGTTGGGGACGGTCACCCCGCTCGAGCAGGCCGGCCTGATCGACACCAAATTCGGCCCCGTCGCGCTGTTCCGGCCAACCGGCACGATCGAGGGTGCGCAGGGCTGCCTCGGCTACCTCAAGCGCAGCGAGGAGCCGGGCTTGCAGATCTCCGGCTTCTCCTGCCAGGGCGACAGCCTTCCCGCGACGCGCGCGGCGATCGCCTGCACGCTGAACCGGCTGACGCTGTTGACCTCGGGCAACGAGCCAAAGCTGGCGGAAATGTTCGCCCATGCCGAGCTCAAGCGCCGCTCGTGCGATTCGCGGGGCTCACCGGACTGGCTGCTCGGCGCCGCCAATGCGCAATTGCGCGGGACGCTTTGACCGGCATCAAACTCAAGTGGCTGGTTTGCATGCAACTTTTGCCGGCGCGCACGATTATTCCGCGCTGGTGTGACCCAATAGACCTAGTTGCGGTCACCCCGGGCGCGCTAGTATGGGGTGAAATCGACTGGCGGCTTGCCGCCTGAAGGGGACGTGATGAGCTCGAAATTTTCTGCGGCGAACAAATTGGCGACCTGGCTTGCGGCAGGCGCCGTGATTGCCATGTCCGTCGCGACGCCGGCCTCCGCCGACACCAGGACCAAGCGCTATGACGAGCGCGGCCGCCCCTACTATGGCCCGAGCGGCCCCAACGCGGTCTATCAGCAAGGCCACACTCGCATCTATGTGAGCAAGCGCTCCTGGCTCGACGGCGGCACCGAGGTCAATCCGGGCGACCGCAAGTTCACCGACTACGCCTTCCCGCCGGCAGTGGGCTATCCGTCCTTCGCGCGCGAGAACCTCAACCGCCCGATCGACCGCCAGCCGCTCTCGCCGCCGCAGGATGTCGGCGGCTATCCGCAGAATTTCCCGCTGTACTGAGCGGGCTGATCTTTCCGAATCAAAATGGCCGGGCTCGCGCCCGGCCATTTTGTTTTTGCGAGATGCCGTAGGGCACTCCTGCCTCTCCATCGTCATTGCGAGCGCAGCGAAGCAAATCCAGAATCTTTCCGCGGAACGATTCTGGATTGCTTCGTCGCTTCGCTCCGCGCAATGACGGCTGAGACTATGCGTTCGCTGCCGGATCATAGCGCCGGCAAAATTCTTCGATCGCCTCGGAGCGAAAATCGGCGAGACGCTCGAAGATGAGCGCATCCGGCCAATCCCACCAGGCGATGCGGCGCAGGCTTGCCGCAACGGCATCCGGAAAGCGTTTGCGGATGGGGCGCGCGGGAACGCCGCCGACGATGGTGTAGGGCTCGACATCACGGCTGACGACCGCGCCTGCGGCAATCACCGCGCCGTCACCGACGCTCACACCCGGCAGCAAGATGGCGGCGTGGCCGATCCAGACGTCATTGCCGACGATGACGCGATCGCCGCGGCGGCCTGCGAAGAAGTCGCGATCGCGCGTCGCCGACGCCTCGTAATATTCAGGCCAATAGGTGAAGCGATGCTGGGACGGCCGGCCCATCGGATGGTTCGGCGCGCCGATCCGCACCGCATTGGCGATGGCCGTGAACTTGCCGATTGTCGCATCGGCGACGTCGCAATTCTCGCCGAGATAGGAGTAGTCGCCAAGCGAGGCATATTCGATGCGCGTATGGCTGAGGATCTCGCAGCGCCGCCCGATCTGCGCCTCGCGCTGGCGCACCGTTTCATGGATGATGGTTTCCGCGATCTTGGGGCGGGGTGAGGCATCCATGAGGGAGCTCCGATAGCAGGTGCGTAGGGTGGGTTAACCCTGCGACTGCGCGAAGCGCATTTCGCACGGCGTAACCCACCACTTTGATTTCCGCGGAGACAGAAGAGGTGGGGTGCCGTGCTTTTGGCTACGCGTGCAGCTTCTGCAATTCCTTCAAAATCGCTTCGCCCATCTGCGTGGTCGAGGCCGCCGTGGTGCCTTCCGACTTGATGTCGGCGGTACGCAGGCCACTGGCGAGCACGGCGGCGATCGCGGCGTCGACCTTGTCAGCGAGATCGCCCATGTCGAAGGAATAGCGCAGCGCCATGCCGAAGGACGAGATCATCGCAATCGGATTGGCGAGGCCCTTGCCGGCGATATCGGGCGCCGAGCCGTGCACGGGCTCGTACAGCGCCTTGCGCTTCTTGCTCTTGACGTCGACCTCGCCGAGCGAGGCCGAGGGCAGCATGCCGAGCGATCCCGTCAGCATCGCTGCGATGTCGGACAGCATGTCGCCGAACAGGTTGTCGGTGACGATGACGTCGAACTGCTTCGGCCATTTCACCAGCATCATGCCGCCGGAGTCAGCAAGCTGGTGCTCGAGCGTGACATCGGGATATTCGCGCTTGTGGACCTGAGTCATGACCTCGTTCCAGAGCACGCCCGATTTCATGACGTTGCGCTTCTCCATGGACGTCACCTTGTTCTTGCGCTTCCTGGCAAGCTCGAAGGCGACGCGGCCGATGCGCTCGATCTCATAGGTGTCGTAGACCTGGGTATCGATCGCGCGCTTCTGGCCGTTGCCGAGATCGGTGATGGTCTTGGGCTCGCCGAAATAGACGCCTCCGGTGAGCTCGCGCACGATGACGATGTCGAGGCCCTCGACCGCCTCGCGCTTCAGGCTGGAGGCATCGGCCAGCGCCGGGTAGCACACGGCCGGGCGGAGGTTCGCGAACAGGGCAAGATCCTTGCGCAGGCGCAAGAGACCAGCTTCGGGGCGCACCTCGTAAGGCACCGCATCCCATTTCGGGCCGCCGACTGCGCCGAAGATCACGGCGTCGGCGTCCTTGGCCTTGGCCATGTCGCCCTCGGAGATCGAGACCTTGTGGGCATCATAGGCCGAGCCGCCGACGAGGCCGGTGTCGGTCTCGAACTTGACGATCCCGGCCGAATTGAGCCAATCGATCAGCCGCTTCACCTCGCCCATCACCTCGGGGCCGATACCGTCGCCGGGGAGCAGCAGCAATTTGTGGGTCGCCATGGTCGTTCTACCTCCGTTGCGTCGTGGCCGGGCATAGCCGGCCAAAGGACGGCGTCGCTTCCGCTCGCCTATGTTCCGGCCATCCACGTCCTTGGCTTGCGGGCCGAAGAACGTGGATGCCCGGCACAAGGCCGGGCATGACGGCATCTCGTGAATTTCGGCCGGAGTGCTAGAGCGGCGTTGCGCGCTTGGCAAGACACCATTGCCGCGCCGCGGCTGTGCAAGACCGGCAGGGCCTGCCACAGTGCGGGTTGCCGGAGTACCCCTTGCACGCCCCTGACCGTCCCCCGAACCCGCATCCTGCGCGGCTGATCCTGACCCTGTCGCTGGCGGCAACGGTCGGGCTCGGCATCGGCCGCTTCGCCTATGCGCTGGTGCTGCCCGACATGCGGGAGGACCTTGGCTGGTCCTACTCGGCGGCCGGTTTCATGAACACCATCAACGCCGTCGGCTACCTCGTGGGCGCGCTTGTCGCGTCGCGGCTGATCCAGCGCGTCGGCTGGTCAGCCGCAATCCGCGGCGGAACCCTGGCCTGTGTCGCCGCGCTCGCGACCTGCGCGCTATCAGGCAATTTCGTCGCGTTGAGCCTGGCGCGCCTCGTGCTGGGCCTGGGCGCAGCGGCGGGCTTCGTCGCCGGCGGCGCGCTGGCCGCGACCATTGTGCAGTCGCAGCCCGCGCGCGCCAATTTCCTGCTCAGCCTGTTCTACGCCGGGCCGGGCATCGGCATTCTATCATCCGGGTTGATCGCCCCGTTCACGCTGCAATATTTCGGACCCGGCTCGTGGTGGATCGTCTGGTGGGCGCTGACGCTGCTGTCCGTCGCGATGACGATCCCGCTGTTCCTGATCCGCATCGAAAGCGGCGCGCGTTTCTCGGAAGGCAGTCACGCATCGTTCGCGATCCTGCCGGTGCTGATCTATCTCGCCGGCTACTTCCTGTTCGGCGCGGGTTATATCGCCTACATGACCTTCATGATCGCCTATGTGCGCGACGGCGGCGGCGGCGCTGCGGCGCAGGCGGCGTTCTGGAGCCTGATCGGTCTGTCCGCCTTCGTCACCCCCTGGGCCTGGCGCGGTGTGCTGGCGCTCGACCGCGGCGGGCTCGCCACCGCGATCATCCTCGGCACCAACGCGTTGGGGGCCGCCCTGCCGATGCTCGGGCATTCGCCGGCCTGGCTCGCGATCTCGGCGGTCGTGTTCGGCGTCGCCTTCTTCGCCGTGGTCGGCTCAACCACCGCCTTCGTCCGCTTCAACTATCCGCCCGAGGTGTGGCCGACCGCGATCGCAGCGATGACGATCTCGTTCGGCGTCGGCCAGACGCTCGGCCCGATCGTGGTGGGTGCGGTCACGGATGCGCTGGGGAGCTTGAGCTACGCGCTGAACGTCTCGGCCGCACTGCTGGCGCTCGGGGCGGTGGCGGCGCTGTGCCAGCGGAAGGTGGGGCCGGCCAGGCAATCGGTGCCGTAGGGCGAGCAAAGGCGCGAAGCGCCGTGCCCACCATCTCCTTCATCATGGATGGAATGGTGGGCACGCTTGCGCTTTGCCCACCCTGCAGCGGAGCTAGCTCCCGCTGAACGAATTGTACCCCTGGTCTTCCCAGTAACCGCCTTTGTAGTCGTTGGTGACTTCCATCGAGACCACGTATTTCGGGTTCTTGAAGCCGAGCTTTGTCGGCACGCGGATCTTCATCGGGAAGCCGTAGGCGCGGGGCAAAATCTCGTTCGCGTATTTGAACGTCATCTGCGTCTGCGGATGCAGCGCGCTGCGCATGTCGAGCGGCGAGTTGTAGCCGTCCTTGTCGGCACACTGGAACCAGACATATTTCGCGCGCGTGTCCGCGCCGATCAGCTTGAGGAAATCGCGCAAGGGCGTGCCGGTCCAGCTGCCGATCGCGCTCCAGCCCTCGACGCAGATGTGGCGGGTGATCTGGGTGACCTGCGGCAATTGATAGAGCTCGTCCAGCGTCCAGGACTTCTTGTTGTCGACGAGACCGCGCACTTCGAGCTTCCAGTCCTTGCCGTCGACATCCGGGGCATCGTCGAGATCGTAATAGGCGTTGAACGGGAACGGCTTCGTGATCGCGCTCTCCGGGAAGGTCGGCGCCAACGCATCGGGATTGAAAATGAAGGACTGCACGGCGTCGTTGAACTTCGACACCTGCTTCAGCATCTCCTCGGCCGAGGAGGAGTCGACGACGTCGCAGCCGGTGAGCAGCGTCAGCGCGCCGAGGCTGGCGCCGCCCGCGATGAAGCGGCGGCGGGTGAGATCCGGCATCGTCTTGAGGGAGTCCTTGATCAGGAGCCGCTTGTCGACGCCGGGGATCAGGAATGAACGTTTGGCCATCACAACTCTCCTAATCAGCGCCCGATGATCATCGCGCGCAGGCTCTTCGGCACCAGCAGCGCGAGCAGGACGTGGATGACGAGGAACGCGCAGATCGCGGCCATGCAGAAGAAATGCACATAGCGCGCGGTCGGATAGTCGCCGAACAGCATCACGAGGTAATACAGCTGCACCGGCTTCCACATGCCGAGGCCGGAGAGCACGATCAGCACGCCGACCACGATGATGCCGGCATAGAGCAGGCGCTGCACGTAATTGTAGACGGTGAGATCGTCATGACCGAGCTTGAAGGTCAGAGCCGCCCTGACGTCGTGAAGCACGCCGGATGGCGTGATCGGCAGCAGTTTTTTCCGGAAGCGTCCGGTGGCAAAACCGGTGATGAGATAAGCAAGGCCGTTGATCATCAACAGCCACATCGCCGCAAAATGCCAGAGCAGGCCGCCGCCGAGCCAGCCACCGAGCGTGTACTCGCGCGGGAAGCTGAAGCCGAACAGCGGCGAGGCATTGTAGATCTGCCAGCCCGACAGAATCATCAGGATCATGGCGAGGGCATTGATCCAGTGCATGACCCGGACCCAGGCCGGCTGGATCACTTTGGCCGGGGTGGCGCTGACCTGCTCGTCAGTGACTGTGAGGCTCGACATGATGGTTCCGTCCTGGCGATCGTCTAACGATAATTATACGCCGCTGCGTCCGCTTTCGTTACGCCTCTCGCGTCATGGAATCGATGCCGCGAGGCTATGGCGGTCACAAAAAAGCGAGCCGGGCACCCCCGGCTCGCCGTCTCAAAGCGTCCTGTTCGGGGGATGAAACAGGGGCGCGCGGTGTTACGTCGCCGGCATCAGCACGGTGTCGATCACATGGATGACGCCGTTCGACTGGTTGACGTTGGAGATCGTCACCATGGAGGTGCCGCCCTTGGCATCGACGATCCAGGTCTTGCCGTCCATCTTCTTGACCGTCAGTTCCTCGCCCTCCGCGGTCTTCAGCTTCTTGCCGTCGGTGAGGTCGGAGGCCTCGAGCTTGCCGGGCACGACGTGGTAGGTGAGGATCTTGGTCAGCGTCGCCTTGTTCTCGGGCTTGACCAGATTGTCGACGGTGCCGGCCGGCAGCTTGCCGAAGGCGGCGTTGGTCGGCGCGAACACCGTGAATGGTCCCTTGCTTTCCAGCGTCGGCACCAGGCCCGCCGCCTTCACCGCCGCCACCAGCGTGGTGTGGTCCTTGGAATTGACTGCGTTCTGCACGATGTTCTTGGACGGGAACATCGCGGCGCCACCGACCATGACGGTCTTCTCCTCGGCGCGCACCGGCGCGACGACGGTCGCGGTGACGGCGATGGCGCTGAAGGCGGCGGCAGCGAGATAGGCAATGCGCTTCGACATGGAAAGTCTCCCGATTGAATAGAGGCCGGCGATGGCCGGTGTTTGAGTTGGGCAACAACGGCGGCTGCGGCCGTGTGAAGTGATGCAGCAGTGCCGTCGTTGGACCGAACTACGGGAGGGTCTGCGATACGGTTTCGAGGAAAAATTCTTTGTGATGCGTGAAACTATGTGGGGAGATGTTCGTGTGGTGGCTCAGGCGTCATTGCGAGGAGCGAAGCGGCGAAGCAATCCAGACTGTCTCCGCGGATCTATGCCTGGATTGCTTCGCTTCGCTCGCAATGACGAGGTCGCGCGACCTTGGCTAATCCCTGTTGTTCGGCGTCTGGATGAAGCCGCGATTATGCGTGGGGCTGATCAGGAGCTCGTTGATGCAGACGCGCGGCGGCATCGAGGCGATGAAGGCGATGGTGCGGCCGAGGTCTTCCGGTTGCAGCATCGTGGCCTGCTCTTCCTCGCTTGGCACCACCGGGCGCAGCTTCAGGATCGGCGTCGCCACCTCGCCCGGCATCAGGCAGCAGGCGCGAAGCCCATTGACGCATTCGTCCATGTTGAAGGAATGGGTCAGCGCCAGCACCGCATGCTTGGTCGTGGTGTAGGCCGGGCCCGGCATCTTGGAGACGTGGCGGCCGGCCCAGGACGAGACGTTGATGATCGAGCCGTCCTGCTGCTTGCGCATCGTCGGCAGCACCGCGCGCATGCAATAGAGCACGCCGTTGAGATTGACCTGGACCAGCTTGTCCCAGCCCTCCAGTTCCATGTCCTTCCAGCTGCGCTTGGGAACATTGATGCCGGCATTGTTGACGAGCAGGTCGATGCGGCCGTGCCTGGCGACGATCTGATCGGCTGCCTTCTGGGCCTCCACGGCGTCGGACACGTCGAGTGCAATGGCCTCAGCCGCTCCGCCCGCGTTACTGATCTTGACAACTACGGTATCCAGGGCGTCCTTGCGTCGCCCGGACACCACCACCGTCCAGCCGTCAGCCGCGAGCGCCTCTGCGCCGGCCTCCCCGATCCCGCTGCCGCCTCCGGTGACCCAGGCCACGCGTTTCCCGTTTTTTGACATGCAAACTGTCTCCGTTGCTTCATCGGGGCGGTTTTTGCTAATCCAGCCCTCGATTTTTGACCGGCCTCCGCCGGCGAGGAATGTTGCATGAACCAAGCTGCCAACGCCAACCTGTTTTCCCGCCTGTTCGACGGCCTGGACGATCCGAAACGCCTTGCGATCGAGACGCATGACGGCGCCCATATCAGCTATGGCGACCTGATCGCGCGCGCCGGGCAAATGGCGAACGTGCTGGTCGCCCGCGGCGTGAAGCCCGGCGATCGCGTCGCGGTGCAGGTGGAGAAATCCGTGGCCAACATCGTGCTGTATCTCGGCACGGTGCGCGCCGGTGCAGTCTATCTGCCGCTCAACACGGCCTACACGCTGAACGAGCTCGACTACTTCATCGGCGATGCCGAACCGTCGCTGGTGGTCTGCGATCCCTCCAAGGCGGAAGGGCTCGGCCCGATCGCCGCCAAGGTGAAGGCCAAGGTCGAGACGCTCGGGCCTGACGGCAAGGGCTCGCTGACGGAGGCTGCCGACAAGGCAGGCAGCGAATTCACGACGGTGCCGCGCGCGAGCGACGATCTCGCCGCGATTCTCTACACGTCAGGCACAACCGGCCGATCCAAGGGCGCGATGCTGACCCACGATAATCTGGCGTCGAACTCGCTCTCGCTCGTCGACTACTGGCGCTTCACCGACAAGGACGTCTTGATCCACGCGCTGCCGATCTACCATACGCACGGCCTGTTCGTGGCGACCAATGTGACCCTGTTCGCCCGCGCCTCGATGATCTTCCTGCCGAAGCTCGACCCTGATTTGATCATCAAGCTGATGGCGCGCGCGACGGTGCTGATGGGCGTGCCGACCTTCTATACGCGCCTGCTGCAAAATCCCGCGCTGTCGCGCGAGACCACGAAACACATGCGGCTGTTCATCTCGGGCTCGGCGCCGCTGCTGGCCGAGACCCATCGCGAATGGTCGGCGCGCACGGGCCATGCCGTGCTCGAGCGCTACGGCATGACCGAGACCAACATGAACACGTCGAACCCCTATGACGGTGAGCGCGTGCCCGGCGCGGTCGGGTTCCCGCTGCCCGGTGTCTCCCTGCGTGTGACCGATCCCGAGACGGGCAAAGAGCTGCCGCGCGAAGAGATCGGCATGATCGAGGTGAAGGGCCCGAACGTATTCAAGGGCTACTGGCGGATGCCGGAGAAGACCAAGGCCGAATTCCGGCCCGACGGGTTCTTCATCACCGGCGACCTCGGCAAGGTCGATGCGAAGGGTTACGTGCACATCCTGGGCCGCGGCAAGGATCTCGTGATCTCCGGCGGCTTCAACGTGTACCCCAAGGAGATCGAGAGCGAGATCGACGCCATGCCCGGCGTGGTCGAGTCGGCCGTGATCGGCGTGCCGCATGCCGATTTCGGCGAGGGCGTCACGGCGGTGCTGGTCTGCAACAAGGGCGCCGATGTCAGCGAAGCCTCGGTGCTCAAGGCGCTCGACGGCCGCCTCGCCAAGTTCAAGATGCCCAAGCGCGTCTTCGTGGTCGACGAGCTGCCGCGCAACACCATGGGCAAGGTGCAAAAGAACATTTTGCGCGAGACGTACAAGGATATTTACGCGAAGAAATAAGGAGCGCCCTCTCGTCTCGTCATTGCGAGGAGCTCTTGCGACGAAGCAATCCAGGCTGCCTCTGCGGAAAGATTCTGGATTGCTTCGCTGCGCTCGCAATGACGGTGGGTGCGGCGGCTACTGCCCGCCCAGCAAGCTCAGCACGAACCTGCTACCCACAATGAACAGATAGCAGCCGAACGCGACTTCCAGCATGCGCTTCGACATCGCGTGCGCGGCCTTCACACCCAGCGGCGCGGTGACGAGGCTCATTGGCATCACCAGCACGGCGCCGATCAGCGAGACGTAGCCGAGCGCGAACGGCACCTGCAGCGCGGCGACGGTCGGATAGCTCGCCGCGGCGGGCCAGCCAGCGTAGACATAGCCGAGCGCGCCGGGAATCGAAATCAGCACCGCGAGCGCCGACGAGGTCGCCACCGCCTGATGAATGGGACGGCTGTAGAAGGTCATCAGGAGGTTCGAGAACAGACCGCCGCCGATGCCCATCAGCGTCGAGAGAATGCCGACGCAGAAGCCGTAGACGCGCATCAATGGCCCCTTCGGCAGGTCGTCGCCGAACTTCCAGCCTTCGCGCGCGAAGACGAGACGGGCCGCCGCCGACCAGGCGACGCCGACGAACACGATCTTGAACAGCCGCTCCGGCGCGACGCGCGCGACCACGCTGCCGGCGATGACGCCGATCAGGATCGGCACCCACCAGACGCGCAGGATCGCCATGTCGACCGCACCGCGCTTGTAGTGCGCCTGGAACGATCGGATCGAGGTCGGGATGATCACCGCGAGCGAGGTGCCGACGCACAGCGGCATCCGCACCTCCAGCGGCACACCGGCGATGCGGAAGCATTCGTAGAACACCGGCACGAGGATCGCGCCGCCGCCGATGCCGAACACGCCGGCCAGAAATCCCGAGAGCGCGCCGGTTGCGATCAGCAGCAGCGCGAGCTCGACGATCTCCTTGATATCAAGACCTGCAACCACCCCTGACTTGCCCCCGGCGACTTGGTCGCAACTTCTCCGCCACGCACGTTCGGAGAGCCATCTGCGGTGGTTTAGGCGATCTGATTCCCACGGTCGACACGCAACGTCGGCCGGCTGGGGTGGAATGCAGGGTGCGCATATCCGGACCAGACCCGAATGCGATCAAAGCTCAGCAGATTGGCGCCCGGCCGAGGCGCGCTGCCGGCGTTTTGGCTGAGCTCCGGCTGGGTTAGACGGCATGGTCCGTTTGGAGGTGTTCCAATAGCAATTTCAACGCGCCTCGGCGCTTTGGAAAGACATGAATGAATGTTCGGTTCTTTGTTGGCGGACAGAGGCTCTGGTATACCAAGCCCCTGATTGGTCTTGTTTCATCAAGGCTGTAGAGCTGAACCCTCGTTCGATTTATGGCGATTTGGTGATTGCGCAGGCGGAATCGACTCCGTAAATAGAGCCGACCTCTCGCGATCCCCGCGCGCGCCCTCAAGGGCCGCCATACAACATCGTAGCCCATGACCGCACGGATCGAACGACCGCTTTCACCACACATGCAAGTCTACCGCTGGACGCTGACGATGGCCCTATCCATCGTCCACCGCGCCACCGGTATCGCCCTTTACGTCGGAACCCTGCTGCTCGCCTGGTGGCTGATCGCGGCGGCCTCCGGCCCCGCCGCCTATGCCCATGTCCAGGCCTTCACCGGCAGCATCATCGGCCGACTGATCGTGTTCGGCTACACCTGGGCGCTGATGCACCATATGTTGAGCGGCATTCGGCACTTCGTCTGGGACCTCGGCTACGGCTTCAAGGCCAATGAGCGCGAGGCCCTGACCTGGGGCGCAGCGATCGGCGGCATCGCCCTGACGGTGCTGATCTGGATCATCGCCTATGCAATCGGAGGCGGACGATGAGCGCGACCGATACGCCCAAGCGCAGCATGCGCACCCCGCTCGGCCGCGTCCGCAATCTCGGCGCGGCGCATTCCGGCACATCCGATTTCTGGCGGCAGCGCCTCACGGGGGTGGCGATGACGCTGCTGATGATCCCGGTGCTGGTGATCATCATGATGCTGCTCGGCCGCAACCAGGCCGGCGCCAAGCAGATCCTCGGCTCGCTGCCGGTCGCCATCATCATGGTGCTCTTCATCATCGCCAGCGCCTGGCACATGAAGATCGGCATGCAGGTCGTGATCGAGGACTACGTCCACAACGAGAAGCTGAAGCTCACCGCGATCATACTCAACAACTTCTTCTCGATCGCGGTCGCGCTCGCCTCGATCTACGCGATTCTCCAACTGTCATCCGGAGTGTAACCCATGGCCAACGAGACGAATGGCAAGGGCAACGGCGCTCCCGCCACCAACGGCAAAGCCTACCCGATCGAAGATCACACCTATGACGTCGTCGTAGTCGGCGCCGGCGGCGCGGGCCTGCGCGCGGTGGTCGGCTGCAGCGAGGCGGGCCTCCGCACCGCCTGCATCACCAAGGTGTTTCCGACCCGCTCGCACACGGTCGCGGCGCAGGGCGGCATCTCTGCTTCGCTCGGCAACATGCACAAGGACGACTGGCGCTGGCATATGTACGATACCGTGAAAGGGTCGGACTGGCTGGGCGACCAGGACGCGATCGAATACATGGTGCGCAACGCGCCCGACGCGGTCTACGAACTCGAGCATTGGGGCGTGCCGTTCTCGCGCACCGAGGACGGCAAGATCTATCAGCGTCCGTTCGGCGGCATGACCATGGACTACGGCAAGGGTCAGGCGCAGCGCACCTGCGCCGCCGCCGACCGCACCGGCCACGCCATGCTGCACACGATGTATGGCCAGTCGCTGCGTCACGCGGCCGAGTTCTTCATCGAGTTCTTCGCCATCGACCTGATCATGGACGACCAGGGCACCTGCCGCGGCGTCATCGCGCTCAAGCTCGATGACGGAACGCTGCATCGCTTCCGTGCCCAGACCGTGATTCTCGCCACCGGCGGCTACGGCCGCGCCTACGCCTCCTGCACCTCGGCGCACACCTGCACCGGCGACGGCGGCGGCATGGTGCTGCGCGCCGGCCTGCCGCTCCAGGACATGGAGTTCGTCCAGTTCCACCCGACCGGCATCTACGGCTCGGGCTGTCTCGTCACCGAGGGCGCCCGCGGCGAAGGCGGTTATCTCGTCAATTCCGAGGGCGAGCGCTTCATGGAGCGTTACGCGCCGTCGGCCAAGGACCTCGCCTCGCGCGACGTCGTTTCGCGCGCGATGACCATCGAGATCCGCGAAGGCCGCGGCGTCGGCAAGAAGAAGGACCACATCTTCCTTCACCTCGACCATCTCGATCCCGCGGTGCTCTCCGAGCGCCTGCCGGGCATCTCCGAATCCGCAAAAATCTTCGCCAATGTCGACGTGACGCGCGAGCCGATCCCGATCGTGCCGACCGTGCACTACAATATGGGCGGCATCCCCACCAACTATCACGGCGAAGTGCTGACCAAGAAGGACGGCGACGACAACGCGGTGATCCCCGGCCTGATGGCGATCGGCGAGGCCGCCTGCGTCTCCGTGCACGGCGCCAACCGCCTCGGCTCCAACTCGCTGATCGACCTCGTCGTGTTCGGCCGTGCCGCAGCGCTCCGCCTGGCCGAGAAGCTCACGCCCAATGCCAAGCAGCCCGAATTGCCGGCGAACTCGGCCGAGATGGCGGTCAGCCGTCTCGACCATTACCGCTACGCCTCCGGCGGCACCCCGACCGCGAAGCTGCGCGAGGGCATGCAGCACGTGATGCAGAACAATTGCGCGGTGTTCCGCACCGGCGAAGTGCTGAACGAAGGCCAGAACCTCATCGCGAAGGTCCACAGCGGCATCACCGACATCGCCGTGTCCGATCGCTCGCTGGTGTGGAATTCGGACCTCGTCGAGACGCTGGAGTTCGATAATCTGATCTCGCAGGCCGTGGTGACGATGAACTCGGCCGCCAACCGCACCGAGAGCCGCGGCGCCCATGCCCGCGAGGACTTCTCCGAACGCGACGACAAGAACTGGATGAAGCACACGCTGGCCTGGCTGGACGATGCCGGCAAGGTCAAGATCGAGTACCGCCCGGTTCACGACTACACCATGACCAACGACGTACAGTACATCCCGCCGAAGGCGCGCGTGTATTGAGCGAACAGTAGCCGTCATTCCGGAGCGATGCGCAGCATCGAATCCGGAATCTCGAGATTCCGGGTCTGGTCCTTCGGACCATCCCGGAATGACGAAAGGTTAGAGCAATGGTTGAATTCGCACTTCCGAAGAACTCCAAGATCACTGGCGGCAAGACCTGGCCGAAGCCCGCGGGCGCGACCGAGCTCCGCGAGTTCAAGGTCTATCGCTGGAATCCTGATGACGGCAAAAATCCGAGCGTCGACACCTATTACGTCGACACCAATGATTGCGGTCCGATGGTGCTCGATGGCCTGATCTGGATCAAGAACC
The DNA here is from genome assembly GCF_045571455.1 of Bradyrhizobium sp. STM 3561. Classification (NCBI taxonomy): domain Bacteria; kingdom Pseudomonadati; phylum Pseudomonadota; class Alphaproteobacteria; order Hyphomicrobiales; family Nitrobacteraceae; genus Bradyrhizobium; species Bradyrhizobium sp. STM 3561. Next base: position 6,622,579 of record NZ_CP120695.1, read on the forward strand.
ACATCGACCCGTCGCTCACCTTCCGCCGCTCCTGCCGTGAAGGCGTCTGCGGCTCCTGCGCCATGAACATCGACGGCCAGAACACGCTGGCCTGCACCCGCTCGATGCACGACGTCAAGGACGGCGCGGTCAAGATCAACCCGCTGCCGCACCAGCCCGTGGTGAAGGACCTCGTCCCCGACCTCACCAATTTCTACGCGCAGTACGCCTCGGTCGAGCCCTGGCTGAAGACGACCTCGCCGACGCCGCAGAAGGAATGGCGCCAGAGCCACGAGGATCGCGAAAAGCTCGACGGCCTCTATGAGTGCATCCTCTGCGCCTGCTGCTCGACCTCCTGCCCGAGCTATTGGTGGAACAGCGAGCGCTATCTCGGGCCCGCCGCGCTGCTCCAGGCCAACCGCTGGGTCTCCGATTCGCGCGACGAAGCCACCGGCGAGCGGCTCGACAATCTCGAGGATCCGTTCCGGCTCTACCGCTGCCATACCATCATGAACTGCGCCAAGGCCTGCCCGAAGGGCCTCAACCCGGCCGAAGCCATCGCCGAGCTCAAGCTCAAGATGGTCGAGCGGCAAATCTGAGACGAAGGTCATCCTTCCACCCCGGCCCAGACCGGCCGGGGTGTTCTGCAATTGGCTTAAATTCGAGCAGAATTTTCTCAATCCCGCTGCACGTGCAAATTTTTAGATTGCAACCAGCCGCTCCAGCATAAGCTACTTCCTCACCTGCACAAGATTCGGTTAAGCTCCCACTCGGGACGGAGCGACTGTGCAGAGGGCGCAACGCAACTCGCTGAGGCTGTTGCAGTGGATGATGGCGGCATCCCTGGCGCTGCCGATTGCGCTGTTCGCCGTTGCCGCCACGATCTCCTACACATCGACCAAGGATATCGCCGACCGGGAGATCGAGCGCACGGTCGATGTCGCGCATGAGCACGCGCTCAAGGTGTTCGAGACCATCGACCGCAGCCTTGCCGAGCTCAACGAGGTCGTGCGCGGCCTTTCAGACGATACCATCCGCGCCCGAGAGCCGACGCTGCATCGCCGGCTGAAGCGGCTGACCGATTCGCTGCCGCAGCTCAAATCGGCCTGGATCTTCGATGCGCACGGAAAAGCTCTGGTCAACAGCCTTGTCTCGCCACCGCCGGACCTCGGCTTTGCCGACCGCGATTACTTCTATGCCCATGTCGACCAGACCATCGGCACCTTCATCGGCATGCCGCTGACGCCGCGTCCGCCCTATCAAGGTGCCCGCTTCTTCGGCGTGAGCCGCCGCCGTGACTCCGACGACGGCCGCTTCATCGGCGTGATCCAGGCCTCGGTCCTGCCGGAATATTTCGAGAGTTTTTACGCCAGAATTGGATCGGATCCCGGCAGCTTCTTCGCGATGGCACGCACCGACGGTGCGGTGCTCACGCATTTTCCCCGGCTTGACCACGACCTCCGGCTCGATCCGGCCGGCCCTGTAGGCCGGAAGATCGTGGCTCAACCCGAGCACGGCCTCATCACCGTGGCATGGCCCTCGGACGGCATCGAGCGGCGCATCGCCTACCGGCGCGTCGCCGAATATCCGATCTATGTCAGCGCCGGGCTCGAGACCTCGGCGATCCGCGCGCGCTGGTTCGCCACCATGGGCCAGCATCTGGTGTTCGGCATTCCCGCCACCGCACTGCTGTTTCTGCTGCTGGCGCTCGCCTTGCGGCGCACCCAGCACCTTCAGGCCGAAGCTGCAAAGCGGCGCGAGGCCGAGGAGGCGCTCAAGCACAGCCAGCGCCTGGAAGCGCTCGGACAGCTCACCGGAGGCGTCGCCCACGACTTCAACAATCTCCTGACGGTGATCCGCGCTTCGGTCGACCTTTTGAACCGGCCGCAGCTGACCGAGGAGCGGCGGCAGCGCTACATCACGGCCATCGCCGATTCAGTGGCGCGCGCAGCCAAGCTGACCTCGCAGCTGCTCGCCTTTGCACGGCGCCAGCCCCTCAAGCCGGAGGTGTTCGACGTCGGTGCGCGGGTGCAGTCGCTGCACGACATGCTCGCCACGCTGCTGGGTCCCGCGATCGAGATCGTCATGCAGCTGCCGGCGGAGCCGTGCCTTGTCAATGCCGATGCCAGCCAGTTCGAGACCGCGCTGATCAACATGGCGACCAACGCGCGCGATGCCATGCAGGGCAAAGGCAGGATCGTTTTCAGCGTCGAGGCAACAACGACCGTTGCGAACGCAACGGTGCAGCTTTCGGCCAGCCCGGCCATGACAGAGCATGGCTTCGTCCGCGTGACAGTCAGCGACACCGGCATCGGCATTCCCGCCGCGCGAATAGGGCGCATCTTCGAGCCGTTCTTCACTACGAAGCAGGTCGGCCACGGCACCGGTCTCGGCCTGTCCCAGGTGTTCGGCTTCACCCGGCAATCGGGCGGCGAGGTGACTGTCACGAGCGAGGTGGGGCAGGGCAGCACCTTCTCGCTCTATCTGCCGCGCGTCCCGCCGGACCTGTTGCCGCAGCGCCAGGCGCCCAACACTGCGCCGGCGGTGGCCGGCAGCGGCATGTCGGTGCTGGTGGTCGAGGACAATATCGAGCTCGCCAATTTCGCCGCCGATGGGCTCACCGAACTCGGCTACACCATCACGCTGGTCGACAATGCGACCGATGCACTCGCCGAGCTCGCCGTGGACGCGGATCGTTTTGATGTCGTGTTCTCGGACGTGGTGATGCCCGGGATGACCGGGCTCGATCTGGCGCAGGCGATCCGCGACCGCGGCATCGGCGTGCCGGTCGTGCTGACCACCGGCTACAGCCAGGCCCTGTCACAGGACGGCGCTGCCGGATTCGATCTCGTGCAAAAGCCCTATTCGATCGAGGAATTGTCGCGCGTTCTGCACCATGCGGCACGGCCGCGACGCGTGCGCGACGGCGCCGCCGAGTGATCAGCCGGAACCCAAGGGAACCGTTTGATTTCCTTTGCGTTGTCCGCTCATGCACAAGCCGGCCGCAACGCGCGAACAGGGCAAACAGCCGCCCATTGTCGAGATCAAAGGCGAGAACGGCGATGAAGTGACACCGCCGCCGCCCGACCTGGTCGAACCTGACCCCGAGCTCTCAACCGAGGAAGCCGAGCAGGCGCGCAAGGATTATCTGCTGACGCGGTTCTGGATCAGCGCGCGCGGCTTCTGGGGCCGCAACGGCAACCGCTTGGCCTGGCCGTTCTCGATCGGTCTCGGCGCGCTGATCGTCCTGACCGTCGGCTTCCAATACGGCATCAATGTCTGGAATCGCGCGATCTTCGACGCCATCGAGAAGCGCGATGCGACGAGCGTCTTCCATCTCACGGCGGTGTTCTTCCCGCTCGCGATCGGCAGCATCGTGCTCGCCGTCGCGCAGGTGTTCGCGCGCATGGGCATCCAGCGGCGCTGGCGGGCCTGGCTGACTGCGAGCGTGCTGACCAGGTGGCTCAAGAACGGGCGCTACTACCAGCTCAATCTCGTCGGCGGCGACCACCAAAATCCCGAATACCGAATCGCGGAGGATCTGCGGATTGCCACCGACTCTCCGGTCGATTTCCTCGCCGGCGTCACGTCCGCGCTGCTGTCGGCTGCGACCTTCATCGTCGTGCTCTGGACCATCGGCGGTGCGCTCACCGTCGTGCTCGGCGGCTCGTCCATCACGATTCCCGGCTTTCTGGTGATCGCCGCGATCCTGTACGCCGCGATCGCATCCGGCTCGATCGTGGCGATCGGCCGGCGCTTCGTGCAGGTCTCCGAGGAGAAGAACCAGGCCGAAGCTGATTTCCGCTACACGCTGACGCGCGTGCGCGAGAACGGCGAAAGTATCGCGCTGCTCGGCGGCGAGGAGGAGGAGCGCGACGGCATCGACCGCAATTTCAACCGCGTGCTGCGGCAGTGGGCGCGCCTCGCCGGCCAGCACATGCGCACTACGCTGGTGTCGCAGGGATCCAGCCTCGTTGCTCCCGTTGTCCCGCTTCTCCTCTGCGCGCCAAAATTCCTCGACGGCAGCATGACGCTGGGACAGGTGATGCAGGCGGCCTCCGCCTTCACCATCGTGCAGAGTGCGTTCGGCTGGCTGGTCGACAATTATCCGCGGCTGGCCGACTGGAATGCCTGCGCGCGCCGCATCGCCTCGCTGATGATGTCGCTCGACGGCCTCGAACGCGCCGAGCAGGGCGACGGCCTTGGCCGCATCAAGCGCGGGGAGACGCGCAACGACGCCATGCTTGAGATGAAGGATCTCTCGGTCACGCTCGATGACGGCACCGCCGTGGTCGGCGAGACCGAAGTCGTGATAGACCCGGGCGAACGGCTGCTCGTCGCCGGCGAGTCCGGCACCGGCAAGAGCACGCTGGTGCGCGCCATCGCAGGCCTGTGGCCATGGGGCGGCGGAAGCGTGAATTTGCATGCCGACCGGCGTCTGTTCATGCTGCCGCAGCGGCCTTACGTGCCCTCCGGCTCCTTGCGGCGCGCGGTCGCCTATCCCGGCGCCGCCGACCACTGGACCGTCGAGGAGATCGGCGAAGCCCTGCACAAGGTCGGCCTCGATCATCTCAAGGGGAAGATCGAAGAGGAAGGACCGTGGGACCAGACGCTGTCCGGCGGTGAGAAACAGCGCCTCGCCTTCGCACGGCTGCTGCTGCACAATCCTGATATCGTCGTGCTCGATGAGGCAACCTCGGCGCTCGACGAGCGGAGCCAGGACAAGATGATGAAGATGATCACCGGCGAGCTGCCGAAGGCGACCATCGTCAGCGTCGCGCATCGCGCCGAGCTGGAGGCTTTCCACAGCCGCAAGATCGTGCTGGAGCGGCGCAAGGGCGGCGCAAAACTCGTCAGCGACGTCGAGCTGATTCCGCGCAAGGGCAAGCGCAAGCTGCTCGGGCGATTGCTGCACCAGCGGAAGAAGGCAGCGTGATCCGAAGCCCGGATGAGCGAAGCGCAATCCGGGACCGGTCCGTCCACGCGCGAGAACACGCTGTAACGCTCCATCCAGGCTACAACCCGCCCGTTGGAGTTGTCGCCAAAACCGGCTATGCATGCGCCGCCTGCAACGAGGACCTGCTGCTTGACGTCCGACAACGCCCCTTCGTCCGCGCCGTTCGGCGCGTTTGCCCCCAATGCGGCACAGGCTGCGATCATCCGCCTCGCGACGCGCTCGGGGCTGATGCGCGGCGCGTTCCGACCCTGGCTGTCGCGGCTGGTCAATCTGCTGCGCAGCGGCCCGCTCGACGTGCAGTATCAGGGCGCCTCGTTCCGCTTCTATCACCAGGGCAGCGCGACCGAGCGCGGCGCGCTGTTCAATCCCGACTACAATCTCGACGAGCTCGACTTCCTGCGCCAGCACACCCCTGCGGGCGGCGTGTTCGTCGATGTCGGCGCCAATGTCGGCACCTTTGCGCTGGTGATGGCGCGGCAGGTCGGGCCATCAGGCAAGGTGGTCGCGATCGAGCCGCATCCGCTGACCTTCGGACGGCTCTCCTTCAATCACGCCGCGTCGAAGACGCCGCAGGTGCGCCTGGTGCAGGCGGCCGCGGGGGACAGCGACGGCGAGCTGATGATCGAGAGCGGCGGCGGCAATCTCGGCGCCACTCACGTCGTCACCGGCTCGGCCGGTGCCGAGGCCATCAAGGTGCCGTCGCTACGCTTGATGCGCATTCTCGAGGAGGCCGGCGTCACAAAGGTCGATTCGCTCAAGATCGACGTCGAGGGCTTCGAGGACCGCGTGCTGATCGGCTTCTTCCGCGACGCGCCGCAATCGCTCTGGCCGCGCGCGGTCGTGATCGAACACCTGTCACGAAACGAATGGCAGCAGGATTGTATTGCCGACATGGTCGCGCGCGGCTTTACGATCGCACGCAAGACACGGAGCAATACGTTCCTGTCACGCTGACAAGGACGAACAGGAGAGGTTGCGATGATCGACCATCTGGGTTTCTCGGTCTCCGACTATGAGCGCGCAAAAACGTTCTATGCGAAGGCGCTGGCGCCGCTCGGCTATGGCCTGATCATGGAAGTGACGGCCGAGCAGACCGGTCACGCTGCGGCCGCAGGTTTCGGCGCCGACGGTAAGCCGGACTTCTGGTTCGGCGCGGAAGGCGCCATGAACAAGCCGGTGCACATTGCGATCGCAGCGAAGGACCGCGCCACGGTGGATGCCTTCTACAAGGCGGCGATCGCGGCCGGCGGCCGCGATAACGGCCCGCCCGGCATCCGCCCGCATTATCATGCCAATTATTACGGCGCCTTCGTGCTCGATCCTGATGGCCACAATATCGAGGCCGTCTGTCACGCGCCCGAATAACGCAGACTTCGAATCGATGTGGTGCGGAACATCAGCGCGACATGGTCGTTGTCGTTCTCTGGACAACGATCTCGATGATGCCGATGCCGATCGAACCGCCCGAGATTCCGCCATCGACGCCCGGCACTCCGACCGAGCCGCCGCCCGGAATTCCGCCGGGCAATCCACAGCCCGACATCACGCCGCCGACGCGCGAGCCCGGCGAAACACCGCGGCCGGATGAATTGCCCGGCCATATGCCGGAAGAGATTCCACGACGCGGACCTAACGGTCCGCTGACGCCCAATCCTGCGACGGACGCAGCTCCACCGCAGGATCACGTATGAGGCGAAGCATCACAGGTGAGGCGATTGCAAGAAGCGTCTGAATGCGCAATGAACGTCACCATAGTGAGGTGATTTGCGTGCAGAAATAAATCGGACTGCGGTCGCATCGCCCGCCACAATGCGGCCTAACGCGTAGCTGTTCATCCCAACACTTTCGTCAAAGAACCTTCCGGGGAAGTTCACCACCATGACCAACCTTCGTATCGTGCTGCTTGCGACGACGGCTCTGACCGCGATGCAATTGGCAAACACCGCATCGCACGCGCAAAGCGCTTCGCCGCTCGTGGTCGCACAGGCCCAGCCGCAAGAGACGGGCCCTGACGGAAAACCGAAGCAGCCGCCGAAGGGACCGCCCGGGGCCGCCCCACCTGCAGCACCCGCGCGCCCAGCGGCACCGCCGCCCGCGGCTGCACCGCCCCACCCGCCCGCAGCGCCCCCGCCGACAGCCGCACCGCCGCGCCCGGCAGCGCCGCCACCGCCTTCGCCTCCGCCTGCGGCCCGTCCGGCGCCCCCGCCGCCGCCGGCCGCTCCGAAGCAACCTGCGCCGCCTCCACCGCCGCCGCCGCCCCCGAAGCAACCTGCGCCGCCTCCGGCCGCGGCCCCGCAGCAGCACGCCCCGACACCGCCTCCTCCGGCGCCGCCCGCGGCACGTCCTGCGCCCACGCCTCCGGCACCGCCTCCGGCCGCGGCTCCGCAGCAGCACGCACCCACCACGCCGCCGCCTGCGGCTCGCCCGACGCCACCCCCTCCTCCTCCGCCTCCGCCCGCCGCGGCTCCGTCGGCCCGGCCGACGCCTGCGCCCACGGCAACCCCGCCTGCTCCGACAGCTGCGCCCACGGCCCGCCCCGGCGCAGCTGCGCCGGCAGCCACGCCCGCTCCGACGGCGACACCAACGCCGACGCCGACCCCTGCGCCGACCGCAACGCCGGCTCCGGGCAGCACGCCTGGTGCACCGCCAGCCGGCCGCCCCGGCGCGCCTCCACCCGGCGCACGTCCCGGCGCGCCTCCGGCGGCGGGATCGCCAGCCCCGGAGCCATGCCTGCTCCAACGGCAACGCCGGCCCCGAGCGGCACCGCGACGCCGCCGGCCGGACGTCCGGGATCGGCGACGCCGGCCCCAGGCCCAACCCCGGCTCCGACCGCGACGCCAACCCCTGGCCAACAGGGTGGAACGCCTCCTGCCGGCGCGCCCGCTGCCGGAACTCCGGCTGCGCCGCCGCAGGCCGGCAATCTCCCGCCCCGCCCCGCAGCTCCCGCCGGCGCCCCAGCACCAACTGTCGTCCCCGGCACGCCGGCCGCAGCACCGCCGCCGAACCGGGCGCAATACGCGCCGCCGACGGTCGCACCGGCCTTCCGCGCCGCGCCGACGGTCGCTGCACCGTTGCCGCCTCCGCCCCGCCCGCCGCAGCGTGACCTGACGCCGCTCGCGATCGGTGCGGGCGTGGTGGCTGGCGCCGTGATCGGCGCGACGATCGCCGACTACCGCAATCAGCGGCAGGAGGTCGTCGAAGGCGGACGCACCATCTACACCGAGCCGGATCGCATCATCATCCGCGACCCCGGCGGCCAGGAGTATGTCCGCGGCAACGATCTCTACCGCTTCCGTTACGGCGCCCGCGACATCCGCACCTTCAACGAGGGCGGCGAAACGCGCACCGTCGTGATTCGCCCTGATGGCAGCGAGGTCATCACGGTGGTCGGTCCGGACGGTTCGCTGCTGCGGCGAATCCGCAGGGACCCCGGCGGACGTGAGATCGTCATCATCGACAACAGCTACCGCGATCCGCGCTCGGTCGGCGGCTTCTATGTCGACGTGCCGCCGCCGGTCGTGAACATTCCCTATGATCGCTACATCGTCGACGCTGAGGAGGCGTCGCCGGACGTGATCTACGCGACCATGGAGGCACCGCCGGTACAGCGGATCGAGCGGCGCTATACGCTCGACGAAATCCGCTACAGCCCCAATGTTCGCATGCAGATGCCGAGCATCGACGTCAACACGATCAACTTCGAGACGGGATCGTGGACCATCCCGCCGGACCAGGTGGCCCGGCTCCAGGTGATCGCCGACGGCCTCAACCGGGCGATCCAGCGCAACCCGCGCGAGGTCTTCCTGATCGAGGGACACACCGACGCGGTCGGCAACGACGTCGACAATCTGTCGCTGTCGGATCGCCGTGCGCAGGCCGCGGCCGAGTTGTTGACGCAGCAGTTCGGCGTGCCCGCCGAGAACCTGACCTCGCAGGGCTACGGCAAGCAGTACCTGAAGGAGCAGACCGACGGACCGAGCCGGATCAACCGGCGCGTCACCGTCCGCCGCATCACGCCGCTGCTCAACGGCGGCACGGCCTCGCTGCCGCCGCCCCCGCCCGGCACCGCGCCGCCGCGGTAAGGCGAAGCACAAACGCAAATGGCCGGGAGCGATCCCGGCCATTTTTGTTTTGGGCTCTCGTCATTGCGAGGAGATCCAGACTGTCACCGCCGAGAGATTCTGGATTGCTTCGCTTCGCTCAGCAATGACGAATGAAGCTACACCAGGTTCACCCCTTGTCGCTCTCGAGCCGGAAGATCTGCGAGCCCTCGCTGCCCGAGAGCAGGCCGGTGTCGCTGTAGAGCTTCAGCTTGGTGCGGGTGTCGGCGATGTCGAGGTTGCGCATGGTGAGCTGGCCGATGCGGTCGGCCGGCGTGAAGGCGGCGTCCTCGACCTTCTCCATGCTGAGCCGCTCCGGCGCATAGGTGAGGTTGGGGCTTTCGGTGTTGAGGATCGAATAGTCGTTGCCGCGGCGCAGCTCCAGTGTGACCTCGCCGGTGACGGCGCGCGCGACCCAGCGCTGCGCGGTTTCGCGCAACATCAAGGCCTGCGAGTCGAACCAGCGGCCCTGATAGAGCAGACGTCCCAGGCGCATGCCGCTGATGCGGTACTGCTCGATGGTGTCCTCGTTGTGGATGCCGGTGACAAGGCGCTCATAGGCGATGTGCAGCAGCGCCATGCCGGGGGCCTCGTAGATGCCGCGGCTCTTGGCCTCGATGATGCGGTTCTCGATCTGGTCGCTCATGCCGAGGCCGTGGCGGCCGCCGATCGCATTGGCTTCGAGGAACAGCGCGACGGGATCGGAGAAGGTCTGGCCGTTCAGCGCGGTCGGCTGGCCTTCCTCAAAGCGCACCACGACCGTCTCGGCCTTCACCGCGCAGTCATCGCGCCAGAACGGCACGCCCATGATCGGATTGACGATCTTGATGCCGCTGTCGAGGCTTTCGAGATCCTTCGCCTCATGGGTGGCGCCAAGCAAATTGCTGTCGGTCGAGTACGCCTTCTCCGCACTCATCTTGTAGGCGAAGCCCTGAGCGGTCATGAACGCCGACATCTCGGCGCGGCCGCCGAGCTCGTCGATGAACTGCTGGTCGAGCCAGGGCTTGTAGATCTTCAGGCCGGGATTGGTGAGCAGGCCGTAGCGGTAGAAGCGCTCGATGTCGTTGCCCTTGAAGGTCGAGCCGTCGCCCCAGATGTTGACGCCGTCCTCTTTCATCGCCGCGACCAGCATCGTGCCGGTGACGGCGCGCCCGAGCGGCGTGGTGTTGAAATAGATGATGCCCCCGGTCGAGATGTGGAAGGCGCCCGACTGGATCGCGGCGATGCCTTCGTGGACCAGCTGCGTGCGGCAATCGACGAGGCGCGCCTTCTCGGCACCGAACTCCATCGCCTTGCGCGGGATCTCGTTGTAGTCGGCCTCGTCGGGCTGGCCGAGATTGGCGGTGTAGGCGTAGCAGCGCGCCCCCTTCTGCTTCATCCAGAGCAGCGCCGCAGAGGTGTCGAGGCCGCCCGAAAAAGCGATGCCGACTTTCTCACCCTTGGGCAGGCTTTTCAGGATCGTGGTCATGGCGCGTCCAATCGGTCTCAAATAGCTGATGTTGTGGCTCGAGGGCGGCGAATATCAAATTTCGCGAGGCTCGGCACGCATTTAATGGCTCAAACCGAGGGCTCGGGACCGGTCTTGCGGCCGAACAGGCGCTGGCGGAGCCGGTAGGCGGGCATGTTCAGCCGGGTCAAGACGGCATCGACCGCATCGTCCGAAAACCGCGTCCGCGGCCAGCGGTAAATCAGCGCGTAGGCGAACCAGATCACGACGAAGGTCACGAGGCCCGCGATGGAAACGTCGGTGAAGAAGTGGCCACCGAAGGCCATGCGCAGCCCGCTGGTTACCGCGCCGAACACCACGGCGGCGGTATAGGCAAGTGGCCGCCACGCCGGCGGCGCCAGTGCGGCCGGCGCGAGCGTCCAGAATGCCGTTGCCCCTTCGCCGGAGAAGAACGAGCAGTTGCGTCCGCAGCCGCCGCGCGGATCCCACCAAGGCACGAATTGCTGATCGCCGGCAAACTCGGTCACCACCACCGGACGGGGACGGCCCCAGTAATTCTTGAACGTCAGGTTGGTCAAAATGCCGGCCGACATGGTCAACGTCACCAGCAGGAAAATGATCGTGCGCCCCGGCACCATCAGCGGCCGGTCCGGCCGGATCATCTTGACCACAAGCGCGACGATCGAGGGCAGGGCGAAGGCCCAGGCGATCCACATCGCCGCATCGCGCGCAAAGCCGGCCCATTCGTTCAGCTTGAGCGGAAACGTCCTGGTCGCGGGGTCGAAGAACAGCGCAGCGAGCTTGAGATCGAGCTCGGGATAGAGGCCGAAAACAAGGCCGATCACGAGCCAGAGCGCCAGGGCGATGAAGAGTCCAGTCCGGTTCATGGCGCGCGGTTTAGCGGAGTGGAAGGAGGATGGAAACCCTTTGCCACCGTCATTCCGGGATGGTCCGAAGGACCAGACCTCAGGTGCACAATTGCGCACCGGGGAATCTCGAGATTCTCAGGTGCGCAATTGCGCACCATAGTTCGATGCTTCACATCACCCCGGAATGACGCACATAAATTACCGCCCGTCCGGCCGCGACTGTGACGGCAGCGGCGGAGGCGGCTTGTGCGGAGGCGGCGGCTCGCGCCAGGCGCCGGCGTTGCGGCCGGCGATCAGCCAATAGACCACACCGGCGACGATGCCGGCGCCGGTCATGATCTCCAGGTGACGCCGCACGATGCCTTCGAACTGCAAGGTGTCGGCGTGAAACGGAACAAGGCCGAGATAGCAGGCGAGCCCGACGAGGCCACCGCCGACGGCGTAAGCCAGCGCGCTGCGGATGTAGAGCGCTTCGGTGACGGCGACGATCACCGCCGCTGGCACCAGCGCGAAGCCCGAGACGAAGATGAAGCCAAAGCCGAGCAGGATATCGATCGCACCTTGATCGACGGGACCGGCGCCGAGATCTGCGAATTCCGGGAACAGCAGCGCGACGACGACGATCATGCCGCCGACGAAGCAGGCGGCGAGGAAGCCGATGAAGATGATGATGAGGCGGCCGATCAGGGACATGGCAAAAATGTCAACTCAGTCGCCATTGCGAGGAGCGCAGCGACGAACAATCCAGACTGCCGCCGCGGAGATATTCTGGATGCTTCGCTGTGCTCGCAATGACGGGGATGCGAGAGCGCGGACATAGAAAGCTAGTCCGTCATCGCCATGGCGCGCAGCGCCTGGCGCTCCCTGGCGCTGAGCTTCTCGGTCTCCGACTTGAGCTGGCCGCAGGCGGCGAGGATGTCGCGGCCGCGCGGGGTGCGGACCGGTGAGGAATAGCCGGCGTTGAAGATGTATTCGGAGAATTTTTCGATCTGATCCCAGTCCGAGCACTCATAGGCCGTGCCCGGCCAGGGATTGAACGGGATCAGATTGATCTTGGCCGGAATGCCCTTGAGCAGCTTCACCAGCAGCTTTGCATCGTCGAGCGAATCGTTGACGCCCTTGAGCATCACATATTCAAAGGTGATGCGGCGCGCGTTCGAGGCGCCGGGATAGTCGCGGCAGGCCTGCAAGAGCTCCTTGATCGGATATTTGCGGTTGAGCGGCACCAGCTCGTTGCGCAATTCATCGCGCACAGCATGCAGCGAGATCGCGAGCATGACGCCGATCTCCTCGCCGGCGCGCACGATGTTGGGCACCACGCCCGAGGTCGAGAGCGTGATGCGGCGGCGCGAGATGCCGATGCCTTCGTTGTCGCCGACGATGAGCAGCGCATCGCGCACCGCGTCGAAATTGTAGAGCGGCTCGCCCATACCCATCATCACGATGTTGGTGACGCGGCGCGTGCCGTCCTCGCGATCGGCCCAGTCGTTCAGGCGATCGCGCGCGACCATCACCTGTCCGACGATCTCGCCGGCGGTGAGGTTGCGCACCAGGCGCTGCGTGCCGGTGTGGCAGAACGCGCAGTTGAGCGTGCAGCCGACCTGCGAGGAGACGCAGAGCGTGCCGCGATCGGTTTCGGGGATGTAGACGCACTCGACTTCATGCGCCTTCTGGACGGCGTCGCCGCTCGGCAGCCGCAGCAGCCATTTGCGGGTGCCGTCATTGGAAATCTGCTCGGCCACGACTTCCGGCCGGTCGACGGTGAAATGCTGGGCGAGATCGGCGCGAATGCCCTTCGAGATCGAGGTCATCTCGTCAAAGCTCTGGGCGCCGCGGAAATAGATCCAGTGCCACAACTGCTGCACGCGCATCTTGCGCTGGGCCGGTGCAACGCCGATCTCGCCGAGGCGATCTGCAAGCTCGGCGCGCGACAGGCCGATCAGCGACGGCCTTGCCGGCGGCACATAGGTTTCGAGCGGAGTCTTCTCCACCAATGTTGCGTTGTGCGGCTCGGTCATCGCTTGCCTGAGATTGCTGCTGTCTCGTCATGGCCGGGCTTGTCCCGGGCATCCACGTTCTTCCCGCCCGGAGCCAGCGCGTGGATGGCCGGGACAAGCCCGGCCATGACGGCAGCACCTTTGGGATAACCCCTATATAGCAATCGGAACCGCCGATTGCGACCTTATCGCCCTCAGCCTTAACGACGAGGCGTTACCGCCTGCAGTCCTGTGCGATCTTGTCGAGCGCCTGGGCGAGACCCTTCAGCGAGAAGGTATCGGTCGTCTCGGTCCCCTTGGCCGAGACGCCCTTGACCACGAGATCGGCAGATTTGCGCATGGCTTCGACCATCCGCTCCTCCTCGGCCGCGTTCTTGATCCAGAGCCCGTCGCCCTGCGTGTACATGGCGAAGGAGGCGCCGCCGACCTCGACGGTCGATTCCGAGCCCGGCTTCAGCGCGTAGCCGATCATCACCGAGACCTCGTTGCTCACCTTCTCCGCCGGCCGGGTCGACACGAAGGCATAGGCGGGATCACGCGGCCGGTTCGGCGGGTTGGTCTTCGACGACGACGGCTTTGCCAGCGCGAAGCAGACCTTCTTGCCGTTCGGCGCCGCCGAGTATGCTCCCCAGGTGCCGAACTGCCCGATCAGGGTCGGCTCGGCGCCGCCCGCAACTGCGGCGGGCGAGGCCGCCGATTTGCTCTCGGGCTTCGAGGCCGCCTTTGCAGTCGTGCTGGCCGGCGGGGCCGGCTTCGGTGTCGCCTCTTTTGGAGCAGACTCTTTTGGAACAGACTTGGGCGCCGGTTGCGCCGTCTGCGCCCACGCGGAATCGACAATCCGCCCGGCCATCACGCCAGTCATCAAAGCTAAAATCAGCACCCGCCACATGCTGGAGTGGTTCCCTCAATATTGTGACTGGAAGATGGCCCGAGCGCGCTTTGTCCCCGGGCAGGGATAGCCGGGAAAGTCCAATTTGGGAAGGCAGTTAGCGGTATCGGTGGCGGTTAGGCCTTGGATCGCGCGGCGCGTTGCTCGGCCCATTGTGCCTCGGTCCAGGCGAGCAAATCCTCGGCGCCGGAACTGCGCAAATGCGCGCCGCCGTCGATCACCACCATCTCGCCATTGATGTAGGCGGCACGGTCCGAGACCAGGAAGCTGGCGAGATCGGCAAGCTCGTCGTGCTCGCCGGTGCGCCCAAGCGGGTTGCGCGAGGTCCAGCCTTCGTCGCGGCCCTCGGGACGGAGTTGCCCGGCGGCCCCTGCGGTCGGGAACGGGCCCGGCGCGATCGCAACGTTGCGGATGGCCTTCGGGCCCCATTCCACGGCGAGACTCTTGGTCATCGCGAGCAGCGCCGACTTCGCCATCGCCGACGGAACCGTGAAGGCGCGGCCGGTGATGGTGGAGGTCGAGAGGATCGACAGCACGACGCCGCCGTGCTTGCCCTCGATCCAACGCCTGCCGGCGGCGAGCGTGCAATACATCGCGCCATGCAGCGTCGGCGCCAGGATCGCATCCGCGGCGCGGAAGGAGAGATGCTCGCTCTGCGCGATGAAGGTGGCAGCGGCATTGTTGACGAGGATGTCGAGCGGCGCCTCGCGCCAGATCGCATCCATCATGCTGTCGACGGCCGCGCCGTCGCGGATATCGCAGGCGATGGTCGTGACTTTGCCGCCGGTCTCTTCGCGCATCGCCGCTGCCGTCGCTTCCAACCGATCGAGCTTGCGGCCGCAGATCACGAGCTCAGCGCCGAGCGCGAGGAAGCGGCGTCCCATCGCGGCGCCAAGGCCCGACCCGCCGCCGGTGACGAGGATGCGCTTGCCCTTGAGCAGACCTGTTTCAAACATCGTTTGAATCCTTTCTCCGCGGATTTCATCATTGCGAACGCAGCGAAGCAAATCCAGGCTATTTCCGCAGGACGGATTCTGGATTGCTTCGCTGCGCTCGCAATGACGGGAGGATAGGCCGTCGTATCACCCGAGACAAAGAATCCGGATTGTCGACCCGCATCAAATCCGGCAAAACCGGGCCAACCATAATTCCACTCGAAACGCCTCAAGGTGCCGCGATGAAAGCCATCCTCTGCTCGCAATATTGCCAGCCCGACGATCTCGTGCTCGCCGATGTGCCGGATCCGGTGGCTGGCCCCGGCGAAGCCGTGATCGCGATCAAGGCGGCGGCGCTGAATTTCTTCGACATCCTGATGATCCAGGGCAAGTACCAGATCAAGCCGCCATTCCCGTTCTCGCCGGCTGCGGAAGTCGCGGGCGTGATCGAGAGCATCGGCGCCGGTGTCACCGACCTCAAGGTCGGTGACCGCGTGGTGGCATCCTGCGGCCACAACGGCGCACGCGAGAAGATCGCGCTGCCGGCGGCCTCGATCGTGAAGATCCCCGACAATCTCGACTACGACCGCGCGGCCGGCATCATCATCATCTACGGCACCGCACTGCATGCGCTGGAAGATCGCGCCAGTCCGAAGCCCGGCGAGACGCTCGCGGTGCTCGGGGCCGCCGGCGGCACCGGCCTTGCCGCCTGCGAGCTCGGCAAGCTGATGGGCCTGAAGGTGATCGCCTGCGCCTCGTCCGACGAGAAGCTTGAATTCGCCAAGGCGCACGGCGCCGAGCTGACGCTGAACTACGCCAAGGAAGATTTGAAGGAAGGTCTGCGCAAGCTCACCGGCGGCAAGGGCGTCGACATCATCTTCGATCCCGTGGGTGGTGCGTATGCCGAGCAGGCGCTGCGCTCGATTGCCTGGGAAGGCCGCTTCCTCGTCATCGGCTTTGCCGCCGGCGACATTCCGAAGATGCCGCTGAACCTCGCGCTGTTGAAGGGCTGCGATATCCGCGGCGTGTTCTGGGGCGCCTGGACCCGGCAGAATCCGGAGAAGAACCGGGCCAATCTCGAGAAGCTCGTGAAGTGGACCGCGGAAGGAAAGATCTCATCGCATGTCGACCGCACCTTCCCGCTCGCGCAGACGGCGGATGCGCTGAAGGTGCTGGCGGGGCGCCAAGCGATGGGCAAGGTGATCCTGCATCCGTGATCGCGATGTCATCGCGACGCCGCTTCATACACAGCTGTCATCGCCCGGCTTGATGACCGGGCGATCCAGTACTCCGAGACAGTTGTGGTTGAATCGATGGCCGCGGCGTACTGGATTCCCCGTCTACGCGGGGAATGACAGCGAGCGCGGAGCTGGCAGTGTGCCTGCCGCTGCATCATAAGTCCCCCTCAACCACAGTTAGTAAAATAGAGGTGCATTCCGCAACCTCGCCCCAATCTAACCCAAATATTTCCCGATTCGCCCCAATCGTCGTCGTCTTTTGGACTGATTCAAACGGCGATTTACCGGTTCCAGTTTGCGGGGCGCTCCTGGACAAGAACAAGAAGACTGAAGCCGGGACTGCCCCTGCGTTGCGTCAGTAGGGAGCATCACACCATGGAGACGACGGCCTATCGACCGTCGAAGGAGTCGCTCGCGCTCGACTCCGATCGATCTGCATCACATCCGCCCATCGCATCCTATATCCGCGCACGTGCCAGGCGCGCCGAGCTTGCGCAGGACGATCCCATCCCACTGTTTCTGTCCGACCCGCTCGGCGCACCGGACCCGCAGGAATATGCGCCGCTGCGCCCCAGAGCTAGGATCGCGCCTCTTCTTGTCGCTGCCGGACTTGCGATATCCGCCGCCGCGATCGCGGCGGTGGTGTTTCAGTCCGACCTGCGTGGCCTTCTCGCCGACTATGCCGGCGCAGTTCCCGGGCAGGCAATGGCTACCGCCAGCCCGCCAGTCGTAAACCAAGTCTCGAGCAAGGATCCCGGCCGCGTGACCGACACGATGCTGGCGAGCGCCGACAAGCAGGACCTCCCGGCACCGCCAGTGCCGAGCCGCGAAGCGATTGCGACCGCCTATCAGACTGCGCTGCAGGCCCAATCCCAAAGCCAAGTCCAGAACCAAGTCCAAATGCAGACCGATGCGCCGGCACCTGTCGCGGCGCAGCCTGCGCCGCCCGAGCCCGCCAGGACCCTCGACGCCGACACGCTTGCGGCACTGACGACGCGCGCCAAACGTCTGATCGGCGTCGGCGACATCGCCGCGGCGCGCCTGCTGCTCGAACGGGCGGCCAATGCGCAAGACGCGACGGCCGCGCTGCTGCTGGCACAGACCTACGATCCGGCAGTGCTCGGCACCAACGACGCACGAAGCGTCATTGCCGACGCGGCAGCCGCCCGTGACTGGTATCAGCGCGCCGCCAGCCTCGGATCGGCGGAGGCGCGCCAGCGCCTCGCCCAGCTCTCGAACTAGATCACTTCAGGGGACATCATGCGTAATGCTTTGAAAATGGCGCTTGCCGCCATCACGACCATCTGTGCCTTTGCGGCGCACGCCGAGCAGACCGAGTACGATCCGGCCAAGGTCTCCGACGGCCTGAAGGCCATCTTCCAGTTCGGCTCGACCTCGACCAAGCAGGCGCTGAACGCCAACACGGTCACGCTGATCACCGGCACGATCGGCGGCACCTATGTGCAGTTCGGCGCCGACCTCGCCTCGGTGCTCGACGACGGCAACAAGATCCGCGTGCTGCCGATCGTCGGCCGCGGCTCGGTGCAGAGCGTTGCCGACATCCTGTTCCTGCAGGGCGTCGATCTCGGAATCGTGCGCGCCGACACCCTCGACTATCTCGAGCGCAAGGGCTTTGCCAAGGACATCAAGCGGCAGTTCACCTATGTGACGAAGCTCTACAACGAAGAGATGCAGGTGATCGCGCCGAAATCCGTGGCAACGCTCAAAGACCTCGAAGGCAAGACCGTCAGCGTCGACCTGCCGAACGGCGGCACCTTCGTCAGCGCGCTCACCGTTTTCGAGCGGCTCGGGATCAAGGCGAAATTCGTCTATGTCGAGCAGCGCATCGCGATGGAGAAGCTGAAGGCCGGCGAGATCGACGCCGTCATCGTGGTCGGCGGCAAGCCGTACAAATCGGTCTCGACCTTCGGCAATGATGGCCGCTTCCATCTCGCGAAGGTGGACTATGCGACCCCGCTGCAGAGCGACTATCTGCCGGCAACCCTGACCGCGAAGGACTATCCGAACCTGATCAAGGAGGGCGAGAGCGTCGACACGATCGCCGTGCCTGCAGTGCTCGCGGCTTATAATTGGGCACCCAACACCGAGCGCTATCGCAAGCTCGCGCTGTTCGTGGACGCGTTCTTCACGAAATTCCCCGCGCTGCAGAACCCGCCCTTCCATCCCAAGTGGAAGGAGGTCTCGCTCGCGGCGCCGCTATCCGGCTGGAACAGATTGCCGGTGGCGCAGCACTGGCTCGACAAGCACGGCGTCGAGCCGGTGACGCGGCAGCGCTTCGAGGCGTTCCTGAAGCAGAGCCCGACCGCTGCAAACGTGTCCGACGCGGACAAGGAGACGCTGTTCAGGCAATTCCAGGCGTGGGACGCGGAGAAGGCGCGGGTGGAGAAGAAGTAGCTGTTGCCGTTGCGACCAACGATGTCGCGAGCGACATCCACACACTCGCTGTCATCGCCCGGTCTTGAACCGGGCGATCCAGTATTCCGTGACGGCAACGACTGAATCGAGAGGCCGCGGCGTACTGCATTCCCCGCCTTAGCGGGGAATGACAGCAGCAGGTGTCGCCACGACTTGCCGTCAACAACGGCTAGTCCGTCGCCTCCTCCTCCACCCCGCGCTTCAGCGCGGCGCGGGCGGCCTCGCGGTGCTCGGTCGTGATGTGGCCGGCAACCATGCGGATGGCGGTGGCGAGCACGGCGGCGTCATCGGCGAAGCCGAGGACCGGCATCACGTCCGCGACGAAGTCGAACGGCAGGATGAAATAGGCGATCGCACCCAGCAGCGAGGCTTGAACGTGGCGCGGCGTCTGCCGGTCGAACGCGCAGTAATAGGCGGCAAGCAAATCTTCCGCGAACGGCAGCTGCGCGGCGACGCGCTTCAGCTTGCGCCAGAAGCGGCGGCGCACGCTCTCGCGATCTTCCGCGAGCCGATCGGCCGGCTCGAAGCCGACGCTGTGCTCGGCAGCCATGCTCAAATGCTCCCCGTTCTGCCGGAGGTGGCGGATCGCCCGATCCCGGCGATCACAAGATGGGGATGCGGCCGGTCCCTGCAAGGCGTCAGCTTGGTGTCAGCCGGCGATGGCGTTCATCGCCTTGGCCAGGGCGATGTCGAGCGCGGTGACGCCGCCGGCGTCGTGGGTCGACAGCACCACCTCCACCGTCTTGTAGACGTTGCGCCATTCGGGGTGGTGATCCAGCTTCTCGGCTGCCAGCGCGGCCCGGGTCATGAAGCCGAACGCCTCGTTGAAATCCTTGAAGACAAAGGTTTTCCCGATGGCGTCGCGGCCTTGGACTTCAGTCCAGCCCGGTAATCCGCCCAGCGCCTGCTTGCGCGTCTCCGCCGAGAGCCGTTCTGCCATGGTCGTCTCCGTCCTTTAGGGGAACTTTCCTCTAACACCGCGCCGGCGCACGGGTTCATAGCGGATTTCCTGCATCCGCTAACCATGACGGAGATGTAACCCCGCCGGACAAGAAATTTGCTACACTTGCGGGCGTAAACCGCCGGCCAAGATGAAACTGAGCCTGAAGAGCCTGTTTGGGAGATCGATGACCGGGGGATTGGACCTGGCCGAAACGCCCCCTCCGCCTTCGCCGCGATCCGCGGCGCGGAAGACGGCACTCGTGTCTCTGGCATTCGTGCTGGCGATCATCGGCGCACTCGTCGGCGGATATTACTTCGCGATGCGCCCCGTGACGCTCAAGATCGCGGTCGGGCCCGCGAACAGCGACGACGTCAAGGTCGTGCAGACGCTGACGCAGGCCTTCACGCAGAGCAGGGGCCAGGTGCGGCTACGCCCGATCCAGACCGACGGCGCCACGGCCAGCGCCAATGCGCTCGCGGAAGGAAAGGTCGATCTCGCCATCCTGCGCGGCGACCTCGACGTGCCGAAGAACGCACAGGCGGTCGCGACCCTGCGCAAGAACGTCGTGGTGCTTTGGTCCGTTCCGGGCAAAGGCAAGAAGCGAGGCCCGAAAATCACCAAGATCGCGCAGCTCGCTGGCCATCGCGTCGGCGTGGTCGGCCGCACCCAGGCCAATGTCAACCTGCTCAAGGTGATCCTCCAGCAATACGGTGTCGATCCCGCCAAGGTCGAGATCGTGCAATTTCCTGCGAACGAGGTTGCCGAGGCGATCAAGGCGCAGAAGGCCGACGTCTATCTCGCGGCCGGCCCCGTCAACAGCAAGATCACGGCGGATGCGATCTCCGCCTCCATCAAGGATTTCGGTGCGCCCACCTTCCTCGCGATCGATTCGGCGGACGCGATCGCACAAAACCATCCGGTCTACGAAGCGTCCGAGATTCCTGCCGGCACCTATGGCGGCTCGCCCGCCCGCCCGGAGGACGAGGTCAAGACCATCAGCTTTTCGCACCACATCGTGGCGCGCAAGGCTGTGTCCGAAACCACCATTGCGGCGTTCACGCGCCAGCTCTTCGCCGTGCGTCAGCAACTGGTGACGGAATTCCCGCTCGCGGCGAAGATCGAAACGCCCGATACCGACAAGGATGCCGTGATCCCGGTGCATCCGGGTGCGGCTGCCTTCGTCGACGGCGAGGAAAAGACCTTCCTCGACAAATACAGCGATTACATCTGGTGGGGCCTGATGGCGCTTTCCGCCATGGGCTCGATCGGCGCCTGGTTTGCCGGCTATCTGAAGAAGGACGAGCGCAACAGCAACAATCATCAGCGCGAACGACTCCTCGACATGATCTCGGCGGCGCGCAAGTGCGAGACGACCGAAGAGCTCGACCAGATGCAGACCGAGGCTGACGACATCCTGCGCGACACGCTGCGCTGCTACGATCACGGCGCGATCGAGGAAGGGGCGCTCACCGCCTTCAACATCGCGCTCGACCAGTTCCACGCCGCGGTCGCCGACCGCAAGGCAGTGCTGATGAGCCTGCCGCAGAACCTGCAACGCGCGAGCGCGCAATTCCGCGCCGCCGGCAACGCGTAAAGGCTTGCGCGCGTTATCGCTGCGTCACATTGTCTCAATATAGCGTCTGACTTCACCGGCTGCCGCCTGGCGGCCGTCGCACGCGATATCGGGGCCGTCCCATGAACATCAAATTCTCCCGCCGCCGTTTCCTCGCCACCAGCGCCGGTGCACTCGGCACGATCGCGATGCCGTATCTCTCGCGCGCAGCCGACCGGCCGGCCGTCACGCACGGCGTGCAATCGGGCGACGTCACCGTCGACAGCGGCGTGGTGTGGGCGCGTACCGACCGGCCCGCACAGATGCTGGTCGAGGTGGCAACGACCGAATCCTTCAAGGATGCCCGTGCGCTGCCGCCGATCGCGGCGCTGCCCGAGAGCGACTTCACCGCGAAGATGCTGGTTGAACGTCTTCCGGCCGGCCAGGACATTTTCTACCGCATCCGCTTCCGCGATCTCTCGCACAGCGCGGTCGAGGGCGAGCCGGTGGTCGGCCGCTTCCGCACCGCGCCGGCCGACCGCCGCGACGTCAGCTTCGTCTGGGGCGGCGACGTCGCAGGCCAGGGCTGGGGCATCAACCCCGAGGACGGCGGCATGTTCACCTTCTCGGCGATGCGCAAGCACCGGCCGGATTTCTTCCTGCATTCCGGCGACACCATCTATGCCGATGGTCCTATCCAATCCGAGGTGAAGCTCGCCGATGGCAAGATCTGGAAGAACGTCACGATTCCGGAGAAGGCCAAGGTCGCCGAGACGCTGGACGAGTTTCGCGCCGCGCACAAATACAACCTCACCGACGACAATCTCCGTGCCTTCAATGCCGAGGTGCCGATCTTCGTGCAGTGGGACGACCACGAAGTCACCAACAACTGGTCGCTGTCGAAAGACTTGCCGGCCGCCTACAAGGTGCGCGACATCTCGCTGCTCGCGGCCCGCGCGGGTCGCGCCTTCCACGAGATGTACCCGATGCGCGAGAGCATCATCGAGCCCGGCCGCGTCTATCGCCAGATCTCCTATGGCCCGCATCTCGACGTGTTCGTGCTCGACGAGCGCAGCTATCGCGGCCCGAACGGCGCCAATCTCGAAACCGACTATGGCCCGGCGAGCTATTTCCTCGGCCCCGACCAGATCGCCTGGCTCAAGCGCGGTCTTCTGAATTCGCGCGCGACATGGAAGGTGATCGCGTCAGACATGCCGATCAGCCTTGTCGTCTCGGACACGCCGAAGGGCGGCTCCGAAGCCGTTGCGCAGGGCGACGGCCCGGTGCGTGGCCGCGAGTTCGAGATCGCCGACATCCTGCGCTTCATCAAGATGGCGCCGGTCAACAACACGGTGTGGCTGACGGCGGACGTGCATTACGCTGCAGCGCATTATTACGATCCGAACAAGGCGCAATTCCAGGAGTTCGAGCCGTTCTGGGAATTCGTCTCGGGCCCACTACATGCCGGCACTTTCGGTCCGAACGCGCTCGACAACACCTTTGGACCCGAGGTCCGCTTCGTCAAGGCGCCGGGCAAGGACAGTCAGAACCTGCCGCCGTCAGCCGGCATGCAGTTTTTCGGCCACGTCAAGATCGACGGCGCCTCCGGCCAGATGACGGTGACCTTGCGCGACCGCGCCGACGTCGCACTGTGGTCGACCACGCTGGATCCGAAGCAGAGCTGATCGCTAATTGGCGGCGCGCGCCTGGAGGGCCGCTTCCAGCGCGTCGCTCGAACACGGCTTCTGCAGCCGCGGCCGGCCTGCCAATTCCGGTGGAATGCGCGCCTCGGCCCCGTAGCCGGTGACGAAAACGAACGGAACCTTCAGCGCGATCAGCCGCTCGGCGATCACAAAGCTCGTCTCGCGGATCAGCTCGACGTCGAGCAGCGCGAAATCCGGCGTACGCTTCGCGATGGCGTCCAGTGCCTGTGTCACCGAACCGACGGTCCGCACACCGGTCACACCGAATCCGAGCAGACGGTCCTCGAAGTCGAGCGCGATGATCGGGTCGTCCTCGACGATCAGAACATCGGCCGGCCAGCCTGAGCCATTGGACGGTGCGGGTGCCATGATCACATCTTGGTTGGAGTTATCGATCAGGACTGCCGCGACACGATGCCTGCGCCCAGCGCATCAGAGGGTTCCCGGAACGAAACTCACCACATCATCGTTCTTTAGTCTGTCCACTTGTACACACTGGAGTGGATGGGACTCGGTAAGTGGGAGGAAGGAGGGGAGTTCAAAATGGATACGCGTGTCGGCAAGGTTACCGAGGTCGAGAGCCGGCCGGCCAACAATCTGCTGCGGCGTTTGAACCAGGCAGACTACGCACTCCTTGCACCGCACGTGACCGTCGAAGACTCCGCAGCAGGCCAATTGCTTTACAATCCCGGCGATGACGTACAGGTCGTCCACTTCCCCTGCGGACCGTCACTCGCGACTTTCCTTGTCCCCAACGAGGATGGCCGCGACGTCGAAACCATTCTGGTCGGCCGCGAAGGCGCGGTGGGCGGCATCGTCAGCGAGGGATTTCTACCGGCCTATACCCGGATCTGCGTGAAATTCGGAGGGCCGTTTGCGCGCATTCACGTGGCCAAGCTCGAAGCAGCCAAGCTGCGCTCGTCGTCCCTGCGCAACATTTTTGTTCGCTACGCCGACTGCATGCTGGCCCAGATCTTCCAGTCCACCGCCTGCAACGCGATCCACTCGATCGAGCAGCGCACCGCCAAATGGATTCTGGCCGCGATGGAGCGGACCGGCAACGACACCAGCGTGCCGCTCACGCATGAACAGCTCGCGACCCTGCTCGGGGTTGGCCGCAGCTATGCCAGCCGCGTGCTCCAGTCGTTCAGAGCCGAAGGCGTGCTCGACACGCGGCGCGGTTCGATCCTGGTTCGCAACCGCGACGGCCTGCGCCAGCGCGCCTGCCTGTGCAATGACGCCGTGAAGGCGCATTTCGAGGAGGTGCTGAGCGGGGTGTATCCGACCGAGGTGCGGAAGGCGGTGTAGAGGCGGCTCGGCTGCTATCGCGGGCCTCGACGACTTCACCTGCGGCACGCCCCGCCCATCCCGGAACCCAGCCCTAAGCTCCGGAAATTCCCGGACAAAATTCAGTCAACCAACGGCCAAAGAACACATTGTTTTTTGGCCGTTTTTGCATATATTGCGCCGCAACGCGTAGGGCGCCCGGTCTGATATGGCCGGGCTTCCTTTTTGGGCGCAAAGCGCCCTGTTTCCAGTCTTCCAGCGTTGTTTCGAGAAGAGGTCCCGGTCCGACCGGCGAGATCGCGCTTAACCCATTGTTCGACCGCAAAGAAGCTCACTCATGAACCTTCGTAACGTCGCCATCATCGCCCACGTCGACCACGGCAAGACCACCCTGGTCGACCGCCTCCTGCAGCAATCCGGCACGTTCCGTGAGAACCAGAAAGTGACCGAGCGCGCCATGGACTCCAACGACCTGGAGCGTGAGCGCGGCATCACCATCCTGGCCAAGGCAGCCTCGGTGCAGTGGAAGGACACCCGCGTCAACATCGTCGACACCCCCGGCCACGCCGATTTCGGCGGCGAGGTCGAGCGCATCCTCAACATGGTGGACGGCGCCCTGGTGCTGGTGGACGCCGCCGAGGGCCCGCTGCCGCAGACCAAATTCGTGGTCTCCAAGGCGCTGAAGGTCGGCCTCAAGCCGATCGTCGTCATCAACAAGGTCGATCGCCCCGACGCGCGGCCGACCGAAGTGATCAACGAGGTGTTCGATCTGTTCGCCGCGCTCGATGCCAGCGAGGAGCAGCTCGATTTCCCGATCCTCTACGGGTCGGCCAAGCAAGGCTGGATGGCCGAGAGTCCCGAGGGTCCGAAGGACAAAGGCATGGAGCCGCTGTTCGACCTGATCCTGCGCCACGTCGCGCCGCCGAAGGTCGAAGAGGGTCCGTTCCGGATGATCGGCACCATCCTCGAAGCCAACCCCTATCTCGGCCGCATCATCACCGGCCGCATCTCCTCCGGCACGCTGAAACCGAACCAGCAGGTCAAGGTGCTCAACGCCGAGGGCAAGCTGGTCGAGTCCGGCCGCATCACCAAGATCCTTGCGTTCCGCGGCCTCGAACGCACACCGCTCGATGAGGCAGAAGCCGGCGACATCGTCGCCATCGCGGGCCTCACCAAGGGCACCGTTGCCGACACTTTCTGTGATCCGACTGTCGAGGTGCCGCTGCCGGCGCAGCCGATCGATCCGCCGACCGTGTCGATGTCGTTCATCGTCAACAACTCCCCGCTCGCCGGCACCGAAGGCGACAAGGTGACGAGCCGCATGATCCGCGACCGTCTGTTGCGTGAAGCCGAGGGCAATGTCGCGCTGCGCGTCGTCGAATCCGCCGACAAGGACGCGATGGAAGTGTCGGGCCGCGGCGAACTCCAGCTCGCGATCCTGATCGAGACCATGCGCCGCGAAGGCTTCGAGCTCTCGGTGTCGCGCCCGCGCGTCGTGTTCCAGAAGGACGAGGCCACCGGCGCCACCATGGAGCCGATCGAGGAGGTCGTGATCGACGTTGACGAGGAGCATTCCGGCGTCGTCGTGCAGAAGATGAGCGAGCGCAAGGCCGAGCTGATCGAGATGAAGCCGTCCGGCGGCAACCGCCAGCGCCTGGTGTTCTACGCCCCGACCCGCGGCCTGATCGGCTACCAGGGCGAGTTGCTGACCGACACCCGTGGCACCGCGATCATGAACCGCCTGTTCCACGGCTATGCGCCGTACAAGGGCGAGATCCAGGGTCGCCGCAACGGCGTGCTGATCTCCAACGACCAGGGCGAGGCCGTGGCCTATGCCATGTTCAAGCTGGAAGACCGCGGCCCGATGATGATCGAGCCGGGCTGGAAGGTCTATCGCGGCATGATCGTCGGCGAGCACACCCGCGACAACGATCTCGAGATCAACGTGCTCAAGGGCAAGCAGCTCACCAACATCCGCACGACCTCGAAGGACGAAGCCGTGCGCCTGACCCCGCCGATCCGCATGACCCTGGAAAAGGCGCTCGCCTATATCGAGGACGACGAGCTCGTCGAGGTCACCCCGAAGTCGATCCGCCTGCGCAAGAAGCACCTCGACCCGAACGAGCGCAAGCGCGCGGAAAAGGCCAAGGAAGCGGTGGCGTAAGGCTCCCACTCTCGTTCACTGTCATTCCCCGCGAAGGCGGGGAATCCAGTACGCCGCGGCATCTCGGCTCTATAACGATCGTCTCTGGAATACTGGATCACCCGCCTGCGCGGGTGATGACAGCTGTGCGCGTTGCGGCTTCAGCGCGTATCAGAGACGTGCTAAAGCATGATCCGGAAAAGTGCGAAGCGGTTTTCCGGAAAGATCATGCGTAAACAACAAGCTAAAGCGCGATGACGATTCATCCAAATCTCATCGCGCTTTAGAGCCCGGCCATGACCTCCCTCCCCTCCTCCGTCGACGTCGCGATCATCGGCGCCGGTGCCGCAGGTCTCGGCGCGGCGCATGCGCTGGCGGGCTCCGGCCTCTCAGTCATCGTGCTGGAGGCGCGTAACAGGCTCGGCGGCCGGGCCTGGACCGTGCAGGCCTCGCCTGAGGTGACGTTCGACGTCGGCTGCGGCTGGCTGCATTCGGCGGACAAGAACTCCTTCGTGCCGATCGCACGGCAACTCGGTTTCGAGGTCAACAAGGATCTGCCGCCCTGGCGCGAGCGCGCCTATGGCAATGCCTTTCCGCAAAGCGAGCGCGACGATTTCATGCGTGCGATGGACGCGTTTTATGAGCGTCTGTGGGAAGCGGCGCAGAAGGGCCAGGACGAGCCTGCGAGCGTGAGCCTTGAGCCAGGCAATCGCTGGAATCCGATGATCGACGCGATCTCGACCTATATCAACGGCTGCGAGCTGAAGGACATGTCCACGCTGGACTGGGACGCTTATGAGGACACGAACGTCAATTGGCGCGTCCGCCGCGGCTATGGCGCGCTGGTAGCAGCCTATGGCGCTTCCTGCCCAGTGGAGCTGAACTGTAACGTCACATTGATCGACCATTCCGACAAGCGCATCCGCATCGAGACATCGCGGGGCACGCTGACGGCGGACAAGGTGATCGTCACCGTGCCAACGGATCTGATCGCCCTTGAGGTGATCCGCTTCTCGCCGCCGCTCTCCGCCAAGGTCGACGCCGCCTCCGGCCTGCCGCTCGGCGTCGACGACAAGGTGACGCTGGCGCTCGAGGACGCCGAGGCCTTTCCGAAGGAGGGCAACTTACGCGGCGCCACCATGCGCACCGAGATGGGCACCTATCACATCCGCCCGTTTGGCCAGCCCTGCATCGAAGGCTTCTTCGGCGGCAGCTTTGCCCGCGAGCTGGAAGCCGCCGGCGACGGCGCCATTGCCGCGCACAGCATCGATGAGATCGCGGGTTTTCTCGGCAATGATGTCAGGCACAAGCTGAAGCCGCTCTGCGAGTCGCGCTGGGCGCGCGATCCTTTTGCGCGGGGGTCCTACTCGCATGCGCTTCCCGGGCATGCCGGCGACCGTGCC
Organism: Bradyrhizobium sp. STM 3561; assembly: GCF_045571455.1. Classification (NCBI taxonomy): domain Bacteria; kingdom Pseudomonadati; phylum Pseudomonadota; class Alphaproteobacteria; order Hyphomicrobiales; family Nitrobacteraceae; genus Bradyrhizobium; species Bradyrhizobium sp. STM 3561. Next base: position 6,650,457 of record NZ_CP120695.1, read on the forward strand.
GTGCTGGCCGCGCCGGTAGCTGGCCGCCTGTTCTTCGCGGGCGAGGCAACGTCGCCGACCTTTTTCACGACGGCGCATGGGGCGCGGGATAGTGGGGAGCGAGCGGCGAAGGAAGTGCTCGCGGCTTTGGGCAAGCCGTAGCCACGCCCTCCGTCATTGCGAGCGCAGCGAAGCAACCCAGACTGCCGCCACGGAGAGATTCTGGATTGCTTCGCTACGCTCGCAATGACGGGCTACTCAATCACCCGCGCTCGCAAATCGGCATCGGGCACGAAGCAGGCGTCGTACTTGCCGAAGATGCGATAGCGGTTGCGCGCGACGAGATTGTAGATCGGGTCCCGCAACGGCTTCGGCACGACGAATAATGCGCGTACCCAGCCCCAGCCGGGGAGCTGCGACAGCACCGTCAGCGCAGCATCCGACTTCATGAACGCCTCGCCCCCATGGATCACCGCATTGGTGTCGGGATCCTCCGGATCGATGCCGAACGTTCGCGCCAACCGCGTTCCATAATCCGACTGGATTGGCGTAAAGCGAAACCGCTTCGCCGTGTCGCGGGTCCCAACGAACCGCACCCAGCGCGAGCAGAAGATGCAGATGCCGTCGAACAGGATCACGTCATCGTCGGGCCATTTCTGCATCAGCGATTGCCCCATGGCTTCTGGATGGCCGTTGGCCCGCTCTGGTTCAGTGCGCGCGCGAGCTCACCGCTTGCGGCTTTGACGCCGGCTTCGGTTTCGATCATCCAGTGGCCCTCGCTGCCGACGGCCGGCAGTGAGCGAAACTCGACCTTTCCGCCGCTGCCGCGAAACGCACCGACGAGTTTCTGCGAAAATGCCGTGGCGAAATAGCTGTCATTGCTCGCAACTAGCCAAGTGACGGGAATGCGCGCCGCCCTGCCGAACTCCGCGGCGGCGGCAAGCAGCGTATGCGGCGCGCAGATTCGGTTCGGCTCATCATTGGCATGGCCACCGCGCCCCGGCGCAAAGGCGATGATCGCGGAGATCACCTTGGGATCGGCGTTGGCCAGCGCCAATGCACCCCATCCCCCGGCGGAATGGCCGATCACGATGGCGGCCTCCTTGCCGATGAAATCCTGCTTTTGCAGATAGGCCAGTGCACGCGAAATTGCGTTGGCCGTTGCGCGGCCCGAGCGTGCGTAGTCGGCCTCGTCGCAGCCGCCCTGATCCTCGATATAGCGGCCGCCGGTCGCACCATGCCCGGGCCGCTCCGGCGCCAGCACGGCAAAACCGCGCGCGACGAGGTAGGCGGCGAGCGGACGGTATTCCGGCTGCGGCATTTGCGCACGACGCAACGCGTTCTGCGTCGAGGCGTGCGCGATCACCGCGAGTCGGAACGGACCTGGGCCAGCGGGGCGAAACAGCAGGGCATGCGCAGCAAGGTGGGTATCCGGCGAGGGCACAAGCCACTCTTGCCGACGAAACGGTTCGCCCTCCTCCCCCGATGGGCCGAGCGTGGCCTGAGCACACAGAGGCGGCGCAGTCAGCAAAGCCAACAGAGGCAGGAGCGCAATGGTGTTGAGGAGCCGCATGAATTGCCGAGGGCGAATGCGAATAGTGACAGCCAGATTGGTAGGAACGAATCATTATCGGCCGACTTTCTGCGTTGCCACTGCCCTTCCCTGGTTGCCGTAACGTAGTTTCGTACCGACGCTTGGTCCTGCGATTGCCGTCTGAAATGTCGGCTTGTCCTCTTTCGGCACAGCATGGCCAAAATACTGATGCAGAAAGTCCACAGGTTAACCGATAATTAACGATAGGTCTTGCCGCCGGCGCGGCGACTTGGTTTGATCGCGTCCATGAGCACAACCCTGATCGAGGTCCGGCCGGCCAAAGCTGCAGATGCAACTGCGGTGGCATCGACCCATGACGAAGCCTGGCGTTCGGCCTATCAGGGCATCATTCCCGGCGCCGAGCTGGAGAAGCTGATCAATCGCCGCGGTCCGCAGTGGTGGGACAGTGCAATCCGCAAGGGCAGCCGCGTCAGTGTGCTGGTGTTCGGCGACAAGATCGCCGGCTATGCCAATTACGGCCGCAACCGCGCCCGCAGCCTGCATTTCGACGGAGAAATCTACGAGCTTTATCTGCGGCCCGAATTTCAGGGACTCGGCTTCGGCCGCCGGCTGTTCGCTGCCGCCCGCCGCGACCTGATGCAGAGCGGGCTGAAGAGCATGGTGGTGTGGGCGCTCTCGGACAATGACCCCGCGACCGAGTTCTACCGGGCGTTGGGAGGACGCATGGTGGCACGTTCGTCTGAGCGGTTCGGGCCGAAATCGCTCGACAAGGTTGCCTTCGCCTGGACCAATTGAGCTGCTGAAACCCTCCCGGCAGGGTTTCCCGTCCGTCGATACCCGTTGCCTCAAGAGCCGGTGGTCGCCGGATTCATTATTTCACAAAAACGCGATGGATCAGCGGGCCAAGCCCGCGTATGACAGCGCCAAAATCGCTGCCGGGCGCGATTTCACCTCGGCAATAACGGAGCCTTGAATGCGTATCGATGCGGTCTCGATCGGGAAAAACGTACCACACGACGTCAACGTCATCATCGAGGTCCCCGTGGGCGGCGAACCGATCAAGTACGAGATGGACAAGGAGGCCGGTACGCTGGTGGTCGACCGCTTCCTCTACACGCCGATGCGTTACCCCGGTAACTACGGCTTCATCCCGCATACGCTGTCGGACGACGGCGATCCTTGCGACGTCCTGATCATCAACACCCGCGGGATCATTCCCGGCGCCGTCATGAGCGTGCGCCCGGTCGGCGTGCTGTTCATGGAAGACGAAGCCGGCGGCGACGAGAAGATTTTGGCAGTGCCGTCATCGAAGCTGACTCAGCGCTACGACAAGGTGAAGAGCTATTCCGACTTGCCGGACATCACGCTGCAGCAGATCCAGCACTTCTTCGAGCACTACAAGGATCTCGAAAAGGGCAAGTGGGTGAAGATTTTGCGCTGGGGCGGCCCTGAGGAAGCGCACAAGCTGATCCTCGAAGGCATCGAGCGCGAGAAGAAGAAGAAGAAGGGTTGATGCTTCCGTGTCCCGGCTCGGCAGCGCATCGTTTCACGCTGCGTCCGGGGCATGAGAGTTCAACTACACCGCCGGCTTCGGCAGGCCGGCAATCGCACACGCTGCCCGCAGCGTATTCACCAGCAGACACGCCACCGTCATCTGGCCGACGCCGCCCGGCACCGGCGTGATGGCACCGGCGACGCCGAGCGCTTCCTGATAGGCGACGTCGCCGACGAGGCGCGTCTTGCCATCCTCCTTCGGAATCCGGGTAATGCCGATATCGATCACGGTGGCGCCCGGCTTCAGCCAGTCGCCGCGCACCATCTCCGCCTTGCCGACCGCGGCATAGACGAGGTCGGCGCGCTTCACGAGATCAGGCAGATCGCGCGAGCGCGAATGCGCGATCGTCACCGTGGCGTTCTCGTTCAGCAGCAATTGCACCAGCGGGCGGCCGACCAGGTTGGAGCGACCGAGGACGATGGCGTTCATGCCTTCGAGCGAGGCGTGCACGCTCTTGGTCAGGATGATGCAGCCGAGCGGCGTGCAGGGCGACAGCGCCTCAAAGCCGCCGGCGAGCCGGCCGGCATTGTTCGGATGTAGCCCGTCAACGTCCTTGGCGGGGTCGATCGCGTTGATGACGGCTTCGGTGTTCAGCCCCTTCGGCAGCGGCAGCTGCACCAGAATGCCGTGCACGGCGGGATCGCGGTTGAGCTTTGCGACCAGCGCCAGCAGATCTGCTTGCGAGACGTCGGCCGGCAGCTTGTGCTCGAACGAGGTCATCCCGGCCGCCTGGGTCTGGGTGCGCTTGGAGCGGACATAGACCTCGCTGGCGGGGTCGTTGCCGACCAGGACGACCGCAAGGCCCGGCACCAGATTGTGCTCGCGCTTGACCCGGGCGACCTCGTCGGCGACGCGGGCGCGGAGGTCCGCGGCGATGACTTTTCCATCGATGATCTCAGCGGTCATGTCAGTTCCTCAGTCTATCGAATGGGCCGACGTGAGCCGGCGCAAGGCTTCGCCGAGCCGTGTCGGATCGCCGTTGACCGCGATCTGCTTCAGCCGCGAGGTCGCCCCGGACAAAAGCTTGACGCTGGCCTTCGGTACGCCAAGCGATTTCGCCAGCAGCACCAGAACGGCCTTGTTGGCCTCGCCGCCATCGGCCATGGCGCGCACCCGCACCTTGAGCACGCTGCGGCCATCCGAGAGTTGCTCGATGCCGTCGATGTCGTCGCGGCCGCCGCGTGGCGTCACCCGCAGCGCGATGCTGATTCCTGCGGTCGAGTAACGCCAGGGTTCCCTTGAAGCTTCGTTCGCAACCAAGGCGCCCCAGCCCGCTCAGATCACGTTCGGGTAGATGTAGTACAGGATCACCCGCTCGATGAACATGATGATCAGGATCAGGATGATCGGCGAGATGTCGAGGCCGCCGAGGCTCGGCAGGAAATTGCGAATCGGCGCCAGCAGAGGCTCGGTGATCCGGTACAGGAACTCCGCTACCGCCGACACGAACTGGTTGCGGGTGTTCACCACGTTGAAGGCAATCAGCCAGGACAGGATTGCGGAGGCGATCAGCAGCCAGACGTAGAGGTCGAGCACGATGATGACGATGTCGAGAACGGCACGCATGGCTTTTGAGGCCTCTGGCTTTTGAAAACTCTGGCTACGGTCGGGATTGACGCCTGCTGCTAGATATCGGTTCCCTCCGGCCCAAACAAGGGAAGTTCAGGCGCGGAAATGGCTAAAACCGGGTTACACCCGTCCTTGACTTGACCTTGGCAGGGACTTAAATGGCGCCCGGTTGTCGGCCGCGTTCACCAGAGCGGCCAGCAAAGGGGCCATAGCTCAGCTGGGAGAGCGCGTCGTTCGCAATGACGAGGTCGGCGGTTCGATCCCGCCTGGCTCCACCAGCCTTCGCTGGCTTCGCCAGCTTCGGCTCGGCAAGCCCTTTCGTAGCGAAGGCTGCCGCGGCGCAGCCCGAAGGGCGAAGCCGGGCTTCATCCGCAAATCAGTCCCTACCTGCCCGTAAACCTCGGCGGCCGCTTCTCCATGAAGCTGGCTACACCCTCCCTGAAATCACTCCCGTTCAGCGCCACCATCATCTCGCGGTTGGCCTCGATCGTCGCCTCGGCAAGCGTCTGGAACGGCACCTCGTAGAGCTGGCGCTTGATCACGGCCATCGCGCTCGGCGAGACGAAATCGGCGAGGTCGCGCGCATAGGCGTAGGTCTCCTCGCGCAGCTTCTCGGGCGAGCAGAGCCGGTTGACCAGCCCGATCCGCAACGCTTCCTCGCTCGACACGCGCCGAGCTGAAAGCAACAGATCCAGCGCATTGGCGTGACCGACGATGCGCGGCAGCATCCAGCTGATGCCGTGCTCCGCAATCAGGCCGCGCCGCGCGAAGGCGGTGGTGAACACGGTATTGTCGGCAGCAAAGCGAAGATCGCAATAGAGCGCGTGGACGAGACCGATGCCGGCCGTGGCGCCATTCAGCATGGCAATGACGGGCTTCTTGATCGAGGGGTAATAGCCGTAGCGCGTCTGCCAATCCGGCCGGCGGTTCATGTCGAACGGCGGCAGGTTCGAAGCACGCCTGACGTCGTCGGGATCGAGCCCCTTCAGCGCATCCATGTCGGCGCCGGCGCAGAAGGCGCGGCCCGCGCCGGTGAGGATGATGAATCGGACATTGTCGTCGGCGTTTGACGCTTCCATCGCGTGGCGCACGTCGCGCTCCATGATCGGCGTCCACGCGTTCATGCGATCGGGGCGGTTGAGCGTGATGGTGGCGATCTTGTCGCTCACCTCATAGAGAATGTGTTCATAGGCCATGACGCTCTCCCTGGTTTGCCGGCGCGATCTCGCGCGCGCTCGTTGGCGGCGAACCTAGCATATCCAAGGAAGCGGCAGGGACTTGCGCCAAGGACTTGCGCCAAGGACCTGCGCCAAGGACCTGCGCCAAGGACCTGCGCGAAGTCGCGATCACTCGGCGGCTTGCGCCAGCACCGGCCGGCGCGCCAGCCAGCCGTTGATGAAGTGATCGAGCCAGGCGCGCTCCGCGACATCGTAGACGGCTCGATCCGCGAAGTGATGATGCCGCTGCCGCGCACCGGGCGCGCTGAAACCGTCATAGCCGCGCGTGGTCCAGCGATGCATCATCGCGTAGGTCACATCGGGATGAAACTGCACGCCGAAGGCATTCCCGGCACGGAACGCCTGCACCGGAAAATCATCGCCTTCGGCGAGCAGCTCGGTGCCGGCCGGCAGCTCAAAGCCCTCGCGATGCCAGTGATAGACCTGTGCCGGCCAATGAGGGCAGAGCGCATGGCCAGCAGCGGTCGGCCTGATCGGGTAATAGCCGATCTGGGTCAGCGCCTGCGCATGCGGCGCGACACGGGCCCCCAGCTGCATCGCCAACATCTGCGCACCCAAGCAGATGCCGAGGAACGGCCGCTGCTCGCGAAGCGGAATTTCGATCCAGTCGATCTCGCGGCGGATGTAGTCGTCGGGATCGTTGGCACTCATCGGGCCGCCGAAGATCACGGCACCGGCATGCTGATCGAGCGTCTCGGGCAAGGGATCGCCGAAGCGTGGACGGCGGATGTCGAGGCGATGGCCGAGCGCGCGCAGCACATTGCCGACGCGGCCCGGTGTCGAGCATTCCTGATGCAGGACGATCAGAATCGGCAGCCGGGTTTCAGCGGCGGCGGCGCTCGGCGCCCTCCGTGGGAAGGGCACCACATCTGCGCCACCAAACCTGTCCGTCCGGAACGACATGGCCTCTGCGAGTGCTATCGGTTCAGACCGCCAGCTTAGCTAAGCGATGGTTAACATCGTGTGAGTTTGCGCACACACGCCCCGATCTTGAAGCAAGCTCCGGGCCACTACGGATGCACCGGGCGTTCTTCAGCGCCGCTGCCTCTGGAACCGGCTGGTGGCTGCCAGGATGAAGCCGCGCGGGAAGAAGCGGAGCGCGAACGGCACAATCTTGATGCCGAGACCCGGCAGCACTGCCCGTTTGTTGGCCATCAGGCCACGATACGCCTCCCGTGCAACTTCGGCGGCAGAGACGTTGAGAACGGCCGTATCATGTTGCGATCCGACGCCGGCGCGGGCCTGGAATTCGGTGGGCACCGGACCCGGGCAAAGCACGGTGACGCGGACGCCGCGCGGTGCAAGCTCCGCCCGCATCGCTTCGGTGAAGGAAATCACATAGGCCTTGGACGCGTAGTAGACGGCCATGCCGGGCCCGGGCAGGAAGCCGGCGACGGATCCGACGTTGAGAAGACCGCCCTTGTTCCTGACGAGCTGATCGGCAAAGCGCAGCGACAGATCCGTCAGGGCCCGGACGTTGACGTCGACGATGCCGAGCTGCTCGCTGCGATCGCGTTCGGTCGCATCGCCGAACACGCCGAAGCCCGCATTGTTGACGAGATGATCGAGCTCGACACCTTCGGCCGCAAGCGCTGCCGCGATCGTCGCGCCGGCGTCCCTGTCCTCGAGATCACAGGCGATCACGATCGGCTTCTTGCCGCACTTGGCGGCCAGCTCAGTGGCGAGCGCCTCCAGACGGTCTGCCCGTCTCGCGGTCAATGCGAGGCGATGTCCATTGGACGCAAACACACGCGCCAGCTCCATCCCGATGCCCGCCGAGGCACCAGTAATCAGCGTCACCCGCTCAACCACGATCGAAGTCTCTTGAAAGCAACTTTTTTGGCCCCGCAACGGGGGAACGAGAGCATAGGCCGAACGCAACAGGCAAGCGGCGCTGACAGCATGGCCGCTTGAGCAGAACGACAGGCAGTGCTGAAAGACCGTGGATTTACAGGCGAATTCGGCGCGGGCGGCGAATAAATTAAAGTTTCGTCATGTATGCGCGCACGCCGCGCTTCGTCGAGTCCAGCGCCGTCAGCCGCCGACGGCACCGTCCTTGATTTGGCCGCCGACACGCTCTGCGACTGCGTGCTTCAGCTCGATCCGGTCGCGCTGGGAAATCCCGAGCAGGTCGGAAGCACGCCAGACGACATTGTCCTCGAATTCGCTGACCTGGCCGTCGGCATAGACCAGCTCCCACATCATCTGCACGATGCGCTTGCGGCCCTCTTCGTCCAGCGAGCGCATGATGACGCTGGTGAAGTGATAGAGGTCCACCGCCTCGCCCTCGACCTCCGTCGCATCGGCGATCAGGCGATCCGCGGTGCCGCGATCGAGGCCGAAATGGCTTTCGATCAGGCTGTGCAGCTTGCGCTTCTCGGCTGCACTCGGCTGACCGTCCAGCGAGACCACATGGACCAGCAGGGCGGTCGCCGCCAGCCGATAATCGCTGTCGCCGAATGCGCGGTCCTGAGCTTGGGGACCGACAATGTCGGCGATGAACTGGCGCAAGCCGTCGAGCATGAGGTCCTACCGAGATCAATGACGCCGCGAGGGGTGCGGCCGATACCAGCATTATATGAGCGGGAAACTCAACCGGCGCAACGTGCGTCAGTTCCGCGCGCTGCATTACGTTTCAGCAATCCGGAGCGCGGCTCGCGGTCATGTCCAGGCTTGTCCGGACATGACGACGGTGGCTGGGATACGCACCTGCCTCGACACCGTCATTACTTGTGCATGAATGACGGCGCTGCGGCCGCCGCACTCCCTCACGGTATCTCGTACACCACCATCTTGTCGGCGATGCCGCGGAGCGCGGCCTGCTTCTGGATCGGCTTGATCGCGCGCCGCTCCAGCAGCTCGGCGACCGCCGGCGCATCCGCCACCGGCCCGGTGATGTGGATCTCCTGCGCGGTCGACAGGCTCTGCACGCGAGCCGCGATGTTGACCGTCTGGCCGAAATAATCCTGGCGCTCGTTGAGCGTCACCGCGAGGCAGGGACCTTCATGGATGCCGATCTTGAGAATGAGATCGTTGGCGCCGCGCTGCCTGTTCAATTCGTCCATGGCTGCGCGCATGCGCAGTCCGGCGGTGATGGCGTGCTCAGGTCTGACGAAGGTCGCCATGACGGCATCACCGATCGTCTTCACAACTGCACCCTTCTCGGCAGCGATGATCTCCAGGAGCGCACGAAAATGCGCGCGCACAAGATCGAAAGCACTGAGGTCGCCGACGCGCTCGTACAGGGCCGTCGATCCCTTCAGGTCGGTGAACAGGAAGGTCAACGATGTGATCTTCAATCGCTGGTCAACGTTGAGATTGTCGGCCTTGAAAACATCGCGGAACGTCTGATTGGACAGCATCCGCTTGGCGGTCAGAATTGGCTTGCGCTTGCCGATCATCTCATGCAGCGCGTCGGCAGCAATCCAGACCGAGGGCAACACGCGACCGCCCGATTGATTCTCGAGCGTAAGGCGCAACGGCCCGGGGCGCATCACCGTGGTCCCCGTAGGCGCCTCCAGCCTGTTGAACATGATCGAAAGCTGCTGGCGTTCGCTCGTCGGCTCACCCCGGACGTCGAGGAAATGCGCCGAATGAGTGACCGGCTCGAACACGATGATGAACTGGCTGGGCAGGGTCAGCGAGAGGATTGCCTTCTCGCCGGCAGGCAATTCGAGTGCCTCGAGCGTCACCTCGTTGATCAGGCGCGCAAAGGTTTCATCGTTGATGTCGACGCCTGAACTCCAGAACATCTGCCGGACATATTCCCAGATCGGCAGCGTGTCGGGATCATGAGCACCGATGCGGCGAACCCGCGGACTGACGGTGAAGGCCACCTCGACCATCTCATCGACAGATGCCTCGTATCCGGCTGCACAGAGCGCGCAGTTGTAGTCTTCGTGCTTCAACGATTTCAGCGTTGCGTGTGCGCCCAGGACCCCTCCGCAGCCAGGACACAGCACGTTCCAGCTCATGTCGAACAGGCCAAGCCGCGAGGCATGCAGGAATCCGGAAATGACCTTCTCCTGGTCGAGCCCGGTGCGATCGGCAAAATCCAGCACATTGATGCGGTTAAGGTCGCGATCTTGACCCTGGGCGATCAGCTGCGCGATCGCATCGACAACCTTCGGATCGGCGGTCTGCTTCAGAACGGAAAACTGGGCCTGGATGTCGCTCATGGCAGGGGCTCTATCTAGGATGAATCACGCCGTCGGCCGGACGAGCGCCTGTCACCGACGCGTGATGCGGAACATGGGCGAATGGTCCGGCTGGGTGGTGACGACGCCTTGCGGAATCACGGGAACAGCCTGATCGGCGAGCTCGACGCGGAAGGCGCCGATCAACCGGGCCAGGGCCAGCACGGATTCGGCTTGCGCGAACGGCGCGCCGATGCAGACGCGCGGACCTGCGCCGAACGGCAGATAGGCGAAGCGGTCCGGCGCCTCTTTCGACATGAAGCGCTTTGGAATGAACGCGTTCGGCTGATCCCACAGCTTCTCGTGCCGATGCAGCAACCAGGGCGCGATCATGATGATGTCGCCCTTGCCGATCTCGACGCCCGCGGCATTGTCCCTCTCGCGCGCGGCTCGCGCGACCAGGAAGGCGGGCGGATAGAGCCGCATGGTCTCGTCGATCACGGCGCGGGTGAATTTCTGGCGATCGATGTCGGCGATACTGTCGAGATGCTCGCCGCTTGTCTCGGACGCGAGCTCTTCCTGCGTCTCCGGATCGAGCGCGAGCAGATAGAGCGCCCAGAACAGCGCCGTCGCCGTGGTCTCGTGACCCGCCAGGATCATGGTCGCGACCTCGTCGACGAGCTGCTCGTCCGAGAAGCCCTTGCCCGTTTCGGGATCGCGCGCCTCGTCCATGAGATCGAACAGGTCGCGCGGCGGCGCGCCATCCTTCTTGCCGGCCGCGCGACGTTCGGCGATCAGCATGGCAACGAACTCGGTCCAGCGCTTGCGGAAACGGGCGCGCGCAAGATCCATCGGGCTCGGCCAGGAAACCGGCAGTACCATGTCGAGGAAATAGGGACGTCCCAACCGCGCGGCATATTCCATGATGAAGTTGCGCAGGGTCGCGCCGTGCCGGTCCATGCCGAACGAGAACATCGTGCGCCCGGCGATCTCGAGGGTCATGCGCTGCATGACCTCGCGCAGGTCGACGTCTTCGCCCGCGCGCTCATCGAGCTTTGCGATGGTCTCGTCGAGCACCGCCGTCATGTGCGGGACGAGATTTGCGGTGGCGCGCGGGGTGAAGGCTGGCGCGAGGGTGCGGCGCTGAAAGGTCCAGGAATGACCTTCCGCGATCAGGAGGCCGTCGCCGAGCACGGGGCGCAGCATGCGGATGCCTGCCGGCGTGCGCGTGTAATTCTCGTAATTGCTGAGCAGGACGTGCCGGATCGCATCCGGCTGGTTCAGGATAAAACTGTTGCGGAAGAAGAAGCGGCCCGGGATGACGTCTTCCTCATAGGCGCGCTGCCCCCAGGTCGCGATCATGTTCTGCCGGATCACCGCGAGACGGCCGAAGAACGACATGTCGTCGGGCGCACGCGGGGGAGCGGGAGGGATGATGGGCCGACGCACGCTGGCGATATTCATGGCTCTCTCCCGCGGATGTGACGCAGGCTAATAGCTAGTAAGTCAGCTCGGCAATCGCAATCCGGTTCTCGGCGGCAGGCCAGGTGCGGGCCACGATCCGCTCTTCGCCGAATTGAGCCACGATGTTACGTCCGACCTCGCTGCCCGGAAGCCGCAGTGTTGCTGTCGCATCCGTGGGCACGCCCGGCTTGACGTCGGCCGGCTCCCTGCCGTCGAACAGCACCACGTCCCGCGGCAGTCCGAAATAGCCGCGCGGACGCGACATGATCACGACCGCGCCGGCATCCTTGTCGGCCGGTCCGATCGGGCGCGCGGGCCGGAGGTGCACGACGTCGGACGAGCGCGGGAAGGGCGAGCGGTAGATTTGCGTGATCGGCGCATCCGGCGCCGCCAGCACGAATTCGAGCGACCAGGACGGCTCGACCTGCGCCGGCCCCCAGCGGCCGTCAGCGCCGGTCTTCGTGCTGTGCACGGCACTGCCCATGCGCTCGCCGGTTTCGGGATCGACACGGAAGATATCGACGGTTGCACCCGCCACCGGGCGATTGGTCGATACGCCGCCGGGCGTGCCCGTGACCAGGCCGCTCAGCCTCACATTCGTCTCCGGCACAATCGCGATGCGCGCGGGCTCACGCCCGGCGATGAACTTGTAGATCTCCCGGAACGCGCGCGGGTGGAACGCGACCTCGCGATGGTCGAGCGCGCCGAGCACGAGGTTGGTGGCGCCCCTCAGCTCGGGCCCCTCGGCGTTGACATTGGTCGGTGTGCCAGGCTTGCCGATGAAGCGGCCGTCGGGTTGCGCATATTTGTCCAGACCGTCGCTGCGCAACGTGAGGAAGGCAACCCCCGGCGTCACCTCGCTCTCGCCTTCGTTCAGGCTGCGCAGGAACGTGCCGCGGCCGTTGAACTCGTTGTTCGGCTGGTCGTCGGTCGCGAACACGCCGTGATTGGGCGTGCCGCACAGCACGGCGTGGCTGACATCGCCGGCACCGCCATTCTTGATGACGTTGCGAATGGCATAGCCGCCGCGCGAGCTGCCGACCAGCGCCACGCGCGCCGCACCGGTCCGGCGCTTCAGCTCGGCGATGGCAGCGGCCAGCTCGCGGCGCTGGTCCTCGGTCGAGGAACGCCCCGCCTGCTCGAGCTTGTCGTCGCTGCGCGCCAGGGGATCGGTGAAATTGATCGCCATCATGCGCTCGCGCGCGACGCCATTGGATTCCATCCGCCAGAGCGTCGTCATCCAGAGCGCGTCATAGTCCCCATTGCCGTGAACGAACAGGATCGGCGGCACGTCCGTGTTCGGCGCGGCCGCCGGCGCGGTCTGCGCGATCGCAGCCGTCCGCAAGCTCGCAACTGCGAAAGGCAAGCTGCCAACGCCCTGCAAAATCGTCCGTCGTGACAGCTTCATCTGTTCCTCCCCGGCAAACCGCCTCTTTGCACCGCTTATAGCGGCCTAAACACTGGACAGCGAAGGACTTTCGCGGGCATCACTGAATTTGCCGGAATCGCCTGGGACCATTTCTGCAAGACCGTTTGGAAGGGGATATGACCGAGCAGACGAACCGCCAGAAAAGTGGCGCCGACGGCATTGCCGCACCCCTGCGGTACACCGTGTTTCGGCGGATCTGGCTCGCCAGCCTGCTCTCCAATCTTGGCCTCCTGATCCAGGGCGTGGGCGCGGCCTGGGCGATGACGCAGATGGCGGCCTCGGCAGACAAGGTGGCCCTGGTGCAAACCGCCCTGATGCTGCCGATCATGCTGATCTCGATGCCGGCTGGCGCCATCGCCGACATGTATGACCGCCGCATCGTCAGCGTGATTTCACTGTCGATCGCGCTGATCGGCGCAACGGCCCTGACGATCTTGGCCGGCCTCAAGCTCATCACCCCGGAAACGCTGCTCGCCTTCTGCTTCGTCGTCGGCAGCGGCAACGCGCTGTTCGGCCCGGCCTGGCAATCCTCGGTCAGCGAGCAGGTGCCGCCCGATGCACTGCCTTCGGCAGTCGCGCTGAACGGTATCAGCTACAACATCGCGCGCAGCTTCGGTCCGGCGGTCGGCGGCGTCATCGTCGCTGCGCTCGGCGCGGTCGCCGCGTTCGCTTGCAATGCGATCCTCTATCTGCCGCTTCTGGTGGTGCTGCTGCTCTGGCGCCGCAGCACCGAGCCTTCGCGCCTGCCGCGGGAAAAGCTCAACCGCGCCATGGTCTCGGGCGTGCGCTACATCACCAATTCGCCGCCGATCAAGATCGTGCTGTTGCGCACGCTGGTGATGGGCCTGATCGGCGGCGCGGTGATGGCGCTGATGCCGCTGGTCGCGCGTGACCTGCTGCGTGGCGGCGCGCAGACCTACGGCATCATGCTGGGTGCCTTCGGCATGGGCGCGGTGATCGGCGCGCTCAACATCCACGAATTGCGCAAGCGCATGAGCGGCGAGGCCGCGATCCGCGCCTGCACCATCTCGATGGCTTTCGCGATGGCCGCCCTGGCCCTGAGCACGGAGCCGGTGCTGACGGCGACCGCGCTGGTCTTGGCCGGCGCGGTCTGGATGGCTGCGATCGCGCTGTTCAACATCGGCGTGCAGCTCTCGGCGCCGCGCTGGGTCGCGGGCCGCTCGCTGGCGGCGTTCCAGGCGTCGATTTCCGGTGGCATCGCCATCGGCGCCTGGGGCTGGGGCCATCTCACCGACTATGCCGGCGTCGAGATCGCATTGCTGACGGCGGCAGGCCTGATGCTGATCTCGCCGCTGCTCGGCATTCGGCTGGCGATGCCGCGCGTCGGCGCGCGCAACGAGGATGCAGAGGTGCTGGCCGATCCCGAGGTGAAGCTGTCGCTGACCGGGCGTAGCGGGCCGCTGGTGGTCGAGATCGAATACCGCGTCGCGCAAGAGAACGCGCGCGCGTTCCACAACGTGATGCAGGACGTGCAGCTCTCCCGCCAGCGCAACGGCGCCTATGGCTGGTCGATCGCCCGCGACATCGCCGATCCCGAACTGTGGACCGAGCGCTATCATTGCCCGACCTGGTTCGATTACCTGCGCCAGCGCAACCGCTCGACCCAGTCCGAACGCGCGCTGCATCAGCAGGCGATCGATTTCCACATCGGTCCCGAGCCGGTTCGGATCCGCCGCATGCTGGAGCGCCCATTCGGTTCGGTGCGCTGGAAGGACGAGACGCCGGACCGGGCGAATAGCGAGGTGCTACCGGTAGTCGCGACCGCGGCAGGGAGCGGCACGTAGCTTCTTTCGGCCCGTAGCCCGCATGAGCGAAGCGACATGCGGGGCCAAGCGTTCCCGGATTTCGCTGCGCTCATCCGTGCTACAGAAATCGTTACTGCCCGTGTTCCGTCAGCACCTTGTCACAGGCCTTGCTCAGGCGCGTGCGGTTCTGCTTCAGGCAGGCGAGCACGGCGCCATCACCATTGTTCATCACGGCGCGGCAGAAGCGCGAGACGTCGCGCGCGCAGGCATCGTGGCCGGGCTGCTGTTGTGCGGATGCAGCCGATGCGCACAGCAGAAAAGGGATGATGAAAAGAAATCTGGCCATCGCGTAATGCCTCGTAGCGCAAAAGAATGTGCGGGCGAAGCTAGTGCGACGATACCGGGGCTGCAACGGCTTTGTTGACTGGCTGCAAGGCGCCGCCGCATGGCCCCGGCTTCATGCCGGGACACATCGCAAGGGGAGCTGACCAGCGCAATGATCGCCGCGTTGCTTACTGCTTGTCCTGGGCGTCAGCGATCTTGCGCGAGGCGCCCTTGGCGAGATCCTTGTCCATCACCGCGCGGCAGCCGGCGCTTAAGTCAGAGCGGTGCTTGACCATGCAGGCCGTGATCTTCGGGATGTTGGGGATCTCCGCCGAGCAGAGGCGGAAGGCATCGCCAGTGCACATCTGCTGCGCCTCGGCCGAGAACGCGAAGCTCGAGTTCGTCGAGATGATCGAGACGATGGCGGCAAAGCCCAAGGCTAGGCTGGCGTCACGGATCTTGCTGGTAAACGACTTGGTCATTTGAAGCTCCCATTGGCACCGCCACAAGCGGCCCCGTTATCGATGGGAGCTACGATGATCCGGGAAATCCGTTTCCACTGTGATGACGCTCACGGGAGGCCGATCCTCTGTGATCCCGGTCACTTTGGCGCACCCCGCTGAAATTCCTCCACGACCGCCGTCGCGTTGGTGTCACGTTAACTCTTACTTCGCATTAATGGCTTGTCGCGCGGGAAATTCCGCCGGTTTGGTTGCGTAATTGGAAAGAGTAGCGATGCGTAATGCGTTGGGCCTGATGCTGGCCAGTGTAGTTGCGGCGGTCGTGATCGCCGCCGGCGGTTGGTTTTATTATTCCGCGCGCGCCGACCAGGGCGCTCCCAAGACGATTGCCGCCCGTACCGCCGACCCGTTGCCGGCACAGGCGAAGCTCGCCGCCAAGGACGACGTCGAGACCACCGCGGCGATCGCGGCCAAGCCGGCCGCAGCGGCTCCGGCACCCGCGCCGGTCATGCCGATGCAGCCGAAACAGGCCTGCGCCAATCCGAACGCGTTGGGCGTGTCCCGCGTGGTCGAGATCGACACGACAGGCGGTCCGGGCTTCGGCTTCGAGCATTTCAAGCAGTTCGACTTCCTCACCGAGAAGGAGGTCGTGCTGACCTTCGACGACGGCCCGTGGCCGGTCAACACGCCCGCCGTGCTGAAGGCGCTCGCGGACGAATGCACCAAGGGCCTGTTCTTCTCGGTCGGCAAGCACGCGACCTACCATCCGGAAATCCTGCGCCAGGTACTGGCCCAGGGCCACACGGTCGGCACGCACACCTGGTCGCATGTCAACCTGAACAGCAAGAAGATGACCGAGCAACAAGTCAAGGACGAGGTCGAGAAGGGTTTTAGCGCGGTGCGCTTCGCGCTCGGCACCAACCCGGCGCCGTTCTTCCGCTTCCCGCAGCTCCAGCACAATCCGGCGATGGTGACCTATTTCGGCACCCGCAACGTCGCGATGTTCTCGACGGACATCGACTCCTTCGATTTCAGGAAGGGTGCCACGCCCGAGAAGATCGTCGAGACCGTGATGACCAGGCTCGACAAGCTCGGCAAGGGCATCATCCTGATGCATGACTTCCAGAAGCACACCGGCGAAGCCATGCCGGCGCTGCTCGCGCGGCTCAAGGCCGGCGGCTACAAGGTCGTGCAGATGAAAGCGAAGACGACGCTTCAGACGCTGCCGGAATATGACGAGGCGCTGATGAAGGAGTTGAAGGTGCCGACCGCAGGCACGACCACGCGCCCGATCGGAAGCGTGGTGCAGACGGTCTCGCAATAGGCGCGACCAAGATGCGCATGGCCGGCCTTCGCCCGGCCATTTGCTTTGGCGAGCGGCTTACCGGTAGATGCCGTGGTCCTGGTCGGCGGGCTTGGTTGTGACCGGCGCTGAGACGGTTCTTTCCGCAGCGGGAGCGATCAGCGTAATGAGCGCAGGAGCCGAAATTGCCGGCGGGGTGAGCAATTTGAAGCGAACTTGGAGCAGATGACTTTGAAACCCCGCGAACCCGATCGGCACGAGGTTGTCACCCATCTCTTAGGTACGTTTCGTTACCCATGTCTCCGGGCCGGACACAGGCAGGCGCTGGTGCCGCAAGAGGGATTCGAACCCCCGACCCCGTCATTACGAATGACGTGCTCTACCGACTGAGCTATTGCGGCGAACCGGCCGGGACCTGCGCGATGCCGGCCCCGATACGCGCTCCTGATATCGGGCATGGCCGGAATTGGCAAGGACAAGCCGGGCTCGAAATACGCCTCACGCGCCCCAGCGGGACCAGAATCCGCGCCAGCCGCCCGCCTGGGCCTTTGCGTCGGCCTTGGGCGTGCCGATTTGTTCCGTAAATTCATCGCTCGGGCCGTCGTCGTCGATTCCGGGATCATCCGGTGCGCGGACGATCGGGATCACGGCCTGGATCGGCGCCGATGCCTGCTTGCCGAGGTCGGCTCGGGTTCGGAACACCGGCGTTGCCGCCGGCGGCGATGATTCGGCGGGCGCCGGAGCCGGATTCGCCGGCTCGGAGGGTGTGACGGTCGGCTCGTCGTCCTTGACTGCTTCGTTGGCAGCTTCCTGTGGAACTTCCTTGGCCGGAGGCGGCGAATTGTCCTGGGCGGCCGGTACCGGCACCGGGGCCATCACCGGCGGTTCCACCGGAGCTGCGCCAGGAGCGGCGGTGACCCGCTTCGGCGGCGGGGCCGCCAGCATGGCTTCCTCGAAGGGCGAGGATTCGATCGTGGCGCCCTTGTCCGAGGGCAGGCTCGCGACCGGTGTCTGCCACTGGAACGCATCGAGGCGGCCGGTGACCGGCGAGACCGGCCGCCAGCGGTCGCTGACATAGCCGTCCGCGGTCCAGGCGGGGTCGAGGCGAGCGCGTACTGCGCGCAGGGTCCAGGCGCGGACACGGCCGCCATCGCCATGCTCGGCGCGCTCGATCTCCGCCATCAGCAGGGCGACGCGCTGGGTCGGATCGCTGACGTAAGGCGCGAGCACCTCGCGGGCGCGGCCGAACTCGGAGGCATCGATCGCGGCGCGCGCGATCGCGAGCTGGCCCTCGATATGGCCGGGCTTGTCGGCTGGCGTCTTGGCCGCGAGCGTCTCGACCCGCTGCAGGCGCTGCCGCGCGGAATCGCCGAGCTTCACATGCGCGTAGGCATCGGCGAGATCGGGATGCGGATTGGCGAGCCAGGCCGCTTCCACCAGCTTCATGGCACGGCGCACCTGATGCGCCTCGCTCTCGAATCTTGCCGCGAGCACCGCGGCCGGGACCAGCGTCGGCGCGAGCTTGACCGCCTCCATCACGCTCTCGCGCGCCACGTCACGATCCATCGTCTCCAATTCCAGCGCGCGCGCGGTAAGCAGCACGCCGCGCTGCCGCCGATACGTCGGCTTGTCGATCTGGCCCGCGGACAGATTCGAATCGAGGATCGCAAGCGCGCCGCTCCAGTCGCCGCGCGCGCAGCGGAAGCCGAGCACAGCGTGCGAGGCCCAGGTCGCGGACGGCGACAGCTTGATCGCTTCTTCCGCGATCATCACCGCGCCGACCGCATCGTCGGCGCGCTGCGCCTCGATGAACAGGCCGCGCAGGCCGAGCAGCCGCGTGTCCTCGCGCTCGGCCATCGCGCGGAAAACGCGCTGCGCCTCATCGCGATTGCCTTCGAGCTGAGCCGACTGCGCGTGCAGCAGCAGCGCGAGCGGATCGTTCGGCGCATGCCGCCGCGCCGCCTCGGCATGACGGCGGGCGAGCGCGGGATCGCCATGGCCGATCGCGAGCAGGCCGTGGGTGATGGCGTGGCGTCCCCGCGCCTGGCGCTTTTCGTGGCGACGGCGGCGCAGACGCGCCGGCGTGCGCCAGATCATCGTCAGGATGCTCCAGAGCAGCACCACGGCGACGGCAAAGAGCCCAAGCAGGAACACGAACCTGGGAAGCGTCGTCGAGATGCGGAAACCACCCGCGGTCAGGACGAGGTCGCCGGGCTGGTCGGCAACCCAGGCCGCACCGGCCGCCGCCAGTGCGATCAGGACGAGAAACAGGACGATGCGAAGCATGGCGATCCCTATACGCGCCGATTGTTGCGCGAACCTTTACTGAAGAGGCTTGACTGGATCAGACTTGACCGGATCGGATTTCACGAGATCCGCCATGGCATCGTCGGCGAATTTGCGGGACGCGGCGAGCGCGGTGTCGCGGGCATCGATCTTGTCGAGCCAGGCCTGCGCCGGGGCGCGATCAGCCTCGGGCAGCATCTTCAGCTCGCGCCGCGCTTCGACGAAATCGTTGCGGAGCGCAGCCGCGGTCACGCGCGCAGCGATGGCACCGCGATCGTTGCCGACCCCGTCGGTGCGCTCGATGCGAACGAGCTTTGATGCGCCGGCCTGGAGACGCTCGACAATGCCGGCGTCGCTCGACGGAGCTTCCGGCGGCGGCGAAAGCTTCGGCACGATGTTGAGGAGATCGCGGCTCAGCGCGGCCGCCGTTGGAATGCCGGACGATGCAAACGCGTCGAGCGGCTTCAGCATGTCGGGCTTGGCCGCCAGCGAACGCGCCACGGCCAGTTGCGATTGATAGGGATCGCCATGGCGAACGGCGACGTCGAGCAGCGCCGCTGCCACCACATGGCGGAGCGGCTTGTCGTCCACCGTCCTGGCGTCCGCGATCTTCTCGCCCTGCTGCGCAAGCTCGGCGCGCTCCGTCTTGCTGGCGCGCTCGAGCTGAGCGATGCGGTCGAGGACAGCTGCAAGATCAGGCGCAGCCGCAGGCGACGCTACTTTCGCGTCATTCAGGGCATTCGCAGTCTTGTCGAACTGCGCACGCAGATTGGCAATGTCGCTGCGCAGGCTGCTTGCGGATTTCTCCAGCGCGTCGATCCGCGCCGCCATGGCCGGATCGGCTGAGGGCTTGCCAGCCTTGGCCTCGACCGCAGCAACGCGTCCGCTTAGCGCATCGATCGTCGCACTGGTGACCTGCGGCGCGGCCGGCGGCGCCTGCACCGCAGGCCAGCCCAGCATCCAGCCGACCGCGATCACGACCGCCGCTGCGACGGCACCGGAGAACGGCGCAATGACCCAGGGCGAAACCGGCGCTGACACAGGCGCGGACGCCTGCTCCTCTGCAGAGCCGGACTGAGGCTCGGTCTTGATCTCTTCCGATCCGCCTTCTTCGAACCTGGCCTGCGCCTGCGCGGCATGCCCGGGACCCTCGGGCTCGCCCGCGACCTGCTGCGGCTGGGTGGAGACTTCTGTCGCCTCGAGATCGATGGTGGGCGGGGTGCGCTTGGCACGGCCCGCGTCGGGTGCCAATCCAGCGTCTTCAGGCTTGTCATCGGCCATCGTGACGGTTCCTCACACTTCCATACCAGGGTGGACTAGATTGCGTCGGATTCGGCCCGACCTTTACGCCAAACGGGTCCGCAACGCACGCTCCAAGGTGTCGAATAAGGCAGTTTCGTCCGGCGTGGCGGCCACCAGAACCTGTGACGCGCCAGCATCGCGCAGCACGCCCGCAACCGTGTCGGACAGGCAGCAATGCGGAATCGCCAACGCCGAGATTTCGACGCCTTCGTCACGCGCTGCGTCGAGGAAGGCGCGGGCGCTGCGCCGGGAGTAGTGCAGCACCGCCTCGATCCCGTGGGCGGCAAAGCCCTCGCAGACTTCGCGCGGCAGATGCTTGACCGGGGCCATGCGATAGGTGGTCTGCGTGACCACGCGGAAACCCTCGGCAACGAGTTCGCCGCCGAGATCGCGCGACAGATCCGCGCCCGCGAGATACAGCAGCGCGCTCTTTTTCTTCAGCACCTTGTCGCGCGCGCTCTGCATCACCTTCTCGCGCAAGGAAGCAGCACCGCCACCGGAGACGATTACCTCGACAAAACCGGCCTCGCGCGCCGCAGCGGCCGTATGCTCGCCGACCGCAAACAAAGGGAACTCTAGAAGACCGAGGTCCCGCAACTGCGCCGCGGCGGCGCGGATCGCGTTGGCCGAGGTGACGAGAACGGCACCGTAGGGCGCTTCACTCTCGCCACGGAAGGCGACCGGCTCGAACTTGAGCGCCGGCGCGAGCAGCACCAGATGCCCACGCGCGCGCAGATTTACCGCCGTCGTCTCATTGTCGGGATGCGGCCGTGTGACAAGAATGGACATCGCTGGTGTTCCCGAACCACGTGGCGGTGACGCATTGACCTGGACGGCGGCGCGTGACGATTGCGCAATCTGGCCCCGGGATGCTACCGGACGTACCAGAACTCTGCTTTACAGATGAGCGCAAGGGCGCAAATTGGATAACAATTCGCCAATGCTGGTATTGGGCATCGAAACCACCTGCGACGAGACCGCTGCGGCCGTGATCGAGCGGACACCTGACGGCAGCGGCAAGATTCTGTCCAATATCGTGCGGTCGCAGGTCGAAGAGCACGCCCGCTTCGGCGGCGTGGTGCCGGAGATCGCCGCGCGCGCGCATGTCGACCTGCTCGACGGCATCATCGATCGCGCCATGCGGGAGGCCGGCATCGACTATGCCCAGCTCGACGGCGTCGCCGCGGCCGCAGGACCCGGGCTGATCGGCGGCGTCATCGTAGGGCTCACCACAGCGAAGGCGATCGCGATGGTGCACGACACGCCGCTGGTTGCGGTGAATCATCTCGAAGCGCATGCATTGACGCCGCGCCTCACCGACGGCATCGAATTTCCCTATTGCCTCTTCCTCGCCTCCGGCGGCCATACCCAGATCGTCGCAATCACCGGCGTCGGCCAGTATGTGCGGCTCGGCACCACCGTTGACGATGCCATCGGCGAAGCCTTCGACAAAGTCGCGAAGATGCTGGGACTGCCATATCCCGGCGGACCGCAGGTCGAGCGCGCGGCGGCAGGCGGTGACGCCACGCGCTTTGCGTTTCCGCGGCCGATGCAAGGGCGTCCCGATGCGAATTTCTCGCTGTCGGGATTGAAGACGGCAGTGCGCACCGAAGCGAGCCGGCTGGCTGAGCTCACGCCGCAGGACATCAGCGATCTCTGCGCGAGCTTCCAGGCCGCGGTGCTGGATTCGACGGCCGACCGCCTCAGCGTTGGCCTGAAGCTTTTTCGTGAGCAGTTCGGCGCGCCGCGCGCGCTCGTGGCCGCCGGCGGCGTCGCCGCCAATCAGGCGATCCGCGGCGCTCTCGATGACGTCGCGAGGCAGGCGCAGACGCAACTGATCATGCCGCCGCCCGCGCTCTGCACTGACAACGGCGCCATGATTGCCTGGGCCGGAGCCGAACGCCTCGCGCTCGGCCTGACCGACACGATGGACGCGCAGCCGCGCGCACGGTGGTTGCTCGACGCCAATGCGGCGGCGCCTACGGGTTACGGCAACACACGGGCGGGATTCTGACGATGACCGCGTTCCAATCCATCGCGGTGATCGGCGCGGGCGCCTGGGGTACCGCACTGGCGATGGTGGCGGCGCGGGCAGGGCGGAGCGTGACGCTCTGGGCGCGCAACGCGGAGCATGCTACGCGGATTGCATCGACGCGCGATAATCCGCGGCTGCCCGGCGTGCGGCTTGCTCCGGACATTGTCGTCACGAGCGATCCGGCGATCGCCGCGCGCGCCGACATGCTGCTGATCGCAACGCCTGCGCAGCACTTGCGCAGCGCGGTCAACATGTTGGCCTCGCATCTCGCAAACCCCATTCCGGTCGTCGCCTGCGCCAAGGGCATCGAGCACGGCACCCATAAGTTCATGACAGACGTGATCGCCGAGGCCGCGCCGCACGCGCAGCCGGCGATCCTGTCAGGCCCAAGCTTTGCCGACGACGTCGCCCGCGGCCTGCCGACAGCTGTGACCCTGGCGGCAAGCGATGAGGCGTTGGCCAGCAGCCTGGTGCAGGCGCTGGGCTCGCCGACATTCCGCCCCTATCACTCCACGGACATCCGGGGTGTCGAGATCGGCGGCGCCGCCAAGAACGTGCTGGCGATCGCAGTCGGCATTTCCGTCGGGCGCAAGCTCGGCGCCTCGGCCCAGGCGGCGCTGACGACCCGCGGCTTTGCCGAGCTGACGCGTCTTGGCCGCGCGCTCGGCGCGCGCAGCGAGACGCTCACCGGTCTGTCCGGCCTCGGTGATCTGATTCTCTCCTGCTCGAGCCCGCAATCGCGCAACTTCGCGCTCGGACTCGCACTCGGGCGCGGCGAGCAGCCGCCAGCCGGCAAGCTCGCCGAGGGCGAGTTCACGGCCCCTGTGCTGATCGAACTCGCCGCTTCGCAAAACATCGAGTTGCCGGTATCAGAAGCGGTCGCATCGATCCTGAGCGGCCGAAGCACGATCGATGCTGCGATCTCGGGGCTGATGACGCGTCCCTTCAAGGCAGAGGAATGACGTCTTTCTCAACATGGCAGCGCTTGTCGCGGGCATCCACGTCTTGATATTGACGGATAGCAAAGACGTGGATGACCGGGGCAAGCCCGGCCATGACGAATGGACAGGGCGCATTATGAACTACTGGCTGGTGAAATCCGAACCGTCGGTGTGGTCCTGGGAGCAGCAGGTTGCGAAGGGCGCCAAGGGCGAGGCCTGGACCGGCGTGCGCAATTTCACTGCGCGCCAGAACCTCGTGAACATGAAGAAGGGCGACAAGGCGTTCTTTTATCATTCCAACGAGGGCAAGGAGATCGTCGGGATCGCGGAGATCATCAAGGAGGCCTATCCCGACCCGACCGACAAGACCGGCAAATTCGTCTGCGTCGACATCAAGGCCGACAAGCCCTTGAAGACGCCAGTAACGATGGCTGCGATCAAGGCCGAGAAGAAGCTCGCCGATATGGCGCTGGTGAAATATTCGCGCCTCTCGGTGCAACCGGTGACGGCAGAGGAATGGAAACTCGTCTGCAAGATGGGCGGAATCTAGCCGAAGCTGCCGTAGCCCGGATTGCGCTTCGCTCCATTCGGGCTACGATACCCGGGCTTGCGGATCCGGTAACGCAAACACCTCACAAGGCGCTGCAATCCCGCGCAGCGAATGCGATCCGAGTGCGATCAACGGCATGTCCGTCTCGGCCGCAAGCGCCCCCGACACGAGCACGGTCCGCCCGAGCGGCTTGCACAATCCCTCGAGACGACTGGCGAGATTGACGGCGGGACCGATCGCGGTGAAATCGAGCCGGTTGGCGGCGCCGATATTGCCCCAGAGCATCTCGCCGAGATGGAGCGCCGCACCGAACGCGAGCGACGGCAGCCCTTGCGCGCGGCGCTCGGCGTTGAGATAGGCCATCCCGGCTTCGGCGGCACTCGCCGCACGGAGAGCGGCATCGCAGGCGCGGCGCGGCGATGCCTCGAGCACCGGGAAGATCGCGAGCACGCCGTCGCCGATGAATTTCAGCACCTCGCCGCCGAAGGCATGAACCGCGCCGGCGATGCGGTCGAACCAGGCGTCGAGCGCCGCGATGACCTGGGCCGGCGGCGCGGTTTCCGACAAGCTCGTGAAATTGCGCAGGTCCGCATAGAGCAGCGCAGCCTGAATGGTCTCGCCGAGGTCGCGCCGCAAGGGTGCCGCCAGCACCCGCTCTGCGCTGCGCTTGCCGAGATAGGCATCCAGTGTCGCGCGCAAAGTGGCACGCGCCGCGAGCACGGCAAGGGGCGTCGCGGCAAAGCGCGCGGCCTGGCGCAATTGCTCGATCTCGTCTGCAGTGAACGGACGCGGACCGATCCAGCCCAGTTGCGGCCCATCGAGCCGGCCGACGATGTCTTCGTGCACCTCGCCGTGCGCGATGTCGCGCAGCCAGCGGCGGCCGGCATCGTTCGGCGGGTCCGGCGCCAGCCCGCCAGGCACGAAGCCAAGCGCTTCGATCACCTGACCGCGATCAGCCCGCCACAACCACGTGCGCTTCGCGATCAGCGGGTGCGGCACCTCCAGCGTCAGGCTGCCTGCCGCAAGCGGCACGCCGTCGGCCACCAGATGAGCGCCGAGCTCCGCGAGCAGGCGGTCGGCTCCGGGACAATCCGAGGCGGCATCGACGAGCCAGGCGAGGGTCGGAGATAGATCCATGGTCCGATGATGGCGAAGCCGGGCCGTCTTTGTCACGGGCAATCCTTGACGGAGCCCCGCAGCGCCGCCATGTCCCAAGGTCAGCCTAAGGCAAGACGAGGGATGATCGCCAATGACCGAGCCGTTCATGGTGCGGCGCGAGACCCAGATCGCGGCCCCACGTGCCACGGTCTTCGCCTATCTCACCGACCCCGAGAAGATCCTCAGCTGGATGGGCTCCGACGCGACCACGGAACCACATCCGGGCGGGCTCTACCTGCTCAAGGGTATCGGTCCGCGCGATGGCGTTGCCCGCGGCGCCTTTCGCGAGGTCGTGCCGGTGCATCGCCTGGCCTACACATTCGGCTGGGAGGGCGGTCAGGAAGTGCCGCCCGGATCGAGCCTGATCGAGATCGACCTGATCGAGCGCGACGGCGGCACGCTGCTGCGCATGACCCATAGCGGCCTGCCGAGCGAGGCGCAGGCCGCCGCGCATGCGAAGGGATGGGCGCATTATCTGGGACGTCTCGCGCGCGCAGCCGCCGGCAGCGACCCCGGCCCGGACAATGGTGTTTCAGACAAGACGTAGGGACGTCGGGCGGCTTACACGGCCGCGGTCGCCACCACCTGCGCCAGCAGCTGCTCGCGTCTTGCCTGCGAACGCTGGCCCTTCATGGTCGCGGCGAAGCGCTCGAGGATGCCCTCCTCGAACGCAGTGACGATGGTGTCATGGACGTAGCTCTTGCGGCAGATTGCCGGCGTGTTGGAGAGCTTGTCCGCCGCGGCGCGGATCGCATCCAGCACCTGCTTCTTGCGGCCGCGCTGGCTGGTCGCCGGCGTGATCCGCGACAGCGATTCCACCACGACGGCGGACGCCATCAGCGTGCGAAAATCCTTCAGCGAGATCTTGATGCCCGCGATCTCGCGCAAGAACGCATTCACCTGCGTGGTGTTGACCGCGCGCACGATGCCGTAGGCATCGCGATACTGGAACATGCGCTTGCCCGGGACGCCCTGCAAAATGCCGATGGCGCGCACCAGCTTGGCCGCGTCGCACTCCTTGCGCACCGCCTTGCCGCCCTTGGCCTTGAAGGTCAGCACGAAGCTGTCGCCTTCCAAGATAACGTTGGACTTCAGCAGCGTGGTGGCGCCGCGGGTGCCGTTGAGGCGGGCATAGGATTCGTTACCCGGACGGATCGCGGTGCGCGCGATCAGCTCGATCACGGCCGAGAGCGCGAACTCGCGCGTCGGCTCGTCCCCCGACAGGAACGCCGAAACCTTGCGCCGGATTTTTGGCAGCGCGCCGACGAGCTTCTCCAGCCGATGCGCCTTGCGCTGCTCGCGCACCTTCTCCCAGTCGGCGTGATAGCGATATTGCAGCCGGCCCGCGGCATCGCGGCCCACGGCCTGAAGGTGCGAGTTCGGATCGGCGGAGTAGCGTACCTCGCGATAGGCCGGCGGCACCGCCATCGCGTGCAGCCGGCGGATGGTGCGGGCATCACGGATGTGCGCGCCATTGGGACGGACGAATAGGTAGCCCTTGCCGCGCTTGATACGGCGGATGGTCAGCTCGTTCTGGTCGCCGAGCCGCAGGCCGAGTTCCTTGGCAAGCGCCTCGACCGTCGCTGCGGGCGCCGTATCGAAGACCTTCTTCGGGCTCGGGCGCCTGAAGGGCGCCGGTTTCGGCCATTGTCCAAGGGCTTTGGCGAGGGCAATGGCCGCAGGATCGGCTGAAGCGGGCCGCATCGTCCCGAGATTCTGCTGATCCATCATAGTCTTATGCCTTTAGCCCTGTCTGTTATCGATCAATGCTGCTGTTCTGATTTTTGTTCCGGGGGTCTCTTTGGACCCGGGTTGGCCATTTAGGGTGTTCCGAACCGTATTGCGAGTCCCGAATCAGTGAGAGGAGGTTGCTAAATACCTCCAATGATGCATGAGGCTCCGCGCCGGGCTGTTCCGCGCAAACGGGGTAAACACCCCAAAAGGCGCCCGCGGGCCTGGTTCAGATCCGCGACGGTCGCGGCAGATGGCCCTGATCCTCCGCATGGCCGGCAGCCCACCGAAGGTCCAGCTTGTGCTCCTTGTCGGGTCCGGCTAGCCCGACGCATAATCAGTCAATGATCAAGTCGGCTCGCCGATCGCTGGCGTTCGGCCCGCCGTATGTGGAGGGAAGCATGTCCGAGAAGATCTACGACGTCCCCGCGGAGTGGGCGAAACGCGCCTGGATCGACCAGGCCAAGTACAAGGAGATGTACGCCCGCTCGATCTCGGACCCGAACGGTTTCTGGGCGGAGCAGGCCAAGCGCATCGACTGGATGAAGGCGCCGACGAAAATCGAGAACGTCTCGTTCGCCCCCGGCAACATCTCGATCAAATGGTTCGAGGACGGTGTCCTCAACGTCGCCCACAACTGCATCGATCGGCATTTGCCTGCGCGCGCCAACCAGACCGCGATCATCTGGGAAGGCGACGATCCCTCGCAGTCAAAGCACATCACCTACAAGGAGCTGCACGACGAGGTCTGCCGGATGGCCAACATCTTGCGCACCCGCAACGTCAAGAAGGGCGACCGCGTCACCATCTACCTGCCGATGATTCCCGAAGCCGCCTATGCGATGCTGGCCTGTGCACGCATCGGCGCGATCCACTCCGTGGTGTTCGCGGGCTTCTCGCCGGACAGTCTCGCCCAGCGCATCAATGACTGCCAATCCAAGGTCATCATCACCGCGGACGAAGGCCTGCGCGGCGGCAAGAAGGTGCCGCTGAAAGCCAATGTCGACGCTGCGCTCGCCAAGACGGACGGCGTCGACTGGGTCGTCGTTGTCAAGCGCACCGGCGGCAAGGTCGACATGAACCCGACCCGCGACCTCTGGTACCACGAGGCGGCGGCGATGGTGACGACGGAATGCCCGCTCGAGCACATGCACGCCGAGGATCCGCTGTTCATCCTCTACACCTCGGGCTCGACCGGCCAGCCCAAGGGCGTGCTGCACACGACGGGCGGCTATCTCGTCTATGCCGCGATGACGCATCAATACGTCTTCGACTATCACGACGGCGACATCTACTGGTGCACCGCGGACGTCGGCTGGGTCACCGGCCACAGCTACATCCTGTACGGACCGCTGGCGAACGGGGCGACCACGCTGATGTTCGAGGGCGTACCGAACTATCCTGACAATTCGCGGTTCTGGAACGTCATCGACAAGCACAAGGTCAACATCTTCTACACCGCGCCGACTGCGATCCGTGCACTCATGCAGGGCGGCGACGAGCCGGTGAAAAGGACCTCGCGCGCCTCGCTTCGCCTGCTCGGCTCGGTCGGCGAGCCCATCAATCCGGAAGCCTGGGAGTGGTATCACCGCGTCGTCGGCGACGACCGCTGCCCGATCGTCGACACCTGGTGGCAGACCGAAACCGGCGGCATCCTGATCACGCCGCTGCCGGGCGCGACCAAGCTGAAGCCGGGCTCGGCGACGCAGCCGTTCTTCGGCGTGGTGCCGGAGATCGTCGACGCCGACGGCAAGGTGCTGGAAGGCGAGACCACCGGCAATCTCTGTCTCACGCGCTCATGGCCGGGCCAGATGCGCACGGTCTACGGCGACCACGCCCGTTTCGAGCAGACCTATTTCTCGACCTACAAGGGCAAGTATTTTACGGGCGACGGCTGCCGACGCGACGCCGACGGCTATTACTGGATCACCGGCCGCGTCGACGACGTGATCAACGTCTCCGGCCATCGCATGGGCACCGCGGAAGTCGAGAGCGCGCTGGTCGCGCATGAGAAGGTGTCGGAGGCCGCCGTGGTCGGCTTTCCGCACGACATCAAGGGTCAGGGCATCTACGCCTATGTCACTCTGATGGCCGGCGTGCAGCCGACGGACGATCTGCGGAAAGAACTCGTCACCTGGGTGCGCAAGGAGATCGGCCCGATCGCTTCGCCCGACCAGATCCAGTTCGCGCCGGGTCTGCCCAAAACCCGCTCGGGCAAGATCATGCGGCGCATCCTGCGCAAGATCGCCGAGGACGAGCCCGGTAGCTTAGGGGACACTTCGACCCTGGCCGATCCCGCCGTGGTCGACGATCTCGTCAAGAACCGGCAAAACCGGAAATCGGCGTAAGTCATCGGGATCGTTCCGGGTGATGCGTGAGCATCGAACCGGGACCCCGCAGCTCTGAAATCCATGCCGGGGCCACGCTTGCGTGGCCCCGTCATTTTTGGCCCACATCGTCGCCAATCCTGCAATGTTGCTCGCGAAGGATTCCAGGACTAACCTGAAGTTGTTATTCCAGGGCGATTATGCGAGGGCTGGTGCTTGGCCGATATTTTTTTCAGCTATGCCAAGGTTGATCGCGCGCAGATCGAGCCCATCATTCATGCGCTCGAAACCGAGTGGACGGTGTGGTGGGATGACGATCTTCAGATCGCACGATCCTTCAGCGAGGAGATCGAGGAAGAGCTGAATAGAGCGTCGTGCACGATCGTCGCTTGGTCGAAAGCCTCGACGAAATCCAAATACGTTCTTGATGAAGCCGGGCTCGCCAATGAGGCGGGCAAGCTCGTTCCGATCTCGCTGGACGGTGCCAAGCCTCCGCTGGGCTTCCGTGGTATTCAGACAGGCGATTTTTCGAAATGGCAAGGCGATCGCAACGCCCCGGAGTTCATGAAGCTTCGTCAAGCAGTTCAATTGAGAGTGGGAGTTCAACCAGCTCCAACCAAGTCGACGTCATCGCCCGCCAACGAGCTTCCTGGTTCGACCAGCCCCGGACCTGTCAAAGAGCGACCTGCTGGAGATGAGCCTGGGCCCTCAAAACCAGAACCGGCCGGAGGAAAGCCACGATCATTGCAGGGTTGGTTGATCGCATTGGCAATCGCAATGGCAGCAGGCGTCGCGGTCGCCGTCGTCATGCTGAATTGGCCGCCGGCAAGCCGCCCCTCCATACCTGACGTAACTGCGACGCCGAGCCCTACGGCCACAACGACGGCGACTGCTTTCAATGGAGTGACGATCTACCTGCACACCAAACGTCCTCAGCAGCAGGTCGATGCGCTTCTTGCGAAGCTGCACGACGCCGGCTTTGAGCAGTTCCACTCGGATGATAACGTCGACAACGACAACAAGCCGGACAGCGTATCGCCACGCTCGGGGGTTGATTACCGCGCGGGGGATGCGAAGAGTCTTGCGGCCGCCACCAAGGCCGCTCAGATCACCAACGAGTTGCTCGGTACCGGCATCAAGCCGCGGCCACAGACCATGGAGGCCAACAAGCTCGGCATCTGGCTGCCATATCGGGGCGACTACACAGCCTCTCTCGTCTTTGCCGGCGACTTCAACCGCGACCGCGACATCAGGCCGTTCGCGCGCGAGGTGGGGGCGCTGGGCTGGAAATGGCAGGAGCCCACGGCCGGGGGCGGCACCAGGAACGAGGCAGCGGCGCGGACGTGCGAGGTGCGGTATGGATCTCCGTCCGACCGCCCGTTCGCTGAGCTGCTGGCCAAGGACATCACAGGGATCGCCGCTCCTGCTGGAGCCACACGCGTTGCGCCCGGTGGGGTGAGCGTGAAGGTCGATTCCAGTGTCGCCGCGAGCAGTCTCCAAATCTGGATCGGCTCCGGAATCTGCAAATAGCCGCGGGCTCCTCGGACCAGACCGGCTCTTCCCGGCACCTCCTCGCGTAATTGTCAGAGCGGGCGGTGCCTCGCCCGCGTCTTTCCCGCCCAGTGTTGTTTTCAGGTCATTTACTTTGTTTCGAACATTTCCTTTGTTCCCCCTGCCGGCTGGCCCTCGGTGGCCGTGCGTGGAAACCATCCGGTTAACGGGCGCGGTTAACAATGAGCGTGACGAGGGCTCGGCGCGGCGGCAATTGCCGGGTTTTGCGTCATTTTGGACGATTTGTTTTGGGCAAAGGGAAGCATTGATGTCGATGAGGATTGCAGTGGCGCTGGCCGCCACCATCGGGGTTGGGGTCTCGATGTCGACCGGGGCAGAGGCACGGCCGGAACTGGTGGGGGCGCATCTGGCCGACTATTCGCCGGGCACCATCGTGGTCAAGACCAGCGAGCGGCGGCTCTATCTCATCCTCGATAACGGCCATGCCGTGCGCTATCCGGTCGGCGTCGGCAAGGCCGGCAAGCAATGGGCCGGCACGACGAAGATCGACGGCAAGTATCTCAATCCGGCCTGGGCGCCGCCCGCCGAGGTAAAGCGCGACAAGCCGAACATCCCCGACGTCATTCCGGGCGGCTCGCCGCGCAATCCGATGGGCGTTGCGGCGATGACGCTCGCCGGCGGCGAATACGCCATCCACGGCACCAACGTGCCGGGCTCGGTCGGCGGCTTCGTCTCCTATGGCTGCATCCGCATGCTGAACGACGATATCACCGATCTCTATGGCCGCGTCTCCGTCGGCACGACGGTGGTCGTGACGCGCTGATCGCCTGAATCGGTCGAGATGAGAAAGCCGCGTCTTTCGACGCGGCTTTTTTATTGCCAGAAGCGCCAGCCGCGCGCGCACCAGCCGTCGCGATGGCCGCCATTGTAGCTGCGAACAAAGCCGCCGGCGAGCAACGCGGCCGAGACGTTGGCGGTGCGCTTGGTGGCGACGTCGGCGAGAAGGCGGCCGTATTTATCCTGACCGAGGTTGTAAATCATCACGCCGCCCTGACCGAGCAGATTGCGTAGCGCATCGCTGGCGGCCTCGGCCTTGTCCAATTCATCTCGACAAGATGCTTTCATCTCGGGCGCATCGATGCCGCGGAGACGGACGCGCGCGACGAGATCGCGCCCGTCGCGCCGATGCAGGCGCGCGAGGAACGTATCGCCGTCGATGGTGCGGACAACCTCGACCGGTTGCTTCAAATCGGACCTGTCGGACTGCTGCAGGATGATCCCGGCATCGCGCGAGTGTTCGTCATCGACACGCGGAATGGGCCAGATCGTTCCCTGGCGAAGGCCGAGCACGACGGCCGTCACAACGCCAACCACGAACATCAACGGCAACAGGCCGGACAAGCGGCGGCCGAATGGCGAGCCGCTGTATGAAGGCCGGTATGGATGGCCGGGGTCGAAGCGCGACATTCCTGCACGCTACGGCTGAGTCGAGTGAACCGGCAAGTTCACTTAAGACGAGCGCGCGTCACGCGGCGCGTCAAAAGTCCGAAGCGATGCCATTTCGCTCCCAATCGCCGTAGCGGGTCGGCTCCGGCCCCTTTGGTCCCTGCAGCTCCCTGGGCGCGGCTCCAGCATGCGCGGCGATGGCAGCCTGCCGGCGCGCCTCGGCTTCGGCCAGCGCGCGCTGTGCCGCCGGCGGCAGCGGCTTGCGATCGGGAACGGAGGGCTGGTCACTCATCTCTTCGGGTTTCTAGCGCAGGATCAGGGGAAGTGCGAGGTCCAATTACGCATTGCTGAATTGGTCATTGCAGACTGCTGTCGCGAGAGGACATTCTTACATTTGGCATATTCGCGTGTCAGAGATCGCCTTCTCAAGGCATGCGCCCTTTGCGGCGGAACTGCCGCTCGCTCAGAACCTTGCTTCCGCATGCCATCTCAACGTTTCGTCCCTCCATCCGAAGTGCCAGGTCTTGCGGCACGCCGGATTGCCGCCGACATCGTCGACGGCGTGCTGCACAAGCACCGCACGCTTGACGACCAGCTCGACGGCGGCAGCGCCCATCCCGGACTGAAGACGCTGGCCGACCGCGACCGCGCGCTGATGCGGCGCCTCGTCGCCACGGTGCTGCGCCGGCTCGGCACGCTCGGCCATGTGCTGTCCCGCCTGCTCGACAAGGGCATTCCTTCCGACGCGCCGCGCGCCCAGAGCGCGCTGTTGATCGGCGCCGCCCAGATTCTCTGGATGGACGTGCCGGATCATGCCGCGGTCGATCTTTCCGTTCGCCTCGTGCAATCCGACCGCCGCGCCGCGCGCTATGCCGGCCTCGTCAACGCCGTGCTGCGCCGCTGTGCGCGCGAGGGCAAGGCGCTGGTCGAGGAAGTCGCGACGCAATCGCTGGATCTGCCGCCGTGGCTCCTCGCGCGCTGGAGCGCGCATTATGGCGAAGCGACCGCGCGAGAGATGGCACTGGCGCTTGGGCACGAGCCGTCGCTCGATCTGACGGTGAAGTCGGATCCTGCACAATGGGCGAGCCGTCTGCATGGCGAGACACTGCCGACGGGAACGGTGCGGATGTTGCTGCACGGTTCGGTGACCATGCTGCCCGGCTTCGCCGAGGGACAATGGTGGGTGCAGGATGCTGCCGCCGCGCTGCCCGCCCGGCTGTTCGGCGACGTCAAAGGCAAGTCCATTGCCGATCTCTGCGCCGCCCCCGGCGGCAAGACCGCGCAGCTGGCGCTATCGGGCGCGCATGTCACGGCCGTCGACCGCTCGCCCGCGCGGGTGGCGCGTTTGCGCGAAAACCTGGCGCGACTGTCGCTCCAGGCCGAGACTGTCGTCGCTGACGCCGTGGAATGGGCCGGCCCGGCCGAGGCCTTCGACGGCGTCCTGATTGATGCGCCCTGTACCTCGACCGGCACGATCCGCCGTCATCCCGACGTGGCATGGCTGCGGCAGGAATCCGACATCGCCGCCCTGGCCGTGCTGCAGCAGCGGCTGCTACGAAAATCGGTGTCGCTGCTCAAGCCAGGCGGGACGCTGGTCTATTGCACCTGTTCGCTGGAGCCCGAGGAGGGTGAGCAGGCCGTGGCGGCGCTGCTCGCCGCCGAGCCTGCGCTTCGCCGCGTTCCGATCAAGGCGTCGGAGGTCGCGGGACTGGACGAAATCCTCAACCGAGACGGCGATCTTCGCACCCTGCCCTGCCATCTGCCGAACGCCGATCCCAAGCTCGGCGGCCTCGACGGATTTTTCGCGGCCCGGCTCGTTAAATCCTGATTTTGCACTGGATTTTGCGACCACGACGCTGATTCGCGCCGTTCAAGGTGGTGTCAGACGTCCGATTTTGGGATTAATAAGGATTCGTCACTGATCCTCTCCCCCTTCAAGGCAAGGCGTGTCGGTCGCTCAACGCAGACGTATCTCGACGCTGGTCATGAACCGCTTCGCGCGGAACATGCTCGCGCGCGCGAGCGGCGGTTCCGTTGCGTTGTCGCGGGTCTGGCCCGGCCGCACCGACCGGCTGATCATCGCACCGCACGACCTGCGCACCGCGGACGCGACCCGCGCCGCCGAGATCTATGCCGGACGCTTCGTCTTCGCCGGCAAGATCGTCAATTGCCACGGCCGCTCGATCTTCGATCTCGAGCCGCCGTCGGAGGATTGGGAGGTTGCGCTGCTCGGCTTCGGCTGGCTGCGTCATTTGCGCGCCGCCGACACCGCGCTGACGCGGGCGAATGCGCGGGCACTCATCGAGGACTGGATCGCCAACCCCGCCAACAAGCGCCGCCCCGTCGCGCGCCGCGCCGACGTGCTGGCCCGGCGCGTGATCTCGCTGCTGTCGCAGGCGCCGCTGGTGCTGGGCGAGACCGACAACAAGTTCTATAGGCGCTATCTGCGCGCCCTGGCGCGAGAGATCCGCTTCCTGCGCTACACCATGGTCGACATTCCGGACGGGGTGCCGAAGCTCCAGGTGCTGATCGCGCTGTGCTATGCGGCCCTGTGCCTCGCCAACCAGACACGTCACATCCGCAGCGCCTCGAAGAAGCTGTCCGATGAATTGCAGCGGCAGATCCTGCCCGACGGTGGCCACATCTCCCGCAACCCGGGCGCGCTGATCGAACTTTTGATCGATCTCTTGCCGCTGCGGCAGACCTTTGCCGCGCGCAACATCGCGCCGCCGCCGGCGTTGCTCAATGCGATCGACCGCATGATGCCGATGCTGCGCTTCTTCCGGCACGGCGACGGCAATTTCGCCCTGTTCAACGGCATGAGCGCGACCTCTTCGGACCTGCTCGCCACGCTGCTCGCCTATGACGACACCCACGGCGTGCCGATGGCGAACATGCCGCATACCGGCTTCCAGCGCCTCGATGCCGGCCAGACCACGCTGATCATCGATACCGGCCCGCCGCCGCCGGCCGGCGTCAGCCATGATGCCCATGCCGGCTGCCTGGCGTTCGAACTGTCTTCCGGCATCAGCCGCATCGTCACCAATTGCGGCATGCCGACCACGGGTCGCGACAATTGGCGGCCGTTCGCACGCAGCACGGCGGCGCATTCGACGCTGACCTATCACGACACCTCGTCATGCCAGTTCGTCGAGATGTCGGCGATGAAACGGCTCCTGCACGGCGCACCCGTCACCAGCGGTCCGGTCGAGGTCGAGAGCTATCGCGAGGTGGTGCCGAACGGCATGCTGCTGACGACGTCGCATGACGGCTATCTCGGCAAGTTCGGGGCGATCCACCGCCGCGTGCTGATGATCACCAATGACGGCGCGCGTATCGACGGCGAGGACACGCTGTCGCCGCCGCAGGGCGGACGCTTCAAGGGTGCCGATGCGGATTTCGCGCTGCGCTTCCATCTGCATCCGGCGGTGAAGGCGAGCCGGTTGTCGGACGCCCGCGGCGTCATGCTGGTGCTGCCGAATCGCGACGTCTGGACCTTTGAAGCATTGGACGACAAGGTCGACCTCGAGGACAGCGTGTTCCTGGCCGGCAATGACGGCCCGCGCCGCACCGCGCAGATCGTGATCCGGCAGAACGCCCGCCAGGCGCCGTCGGTGCGCTGGAGCTTCGTCCGCTCCACCGCCTCGCCCGCAGTCACCAACGCCCGCCGCAACGCCAGGCGTGAGCCGGAACTTCCGTTGTAACCGCGCGCGATTCGGCCCATCCCGGCGTTGTGAAAACGGTCGAAAGCTGCTAACGAACACGCGCTCGCGCGACTGGCGACCTTGGATGGAGCACCATCGGGAAGCGCGGGATATGGCTGCCGCGCGCCTGGGCATAGGTACTCCTTACAACAGAGGATCTTGTCCATGACCAACACGACCCGCCGCGTCACCCGCGCGCTGCTTTCCGTTTCCGATAAGACCGGGTTGATCGAGTTTGCCCGCGCGCTCGCCGCACGCGGCGTGGAGCTGGTTTCGACCGGCGGCACCGCAAAAGCGATCGCCGCGACGGGCCTCAAGGTGAAGGACGTCTCCGACCTCACCGGCTTCCCCGAGATGATGGACGGTCGCGTCAAGACGCTGCACCCGAAGGTGCATGGCGGCCTGCTCGCGATCCGCGACAATGCCGAACATGCGGACGCGATGAAGAAGCACGGGATCGCGCCGATCGATCTCCTGGTCGTCAATCTCTACCCGTTCGAAGCAACCGTCGACAAAGGCGCCGGCTTCGAGGATTGCATCGAAAACATCGACATCGGTGGACCCGCGATGATCCGCGCTGCTGCGAAGAACCATGACGATGTCGCCGTCGTGGTCGAGGCGCAGGACTACAAGGCGGTGCTCGACGAGCTTGCCCACAATGACGGCGCGACCACGCTTGCGCTGCGCCGCCGGCTTGCCGCGAAAGCCTACGCGCGCACCGCGGCCTATGACGCCGCGATCTCGAACTGGTTCAACCGACAGCTCGAAATCGATGCGCCGGATTTCCGCGCCTTCGGCGGCCGGCTGATCCAGTCGCTGCGCTATGGCGAGAACCCGCACCAGACCGCGGCGTTCTATGCGACGCCCGACAAGCGCCCGGGCGTCTCCACCGCACGGCAGCTCCAGGGCAAGGAGCTCTCCTACAACAACATCAACGACACCGATGCCGCCTATGAATGCATCGGCGAGTTCGACGCCAAGCGCACGGCGGCTTGCGTCATCGTCAAGCACGCCAATCCTTGCGGCGTCGCGGAAGGCCCTGACCTCGTCACCGCCTATCGCAAGGCGCTTGCGTGCGACTCGACGTCAGCCTTCGGCGGCATCATCGCGATGAACCGCGCGCTCGACGCTGACACCGCGCGCGAGATCACGAAGATCTTTACCGAGGTCATCATCGCGCCCGATGCCAGCGAGGAGGCGATCGCCATCATCGGCGGCAAGAAGAACCTCCGCCTGTTGCTCGCCGGCAGCCTGCCCGATCCGCGTGCGCCGGGCCTCACCGCCAAGACGGTCGCGGGCGGCCTGCTGGTGCAGAGCCGCGACAACGCGGTGGTCGACGACATGACGTTCAAGGTCGTGACCAAGCGCGCACCGACCGACGCGGAGATGCGTGACCTGAAATTCGCGTTCCGGGTGGCAAAACACGTCAAGTCCAACACCATCATCTACGCCAAGGATCTCGCCACCGTCGGGATCGGCGCAGGCCAGATGAGCCGGGTGGATTCAGCACGGATCGCGGCACGCAAGGCGCAGGATGCCGCAGCCGAGCTGAAGCTGGCTGAGCCGCTCACCAAGGGTTCGGTGGTGGCGTCGGATGCCTTCTTCCCGTTCGCCGACGGCATGCTCGCCTGCATCGAGGCCGGCGCAACCGCCGTGGTGCAGCCCGGCGGCTCCATGCGCGACGACGAGGTGATCAAGGCCGCCGACGAGCACGGCATCGCCATGGTGTTCACGGGCACGCGGCACTTCAGGCACTGAGCCTCACTGTCGTCCCGGACAAGCTCGCCCTAGGCGCGCATCGGTCCTGACTTCGTCATTGCGAGCGTAGCGAAGCAATCCAGATTCATTCGCGCGGGGGCAGTCTGGATTGCCTCGTCGCTTCGCTCCTCGCAATGACTGAGGTGAGATCGCATGCTGCGGGCTACTCCCGCACGCGCATCAACAGGCCAAGTCCCGCAACGAAGAACACCACCAGCACGGCCATGCCGGCCTTCTGGCTCGCGGTCACCGCGGTGATCATGCCGATCAAGAGTGGTCCGACGAAGGACGTCACCTTCCCGGTCAGCGCGAACAGGCCGAAATACTGAGCGATGCGATCGTGCGGTGCGAGGTGGATCAGCAGCGTGCGGGAGGCGGCCTGCAGCGGGCCGCCGGCCGCACCGATCAAACAGCCCAGCACGAGATAGGCGCGCTCCGCCGCGCTCGAGAACAGGGGAGCGCCTGCTTGCGGCGGCGCGACCTTGATGAAGAAGATCGCATCCTTGTCGACCAGCAGGATCGCCGCAAGCGACAGCAGCAGGATCAGCATGCTGCCGGCGATCACGCGCTTCGGTCCGAGACGATCGTCGAGCTTGCCGCCGAGCCATGCGCCGAACGCGCCGGCAATCGCGAGCATGATGCCGAACGTACCGATCTGGATCGTGTGCCAGCCGAACGTGCCTGCGGCATAGATGCCCCCAAACGCGAACAGCGACACGAGACCATCGGTGTAGATCATGTTGGCGAGCAGGAACGCCGCGAGCGACTTCTGCTTGGGCAACCCTTTGATCGACTGCTTGAGCTCCCACAGGCCCTCGCGCAGCGCCTCGTGCAACGGGCGCCTCGCCGGATAATCCGGCGTGAACAGGAACATCGGCGTCACGAAGATGATGAACCACAGCCCCGTCAGCGGCCCGGCGGCACGGTCGCCCTGATGCGTGACGGGATCGAGCCCGAACAACGGCGTGACGCCGAGCAGCGTGCGGCCAGTCTCGGGATTGGCGGCGAGCAGGCCGAGCACGATGACCAGGCTGACGATGCCGCCGATGTAGCCCGTAGCCCAGCCTGTGCCGGAGAGCCGGCCGATCCGTTCCGGCGGCACCAGGGTCGGCATCATCGCATTGTTGAAGACGGTGGCGAATTCCGCACCGACGCTGGCGAGCGCGACCGCGGTGAGCAAGGTCGGAATGATGGCGTAATCGCCGGGCTTGCCGATCCAGAGCGTGCAGGACGCCAGCACCAGCACCGCGCCGAAGCCTGCGATCCATGGCTTCCTGCGGCCCGCCGCGTCGGCGATGGCCCCCAGCACGGGTGACAGCAGCGCGATCGCAAGGCCCGCCGCGGCCATCGCGAAGCCCCACAGCGACTGGCCGGCGGCGGGATTTGGCGCAACGCTGCTCGCGAAATAGGGCGCGAACACAAAGGTCGTGATCAGCGTGAAATAGGGCTGCGCAGCCCAGTCGAAGAAGATCCAGCTGACGATGGCGGCACGGGGCGGATAGGTGCGCGGGGTGCTGGTCATGCGCACGTCGGGGGCGATCGTCGTCATCACGCAGTCCTCATCACGAACAGTTTTGCCTCTACCGGCGCAAACCGTATAGCATTGCACCGAGACGTGTGAACTGGCCCGAGCACGCGGCGGAAGTTTGATGATGTCGTCATATTCGACACGGCGGACATTTTTTGCCTTCATAGCCACGCTGGCGTTTGGCTTCGCTCCGGCGGCCGCTCAGGATGCGCGGACGGGCTATGTCCCGCCTGCACGCGACAGTGTGCGCGCCGTCGCCGCCGAGAACGGCATGGTGGTGGCGCAGGAGAAGATTTCCGCACAGGTCGGCGCCGACATCCTGCGGCGCGGCGGCAATGCGATCGATGCTGCGGTCGCGACCGGCTTTGCGATGGCGGTGACCTACCCGCGCGCCGGCAATATCGGCGGCGGCGGCTTCATGGTGATTCATTCCGCCGATCGCAATGAAGACGTCACGATCGACTATCGCGAGACGGCGCCGGCTGCGACCACGCCGCAGATATTTCTCGGCGCCGATGGCAAGCCTGACGCGACGAAGTCGCGCGATTCCGCGCTCGGCATCGGTGTGCCCGGCACAGTCGCCGGCCTCGCGCTGGCATTGGACAAATACGGCTCGGGACAGTTCACGCTGGCGCAACTACTCGCGCCGGCCATCGCGCTCGCGCGCGATGGCTTCACCGTCAGCGACGACATTGCCGATACGCTGCCGAGCTGGCACCGGCGGCTGGCACGCTGGCCTTCCTCGGCCAAGATCTTCTCGCGGCCCGATGGCACGCCGCTGGGCGAAGGTGACCGGCTGGTGCAGGGCGATCTCGCCGAAACGTTGTCGGCCGTAGCCGCAGTGGGGCCGCGCGGCTTCTATCAGGGGCCGGTCGCGGAGAAGCTCGCCAAGGCCGTGACCGACGCCGGCGGCATCATGACGCCGGCCGACCTCAGAGCCTATCAGCCAGTCATCCGCGCGCCGGTGCGCGGCACCTATCGCGGCTATGATATTGTCTCGATGCCGCTGCCCTCGTCCGGCGGCGTGGTGCTGGTCGAGACACTCAACATCCTCGAGGGGTTTCAGCTCGCTGATCTGAGGCAGGGATCGCCGGCATCGCTGCATCTCTTGATCGAGGCCATGAAGCGCGCCTATGCCGACCGTGCGCGCTATCTCGGCGACCCCGCCTTCGTCGACGCGCCGATCGAGACGCTCATCGCAAAGGACTACGCCGCCAAGCTGCGCGCGGGCATTTCCGCCGAACGCGCCACGCCCTCGAATGACCTCGTGTCCGCGTCTGCCGCGCCGCGCGAGGGCAGCAACACCACGCATTTTTCCGTCGTCGACCGTCGCGGCAACGCCGTCAGCAACACGTACACGCTGAACTTCAGCTATGGCGTCGGCCTCGTCGCCGAAGGCACCGGTGTGCTGCTCAACAACGAGCTCGACGATTTCACGGCGGCGGTCGGCGCTTCCAATGCCTATGGCCTCGTCGGCTTCGAGGCAAATCTGCCTGGACCCGGCAAACGGCCGCTCTCGTCGATGTCCCCGACCATCGTGCTGAAGGACGGCAAGCCGGTGCTGGTGACGGGCTCGCCTGGCGGCAGCCGCATCATCTCGACCGTGCTTCAGGTGATCGTGAACGTCCTCGACTACAGGATGGATGTTGCGGCCGCGGTCGCAGCGCCGCGGCTGCATCACCAATGGTTGCCGGATGAAGTGCGCGTCGAACGCGGCTTTCCCGACGACGTGCTGCTCGGGCTTAAGGTGATGGGCCATCTCATCGTCGAGCCGATGGGACAGACATCGGCGAATTCGATTCTCGTGACGCCGAACGGACCGCTCGGCGCGGCCGATCCGCGCACGCGCGGCGCGGAGGCGGCGGGGCAGTAAACCCGCTCTCTCTGCATGGCACGACCGCGCGCGCCGGCTTGCTCGGCCGTCGCGCATGCTACTACCGTCCGCCAAAACAATTGCCGGGGAAACGCAACATGACCATCGCCGATCCGAACCAGCGCATCGAACGCGCCGAGATCGAGGACACCAGCCTGCTCGCCTTCTATCGCGACATGAATACGTCCGAACGGCGGACGTTCTGGGCCTGCGCGGCGGGCTGGGCGCTCGACGGCATGGACTTCATGATCTACCCGCTGGTGATCGGCACCATCATCGCGCTGTGGAAGGTCGATGCAGCCTCGGCCGGCCTTGCCGGCACGGTGACGCTGCTCGCCTCCGCCATCGGCGGCTGGCTCGGCGGTTATCTCTCCGACCATATCGGGCGTGTCAGGACGCTCCAGATCACCATCGTCTGGTTCTCTTTCTTCTCCCTGGTCTGCGCCGTCGTGCAGAATTTCGATCAGCTCTTGATCGCGCGCGCCGTTCTCGGTCTCGGCTTCGGCGGCGAATGGGCCGCCGGCGCCGTGCTGATGGGCGAGGCGATCCGGCCGCAATTTCGCGGGCGCGCGGTCGGCTCGGTGCAGTCGGGCTGGGCGGTCGGCTGGGCTCTCGCCGTGCTGTCGCAGGCGATCCTGTTCTCGCTTCTGCCGGCGGAGACGGCCTGGCGTTGGATGTTCGTGATCGGTGCGCTACCGGCACTGCTGGTGTTCTACATCCGCCGCTCCGTCACCGAGCCGGAGATCGCAGCCGAGGCCCGAGCAAAGCAGGCGGAAACGGGCGGTCATCCGAAACTCTGGGAGATCTTCACCTTCCCGATCGTGAAGACCACGGTGCTTGCGTCTCTGATGGCCACGGGCTGCCAAGGTGGCTACTACGCCATCACCTTCTGGGTGCCGCAATTCCTGACCAAGGAGCGGCACCTGTCCGTCGTCGGCTCGACCGGCTATCTGTCGACGCTGATCATCGGCTCCTTCATCGGCTATCTCACCGGTGCCTGGCTTGCCGATCGGATCGGGCGGCGCAATCTGTTCCTGATCTTCTCGCTCGGCGCCATGGCAGTAGTGCTGCTCTACACGCAGCTGCCGCTAACCAACGAGATCCTCTGGATACTGGGTTTCCCGCTCGGCTTTTTCGCCTCGGGCTATTTCTCCGGGATCGGCGCGTTCCTCACAGAACTCTATCCGACGCGACTGCGCGGCTCCGGCCAGGGCTTTTGCTACAATTTCGGCCGCGGCATCGGCGCGCTGTTTCCATTCCTCGTCGGCGCGCTGTCGGCGACGACGTCGCTGGCGAACGCGATCGCGATTTTTGCGGTGGTCGCCTATGCGGTGTTCTTCATCGCCGCGTTCGCGCTGCCGGAGACGCGCGGGCGCGTGCTGCACGCGGATTGACGGCTCGGCGTCATCCCCGGGCGATGCGAAGCATCAAACCCGGGATCTCGAGATTCCGGGTTCGGTGCTGCGCACCGCCCCGGAATGACGAGATAGTGGCTTACCTTCCCACCTGGTACGGCCCGCCCTTCTCGAGGGCACGCGCATAAGCCGGCCGCGCGTGGATGCGCTCCAGGAACGCCATGGCCTTCGGATGGCCCTGCTCGAGCCCGCCTCGCGCTTGGGCCGCTTCCAGCGGAAAGCTCATCTGGATGTCGGCCGCGGTGAACTCGCTGCCGGCGAACCATTCGCTCTTGCCAAGCTCACCTTCCCAATAGTCCATGTGCTGCTTGAGCTGCGGATTGACCAGCGCGGTCAGCGCCTGGTTGCAGACCTTGCGCACCAGCGGCCGAAGCAGCGCCGGCGCGCGCTTCGGCATCAGCGTGAACAGCAGCTTCAGGAGCAGCGGCTGCATCGCCGATCCTTCCGCATAGTGCAGCCAATAGGTGTAGCGCAGCCGCTCCGGCGTGTTCGGCGGCGGAATCAGCCGGCCATTGCCATAGGTGGCGATGAGGTATTCGATGATCGCGCCTGACTCGGCGATGGTGTTGCCGTTGTCGGTGACGACGGGCGACTTGCCGAGCGGATGGATGGCGCGCAGCTCCTTCGGCGCGCGCATGTCCGGCTGGCGCTGATAGCGCACGATCTCGTAAGGCACACCCAACTCCTCGAGTAGCCACAGCACGCGCTGCGAGCGGGAATTGTTGAGGTGGTGAACGGTCAGCATCGCGGAGTCCTCAAGCATTGGGCGTGGTCGGTCGGCCGCGCCGTTCGTGCCAGCCCGGAAACGCATTGTCGAGCCGCAGGTACAGATATTTTCACCCGGGTATATTGACGGCGGGAATGTACCCGGGTATTAAGCTCGCGGCACGAACAAAATGGCAATGATTCCAATGCAAGGGACCTACACAGCCTTCGTCGGCCAGCGTCGGCTGGCCTCCGGCACGGCCGGCGATGTCGCGCTCGCGGTCAAGCGAGCCACGCAATCGCTGGACCAGCCGATCATCATCTTTGATGACGGCACCGGGCGGTCGATCGATTTCGACCTGCGCGGCGATGACCGCGAGGTGCTGGCGCGGCTGGCGAAGCTGGCCCCGCCGCCGAGTGAGGAGGCTGAAGCACCCGCAGAGCCGCGCGGCCGCGGCCGGCCGAAACTCGGCGTGGTCGCGCGCGAGGTGACGTTGCTACCGCGACACTGGGAGTGGCTCAACGCGCAGGCGGGCGGTGCCTCGGTCGCGCTGCGCAAGCTGGTCGACGAGGCCAGGCGCGCGAGCGGCGACAAGGACCGCGAGCGCCAGGCGCGCGATGCCGCCTATCATTTCATGTCGACCATCGCCGGCAATCTGCCGCAGTTCGAGGAAGCCTCGCGCGCGCTGTTCGCGGATGACCGGCGGCGCTTCACCGGGCTGATCGCGGACTGGCCG
Source organism: Bradyrhizobium sp. STM 3561 (assembly GCF_045571455.1). Lineage (NCBI taxonomy): Bacteria > Pseudomonadati > Pseudomonadota > Alphaproteobacteria > Hyphomicrobiales > Nitrobacteraceae > Bradyrhizobium > Bradyrhizobium sp. STM 3561. The sequence continues at coordinate 6,694,244 of NZ_CP120695.1, forward strand.
ACCGACATCCGCGACCACATCGTCAAGCTCGCCTACAGCGACCGCGCTTAAACCGCGCGCCGCTTCTTCACAACCCCATCGACAGCCGAGCCGCGCATTGCGCGGCAACGGCTTCGCACACCCTGATGAAAGGCCAATCCATGTCCGCCGCAACACCTCTCTGGACCACATTCCTCCGCTTCCTTGCTCCCCTAATGCTCAGCAACGCGCTGCAATCGCTGTTCGGCACTGTCAGCAACGTCTATCTCGGCCAGATGATCGGCGTCGACGCGCTCGCCGCCGTTTCGGCGTTCTTCCCCGTGATGTTCTTCCTGTTCGCCTTGGTCATGGGCCTGAGCACCGGCGCGACCGTGCTGATCGGCCAAGCGTTTGGCGCGGGCGAGCACAACGGGATCAAGCTCATCGTGGGGACGACGCTCGCAGTCGGCTTGCTGCTGTCGATTTCGATTGCACTGGTTGGCGGGCTCTTCAGCCGGCAATTGATGATCGCGCTCGCCACGCCCGCTGACATTCTCGATGAGGCCAGCGCCTATGCGCGAATCATGCTGCTGACCGTGCCGCTCGGCTTCATCTTCCTGCTGATGATGGCGATGATCCGCGGAGTCGGTGACACATTGACGCCGCTGCTGGCGCTGGCGTCGTCGACTGCGATCGGCCTGATTCTGACGCCACTGCTGATCCGCGGCGCGTCCGGATTGCCGGCGGCGGGTATCACCAGTCCGGCGTGGGCGGCTGCGATCTCGAACATGCTCACGCTGACCTCGCTGGCCGTCTATCTGCTGAGGAGGAAGCACGCGCTCGCGCCGGACGCGGCACTGCTGCGTCAGGTGCGGTTCAACGGCGCCGTGCTCAGTAAGATTCTCGGCATCGGGCTGCCGAGCGCGATCGGCATGATGGTGATGGCGATCGCGGAGCTGGTGCTGCTCGGCCTCGTCAACGGCTTCGGCTCAAACGCCACGGCCGCCTATGGCGCCGTCAATCAGGTGATGGGCTACACGCAGTTCACGGCGATGTCGATTTCGATCGCGGTCTCGATCCTCGGTGCGCAGGCGATCGGTGCCGGCGACCGGGCGCGGCTCGACCGCATCGTGCGCACCGGCCTTGCGTTCAACCTCGCTCTGACCGGCGGGCTGGTGGCGCTGATTTACCTGGTGCCGCGCACGGTGCTTGGCATCTTCATCACCGAAGGCGCCGTGCTCGATCTGGCGAGGGAGCTGCTGTACATCGCCTTGTGGAGCTCGGTGCCTTTCGGCCTCGCCACGGTGTTTTCCGGCGCGATGCGCGCGGCCGGCGTCGCCTTCACGCCGATGCTGCTGTCGATCTTCGCGATCGTCGCGATCGAGCTGCCGGCTGCGGTAATCCTGAGCGGCACGATCGGCCTTGGGGGCGTATGGGCCGCCTATCCGATTGTGTTCTGCGCCATGCTCGCCCTGCAGATGGGCTATTACCTCCTGGTGTGGCGCAAGCAGGCAGTCCAGCGTCTGATCTGATCCCCAAAGTATTATGACCATCATTAAACGGTGGACCTGTGGCGCGGCCTGCGCCACAATGAGCAAAAAGCGACGTCAGGGAGAATGATATTGACCCGCACCGCCCCGCAATTCCTGTTCGACTTCGGCAGCCCCAACGCCTATCTCAGCCATCTGGCGATACCGGCGATCGAGCAGCGGATCGGCGTCAAGTTCGAATATGTGCCGATCCTGCTCGGCGGCATCTTCAAGGCGACCAACAACAAATCGCCGGCCGAGACGCTGGCCGGCATCAAGAACAAGCGGGAGTTCCAGCAGGTTGAGACCGAGCGCTTCATCAGGCGCTTCCATGTCCAGCCCCATGTCTGGAATCCGCATTTTCCCGTCAACACGCTGAATTTGATGCGCGCGGCAATCGCGGCGCAGCTCGAGGGAGTCTTCGAAAAATACGTCGAGGCCGCCTTCCACCACATGTGGCGCGAGCCGAAGAAGATGGACGATCCTGAGATCGCGGCGAAGGCGCTGGAATCCTCCGGCCTCGATGCGCAGAAGCTGTTCGCCCGGACCCAGGAACCCGAGGTGAAGGGCAGACTGATCAAGAACACGGAGGAGGCAGTCGCCCGCGGCGCCTTCGGCTCGCCGACTTTCTTCGTCGGCAACGAGATGTTCTTTGGCAAGGAGCAGCTCCGCGACGTCGAGGAGATGGTCCTCGGCAAATAGCATCATACTCCAGCGACAGAATGTGATCGCGGCAACATTCTGGGTTGCTTCGCTTCGCTCGCAAGGGCGTCTATAGATAGACCGCCAACAGCAAGAACAAGGAAGATCCCATGCGTATCCTCGTGGTCGGCGCCGGCGCCATCGGCGGCTATTTTGGTGGCAGGTTGTTGCAGGCCGGCGGCGACGTCACATTCCTGGTCCGGCCGCGGCGCGCCACCGAGCTTGCGAGCGCCGGCCTCGTCATCAAGAGCCCGAATGGCGACGTGACCTTGAACGATCCGCCGACCGTGCAGGCGGACGCGCTCAAGGACAAGTTCGACGTCGTGCTCTTGAGCTGTAAGGCGTTCGACCTCGACGACGCCATCAAGTCGTTCGCACCGGCGGTCGGGCCGAACACCACCATCATCCCGATGCTCAACGGCATGAAGCACCTCGACACGCTGGATGCCAAGTTCGGCAAGGAGCGCGTGCTGGGCGGCCTCTGCGCCATCGCCGCGACGCTGAACGATAAGCGCGAGGTGGTGCAGCTCCAGCCGATGCAGTCGATCAATTACGGCGAGCGCGGCGGCAGGATGTCGGAACGGGTGAAGGCGATCGACGAGGCCTTCAGGAGCGGCATCGCTGGCGCCACCGCCAGCGAGAACATCATGCAGGACATGTGGGAGAAGTGGGTGTTCCTCTCCTCGCTCGCGGCATCCACCAGCCTCATGCGCGCCTCGGTCGGCAACATCCTTGCGGCTCCCGGCGGTCGGGATTTCCTGCTCGGCATGCTCGATGAGACCAGCGCGATCGCGACCGCGTCGGGCTATCCGCCGGGCGGGCCGTTCTTCGAGCGGGTGAAGGGCAATATCACCACCGAGGGCTCGCCGATGACCGCGTCGATGTTCCGCGACATCAAGGCGGGCCTGCCGGTCGAAGCCGATCACGTCATCGGCGATCTCATCGCGCGCGCCGATGCCGCCAAGGTGCCGGTGCCGAAGCTGCGTATCGCCTACACGCATCTGAAGGCGTACGAAAAACAGCGGGTGGGATAGCGGCCGGCCACACACTCGGTGTCGTCCCGGATCTGCGCGGCTTGAGGCGCGCTTGTCCGGGACGACGAACAGCTATTTCAAATGCGCCAGATAATGCGAGACCGCGGTGATTTCCTCGTCGCTCATGTGATAGGCGACATCGGCCATCGCGGCGACGCCGCCGCCGACGCGCTGGCCGGCCTTGTAATCGTGCAGCGCCTTGACGAGATATTCTTCGCGCTGGCCGGCGAGCCGCGCAACCGCCTTGGTGCCGGCATAGCTATCCGTGTGGCATGAGGCGCAGCGGCGGCCCGCGGCAACCTGCGCGCCTTTCTTCGACAGGTCCGGATCTTTGTCATCCGGGCCCTTCGGCGGCGTCAGCTGGGAGAAATAGGCGCCGAGATTGCGGATGTCCTCGTTGTTGATCTCCTCGACGATCGGCTGCATCTGGTCGTTCTTGCGCGAGCCAGCGCGGAAGAACACGAGCTGCCATTGCAGGAATTGATCAGGCTGGCCGGCGAGCGAGGGAATGTTCTCGGTCTGCGAGATGCCGTTCTCACCGTGACAGCCGGCGCAGACCTGCGCCTTGGCCTGGCCGGCGGAGACGTCGGCGGCGCGAGTGGCCGGCGCAATCAGAAAGCTGGCTGCCAGAGCTCCAAACCAAACGGCTCGCATGGATGATTTCTCCGACTGTCATTGCCGGGCTTTGACCCGCCTGCGAGGCCGAGGCCTGTTCGGTGAGCGTAGGCCCGGCAATCCATCCCATTGGTGAAACGTTTCTCGTTTGGTGGATACCCGGGTCAAGTCCGGACATGACGAACCTGTTCCGCTGCGAGCCTGCTGCGTCAGACAAAAGAGGCTGCAGCCGTCACCCGGTCGCAGCCTCGTTCTCGTGTCGCGCTACTTCTTGCTGTAGCTGATGCGGTAGATCGCGCCGGCCCAGTCGTCGGCAACGAGGATCGATCCGTCCTTGGCGAGGATGATGTCGTCGGGTCGGCCGAGATAGCCCTGGTCGCCCTCGAGCCAGCCGGAGGCGAACACCTCCTGCTTCGGGTTCTTGCCGTCAGGCCCGACGATCACGCGTACGATGCGCGCGCCCTGGTACTTGTGACGATTCCAGGAGCCGTGCTCGGCGATCAGGATGTTGTTCTTGTAGTCGGCGGGGAACTGGTCGCCGGTGTAGAACTTCATGCCGAGCGGCGCGACATGGGCGCCGAGATTCAGCACGGGCGGTGTGAACTCGGAGCATTTGTGGCCCATCGCGAACTTGTCGTCAGGCAGATTGCCCTGGTGGCAATAGGGATAGCCGAAATGCTCGCCGATCCTGTTGATCATGTTCAGTTTGTCTGAGGGCAGATCATCGCTGATCCAGTCGCGGGCATTCTCGGTGAACCAGTATTTGCCGGTGCGCGGATCGACGTCGCCGCCAACCGAGTTGCGGACGCCGAGCGCCCAGATCTCGGCGTTGCCGGTCTTGGGATCGACGCGCCGGATCTGCGACACGCTGGTCGGCGGAATGCCGATGTTGAAGGGCGGGCCGAACGGAATGTAGAACCAGCCTTCCTTGTCGACCGCGATGTACTTCCAGCCGTGCGCGGCATAGGACGGCATGTCATCATAGACGACCTTGCCCTCGCCGAGATTGTCGAGATTGGCTTCGGCGTTGTCGTAGCGGATCAGCTTGTCGACGGCGATGACGTAGAGCGCGCCGTCCTTGAAGGCGAGACCGGTGGGCATGTTCAGGCCCTTGAGGATGGTCTTGACCTCCTTCTTTCCGTTGTTGTCCTTGATGGCATAGACGTTGCCGAGACCGAACGAGCCGACGAACAGCGTGCCCTTGTCACCCCAGGCCATCTGCCGCGCGGCAAGCACGCCCGAGGCGTAGACCTCGATCTTGAAGCCCGGCGGCAGCTTGATTTTCTTGACGATGTTGGCGAGCTCGGCGTCGGAGGCGCCGGTCGGCGGGCCCGAGGGCGGCGCGAGACCCTTTTGCGCCTCGGTCTCGTCGCCGAGGAACCAGTCGTCCGGCGGATGGGTCCAGAACTCCTTGGTACCGGATTCGTATTTCTTCAGCGCCCGGTTCTTGTCCTGTTGCTGCGCATTGACAACGCTGGTCCCGGCAAAAAGGGCCACGGCCGCAAGCGCCAACACGGATCGATGGAACATCGATGTCATCGCGTCACTCCCCTAAGGCAGCCGTGAGGGCTGCGCGTTATTTTGTTTTGCTAGTCGAGAGGCGAAGTTTTGAGTCCGTCGGGACGACAGACGTAAAAAGGTTAGCACATCTGCGAGCCCTGAGAAGCGCATCGCGTGTGCTGCGGTTGCGCTCCGAAAAAATTGAGACGCAATGTCAATGAGCGGGCGGACGCCGCCGCGACAATGCTCTCGCTGCAGCGCGAAATCAATTTGGGCACGCGGATCGCTTGCAGGCGGCACGAGGGATCATACAAAAACGCGAAAACAACCCCATGCACAGTAGAACGGCTCAGACCGGCGCGCTCCCGGTGACGTCGAACAGGCATTTGAAACGTCGAGCAAAACAGCAATCGCGGCGCTTACGAAGCGACGGGGTAGGGCCCATCCTCGAACACCGTGTCATGATAGCCTTTCGACCCGATCTCGCGCGCCAGGGTGCTGCGAAAATCGCGGTCATCTCGCAGGCTGCGCAGCACATGCGCGAAGTCGTATTCGGGCCGCCAGCCGAGCTCCCGCCGCGCCCGTTCGTTGACATAGACGCGGTCGATCGCGGGGAAGAGCCGCCAGCCGCGCACCGCATAGAGCTGCGCACATTCCGGATAGAGCTCGCGCACGACACCGGCGGCATCGCGCGCAAGCGCTTCGAGATGACGTTGCTCGAACGGGCTCGTGGCCGAGACGATGTAGCGGGCGAACCCGATTCTGGGCGCGCGCTCGACGGCCAGCAGATGGGCGCTGACCGCGTCCGCGATATCCAGCCGGCGATAGAGCAGCTCGTTGGCCTGCGCGTTGTCGAGCGCGTAAGCCGACCGCATCGCCGGATCATCGTCGTCCTCGGGAAAGAAGCGCGAGGTCCGCAGGATGAGGACCGGCAGGGCGCGTTCGCGAAAGAACAGTTCGCACAGGTTCTCGGCCATCAGCTTGGTCGTGCCGTAGATGTTCTTCGGCACCGGCGGCAGGTCCTCGGTGACCCACACGGCGGTCTGCCCGGCCTCGGGGCGCAGCTGCGAGCCGAACGCGCTGGTGGTGCTGGTGAAGACGAAGCTCTTCACACCGGCCGCCGCGGCCGCCTCGAGCAGGTTGAGCGTGCCGGTGATATTGGTGTCGACGAAGTCTCGCTTGCCGTGGGTCGCCACATGCGGCTTGTGCAGCGTCGCGGTGTGGATCACTGCAGTGATGCCGTCCATCTGCGCTCGCACAAGCGCCGGATCGACGATCGAGCCGACGGCGTCGGTGAAAGGGGAGGGCTTCAGATCGAGCCCGCGGGCAGGCGACCCGCGCCCATGGAGCGTCCGCAGAATGGCCTCGCCGAGGTGGCCCGCGCTGCCGGTGACCAGAATTGTCATTTGAGATCCAATACAGCCGTCAGCTGCGTGGAAAACCACGGCCCTATCCGGTTTGGCTGGATGCTCTGGGAAAATTTGGAGCGGGCGAAGGGGCTCGAACCCTCGACCCCGACCTTGGCAAGGTCGTGCTCTACCACTGAGCTACACCCGCATCCTGTGTCGGTCGCGTGACGCGCCGGCAACGGCTGTCGTATGCCAAAAGCGGGAGGGGAATGCAACAGCTACCCGCGGCATAGATTTGCAATTGAGGACCCCATATGGACCCCGAACGTGGCCAAATGGACCGAAAAAGCTCCGGAACCGGCGAATCGGGGCGCCTGGATTGAAATTCGGCCCATCCGGCCCAATTTAGGAGCCGACCACAAGCATATGATGCGGCGGCATGCTAAAGAGCCGCCATTCCAGCATGACGAGGGGATCCCGTGACGATCATCGACCAGGGTAACGGAGCGGCGGGCCCGGCTGCGGCCGACCTGATCAAGGACACCACCACCCAGACTTTCGTGAAGGATGTCATCGAGGAATCGAAGCGCCAGCCGGTGCTGATCGATTTCTGGGCGGAGTGGTGCGGCCCCTGCAAGCAGCTCACCTCCGTGCTGGAGAAGGCGGTGAAGGCGGCCAAGGGCAAGGTCAAGCTGGTCAAGATGAACATCGACCACCATCCGGCGATCCCGGGCCAAATGGGCATCCAGTCGATCCCGGCCGTGATCGCCTTCGTCAACGGCCAGCCGGCCGACGGTTTTATGGGCGCGGTGCCGGAGAGCCAGGTCAATGCCTTCATCGAGCGGCTGACCAAGGGCGTCACCGCGCCGGGCGAGGTCAACGTCTCCGAGATCGTGCAGGAGGCCGAAGCTGTGCTCGCCGAGGGCGACACGGCGGCGGCGGCGCAGATCTATGCCGAGGCGCTCCAGCATGATTCGACCAATATCGCGGCGCTTGCGGGCCTTGCGAAGTGTTACGCCGTCTCCGGCGCATTGGAGCAGGCCAAGCAGACGCTGGCCATGGTGCCGGACTCCAAGCGCAACGATCCGGCCGTGAAGGCCGTGCAGACCGCGATCGATCTCGCCGAGCAAGCGAAATCGCTTGGCCCTGTCGCCGAGCTGGAACAGAAAGTCGCCGCAAACCCGCTCGATCATCAGGCCCGATTCGACCTCGCCACCGCGCTCAACGCGCAAGGCAATCGCGCGGCGGCGACCGAGCAGCTCCTCGAGATCGTCAAGCGCGACCGCAAGTGGAACGACGACGGCGCCCGCAAGCAGCTGGTGCAGTTCTTCGAGGCCTGGGGCGGCACGGATGATGCAACCGTCGAGGGACGCAAGCGTTTGTCGACGATCCTGTTTTCGTAGGGACGTACTGGCAACGCCAGGGGGACCGGGCAGATGCCGATCAACATCGAATATCGCGGGCCCGCCGACCTCCCGGAGATCATTCCGGTGTTTCCGTTGCCGGGCGCGCTGCTGCTGCCCCGCGGCCAGATCCCGCTCAACATCTTCGAGCCGCGCTACCTCGCGATGGTCGACGATTCCTTCCGCGACGGCCATCGCCTGATCGGCATGATCCAGCCGGACGTGGCGCATTCGCCGAAGGATTCCGACAAGCCGGCACTGTTCCGCGTCGGCTGCGTCGGCCGCATCACCCAGCTCGCCGAATCCGGCGACGGCCGCTACATCCTCGAGCTCACCGGCGTTTCGCGCTTCAAGGTGGTCGAGGAGCTCGAGGTGCTCACCCCCTATCGGCAGTGCAAGGTGGACTTCTTCGCTTTCGTCGACGACTTCACCGCGCGAAGGGGCGAGGAGGAGGTCGATCGCGAGGCGCTGCTGGCCGTGCTGGCGGATTTCCTGAAGGCCAACAATCTCAAGGTCGACTGGGAGGGCGTCGAGAGCGCACCCAACGAGGCGCTCGTCAACGCGCTGGCGATGATGTCGCCCTATGGTCCCGCGGAGAAGCAGGCGATGCTCGAGGCACCCGACCTGAAGACCCGCGCCGAGATCCTGATCGCCGTCACGGAGATGGATCTCGCCAAGAAACGCACCAGCGGCGATCCGCCGCTGCAGTGAGGGTCTGAAAGCTCACGCAGCGCGGACGGCCGCTTCGTCCCGCCGCAGCATTCTGGCGATGTCGGATGCAGGCATCGGCCGGCTGAAATAATAGCCCTGCGTTTCGATGCACCCTTCCTCGCGGAGGATGTCGAGCTGTTCCTTCGTTTCGACGCCTTCGGCGGTCGTCGTCTTGCCGAGGCTGACTGCGAAACGAACCACTGCGCGCGCGAGATGGCGCGCCTCGGCCCGCACGCCGGAGAGTTCGTCGACGAAACTGCGGTCGATCTTGACTTTGTCGAACGGGAATCTCTGCAGAAAGCTCAGCGATGAATAACCGGTGCCGAAATCGTCCAGGGCGATTTGCACGCCGAGTTCGCGCAACTGAGCGAGCACCGCAAAGACGGCTTCGCAGTCATGCATGATCACCGTCTCGGTGACCTCGAGCTCGAGCCTGTGCGGCGCGAGTCCTGAACTCGCCAGCGCGCCGACGATGACCGGAACGAGCTCCTTGCTCCTGAATTGGGCGGGAGACAGGTTGACCGCGATCCTGACAGATGTCGGCCATGTGGCAGCTTCCGCGCAGGCGGTCCTCAAGACCCACTCGCCCAGTGGCACGATCAAGCCGGTCTCTTCCGCAAGCGGGATGAATTCGCCGGGCAGGACCAGGCCTCGCTGCGGGTGATGCCAGCGCAGCAAGGCCTCGAAGCCACAGGTCTCGCCGGTCGCGGCGCTGACGAACGGCTGGTAGTGAAGCTCGAATTGACGGCCAACAAGCGCATCCCGCATGTCGCGCTCGAGGTTGCGTCGCGCATGCATCAGCTCGTCGAACTCCGGCTCGAAGAAGCGGTATGCACCACGTCCACCGCTCTTGGCCGAGTAGAGCGCGAGATCCGCGCTCTTCAGGATCACGTCGGAATCGTTGCCGTCCCGCGGCGCGATCGCAATGCCGATGCTGGTGCCCACCGTAACCCGGTGATCGCCGAGATCGAAGGGTTCGCAAAGCGCCTTTCTGATGTTCTCGGCAAGGGCGGCGGCCTCCACGGCCGGGTTGGTCACGTAGTCGATGACCGCGAACTCGTCGCCGCCGAGTCGCGCGATCAACGCGGTTTCCGTGACGCATTCGCGCAGACGCGCGGAGACGGCGCGCAGCAGCGCATCGCCCGCCGGATGTCCAAGCGTGTCGTTGACTTCCTTGAAGCGATCGAGATCGAGCATGAGCACGGCCAGATCGAGGCCGCCGTTGCGCGTCACCGCAATCGCATGCTCCATCCGCTCCCTGAGCAGCACGCGATTTGGCAGATCGGTCAGCGCGTCGTGTTGCGCCATATGGGTGATCTTGGCCTCGGACCGGCGTTGCTCGGTTACGTCGAGATGCGTGGCCACCCATCCGCCGCCGGCCATTGGCTGTCGCGTCACGCGGATCAGCCGGCCATCCGCAAACTCGTCGATCCTGCTCGAAACTGCATCGAACGGCAGGGCCGCCAGTTTCGAGATGAATTGCTCGGCAGCGCATTCGCTGGAATCGCCCTTGAGAATGCCCTTCGCGATACGATGCCTGATGATGTCGGTATGCGATGTCCCGGTCCTCAGCAGCTCCGGCGGCAGCTGATAGAGTCGGGCATAACGCTCGTTGCAGACCACAAGCCGCTTTTCGGCGTCGAACATGCAAAGACCCTCGACCATATGATTGATCGCCGTATCCAGCCTGAGCGTCTGTTCCTGTAGTTCCAGCTGCGAATCTTCGAGCTGCTGCCGGGCGAGCGAAAGCTGGCTGATGATCTCCTCGAACCTGGCGGTTCGGCTTGCCAGGCGGCGATCGGCCAGCACGCCGATCAGACTCATCCCCAGCACGGAAAGTGCGACACCGGCGATGGCAAGTGCGAGGAAACCCGGAGAAAGCGAGAGCTTGTCCGTCGCGAGGGTGGGGTCCGGCGTGATCTGCACGGCGCCCATGGCTGTGAAGTGATGCGACACGATGGCGAGTGTGAGCAGGACGGCCGCTCCCAGCGTGCCCCGATAGTCCTGGTAGGTGAGGGCAACTGCCAGCGCTGCGTAGCCGAGGCACATGCCGAGAATGATCGAGACGATTACCAGGTCCACCGACCAGGCGACCCGGCCGGGCACTTCAAGGGCCCACATCCCCAGATAGTGCATGCTGGCAATGCCGCCGCCGATGATGACTCCGCCCGCCATCGCGCCCCAGCGACCGGACGTGCCGACCGCCACACCGAAGCCGACCGAGGTCAGAACCATGGCCGCGGCGAGCGAGAACGCCGTCAGCACGAGGCCGTAGCCGGTCGTGACACCCGGCTCATAAGCGAGCATCGCGACGAAATGCGTGGCCCAGATTCCGTAGCCGATGGCGGCGCCGGCAATCGCGATCCAGATCCACCGCGTTCGCGCGCGCGTCGCGATCGCACGATGAAAGATGTTGGCTGCGACGATGCTCGCGACGAAGCAGACCAGGCCTGCGAGTACGACGAGCCGCAAATCGTGCTCGGCCGTAAGACATGAAAAAACGCGGAACATGCAATATCGCTCCCTCGTCAATACTATCGAGGATTGAGCCGATCAGGCTTTGTCCGCGTTAATTTTCTGCAATGCCCGGTTGCATGCCTATCGCGAGGTAAATGTTTCCCGGCAAATGACGCCAGTTGGGGGTGGTTGTGCGGGTTAAGACGGCTCCGCCCCGTGAAACTACGTAGCCCTGTGGCTGCTCGGGAACTCGACCGGTTCGCTTAGAGATGATGCCGGATCCGCTTGCGGCCGGTGATCATCGCCCGGATCAGGTTCTCGCGCTGAAGAAGTCCCATCAGCAGCACGCCGAGCACGTGCAGCACCACCAGCACGATGACCGCATCCGATGAATAATGGTGGGTGTCCTCGACCCACCAGAGGCCGAAGAAGGTCACGGTCACCGACATCGCGCCCGTGATCGCCGAGACGGCGACCGCGAGCAGCAGCGCCACCAGCATCATCGTGCCGGCGGGATTGAGTCCGATATAGCGGCCGGTGATGCCGCGGCGCAGATTCCAGAGATAGCGTGGCGCGACAAGGAGCCGGACGCCGACCATGCGGAAACGAGAGTAGCGACCGCCCCAGAAACCCCAGACGAGACGGAAGACGAGAAGCCCAAGGACCGTATAGCCGACGATGCGATGCAGCCGGTCATAGACGGTGGGCGTGAACCACGCGGCCAGGATGCTGGCCGCGAAAGCCCAGTGCCAGAGTCGCAGCGGCAGATCCCAGACTGCGACCGTCCGCGGAGCGGTTCGATCCGCAGGGGGCCGGTCGGCCGGCCCGCGCGCTTCTGGCACCGCTTTTTCGATCAAGCCGGGATGATCCTTACTTGGCGATCGTGTGCTTCAGGCTGAGATCTTCGGGGCTGTAGAACAGCTCGTAGAGCTTGCCTTCCTTGACGCCGTAGACCTCGTAGCACGAGCCTTCGATCTTGGAGCGCCGCACCTCATAGCCCAGCGCCTTGGCCTTGGCTTCGGCTTCGCTGGCCGGCTTCCACGACGCCTTGTCGAGCTTGGTGCAATCCTTGAAACCGTCGGCCAAGGCCGTCGATCCCGCGCCGATTCCGATCGTCAGTGCAATGGCAACAACACGAATGACCTTCACGAACTCTCCTCCTCTCGTGGACGCGCCGCGAAGCCGCGGAGCGCACCGAAGGAAGCAAAGAAGGCGGTGAAGTCAATCGCGTACGGCCCTGGTTCGCTTTAGATAACCTCTAACATGCGCGAAAACATGAGAGCTCTCTGCGCACAATGCGGATTTGGCCCCGCCGCTGCAGCCTTACGCCTCACGGACCGGATGCGCGGCGCTAGTAGCCTGCGACCGCGAGCGCGACGACTGCCCCCATGCCGACCCAACCGAAATGGCGGCCACGCGTGGCGAAAGCATTGGCGAGGGCTGCAAAGCCGAACACGATGGCGAGCGTGGCGACGATCCAGTGCCGGGCGAGGCTCGATTCCAGCCGCGGCGCAACCAGCAGCAGCACGCCGCCGCCGATCCACGCCACGGTGCCGGCCTGCCATACCAGTCGGATCAGCGTGCGCAGGCGCGGCGGCTCGATGCTGGCGCGGGCGAATACCTTGCTCTCGCCGAGCACGCCGTGGATCAGCGCGATGAGGATCGCGACGGCGCCGGAACATTGCAGGAGAAGGTCTCGCATCGGGCATGCTCCATCCGTACAGCACTGTATGGATATGCACCCACTTGCCCGCGGCTGTCAATACACTAGTGTATGGCCTCCATCCGGAGCCAGGCATGACCGAGCAGCTTTCCGCCGACGACTGGATCAAGGAGGGTTTGAAGGCGCTCGGCAAGAACGGCTTCACGGCGCTGAAGGCCGATCCGCTCGCCAAGTCAATGGGTGTTTCGCGCGGCAGCTTCTATTGGCATTTCGCCGATCTGGCCGGGTTTCACGCTGCCGTGCTGAAGCGCTGGCGCGAGATCGCGGCCGAGCAGATCATCGCAGATGTCGAAGCCGCCAGCGACGAGCCGCTCAAGATGCTGCTGTGGAGATCCTTTGGCGCGCGGCTCGACCTCGAGCGCGCGGTGCGCAACTGGGCCGCGTTCGATGCGACGACGCAAGCGGCGGTGCGCGCAATCGATCGCCGCAGGCTCGACTATATCGAGGCGCTGCTGGAAAAGCGTGGGCTGGCTCCGGCGACGGCGCAGGCCCGCGCGCAGATCCTCTATTGGACATTCCTCGGTTCCGCGCTGTCAGGCCCGCCGCTGCCGGCGGCGCGGCTTCAGGCCGTGCTCGACGAGCTCCTAGGGATGCTCGTCGCTTAGACCCGTGATGCCGGACGCGAATTTCTGTGCTAAAGGCAGCCGACTGCCGGAGACCCCCATGAACGTGCCCACCGAACGTCCCGAAGCCAGCGTCGACCCCAAATTGCTGGAAATTCTGGTCTGCCCGCTGACCAAGGGCCCGCTGGAGTTCGATTCGGCCAAGCAGGAGCTGATCTCGCGCAGCGCCAAGCTCGCCTATCCAATCCGCGACGGCATCCCGATCATGCTGCCGGAAGAGGCGCGCAAGATCGATTGAAGCTTGCGTAGCCGGTCGCTCGTTTGGAGCAATGCCGGCGCCACATCCTCGGTGTCGGCCCTGCGAAGGCCGGGACCCGTTACCACCGAATTGCGCTGTTGCGCGAGCTGGTCACCTCGAGTCTTCGCAACACTCTTGCTGCGGAGTATGGGTCCCGGATTGCGCGCTTGGGGCGCGCTTGTCCGGGACGACGCGAAGAGAGTGAGGCGCGAGCGCTCTCTAACTTGCGCCTTACAACGCCTCGCCCTTCAGCAGCCGCGGCACTTCGCCGGTGAGGCCGGCGGCCTGGCGGATGAAGAGGTTCTTCAGCGGCGGGGCGCGGTCGACGAGGCCGAGGCCGATGTCGCGCACCGTGCGCAACAGCGTCGACTGATTGGAGAACAGGAAGTTCAGCGAGTTGGTGGCGACGCCCATCGCCATGGTGTCGAAGCGGCGCCAGCGCTGGTAGCGTTCGAGCACGTCCGCCGCGCCGAGATCGATGCCGAGCCGCGCGGCATCGACCACGACCTCGGCCAGCGCCGCGACGTCCTTCAGCCCCATGTTGAGGCCCTGGCCGGCAATGGGGTGGATGACGTGGGCGGCATCGCCGACCAGCGCGAGGCGCTCGGCGACGAATGAACGCGCGACGAAATAGGACAGCGGAAACGCGCGCGGCTTGTCGAGCACCTTCACCTCGCCGAGATGCAGGCCGAAACGCTGCTCGAGTTCGCTGTGAAATTCCTCGTCACTGAGCCCGATGATGCGCGCGGCCTCGGCTCGGCGCTCGGTCCATACCAGCGAGGAGCGCTTGCCCGAGAGCGGCAGGATCGCGAAGGGACCTGCCGGCAGGAAGTGTTCTTCGGCGCGGCCTTCGTGATCGCGTTCATGGCCGACGGTGACGACGATACCGGACTGATCGTACTCCCAGCCATGGGTGACGATACCGGCGCGCTCGCGCAGTCTTGACCGCACGCCATCGGCGGCGACCAAGAGGCTGGCTGCGATCACGCTGCCGTCGCCAAGCGTCACGTCGATGCCATCGGAGCGCCCGTCGTAAGACACGACCGTGGTGGCGCGAAGATCGATGCCCTCGGCCTCGGCGCGCACCACCAGCGCATCGATCAGGCGGCGGTTCTCGACCATATGCGCAAACGGCTCGCCCGGCGCGACATCGCCGGCGAAGTTGAGGAACACCGGACGGGTGGCGTCCTCGAGCTTGGAATCCGTGACGACCATGTCGAGGATCGGCTGCGCCTCGCCCCTGACGTCGTCCCAGGCACCAATCGCCTCGAACAGGCGGCGGCACGCGGCGACGATCGCGGTGGCGCGCGGGTCCCGGCTCGGCCGCGTGCTGAACGCGGGATCGGCGACGATGACGGGGATCTCGGGGCCGAGCCCCTGGCGTAGCGCCAGGGCCAGCGCGAGCCCCGCAAACGCGCCACCACCTATGACAATGCTACCCTGTACCGACATACCAAGCTTCCCGGTCAATTCTCGGTCTTGCTAGCAGACTTGAGCTGGGCGAAACAGTGCGGTGAAACAAGGGCGGAACGGCCTCGTTCCGTCATTCCGGGGCGCCTCGAAGAGGCGAACCCGGAATCTCGCTCAACAACTTCTGGATTCCGGGTTCGCGCTCACGCGCGTCGCGGAACGACGACGAAAGCGAAAGCGCGCCGATGTCCAAAAGCCTGATCGACCTGATCTCGATCCTCGACCTCGAACAACTCGAGGTGAATTTGTTCCGTGGCAACAGCCCGAAGACGAGCTGGCAGCGGGTGTTCGGCGGCCAGGTGATCGGGCAGGCGATGGTTGCCGCCTGCCGCACCGTCGAGGGCCGGCTGCCGCATTCGCTGCATTGCTATTTCATCCTCCCGGGCGATCCGCAGATCCCGATCATCTACCAGGTCGAACGCCTGCGCGACGGCAAGAGCTACTCGACCCGCCGCGTCACCGCGATCCAGCATGGCAACGCGATCTTCTCGATCATGGTGTCGTTCCACGCCGACGAGGAGACTTCATTCGATCATCAGGACAAGATGCCTGATGTGCCGCCGCCGGAGAAGCTCACGGCGGAGGAGGTGGCGAAGCAGCCGATGTTCAAGGAGATGCCGGAGTTCATCCGCCGCTACTATGAATCGGATCGGCCGATCGAGCTGCGTCCGGTCGAGCTCGGCCGCTATTTCGGCCAGAAGATCGAGGACGGCCGCATTCACGTCTGGATCAAGACCGCCGCGAAGCTGCCAGACGATCCGGCGCTGCATATGTGCGCGCTCGCCTACGCCTCCGACTTCTCGCTGCTTGATGCGATCATGGCGCGCTACGGCCGCACGCTGTTCGACAAGCGAATGATGCCGGCGAGCCTCGATCACGCGATGTGGTTTCACCGCCCGTTCCGCGCCGACGAATGGCTGCTCTACGCGCAGGATTCGCCGAGCGCGCAATCGGGCCGCGGCCTGACCCGCGGCTCGATCTTCAAGCCCGACGGCACGCTGGTGGCGTCCGTTGCGCAGGAAGGCTCGGTGCGCGAGCGGAGATAGCGATCAATAGGCGCGAGCGGCCGCCCCGCGGTCGACCAGCGCGAATTGCGACACGAACCAGCAGCCGTACCAGCGCAGCATCCACGGAATCGGGATGATCAAGCTGCAAGCCAGCGTGAACACCACCGATCGCCACAGGATCTGCCAACCACTGCCATTGAAGACGACCTCGCGCCGCGTGCCCTCGATGTTCCGGCAATTCCAGCGCATCCAGAACGCGATCACCCAGGCCCAGCCGATGATGGTGATGGTCGAGATCATCATCAGCAGGTACCAGCCGACATAGCCGATCGCGCTGCCCTGGAACGAAAGCGGCAGACGCTCGCCGTTCGAGGTGAGATTAGCGACGATCCAGCGCAGGATCACCCAGGCGAGGAACGCATTGGCGATCGCTGCAAGGAGCGGCGCGAACGAGATGCCGGTGGCGCCGGCGTAAGTCAGGAGCGCGTTCAGCATCAGCGCCCACCAAATGTCCATCGGTTGGCCGGCGAAACCAAAATTCGGCCGGCCCGGCACCTGGATGTGCGAGGTGATGTATTGGTAGAACCAGACGGTGGCCCAGGGCGCGGGGATCACCAGCAGGATGCCGATCACGAACACGATGCTGCGGCCAAGAAGACCGAACGCGCTGAAATCAGCCGTCAACGATCCGTCGGCGGCACCGCCATAGCCACCGCCACCCATCATCGGCGGACCGCCGGCCGGAACCATCGGAGGAGCGCCGCCGAGCAGGCCCGGAATCTCGGCGGCCTTCTGCCAGCCGGCCATGCCCTCGGTCCAGACCAGCGTGTCTGGACGGACGATGCCCTGGGCGATGAGATCGCGGAACTGCCCTTCCGCAAAGGGCCCCTGCTGCTTGCCCTCGGATGCGTAGAACCAGCTCGCCATGAAACGTCCCCCTCGAACATAATTATGTACCGGCCGGGACGCTTCGGTTCACCGCATCCATGCCAAAAATGCATTGTGAAGGATCAACGGATGCCCTGTACAGAGGCGGCCGTTCGCATGGCGAGACGTTTTTCCGCTTCAACCTGCAACTTTTTTGTGCCATTTGCCCGGAAAGATGCCAGATTGACGCGGCGCCGGGGACATACGGCGCGGCGCATCCCGGGGAATAGGCCTGACCATGAAACTCGTCGTCGCGATCATCAAACCCTTCAAGCTCGATGAGGTCCGCCAGGCCCTGACGGCGATCGGCGTCCACGGCATGACCGTGACCGAGGTGAAGGGCTATGGCCGCCAGAAGGGTCACACCGAGATCTATCGCGGCGCGGAATATGTCGTGAACTTCCTGCCGAAGCTGCGGATCGAGATCGCCGTCGCCTCCGATGTCGCCGACAAGGCCGTGAGCGTGATCAGCGCCACCGCGCGCACCGGGCAGATCGGCGACGGCAAGATCTTCGTGACACCGATCGACCACGCGCTACGCATCCGCACCGGCGAGACCGACAGCGACGCGCTCTAAACACACCTCTTCGATCGCACGCGTCGATGCCGTTGCGTGCCAATCAATTTCGATGCCGGGGGAAATGACATGGCGGGACTGTTGCGCCGCGTAGCCATCATGGCTGCGCCGATCGGATGCGTGTCGATGATGGCTTCGCCGGCGCGCGCGGCCTCCGAGATCAACACCGCCGATACCGCCTGGATGATCGTCGCTACCGCGCTGGTGCTGATGATGACGATCCCGGGGCTCGCGTTGTTCTATTCCGGCATGGTGCGCAAGAAGAACGTGCTCGCCACCATGGCGCAGAGCCTCGCCGCGGTGACGCTGATTTCCATTCTCTGGGTCGCGTTCGGCTATTCGCTCTGCTTCGTCGGCGACGGACCGTGGATCGGCACGCTCGACCGTTGGTTTCTCGCCGGCATGACCATGGACAGCGTCAACCCTGCTGCGAAGACCATCCCGGAATCGCTTTTCATGCTGTACCAGATGACGTTTGCGATCATCACGGTGGCGCTGGTCGCAGGCTCGGTTGCCGACCGCATGCGATTCTCGGCGTATCTGTTGTTCTCGGTCGCCTGGTTCATCTTTGTTTACATTCCGCTGGCGCATTGGGTGTGGGGCGGCGGCTTCCTCGCCAGCACGGGCGTTTTGGATTTCGCCGGCGGCCTCGTCGTGCACCTGTCGGCCGGCACCGGCGGCCTCGTCGCGGCCAAGGTGATGGGGCGCCGTCACGGCTACGGCACCGAGAATCTCTCGCCGTTCGATTTGTCGCTCGCCGTGATGGGCACCGGCCTGTTGTGGGTCGGCTGGTTCGGCTTCAACGGCGGCTCGGCGCTCGGCGCGAACTCGCGCGCGGTGATGGCGATCACCGCCACTCATCTTGCGGCCTGCGCGGGCGCGCTGACCTGGGGCGCGATCGAATGGTCGACGCGGCGCAAGCCCTCCGTGCTCGGCATGATCTCCGGCGCGGTGGCCGGGCTCGGGACCATCACGCCAGCCTCCGGCTTCGTCGCGCCCTGGCACGGCATCGTCATCGGCGTCATCGCCGGTGCGGTCTGCTACTGGGCCTGTACCTGGCTGAAGCACCGCTTCAACTATGACGATTCGCTCGACGTCTTCGGTGTCCACGGCATCGGCGGCCTGACCGGTACCCTGCTCGGCGGCGTATTCGCGACCAGCGCCATCGGCGGCACCGCCGGCCTGCTGGAGGGCCATCCCCAGCAGATCCTGATCCAGTTCTACGGGGTCGCCGTTACCTTCGTCTGGTCGGCGGGCGTCAGTTTCGTCCTGCTCAAGCTGGTCGGCCTGTTCGTGCCCTTGCGCGTATCCCGTGAGCATGAGCTCGAGGGACTCGATATCTCGCAGCACGGCGAAGCGCTTCAGTAAGCTATCGGCTGCCCGACCTTCATTCCGGCCTTGCACGACACATAAGCATGTGCTTATGTGTCGTCATGACCGAAGCCGACATCTTCAAGGCGCTGGCAGACCCGACACGCCGCAAAGTCTTTGAGAAACTCGCTGGCGGAAGCCTGAATGCCAGCGCGTTGCGCGATGGATTGGAGATCAGCCAGCCAGCGATGTCGCAGCATCTGTCGGTGCTGCGCGCGGCAGGTCTCGTGCGCGAGCAGCGGCAGGGCCGCTTTGTCAATTACGAAGTCGACCCGGACGGAATTGTCGCCATCGGGGCATGGCTCGCGCGCTATCGCACCTATTGGCCGAAGCGTATGGAAGCACTTGCCGATCTCCTGAAGGACATGGACCAATAAGGACTGGCTCAATGAGCGACGCCGCGAAGCCTGATCGTCCGAACGAAGCGCTCGTGCTCGAATTCGATTTCGATGCACCGCCAACAAAGGTCTGGCGCGCCGTGACCATTCCCGAATTGCGCGAGCGCTGGTTGCCGGATTGCGATCTTGCGGGCGCCGAGCCGGAATCGTCGATCGCGGGCGAGGAGGTGCGCTACCGGCTTCGCGATTCCGAACCGCCGTTTCGCGAAAGCCACGTCATCTTCCGGATCGAACCGAACGAGGACGGCGGCACCCGCTTTCGCATCATCCAGCAGGCCTGCGACATCGGCGCAAAGCTGCCGCAAGCCGCCAACAGCAATTGCTGCGTGATGCGCGCGGCGGCTTAACACCAAACGGACTTCATCCCCTGCAGACATGGAGGTCGCCGATGCGCGACATGCTTCAGCTTGTCCCTATGGTCGTCGAACAATCCGCCCGCGGCGAACGATCCTTCGACATCTACTCGCGGCTTTTGCGCGAGCGGATCATCTTCCTCAACGGCGAGGTCAATGATGCGATGTCGGGCCTCGTCTGCGCGCAGCTCTTGTTTCTGGAAGCGGAGAACCCGAACAGGCCGATCAATCTCTACATCAATTCCTATGGCGGCGTGGTCACCAGCGGCCTCGCGATGTACGACACGATGCAATTCATCAAGGCGCCGGTTCATACGCTGTGCATGGGCACCGCGCGTTCGATGGGCTCGTTCCTGCTGATGGCCGGCGAGCCCGGGCACCGCGCGGCCCTGCCGAACGCCAGCCTTCACGTCCATCAGCCACTCGGCGGCTTTCAGGGCCAGGCATCCGACATTCTGATCCATGCCAACGAGATGCAGGAAACCAAGCGACGCATCATCCGGCTCTATGCGCGGCATTGCGGGCGGTCCGAGGAGGAGGTGGAACGGACGCTGGACCGCGACCACTTCATGACTGCGCAGCAAGGCGTCGAATGGGGATTGATCGATCGGGTTTTTGCGGCGCGCGACGCCGCCTGATCGACCCAATCGCGGCTTTCGGCCCCAGGCTTGGATCAGGAAGTCCGGCCTGCAGCGCGTATCGCGTGAGCAGGAACCTGAGAGGTGGATGGTTTGCAGCAGGGCGAAGCCCTGCGATAGGCACGTGCGCTACGTAATTACCTTCCCGCTGCCCGGCACGTGAGCAACATTGTGTCGACGGCCTGTCGTGCCCGAGATTTGAGCAGACGTGACCACGTTTTGAGCGCGACGTAATAGCGCACCGCAGCGCAATAGCCGTCAACCGCGAAAACGCCCGTTTTCATAATCCGTTAGGCAATGAGGCTGATCTGGCACGGCATTTGATTCTAAGGGGTCCGGCTTTGCCCGCGTAGTGAAAATTCTCCCTCGTGGCGAACCAGTCGAGAAACGCCCGGCCACGTCCGGACCGGGCCCAAGCGGGGATAGGACCCATGAAAATTGTTATGGCGATTATCAAGCCATTCAAGCTTGAAGAAGTCCGTGACGCCCTGACCGCCATCGGCGTTCACGGTCTCACGGTGACGGAAGTCAAGGGATATGGCCGCCAGAAGGGCCATACGGAAATCTATCGCGGCGCCGAATATGCCGTGAGCTTCCTGCCCAAGATCAAGATCGAGGTCGCTGTCGCCTCCGACCAGGTCGACAAGACCATCGACGCCATCACGTCCGCGGCGAAAACCGGACAGATCGGCGACGGCAAGATCTTCGTCATCAATCTCGACCATGCGGTTCGCATCCGCACCGGCGAGGCCGATGCCGCGGCCCTCTGACTTCGCGCTCAACCTTATCCAATCAGGAGTAAACAATATGACGTTCAAGCGTCCCTATGGCGCGGGATTGGCGGCTCTCGCAGTCGGCCTGTTCGCTGCGACCGCAGCCTACGCCGAGCCAACGGTCAACAAGGGAGACAACGCCTGGATGCTGACATCGACAGTGCTGGTGCTGTTGATGACGATCCCCGGTCTCGCGCTGTTCTACGGCGGCCTCGTCCGTTCCAAGAACATGCTCTCGGTACTGATGCAGGTGTTCTACACCGTCTGCGTCGTCACCGTGATCTGGGCCGTGTACGGCTACAGCCTCGCCTTCACCGGCGGCTCCGACTTCATCGGCGGCTTCTCCAAGGCCTTCATGATGGGCGTCACCACCGACTCGAAGGCCGCGACCTTCTCGGTCGACGCCAACATCTCGGAGCTCATCTATATGTGCTTCCAGATGACCTTCGCGGCGATCACGCCCGCCCTCATCGTCGGCGCCTTCGCCGAGCGCATGAAGTTCTCGGCCATCGCTCTCTTCATTCCGCTCTGGGTCACGCTGATCTACTTCCCGATCGCGCACATGGTCTGGTACTGGCCCGGCCCGGACGCGATCCAGGATGCGGCCAAGGCGCTGGCTGCGGCGGGTGATGCGGCGGCGAAGACCGCGGCGCAGGCCAAGCTCGACGAGATCAACGCCGACGCCGGCTGGATCTTCAAGAAGGGCGCGATCGACTTCGCGGGCGGCACGGTGGTGCACATCAACGCCGGCATCGCAGGCCTCGTCGGCGCTCTCCTGATCGGCAAGCGCGTCGGCTACGGCAAGGAGCTGATGGCTCCGCATTCGCTGACCATGTCGATGATCGGCGCCTCGCTGCTCTGGGTCGGCTGGTTCGGCTTCAACGCCGGCTCCAACTTGGAGGCCAACGGCGGCGCTGCGCTCGCCATGACCAACTCCTTCGTCGCCACCGCAGCCGCCGCGCTGTCGTGGATGTTCGCGGAGTGGATCGTGAAGGGTCATCCGTCAGTGCTCGGCGTCATCTCCGGCGCTGTCGCGGGTCTCGTGGCCGTCACGCCCGCTGCCGGCTTCGCCGGCGTGATGGGTGCGATCGTCCTCGGCCTCGTCGTCGGCGTGGTCTGCCTGTTCTTCTGCACCGTCGTGAAGAACGCGCTCGGCTACGACGACTCCCTCGACGTGTTCGGCGTACACTGCATCGGCGGCATCGTCGGCGCCCTCGGCACCGGCATTCTGGTCAACCCGGCGCTCGGTGGTGCGGGCATCATCGACTACACCGCTATTCCGCCCAAGGTTGCCGATTACGACTTCGCGGCGCAGATGATCTCCCAGCTCTGGGGCGTCTGCACCACGCTCGTGTGGTCGGGCGTCGGCTCGGCGATCCTCTACAAGGTCGTCGATGTGATCGTTGGCCTCCGCGCCAATGTCGAGAGCGAGCGTGAAGGCCTCGACATCACCGAGCACACCGAGCGCGCCTACAACATGTAACCGTCTCCTCCCGGGCGCGGTCTCCTAGGGGACCGCGTCCACAACTACGGTTCGGGCACATACCCGGCAATGCCCCGACCGTTGAGGGGCTCCAGCGCAAGCTGGAGCCCCTTTCTTTTGATCGGCGCGCTGAAGAAAAAGATTGCCATTCCGCGAAGCCGGCGCAGAAATATCGACCTCAAGAACAACAATCGGGAGGTCGTCATGCGTTTGGAAGGCGGATGCTATTGCGGCGAGGTGCGCTATGTCGCCGAGGGCGACCCGATGATGCAGGCGCAGTGCCATTGCCGCGAGTGCCAATACATCTCGGGCGGCGCACCCAACACCTTCATCGCGATGCCGGCGGCAGGCTTCACCTACATCACCGGCCAACCGAAGCAGTTCAGGCGCAAGGATCTCGAACGCGCCGTCACGCGCGAGTTCTGCGCCGAATGCGGCACGCACCTCGTGACCAAGGTTCCAGGCCTGCCGGCCGCAGTCGTGAAGGTCGGCACACTGGACGAGCCGGAAAAATTCAAGCCGCAGATGGCGATCTACACCTGCGACATGCAGGAGTTCCACACCATCCCCGCAGGCATGAAGACCTTCGAGAAGCTGCCGGGGCACTAAGACCGAGCCGCGAAGGCGGTGCGCCCCCTCCCGCAAGCAAGCGGGAGAGGTGGGAGCCGCCATGCATCCCGTTGCAATCCGGTCCCATTATTCCCGCTCTGGACGGGAGCGGCGGCCGATGGTTAATCGCGTCTTAACCTCGCCCTATCTATGGTGAACTGAACCGCTTCCCGCCGGCGCCTATGGTAGCGACCGGCCGTTCCAAGAGTGCTGGCGTCAAGAATGGCTATGACCGCTTCATCCCGTGCGCCGCAGGCCAGTGGAAGCTCCGATTCCGAGCGCTCGCCTTTCGTCCGGTTGAATGAGCTTTTGGCCCCGCATCAGCCGGGCAAGCCCTTGATTTCGCTTGCGGTCGGCGAGCCCCAGCATCCCGTGCCCGACTTCGTCGGCCCAGTGCTGGCCAAGCACATCGCCGAATTCGGCCGTTACCCCGCGAACAAGGGCACCGACCCGTTCCGCCACGCCGCCGGCGCCTGGCTGTCGTCGCGATTCAAGCTGCCGCGGCCGCTCGACCCCGAGAGCGAGATTCTCGTCCTCAATGGCAGCCGCGAGGGGCTGTTCCTCGCCGCGATGGCGGCCGCGCGCTATGTCGGCCCGCGCCCCGGCAAGCCTGCGATCCTGATGCCGAACCCGTTCTATCCGGTCTATGGCGCCGGCGCGCTCGCAGCCGCTTGCGAGCCGGTCCATCTGCCGACAACGATCGAGAACGGCTTCCTGCCCGACCTCGACGCCATCGATGAGGCGACGCTGGCGCGCACGGTGGCGTTCTATCTGGCCTCGCCCGCCAATCCGCAGGGCTCGGTCGCGAGGCCCGACTATTTCAAGCGACTGAAGCAGCTCGCCGATCGCTACGGCTTCGTGATCCTGAGCGACGAGTGCTATTCCGAGATCTACACCCGAGAGGCCCCCGGCAGCGCGCTGGAATGTGCCGGTCCCGGTATCACCCGCGTCGTTGCGTTCCAGTCGCTGTCGAAGCGCTCCAACCTGCCGGGCCTGCGCGTCGGCTTCGCCGCCGGCGACAAGAAATTCATCGGCATGTTCCTCGAACTGCGCAACATCGCCGCGCCCCAGGTGCCGGTGCCGCTCCAGCATGTCGCGACCGTCGCCTATGGCGACGAGGCGCATGTCGAGGAGAACCGCAGGCTCTACCGGATCAAGTTCGATCTCGCCGACCAGATCATCGGCAATCGTTACGGCTATCGCCGCCCCGATGCCGGCTTCTGCGTCTGGCTCAACACCTCAGAAGTCGGCGACGACGTGTCGGTGACACTCAAGCTCTTCAAGGAAGCAGGCGTGCGCGTGGTGCCCGGCAGCTTCTTGGCGCGACAGCAGCCCGACGGATTCAATCCCGGCGCGGGCTACATCCGCCTCGCGCTGGTGCAGGATGGCGAGACGACGGCGCAGGCGCTGCACCGTCTGGTCGAGACTCTGGGTTAGGCGGGGCCCGTGAGCATGTCGGCAATCGAACGTGTCATTCCACTGGTCGCTCATCTGCCGCCCTCGATCCGCGAGGGGCTGGCGCGGCGCATGCGCGAGCTTACCGGGCTTGGCATGATCGCGCTGGCAGGTGTCGCCTCGGCGGCGCTGATGACGTGGTCGGTGCAGGATCCCAGCCTCAGCCACGCCACCTCGCGGCCGATCCGCAACATTCTCGGCTATGCCGGTGCCATCGGCGCCGACCTTGCGATGCAGATCCTCGGGCTCGGCGCGATCATGCTGGTGCTGACGGTTGCGGTCTGGGGCTGGCGCATGATGACACATCGCCCGTTCGACCGCGAGGCGCTGCGGCTCGGCTCCTGGATTCTCTGCACGGTGATCGCGGCGGGCTTCGTCAGCTGCTGGCCGCATGGCGGCGCATGGCCGCTGCCGACCGGACTCGGCGGCGTGGTCGGCGATGCCCTGGTGCGCGCGCCCGCCGTGATTTTCGGACCGGCCGGCACGATCTATCGCATGGTGCTGGGCACGATCCTGTTCGCCGCGATGGCCGCGAGCTTCCTGATCGCCTGCGGCCTCGGCGCACGCGAGCACGACGACGAGCTTGCGGAGATCGAGAACGACGACAAGCCGCTCGACGAGGACGAGGAGAGCGATCGCGGCTCCGTGTCGCTGGGCTGGCTGTTCCATGCGCTGATGAGCACGAAGGCCCGGCTGATCTGGCTACTGGGCGCTGCCTACCGCGCGCTGGTCTCGAGCGGACCGAAGACCAAGGCCGCTCAGTTCAGCCGCCAGGAGCCGAATCTCGGCGGCGGCCGCGCCGCACCCTCGATCTCGCCGCAGGCCGAGGACTACGAAGACGAGCACGAGGAAGAAGAGGTCGAGGAGGAGGAAGAGGAGGAGCCCGCCGCGCGCGCCCCGAAGAAGAAGGCTGCGACGAAGGCCGCTTCCAAGAAATCCTCCGACAAGTTCGATCTTCCGTCCGTCTCCATGCTGGCCGCGCCGAAGGCTGGCGATCGCCAGCCGCTGAGCAAGGCCGAACTGGAGACCAATTCCCGTTCGCTCGAAGGCGTGCTGCAGGATTTCGGCGTGCGCGGCGAGATCGTGAAGGCCAATCCGGGCCCCGTGGTCACGCTGTACGAGCTGGAGCCGGCGCCCGGCATCAAGTCCTCGCGCGTGATCGGCCTCGCCGACGACATCGCCCGCTCGATGAGCGCGCTCTCGGCCCGCGTCGCCGTCGTGCCCGGCCGCAACGCGATCGGCATCGAGCTGCCGAACGCGCATCGCGAGAAGGTTTACCTGCGCGAATTGCTGGTGGCGAAGGAAGCGACCGACACGGTCGCGAAGCTGCCGCTCTGCCTAGGCAAGACCATCGGCGGCGAGCCCGTCATCATCGACCTCGCCCGCACGCCGCACATGCTGATCGCCGGCACCACCGGCTCGGGCAAGTCGGTCGCGATCAATACCATGATCCTCAGCCTGGTCTACCGGCTGCGCCCTGATCAGTGCCGGCTGATCATGGTCGATCCGAAGATGCTCGAACTCTCCGTCTATGACGGCATTCCCCATCTGCTCACGCCCGTCGTGACCGACCCCAAAAAGGCGGTGGTCGCGCTGAAATGGGCCGTGCGCGAGATGGAGGAGCGCTACAAGAACATGGCCAAGCTCGGTGTGCGTAACATCGACGGCTACAACACGCGCCTGCTCGAATTGAAGGCCAAGGGCGAGGAGCCGACGCGCACGGTGCACACCGGCTTCGACAAGGAGACCGGCAAGGCGATCTACGAGGAAGAGAAGCTCTCGCTCGATCCGCTGCCCTACATCGTCATCATCGTCGACGAAATGGCCGACTTGATGATGGTCGCCGGCAAGGACATCGAAGGCGCGGTGCAGCGTCTCGCGCAGATGGCGCGCGCCGCCGGCCTGCACGTGATCCTGGCGACGCAGCGCCCGTCGGTCGACGTCATCACCGGGACCATCAAGGCGAACTTCCCGACCCGCATTGCCTTCCAGGTCACCTCCAAGATCGACAGCCGCACCATCCTCGGCGAGATGGGCGCCGAGCAGTTGCTCGGCCAGGGCGACATGCTCTACATGGCCGGCGGCGGCCGCATCAGCCGCGTGCACGGTCCGTTCGCTTCCGACGAGGAAGTCGAGAAAGTGGTGCGTCACCTCAAGACGCAGGGGCAGCCGGAATATCTCGAAGCCGTCACCGCAGAAGAGCCGACCGAGGACGAGGACGGCGCCGTGTTCGACGCCACCGGCATGGGCGGGGATGGCGGCGGCGATCTATTCCAGCAGGCGGTTGCGATCGTCAAACGCGATCGCAAGGCTTCGACCAGCTACATCCAGCGCCGCCTGCAAATCGGCTATAATCGCGCCGCGTCTCTGATGGAGCGCATGGAACTGGAAGGCATCGTCGGTCCCGCCAACCACGCCGGCAA
The DNA here is from genome assembly GCF_045571455.1 of Bradyrhizobium sp. STM 3561. Taxonomy (NCBI): domain Bacteria; kingdom Pseudomonadati; phylum Pseudomonadota; class Alphaproteobacteria; order Hyphomicrobiales; family Nitrobacteraceae; genus Bradyrhizobium; species Bradyrhizobium sp. STM 3561. The sequence goes on from NZ_CP120695.1 coordinate 6,721,570, forward strand.
GCGCGAGATTTTGGTCGAGGAAGAAGACAGCCATATGTGAGGCGAGGAGCCTCTGAAACCTAATTTCACGCAAAATCGATATCTGCTTTTGCCCGAAATCACGCTAAAAGGCGCCCAGCCATACAGGACGACGCGTTGATCAGACATCCGGACATTCGATTCGCTGCCCTCATCGCAGCGCGAAGCGCGCGCGTGGCCGGCGTGCTTCTCGTCACCGCCGCGATGGCGACCGGTGCGACGCTCGCGCAGACCGTGCCGGTGCCGAAGCCTGCGCCGAAGGGCCGCGATGGCGCTCCGGCCGGCGGTGGCCCAGCCGTCACCGGCGCGACGCAGACCCCGCCGAATCCGGTGATTCCGGATCCGCGGCGCAACGTGCCGAGCAGCATCTTCCAGACCTTCGATGCCAACCAGAAGGCACAGGCCGCCAAGGTCAGCGCCTATCTGTCGTCGCTTCAGACATTGGTCGGGAATTTCGTCCAGGTCGGCCCCGACGGCAGCAAGACGCAGGGCGATTTCTACATCCAGAAGCCGGGCAAGGTACGCTTCGAATATGACGCGCCGAGCCCGATCGACATCATCGCCGACGGTTCGTCCCTGGTGGTGCGCGATCGCAAGCTCGCGACCCAGGACGTCTATCCGCTGTCGCAGACGCCGCTGCGCTTTCTCTTGTCCGACCGCATCGACCTGATGAAGGACACCAACGTCGTCAACGTCTCGGCCGACGACGTCTATGTCAGCGTCACCATCGAGGAGAAGCAGGCGCTGGTCGGCACCAGCCGGCTGCTCCTGATGTTCGGTGCCAAGGACGGCCAGCTCAAGCAGTGGACGGTCACCGATCCGCAGGGCTATGACACCACGATCGCGGTCTACAATCTGGATTCGAGCAAGAAGCTCGATCCCAGCATGTTCAAGATCGATTTCACCAATTACGGCCCGTCGCCGGGTTGAGAGCTGATGGGTTGCTCCGACGGTCGTCATGCCCGGGCTTGTCCCGGGCATCCACGTTTTGGGTGCTACAAAAAGGCGTGGATGGCCGGGTCAAGCCCGGCCATGACGGATGGAGTTTGTTAGATCGTCCCCATGCGTCTTTCCCTGACAACCTGGAACATCAATTCGGTGCGGCTGCGCATCGATCTGGTCGCGAAATTTGTCAAGAGCGCGCGGCCGGAGGTGCTGTGCCTGCAGGAGACCAAGTGCATCGACGACGCCTTTCCGATGAAGCGCTTCAAGCGGCTCGGCTACGAGCACGTCGCGCTGAACGGTCAGAAGGGCTATCACGGCGTCGCCATCGTCTCGAAGATTCCGTTCGAATCGAAGGACATCCGCACCTTCTGCGATAAGGTGGATTCGCGGCACATCTCGGTGTCGTTCGGCGAGAACGCGGGCATCGCAAAGCCGCTGGTGCTGCATAATTTCTACGTGCCCGCGGGCGGCGACATTCCCGATCCCGCGCTGAACGAGAAATTCGACCACAAGCTTCGCTTCCTCGACGAGATGACGGCGTGCGAGCCGCTGCATCCGCGCGGTGAGGATCGCCATATCCTGGTCGGCGATCTCAACGTTGCCCCGCACGAGAACGACGTCTGGTCGCACAAGCAGCTTCTGAAAGTCGTCTCGCACACGCCCGTCGAAACCGAGAAGCTGAAGGCGGCACTCGCCGCCGGCGAATGGGTCGACGTCGCGCGCGAGCGCATTCCGATGTCGGAGAAGGTCTATACGTGGTGGAGCTACCGCTCCGCCGACTGGACCGTCGGTGACCGCGGCCGCAGGCTCGATCACATCTGGGTCTCGCGCGCGCTGAAAGACGCGGTGCAGGATTTCAGGATTCTGCGCGACGCGCGCAGCTGGGAGCGGCCGTCGGATCACGTGCCTGTCACGGTGACGCTGGAGGTGTGAGGCCCTGTCATTGCGGGGCGCGCGGAGCGCGAGCTGTGGTGCGCCCGGAATGACGAGCGGAGAGAGCTACGACGTCAGCTTCGCGCCCGCCATCAAGATATCGCTGGCGATCTGGCTGGAGCGCACCGCGAATTCGTCGCGCAGGCGTACGGCCGCGGCGGGATCGCTTTCGAGCACACGCTGGAACAGGCTGCGTGCGACGCGGATGACGGAGGAATGCTCCAGCGCGATCGCGCTCGACGGCCGCTTCATCGGCACCACCAGCGCGAGCTCGCCGATCAGCGCGCCGGGACCTGCGATCATCTCGGCGCCGGCGCCGTCCTCAACCCGGAAGGCGCCGCGCTGGACCACGAAGCCGGCATCGGCGGCGTCGCCGAGATTGAACAGGACGTCGCCGCGGACGAAATCGCGCTGCTCGGAACCGATCGCCAGCATGCGCAACGAGGCGTCTCCCAACAGCCGCAGTGTCGGGACACGCTCGAGAAGCGCTACGTCGTCGTCGATTGACATTCAGGTCCGAGGCTCAAGGGCACGCCATCTAAAACGATTCGCGCGCCCCCGAAGCGTATCACGGCACCAGCTTGTAGCCACCGGCTTCCGTGACCAGGATTTCCGGGTTGGCCGCATCCTTCTCGATCTTCTGGCGAAGGCGGTAGATGTGGGTTTCCAGCGTATGGGTGGTGACGCCGGAATTATAGCCCCAGACCTCCTGGAGCAGGGTCTCGCGCGACACCGGCATCTGGCCGGCGCGGTAAAGGAAACGCAGAATGGCGGTTTCCTTCTCGGTGAGGCGGACCTTGCGCGCATTGGCCGCGGTCAGCATCTTCGAGCCCGGGCGGAAGGAGTAGGGGCCGACCGAGAACACCGCGTCCTCGCTGGCCTCGTGCTGGCGAAGCTGGGCGCGGATGCGGGCCAGCAGAACGGCGAAGCGGAACGGCTTTGCCACATAGTCGTTGGCGCCGGATTCCAGGCCCAAGATCGTGTCGGAATCGGTGTCATGCCCGGTCAGCATGATGATCGGCGCCTTGAAGCCGCCCTTCCGCAAGGAGCGGACAACCTCGCGGCCGTCGGTGTCGGGCAGTCCGACATCCATCAGGACGAGATCGGGAGAATTGGCTTTGGCGGCGCTCGCACCCTTAGCGCCGGTATCGACGGCGGAAGCCTCGAATTCTTCGTGTAGCGATAATTGCTCCACCAACGTATCGCGCAGATCGGTATCGTCATCCACGATCAGGATCTTGCGGGCATTGGCCATGGGGGGTCATCCTTTTAGGTCCGGCTCGGCGCGCATCCATGCCGCACCCAGCCGCGAGGGAAAGTTTAGGGTCGCCGTTATTATTATTGTTCGTGTTGAAGTAGTGGGCTGTTACCGATTCACAAGCCAGAACCACTCTAACTCAGAATATCAGGGCGTTTTGATGAATGTCCTGTAATGAATCCGACATTCCACGTTCACATGAAAAATAAAGCAGCATCAGTTGGTTACGCCAGGAATCGAAGCGCCAGGCCGCTCTCCGCGATCCGTGTTAGGCCTGCCGCCGGCAATCCGCGCAGGGGTTGGCTGACGGCCGGAGCACTGACCATCCCGGTGGCGCTGGGGCGGGGCGGCATTCTGGCCAACAAGCGCGAGGGCGACGGCGGCACCCCCAGGGGCAGCTTCCGTCCGATGCGGTTGTGGTGGCGGGGTGACCGGCACAGCCGGCCCCAGACGTTCTTGCCGACGCGGATGATCACCGGCGTGGACGCCTGGTGCGAGGATCCACGGGATCGTCACTACAACCGGAGCATCCGGCTCGGCGAGGGGCAGGGCGGTGACCGGCTCAAGCGGGCAGACCATCTCTACGACTTCATCGTCGAGATCGACCACAACACGCGACCACGCATCGCCGGCCGCGGCAGTGCGGTGTTCTTGCACCTCGCCCGCGACAATTTCGGCCCGACCGCGGGCTGCGTCTCCATGACCAAATCTGCGATGCTGCAATTGCTGCGGCGCTTGGGCCCGCGAACAAAAATCATCATCGGGTGAGGGGCATGCTCGACGAGGATCCACGGGATCGTCACGACAACCAGATGATCCGGCTCGGCGAGGGGCAGGGCGGTGACATTTGTGTAGGCGCGGCACACTCCGCCATCATTGCGAGCCCATCTCTCTCCACACGTCATTGCGAGGCGCCCTTGCGACGAAGCAATCCAGAATCTTTTCGCGGAGGGACTCTGGTTTGCTTCGCTTCGCTCGCAATGACGAAATCGACAGAGTTAGGGCAACATCGGCCCTCGCCGACGGCAGCTACCGATGCCCGAAGATCGCGCTGCCGACGCGCACATGGGTAGCGCCCAACATGATGGCGGTCGCAAAATCCGCGCTCATGCCCATCGAGAGATTCTTCAACCCGTTGCGCGCGGCGATCTTTGCGGTCAGCGCAAAATGCGCCGCTGGCGGCTCGTCGACCGGCGGTATGCACATCAGTCCGGAGATCGTCAGCCCATAAGTGTCGCGGCAGCTTGCAAGGAACGCGTCGGCCTCGCCGGGCGCGACGCCGGCCTTCTGCGGCTCCTCGCCGGTATTGATTTGGACGAAGAGCTGCGGGTGCTTGTTCTGGGATTCGATTTCCTTGGCTAATGCTTGGCAAATGCTCGGGCGATCGACCGAATGGATGGCGTCGAACAGCGCGACCGCGTCTTTCGCCTTGTTGGATTGCAGCGGCCCGATCAGATGCAGCGCGATATCGGGGTAAACAGACGTTAACGCCGGCCACTTGCCTTTGGCCTCCTGCACCCGATTCTCGCCGAATACGCGCTGCCCGGCGGCGATAACCGGGGTAATTGCATCCGCCGCGAAAGTCTTGGACACCGCAATCAGCGTCACGGCAGCACGATCACGCTGTGCGTCCGTGCAGGCGCGTGCAATTTCGGCTTCAACCGCGGCAAGCGCGTTTGGTGAATGGCCGGTTACCGGCGCGGCATTGGCTTCTGTCATGACGTCTCTTGGCTGTTCGTAGCCCGGAGTTAAGTCCAATTTTACCGAGTTCAAGAAACAGTTTTTGAACCCTTCGCTTTACCTTAGCCCATGGGGTGGTAGCGAAGATGGCAAGCGTCAGTCTCAACCGCAAACGAGCGAAACTCAAGCAGGTTCTCGGAATCCGGGCGCGGCTCGCGTTGCTCGCGGTGATTCTTGTGGCGCCCTTGATGCTCGAGCGCATCCGTTCGCTCGAAAACACGCGCGCGCGGCAGATCGCGCAAGCTGCGGCCGAATTCACCACGGTGGCAAGGCACAGCGCCGATGCGCAGCGTGAGGTGATCTCGTCGGTCGAGACCATCCTGAAATCGGAAGCCTTCATCCGTGCCTCCGCCGGCGGCATCAGCAAGAGCTGCGACGTGCTGCGCGCTAGTCTGCCGTCGAACCTTCCCTGGATCCGCACGCTTCTGATCGCCGGCCAGGACGGGCGCATCCAATGCGCCACCAACAACATGTATGTCGGCCTCGATCTCAGTGACCGGCCGTACTTCCAGCAGGCACAGGAAACCGGCGGCTTCATACTGAGCGACTTCATCATGTCGCGGCCGGTGCCGTCACCGACGGTCATGGCGGTTTATCCGGTCTCCGCCTTCAGCGGGGTACCTGATGCCGTCGTGCTCGCCACCGTCAATCTCGACTGGATGTCGAAGGTCATGAGCAATCTGGGCGGTCGTGCCGGCATCACCGCGGTGCTGGTCGACAGCGCGGGCACCGTGCTGGCGGCTCCGGCCGATCAGCACAGCGCAGTCGGCCGTCCGCTCGACAACATGCCGCTGATGTCCGCGATCGCCGACAAGGCGCTGCGGTCCGACCAGGACGAGGGTTCACTGTCTTTCCTCGCCGCCGACGGCTCCCGCCGTGCGGTCAGCTTTATCCGCATCGCCGGAACCAATGCCCGCCTGATCGCCAGCATCGACGAAGACAAAGTGTCCGCAGCGGTCAGCCGCGACATCCGCACCGCGTATCTGCAGCTCGCTTTCGTCCTCATGTTCGTCCTGCTCGGCGCGCTGATCGCCGCCGAGAAACTGGTGATCAAGCCGATCGAGATGCTCGCCGACATGGCGAAGCGTCTCGGCGAGGGCGACCTGTCGGCCCGTGCGGCACGCAGTCGGCTGCCGGCCGAGTTCGTGCCTCTCGCCCGCGCGTTCAACGCGATGGCCGCCCAGCTCAGTCAGCGCGAGCGCGAGCTGATCGCGAGCAACGACCGCCTGACGGTGATGGCCTCGATCGACATGCTGTCGGGGCTTGCCAATCGCCGCGGCTTCCAGGGCCGACTCGATTTCGAGTGGATGCGCGCGCAGCAGTACGGCAGCGACCTCGCGCTCCTGATGATCGACGTCGATCATTTCAAGCTGTTCAACGATACCTACGGCCATCTCGAAGGCGATTCCTGCCTGACGCGGCTCGGCGAACAGCTGTCCGGCATTGCCGCCGACACGATGGGGTTTGCGGCGCGCTATGGCGGCGAGGAATTCTGCCTGCTGCTGCCGAACACCGACGTGACGCGCGCCGTTGAGATCGGCGAGCAGGTGCGCGCGGCCGTGCTGAAACTCTGCCTGCCGCACATCACCTCGAACCACATGATCGTCACGGTCTCGATCGGCGTTGCCGCGACAAAGCCGAATGAGACCCTGCGTCCCGGCGACCTGATCGAAGCCGCCGACGCCGCGCTCTACGCCGCCAAGCATCGCGGCCGCAACAACGTCGTCGAGCACGGCGTGCAGGCGATCGAGATCGGCCCGACTGAGATGATGCTGGCGGCTAACGCCTAACCCGCAGCCCCGGCCCGCTCGAGCTCGATCTCGGTCACCACGCGATTGCGGCCGCCGCCCTTGGCGAGATAGAGCGCGCGGTCGCAACGCTCGATCAGATCGGTAATCGCCTCGCCCGCTCGGTACTGCGCCACGCCGATCGACACGCTGATGTTGGGCAGGGTCTCGCCGGACGAGCGGCGCGTGATTGTACATTCGGCGATCGCGCGCCTGATGCGTTCGGCGATCCCGGTGCAAGTGGCGAGATCGGCGTCCGGCAGCACCGCGATCAGCTCCTCGCCGCCATAGCGGGCCGGCAGATCCTGCGCGCGAACCTTTTCGCGCAGCACCTTGGCCATCAGGCGCAGCACCTGGTCGCCGACGCCGTGGCCGAAATTGTCGTTGAAGGACTTGAAGTGGTCGATGTCGAGCAAGAGCACGCTGAGCGGCTCGCCCCATTCCGCAGTCGCCTGCGCCTTGCGCAGGAACTCATCGAGCGCCCGCCGGTTCGCCAGGCCCGTCAACATGTCGGTCCGGGCGCGCTGCTCGGACCTCGACAGCGAATCGCGGATCACGTCGAGCTCGCGGGTCTTTTCCGCGAAGCCTGCCTCCAGCCGTGTCGCCCTTGTGGCGGCCCGCGCCAGCTCGTTCATGAGCTGGGCGACCAGCAGTTTTGGATCGACGCCGGCCCTGCCCTGGTCGGCCACCTGGCTGATGACTTGCATCTGCGAATGATTGTCGGCGATCGCAGTCGCCAGAAACTCCTTCGCGGCCCCCATGAGTGCCTGCAGCCGCTCGGAGGTCTCGACCGCGACGGTACCCACCTGGGGCGCGACATAGGTCTCGAACAGACCCTGATTGGTTCGGGCGTCAAAGGGACGATTGTGGTCGATCAGGAAATCGACGGCGTTGCGAAGATCGTCTTGGCTGCCGGCGAAATACTGGAACCAGACGGCAAAATTGGCGGGGGTCGGTGCAATCCGCTGTTCGGCCATGCTCCGCATCGCCCGCCCGGCGACGGACGCGGCATAGTCGTAATCGGGATCGTCGAAGCTGGAATCCATCGCGTTCATGCGGCCTTGTCGGGCCGCAAATTGGCATCGACCCCTTAATCACACCCCAACGCCAGCCCTCGTAGTTATGCGGAGGCGTGGTCAAAGTTTCAAAACGCGGCAACCCATTGACCCCCTGAGGCCTTCTATGGCCTAGTCCGCCGTCTTTAGACGGCCGAACCCAAGAAAACCCAACGATTCCATGACCTCCGAACGCTATAACGCCCGCGACGCCGAACCGCGCTGGCAAGCTACCTGGGACCAGCAGGCGATCTTCGTCTCGAAGAACGACGACCCGCGGCCGAAATATTATGTGCTCGAGATGTTCCCCTACCCGTCCGGGCGCATCCATATCGGCCATGTCCGGAACTACACGCTCGGCGACGTACTGGCCCGCTTCATGCGCGCCAAGGGGTTCAACGTGCTGCATCCGATGGGGTGGGACGCGTTCGGCCTGCCGGCCGAGAATGCCGCCATCGAGCGCAAGGTCGCGCCGAAGGCCTGGACCTACGACAATATCGCCGCGATGAAGAAGCAGCTCCGCTCGATCGGGCTGTCGCTGGACTGGTCCAGGGAGATCGCGACCTGCGATCCCTCCTATTACAAGCACCAGCAGAAGATGTTTCTGGACTTCCTGCGCGCCGGTCTCGCCGAGCGCGAGAAGCGGAAGGTGAACTGGGACCCCGTCGACATGACCGTGCTCGCCAACGAGCAGGTGATCGACGGCCGCGGCTGGCGTTCGGGTGCTGTGGTCGAACAGCGCGAGATGAACCAGTGGGTCTTCAAGATCACGAAGTACTCGCAGGAGCTGCTGTCCGCGCTGGACGGGCTGGAACGCTGGCCCGACAAGGTGCGGCTGATGCAGCGCAACTGGATCGGCAGATCGGAAGGCCTGTTGATCCGCTTCGCGCTGGATGCGGCGACGACGCCGGCCGGCGAGAGCGAGCTGAAGATCTTCACGACGCGCCCGGACACGCTGTTCGGTGCGAAGTTCATGGCGATCTCGGCGGATCATCCGCTGGCACAGGCCGCTAGCGCGAAGAACCCGAAACTTGCGGAGTTCATCGCCGAGATCAAGAAGATCGGCACTGCCCAGGAGATCATCGACACCGCGGAGAAGCAGGGTTTCGACACCGGCATCCGCGCGGTGCACCCGTTCGACCCGACCTGGAAGCTGCCGGTCTATGTCGCGAATTTCGTGCTGATGGAATACGGCACCGGCGCGATCTTCGGCTGCCCGGCGCACGATCAGCGCGACCTCGACTTCGTCAACAAGTACAATCTCGGCAACACGCCGGTCGTGTGCCCCGAAGGCCAGGATCCCAAGTCCTTCGTCATCACCGACACCGCCTATGACGGTGACGGCCGTATGATCAATTCGCGCTTCCTCGACGGCATGACCATCGATCAGGCCAAGGAAGAGGTGGCGAAGCGCCTCGAGAGCGAGCTGCGCGGCAATGCGCCGGTCGGCGAACGTCAGGTGAATTTCCGCCTGCGCGACTGGGGCATTTCGCGCCAGCGCTATTGGGGCTGCCCGATTCCCGTCATTCACTGTCCGAAGTGCGATGTGGTGCCGGTGCCGGATGCCGATTTGCCGGTGAAGCTGCCGGAGGATGCGACCTTCGACAGGCCGGGCAACGCGCTCGATCATCATCCAAACTGGAAGCACGTCGCCTGCCCCAAATGCGGCGGCAAAGCGCAGCGTGAGACCGACACCATGGACACGTTCGTGGATTCGTCCTGGTACTTCGCGCGCTTCACCGATCCCTGGAATGAGGCCGCGCCGACGACGCCTGCGGTCGCCAACCGGATGCTGCCGGTCGATCAGTATATCGGCGGCGTCGAGCACGCGATCCTGCATCTGCTCTACAGCCGCTTCTTCACCCGCGCGATGAAGGCGACCGGACATATTGCGCTGGACGAGCCGTTCGCCGGCATGTTCACGCAAGGCATGGTGGTGCACGAGACCTACCAGAAGGCCGACGGCACCTACGTGCAGCCGGCCGAGGTGAAGGTCGAGGTCGGCGGCAACGGACGCCGCGCAACGTTGCTCACCACAGGCGAAGACATCCAGATCGGCCCGATCGAGAAGATGTCGAAGTCGAAGAAGAACACGGTCGATCCTGATGACATCATCGAGACCTACGGCGCCGACGTCGCGCGCTGGTTCATGCTGTCGGACTCCCCGCCCGACCGTGACGTGATCTGGAGCGACGAGCGCGTCCAGGGCGCCTCGCGTTTCGTGCAGCGGCTGTGGCGGCTGGTCAACGATTCCATCGAAGTCGGTAAAAGTGCGCCGGCAGCCCGGCCGGCCAGCTTTGGCCCGGACGCCACTGCCCTGCGCAAGGCCGCCCACGGCGCGCTGGACAAGGTCACCACCGGTATCGAGCGGCTGCACTTCAATGTCTGCCTCGCCCATATCCGCGAATTCACCAATGCGTTCTCGGAGGTGCTCCAGCGCCCCGGCCAGCCCCCGGCCGATCTCGCCTGGGCGATCCGGGAAGCAAGCCAGATTCTGGTCCAGCTGTTCTCGCCGATGATGCCGCATCTGGCCGAAGAGTGCTGGCAGATTCTTGGACACGAGGGACTGGTTTCGGAGGCCGATTGGCCCCAAATCGAACGCGATTTGCTGGTTGAAGACAGCGTGACCCTGGTGGTCCAGGTCAACGGCAAGAAGCGGGGTGAGGTCACAGTTGCAACAGCGGCCCAGAATCCGGAAATCGAGGCTGCCGTTTTGGCCCTCGATGCGGTAAAGCTGGCCCTGGATGGCAAGCCCGTCCGCAAGGTGATCATCGTTCCCAAGAGGATCGTCAATGTTGTCGGCTAGGATCCGTATCGCAGCCCGCTTGCTGGCAGTGGCCGCGCTGGCGGCGCTGACGGCCGGCTGCTTCCAGCCGATGTATGCCGAACGCACCGACGGCACCCCCGGCCTGCGCGAGAAGCTGATGGGGGTCGAGCTCCCGCCGATCAACAAGCCCAATGCATCCCGAGAGGCCCGCGTTGGCGTCGAAATCCGCAATGCGCTGGCCTTCAAGCTTTACGGCACGGCGACGGGCATGCCGCCGACCCACCGGCTGGACATCCGGTTCACCACCAGCCGCTCCTCGCTGATCGTCAGCGCCGCGACGGGACTGCCGACCAGCGAAAATCTCGGCATCGACGCCCAGTACAATCTGATCGAGGTTGCGACCGGCAAGTCGGTCATGACCGGCTCGACCTTCTCGCGCGTATCCTATGACATGCCGGGATCCTATCAACGCTTCTCGCGCACCCGCGCCGTGCGCGATGCCGAGGATCGCGCCGCCAACGAGATCGCCGAGAACATCACCACCCGGCTCGCCTCGTTCTTCACCGCGGGCACCTAGTTCATTTCCGTCGTTCCGGGGTGTCCGAAGGGCGAACCCGGAATCCAGAGATTGTTGATCGAGATTCTCAGGCGCGCGAACGCGCCGCAGTTCGCGCTTCGCGCGCGCCGGGATGACAGTTAGGGCCATGGTCGCGCTGCGTGGAAAAGAGATCGACGCTTTCCTCGCCCGCCCCGATGCGGGCCGTCCGATCATCCTGCTCTATGGTCCCGATGCCGGCCTCGTGCGCGAGCGCGCCGATGCCCTGATCGCATCGGCCGTCGACGATCCCAATGATCCGTTCTCGCTGGTCAAGCTCGACGGCGACGAGCTTGCCGCCGAGCCTTCGCGTATCGTCGACGAAGCCATGACCGTGCCGCTGTTCGGCGGCCGCCGCGCCATCCGCGTTCGCGCCGGCTCGCGCAGCTTTGCTGGCGGAATCGACACGCTGGCCGAGATGAACGTGAAGGATTGCCGCATCGTGATCGAGGCCGGCGAGCTGCGCCCGGAATCGCCGCTGCGCAAGGCTTGCGAGCGCGCCAAGACGGCGGTCGCGATCGGCTGTTATCCCGACACCGAGCGCGACCTTGCCAAGCTGATGGAGGACGAGCTCCGCATCGCGAATTTGCGCATTGCGCAGGACGCCCGCGCGGCGCTGATGTCGTTCCTCGGCGGCGACCGCCAGGCTTCGCGCAACGAGCTGCGCAAGCTGACGCTCTACGCCCACGGCAAAGGCGAGGTCACGCTGGATGACGTGATGGCCGTTGTCGCCGACGCGTCGGAGCTGAAGCTCGACCCGATCGTCGACGGCGCCTTTGCCGGGCGACCCGACATCGTCGAGACCGAATTCGCCAAGGCCATGATCGCAGGCACCTATCCCGGCGTGATCATCTCCGCCGCCCAGCGCCAGGCTGCGTGGCTGCACAAATCCGCGCTCGCGATCGCCGACGGTACGCCGGCCTCCGCCGTGCTCGACGGCGGCTTTCCACGCCTGCATTTTTCGCGAAAGCCCGCAGTCGAAACCGCGCTGCGCAATTTCAGCCCGGCGCGGCTCGCCGCCATCATCGAGCAGCTCGCGACTGCCGCGCTCGACACCCGCAAGCAATCGACGCTAGCCGCCGCCATCGCCCAGCGCACGCTGATGGCGATCGCCGCGAATGCGAGGCGGCGGGGTTAGGCCTCCGATCGCTCGCCACGTCATTGCGAGCGAAGCGAAGCAATCCAGAGTCCGTCCGCGGAACGATTCTGGATTGCTTCGTCGCTGGCGCTCCTTCGCAATGACGCGAGGAGAAACTGGGGTCGAAAAAGGCGCTACAGCGCGCCCTTCGCCAGCCGCTTCATCACCTCATCGAGCTGATCGAGGTTGCGGTAGTTGATCTGCACTGAGCCGCCGGGATCGCGGTGATTGACCGTGACCTTGAGACCCAGCGCATCGCTGACGCGCTTTTCGAGATCGATCGTATCGGGGTCTTTTTGCTTGCCCCCGGTGGCGCGTGCCTTCTGCGGCTTGCGCTCCGGCACGCCTTCCTCGTGCGCGAGCGCCTCGGCCTGGCGGACGTTGAGGCCTTCCTCGACGATGCGCTTGGCGGCGGCGAGCGGATCGGGGACGCCGATCAGCGCGCGGGCGTGGCCCGCCGTCAATTCACCGGTCGCGATGAAGGCCTGCACCTCGGCCGGCAGCTTCGTCAGCCGCATCATGTTGGCGACGTGGCTGCGGCTCTTGCCGACGACTCTTGCGATGTCGTCCTGGCTGCGTTTGAACTCGTTGGCGAGCGCGTGATAGCCCTGCGCCTCTTCCATCGGGTTGAGGTCTTCGCGCTGCACGTTCTCGACGATGGCGAACTCCAGGGCATCGCTGTCGCTGATGTCGACCGGCACGATCGGCACTTCGTGCAGGCCGGCCATCTGCGAGGCGCGCCAGCGCCGTTCGCCGGCGATGATCTCGTAGCGGTCATGCGCGCCCTTCACCGGACGCACCACGATCGGCTGGATCACGCCATGCTGCTTGATGGAGTCAGAGAGCTCCTTCAGCTCCGCGTCGGAAAAGGTGCGGCGCGGATTGCGCGGATTGGCCTTGATGAATTCGATCGGCACCTTGCGCTGCGCGCGCGGACGATCGACATGCTGAGCCTCGCCGCCGACATCACCGATCAGACTTGCAAGACCCCGGCCCAGTCGCGAACGCGCTTCGTCGGCCATCGCCAGCTCCCTTGGATTCACGGTGCAACACTCCAGAACTGAATTTCAAATCGCAGGGTGGACAAAGCAAAGCGTGCCCACCAGTTGTTTATGTGCGGAAGATGGTGGGCACGGCGAAGACGCTTTGCTCACCCTAGGGCACCACTAATGCGTCGTGCGCAGCTCGCGCTCGCGCTGGATTACTTCGGTGGCGAGACGCAGGTAAGCTTCGCTGCCGACGCATTTGAGATCGTAGACCAGCACCGGCTTGCCGTAGGACGGCGCCTCGGAGATGCGCACGTTGCGCGGGATCATGGTCTTGTAGACCTTCTCGCCCATGAACTGGCGGACGTCGGCGACGACCTGGTTCGAGAGATTGTTGCGCGAGTCGAACATGGTCAGCACGATGCCGTGGATCGACAGATTCGGATTGAGCGTCGAGCGCACCTGCTCCACCGTCTGCAAGAGTTGCGACAGACCTTCGAGTGCGAAGAACTCGCATTGCAGCGGCACCAGGATCGCGTCCGACGCCGCCATCGCGTTCACCGTGAGCAGGTTGAGCGAGGGTGGGCAGTCGATCAGCACATAGGTGTAGTCGGCGTCCGGCGAGACGTTGTTGTTGAGCGCGGCGATGGCATCGCGCAGCTTGAAGGCGCGGCCCGGCGTGGTGCCGAGCTCGAGTTCGAGACCGGAGAGGTCCATGGTCGACGGCGCGATGTGCAGCCGCGGCACCGCGGTCGAGACCACCGCTTCACGCAAGGCCGCTTCCCCGACCAGCACGTCATAGGTCGAGCAGGAGCGGTTGCGGCGATCGATGCCGAGGCCGGTCGAAGCGTTGCCCTGCGGATCGAGATCGACGATCAGGACGCGCTCGCCGATCGCAGCGAGCGCCGTGCCGAGATTGATCGCTGTGGTTGTTTTCCCTACGCCACCCTTCTGATTCGCCAGCGCGAGAATGCGCGGGTGACCGTGCGGGACCTCATTGGTCTCCTGGGCGGCCTGTTCTGGCTGCGGCTCGTCAATCACGCTCATCGCAATTCCCCACTCACCCCCTGAACGCCTCAGCTGCGCCGTTCGACGGACGTCAGTTCCACGATCCATCCGTCTCCGGTTCGGCTCGGATGGAGTTGAGGCTGAATACTCCAATATTTAGCGGCTTCGGTCAATTCAGCCTCTACATCTTGACCCTTGAGAAATAGCGCCATTGCGCCTTGACGCATCAGCGGCTCCGCAAAGCCGATGAGTTGATGTAACGGAGCCATCGCACGCGCGGTGACGCAATCGACAGGGCCAGTGATTCTATCCACATTATCCCCGATCTCAGCGAGATGTACGACTCCCGGAGACGCGGTGATGCGAATTGCTTCACGGAGGAACGCTGCCTTCTTGGCGATTCGCTCGACGAGATGGACGCTGGCGCCGGGCGTCTCGGCCATTGCGCAGGCGAGCACGACGCCGGGGAAACCGCCGCCGCTGCCGAGGTCGGCCCAGCGCTTTGCGGCCGGCGCGAGATCGACGAGCTGGAGCGAATCGGCGATGTGCCGGGTCCAGAGGTTTGGCAGGGTCGACGGCGCGATCAGATTGGTCTTGGCCTGCCACTCGCGGAGCAGCGCGATGTACCGATCAAGGCGGGCTTCCGTTTCATGTGAAACGGGAGCGAGCTTGAGCGCCGCAGCCTTGTCGGCGGCGATAATGGCGTCGAGCGATTGATCGTTGGCGCTTGCCTTGTCGACCTTCGGGCTGGCCGGTGCCGGCTCGCCTCGGCGCCCGCCGCGCTCGCCCGATCCGGATCGTCGCAACAGCGGTCTGTCTCCGCCCGGTCCGCGCTGTTTCACGTGAAACGCCTATGCGATTGCCTTGGAAGTCTTCCTCGCCTCGCGGCGGAGATAGGCCGCGAGGATGCCGAGCGCGGCCGGCGTCATGCCATCGATCCGGCCGGCTTGGCCGACGGTGAATGGCCGCGCCTTCTCCAGCTTGGCGCGGACTTCATTGGAGAGACCGGGGACCAGCTGGTAGTCGACTTCCGACAGCACCATCCCCTCGTCCCGCCGGAAGGCTTCGACGTCGGCGCTCTGGCGCTCCAGGTAGACGTCGTACTTGGCGTCGATCTCGAGGTGGGTGGCGATGATGGGATCGATGGCTGATAGCTCCGGCCAGATCGCACGGACCTGGCTCCAGCCGATATCAGGATAGGCCATCACCTCGAAGGCGGAGCGGCGCTGGCCGTCCCGATTCAGGGACAGCCCGTGCTTGATCGCCTCATTCGGGGTGATCGTCAGTGACTTCGAGAGCGCTCTCGCCGCATTCAGGGCTTCCATCTTGGCGCGATGGTGCTGGGTTCGGGCACTGCCAACGCAACCGAGAGCGATCCCCTTCTCAGTCAGCCGCTGATCGGCATTGTCTGCCCGTAGCGTCAGCCGGTACTCGGCCCTGGAGGTGAACATCCGATAGGGCTCGCTGATCCCGCGGGTGACGAGGTCGTCGATCATCACGCCGAGATAGCCATCCGCCCGGTCGAATACGGTCGGCGCGGCGCCGCTGGCAGAGAGCGCCGCATTCAGGCCGGCGACGATGCCCTGCCCGGCGGCTTCCTCATATCCGGTAGTGCCGTTGATCTGCCCGGCCAGGAACAGCCCCCGCAGACGCTTGGTCTGCAGGGTCGGATCGAGCTCACGGGGGTCGATGTGATCATATTCGATGGCGTAGCCGGGGCGGACCATCTTCACCCGCTCAAGGCCGGGAATGCTCGCGAGGATCGCGAGCTGGACCTCCTCAGGGAGCGAGGTGGAGATGCCGTTGGGATAGACGGTCGTATCGTCGAGCCCCTCCGGCTCCAGGAAGATCTGGTGGCCGTCACGGTCGCCGAAGCGGACGATCTTGTCCTCGATCGAGGGGCAATAGCGGGGACCGGAGCTCTTGATCTGGCCGGAGTACATCGGGGAGCGGTGGACATTGGCCCGGATCACCTCATGGGTCGCGGCCGTGGTCCGGGTGATCCCGCACTGGATCTGCGGGGTCGTGATCCGCTCGGTCAAGACCGAGAACGGCTCCGGGGGCTCGTCGCCAGGCTGCATCTCGACCGCGGACCAGTCGATCGTGGTGCCGTCCAGGCGCGGCGGAGTACCGGTCTTAAGCCGTCCAAGAGTAAAGCCGGCACGCTCGAAGGAGTTGGAAAGACCCATCGCGGGGGCCTCGCCGACGCGTCCGGCGGGCCAGTTTTTCTCGCCGAGGTGGATCAGGCCACGCAGGAAGGTCCCGGTGGTGACGACCACGGCCCCTGCCCGCAGCTCCCGACGGTCCGCCAGGCGGAGCCCGGTCACCCGCCCCTCGACCACGATCAGCTCATCGGCCTCGCCTTCGACGACGGAGAGGCCCTCAGTGTCCCGGATCGCGGCCTGCATGGCAGCCGCGTAGAGCTTGCGGTCCGCCTGGGCCCGCGGTCCCCGGACTGCGGGGCCCTTGCGGCGATTGAGGACGCGAAATTGGATGCCACCGGCATCCGCCACCCGGCCCATCAGACCATCGAGAGCGTCGACTTCGCGAACCAGATGGCCTTTGCCAAGGCCGCCGATGGCCGGATTGCAGGACATCGCGCCAACAGTCGAGAAACGGTGCGTCACCAGCGCCGTCGCCGCCCCCATCCGCGCAGCCGCAGCCGCGGCCTCGCAGCCGGCGTGGCCGCCGCCAATCACGATGACGTCGAAACTCTCTCGCTCTGTTCGCATGGGCGGACTTCTATCCCAGAGCGGAAAAAGCCGGAAGCGGAAACTCGGCGGGCGCGTGTTTCACGTGAAACAACGAGGGCTTGCGGCTGAAAGCGATTTTGCGAAAACAACCCCATGCACAGTAGGAGGCGCCCTGTTCCGCCTCGTGTTTCACGTGAAACGAAATCAAAAGCTCTCTGCCAGGATGGGATCAAACGCGTACTACTAAGCCACTGCCTCGTTTACTGGAGGTACCGATTAGATGCGAGGCGGTCGCCCCACTCTGGCATTGCGAGCGGGTGAAGCAATCCTCTGCGGAGGCTGTCTGGATTTGCTTCGTCGCAAGGGCTCCTCGCAATGACGAGATTGAGGCGCGGCCGCTGGCTCAAACGTGCATCTCTGCCAGATCGGGCAATAGTGCCTAGAGTGACTTAGCAGGGCCGCAGTTTCACCTGAAACAACCGGAACCCGCAAACAGGGACTGCAGGAACCGTCCCTGTTTCACGTGAAACAACGGAGTGGAACAAGAGCTTCCAATGAAGAACTAGCGCCTACTTTCCGATGCAGAACTTCTGGAAAATGGCCCCGAGGACATCCTCGACATCCACCCGGCCGAGCAGCCGGCCTAGGGCATAGGCGGCGGCACGCAGCTCTTCGGCCGCGAGCTCTTCGCCGTCTTCCACAAGCTCCAGACTCCGGCGCAAGCTGTCTGACGCCTGGCGCAACAAATCACGCTGGCGGGCTCGGGTCACCAATGCGCCCTCGGTGGTCCCGAAGAAATTGGCGGCGAATTTCACGAGTGCCTCGACCAGTTCGGGAATGCCGTCACCCCGGCTCGCCGAGATCCCGAACTCGCCTGCCGGCTCTGTTGCCCCGGCTCCGCCAAGGTCGATCTTGTTGCGCACGATCCAGACCGAGCCGCCGGACTCATCACTTCCATCTCCGGACGTCCACAGCGAGGGTCTTGCGTCGGGATCGGCAGCCTGCCCGCCCTCCACCAGCCACAGCACCAAATCGGCGTCCTCGGCTCGCGCCCGCGCCCGACGCACGCCCTCCTGCTCGACGGGATCATCGGTCTCGCGAATGCCGGCGGTGTCAATGACAGTGACGGGATAACCGTCGAGATCGAGCTGCACCTCGATGACGTCGCGCGTAGTCCCGGCATGCGGCGAAACGATCGCGACCTCGCGGCGCGCGAGCTGATTCATCAGCGTCGACTTGCCGACGTTGGGCTCGCCGGCGATCGCAACCACCAGGCCGTCGCGCAGGCGTTCAGAATGTCCTTGTGCGGCAAGGACCTTTGCGATTTCGTCGTGCAGCGCTTTGATCGCTTTCACCGCCGGCGCCCTCAGCGCTGCCGGCACATCGCCTTCATCGGAAAAATCGATACCGGCCTCGATCAGCGCCGAGGCCTCGATGATGCGCTCGCGCCAGTCGCGCGCGCGATCGCCGAGCAGGCCCTGCAATTGGCGCAGCGCCTGACGTCGCTGCCGGTCGGTGTCGGCGTGGATGAGATCGTCGAGGCCCTCGGCCTCGGTCAGGTCGAGCTTGCCATTCTCAAAAGCGCGCCGGGTGAACTCTCCAGGTTCAGCCGCCCGTGTATTCGGAATATTAGAAATCTCCGAAAAGAGCGCCGCCAGCACGGCTCGGCCGCCATGGACGTGAAATTCGGCGATGTCCTCCCCGGTCGCGCTGGCTGGTCCCGGAAACCAGAGCACGACCGCCTCGTCGATCGGCTCGCCCGCACTGTTGCGGAGCAGCCGGCGGCTCGCCTGCCGCGGCGCCGGCAGCTTGCCCGCGAGCGTCGTCAGTACCAGACTGGCCTGCGAGCCCGACACGCGCACCACGGCGATCGCGCTGGGCGCCCGGCCGGATGACAGCGCAAAAATGGTCTGGTCTCGCGGATGCATGGCCTATTTGTCCGGCTCGCGGCGAAAAGGCAAACATCCGTTGTTAGCTGCCGGGCTGCGGGATTTTGCTGCACCGGATCTCACAATGATTAATGTTGCAATGCAATAAACCCCCAGCAATTTTGCTGCAAAAATGCTCGCGCGCGCGGCGGATAGGCTGGCCAAAATTCAAGTATTACTTTTATATATCAACAGATTAAAAGACGTCCCGAACTCGGGTCGCTAGCCACCATTCATGCTGCACTTCGCTGCAGCAAAGCCGCAACAAAAAGAGCGCCCGAAGGCGCCCTTTGTTCCTTGCTGCACTGCACTCATGTGTTCATGGAGTCGAAGAACTCCGAATTGCTCTTGGTCGAGCGCAGCTTGTCGAGCAGGAAGTCGATGGCGTCCATCGTACCCATCGGATTGAGGATGCGCCGGAGCACGTACATCTTCTTGAGCACCTGCGGATCGGTGATGAGCTCCTCCTTGCGGGTGCCGGAGCGCGAGATATCGATCGCCGGGAAGGTACGCTTGTCCGAGACCTTGCGGTCGAGGATCAGCTCCGAGTTACCGGTGCCCTTGAACTCTTCGAAGATGACTTCGTCCATGCGGCTGCCGGTATCAACCAGCGCGGTCGCGATGATGGTCAGCGAGCCGCCCTCCTCGATATTGCGGGCGGCACCGAAGAAGCGCTTCGGGCGCTGCAACGCGTTGGCGTCGACACCGCCGGTCAGCACCTTGCCGGATGACGGCACGACGGTGTTGTAGGCGCGGCCGAGGCGGGTGATCGAATCGAGCAGGATCACCACGTCGCGGCCATGCTCGACCAGGCGTTTGGCTTTCTCGATCACCATCTCGGCGACCTGGACGTGGCGCACCGCCGGCTCGTCGAAGGTCGAGGACACCACCTCGCCCTTCACCGAGCGCTGCATGTCCGTGACTTCTTCCGGACGCTCGTCGATCAGAAGCACGATCAGATAGCATTCCGGATGATTGTGCGTGATCGAGTGCGCGATGTTCTGCATCAGCACGGTTTTACCGGTGCGCGGCGGCGCGACGATCAAGGCGCGCTGGCCCTTGCCGATCGGCGCAACGATGTCGATCACGCGCGCAGACAGGTCTTTTCGCGTCGGATCGTCGATTTCCATGCGGAAGCGCTGGTTCGGAAACAACGGCGTGAGGTTGTCGAAATTGACCTTGTGCTTGGCCTTTTCCGGGTCCTCGAAATTGAGCGTGTTGACCTTCAACAGCGCAAAGTAGCGCTCGCCCTCTTTCGGGCTGCGAATGTGGCCTTCGATGGTGTCACCGGTGCGCAGGCCGAAACGGCGGATCTGCGAGGGCGAAACGTAGATGTCGTCCGGGCCCGGCAGATAATTCGCATCGGGCGAGCGGAGGAAGCCGAAGCCGTCGGAGAGCACCTCAACGACGCCTTCGCCGACGATATCGGTCTCGGCGAGCGAGAGCTGCTTGAGGATGGCGAACAGCAGCTCCTGCTTGCGCATGGTGCTGGCATTCTCGACCCCGTTCTCTTCCGCGAACGAGACGAGCTCGGCCGGGGTTTTCGTCTTGAGGTCCTGGAGTTTGATTTCCCGCATTGGGGTGGTCCTGTGGGGTAACCTGAAAAAGAGGGGGTGCGAGGAGGCTCTGAAATGCGGACGCGAGCAGGTGCAGGTAAGGTCCGCAGGTCTGGCAAGGTGAGTGCCGGTGAGGCTTCAAACCTGATGCGGTGTCCGGCCTCTGGAAAGCTCGGACACAACCACATCCGCCTGCGTTGGGTGGGATGTCGATAATATAGAAAATCGCCCTCCGCTCCGCAAGCCGAAGCGCTGAGCTAATCGTCGGGCCGCTTGCCTAGAACGGCTTCACGATCACCATGATGACGATGAAAATCATCAGGACGGTCGGCACCTCATTGATAATCCGATAGAATTTCTGGCTGTGGGGGCGCCGGTCGGCGGCGAAATCCTTGCACCAGCGGGAAAAAAAGCCGTGGACCGCGGACAGCACCAGCACCAGTGCCAGTTTTACGTGCAGCCAGCCGAACGTGAACCAATGGCCGGACCAGGCCAGATAGAGCCCGGCGAGCCAAGTGACGATCATGGCCGGGTTGATGATCGCCTTGAGCAGCCGACGCTCCATGATCTTGAACGTTTCCGACTGCTTCGAACCGATTTCGGCTTCGCAATGATAAACGAACAGCCGCGGCAGATAGAGCATGCCGGCCATCCAGGAGATGACGGCGATCACGTGCAGCGCCTTGATCCAGAGATAGACGTCTTCGAACATTTTCGCGGTCCGAATTCCTGACCATCTGAGAACGCTGGGGATAGTAAGAACTCATTAAGGTCTTACCCCGCACACATATCCGTCTGCAGTGCCTTCCTCAAATCTAGAATCTTAGATTCTTAAGGTTTGAGTCTTTGTGACCGTGGATTGGACTCACGCAATTCCGTCCGCGAGTTCACGCGCGCTTGTTCACAGCCATCCACATATCCCGGATGGCCTCTTCTGACGTTCGATAAGTCAGTCGGCTTCAAAGGCTTGCGCATTTCTATCGGCAGCTTATCAAGGGGGTTGTTCGCGCAATCCCGTTTCCGTCTCCGCAGGGTGCCGGACTTGTTCTGACGGGCCGCGGTGTGAAGAAAATCGGCACTTGTCCCGCCCCTGGTGTCGCACATCCCTTTCCGAGGGGTTAAGCTCCACAGAAATCCACAAACCGCCCCACCGAAATTCAAAGGGTTTTTGTGCCGACCTCGAACAATTATTTCCATCTGCACCTGGTCTCGGACTCCACGGGTGAGACGCTCATCACCGTGGCGCGCGCGGTCGCGGCCCAATACGCCAACGTGACGCCGGTCGAGCACGTCTATCCGCTGGTGCGCAGCCAGAAGCAGCTCGACCGCGTGCTCGACGAGATCGAGGAAGCGCCGGGAATCGTGCTGTTCACGCTGCTCGAGAAGGATCTGGTCGCGAGACTCGAAGGCAAGTGCAAGGAGATCAACGTTCCGAGCCTGTCGATCATCGGTCCGGTGATGCAGCTGTTCGAAGCCTATCTTGGCGCTGCGACCACAGGCCGCGTCGGCGCTCAGCACGTCCTCAACGCGGAATATTTCAAGCGCATTGACGCCTTGAACTACACGATGATCCATGACGATGGTCAGCATGTCGAGGGTCTCGACGAGGCCGACGTGGTCCTGGTCGGCGTGTCCCGCACCTCGAAGACGCCGACATCGATCTATCTCGCCAATCGCGGCATCCGTACCGCCAACGTGCCGCTGGTTCCGGGCATTCCGGTGCCCTCGCAATTGGAGACGCTGACGCGGCCGCTGGTCGTCAGCCTGCACGCGACGCCGGAACGCCTGATCCAGATCCGCCAGAATCGCCTGCTCTCCATGGGCGCGGAGTCCGGCAGCGACACCTACACCGACAAGCAGTCGGTCACCGAGGAGGTCGCGTTTGCGCGCAAGCTCAGCGCCAAGCATGACTGGCCGCTGCTGGACGTCACGCGCCGTTCGATCGAGGAAACCGCGGCGGCGATCATGAAGCTCTATAGTGATCGCCAACGCAACCGGCCGTCGGAATAGCTTTTGCCATGACACTGTGGCGCGGCACATCCCCGTTGATCCTGGCCTCGCAGAGCAGCGCGCGCAAAATGCTGCTGGCCAATGCCGGGCTCGAATTCGAGGCCGTGACGGCCCATATCGACGAGCGCGGCATTCAGGCCGGCTCGAGACTTTCAAATCCGCGCGAGATCGCCTTGTTGCTGGCGCGAGAAAAGGCCAAGGCCGTTTCGGCGGGTCATCCGGGGAGCTACGTGATTGGGGCCGATCAGACGTTGGCTCTCGGGATGCGGCTCTTCAACAAGCCCGCGGGCCGTCCCCAGGCGATGGCGCAGTTGCGCGATCTCGCCGGCAACGGCCACGAGCTGAATTCGGCGGTGGCCGTGGCGCGTGACGGCAAGATTGTGTTCGAGGACGTTTCGGTCGCTCGCATGACCATGCGAGAGATGACCGACGCCGAGCTTTCGGCCTATCTCGACGCTGCCGGCGATGCCGTCACGACCAGCGTCGGCGCCTATCAGCTCGAAGGGCTTGGCATTCACCTGTTCGAACGGATCGAGGGCGATCATTTCACCATTCTCGGCCTGCCGCTGCTGCCGCTGCTTGCGTTCCTGCGGCGCGAAAGGCTAGTTGCGGTGTGAATGACAGAGATGGCTGGGCGTTGATGCGGATCCTCGGACTGACCGGCTCGATCGGGATGGGCAAATCCACCACTGCGAAGCTGTTCGCGGAGGCCGGTGTTCCCGTCTACGATGCCGACGCTGCCGTGCATCAGCTCTATGAGGGTGAAGCAGCCCCGGCGATCGAGGCGGCCTTCCCCGGCACCACCGTGAACGGCAAGGTCGACCGGCAAAAACTATCGGCGCGCGTCGTGCACGATCCTGCCGCGATCAAGCAGCTCGAGCAGATCGTTCATCCGATGCTTGGCGCCTCCCGGCAGAAATTCTTCGCTGACGCCGAGGCTGCCAAGGCGCCGGTGGTAGTGCTGGACATTCCGCTGCTGTTCGAGACCGGCGGCGAGAAGCGGGTCGACGCCGTCGTCGTGGTCTCGACCTCGCCCGAACTCCAGCGCCAGCGGGTGCTGGAGCGCGGCACGATGGACGAGGCCAAGCTCGACGCCATCATCGCCAAGCAGACGCCGGATGCCGAGAAGCGCAAGCGGGCCGATTTCGTGGTGGATACCTCACACGGACTCGACCCGGTGCGCGACCAAATCAAGCACATCCTGGCCGAGGTCGTTAAGATGCCGCAGCGGCGAGCCTGATTCGCCGTCTCACACGGCTTCTTGACGGCATGCGCGAAATCGTCCTCGACACCGAAACCACCGGCCTCGATCCGCTCCGCGGCGACCGACTGGTCGAAATCGGCTGCGTCGAGATCTTCAATCGCATGCCGACGGGACAGAGCTTTCACGTCTACATCAACCCCGAACGGGACATGCCGGCGGAAGCGTTCGCCGTGCACGGACTATCGTCCGAATTCCTGGCGACCAAGCCATTGTTCCACGAGATCGCCGACGAGTTTCTGGCGTTCATTGGCGATGCGCCGCTGGTGATCCACAACGCTTCGTTCGACATCGGCTTCATCAATGCCGAGCTCGACCGCATCAAGCGCGCCGCGATCCCGCGCGAGCGGCTGGTGGATACGCTGCTGCTGGCGCGTCGCAAGCATCCCGGCGTGTCCAACCGGCTGGACGATCTCTGCTCGCGTTACGCCATCGACAATTCGCACCGCACCAAGCACGGTGCGCTGCTGGACGCCGAGCTGCTGGCTGAGGTCTATGTCGATCTGGTCGGGGCGCGGCAGTCGCAGCTGCTGCTGGCTTCGGACGCCCAGGAGATTCGCGTCAGTGCGGCCGGCGATGCGCCGCGGCGGCAGCGCTTGGAGCCGCTTGCGCCGCGGATTTCGGAGGCCGAGCGCGAGGCCCATCGGGCCTTCATCGCAACGATGGGCGACAAGGCGATCTGGAACGAGTACCTGCCCGCTCCAGCCGCCGTGGCGGCCGCTCAGGCCTGACCAGCTTGACCCTGAGCGGCCATTTGCCGCTCCATGTTCTGGCGATAGAGACCGACGAAGTCGACCGGATCCAGCATCAGCGGCGGGAACCCGCCGTCGCGCACGGCCGTTGCGATGATCTCGCGGGCGAACGGGAACAGCAAACGCGGGCACTCGATCATGACCAGCGGATGAAGGTTCTCCTTGGGCACGTTGGCGATGCGGAACACGCCGGCATAGGCGAGCTCGAACGAGAACATCAGCTTGCTCGCGGCCTCGGCCTTGCCCTCGACCGACAACGTCACCTCGAACTCCTGTTCGCTGAGGTTGTTGGCGCTGACATTGATCTGGATGTTGATCTGCGGCGGTTGGCTCTGCTGCTGCAGCGAGCTCGGCGCGTTCGGATTTTCGAACGAGAGGTCCTTGGTATATTGCGCCAGCACGTTCAGCTGGGGAGCCTGGGCCGCCTCGGGAGGGGTGCCGTTACCGTTGGTCATGAAAGTCTCTCCTTACCCGATTTGGGCTGAATTTCGCGGCGGTTGGCTAACATAGGGCCGCCTCGTTCCACAAGGACGAACGGTCCCGGATCAAGGATTCGGGCCGCGCCCGGAGCTTTGACATTCATCCTGCCTTTTCCGCGAAATTGCGCCTTAAACGATTGAAGATGCGCGATTTCCGGGCAGGATCGGGTTTCCCCTTAAGCATAAAACGCGCTACACTCGGCGCTGTGCCAAAAGGCGCCATTGGCCGGGCAAGATTTCGTGCCTACATCCCGAGGACCTGATGTGGATCCAAAATGGTGATGTAGACTTGCCGTTTCCGCGAGGAACGGTCTACTGGCCGGATTGATTTTCCCGGCAACGACCCCTGAAAAGACCAGAAAGCGAATACGACGTGGACATCTACACCATCATATTCCTGGCGCTGGCAGTCTTCATCTTCCTGAGACTGCGTAGCGTGCTGGGGCAGCGCACCGGCAACGAGCGGCCGCCGTTCGATCGCACCGCCGCCCGCAATGCGCTGGGGGGTGCTCAGGACAACAACGTCGTGACCATGCCGGGCAAGGTGATCGACCAGGCCCCGCTGGCGCCGACGGCCGAGCCGACCGCGCCCTCCGATCGCTGGAAAGGGCTGGCCGAGCCGGGCACTGCGCTGGCGCAGGGGCTCGATGCCATCGTCGAGAAGGATTCCAGCTTCGACCCGCGCCATTTCCTCTCGGGCGCGCGCGGCGCCTACGAGATGATCGTGCTGGCCTTCGCCAATGGCGACCGCCGCGCGCTGCGCGACCTGTTGTCGTCGGAGGTCTATGAGAGCTTCGACGCCGCGATCAGGGAACGCGAGAAGAACGAGCAAAAGACCGAGACGCGCTTCGTCTCGATCGACAAGGCCGAGCTCGTCGGCGCAGAGCTGCGCGACCGCACTGCCCAGCTCACCGTGCGCTTCGTTTCGCAGATGATCTCGGCCACCCGAGACAAGGCCGGCAACATCGTCGATGGCAGTGCCGATACGGTCGCCGACATCACCGACATCTGGACTTTCGCCCGCGACACCTCCTCCCGCGATCCGAACTGGAAGCTGGTTGGCACCGGAAGCGCGAATTAAGCTTTTCCTGAAGACCGGCGCGACGGCGCTTTGCGCAGGTGCCGTCGCGCTGTCGTCGTTTTCGCTCGGCGCAGAGGCGGCGCGGCGCCACCATCGCAGTCAGCACCAGCATCTGTCGCACGTGCCTGCCGCTCCGCCGCGGCCCTTGCCCTATCCGCAGCTCTCCCTGCCGTTCGAAATTCCCGGCGCGCAATATCTGCCGCTGGCCTGGGCGGACGTGAAGGGTTGGGGCGCGGACGATCATCTCGCCGCCTACAAGACCTTCCGTGCCAGCTGCCGATCGATCAATGCGCAGAACGGCGCGGCCGAACCCAAGGCTTTGGGCGCCTCGCTGAGCGAGCCTTGCCGGGTTGCCAAAACGCTCGATCTCACCGACGACGCCAAAGCGAAGACCTTCTTCGAGGAGAATTTCGCACCGCTGCGGATCTCGCGCCTCGGCGAGCCCGATGGTTTCGTCACCGGCTATTACGAGCCGGTGCTGGAGGGATCGCGCACGCAGACCGACGTCTACAACGTGCCGGTCTATCGTCGTCCCTCGAATCTGTTCGTCCGCGGCTACAAGCAGGATTCGATCAGCCTGCCCAACAAAGGCCCGGTCTATCGCAAGATCGGCCGCCGCAAGCTGGTGCCCTATTACGACCGCGGCGAGATCGAGGACGGCAAGATCGCCGGTCGCGGGCTGGAGATCGCCTGGCTGAAGGACCCGACTGATCTGTTGTTCGCCCAGATTCAGGGCTCGGCGCGGATCAAGTTCGAGGACGGCAGCACGGTTCGGCTCAATTACGACGCCTATAACGGCTATCCCTACACGGCCGTCGGTCGCATCCTGATCGAGCGCGGCATCATCCCGAAAGAGGAGATGTCGATGCAGAAGATCAGGGAGTGGATGGCGCAGAACCCCGACGGCGCCAAGGAGCTGCGCCGCCAGAATCGCGCCTACATCTTCTTCCGCGAGGTCAACCTCTCCGACAAGGATGAGGCGGTAGGCGCGCAGGGCATTCCGCTGACCGCGGGACGCTCGATCGCGGTCGACAAATCGCTGCATGTCTACGGCACGCCGTTCTTCATCGAGGGCGAGCTGCCGATCGAATCCGAACGCGCCAAGACGCCGTTCCATCGGCTGATGATCGCGCAGGACACCGGTTCGGCCATTATTGGACCTGCGCGCGCCGATCTGTTTTTCGGTGCTGGCCAGGAGGCAGGCCGTATCTCCGGACGGCTGCGCCACCCCATGCATTTCGTGATGCTGATACCGAAGAGCCTCGATCCCGGCCCGCGCGCCGCGAAGCTGCCGATACCTGACCCCAGGCCCTCGGAGAAGATCGCAAAACTGTTTCCGCAAACCGACCCGGCGACGACGGGCACGCCTGCCGCCGCCGCGGCGCAAGGCAAGAACGAAACGGTTGCCATCGCCGGCCCCGTTCCGCTACCGGTGCCGCGTCCCGCGATCGAGCCTGCCTCCGAACCGCGTCGACCGGTGAAGAATCGTCCTCATCGGCAGCAATGAAACGATCGTCCCGTCCGCCCGTGCTGGAGTCCCGCCCCTCGCCGCGCCGTCGCGCGCTGAGCGAGGAGGAGCGCGAGCTGTGGGATACGGTTGCAAAGCATGTCAAGCCGCTGAGGAAGCATCGCATGGCGAAGGCACAGGCCGCGCCGCGCGCTGAGCCGACACCCGCTGTGCCTGCCATGCGACCCGCGTCATCGCAGCGACCCGTCGCCGCCGCGCCGTCGCCGCGTGTCGCAAAACCGTCCGTGCCGCCCTTGGCGCCGCTCGGCAAGCGCGAGCGGACGAAGCTCTCGCGCGGCCGCAGTGAGATCGAGGCGCGACTCGATCTGCACGGCATGACCCAGACGCGCGCCCATCGCGCGCTGTCCGGTTTCCTGCACCGCGCCCACCAGGACGGCCTGACCTTCGTGCTCGTGATCACCGGCAAGGGCCGCAGCGGCGGCGAGACCGGCGTGCTCCGCCGCCAGGTTCCGGAATGGTTGAGCCTGCCCGAATTCCGCGCCTTCGTCGTCGGCTTCGAGACTGCGCATATCGGCCACGGCGGCGAGGGCGCGCTGTATGTGCGGATCAGGCGGGCGAGAGGTTAGATAGCGAGTCCACACCTCTCCCGCTCGCAAGCGGGAGAGGGAGCGCACCGTCTCCGGAGCTGGCCGATCGTCTCAGAGCTGATCGTCTCAGAACGGCCGGACGATTCCGACGCGCGGGATCAAGGTGATGATCAGCCCCAAGATGTTTGTCCTCTGATGCTCCGCCGGAATCAGCGCAGTCTCGCGCTTGGCCGGCAGCATCTTCACTGCATGCAGGATCAGGAACATGCACACCGCCCAGTTCGAGATCCAGCGCGAATAGTCGAACACCATCACGAACATCACGAGATAAGCGAGGCTGATCCCGATCAACGCTGCGATGATGAGGCGGCGCTGCGTTTCGCTCGCGAGCGCGCCGATCAGGTTCGCAACATAGCGCCAAAGCGGCGTGTGCAGCCAGATCAAGAGTGCGAACACGGGCACGCCGAGGATATTGTGCGGCAGGCGGCCCCAGGTGTCGGCAACCTCCTTCGCCAGCGGCTGGTACCAGATGTAGGCGAATTGCAGCAGGTCGGCGCGCGATGGATCGGCCATCCGGCTCTTCAGATACGCGACGAAATCCGCTTCGGGGATCGGCATCGTTCCCTGGAATTGCGCCGCAAAGAACAATGCGGAGACGGCGGCGAGGGCGACGCTACCGAAAGCAATGTTGGTGCGATTGTAGCCATGGGTCAGGTAGTGCCTGATCACGACGATGGTGATGATCGTCGGCACATACATCAACAGATGAATGTGATGGATCAGCACGAGAATGATCGAGAACAGCGCGGCCGCGGCAACGAACAGCAACGAGCCTGCGGGCATCAGCAGCAGCACGATCGCCAGCGCGCAGCCATAAATGTCGAAATGGCCGAGCGTGTGCATGAAGTTCTTCAGGAAGAACGGCGAGCCTGCGGTGAAGACGAACAGGGGCAGCGTCTTCGCGCTGAAGCCGAACGTCTTCTCGAATAGCTTTGCGTACAGCCCCAGCGTCGCCAGCCACGTCACGCCGCCGAGCGCGAACACCAGCCATACCGGCACCTTGTTCGTGAACAGCGCGACGATCGCCCCGATCAGCGCGCGCTTGATGAAGCCGAAATGGTAGTCGACCAGGAGGTGGATATAGGGGACGTAAGGCGGCAGCTGGATCTTGTGGATGAAGACGCCGACGATGATCGCGGCGTTGATCGCGAGCAGGAGTCGCCAGGGATTTTGCAGGATGCGTACGGTCACGCCGCATCAATAGCGTGACCGGCCCGAATTACAAAATGAACCGGCTCAGATCCGCGTTCTTGGCGAGGTCGCCGATGTGCTTCTGCACGTAATCCGCGTCGAGCCGGATGGTCTCGCCGTTACGGTCGGGGGCGGTGAAGGAGATCTCGTCCAGCACCCGCTCCATCACGGTCTGCAGCCGCCGCGCGCCGATGTTCTCGACGGTGGAATTGACGGCCACCGCAATGTCGGCCAGAGCATCGATGGCGCTGTCGCTGATGTCGAGCGTCACGCCCTCGGTCTGCATCAGCGCGACATATTGCTTGATCAGCGAGGCTTCGGGCTCGGTCAGGATGCGGCGCATGTCGTCGCGGGTCAGGGCCTGCAATTCGACTCGGATCGGCAGGCGGCCCTGCAATTCCGGCAGCAGGTCGGACGGCTTGGCGACGTGGAAGGCGCCCGAGGCGATGAACAGGATGTGGTCGGTCTTGACTGCGCCGTGCTTGGTCGAGACCGTGGTGCCTTCGATCAGCGGCAGGAGATCGCGCTGCACGCCCTCGCGCGAGACGTCGCCGCCGACGCGGCCGTCGCGGGCGCAGATCTTGTCGATCTCGTCGAGGAACACGATGCCGTTGTTCTCGACCGCGCTGATCGCTTCCAGCGTCAGCTGCTCGGTATCCAGGAGCTTGTCGGATTCCTCGTTGACGAGGATCTCGTGCGAACCTTCCACGGTCAGCCGCCGCGTCTTGCTGCGGCCGCCCAGCTTGCCGAAGATGTCGCCGATCGAGATCGCGCCCATCTGCGCGCCCGGCATGCCCGGGATCTCGAACATCGGCATGCCTCCGCCGGACGATTGCGTCTCGATCTCGATTTCCTTGTCGTTGAGCTCGCCGGCGCGCAGCTTCTTGCGGAAGGATTCCCGAGTCGCCGAGCTGGAATTGGCGCCGACCAGCGCGTCGAGCACGCGCTCCTCGGCGGCAAGTTGGGCGCGCGCTTGCACGTCCTTGCGCTTCCTCTCGCGCACCTGCGCGATCGCAACCTCGACGAGATCGCGCACGATCTGCTCGACATCGCGGCCGACATAGCCGACCTCGGTGAATTTCGTGGCTTCCACCTTCAGGAACGGCGCATTGGCGAGCTTGGCGAGCCGCCGCGCGATTTCCGTCTTGCCGACGCCGGTGGGGCCGATCATCAAGATGTTCTTCGGCAGCACCTCTTCGCGCAAGGAGCCTTCGAGCTGTTGCCGGCGCCAGCGGTTGCGCAGCGCGATCGAGACGGCGCGCTTGGCGTCGTCCTGGCCGACGATGAAACGGTCGAGTTCGGAAACGATTTCGCGGGGGGAGAAGTCTGTCATGTCTGATTAGCTAGGGCGGGAGGCGGCCAAGGACAAGCCGCAATTTAGGTCAGATGATCGGCGGGCCGGATTGCCATTGTTTCACGGCCTCGAGCGGATGGATCAGCATCAGGATATTGAGCGTCAGATTGTCACGAATGTGGAGCGCCAGCATGATTTCGAAGGCAAGTCCGAGCAGCACGGTCGCGCTGATGGGCAGCATGCGAGCGGCAAGGAACCCCAGGACCATGGCCAGATTGTCCGAGACCGAATTGACGATGCTGTCGCCATAGTAATCCAGCGAGATCGTGCCCGCGCGGTAGCGCTCGATGATGAAGGGCGAGTTCTCGACGATCTCCCAGGCGCCTTCGATCACCATGGCGATGATCAGCCGCGCCGGCCAGGACAAAGGCAGGAGCGGCAGCCGTGCGAACAGCAGCCAGGTCAAGCCGTAGAACAGGAAGCCGTGCAGCACGTGCGAAAAGCTATACCAGTCGGCGATCTGCTGCGAATTCTCCGAGCTGTTCACCACGCCGTGCCAGAGCTTGATGGTGCCGCAGGTGCAGATCGGGACCCGCCCCATCGCAAGCAGGATCGAGGCCTGCAGCGCCAGCAGCAACAGCGCGAGGCCGGCCCAGGCGAGCGGTGGGACCGCGACCTTGCTCTCGCTCGCCTGCGCCAGCGTCACGGTTCGCAAACCATCAGCAGTGCCGGACCGTCCGGCGTCGCGACCATGCGGTCGCGGATGAATCCAGCCCTCTCGTAAGCGCGTATCGCGCGCAGGTTCAGCGGGTCCGGATCGGTGACCATGCGGGCCAGACCATGCCGCAGCTGTTCGTCGACGAACTGGCGGATGAACGCCGAGCCGTGGCCGCGTGCGATCATGTTGCCGTCGCCGATGAACAGGTCGATCCCACGCGTGCCCTCCGGTTGCGGCCCGAAGCCTGTATTCCAGGCGGTCAGGCGGTAGCACTGAAGATAGCCGAATGGCCTGTCGCCGGCCAACACGATGAACTGATCCATCGCGGGCTCATCGAGATCGCCGCTGACCAGCGCAAACTGTTCATCCGGATCGCCCCACCATTCCCGCACATGAGCCTCATCCAGCCACCGCCGGATCAGCGGCAGGTCGGCCGCGGTCATCGGATGGAAGGCATAGCTTGGGGTCATCTAGCAACCACGGCGGTGCTGCGCTCCCTCTGCCGCCTGCAAGCGGGAGAGGTTACACCGACTCTGGAGCTCCGCTGTTCGGTCAAAGCCCCTACCCGCTCGCCAGGCTCTCGATGGTCACATTCCGGTTTGTGTAGACGCAGATGTCGGCGGCAATGTCGAGGGAGCGGCGGACGATGGTCTCGGCGTCCTTGTCGGTGTCGAGCAGGGCCCGCGCCGCGGCCAGGGCGTAGTTGCCGCCGGAGCCGATCGCCATCACGCCGGCTTCGGGCTCGAGCACGTCGCCGGTGCCTGTCAGCACCAGCGAGACGTCCTTGTCGGCCACGATCATCATTGCCTCCAGCCGCCGCAGATAGCGGTCGGTGCGCCAGTCCTTGGCGAGCTCCACGGCCGCCCGGGTCAGCTGCCCCGGATATTGCTCGAGCTTGGATTCCAGCCGCTCGAACAGCGTGAAGGCGTCGGCGGTGGCACCGGCGAAGCCGCCGATCACGTCGCCCTTGCCGAGCTTGCGGACCTTCTTGGCGTTGGCCTTGATCACGGTCTGGCCGATCGAGACCTGGCCGTCACCGCCGACCACCACCTTGCCGCCCTTGCGGACTGTCAAAATCGTGGTGCCGTGCCAGTGAGGTGAGCTGTTCTGGGAATCCTGCATGAAATACCTCGTTGTCCGGCCTGATTTAGGCGGTCAGAGCTGAGGGTACAACGGGCCGTTTCGGGCTCAATTTCGCTCACCATAGGCAGAAGTAGAGGCCCGGCCGGCCGTTCCCGCAGTAGCGAAGGTGTCATTTGGCTGTTAATAGACTGGCGTTTTCGGCTCAAAGCTAGAATGGAAACCGCATTTCAATGCGCACCGCGACGATCAAGCGCAAGACCAAGGAAACCGACATCGAGGTCTCCGTGAACCTCGATGGCACCGGCGTGGCCAATATCGCGACCGGCATCGGCTTTTTCGACCATATGCTCGATCTTCTCGCCCGCCATTCCCGCATCGACCTCACGGTCAAGGCCGTGGGCGATCTGCACATTGACTATCACCATACCACCGAAGACACCGGCATCGCACTCGGCCAGGCGGTCAAGCAGGCGCTCGGCAACATGGCGGGTATCACCCGCTATGCCGGCGTGCACATGCCCATGGACGAGACGCTGTCGCGCGTGGTCATCGACATCTCGGGCCGCCCGTTCCTGGTGTTCAAGGCCGACTTCCCCCGCGACAGGATCGGTGAGTTCGACACCGAGCTGGTGCGCGAATGGTTCCAGGCCTTCGCCATCAACGCCGGCGTGACTCTCCACGTCGAGACCCTATATGGCGATAACAGCCACCATATCGCCGAGTCCTGCTTCAAGGGTCTGGCGCGGGCGCTGCGCACCGCCGTTGCGATCGATCCGAAGGCGGCGGGTGAAATCCCCTCCACCAAGGGCTCGCTGGGCGGCTGACATCTCCGTCTCGCGGCGAACGCGAGCCGGCGGTATCACTGAATTTTCGAGAACGGGGGCATCACCATGCCTGTCTACACAGTTCATGCTCCCAGCCCAGGCGGGGCCGATCTGCGCGCGGGGGACAAATTCGTCTTCGTGCGCGACGGCTTCCATTTCTGGGCGATGATCTTCGGCCCGTTCTGGCTGCTGTGGAATCGGCTGTGGCTGGTGCTCATCGGCTGGCTGATTTTCATGGCGGCATTCCATGCAGGCCTCTCCAGCCTGGGTCTCGGCCGGAGCTCGATCTTCTTCGCCGACATCGTCGTCGCGCTGTTGACGGGGCTTGAGGCTTCCAGCCTGCGGCGCTGGACGCTGTCGCGCGGCAAGTGGCGGCAGCTCGACATCGTCGTCGCCGAGGACCGTGACACCGCCGAGCGTCGCTTCTTCGAGCGCTGGAGCCAGAAGCAGCACGGCATCGTCAACGATCAATGGGCCGTCGATCGCGGCGGCCCGCCGCCGACCCGCGGCGTGCCGGGTCAGCAATTCTCGAACCCGCCGCCGCTTCCGGCCGGCGGCATCATTGGATTGTTTCCAGAACCGGGAGGGTCAAGATGAGCGTCGCCATCATCGATTACGGTTCCGGCAATCTGCATTCCGCCGCCAAAGCGTTCGAGCGCGCTGCGCGCAGTCTGGAGAGCCCGCAAAAGGTCTTCGTCACCAGCGATCCGGACCAGGCCTACGAGGCTGACCGCCTGGTGCTCCCAGGCGTCGGCGCCTTCGCTGATTGCCGGCGCGGCCTTGATGCCGTCAACGGCATGGTCGAGGCGATCACCGAAGCGGTGCGCGTCAAGGCGCGGCCGTTCTTCGGCATCTGCGTCGGCATGCAGCTGATGGCGAGCCGCGGCAAGGAGCACGTCATCACCGAGGGCCTGAACTGGATCGGCGGCGACGTCGAGAAGATCACGCCGCGCGATGAAAGCCTGAAGATCCCGCACATGGGCTGGAATACGCTCGAGGTGCTCAGGGAGCATCCGGTGCTGAACAAGCTGCCGCTCGGCCCCAAGGGCCAGCACGCTTATTTCGTGCACTCCTACCACCTCAACGCCGCCAATGAGGCGGACGTGCTCGCGCGCGCCGATTACGGCGGGCCTGTCACCGCGATCGTCGCGAAGGACACCGCCATCGGTACCCAATTCCACCCCGAGAAGAGCCAGCGTTTCGGCCTGGCTCTGATCTCGAACTTCTTGCGATGGAAGCCGTGATCCTCTTTCCCGCGATCGACCTCAAGAACGGCCAATGCGTGCGCCTCGAGCAAGGCGACATGGCGCGCGCGACCGTTTTCAATCTCAATCCCGCAGCCCAGGCGCAGAGCTTTGCCGAGCAGGGTTTTGAATATCTCCACGTCGTCGACCTCGATGGGGCGTTCGCCGGCAAGCCGGTGAATGCTGAGGCCGTCGTGGCGATGCTGAGGACGATCAAGATCCCGGTGCAGCTCGGCGGCGGCATCCGCGATCTCGCCACCGTCGAGGCTTGGCTCGACAAGGGCATCAGCCGCGTCATCATCGGCACCGCCGCGGTGCGCGATCCCGAGCTGGTGAAGTCAGCGGCGAAGAAATTCCCCGGCCGCGTGGCCGTGGGCCTCGATGCCCGCGACGGCAAGGTCGCGGTCGAAGGCTGGGCCGAGACCTCGCAGGTGACCGTGCTGGAGATCGCCAAGCGCTTCGAGGATGCCGGCGTTGCTGCGATCATCTTCACCGACATCGCGCGCGACGGCCTGCTCAAGGGCCTGAACCTCGACGCGACCATCGCGCTGGCCGATGCCATCTCGATCCCTGTGATCGCCTCCGGCGGTCTCGCCTCGATCGAGGACGTCAAGGCGATGCTGACGCTGCGTGCGAGAAAGCTCGCCGGGGCGATCGCGGGCCGTGCGCTCTATGACGGCCGGCTCGATCCCGCCGCCGCCCTCACCTTGATCCGCAATGCGCGCGCGTAGGAGCTGACCCATGTTCAAGGTGCGCGTGATCCCCTGCCTCGACGTGAAGGATGGCCGCGTCGTCAAGGGTGTCAACTTCGTCGATCTGCGCGATGCCGGCGATCCCGTCGAGGCCGCGATCGCCTATGATGCCGCCGGCGCCGACGAGCTGACCTTCCTCGACATCACCGCGACCCATGAGAACCGCGGCATCATGCTGGACGTGGTCCGGCGCACGGCGGAGGCCTGCTTCATGCCTGTCACCGTCGGTGGCGGGGTGCGCGAGGTGAACGAC
Organism: Bradyrhizobium sp. STM 3561; assembly: GCF_045571455.1. Lineage (NCBI taxonomy): Bacteria > Pseudomonadati > Pseudomonadota > Alphaproteobacteria > Hyphomicrobiales > Nitrobacteraceae > Bradyrhizobium > Bradyrhizobium sp. STM 3561. The sequence goes on from NZ_CP120695.1 coordinate 6,757,034, forward strand.
ATCAAGACGCTGCTGCGCGCCGGCGCCGACAAGGTCTCGATCAACAGCGCCGCGGTGGCGCGGCGGGAGTTCGTCAAGGAAGCCGCCGAAAAATTCGGCGAACAGTGTGTGGTGGTTGCGATCGATGCCAAGCGCGTCAAGCGCCCTGGTGGCGACCGCTGGGAGATCTTCACCCATGGCGGCCGCAACTCCACCGGTATCGATGCCATCGAATATGCCCAGGAAGTGGTCGCGCTCGGCGCCGGTGAAATCCTGCTCACCTCGATGGACCGCGACGGCACCAGGCAAGGTTTCGACATTCCGCTGACCCGCGCTATCGCCGACAGCGTTCCCGTTCCCGTGATCGCCTCGGGTGGCGTCGGCAATCTCGACCATCTCGTCGACGGCATCCGCGACGGGCACGCCACGGCTGTGCTGGCCGCCTCGATCTTCCACTTCGGGGAATTCACCATTCGCGAAGCCAAGGAGCACATGGCGCGGCGTGGGCTGCCGATGCGCCTGGATGCCTGACGACTCCGGTTCATAACAATGCTACATTGGCGGACGGGAATGGCCGCCGTGGCCAAATGTATTGCCAAGCGTGTTTCCGAGTAAGTCCGATGCCGCGTTTCACGATCCATGATCTGGCCGAGACCATCGACGCCCGCGCGGCTTCCGGGGGCGAGGCCTCCTATACCCGCAAGCTCCTCGACAAGGGCGCCGAGCATTGCGCCAAGAAGTTCGGTGAGGAAGCAGTCGAAACCGTAATCGCTGCAGTCGAAAACGATCGCGCGCATCTGATCGCCGAGAGTGCCGACCTGCTCTATCATTTCCTTGTCTTGCTCAAGGCCCGCGGCGTAAAGCTGGAGGAGGTCGAAGCCGCGCTGGACAAGCGGACGAACATGTCAGGGTTGGAAGAGAAGGCGTCGCGCAAGGGCGGCTAGACAAGGGCGAATAGATCGCAACGGGAAGACGACGTCATGGATATCCGCGCACCCGAGCAGCAGTATAATCCGTACCGCGTCTATACGCGCGAGCAGTGGGCGCGCCTGCGGGACGATACGCCGATGACGCTGGAGCCGGGCGAGTTCGACCGGCTGCGCTCGCTGCACGATCGCCTCGACCTGCAGGAGGTCGAGGACATTTATCTTCCGCTGTCGCGCCTCTTGTCGATCTACGTCGATGCGACGCAGCGGCTGTATTACGCGGAGCGCCAGTTCCTCAACATCAGGGATCGCAAGGTGCCCTATATCATCGGCGTCGCCGGCTCGGTGGCGGTCGGGAAATCCACCACGGCACGCGTGCTCCAGGCGCTGCTGGCGCGCTGGTCGCCGCGGCCGAAAGTCGAGCTGATCACCACTGACGGATTTCTCTATCCCAACGCGGTGCTCGAGCGGCACGGCATGATGCAGAAGAAAGGTTTTCCGGAGAGCTACGATCTGCCGCTGCTGCTCAGCTTCCTCTCCGACATCAAGGCCGGCCGTCGCCATGTGCGCGCGCCGGTCTATTCGCATCTGACCTACGATATCGTGCCGAACCAGTGGGCCGAGATCGACCAGCCCGACATCCTGATCGTCGAGGGCGTCAACGTGCTGCAAACCGGCAAGCTGCCGCGCGACGGCAAGGCGGTGCCCGTCGTTTCCGACTTCTTCGATTTCTCGGTCTACATCGACGCCGAGGAAGCGGCGCTGCGGCAATGGTACATCAAGCGCTTCCTGGCCTTGCGCGACACCGCATTCACCGATCCAAAATCCTACTTCAACCGCTACGCGCTGCTGTCGGATGAGGAAGCCACCGCCACTGCGATTGCGATCTGGGAACGCACCAACCTCGCCAATCTCGAGGACAACATCCTGCCAACCCGCCCCCGCGCGACGCTGATCCTCAAGAAGGGCGCCGACCACACGGTGGAGAGCGTGGCGCTGCGGCGGCTGTAATCGCGCCGGTGAGCGTCGCCTTAGGCGAATTTAGAAGCTGAGGGTCTTTTGTTGCAGACCAACGAGGGGTATTGGGTCATGGCCTTCGAAAACGCGAGGGCACACCATGGTTGATCGTCTCAGAAGCGCTGCGGAGCAGCTGGAAGCACCGATCTGTCCGGACTGCCATATCGAGATGAAGTGGTTCCGCTCGGAACTGCTCGCAGACGAGCCGACCCCGATCATCGCGCATCTCTTCTTGTGCCCGCATTGCAAGCGCGCGGCTCAGGCGGACACCGTTTTCAAGAGCACCCAAGCGCCGCCGGGCAAGCGCGCGGCGCCGCGTTTTCTTGCTCGTGCCGAAGAGTGGATCGTCCCGCCAGTCGGCCCGAAGGTCCGCTCTGCCCCCGACCTGCCCCGCGCCATCGCTGGTGCGAGCCAGGGACGCGCGGCTCAAGCGCGTTCATGCGCAAATCCTCTATTGCAGATGCCCCGAGGATGGTGATGCGCAGCGCGATCGACTTCAATTGCCAATTGCCTATTGCCGGCTGAACTCAGGTTCTCGTGAGGTTAGGGACGGCCAGATGTCGGGATGCGGCCAACCCGGCCAGCGCCTCTTCCAGTTTCTCGCGGTCGAGCGGCTTGATCAGAAACCCGTTCATGCCCGCCTCGAAGCAGGCATAGCGATCTTCCACCAGCGCGTTGGCGGTGAGCGCCAGGATCGGCGTGTGGTGGCTGCCGCTGGCCGCCTCATGTGCGCGGATGCGCTTGGTCGCTTCGATGCCGTCGAGCTGCGGCATCTGGATGTCCATCAGCACGAGATCGTAGGGCGTGCCGGCGGATGAGGCAGCGAGCCAGGATTCCAGCGCGGCCTCGCCGTGGACGGCGATGACGACGCGGTGGCCGAGTTTCGTCAGCAGCGAGCGCATCAACAGCGCGTTGATCTCATTGTCTTCGGCGACGAGGATCGAGAGGCCTTTCGATGGTGCTGTGCCGGCGGATGCAGCCGGCGGCTCCGGCGCGAGATCGGGGGAAGCGACCTCCGGCGTCAGGGCGAGGCGTGCGGCGAGCGAGGCCGCGCGCAGCGGCTTCACCAGAAAGCCGGTGAAGGCCGGCGACAGCTTCTCGTGGCGCGAGGTCGACGTCAGCAGCACGAGGCGCTGCAATGCATGCGCGCGGGCTGCGTCACCGAGATGGTCGGCGACGGCGGGACCGATCGCGCGATCGATCAGCACCGCGTGCCACGAGCGTTCCGGCAGCAATGCTTCGGCGACGGCCGCGTCGGCAACCATGCAGGTCTGGCCGCCCCAGCGCTCGAGGCGCCGCGCGATCAACGAGGCTTCGATGCCGTCGGCGACGAGGAGCATCGACTTGCCGGTGAGATCGGGGCTCGGAAATTGCGTCTGTCCGGCGCCGGCTTGCGACGGCGGAAGCGGCACCGCGACCTCGAAGGTCGAGCCCTTGCCCGGCTCGCTCGTGAGCGTGATCCGGCCGTCCATGCGCTTGACGATTCGCTCGCTGATGGCAAGGCCGAGCCCGGTGCCGCCATAGGTGCGGGCGACGCGCTCGTCGGCCTGCTCGAACTCGCGGAAGATGCGCTGCTGTGCTTCGGCGGCAATGCCGATGCCGGTATCGCGGACCAGGAAGCTGATCTCGTTCGGCCAGATGCCGGGCTCGACGATCAGCGCGACGCCGCCCTTGCTTGTGAACTTGATGGCGTTGCCGGCGAGGTTCAGCAGCACCTGGCGCAGCCGTGCGGCGTCGCCGACCACCTCGAGCGGCAAGCGCTCGTCGACATAGGCGGCGATCTCGAGCGCCTTCGCCTGCGCGCGCGGCGCGAGCAGCTCGGTGATCTCCTCGACCAGGGTCGAGAGCGCGAAGGGACGCTGATCGAGATCGAGCTTGCCGGCCTCGATCTTGGAATAGTCGAGCAGCTCCTCGATCAGCGCCATCAAGGCTTCGCCCGAGGTCTTCACCGCCCTGGCATAGGTCGCCTGCTCCGGCGTCAGCGTGGTGTCGAGCAGGAGGCCGCCCATGCCGATGATGCCGTTCAGCGGCGTGCGGATCTCGTGCGAGGCCATCGCGAGGAAGCGCGATTTGGCGCGGTTGGCGGCATCGGCCTGGTCACGCGCGTCGGAGAGGGCGCGTTCGGTCTCAGTGCGATCGGTGACGTCGCGGCCCACGCTCTGCAATTCGGCGGGTTGTCCGGCGTCGACGCGGACATAGCCCTCGCGCCAGGCGATCCAGCGCGCGCCAATCGGGGTTGCAATCTTCTGGTCGTGGATGCGCGTGCCGTTGCTCTCGCGGGCGCTTTCGCCCTGCTCCAGCACGTCGAAGTCGAAGCGCGTGCCGACCAGCGCGCTGCGCGTCTGTCCTGCGAGTGCGCAATAGGCCTCGTTGGCAAAGGTGATGCGGCCGCTCGTGTCGCGCAGCACGATGAGGTCGCCCTGCTGCTCGAACAGGCTGCGGGCGCGTTCTTCCGATTCCTTCAGCTCCCAATTGCGGTCGATCAGCGCTTCGTTGTGGGCTGCGAGCGTCCGCAGCCGCTTGTTGACGAAACGCAGGCGCATGCTCAGCGTCGCAAGGCCGAGGCAGGCGAGCGCGAACAGGAAGCTCGCACCGATCGCAAAGGCGTGCGGATCGTAGCCGGAATTCTCGGCCCGGCTGCCGGTCACGAAACCATAGGCGCCGCCGAAGGTCGCCGAGAAAATCATGAAGGAGCGGATTGCGAAGGCGACCCTGGGATGCTGCCGCCTGAAGCGGCGCATGCGCACCTTGATCCGGAACGTCCGACCCATCGCCTCCGACCCTTGCCTGAAACCCCGCTGCCGCGAGCGACGATGGCCTGCCGACCTTGCGAACAGCTTGATGCTTCGGCGCTGCCTCCAAACAGGGTTGACGGGGCCTTAACGGTTCAGAGCGAGGCGGCCTGGAAATGGCGTTGGCCGCCGCGGGCGCCGACGATCAGCGCCGCCGCCTCGCGCTGCGAGAACGTCTTAGAGCGCACATAGATGCGGTAATCCGCAGGTCCTTCGCTGGAGAGATAGATCACCTGGCCGCCATCGACCGGCTGCGCGGCAATCGAGACAAGGCGCGTCGACGGATTGGCCTGGCAGGAGTCCGGCTCGTCGCCGAGGCCGTCGTCGACCACGGCGAAATCCGCAGCGCCCGCATCGTCGGTGATCTGGACCCGCACCGTGGCCCGCGCAGGATCATCGGTGAAGGCGACATGCACGCCGGCGGTCCAGAACAGGGAGGTGAGCTCGACCGATGTTTCGCCCAGCGCGATGCAGGGATGCGAAACCGATCCGATCTCGGCGCGGGCGAACACCGCAGCCGCCAATACAGGAACAACCGAGGCCAGGACCTTGAAACGCAACATGACGCTCTACTCGCCGGGCCCTGGGGAGAACTCGTTGGGCCTTATGGTTTGCAGAGCGTAAAGGAAACTCGTTACCGCCGGGTTGACGCGCGCGGCGCTTACGCGATCTGCCGCACATCCTCCGCGAGTGCGCGGTAGGAGAGCGCTTCGGCGAGGTGCAGCCGGCCGATCTTGTCGGCATGGTCGAGGTCGGCCAGCGTGCGCGCCACCCGCAGCACGCGGTGATAGCCGCGCGCCGACAGGCGCATGGTCTCGGCGGCATCCCTCAACAGCTTCTGGCCCTGCGCGTCCGGCTTCGCGATCTCCTCCAGTACCGAGGCTGGCGCCTCGGCATTGGTGCGGACATGGGGCAAGCCTGCATCCGCATAGCGCGCGAGCTGGATGTCGCGCGCCGCCGCGACGCGCGCGGCGACCTCGGCAGAGCCCTCCGCGGGCGGTGGCAGGATCAGGTCGGCGGCGGTCACCGCCGGCACCTCGATGCGGAGATCGATGCGGTCCATCAGGGGACCGGAGATGCGTGCCTGGTAATCGCCGGTGCAGCGGTCGATGCGCCCCCGCTTGCAGGCATAGCCGGGCTCGAACGCATTGCCGCAGCGGCAGGGATTCATCGCCGCGACCAGCATGAAGCGGGCAGGGTAGGTGACGCGGTGATTGGCACGCGACACCGCGACCTCGCCGTTCTCCAGCGGCTGGCGCAGTGAATCCAGCACGCGCGGATCGAACTCCGGCAGCTCGTCGAGGAACAGCACGCCCTGATGCGCCAGCGAGATCTCGCCGGGCTTGGCGCGCGCGCCGCCGCCGGTGAGCGCGGCCATGCTGGCCGAATGATGCGGCGAGCGGAACGGGCGCCGCGCCGTCAGCGCGCCGCCCTCGATCTCGCCGGCGACGGACGCAATCATCGAGACTTCGAGCAGCTCGCCCGGCGACAGCGGCGGCAGGATCGAGGGCAGGCGCGCGGCCAGCATCGATTTGCCGGCGCCGGGCGCGCCGATCATGAGCAGATGATGCCCGCCGGCGGCCGCGATCTCCAGCGCGCGCTTGGCGCTCTCCTGGCCCTTGATGTCGCGCAGGTCGAGCGTGGAGGCGGCGGCCTCATGCACTCTAGGCGAGGGCCGCGACAGCACCTGCGTGCCCTTGAAATGGTTGGCGATCTGGATGAGCGAGCCAGCCGCAATGATCTGGATGTCCGGGCTCGCCCACGCCGCTTCGGAGCCGCAAGACGCAGGGCAGATCAGCCCTTCCTCGCGCATATTGGCGCCGATCGCGGCCGGCAGAACCCCGGCCACCGGCGCGATCGAGCCATCGAGGCCGAGCTCGCCGAGCACGGTGAAGCCGGCCAGCGCATCCGGCGGGATCGCCCCGATCGCGGCCATCAGCCCGAGCGCGATCGGCAGGTCGTAGTGGCTGCCTTCCTTCGGGACGTCGGCCGGTGCCAGATTGACGGTGATCCGCCGCGCCGGCAGCGCCAGCCCCGAGGCGAGCAGCGCCGAACGCACCCGCTCGCGCGCCTCCGACACCGCCTTGTCCGGAAGGCCGACGATGGCGAAGGCCGGCAGGCCCGGCGCGACCTGCACCTGCACGTCGACCGCGCGGGCCTCGATCCCCTCAAAGGCGACGGTAGAAACCCGTTGAACCATGCCCGAACCAGCCTGCCCTGTCCTGCAATTAGGGGTAGCAGAGGGCGGCCGTTCTCGCAAGAACAATACAGGAACAATGCTTAGAGCCCGCGCAAGTCCTAATCAGTCGTAAACGCGACGCTGAGACTACGTCTCGAATGCCGGCTTCCGTCCTCAGCACATTCCAACGAATGTCCGCTACTCCTGGGCTCGCGGGATGGGCCGTGATCTAACAAGTGAAGAAGCAAGATGCTGGTAAATCGCCGGAGAAGCGAACGTCGGGTGTGCAGCCGGCTCGCCAAGATCCATTTTGGGGCGGGCTCGCTGCCGCGGGATTGCACGATCACGGATATTTCTGATGGCGGCGTGAAAGTGGTGGCGGAATTCCTGGAAGTGCCGCCGCAATTCACCATCATCTTCGCGCCTGATTATTCCCGCCAATGCCGCCTGCGCTGGCGCATCGGCTGCGAATTCGGTGCCGAATTCGTCGACTGAACCTCAACAGGCGCGCCTCCTTAACGGGACTTTAGCGTTAATGGGTAAGCATCTCTGATCAGTTGCCGAGTGATCAGAGTATGTCCAAGCGTTCGTTCCTCGCTTTTCCCCCGGCGAGATATCTGTGTTCCGCCGTACTGATCCTTGCCCTCGGCGGCTGTCAGACCACCGGCATCGAGGACGTCACCGGTGCGCTCGGCGGCAAGCAGGCGTCCGTCGCTGAGGCCGACAGCAAGGCCGACGCCAGGCCGGAGATGGACGCACTTCGCGAGCGTTATCGTGCCAAGCCCAGCGATCCCGCAATCGCGATCGAATACGGCAAGGCGCTGCGGGACAGCGGCCAGCGCGCGCAGGCGGTCGCGGTGCTCGAGCAGGCCGTGCTCGCCCGTCCCGGCAACAAGGCGCTGCTCGCCGGCTATGGCCGCGCACTCGCCGACAACGGCAATTTCCAGCAGGCCTTCGACGTCCTCGGCCGGGCGCATTCGCCGGAGGATCCCGATTGGCGCATTCTGTCGGCGCAGGGCGCGGTGCTCGATCAGCTCGGCCGCAACGAGGAAGCCCAGCAATATTACGCCGCGGCGTTGAAGATCGTGCCGAACGAGCCGACCGTGCTGTCCAATCTCGGACTGTCCTATATGCTGCAAAACAATCTGTCGAAGGCCGAACAGGTGCTCGGCCGCGCTTATCAGCGCAATCAGAACGATGCGCGGGTCCGCGCCAATCTGGCCCTCGTGCTGGGATTGCAGGGGCGCGAGGCCGAGGCCGAAATCCTCGTGAAGGCAGATTTGCCGCCGGACCAGGCAGCGGCCAAGGTCGCGGCGCTGAAGCAGCTGCTGGCAAAGAAGCAGCAGCGGGCGGACAAGTAATCCGCCCCTCTGATGTACCCTATGACGCCTTGCGATGCGGGGCCGAGCCGCGCCCTGACCTGCCCTTCAGCTTCTTCAACAGCGGCTCGAGCAGCGAGCGCTTCGGCTTCTTCACGTCGCCGCGGCCGGCGAGGCGGTTCGCCATGTTCTGGAACAGGAGGGTGGTGCGGTGGGTCTTGGAGACCTCCGCGATCATCTGGCCGTTATTGGCCGCGGTCGAGAACAGTTTCGAATCGAACGGGATCACCGCGATCGGCTGGCTCTCCATGGTCTTGGCGAACGCCTTGACCTCGATCTCCGCGCGCCGGTGCATGCCGACCTGGTTGAGGCAGTACAGCGGCGGCCGGTCGTTCGGCCGCGCTGTCTTCAGAACGGTCAGCATGTTCTTGGTGTTGCGCAAGTTGGCGAGATCGGGCTCGGCCACGATGACGATATCGTCGGCGTTCACCAGCGCGCGTCGCGTCCAGCCGGACCATTGATGGGGAACGTCGAGCACGATGCACGGCGTGGTCATGCGCAGCGTGTCGAACACCGCGTCAAAAGCTTCGGCACCGAAATCGTAGACGCGGTCGAGCGTGGCGGGCGCCGCAAGCAGGCTGAGGCGATCGGTGCATTTGGCGAGCAGGCGCTCCATCAGCGCCGTGTCCGGCCGGTCCTGCGACAGCACCGCGTTGGCGATGCCCTGCACCGGGTCCTGGTTGTAGTCGAGACCCGCCGTGCCGAAGGCGAGGTCGAGATCGATCACGACGGAATCGAGCGAAAGGTCTCGCGCGATGGTCCAGGCCAGATTATGCGCGACGGTGGACGCGCCGACGCCGCCCTTGGCGCCGACCACCGCGATGACGCGGCCGGTGATGATGGCCTCGGACGCCGAGAACAGGCTGCAGATCGAGCGGACCACGTCGAGGGTTTCGACCGGTCCGACCACGTAGTCGTTGACGCCGCGGCGCACCAGCTCGCGATAGGGCGCGGTGTCATTGGGGCTGCCGATCACGACCACGCGGGTGCCGGGATCGCAGACGCCGGCGAGGTCGTCGAGTCCCTCCAGGATGTCGCGCGTGCCGTCGGACTCGATGACGATCACGTTCGGTGTCGGCATCGATTCATAGGCTTCGATTGCTGCAGCGAGGCCACCGTCCTTGGCGGTGAGGTGAGCCTTGGCGAGCCGGCGATCCTGGCCCGCCGCGGTCACTGCCTTGAGCGTCTGCTCGGTCTCGCAAAAGGCTTGCACCGAAATGCGAGGAACAGGCGCGATATGTTCGTCGGGGTGCAGCGGATCGTCCGCGTCTTCTTCGTCAAGCCGTGTCATTTGCCGGTATCGCTGAGTTTGGCCTTGTCGGATTCGGGAGAGGGCGTCGCGATCGGCGTGCCCTTGCGGTAACGGTCGAAGGCGATGTCGCGCCGTGCGGTATAGGCGGGTGTCTCGGCGCGCGGCTGCTCGAGGTCGGCCGGGTTGTCGATCATCGCGGCGAGATTGCGCTGGCTGGCGCAGCCCAGATTGAAATAAGGCCGGTTCTCGTTGTAGCCGGGGTCGAGGATGGAGGGGCCGACGTCTTCCGGCCACAGCCCGCACGGCCCGGCGACGGCCGCGATCTTCGAATAACTCAGGCGAATGGTCGGCAGCAGCCCGGGATCCTCAGGACGGTAGGGATGCTGGACGATGGCGCGCGACGGCACGCCGCCGGACGTGAGCACGGAGCGGATCTCCTGATAGGTCGCAGCAGCCGCGCGCGAATTGGCGGTGTCGGCGGGCACGTCGACGACGACGGAGCCGGTGCCCTCGCGCACCCAGTCCCGCGCGATGCCCGCGACGTCCGCATGCTGTGCAGCCGAGAGGCCGCCGCGCGCCTTGCCGACGAAGATCACGATCGACTTCTTGCCTTCCTGCACCGCGATCGGGTGGCGCTGGCGATAATCGGTCGGCACCGTCTGGGTGACGATCTCCGTGGTGTTGCAGGCGCCGAGCATGACAGAGAGCCCCGTCAGTGCCAGCGTGATCCGCAAATTGCGACGTCGATCGGCTGATGTTGTCGTCATCGCCTGGTCCCCTTTGCCCCCGTTTCGCGCCCCGGTCCCCAAACCGTTCGTCTCAGTCGATGATGAAGCCGAAATCACCGGGCGTGCCGGCGACCGGATCGACACGGGTCGCGATGCCGTAGAGGCGATTGACCCGGCCGAGCAGCGCCCTCTGCGCGTCCGAGGCCGGCGCGAAGCCGTCGTCGGGCCGCGACAATTCCTTCTGAGCGACCGCGCGCACCACATAGGGCGTCACGATCACCATCAGCTCGGTCTCGTTGTTGACGAAGTCCTGGCTGCGGAACAGCGCGCCGATGATCGGCACCTGGTCGACACCAGGCAGCCCGTTGATCGCCTGCTTGGTCTGTTGCTGGATCAAGCCGGCCATCGCCATCGAACCGCCCGAGGGAATTTCCAGCGTGGTCTCGGCGCGGCGGGTCTGGATCGATGGAATGGTGATCGAGTTGTTCGCGAACGAGGACACGGCCTGCGTCAACGTGATCGAGTTGGTGTTCGACAGCTCCGAGACCTCCGTCATCACGCGCAGGCTGATACGGCCTTCGCTGAGCACGACCGGCGTGAAGTTCAGGGAGATGCCGAACTTCTTGTAGGTGACCTGGGTGGTGCAGACGTGAGTGACCGGATCGCAGGCATAGCCCCCGGGGATCGGGAATTCGCCGCCGGCGACGAAAGTGGCGGATTCGCCCGAGATCGCGGTCAGGCTCGGTTCGGCCAGCGTGCGCATGACACCGGCGCTCTCCATCGCCCGCATGGTGGCGTTGACGGTGGCAACGCCCTTGGCGAGCCCGGAGACGCCGAGCCCATTGCTGCCGACGATCGGCCCGCCGGAGACCGAGAACGGGTTGGAATTGTTGAAATTCACCACGGCGGTGCCGGCGTTCAGGCTGGCGCTGAGATCGACGCCGAGCTGCTTGACGATATCGCGGCGGACCTCGCCGACCACGACCTTGAGCATGACCTGATCGCGGCCGCGCACCACGATGTTGTTGACGACCTTGTCCGAGCCGCCGACGAGCTTTGCGGCGACGTCGCCGGCCTGCTGAGCCTCGACCGGGCTCGACACCGAGCCGGTCAGCATCACGCTGTCGCCGACGCCTTCGATCTGGACGCCCGGCAGCGACTGGCGCAGAGCGGCGCGCATGCCGTTGAGGTCGCGCTTCACCGCGATGTCGTAGGAGGCGACCTGCTGGCCGTCGGCGGCGAAGAACACGACGTTGGTCTGGCCGACCTGGCCACCGATGATATAGGCGCGCTGGGCCGAGCGGATCACCGCATTGGCGATCTTGGGGTCGGCCACCAGCACGTCCTTGACCTCGCGCGGCAGGTCGATGACGACGGACTTGCCGATGCCGAGCGACAGAAAGCGCGTCCGCGCCGGTGCGATCGTCGCCACCGACGACACGCCGAGATCCGACGCCTGCATCGGCTCCTGGTCGCCGACCGGCGCATCCGCAGCACTGAGCACGCCGGGGGCCGCGAGCCCCAGTATCAATATCGTCCCCGCCAGGAGCGCGCGCGCGCGCTTCCCCCGAATGCGCAGGCCGGTCCGATCACCCCCGTAGTTCATGCTGTCCCCATCACCTCTGTGACGTCAGTTGCCGTGCCGGCACGCCATAACGGATCACGCTCACGCCGCCCGGGCGCTTGATCGCCTGGTCCTCGGGTGTGCCGTCGACCGCGTTGGCATCGACGATGCTGCGCAATGCGAGTGTCAGAGTGCCGCCCTGGCGTGCGGCCGAGAGCGTGGCGACCTGGTCGGGCCGGAGCTCGAGCGTGACGGTCTTGCCGATCACGGCGTTCTGGCCGTCCTTCTCCTTCGGCGCCTGGTCGATCGCGAGCACGCGGATGTTGGTCAGAATGACCTCGGACAGGACGAGATCGTTGCCGCCGGTCGGACCGTTGGTGTTACCGTCGGGATTCTTCAGGCGGCGGGTCAGGACGATGTCGACGCGATCATTCGGAAGGATGAAGCCGCCGGCCCCGGTTTCGGCTGAAATCTCGGTGGAGACGGCGCGCATCCCGGAGGGCAGGATCGCGGCCATGAAGCCGGAGCCTTCGGCCTTGACCAGCTTCTGCTCGCGGATCGGCTCGCCCTGCATCAAGGGCACGCGCGCGATCGAGCCGGCGATCTGGGTCTGCGCCTCGGGCCGGCTGTCGCGGCGAATGAAGGCGCTGCTCGCAGTCGCCGCCGGCCAGGCCTGCCATTGCAGGTCGTCGGGCTTGACGGCTTGGCCGAGCTGGATGTCGTTCTTCGCGACAAGGACCTCGACCGTCGGCAGCTTCTCGGCGGCCGGGAGGGCGGGCGCGGGTGCATTCTGATAGCCGCTCGCCAGATACGCAGCGACGCCGCCGGCGCCGAGAGCGATGACGAGAACGACGATGCGTGCGGTATTCATACGTTTCTACTCTTACGCGGGGCACTCGAACCGCACCTGGCGTGTTCCCCCGCGTCGATGAGTAGGGAGTAAAAGTATAAGGGGTGTTGCGAGGCCGAACGCGATCGCCGGCCAGCGATGCTGGTTTTCGGCAGATGGTGAACGTCGCGTTATCTGAGGCCACGCGGCTCCGTAGATTCACGCATCCCGACGCGCGCATTTGGATGAGACGCGGGGCGTCATGGTGAACGGGTGGTTAGTGAAAAGGGCCTGCCTGAAGCCGCGTGATTGTACCGGCGAGACGGCAGCAAGGCACCACAACATCGGTGTCGTCCCGGCGAACGCCGGGACCCATACCGCGTGATATCTCGGCTGTAAAAGATAGAAGTACCAACGGCGAGTTTTCGCCACACCACGTCCTGTGGGAATGGAACCGGATCGGCGCTCCGCTTCGCTGCGCTTGTCCGGGACGGCGTTGGAGAGAGATCATACGCTCTCGTAGCAGCGTGCGCGGAAGCTACTTCTTCCGCTTCTGCTCGATCACGTCCCAGATCTTCGCCGCGACATCAGGGCCGCCGAGCCGCGAGATGGCGCGGATGCCGGTCGGCGAGGTGACGTTGATCTCGGTGAGGTTGCCGTTGATGACGTCGATGCCGACGAACAAAAGGCCGCGCTCGCGCAGCGCCGGGCCGAGCGTGGCGCAGATCTCGCGCTCGCGCGGGGTGAGCTCGGTCTCCTGCGCCGCGCCGCCGCGCACCATGTTGGAGCGCAGGTCGTCGGTGGCCGGCACGCGATTCACCGCGCCGGCGAACTCGCCGTTGACGAGGATGATGCGCTTGTCGCCGTGCTTCACCTCGGGGATGAACTGCTGGATCACCCAAGGCTCCTTGAATGTGACCGAGAACATGTCGAACAGCGAGCCGAAATTCATGTCCTGCGGCATCACGCGGAATACGGCCGCGCCGCCGTGACCGTGCAGCGGCTTCATCACGACGGCGCCGTGCCTGTCGCGAAACGCGTTGATCTCATCCAGGTCGCGCGAGATCAGCGTCGGCGGCATCAGCTGCGGAAAATCCATCACGAACAGCTTTTCCGGCGCGTTGCGCACGGAGGCAGGATCGTTGACGACCAGCGTCTTCGGATGGATGCGCTCCAGGAAATGCGTCGAGGTGATGTAGGCGAGGTCGAACGGCGGGTCCTGGCGCAGCAGCACCACGTCAAAACCGTTCAGCGCTTCGCGCTTGGGCTCGCCCAAGGTAAAGTGGTTGCCGGGCTCGTCGCGCACGGTCAGGAGCTGAACCGGAGCGACCAGCTCTTCGCCGACCATGGAGAGCTTGTCGGGCGTGTAATAAGACAGGCCATGGCCGCGCCGCTGCGCCTCCAGCAGCAGCGCAAAGGTGGAATCGCCCTTGATGTTGATGCGGGCGATGGGATCCATCTGGACGGCGACGTTCAGTTTCATGATCTGCCTTTCAGGTCGAGGCGTCGAATGCCGCCAACACATGGCGCGGAAGCGAGCGCGGCGCAATCAGCATGGCGTCGAATCGCAATTCGAATTCGGCATGCTCGGGATGCGCCACAAGCCAGCCTTGGGCGGCGTCGATGATGCGCTGCTGCTGGCGCGGCGTCACGGCGAAAGCAGCGTCATCCAGGCTCGCCCGCGCCTTGACCTCGACGAAAGCGATCAAATTGCGGCGGCGCGCCACGATGTCGATCTCGCCATACGGGGTGCGGTAACGTTTGGCGAGGATGCGATAGCCCTTGGCCATGAGGTATGCGGCGGCGCGGCTCTCCGCGGAGATGCCGGTGCGGAACGCGGCGACGCGCTCGGGCGAGGCGACCTTCGGTTCCGCCGGAGGGTCAGTCTTCGCCATCGCCGCCTCGCAGGTCCTTTGCGAGCTCGAGCGCGCGGGCATAGACCTCGCGGCGCGGCCGGCCCGACAGTGCCACCGCATGCGCCACGGCATCCTTGACGCTGTTGGCGGCAAGCTGCTCGCGCAAGAGACCGTCGAGCGCATCCGATGCCAGCACGTCGGCGTCGGCTGCAGGCGGACCGATCACGAGAACGAATTCGCCGCGCGTCTCCGGCGCGTCGGCTTGCCGCGCGAACTCGGCGAGGGGGGCACGCCTGACCTCCTCGTGCAACTTGGTCAGCTCGCGGCAGACCGCTGCCTCTCGTTCACCCATGATTTCGGCGAGATCGGTCAATGTGGCCTGCATGCGATTGCCCGATTCGAACATCACCAGCGTCGCGTCGATGCGCGCAAGCTCGGCCAGGCGTGCGCGGCGCGCTGCCGATTTCGCCGGCAAGAAGCCCTCGAAGAAGAAGCGGTCGGTCGGCAATGCAGCGACCGACAGAGCTGCCAGCACCGAGGATGGGCCGGGCAGCGCATACACCGGATGGCCCGCAGCGCAGACCTCGCGCACCAGCTTGAACCCGGGGTCGGAGATCAATGGCGTGCCGGCATCCGACACCAGAGCGACCGAGCCGCCTTGCGCCAGCACTTCAAGAATCTTCGGGCGCGCCGCTTCCGCATTGTGCTCGTGATAGGGCTTGAGCTGCGCCGCAATCGCATAGCGTTCGGTCAGGCGGCGCGTGATGCGGGTGTCCTCGCAGGCGATGACATCGACGCCGGCGAGCGTCTGAAGCGCCCGCAGGGTGATGTCGCCGAGATTGCCGATCGGTGTCGCCACCAGATGGAGGCCCGGCGCGACCTTCGGCGCGGCAAACCGATGGGCATCGATGGAGAAGCCGCGCATGGCGGCGTCTTGAGCTTCAGGCGTATTTATCGGGGCCGGCTTTGCGCGCATAATGAGGTCAACTTAGGCACGATCCGCAGGGCTGGGAACCGGCTGGCGGAAAAAGATCGTGCGGAGGTGAGGGGCGGGGAACGGACGGGAATGTGGATCACGTTGAGAGGTAATCAGGGCGCTTGCGCCATATTCACGACGGAAACGCCGCCTTGATGCTGAATGAGTGATGGTGAACAGCTGCCGGGACGGGGAGGCGGCCGTGTTAAGCGCTTGTTATCCTTTTGTTTTGGTTAACCATTTGCCGACAATATGCCTGAATCCGCGGGCTTGTGCCGCGGAAGCAATGTCATGACCGGCCGGCGACGGCCGGTCAGAAGAGAAGCTGCCATGGTGGGCCCGCGTCATCCAAAGTCTCCCATTCCGGGGTCCCGATTGTCGGGAGCGACCCGCCGGAGTGCGCTTGGCCTGTTGCTCGGTGCGCCCGTGCTGTCGGCCTGCGCCGGCGTGCAGCAAGGTCTCAGCCAGTTCTCCAACCCGTTCTCAAGCTCCACACCGCCGGCCCAGCCGGCGGGTCCCCAGCAGCAGGCGACGACCGCCGGCACCGGCGGCGTGAAGGTCGGTCTGATCTTGCCGCTCTCGGCCGCCGGCAATGCGGGCCTCGCCGCGCAATCCATGCGCAATGCCGCCGAGATGGCGCTGGCCGAGTTCCAGAACCCGAATATCCAGCTGCTGATCAAGGACGACAATGGCAGCCCGCAAGGCGCACAGGCCGGCGCGCAGCAGGCGGTCGACGAAGGCGCCGAGATCATTCTCGGGCCGCTGTTCGCGCAGTCGGTGCCGGCGGTGGCACAGGTCGCGCGCACGCGCGGCATTTCCGTCCTCGCCTTCTCGACCGATTCCAGCATCGCCGGACGCGGCGTCTATCTGCTCTCGTTCCTGCCGGAGTCCGACGTCAACCGCATCGTCGAATATTCCGCCAGCATCGGAAAGCGCTCCGTGGCCGTGCTGGTACCCGACAATGCCTATGGCAATGTCGTCGAGGCCGCCGTGAAGGCGGCCGTTCCGCGGCGCGGCGGACGCATCGTCGCCTTCGAGAAGTACGGCGCCGATCGCGCCACGCCGGCGCGCACCGTGGCGCCGCAACTCGGCAGCGCGGATGCGCTGTTCATCGCCGATGACGGCGATGCCGTCGTGTCGGTGGCAGATGCCATGACCGCGGCGGGCGCGAACCTGCGCAACATCCAGCTGCTCGGCACCGGCTTGTGGGACAATCCGCGCGTCTATGCCAGCGCGGCGTTGCAAGGCGGCCTCTATGCCGCGCCCGACCCGGCCGGCTTCCGCGCCTTCTCCGGCCGCTACCGCACCAAATATGGCGGCGAGCCGGTGCGAACCGCCACGCTCGCCTATGACGCGGTCGCCCTCGTCGCCGCGCTCGCGCGCACGCAGGGCGGCCAACGCTTCTCCTCCGATGTGCTCACGAATCCTTCTGGCTTCGCCGGCATCGACGGCCTGTTCCGCTTCCGCGCCGACGGCACGAATGAGCGTGGGCTCGCAGTGATGAAGGTGACGCAAGGCGGCGGCGTTGCGGTCGCGGGCTCGCCGAAGAGTTTTGGGGCGTAGCCGGTTCTCCCCTTCGTGCGGGACGACGACGGGGAGAGAGCTCAGGCCGCCAGATCCGCTACCACGGCATCCAGCACCGGAAATCCGCTGCTGGTCACGCGCAGCCGTCCCGTTGCATCGACCGTGATGGCGCCCTCCTCGCGCAGGAGCGCGATGCGGCGGGGATCGAGCGGGCGGCCAGAGAGTGCCCTGTAATGCTCGGGGTCGATGCCTTCGGCGAGACGCAATCCCATCAGCAGGAATTCGTCGGCGCGCTCCTCGCTGTTGAGCAGCTCGTCGGTGACGATGCCATCGCCGTTGGTTTCGACCCGCATCAGCCAGGCCTCGGGACGCTTCTCGGTGGCGGTGGCGTGCCTGATGCCGTCGATGTCGAGGCGGCCATGCGCGCCGGGGCCGATGCCGGCATATTCCTCGCCACGCCAGTACACCAGATTGTGCCGGCACTCGGCGCCGCGCCGCGCGTGATTTGAAATCTCGTAGGCGGGCAGGCCGAGCTTGTCGCAGGTCTCCTGCGTGACATCATAGAGCGCGCGTGCGGCGGCTTCGTCCGGCGTCTTCAATTTGCCGGCCTGGTGCAGGCCGAAGAACGGCGTGCCTTCCTCGATCGTCAATTGATAGAGCGACAGATGCTCGGCCGCTTCATCAATGGCGTGCCGCAGCTCGTCGGCCCACATCGCCGGCGTCTGGTCGGGGCGAGCGTAGATCAGGTCGAACGAATAGCGATCGAACGAGCGGCGCGCGATGGCGACGGCATCGAGCGCCTCGCGCGCGCTGTGCATGCGGCCGAGCGCCTTCAGCGAGGCGTCATCGAGCGCCTGCACGCCGAGCGAGACGCGGTTGACGCCGGCAGCGCGATAGCCGGCAAAGCGCGTGGCTTCGACGCTGGTCGGATTCGCCTCCAGCGTGACCTCGACGTCGCCGGCGACAGCCCAATGCTTGCCGATCGCATCGAGCACCGCGCCGACGGTTGCAGGCTGCATCAGCGACGGCGTGCCGCCGCCGAGGAAGATCGAGGTCACCTCGCGGCCCGGCGCACGCCGTGCGGTCGTTTCGATCTCACGTCCGAAGGCGGAGGCGAAGCGCGCTTCGTCGATCGCGGCGTGGCGGACATGGCTGTTGAAGTCGCAATAGGGACATTTCGACAGGCAGAACGGCCAGTGCACGTAGACGCCAAAGGCTTCCTTAGCGCGGCTCAAGGCAGATCTCCGCCAGTTTCACGAAGGCGCGGGCGCGATGCGACAGGCCGAGGCCGAGCGGTGGCAGGCCGTGCTTCTCGACGCTTTCCATCTCGCCGAAGGTACGGCTGTGGCCATCGGGCAGAAACATGGGATCGTAGCCGAAGCCGGCATTCCCGCGCGGCGGCCAGACCAGCGTACCGTCGACGCGCGCCTCGACCTGTTCGAGATGATCGTCGGGCCAGGCAACGCAGAGCGCGGAGACGAAATGCGCTCTTCGGCGGTCGGGCGTGGTGGCGCCGCGCTCCTGCAACAGCCGCTCGATCTGCGCCATCGCCGCCGCGAAATCCTTGTTTGGGCCGGCCCAGCGCGCCGAGAAAATGCCGGGCGCGCCGTCGAGCGCGTCGACGACGATACCGGAATCGTCGGCGAAAGCAGGAAGCTTGGTCGCCTTCGCCGCGGCGCTCGCCTTGATCGCGGCATTGCTACGGAAGTCGTTTCCGGTTTCCTCGGGCTCGTCCAGACCGAGCTCACCGGCCGACACCGCCTCGATCCCATACGGCGCAAGCAGCTCCTTCATCTCGGCGAGCTTGCCGGGATTGTGGGTGGCGATGACGAGCTTGTCCGTGATTCGGCGGTGCATGGCCTATTGACTACGCCACGGCCAGTTTCTGCAAGTCCACCAGACGCGCGACGCCCTTGCGCGCCAGCGCCATCAACGCCAGGAACTCGGTTTCGGTGAACGGCTCGCGTTCCGCGGTGCCCTGCACCTCGATGATGCGGCCATCCCCGGTCATGACGAAATTGGCGTCGGTCTCGGCCTCGGAATCCTCGGCATAGTCGAGATCGAGCACCGGCGTGCCGTTGTAGATGCCGCAGGAGATCGCGGCGACGTTGTCGCGCAGCACGTTGGCCTTCACCATGTTGCGCGCCTTCATCCAGTTGACGCAATCGGCGAGCGCGACCCAGGCGCCGGTGATCGAGGCCGTGCGCGTGCCGCCGTCGGCCTGGAGCACGTCGCAATCGACCGTGATCTGGCGTTCGCCGAGCGCTTCGAGATTGATGATGGTGCGAAGCGAGCGGCCGATCAGGCGCTGGATCTCGACGGTGCGGCCGCTCTGCTTGCCGACTGAGGCCTCGCGGCGGGTCCGTTCCGAGGTCGCGCGCGGCAGCATGCCGTATTCGGCGGTGACCCAGCCGCGGCCCTGGCCCTTCAGCCAGGGCGGCAGGCGGTCCTCGAGCGTGGCGGTGACCAGCACATGGGTGTCGCCGAATTTCACCAGGCACGAGCCTTCCGCATATTTGACCACGCCACGCTCCAGCGTCACGGGGCGCAATTCGTCGGGCGCACGGCGGCTTGGCCGCATGGGAAATCCTCCAAAACTCACGGGAAAAGGCTGTTCGCGGTGCTTGTAGGTGGGGCAGGGGTGGGCGGCAAGGTTTTTTCACCCCTCGCCTTCGAGGCCGCAAACGCCCCGCTTGTCAGAACCGCCCTGGATGGACAAATTATGAGCATCTGAGAGGAGTTACCGTCTGTGGCCCATCACGATCCGATCCATCTGATCGCGCCGCGCGCAGGCCTCGCCCAGCTCAACGAGCGTTCCCGCGACATCTTTCGTCAAATTGTCGAAAGCTATCTCGCGACCGGTGAGCCGGTGGGCTCGCGCAATATTTCGCGCCTGATCGCGATGCCGCTGTCACCGGCCTCGGTCCGCAACGTCATGGCCGATCTGGAACAGCTCGGCCTGATCTATGCCCCGCACACTTCGGCGGGCCGGCTGCCGACGGAACTAGGCTTACGCTTCTTCGTCGATGCCCTGATGCAGGTCGGCGACCTCAATGAGGCCGAGCGGCAGTCGATCCAGAGCCAGCTCTCCTCCGTCGGCGAGGCGCAGTCGGTCGAGGCGGCGCTGGACCAGGCCCTGATGCGGCTCTCCGGCCTGACCCGGGCCGCCGCTGTCGTGTTGACACCAAAATCCAATGCGCGGCTCAAGCACATCGAATTCGTCCGCCTGGAACCGGAGAGGGCGCTGGTGATTCTGGTCGGCGAGGACGGCCAGGTCGAAAACCGCGTGCTGACGCTGCCGCCCGGAGTTCCCTCCTCGGCTCTGATCGAGGCTGGCAATTTCCTCAATGCGCGAATCCGCGGCCGCACGCTGGCCGAGGCGCGGCTCGAGCTCGAAACCGCGCTCGCCGAGGCCCGCGCCGAGCTCGATCAGCTGACGCAAAAGGTGATCTCGGCCGGCATTGCCAGCTGGTCCGGCGGCGAGAACGAGGACCGCCAGCTCATCGTTCGTGGCCATGCCAATCTGCTCGAAGATCTGCATGCGCTGGAGGATCTGGAGCGGGTGCGCCTGTTGTTCGACGACCTCGAGACCAAGCGGGGCGTCATCGACCTGCTCGGCCGGGCCGAAACCGCCGAGGGCGTACGCATCTTCATCGGCAGTGAGAACAAGCTGTTTTCCCTGTCGGGGTCCTCCACCATCATCGCGCCCTATCGGGATGCCGCCGGCCACATCGTCGGCGTTCTCGGCGTGATCGGCCCGACGCGGCTGAATTATGCCCGCGTGATCCCGACCGTGGACTACGCCGCCCGTATCGTCAGCCGCCTGCTGGGGGGCTGACCGGCGTTTCCGCCGATCACGGGCGCTTGATTTTCGTGGCCTCAGGCACGATATCCGGGCCAACAATCCCTGGAAACGAGTTCGAGAATAGAGCCGATGACCGAGCAAGACCGGCAACCCGAAGACACGACTGCAGCGACCGGCGAGCCCGTGGTGTCAAAACCCTACATCATGCCCGACGATCCCGAGCCCGGCTCGGTCGAGACGTTGCAGAAGGAGGCCGCCGAGGCGCGGGACCGCATGCTGCGGACGCTGGCCGAGATGGAGAATTTGCGCAAGCGGACCACCAAGGAGGTCGCTGACGCCCGCCTCTACGGCATCACCGGCTTTGCGCGCGACGTGCTCGACATCGCCGACAATCTCCAGCGCGCGCTCGACGCCGTTCCGGCCGAAGCCCGTGCCGCGGCCGATCCCGGCCTGATCTCGCTGATCGAGGGCGTCGAGCTCACCGAGCGCTCGCTGCTCAACGCGCTGGAAAAGCACGGCGTGAAGAGATTCGATCCGCAGGGCCAGAAGTTCGACCCGAACTTCCAGCAGGCGATGTTCGAAGTGCCCGATGCCTCGGTGCCGGCGGGCACCGTGGTGCAGGTCGTGCAGGCCGGCTACACAATCGGCGAGCGCGTGCTGCGCCCGGCGCTGGTCGGTGTCGCCAAGGGCGGCGCGAAGGCGGCGACCGCGGCCAACAACAACAACGAGTCGAGCGGCGCGCCGAACTGAGCGGTAAGCGACGAGTCATTCCGGGGCGGCTCGCAGAGTCGAACCCGGAATCCGGTGCGCAATTGCGCACCGGAGTTCGATGCTTTGCATCGAACCGGAACGACTGATCGTAAATCTTACGCGCTCACCGCGATATCCGCAGACTGAATCCGCTTCACGCCGGCCTTGGCCATGTCGGCCCAGGCCTTTGCCAGCGAGCCCTGGGTGTCGATGCCGCGGCAGGCGTCTTCCACCACATAAACCTCGAAACCCGCCTTGCGCGCGTCGAGCGCGGTCCAGGCGACGCAGAAGTCCGTCGCGAGCCCTGCAACGAAGACGCGCTTGATCTTGCGTCCCTTCAGGTAGCCGGCAAGCCCCGTCGAGGTCTTGCCGTCGGCTTCGAGGAAGGCCGAGTAGCTGTCGACGTCCTTGTGAAAACCCTTGCGGATGATGAGCTCGGCGTGCGGGATCGACAGGTCCTTCGACAGCGAAGCGCCATCGGTGCCCTGCACGCAATGGTCGGGCCACAGCACCTGCTTGCCGTAGGGCAGGTCGATGGTCTCGAACGGCTTCTTGCCTGAATGAACCGACGCAAACGAAATGTGGCCGGGCGTGTGCCAGTCCTGTGTCATCACCACGTTGGAAAACGCCTTCGCGATTCTGTTGATGACGGGCACCACCTGCTCGCCTTCCTTCACCGCGAGGCTGCCGCCCGGCAGGAAGCAGTTCTGCACGTCGATCACGAGCAGGGCTGATGCGTCGTCCGGCTTGATCGATGCGGCCGCGAACAGCGCACTTGGCGCGAGCGTCGCCAGTGCCGTCGTTCCAAGCATTGCCAAGACGTGTCGCCGATCCAGCATCGTTCGCCTCCCCTTAGGATGATCCAACGGAGGGGAGCGTAGTTCCGTTCGTATACGAACAGAAGCCCGAAAATGCAGCCGGTCTTGGTGAGGGGTTGGGCTCGCGGCGTGCTCGGCGCACCTCTCCTTGCGGGCCCTTGCGGGAGAGGTTGCTGCGCTTGCAGAGCGCGGTCTCGATTGCGGAGACACCCTCTCCCCGACCGCCCGCCCGCGGGTGGGGGCGGGTGGGGAGGGAGCGCATCTCGCGCGTGGGACGCGTCTACCCCTTCGGCTGAATCCCGTCGCGCACCGCGCGGAAACGGGTGAAGGCGGCTTGCCATCTGTCGCGCGGGGCGCTGGCGATGATGCGCAATGATGCGCCGCCACTCGAGAAGCGGATCCACTGCACCACGGTCACGGGGACCTTATCCTTGCCGCTGACGCCGTCGATCCGGGTCTCGAAACCCTGCTGGCCGTTGATGCGGATCGGCTCGGACATGGTGATCCGCGACTCGCGCACGCCGGGAATCTGGAGTGCCGCCTCCTGGGCGAAACGGGCGCGGTCGTCGGCGGCTTGCGGGGTGGCGCCGATCAGGCCGAGGATCATGAACGGCCGCGACTCGTAGCCCGTGCTCTCATCGCCATCGGCCAGGATGATGCTCGAGCCCGGCGCCAGGGTCCGGACGTCCTTGAAGTCGGCAAGATCGGTGATCTTGAACGGCATCAGCGCGATCTGCTCTTCGGCCGAGACCTGCCTGCGGGTGGTGGCGCTCGCAAACATCTGCCGCACCGCTTCATCGGTGTAGATCTTGGTCGCATTCTCCGGGATCTGCACCGCGACATAGCCGGAGAAGCCGGCACCGGGCACGATCATCGAATAGCGCTTCACCGGGGTATCGTCGGCCTTGCCGCTTTCGGTCGTGAAATAGGCAAGGCCCGCGGGGGTCTCGATCTTGTCCTGCTTGACGCCATTGGCCCCGGCAGGATTGGAATTGAACGCGCTCACGACCTCGCCATAGGCCGCCGGCGGCAGCTCGGTGATCAGCACCTTGACGCTGCCGTCCTCGCTCTCGAAGCCCGGAAAGGTTTTCGCCGTGCTGAGGCCGACCAGGGGCACCATGCCGAGGCGCAAGCCAGGTGGGAAAACGGCGTCGGCGGCGTAGGCCGGAAACGCGGAGACGGCGAGGAGGGCGAGTGCGGCGAGGGGGCGGATCAGCGTCATGGGCACTCTGATTGGTTCACATTGAGGCCGTTCGATGGTCGGCCGCCGGGCGCTTTGTCGCGCGAAGCAGCTGCGCCGGCTGTCCGGCCGGTCAGCCTTTTAGCGGGTTTGGCCCTGCCGCAACAGGGAGGGGCCGCTCGCGGAAGCGGGGGCTTGCCGAAGCGCGAACCTGTTAATAATTCCTCACCCGCAAGGGCGGTGGAGCCCAGATATGATCTTCCAAAACCCAATGTTTTCGCGGCAGAAACGTAGCTTCGGTCCTTGCGGGCCCCTCCCCCCCTCCTATATGAGCCTCAATCATCGCAATATCGCGGATGTTTGATCTTAGGGGGTTTCGGTTCGGGTGCCTTCTGGGCCCAGCCAACCTGCCGCAAAAAGAAGGATATCAGGACCATGGGAAAGGTCATTGGGATCGACCTCGGCACCACGAACTCGTGCGTCGCCGTGATGGATGGCAAGAACGCCAAAGTCATCGAGAATTCCGAAGGCATGCGCACGACGCCTTCGATCGTCGCCGTCACGGATGACGGTGAGCGCCTCGTCGGCCAGCCGGCCAAGCGCCAGGCCGTCACCAATCCCGAGCGTACCTTCTTCGCAGTGAAGCGCCTCATCGGCCGCCGCTACGACGACCCGATGGTCGAGAAGGACAAGAAGCTCGTTCCGTACAAGATCGTGAAGGCTTCCAACGGCGACGCCTGGGTCGAGGCCGACGGCCAGACCTACTCGCCCTCGCAGGTCTCGGCGTTCATCTTGCAGAAGATGAAGGAGACCGCGGAAGCCCATCTCGGCCAGAAGGTCGACCAGGCCGTCATCACCGTTCCCGCCTACTTCAACGACGCCCAGCGCCAGGCGACCAAGGACGCCGGCAAGATCGCGGGCCTCGAAGTGCTGCGCATCATCAACGAGCCGACCGCGGCCGCGCTCGCCTATGGCCTCGACAAGACCAAGGCCGGCACCATCGCGGTGTACGACCTCGGCGGCGGCACCTTCGATATCTCCATTCTCGAGATCGGTGACGGCGTGTTCGAGGTGAAGTCGACCAATGGCGACACCTTCCTCGGCGGCGAAGACTTCGACATGCGCCTGGTCGGCTATCTCGCCGATGAGTTCCAGAAGGAGCAGGGCATCAACCTGCGCAACGACAAGCTCGCCTTGCAGCGCCTGAAGGAAGCCGCTGAAAAGGCCAAGATCGAGCTGTCCTCGACGACGCAGACCGAGATCAACCTGCCCTTCATCACCGCGGATCAGACCGGTCCGAAGCATCTGACGATGAAGCTCACCCGCGCCAAGTTCGAGGCGCTGGTCGACGACCTCGTGCAGAAAACCATCGAGCCCTGCCGCAAGGCGCTGAAGGACGCCGGCGTCACCGCCGGTGAAATCGGCGAGGTGGTGCTGGTCGGCGGCATGACCCGCATGCCGAAGGTCCAGGATGTCGTGAAGCAGCTGTTCGGCAAGGAGCCGCACAAGGGCGTCAACCCGGACGAAGTCGTGGCGATCGGTGCCGCGATCCAGGCCGGCGTGCTCCAGGGCGACGTCAAGGACGTCCTGCTGCTCGACGTGACCCCGCTGTCGCTGGGCATCGAGACGCTGGGTGGCGTGTTCACCCGCATCATCGATCGCAACACGACGATCCCGACCAAGAAGAGCCAGGTGTTCTCGACGGCTGAAGACAATCAGAATGCCGTCACCATCCGCGTCTTCCAGGGCGAGCGTGAAATGGCGGCCGACAACAAGATGCTCGGCCAATTCGACCTGATGGGCATTCCGCCGGCTCCGCGCGGCATGCCGCAGATCGAGGTGACCTTCGACATCGACGCCAACGGCATCGTCAACGTCTCGGCCAAGGACAAGGCCACCGGCAAGGAGCAGCAGATCCGCATCCAGGCCTCGGGCGGCCTGTCGGAAGCCGACATCGAGAAGATGGTCAAGGACGCCGAGGCCAATGCGGCGGCCGACAAGAAGCGCCGCGAGGCGGTCGATGCCAAGAACCATGCGGACGCGCTGGTGCATTCCACCGAGAAGGCCCTCGCCGAGCACGGTTCGAAGGTCTCCGAGACCGAGCGCCGCGCCATCGAGGATGCCGTCAGCGACCTCAAGGAGGCGCTGAAGGGCGACGATGCCGAGGCGATCAAGGCCAAGACCAACACCCTGGCCCAGGCTTCGATGAAGCTCGGCGAAGCCATGTACAAGCAGCAGGCCGAGGCCGACGCCAAGAAGGACGCGGCCAAGGACGACGTCGTCGACGCGGAATTCACCGAGGTCGACGACGAGAAGAACAACAAGAAGTCTGCATAAGCCCGAGAGGGTGGCGATGCGGACGGCTTGGACCCCACACGCGCTACCGGCCTCCTCCCTCGCGGGGGAGGCCGTCGTGTCGGGCTCCACGGGCAAGGCGCCCGTTACCATCGATCAATTCCCAGCCGTTATTCTCAGCGCTGCCAGGCTGCCCTCTGCCGCGAGGCGGAAGGGCGCTTATATTGCTGCGTGGCAACGCTGTTTCGCCCCAACTTGAAATCGCGATTGGATAGACCGAGCTGAACATGTCCACGTCCACCAAGCGCTGCTATTACGAGACCCTCGAAGTCGATCGCGACGCTGACGAATCCAAGCTGAAATCGTCGTTCCGCAAGCTGGCGATGAAATTCCATCCGGACCGCAATCCGGGGGACCAGACCAGCGAAGTCAAATTCAAGGAGATCAACGAGGCCTATGAGGTCCTGAAGGACAAGGACAAGCGCGCCGCCTATGACCGCTATGGTCACGCCGCGTTCGAGCAGGGCGGCGGCTTTGGCGGCGGCCCCGGTTTCGGCGCGGGCTTCGCCTCCTCTTTCTCCGACATTTTCGAAGACCTGTTCGGCATGGCCGGGCAGCGCGGCCGCGGTGGCCGCGAGCGCGGCGCCGATTTGCGCTACAATATGGAGATCACGCTCGAGGAAGCCTTTGGCGGCAAGACTGCGCAGATCGAGATCCCGGTCTCGGTCACCTGCGAGGCTTGCTCGGGCATCGGCGCCAAGGCAGGTACCAAGCCGAAGACCTGCTCGACCTGCGGCGGCGCGGGCCGTGTGCGGCAGTCGCAGGGCTTCTTCACGCTCGAGCGCACCTGTCCCGGCTGCCAGGGACGCGGCCAGATGATCGAGGACGCCTGCCCCTCCTGCGCGGGCCAGGGCCGCGTCACGCGCGAGCGCACGCTGTCGGTCAACATTCCGCAAGGCGTCGAGGATGGCACCCGGATCAGGCTCGCCGGCGAGGGCGAGGCCGGGGTCCGCGGTGGTCCGCCCGGCGACCTCTACATCTTCCTGTCGCTGGCCCAGCACCAGTTCTTCCAGCGCGATGGCGCCGATCTGCACTGCCGCGTGCCGATCTCGATGGTGACGGCCGCGCTCGGCGGCGAATTCGAGGTGCCGACCATCGACAAGGGCAAGGCCAAGGTGAAAGTGCCTGCCGGAACCCAGTCCGGCCGCCGATTCCGCATCGCATCAAAGGGCATGCCGGTGTTGCGGTCGCGTCAGATGGGCGACATGTATGTCCAGGTCGTGGTCGAGACCCCGCAGAACCTCACCAAGAAGCAACAGGAATTGCTGGCCGAGTTCGACAAGCTCTCCTCCGGCAACACCCAGCCGGAATCCGAGGGTTTCTTCGCCAAGGTCAAGGACTTCTTCGGTAATCGGGCGAATTGACTCGTCTTGACCGTGCCGTCTTCGGCCTATACGTCTTTATGACCATTTTCTGACACGCCGCGGTCCTGCGGTCCCGTCCGGTCCCGACATGCCATTGCCATCGTCTGCGCGTGCCTTGAAGAAGCCTCGTCTTGACGACGAGGTGCGCTTTCTCAGGTCGTGGATCGAAAAGCCGCTGCACATGGGCGCGGTGATGCCGTCGGGCAAGCTCTTGGCCCGGACCATGGCTCATTATGTCGATCCGGAGTCCGATGCGCCGGTGGTGGAGCTCGGGCCCGGCACCGGCGCGATCACCTCCGCGCTGATCGAGCGCGGTGTCGACCAGAAGCGTCTCGTCCTCGTCGAATACAATCCCGGCTTCTGCGCGCTGCTGCGCGACCGCTACCCGCAGGCCAAGGTGGTGCAGGGCGATGCCTATCGCCTGCGTGACACGCTCTGGAACGTCCTGAGCGCGCCGGCTAGCGCGGTCGTCTCGGGCCTGCCGCTCGTGACGAAACCGATGCTGACGCGGCTGCGGCTCATTCGCGATGCCTTCACCGCGCTTGCGCCCGGCGCGCCCTTCATCCAGTTCACCTATGCGGTGGTGCCGCCGATCCCGAAATCGCTGCCGGGCGTGTCGACAGAGGCCTCGGAACGGATCTGGATGAACCTTCCGCCGGCCCGCGTCTGGGTGTATCGCAAGGACTAATTCCGCCCGCTCTTCTTTTGCGCGGCGGGCTCGTTTCGCCGAACGCATGGGATTGGATGTCCGCACCCAAAATCCTGATCATTCCCGGCTCGCTGCGCACCGGCTCGCACAATGTGAAGCTTGGGGCGCTGGCGGCCTACGAATTCGCCCAGGCCGGCGTGGACGTCACCCGCATCTCGCTCGCGGATTTTCCGCTGCCGATCTACGACGGCGATCTCCAGGCCAAGTCCGGCGTGCCCAAGCACGCCATCAATCTCAAGCGCATGATCGGCGCCCATCACGGTGTCCTCATCGTCTCGCCCGAATACAATGCCTCGGTGCCGCCGCTTCTCAAGAACGCGATCGACTGGGTCAGCCGCGTGCACGAGCTGCACGAGGCGCGCGGCGAGGTGTTCCGCAACCGCGTCTTCGCGCTCGCCGGCGCCTCGCAGAGCCGGCTCGGTGCCGCCCGCGCGCTCCAGGCCTTGCGGCTGATCCTCTCCTCCTGCCACGCCAACGTGATTGCCAGCCAGCTCACGCTCGCCTTTGCCGACCAGGCCTATGACGATATGGACAGGCTGAAGAACGAGGGCGATATCGCCGCGTTGAAAGAGCTGGTAACGCAGCTGATCGACGTTTCCCAACGCATGATGTGAGGTGACATGACGGCAGCCGAGATCGCCCCGAAAGACCGCCTGATCGTTGCGCTCGATCTGCCGAGCGTTGATGCTGCGGAGGCGATGATCGCGAAGCTCGGCGACAGCGTCTCGTTCTACAAGATCGGCTATCAGCTCGCTTATGCCGGCGGCCTGCCGTTGATCGGAACGCTCGCCGACAGGGGCAAAAAGGTCTTTGCCGATCTGAAGATGCACGACATCGGCAATACGGTGAGGCGTGGGGTGGAGAGCGTCGCCAAGCTGGGTGCGACCTTCGTTACCGTCCACGCCTATCCGCAGACCATGAAGGGCGCCGTCGAGGGCCGCGGCAGTGCCGGCCTGAAGATCCTCGCCGTCACGGTGCTGACTTCCTACAATGACGACGATTTGCATGCGGCGGGCTATCGGCTCAGCGTGTCGGAGCTAGTTGAGGCCCGCGCGCAGCAGGCGCAGGTGATCGGCGTCGACGGCCTGGTGTCCTCGCCAGAGGAAGTCGGTGCGTTGCGCAAGATCGTCGGCCATCAGATGAGCCTCGTCACCCCCGGCATTCGTCCGGCGGGCGCCGCCAGCGGTGACCAGAAGCGCATCATGACGCCGGACCGCGCGATCACCGCGGGCGCGGATTATCTCGTTGTCGGGCGCCCGGTGGTGGAAGCCGCCGATCCGAAGGCTGTCGCCGACGCCATCCACGCTGAGATCGCGCAAGCTCTCGGCTGACCACACACAACAGGGAGAACAACAATGGCAAAAGGCTACTGGATCGGGCGTGTCGACGTGAGCAATGACGAGGGCTACAAGCCCTACGCCGTCGCCAACGGTCCGATCTTCAAGAAATGGGGCGGCCGTTTCGTCGCCCGCGCCGGCAAGTTCACCACCGTTGAAGGCGCCAGCCGCAACCGCAACGTCGTGATTGAATTCCCGGACTACGAAACCGCGCTCGCCTGCTACAACTCACCGGAATATCAGGCCAACATCAAGGTGCGCCAGCCGCACTCGATCGCCGATCTCATCATCATCGAGGGCTATGACGGCCCGCAGCCGCAGGACGGCTGACGCCCGTCATTCCGAGGCGAACTATGGTGCGCAATTGCGCACCTGAGAATCTCGGGATTCCGGGTTCGGCTCTGCGAGCCGCCCCGGAATGACGGTGAACGTGGCGTCACTGCCCCCGATCCCCTCGGTTGCCGGAACTGCGTCCCCCCGCTACAACGGCTCCGAAGAGGATCACACCATGTCCGACATGCGCTTGATTGTTGCTGGGGCCGGCGGCCGGATGGGCCGCGCGCTGGTACGGGCGATTGCCGAGAGCAAAGGCGCGGTGCTGGCGGGCGCACTGGAGGCGCCGGGCTCCGATCTGCTCGGCAAGGATGCCGGCGTGCTCGCAGGCCTGCCGGCCAACGGCATCACGCTCTCCGCCGATCTCTGGGCGATGTCGAAGGATGCCGACGGCATCCTCGATTTCACCGTGCCGGCGGCGACCATCGCCAACGTCGCGATCGCCGCCCAGCGCGGCCTCGTGCATGTCATCGGCACCACCGGACTTTCCGGCTCCGACAACGCCGTGATCAAGAGCGTCACCAACCGCGCGGTGGTGGTGCAGTCAGGCAATATGAGCCTCGGCGTCAACCTGCTCGCCGCCGTGGTCAGGCGCGTCGCCAAGGCGCTCGACCAGACCTTCGACATCGAGATCGTCGAAACCCATCACCGCATGAAGGTCGATGCGCCCTCGGGCACGGCGCTGATGCTGGGCCAGGCCGCAGCCAGCGGCCGCGGTGTCACCCTCGATGACCATTCCGAGCGTGGACGTGACGGCATCACCGGCGCACGCCGGCCAGGCA
This sequence comes from Bradyrhizobium sp. STM 3561, assembly GCF_045571455.1. Classification (NCBI taxonomy): domain Bacteria; kingdom Pseudomonadati; phylum Pseudomonadota; class Alphaproteobacteria; order Hyphomicrobiales; family Nitrobacteraceae; genus Bradyrhizobium; species Bradyrhizobium sp. STM 3561. The sequence continues at coordinate 6,787,468 of NZ_CP120695.1, forward strand.
GTATCGGTTTCGCTTCGTTACGCGGCGGCACCGTCGCCGGCGACCACAGCGTCAGCTTCCTCGGTCCGTTCGAGCGCCTGACGCTGTCGCATCAGGCCGAGGACCGCATGCTGTTCGCCCACGGCGCGCTCAAGGCGGCACTGTGGGCCCATGGCAAGGCGCCGGGGCACTACACCATGGCCGACGTGCTCGGCCTGTCCGATATCTGAGTCAACGGAATGATTGCCCGTTTCAACTGCAGGCTCCCTTCACCTCTCCCCAACGGAAAGGTTGGGCACCGCCGATGCAGCAACCATCAAGCTTAGTTTCATACGGAAGGTAAAATGAGCGAACGTCTTCTCGTGCTCGTGCGCCATGGCCAGAGCGAATGGAATCTGAAGAACCTGTTCACGGGCTGGAAGGATCCTGACCTCACCGAGCTCGGCGTGAGGGAAGCCAAGGAAGCCGGCCGCAAGCTGAAGGCACAGGGTCTCGTATTCGACGTCGCCTTCACCTCGGTCCTGACGCGCGCGCAGCACACGCTCGATCTCATCCTCGCTGAGCTCGGCCAGACCGGTCTGCCGACCTCGAAGAACCTCGCACTCAACGAGCGCGATTATGGCGATCTCTCCGGTCTCAACAAGGACGATGCGCGCAAGAAATGGGGCGAGGAGCAGGTACACGTCTGGCGCCGCTCCTACGATGTGCCGCCGCCCGGCGGCGAAAGCCTGAAGGACACGCTCGCGCGCGCATTGCCCTATTACGTGCAGGAGATCCTGCCCGGCGTGCTCAACAGCAAGCGCACGCTGGTTGCCGCTCACGGCAACTCGCTGCGTGCGCTGATCATGGTGCTGGAGAAGCTCTCGCCTGAAGGCATCCTGAAGCGCGAGCTCGCCACCGGTGCGCCGATCATCTACCGCCTCAATGCGGATTCGACGGTCGCCTCGAAGCTGGACCTGGCGGGCTGAGTTTCTTCGCCTCTCCCCGCGTGCGGGGAGAGGGAGATCAATCACTGCATCCCCAGCTGCCCGGCTTCCCAGCCCAGCATCGCCTGCTTGCGGGTGGTGCCCCAATGATAGCCGGTGAGCGTGCCGCTCTTGCCGAGCGCGCGGTGGCAGGGCACGACGAAGGAGACCGGGTTCTTGCCAACCGCGGCACCGACGGCGCGAGAGGCCTTCGGATTATTGATGTTGCAGGCGATGTCGGAATAGGACACCGCGCGTCCCATCGGAATTTTCAGCAGCGTCTCCCATACCCGCACCTCGAAATCGGTGCCGATCAGGACCACGCGCAGCGGCTGATCCGGCCGCCACAGCTTTGGGTCGAAGATGCGCGCTGCGAGCGGCGCGGTGCCTTTGTGATCTTCCACGTAAGTAGCGTTCGGCCAGCGCCGCGTCATGTCGGCGAGTGCGATCTTCTCTTCGCCGTGATCGGCGAAGGCAAGTCCGGACAAGCCGCGATCGGTGGCGATCACGATCGCGGTGCCGAATGGGGAGGGGTGGAAGCCATAGCGCAGGGTGAGACCGGCACCGCCGTTCTTCCACTCGCCCGGCGACATCGCTTCGTGGGTGACGAAGAGATCGTGCAGCCGGCCCGGCCCGGATAGGCCGGAGTCGAGCGCCGCATCAAGAATGCTGGCGGAATCCCTGAGCAGATTCCTGGCGTGGTCGAGGGTGAGCGCCTGCATGAAAGCCTTCGGTGTGATCGACGCCCAGCGGCGGAACAGATGGTGCAGCTCATCCGGCGTGACGCCGGCGGCATCCGCCATCGCCTCGATGGTCGGCTGCGCGCGCCAGTTCGCCGAGATGAACGCAATCGCCCGCCGCACCGAATCATAGTCGCGCCACGCGGCGTTCTGGGTGCCCGGCTTGGCCAGGCGCTGGTCATGTATCGCGAGGGTCATCATGTCCGGAAATGTAGGAGAGAGGCGGGTCTGAAACCACCCGATTTCCGACTGGAATCAGCTGATCGGATTGTAGGTCGGTCCACGCTTGGTGGCGTTCAATGCCTCGACCAAGCCATTGTAAAAACTTGCCTTTTCCTCAGGCCCTAAGAACCTCGCGATCTGGATCTGATGACCGCGCGAGATCAGATAGAGATGCTCGATGCCGAAGTCCTCGTCGACTTCCATGTCGAGGCGGACCCAGAGCGGATTGAAGGTCCATTCGGCGACCTGGCCGCGATGGCTGATGCGCCTCACGCGCAGCTCGGAGGTCGTAACGGTGATCTCCTCGCGCGCCCGAGCGCTGCGGAAATTGACTTTGAAGGCCCACCAGACCACGAGCACGTCGAGACCAAAAAAGCCGAACACCGGCCAGGCGCCCATCATCAGGAAAGCGAGGCCCGTGACGAAGCTGACCACGCTCAGGAACAGCATCACGGCGAGGAAGCCGGTGCGGTTCAGCGAGCGGTGCGGCGTCAGCAGCGCGGAGAAGATCTGCACCTCGCGCTGATCTTCAAAGTCCTTGCGCTCAATTTCGTTGCCTGTGCTCATCGTCCCTCAGTATATCCCGATCATGGCGAAAATCACCCGCAAGCCGGTCTCCCGCAAAGCGGCGGTGCCGAAGAAAAAGGCAAAGCCGGTCGCGGCCAAACCGAAATCCTCCGCGAAAAAACCACTCAAGGCCACCAGGCCCTGGACGCCGGCCGAGGTCCGCGAGGTCTTCAGCCGTTTCCGCAAGGCCAATCCGGAGCCGAAAGGCGAGCTCGAGCACGTCAATCCGTTCACGCTGCTAGTTGCCGTGGTGCTGTCGGCGCAGGCGACCGATGCCGGCGTCAACAAGGCGACGCGCGCATTGTTCGAGGTCGCCGACACCCCGCAGAAGATGCTCGATCTCGGCGAGGAGCGTCTGCGCGAGTACATCAAGACGATCGGACTCTACCGCACCAAAGCCAAGAATGTGATCGCACTGTCGGCCAAGCTGCTCAGCGAATTCGGCGGCCAAGTGCCGCGCACGCGCGCCGAGATCGAGTCGTTGCCCGGTGCCGGGCGCAAGACGGCCAATGTCGTGCTCAACATGGCCTTCGGCGAGCACACCATGGCGGTCGATACCCATGTTTTCCGCGTCGGCAACCGTACCGGACTTGCGCCGGGCAAGACGCCGCTGGAGGTCGAGCTCGGTCTCGAAAAGGTGATCCCGGCCGAGTTCATGCAGCATGCCCATCATTGGTTGATCCTGCACGGCCGCTATACTTGCCTCGCCCGCAAGCCGCGCTGCGAGGTCTGCCTGATCAACGATCTCTGCCGGTGGCCGGAGAAAACGGTGTGAGCAAGTAATCAACGTCTTTCCGGGGCGATGCGCGGCATCGAACCCGGAATCTCGAGATGCCGGGTCCGTTGCTCGAACCGTTCCGGAATGACAGCAGTGAGATTTGCGTTCGGACAAGCGCTTTTGGGGGCATCCGTGAGTCAACAAGAACGAGTTCCGTCACCGCCTGCCGCCGCACCTGTCCCGCCGCCCAAGTCAACACAACGGCCGGCCTCACCGCTCTGGAGCCGGCTCGCGATCCCGCTGTTTGCGGTCATCGTTGCGCTCGGCTTCGTCGCGCTGGCGACGCTGCGCTTCGACGAATGGGTCGGCAATGCGGTGATCCAGACCACCAATGACGCCTATGTGCGGGCGGAGCTGACGCGGCTTTCGAGCCGCGTCTCGGGCGAAGTGCTCACCGTAGGCGTCACCGATTTCCAGCGCGTGAAGGCCGGCGACCTCCTGATCCAGATCGATCCGGCCGACTACGAGGCGCAGGTCGCACAGGCCGAAGCCAATGTCGCTGCTGCGCAGGCCACCCTCGACAATCTCGCCAATCAGATCGAGCTGCAATATGCCACGATCGCGCAGGCGCAGGCCGCGCGGCTGTCCGCGGAGGCCATGGAGGTGGAGGCGCGGCAGGAGCAGGAGCGTCAGCAGTCGCTGTCGCAGACCGATGCCGGCACGCGCCAGCGGCTCGAGCAGGCGGTGGCCGCTTATGCCAAGGCGCAGGCCGACGTGCGGGCGAGCCGCGCCGTGATCGCAGCCCAGCAGCACCAGCTCGAGGTCCTGCAAGGCACCAGGAAGCAGCGCGCCGCCGATGTCGAGGCAGCCAAGGCGACGCTGGCGGGTGCGAAGCTCAAACTTGGTTACACGAAGGTCACCGCGCCGTTTGACGGCGTTGTCGGCGAGCGGCAGGTGCAGCCCGGCGATTACGTCAATATCGGCACCAATCTCATCAATGTGGTGCCGCTGCCCAACGTCTATGTGATTGCGAACTACAAGGAGACCCAGCTCACGCACGTCGCACCGGGCCAGCCGGTCGAGATCACCGTCGACAGTTTCCCGCGTGAGAGGCTGCACGGCAAGGTCGAGCGCATTGCGCCGGCGACCGGCGCACAAGTGGCGCTGCTGCCGCCCGACAACGCAACAGGCAACTTCACAAAGGTGGTGCAGCGCATTCCCGTGCGCATTCAGTTCGATCACAATCAACCGCTGCTCGCTCGGCTGGTGCCGGGCATGTCGGTGGTCACCAGCATCGATACCAAGGCTGCGAATGGCGGAAAATGACGCTGCCAGCCGCGAGCCGGTCTCGCGCGGCGGCATCGCGCCGCAGCCGCTGTTCGCCGTCGCGGCGGTGCTGCTCGGCTCGTTCCTCGCCAATTTCGATAGCCGGCTGACCACGGTCGGCCTGCCCGACCTTCGCGGCGCGTTCTCACTCGGCTTCGACGAGGGCGCCTGGCTCTCCACGGCCGGCATCGGCTCGCAGATCTTCATCGCGCCTGCGGTGGCCTGGCTTGCTACCGTGTTCGGCCTGCGCCGCGTGCTCGGCATCCCCAGCATCGTCTATGCGGCCGTCTCTTTCATCATTCCATTCGTGCACCACTATCCGACATTGCTTGCGCTCAGCGTCGTGCATGGCCTGTTGCTCGGCACCTTCGTGCCGGCGACGCTGATGATCGTGTTCCGCAATTTGCCGATCCGCTGGTGGCTGCCGGCGATCTCGATCTATGCGATCCGCGTCGGCTTCGCCTTGGACACGTCGACCTCGCTGGTCGGCTTCTATGTCGACCATCTCGGCTGGCAATGGCTGTACTGGCAAGGCGTGGTGATCGCGCCCTTGATGGGCCTGATGGTCTATCTGGGCACGCCGAACGAGCCGGTGAACCGTGCGCTGCTGCGCGACGCCGATTGGGGCGGCATGCTGCTGCTCGGCGCCTCAGTCTCGATGATCTATGCCGGGCTCGACCAGGGCAACCGGCTGGACTGGCTCGGCTCCGGCACGGTGATGGCGCTGCTCGCCAGTGGCGCGGTGCTGTTTCTGGCCTTCCTCGTCAACGAGTCCCTGGTGCGGCAGCCCTGGGCACATGTGAATGTGCTGTTCTCGCGCAACATCGGCTTGGGGCTGGTCCTGATCCTGCTCTACACACTGACCAGCCTGTCCAACGCCTCGCTGGTGCCGAACTTCCTCGCAACCATCGCGCAGCTCAGGCCCGAGCAGAGCGGCCTCTTGCTGCTCACCTATGGCGCGTTGCCGATGTTCGTGCTGGTGCCGGTCTCGATCTGGCTGCTCAGGCATTTCGATACACGTACGGTGCTCGTTCTGGGCTTTGCCTGCTTCGCCGCGGCGAATCTCTGGGGCACGCGGCTCACCCATGTCTGGGCGCGCGAGGATTTCATCGGCATCGTGCTACTGCAGGCGATCGGGCAGTCGCTGACCCTGCTGCCGCTGATCATCACGCTGCTCTCCAACTCCGATCCGAGCCGCGCCACCTCGTTTGCCGCCTATATCCAGATCATGCGGCTCGGCGGCGCCGAGATCGGTGTGGCGTTGATGGGCACCTGGCTGCGCGTCCGCGAGCAGGTCCATTCCTTCTATCTCGGCCAGAACCTCGCGGTCGGCGATGTCGATGTGGTGGAGAGACTAAAGCAGCTCGCCGATCATTTCGCCGCCCATGGCAGGGGATCGGCGCAGGCGCGCGCGGTCGGCACGCTGGCGGGCATCGTCCAGCGCGAGGCCAATGTGCTCGCCTACATCGACGGCTTCTGGCTGTGCTTCTGGCTCGCGATGGCCGCACTCGGTGTCGTCGCGCTGGTCACCCGCGCGCCGACGGGCCCATTCACGCCGGCGCCGTTCGGCTTCGCCAAGACGGTGCTGCGCAAATGCGGGATGCCTGTGGCCTGAGCCGGGTTACCGCGCCTGCCGCGCCGGCTCGATCAGCTCGGGCCGCGGGCCTGACAGGCGCTTGTGCATGTGGACCATGAAGGCCATGCCGAAGATCGGCGTCGCCAGGTTGACGATCGGGATCGAGACGAAGGCGGCGATGAACAGGCCGGCGGTGAAGATGGTCGCGGCATTCTCGCGCCGCATCGCCTTGGCTCCCTCCGGTGGGCGGAAGCGCATCGCGGCGAGCTCGAAATATTCGCGGCCGAGCAGCCAGGCGGCGGCGAGGAAGAAGATCAGGAAACCGGCGCCGGCGAACAGCACCAGCGGCAGCGCGGCGAGATAAACCACGATGGTCAGTAGCGCGGTCTTGATGCCCTCGAACATCGCCTGGGTGAACGGCAGCGCCGTGCCGGGTCGTTCGGCCGGATAATGCTCGCGCTCGACGATGTTGGCGACGTCGTCGACGAACAGGCTCGCCACCAGTGAGGTGATCGCAGGCATCAGGAAAATGCCGCCGAACACGACACCGAGGCCCGCCGCGATCGAGACGATCCAGGACAGGATTTCGAGCGATGAATGCCAGCCCGGTCCAAGCAGGCCTTCCAGCCACACCTCGCCGGAGGTTGCAAACCAGCTGAGCAGCCGCTGCAAGCCGATCGCCAGCACGGTGATCAGCACCAGCGCCAGCCCGATCGATCGCCACAGGATCGAGCGCATCGGCGGCGAGATCATTTGCGACAGCGCCTTGATGGCGGCATCAAGCATGGGGCACCCTTTCACGAGACGACCCGCGAGAGGTAGACATGCAGGGCGATTTCGGCAAGGGAGGCTGGCCTGCTGTGGCCAGCGGCTTGACGGTCTCGTGTCCCGGATGCGGCGCTCCGCTGAAGGAGCGCTGCGCCGCGTCCGGGGCACGAGAGCTACTGTCTACCCATGCCGATGTCCGTGCTTGCGCGCCCTCGCCTGCTTCCCTTCCCCGGTCGGGATCATCACCACGCGGCCGTAGCGCACGCCGCGTTCGGCGATGATGTGGTCGGCGAAATGCCTCACCTCGGAGGCCGCGCCGCGCAGCGCCGTCATCTCCATGCAATTGTTGTCGTCGAGGTGGACGTGCAGCGTTGCCAGTGCGAGATCATGGTGGCCGTGGAATTCCTGCACCAGCCGCTTTGATAGATCGCGCGCGGCGTGGTCGTAGACATAGACGAGGCCCGCGACGCATTGGCCGGTCTGGGCGGTGTCCTCGGTGGATTGCTGAAGCCCGGCGCGCGCGAGGTCGCGGATGATCTCGGAGCGGTTCTGATAGCCGCGCGCTTCCGCCGCGGCATCGATCTCCGCCAGGAGGTCGTCCTCGATCGTGATCGTAATCCGCTGCATCAGGTCCCCTCCGCGCATCTCGCCGAATGGACCCGTTTTACACGGATTTTGCGACCCTCACAGCCGCGTTGCACGAAGCCGCAGCGCATTGCCGACCACGCTCACCGAGGACAGCGCCATCGCCGCTGCCGCGATGATCGGGGAGAGCAACAGACCGAACGCCGGATAGAGGATGCCGGCCGCGATCGGAATGCCGGCGGCGTTGTAGATGAAGGCGAAGAACAGGTTCTGGCGGATGTTGTTCATCGTCGCCTGCGACAGTTTTCGCGCGCGCACGATGCCGATCAGGTCGCCCTTCAGCAGCGTCACGCCGGCACTCTCCATCGCCACATCCGTGCCGGTGCCCATGGCGATGCCGACTTCGGCCGCTGCCAGTGCCGGCGCGTCGTTGATGCCGTCGCCGGCCATCGCGACGCTGCGGCCGCCCTTTTGCAGCTTTGTCACCACCGCGCTCTTCTGGTCCGGCAGCACCTCGGCCTCGACCTCGGCGATGCCGAGCCGGCGCGCCACGGCCTCCGCCGTCGTGCGATTGTCGCCGGTCAGCATGATCACCTTGATGCCTTCATCGGCCAGCGCTTTCAGCGCCTCCGGCGTCGAGGCCTTGACCGGATCGGCGATCGCGAACAGGCCGGCCAGCCGGCCATCGACGGCCATGTTGATCACGGTCGCGCCGTCGCCGCGCAGCCGTTCGGCTTCGGTGTCGAGCGTCTTGGTCTCGATGCCGATGGAGGTCAGATATTTGGCATTGCCGAGCACGACGGTCTTGCCGTCGACCTTGCCGGTCGCACCCTTGCCCGTCGGCGAATCGAATTGCTCGACCTGGCCAAGGGCGAGCTGCCTCTCCTTGGCCGCGCGCACGATCGCATCAGCTAGGGGATGCTCGCTGGCGCGTTCGACGGTGGCCGCAAGCCGGAGGATGTCGTCTTCCGCAAAGCCGGACGCCGGCACGATCGCGACCACCTTGGGCTTGCCCTCGGTCAGCGTGCCGGTCTTGTCGACCACCACCGTGTCGATCTTCTCCATCCGCTCCAGCGCCTCCGCGTTCTTGATCAGCACGCCGCCTTGCGCACCGCGGCCGACGCCGACCATGATCGACATCGGGGTCGCCAGGCCCAGCGCACAGGGGCAGGCGATGATCAGAACGCTGACCGCCGCGACCAGGCCGAAGGCGAGCCGCGGCTCCGGTCCGAACCACGACCAGGCGGCAAAGGCGGCGATAGCGACGACGATCACCGTCGGCACGAACCAGCCGGCGACCTGGTCGGCCAGGCGCTGGATCGGTGCGCGCGAGCGCTGCGCGTCTGCGACCATCTGCACGATCTGCGACAGCAGCGTCTCGCGCCCGACCTTGTCGGCACGCATGATGAAGCTGCCCGATTGGTTCAGCGTGCCGGCAATGACCCTGGCGCCGGTGTCCTTGGTGACCGGCATGGATTCGCCTGTCACGAGGGATTCGTCGAGCGAGGAGCGCCCCTCCAGGATGGTGCCATCCACCGGCACCTTCTCGCCGGGACGGACGCGCAAGCGGTCGCCGGCATGGAGCGTGTCGATCTCGACCTCATGCTCGCTGCCGTCAGCGTCAACGCGACGCGCGGTCTTGGGCGCAAGCTGGAGCAGCGCCTTGATCGCGCCCGACGTCGCATCCCGGGCGCGCAGCTCGAGCACCTGACCGAGCAGCACCAGCACGGTAATGACGGCCGCCGCCTCGAAATAGACCGCAACCGCGCCTTCATGGCCGCGGAAGGTGGTGGGGAAGATCTGCGGCGTGACGGTGCCGAGGACGCTGTAGACATAGGCAACGCCGGTGCCCATCGCGATCAGCGTGAACATGTTGAGGTTGCGCGTCAGCAGTGATTGCCAGCCGCGAACGAAGAACGGCCAGCCCGCCCACAGCACTACGGGTGTGGCGAAGACGAGCTGGATCCAGTTCGACAGCGTCGGATCGATCCAGTTGTGCGGACCTGCGAGATGGCCGCCCATCTCCAGCACCACCGCCGGCAGCGCCAGCACGCCGCCGATCCAGAACCGCCGCGTCATGTCGGCGAGCTCCGGATTGGGACCAGTCTCCAGGCTTGCGATCTCCGGCTCCAGCGCCATGCCGCAGATCGGGCAGGTGCCCGGGCCGACCTGACGGATCTCGGGATGCATCGGGCAGGTATAGATCGTGCCTGCGGGCATCTCAGGCTCGGGTGCCTTCTCCTTCGCGAGATATTTTGCGGGATCGGCGGCGAATTTGGTGCGGCAGCCGGCCGAGCAGAAATGAAAGATCTCTCCGTGATGCTCGAAGCGATGCTTCGAGGTCGCGGGATCGACCGTCATGCCGCAGACGGGGTCTTTCACCTTCGTTGCTGCTTCACCGTGAGGATGGGGATGGCCGGCATGATCGCCGTGGCCGCCACAGCACGAGGAGGCCTCCGGCTTGGCCGCCGGCGGTGTAGCCTTCGTGGAACAGCCGCATCCGGAATGCGTTTCCGCGTCGTGACGATGCTCGTGTGCGTTGTTGTTCATTGCCATGCTCCGGCCTTTTACGCGGGCTCGTCCGTGGGCTTGCAACCTATACCCTGTAGGGGTATATAGAGCCCATGCGCAAGGACATCAAGACATCTGTCGGAAAACGTCTCGGCCGGATCGAGGGCCAGGTTCGTGGCCTCTCGAAAATGGTAGAGGAAGACCGCTACTGCATCGACATCGTCACGCAGATCTCGGCGGTGCGTGCCGCGCTGCGCCGGGTCGAGGAAGAGATCCTGAAGGACCATGTCGCCCATTGCGTCGAGCACGCCATCGCGAGCGGCGACAAGGCCGATCAGCGCGAGAAGATCGCGGAGCTGATGGCGGTGATCGGACGGGCGGAGCGATAGCGCGCGCTCTCTCCACCGTCATTGCGAGGAGCTCTTGCGACGAAGCAAATCCAGACTGCCGCCACGGTAACAGTCTGGGTTTGCTTCGCTGCGCTCGCAATGACGGTGAAGAGGCGAGATCATCGCGCTACACCCCAGCTGTCGTCCCGGCGCAGGCCGGGACCCATAACCCCAGGGAGGGTTTTGGCGAAGACTGGCTGTTCGATACCGCTATCGCCCGTACTCGATGGATCACGCGGTATGGGTCCCGGCCTGCGCCGGGACGACGGTGGGGCTACGCCGCGATCCCCCGCTCGCGCGCGCGGTAGATCGCGAGCTCGCACAGCAGCACGAAACGCTCGGAGAACGCGGCGGTGATCTCCGCGGGCTATGCGTTCACTTCTTCAGCCGAAATCTCAGCCGACGCCTCTTCGTCAATCGCCTCAGGAACGAGCGGCGGCGCACGGAGCGTTTCTGGAAACACACTGAAAGTGCCCGCCACCTCCTCGAGCGGCTTCTGCTTGTCGGCCCAGTGCAGGGCGGTGTAGTCGAACCCGTGCACGATGGTGGGTTTGACGACTTCGAAATAGGGCGAGATGTCGAAGTCGCGGGGCATGTAGAGCGAGGAATCGCGGATGTGCAGGATCTCGCGACGGGCGGCGCGGCTGCCTGCTTTGGTGATCTTCGGCAGGATCGGATAGCGCACGGCGTCGAAGGCCTGCGCGATCAGCGCCGAGCAGATGATCTTGGTCGGATCGCCCGAGCCGATCGCGATCATGCGCCGACGCCAACGCTGCGGTATCGGCAGCGGGAACAGGTAACGCATGAGATCAATGATGTTCTTGGTATCGTAGCCGAAGCCGATGCGGTTGATCGCATAGCGGCAGACCGTGGTGCGGTCCTCATGGGACAGCCCGACCGGGCGGCAGATGCGGGTGTGATAGGGGAAATATTTCGACAGCGGTGCGGAGGTGACGCCTTCGCCGATATTGGCTTCGATCAGCACATGCGGCTCGCCGTTGGGCTCCTCCGCCCCCTCGATCGGGCCGACATAGAGCGCGGCATGCGACCAGGTCGACTGCGTCAGATATTTGATGATGCCGGAGATCCGGTTGTTGCCTTCGACGAGCAGCACGTCGCCGGGCTCGATGACGCCGCGCAGATGCTCCGGGTCGCTCGGCGTGAACGGCTCATAGCCCGGCACCTCCTTTGAGAGGTACGCGGCAATCAGCTTGCCGACTGAATCCAGGACCGTCCCCATGTCGAACTCCCCCCACGACCTTCTCCGGCCGTCTTTTTCCCTTCTCTATCATGGTCGAAACGTGTTGCAATTCGGTTCATCACTCTGCGAGATCAAGCATGATTGATTCACCATGATGGTTGCTGCGCAACATCAGATACGGCAAGGTTCGCGGGCTGTTCCCGTTCGCCGCAAGTCCCCGGAAACCATGACATGACAATCACGCGCCGCGGTTTCCTTTCGGCGTCGGCGGCTTTTGCGGCGATGCCGGTGCTGCGCGCAACCGCCGCACCCCTGCCACGTGAGGTCGACATCGTCGTGATCGGCGCGGGGGCTGCGGGAATCGCCGCGGCGCGGCGCATCATCGCGATGGGCCGCAAGGTCGTCGTGGTGGAAGCGGCATCGCAAGTCGGCGGCCGCTGCATCACGGATAGTACGACGTTCGACGCGCCGTTCGACCGCGGCGCGCGCTGGATGCACAATCCCGACACGAACCCCATGATCCGGCTGGCGCGCAGCGTCGGGCTCGACGTGCTGCCGGCGCCATCGGGCCAGAAGATGCGCATCGGCCGCCGCAATGCGCGCGCGGGCGAGACGGAGCAGTTCCTGGCGGCGCTGGTGCGCGCCAACCGCGCCATCGACGAGGCCGCGCGCGGCAAGCTGGATACATCCTGCGCGTCCGTGCTGCCCAAGGATCTCGGCGATTGGGCCGGCGCGGCCGAGTTCATGCTGGGCGCGAGCTTCGCCGGCAAGGACCTGAAGGAGCTGTCCGCGATCGACAAGGGGCGCGCGCAGGACCGCAACGCGGCGATCGCCTGCCGCCAGGGCCTCGGCACGCTGATCACCAAACTTGCCGAGCAGGCGCCGGTGGCGCTGTCGACGCCGGCGAGCCGCATCGCCTGGAGCAACCGCGACGTCAGCGTGGAGACGCAAGCCGGCAAGATCGCCGCGCGCGCCGCCATCGTCACGGTCTCGACCAATGTGCTGACATCGGGAGCGATCAAGTTCGCACCCGATATCCCCAAGCGGACGTTGGACGCGGCATCCAAGCTCAGCCTCGGAAGCTACGATCGGATCGTGCTGCAATTGCCGGGCAATCCGCTCGGCCTGTCGCGCGACGACATCCTGATCGAGCAGAGCGATTCGATGCGCACGGCGCTGATGTACGCGAATATCGGCGGCTCCTCGCTGTGCTCGATCGATGTCGGCGGCTCGTTCGGCCGCGATCTCACCGAGCGGGGCGAGAAGGCCATGGTCGCTTTCGCCAAGGAGTGGATCACAAAGCTGTTCGGCAGCGAGGCCGCGGCCGCCGTGCAGAAGACCAGCGCCACGCGCTGGAATGCCTCGCCCTTCGTGCTGGGCGCGATGTCGGCGGCTTCGCCGGGCGGTCAGCTCTCGCGGAAAACCTTGGCCGAGCCGATCGGCAACATGTTCCTCGCCGGCGAAGCCACGCACGAGACGCTGTGGGGCACTGTCGACGGTGCCTGGGAAAGTGGCGAGCGTGCTGCGGATGCAGCCTTGCGCAAGATCGGCGCGCTCAGGGACGAGCCGGCCGACGTGCCGACGCAATCGACGAAGAAGCGGCGCGTGCCGCGGCAGTAGGGGCAACCAAGCCGCAACAAACTGCGCCGTCGTCCCGGACAAGCGCGCGGTTGAGATTTCAGCGCAACACCCCGTCGAGCGCTGGCAGCCCCGCAATCACCGCCAGCGCGATCAGCCCGTAACAAATGCCGCGAAACACCTTTTCGCTCGCGCGCCCGAACAGCGAAGCACCGAACGCGACCCCGAGCGCGTAGACGGGGCCGACGATCAGCGAGAGCACCAGCGATTCGCGACTGATCAAACCCGTTGTCGCATAGCTGACCATCGAGAAGAAATCGGACGCGCCGAAGAACAGTACGATGTTGGCGCGCGCGACGATCGGGGCGATCGGACGGCCGAGCCAATAGCCGACGATCGGCGGGCCGCCGGTCTGCGCGAGGCCGCTGCAGAAGCCGGAGAGGCTGCCGATGCCGACCGAGAGCCAGGTGTGGTCCTTGCCGCGATAGCGCCAGCCCGACAGCAGCAGAAGCAACAGCGCTGCGACGAAGCAGGAGATGATCCAGCGCGTGGTGACGGGCTCGAGCACGCTGAGAAAGTATGTGCCGGCGGGCACGCCGATCAGGGCACCCAGCACGATCACGGCGGTAGCCTTGCGGTCCGCCTTGCGCCATGCGTCAGGCAGCAGCGGCGCTGCCGCGACGAAATCGATGACGAGCAGCAAGGCGGCAACGAGCCGCGGCGCCGCGATGCTGCTCGCCAGCGGCATGAAAATCAGCGCCGAGCCGAAGCCGGAGAAGCCGCGGGCGGTGCCCGAAACGAAAGCGACGGCGCAGAGCGCCATCGCAATGGTGAGGCTGACGTCCTGCGGGAGAAAGCCGGCGAGACTCATCCCCGCAAGGTGCCACCGGTCTTCTTCGTGACCTCGGCCACGATCTTGGCACCGACGGCCTCGATCTCCTGGTCGGTCAGGGTCTTCTCACGCGGCTGGATCGTCACCGCGATGGCGATAGACTTCTTGCCGTCTTCGATGCCCTTGCCCTCGTAGACGTCGAAGACGTTGACGCCAGTGATCAGCTTCTTGTCGACGCCCTGCGCCGTACGCACGATGTCGCCGGCCTTCACCGTGCGCTCAACGATGAAGGCGAAGTCGCGCGTAACAGGCTGGAACGCCGAAAGCTCGATCAGCGGCTTGGCGCGGGTCGGCTTCTTCTTCGCCTCCGGGATGCGGTCGAGGATCACCTCGAACACCATCAACGGACCGTCGGCGCCGAGCGCCTCGAGCGCACGGGGATGCACCTCGCCGAAACTGCCGAGCACGTTCTGCGGCCCGATCTGGATCGTGCCGGAGCGGCCCGGATGCAGCCAGCCGGGACCGCCGGCGACGATCTGCAGCGCCTGCATCGGCGCGCCGGCCGCAGCCAGCACCGCCAGCGCATCGGCCTTGGCGTCGAACACGTCAGCCTGGGCGGAGCCGGTCCAGTGCCGTCCGAGACCTTCGGACGAAGCAAGGCCGCGGCGCACGCCGCTCGCCGCCATGAACTGGTCCTGCGGGCGATCACCCTTGAACACCTGACCGACCTCGAACAGTGCGACATCGCCGAAGCCGCGATCGGCATTGGTCTGCGCGGCCGCGATCAGGCCCGCGAGCAAGGTCGGACGCATGTCGGAGAGATCAGAGGCGATCGGATTGGCCACTTCGAGCTCGCGCTGACCGCCGCCGAACAATTTTGCCGCAGGCTTGGCGATGAACGACCAGGTGACGGCCTCGACCATGCCGCGGCTCGCCAGCGCGCGCCGCGCGCGGCGGGTGCGCAGCTGGAGCGGCGTCAGCACGGATTTGCGCGCGTCCTCGCCGCGCTCGAACGGCGTCATCGGCACCTTGTCGACGCCGAAGATGCGCACGATCTCCTCGACGATATCGGCCTTGCCGTGCACGTCGGAGCGCCAAGAGGGGACTGCCACCTTCACCACCGGGCCGGGGCCCGCCATCATGAAGCCGAGATGGGTCAGGATACGCTTCATCTCGACCTGAGGCACTTCGATGCCGGACAGGCGCTTCACTTCCGTGACCGGGAAATCGATCACGCGGTCGTCGGCGAAGGATTTGCCGACCGCGACAGTCTCGGACGGCGTGCCGCCGCACATCTCCATCACCAGCCTGGTCGCGAGCTCCAGCCCCGGCACCATGAAGGCCGGATCGACGCCGCGCTCGAAGCGGTAGCGTGCATCCGAATTGATGCCGAGCTTGCGGCCGGTCTGGGCAATGTTGATCTCGTTCCACAGCGCCGATTCGATCAGCACGTCGGTCGTGGTCTCGTCGCAGCCCGAGGCTTCGCCGCCCATGATGCCGGCGAGCGATTCGACGCCGCGCTCGTCCGCGATCACGCAGATGGCGGGATCGAGATTGTAGGTGCGGCCGTCGAGCGCGAGCAGGCTCTCGCCCTCGCGTGCGCGGCGCACGACGAGATTGCCCTTCACCTTCTTGGCGTCGAACACGTGCAGCGGCCGCGCGCGGTCGAAGGTCATGAAGTTGGTGATGTCGACCAGCGCGTTGATCGGGCGCAGCCCGATCGCGGTCAGCCGCTTCTGCAGCCATTCCGGCGAAGGCCCGTTCTTGACGCCGCGCACGAGGCGCAGTGCGAAGCCCGGACACAGCGTTGCGTCCTCGACAGTGACCTTCACCGGGCACGGGAATTCGCCCTTGATCGGCTTGATCGTCGGGTCCTTGAACTTGCCCATGTCGGCGGCGGCAAGATCGCGCGCGATGCCGTGCACGCCGGTGCAGTCCTGCCGGTTCGGCGTCAGGTTGATCTCGACCACGGGATCGCCGAGGCCGGCCCATTCGGCATAAGCCGCGCCGATCGGTGCATCCGCCGGCAATTCCATGATGCCGTCATGGTCATTCGAGATCTGGAGCTCAGCCGCCGAGCACAGCATGCCGCGGCTCTCGACGCCGCGAATGGTGCCGACGCCCAGCGTGATGTCCTTGCCGGGAATGTAGGTGCCGGGCGGCGAGAACACGCTGATGAGCCCGGCCCGCGCATTCGGCGCGCCGCACACGACTTGCACCGGCGCGCCACCGTCACCGGTGTCGACCATGCAGACCCGCAGCCGATCGGCATTCGGATGCTGCTCGGCCGAGATCACCCTCGCAATGGTGAAGGGCTTGAGCGCCTTCGCCTTGTCCTCGATGTTCTCGACCTCTAGCCCGATCATGGTGAGCTTGTCGGCGAGCTTTTCGAGCGGCTCGTCGGTGTCGAGATGGTCCTTCAGCCAGGAGAGGGTGAATTTCACGAGCTCAGCCCTCCGGCAAGCGTTGGCACTTCGAGCGGCTTGAAGCCGTAATGGGACAGCCAGCGGACGTCGCTGTCGAACAGCTGGCGCAGGTCGGCGATGCCGTATTTCAGCATGGCGATGCGGTCGATGCCCATGCCCCAGGCAAAACCCTGGTACTCGTCGGGATCGATGCCGCAGGCGCGCAACACGTTCGGATGCACCATGCCGCAGCCGAGGATCTCGAGCCAGTCCTCCCCCTCGCCGAAGCGGATCTCGCCCTTGTCGCGGCGGCACTGGATGTCGACCTCCAGCGACGGCTCGGTGAACGGGAAGAACGAGGGGCGGAAGCGCATGTTGATGTGATCGACCTCGAAGAACGCCTTGCAGAACTCGTGCAGGATCCATTTGAGGTGGCCGAGATGCGAGGTCTTGTCGATGACGAGGCCTTCGACCTGATGGAATTGCGGCGTGTGGGTCGCGTCCGAATCGATGCGATAGGTGCGGCCCGGGCAGATCACCCGGATCGGCGGCTTTTGGCTCAGCATGGTGCGCACCTGCACCGGCGAGGTGTGGGTTCGCAGCAGCATGCGCGAGCCGTCCTCCTTCGGATGGAAGAAGAACGTGTCGTGCATCTCGCGCGCCGGATGGCCTTCCGGGAAATTCAGTTTTGTGAAGTTGTAGTCATCGGTCTCGATGTCGGGGCCTTCGGCCACCGAGAAGCCCATGTCGGCGAAGATGGTGGTCAGCTCGTCCCAGACCTGACTCAGCGGATGGATGCGGCCGGTTTCCGCTGCGGCATCGCGCAGCGGCAGGGTGACATCGACGGTCTCGGAGGCGAGCCGGGCTTCGAGCGCTGCCGACTTCAGCACGTCGCGTCGCGCGGCGAGCGCCTGGCCGACTTCGTCCTTGGCCTGATTGATCGCGGCGCCTTGCGTCTTGCGTTCGTCCGGCGACATCTTGCCGAGGGTGGCGAGGAGCGCCGAGATCGAGCCCTTCTTGCCGAGGGCTGCAACACGCACGGCTTCCAACGCAGCCTCGTCGGAGGCGGCGGCGATGTCGGCGATGATCTGGGCTTGGAGCTGGGCAAGATCGGTCATGGCAATCCCTTTTGGCCAGGATGCTGAGCCGATGATCCTAGCCCGTCACGCCCGGCATTGTGCCGGACATCCACGTCGGAGAAGTGTATTGGCGCGACAGGTGACGGCCGGGGCAGTAAAGCGCGAGGCGCGCCCCTGACCGGGCCATCACAAGCTGAACGCTGCGAGCACAGTGCAAGACGGCTTACGCCGCCAGCGCGGCCTTGGCCTTCTCGGCGATCGCCTGGAACGCGGCGGGCTCGCGGATCGCGAGATCCGACAGCACCTTGCGGTCCACGGTGATGCCCGACTTGGCGAGGCCGTCGATAAATCGGCTGTAGGTCAGGCCGAACGGACGGACGGCAGCGTTGAGGCGCTGGATCCAGAGCGCGCGGAAAGTGCGCTTGCGACGCTTGCGGTCGCGGAAGGCGTATTGCTGGGCCTTCTCCACGGCCGGCTTGGCGGCGCGGATGGTGTTCTTGCGGCGGCCGTAGAAACCCTTGGCGGCCTTGTAGACCTTCTTGTGCTTGGCGTGGGCGGTCACACCGCGTTTGACGCGAGACATGACGAAATCCTTCAGAGATGACTTTGGTTATCGGATTGCCGCGGGATGCGCGGCGAGGCTGGCAGTGATCGTGGACGCGATCAGGCGTTCGGCAAGAAGTATTTCTTGACGTTGTCGCCGTCGGTCTTGAACAGCACGCGGGTGCCGCGGAGCTGACGGATCTGCTTCTTCGTCCGCTTGATCATGCCGTGACGCTTGCCGCGTTGGGCGTGCATCACTTTGCCGGTGGCAGTCACCTTGAAGCGCTTTTTAGCGCCCGATTTGGTCTTCAGCTTGGGCATTTGGCTCTCCTAATGGCCATAGAGATTCGCCCGCGAAGGCGGCTGGCCGTCAAAAATGCTCGTTAGAGCGTTGATTGTGCTCAGGTTTTACGAACAAGCGCGAAACCCGCACGAAACACCGCCACGGCAGCCCTTAATCAGCCGGGCGATGAAGGCTGGGCTTATGACAGAGGACAAGCCAATTGGCAACGATGAACCGCCGAAACCTGCCCGCCGACTATTGGAGGTTGCCACCCCTCATCTCCAAGCCTTGTGCCTGAAGCAGGACCAAAATGGCCCCTTTCCCGCAATTTCTCTCTTCGCTGGCGAATTTCGCCCGGCCGCGCCATCTGGCGCCGTTCGCCGTGCTCGCCACGGCTGCGCTGCCACAGACCGCCGACGCCCGCGCCGGCGGCTATGACGGCATCTGGAACGTCACCTTCGCCACCACCCGCGGCAATTGCAGCTCGGGCTACAGCGTTCCCTTCGTCGTGACAGGCAGCCGCGTCTCGTCCGCCGGCGGCGGCCGGGTCTCGGGCCGGGTCAACCACTCCGGGGCCGTCGCCGTCCAGGTTTCGGTCGGCGCCTCCCATGCCAGCGGCGGCGGCCGGCTCGCGGGCCTGAACGGCGCCGGTTCATGGAAGGGCGTCATCTCCGGCGACCGGTGCAGCGGCACCTGGCAGGCGAGGAGGATCTGACACACAAACGGCCCGCCGGAGATCCGGACGGGCCGCTGAATTCTCAGTCCCCAAAGCGCTTCGCGTCAGCGCGGCGCCAGCACCATGACGACCTGGCGACCTTCGAACCGCGCGTCCTGTTCGACCTTGGCGAGCTCGGCGACGTCGGTCTTGATCTTGTCCAAAAGCTTGGTGCCGATCTCCTGGTGCGCCATTTCGCGGCCACGATAGCGCAGCGTGATCTTGACCTTGTCGCCCTCTTCGAAGAACCGCTGCATGGCGCGCATCTTCACGTCGTAATCGTGGTCGTCGATCATCGGGCGGAGCTTGATCTCCTTGATCTCGACCGTCTTCTGCCGCTTACGAGCTTCCGCGGCTTTCTTCTGCGCGGAATACTTGTACTTCCCGTAGTCCATGATCTTGCAGACGGGAGGGCTGGTATTCGGCGAAATCTCGACCAGATCCATGCCGACTTCCTGAGCCATCCGGATGGCGACGACGGTCTCGACCACTCCTTTGTTGTCACCGGTTTGGTCGATCAGCTGGATCTGCGCATTGCGGATATCATCATTGATGCGTGGCCCGTCTTTGCTGGCAGCGGGCGGAGCTTTATTAGGACGGCGAATGGGTGGTTCTCCAAAGTTGTGAAGGAAGCGGCTATTTTGAAGCAAGATGCGTTTGCCGGCAAGCAAGTCGCTCGTGCGAAACGCGAAAAACCCTCAAATGCGAGGCATTTTGGTCACGCCTGGGCGCGCTGACGACATAGACACCTTGCATCTGTTCCGCAAGCGTCCCAAAGGGCAATGCCGCCACCGAATTGAGCTGCGGGACGCGTCCAAACAGCTCAAACCGCACAGCCAGAGTAAACGTTCCATGACCGACATAATTCCTGATGCCATGCTCGACTTCATCGATGTGGGCGAGGGCCTGTCCGCACGCAGGATCGCGGTGCGCAGTCGGCGTGGACAGGGACCCGGATTGGTCTGGCTCGGCGGATTCAAATCGGACATGCAGGGCAGCAAGGCCTTGGCGCTGGACGCCTGGGCCCGGGATCACGGCCGCGCAATGGTCCGGTTCGACTATTCCGGCCACGGCGAGTCCGGCGGCGATTTCGCCGACGGAACCATCGGACGCTGGCTGGAGGAAAGCGTCGCGGTGTTCGAGCGGTTTTGCGACGGCCCGCAGGTCCTGATCGGCTCGTCCATGGGCGGCTGGATGGCGCTGCTGCTCGCGCGCGAGATCAAGAAGCGTCCTGGCAAAGCGTCGCTGGCCGGTCTCGTCCTGATCGCGCCGGCGCCCGACTTCACCGAGGAGCTCATGTGGAAGAATTTCTCGGCCGCGGTGAAGAAAGAGATCGAGACCAAAGGCGTCTGGCTTCGGCCCTCGGAATACGGCGACGGCTCACCCTATCCGATCACGCGGAACCTGATCGAGGAGGGCCGCAATCACCTCGTGCTCGGCAGCGCCATCGATCTCGGCTGCCCCGTCCGCATCCTGCAAGGCGCGCAGGATCCCGACGTGCCCTGGCAGCACGCGTTTGCGCTGACCCATCGCCTGCCGGCCGACGATGTCGTCCTGACCATGATCCAGGACGGCGATCACCGCCTGTCGCGTCCGCAAGACATCGCGCGCATTCTTGCCGCGGTGGCCGAGATCGGGTGAAACTGGTGCCCAACATTCGGTGTCATGGCCCGACTTGATTGGGCGATCCAGTATTCCAGCCAAGGCAGTGCTTGAACCGAGAAGCCGCGGCGTACTGGATGCCCTGGTCCCGGCTCCGCCAAGGCTACGCCGGGGCCACAAGGGTGCTCGGCCGCCGAAGCTTTAGCGAAGGCGGCAAGCCGGGGCATGACGGAGAAATTGGGAGATGCGCCAATGACCACCACTGCCATGCTGCGCGCTTTCTGCGATGCCGTCGAGCAGCGCAACGGCCGTGCCTTCGCCGAGCTGTTCACCGAAGACGGGGTCTATCACGACGTGTTCTACGGCGCCTTCGCCGGCCGCGCGAAGATCGCCGCGATGATCGATGACTGGTTCTATCGTACGGCGACCGATTTCCGCTGGGACATGCACGAGCCCGTCACCGACGGCACCACGCTCTATGCGCGCTACACCTTCAGCTACAAATCAACCCTGCCGGAAGCGAACGGTGCGCGGGCGATGTTCGAGGGTGTTGCCGTCATCACGCTGCGTGACGGCAAGATCGCGAGCTATCACGAGGTCGCCAATACCGCGCCGGCGTTCGTCGATTTGAAGTTCGCACCCGAAAGAATCGCGAAGATCGCGGCCAAGCAGGGCGCCAAGCTGAAGGCGCGCCCCGAGATGCGGCGGCATCTCGTCTAAAGCATGATCCGGAAAAGTGCGAAGCGGTTTTCCGGAAAGATCATGCGTAAACAACAAGCTAAAGCGCGATGACGATTCATCCAAATCTCATCGCGCTCTAGCCGTCATTCCGGGGCGCGCGGAGCGCGAACTACGGTGCGCAATTGCGCATCAGAGAATCCAGAGATTGTTGAGCGGGATTCCGGGGTCATCGCTGCGCGATGCCCCGGAATGGCAGTGTGGCTACGGCGGCGGCGCTTTTGCCATCGGCTTGCGCTGGGCCAGCGCTGCGACCGTCGCGGTGCCGATCGGGCCCTGTTCGTCATAGAGCCAGCATTCGCCGATCGCGACGCCGTCGGTGGCGTGGTGGTTCACCACCTCGAAGCCGATCCACTTCGTCACCGGCAGGCGGTGCAGATAGATCGTGACGTCGCTGTTGATGTAGCCGAGTCCCTTGTCGCCGGCGTTGGCAAACGGGCTGGCGAAATCGGCACCAACGGCGACATGGACGAACGGCGTCATCGGGGCGCCGGCGACGAGCTCGCGCACCTCGCTCATCCACAGCCGGCGCGGCCCGAGCGAGCCCATGTGGCCGACGATGGGGCGCGTGGTCCATTTGCCGTTCATGCCGAGCCTGGGATCGGTCGGTTTCGGGATGTCTGATGGCTTCGGCACCTCCCAGTTCGGCGGCGACCAGACATTGCCCTCCGGATTCTGCGTCTTGCGCAGCAGCTGGCAAGAGGCGCGCGCCATGCTGACGCCGCCGGAGACGAATTCCGCCTCGACCACGCGGATGCGCAGACCGTCACGCACGAGGCGTGTCGTCACCTGAATCGGTTTGTCGATCGTCGGCAGCCGAAACATGTCGACCGT
Source organism: Bradyrhizobium sp. STM 3561 (assembly GCF_045571455.1). Classification (NCBI taxonomy): domain Bacteria; kingdom Pseudomonadati; phylum Pseudomonadota; class Alphaproteobacteria; order Hyphomicrobiales; family Nitrobacteraceae; genus Bradyrhizobium; species Bradyrhizobium sp. STM 3561. The sequence goes on from NZ_CP120695.1 coordinate 6,809,624, forward strand.
GAGCCGCGCCGGCACGAATTCGGGCCCGGAATGGCGTTCCTCGATCGCGAAGCCGAGCAGGCCGACGATGACGTGGCCGTGCAGCGATGTCGGATCCCATGGACCATTGGCGACTTCCGTCGGATGGAATGTATCGCCGTCGCGCGTGAAGAAAGGCATGTTTGTCATGCGCGCGAGATTGCGGGAATGGGTGAGGAAATCAAGGGTGGGCGTCGTAAGAGTGAGGGGGCAAAAGCTCTTGCCAAAATAACAGGTGTCATCGCCCGACTTGATGTTCAGCCCGGGGACATGACCGACGGGTGTTCGGGGACATAGCCGACACATCATAGTGCAGGGATTTGGCAGTAAAGGAGGCCAAGTCCATGCCCTGGCGAGAGGTGTCGGTGATGGATCAGCGGCGGGAGTTCGTGCGGCTTGCGATGCAGGAGGGAGCGAACCGGCGGGAGCTCTGCCGGCGGTTCAATATCCATCCCGACACGGGCTACAAATGGCTTGCACGATGGCAAGCGGATCAGAATGTCGACGACCGCTCGCGCCGACCGCATGCGAGCCCGGGACAGACCGATTGCGAGCTTGAGGCACGTATTCTCGCGGTACGCGATGCCCATCCGGCATGGGGAGCTCGCAAGATAGCTCACTGCCTGGAGCGCAATGGCTTGCGTTCGCCAGCAGTCTCAACAGTTCATCAGATCTTGCGTCGGTCTGGCCGCATCAAGCCTCCGATCGGCGGCCCGACGGCAAGCCAGCGTTTCGAGATGCCGGCCCCCAATCTGTTGTGGCAGATGGACTTCAAAGGCTGGGTTCGGCTCGGCAATGATACCCAGTGCCATCCTCTGACGGTGGTGGATGACCACTCCCGCTATGATCTGTGCCTGCAGGCCTGTGCCGATCAACGCACAGATACCGTGCGCCGCCGCTTGGAGAAGACCTTTCGCCACTACGGGCTCCCGGAGGCTTTCTTCGTCGACAATGGTTCGCCCTGGGGTGATCCTTCCGGCGAGCGATGGACACGGTTCTCGGTGTGGCTGCTCAAGCTTGGCGTCGCCGTCATCCACAGCCGCCCATATCACCCGCAAAGCCGCGGCAAGAATGAACGATTCCACCGCACCCTCGCGGCTGAGGTGTTCGCACTGCGACAGTTCCGCGATCTCGCAGAGACGCAGCGTGCCTTCGACGCCTGGCGGGAAGTCTACAACTTCGAACGGCCACACGAGGCGCTCGGACAACAGGTCCCGGCCAGTCGATATCGGCCCAGCCAGCGAGCAATGCCCGATCGATTGCCACAGGTCGAATACGACAGCCATGAGATCGTGCGCCGCGTCTCCACGACCAAAGCCTATGTCAGCTTCAAGGGACGTCTTTGGAAAGTGCCACAGGCCTTCCGTGGCGAGCGCCTCGCCATCCGCCCCTCGGCAAACGATGCGCAATACGGGATCTTCTTTGCCGCCCACCAAGTCGCTATCATCGACTTGGCGAGCGGAGAATGTGTCGGCTATGTCCCCGAACACCCGTCGGTCATGTCCCCGGGCTGAACACTTGATCGGGCGATCCAGTATGCCGAGACGGCAGTGATTGAGCCGAGAAGCCGCGGCGTATGCCCCGATCAAGCCGGGGCATGACAGCGAAAATTAGGAGGCGAGCTGCCACTCCTCGCGCACGCTCTCGTCTTGCTCGTCGGCAATCGCATTGGCCCTCATCGCATCAAACTCCTCCCGCGACACCAACTGCGCCAGCGCCCAGACCGCAGCTCCGCGTACCAGCGGGTTGGCATCATCCAGCAATCGCCGCGCCTCTTCCGCCAGGGCAGCTTCGCCCGAGTTGCCGATCGCAATCAGCACGTTGCGCAAGAACCGGTCGCGGCCGATGCGCTTGACCGGTGATTTCGTGAACAGCGCACGGAATGCGGCATCGTCGAGCCGCGCGAGTTCGGCGAGAGAAGGCGCGCGCAATTCGTCGCGCGCGGCGAGCTTTGCCTCGCGCCCCTCCCGCGCAAACTTGTTCCACGGACAGGCCGCGAGGCAATCATCGCAGCCATAGATGCGATTACCGATCGCCTTGCGGAATTCCTGCGGGATCGGACCCTTGTTCTCGATGGTGAGATAGGAGATACAGCGCCGCGCATCGAGCTTGTAGGGCGTGGGGAACGCCGCCGTCGGGCAGATGTCGAGACACGCCCGGCACGAGCCGCAATGGTCGATCTCGGCAGCATCGCGCGGCAGATCGAGCGTGGTGTAGATCGCGCCGAGAAACAGCCATGAGCCGAACTCGCGCGAGACCAGATTGGTGTGCTTGCCCTGCCAGCCGAGATGCGCGGCCTGCGCCAGCGGCTTCTCCATCACCGCGGCGGTGTCGACGAACACTTTCACCTCTGACGGGGCGGTCGCGACCAGCCAGCGCGCCAGCGCCTTCAGCCGCTTCTTGATGAGGTCGTGATAGTCGTCGCCCTGCGCATAGACCGAGATCGCCGCGCGCGTGCGCTGCTTCAGGATCGCCAGCGGATCTTGGTCGGGGCCGTAATTGACGCCGAGCATGATCACGCTGCGCACGTCCTGCCACAGTCCGCGCGGATCGACCCGGCGCTCGGGCTGCACCGCGAGCCAGTCCATGTCGCCATGGCCGCCTGAGGCGATGAATTCGAGGAAGTGTTTCCCGGCGCTCTCGATCGTGCCCGGCGCGGTGATGCCGACGCAGTCGAAGCCGAGCGCGCGCGCCTCGTGTTCGAGCGCCGCCTTCAGTTCAGTCGGATCGGAGTTCAGAAATCCAGGTCCACGTAGGTCCGCGACGCCGGCACGCCAGCCAGCCATTCGCTCAGCAGCGGACGGAACGACGGGCGGGATTTCACCCGCGCGTACCACGCCTTTGCTGCGTCGTCCTCGCTCCATGGCACGTCGCCCAGATAGTCGATCGCCGAAAGGTGCGCCGCGGCGGCGAGATCCGCGTAAGTGAGCCGGTCGCCGGCGAGGAAATTGCGCGTCTGCGCCAGCCAGCCGATATAGGCCAGATGATAGCGCACATTGGCTTTCGCTGCGCGCATCACGTCGGCCGAAGGCGGGCCGCCGCCGTTCTCCTCGCTCATGAAACGCTTGTAGATGCGCTCGGTGACGAGGGGATGCGAGACTTCCTCGAAGAATTTTTCGTTGAACCAGGCCATCAGCCGGCGCACCTCGACGCGCTCGAAGGTCGTCTCCGGCATCAGGCGCTTGGGTCCCATCCCGGCGCCATAGGCCTCGTCGACATATTCGGCGATGATGGCCGCGCCCGGGATCGGCGGCTGCTCCTCGTCCACCAGGACGGGCGTCGTGCCCGCCGCATTGAGCAGCAAAAACGCCTCGCGCCGCTCCCAGCTGCGTTCCTCGACCAGCTTCAGGTCAAGCCCGTATTCGCCCGCGATCAGGCGGATGAAGCGCGAATGCGGACAGAACGGATGATGAAACAGCGTAAACATGAAACCTTTGACTATTTGATGGTGCTTAAGAATCCATCAATGTTTGTGCGGCGCCACACTAGTCCCTCAAAACCGCGAAGCAAGCGCGTGATTTCGCATTTTGCGATTGCAGCATTGGGGGGAATAGGCGAGAAGAGCCCCGCTTTTCCAGCCGAAATGGACCGTAAATATGTCAGACGCAATACGGGCAGTGATCCTCGGCATCATCGAGGGTGTGACCGAGTTCCTTCCCGTATCCTCGACCGGCCACCTCTTGCTCGCCGAGCGCTTCTTCCATCTCGGTGAAGGCGCGTTCTGGGATTCGTTTACGGTTCTGATCCAGCTGGGTGCGATCCTCGCGATCGTCGGGCTGTATTTCAGAAAGCTCTGGGACGTCGCGATCGGCATGTTCACGGGCGATGCCTATGCGCGCCGTTTCGTGATCGGCGTGCTGGTGGCGTTCCTGCCGGCCGTCGTCGTCGGCCTCGTTGCCGGCAAATACATCAAGAGCGTACTGTTCAACCCCTGGGTCGTCTGCTTCACGTTGATCGTGGGCGGCGCCATCCTGCTCTGGGTCGACAAGCTCGACCTCAAGCCGCGCGAGCACGACGCCACCAAATTTCCGCTGCTGATGTATCTCTATATCGGCATCGCGCAGTGCGTGGCGATGATCCCAGGCGTGTCGCGTTCCGGCGCCAGCATCGTCGCCGCGATGCTGCTCGGCGCCGACAAGCGCGCGGCGGCGGAATTCTCGTTCTTCCTCGCCATTCCCACCATGATCGGCGCGTTCGCCTACGATTTCTACAAGAACCGCGCCGAGATGACGATGGACCATATGAACATCGTCGCGATCGGCTTCGTGGTCTCGTTCATCACCGCCGTCATCGTGGTGAAGACATTTTTGACATACGTCACCCGCCACGGCTTCGTGCTGTTCGCCTGGTGGCGAGTCATCGTCGGCACGCTCGGCCTGATCGCGCTGGCGCTCGGTCGTTAAGCTCTACCGCCCGGGCTTCAACGCCATATGAGTTTTGGCACGCGCTTCGTTTTGATCGGCGCGTCATCGCGGCCGACATGCACGGCAAGAACCATCACTGCTAAAGCGCGATGAGATTTGGATGAATCGTCATCGCGCTTTAGCTTGTTGTTTGCGCATGATCTTTCCGGAAAACCGCTTCGCACTTTTCCGGATCATGCTTTAGGGCGTTTTCGGCCGCTATGTCGACAGCCTCACGTCGTTACGGTGAAGCCTGGCCCGAGGCGGTGTTCAAGAAGCTGAAGCTTTGACGCCGTTGCCGCACGTTCGGTGCGCTCCCTCGCCCGCTTGCGGGAGAGGGTTGGAGAGAGCGTGTCTCCACAGCGAGGTCCCGATGACGAGAAAGCCCTCACCCGCCGCGCGGGACGATGCTTCGCATCGCCCGGATGCGGCGACCTCGCAAGCGGGAGAGGTAAGAACCTCACACGCTCATGCGCTGGAATTGGCCTGCGGCGCGGAAGCGCCACAGATATTGCGGGGCAATCGCTTCCAGCGAATCGGGCGTGATGCCGAGGCCTTCCAGCGTCAGGCCGGCCGCCTTCGCCGCCTCCGACACCACATTATCGCGCTCGAGCAGCGTGACCTGGTCCGGCGTCAGCTTGAACCCGCCCGGCGCGAATTGCAGGAAGTGAGCCTGGAAGCGGGCGAGGCCGAACGGCAGCGAGATCAGCATCCGCTTCCGGTCAGTGATGTCGAGGATGGTCTGGATGATCTCGCGCATCGTCAGCACCTCCGGCCCGCCGAGCTCGTAGGTCGCGCCCGTCCTGCCCTTGCCGTCGGCAGCATCCGCGATCGCGGTGGCGACGTCGCCGACATAGACCGGCTGCATCCGGGTACTCCCGCCGATCAGCGGCAGCACCGGCGACATCCGGGCCAGCGCGGCAAAGCGGTTGGTGAACTGGTCCTCGGGGCCGAACATCACGGAGGGGCGGAAGATCGTGGCTGAGGGAACCGCAGCCAGGACCGCGGCTTCGCCCGCCGCCTTGGCTCTGGCATAGCGCGAGGGCGAACCGGCGTCGGCCCCGATCGCGGAGACATGCACCAGCTGGGCTCCGGCGGCGGCTGCCGCTTTGGCGACGGTCTCGGCGCCCTTGGCCTGGACGGCATCAAAAGTCTGCGCGCCAGCCTCGGTGAGGACGCCGACGAGATTGATCACGATGTGCGAATCACGCAGCGCCGCCTCGACCGAGGCCGGATAGCGCAGATTCGCCTGCACGGCGTGGACCTGCCCGACCCGGCCGAGCGGCTGGAGGTATCCGGCGAGTTCCGGCCGCCGCACCGCGACCCGGACCCGGTAATCCCTCTTGCACAGGGCGCGGACGACACTGCGGCCCAAAAACCCCGATCCGCCGAAAACCGTGACGAGCGTGTCCAGATTCGATGCCATGGGGGGTCCATTCCTGCGGAAAGAGTGCGTCTTGTCAGGCTTTTATCGGCCTGGTTTGCGATGCGCAATCGGCATCCCGAACCGGGCTTCAAGCATGAATTGACAACGGCGTCACCGAACCGTAGTAACCCCCTCCGTGCCCCAAACGGCATGCCCAGGTGGTGGAATTGGTAGACGCGCTGGCTTCAGGTGCCAGTGGCTTAACGGCCGTGAAGGTTCGAGTCCTTTCCTGGGCACCACCGCTCCGCGATGTCCTCGATTTCGCTGGAGTCCCTGATACTCAAGGGTGATCGACCGTCTCAACTGGTACACAGAGACGGTACACATGCTTCTGCGAATGGCCTCTCCTATCCGCCGCGACGGCTCCTCCGTTCATTACCTCCGAAAGCGCGTCCCCGCTGACCTGACCGATCAGGCAGTGGGCTTGGTGCTGGGCGTTCCCGTGGGGATGAGACGGCGACGGTGAAGGTCGGTGGCACCGGCACGATCAAAGTGTCGCTGCGCACACATGACCCTCGGGAGGCCAAAGCACGGCAAGCCAAGGCGCTCGCCTATCTCGATGACGCCTGAGGGAACGCGGTGGGTTGTGGCGATGTTCTAAGGGAGTGTGGCCGAGCAGAACTCGGGCGGCTTCCTCTTACCCGACGGGCAACCTATTGCTCACCGCGCGGCACGGTGCCTGATCGTTTCATCACGTTGATGGTTGCCGATCGTAGATAGTCCACGAACGGCAGAGGGCTTCTACCTCGCACAGGTTCGCAAGGTGGTGGTCGATCATTCCCGCTCAGCCAACAGGAGCGGCGCAATAGCGGACGCGCCAAGATCGACGCGACGGGCCACACTGCGACATTGGGACAAGCCAGCCACTGAGGCTTTGAGAAACCGCCACAAGTGTCGTGCGCAGCCAAATTCGTCCTTCAAATGTGAAGGGCGATTATTCCGGGAAAGGAACAGGCGCCTGCAAAAAGTATTTCCACTTCGTGCAGGGCCGAAGCTACGGAACGTATCAGGGCTGGAATGACGCTTCGTCTCCAAACACGAAGGAACCATACTCCGGCGGGCGGCGAAGCACATTTCTGAGATTTTAGTCTGAGATTTTTGCAGTGCGCCGATCGAGGAGCCTACAGAGAAGCAGTGAGGCCCTAGCTGGTTCCTGAGCGAAGAAAGGACACAATGATGGAAACCTGCACCGAGAAGCATCACGCCAATCATCCCCACAAGCATGGCCCCAACTGCGGGCACACCGGGATCCGTCATGACGGCCACGTGGATTATCTTCACGACGGCCATCTCCATCACATGCACGGGGATCACGTGGACGAACATGTCATTCCGGTCAGCGCAGCAAATCCCGTGAAGTGCACGCCTCAAGTCCACTGTTCACACGTACACGGTCCAAACTGCGGACATGAACAGGTGCCGCATGGCGATCATGTCGACTATCTCGTGGACGGTCGGCTGCACCATCCGCATGGTGATCATTGCGATGACCACGGGCCCGTTCAGTTGGCCTGACAGGCACGACCGTGATCGAATCTCATTAGCCTAGCTGATGTCTGATCCGGGTGTGCGCCGTGAAAAGGCGGCGCTTTCCAGTGGGTGCAAGTCCCACCCGGCAAACGCTCCAGCCGGAAGCAATCGGAGCAGTCATGGAGGTAACGAAGTGGCTGAAGCCTTCGATTAGCGTGTCACGAATTGGTGACAGCGCGAGTGTGCAGGCCGTAACGCGAGTGAACGCCGAGCAAGCCTCGAAAAGGACGATGCGCAGGCCGACCCGACGACCCTTTCGGGGAAGGCTGATACGGCTGGGGGATTGAGCGAAGTAGTACGCCCAGCCGCTGCGCCGGGGTAGTGGCGACAGCATGTACACAAGGAAAGCGTACGCAACACGGGAGGCCCTACGACGTGGTCAGGGATGATCAACCGGACGCCCGCGAGGGACAGGCCGGGCGCCGTGGGGATGCGGAGAGGTTCGTAATACCGCTGAAGCCGGGTAACGCCGGGGGAGGGAAGGGACCTCAGTTCAAGACGAACGCAAGACGTAGTGAGGGACCTGGGGATTGGGCAACCTATCAACTCCGAAGAGTGTTCAGAAACTGCAGACGGCGTTGCACGCGAAAGCGAAGGCAGAAGCCGGCTACCGCTTTTATGCCCTCTACGACAAGATCAGCCGGGAAGACATCTTGGCCCATGCCTATGCCCAATGCCGCTCCAACAAGGGCGCACCGGGGGTGGATGGTCAGGACTTCGCGGACATTGAAGCGTATGGGGTGCAGCGGTGGCTTGGCGAACTGGCGCTTGCGCTCAGGCAGGAGACGTATCGACCGGACCCTATCAGAAGAGTGTACATCCCGAAGGCCAATGGCAAACTCAGGCCATTGGGCATCTCAACCTTGCGCGATCGGGTCTGCATGACGGCAGCGATGCTGGTGCTGGAACCGATCTTCGAAGCCGACCTTCCACCCGAACAGTACGCGTACCGTCCTAGGCGAAATGCTCAACAGGCGGTGGTCGAGGTGGAAGGGCTGCTGTTCCGTGGTCACCCGGAAGTCGTCGACGCCGACCTCGCGGACTACTTCGGGAGCATTCCGCATGCCGAACTTCTCAAGTCGGTGGCGCGCCGGATCGTGGATCGGCGCGTGCTGCATCTGATCAAGATGTGGCTGGAATGCCCTGTGGAAGAAACCGACGATCAAGGAAGGAAGACACGCACGACCGAAGCCCGGGACAACCGGCGCGGCATCCCGCAAGGTTCACCCATCTCGCCACTGCTGGCTAACCTGTACATGCGCCGGTTTGTGCTGGGATGGAAGATGCTCGGTCTCGAGCGAAGCCTCGGCACTCGCATCGTGACCTATGCCGACGATCTCGTGATCCTATGCCGGCGGGGCAAAGCCGAAGAGGCCTTGTCGCGACTGCACGAGATCATGGGCAAGCTGAAGCTGACGGTCAACGAGGACAAGACACGAATCTGCAAGGTGCCGGAAGAGGAGTTCGACTTCCTGGGATACTCGTTCGGACGGATGTACTCAGCGAGAACCGGCCAGGCGCGCCTGGGGTACCGGCCATCGAAGAAAAGCATCAAGCGTATGGTTGAGCAAATCCATGCGCTGACGGACCGAACGGGGACGTGGCAAGACACCACAGAGTTGGTGGCGAAGTTGAACCGCACGCTGCGCGGATGGGCGAACTACTTCAATGTAGGCACCGTCACCAAGGCCTATCGGGCGATCGACAACTACACCGCTGTGCGGTTGCGCCGGTGGTTGCGCATCAAACACAAGGTCAGGCGACGCAAGGGCGGGACCTATCCACTCTCGCACCTTTACGGGCACTTCGGGCTCGTACGTCTCACCGCACTTGGGCGCGACGTGCCGTGGGCGAAGGCGTGAGGCCTTGTCCGAGAGCCGGATGCGGAAGATCTGCCTGTCCGGTTCGACGAGCGGGATGTGGAAACGGAGTCACGGCTACACCACTAAGGCACCGCCAGACGAAAGGGGCGGCAACAGATATGTGCAGCCTAAAGCCACCGCGCCACATCTCGACTCCACCATTCGAAGCTCTCGAGCGCTTCGCCCAGATCAGCACTCACCGCCATGCGACTCTTCCATGCGGTCTAGCTGACCAATGACTATTGTTGATCGGCATTCCTTTTCAAGGCGGTCTGAGTCAAACGGCTGCGACCGTGGTGGGTCGAAGCTGAGCTTGACCATCGGTCGCGATAAGGTGAAGCACCCTCACACCACCCGCTTCCCCGCCGGCTCCGCCACCGCCTTCTGCACGAAATACATCATCACCAGCGTCACGATCGTCGTGGTCACGACGACGTAGCCGATCCGGTCGAAATGGATCAGCGCGCCATCAGGCGCCTGCGCGATGATCGCGCCGGCGAGCACGGAGCCGAGCCCGCCGGAGAGCTGCTGGAGCGAGGCGCTGACCGCGCTGAACGAGCCGCGCTGGCTCGGCTCCGGGATCGCCGACATCAGCGCCTGCGATGGGATCATGCGCGAGAAGATGCCGACGAACAGCAGCACGTTGACGGTGATCGCGGTCACCAGCGAGACATGGCCGAAATGGGTGTAGATCAGCACCATGAGGACGGTCATCGCGCAGCCGAACACGAAGGTCGGATACTTGCCGAACGCGTCGCTCGCCCTGCCGACCAGCGGCCCGGTGACGATGCTGAACAGGCCGGAGACGAGATAGATCGTCGGCAGATGCGTGATGTCGATGCCGAGATTGTGCACGGTGTAGGCGCTGGAGAACGGCATCAGCATGTAGCCGCCCGTCGCCAGCAGCGTCGTGACGGCGAAGGCGAGCGTATAGCGCGGCTGACCAATCGTCGCGACCAGATGGTGGAACGGGCTTCTGTCCTGCTTCAGCGTCAGATGTGCGTCGACCGGCTCCATCGCGAAGGCGATGATCGCGATTGCCGCGATCGACAGGACGACGATCGCGACGAAGCAGACATGCCAGTTCCAGTGATTGGCGAGAAACAGCCCGGCGGGAATGCCGAGCACCTGGCTCGCGGCGAATGCGGTCTGAATGAAGCCCATCACGCGGCCGCGCATCTGCAACGGGAACAGGTCGGTGACGATGGCGAGCACGACCGAGCCGATCACGCCGCCGAACAATCCGGTCACGATCCGGCCGAGCAGCAGGATGTGATAATTCTGCGCGGCGGCGCAGAGCAGGGTGCCGAGCGCGAAGCCGACATAGAAGAACAGCAAGAGGCGCTTGCGATCGAAGCGATCGGCGAAGCCGGCGGCGAGGATGCCCGATACTCCCGCACTGAATGCGTAGGCCGACACCGCGACGCCGAACTGTCCCGCCGTGATGTTGAGCGATGGCATCAGGATGGCGCCGAGCGGCGACATGATGATGAAGTCGAGGATGATCGTGAACTGCGTGAACGCGAGCAGCGCGATGAGGAGCGCCTGGTAGCGCGAGAAGCCGCGCTGGCGTTCCCGTTGGTCGTCGATTGGCGCAGCGAGCGTCTGTTCGGTCATGGCATCCGATTCGGGATGAGCAGGGCGGGGCGCGAGAAAATGGGAGATAAGGTCGGCTGAAGGCGATTTGCAGGGGGCGTGTCTGAAAAACCAGGGCTTGCATCAGCGGCCTCGGGCCCGCGTGCGATTGCGACGTCCAGGATGGCCTATCGCACCTCGCGCTCCCGGATCAGCCGCACCCTTCGCGTAGCACCTCGCACACTTGGAAGGGGGAGCGGCGCGAAGGCGACGAGTTCATTCACCACGTTCTCGGTCGTCCTCCCAAATCAGCGCTGACAGCGCCATGTCGGCCGCTCCATCGCCAGCTGCCGTTGGGCGGGAAATATCACGTAAAAACAACCGCTTGGACGTTACACAAGCTCCGGTGCCCTCAGCTTTTCGCCGGCCAAATCCCCTCGATTGCACCGTCCGGATTTACTCCACTTTAGATAACTTGCCTCTAAGTCAGCGGCGAAGCTCGCATCCGGCGACCAGGCGGGCACGCAAGAGCCCTTGGGGCTCGCTTCGTCGTGAGGGGATCGGTGGATCAGCACCAAGTCTGGCGCGAGCCGACATTCGACAAAGTTGCGAATGCGATCAGCCCGTTCGCGCTGAGGTCGGGAATCTATCTGTTCCTGATCTCGTTCATGTCCCTGTTCTACGTCCTGAACGCGCCGGTCCTGCTCGGTCACTACGATCTCGGCTGGCATCTGGCGGCCGGAGATCTGATCCGGACGAGCAGCAACATCCCCTTGCAAGATCCCTGGTCTTTCACCCACGGCGACAAGACATGGTTCAACCTGTCCTGGCTCTGGGACGCGCTCGCCAGCGTCACGTTTCAATATGCAGGCCTTGGCGGGCTCGTCGTGTTAGCAGTGGCGTGTGGCGCGGCGATCGTCGGCTATCTCACATCCGTCTGTGTCGGCACCGGCGCATCGCCGGTCGCGGTGTGCATCGCCGTGTTCTTGGCGTGCCTGCTCTATCCCCTCTACGAGGCCTCGCCGAACGTGTATCTCGCGGTGTCGCCCAACACCTGCACGATGTTGCTCTGCGTCGTGTTCTACCGGGAATGCCTGCGACGCTCGCGATGGTTCCTGCTTCCGCTGCTGATGGTGCTCTGGGCCAATTTGCACGGCGGCTTCCTGCTCGGCTTCTTCGTCATCGGCGTGTTCTTCGCCGTAGCCTTGCTCCGCGGTGCCTGGGCTGATCTCAAGATTTTCGCATGCGCCGGCATCGCGTGTCTTGCTGCGACATTCGTCAATCCGCTCGGCTGGAACATCTACGCCGGCACCGCCGCGACGATGGGGCACTTCGTGCAGGACAATATTGGCGAGTGGCTGTCCTACTATCACAACATGGAAATGCCGGGCAGCATTCCCGGCATTCTTTACATGCTGGCCTTCGTCGTGCTCGAGTTGCGCTTCCGGAATTCAAGGCCGATCCCGCTCGAACCACGATTGATGTCGTGGCTGTTCCTGATACTGGGCCTGTATCAGTTCAGGTACATCGCATTCTTCTTCATCTTCTCGGCGGTACCGATGGCGCTGCACGTCAGCCGGCTGCTGCCTGAGCGGTTCACCAATATCGACGTCAAGGGACCGCTGCTCGCGGCCGGCATCGTCGGTCTGTGCACCTTGCCGATGGTCTTCCTGCGCGCCGCTCCGGCGTTCGCGATGCCGGACATGTTGTCGAACGAAGACGCCAGCTATTTGCAAAAGAATCTTGCCGGCGCGCGCGTCCTGAACAACTGGAATGTCGGCGGCTACCTGATCTTCAAGACGCACGGCACCGTCTCGCCCTTCGTCGACGGCCGTGCCGCCACCGCCTATCCGGACGATCTGCTGCACGACTATTTCAAGCTGGTGAGCTGGGAAATCGACGAAGCGGCTTGGGACATGGTGCTCGACAAATACCGGATTGACGCGGTGCTGTGGGTCAGGACGCATGAGCAGCTACGGCGGTTTCTGGTCGAGCGGCGTGGCTGGCGCGAGCAATACAGTGGGGCCTATGAAACCGTTTACGTCAGGCCCGATTTTGCCGGCGAGGCCAAGAAATAATGACGGATAGTGCCGCAGTTCTGTTCGTTCCCGCCAGCGCTCCCGCCGGCGAATCCAAAAGCTTGGCAGCGCGATACGGCGTCCTGTGTGCGTTGCTGCTGGTCGCCGCGGCCATCCGGCTGCCGCTCGCCTTCTGGCCGAACATCAATCACAACGACGAGATCTATCAATATCTGGAGCCGGCCTGGCGCCTGCTCGGTCATCAGGGCGTCGTCACCTGGGAATGGCGTGACGGCATTCGAAGCTGGTTCTTGCCGACCTTGTTCGCAGGCCCGGTCGCGCTGGGCGACTGGCTTGCACCCGGCGGCTGGGGTGCCTTCGTCGCGCCTCGCCTGCTCGTCAGCCTTGCGTCGCTGTCGATCGTCGCAACCGCCTGGCATTTCGGCGCGCGGATCTCGCGCGCGCATGCCATCGTCGCGGCGCTTGCCGCCGCGGTCTGGTTCGAGCTCGTCTATTTCGCGCCTCACACGCTGAGCGAACCGCTGACGACGGCCCTCATCCTGCCGGCAGCCTTGCTGCTGACCGGAGAACCCTCGCGCAACCGCCTCTTTGCCGGCGGCGCATTGCTCGGGCTCGCTTTCGTCTGGCGCTTCCAATATGCGCCGGCCTGCGCCGTGTTCGTGCTGGGCGCCTGCTGGCGGGATCTGCGCAACGCAATTGCCCTGATTGCCGGCGGATGCGCCGCTCTGGCGGTCGCGGCTGGCGTCGACCTCGCCAACGGCTCGATTCCGTTCGCGTGGCTCGTCCTCAACATTCAGCAAAATCTCCTGCATGACAGGGCGTCGGAATTCGGCGTCGCGCCGCCGATGGCTTACATCCAGCTGATGTCTATCCTGTGGTCGGGAGCGACGCTGCTGATGCTGATGGCGCTCCGGCGTGGCTGGCAACATGCCCCGCTGCTGATCGTCGCGGCGATCGTGAACGTCGCATTTCACAGCATGATCGCGCACAAGGAATATCGCTTCATCTTCCTGTCGATCCCCTTGCTGATCATCGCTGCGGCGCTTGGCTCGGCGGATTGGGTCCAGTTGATGCGCCACCGCCCTGGGTGGCGGCACTGGGGCCTTCCCGTCGTCTGCGCGGGTTGGGTGCTGCTGTCGCTGGGATTGTCAGGCGCGACCTACACCATGCGCCACAACTGGATGCTCGGCACGGCCGAGGCGAAATTGGCGACGGACCTTGACGTCGATCCGGAATTCTGCGGTCTCGCCCTGTACGGCATGCACGACCCGTTCCTGCCGGGCCGCGGGCAACTCGCGATCGGTCGTCCGGTCTATTCCTTCTATCAGGACGATCCTCTGGTCAATGGACAGCTTTCGGCGCTGGTGCAAAAGCACCAACGCGAATTCAACCGCATCATCGCCCCGGCGTCGCTGGCCGGAGAACTGCCCCCGGACTTTTCCAAGCGAACCTGTGCCCTCGCGAGCCATGACATCAACACCTGCGTCTTCGTCCGGCGTGGCGCTTGCGATGCGTTCACGACCGGCCCCTTCGGGATCAACGACGTCCTGGTGCGTCTCAATGACTGACTGCGACTGACGCTTGCGCGGTCCGCCGCCAGCAGATAAACGCGGCCGCGGCCGGTTCGCATGGTCTCGTCGGAAAACCGCTTCGCACTCTCCGGATCGTGCTCTAGCCTGCAAAATGCACCGATTCGACCCGAGGTTTTGACCCGCCATGACCGTACGCCTGCACCGCGGCGACCTGCCCGACCTGTCCCGCTACACCGGAGCGGTGGCGATCGATACCGAGACCATGGGGCTGAACCCGCACCGTGACCGGCTCTGCGTGGTGCAGCTCTCGCCCGGTGACGGCAGCGCCGACGTGGTGCAGATCCCCAAGGGGCACACCGACGCGCCGAACCTGAAGGCGCTTTTGGCCAATCCGGCGGTCACGAAAATCTTCCACTTCGCGCGGTTCGATATCGCGGTCCTGTACCAGACCTTCGGCGTCATGACCGGACCGATCTATTGCACCAAGATTGCCTCCCGCCTGACCCGCACCTATACCGACCGCCACGGCCTCAAGGACCTCGTGCGCGAGGTGCTCAACATCGACCTCTCCAAGCAGCAGCAGTCCAGCGACTGGGGTTCCGACAGCCTCAGCGAGCCGCAGCTCGCCTACGCCGCCTCCGACGTGCTGCATCTGCATGCCTTGCGCGAGCGGCTCGACGCCATGCTGGTCCGGGAAGGCCGCGCCGCGCTGGCGCAGGCTTGTTTCGATTTCCTGCCGACTCGCGCTCTTCTCGACCTCCAGGGCTGGGCGGAAGAGGACATTTTCGCGCATTCCTAAGGGGCTCTCGCTGCGATTGGCCAGGGGTTGCCGCCCCGTTTCGGACACTTTCGTAACGGCCTGTCGCCGGCTGCATATTTGGGCGGCGCCGGATAGAATGGGGCCGAGCGATAGTCAGGAGCCGAGGTAAGTAGGAGCCCAGGTGAATTCGGCCCAGAATCCCACCTACGACGCCGCGCTTGCGGCGAAGTTCGCCAGCGCGGCGCGCCACAGCCGCCTGGTGCGGATTCTGCGCATCGCGGTACCGGGTGCGGTGCTGCTGTCCATGGCTGCCATCGTCGGCGTCTCGATCTTCAATCCGTTCCGCATGCTGATGCCGAAGCTGCCGCTCGATTCCGGAAATATGGTGGTGTCCGGCACCAGGATCACGATGGAGACGCCGCACCTCGCCGGTTACACGCCGGACCAGCGGCCTTACGAGCTCTGGGCCAAGACCGCGACACAGGACATCACCGACCCCGATCATGTCGATCTCTCGGATTTGCGGGCGAAGGTGCTGATGGAGGATCAATCGACCTTGTTCCTCGACGCCCGCACCGGCCGCTTCGACAATAAGCAGCAGCAGCTCGATCTGCACGAGGACATCTTCCTGCGCACCTCGACCGGCTATGAGGCGCGGCTGAACTCGGCCTTCGTCGACATGGGCAAGGGCACGGTCACCTCGGACGAGCGCGTCGACGTCAAGCTGACCAATGGCACGCTGAGCGCGGATCGCCTGCGAATTACCGAAGGCGGTGACGTCATCCGCTTCGAGGGCAATGTGGTGATGCATCTGGACAAGCTGGACGAGCCCGCTGCCGCCCAGCCCGTTCCATCCGAGCCCGCGCCGGCGAAGACACGCACGCCTCAGAACAAGCCTGCCAATTCAAAGTGATTTTCATGATGAACCGTTTTTCGCGCAACGCTGTCGTCGGCAAGGCCGCGCTCGCCGTCGGCCTCGCGCTGCTCGTCACGGGTGCGGCCATCGCGCAGGGCGCGATGCAAGGCGTGCCCAACGCGATGCAGGGCTTTTCGCAGAACCGCGATCAGCCGATCCAGATCGAGGCCGCGTCGCTGGAAATGCGCGACAAGAAGAAGGAGGCGACCTTCGCCGGCAATGTGAAGGTCGTGCAGGGCGACACCACCATGACCTCGAAGACGCTCGTGGTGTTTTACGATTCGGGCGGCGACAAGCCGGCCACGCCGCAGCCCGCACCGGCGAAGGGCGCGAAATCGGCGCCGATGCAGTCGGCGACGCCAGGACCGAGCGGCAGCTCCTCGATCAAGCGGTTGGAGGCACGCGGCAATGTCGTGGTCACCCAGAAGGACCAGGTGGTGACAGGCGAGACTGCCATCTTCGACACCCGGACCAATCTCATCACCATGCTCGGCGGCTCGGGCCAGGTGGTCCTGACCCAGTGCAAGAACGTCATGCGCGGCGACCGCCTGACCGTCGATATGACCACCGGCGTGTCGCGCGTGGAATCTGACAGCGGACGGGGAGTCCAGGTCCTGATGCCGCAGGGTGGCAGCAATGATTGCGGCCAGGGCGGCAAATCCGGCGCGGCGCCGCCCTTGCAGCTGCCCGGCGCAAGCAAACAAAAGTAAATTCAATCACTTGGCTCGGGTGCTCCCGATCCGAGGTTGAAGCCTGCGCGGCGAGACTGTATCTAGCGCGCAGGGCTTTCGAAGCGGGGTTCGCCGCTTTTCGGGCGTGTTTCACTGGGCATGAGACATCCCTTCACTCATGCTGCGTCAGCGAATCGGTCTGGCTGGCGTGGCAGATCACGCGAATTTCGCGCACGAAACGCGCAAGGCTAGAAGGCGGGGATGGTCGATCTCTTCAGCATGTTCCGTCGGCGCCCCGCCAAACGTGGCCGGCCTGGATTTGCGCGTCAGGACATTACCGCACTCGGTGACAGCGTCGGCGGCCTCATGGCCAGTCCTGTCAGGGACGCGCCGCCGATCACCCGGGAGCAGCCGATGCGTGCGCCCGACCAGTTCCAGGCGGACTACCAGGCCGACTATCAAGTCGAGCCGCCGCGGCCGCAGCCGGTCCACCCGGTCAGGGCCGCCAGCAAATCCAATGGCGCAGGCGGGCCGCAGCTGCTGAAGCGGCCCGGCTTCCTGGCTGTGCATAATGTGGAAAAAGCCTTCGGCAGCCGCCAGGTGGTGCGCGGCGTCAGCATCTATGTGCGCCGAGGCGAAGCGGTCGGCCTGCTCGGCCCGAACGGCGCCGGCAAGACCACCGTGTTCTACATGATCACCGGCCTGATCAAGGCCGACCGCGGCGCGATCGAGCTCGACGGCCATGATGTGACGAAGCTGCCGATGTATCAGCGCGCGCGGCTCGGCATCGGCTACCTGCCGCAGGAAGCCTCGATCTTCCGCGGCCTCACCGTCGAGCAGAACATCCGCGCCGTGCTCGAAGTGGTCGAGCCCTCGCGCAAGAAACGCGAGCAGCAGCTCGATTCGTTGCTCGACGAGTTCAACATCACGCGCCTGCGCAAATCGCCGTCGATCGCGCTGTCCGGCGGCGAACGCCGCCGCGTCGAGATCGCACGCGCGCTGGCGACGCGGCCGAACTACATGCTGCTCGACGAGCCCTTCGCCGGCATCGACCCGATCGCCGTCGGCGACATCCAGGACCTCGTCCGCCATCTCACCAATCGCGGCATCGGCGTGCTCATCACCGACCACAATGTCCGCGAGACGCTCGGTCTCACCGATCGCGCCTATATCGTCTATGCCGGGGAAATCTTGACCGAGGGGACGCCGGATGAGATCGTTGCTGATCCGGACGTGCGCCGCCTTTACCTTGGCGAGGAGTTCCGCCTCTAGCCCTTTTTTCCAATCCGTCAAGACATGTACATCGGGCTCGGACTAGGATAAGCAAAAATCGGACCAATTTTTGGGAACGGTTCTTGCTTCATGGCGCTCACGCAGAGATTAGAGTTCCGGCAATCGCAGTCGCTGGTCATGACGCCGCAGCTGATGCAGGCGATCAAGCTGCTGCAATTGTCCAATCTCGATCTCACCACCTTCGTGGAAGAGGAGCTTGAGCGTAACCCCCTCCTGGAGCGGGCCAATGACGAGGCCCCCGCGGGCGAGGCCTCGGCCGAGGCCGGCCAGTACGGCGATGGCAACGATTCCGGTGGTCAAGGTGACGGTGTTGGCGACGACGGCTTCGGCGGCAGCGGCGAGGCCTTCGAGCCGGGCCAGGAAGAATGGATGAGCAAGGATCTCGGCACCCGCGCCGAGATCGAGCAGACCCTGGACACCGGCCTCGACAACGTCTTCTCCGAGGAGCCGGCCGAGGCTGCGGCGCGCAACGCCCAGGATGCCGTGCCGACCACCTATACCGAATGGGGCGGCGGCGCCTCGGGTGACGAAGACTACAATCTCGAAGCTTTTGTCGCGGCCGAGACAACGTTGTCGGATCATCTCGCCGAGCAGCTCTCGGTCGCCTTCACCGCCCCCGCCCAGCGCCTGATCGGCCAGTACCTGATCGATCTCGTCGACGAGGCCGGCTATCTGCCGCCCGATCTCGGCCAGGCCGCCGAGCGTCTCGGCGCAACGCAGCAGGAGGTCGAGGACGTCCTTGCCGTGCTGCAAAAATTCGACCCGCCCGGCGTCTGCGCGCGGTCCTTGAGCGAATGCCTGGCGATCCAGCTGCGCGAGCTCGACCGCTACGACCCCGCGATGCAGGCCCTGGTCGAGCATCTCGATCTCTTGGCCAAGCGTGACATCGTTGCCTTGCGCAAGATCTGCGGCGTCGACGACGAGGACATCGCCGACATGATCGGCGAGATCCGCCGCCTCAATCCCAAGCCGGGCATGAAGTTCGGCTCGGCGCGCCTGCAGACCATGGTGCCCGATGTCTATGTCCGTCCGGGCCCCGACGGCGGCTGGCATGTCGAGCTCAATAGCGACACCTTGCCGCGCGTGCTGGTCAACCAGACCTACTATTCCGAGCTGTCGAAGAAGATCGGCAAGGACGGCGACAAGTCGTATTTCACCGACGCGCTGCAGAACGCGACCTGGCTCGTGCGCGCGCTCGACCAGCGCGCCCGCACCATCCTGAAGGTTGCAACCGAGATCGTGCGCCAGCAGGACGGCTTCTTCACCCATGGCGTCGCGCACCTGCGGCCGCTCAATCTGAAGGCCGTCGCTGATGCCATCCAGATGCATGAATCCACGGTGTCGCGCGTCACCGCCAACAAATATATGGCGACCAACCGCGGCACGTTCGAGCTGAAATATTTCTTCACGGCCTCGATCGCCTCGGCCGACGGCGGTGAGGCGCATTCGGCGGAAGCCGTGCGTCACCACATCAAGCAGCTGATCGATTCGGAGGAGCCCTCCGCGATCCTGTCGGATGACACCATCGTGGAACGCTTGCGCGCCTCGGGCATTGATATTGCCCGCCGCACGGTCGCGAAGTACCGCGAAGCCATGCGCATACCCTCCTCGGTGCAACGCCGCCGCGACAAGCAGAGCGCTCTTGGTAACGTCCTCTCCACCGCCTTGTCCGATCGCTCCCGCAACCCCGAACTGGCCTGATTGCGCCGGAGCGAAATCGCGCTACTCTCGATTCCCCATCGAGACCGATCCAAGCTGGGCACCAACCAAGCGAGGCATCACATGACTCTCAGAATCTCGGGAAAGAGCATCAGCGTCGGCGAGGCCCTGCGCGGTCGCGTCGCCGACCGAACCGACGAGGTGCTGCGCAAATATTTCGACGGCAACTATTCCGGCCACATCACGCTGAGCAAGGACGGCTTCGGTTTCCGCACCGATTGCGCCCTGCATCTCGATTCGGGAATTACGCTGGAGGCCGATTCGAACGCGCCGGATGCTTATGCCAGCGCTGACCAGGCGCTGCTGATGATCGAGAAGCGGCTGCGTCGCTACAAGAACCGGCTCAAGGACCGCTCCGCCCGCAAGGCCCATGCCGCCTCCGAGGCGATGGCTGCGCTCGATGCCACCAGCTATGTGCTGGAAGCGCCTGGGGAGGGTGAAGAGGAAGTCACCGGCTACAGCCCCGTCATCATTGCGGAGCAAACCACGGCGCTGAAGCGGCTCTCGGTCAGCGAAGCTGTCATGGAACTCGACCTCAGCGGGGCACCCTGCCTGGTGTTCCAGCATGGTTCGTCCGGCCGGGTGAACATCATTTACCGCCGGGCGGACGGCAATGTGGGCTGGATTGACCCGCCGGGTGCGAAGGTCGACGGCCGGTCGGATGGTTAGGCCTGGGACGGGGCCCGTAGCATTCCGGCCCCTTAACAATGACGGGGGCAAAGCCGCATGCGGGAGTTGGCACCGGGATTGCGTTGGAGTAGAAGCCCCCCACATCTGAACCGGGGCTAAGTCCGCCTCCTGCTTCATGTTATTGACGCCGGCTCAGTTTGGTCTATCAAGCTGGCCAATTCGGAACCTGACGGTTTAATTCACCTCGGAAACCCTCCATGCCGATTACCGATCTGGTCGCACCCGAGGCGATTCTCCCGGCATTGAAGGTCAACAGCAAGAAGCAGGCCCTGCAGGAGCTCGCAGCCAAGGCCGCCGAGCTGACCGGGCAGAACGAGCGCTCGGTATTCGAGGTGCTGCTGCAGCGGGAGAAGCTCGGCACCACCGCGGTCGGCTATGGCGTCGCCATTCCCCACGGCAAGCTGCCCAAGCTGGAAAAGATCTTTGGCCTGTTCGCGCGGCTCGATCGCCCGATCGATTTCGAGGCGATGGACGGCCAGCCGGTCGACCTGGTCTTCCTGCTGCTCGCCCCCGAAGGCGCCGGCGCCGATCACCTCAAGGCGCTCGCTCGCATCGCCCGTCTCCTGCGCGATCAGGACATCGCCAAGAAGCTCCGCGCCTCGCGCGACGCCCAGGCGATCTATTCGGTGCTCGCTCTGCCGCCCGCGACTGCGGCGTAAAGCTCGCGCCAAGCCGTCGTTATCGCGTCCAACTGCCGCGGCATTTTCGGCGACTCCATGCAAGGCTTGCGGCAGGGCCGTTCAAGAGGATACCTGTCTCTGATCGGCGCTTGATTGGCCTTAAGGGGGCAGGAGTGAACAAAGTGCCAGATCTCCGCTTCGGAGATCTGATCCTTGACGAGACGTGCCTGTTCGCGCGCCGCAATGGGCAGACGATCAAGTTCGCCAGAAACGAGCGCGCGCTGTTGCTCGCCCTCACCCGGAATCCGCATCGCCTCATGCGCCGCGGCCGTCTGCTCGATGAGGTTGCTTCGGAATCCGACATATCCGGCGCAACATCGACTTTCTGGTGAACAGGCTGCGGACCAAGCCTGGCGACAGCGCCAAATCGCCAAAGTACATCGCCACACAATATGGCGAGGGCTATGTCTGGATCGCCGCATCGCCTTCGGCGGCGTTCACAAAGCTGCAAGCCTCCTGTCGGTCTCGAATCCATCGTGGCTGGGATCTGCTTCACATCGGCGATATGACCTTCGCCGAAGGTTTGCCCTGGGGCCGCCGACCGCGCGAAGGGGTCGCGATGCAACCTTAAGGGAAATATTAACCGTGCTTTCGGAAGGTCGGCTCATGGCCAGCCTGCACACCGTAGCGGATTCCGAGGCATACGACAGCGCGATCTGGAAAGCGCCCGGCGCCGGCGTGGAAACGCTTGCCAGAAACGTGATCCGCATCTCGATCACCGTCAACGTGATCGCGTCGATGGGCGTTTTCCACCCCGCATTGCTCCCCGCAGAGTGGAGCTATGTGCAACAGGCCGTCGCGCTCTTGATGTGGGTCATCCTGATCTACGCCAGCGTCTTCGTACGTCCACGCGTGCGCGTGCAGCCCAATCCCGATCTCATCACGCTGGTCGCATTCTATACTCTCGCTGCCGTTTCCGTTCTCTGGACCAGCCTCGCCACCGCAGCGATCATGAAGAGCGCGGCACTTGTGGTGACGACCTTCGGTGCTTACTGCCTCATCACGCGTATCGACATCGACGAGATCGTCGGATCGACGGCGCTGGGGCTCTTCATCCTGGTCGCCGCCTCGGCCCTGTGTGCGGTCTTCGTGCCCGAGATCGGCGTTGACCAGAGCTGGATGCACAATGGCCAGTGGCAGGGAATATATGAATCGAAGCAGACGCTCGGCTTCATCAGCGCCTATCTGATGTTTTTCGCCTGTTATCAGAAGATGACGGGCCAGGGGTGGATCGCTTTCCTCTCGACCTTTCTCCTGGCATCGACCTGCGTCATCGCCTCGGGATCTCGTGGTGCCGGTGCCGTTGCGCTTGCCGCGGGCGGACTGCTCGTGACTTCGATGTGGTCGATCCGCTGCATGAGAGTCTACGCGGTGCTGCCGTTCATCATGTGCATCCTGGCCGCCCTGCTGATGCTGTATTTCTATGTGACGGGGTACGATTCCATCCGTATCGGCGAATCGACCATCGATTTCACCGAGCGGACCTTCATTTGGCAGTACGCCATCAGCCATTTCAACGACGCGCCGCTGCTGGGCTTCGGCATCAACGGATTCTGGACGCGGCCTTCGATTTACGACTATTTCAATCAGAACCATGGCTGGGTGCTCGACAATTATCACAGCGGTTACGTCGCGGTGGCGATTGAAACCGGATTTCTGGGATACGTTCTGTTCGTTGCGAGCGTCTATCTGTTCTCGGAAAAGGTCCTGTATTTGATCGCCACTCGCTCGATCGATCGTTGCCACTGCGCGCTCATCATCGGATTCGTCGTCCTGAGCTTTCAATCGAATTTCACCGAGACGATGTTGCTTCGCTCGACGATGTTCACGTCGGTGCTTCTCGTCGCATTCTTCTTCGCAGTGTGCAGGCCGGTGCCGCAGCAACCCCTGCAGCAATGATGGGGGCAAGCAGGATGAAGGCCATCTGCGCCCGCTGGCCGGTCACTTTGGGTCTCGCCTTGGCGATATCCGTGCTTGCGATCTGCCGTCACGCCGAGGCAGCCGGGCAGGGCACCGCGCCTGCGCCCCCGAGATTGGGGCGCGGCATCAACATCCTCGGCTACGACGGTATCTGGGAAGGCGGCCGGAACGCGCCATTCCGCCTGGACAACCTCACTGCGATCAGAAACGCCGGGTTCTCGCACGTTCGGATCAATTTCTTTGCCTTCAAGTTCATGGGCCCCGGGAATTTGCTGGATGACATCGTCTTGCGCCGGCTCGATGCCGTTATCGAGGAAGTGCTCGCCCGGAATCTCATCCCCGTCCTCGACGAACACGATACCGGTGTTTGCCAGCGCGACGTGTCCGGATGCGCCGAGAAGCTGAAAGCGTTCTGGACGCAAATCGCCGCGCGCTATGCCGGAAAATATCCGAGGCTTGTCTTCGAGGTTCTCAACGAGCCGGGCGGGCAGATGACGTCTGCCGCCTGGAACGCCCTTCTGAATGAGTGTCTCGGCATCATCCGCGCCACCAATCCCCGGCGGGCAGTGATCGCTGCGGTTCTCAACATCGATGACATCCCTGTCGAGGACCTGGTCCTGCCGTCAGATGACCGAAACCTCATCGTCACGTTTCATTATTACGCGCCGATCCGTTTCACTCATCAGGGCGCACCGTGGTCCGAAACGTTTTCGCGAGTAGGGCCACTTGATTGGGGCACTCTGGAGGACGAACGGAAGGCTCTCGCCAATTTCGAGAAGGTGCGTATCTGGTCCGAGCGGGAAAAGCGCCCGATCTATCTCGGCGAGTTCGGCGTGTACGAGGCCGCTCCAGCCGAAGCTCGGACGAGATACCTGTCGTTCGTGGCGCGAACTGCGGAGCGGCTTGGCTGGGCATGGGCCTACTGGCAGTTCGACCATGATTTCGCCGCCTTCGACAGCGCGCGTCAAAGCTGGAAGCCGGAGATCATGCGGGCGCTGATCCCGGCGGGGCGTTGAAGTTTGAAACTTTCGCGACCTGAGCCGGACGCGCGCCTCGACGAATTCGTCGACATCGCGTGTAACCACGATCAGGTCCTGTGAAGCCGCGATGGCCGCGATGAACAAATCCGGTTGTCCGAACGTGTGGCGGCGCTTGCGCCCTTCGGCGACCATCGTTCTCCATCGCACGATCACGTCCTCCGTGATGCCGAGAACCCGCCCCGCGAACAGCGGCCGAAGCGTGTTATCCAGCCACGATCGAAGATCCGCTCGCCTGGCGGGTCGGAGAGTTGCTCGATGCCATAGACGATTTCGGCAAATGTGACCTCCGTGACATAGAGGTCGTCGCCGGTTTGGCCGGCGACCAAATTCGCTACATCAGGATTGGGTTTCGGCCTGCGTAGTTCCGAAACCACGTTTGGTATCGAGCAGCCATCCCCTCAAAGCTCGACGTCCCGAACCTTGGACTTGATCGTCAGGCGTTCGAACTCCAGGTCGCCCAATGGAGACTTGGCAAGGGCGACAGCGATATCGCGGCCGCTTACGGGCCGCTGAAGGCGGTCAAATTCCTCTGCCGCGACAATCACCGCGGCGTCCTTCCCGTGCAGCGTCACGCGCTGTGGTCCAGAGCGTTGGGCCTCTCTGACGATGTGGCTCAGATGCGTTTTCGCATCCTGAAGGCTCCATCGTCTCGATTGAAGACCCTTCTTCGAAGAGGGGGGCTTTGAAGAGGGGGGCTTTGCCGCCATGTTGCGCTTTCTGGTCGGATCAACCAGATTTTAGAATATCCGAATTCGTCGTCAAAGTGAAACGGGCACGCCTTCGTGCGAAGGCATGCCCGTCAAAACTCTATTCCTGCGACGCGCGTGCTCAGTGCACGCTCACCGCTTGCAGCTCGTTGCTCCAGGCGTTGGCGATTGCGGCTTCGCGGCTGTCGGTCAACATGATCGGCGTGCCGTCGGCGGCGTGGAGCGCGAACAGCTTGAGACCCGGCGCAATCTTGGGCGCCTCGGGGAACAGGTCCGGCACGTCCTCGGAGCGGATCTGCTTCACATAGGCGATATGGCCTTCGCCCAGGGTCGCCAGCGTCTCCGGAGAGACGTTCTTGGCTTCGTATTCGAACGCAACGTGACCTTCACTCATGGTCTCGACTCCTCTGGAACACTAAGCGGTCGAGTCCGCTACTCGTTCCATTATTCGTGCTCATTGATAGCGATTGTCTTAACGATCCGCTCCGGTTCAGGCCGGGCCAGATCGATCGACAACAGCCCGTTCTTCAGATCCGCCCCCAGCACCAGCATCCCCTCAGCCAGCACGAAGGTGCGCTGGAAGTGGCGCGCGGCGATGCCGCGATGGATGTATTGCCGGGTCTTTTCGTCCTGCTGCCGCCCGCGGATCACGAGCTGGTTTTCCTCAATGGTTACATCGAGTTGGTCGCGCGTGAATCCGGCAACCGCCAGCGTGATGCGCAAACGCTCGGGCTGGCCGTCCGTGCGGTCACACCTCTCGATATTGTAGGGAGGGTAGCCGTCGGCGCCTTTGACGACGCGGTCGAGCACGCGCTCGATCTCGTCGAAGCCCAGCAGGAAGGGACTGGAGAGCGTTGGAACACGAGACATAGTTTACAAAGTCCTCGCAGAAGCGACTTTGGTGTTTCAGGGCCCGTCAAGGCACCCCTTGGTCAGCAATATGGGCATATCCATGTGTGGGTTCAAGGACGTAGCCGGGGCCTGTGGATGGGCCGACGCCACCATCGTCAGGCCCAGAGCATCGCATTAGGCGTCATGGCCGGGCTCGTCGCGGCCATCCACGACCTTCCTCGCGGCACCAAGAATGTGGATGCCCGGGACAAGCCCGGGCATGACGAATCTGCCGCCGAATTTCCCCAACGAAAACAAAGCCCCTTCTACTGTGCATGGGGTTGTTTTCACGGTTTTGATCTGACTCCTTTCGGAACCCGTCAGGCCTCGATCCGCTTCCGCCCGTCGCCGCTGAACAAATGCAGCTTGCTCTGCACCGCCACGACGCGGATTTTCGCGCCGATGGCGGGGGCTTCGGTTCCGGGAATGCGGACGATGACTTCGCCGGGCGGCAGCTCGCCGGGCGTGGCGGCGACGCGCTGGTCTTCCTGCTGGCGCGAGCCGTAGACGAAGGTTTCGGCGCCGACGCGCTCGATCGCTTCCACGGTGAGCGGCAGGGCGACGCCGCCGGCGGGCGTCTCGTCGGTGATGACGAAATCCTCCGGGCGGATGCCGAGGATGCCGGCGTCGGCCGCAGCGCTGCCGGCGAGCTGCGACCGGATCTCCTCGGGCCGCGTCGACATCAGATTCATCGGCGGCGCGCCGATGAAGGAGGCGACGAAGGTGGTCGCCGGCTTCTCGTAGATCGCCAGCGGGTTGCCGACCTGCTCGACCTGGCCGCCGTTCATCACGACGAGAATGTCGGCGAGCGTCATCGCCTCGAGCTGGTCGTGGGTGACGTAGATCGACGTCGTGTTGAGCCGGCGCTGCAATTTGCGGATCTCGACCCGCATCGCGATGCGCAGCTTGGCATCGAGATTGGAGAGCGGCTCGTCGAACAGAAACACTTTCGGCTGGCGCACGATGGCGCGGCCCATGGCGACGCGCTGGCGCTGGCCGCCGGAGAGCTGGCGCGGCTTGCGCTCCAGCATGGCGGACAATTCGAGCACGCGCGCGGCTTCCTCGACGCGCGTCTTGATCTCGGCTTCCGCCATGCCGCGGTTGCGCAAGCCATAGGCCATGTTGTTGTACACGCTCATATGCGGATAGAGCGCGTAGTTCTGGAACACCATCGCGATGTCGCGGTCGGCGGGCTCGATCTGGTTGACGACGCGCCCGCCGATGTCGATCTCGCCGCCGGTGACGGTCTCGAGCCCTGCGACCATGCGCAGCAGCGTGGACTTGCCGCAGCCGCTTGGTCCGACCAGCACGCAGAACTGTCCGTCGCCGACATCGACGTTGACGCCTTTGATGGCCTCGAAGCCGCCGGTGTAGGTCTTGCGGACGTTGCGCAGGGTGACGTTAGCCATAAATCTCTACTTCTCCGTCTCGACGAGGCCGCGCACGAATAGCTTCTGCATCACGACGACGACGAACACCGGCGGCAGCATGGCGAGCACGGCGGTTGCCATCACGATCGGCCATTCGGTCAGCGCGTCGGTGGTGGTGATCATCTTGCGGATGCCGATCTGGATCGTCTGCATGTCGTCGCGCGTGGTGATCAAGAGCGGCCAGAGATATTGATTCCAGCCGAGGATGAACAGGATCACGAACAGCGCGGCCATGTTGGTGCGCGACAGCGGCAGCAGCGTATCCCAGAAGAAGCGCAAGGGACCTGCGCCGTCGATGCGCGAGGCCTCCAGCAATTCGTCCGGCACCGTCATGAAGAACTGGCGGAACAGCAGCGTCGCGGTGGCCGATGCGATCAGCGGCAGCGACAGGCCGGCATAGCTGTCGAGCATATGCAGATCGGCGACGATCTTGTAGGTCGGATAGATGCGCACCTCGACCGGCAGCATCAACGTGATGAAGATGAGCCAGAAGATCGGCATCCGGAACGGGAAGCGGAAATACACGATCGCATAGGCCGAGATGATCGAGATCGCGATCTTGCCGACCGCGATCAGCAGCGCCGTTATCAGCGAGTTCAGCATCATGTTGCCGACGGGCTCGCGGGTCGAGCCGCTCGTGCCGACGAAGATGGTCTGATAGTAAGTCTCGAAGAAGTGGCCGCCGGGCAGCAGCGACATCTGCCCGTTCGCGATCAGCGCGTTGTCCTGGGTCGAGGCGACGATCGCGATGTAGACGGGGAAGGCGACGATCGCGATCCCGATCCAGAGGATGACATGCGCGACGTAGCGCCGAAAGCCTTCTTCCTCGACCATCAGTAGGTTACCTTGCGTTCGACGAAGCGGAACTGGATGCCCGTCAGCACGATCACCATGATCATCAGGATCACCGACTGCGCCGCCGAGCTGCCGAGATTGCCGCCGAGCAGGCCGTCGGAATAGACCTTGTAGACCAGCGTTTCCGTCGACTTGCCGGGACCGCCGCGGGTCATGGTGTCGATGATGCCGAACGTGTCGAAGAAGGCGTAGACGATGTTGACGACCAGGAGGAAGAAGATGGTCGGCGACAGCAGCGGGAAGGTCACGGTCCAGAACCTGCGCATCGGGCGCGCGCCGTCGATCGCGGCAGCCTCGAGCACGCTTCTCGGGATGCTCTGCAGGCCGGCGAGGAAGAACAGGAAGTTGTAGGAGATCTGCTTCCAGGCGGCGGCGAGGATGATCAGCGCTGCGGCCTGGTCGCCGTCGAGCAGCGGATTCCAGTCGATGCCGAGGGCGCGCAAATACCGCGAGAGCACGCCGAGCGAGGGATGCAGCATGAAGATCCAGAGCACGCCGACGACCGGCGGCGCCACCGCATAGGGCCAGATCAGCAGCGTCCGGTAGAGCAGCGAGCCGCGCAGCGGCTTGTCCGCCATCACGGCGAGCAGCAGCGCAAACGACAGCGACGACACCGCGATCGCGAACGAGAAGAAGAAGGTGCGGACGATCGCCTCGAAATAGGCGCGCTCCCTGAACAGCTCGAGATAGTTGTCGAACCAGACGAAGCTGCTCGACAGGCCGAAGGCGTCCTGGAGCAGGAAGGACTGGATCAGCGCCTGCAAGGCCGGCCAGTAGAAGAAAATCAGGACGATCGCGAGCTGCGGCGCAACCAGCGCATAGGGCAATAGCTTGGATTGGAAAATGGCTTGCTTTTGCATGATGCCCGCGGGGGGCGGCAGGCCGGGTTGACCGGCCTGCCGCTCGTCGCCTTACTTCACGGCGGTCTTTTCGAACTGGCGCAGCATGGTGTTGCCGCGCTCGACGGCCGCGTCCAGCGCCTGCTTGGCGGTCTTCTTGCCCGCCAGCGCCTGCTCGATCTCTTCCGCCCAGACGTCACGGAGCTGCACCATGTTGCCGAGGCGCAGGCCGCGCGAATTCTCGGTCGGCTCCTTGTTGGTCAGCTCGAGCAGCGGCGTCTCCAGATACGGCTGGTCCTTGTAGAAGCCTTCCGCCTTCGCCTTCTCATACGCCGCCTTGGTGATCGGCAGATAGCCCGAAGCCTTGTGGATGTAGACCTGGCGATCGGTATCCGAGAGGAAGGTGAGGAATTTTGCGACGCCCTTGTATTCGTCAGCCGACTTGCCGCCCATCACCCAGAGCGAGGCACCGCCGATGATCGAGTTCTGCGGCGCGCCCTTGACGTCGGGATAATAGGGCATCGGCACCGCGGTGAAGGCGAACTTGGCCTGCGCCTTGACGTTGCCGAAGAACGCCGACGAGGTCAGGTAGAGCGGGCATTCGCCCGACGTGAAGCGGCCCTCGCCGGTGTTGGTGCGGCCGGCATAGTCGTAGGTCTTGTCCTTCTGGAGCTCGACCAGGTTTTCGAGATGCTTGACCTGGAGAGGTCCGTTGAACTCCAGCACGGTGTCGAAGCCGTCGAGCCCGTTGGCCTTCGTCGACAACGGCACGTTGTGCCAGGCGGAGAGCTGCTCGAGATTGACCCAGGTGACCCAGGAGTTGGAAAAGCCGCAGGTGGCGTGGCCGGCCGCCTTCAGCTTCTTGGCGGCGTCGAACACTTCGGGCCAGGTCTTCGGAATCGCGACATTGGCCTTCTTCAGCTCATCGAGGTTGACCCACATCACCGTCGACGACGAGTTGAAGGGGAAGGACAGCATCTCGCCCTTCGAGGTCGAGTAATAGCCGGTGATCGCGGGCAGATAGGCCTTCGGATCGAACTTCTCGCCGGTCTCGGCCATCAGCTTGTACACCGGCTTCACGGCGCCGGTCGCGGCCATCATGGTGGCGGTGCCGACCTCGAACACCTGCATGATGTGCGGCGCGTTGCCGGCGCGGAACGCGGCGATGCCGGCGTTCATCGTGTCGGCGTAGTTGCCCTTGTAGGTCGGGATCACCTTGTAGTCGCTCTGCGCGGCGTTGAAATCGTTGGCGAGCTTGACGATGACGTCGTTGTTGGCGCCGGTCATCGCGTGCCACCACTGGATTTCGGTCACGGCGAGTGCCGGCGAGGAGCCGAGACCAACCGTGAGTGCAACAGCAGCAGCCGCGCCAATATGTCGAAGAGCCATCAAGAAAACCTCCCTTGCCCGTCACTAAAGAAGCGCTTGCGCTAGCAGCGCCATATGACGTTCACATGACTGTGTAAGCGGGAGAAACGAAAGCAGCAAGCGCTGCCAAATGGGAAGTCGTCAAATAGGCGAAGACGGATCGGGCAGCCTCGTCCGTTCGCGGTGCACTATCGTGCCCGCGCCGCACTGCGGCATCATTCGTTGACGGAGGAGGTGGCCGCTAGCGCTTGCGCTCGGGACCGCAAACGGTGCCCTTCTCGACCATCGCGTCGATCTCGGCCTTGGAGTAGCCGAACTCACCCAGCACCTCCGCGGCGTGCTGGCTGAATTTCGGCGGCACGCGCCGCAGGCTCGGCTTGCTGCGGTCGAGCCGGATCGGCGAGGCCACGCCCTTGTACCAGTCCTTCTCGATGATATCGCCGCGGTAGATCGTGTGCGGATTCGTCAACGCCTGATCGATCTTCTGCACCGGACCTGCGGGCAGGCCGGCCGCGAGCAGGCGATTGCACAGCGGCTCGGCCTCGTGCTGATTGAACACTGCGGCAAGCTCGGCGCGCAGCGCCTCGCGATTGGCGATGCGGTCCTTGTTGCGGGCAAAGCGCGGGTCGGTGCCGAGCTCGGGTTTGCCGATCTCTTTCGCCAGCTTGCGGAAGGTGCCGTCATTGCCGACGCCGATGAAGATGTCGTCGGTCTTGGTCGGGAAAATCGCGTAAGGCACGAGGTTGGGATGCTCGTTGCCGGTGAGACCAGGCGGCTTGCCATGCATGAAATAATTCGCGGTGTGCGGATGCATGATGGCAAGCCCGGTCTCATACAGCGTCGTCTCGAGGAACTGGCCCTTGCCCGAACGCTGACGTTCCGACAGCGCCATCAGGATGCCGATCGCCGCATAAAGTCCCGTGGTGATGTCGACCAAGGGCACGCCGATCCGCATCGGCCCGCTCTCGGGCGATCCGGTCGCCGCGATCATGCCGGTCATGGCCTGGATGATGGCGTCATAGCCCGGATTGCCGCCACGCGGGCCGTCGGCACCGAAGCCGCAGATCCGGCAATGCACGAGGCGCGGAAATCTTTCGCGCAACACCTCGTTGCCGATGCCCCATTTCTCCAGTGTGCCCGGCTTGAAATTCTCGATCAGGACGTCGGCCGTCTCCAGCATCTTCAGCAGCACGACGCGGCCGCCCTCGGAGGCGAGGTCGAGGCCGATCGAGCGCTTGTTGCGGTTGATGCCGACGAAATAGGCCGCGTCTTCCTCATGGAAGGGAGGGCCCCATTCGCGCACCTCGTCGCCCGCGGGCGGCTCGACCTTGATGACGTCGGCGCCGTGGTCGGCGAGGATCTGGGTGCAGTAGGGACCTCCGAGCACGCGCGTGAGATCGATGACGCGCAGTCCGCTCATGGCACCCGTTGCCGCTTCAGTCATGCCTTCGCTTCTCCTGTATCGACGTTTGATCACAGGCCTAGCGAGGTTTTTTTGCGCCCGCAATGGCGCCGCACGTAGGGCCGCATGCACCGCCGCCGCGCAATCCCGCGATGTGGGAAATCAACGGAAGCGGCCGGCCCGAGGGAATCCCGGGCCAGCCCATCCGCCCTTTCGATCAGACGACCGTCAGGCGAACGTCGACATTGCCGCGCGTGGCATTGGAGTACGGGCACACCTGGTGCGCTTTCGCG
This sequence comes from Bradyrhizobium sp. STM 3561, assembly GCF_045571455.1. NCBI lineage: Bacteria > Pseudomonadati > Pseudomonadota > Alphaproteobacteria > Hyphomicrobiales > Nitrobacteraceae > Bradyrhizobium > Bradyrhizobium sp. STM 3561. The sequence goes on from NZ_CP120695.1 coordinate 6,841,483, forward strand.
ACCAGCGCCTCAGCCTCCGCGCGGGCAAGGCCCGGCAGCGAGACGGCGAGATCGATGTCGAGGCCGAAGCCGCCTTCGGAGCGCGGGCCGATGCCGACGGTCGAGGTGACGGAGGCGTCGGCGGGAACCTTGGGGCCGCCCTGCGAGGCCACGAATTTCATCGCACCGATGAAACAAGCGGCATAGCCGGCAGCGAACAGCTGCTCGGGATTGTTGCCGGCGCCGCCCCCGCCGCCGAGCTCCTTCGGCGTGGTGAGCTTGACGTCGAGCGCGCCGTCGAGGGTGGCGGCATGGCCGTCGCGACCGCCGGTCGCCTTGGCGCTGGTCTTGTAGAGGACGTTCACGGACATTTTCGTCTCCTCGGGTCTTTCCGGGTTGGGGTGCGATCTTTTATTGCAGGCAATTAGATTGTGTGCAATTGAAATTGCCAGGCCTCACATTTAATTGTTCGCAATTGAATGTCGTGCCGCGCGGTCCCACAATGGGGCAATCCTCGTGAGATTCCCCCATGGCCCGGAAACCATCGGCAGCGGACGCGCCGCTGCGGCTCGACAACCAGATCTGCTTCGCGGTCTATTCCGCCGCGCACGCCTTCAACCGCGTCTACAAGCCGCTGCTCGACCGGCTCGGCCTGACCTACCCGCAATATCTGGTGATGCTGGTGCTGTGGGAGCGCGACGACGTGCCGGTCAAGGAGATCGGCGAGAAGCTGTTCCTGGATTCGGGCACGCTGACGCCGCTGCTCAAGCGGCTCGAGGCCGCCCATCTCGTCAAGCGCACCCGCTCGAGCGAGGACGAGCGTCAGGTGCTGATCGCGCTGACGCCGCAGGGCCATGCGCTGAGGGAGAAGGCGCGCAGCGTGCCGCAGTCGATTCTGGCGGCGACGGACTGCTCGGTGCCGGAGCTGGTCGCCATGAAAGACGAGATCGTCGCGCTGCGCGATCGGCTGAATGCGGTGATCGGGGATTAGGGGTTAGAGGCGCTTCTTGGCGAAGGCGCGGCCGGGTGCCGACTTCAGGTGCTTCTCGAATGCGATGGCCTGCTTCTCGTTGCTAAACGCGATGTAAGTCTTGAGACGCCAAGGCCCATACTTCGAGGTGTGAGGCACCTCGCCAGCATTGTGCTTTGTCAGTCGGGCGCGCAGATCATCGGTGATCCCGACGTGGAAATGAAGGGAATTAAGGCTCTCAAGGATGTAGACGTACTTCAGGGCACACTCCTCGGTTGTCGAGGAGAGCTTACACCCGCTTTTGTCCTGCAAAAGCCTGGCTTCGCCGTGAAGCGCTTGCGGAGCCGAAGTTCGCGAACTGAAGGCTTGCGAATAAAGCCCGGCTTCGCCCTTCGGGCTACGCCGCGGCAGCCCTCGCTACATAGGGCTTGCCGAGCCGAAGCTGGCGAAGCCAGCGAAGGCTGGTGGAGCCAGGCGGGATCGAACCGCCGACCTCTTGCATGCCATGCAAGCGCTCTCCCAGCTGAGCTATGGCCCCTTAGTCCTTAACCGGGGTGAACCTGGTTGATCCCCCGGACCGGCGAGCCCTTGGCGACTCGCGCGGTGCACCCTTTTTCACAGATCAGGGCTGATCTCAAGTCTCTTCATCACCTCCGACATCACCAATGATGTCTGTCACGTCCTCATCGCCCTCTTCCTCGTCGGCAATGAAGGTCGAATCATCGTCATCGTCGTCGTCGAGGGTCTCATCGACCTCGATATCGTCCTCGGATTCGGGCACGACAGCCTTGACCTTGCCGGTGCTCTCCTCGGCATCGGCCTCCTCGAGCGAGACCAACTCCTCGGCCTCGGCCGGCTCCGGCGCGGTGTCCTGGGCCATGTTGCGGGTATCGCCGCCCCGTGCGCGCGCGGGCGCAATCGGCGCAATCGGCACCACCTCGCCGGTATAGGGCGAGATCACCGGATTCTTGTTGAGGTCATAGAACTTCTTGCCCGTGGTCGGGCAAATACGTTTGGTTCCGAGTTCGGACTTGGCCACGGCAGGAATCCTGGGAATGTCTGAAAAGCGGTGCTTCACTTGGCTAGTTGGCGGCCGGCTGTCAATAGCGCATTACGAGAGAAAGACATGCTCGTGACGGGGCTCGGACCATGTGGTAGGTGCGCCCAGCCCCATAGGGCCTATTCAAGGACACAATCTTGACCCATTCCGACCAACCGAGGCCGCTCCAGTCTCGTGCCAGCGGTGCCCTGACCGGGAAAGTACGGGTGCCCGGCGACAAGTCGATCTCCCATCGTGCCCTCATCCTGGGTGCGCTCGCGGTCGGCGAGACCAGGATTTCGGGCCTCTTGGAGGGCGAGGACGTCCTCAACACCGCCAAATCCATGCAGGCACTCGGTGCCAGCGTCGAGCGGACCGGGGATTTCGCCTGGAAGGTAAACGGGGTCGGAGCCGGGGGATTTGCCCAGCCCAAGGCGCCGCTGGATTTCGGCAACTCCGGCACCGGCTGCCGCCTCGTCATGGGCGCCGTTGCCGGCTGCCCGATCTCGGCGGTGTTCGACGGCGACGCCTCGCTGCGCAGCCGCCCCATGCGCCGGATCCTCGATCCGCTCGAAAAGATGGGTGCGAAGGTTGTCTCCGGCGGCGAGGGCGGGCGTCTGCCGCTGACCCTCCAGGGCGCGCGCGATCCGCTTCCGATCACCTACAAGACCCCGGTCGCCTCCGCCCAGATCAAGTCGGCCGTGCTGCTGGCGGGCCTGGCTGCGCCGGGCACCACGACCGTGATCGAGACCGAGGCCAGCCGCGACCACACCGAGCTGATGCTGAAGCATTTTGGCGCGGACATCACCTCGGTGCAGGAAGGTCAGCACGGCCGCCGCATCACGCTGGTGGGTCAGCCCGAGCTGCATGGCGCCAATGTCGTCGTGCCCGCCGACCCCTCATCGGCCGCCTTCCCAATCGTTGCAGCGCTGATCGTCGAGGGCTCCGACATCGTGCTGTCCGACGTCATGACCAATCCGCTGCGCACAGGCCTGTTCACGACGCTACGCGAAATGGGCGCCTTCATCGAGGAGAGTGAAGTGCGCGGTGATGCCGGCGAGCCGATGGCGCGCCTGCGCGTGCGCGCGTCAAAGCTGCGCGGCGTCGAGGTGCCGCCGGAGCGCGCGCCGTCGATGATCGACGAATATCTGGTGCTGGCAGTGGCGGCATCCTTCGCCGAAGGCACGACGATCATGCGCGGCCTGCAGGAGCTGCGCGTCAAGGAATCCGACCGCCTGGAGGCCACCGCAGCCATGCTCCGCGTCAACGGCGTCAAGGTCGGGGTCTCCGGCGACGATCTTATCGTCGAGGGCCGCGGCCATGTCCCCGGCGGCGGCACTGTCGCCACCCACATGGACCATCGCATCGCGATGTCCGCGCTGGTGATGGGCTGTGCCTCCGATCAGCCGGTGACCGTCGACGACACCGCCTTCATCGCCACCAGTTTCCCGGACTTCATTCCGATGATGCGTTCGCTAGGGGCCGAGTTTTCATGATCATCGCCATCGACGGGCCCGCAGCCTCGGGCAAGGGGACGCTCGGCAAGCGCCTCGCCCACCATTACGGCTATCGTCATCTCGATACCGGGGTCATCTATCGCGCCGTGGCTTACGAGCTGATGCAGTCCGGTCACGATCTCCGCGATGAAGCGGCGGCGGTGGCGGCAGCGCTGGAGCTCGATCCCGAAAAGTTCGGCAATCCGGTCCTCAAGACCCAGAAGGTCGGCGAGGGCGCCTCGATCGTCTCGGCGATCTCGCGGGTCCGCGAGGTCCTGGTCAATTTCCAGCGGCAATTCGCTGCCGATCCGCCCGGCGCCGTGCTCGATGGCCGGGACATTGGAACCGTGATCTGCCCCCATGCCGACGTGAAGATATTCGTCGTCGCCGATCCCAAGGTCCGCGCCCATCGCCGGACCATGGAGGCCAGGGCTAGGGGGGAAGAGGCCGATGAGGCGGCCGTGCTCGCGGACATCATCCAGCGCGACGAACGCGACAAGAACCGGCCGGTTGCGCCTTTAAAACCGGCCCCGGATGCTTACTTGCTAGATAACTCCCAACTGGATATAGAAGGCGGCGTCCGGGCCGCCATCGACATTATCGAGGCCGTCCGAGCGGGCCGGTCGCGGGGTTAAGCCGCAGCCGTCATTGGAGGAAGCGCCCGCTCCCGTCTCTTTGATGTCGATACCTTCGGTCCCCTCGTTTCGGGGCCGGCGCGATCCAGGCTCCGGACAAAGATTTCCACGTATCGAACGCGCGGGCCTCAGCCGGCCCGCCTCCGCTGTTCCGCTGCAAAGCCGGAGCAGCGAGCGGTCGCTCGAAGGTTTTGCGGACCTTCCGACACTGCGTGTGCGATGCGCCCATGAACCCAACGGCCGGCAAGACATCCGCAACTGGAGAACAAATGGCTTCGACTTCTGCTGATACCTATAGCCCCTCGCGCGACGATTTCGCCGCGATGCTCGACGAGTCCTTCGCAGGCGGCAACCTGCAGGAAAGCTCCGTCGTCAAGGGCAAGGTGGTTGCAATTGAAAAGGACATGGCCGTCATCGACGTCGGCCTGAAGACCGAGGGCCGCGTTGCCTTGCGCGAATTTTCCGGCCCCGGCCGTGAGAGCGACCTCAAGGTCGGCGACGAGGTGGAAGTGTTCCTCGATCGCATCGAAAACGCCCTCGGCGAAGCCGTGCTGTCGCGCGACAAGGCGCGCCGCGAAGAGAGCTGGGGCAAGCTCGAGAAGGCGTTCCAGAACAACGAGAAGGTCAACGGCGTCATCTTCAACCAGGTCAAGGGCGGCTTCACCGTCGACCTCGACGGTGCCGTGGCGTTCCTGCCGCGCTCGCAGGTCGACATCCGTCCGATCCGCGACGTTGCGCCGCTGATGAACAACTCGCAGCCGTTCCAGATCCTCAAGATGGACCGCCGCCGCGGCAACATCGTCGTGTCCCGCCGCACGGTGCTGGAAGAGACCCGCGCCGAGCAGCGCCAGGAGCTGGTGCAGAACCTCGAAGAGGGTCAGGTCATCGACGGCGTGGTCAAGAACATCACCGATTACGGTGCGTTCGTTGACCTCGGCGGCATCGACGGCCTGCTGCACGTCACCGACATCGCATGGCGCCGCGTCAACCATCCGACCGAGGTGCTCTCGATCGGCCAGACCGTGAAGGTCAAGATCATCAAGATCAACCACGAGACGCACCGCATCTCGCTGGGCATGAAGCAGCTGCTGGACGACCCGTGGCAGGGCATCGAAGCCAAGTACCCGCTGGGTGCCCGCTTCACCGGCCGCGTCACCAACATTACCGACTACGGTGCGTTCGTCGAGCTCGAGCCGGGCATCGAAGGCCTGATCCACGTCTCCGAGATGTCGTGGACCAAGAAGAACATGCATCCCGGCAAGATCGTCTCGACCTCGCAGGAAGTCGACGTGCAGGTGCTGGAAGTCGATTCCGTCAAGCGCCGCATCTCGCTCGGCCTCAAGCAGACCATGCGCAACCCCTGGGAGGTCTTCGTCGAGAAGCACCCGACCGGTTCGGTGGTCGAGGGCGAGGTCAAGAACAAGACCGAGTTCGGTCTGTTCCTGGGCCTCGAGGGCGACGTCGATGGCATGGTCCACCTCTCCGACCTCGACTGGAAGCTTCCGGGCGAGCAGGTGATCGACAACTACAAGAAGGGCGACATGGTGAAGGCCGTGGTGCTCGATGTGGACGTCGAGAAGGAGCGCATCTCGCTCGGCATCAAGCAGCTCGAAGGCGACCCCTTTGCCGAGCCGGGCGATGTCAAGAAGGGCGCGGTCGTGACCTGCGAAGTGCTCGAAGTGAAGGAGAGCGGCATCGAGGTGAAGATCGCCGGTACCGACTTCACCACCTTCATCAAGCGCTCCGAGCTCGCGCGTGACCGCAACGATCAGCGCGCTGAACGCTTCGCTGTCGGCGAAAAGGTCGATGCCCGCGTGATCCAGTTCGACAAGAAGGCCCGCAAGGTCCAGGTGTCGATCAAGGCGCTCGAAGTCGCCGAAGAGAAGGAAGCCATCGCGCAGTACGGCTCTTCCGATTCGGGTGCGACGCTCGGCGACATCCTGGGCACCGCGCTCAAGAACCGCGAGAACAAGTAAGCGAAACGTTCGTTTCGCTGCATCGAAGCCCCGGCGCGAGCCGGGGCTTTTTTTGTTTGGCTTGGCGGCCGTATTGCCCGTTACCCCATCTACCAGGGCTCCCAAGCCTTCATTTCTTCAAATTGCGCCCCAATTGATGTATCCAGATAAGCCGTTGGTCACGCTGTGACGGCACAACGCGCCCAGCCTTTCATTTGGAGACATTCCGATGTCGCTTGATTCGGACATCATCGTCGATCGCCGCAGGATCCGCCGCAAGCTGACGTTCTGGCGCGTGATGGCCGCGCTGATCGCGATAGCGGCGATTGCGAGCTTCGCGCTGATTGCGACACCCGGAGCACGCGGCACCTTTGCATCCGCCGGCTCGATCGCGCGCGTTCATATCGAGGGATTGATCCGCAGCGATTCCGATCGCACGCAGGCGCTGGAGCGGCTGGAGGATTCGCAGGCCGCTGCCGTGATCGTTCATATCAACTCACCGGGCGGAACCACCGCCGGCTCCGAGCAGCTCTATGACTCGCTCGTGCGGCTGAAGGCGAAGAAGCCGCTCGTCGTCGTGGTCGAGGGCCTCGCCGCCTCCGGGGGCTACATCACGGCGATCGCGAGCGATCACATCGTCGCCCAGCAGAGCTCGCTGGTGGGCTCGATCGGCGTGCTGTTCCAGTACCCCAACGTCTCCGAGCTCTTGAAGACGATCGGCGTCAAGGTCGAGGAGGTGAAGTCCTCGCCGCTGAAGGCGGCACCCAACGGATTCGAGCCGACAAGTCCCGAAGCGCGCGCGGCGCTCGATGCGCTGGTGAAGGACTCCTATGCCTGGTTCAAGGGCCTCGTGAAGGAGAGGCGTGGCATGGATGACACGCAGCTCGAAAAAGTCGCCGATGGCCGCGTCTTCACCGGCCGCCAGGCGATCGATCTCAAGCTGATCGACCAGATCGGCGACGAGAAGACGGCCGTGACCTGGCTGGTCGAGCACAAGAGCGTCAAGAAGGGGCTTCCCGTGCGCGACTACAAGCTCGAGCCGCGCTTTGGCGATCTGTCGTTCCTCAAGACCGCGGCCGCCGTGACGCTCGAAGCGCTGGGTTTGGGCTCGATTGCGCATCAGATCGGGCAAACCGGCGTCGCGCAGGCGGTCGATCGGCTCGGAATGGTTGGAATGCTGGCGTTGTGGCAGCCGGCGGCGTCAAACTGAGCGGAGACAGGCGAGTTCCGTAAGTTTTTCCCGTTTAACGCGTGCCGGCTCAGCCCGCTTTTTCGGCATTTGTCACGCATTTTCACGACGCTCAACCTTGATTTAGCGTCTTGACAGATCACGGTATTTTCACGGAAATGGTCATCCGCACGCTTCCGGGTCCTATCTCTCGATGATCAAATCCGAACTTGTTCAGCGTATCGCCGAGCACAACCCGCATCTGTACCAGCGGGATGTCGAGAACATTGTGAATGCGATTCTCGAGGAGATCGTAGCGGCGCTTGCACGCGGCGATCGCGTCGAGCTGCGCGGCTTCGGTGCATTCTCGGTCAAGCATCGCCCTGCGCGCGCAGGGCGCAATCCACGCACCGGCGCCCATGTACCCGTCGATCAGAAGAGCGTTCCGTTCTTCAAGACCGGCAAGGAAATGCGCGAGCGGCTGAACCGCGACCATCCGGATCCCGGCGCGGCGGACTGAGGCCGGCGCCAGGGTTTTCCGCGGTCGCTCGGCATGCGGCCGGAAGCTGGATTCAAGGCGAGCGAAGCGAGATGCGAAAGTTCCTGACCGCGCTGATCGTGATTCCGCTGGGCCTCATCATGGTGACCTTTGCCGTGGCCAACCGGCAATTCGTCACGGTCTCCTTCGATCCCTTCGTCTCCGACGACCCCTCGTTCTCGGCTACGATGCCGCTGTTCCTGCTCCTGATCCTGGTTGCGGGGCTGGGCGTCGTGGCGGGCGGCTGTGCGGTCTGGTTCGGCCAGCGACACTGGCGGCGCGCCGCGCGCCGGCATGAGGCCGATGCCCGGGCTGCGCGGGGCGAACTCGCCGATCTGCGGGCCCATGCGGCGGCGGCACGGCCCGAGGCGCAGCGCCTCCCCGTTCCCTCCGGGACAGGCCTTTACGGGCCCATCGGGCGAGACAAGCAGCGCGCGACGTTGTAGAAGCGGCCCGACCGAAAAACCCTGCGTTCCGGCCGCCTTGCGGCCTCCATTTGCTTTGAGATCATGTCCCTGCTCGTCAAGATCTGCGGCCTGTCCACGCGCGAGACGCTTCAAACGGCGCTCGATGCCGGCGCCGACATGGTGGGGTTCGTGTTCTTTCCGCCGTCGCCGCGGCACCTCTCGCTGGAACTTGGCCGTGACCTCGGCCGCCTGGTGAAGCAGCGCGCGCTCAAAGTGGCGCTCACGGTCGATGCCGACGACGCCACGCTCGACAACATCATGGACGCGCTGTCGCCGGACATTTTCCAGCTCCACGGCCAGGAAAGCGTCGCTCGGCTGCGCGATATCAAGCAACGCTTTGGCCGCCCCGTGATGAAGGCGGTGCCGGTCGCAACAGCAGCCGATCTCGCCGTGCTGCCCGGCTACGCCGCGGTCGCCGACCGCATCCTGTTCGATGCGCGTGCGCCGAAGGACGCGACGCGGCCCGGCGGCTTAGGAGAGCCGTTCGACTGGCACCTGCTCGAAAATCTCGATCTGAAGCTGCCCTACATGGTCTCGGGCGGGCTGCACGCCGATAACCTGGCCGAAGCCCTCCGTGTCACCGGCGCCGGCGGCGTCGATGTGTCCTCGGGCGTCGAGAGCGCCCCCGGCATCAAGGATCCCGAGATGATCCAGGCCTTCATCCGCGCCGCGCGCGCCACCCAAGCTGCAAGTCAAGAGTTGAGCGTCCGATGAACATCGCCAAACCGAATTCCTATCGCAGCGGCCCCGACGAGCGCGGCCATTTCGGCATTTTCGGTGGCCGCTTCGTCGCCGAAACTCTGATGCCGCTGATCCTCGATCTGGAGAAGGCCTACACCGCCGCCAAGGCCGACCCGGCCTTCCAGGCCGAGATGAACGGCTACCTCAAGAACTATGTCGGCCGGCCCTCACCACTCTATTTCGCCGAGCGCCTCACCGAGCATCTCGGCGGCGCAAAAATCTACCTCAAGCGCGAGGAGCTCAACCACACCGGCTCGCACAAGGTGAACAACGTGCTCGGCCAGATCATGCTGGCACGGCGCATGGGCAAGAAGCGCATCATCGCCGAGACCGGTGCGGGCCAGCACGGCGTCGCCACCGCAACGCTGTGCGCGCGCTTTGGCCTGGAATGCGTGGTCTATATGGGCGCCGTCGACGTCGAGCGGCAGCAGCCCAATGTCATCCGGATGGAAATGCTGGGCGCAAAGGTGTTTCCGGTGCAGTCGGGTACGCGCACGCTGAAGGATGCCATGAACGAGGCGCTGCGCGACTGGGTCACCAACGTGCACAACACGTTCTACTGCATCGGCACGGTGGCGGGTCCGCATCCCTATCCGACCCTGGTGCGCGACTTCCAGTCGGTCATCGGCAACGAGACCAAGGCGCAGATGCAGGAGATCGAAGGCCGCCTGCCGGATTCGCTGGTCGCCTGCATCGGCGGCGGCTCCAACGCGATGGGCCTGTTCCATCCGTTCCTCGATGATCCCAGCGTCGAGATCTTCGGCGTCGAAGCCGCTGGCCACGGATTGACGCAGCTGCACGCGGCCTCGATCGCGGGTGGCCGTCCCGGCGTGCTCCACGGCAACCGCACTTATCTCTTGATGGATGCCGACGGCCAGATCCAGGACGCGCACTCGATCTCGGCCGGCCTCGACTATCCCGGCATCGGCCCCGAGCATTCCTGGCTGCACGAGGTCGGCCGCGTGAACTATCTCTCCGCGACCGATGATGAGGCACTCGCCGCATTCCAGCTGCTGTCAAAGCTCGAAGGCATCATCCCCGCGCTCGAGCCGGCGCATGCCATCGCCAAGGTGATGGAGCTCGCGCCGAAGCGGCCTAAAGATCACCTGATGGTCGTCAATCTCTCCGGCCGCGGCGACAAGGACGTTCCGCAGGTCGGCGACATCCTGAGGGGCAAGAAGTGACCACGCGTATCGACACCCGTTTTGCCGAGCTGAAACGCCAAGGCCGCGCGGCCTTCGTCACCTACGTGATGGCAGGCGATCCCGATCCTGCGACCTCGCTCGAGATCGTCAAGGCGCTGCCGAAGTCCGGCGCCGACGTCATCGAGCTCGGCATTCCCTTCACCGATCCGATGGCGGATGGTCCCTCGATCCAGGCTGCAGGCCTGCGCGCGCTCAAGGTCGGCATGACCCTGAAGAAGACGCTGGAGCTGGTGCGCGACTTCCGCAAGGGCGACAATGTCACGCCGCTGGTGCTGATGGGCTACTACAATCCCATCTACATCTACGGCGTCGACAAGTTTCTGGCTGATGCCAAGACGTCAGGCGTCGATGGCTTGATCATCGTGGATCTGCCGCCGGAGGAAGATGACGAGCTCTGCATTCCCGCGCTGAAGGCGGGGCTGAACTTCATTCGCCTGGCGACCCCGACCACCGACGATAAGCGCCTGCCCGCGGTGCTCGCGAACACGTCAGGCTTTGTCTATTACGTCTCGATCGCTGGCATCACCGGTGCGGCGGCGGCGGACGCCAATGCCGTCGGCGAAGCTGTCGCGCGCATCAAGCGGCATACCGGCTTGCCGATCTGCGTCGGTTTCGGCATCCGCACCCCGGAGGCCGCGCGCGCCATTGCCGAGAAGGCCGATGGCTCGGTGGTCGGCACGGCGCTGGTCGATGCGCTGAAGAACAGCCTCGATGCCGAGGGGCGGGCGACCGCCAAAACCGTTAATGCCGTCGCCGAATTGACGGCGGCCCTGGCCCAGGGCGTCAAGGGCGCACAGCAGGCGGCGGAATAGGCCATAATTCCGCTTTGGAGCGGGCGGCACGGCGGCTTGCCGGGGAGAGGCCCGGCCGCCATATAACCCTTCAGGCGATCCGCGAGGCGGGATCGCACATCGGAGCAAACCATGAACTGGCTTACCAACGTGGTCCGGCCGAAGATCCGCAACATGCTGCGGCGGGAGACGCCGGAGAATCTTTGGATCAAGTGCCCGGATTCCGGACAGCTCGTGTTCTACAAGGACGTCGAGGCCAATCAGTTCGTCATTCCCGGCTCGAACTACCACATGCGCATGGGCGCGGTGGCCCGGTTGAAGTCGATCTTCGACAACGAGACCTGGTTCGATGTCGCGTTGCCCGAGGTCACGCCCGACCCGCTCAAGTTCCGCGACGAGAAGAAATATGCCGATCGTATCAAGGACGCGCGGGCGCGGACCAATCTGAATGACGCGGTCAAGGTCGGCTACGGCAAGCTCGAGGGCGCTGCCGTCGTCGTTGCCGTGCAGGATTTCGACTTCATGGGCGGCTCGCTCGGCATGGCCGCGGGCGAAGCCATCGTGCGCGGCATGGAGCTCGCGGTCGAGAAGAAGTCGCCGTTCATCGTGTTCGCCGCATCGGGCGGCGCGCGCATGCAGGAGGGTATCCTCTCGCTGATGCAGATGCCGCGCACCACCGTGGCGGTGCAGATGCTGCGCGAGGCGAAACTGCCCTACATCGTCGTGCTGACCAATCCCACGACCGGCGGTGTCACCGCGTCCTACGCGATGCTGGGCGATGTGCAGATCGCCGAGCCCGGCGCGCTGATCGGCTTTGCCGGCGCGCGCGTGATCGAGCAGACCATCCGCGAGAAGCTGCCCGAGGGATTCCAGCGCGCCGAGTACCTCAAGGAGCACGGCATGGTCGACATGGTCGTGCACCGTCACGAGCTGCGCCCGACCCTCGCCCGGCTCTGCCGCCTGCTGACCAAGGCGCCGGCGCAGGAAGGCGCTTCGAGGCCGGCGCAGCCGGTGACGAGTCCGGCGCAGATCGTATCGGCCGCCGAGACGGCGCCGGCCGCGCCGCACGCGTGAACGCCTCCCCTGACACTGCAAAGACACCGCTCGGTGAATTGATCGGGCGGCTGTCGGCCCTGCATCAGAAGCGCATCGATCTCGGGCTGGAGCGGATGCACCGCCTGCTCGAACGGCTCGGTCATCCCGAACGCAAGCTGCCGCCGGTGATCCATATCGCCGGCACCAACGGCAAGGGCTCGACGCTCGCTTATCTGCGCGCGACGCTGGAAGCTGCGGGCTTGCGGGTTCACGCCTACACCTCTCCCTATCTCGTCCGCATCAACGAATGCTTCCGGCTCGGCCGCGTGGGCGGCGGCGTGCTCGCCGGTGACGACGAACTGCGCGCTGCACTGGAAGAGGTTGAGCGCGTCAATGCCGGCGAGGCCGCGACCGTCTTCGAGCTGAAGACCGCCGGCGCTTTCGTGCTGTTCGCGCAGAATCCGGCCGACGCGGTGCTGCTCGAAGTCGGCCTCGGCGGCCGGCTCGATTCGACCAACGTGATCGATGTGCCGGCGGCCTGCGTGATCACGCCGGTCAGCATGGATCACGTGGATTTTCTCGGCGATACGTTGGCGTCGATTGCCGGCGAGAAGGCCGCGATCATCAAGCGCGGCGTGCCCGTGACTTGCGCCGAGCAGATGCCGGAGGCGATGGCCGTGATCGAAGCGCAGGCGAGGCGCATGCGTGCGCCGCTGTTTGCCGCAAACGAGAGCTGGCACGTCAATGTCGAGCGCGGGCGACTGGTCTTTTCCGACGATCGCGGCTTGATGGATCTGCCGGCGCCGCGCCTGTTCGGCCGCCACCAATTCGCCAACGCCGGGCTCGCGATCGCGACTCTGCGCGCGATTCCGACCTTCAAGATCCCTCACGCCGCGTTCGAGGCCGGCATCGTCGGCGCCGAATGGCCGGCGCGGATGCAGCGCCTCACCTCGGGTGAGCTGCAGTCCTGGGGTCCGCAGGGCTCGGAGATCTGGCTCGACGGCGGCCACAATGCCGAAGGCGGGCGCGTTGCGGCCGCCGCGCTCGGCGATCTCGAGGAGCGCGTGTCGCGGCCGCTGGTCGTGATCGCGGGCATGATGGCCAACAAGGACGCGCAAGGCTTTCTCGCCAACTTCGCCGGCCTCACCCGGCACATCATCGCAGTGCCGATTCCCGATATCGAGAACGCGATGCCGGTCGACCGCCTTGCGGATGCCGCGCGCAGCCTCGGCATGCGCGTCGAGCCCGCGCCCTGCATCGAGGCCGCCCTGCGCGCCTTGGCGAAACTCGCCTACGAGGTGCCGCCGCGCATCCTGATCACGGGCTCGCTGTATCTCGCCGGCCACGTGCTGGCGATCAACGGCACGCCTCCTGCATGAGTTTCCGTGTCCCGGACAAGCGCAGCTCTTGGCAACGCGTAGCGTTGTCCATGGCGGAGCGCTGATCCGGGACTCAGAAGGCCGTAGCATGGGCCCGGCTCAGCAGCACCACTGCGCGCTGCGCTCGGTCCGGGGCACGAGAGTGGGGAGCACAACGATGCGTTTCGCCGCGATTGCCGATATCCACGGAAACTACCTCGCGCTGGAATCTGTCCTTGCCGATATCCGCGCGCTGGGGATCACAGACATCGTCAATCTCGGCGACATGCTGAGCGGTCCGCTCGATGCGCGCCGAACCATCGAGATCCTGATGACGCTCGACGCCGTGCACGTGCGCGGCAATCACGACCGCTATCTGCTCGACCGCCCACCCGAGAAGATGGGCTCGTGGGATCGCCCGGCTCATGCGCAGCTCAACGCCGCACAACTCGACTGGCTGCGCGTGCAACCGATGACGCGCGTGTTCCGAGACAGGGTCTTCCTCTGCCACGCGACGCCCGGCAGCGACGAGGTGTACTGGCTCGACACCGTGCATGCGGACGGCGCGGTGGCGCTGTCGCAGCCTGACCGGATCGAGCAATTCGCGGAAGACATCACGCAATCGCTGATTCTCTGCGCCCACACCCATCTCGCCCGTGCCGTGCGCTTGCGCGATGGCCGGCTGATCGTCAATCCCGGCAGCGTCGGCAGTCCTGTTTTCGCGATAAGCATCCATTCCCGCATGTCGTCGAAGCCGGCACGCCGCACGCGCGTTATGCGATCCTCGAGTTTGTGAGCGGTGTTTGGCAGGTCACGTTCCGCCACATCGCGTATGATCACGAGGCCATGGCGGCGCTGGCCCGTCGTAATGGGCAGCCTGAACTGGCGAACGCGCTCGCGACGGGATGGATTGCGTAGTCATGCCTCGTGTCCCGGCTCTGCGGTGCATCGCTTGCGCGCTGGCGGGACGCGAGAGCGAACCTCACCCGAGCAGCTTCATCGGCTCGGCCGCCTTCTGCTTCAGCTGTTCAAATGTGCATTGCCTCGGCGCCTTGTCCGGGCGCCAGCGCAGGATCGAGGTGCCGTGGCGAAAACGCTCGCCGCTGAAATGGTCGTAGCAGACCTCGATCACCAGCTTCGGCTTCAGCGGGCACCATTTGGCCGAGCGCTCGGTCGACCAGCGGCTCGGTCCGCCCGGCGCATTGCCGGTGAAGCCCGGCTCGCCAATCAATGCTTCGAGCCGGCCGGTCAAGGCTGGCTTCTCCTCAGCCTTGATCGCGGAGGTGAAGCCGACATGGTGCAGAAGACCCTTGTCGTCGTAGAGACCGAGCAGCAGCGAGCCGACGACTTTCCGGCCGGCCATCTTGTTGGTGGCATAGCGGAAGCCGCCGACCACGCAATCGGCGCTGCGGAATTTCTTGATCTTCTGCATGCCATCGCGCGTGCCGGCCTGGTAGGGCAGGTCGATGCGCTTGGCGATGACGCCGTCCGAGCCGCCGCCGGATTGCGCCAACCATTTTTTGGCCGTGGCGTAGCTGGCCGTTGCCGGTGAGAGCCGGAAGATGCTGCCCTCGAGGTTGGCTTTCGCAAACGTCTCCAGCGCCGGCCGGCGCTCGTGCAGCGTCCTCTTGGCCAGATCTTTCTGCCGGGACGTCGCGAGCAAATCGAACACAAGATAGAGCGCCGGTGTTTCTTCCGAGAGCTTCTTCACGCGGCTCGCAGCCGGATGAATGCGCTGCAGGAGCGCGTCGAAGGAAAAGCTCTTTCGGTGCGGCACGACGATCTCGCCGTCGAGCGTGAAGCGATCTGCTTTCAACTTCAGCGCAGCGGCAACGATCTCAGGAAAATAGCGCGCAAGATCCTCACCAGACTTCGAGCGCAGATCGACGCTGCTGCCGTCGCGCGACAGCAGGCAGCGGAAGCCGTCCCACTTGGGTTCGTATTGCCAGTGCTTGCCGCGCGGGATCTCGTCGACCGAGCGCGCCTCCATCGCAACGAGAGGGGACGATCTTCGATCGCGCTTTCGGGGAGAGGCTGGCAAGGGCGGGACTCGTCATACGCGGAACATGTCCCATCAACGCAAACGGCCGGCATTTCGCCGGCCGTTGTCGAAAATAAATGGATGCAGCGCGGATCAGACCGCGGAGGTAATCCACTGCTGCAGCTTCGCCTTCGGCGCGGCGCCGACCTGACGCGAGGCCATTTCGCCACCCTTGAAGATCATCAGGGTCGGGATCGACATCACACCGTACTTCGACGCGGTCTTCGGGCTCTCGTCGACGTTGAGCTTCACGATCTTGACCTTGTCGCCCATCGCACCGGCGATCTCGTCGAGAGCGGGCGCGATCATGCGGCAGGGGCCGCACCATTCGGCCCAGAAATCGACGACCACGGGGCCGTTCGCCTTGAGCACTTCGGTTTCGAAATCGGCGTCGGAAACCTTGCTAACGGCCATTGGGAATACCTCACTCGGTTGAAAGAGAATCGGCGCGACCTGGAATCGCGGCCGGGATCATGCGGTCAACCTATGAACGGCTCCTTGCCGGGTCAAGGATGCTCACACCGAGATGATGGATGCCAGCGCCGCGTCCAGCGCGGGGGCCGAAATCTCCATATATTCAAGGACCTCGGTCCAGAGCAGCACGGCGCGGATGGGCTTTTGGGGATAAAGCCGCGTCAGCACCGCCCGGTAAAGCGCAAGCTGGCGGACATAGGCGGCGGGCGCCTCAGCCGCGCTCTTGGGAGCCGCCTGGTTGGTCTTGAAATCGACGATCAGGACCTCATCGGGGCCCACGACCAGCCGATCGATCTGCCCCGACACCAGGGCCGGGGTGCGGCCCGGCCGCTCCAGCCGGCCGGCGATGGCGACCTCCGCCCGGCTGCCGGCGGCAAACACCGGGCCGAAACGCGGGTCAGCGATCAAGGTGAGCACCTTGTCGGCCAGTGCGGTGCGGTCGGCCTCCGGCCAGTCCGAGGCGTTGCGCGCCATGAAACCGAGCGCGGCCTCGCGCCGGCGCTCAATGGCGATGTCGGGCAGGGATTGCAGCAGACGGTGCACCAGCGTGCCGCGCTGCAGCGCCAGCGCGCGCGACTGGATTGATTCGCCTGATCGTACGCTGCGGCCCTCTTCGGCTGACTGGCCCGATGGTCGCACGGGATCGTCGTTGATGGTCTCGCGCGGAGCCGGTGTTCGCAGCCAGTCCGGCAACGCGATGGTCTGCTGCACCGACGTCGCGGGCGTGCCCAGAGCCGCGACATCCTCCGGCCGAGCGAAGCGGGTGACCTTGCCGAGCGGCGTCTCGATCACCTGCTTGTCGAGGCCTGAGCCGGCGAGCCCGGTGCCGATGAGGTCGTACCAGCTCAGCTTGCGCACCGTCTTCATGTTGCCGGGCATGCAGCCGCCGACGATCAGCCGGTCCGCCGCGCGTGTCATCGCGACATAGAGCAGGCGGCGGTACTCGTCCTCTGTCTCCTCGATCATGGTTTTGCGCGCCTCGGCGACAGGCTTGGGATCGTCTGCCTTGCGGCCGGCCCAGACCACGACCTCGCCGCCGTTGCCGCGCGGCACCTGGATCAGCCGCAGCCGCTGCGAGTCCGCCGGCGACGACGTGGTGTCGACCATGAACACGACGGACGCCTCTAGGCCCTTGGCCCCGTGCACGGTCATCACGCGCACCTCGTCGCGCGAGATCTCCATATCGCGCTTCACCTCGGTGTCGGCCGAGCGCAGCCAGGCCATGAAGCCCTGCAGCGAGGCCGGCGCCTTGCGCTCGTAGTTCAGCGCCAGCTCCAGGAATTCGTCGAGCGCGTCATTGGCTTCATGGCCTAGCCGGCGCAGGATGCGGGCACGGCCCCCGTCGCCCCCTAACAGCCAGGCGTAGAAGGCGAACGGCGTCTCCTCGCGCGCACGAATCTCGCAGGCTTCAAGGCGCCGCAGCGCGGCGGCGAACTTACCGCTTGTGCCTGCATGCTCGCCGAGCGCGCGGCGCAAGGATCCCTTGCGGTCCCAGGCAAGCTGGAACAAATCGTCGTCATCGAGCCCGAATAGCGGACTCTTCAGCGCCACCGCCAGCGCGAGATCGTCCTGCGGCAGCAGCAGCGCATCCGCAAGGTTCATCAGATCGATAATGGCGATGTGCTCGGTGAGCTTGAGCCGGTCGGCGCCGGCGACCGGAATGCCGGCGTGCTTCAGCGCCTGGATCACGGCGTCGAACGCGTTGCCGCGCCGGCGCACCAGGATCAGCATGTCTCCATAACGCAGGGGGCGACGTTCACCCTCGTGCCCCGTCAGCGTGCCGCTCTCGACCAGCCGCTTGATCTCGGCCTGGATGCGGCGCGCAAGCTTGACCTCGGGGCTGGTGACGGCGACGCCGTCGAACGGCGCGCGCCAGCCTTCGATGTCTTGCCTGTCGTCGGCTTCAGCGAGATCCCACAACTCGATCACGCTCGGACCGGCATCGGCGAGCGCGTTGTGCAGGGGATGGCCGATCTCGACCGAATGAATGCTCTTGTAGATCGCGGGGTCACGGAAGACGTGATCGACAGAATGCAGGATCGTCGCGCCCGAACGGAACGAATAGGTGAAGGCGACCGGATCGAACTTCAGCCCGGCCGCGGTGAACTTGCGGTGCAACTCGCGCCGGCGTGCGTCGAACTCGTGCGGAGCCGCGCCCTGGAACGAGAAGATCGATTGCTTCTCGTCGCCGACGGCGAAGATGGTGCGGTTCAGCCCTTCGCGCGCGCCTTCGCCGGCGGTGAATTCGGAGATGATGTGCGCGACGATGTCCCATTGCCGAGGGCTGGTATCTTGCGCCTCGTCGATCAGCACGTGATCGACGCCGCGGTCGAGCTTGTAATGCACCCAGCCTGAGGCGACGCGATCCAGCATCGCGAGCGTCTTGTCGATCAGATCATCATAATCGAGCAGCCCGCGCTCCTGCTTCTCGCGCCGGTAGTTCGCGGCAGCGGCGGTCGCGATCTGCAGCAGGGCCGCGGTGCGGTCGCGAATCGTCACGGCGCGACGCTTTTCGATCAACCCACCGAGCCGCTGCGCCTCGGCCTCGAACAGGCGGGCGACGGACGGATTCTGGTCGCAAAACTTCTTGGTCAGCACCGCCTTGCGCGGCAGCTTGTCGTCGGTGAGGAAGACGCAGAGATAGGCGTCGACCTGGGCGCTGCCGGAAAACACCTTCGCCTCGCGGAGCCGGCCAGCCTGGTCATTGTCGGATTTGCTGCCATCCTCCAGCGCGAATGCGATCTCGTCCCAGCGCGAGCGCGGCAGGAACGGGCCATCCAGAATGTCGGTCTCGACGTCCTCGATGCGGTCGCTGACGTCAACGCCCAGCACCGCAGCCATCTGCGCCGCGGCGGCTTCCGCGTTGCCGGCCTCGTCGGTCCAGGCCATGAAATGATCACGGCTGAGACACGCCTCGCGCACGACCTCCTTGAAGGTGACATCGGCGGCGCTCGCCATCGCCGTCAGCAGCGCGCGGCCGGTGACGCTGTCAGGATCTCGCGCGGCGTCCAGCAGCACCTTCAGATTGGCGCGCTCCATCATGTCGGTCTGGTCGCGCTCATCGAGCACGGCAAAGCGCGCCGGCACGTTGGCCTCGAACGGGAACTGCTGGAGCAGGCGCGTGCACAGCGCGTGGATGGTCTGCACCTTCAGCCCGCCCGGCGTCTCCAGCGCACAGGCGAACAGTTTTCGCGCTTCGCGGCACAGCTTCGCGCTGGGGTGCGGGATGCCGACAGCGACAATCGCCTTCTTGAGCGCATGATCATCCAGCGTCACCCAGGGCCCGAGCGTGGTGAACACGCGCTCAGCCATGTTGGCGGCGGCGGCCTTGGTGAAGGTGATGCAGAGAATCTTCTCCGGCGGCACGCCCGACAGCAGCAGGCGGATCACGCGCTGCACCAGCACGTGGGTCTTGCCCGAGCCGGCATTGGCCGACACGAAGGCCGACGCGGTCGGATCGGACGCACGCGCCTGCCGCGCGCGCACCTCGTCGGGGATGGGACGTGGCAGCTTCACCATTCCTCGATTCCCAGGCCGCCGGCCGCGGACCATTCCTTGATCCGGGCGAGGTCGTCATAAGTGCCGTAGCGGTTCGCCCACATCGGCAGGTTCAGCGAGGTGTAGGGCTGGTTCTCGTCCTCGAAGGCCCGGATCAGCGCTTCCAGCTTGGCGCGCGCCTCCGCGGCTGCGGTATCCGGCGGCTGCGGCTCGTCGCCCTGCTTATACTTGAGCTCTAGGATACGCTCCTCGCCCGGCGGATTGTTGCCGCTGAGCCGGACATAGACGAGCTGGCTCACGGAGGAGCCGGCATCGATATCGGGAAAACCGCCCTCGCGCAGGATCGCGGCTTCCAGCGTGAGCTGCGGCGACAGGCCCATGCGGACCTGCTTGCCGGTCGGCGGCTGGCCGGTCTTGTAGTCGAGGATGGCGTAGCTACCGCCCTGGCGCCGCTCGATGCGGTCGGCGCGCGCGGAGAGACGGAAGTTGCGCTGATGATCAAGCATGATCGAGATCTCGCCATGGGTCTCCGCGACGATCGCCTCGATTGCATCGCGCCGTGCCGTCTCCCATTCGCCGAACCAGCGCGCGATGCGCTGAAAGCGCGGCCACCACAACGCGCGGGCCTCGGGCCGCTCCATCAGCGGCGCAAAATGCTTCTCGCCAATCGCGCGCAGCACGCGCGCGGGATCGTCGGGCAGGCGCGTAGCATAGGTTTCCGTGAATTCGCCGATTGCCTCGTGGATCGCCGAGCCGCGGTCGGCGGCCGACAGCGGCATGTCGACGGGGTCGAGCGCATCGAGCCGCAAAATGTATTTGGCGTAGATCGTGTAGGGATCGCGCAGCCAGTCCTCGATCGCGGTCACGGACATTTTCAGCGGCCGCGTCGCGCGCGGCGGGCGCGGCTCGGGCTGCTTGATCGGCCTGACTTCGTCGGGCTGGTCCAGCGCGCCTGCGAACTGCACGTATTTCTCGCCGGCGCGCACGGCCGCCTTCCAGAGCTCGTCGCCGGCAACCGCTTCCAATCGATGCAGGAAGCGCGAGGCCACCGCCGGCGCGCCGCCGGCCTTCGCCGAATGGGTGAGGATCACCTCGTCGCCGCCGAGCAGCTGCGCGAAGTCATGTGCGGAAAGGCCGATGCGGCGCTCCGGCAGATCGAGCCCGAGCTCGTGCCGCATCGGCCGGCTGAGCCAGGGATCGATGCGCGGCGCCGGCGGCCAGACGCCTTCGATCAGGCCGCCGATGATGATGCGGTCGGCCTGCATCAGGCGCGATTCCAGCGGGCCGTAGATCTGCAAGCGTGCGCCCGGCCTGTCGCGACGACGTACCGCGCGGTCACCGAAGGCGGTCTGGAACACGTCTGGATAGTCAGGCAGGGGCACCATCAATCCGCTGGTCGTGCCGCCGCGCAGGAGATCGTCGAGGACGCTGGCGAGCGCGAGGCCTTCGCGCTCTTCGAAGGCGAGCGGGATGCCCAGCTCGTCGCGCGACAGCTCGATCATGATCTCGCGATGCCGGTGCGCGAGCTCGGCGAAATCATATGGCTTCGACGTCGGAAGGCTCTCGATCGGCGCCAGTGCCTTCTGCAAAGCACTGATCAGCGCCTGGATGCGATCGAGATCCTCGGCCTTGAGACGTGCTCGGGGCTCGGCCTTGTGGAGGGCGGAGAGCTCGCTGCGCCACAGCTTTGCCAGCTCGTCGCGAAAGCGGTTGAACTCGCGCAAGAGGCCGGCTGTGCCCGGCGGTGGGCGCGTGCCGCGCAGCACCGCCAGCTCCAGGCCTTCGATCGCCGCTCTCCACGCGCCGGGCGCACGGCCGAGCCGGCACAGCGGATGCTTGAGCATCGCGAGCAATGTCGGCGGCTCCAGGCCCTTGGTCGCGGCCTCTGCGGCAAGGCGCGCAAAAACGCCGGCCGAGGTTTCCATCAAGACGTCGCCGCCGGAATCGTCGAAGGCGAGATCCCATCGCGTCAGCGCCGCCATCACCCGCCGCGCCAAAGCGCGATCCGGCGTCACCAGCGCCGCGGATTTGTCGAGATGCCGCGCCTCACGCATCGCAATCGCGATCGCGAGGGCCTCCATCTCGGGATTGGGAGCCTCGACGACTGCGAGATTTCTCATGCCGCCCGCGATCTTTGCGGCGACTTCGGGCTGCTTCAGCCGGTCGTGCCAGACTTCCGTCTTGGCCGACGGCCGCATCGACTCCGACGCGAGCAGGTCGCGGCCGCCTTCCGCCGGCGGCTGAAGAATCTCGACATCGCTGCGCTTGATGCCCAAGCGCTGCAGCAGGGCGTGCATGGCATATTGCGGATGGTTCGAGGCCGGATGCTCGGCGAACTTGCCGAGCGAATCGCGCACGCCGCCGATGCTGCGCCAGGCGTCGTCGTCGAGATCGGTGTCGAGGCCCGGCAGCACCACCGCACCATGCGGCAGCGCGGCGACCGCGTGCAGGAACTTTGCGGTGGCCGGCATCGAGCCGGTCGAGCCGGCCGCGATCACCGGCCCGTTCGGATGCGTGGTCAAGCGCCTCGCTTCCGCAGCGATCAGGAGATCGCGCCGCGCCGCGGGCTCGATGCGGTTGATCTCGGCGAGATGATTGGGCCAGGCGATGCGCGCGATGCGCAGGAATTCGAGCGAGTGCTGCCAATAGCGATCGAGGTTGTCAGGCACCAGAGCGTCGAGCGCGCTCCAGTCGACGCCGCGCGTCACCATGTCATCGATCAGGCGCGCGAGGTCGCCGGCAAGTGCCAGCGTCGAGGCGGGGCCGCCGACCACCAGCGGCGCCAGCACCGGGCCCTTGGCCCAGGCCGCGACGAGCTGCGCCAGCGTCAGCCGCCGCTCCAGCTCGCCGAGCCGCGGTGGAATGTCGAGCGGGGCGGCGGTCGAGAACTGCTCGTCCTCGTCGGCGAAAGCGAGCTCGTCCTCATCGATGTCGCCGAGCGCGACGATGCGCGGCAGCATCACGGCATCTGCCTTCATCTCGTCGAGGAAGATCTCGCGCACGACGCGCATGGCGCGCCTCGTCGGCAGATAGAGCGTGGCGTCGGCCAGCCGCGCCGGTTCCTTGCGCGCCTCGAACCCCTCGACCAGCCGGCCGTCGAGCAGGGCGGTGACGACCGTGCGCAGGAACGGAACTGAGATGGGAACGCTGAAAACGCGCATGGGCTGCCTGATTCGGGAATCGGGGCAATATAGGCAGGCGGACTCGAACGGTCATGGGTGCAAATGAGGTCTTTCCCCGCTGTTTGCTACACATCCGCTCTCGTGGCCCGGACGCAGCGCAGCACGTAGTGATGCGCTGTTGAGCCGGGGCCCAGATTACTTCGTTCCGCAAGTGAGGATGGACTGGGTCCCGGCTCAGCGGAGGGGCACCTTGTGCCGCACCGCGCCCGGGACACGAGAGCGGACCTACGCCACGCTCTCCAGGAACGCCTCTTCCGCCGCATGCACGGCATCGGGTGTGCCGACATGCATCCAGACGCCGTCGAGGCGAAGGCCGAACAGCCGCTCCTGCTCGTTGGCGCGGTCGAACATTTTGGTCAGCGAGAACTCGCCCTTGGGGGCATCGGCGAAGATCGACGGCGACATGATCGCCGCGCCGGCATAGACGAACGGAACGACCTCTTTTTCCTTGCGCTTGCGCAGGGCGCCGTCGGGCAGCATGCCGTAATCGCCGCGGCCGCTATAGCCAATGCTGGTCGCGGTCGGCGCCATCAGCAGCAGGATATCCATGCGCGCCGGGTCGAAATTTTCAGCCAGCCGCGTCAGATTGGAGCGCACGCCATCGATCCACAGCGTGTCGGAATTGACGTGGAAGAACGGCGCGTCGCCGAGCAGCGGCAGCGCCTTGACCACGCCGCCGCCGGTGCCGAGCACCTGGTCGCGCTCGTCGGAGATGATCACGCGCGGAGATTGACGTGATGCGGTGTGGTTGATGATCTGGTCCGGCAGATAGTGCACGTTGACCACTGCTTCGGTCACGCCGGCCTGACCGAGCTTGTCGAGCACGTGGTCGAGCAGCGGCTGGCCCGCCACCGGCACCATCGGCTTCGGCATCTTGTCCGTCAGCGGACGCATGCGCAGGCCGAAGCCCGCAGCGAGCACCATGGCTTTGGTCGGTTTGACGGACATCCTTCGCTTTCTCAGACCTCTCGCGTTCGCAGCAAATCCTAGCACGAGGTTCGATCAGCCGCACCGCATCTGAACCGCCTTAACCACTCGCCGTGACGGTTGTACGACGGGTGTTGCCGTTACGCCCCAACGGTCGCGGAACGGACCTTTTTCTTTTTGTCGCCGAGCTTGAGGAAATTGACGCCGATCTGGTCGCCATTGACCCAGGCGAGTTCGCAGCGCCGGTACGCCAAGCCGGTGGACGACAGCAGGAGAAAGAATTCCTTCAGGTGCAGGCCCTCGACCGAACCGTCGATGGTCAGCTTGGCGCCGGTCTCGGAGACGTCCTCCATGGTGCACTCGCGCCGCCAGGTGCCGTCGATTCCCATCATCTGGGCCGGAATCCCGCGTTCGAAAACAACCCGGTTGTTGACGCGCTGATCCGCTTTCGCCGCCATCTGCCTCGCTCCAGCCCCGTATTTATCCGGCTGTCTCTCCGCCAGAATAGCGGAGTTTTGGCTAACAGGCGGTAAATCGAGCCCGGATCAGGCTTGTGGCGGGCGTTGGGGCGGCGGCACGTTGGCGAGATACCAGTCGCGCAAAGCGCCGAGCGCGGGATGTGCCAGCGAGCGCTGGAGATAGGTCCAGATCCGCGGCTGATGGCGCAGATAATGCGGCTTGCCGTCGCGGCGGTTGAGCCGGGCGAAGGTGCCGAGCAGGCGCGTATTCCGCTGCGCCGACATGATTGCATAGAGCTCGGCGAAGCCGGCGGCGTCGAAGCTGGTGTCCTGCGCGCGCCGCGATTTGATGTAGCGCGACAGCAGCGTCAGCTCGAGCGTCTCCGGCACGTCGATGCGGGCATCCTGCAGCAGCGACACCACGTCGTAGGAATGCGGACCTAGCACGGTGTCCTGGAAATCGATCACGCCGACACGTTCGATACCGCTGCGATTGCCGAGCCAGATCAGGTTCGGCGAGTGATAGTCGCGGATGATCCACGTCCGCGGCGCCGCCAGCGGCTTCTTCAGCAGCTCGCGCCACATCGCGAAAAACTCGGTGCGCGCCGCCTCGCTCAGCGGCGCGTTGCGGTCAGGCAGATACCATTCCGGCATCAATCCGATCTCGGTCAGCAGCGCCTCGATATCGAAAAGGGGGATCTCGTAGGTCTGCCCGTCCAGCGGCAGCGTCTCCGGCAAGGCTCTGCCGTGCAGCATCGCCAGCACATCGGTGGCGGCCTCGTAGCGCTCGGCGATCGGGCGCGGCGGATCGCCTTCGATCACGCCTTCGCCGCCGAAGTCTTCGGTGATCAGGAAGCCGTGGTCCAGATCGGAATGATGGATCGCGGGCGCGGAGATTCCCTGCGCGCGCAGGCCTTCGTCGATCGCGACGAACGGCCTTACATTTTCGGCGAGGTGCACGGCGGCACTGTAAGATTTTCCATTGTAGAGGGCCGCGCCGTCGGGCCGCTGCGGAAAATTCATGAGGATGACGATCTCGTCGTCGCGCAGCAGCCGGGCATAGGAACGCGTCGAGGCGTCGCCATTCATACGCCGTCGCGTCGCGTCGATATAGCCGGATGCGTCGAGGAATTCGCGCAGCGCCTTCAGCCGCGCGACCTGCGCGGCGCACTTGCCATGACCGGTGATGTCGGCGGCGCGCGCATTCGAGCCCAGTGCCGGCCGGTGCGTCAGCGCGATGTCGATCCGATCCGCGGGCATGGCCGACGGCGCACGCTCCGGCCATTCGATCAGAACCAGCGTGGCGTCCGGCAGCGGCGACAGCCCGATCTCCTCGAGCTCGCTCTCGTCCTCGACGCGGTAGAGGTCGGCATGCAGCACCGGGAAGGGCGGCAGCTCGTAGCCCTGCACCAGGGTGAATGTCGGGCTCGGCACTTCCAGCGCCTCGTCGCCGGCGAGGTAGCGGATCAGCGCGCGTGCGGCAGCCGTCTTGCCGGCGCCGAGATCGCCGGTGAGGGTTATGACATCGCCGGATCCGACCAGCAGCGCGAGATCGGCCATCAGCTGCGCAGTGGCCGTCTCGTTGTGAAGCGCGACGGAGAATGTGGTGGGCGCTGTCATTCTGCGGCGTCGCGGTGCGCCGCCTGATCGGTCGGGAAGTCGCAGATCACGACCGTGCCCCGGCCGACGATCGAATCCACCCGCACCTTGCCGCCATGCAGCTCGACGAAGGAGCGCACCAGCGACAGGCCGAGCCCGGCGCCGCGGTGACGCGAGCCCTGCGAGCGGCTTTCGAACCAGTTGAACACCTTGTCCTTCATGTCGGCAGGTATTCCAGGTCCGGAATCTGTCACAGTGAAGACCACGCTGCGTTCGGTGCGCCGGGCGCTGATTCCGACGGTGGAATCCTGTGGAGAAAACCCGACGGCGTTGGCGAGGAGGTTATAGAGCACCTGCACCACGCGCTTCTCGTCGCCGATGAAGCTGCCGACATCGGGCGCGATCTCGACCTTGAGGCGGATGCGGTCGGTGGCGAGCCGGTCCTGGATGCCCTCGGCGGCGAGCTCGATGGCCTTGCTGACATCGACTTGCCCGAGTTCCAGCTTCATCGCGCCGGCGTCGATGGTGGCGAGATCCAGGATGTTATTGGTGAGCGCGAGCAGTGCGTTGGTCGACTTTGTGACGTAGTCGAGATACTCGGCCTGTTTCGGCGTCAGCGGCCCGGTCGAGGGATCGCTGAGGAAATGCGCGAAGCCGATGATGGTGGTGAGCGGCGAGCGCAGCTCGTAGGAGACGTGGTGGACGAAATCCACCTTCATCTGGTCGGCGGCTTCCAGCGCCTCGTTACGCTCGCGCAGCGCGCGCTCGACATTCTCGGTATCGGTAATGTCCTGGAACGTCAGCATGGTGGCGCCGTCGGGCAGCGGCCGGATCATGCCATCGAGCACGCTGCCGTCCTTGCGCTCCAGCTTCAGCGGCACATCGGCGCGGTTCTCGATCGAGGTGATGGCCTCGCGGATCTGGCGCCAGACCGCGGGGTCGTCGAACAGCTGATGGCACCAGCCTTCCACCGTCTGGATATGCGGTTCGTCGCGCATGGCGTCGCTCGACAGCTTCCACATCCGGACGAAGGCCGGATTGAATAGCTGCGCCTTGCCGTTGCTGCCGAACACCGCGACGCCCTCGGCGAGGCTGTCCAGCGTCTCGCGCTGGACCCGGATCAGGCCGTCGAAGCGGCGGGCGAGGTCGAGGCTCTCGGTGACGTCGTCGAACAGATAGGTGACGCCACCTTCCGGGTTCGGCGTGGTGACGACCGAGAGCGCGCGGCCGTCAGGCAGGAACCAGGTGTCCTTGGCGGTTTCGACCGCGCGATAGGCTTCGTGCAGCTTGGCTTTCCAGGCGCGGAAGTCCGGCTGCTCCGGCAATTTGCGCGCGGCGCGGAGCTGGTCGAGTATGCTGGAATCGTCGGGATTGGCGTCGAGGAAGTTGCGGTCGAGGTCCCACAGCCGCCGGTAGGAATCGTTGTAGAAGGCAAGGCGCCGGTGGCCGTCGAACACGGCGACGCCGGAGGAGAGCTGGTCCAGCGTGCGGCGATGCGCCTCCGCCATGCGCACCAGCGCCGCGCTCAGCGCATCCGCCTCGCTGGCATCGATGGCGACGCCGACGCTGCCGCTGCCGACATTGACGGCCCGCACGTCGTAGATGCGCCGCTCGCCGCCGATCACGATCGGCAGCCGCGACGTGAAATTGGCCGTGTCCTTCAGCCCCCGCTCCATCGCACTGCGGTCGGCGCTGTCGAGCAGCTCGAGCTTGCGCTCCTGGGCATCGGTGACGCTGGTCGCCTCGGTGGCCCGGACATAGGCCGGATTGGCGTAGGTCAGCGCGCCGTTCGCGCCCTTGGCCCAGATCGGCCAGGGTGCGGCGGCGGCAAAGCCGCGCAGCATCTCGGTCTCGTAGCAGAGCGCGTTGTAACGCAGATTGGTTTCGGCCAGTTCACGCCGCAGTCCGGAAAGTTCACGAATCCGGACAATGGCCTGGCCGCCGATGGCACGACCGATAGCCTCCAGCGTGTGGCCGTGCGCCGTTGTCAGCGTCAGCTGGAACCCGTCGCCGCGGTCGCGCAGCGCATCGACGGCATGGTCCATCTGCAGCGCGGGTTCCGGCGGCAGCCAGGTTCCGAACGCCAGCACGCGCTGCGGCGAGGCGTCGCGCGGCAGCACCATCGAGATGTCGCCGGAAATCTGGGCGCGATTGTCGCCGGCGGGCCAGGAGATCAGGATCTGCGGCTCGGCGAACAGCAGCGCGCCGAAGCGGTCGGCCTGGAGTTGCAGTTCACCGATCCGGGTGCGCAGCTGCGCCTCGTTGTTCGCCGTGCGCACCCGCGTGCGCATCAGCAGGATCGCGGCGACCACGGAGAAACCGAGCAAAGCCAGCGCGGTGGCGAGCACCGCGAGTTCCTGCCGGTTGAAATCCAGCATGATGGAGAGGGTGTCGACGAGATCGGCGGCCTTGGCCGGCGCAGCCGGCAGCAGCGCTGCGAAAGCGCCTCCTATCAAGCCGTTGCGCGCCAGCGATGTGCACGACAGCAGCGTCCGACGCATCGACACGATCACGCCTGACATAGTTGCCCCAAGACCGCACGAATCTACGCGCGGCGACCCCCGTCGCGCGCGAATCAAGAGACAATACCCTCACCGCGACTCCACCGGTAAGAGTCCAGATCGTGAACGCAAAGCGGCCCCACAAAAATGCCGGGGGCACGCGGTTCTGGAGTCACGTAATTCTTCGGGTGATTCGGCAGGAGCTGTCGTATGTTAGCGGCAATGAAGATTTGGGCGAGATCGCCACGCGAGCGGGGGCGTTCCCTCCCCCGCTTGTAAACGAGAGAGGTAAGACGCTAACGGCCGGTGGAACCAAAGCCGCCGGCGCCGCGATCGGTCACCGACAAGGTGGCCACCGGAACCAGGGCGGCCTGCACCACGGGCGCGATCACCATCTGGGCGATGCGTTCGCCGCGCTTGATCACGAAGGGCGCCGCGCCGTGATTGATGAGGATCACCTTGATCTCGCCGCGGTAGTCGGCGTCGATGGTTCCCGGCGAGTTCAACACGGTGACGCCGTGCTTGGCCGCCAGCCCGGAGCGCGGCCGCACCTGCGCCTCGTAGCCGGGCGGCAGGGCGATCGCCAGGCCCGTCGGCACCAGCGCATATTGGCTAGGTGCGAGCGTCAACGGCTCGCTGTCCGGAACGGCTGCCATCAGGTCGAGGCCGGCGGCCTCGCTGGTCTGATAGGCCGGCAGCGCCAGGCCGTCAGCATGGGCGAGGCGTTGCAGTTCGACGGTGACCTTCGTGCTCAAGATGCCGGCTCCCGGGATTTATCGGTCACGCTTCTGGCGATGTGCGCGACCAGTTCGATGGCGACCTGTTCCTTGGTCATCACCGGCCAGGAATCAACTGCAATCTCGCCATCCTTCGCGCCGTTCTTGCGGCTGAGGAGGTGGACCGTGTTGCGGTCGCCGCCCATCACGCCGGTGGCGGGCGAGACGTCGTTGGCGACGATCCAGTCGCAGCCCTTGCGTGCGAATTTTGCCTTGGCGTTCTCGATGAGATGCTCGGTCTCGGCGGCAAAGCCGATCACCAGCGGCGGGCGCTTGTCGGTCAGCTTCGAGATCGTGGCGAGAATGTCGGGGTTCTCGACCAGTTGAAGCTGTGGCATGCCGGCCGCGGTCTTCTTCAGCTTCTGCTCGCCCTCATTGGCGACGCGCCAGTCGGCGACCGCAGCGGCGAAGATCGCGACGTCGGCGGGCAGCGCGGCCTGCACCTGCTCCAGCATTTGTCGCGCGGATTCCACATGCTTGACGGTGACACCAGCGGGATCGTCGAGATCGACCGGGCCGCTCACCAGAATCACGTCAGCGCCCGCGGCCTGTGCGGCGGCGGCAATGGCAAAGCCCTGCTTGCCGGAGGAACGATTGGCGATGTAGCGCACCGGATCGATCGGCTCGTGCGTGGGGCCTGCGGTGATCAGCACGCGCTTGCCGGCGAGCGGCTTCGGCATGGGCGGTCGCAGCAGCCGTTCGGCGGCGTTGGCGATCTCGATGGCTTCCGACATACGACCGACACCGGCTTCGCCGGCTTCGGCCATCTCACCCGAGTTCGGGCCGATCAGCACCACGCCGTCGCGCTGGAGCTGCGCGACGTTGCGCCGCGTCGCCGCATTGCTCCACATCAGCGGATTCATCGCCGGCGCCAGCAGGATTTTTCGATTGGTGGCGAGCAGGACGGCGCTGGCGAGATCGTCGGCATGGCCGTTCGCCATCTTCGCCAACAGGTCGGCCGTCGCCGGCGCCACCACGATCAGGTCGCAGTCGCGCGCCAGGCGAATGTGGCCGGCGTCGAACTCGCTCTGCGGGTCGAACAGGTCGGTATAGACGCGCTCATGGGAGAGTGCGCTCACCGCCAGCGGCGTCACGAATTGCTGTGCCGCCTTGGTCAGCACGCAGCGGACCTCGATGCGGCGCTCCTTGAGTCTTCTGATCAGGTCGAGCGACTTATAGGCCGCGATCCCGCCGCCGATGATCAGGGTGACGCTGGCCTCAGGGAGGGCACCGGTGCGCTGGGGCGTCGGGGCGGTGGATGGAGCGGGCGGCGCCGAAAACGGCGTCAGCGGCTCCTCGCGGCCCTCGATCAGCTCCCTCAGGATGACCCGGACCTCTTCCTCGACCGACCTGCGGTTCCTGGCCGAGCGCAGCCGCAAATAGGTTTTGACGGCGTCGTCGAGCTTGCGGATGGTCAGGCTTGCCATGACGCTCTCCAGCACGAAATGATAGCGATGCTATCATTCACGTGATTGCAGTGCAATCAAAGATTCCGGACGGCAACCAGGATCCCGATAAAGGTCGCGGCGATGATCCAGAGCGCCACGGTGCGCCAGCGGTTCTTGCGGCCCTCGCTGCGCCCCATGGCCGCGATGCTCTCCGGCGACAGGCCTATGCCCTCCCGCGTCATGGTCTCGAGCTGCTCGAGGACCTTCACCGATCGCTCCGCGATCTCCGGCAGGCGCATCAGCACGCGCGCGATGTCGCCGGTTCCGGCAAGTGCGCCCTGTACCCGGCCTAGGGGTCCGAGATTGCGCTCGATCCATTCGCGCACCACGGGGTCGGCGATCTTCCAGATGTCGAGCTTGGGATCGAAGCCGCGCGCCACGCCCTCGACCACCACCATGGTCTTCTGCAGCAGGATCAGCTCGGGCCGCGTCCTCATGTCGAACAGGCCGGTGACCTCGAGCAGCAGGGTCAGCAGCCGCGCCATCGAGATCTCCTCGGCGGTACGGTTGTGAATGGGCTCGCCGATGGCACGGATGGCTTGGGCGAAATTCTCGACCGAATGGTGCGCGGGCACATAGCCCGCCTCGAAATGCACCTCGGCGACGCGGCGGTAGTCGCGGGTGATGAAGCCGAGCAGGATCTCGGCCAGGAAGCGCCGCTCCTTCATGCCGAGCCGGCCCATGATGCCGAAATCGACCGCGACGAGACGGCCGGTATCATCCAGGAACAGATTGCCCGGATGCATGTCGGCGTGGAAGAAGCCGTCGCGCAGTGCATGGCGCAGAAAACTCTGGATCACCTTGCGGCCGAGATCTGGCAAATCGACCTGGGCCTCTGCGAGGCCCTTGTGATCGTTCAGCGCGATGCCGTCGATCCACTCCATGGTCAGCACGTTGTGCGTGGTGCGATCCCAGTCGACGGCCGGCACGCGGAAATCAGGATCGCCCTGCGTGTTCTCGGCCATCTCGGATAGCGCCGCTGCTTCCAGTCGCAGGTCCATCTCCATCGCGACCGAGCGCGACATGGTGTTGATGACTTCGATCAGACGCAGGCGCCGCGCCTCGGCCGAATAGGCTTCGGCCTTGTGCGCGACGAAGAAGAAGTCGGAGAGATCGCGGCGGAAACGTGCGGCGACATTGGGCCGGAGCACCTTGATCGCGACCGGCTTGCGGATGCCGTCGCGCAACACCTCGCCGCGATGCACCTGCGCGATCGAGGCGGCCGCGACCGGCGGGCCGAAGCTCGCGAATACGTCGCTCAGCGGTCGTTCCAGTGACGTCGTGATCGCCGCTTCGGCTTCGGCTTGCGAGAACGGCGGCAGGCGATCCTGGAGACTTTCGAGATCGCGCGCCATGACGACGCCGACCACGTCGGGGCGCGTCGCCAGGAATTGCCCGAGCTTGAGATAGGCCGGGCCCATTCGCGTCAGCGCGCGAGAGATCCGCGGACCGTGCTTGGCGCTGCGCCGTTCGACGAGGCGCGCGAGCTTCAGCGCAAGCTGGCCCGGTGGCGGCACCAGGCTCGGATCGACCGAGCCGAACACGCCCTCGCGCGCAAAGACGAACGCGGCGCGGATCAGGCGCGCAATGTGGGTGATGGCAGAGATCACAAACGCCAGCCCGAATGCAGTGCGACGATGCCGCCGGAGAGTGTCTGCCAGCTGACGCGGGAAAAGCCGGCCTCGCGGATCATGTCGGCGAAGACGGCAGGCTTGGAAAACTTGCGGATCGATTCGACGAGGTATTGGTAGGACTCGGCGTCGCCCGTGACCATGCGGCCGAGCGGCGGGATCACCTTGAACGAGAACAAGTCATAGAGCTTGTCGAGCCCCGGCATCTCGACGGTGGAGAATTCCAGGCACAGGAAGCGGCTGCCGGGCCTGAGCACGCGATAGGCCTCGCGCAGTGCAAGGTCGATTCGCGGCACGTTGCGAATGCCGAAAGCGATCGTATAGGCATCGAAGCTGCGGTCGGCGAAGCCAAGCGATTCGGCATTGCCTTCGACGAAATCGACCTGGGTCTCGAGATGCTGCTTGGCGGCGCGTTCGCGGCCCACAGCCAGCATATCGGTGTTGATGTCGCAGACCGTGGCATGGAAGCCGGGACCGGCCGCCCTGGCGGCGCGGAAGGAGATGTCGCCGGTGCCACCGGCGACATCGAGCAGCGCGAACGGCCGGTCGCCCCTCGGCGGGTCGAGCGCGGTGATCATGATGTCCTTCCAGACCCGGTGCAGACCTCCGGACATCAGGTCATTCATCAAATCATAACGCGACGCCACGCTGTGAAACACGTCGTTCACCAGCGTCTGCTTGTCCCCGAGGGGAACGTCCCTGAAGCCAAAATGCGTGGTTTCGCCCGGCCGATCCATTACTCTACTCCGCATGGCGGACCATAGCGCGGCCGCCGCAATGGCGCTATCACACCGCCCTCATAAGGTGAATGCCCGACGATGCCCGAATTGCCCGAAGTCGAGACCGTCCGCCGCGGCCTTCAGCCCGTCATGGAGGGTGCAAAAATCCTCAATGCGGAGGCCCGCCGGCCGGATTTGCGCTTTCCGTTCCAGCCGGACTTCGTGGCCCGGCTCAAGGGGCAGGTTGTCACGGGCCTCGGCCGCCGTGCAAAATATCTCATGGCCGATCTCGCCTCGGGCTACGTGCTGCTGATGCATCTCGGCATGTCGGGTTCGTTCCGTGTCATCAAGCCGGACAACGACGTGCAGCCTGGCGCGTTTCACCATCCGAAGGCCAAGGATTCCGCGCACGATCATGTGCTGTTTCGGATGTCCTCGGGCGCCGACATCGTGTTCAACGATCCGCGCCGTTTCGGTTACATGAAAGTGATTGCGCGCAACGCGCTCGAGGAAGAACCGCTGCTGCGCGGGCTCGGACCCGAGCCGCTCGGCAACGAATTCGATGCCGCGATGCTGGCGCGCTCCTGCGAAGGCAAGACCACGAGCCTGAAGGCCGCGCTGCTCGACCAGCGCGTGGTGGCGGGACTCGGCAACATCTATGTCTGCGAGGCGCTGCACCGCTCGCATCTGTCGCCGCGCCGGATCGCCGCGACGCTATCGACCAAGAAGGGCGAGCCGACCGATCATGCCAAGCGATTGGTCGGCGCGATCCACACCGTGCTGAACGATGCGATCAGGGCTGGCGGCTCCAGCTTGCGCGATCACCGCCAGACCTCGGGCGAACTCGGTTATTTCCAGCACTCGTTCAAGGTCTACGACCGCGAAGGCGAGACATGCACCACGCCGCGCTGTGGCGGCACGATCAAGCGGTTCACGCAGAATGGTCGGTCGACCTTCTGGTGTCCGAAATGTCAGAAGTGACCATCAGGCTTGTTGCCGAGAGGCCGTGAGGCTTGGTGAGGGCGACGACAGCACCGCGCCCGCCAATGACGAGTGGATGGAACGTCTGGAACCGCGAAGCGAAGCAATCCGGCCGGGCTGCCAGTGTCGTGGTCTCGTCCGCCGCAAGCTCGGCGGCGACGTTCAGCATGTCATGCGCGGGCGACATCACCTGATCGATCAGGGCATCGTTCGGAGCTTCGAGCTCGAGCCGGGTCTCGATCCAGTGCCCTCGGCGAGGGTGTTGGCGGCGTCATCGATGCGCTGGCCGCGGATCGGGGTCCGTACCATTACCGGACCCGTAGTCGCACGTGGGATGGATGCGCAACCGTGCCCCGGACGAAGCGCAGCACATAGCGATGCGCTGCAGAGCCGGGGCCCGGAAAGCCCCAAGTGCGACTGTTGGTGACATGGGTCCCGGCTCAGCGGCGCGGCGTTTCACGCCGCACCGCGTCCGGGACACGATAGCGCGTAGTTGTTGGCGAGCCTACTTCCGCACGCAGATCACGCGCACGACAGCGGCTTTCGCATCCATCGATGAGCCATTCGCAGTGATGCCATTCGCCTTCAGGAAATCGCGCACCGTCTCCGCGGAGACCATCACCGCCTGCGAGGCCGGCACCGACGTTGCAGGTCCTGCAACCATTGCCGGCTTCAGCAGCGCAATGCCGGCGAACTTGCCGTCGGCATCGATGGCCGGGCTGCCGGAAAAACCCGCCGACGGTGGAGGCGACAGCGCGGAGTCGCTCGCTGTCACAGGCGCCAGCGCCGCCTTCACGCTCGACACGCGGGCCGCACCGCCCTGACCCTGTGGGTCTGTGATGCCGATCACGTCGACATTCGTCTTCGCCGCGCCGCTCGCGATGCTGAGCGGCCTCAGGCCGCGCGCGCCGTAGATGTGCAGCAGCGCGAGATCGTGCTCCTTGTCCTCAGCGAGGCGGTCGGCGCTGCCATGACCGCCGATCGTGATCGCGAGGCAGCCATCGGTGACGAGGCGGTCCGTGACGATCGCGCCGTCGTCGCTGACGACGATGCCGGTGCCGTATTCGACAGTCTTGCGCGGCGGCGGTCCGGCCATCGGGCTGGACGGAAACGGGTTGAACGCGCTCGACATCGCGATCACAACCGGCTCGACCGTGTTCTCCATCGCCTGGTCGTAGAGGACGGTCATGATGCGGACCTCATCGCCTTTGAAGGTGCCGCGCACGTAGAATTTCTTGAGGCCCTGAAGCCCGGACAGCACGAAGAAGTCAGGCTTCACCACGGTGTAATCGACCTTGCGGCCGGCGGGCTCCTTCTTCTCGGCCTCCGCGATCTTCGCGGTGGTCGGGTTCACCTCCTTGCGGCGGCTGAGCAGCACCTGCACGGTTCCGGTCGGCGAGGTCCATTTCGAGCCGTTGGCGTCGCTCGCCTGCTGCGGCACAAGCTTACCGGGGATGCCGAGCCGCGCACCGCTGGTCGGCTCCATCACGATCTTCCAGCCGACACTGTCTTGTTTCCGCCTTGCGGTCTCGGCGAGCGCCGCGCGCTCCTGCGGATTGAGCACGCCGGTCGGCTTGCCGCCCTTGGCCTTCTGGTATTCCTTGATGGCGTTGACCATGCGCTCGCTGACGTCGCCGGTGATGGCCCCGTTATATTGGCCGACCCAGGCGAGATCGGATTGCAGCGACAGGCGCTCGGCCTGTGCCATGGCATCGGCTGTTTCCGATGCCGTCTGAACGGTTGGCGGGCGAATCGGAACGGTCTGGACCGTTTTCGGCTTGGTGCTGGGGACCTGTGGCGGCGTCATCTGGGCGTTCGCAGCCGTGGCCGCCGCAAACATCAGTGTTGCCGCAAGCATCGATCTCATGACAAATCCAGCCAGCCCATTGAACGCAATGCCATTGAAGCACATCTCGTTGGTCGCGAACAATGTTGGGCTGGTTCAGGTGTTGATCCTCATCACCATGAGGGTTGAGAGGAACGAAGAACGATGCTGAGCCCCGACGAACTCGAACGCTATGCCCGCCATATCGTGCTGCGCGATGTCGGCGGTCCCGGCCAGGCTGCGCTGAAACGAGCCTCCGTGCTGGTGATCGGTGCCGGCGGGCTCGGTGCGCCCGCTCTGATGTATCTGGCTGCTGCCGGCGTCGGCACACTCGGCGTGGTCGATGACGATGTGGTGTCGCTGTCCAATCTGCAGCGCCAGGTGATCCACGCCACGCCCGATATCGGCCGGCACAAGGTCGAGAGCGCCGCCGAGCGGATCGCGGCGCTCAATCCGCATGTCCGCTTTGTCGGTCACGCCACCTGGCTCAACGCCGACAATGCGCTCAGCCTGATCGGCGATTACGACCTCGTGCTCGACGGCTCCGACAATTTCTCGACGCGTTACCTCGTTTCCGATGCCTGCTTCTTCGCGAAGCGGCCGCTGATCACGGCGGCGCTCGGCACCTTCGACGGCTCGCTCACCACCATCCGCGCGCATGAGAGGAACGAGCAGGGCGAGTTCAATCCGACCTACCGCTGCCTGTTTCCGGAAGCGCCGCCGCCTGGGACCGTTCCGGCCTGTGCCGAAGCCGGTGTCATGGGCGCATTGGCGGGCGTGCTCGGCTCGATGATGGCGCTGGAGGCGATCCGGGAGATCGTCGGCTTCGGCGACGGCCTCGTCGGCCGCCTCCTGATGATCGACGCGCGCGCGATGCGCTTCGAGACGTTGCGCTACGCCCGCGATCCCGCCAATCCGCTCAACGGCGATGGGCCCGTGATCGAGGATCTGAGCATCCATCGCGACTAGGACAGCGGCCCAAAATTCGGGCGGCACCGAGAGCACTATGCGAACAGTAGAACTCGACGCAAGTAATTGGAAAACAGCTCAGGATCTTCGATCAGGTCTCAAGGCAGCAATAGAGGCACCGGAGTGGCATGGCGACATGGTGGCTGCCTTTGGATTCCATCTTCGGGGGCGGAATGAACGCACTCAAGCCCCCTTACATCATCAACATCGAAAATACGTCTAGCCTGGCGCCAGACGTTATGGAGCTGATCCGAGATCTTTCGTCACGCATGGAGGAGACGCGAATACGTCGACCTGCACGTACAGGTGAGGACGTGGCGGCTAGTCTTGAAATCGCGAGCTAGGTTCAATTTGCCCGGGGGCAGATCGGGTACACCATCCGTCCGCCGGAGCACAGACACTACAGCATGCTCGGCAGCACGCGATCCGGTGGCTTGTGGGCGTCGAGGAAGGTGCGGATGTTGATGATCACCTTCTCGCCCATCTCGACGCGGCCCTCGATCGTGGCCGAGCCCATATGCGGCAGCAGCGTCACCTTGCCCGCCTTGGCGAGCCGCACCAGTTTCGGGTTCACCGCCGGCTCGTGCTCGTAGACGTCGAGGCCGGCGCCGCCGATCTCGCCGCCCTCGATCAGCTTGATCAGCGTGTCCTCGTCGGTGACCTCGCCGCGCGCGGTGTTGACGATATAGGCGTCCTTGCGGATCAGCTTCAGCCGTCGCGCCGAAAGCAGGTGATAGGTCGCCGGCGTGTGCGGACAGTTCACCGAGATGATGTCCATCCGCGCCAGCATCTGGTCGAGGCTTTCCCAATAGGTCGCGCCCAGCTCTTCGGCGATGACGGGCGCGACGGGACGGCGGTTGTGATAGTGGATCTGCAGGCCGAAGGCGCGGGCGCGGCGCGCCACCGCCTGGCCGATGCGGCCCATGCCGATGATGCCGAGACGCTTGCCCCCGATGCGATGGCCGAGCATCCAGGTCGGCGACCAGCCCGCCCAGAGCTTTCCTTCGGTCAGGATCGAGGCGCCTTCGATCATTCGCCTGGGCACCGCGAGGATCAGCGCCATGGTCATGTCGGCGGTATCTTCGGTCAGGACCTTCGGCGTATTGGTGACGGTGATGCCGCGGGCATGGGCGGCTGCGACGTCGATATTGTCGACGCCGTTGCCGAAATTGGCGATCAGGCGGAGCTTGCAGTCGGGCTGGTTCACGACATCGGCGCTGATGTGATCGGTCACGGTCGGAACCAGCACGTCGGCGGTGCGCGCGGCTTCCGCGATCTGATCGGCCGACATCGGCGTGTCATCGAGATTGATCCGCGCATCGAACAGCTCGCGCATTCGCGTTTCGATCGAATCCGGCAGCTTGCGCGTCACCACGACGAGGGGCTTTTTCTTCACCGACATGTCCTGCTCTCATGAGGCACAGCAAGCCGCCTCTGTCGCCAAAGGCCGGTCGTTGAGGCCTCATTAACCCGGTTGTTCGACACTGCCCTTGCCGTGTCCGTCCCCGGCGTTTCCTCCAAGCTCTCCCGACATTTCCGGCCGGAAAATCGGGGCAAACTGGTTGTTCAAGTGCTCGTCCTCTCTAGCAGAAGGCCGGGCCAAGACAAGAACCACGGGCCGAGGGTTGGAACCCGCGTGGGGCGGGAAGCAGGGGCAGACGCGGCAGGGTTTTGGAATTTGCAGTGAGGATCCGGCTTGGCCGGGTCTTCGACAGGAGACGGGTTGATGGCGTTGGGGCGTTTTTGTTCGGTGATGGCGCTCGTTTGCACCTGGTTGAGCGCCTCGGTCGGCCCCTCGCATTCGGCGAAGGATAATACTCCGCAGACCGCCAGCGGGTTGCCGGTACCGCGCTATGTCAGCCTCAAATCGGACCACGTGAACGTCCGCGCCGGCCCGACCAAGGACAATGACGTCGCCTGGGTCTACACCCGCGCCGGCCTGCCGGTCGAAATCACCGCCGAATTCGAGAACTGGCGCCGGGTGCGTGATTCCGAAGGCGCCGAGGGCTGGGTCTATCACTCGCTGCTGTCGGGCCGCCGCACCGCTGTCGTCACCATGAAGCACAAGGACGACCTCGCCCCGATCTATGACCGGCCCGATCCCGACAGCGCGGTTGCGGCAAGGCTCCAGGCTGGCGTCGTCACGCAGGTGAAGAAGTGCGCCGCAAGCTGGTGCCGCGTCATCGGCAACGGCTTTGACGGCTGGATCCAGCAGGAGCGCCTCTGGGGCGTCTACGCGGACGAGCAGGTGAATTGACGCCGACAGGCGTCATCCCGGAGCGATGCGTAGCATCGAATCCGGGATGACGGGAAAAAGGAAATGGCCGGGACAAGCCCGGCCATGACGATCTCAGCAGTTTAAGACGATCTCAGCGCTTCTTGCGCAGGCGCACGACCATGTCGATGCGGGAGATCTCATAGCCCTCGGGCACCTCCGGCATCTTCGACAGCGCCAGATGCGGATCCTCGATGTCGACCAGCTCGTGGCTGTTCTCGAGATAGTAGTGATGATGGGTGGTGACGTTGGTATCGAAATAGGTCTTGGTGCCGTCGACGCTGACCTGGCGGAGCAGGCCGGCATCGGTGAGCTGATTCAGCGTGTTGTAGACGGTCGCCAGCGATACCGGGACCTTGGCCAGCGTCGCTTCCTCGTAAAGCATTTCGGCCGTGAGGTGACGCGCGCCCTTGCCGAACAGGAGCCAGCCGAGCGCCATGCGCTGGCGCGTCGGACGCAGCCCCGCGGACTGGAGCATTTCGTTAACGTCGTGCCAGGGACAGCCGGTCAAGGCCGGCTGGCGGCCGGACAGGAGGGCCGCGGCATGGGCGTCATCGTCGTGATGGGGCGCGGTATTCTCGCTCATTTCCAGATTTCGGGCACGCGTGAACAATATCTCCCAGTAATATAAGAACAGAAAGATGCAGATGCAAGTTTCTCGCAACTAGAGAGGTTCTAATCAGGCTTGGAACCGGCCTGGGGAGCGCGTCATTTTACCTTCATCGATGCGCTTTGCCACCCGAAATAGCCTGTGTTAGAGAGCGCGCGGTTCCGCTTAGCCGATTTTGGCGCAGCCGTGCATGAAAGCTTGGGCGCAGTCCATTCGGGGCTTGCGCGAGTCGCGGCCGGCGGTGGCAATTGGCGTTGCTCTCCGATCGAGACGGGGCCCATTTCGCCAGAAAAACGCCGCTCAACCGGGATTTGAACAGAGGCTCGTGAATGCTGAACAGGCGCAACGGTTACGAATACGAAGATCTGCTGGCCTGTGCCCGCGGCGAGATGTTCGGCCCGGGCAATGCCCAGCTGCCGCTGCCGCCGATGCTGATGTTCGACCGCATCACGGAAATCAACGACAATGGCGGTGAGTTCGGCAAGGGTCTCGTGCGCGCCGAGCTCGACGTGAAGCCCGACCTCTGGTTCTTCGGCTGCCACTTTAAGAACGATCCAGTGATGCCGGGTTGCCTCGGCCTGGATGCGCTGTGGCAAATGGTCGGCTTTTACCTCGGCTGGATCGGCGGCGAAGGCCGGGGCCGGGCGCTCGGTCTGAGCGAACTGAAGTTCGGCGGCCAGGTGCTGACTGACGCCCGCAAGGTTGTGTACAACGTCGATATCAAACGCGTGATGCGCTCAAAGCTCGTGCTCGGGATTGCCGACGGGTGGCTTTCGGTCGATGACCAGATTATTTATCGCGCCAAGGATCTGAAGGTCGGCCTGTTCAAGCAGGGCACGAGCCTGGGCTGAGCGCATTATCCAAGAAGACAACGACGAGGCGAGGCTGACATGAGGCGGGTTGTGGTCACCGGAATGGGCATCGTTTCGTCCATCGGAAACAACACCCAGGAAGTGCTTGCGAGCCTTCACGAGGCGAAATCGGGCATTTCGCGGGCTGAGAAATATGCCGAGCTCGGCTTCCGTTCGCAGGTGCAAGGTGAGCCCACGCTCGATCCCTCGACGGTGGTCGATCGCCGCGCGATGCGTTTCCTCGGCCAGGGCGCGGCGTGGAATCACATCGCGATGGAGCAGGCGATCCAGGATTCCGGCCTGTCGCCCGATGAAGTCTCCAACATCCGCACCGGCATCATCATGGGTTCCGGCGGTCCCTCGGCGCGCACCATCGTCGAAGCCGCCGACATCACCCGCTCCAAGGGACCGAAGCGGGTCGGCCCGTTTGCGGTGCCGAAGGCGATGTCCTCCACGGCTTCCGCGACGCTTGCGACCTGGTTCAAGATCAAGGGCGTGAACTATTCGATCTCCTCGGCCTGCGCGACGTCGAACCATTGCGTCGGCAATGCCTATGAGACGATCCAGATCGGCAAGCAGGACGTCATCTTCGCCGGCGGCTGCGAGGAGCTGGACTGGTCGCTGTCGGTGCTTTTCGACGCCATGGGCGCGATGTCCTCGAAGTACAACGATACGCCGGCCACGGCCTCACGTCCCTACGACCTCAATCGCGATGGTTTCGTCATTGCCGGCGGCGCCGGCGTGCTGGTGCTGGAAGAGCTCGAGCATGCCAAGGCGCGTGGCGCACGCATCTATGGCGAGGTCGTCGGCTACGGTGCGACCTCCGACGGCTACGATATGGTCGCGCCATCGGGTGAAGGCGCCGAGCGCTGCATGCGCATGGCGATGTCGACGGTGAAGACAAAGGTCGATTACATCAATCCGCACGCGACCTCGACACCGGCCGGCGATCCGCCGGAGATCGAGGCCATCCGCAAGGTCTTTGGCGTTGGCGAGAAGTGCCCGCCGATCTCCGCGACCAAGGCGCTGACCGGCCACTCGCTGGGCGCCACCGGCGTGCAGGAAGCGATCTATTCGCTGCTGATGATGAACAACGGCTTCATCTGCGAGAGCGCGCACATCCAGGAGCTCGATCCCGTGTTCGCCGACATGCCGATCGTGCGCAAGCGCATCGACAACGCCAAGATCGGCACCGTGCTGTCGAACTCGTTCGGCTTCGGCGGCACCAACGCCACGCTGGTGTTCAGCCGGCTGGATACGTGACGACGTTGTCGACGCGTTCGTGATTTCTCGTCATGGCCGGGCTTGTCCCGGCCATCCACGTCTTAGGTTCTGGCTGCAAAGGGCGTGGATGCCCGGGACAAGCCCGGCCATGACGCAGAGCGGAGAGTAGTTTCGCAATGGAAGGATTGATGAAAGGCAAGCGCGGTCTGGTCATGGGCATCGCCAATGATCATTCGATCGCCTGGGGTATGGCGAAGACGCTGCATGCCCACGGCGCCGAGCTCGCTTTTACCTTCCAGGGCGAGGCCCTCGGCAAGCGCGTCAAGCCGCTGGCTGAATCGCTTGGCGTGGATCTGGTGCTGCCTTGCGACGTCGAGGACATTTCCAGCGTCGATGCCACCTTCGCTGCGTTACGCGAAAAATGGGGCAAGCTCGACTTCATCATCCATGCGATCGGCTTTGCCGACAAGAACGAGCTCAAGGGCCGCTACGCCGATACCAGCCGCGAGAATTTTTCGCGCACCATGGTGATCTCCTGCTTTTCGTTCACGGAAGTCGCAAAGCGCGCCGCCGAGCTGATGACCGAAGGCGGCAGCATGATCACGCTGACGTTCGGCGCCTCGGAACGCGCGATGCCGAACTACAACGTGATGGGCGTGGCCAAGGCGGCGCTGGAAGCCTCCGTGCGCTATCTCGCCGCCGATTTCGGCCCGCGCGGCATCCGCGTCAACGCGATCTCCGCAGGCCCCATCCGCACACTTGCCGGCTCCGGCATCGGCGAGGCGCGGGCGATGTTCGCCTTCATGCAGAAGCACGCGCCGCTCCGCCGCGGCGTCACGCTGGACGACCTCGGCGGCTCGGCGCTGTATCTGTTGTCGGATCTCTCCGGCGGCGTGACCGGCGAGATCCATTATGTGGATTCCGGCTACAACGTCATCCTGATGCCGAGGCCGGATGATCTGAAGGTGTCGGAATAGGATGCCTTCGTAGAGTGGGCAAAGCGAAGCGTGCCCACCTCTTCCTCACTGTCGTCGAGAGACGGTGGGCACGGCGCAAGAGCGCCTTTGCCCGCCTACCAATCTCCCATCTAGCGCGCGCGGCGCGGATCGGTCACAGCGGGCGCGAGCTTGGTCTCGGGATAGCGATCGGCAATGTAAGCGCAGATCGCCGCGGCTTCGCCGAGCGCAGCATCGCCGTCGGTCAGCGCCGGCACCTTTCCCATCGGGTTGATCTTGAGAAAGTCCGGCGCCTTCTGCGCGCCGGTCGAGATGTCGGTCAGCACGCGCTCATAGGGCAGGCCGCTCTCCTCCATCAGCCAGAGCGTCGTGAACGAGCGTGAGCGAGGCGACCAGTAGAGCTTGATCATGGGGCATTTCCTTCGTTCTTCCACCGGTAATACTTCATCACGAAACCGTTCGACGGTTCGGTCTCTTCCTTTTCGAACACGAAACCTTCGCGTTCGTACCAGCGCCAGGCCTTCTCGTTCTCGCGGACGCAGCGCAGGCAGATTTCGTCGGGCAGCTGCGTGCGCGTGAAGGCGAGCAGCTGCCGGCCGAGCGATTGGCCCTGATAGGCGGGCGCAACGAAGAGCATGTCGAGATCGAGCTTGGGCAGATGCAGCGCCAGCATGGCAGCGATGGTGCCGTTGTCGTCGGCGACGAACAGGCTCCAGCCGTTCTCGATCTCGCGCCTGATGCGGGCACGCAAATTGGCGAGGAGGAAGTCGCTCGTTTCGGCAAGCCCAGTCGAGACCCAGCTCTCCATCCAGACACGGCCGATCTCATCATACTCCTCTGGGCAGGCGGGGCGGATGATCGGATGCGACATACGCCGCTCAAACCCGCTGGCTGCGCACGGATTGCCGCGCGCGCACCTTGCCGGCCGACAGGCACACCACCTCGGAAATCTGCAGCAGCTGCCGCGCCAGCGGGCTGGTCTTGCGCCAGACCATGCCGATGGTACGGGAGGGCTCGGGGTCGCGGAAGCGCGCCAGCGAGACCGAGGCCGATCGCGTCTCCACCGGCACCGCCATCTCCGGGATCAAGGTGACGCCGATACCGGCGCTGACCATCTGCACCAGCGTCGAGAGTGAATTCGCATCCAGCATCTCGCGCGGAGGTGCCGATTGCATGTTGCAGAACGAGAGCGCCTGGTCGCGGAAGCAGTGCCCCTCCTCGAGCAGCAGAAGCCGCATCTCGCGCATCATCTCGCGCGACGGCACCGGTGTGCCTTCATCCGCACCCGGCCGCACCAGCAGAAATTTCTCCTCGAACAGCGCGACCTCGGTGAGCGAGGGCTCCGACACTGGCAGTGCCACGATGGCGGTGTCGAGCCGGCCTTCCACCAGTTCCTGGATCAGCCGCGGCGTCATGGTCTCGCGCACGCGGATGTCGAGCTCCGGATGCATGCGCGTGAGATTCTTGGTGATCTTGGGCAGCAGGTAAGGGGCGATGGTCGGGATCATGCCGATGCGCAGGCGGCCGGCGAAGCGGTCCTGGGACGCCCGCGCGAAATCGCCGAGCTCGTCGACCGAGCGCAGGATGTCGCGGACCCGCTGAGCGAGCTCCTCGCCGAAACGGGTCAGCGCCACTTGCCGTGCGCTGCGCTCCAGCAGCAGGCCGCCGAGCGTCTCCTCCAGTTCCTTGATTTGCATCGACAGAGCCGGCTGCGAGATCGAGCAGGCCTCGGCCGCGCGGCCGAAATGGCCGTGACG
This sequence comes from Bradyrhizobium sp. STM 3561, assembly GCF_045571455.1. Classification (NCBI taxonomy): domain Bacteria; kingdom Pseudomonadati; phylum Pseudomonadota; class Alphaproteobacteria; order Hyphomicrobiales; family Nitrobacteraceae; genus Bradyrhizobium; species Bradyrhizobium sp. STM 3561. The sequence continues at coordinate 6,885,562 of NZ_CP120695.1, forward strand.
GGCCAGCGCATCGAAATAGCGGAGCTGGCGCAGCGTCAGATTCATCATCAGAAAATCCTATCGCAGCGATCATTAAAGTCAACTTCACCTGATAGGACCTGGCGCTTAGAGTGGCTCTACCTGGTCAAATGGCGCCGTCGGACGCCACCAGAGGAGGTAATCATGGATGACACTTCGAAGTGCCCGTTTTCGGGCGGAAAACCCACGCGCGTGAACCGCGACTGGTGGCCAACCCAGCTCAGCATCGAGATGCTGCACAAGAATTCCGACCTGTCCGACCCGATGGGCAAGGAATTCGACTACGCCAAGGAATTCAAATCGCTCGACCTGAACGCGGTCATCAAGGACCTGACCGCTCTGATGACGGATTCGCAGGAATGGTGGCCCGCCGACTTCGGTCATTATGGCGGCCTCATGATCCGCATGGCCTGGCACAGCGCGGGCACCTACCGCATCACCGATGGTCGCGGCGGCGCCGGCGCCGGTCAGCAGCGCTTCGCGCCGCTCAACAGCTGGCCCGACAACGCCAACCTCGACAAGGCGCGCCGTTTGCTTTGGCCGATCAAGCAGAAATATGGCCGCAAGATCTCCTGGGCCGATCTGATGGTGCTGGCCGGCAACGTCGCGCTGGAATCGATGGGCTTCAAGACCTTTGGCTTTGCGGGCGGCCGCGCCGACGTCTGGGAGCCGGAAGAGCTCTATTGGGGCCCCGAAGGCACCTGGCTCGGCGATGAACGCTACAGCGGTGAGCGCCAGCTCGCCGAGCCGCTCGGCGCGGTGCAGATGGGCCTGATCTACGTCAATCCGGAAGGCCCGAACGGCAAGCCGGATCCGATCGCTGCGGCCAAGGATATCCGCGAGACCTTCTTCCGCATGGCGATGAACGACGAGGAAACCGTCGCGCTGATCGCCGGTGGCCACACCTTCGGCAAGACCCATGGCGCGGGCGATCCCTCGCTGGTCGGCCCGGAGCCGGAAGCGGGCGCGCTCGAGGATCAGGGCCTCGGCTGGAAGAGCAAGCACGCGTCGGGCATCGCCGGCGATGCCATCACCAGCGGCCTCGAGGTGACCTGGACGCAGACCCCGACGAAGTGGAGCAACAACTTCTTCGAGAACCTGTTCAAGTACGAATGGGAGCTGACCAAGAGCCCGGGCGGTGCGAACCAGTGGGTGGCCAAGGGCGCCGAGGCGATCATTCCCGACCCCTTCGACAAATCGAAGAAGCATCGGCCGACGATGCTGACGACGGACCTCTCGCTGCGCTTTGATCCAGCCTATGAGAAGATCTCGCGTCGTTTCCTCGAGAACCCGGATCAGTTCGCGGACGCCTTCGCCCGCGCCTGGTTCAAGCTGACCCACCGCGACATGGGACCGATCCAGCGCTATCTCGGCCCGCTGGTGCCGAAGGAGACGCTGATCTGGCAGGATCCGATTCCGGCCGTGAACCACGAGCTGGTCAGCGAGCAGGATATCGCCTCGCTGAAGACGAAGATCCTCGCTTCGGGACTCTCGGTGCCGGAGCTGGTCTCGACCGCCTGGGCGTCGGCCTCGACGTTCCGCGGCTCGGACAAGCGCGGCGGCGCCAATGGCGCGCGCATCCGGCTTGCCCCGCAGAAGGACTGGGAGGTGAATCAGCCGGCTCAGCTCTCGAAGGTGCTCGGCAAACTCGAAGCCATCCAGAAGGAGTTCAACGCATCGTCAGGTGCGAAGAAGGTCTCGCTCGCGGACCTGATCGTGCTCGGCGGCACCGCCGCGGTCGAGAAGGCCGCCAAGGATGCCGGCGTCGACGTGAAGGTCGGCTTCACGCCGGGCCGCATGGATGCCTCGCAGGAGCAGACGGATGCGGCCTCGTTCGCACCGCTGGAGCCGCGCGCCGATGGCTTCCGCAACTATGTCGGCAAGAAGCATCAGTTCCTGCAGCAGGAAGAAGCCCTCGTCGATCGCGCGCAGCTCTTGAGGCTCACCGGCCCCGAGATGACGGTGCTGGTCGGCGGCCTGCGTGTGCTCGGCGCCAACGCGAACGGTTCGAAGCACGGCGTGCTCACCGCGAAGGTGGGAACGCTGAGCAACGACTTCTTCGTCAACCTGCTCGACATGAGCACGCAGTGGACGCCCGTCGCCGACGGCAGCTACGAGGGACGCGACCGCAAGACCAATGCGGTGAAGTGGACCGGCACGCGCGTCGATCTGATCTTCGGCGCACACTCCCAGCTCCGCGCCTTCGCCGAGGTCTATGCGACCTCGGACTCCAAGGAGAAGTTCGTCAAGGACTTCGCCAAGGCCTGGACCAAGGTGATGAACCTCGACCGGTACGACATCGCGGCGTGAGGCCGATTCACCTCTCCCCGCTGGGGAGAGGTGAAGATCAGCGCGCTGCCCGATCGAAGCCACAAACAAAAAGGGCGGCCTTTCGGCCGCCCTTCGTTTTTCCGGACCCTAGCGAGATTTACTCGCCCGCCGCTTCGCGCGGGGCCTTCTCGCCCTCTGCGGCCTTCTCCTTGGCCTCGAGGTCTTCGCCGGTGGTCTGGTCGACCACCTTCATCGACAGGCGGGTCTTGCCGCGGTCGTCGAAGCCGAGCAGCTTGACCTTGACCTTGTCGCCTTCCTTGACGACGTCGGAGGTCTTCTGCACGCGATTGGCCGCGAGCTGGCTGATGTGGACGAGGCCGTCCTTGGAGCCGAAGAAGTTCACGAAGGCGCCGAACTCCATCACCTTGACGACGGTGCCGTCGTAGATCTGGCCGACTTCCGGCTCGGACGCGATCGACTTGATCCACTTGATCGCGGCCTTCATCGCCTCGCCGTCGCTGGAGGCGACCTTCACGGTGCCGTCGTCCTCGATGTTGACCTTGGCGCCGGTCTTCTCGACGATCTCACGGATCACCTTGCCGCCGGTGCCGATCACTTCGCGGATCTTGTCGGTCGGGATCTTGAAGCTCTCGATGCGCGGCGCGTATTCGCCGAGCTCGGCGCGGGCCGCGTTCAGGGCCTTGGCCATCTCGCCGAGGATGTGGATGCGGCCTTCCTTGGCCTGGCCAAGGGCGACGCGCATGATCTCTTCGGTGATGCCCTCGATCTTGATGTCCATCTGGAGCGAGGTGATGCCCTGTTCGGTGCCGGCCACCTTGAAGTCCATGTCGCCGAGATGATCCTCGTCACCAAGGATGTCCGAGAGAACCGCGAAGCGCTTGTCTTCGAGGATCAGGCCCATCGCAATGCCCGCGGTCGGCCGCTTCAACGGCACGCCCGCATCCATCAGCGCCAGCGAGGCGCCGCAGACCGAGGCCATCGAGGAGGAGCCGTTGGACTCGGTGATCTCCGAGACCACGCGCACCGTGTAGGGGAATTCATGGTGCGGCGGCAGCACCGGATGGATCGCGCGCCAGGCCAGCTTGCCGTGGCCGATCTCGCGGCGCTTGGTGCCGCCGAGGCGGCCGGTCTCGCCGACCGAATAGGGCGGGAAGTTGTAGTGCAGCAGGAACGTCTCCTTGTACGTCCCCGACAGCGCGTCGATATACTGCTCATCCTCGCCGGTGCCGAGCGTGGTCACGACCATCGCCTGGGTCTCGCCGCGGGTGAACAGCGCCGAGCCATGGGCGCGGGGCAGCACGCCGACCTCGGCGATGATGTTGCGCACGGTCTTGACGTCGCGGCCGTCGATGCGCTTGCCGGTGTCGAGGATATTCCAGCGAACGATCTTGGCTTCCAGCTCCTTGAACACGCCGGCGACACGGAGCTTGTCGTATTTCGGCTCCTGGCCCTCCGGGAAGTAGTGGGCCATCACCTTTTCCTTGGCGACGCCGACGGCGGCATAACGCTCCTGCTTGATCGGGATCGCATAGGCGGCGCGCAGCTCCTGCTCGATCAGGCCGAGCATTTCCTTCTCGAGCGCCGAATTGTCGATCGCGGTGACTTCGCGCGGCTCCTTCGCGGCCTTCTCGGCGAGCTCGATGATGGCGTTGATGACCGGCTGGAAGTGGCGGTGACCGAACATCACGGCGCCGAGCATCACGTCTTCGTTGAGCTCCTTGGCCTCCGATTCGACCATCAGCACGGCGTCGGCGGTGCCGGCGACGACGAGGTCGAGCTGGGTGTCGACCATCTCGTCGAGCGTCGGGTTGAGGACGAATTCGTCATTGGCGAAGCCGACACGGGCCGCGCCGATCGGCCCCTTGAAGGGCACGCCGGACAGCGTCAGGGCGGCGGAGGCCGCAACCATCGCCACGACATCAGGATCGTTCTCCATGTCGTGCGACAGCACGGTGACGATCACCTGGGTCTCGTTGCGCCAGCCGTCGACGAACAGCGGGCGGATCGGACGGTCGATCAGGCGGGAGACCAGCGTCTCCTTCTCGGTCGGACGGCCCTCGCGCTTGAAATAGCCGCCGGGAATGCGTCCCGCAGCGTAGGCCTTCTCCTGGTAGTCGACGGTCAGCGGCAGGAAGTCGACGCCTTCGCGCGGCGCCTTGGCCGCAACGACGGTGGCGAGGACCACGGTCTCGCCATAGGTGGCGACGACGGCGCCGTCGGCCTGGCGGGCGATCTTGCCGGTTTCGAGCTTGAGTGGGCGTCCGCCCCAGTCGATCTCGACTGAATGCTTATTGAACATGGAGGTCTTCTTTCATGGGTTCTCGAAAGAAGGGACGGCTCTCGAAAAACAAAAACCATGCGCAAGATTGCGGGGCGCTGATCGGAGCGGATTATCAGCGTCCTGCGATCCTGCCATGGTCTTTGGATGTCGGATGGCGTCCATCCTTTCGGTCATACGGGCGCCTTGCCCGTTGTGCCCAGCCGCCGGATTGCTGCTGGACTGTCAGTCGGCACGAACGCGAACACCGAATCGCGGTCTTCGCTCTTCATGCCCGGATGCGAATCCTCAACGACCCGCATCCGACGCGCACGCAGCCTCGATCAAAAACTTTAAGGAAGCGCTTTCGTTCGAAACCACGCGCAAAAACGCGCGCCGGTGGCGCGCGCAGGAACCGTTAACGACGAATGTTGTGCTTCTCGAGCAGCGCCTTGTACCGCGCCTCGTCCTTCTTCTTCAGGTAGTCGAGGAGCGAGCGGCGGGTCGAGACCAGCTTCAAGAGGCCGCGACGCGAATGGTTGTCCTTCACGTGGGTCTTGAAATGGTTGGTGAGGTTGTTGATGCGTTCCGACAGGATCGCGACCTGAACCTCGGGCGAGCCGGTGTCGCCGGCCTTGGTGGCATTCGTCTTGATGACTTCCGCTTTGCGTTCTGCGGCAATCGACATCGTCAATTTCTCTCGTTGCGACCGGGGCTGGCAGTCAGGCCGGTCAGGTTGAACACACGCTTGGGGATGATTTCGCCATTGCCGACTTCGGCAAGCGCCAAAAGACGGCCTGCCACCGTGACATAGACTGTGCCGCTACAAGTGGGCGCATCCCGTCCGCGCAACAAAACGGCCTGGCCCCGATGGAGCCTTGCCGCATCAGCCCGAGTGACGGCCAGTGCCGGGATGTCGTCCAGCGCGGTCTCAACGGGCAAAAGCGCGTCGGCGAGGCTGCCCTCGCCGGACGCGGCTCTATGGCACAAAGCCTCCAACTGATCCAGCGGAATCATGTCGTTCTCGCCAAATGGACCGACCAGGGTCCGCCTGAGCGCGCAGATATGGCCATAGGTGCCGAGAAGCCGGCCCATGTCGCGGGCCAGCGCCCGGACATAGGTGCCCTTGCCGCATTCGGCCTCGAACACGGCCCGGTCATTATCCGGTTGATCTACAAGGGTTAAATGGTGAATCTCGACCGGGCGGGGCGCCAGTTCCACGACTTCCCCGTCGCGGGCGAGGTCATAGGCGCGCTCGCCTTGGACCTTGATCGCGGAATAGCGCGGTGGGATCTGCTCGATCACCCCGGTGAAGCGAGGCAGCAGGGCCAGGATCGCCTCCCGCGTCGGGCGCTGGTCGGAGGTCGCGGTCACCCGGCCCTCGATATCGTCGGTGTCGCGCTCCTCGCCCCAGCATACCGTGAACTGATAGCGCTTGCGGCCGTCCATGACGAAGGGAACGGTCTTGGTGGCCTCACCGAGCGCGATCGGCAGCCCGCCGGAGGCGAGCGGATCGAGCGTGCCGGCGTGCCCGGCCCGCTTGGCGTTGAACAGGCGCTTGAGCACGGCGACCGCCTGTGTCGAGGTCATGCCGATCGGCTTGTCGAGCACGACCCAGCCATGGACGTCGCGCCGGTCGCGGCGAACCTGGTTGCCCTTCTGCTTGGCACGCGGATCGTTGTTGACGCGGCGCGGCTCCTGATGCGGCCGGGCATCGCTCTCCAGATCCGCAAAATTATTTTTCTGCACGTCGCGCTGATCGGCATCATTGCCGCCGATCGTGCCGTGAGCCGGGTTCATCGTCATTGCTCTTCTTCCCGATCCGAAGCCGGATCCTGTTCCAGGTCCTTCTGCACCGCAGGTGTTCGCAAAAGCTTCTCGATCCGTTCCGCCTCGTCGAATCGCTCATCGACGCGGAAGCGAATGTCAGGTGCAAATTTCAGGTTAACGCGCCGCGCGACTTCGCCGCGCAGGAATTTCTTGTTGCGCTCGAGCGCAGCGATCACGACCTCGGTGTCGCGGCCACCGAGCGGCATCACGTAGACCGTCGCGAGCTTCAGGTCGGGCGACATCCGTACCTCCGGCACGGTGATGATGTGACCTTCGAGATCCGCATCATGCACATTGCCTTGCGCCAGAATATCGGCCATCGCGTGGCGAACCTGCTCGCCGACGCGCAACTGACGCTGCGAGCCGCCGGGCGCGGAACTCTTCTTCTGATGATGCCGTGGCATTTGTCGAAAATCACCTCGTCATGCCCGTGCCTGGGACACGGGCATTGTCATTTGTCCCGTTGAAACGAAGTGGGGTGGATGGCCGGAAAAATCCGGCCATCGCACTCCCGCAATCTCAGTTCAAAAAAATCCGAACGCTTCGGTAAGATTTGGACTTACAGGGAGCGCTGGATCGTCTCCACGCGATAGCACTCGATGACATCGCCTGCGCGCATGTCGTGGTAGTTCTCGAAGGCCATGCCGCATTCCTGACCGGACTGGACTTCCTTCACTTCGTCCTTGAAGCGTTTCAGCGTCGACAGCTTGCCTTCATGCACGACGACGTTGTCGCGGATCAGGCGCACATTGGCGCCGCGTTCCACGGTGCCGTCGGTGACGCGGCAGCCGGCGACCTTGCCGACCTTGGAGATGTTGAAGATCTCCAGGATCTCGGCATTGCCCAGCATGGTTTCGCGCAAGGTCGGCGCGAGCAGACCGCTCATCGCCTTCTTCACGTCGTCCACGAGGTCGTAGATGATGTTGTAGTAGCGGATCTCGATGCCGTTGCGCTTGGCGGCCGCAGCGGCTTCCTTGTTGGCACGAACCGAGAAGCCGATGATCGCGGCGTTGAAGCCTTCAGCCAGCGTCACGTCGGATTCCGAGATGCCGCCGACGCCGGCATGCAGGATGCGGGCGGCGACTTCGTCGGTGCCGAGCTTCTCCAGCGAGCCGAGGATCGCTTCCAGCGAGCCCTGCACGTCGGCCTTAACGATCAGCGGGAATTCCTTGCGGCCCGCCGTCTTCAATTGCGACATCATCTGCTCGAGCGAGCCGCGCATGCCGGAGATCGAGGCTGCCGCGTTCTCGCGCTTCTGGTGCGCGCGGTAGCTGGTGACCTGACGGGCGCGGGCTTCGTTCTCGACCACCGCGAGCCGATCGCCGGCCTCCGGCGGACCGTTGAAGCCGAGCACTTCGACCGGCACCGAGGGACCGGCCTCCTGCACCGTCTCGCCCTGATCGGAGATCAGCGCGCGGACGCGGCCCATTTCGGCACCAGCGACGATGATGTCGCCGACACGGAGCGTGCCGCGCTGCACCAGCACGGTGGCGACCGGACCGCGGCCGCGATCGAGCTTGGCCTCGATCACGGTGCCTTCGGCCGGACGCTGCGAGTTGGTCTTCAGGTCGAGGATTTCGGCCTGCAGCGCGATCATCTCGAGCAGCTTGTCGAGATTGGTCTTGTTCTTGGCGGACACCTCGACGTCGACGACCTCGCCGCCGAAGGACTCCACCTGCACCTCGTGCTGGAGCAGTTCGGTGCGCACGCGCTCGGGCTTGGCGTCGGGCTTGTCGATCTTGTTGATGGCAACGATGATCGGCACCTTTGCCGCCTTGGCGTGGTTGATGGCTTCGACCGTCTGCGGCATGACGCCGTCATCGGCCGCGACCACCAGCACGACGATGTCGGTGACCTTGGCGCCGCGAGCGCGCATCGCGGTGAACGCGGCGTGGCCGGGCGTGTCGATGAAGGTGATCTTCTTGCCGCTTTCGGGCGACACCACCTGATAGGCGCCGATGTGCTGGGTGATGCCGCCGGCCTCGCCGGAGACCACGTTGGCATGGCGGAGCGCGTCGAGCAGCGAGGTCTTGCCGTGGTCGACGTGGCCCATCACGGTCACCACAGGCGAACGCGTCTCGGTATCGGTGGAATCGTCGACGGTGTCGAACAGGCCTTCCTCGACGTCCGATGCGGCGACGCGCTTGACGGTGTGGCCCAGTTCTTCGGCGATCAGCTGGGCGGTGTCGGCGTCGATCACGTCGGTGATCTTGTGCATCGCGCCCTGCTTCATCAGCAGGCGGATGACGTCGACCGCGCGCTCGGACATGCGGTTGGCGAGTTCCTGGATGGTGATCGCTTCCGGGATCGTCACCTCGCGGACCAGCTTCTCCTTCGGCTCGTTCGAGGCGTGGCCCTTCAGGCGCTGGGTGCGGCGGCGGAACGAGGCGATCGAGCGCTCGCGCACGTCATCGGCATTGAGCGCCGTGACGACGGTGAGGCGGCCGCGTTCCTTCTGAGGGCCGGGCTTGTGTGTGGTCTTCGGGGCTGCCGCGGGACGCATCGCGCCGCCGGGGCCGCGACGAACCTGGCGCGGAGCCTCGTCTTCGTCCGGCTCGGCCGCAACAGCGGGGCCGCGACCGGGGCCACCCGGACGCTGCGCGGTCGTCGTTGCAGGCCGCGCCGGCGTTGTTCCCGGGCGTGCCGTCGTGGTGCCGGGCCGCGGCGCAGGCGCGGCCGGTGCCGCGGTTGTGGGACGCGCGGCGGCCGGCTGCTCGCCTTCCCCAAAGCGCTTCTTGGCCTCGGTCTCGGCCTTCCGCTTGGCTTCGTCCTCATGGCGATGCCGCTCTTCCTCGGCCTTGCGACGGGCTTCGGCGGCTTCGCGCTCGGCGCGTTCGGCGGCCTCGCGGGCGGCGCGACGCTGGGCCTCTTCCTCGGCCTGGCGGCGTTCCTCGATCTCGCGCAGCTTGGCATCGGCCAGTGCGCTGGCGCGGGCGGAACGCTCGTCCTCGGTCAGGGTGCGCAGCACCACGCCGGAACCGGCGTTGCGGGGCGGGGCGGGCGGAGCCGGACGCGACGGAGCGGCGGGTGCGGCCGGCGCGGGCTTTGCAGTCACCTCGGGCGCGTGCGGCTCGGGGCCGTCGCCAATGCGGCGCTTGCCGCGCTTCTCGACCACGACCTGCTTGCTGCGGCCATGGCTGAAGCTCTGGCGCACGGTGCCCGTTTCGACGCGCGGCTTGAGCGATAGCGTCTTGCTCGGAACGCTCAGCTTCTTGTCGCCAGGGGTCTTGGTATCAACCATTCAGCAGTCCTAATCCTGATTTGTCAGTGTTGTGCGTTGCCGCACCGTCCTATCGGGTCGTCTTGTCTCTCAGAAATCCTGGCCGGGCTTGTCGGCAGTCTTGTCATCGTCCGCCATCCGGTATCGGACCAGCATCTGGCTACGTGACAGGAATGACTTGCTCGCCGGGCCCGCGAGCAGGGCAGCATGTATCACATTTGACCGGGTCAGTGCCAAATCCAATTCTAATGATTTCAGTGCGGTGACGACGGGAATCTGCGGCTTGGCGCCGCGATTTCCGGCATTTTGACGCGCCAGCATGTCCAATTTGCGGATTCCGTCCGCGGCCCCGTCGCTGGCATGGATCAGGACCTCGACCGTTCCTTCCCGAAGGGCGCTCTCGACCTTGCCGAAGCCGGCCACGACCTGGCCCGCCTTGGCGGCGATCCCAAGGGCTTCCGTCACGCTCCGAACCAGGAGCGCCTCGATGTCAGTGGGAAGCGTCTGAGGGACGCGCAGATCGCGCTTGAAGGCCTTGCTGAATTGGTGACGCCGCACGGCTTCCGCAACCACCTTGCGTGAGGCGGTGACCCACATGCCGCGTCCGGGCAGCTTGCGCTTGAGATCGGGAACTATTTGACCGTCAGGCGAGATGACGAAGCGGATCAGCTCGTCGATCGGCCGGACCTCGCGGCTGACCGCGCACATGCGCATGGTCGCGGACCTTTCGGTCCGCGGCCCATGGTCGAGTTCGCTGTCAGTGCTGGCGAGCATCCGGGCGACATCCTCCTTGGCCTTCTAGATCGCGTGATCTTTACGCAAAGCCGGTCTCCACTTTTGCCAAACACGCCTTAGGCCGGCTGGTCTTCGGTCGCCTCGGTCTCTTCGGCCGGCTTGGCGAGATCGGCCTCGGTGATCCAGCCGGCCTTGACACGGGCCTGCATGATCATCGCTTCGGCATCGTCACGGGAGATGTCGATGCCGTCGAGCGCGCCGGCGTGCTTGGTCGGCTCGCCGCCTTCCTTGCGCTCGGTCCAGCCGACCAGATCGTCGGTAGCGCAGCCGGCGAGGTCGTCGACGGTCTTGATGTCGTTCTCGCCGAACTTCACCAGCATCTTCGAGGTCACGCCGGGCACGTCCTTGAGGGCGTCCTCGACGCCAAGCTCCTTGCGCCTGGCCTCGAGCTCGGCTTCCTGCTGCTCCAGATATTCGCGAGCGCGGTTCTGCAGCTCCTGCGCGGTCTCCTCGTCGAAGCCTTCGATGCCGGCGAGTTCCTTGACGTCCACCATCGCGAGTTCCTCGACCGAGGTGAAGCCTTCGGACGCCAGCAACTGGCCGACCACCTCGTCGACATTGAGCGATTCCATGAAGACGCGGGTGGAGTTCTCGAAGTCGGCCTGGCGGCGCTCCGATTCCTCCTGCTCGGTCAGGATGTCGATGTCCCAGCCGGTGAGCTGCGAGGCCAGACGCACGTTCTGGCCGCGACGGCCGATCGCCAGTGAGAGCTGGTTGTTGGTGTCGGGCACGACGACCTCGATGCGCTCGCGGTCTTCGTCGATGACGACCTTGGACACTTCCGCCGGCGCCAGCGCGTTGACGACGAAGGTCGCGATGTCGGGCGACCAGGGAATGATGTCGATCTTCTCGCCCTGCAGCTCGTTCACCACGGCCTGCACGCGCGAGCCGCGCATGCCGACGCATGCGCCGACCGGATCGACCGAGGAATCGCGGGAAATCACGCCGATCTTCGCGCGCGAGCCGGGATCGCGGGCCACCGCCTTGATCTCGACGATGCCGTCATAGATCTCCGGCACTTCCTGCGCGAACAGCTTCGCCATGAACTGCGGATGGGTGCGGGAGAGGAAGATCTGCGGACCTCGCGTCTCGCGGCGGACGTCGAAGATGTAGGCGCGGACGCGGTCGCCGTTGCGGAACACTTCGCGCGGCAGCATCTCGTCGCGGCGGATGATGGCTTCGCCACGGCCGAGATCGACGATCACGCTGCCATATTCGACGCGCTTGACGACGCCGTTGACGATGTCTCCGATGCGGTCCTTGAATTCCTGGTACTGCCGGTCACGCTCGGCCTCACGCACCTTCTGCACGATCACCTGCTTGGCCGATTGCGCGGCGATGCGGCCATATTCCAGCGGCGGCAGGGTGTCGGCGATGGTGTCGCCGACCTGGGCGCCGGGATTGGCGCGCTGCGCGTCGACCAGCGAGATCTGGTTGGCATGGTTCTCGACCTTGTCGACCACCAGCATGTGGCGCGACAGCCGCAGCTCGCCCTTCTTCGGGTCGATCTCGGCATGAACGTCAGTCTCGCTGCCGTAGCGTGCCCTGGCGGCCTTGGCGATGGCGTCCTCCATCGCCGCGATGACGATGCCGCGGTCGATCGATTTCTCGCGAGCGACGGCATCCGCGATCTGAAGCAATTCAAGTCGGTTGGCGCTGACTGCCATGGCTAGTCTCCTTGGTCAGGCTCGGTCTCGCCGCGCCGCGCGCGTTCGGCGGCAAGGCGATGTTTCTTCGTGTTGGTCGGGGCCGGCTTCTTCTTCGGCTTGGTGTTCTTGGTGGTCTTCTCGCTGATCTTGGCGTGTGGCGCCTGCGGCGGCTCGAGACCGAGATTGCGGCGCATCTCGCGCGCCTCGGCCTTGCCGCGACGCATGGATTCGGCGATCAACTCGTCGGTCAGCACGAGGCGTGCCTCGCCGATATCCTCCATGGTCAGGAGAACGTCCGCATCGTCGCCCGCCTTGACGTCGTCGCGATGCAGATGCACGCGGTCGCCTTCGACCGCGCCGAGCGTGCCGCGGAAACGCTTGCGCCCCTCATGCGCGACCGCCATCTCGATCTTCACCAGATGTCCGGAATAGCGCTCGAAATCGGAGCGGCGCACCAGAGGACGGTCGATGCCCGGCGAGGAGATCTCGAGGCGATAGGCGCGATCGATGGGATCGGCGACGTCGAGCACGGGCGACAAGGCCCGCGAGATCGCCTCGCAATCCTCGATCTGCATCGAGCCGTCCGGCCGCTCGGCCATGATCTGCACGGTGCAGCCTGCCTCTCCGGAAATGCGGATTCGAACCAGGCGGTAGCCCATGCCCTGGAGCACGGGCGTCGCCACCGCCGACACCCGTGCCGCGACGCCGGGCTCGACCACGAGCCGCGGCTCGGCCAACAATTCGGCATCCGTGGAACCAGGGGTCGGTTCGGTCATGTCCAGGGTCAGGGCGCTCGATGGTTAAGGCTTGGTTACGACGTCAAAGCCCGTTTCGGAACTTTCCCGACGACGCGTCGGGCCGCATCTTCCGCCAAGCCGCGTTCAGGTAATAAAAAAGAGCGGGTCCTTGCGGGCCCACTCTCACTACGCGGATCGTATGAGAAGATGAATTGGCGCTGATATAGCGCTTTCCCAGCTCCCGGACAAGGCCCATTGCAGCCGGAACGGGCCTTTTTGCGCCGATCCGCGGGCCCCGCGCAACGCTTCCTTCATCAAGCAGGCCTAGATTGCCGGATTGTGGGGCGGCTTGAACCAAGGGCGCACCCGCGGCGTGCCCCGTTCGAGTTGCGTATTCATGGCCGTTGCCACGTCGCTCATTCCTGGACTGGACGATATCGTCAAACGCGGCGATCCGCGGCGACGCGGCGAGATCGCGCGTGCCATCGCCCAGCTGTTCTTCCAGGGCGCGGAGAAGCTCCGCCCCGAGTTGATCGATCTCTTCGACAATCTCCTCATCGATCTCGTCCCGCATGCCGAGCTCGCCTCGCGCATCGATCTGGCCGAGCGCTTCTCGCGCCTGAACAACGCGCCGCCGCACCTCGTCAATCAGCTCGCGCGCGAAAACGAGATCATGGTGGCCGGTCCCGTGCTGCGCCGCTCGCCCGTGCTCGACGACGCCGCTCTGGTCGAGATCGCGCGCTTGAAAGGGCAGGGCCATCTCCTGGCGATGACCGAGCGCCTCGCTCTGTCTGCCGTCGTCACCGACGTGCTCGTCGAGCGCGGCGATCGCGACGTGGTGCGGCGCGCCGCAGCCAATGCCGGTGCGGTGTTCTCGCCAAGCAGCTATTCCGAGCTGATCAAGCGCGCGGCGCAGGACGGCGTGCTGACGCTCAAGATCGGCCAGCGCAATGATCTCTCAGGCGAGAACCTGAAGCGGCTGCTCGACGGCACGCTCGACGTCATCCGCCGCCGCCTCTCCACCGTGGTCAATCCCGCGCGCCAGGCCGAGATCAAGCGCGCCATGTCGGCGATGGACGAAGCTGCTCGGCCGCCGGGGCCGCGGCGCGATTTCTCCGCGGCACAGCGCACCGTGCTGACCCTGCATCGCGAGGGCCATCTCGGCGAGAGCGCATTGCTCGGCTTCGCCAAGGCGAACAAATCCGAGGAATCGATCGCCGCGCTGTCGGCGATGTCCGGCGTTCGCCTCCAGGTCCTCGACCGCCTGATCGGGGGCGACCGCTACGATCCGCTTCTGATCCTGGGCCGCGTGCTGAACCTGGGCTGGCCCACGGTGCGCGCGCTGATCCTGCTCTGGTACGGATCGAACCGTACGCCCGCCGATGCCGACATTGAGGCCGCACGCCTGAACTTCACGCGCCTGATGCCGGCGACCGCCGAACGGGTCGTGAATTTCTGGCGCAACCGGCAGACGATTTAATCGAGGTTCAGGTCTTCGCCGTCATGGCCGGGCTTGTCCCGGCCATCCACGTTCTTCGTGCCACCGAAAGAAAGTGCGTGGATGCCCGGGACAAGCCCGGGCATGACGACCGCGGATGGGCCGCGCGAAATCTACACCCGCTTGAACCGCAAGTAAGCCGCCTTGCGTCCTTCGCGCGCGGCCTTCCGGCCGTAGCGCGTCATGGTGTAGCCCGGCCACGGCCGCCGGAAATCGTCGGCGCGCTCGGCGAGCCAGACGAAGTCCGGCGAGCGCGCAAGATGCGACAGCGTCCAGGCGCAGTAATCGTCGATGTCGCAGACGAAACGGAATTCGCCGCCGCTTCTGAGCACGCGCGCCATCGCGGCGATGGTCCGGTCCTGCACGAAGCGGCGCTTCCAGTGCCGCCGCTTCGGCCAGGGATCGGGATGGATCAGGTCGATCCGCGACAGCGAAGCCTTCGGCAGCCAGGCCAGCAGTTCGGCGGCATCGCCCGCGAACAGGCGGATGTTGCCGATGTTGGCAGCCTCGATCTGCGCGAGGATCTTTGCCATGCCGTTGACATAGGGCTCGCAGCCGATGAAGCCGGTCGTGGGGAAGCTCTTCGCTTCGGCCGCGAGATGCTCACCGCCGCCGAATCCGATCTCGAGCCTGACATCTTCGGCTGCCGGGTCGAAGAGTTCGCGGGCGTCCGCCGGCGCCTCACGGTCGATGTCGAGCGCAAGATGCGGCAGCAGCTGCTCGATCAATCCGGCCTGGTGTTGCCTGAGCTTGTGGCCCTTGCGGCGCCCGAAGAAGGCGCGCTCGCTGTCCTCGCGATCGGGATCTGATTTGCGTTCGCTCATCGCAGCGTCTGATACAGGCGATGGAGCAGCCGCGCGCGCGGCGCGAGCGACGAGACGTAGAGCTGCTCATAATGGGTATGCGCGCCTTTGCCGTCGACGCCGAGCCCGTCGAGCGTTGCGGTGTGCGCGGCGGTGAAATTGCCGTCCGAGCCGCCGCCGGTGTGGGTATCGATCAGCTCGAAGCCGATCTCGCTGGCGAGCGCCTTCGCATGCTCGTACAGCGAGGCGCCTGCATTGCTCTTCTCGTAAGGCGGTCGATTGAGCTCGCCGGTGACCTCAACGGTAACGCCGTCGGTCTTCGATCTCAGAGAGAGAATCTTGCCGACGAACTCGTCCGCATCCTCGAGGCTCACGACGCGCAGATCGACTTCGGCATAGGCCGCTTCCGGCGTGACGTTGGGGCGCGTGCCGCCGCGCACCACGCCGACATTGACGCTGACGCCGCGCGTCAGATCGTTCATCCCTTCCAGCTCCAGGATCACGTTGGCGAGCTCGCGAACGGCACTGCGGCCGTCCTCGGGACGCGTACCGGCATGTGCGGGCACGCCTGTGATGAACACCTGGAAGCGTCCGACGCCCTTGCGTCCGGTGACGATCTTGCCGCCGTCACGCGCCGGCTCGGTCACCAGTACATATTTGGCCTTGCGTCCCTCCCGCTCGATCAGCGCGCGCGAGGTGGGGCTGCCGATCTCCTCGTCGGAGGTGAACATGTGGGTGATGCCGAGCGGCGAACCGTCGCCGGTGGCGCAGAGTGCGCGAAAGGCGTGATGGGCGATGTAGGCGCCGCCCTTCATGTCGTAGATCCCAGGGCCGAACGCGACGTCGCCTTCGACCTTGAACGGCAGGCGCTCGATGAATCCGATGGGATGAACGGTATCGAGGTGGCTCAGCACCAGGATGCCTGGCCGATCCTGCCCCCAATTCGTGCGCGCCACGAGATGATCGCCACAGCCGTCCACGCCGGCGATGCGCTCGAGCGTGACGGGCAGGTCGCGATATTGCTCCGCGACCAGGGAGACCAGCTTGTTGACCTGTTCAGGTGCTTCGGTCGGCGTCTCGATCTCCACCCAGCGGCGGATGCCATCGAGAATAGTTTGTGAGTCGAACCAATTGGAGTCAGTCATGGACGCATCTGTGCCTTTGAATCGCATCATCGAAGCGGACGCGCATCAAAGCGCGGTCGTAAATGACGACATAGGCCAGATTTGATGCAGTCTCAAATCGCCATGCAGATGGCGCTTCAGCGCTTGTCGGGACCTTCGCGGGCCGCAATCTGCTCGACGAGATCGACGATCGAACGGCGCATCTTTGAATCGGTGATTCGCGTGAAGGCCTTGGTCAAGGCGAGCCCTTCGGAGGTCGCGAGAAAGTCCGAGACGTAGGAGGGCGAGGCGCCTTCGCTGAAGCCTTCCGGACCCGGCACGCCGCTCGGGCCGCCCTCGAACAGGAATGACACCGGCACCTGCAGAATCTCGGCGATCTGCTGGATGCGGCTCGCGCCGACCCGGTTGGTGCCCTTCTCGTATTTCTGGATCTGCTGGAAAGTCAGGCCCAAAGCTTCACCGAGCTTCTCCTGGCTCATGCCCAACATGATGCGGCGCATGCGCACGCGACTGCCGACATATTTGTCAACAGGGTTGGGCGCTTTCGACATTTCCTCAGCCCTCCAAACATCACCTTCGGCGCAATCATCACGCCTGCCTCGGGTGCAAACTCGTCAAAATCGAACCCTGTTATTGGGAAACATTGCGGAGAAATTTAGCAATGCGCCGCTGTCTTTCGCAGCCGGTGCAGAATGGGGAGCCCGCGTGCAGTCTGTCAACCGTGGGACTACGGTTGTCAAAGGATTCTGGCCGCGGCGGCGGCGCGATCAGGGCTGACGCTTGCCGACGCGTCGGCGGACCGCCAGGAGCACGGCCACCGCGACGAGCAAGGCTGCGGGCGCATCACCCACCCGTGCATAGACGGTCGGTGGAATCGCGGCCGGCAGGTTCGCGTCCAAAATGCCTTCGATGCCGAGACCGAGGCTCGCGACCATGCGCCCGACCGGATCGATCACTGCGGAGACTCCGGTATTGGCGGAGCGGACCAGTGGCAATCCGAGCTCGATCGCGCGCATCCGCGACTGCTCCAGGTGCTGATGGGGGCCGGTCGAGATGCCGAACCAGCCGTCGTTGGTGAGGTTCACGATCCAGCCCGGACGTTCATTGCGTCCAGCCACTTCGCCGGGAAAGATGGCTTCGTAGCAGATCAGCGGCAGCGCAGGCGGCGCGCTGGGCACCGTCAGTGCATGCCGCACGGTGCCGGGAATGAAGCCGCCGCGCACACGCGTCAGTTGCTCGAAACCGAGCTTCTCCATCAGCGCCTGGTAGGGGAGAAATTCTCCGAACGGGACCAGATGCAGCTTGTCGTACACTGCGAGCACGCTGCCGTCGTGATCGATCACGTAGATCGAGTTATAGGCGCGCGTGATCGGCGTGCCCCGCGGCAGGTCGGGCGCGCGGACCGATCCCGTGATCAGCACGGTGCCCTTCGGCAGCAGGTCCGCGATTTGCGCCATCGCGTCGGCTTCGCGGGTCAGGAAGAACGGAAAGGCGGATTCCGGCCAGATCAGGATGGTGGCATCGCGCACGCCGGTTGATTGCGGGCCGGAGGCGCGGTCCGACAGTGCGAGATACGTCTTCATCACCTCCGCCTTGGCGGCGTAGTTGAATTTCGCGTCCTGCTGCAGGTTCGGCTGCATCAGGCGCAGCTTGGCGCCGGACACCATCGTGGTCGGATGCAGCGACAGGCGGATTGCGCCGAAGATGCCCATGGCCACCAGAAGCGCGACGGCGGCCGCCGGCACGCGCCATTGCAGGCGGCGATCGGCCGTGCGGTCGATCAGCGTCGCTGGGCTTGCGAAGATCGCAACCGTCAGGAACGTCATGCCCCACAGGCCGATCAGCGAGGCCGTCTGCGCCAGCGGCAGTGGCTCGGAGAGCGCATAGCCGAACGCGTTCCAGGGAAAGCCGGTCAACGCATGACCGCGCAGCCATTCGCTGATGGTGAGGCTCGCCGCGAGCGCAAGCACGCGCGTGGCGTTCTTGGTCCACAGCAGGCGCGCCACCGCAAAGCCGATCGCCGTGAAGATCGACAGATAGGCCGGCAGGCCCAGCACGGCGAACGGCGTCAGCCAGGCGAACATGTCGGCGTCGACGAAGAAGGCGTAGCCGATCCAGTAGAG
This sequence comes from Bradyrhizobium sp. STM 3561, assembly GCF_045571455.1. Classification (NCBI taxonomy): domain Bacteria; kingdom Pseudomonadati; phylum Pseudomonadota; class Alphaproteobacteria; order Hyphomicrobiales; family Nitrobacteraceae; genus Bradyrhizobium; species Bradyrhizobium sp. STM 3561. The sequence goes on from NZ_CP120695.1 coordinate 6,903,908, forward strand.
GCCGGGCACGAAATAGCCGAGCCCGAACCAGTAGCCGGTCAACGCGGCGGTGGGGACGCCGCCATAGCGTCCGCCGCCGGCGCCGTCGATCAGCCATACCAGCACCGGGAAGGTGACGAACAGCACCGGGAAGAGATTGAACGGCGCCAGCGCCAGCACCGACAGTGCCCCGGCCGCCATGGCGATGACGGCGCGCTGCCATCCCCAGGTGAGGATGATGGCGAGCGCAATCTGCCGAAGTCGCTGCGATGGACTCACTGCGGGCCGGCCCCGTCGCTCGGGGGCGGCGTGGGTGTGTCGCTGGCCGGCGGTTGTCCGCTCTCGGGCGTGGCTTCACGGCGCCGGCTCTCGCGCTGGGTGCGCGGCGCCGGACGCTCCTTCCGCGTCGAGATGCGCAGCCGCTTGACACGGCGCGGATCGGCATCGAGCACCTCGACCTCGTAGGTGCCGGGACCCGAGATCACCTCGCCGCGCACCGGCAGGCGTCCGACGAAGCTCACGAGATAGCCGCCCAGCGTCTCCACCTCCTCGCCGGCCTCGCCGGTGACGAAGTCTTCGCCGATCACCGAGCGGACGTCGTCGAGGCTGGCGCGGGCATCGGCGATGAAGGCGTTGTCGGGCAGGCGCACGATCGAAGGCGGCTCGTCGCTGTCGTGCTCGTCGTCGATCTCGCCGACGATCTGCTCGACGATGTCCTCGATCGAGACCAGCCCGTCGCTGCCGCCATATTCGTCGACCACCAGCGCCAGATGGATGCGCGAGGCCTGCATCTGCGCGAGCAGGTCGATCGCCCGCATCGAGGGCGGCACGTAGAGCAGCTTGCGGATGATGTGCGCGTCATGAAGCGGCAGCGCGAGATCGACGGTGCGCAAGTCGAGCCCGGCCGGCAGCGGCTTCTTGCGCTTGGTCTTGGTGGCTTCCGGCACGCGGGCGCGTGCGGTCATGAAAGCGAGCAGGTCGCGGATGTGGACGATGCCGACGGGATCGTCGAGCGTCTCGTTGAAGACCACGAGGCGGGAATGGCCGGCGCTCTCGAAGCGGTCCATCAATTCCCCGAGCGGGATGTCGCGCTTCACTGCGACGATGTCGGCGCGATGCACCATGACGTCGGCGATACGACGCTCGTGCAGGCCGAGGATGTTGCGCAGCATGGTGCGCTCGACGGCCGAGAAGCCGGTGTCGTCGGGTGTCGTCGCGTCCAGCACGACCTGCAGGTCATCGCGGACCGATCCCGCCTTCCAGCCGAACAGCGTCCGGATGGCGCGCAGCAGCCAGTTGTCCGCCGTCGGGCGCATCACCTCGCCTTGCGTCACCACGGCCGGCAAATTGGCGGTGTTGCGCGGATTGTCTTGGATCGGATCGGAATCCGGCATCTCAATGCGTCCCCGGGCGGTCTGCATAGGGATCGGGTATGCCGAGATGAGCTAGGATCTCACGTTCGAGCGCTTCCATCTCCTCGGCGTCGCCGTCGTTCTCATGGTCGTAACCGATCAGGTGCAGGAATCCATGCACGGCGAGATGGCTCAAATGATGGTCGAACGGCTTTTCTTCCTCGTCCGCCTCGCGCCGCGTGGTCTCATAGGCGATGGCGATGTCGCCGAGCATGCGCGGCGCATCGCCCGGTTTCCATTCGCCTTCCGGCTGGAGCGCGGGGAACGAGAGCACGTTGGTGGGCTTGTCGATACCGCGCCAGTTGCTGTTGAGGGCACGGATGCCGGCGTCATCGGTCAGCATCACAGCCACTTCGGCGTCGGCAACGTCGTCTTCGACGCTCTCGGCGGCGGCCGCCATGGCGCGCTGGATCACCGCTTCGGAATCAGGCTCGCGCTGCCAGCAATCGGCGACGACGAGGACCTCGGTCATGGGAAAATTGGGATGGGACATTGTGCTGTCTGGGACGAAAGGCGCCGTGTTCGCGCCCTTTGGGTCCGGTGTTGCCTCGTCAGGATTGACCGCTGGCCGGCCGCTGCGGCGGCCCTTCGTAGGCGGCGACGATCCGCGCCACCAGTTCGTGGCGGATCACGTCCTCGGCCTTGAAATGAACCTGGGCAATTCCCTCGACGCCGTTCAAGAGGCGGGTCGCCTCGGCCAGGCCCGAGGTCTGGCCGTTGGGCAGGTCGATCTGCGAGGGATCGCCTGTCACGATCATGCGGCTGTTCTCGCCGAGACGCGTCAGGAACATCTTCATCTGCATCGACGTGGTGTTCTGGGCCTCGTCCAGGATGATGGCGGCATTGGTCAGCGTGCGGCCGCGCATGAAAGCGAGCGGCGCGATCTCGATCTCTCCGGTCTGCAGCGCGCGCTCGACGATGCGCGCATCCATGAGATCGTAGAGCGCATCATAGATCGGCCGCAGATAAGGATCGACCTTCTCGCGGAGATCGCCGGGCAGGAAGCCGAGCCGCTCGCCGGCTTCCACCGCCGGACGCGACAGGATGATGCGATCGACCTCCTTGCGCTCGAACAGCTGCGCGGCATGGGCGACGGCGAGCCAGGTCTTGCCGGTGCCGGCGGGACCAATGCCGAACACCAGCTCATGCCGCTTCAGCGCGCGGATGTAGGAGTCCTGTGCAGCCGTGCGCGCACGCACCGGGCGTTTGCGCAGATTGATGCTGTCGAACGTCGATTTGGCCGATTTGGCGTCGAACTCGAACAGTGAGCCCTGCGCGATCACGGCGCGGATTGCGCCTTCGACCTCGCCCTGGTCGAGATCCTGCCCCTTCACCGCTTGCGTGTAGAGCATCTCCAGCACGCGGCGCGCGGCGTCGCAGCCGTCGCGGGTGCCGCCGATGGTGATGTGGTTGCCCTTGGAATCGACGATCACGCCCAGCCGCCGCTCGATCTGCGCCAGATGCTGGCCGTACGGGCCGACCAGCGCGGAAGCGGCGCGGTTGTCGTCGAAATCGATGACGACCTGGGTTTCGGGCGGAACTTGCATGTCGCGGTCAAATTTGCGGCTGGGAGCGAACGAAGACGAATCCGATGCGCTTTTTGGCAAGGGTTCAGGCTCCAGTGGCTTGCGATAAAGCGGGCTCGCGCGCGCCATGCGGCGTCATGAGCTCACCGAGAAAGCTGTAGCGCTCGAGGCTGTCGATCCGCACCGGCAGGATTTGTCCGATGATGTCGATTGATGCCATCACATGGGCGGGCTGCAGGTAGGCGGTGCGGCCCACGATCTGGCCTTCCTTGCGCGCCGGACGCTCGAACAGCACGTCGACCGTTGAGCCAATCGCGGCCTTGTTGAAGGCCGATTGCTGGCTGTCGATCAGTTCCTGGAGCCGCTCCAATCGCTGGTCCATCTCGGCGGGGGACACCGTCTCCTGCATGTCCGCGGCCGGCGTTCCCGGCCGGGCGGAGTATTTGAACGAATAGGCCGCAGCGTAGCCGATTTGCGTGACAAGCGCGAGAGTGGCGCGAAAATCTTGCTCGCTCTCGCCAGGGAAGCCGACGATGAAATCCGATGAAAAAGCAATGTCTTGGCGTGCACTGCGGAAACGGTCGATGACGCGGCGGTAATCATCGGCGGTATGTTTGCGGTTCATGGCTGCCAGAATCCGGTCCGAGCCCGATTGCACCGGCAGGTGCACGAACGGCATCAGGGCACCGAGATCGCGATGGGCCGCAATCAGGCTGTCGTCGACGTCGCGGGGATGGCTGGTCGAATAGCGCAGCCGCGCGATGCCGGGAATCGCCGCCATATGTTCGAGCAACCGGCCGAGCGGCCAGATTTTTCCGTCCGGCCCTTCGCCGTGATAGGCGTTGACGTTCTGCCCGATCAAGGTGAGCTCGCGCACGCCGTTGTCGGCGAGCCGCTTCACGTCCTCGACGATCTTCGCTACGGGGCGGGAGACTTCCGCGCCGCGCGTGTAGGGCACGACGCAGAAGGTGCAGAACTTGTCGCAGCCTTCCTGCACCGTGACGAAGGCGGAAATGCCGCGCGCGCGGATCGCATCGGGCTTCGGCTGGGCCAGGAAGCCGAACTTGTCGGCCGCGGGAAACTCGGTCTCGATCGCACGGCCCTCGTCGCCGGCGCGCTTCAAGAGCTCCGGCAGATGATGGTAGCTCTGCGGTCCCACCACGACGTCGACGACAGGCGCCCGGCGCACGATCTCCTCGCCCTCGGCCTGCGCCACGCAGCCCGCGACCGCGATCTGCATCGTCCGGCCCCCACGCGCGGCCTCGTCCTTGGCGAGGCGCAGCCGACCGAGCTCGGAATAGACTTTTTCCGAGGCCTTCTCGCGGATATGGCAGGTGTTGAGGATGACGAGGTCGGCATCCTCTGCGCTCGCCGTCTCCACGAATCCTTCCGGCGCCAGCGTATCCACCATGCGCTGGGCATCGTAGACGTTCATCTGGCATCCATATGATTTGATGTGCAGCTTGCGCGGCGGCGACATGGAACCCGAAATTGAGGTGGAGGACGGCCCTCAGATATAGGCTGGAGAGGCGGAAATCCAGCGAATGCGGGCTTTTAGGTCGTCATTCCGGGGCGCAGCACAGTCGCGAACCCGGAATCCCGCGCCAAAACCTCCGGATTCCGGGTTCACGCGCGTCGCGCGTGCCCCGGAATGACGGCAAGACGACAACAATCAGCCCGCCAGGACGTCCGTCTCGACCCGCCGGACCAGCTCCGGCAGCTGGTGCATGTCGGCAAAGAGCAGGTCGGCGCCGGCCTCGCGCAACGTCTCGGCGTAGCCGTCGCGGCAATGGCTGCCCCCGTAGAAGCCGAATACGGCCATGCCGGCCGCCCGGGCGCCGGCGATGCCGGCCAGACTGTCCTCGATCACGACGCAGCGCTCGGGCGGCACGCCCATTTCGCTCGCCGCGAACAGGAACAGGTCCGGCGCCGGCTTGCCGTTCTTCACCTGCGAGGCCGAGAAGATATTCGGCGCCAGGCGTTCGTAGAGACCGGTGCTTCCCAGGCTCACGCGCATGCGCTCGTGCGAGCCGCTCGAGGCGACGCAGACGCGCTGGGTGACGACATCGAGCACATCATGGATGCCGCGGATCGCTTCGAGGTCGGCCTCGAACGAGCGGAACAGCTCGTCCTGAAGATCGCCGTGATAGGCCTCGGGCAGCTTGCGGCCGAGTTCGGTCTCGATCTCGAGATTGGCCTGGCGCGTCGAGCGGCCGAGAAAGCGCTCGAACACCTGATCCGATGTGATCGGGTAGCCGTGGCGCGTCAGCACATCCGCATGCGCGCGACAGGAGATCACCTCGCTGTCCACGAGCACGCCGTCGCAGTCGAAGATGATGAGGTCGATGGGCACTAAATCAATTCGTCGGCTTGTCGTCGTCGAGCGGGACGCAATAGAGCTCGAGCCGGTGATCGACGAGCTTGTAGCCGAGCTTGCGGGCGATCTCCGCCTGAAGCTTCTCGATCTCGTCGGAGGTGAACTCGATCACCTTGCCGTCGCGCAGATTGATGAGATGGTCGTGATGGCTGTCGCGCATCTGCTCGTAGCGCGCGCGGCCCTCGCGGAAATCGTGACGCTCGATGATGCCGGCATCCTCGAACAGTTTCACGGTGCGATAGACGGTCGAGATCGAGATCTTGTCGTCGACCGCAACGCAGCGCCGGTACAGTTCCTCGACATCGGGATGATCGATCGCTTCCGCGAGCACGCGGGCGATGACGCGGCGTTGCTCGGTCATGCGCATACCCGTGGCGGCACAGCGCGACTCGATATCGGACGCCTTGGATGCAGAGGAGGATTTCAGTGTGGTCATAGCGTTGTCTGCCTGGCGGGGCTTTCTGTCACCAATGTTACGACAAGTCACGTCGCATCAGAAGGGCGTTCAATTGTTCCCCGTCAGGCTGCTTATAGTAGCGATCGCGGCGTCCGACCACCACGAATCCGCATCCGGCGTAGAGCCGCCGCGCCGGCTGGTTATTTTCCTCGACTTCGAGAAATATTGTGCGCACGCCGCGCCCGGCGAGGTGGCCGAGATGGGTCATCAGCAGCGTGCGGGAGAGACCGCGGCCGCGATAGGCCCCGTCCACCGCAATCGAGAGGATTTCCGCTTCGTCCGCGCCGATCCGCGACACCGCAAAGCCGATCGTCTTGCGGCCGAGACGCAAGCGATGCATCAGCGTGTTGCGCTCGCTGATCATGCTCTCGAACTCGCCTTCGCCCCAGCCGCGCGCGAAGGAGGCGCCGTGCAGCTGCGCCAGCCGTGCGGCATCGTGCATGGAAGCCGGCTCGACGGCGGCCGTGCCGCCGCGCCACCATTCCGACAGCCATCTCATCACGAGCTCGCGGCTTGGGCGAGCGGCGGAGTTGCGGCCGGCTTTGCGTCGGGCGCCTTCAGATAGAACGGCCGCGCCGGGTTCGTCTCGGGATCGGCTGCGGCTCCGAGCCATGCGACCCAGCCGATGTCGGGCGCGGGCTGCGCGTCGACCGCAACAGGTTGCGGTCCATCCTTCGGCCAGCGATCGGCGAGGATCTTGGCGGCATTGCCGACCAGATGCGGCGCACCGAATTGCGAGGCCGCGATCGCCTCGTCGATGGACGCGACGCCCGGCCGTACCAGCTGGCTGCCGTCGCCGGCGACGATCTGGAAATAGACGTGATCGTGCCGTGCATCGATTGCAGAGATCACGGGTGCCGACTTGCGCTGGCAGACGACGGCGGCCGCATAGGCCGACAATGTCGTCGACCCCACGGCCGGCTTGCCGGCTGCGAGCGCAAGGCCGCGCGCCGCGGAAATGCCGACGCGCAAGCCGGTGAAGCTGCCGGGGCCGACGGTGACCGCGATGCGGTCGATCGAGGTGAAAGCGAGATCGGCGGATTGCATTACGCGCGCGATCACCGGCATCAGCGCCTCGGCATGGCCGCGCTTCATGAGCAGCGATTCCTGCGCGAGCAGCTGGCCGGCCTCGGTGTCGAGCACGGCGGCCGCGCACGCTTCCAGCGCAGTATCGATGGCAAGGATCAGCATGGCCTGATCATAGCATTGCCGATCGGATGATGCCCAAGCTTCTTGCCGTCATGGCCGGGCTTGACCCGGCCATCCACGACTTTGCAGCCTCAAAAACGTGGATGCCCGGGACAAGCCCGGGCATGACGGAGAAAAATCGGTGCGCAGACCGCGCAATTCACATCGGCCGGACTTCGACCACGTCGGGCACGAAGTGCTTGAGCAGGTTCTGGATGCCGTGCTGGAGCGTCGCGGTCGATGATGGGCAGCCGGAGCAGGCGCCCTTCATGTTGAGATAGACGATGCCGTCCTTGAAGCCGCGGAAGGTGATGTCGCCGCCGTCATTGGCGACCGCCGGCCGCACCCGGGTCTCGATCAGGTCCTTGATCATGTCGACCGTCTCGGCATCGGCCTCGTCGAAGAACTCGTCCTCGTCGTCGAGATCGACGTCGCTCGTGGCCGTGCCGTCGGCAAGCAGCGGCGCGCCGGACATGTAGTGCTCCATGATGGCACCCAGGATCGCGGGCTTGAGCTGCTGCCATTCACCGCTCGCCTTGGTCACGGTGATGAAGTCCGATCCGTAGAACACGCCGGTGACGCCGGGTACGTCGAACAGCTTTTCGGCGAGCGGCGAACGGCCGGCGGCTTCGCGGCTCGAAAACTCCACCGGGGTGCCCTCGACCACGACGCGGCCGGGAATGAATTTCAGCGTGGCGGGATTGGGGGTGGCTTCGGTTTGAATGAACATGGTTTTCTCCAGACGTCGCCGGTTCAAGGCCGGCGCGTGCTCTATCCCTAGCAGATGGCAACGGCGAACGCACGATCAAGGGGGTTGGAGTGCATTTCCTTATTAGATCAGTAGGTTAGGCTTCTCCTTCCCTTCTCGCCGCTGGCACCCGCTTGCGGGGAGAGGCGAAAGGCGCACACCGGCTACGACAGCGAATCCACGCTTTGGTCGCTTAGCGCGCCCGAGATGATCGTCACCGGCACGGGAAACGTGCCCAGCTCATGCGCGAGCAGCGTGACCAGAGGTCCGGGACCCTCGGCGCCGGGATTGGCGGCCAGCACCAGCACGGCGATGTCAGGATCCTCATCGATCACCGCGAGCAGTTGTTCCATCGCGGCGCCTTCCCGAATCACCCGTTCCGGCGTGATCGCGGCGATGCCGTTGGCTCTCCCGGCGGCACGGTCGAGCGCTGCCTCCGCTGCCTCCTGCGCCTCGGCGCGCATGATATCGGCGACCCCCAGCCATTCCTGGCTCTGCGGTTCGGGCTCGATGATGCGCAGCATCACCACCCCGCCGCCGGCGCGGATCGCCCAGCGGCTGGCGTAATAGACCGCGCGATCCCATTCGGCGCTGTCGTCGACGACGACGAGGCATTTGGGCTTGTGACCCGGCTCGTAGCAAAGTCGCTTGCTGGTCATGCATGTCCCGGCGTGCGCATGGCCGCATGCTGCCACACTCCCTCCCGCTTGGGGAGAGGAAGCGCGGCCGGCACCTCGGCGCCTAGCGCCGGCGGATGAAGCCGACGATGTCCTTGGAGAGCTTCATCGTCTCGTCGGCGATCGCGCGCGCGCGGTCGGACCCCTCGTTCAGAATCGCGTCGATATGGCCGGGGTCGGCGACGAGGCGCTTCATCTCGCCGGCGATCGGCGCGAGCTTGGTGACGCACAGCTCCGCCAGCGCGTTCTTGAAGCTGGAGAACTGGCCGCCGCCGAAATCCCTGAGCACGTCGGCCTTGGAACGGCCGGAGAGCGCGGCGAAGATGCCGACGAGATTGTCGGCTTCGGGGCGCGCTTCCAGGCCCTTTTCCTCCGTCGGCAGCGGCTCCGGATCGGTCTTCGCCTTGCGGATCTTCTGCGCGATGGTGTCGGCATCGTCAGTCAAGTTGATGCGCGAATTGTCCGAGGCATCCGACTTGGACATCTTCTTGGTGCCGTCGCGCAGGCTCATCACGCGCGTCGCCGGGCCCGTGATCAACGGTTCCGGCAGCGGGAAGAACAGGCCGTCATTGTGTCCCTGCGCGCGAATGGAATCGCCGAAATCGTTGTTGAACTTCTGCGCGATATCGCGCGAGAGCTCGAGATGCTGCTTCTGGTCCTCGCCGACCGGAACGTGGGTCGCGCGATACAGCAGGATGTCGGCCGCCATCAGCACGGGATAATCGAACAGCCCGACGGAGGCATTCTCGCGATCCTTGCCGGCCTTCTCCTTGAACTGGGTCATGCGGCCGAGCCAGCCCATGCGCGCGACGCAGTTGAAGATCCAGGCGAGCTCGGCATGGCCCGAGACCTGGCTCTGGTTGAACACGATGTGCTTCTTGGGATCGATGCCGGCCGCGATGAACGCCGCTGTGACCTCGCGGGTGTTGCGCGTGAGCTCGGCCGGTCCGCCCCAGACGTCGACGCCTTGCGTGATCGCGTGCATGTCGACGACGCAATAGATGCAGTTGTGGGTTTCCTGCATCTTCACGAAGTTGACGATCGCGCCGAGATAATTGCCGAGATGCAGATTGCCCGTCGGCTGGACGCCCGAAAAGACCCGTTCAACGAATGGCATGGTCAGCTTTCCTGGAAGACACGGCCGTCGTTTCCAACAGCGGCGCTCCCCCGTCAAGGGCAATTCCACCTCTCCCATCGGGAGAGGTGAAGAGGCCGGCGCCGAGCGCTCTAACGACCCGGTCGTTTCAAGGCGTTAACCGCTTCGCGCCAGGAGGCTGCGCCGAGGATTTGCAGCAGCAGGCCGTAGACGGCGATTCCGGCGGCGATCTGCACGCCCAGCGCGACGAATTTGATGACGCCATGGGTCTCGACAGGCACCAGACCCGTGGTCAGCCAGAGCAGGGCCCCCATGGCGATCGCGGCCAGCACGATCCGTGGCAATCGCGTGCGGGCGGCCGCATCGACCGAGAAGCCGAACTCGCTCGTGCCCTTCCGGAGCAGCGAAAGTGCGCTGCTCCAGGCGCCGGCCGCGATGCTCATCGCAATCCCGCTGGCGCCGAAGACATGGCCGAGCAGCAGCGCGAGCACCACAGCGACCACGAAACCTATCGCGGTTGCGAGCAGCGGCGTCATCGTGTCGCTGCGGGCATAGAACGCTGGCGATAGCGCCTTGATCAGCACATGCGCCGGCAGGCCCAGCGCCAGCCACATCAACGCATGCGCGGTGGCGGTGCTGTCCTCCGCGCCGAAGGCGCCATGCTCGAACAACAGCCGCACGATCGGCTCCGCCAGCATGATCAGGCCGAGCGTCGCCGGCAGCGCCAGCCCGGTCGCAAGCTCCAGCGCGCGTGATTCGGCATGCGCCACCGCGTCGCGATCGCCGCTACTCACGGAGCGCGTCAGCTCCGGCACCAGCACCGTGCCCATGGCGACGCCGACGATGCCGAGCGGCAGCTCGATCAAGCGGTTGGCGAAATAGAGCCAGGACACCGCGGACGGCGTCGCCGAGGCGATGATCGCGCCCGCGACCATCAGCCATTGCGGGCCCGAGCTTGCGATCATGCCGGGGATCGCCTTGGCGAAGAAGCCGCGCATCTCCTTGTCGAAACTGGCGCGCAGCGGCGTCGCAAGACGCGCGCTTCGCTGCGACAGCAGCATCAGGAGCTGCAGCAGGCCGGCGATGCCGACGGTGGCCGCCAGGATCCACGCAGCGAAACTGGCGTCAGCATGCCAGACGAGCAGCGCCGCGATCGCGGCGATCAGCGCGATGTTGAACAGCAGCGGTGAGAACGCCGTCAGCGCGAAGCGGCCCTGCGCATTGAGCAGCCCCATCAGCACAGTGACGGGACCGGCGAAGGCGAGATAAGGCAGCATCAGCCGCGCGTTCTCCACCGCGCGATCGAGCGTGCCGCTGCCAAGGAATCCCGGCGCGATGACCGCGATGATCACCGGCATCAGAAGCGCAATGACGATCGAGATCGCGATCAGAGCGGCGCTAACCGTGCCGAGCACGCGTCCGGCGAATGCCGATGCGGCCGCGGCCCCGTCGCGATCGCGGGCGCGCAGCCAGGCCGGGATCAGCGCCGCGTTCAGCGCGCCCTCGCTGAGCAGCCGGCGTACCACGTTGACGAGCTGAAATGCCGCCAGAAAGGCGTCCGCCACGGCGCCGGTGCCGAGCAGTGCCGCGATCAGGGAATCGCGGGCAAAACCCAGCAGCCGCGAGGCCAATGTTCCCGTCGACACGGTGAGGAAGGAGCGGATCATTGCCGTCGAGATTACCGTTGCTTGCCCGCCAAGGCCCGGTCGTGATAGGCCGCGAGCTCAGATTTTCAGGCCGACAGGAAGCGGATTTCCGCAGGGATCGCAATCCGCCAAACAGGATCAAGGTGAATGGCTGACGTGAAATATGACGTTCTCGGCATCGGCAACGCGCTCTTTGACGTGCTGGTCAGGACCGACGAGGCCTTTCTGGCCAAGCATGGCATGACCAAGGGCAGCATGTCGCTGATCGACGAGGCGCGTGCGGCGGCCATTTACAAGGACATGGGCCCGGCCACGGAAGTCTCGGGCGGATCTGCCGCCAATACCATCGTCGGCATCGCCAGTCTGGGGGCACGCGCCGCCTATGTCGGCAAGGTCAAGGACGATCAGATCGGCAATCTCTATGTGCACGACATCCGTGCCGCCGGCGTCGCCTTCAACACGCCCGCCGCCAAGGATGGCCCCGCCACCGGTTGCTCCTACATCCTGGTCACCGGCGACGGCGAGCGTACCATGAACACCTATCTCGGCGCGGCGCAGGACCTGTCGCCCGCCGACATCGACCCGGCCGAGATCGCCGGCGCCGCCATCGTCTATCTCGAAGGCTATCTCTGGGACCCCAAGAACGCCAAGGATGCGTTCGTCAAGGCGGCCAAGATCGCACATGATGCCAAGCGCAAGGTGGCGCTGACGCTGTCGGATTCGTTCTGCGTCGACCGCTATCGCGACGAATTTCTCTCGTTGATGCGCAACGGCACGGTCGACATCGTCTTCGCCAACGAGTCCGAGCTGCATTCGCTCTACATGACTTCGGATTTCGACACCGCGCTGAAGCAGCTGCGCAACGACGTCAATCTCGGCGTCGTCACCCGCAGCGAGAAGGGTTGCATGGTGGTGTCGTCGGAAGACGCCATCGCGGCGCCCGCCTCCCCGGTCGACAAGGTGGTCGACACCACCGGCGCTGGCGATCTTTTCGCTGCAGGCTTCCTGTACGGCCTGGCGCGCAATTTCGGCTACAAGCAGTGCGGCGAGCTCGGCGCGCTTGCCGCCGCCGAAGTGATCCAGCACATCGGCGCGCGTCCGCTTGTATCGCTGAAGGAGCTCGCGCAGCAGCGCGGGTTGACGGCTTAAGGCGCGGCTCGTTCCCCGTCATTGCGATGTGGATCGATGCTCGCGCTTCATGCTTGGTCGTCATGCCCGGCCTTGTCCCGGGCATCCACGTGCCACGTCTCGCGCCGCTAAGACTTGGATGGCCGGGACTGTGCTTGGCTTTGCATGGGGTTTCCTAGGGTTTGATTATTGTTGGAAGTGATCGATTGTCCTCCTGCATGCCCGGCGCGGCCAGCGCATCTATGGTCCTGCGCCGGTCGCGATGTCGTGACTTGACGGTCTTGGTTCCCACGCAGGACGACAACGGGCTGAACGGTGATGCGCCCTCACAATCTGTGGTGGATTGCCGGAATTCGCTCTCACCTGAGACGGGCTGCAGGCGTATGTTTCGTGAGTTTTCGGACACCTGAAACATTTCGCGAGCTGCCGCGTTCAGCACCCGGTCCGATCCATGGGCCGATTAAGACTTGATGCAAAATGTTGCCGGCCGCAGATGGGCGGCGAGGGGGACCTCAGATGATTTCGACCTGGAGCGAATGGAAGCGCTATCCCCGTCCGGGGCGCGGCGAGAACCTGGAGGCGCCGATTTCGCCCGGCATTTACGAGGTCCGCATCGCCGGCACCGGCGCACTCTATTCCTTCGGCGCCGTCGACAATCTGGCGCAGGCGCTGGCGCTGCTGCCGGTCGGCTCAAAATCCTGGTTCGGCCGTCGGGATACCTCTCATGTGCCTGATCTCGAATACCGGACATGCGCGACCTCCACGAAGGCGGACGCCAAGGCCGCGGCCGAGCGCATGATCGGTCGCCGCGAGACCTATATCAGCGGCGCGGCCTGACTGCTTGCTCGATCGCGACGCCGCACCTCTCCCCGGTCTGAACAGGGGGAGAGGCAAGGGACCCACGGCTCTCAGTATAATTCCCGGCAGATGTGCGTTGCCGGGCGGTGCATTGCGCGCCACCTGTCCCTATATTCCGGGCCGATCCGATCGTCTCAGGGAGTAACGCCATGACCTCGACTGCCGCTGCACGTGCCCCGCAAGCCACCGCCTCCCTGCGCGACCGGTTGAAGGACCCCTCGTTGTTGAAGGAGGCCTGCTACATCGACGGTGCCTGGGTCGGCACGCCGGTTTTTGCCGTCAATAATCCCGCCACCGGCGTCGAGCTCGCAAAGGTTCCGCAGCTTGGTGCTGACGATACCACCAGGGCGGTCGAAGCCGCCCAGCGCGCCTTTCCGGGCTGGGCCAAGCACACCGCCAAGCAGCGCTCCAACATCTTGCGCAAATGGTTCGAGCTGATCGTCGCCAACCGCGAGGATCTCGCGCTGATCCTCACCTCCGAGCAGGGCAAGCCACTCACCGAGGCGCTGGGTGAGGTCGATATCGGCGCCGCCTATATCGAGTTCTTCGCCGAGGAAGCTCGCCGCGTCTATGGGGAGACCATCCCGACGCAGCGGCCCGATGCGCGCCTGCTCGCGATCAAGCAGCCGATCGGCGTCTGCGGCGCGATCACGCCGTGGAATTTCCCGAACTCCATGATCACCCGAAAGGTCTCGCCGGCGCTGGCGGCCGGCTGCACCGTGGTGCTCAAGCCCGCCAACGAGACGCCGCTCTCGGCGCTGGCGCTCGCCGTGCTCGCCGAGAAGGCCGGCATCCCCAAGGGCGTGCTCAACATCATCACCGGTGACGCGCCGCCGATCGGCAAGGTGCTGTGCGAGCATCCGGCGGTGCGCTTTGTCGGCTTCACCGGCTCGACCGCGGTCGGCAAGATCCTCTATCAGCAGGCCTCGGTCGGCGTGAAGCGGCTCGGCCTCGAGCTCGGCGGCAACGCGCCGTTCATCGTGTTCGACGACGCCGACATCGATGCCGCGGTCGAAGGCGCGATCGTCTCGAAATATCGCAACATGGGCCAGACCTGCGTCTGCGCCAACCGCATCTACGCCCAGGACAGGATCTACGACGAGTTCGTGCAGAAACTGTCGAAGAAGGTCGCGGCGATGAAGATCGGCGACGGCACCGAGAGCGGCGTCACGCAAGGGCCGCTGATCAACATGAAGGCGGTCGACAAGGTCGAGCGCCATATCGCCGACGCGGTGAAGCGCGGCGCAAAGGTCGTCACCGGCGGCAAGCGCAGCGAGCTCGGCCGCTCCTTCTTCGAGCCGACGGTGCTCGCCGACGTCAAGCCGGACTCGCTGGTCTCGCAGGAGGAGACCTTCGGCCCGCTCGCACCCGTGATCCGCTTCAAGGACGAGGCCGACGTCATCGCGATGTGCAACGCCTCGCCGTTCGGCCTCGCCTCGTACTTCTATTCCCGCGATCTCGGCCGCGTCTGGCGTGTCGCCGAAGCGCTGGAGTCTGGCATGGTCGGCGTCAACACCGGCCTCATCACCACCGAGGTCGCCCCCTTCGGCGGCGTCAAGGAAAGCGGCCTGGGCCGCGAAGGGTCGCATCACGGCATGGATGAATATGTCGAGATCAAATACGTGATGATGGCGGGGGTCTAAGCGGCAATCGAGATGCGCGCCGGCGATTTGAGTGTGCCGGCGCGAATCGCATCAGCGGCAGACGTAGGCGCCGTTCACATAGACACGGACGCATGCCGCGCCGGCAGCCGCCGCACCCACCGCCGCTCCCCCCACGACCGCGCGTCGCGTGGTTCGACGGGCGACGCCAGCAACGCTCACGGGGGTTGCCGGCCGGCCGACCCTGGCTTCAACGCTCGGAACGCCGAGCGCGATGCCGGCGTCGTTTGACCAGTTGGTCGAGCCGAAAATTCCGCAGCTCAGGACGGCTGCAAAAAGTAACATTCGCTTGGTGCCGACCAGCGTCATGGCGATCTCCCTCGTTGTTGTATCAAGCCGAGGTGATCAGCTTTCTCTTATCGTTGGCTCCCGGTTTGATCTGGATCAATGGAGGCGATATCGCAGGGTCGCGCAAAGCGCCTCCGCGTCAAGGAAAGCAGCCTTGGCCTCGAAGGCTCGCGTCACGGTATGGAAGAGTATGTCGAGATCAAATACGCGATGATGGCGGGGTCTAGGGGCCTCGCTCGATCAATTCCTGCTTCGACGCAGTTCGCTGGGGCTATATCCGAGCTCGTGCCGCATCCATTTCGCCAGATGAGACTGGTGGGCAAAGCCGGCTTCGGCGGCAATATCGCTTAGTTTGCGGTTGCCTTGAAGGAGAAGCCGACGTGCGTGCTCCACTCTCCTTCTCAGGATGTAGCGATGGATCGTGACATCCATCGCCGCTTTGAACCAGGTCCGCAGATGTGAGTTGCTGACGCCGGCCTCGCGGCTGAGAATGTCAATGGTGAGCGGCTGGTCGAGATTTGCGTCGATATAGGCGAGGACTCTCTGGAGCTGCGCGTCCGAGAGGCGGATGGGGTCACCTGGCGGATCGTTCGCCAGGTTGAGCAATTCGACCGCCAGGGCCATGCCAACGTTTTCGGCAAATAGCGGGCCGCTCGGCGAGCCTGCCCTGATGTCGCTTTCGAGGGCCTGTCCAAGCAGAACGATGCGGTCATTCCGCAGCATGTGATGATGCGCGAGGCGGGCAGATGCCGGCTGCCGGCTCCTTGCTGCAGCATGGTCGAGCATGCTCGGCGCCAGCCGAATCTGAAGCGACTGGTAGGGTGTCTCGGCGACGAAGCCGCCGAACGCACCAGAGGGAATCACATCGATGTCGCCGGCCTGACGCAGGAACTCGTCCCCGGTCTCGATGCATAACGAGCGCGTCGCGGGGCTGAGATGGATGATGATCCGATGGTCGCCGATCGGCTCGAGCGCAACGGCATCAGGCTCGGTCCGCCTGGCAGCGGCGGCGACGCCGGCTGATGTTGGCGCCGAACTCGGTCTCGCTCGCATGGGCCGGGCTCCAGATCTTGGCGGAACGTGTTCGATATTTGGCGCATCGTGCGCGATTTTCAACCGCGCCGACGGCAAAGAACTCATCCGTCATTCGTGACAATGAGGATGCCAAGTGAGTCATTACGTGATCGTCGGAGCCGGCCCTGTCGGGCGCGAAACCGCGCGCCTTCTGGCGGAGGAAGGGCATAGTGTCATCCTGACCAGCAGGAATGCCGGATCGCTCGATGCCGGAGACGTCCGAACGGTTTCGTGCGACGCCACCGACGCCGCGAAACTGGCGGCTCTCGGCAAGGGTGCGGATGCGATCTTCATGTGCGCTATGGCGGCCTATCATCGATGGCCAACCGATTTCTTCCCGATCATGGACGGAACCGTCAAGGCGGCCGAGCAGGTTGGCGCCAAACTGCTCGTAGTCGGGAATCTCTATGGCTATGGCGCCGCGGCCGCTAGTCCTCTCACTCCGGAGCTCGAGCCGGACCCGACCAGCCGCAAGGGCACGACCCGGCACATCATGTGGCAGCGTGCGTTGCGATCGAACGTTCCCGCCATCGAAGTCCGCGCGAGCGACTATCTGGGCAAGGATGCGGTTGCGTATTTCTCGCTGCTGGCCCTGCCGTCGCTGCTCAGGAACGAGCCGGTATCTTTCCTCGGCGATCCCGATGTGGCCCACGCCTGGACGTTCACCAAGGACACGGCGAGGACGCTGATCGCGGCGTCGCGCTTCACCGGAGAATGGGGCCGCGCCTTTCACGTGCCGTCGCAGTCCGCGTCCGTGCGCGAGCTCGTGCGAAGATTCGCGGTCGCGCTGAAGATTGACGTTCCGGATTTGCTTCGGCTCACCGCGACCGATCTGGAACGCATCGGCTTCGGCGAAGGGATCGAGATGGCCTATCTGTTCGAAAAGCCGCTTCTGCTCGATGCCGGGGAGACCGAGAAACTGCTGGGCGTCACCGCGAGCAGCCTGGACACGATGGTTCGTGACACACTTTCGTAGGTGGCACGGCATGGATATGGAAAGAAAGTAACATGAGCGCGCAGGTGACAAAACTCGTTCAGGACTACATCGCGGTGTGGAACGAACGAGATGCCGGGAAACGCCGGCGGCTGATCGATTCGGTCTTCAACGATGCCTGCGCCTATATCGATCCGAATGACTCGGTCGCAGGAAAGAATGCAATCGAACACTTGGTGGAAGCCTTGCAAGCGAGGGTCCCGGACCTGCGCTTCACGCTCGCAGGTCCCGTGAACGCGCATCACGATCAGGTCTTGTTCGGCTGGAGGCTGGCAGCGCCGGGGGCTACAACACCCGCTGCCACAGGCATCGAAATGGCGGTGCTGGATGGCGGCCGCATTGGGCGGCTCCACGGATTCGTAAATCCGCGAGCGGAAACAGCCTGGATTGCTTCGTCGCAAGGGCTCCTCGCAATGAAGGAGTGAGTGACGACAGCCGGACCTAAATCTTCAGCTCTTTGCCCGTCACGCGCCGATACGCTTCCAGATACCGCTTGCTGGTCGCCTCGACCACGCTCGCCGGCAGTGGCGGTGGCGGGGCGTCGCCGTTCCAGCGGCCGGCGCGGCGCTCGACGTCGAGATAGTCGCGCAGTGGCTGCTTGTCGAAGCTCGCCTGCGGCTGGCCGGGCTTGTAGGAATCGACAGCCCAGAAGCGCGAGGAATCCGGCGTCATCACCTCGTCGATCAGGATGATGCGGCCGTCCTTGTCGCGGCCGAACTCGAACTTGGTGTCGGCGATGATGATGCCTTGCTCGCGGGCGAGCTCCTCGCCGAGCGTGTAGATCGCCCGCGTCATGCTCTCCAGCGTGTAGGCAACCTCGTCGCCGACCACCGCGCGCATCTTCGCGATGGTGATGTTCTCGTCATGGCCGGTCTCGGCCTTGGTCGCCGGGCTGAAGATCGCCGGCTCCAGCTTCTCGCTCTCGACGAGGCCGGCCTTCAGCTCCTCGCCCGCCAGCGTGCCGCTGGCGGCATATTCCTTCCAGGCGGAGCCCGAGAGGTAGCCGCGGATCACGCACTCGATCGGAAACACGGTGGTCCGCTTGCACAGCATGGCGCGGCCGAGAATCTCGGCGCGATGCGGTTTCAACGCCGGCACGGCCGCAACGATCTCGTCGGTATCGGCGCTGATCATGTGATGCGGCACCACTCCCTCGAGCTCATTGAACCAGAACGCGCTGATTTGCGTCAGCACCGCGCCCTTCATCGGAATGGTCTCGCCCATCACCACGTCGAAGGCGCTGATGCGGTCGGTGGTGACGAGCAGCAGGCGGTCATCATCGACGGCGTAGATATCGCGCACCTTGCCGCGTCCGATCTTGGGCAGGGGCAGGTCGCTGGAGAGCATGGTGGTCATCGGCAGATCTTTCGCAGGCAAGTCTTTGCAGGCAAGTCTTTGCAGACATGGCCTTCGGGCAGAGAGTCCGGACGCGCCGGATGGCGCAGCCTAGCCTATTCCGGCAGCGGAATGAACTCGTGTTCCTGCGGAACTGCGGCGAAGCGGCCGGTTTTCCAGTCCTGCTTGGCCTGCTCGATCCGCTCCTTGCTGGAGGAGACGAAATTCCACCAGATGTGGCGCGGGCCCTCCAATGCATCGCCGCCGAGAAACATCATCCGCGTCGCCTCGAGCGCCTTCACGGTGATGCGATCGCCGGGTCGGAAGATCAGGAGCCGCGGCCCCTCGTAACGTTCGTTCGCGATCTCGACCTCGCCGTCAACCAGATAGATCGCGCGCTCCTCATGATCAGGATCGAGCGGCACCGTCGCGCCCGCGACCGCCGTGACCTCGGTGTAGAACCAGGGCGAGACCATCGACACGGGCGAGGCGATGCCGAAGGACGAGCCCGCAATCACGCGTGCGGTAAAATCGCGCTCGGAGATCATAGGCAAGTCGCCCGCTGCATAATGCTGGAACGACGGCGCGATCTCTTCCGATCCGGCCGGCAGCGCGATCCAGCTTTGCAGTCCCAGCATCTTCTGGCCCGAGGCGCGCTGTGCATCCGGCGTGCGCTCGGAATGCGCGATGCCGCGCCCGGCCGTCATCAGGTTCATCGCGCCAGGCTGGATCTCCTGGACGTTGCCCTCACTGTCGCGATGCATGATCGCGCCGTCGAGCAGATAGGTGACGGTGGCGAGCCCGATATGCGGATGCGGCCGCACGTCCATGCCCTTGCCGGAGACGAACTGGACCGGGCCGAAATGGTCGAAGAAGATGAAGGGCCCGACCATTTGCCGCTTGCCATGCGGCAGCGCGCGCCGCACCGCAAATCCGTCGCCGAGATCGCGCGTGCGAGGCACGATGACCAGATCGAGCGCATCGCAGGACATGGGATCGCCGAGCACGGGGTCGTTCGAGGGCTGCCAGCTCATGGGTGGACTCCTTTTTGACTTTGTTGAGCGGGAGCCTAGCAGGGTTTCGCATCGTCGTCGCGGCAAAGGTCGCTCCTCAAATTCCGCTGTCATGCCCCGGCTTGCCGTCTTCGCTGAAGCTTCGCCGGCCGAGCGCGTGTAGGCCCGGCGTAGCTTGGCGGAGCCGGGACCGGGGCATCCAATACGCCGCAGCCATCGATTCAATCACTGACGTGTCGGAGTACTGGATCGCCCGGTCAACCAAGCCGGGCGATGACAGCGGTGGATGCCGCTACAACAATGGCATGCGGATGGTCCTTGAAAAACCGGGCACAACGAACGATGTTCGGCTGCTTCCAACCACGTCAAAATCGAACCATCCGATGACCCTTGCCGCAACCGAGCTCGCCTTTCGCGCTGCCGGCGTCGCGCTGCTGCTTGTGCTGGCGGTGTCATTGCTCTCCGATTTCCGCAACGTGCTGGCAGCCCGCCTCGGCGCGGCCTTCGCGCTCGGCTCGGCGGCGCATGCGGCGAGCTATTCCATCGGCGTGTCGTCGCTCGTTCCGGTCTGGCACGCGCCGCTGATCGCGCTGTCGACCGGCAATATCGTCGTGTTCTGGCTGTTCACGCGTGGGCTGTTCGACGAAGCCTTTCGGTTGCGCTGGTGGCACGGTTTGATCTGGGCTGCGGTAACCGCCTTCAGCTTGGTCGGGTGTCTGTGGATCGCGCCCGGCGGGAACGCGCGGTTCTCGGTGACGGTCGTCAATCTGATCGTGCTCGGTTTCATCGCGCTCGCGGTGGCGCAGACCATCCGATCGTGGTCCGCCGATCTGGTCGAGCGTCGCCGTCGCGTGCGCGCCTTCATCGTGTGCGCCGCCGCGCTCTATGGCGGGCTGAACGCGCTGCTTCAGATCCTTGCTGCCGGCAGTGCAGGCGATGTCGCCAACACGATCAACGCCGGTGTGCTCGCCTGCATCGTTGCGGCCATTGCCTGTGCGATGATGCGCATCGACGGCGCCGATCTGTTTCCGGCGTCAACGTCCGCGCCGGCAATTTTTCCTCAACCCGCGAGGGGCGATGAATCCGCCGACCAGAAGCTCATCGATGCCCTGATGCGGCTGATGGCGGAGGAGCGCGTCTATCGCCAGGAGAACATCACCATCGGCGTGCTTGCGACCCGGCTCAAGATTCCCGAATACCGGTTGCGCCGGCTGATCAACCAGCGGCTCGGCTATCGCAATTTCAATGTGTTTCTGAACAACCACCGGATCGAGGAAGCCAAGGCCGCGCTCGCCGATCCCGCCCAGGCCGAAGTCCCAATCATCACCATCGCCATGGATGCCGGCTTCCAGTCGCTGGGTCCATTCAACCGTGCCTTCAAAGCAGTCACCGGCGTGACACCGACGGAATACCGGCGGCTCAAGGTGAATGCGGCGTGACGCGCCCGCTTCGCCTCTCCCCGGGGAGGCCACCGCAGCTGCGGCGGCATTTTTCGTATTACTCTGAAATAACTGACTTATTCCAGAACCGGCCAGTCTCGTTCAGTTTTAGGCCAGCCCATTTTCCGAATCCGGCGAGAGTCCACCGCCCGCCTTCCGCTTCCTCCCGCCATACGCCCCAGCCGGAGAAAGCCTGTGACCCGCCGCCGCAAGATCGTCCTCCTCGCCACCACCATTGCCGCAGCCGGCCTTGCGCTCGGCGCCGCCCGGGCCCGCGACTTGCCTGAGGTCGCGACCGGCTTCGTCGCTGACATTCTCTGCTCCGAGACGTTCGTCTCCGGCCTCGATCCCCAACGCAACTTCGCCGAGACCACCGATGCCATGCCCGGGACCAGCCTGATCAGCTGGGCGATGGACTACAGGGTCGATAGCGTCCGCAAGGACGTCACGGTGACGCTGTTCGGCCTCGGCCGCAGCCACGCCGTCTACCGCGAGGGACTCGGCTGCACGCTCGAACATGGCGCTGGCATGACTGCCGTCGAACGGTTGCCTGACGACAAACGGCCGGCGTTGCTACCCGAGATCGCCGGTCCCGCGATCGTGCCGCCGCAAAGCCCCTCACTCGCCGCCGCGCTCGACCGTGCCTTCACCGAACCCGCAGAGCCGCCCTACCGCCGCACCCGTGCCATCGTCGTGATGAAGGACGGCCGTATCATCGCCGAGCGCTACGCGGATGGCATCGGGCCGGAGACGCCGCTGCTCGGCTTCTCCATGACAAAGTCGGTGATATCGGCGCTGATCGGTGTGCTGGTGCGCCAGGGCAAGCTGAAGCTCGAGGGGCCTGCGTCGATCGCAGCCTGGAAGAACCCCGATGATCCGCGCCATGCCATCACCGTCGATCAGCTGCTGCGTCACACCGCGGGCCTTGCGCTCGGCAGTTCGTTGCAAGCCTCGCTCGGCTCGGCCTTCGAGCCCGTCAACCGGATGAAGTTCGTGGAGACCGACATGGTGGCCTATGCCGAGACCATTCCGCTCGAGACCGCACCGGGCGCGGCGTGGAATTACCACGATGGCAATATGCTCATCCTCTCGCATCTGATCCGTGCTGCGGCCGGCGGCAGTCCCGCAGATGCGCTTGCCTTTGCGCGCCGCGAATTGTTCGCCCCGCTCGGCATGCGTCGTGTCGTGCTCCAGCTCGACGGCGCCGGCACGATCGAGGGATCGAGCGAGATGCTGGCCTCCGCACGCGACTGGGCGCGCTTCGGCCAGCTCTATCTCAATGGCGGCGTCGCCGGCGGCAAGCGCATCCTGCCGGAAGGGTGGGTGAACTATTCGTCGAGGGCCACGCCGAATGCGTGGGTCGGCATCGGCGCCGGCTTCTGGACCAACCAGGGCGACAGCTTTGGCGCAAATTTTCGCGTCGAGCACGGCTGGCCGCGCGATGCCTTCTTCGCCAAGGGCACGATCGGGCAATACACCATCGTGATTCCGTCGGAGCAGCTGGTGATCGTGCGCATGGGGCGCTCGCCGAACTGGCCGCCGCAAGCCGACGGCGTGTTCGATCTCGTGCACGATGTGGTCGCGGCGACACGCGAGAAGGGGAAGCTGGCGGGGGCGGATTGAGAAGAGCGGACCGCGCCGCTTCTTACCCTCCCCTGGAGGGTAGGGGAATCGCATATGGTGCTGGCAGGGTGTTGCCAAGCGGTTGGAACTGGATTCTTTGGGTGTCTCTCGATTCCAGAGGGAGACCTGAATGCGCAAGCTCAAGCGCCTGTTTCGACCGCTCAAGGACCCGCGCGCCAGCAACACCCGACATGATCTTGTGGAGATCCTCGTCATCGCCTTGGCGGCGACGCTGGCTGGCGCCAAGACCTGCACCGAGTTCGAGTTCTTTGGCCAAGGCCGCGAGGAGCTGTTGCGGCGCTTCCTGGAGCTCAGGCACGGCATTCCGAGCCACGATACGTTCAGCAACGTCTTCCGTGCGCTGGATCCGAAGGGGCTGGAAGCGGTTTTGCGCAAATTCAGCAAGGGCTTCGGCATCAAGGGGTGGTCAGCATCGACGGCAAGGCGCTGCGCGGGGCCTACACGCGGGGCCGGCAGGCCACGCCGCTGCATATGGTCAATGTCTGGGCCGCAGGCACTCGCATGGCGCTGGCTCAGAGAAAGGCTCCCAACCGCAACGAGGTTGCCGGGGCTCTCGAAGTTCTCGCGCTGCTCGATCTGGACGGGGCTCTTGTCACCGCCGACGCCTTGCATTGCCGGCCCGATACCGCGCAGGCCATCCTCGATCGGAAGGGGCACTACGTGTTAGCCATCAAGAGTAACCGTGGCCGGCTCTTCAAGGCCGCCAAGACGTTGGTCGATACAGCCCGAAAGCCCGCGCGAGCGAGTCAACGAAGAGCCACTGCCCACGGTCGCGCCGAGCGCCGGCAGGCCATCGTCGCGCCGGCTCCTCAGTTGGCGAAGCAATACGACTTCCCCGCTATCGCCGCAGTCGGTCGCATCGACAGCTGGCGCGCAAACTCTGGCAAGACCGCCAAGCATACGGTCCGATACTTCCTCGCCTCGCGCCTGCTGTCGGCCAAAAAGCTGCTCGAGGTCGTGCGTGCTCACTGGAGCATCGAGAACAACCTGCACTGGGTTCTCGACGTTCTGTTCGACGAAGATGCCTGCCGCAGCCGCAAAGATCACGCCGCCGAAAATCTCGCCCTCATCCGCAAGCTGGCCATCAATACCCTGCAGGCAACGCCCGGTCCTGCCCGCATCAGCCACAAAATGCTCCAAGCCAGATGGAATAATGACTTCCTTCTCTCCGCCCTCGCCCATATGCGATAGCCCTACCCTGGAGGGGACCTGGAGGGGGAGGGTCGATCGCGCGCAGCGCGAGCGGGGTGGGGTGACGGTCTCTCCGCGACGAACAGTGCCCGAGTGGAGGGATCACCCCACCCCGTCACGCAATCTCGCTTCGCTCGATCGCGTGCCGACCCACGGGCGAGCTACGCTCGTCCCGGACCCCTCCAGGGGAGGGTAAGATGCGGCTGCGGCTTAGCTTCTACCTCCCCAATTCCGTCGCCTTCGCCACGCGATCAAATCGCTCCAGCGTCATGATCGCATCCGCAAACTTCTCCGCGCGTGCGTTCAGCACCGGGCGGGCCAGTGTCAGGAATTTCTGCTGCATCGCCTGGGTGTCCGGGAACGAGGTCGGCTCGCCCGACGGATCGGCATAGAGCCGCTCGTGAACGCCGTCGTCCGTCGTGATGCTCACGCGCGCGCCGAACGGATGGGTGCGGCCGATCTCGAGCCGGTCGTCCTGCACCACGTCGAACTTGTCGGCGAGCGCGTCGATGGCGGCATCGCCGAGGCGGTTGTAATCGTCCCAGCCGAACGAGCCCTGGTCCAGCGCGAGCGCGCCGGTGAAGAACATCGAGAACTGGCCGCCGACGATCGAGCGCGGATGCCGCTTGGTCGCGGCATCGCCGGTCAGCGTGATGCCGTTGCGATGCAGGCCGATCTCGACACGCTTGACCTGATCGGGCGTCAGATTGTGCTCGCGCCGCATGGCGATCAGCGCGTCGATCGCGGCATGGGTGTAGCGGCAGCTCGGATAGGGCTTTACGCCGATCTTCATCGTTTCATAGGTCTTGCCGAGATCGGCCACCGCCTTTTGCGGATGGGCGTCGTCGGTGTAGCCGGCGAGCAGGCCGTGCTTGCCCTCAACTGACTCGGTCGCGCCGACGAAATCGTTGCGTGCCAGGGTCGCTGCGATCACGCCGTTCATCGCGGCCGCGCCGACCTGGTAGCGCTTGTTCCAGGCGCCGTTGACCAAAAATTGCAGCGAGCCCGCGGCCTGGCTGCCGGAAACGCCGAACGCGGCGATCAGCTGCTTCTCGCTGAGGCCGAACAGCTTTCCTGCCGCGGCAGCGGCGCCATAAGTGCCGGCGGTCGCGGTCGGGTGGAAGCCGCGCGCGTAATGCGAGGTCGGGTCGAGCGCGTTGCCGAGCCGGCAGCAGACCTCATAGCCCACGACGATCGCCGTCAGCACGTCGCGTCCCGACGCCCCGACCATCTCGCCGACGGCGAAGGCGGCCGGCACCACGGGCGCGCTCGGATGCAGCGAGGAATCGGCGTGGGTGTCGTCGAAATCGAGGGAATGGCCGAGCGCGCCGTTGAGCAGGGCCGCGACCGCCGGCGTCCAGGTCTTGGTGTCGCCGAACACGGTGGACTCGCCTTTGGTGTCGAGCGCCAGCGCCTCCAGCATCTTCAGCATCGACGGGGTCGATTCGGCCTGGCGCCGAGCCCGTATCGCGCTGCCGAGGAAGTCCAGCGTCAGCACCTTGGCGCGCTCCAGCACCTCCGCCGGAATATCCTGGTATTTCAGGTTGAAGACGTACGCGGCGAGCGTTGCAGTTTCGTGGGCCATCGTGTTTCCTCGTTTGGCGCGCAAGTTAAGCGGGCTGATTTGGCCTTTCAAGCGGCCTTGCGGCCGCGGGCATCAGCCATGCTTTTGCTTGGCTTCAAGAGGATCGAGACTTCCGCCGATGGCATTCGCAAAAGCGCTGTTCGCTCGCATCCGGTCGCGGCGGACCCAGCTGGGATTGGCGATCCGGGTCACGGTGGCCGCGACAGCCGCCTATGCGATCGCGACCGCCCTGCATCTGTTGCTGCCGCTCTGGGCGGTGCTGACCTCGCTGATCGTGACCCAGATGAGCGTTGGCCGCTCGCTGAAGGCAACGCGCGACTACATGCTCGGCACCATCGGCGGCGCCGTCTATGGCGGTGCCATTGCGATCCTGATCCCCTATTCCAGCGAAGCCGGCCTTCTCGGCCTCCTCGTGCTGTCGGTCGCTCCGCTCGCCTTCATCGCTGCGATCAATCCGAGCCTCAGCGCGGCCACGGTCACCGCAGTGATCGTGCTCCTGGTTCCGACCATGCATCACTCCGATCCCATGACCTCGGCGATCGATCGGGTCAGCGAGGTCGCGGTCGGTGCCATAACGGGTCTGCTGGTCTCCTTCCTGGTGCTGCCCTCGCGCGCGGTGCGGCAGATCCGCGCCAGCGCGGCGACGCTGCTCGAATTGATCGCTGATGCCTTCACCGAGCTGCTCGCGGGTCTCACCCGTGGTCGCGACAATGACGCGCTGCATCGGATCCAGGACGGCATCGGCACGGCCATGGTCAGCCTCAATGCGATCGGCTCCGAAGCCGAGCGTGAGCGCGCCGCGCGCCTGTCGAGCGGCCCGGACACCGGCCCGTTGCTGCGAACGATCCTGCGGCTGCGCCATGACGTCGTGATGATTGGCCGAGCGACTGTCGTGCCACTGCCGATCGAGGTGCAGACGCGCCTATCGGGCCCGCTCACGGAAGTCTCGACCGTGATCGCGCGCTTCCTGCGCTCGGCCGCTGCCGCCTTGCGCGAAGGCGCCGGCGCGCCGCCGATCCATCCCGTCCACCTCGCGCTCCAGCATTACGCCGAAGCGGTCGCCTCTGTCCGCCAGGACGGCCTGATCCGCGGCCAGCCCGGCGACACCGCCGAGCGCTTCTTCGCCCTCGGCTTCTCCCTGGAGCAGATGCACCAGAATCTGTGCGATCTCGATCGCGTCGTCGGCGAATGGTCGGAGGCGTCGCGCAACAAGTCCGCGCGGGTGGCGGAGTAAGCTAAAGCATGATCCGGAAAAGTGCGAAGCGGTTTTCCGGAAAGATCATGCGTAAACAACAAGCTAAAGCGCGATGACGATTCATCCAAATCTCATCGCGCTTTAACGGGCCGGCTCCACGATCCGTCCCATCATGCCGCGGACCACGAGCTTGTGGAAGGGCGTGATGAGGGCGAGGTAGGTGCGGCCGAGCAGATTGTGCGTGCGCACCAGCGTGGTCGAGGTCACCCGGCGGCTCGCGGCATCGCCCGTCACGTCGACGACGAGGCGGAAGTCGAGATGAGAATCGTTGAAGCCCGCGACGAGCCGCTCCGGCGTCTCGCTCACCACCGGAAAAAGGCCGATCAGGCCGTGCGGCGCCGGCGCGCCTTCGCCCGAGGTCTTCAGCCCGAACGGCGTCACCAGAATGTTGCGCAGGTGCACCAGACCGTCGACCCAGCGCGGCCCGTGCAGCACCATCCGGACGCAGGCCTGGCGGGCATCGACCGCCGCCGCGCCGATCTCGACGCGAAACGCGTCGATGAACTGCGCGCCGGGCAGCAATGCATTGGCATCGACCTCAGGCGTGACTTCGTGGACCGTCCCCTTCATTCCACCAATCTGCGCGTCAGCATTCGGAAGCGCAAGACCAGGAGCCCGGCATAGACGAATGTGCCGATCGAGAAGCCGATCCAGACGCCGATCGCGCCCAACCCTGCGTGGAACGCGAGCATCCAGCCTGTGGGAAAGGCGACGCCCCAATAGCCGATCGCCGCGAACAGCAGTGTCATCCTGGTGTCGTTGATGCCGCGCAGCGCGCCGCCCATGATGGTCTGCAGGCCGTCGGCGATGAAGAAGGTGGCGCCGACCAGGAGCAGCGTCCCCGTCAGTTCGACGGTGGCCGCGCTTTCGCTGGCGCCGCCGAAAAACAGCCGGCCGAGCTGATAGCGCCCGATCACGATGGCGATCGTCAGCGCGAAGACCAGCGCGACACCGAGAACGGCTGCGGCGAGCCCTGCGCGCCTCACCGCCGCCGGATCACGGCGGCCGAAGGCATGACCGACCCGCACCGTCGCGGCCATGCCGATGCCGAGTGGCACCATGAACAGCACGGCGGTGACCTGGAGCGCGATCTGGTGCGCGGCGAGCGCCGTGGTCGAGATCAGCCCCATCAGCAGCGCGGCCGAGGAGAACAGGCCGTATTCCAGCAGCAGGGAAAACGAGATCGGCGCGCCGACCGCAACCAGCTGACGCATCAGCGGCCAGTCGATCCGCCAGAGATGGGCGAGGGGATGATAGCCGGCGAAGGGTTTTCGCCATGCCGCGATGGCGAGCGCAGCGAGGAAGGTGCCGAGATTGACCAGCGTGGTCGCAAGCCCCGCGCCGAACAGGCCGAGCTCCGGCAGGCCGAACAGGCCGTGGATCAGGGCGTAGACCAGCGCGGCGTTGACCGGGATCGCCGCCACCGTGATCCAGAGCGGCGCCTGCGGCCGGTTCACCGCGCTCATCATGCTGCGCAGCGCGATGAAGCCCAGCGCCGGCGCGATTCCCCAGGCGAGGCCGTTCAGGTAGCGCTGCGCCAGCGCGGCGGATTGTGGCACTTGTCCGAGTGCGAGCAGGATCTGCTCGCCATAGAGCGGCGAGGCCATCATCGGCAGCGAGATCAAGAGCGCGGCCCAGAGGCCGACGCGCAGGGAGCGGCGGATGCGCCGGATATCGCCGGCGCCGAACGCCTGCGCGGCCAGCGGCGACACCGCGGACATCAGTCCGAGCCCGAAGGTGAAGCTGACGAAATAGACCGTATGCGCCAGCGCCGCCGCGGCCACTGCGCTCTCGCCGAGGTGGCCGATCATCGCGAGATCGGTCGTGATCATCGCGATCTGCCCGAGTTGCGTCAGCATCATCGGCACGGCGAGGCGCAGCGTCTGGACGAACTCTTCGGCGAGATGATTTGGCGGCACGCCGGCCTGCGGCTGCGAATGATGTTGCACGGTGTCGAGCATCGCCGGTCAATAGCACGGCCACACGTCGAAAACATGGCCCACGTGTCCCGGACGCGCGAAGCGCGAGCCGGGACCCAACAGGAGTCACCGCCCATGGAATCTACGATATTGCGCGCTTCGCGCCACCTTCTCCCACAGGGGGAGAATGAAGAAAGAGCCTTCAGCTCTTCCTTTCCGGCACGCGCTTGATCTTCGCGCCCAGTGCATTCAGCCGTTCCTCGATGCGCTCGTAGCCGCGCTCGATCTGGTCGGCGTTGTTGATGGTGGAGGTGCCCTCGGCGCAGACGGCGGCGAGCAGCATCGCCATGCCGGCGCGGATGTCGGGCGAGGTCATCGGCGCACCACGCAGGCGGCTGGGGCCGGCGATGATGGCGCGGTGCGGGTCGCAGAGCACGATGCGCGCGCCCATCGCGATCAGCTTGTCGACGAAGAACATCCGCGATTCGAACATCTTCTCGAACATCAGGATCACGCCCTCGCATTGCGTGGCGGTGACGATCGCGATCGACATCAGGTCGGCCGGGAAGGCCGGCCAGGGCTGGTCCTCCAGCTTGGGCACATGGCCGCCGAAATCGTCCTGGATCTTCAATGTCTGATTGGAGGGCACGATGAGGTCATCGCCCTCGATTCGGCAGACGATGCCGAGTCGCTCGAAACCCATGCGGATCGAGCGCAGATGCTCGACACCGGCGCGCGTGATGCGCAGCGGCGAGCGCGTCACCGCGGCCAGTCCGATCAGCGAGCCGACCTCGATGTGGTCGGGCTGAATCCTGTAGCTCGCTTCCCCCAGCGTCGCCGCGCCATGGATGGTCATGGTGTTGGTGCCGATGCCCTCGATTTTCGCGCCGAGCGCGACCAGGAAGTTGGCGAGGTCCTGCACATGCGGTTCGGAGGCGGCGTTGCGCAAGTAAGTGACGCCTTCGGCAGCGACCGCTGCAACGAGCGCGTTCTCGGTCGCGGTGACGCTCGGCTCGTCCAAAAACACGTCCGCGCCGGCGAGCTTTGGCGCGCGGAACTCGAGCCGGTCGGTCGCGGTGACCTTGGCCCCCAGTTGCTCCAGCGCCAGCACATGGGTGTCCAGACGGCGGCGGCCGATGACATCGCCGCCCGGTGGCGGCAGCATCACCTCGCCGCAGCGCGCGAGCAGGGGCCCCGCGAGCAGGATCGAGGCACGGATGCGCACGCACAGCTCGGGATCGAGATCGGCGGCGCGGATGCTCTTGGCATGGATGTGAAGCGTATTGCGGGCAGTCCATTCCGCCGATGCACCGACCGAGCGGATCAGCTCGACCAGTGTTTCGGTGTCGCGGATCCGCGGCACGTTCTCCAGCGTGACCGGATGCTCGGTGAGCAGGGCGGCGGCGATGATCGGAAGCGCCGAGTTCTTGTTGCCGGACGGCTCGATCGAGCCCGAGAGCCGGTGACCGCCCTCGACGATATATTGGATGGGCGCCAAATGGATTCTCGCTGTCCTGATGGAGTGGGGAGGGCTGTTTCGGGCGGAAACTACAGAGATTTGAGCGCCGGAGCAATTGTGCTGGGCGGTGGTTCGTAGCCGATCCGTGAGCCCAGGCGAAGCTGCTGATCCCTCATGGTGAGGAGCGCGGAACGCGCGTCGCGAACCATGCAGGCCCCTATTCGCCTGTGGCCATCCTTCGAGATGCCCGCTTTCGCGGGCTCCTCAGGATGAGGATGAAGCTTGTGGAAGCGGCCCTCAAAACAGCCCGACGATATTCCCGATCACATAGAGGGTCGCGATCAGGATCAGCGCGCCGATCAGGTGATCTGCATCCGTGGTTGGCTCCGACCAAGCCAACCCGGCCTCAAATATCGATCGTCGCGCTCAGCGAGTGTTCCTGGATGAAGTCGCGGCGCGGCTCCACCACGTCGCCCATCAGTTTGGTGAAGATGTCGTCGGCCTCGTCGACCTCCTTGACCTTCACCTGCAAGAGCGAGCGTGCCTCGGTGTCGAGCGTGGTCTCCCAGAGCTGCTCGGGGTTCATCTCGCCGAGGCCTTTGTAGCGCTGCAGCGTGATGCCTTTACGGCCAGCGTCGGTCACGGCTTCGAACAGATCGACCGGGCCGTGGACCACGTGCTCATTGTCCTTGCGCCGCAGCTTGCCGGAGCGGGCGTAAACGTCCTGGAGCCTGGTCGTATATTCGTCGAGCTTGCGCGCCTCGGCCGAGCCGAGCAGCGCATCGTCGATCACAGCCGCTTCCTTGACGCCGCGCACGGTGCGCTCGAACACGAAACCCTGGCCCTCGACGAATTGTCCCACCCAGCCGCGCTCGACCTCCTCGGCCTGGTTGTCGAGCCGGCTCGCGATGTATTGCGCGGCCGCAGCGGCCTTCTCGGGATCGCCGTAGATGTCCTTGTTCAACACGCCGGTGATGGCGGCCTGCTCGACCACCTTTCGGTTATAGCGGCTGTGAAGGTTGCGCAGGATGCTGCGGACGACGCGGGCGTCGTCGACCAGCGCGCGCAAATCGCGCCCGGAACGGTCGCCGCCGGTGCCGGGGATGTACACGCAGTCATCGAGACCGGCGTCGATCAAATAGTCTTCCAGCGCTCGCTCGTCCTTCAGGTACTGCTCGGACTTGCCGCGTGAGACCTTATAGAGCGGCGGCTGGGCGATATAGAGATAGCCGCCGTCGATGATGTCGCGCATCTGCCGGTAGAAGAAGGTGAGCAGCAGCGTGCGGATGTGAGCGCCGTCGACGTCGGCGTCCGTCATCACGATGATCTTGTGATAGCGCAGCTTCTCGACCGAAAACTCGTCGCTGATGCCGGTGCCGAGCGCGGTGATTAGGGTGCCGATCTGCTCCGACGACAGCATCTTGTCGGGACGGACCCGTTCAACGTTGAGGATCTTGCCGCGCAGCGGCAGCACCGCCTGGAATTCGCGGTTGCGGCCCTGCTTGGCGCTGCCGCCTGCCGAGTCGCCCTCGACGATGAAGAGCTCGGATTTGGCTGGATCCTTCTCCTGGCAGTCGGCGAGCTTGCCGGGCAGCGAGGAGACTGAAAGCGGGCTCTTGCGCGTCAGCTCGCGCGCCTTTCGCGCAGCTTCGCGGGCAGCGGCGGCCTGGATCACCTTGCCGACGATCATCTTGGCCTCGGAGGGGTGCTCCTCGAACCAGGCCTGGAGCGCCTCGTTGAGGACGTTCTCGACCACGGGACGCACTTCCGAGGACACCAGCTTGTCCTTGGTCTGCGACGAGAATTTCGGATCGGGCACTTTCACCGACAAAACGGCGGTGAGGCCTTCGCGGCAGTCGTCGCCGGTCAGCGCGATCTTTTCCTTCTTGGCATTGGCCTCGGCATAGCCGTTGACCTGGCGCGTCAGCGCGCCGCGGAAACCGGCAAGATGGGTGCCGCCGTCACGCTGCGGGATGTTGTTGGTGAAGCACAGCACGTTCTCGTGGTAGCTGTCGTTCCACCACAAGGCGGCCTCGACGCCGATGCCGTTGGCTTCCGAACGCACCATGATCGGCGTGGGCACCAGCGCCTTCTTGTTGCGGTCGAGATATTTGACGAACTCCTCGACGCCGCCGGAATAGTACATCTCCTCGCGCTTCTCGACCGCGTGGCGCATGTCGGAGAGGGCGATGTGCACGCCGGAATTGAGGAAGGCGAGCTCGCGCAGGCGGTGCTCGAGGGTAGCGAAATCGTACTCGATGTTCTTGAAGGTCTCGGTCGAGGCGAGGAACGTCACCTCGGTGCCGCGCTTGCCCGGTGCCTCGCCGACCACCTTGAGCGGTGCGACGGCGTCGCCATGGGCGAACTCGATATAGTGCTCCTTGTTGTCGCGCCAGATGCGAAGCATCAGCTTGCTCGACAGCGCGTTGACGACGGAGACGCCGACGCCGTGCAGGCCGCCGGAGACCTTGTAGGAGTTCTGGTCGAACTTTCCGCCGGCGTGCAGCTGGGTCATGATGACCTCGGCCGCCGAGATGCCTTCGCCCTTGTGGATGTCGACGGGAATGCCGCGGCCGTCGTCGCGCACGGTGACGGAATTGTCGGCGTTGAGGATCACGTCGACGCGCGTGGCATGACCCGCGAGCGCCTCGTCGATCGCGTTGTCGACGACCTCGTAGACCATGTGGTGCAGGCCCGAGCCATCGTCGGTGTCGCCGATATACATGCCCGGACGCTTGCGGACGGCGTCGAGACCCTTGAGCACGCGGATCGATTCCGCGCCGTATTCGCTCGCGGTGGAGGGCTCGTTTTCGGCAGCATGCTGCCGAGCAGGTTCTGTCATGAGAGGCCTTCGAGATGTCGCCCGAATCAGCGGCGCAAAAGGCGCTGATTTGCGAGGTTATTTGTGCCATGAAAGACCGCTTGCGCCTAGCGCAAAGTATCTTCCGGCAACCCTTTGAGCAGATAGGGTTTTTGGGCCGGTTTTCAAGGCTTTTGGAGGGCGGTTTCCGGCACTGCAAAAAGCGCGATTCGAGGGCCCGTTCGGGGCCTCGAAAGGGCGTGGATTTTGCGGGGCTGAAGGCTGGTTCCGCGCCCCCGGGGTGAGAGATTTCACGCTGCGCGTCTCACTGCCCGCGGATCGAGACGGGCTCAATACAGATGCAGCGGCGACCACGCATCGCCGTCGCGTCCGACCGTGAGCTCCCAGATGTCGCCGGCCGCGATGACGAGGGTGTTCGTATGGGCGGGATGCCCGGGCACGTTCACTTCGTAGGGATATTTGCCGGCCGGCAGGTCCAGCGCGACGGCATTGGCGCCGCGGGCGCGGATGATGGTCCGCTCGTCGATGGTGAGCGCGGCCTCCGTCTCGCCGATATTGCTGAACACCACCTTGGCCTGGCCGGGTTCGGGCATGACGTTCGCCTTTGTCGCCGTATCCGAATTCTTCTGCACGAGCTCGATCGCGGTGCTGTTGTCCTTGCGGTGGAGCTCCAGCCGCGCCGGTCCGAGCGGTGAGGCGAAGGCAAGCTCGACGTGATCGGCGGCGATCACCGCGCCGTCAGGCTTTTCCTGCCAGCCGAGCTTGCCGAGTTCGGCGCGGTAGAAGGCGAGCACGTCGCCGAGATCGAAGGGGACGGTCGCTTCCAGCCTGGTACGGAGCGGCGCTTCGATGCCGCTCACCACGGTGGTGTGGATTCCCCTGTAGCTGTAGCGGGTCGGCGCGGGCAGCTTGGTCGCGGGATCCGGCGTGAGCCCGGCCGAGAACAGCGGCGGCAGCTGCGACACCCAGGCTCCGGCGCTCGCCGCGAGCATGCAGATCGCGAGAAAGCAGAGGCCGCACCCAAACGCCAGCCATCGTGCCGGGGCTTGCGCCCCGGTCATTACCGTCCGCATCTTTCTCTCCACGATATCGCGCGCGACGCCATCGCCGCCGCGCGCTCAAAAAACTAGTCGCGGCCGCAAACGGGCGGGTTCAAGGCGGCGGTCTAGCTTCGGGCCGAGACTCGTCCGCTCTCGACGTCAAAGACTTCGCCCCCTGCGCCGATCTCGGTGAAGGCGGCAGGATCCGCGCCGGTCAGCCACACCTGCGCGCCGAGCTTCTTCAGCTCCTCGAACAGCGCCGCGCGGCGGTTCGGGTCGAGATGCGCAACCACCTCGTCGAGCAGCAGCAGCGGCACGATGCCCGTCATCTCGGCGACCAGCGTCGCATGCGCGAGCACGAGGCCGATCAGAAGCGCCTTCTGCTCGCCGGTCGAAGCGTCGCGCGCGGGCATGCTTTTCGGCGCGTAGACGACCTGCAGGTCGGTGAGATGCGGACCGTCGGTGGTGCGACCGGCGATCGCATCGCGCGGGCGGTTGTCGCGCAGGATCTGGCGGTAGCGGTCCTCGACCGACGTCGCGGTCTCCTGGAGCAGCGCGTTCTCCATCCAGCCGTCGAGCGCGATCTGCGCCGACGGGAACGCCGATTCTTGCGCGCGTGCGTTGAGCATGCCGGTGAGCCTTGCCGCGGTCTGGCCGCGTGTTGCCGCGACTGCGACGGCCAGCTCGGCGGTCTCGCGCTCGATCGCGTCGCACCAATGGTCGTCGTAATTGCGCGTCTCCAGCAGGCGGTTGCGCGAACGCAGCGAGCGCTCGAGTGCGTTGATC
This sequence comes from Bradyrhizobium sp. STM 3561, assembly GCF_045571455.1. Taxonomy (NCBI): domain Bacteria; kingdom Pseudomonadati; phylum Pseudomonadota; class Alphaproteobacteria; order Hyphomicrobiales; family Nitrobacteraceae; genus Bradyrhizobium; species Bradyrhizobium sp. STM 3561. The sequence continues at coordinate 6,938,504 of NZ_CP120695.1, forward strand.
CGGCTGGAATGCTCGCTGTCGATGGCGAGCACCAGGCGGTCGAAGAAGCGCCGCCGCTCGGACGCAGCCCCCATGAACAGCCCGTCCATCGCCGGCGTCAGCCACACCATGCGGATGTGGTCGCCGAAGGCGCTGGCCGACCCCACCGGCTCGCGGTCGATGCGGCAGCGCCGGCTGACCGGCCCATCTGCGCGCGGCGCATCGATCCCGGTGCCGAGCGTGGCGAGCCCCAGCGCGCCCTCGACCTGCGCCGACACCGCCCAGGAGCCGTCGCCCTGGTTGTCGGCGACGTCCTCCAGCGTCGCGCGGCGCAGACCGCGGCCCGGCGACAGGAACGAGATCGCTTCGATGCAATTGGTCTTGCCCGCCCCGTTCGGCCCGACCAGCGCCACCACGTCAGCCGTCGTCTCGAGCCCCGCCGCCCGATAATTGCGAAAATGCGTCAACGTCAGGCGATGAATGCGGGAGGGGGTCATCTCAACTCGTCATTGCCGGGCTTGACCCGGCAATCCCTCGCCCGAGTCAGCGGGCAATTTCATCATATAGGTCTTGCCAGGTGGGATTGCTCTTCACAATCAGATCGATCTTCCACTCACGGGACCAGTGCTTCATGTTCTTTTCGCGCTGAAGGGCAGCGGTGATCGTGTCATGCGCCTCGAAATAGACCGAAGCCTTCACGCCGTAACGTTTGGTGAAGCCATCGGCCAGACCCTCGCGATGTTCATAGACGCGGCGGACCAAATTGTTCGTGACGCCTATGTAGAGTGTTCCACCGGGCTTGCTGGCGAGGATGTACACCCAGGTCGTTTTGTTCGACGGCTGGCCGGGTCAAGCCCGGCCATGACAAGAGGAGAAAATAGCCTCACACCCGCATCGGCATCAGCACGTACAGTGCGCTCTTGTCGTCACGATCCTGCACCAGGGTTGGTGAGCCCGGATCGGCGAGGCGGAGGGTTGCGACGTCGCCTTCGATCTGGGCGGCGATGTCGAGCAAATAGCGGGAGTTGAAGCCGATATCGAGGGCGTCGGCGGCGTATTCGACCTCGAGCTCCTCGGTCGCGCTGCCCGAATCCGGATTGGTCACCGACAGCACCAGCTTGCCGGCCGACAGCGACAGCTTCACCGCCCGCCCGCGCTCGCTGGAAATGGTGGAGACGCGGTCGACCGCGTTCTCGAAGTCCTTCTTGTCGACGACGAGCTCCTTGTCGTTGTTCTGCGGGATGACGCGGCCGTAGTCGGGGAAGGTGCCGTCGATCAGTTTCGAGGTCAGCACGACGTTGCCGATCGTAAAGCGGATCTTGGCCTGCGACAGCTCGATCGTCATCTCGGCCTCGGTGTCCTCGATCAGGCGCTGCACCTCGCCGACGGTCTTGCGCGGCACGATCACGCCCGGCATGCCCTCGGCGCCCCTGGGCTGCACCAGGTCGAGCTGGGCGAGGCGGTGGCCGTCGGTGGCGACGCCGCGCAGGGTGGCGGCCTTGGCCGTGCCGGCCGCGTGCAGATAGATGCCGTTGAGGTAGTAGCGCGTCTCCTCCGTCGAGATCGCGAACTGGGTGCGGTCGATCAGCCGCTTGACGTCCTTGGCCGCGAGCGAGAACGAGTGGGACATGTCGCCGGCGGCGAGATCCGGGAAATCATTCTCCGGCAGCGTCTGCAGCGTGAAGCGCGAGCGGCCGGCGCGGATCGCGAGCACCGCCCGGTCGCCGTCGGCCTCCAGCACGATCTGCGAGCCGTCGGGCAGCTTGCGCACGATGTCGTAGAACATGTGCGCCGGCACGGTGGTGGAGCCCGCGGTCGCGGTTTCCGCCGGCAGCGTCTCCGTCACCTCGAGGTCGAGGTCGGTCGCCTTCAGGGACAATTTGGCGTTTTCGGCGCGGACCAGCACGTTGCCGAGGATCGGGATCGTGTTGCGGCGCTCGACCACGCGGTGGACATGGCCCAGCGACTTCAGGAGTTGCGCGCGTTCGACCGTAACCTTCATTGCACTACTCGCCCGATCCCCAAGGAAAACTCTGAGTTGGAAGAAGCCCGGCAGCCGAAAAGCGCCACGGCACCGAAGACCCCGGAAGGCCGGGTCATCGAGCCGATATGACCAAAGCCGTCAGGGTCGCGCAAGGTGGCGCGGATGGCGCTGGGATTCAAGGCATTGGGGGGCAGTTCCCCACGATTTAACGGCAAACCGGCGCCGGCAGCCGGGTGCAGGTGCGCTCCCTCGCTGGTGGGGGTAGCGATCGTCCCCACAGCGTCATGGCCGGGCTCGTCCCGGCCATCCACGGCTTGCCTAAGGAGCCCAAAGAACGTGGATGCCCGGGTCAAGCCCGGGCATGACGGCCTCTGCTGAAGGCGAAACAAATAGGCCTTTATTCCTGAAGCTGGCGCTTCAGCGACTCGACCTCTTCCAACAGCGCGGTGTCCTTGGAGACCAGCGCCTCGATCTTGCGTACCGCGTGCAGCACGGTGGTGTGGTCGCGTCCGCCGAAGCGGCGGCCGATCTCGGGCAGCGAGCGCAGGGTCAGCGTCTTGGCGAGATACATCGCCACCTGGCGCGGGCGGACCACGTTGGCGGTGCGGCGCGAGGACAACAGGTCGGAGCGGCTGACATTGTACTGCCGCGCCACCACGCGCTGGATGTCCTCGATCTTGATCCGCTTGGGCTCCTGCGGCCGCACCAGGTCGCGCACCTCGTGCTCCGCCATCTCCAGCGTCACCGGCCGGTTGTTGAGCTTGGAATGCGCGAGCAGACGGTTGATCGCGCCTTCGAGATCGCGGCCATTATGGGTGATGGTGCGCGCCAGATATTGCAGCACCTCCTCGGGCACCTCGAACGTCGCATGATGGGCGCGGGCCGCGGCGACGCGCGACTTCAGGATGCCGTGGCGCAGCTCCTCGCCGAGCGAGCCCATCTCGACCACGAGCCCGCCGGCGAGCCGCGAGCGCACGCGGTCGTCGAGGCTTTCGAGGTCGGACGGCGGACGGTCGGCCGCGATCACGACCTGGCGGCCGGCGTCGATCAGCGCGTTCAGCGTGTGACAGAACTCGGCCTGCGTCGACTTGCCCTGGAGGAATTGCAGATCGTCGATGACGAGCACGTCGATGCCGCGCAGCGCTTCCTTGAAGGCCAGCGCCGTCTGCGTCTTCAGCGCAGCGACGAAGCCGTACATGAATTTCTCCGCCGTGAGATACAGCACCTTGCGCTCGTTGCCGGAATTGCCGGCCCAGGTCACCGCCTGCAGGAGATGCGTCTTGCCGAGGCCGACGCCGGCGTGAATGTAGAGCGGGTTGAACATGACGGGATCGCCGCGGCGTCCTTCGGCAACCTGGCGCGCGGCGGCATGTGCCAGCGTGTTGGAGCGGCCGACGACGAAGCTCGCGAAGGTCAGGCGCGGATCCAGCGGCGAGCCGCCGAGCGCGTCGTGATTGGCCGAGACCGGCGCGGTCGCGGTCGAGCGCAATTCCGGTGTCGGCGCGCGGCGCGCCTCGACCGGCGCGGGCGCTTCCTTCGGGTGCGCCGCCGGACGCACGGCGGAGCGGACCGTGAGGTCGATGCGATGCACTTCCGGCATCTCGGCCTGCCAGCACGACAGCACGCGCTCGGCATAGTGGGCCTGGATCCAGCTCTTCAGGAACCGCGTCGGCACCGAGAGCCGCACGCTCTCGTCCTGCACGCCTTCGAGATCCATGCGTGCAAACCAGCTCGTGTAGACGTCCTCGCCAACGCTCGAGCGCAGCCGACCCTTCACGCGTGACCAGCGATCCTGTTCCATTGTCATCGTCAGAAAACTTCTCTTGAGAGATATAGTTGCGTTGTGAGCGCCATGCAGGGGTCCTGCCCGGTCCCTGAAGTGGCGCGACCTCGAGCGAGTCCATCGTCGGGCATGGCTCGACCTTCGGCGCGAACGCCGCGGGTCAGATCAGCGATGTCAGAGATGGAAGGGTCGCGAGGTCAGCGCGTACTCGGCGCTCCGTCACACGCGGGGGGCTGGAGATCGGACGGAGCTGGAACGGCATCGCTGGAATGGGAAACGTGCTTCAATACCGCGTTGAGTCCGTAAGACATGATACCTCCCCGTCCTGCCGTGATCGCTCACGACAAGGTCCTGCGTGTCCTGAAGACAACCGCGCCGTACTCCTGTCGCGGATGCCTGCCCAATGTACTGGTCGTCCGCTCGACGTCGCCCAGCTTGCGTGCCGGGGTAGCATTGCGATGTCTCTCATATACGCTTGGCGCGAGCGAGAAGATCCCGCCTGGAGACATTCAGACAAAAAACTACCCTTCCCATATTGCTATGGGTTTTGCACCGACATCACTTGTTGAAGCGTCGCCTACGTGCTCATCGCCGCCGATTTGCACGCTCGCCCCGTTTCCTAAACCGCGCTGGTCTGAAGATCGTGGGCGCCGCTGACCACTTAAGGAATACACTAAGCGGAAAGACTCGCAACGAAATTGATTCACACTTGAGGCACCAAAAAACTTGACCTCGGTTAACGCCGCGCGCGACGGTTCACAGGCTGCGAAGCAAGTTTTTGAATCCGTGCACAGAATCGAAAATGTGGTGCGTCGTGTGACAATTCTCGGCCACCGCCAAAATTTTTTTACAAATTCGTCACGCGCTGCACGTGCGAGCGAATTTTCCAAATGCTTGTCGCTGCTATGTTGATAAGTGATTATCGAGTCATCGCTTTTCGAGACTCGTTTTGCAGGGTAACTCCACCGTGACACACATTCCGGTGAATTTACGGAGCGCAGAACTTCTCGGCCGCCGATTCAATTGGAGCCCGCGGCACAGGGGTTTTTGCAACGCAGTGAGGTTTCCGCTGTTGCAGTACAGCGTCCGGTAGAACTACGGGACGAAGAATAACGCAGACGATGCAAATCGTCCAAGCGAAGATCGGGCTGCGCGTGGCTGCTTGCGCGAACATGACAGTCAACAAAAAAGCCCGGCGCAATGCCGGGCTGTTTGACGCGCTGACCGGATCGACCGATCAGATGCTGCGCGAGACTACCTCGCGAGATTGCTTCGCAATATTACTTGGCGAGCTTGGCGATCTGCGCGGTGAGGCGCGAGACTTTGCGGCTGGCGTTGTTCTTGTGAATGATGTTGCGCTGGGCGGCGCGCATCAACGCCGGCTCGGCAGTCGCGAGTGCCTTCACGGCTGCGGCGCGATCGCCGCTCTTGATGGCTTCCTCGACGGTGCGCACGGCGCCGCGCATCTGGGTGCGGCGCGACTTGTTGACGGCGGTGCGGCGGGCGATCTTGCGCGTCGCTTTCTTGGCGGAAGTGGTATTGGCCATGGTCTCAATGTCCTTTGCGGGTACCGGTCGCGTCTTGGTCGGGTAGCGCCGGCTTGCTTGACCGCGTAATCGACGCTCGGATTTAGGGTGTTCGGTTGCTGGGCCGTTCCCGGAACATGAGCGACGGCCTTGCGGCTGTCTCTGAGGCTCCAAGGAGTCTTCAAGCTCGAGAGAGTCTTGAGGCTCAAGGTGCCTGCAACTGCTCAAAGAACAGCGGCGGCGGGATTGCGCCCACCGCCAATTGCCGCCCTTATAGAGAGGGTCTTCAGCACCGTCAACGCTTTCGGGGGCCGGAAATCCGGTCTTTGGCGGCCTGGATGGGCACCGTAACGCCCTGAAGAGGTTGAATTTCTGCCGTCGCCCGGCTATTGGCTGGCAACGTTCCAGGAGGCCGTTCGATCGGGCGGCCATCGCAGGTGAGGCATGATCCGCGGCTTTTTCCGACTGATTGGGCTGTTGCTGCTCGCCGGCGGGTTCATCTTCATGGTCTATGACGGTGCCCGCTGGGTGGCCGATCAGAACCTCAAATTCACCCGGTTCGGCCAGTTCTGGAACGACATCAATCAGGCCAGCCAGTCGGCATTCCGCACCTGGGTCGAGGCCAAGGCGCCCTGGCTCTGGACCTCGGTGATCCGCCTGGTGCTGGATCAGCCGGTCTTTGCCGTCCTCGGCATTCTCGGCATCCTCCTGATGATCCTGTTCCGTCCGCGCAAGCCCTTGATCGGCTATTCCCGGGACTGAGCCTGGAACGGGCGGCCGCGTAACACGGCTGCGTCCTGTCGCGTAGACGCCTATAGTCCCACCTCATCGCGAGCACGCCGCCTGAGCTGTCTGGTTTCTCGTGCCCGGTTTTCCAGCTTGGCTCAGGCGACGGACAGTTCGCTTCGGAGATCCGTCATGCTGTTCATGCGCAAGACCACCGCACTGCCGAGCGCAACTGAGGCGTTGCCGGGCCGTGCGCAGGCCATCCCGACCGCAACCACCCATTTCGTCAACGGCGCGAAGCTGAAGCCGCCTTATCCCGCCGGCCTCGAGCAGGCGGTGTTCGGGCTCGGCTGCTTCTGGGGCGCCGAGCGCAAGTTCTGGGAGCTTGGCGACGGCGTCCACGTGACTGCCGTCGGCTACGCCGGCGGTCACACGCCGAACCCGACCTATGAGGAAGTCTGCTCGGGCCGCACCGCCCACACCGAAGTGATGCTGGTCGTGTTCGATCCGAAGAAGATTGCTTACGAGAAGCTCTTGAAGACGTTCTGGGAGAGCCACGACCCGACCCAGGGCATGCGCCAGGGCAACGACGTCGGCACGCAATATCGAAGCGCGATCTACACCTATTCCGATGCGCAGAAGAAGGCCGCCGAGCAGTCGAAGGCGCTCTACCAGAAGGCGCTTGCCGCGAAGGGTCTCGGTGCCATCACCACCGAGATCGCGCCCGCCGGCGAATTCTATTTCGCCGAGGACTATCATCAGCAATATCTGGCGAAGAATCCCGCCGGCTATTGCGGCCTAGGGGGCACCGGCGTGTCCTGCCCGATCGGGGTCGGTGTGAGCGTGTAGGCGGAACGGCGCATCTTGCTTACCCTCCCCTGGAGGGGGAGGGTCGGCTCACATTGAGCGCAGCGAAATGTGAGACGGGGTGGGGTGACGGTCTCTCCACATCGCATACTGCCCGGGTGGAGAGATCACCCCACCCCGCTCGCGCTGCGCGCGATCGACCCACGGGCGAGCTACGCTCGTCCCGGACCCCTCCAGGGGAGGGTTGGAGACCATCCCCCTACTCAACGCTTTATTAACCATAACCGGTGCATCACTGCGGCTGTCTCGTTTCGAGGGATGGGTCCGGTGCCGGTTGCACGCGCGTTTCGATGGTCGAAGTTGGCGTCCTTGGCAGCGTCCGCCGCGCTCGCCCTGGGCGGCTGCATGCAGACCGGAAGCCCCGTCGCCTACGTGCAGCCTCGGCCGGATCTCGATTCCATGGCTTATGGCCAGCCCTATAGCGCGCCGCAGCCAGTGGTCGTCGCCAACAACGGCGGCGGCGCCATCGCGGCGTTCAGCAATTCCTTTGCGGCTTCGCCCGCACCGATGCCGGTCGGCTACGCCGCGCCGATGGCGGCGCCGGCGCGCAATGGCGCCTCCTACCATCTCGACGCCGGCGACAAGCTTCGCGTGGTGGTCTACGGCCAGGAAGGCCTCACCAACAGCTATTCGATCGACGCGGGCGGCTCCATCACCATGCCGCTGATCGGCGCAGTGCCGGCGCGCGGCCGCACCACGGCGGGCCTTGCCGGTGAGATCGCCGCACGCCTGCGCAACGGCTACATCCGCGAGCCGTCGGTGGCGGTCGAGATCGAGACCTATCGCCCGTTCTTCATCCTCGGCGAGGTCCTCGCGCCCGGCCAATATCCATACGTGCCGAACATGACAGTCGAGAGCGCGGTCGCCATCGCCGGCGGCTTCTCGCCGCGCGCCAAGCGCGACGTGGTCACCGTCACCCATACCGAGAGCGGCGGCGCCATGCGCGCGGTCGTCCCGCTCGGCACGCCCCTGGCGCCCGGCGACACCGTGTTCGTCGGCGAGCGCTGGTTCTAGGGCCTCAGCCGCGCCCCCCTCGTCATTCCGGGGCGCGACGAAGTCGCGAGAATCCATCTCTCCATCGTCTCTGCAGTCGGATGGATTCCGGGGCTCGCGCTACGCGCGCCCAGGAATGACGGCGGAATCTCACCGCCTGAAATCCAGCCGCCCGTTCGGAAAACATCCGTCGATCCGCATCGCATCGACCACGCGACCGACCCAGGGCCGGGTGATCGCCGGCGTGGTCAGATTGATGTATTTTCCGACCAGGCGATCCGCGCCGTCGCGCGCCGCATCGATCAGTCCGTGCCGGCGGCCGTTGTCCCAGTCAAAGCGCAGATAGATCCGGCCTGCTGAGACGCGGATCTCGGCGCGGCCCCGCTTCCACTTGTCCGGCGCATCGCCGCCGATGGTGGGATCGGCGCCGCCATTCCAGCGGCTCTGCCACTCGCCCTCGAGCGGATCGGAGCGCGTCGTGATTGATGCCCATGCCGGTGCGTTGACGTCGGCAGCATCGCCGGGCAGCGATGCCGTCGCGGCATAATCCTTCACCTCGAAATCGTCAGGAGATGGAACGTCCATGGTTCCGAACGGATTGCGGATGACGAGGTGCGTGATTGCCTGCTGCATGGCGATCTCCCGGCGTGAGTTGGCTTGACCGGCCAGCTCTATCGCCGGGCGGCACGATGCAGCCACCCGATTTCCGCTCCGGGGCGGCGCAACTCTCTCTTGTCATTCTTGTCATTCCGGGGCGCGCGGTAGCGCGAGCCCGGAAGCCATCGCGCTACCATCGCTGACGCCCGATGGATTCCGGGTTCGACGCTGACGCGTCGCCCCGTAATGACGGCGGGGAGTGTCGCGCGCCCTATTTCAAATGCTTCGCGAAGAACGCCATGCTGCGCGGCCAGGCGATGTCGGCGCTGGCCTTGTCGTAACTGGCGCGCTCGTCGCAATGGAAGCCGTGCTGGGCGCCGGGATAGATGAAGACCTCAACTTCCGGCCGCTTGGTCTTGATGGTCTCGACGTCGGCGAGCGGAATGCCGGCATCCTTCTCGCCGAAATGCAGCTGCGTCGGCACCTTCGGCGTCTCGTCGGCAAAGCGCACGATTGCGCCGCCGTAATAGCCGATCGCGGCCTTCAACCCCGACAGCCGCGTCGCCGCCACGAAGGCGACGCTGCCGCCGAGACAGAAGCCAATGATGCCCACGGGCCCGACGCTTCTGGCGACGTCGATCGCGGCTTGCGTGTCGCGCAGCATCGCGGCCCAGTCCGGATTGGCCACGAACTTGCGCGCCTCCGCAATCTCGTCGGGCGAATAGCCCGACTGGAAGTTCGGCGACGTCCGGTCGAAGATCGACGGCGCGATCGCGACATAACCTTCCCCGGCCAGCCGGTCGCAGACAGAGCGGATGTGATGATTGACCCCAAAAATCTCCTGGATCACCACCACCGCGCCCTTCGGCGTGCCTGAGGGATCAGCGCGATAGGCGCCGAGCTGGAAATTGTCGGAGGCCGTCAGCTTGATGTCTTGTCCCACGCGGGTTGTCCTTCTTGGTTGTCGATCCGAAATTCAGCTCTCTCCTCATCCTGAGGAGCGCGCTCTTCGCGCGCGTCTCGAAGGATGCAAGGCCGAGAGGCGGCAGCGGGGCCTTCATCCTTCGAGACGCTTGCTGCGCAAGCTCCTCAGGATGAGGGGATAGGGTTCACTCCCACATCCAGTTCTCGCCGTAATCCTCCTTCCATCCTGCCAGCCGTCCGTGGCGGAATTGCAGGAACAGGCGGTGGCGGTGGGGGAGCAAGCCGCTGCCGCCGATGTTGCGCAAAGCGAGGTAGATCTCGTTGCCGGCACGTCCCCGTACATATTGCAGCGGCTGACCGAGGGCGCGCGCGGTCTCTCCTGCATCCATGCCGAAGGCGAGCGGCGTGTTGTTCGACGAGGTCGTGACGAACGGCTGGCGCGGCGGCACGGCGCCGAACGGCTCGGCCTGCGCCGATATCGACAGCAACATCGTGCCCGCGGCCAGCATCATCAGCTTCATCGCCTACGTCCCTGCTCGATCGCCCTATGCCGGCAAGTTCTTCAGGAAAGGCACGACCGCGTCAACAAAAGCCTGGGGCTGATCGATGTTGACGGCGTGTCCGGCGGCGGGGATCACGACCTTTTGTGCGCCGGGGATCTTTGCCGCCATGTAGTCGGACGCGGCGAGGAACGGCGTGTCGTCGGCGCCGACCACGATCAGCGAGGGCACCGTGATGTCGGGGAGCAACTCGATTACGCAGGCGTCGCGCTGGGTCAGCATGCCGCGTGCGGCGAGCGCCAGCCCCCTGGCGTTGCGATGGTTCGCGGTGGCGCGCTCGCGCGTTGCCGATTTCAGGACGTCGAGGCCTTCGCGGTCGAGCCTGTCGGCCGTCGCAAGCGCCCGCGCGTTCCAGGCCTCGCGCGCGTCGTCCTTCTTGAAGCCCGGTCCGGTATCGATGATCAACAGCGCACGGGCCCGCTCCGGGTGTGCGCGATAGAACGCGAGCGACATGTAGCCGCCGAGCGAGAGGCCGCCGATGACGGCGCGCTTCGTGCCGACCGCATCGAGGATCGCCGCCATGTCGCCGACCGTCAGCGCTTCGCTGTACGCGTTCGGATCGTCGGGATAGTCGGACCGGCCGTGGCCGCGCATGTCCCACAGGATCAGCTGGTGATCCCCAGCGAGCGCATCGACCTGCCCATGCCACATCGTCGAGGTCGAGGAATAGCCGTGGGTGAGCAGCAATGGCGGCCCGTTGCCATGGACCTCGTAGTAGATTTCGACGCCGTCCCGGTTGATTTTAGGCATTGTTTTTCGCGCCTTTCTCGTTTCTTTTCTATCGCGCCTCGATGACGGTCCACCCACTCCCCCTGTGGGCCCCCTGTGGGAGAGGGTGGCTTCGCGAAGCGAAAGCCGGGTGAGGGGTCTCCATCCTCACGAGCGGTTTTGCGAGTGGAGAGAACCCCTCATCCGTCGCGCTACGCGCGCCACCTTCTCCCACAAGAAAGGGGAGAAGGAAGTCCGCGCCTGCGGCTGCACTCTAGCGCGCCAAGTTACCTCGAAGAAACTACCTGATCGCAATGGCACGCATGTCGGACAACACGCTCTGTTGCGTCCAGTCGCTGCATCCGCCTGCTCTCGCAACGCACAACATCGGGCTGCCGAGATCGTTCGACTGCATCCAAATTGCATTTGCCTCCGTGCCTGAACGCGATCATTCTCGCGGGCAAGGCTGACGCCGGCCCGGTGGGCGTTCGCCACACAAGTTGCCGCCGTAAGCGGCTTCATGCACCGGCAGGGGAAGACGCCTATGCCAACACTCACCATCAACGGGCGGAGTCTGTCCGTGGATGCGGCGAACGACACGCCGCTCCTCTGGGCGATCCGCGAGCAATTGCAGATGACGGGCACCAAGTTCGGCTGCGGTGCCGGGCTGTGCGGTGCCTGCACCGTGCACGTCAACGGCGAAGCGGTGCGCTCGTGCCAGACCATGGTCGGCGACGTCGCCGGCAAGAAGATCACTACGATCGAAGGCCTCTCGGCCAAGGGCGATCATCCCTTGCAGAAGGCTTGGATCGCCGAGCAGGTGCCGCAATGCGGCTACTGCCAGTCCGGGCAGATCATGCAGGCGGCTTCGCTGCTCGCGAAGAATCCCAATCCGACCAAGGAAGAGGTGGTCGCGCATATGGACGGCAATCTCTGCCGTTGCATGACCTATTCACGGATCCAGAAGGCGATCATGCGCGCCGCATCCGAGATGCGCACCGCATCCGCCACCTCCAGCGAGCGGAGGCCCACATGAACAAGCACGTCAAGAACGTCACTGCCGAGGCGACGGATCTCAGCCGCCGCTCCTTCCTCGTCGGCACCGCCGCGACCGGCCTCGTGCTCGGCTATGCCGGCGTGCCCGGCATCTATCCTGCGGCCGCCGCGGCGCCTGCCAATTTCGAGCCGAGCGTCTGGTATGCGATCTCGCCGGACGGTCTCGTCACCGTGACCTGCGGCAAGGCCGACATGGGCCAGCACATCGCCTCCACCATGGCGCAGATCGTCTGCGAGGAGCTGGGCGCGAAATGGAGCGACATGCGCGTGGCGCTCGCCTCCAACGATCCGAAGTTCAACGATCCCGTGCTGGGTGCGCAGATCACCGGCGGCAGCTGGTCGACCATGATGAACTTCGACGCCATGAGCCGCGCGGGCGCCGCGGGCCGCATCGCATTGACCGAAGCTGCCGCCGCCGCGATGGGCGTGCCGGCGTCCGAGCTCGTGGTGCGCGATTCCGTGATCGTGCATCCCAAGTCGAGGAAGCAGATGTCGTTCGCCGATGTCGTGAAAAGCGGAAAGGCGACGAAAACCTTCACGCCCGACGAGCTGAAGGCGATCAAGCTGAAGACGCCCGATCAATACACCATGATTGGCGTCTCGGTGCCGCAGCTCGACATCCCCTCCAAGACCAATGGCACGGCGAAGTACGGCATCGATGTGATGCTGCCGGGCATGGTCTATGGCGCGGTGGTCACGCCTCCGGTGCGCTTCGGCGCCACGGTGAAATCGGTCGACGACAGCGCGGCGAAGAAGGTGCCCGGCTTCATCAAGGCCGTCACCCTCGACGACAAGACCGGCACGACGTCGGGCTGGGTCGTCGCCGTGGCCAGCACCTACGCCAACGCCAAGAAAGCGGCGCAGGCGCTGAAGGTCGCCTACGACAACGGCCCGAACGCCAAGCTGTCGAGCCAGTCGCTGCTCGATGAAGCCATGCGGCTTCAGAAGCTGGAGGATTCCGGCCAGTTCTTCGTCAAGGACGGCGATCCCGTTGCTGCCTTCGGTTCGGCGGCCAAGGTGCTGGAGGCCGAGTACACCACCAGCATCAACATCCATGCGCCGCTGGAGCCGATGAATGCCACCGCGGAGTTCAAGGGCGACATCCTGCACATCTATTCCGGCAACCAGTTCGCGACGCGTTCCGGCGCGATCGCCGCGGGTGCCGCCGGGATCGATCCGAAATTCGTGGTCATGCACCAGATGTGGCTCGGCGGCGGCTTCGGCCGGCGTCTCGATGCCGACATGATGATCCCCGCGGTGCAGGCAGCGAAGGCGGTCGGCAAGCCGGTGAAGGTGATCTACACGCGCGAGAACGACATGACGATGGATTTCTCGCGTCCGCTCACCTATCAAAAGGTCAAGGCCGGCGTGGACGGCGATGGCAAGCTCATCGCGATCAGCCACGACGTGGTCTCGGCCTGGCCGACCGCGCGCTGGGGAATCCCGGACCTCCTGACGCCCTCGGTCGACAAGAAAGGCCCGCTCGATTCCTTCACGGTGAACGGGGCCGACTTCTTCTACACCGTGCCCAACCATTATGTGCGCGCGATCAAGAACGAGCTCGCGCACAACGCCACACCGTCCGGTCAACTCCGCTCGGTGGCGCCGGGCTGGACCTTCTGGGCGGTCGAAAGCATGATCGACGAGATCGCGGCGGCGACCGGCAAGGATCCCGCCCAGTTCCGCATCTCGCTGCTCGACGGCGCCGGCAAGAACGACGGCGGCGCGCAGCGGCTGCGCAACACCCTGCTCGCCGCGATGGGACTTTCGGGCTACGGCACCAAGCAATTGCCGAAAGGCGAGGGCATGGGCGTGGCCTGCGTCTCCTCGCAGGAGCGCGCGACTGCAAGCTGGACGGCGTGTGTCGCCCATGTCGCGGTGGCGCCGTCGGGCGCGGTGACCGTGAAGAAGCTCACGGTCGCAACCGACGTCGGCACGCAGGTGCATCCCGACAACATTCGTGCCCAGGTCGAGGGTGCGGCACTGTGGGGCCTGTCGCTGGCGATGTACGAGAAGGCGACGCTGAAGGACGGTGGCATCGAGCAGACCAATTTCGACAGCTACACGCCCTTGCGCATGAGCCAGACGCCCGAGGTCGCGGTCGCCGTGATCGCCAATGGCGAGAAGGCCACCGGCGTCGGCGAGCCCGCGGTGACGGTGGTGGCGCCGGCCATCGGCAACGCCATCTTCAACGCCTGCGGCGCCCGTGTTCGCGCCCTGCCGATCACGGCGGAGGCGGTGAAGGCGAGCATGAAGGCGTAAGCTGAGCCGCGATCGCCAAACGAGATGATCCGCCGGAGGGCAACCTCCGGCGGATCTGTTTTGGGGAAGCCGCCTCCACACCCTCACTGTCATGCCCCGGCTTGACCGGGGCATCCAGTACGCCGCGGCTTCTCGGTTCAGCCGCGCCGTCACGGCGTACTGGGTCGCCCGGTCAAGCCGGGCGACGACAACGGAGGGTGGGGCGACAGCATCCAAAATTCCTCTGTGTTATCAATGCCCGTTCTACTGTGCATGGGGTTGTTTTCGCGGCTTCGAAGCTCCCCCTCCCGGAACCCCAATCCCTAAAATTGCACCCTATTCCCCAAGGTTCCATTGAGCACGCCTCTTAAGGCCCGGAGAACCTGATCCGGCTTAGGCTGACGCCAAATCCAGTTCCGTGCTTTGGGGAAGTCATGAGCGCCTCAGCCAAACCCGCCGCCAACCGTCGGCTTCTGCTCGCCTCCGATCGCAGCGACGGGAGCAGCGAGCTCGCCAGCATCTTGAAAGCGGTCGGTGACGTCTCCACGGTGACGACGGAAGAGATTCCCGCCCAGCCGGCGCGCGATCTCTCCGGCCTCGTGGTCGACATCAACCTGCGCTCGCCCGAGAGTGTGCAGCGGGTACGCAACAAGCTGCGCGGCGATGCCTACCGTTCGATGCCGCGGCTGTTCGTGCTCGCGGACGCCCTGCATCACGGCACCATGCAGGCCTGGGCGTTAGGGGCCACCGACACCATCTCACGGCCGCTCCAGGCGGACGCGATCCTTCAGCGCATCCGCGCCGCTTTCCCTGATACGGCCGCCTATGACGCCACCGATCGCGGCAAGACGCTCAACCGCGGCGTCGCGGCGGCGCACGCGGTGCTGACCAAGATGTTCGAGAAGCTGCCGCTCGGCGTGCCCCTGACCTTCGACGACGTCATCGCGGCCGAGAGCAAGATCCTGAAGGCGATCAAGCATTCCTCGCTGCGCGAATGGCTCACCACGGTCGGCTGCCATCATGTCGGCAGCTACCGCCATTGCCTGTTCGTCACCGGCTTCGCGGTCGCCTTCGCCCAGCATCTCGGCATGCGCGAGGACGACCAGCGCCGCCTGACGCGCGCAGCGCTGCTGCATGACGTCGGCAAGGCCTTCGTTCCAGCCGCGCTGCTCGACAAGCCGGGCAGGCTCACCGACGAGGAGATGGCGGAGGTCCGCCAGCATCCGCGCCGCGGCTATGACGCGCTCGCTGCCCAAGGCGGCTTCCCGCCGGAGATGCTCGACGTGGTGCTGCATCATCATGAATTCCTCGACGGCTCCGGGTACCCGAACGGCCTGTCGTCGAACCAGATCAGCGACATCGTGCGCCTGACGACGATCGTCGACATCTACGCCGCCCTGGTGGAGAAGCGCGCCTATCGCATGCCCTTCACCCACTCCCGCGCCTTCGCGATGATGGAAGGCATGGGCGGCAAGCTGGATCAGCAGCTGCTGCAGGCCTTCCGGCCCGTGGCGCTGGGGTCGTTCTGACAATCTAATCCGTCATTCCGGGGCGCGCGAAGCGCGAACTGTGGTGCGCAATTGCGCACCTGAGAATCTCGAGGTTCCGGGTTCGGTGCTCTGCACCGCCCGGGAACGACTAGATCACCCCACCATCTTCCTCAGCTCCGCCTTCGCCACCTTCTCCAGCGTCGAGCGCGGCATGTCGTCGACCAGCCTGATCTCGCGCGGCAGCTTGAAGTCGGCGAGGCCCTTGCGGCAGGCTTCCATCACGCGATCATGCAGGTCCGGCGCAGCACCCGCGACGCCGCCTTGCGGGATGATGAAGACGACCGGCACCTCGTCCAGCATCGGATGCTTCTTCGCCACCACGGCAGCTTCCCGCACGCCCGGCACCAGCGCGATCACCTGCTCGATCTCGGAGGCCGCGACGTTCTCGCCGCCGACCTTCAGCATGTCCTTGGCGCGGTCGCCGAACTTGATGAAGCCGTTCTGAAGCCGCTCGACGCGGTCGCCGGTGAGGAAGAAGCCGTGCTCGTCAAAACTCTCGCGCGTCGCCTCCTCGTTGTGCAGGTACTCGGCGAACAGCGACAGGCCCGGGATGCCCTTGATCGCGAGATTGCCGGTGTCGCCGACCTCGGTCGGCCGTCCGTCATCGCCGGTGATACGGATTTCGTATTCCGGCGCGGCGCGGCCGATCGACATCGGGATGTTGGGCTGGTCGACCTCGCCGACAATGCCGTGGGTGATGGTCTCGGTCATGCCCCACCAGCCGATGATCTTGACGCCGAAGGCGGCGAAGGCGGGCGGCTCGTTGATCGCACTGCCCCACAGGCGGAATTTGTGGTCCTTCGGGATCTCCTGCTCGAGCAGCGCTTTCATGCAGAACGGAATCGTCGAGGTCCAAGTCGAGCCGTGCTCGCGCGCGACGCCCCAGAACCGGCTCGCGGAGAAGCGCGGCTGGATCACGCAAGTCGCCCCGACCCACAGTGCCGCCAGCATGGAGTAGGCCAGCGCATTGGTGTGGAACAGCGGGAGATAGGTCTGGTGCACGTCCTCGGCGTGAAGGTCCTCATGCGCGGCATTGATCTTGGCGCCCCACAGCGCGTTGGCATGGGTCCACAGCACCGCTTTCGGCCGTGATGTCGTGCCCGACGTGTACTGTACGCTGCACGGCGCGAGCGGATCGGTCGCGCGCCTCGGACGATCGGCGCTGTCGGCGAACAGGGATTCAAAACTGTCGCCGCGTGAGACTGCCTGCGCAGGCGCTGTACCGGCGTCATGCGAGGTCACCGCCATCCAGCGAATGTTGCGGCAATTCTGCGCGACGACTTCCGCATAGGCCGGCTGCGTGATCGCAGCGACCGCGCCGCAATGATCGGCGAAATACTCGATCTCGGCGGACGCCGAGCGGGTGTTGGTGGTGACCGCGACGGCTCCTAACTCGACACAGGCAAACCAGGCCAGCAGCGCCTCGATGCAGTTGTCGAGGTGAATGAGCACGTATTCGCCGGGCTTGACGCCGCGCCTGGCGAGCCCCGCCGCAAGCGCGCCGACCCGCTCGTGAAACTCGCCATAGCTCCAGCGCCGCGCCGGCGCGTCGAACGGAGCCCAGATCAGGAACGGATGATCACGCCGGACCTCGGCGCGCATCCTCAAAAGCCAGGGCACGTCGAGCCCGTCGAACGGGCTCACGATTCCGGCGGCGGTCTGTTGACCTGGCATGGTTCCTCCCGGTGCAGCCCTGCATCTTGCTGCCGGCTGTCTTTGGATTATTGCGTCTTCCTGCCACCAGATGGCGCGGGGCGCAAATCGGAGCACCCCATCTCTCCCGTCATTGCGAGGAGCCCTTGCGACGAAACAATCCAGGTTCACTCCGCGGAAACAGTCTGGATTTGCTTCGCTGCGCCTCAGTCCTCGTACGACGATATCTCGATCAAGCTGCCATCGGGATCGCGGCAATAGACCGAGCGCAGCGTGCCGCGGGCGCCTTGCCTCGGGCCTGGGCCCGCCTCGATCGCAACGCCATGTGCCCGCAAATGTGCCACCACCTCGTCCGGTGTGGCCGAGGTGAGGAAGCACAGATCCTCGCTGCCGGCGGTCGGATGATTCGCGGTGAACCACTCCACTCTGTCGGCATCGCGCTGCCGGACGTTGATCCTCTGGTTACCGAACTCGAGGAAAGTCCGCGGCGCTTTGCCGCCGCCCGGATCGAACACCTTGACTTCCATGCCGAGAATCTTGCGGTACCACTCCGCCGTCGCCGCGACATCGCTGACATTGATCACGAGATGATCCAGGGCATGAACCTTGACCGGCATGTCTCATCCTTTCGTCGTGATGCGCCCCGCGCACTTTCCGCCTGCGGCAAGCTTTGTTACAACCGCGCCGCCGCGACGTTCAAGCTATCCGACTTTCAAGAACAACACTGGGAGAACCCTTGAGATGATCACTCGCCGTACCGCGCTGGGCCTGCTCGCCGCCAGTCCGCTTGCAGCCACCCCGCTGTCGAAGGCTGTTGCCGCCGATTATCCGGCACGCCCGGTGAAATGGGTGGTCGGCTATCCGCCGGGCGGGGCCACGGACATCCTGGCGCGGCTGATCGGCCAGCGGCTCTCGGAAAAGCTCGGCCAGCAATTCGTGATCGAGAACAAGCCGGGCGCCGGGAACAATATCGCGACCGAATCAGTCATCAACGCCGAGCCCGACGGCTACACGCTGCAGCTGGTCAATCCCGCCAACTACATCAACGCTTCGCTCTACGCCAATCTGAAGTTCAACTTCGTGCGCGACATCGCGCCGGTCGCCTCGTTCCAGCGCGTGCCGAACGTGATGACCGTCAACAAGGACGTGCCGGCCAAGAACGTCGCCGAGTTCATCGAGTACGTGAAGGCCAATCCCGGCAAGGTGAACATGGCCTCGTCCGGCAACGGCACCTCGGTGCATCTGTCCGGCGAGATGTTCATGGCCATGACCGGCTGCAAGATGCAGCACGTGCCCTATCGCGGCGCTGCGCCCGCAATCACCGACATGCTCGGCGGCCAGGTGCAGGTGATCTTCGACAACATGCCCTCGATCATCCAGCACATCCGCTCCGGCTCGCTGCGCGCGATCGGCGTCACCACCGCGGAGCGCTCGCCGCAATTGCCGGACGTGCAGGCGATCGCCGAGACCGTCAAGGGCTATGAGGCGAGCGCGCTGTTCGGCATGGGAGCGCCGAAGAACACGCCGAAGGAGATCATCACCAAGCTCAACAGCGAGATCAACGCGCTGATGAAAGAGCCCGACATGGCCAAGCGCCTGGTCGAGCTCGGCGGCGAGCCTCGGGTGCAGACGCCGGAGGCGTTCGGCGACGAGATCAAGGCCGAGACCGAGAAGTGGAAGAAGGTCGTCGAGTTCGCCGGCCTGAAGGTCGAGTAGCGATCTTGTGATGCCTGAAAAGGGAGCCCTGCCGTTCGGCAGGGCTTTTTTCTTGCGCGCGCGATGCCATGATCCGGAATAAAGCCGTGCGACGAACCTGATGGTAGATGGCGCGTATCTCGCGTCGTGAGCAAAGGAGTTGCGGTCATGCGCAAGACGCAATTGGCACTGCTGACGCTGTGCGCGACGGTCGTTGCCGGCTTCGTCACCATCACGCCGGCGGCAGCCCTCGATTACCCCTGGTGCGCCCGGGGCGGCGAGTATGACTATCCCGGCGAATGCGCCTACAGCACCTATGAGCAGTGCCAGGCGAGCGTGTCCGGGCGGCTGCTGTACTGCGATCGCAATCCTCGCTTCGCCTATGGCCAGCAACAAATCCCGCAGCCGCGGCCGCACCGGCGCGCGCGGCCCGCCGCGCCCTACTGATCGCGCTTCATACTGGCCTCATCCTGATCACGCAGTCGTGCGCACCCGCGCCCGCGGGTTCCGGCTTGACGCTGCCCCGCTCGCTTCTATACTAAACCACATGGTTAAGTATCAGGACGAGGCACTGGACCGGACCTTCGCGGCGCTCTCCGACCCGACGCGGCGTGCATTGCTGGCGCGCCTCGGCGAGCAGCGCAGCCTGTCGGTGAGCGAGCTGGCCGCGCCGTTTCCGGTCTCGCTTCCGGCGATCATGAAGCATCTCGACGTGCTCACGGATGCAGGCCTGATCGTGCGGGAGAAGACCGGCCGCACCGTGGTCTGCCGGCTTACCGCACGGCCGATGGAGCAGGCGATGAACTGGCTCAATCGCTATGCGCAGTTCTGGTCCGACAATCTCGACCGTCTTGCCGCCTTCGTGGAGGAAGAGACATGGCCGCCACCGCCGTCAACGCCGCTGAACGCCCGCCAGCAGATCGACCAAGCCTCACGCTCACGCGCCGGCTCCGCGCGCGGCCGGAAAAAGTCTTCGCCGCCTGGACGCAAGCCGAGCAGCTAGCGCAGTGGTTCGGGCCGCCGAACATGAAGCCGGCGACGTTGCAAGCCGATCTCGACGTCCGCATCGGTGGCCGCTTTCGCATCAGCTTCGTCCGCGACGACGGCGAGTATTTCGAGGCCGGCGGCACCTATCGCGAAGTGGTGCCGAGCGAGCGCCTGGTCTTCACCTGGGCCTGGCACTCGACGCCGGAACGCGAATCGCTGGTGACGATCTCGCTGAAGCCGGACGGTGCCGGCACGTTGATGATCTTCCATCACGCCCAGTTCTTCGACGAGACCGCACGCGACAACCACCAGCGCGGCTGGAGCTCGTTCTTCGACAAGCTCGATGCCTTCGTCGCTTGAGCTCCAAAGGAGAGTATCATGCAGCAACATCAAATCGTTTCGCGCGAGCAATGGATTGCGGCGCGCAAGGCCCTTCTGGCTCGCGAGAAGGAGTTGACGCAGGCCCGCGAACGGGTTGCCGAGGAGCGCCGCCAGCTTCCCTGGGTGAAGGTCGACAAGACCTACGTCTTCAGCGGGCCGAACGGCAAGGTCACGCTTTCCGATCTCTTCAAGGGCCGCCCGCAGCTCATCGTCCAGCACGTGATGTTCGCGCCCGACTGGGACGCTGCCTGCAAGAGCTGCTCGTTTTGGGCCGACGGCTTCGAGCGCATGGTGCCGCATCTGGCCGCGCGCGACACGTCCATGGCTGCGGTCTCGCTGGCGCCCAGCACAAAGCTCGAAGCCTTCAAGAAGCGGATGGGCTGGACCTTCGACTGGGTCTCCTCGGGCGACAACGATTTCAACCGGGACTACGGCGTGACGTTCTCGCGCGAAGAGATCGCGACCGGAAAGCCGATGTACAATTTCGGCACCACGCCAATCTACGGCCCCGAGCTGCCCGGCATCAGCGTGTTTTACCGCGGCGAAGCCGGTGAGATCTTCCACACCTATTCCTGCTTCGCCCGCGGCCTCGACATGATGAACGCCGCCTATCAATATCTCGATCTCACGCCGCTCGGTCGTCACGCGGAGGGTCTGCCCTATCCGATGGACTGGGTCCGCCTGCGCGACCAGTACGAGCCGCAGCCGGCGAAGGCGGCGTGCTGCCACGGGTGAGGGAGGGGCACGCTGGATCCCATCAAAGGTGTCGTCGCCCGGCTTGACCGGGCGATCCAGTACTCCGAGACGGTCGTGGTTCAATCGAGAAGCCGCGGCGTACTAGGAGTCCCCGCCTGCCGCCTACGCTAAAGCTTCGGCGCCCCTGGACCTCGACCGCGGCGAAGCCTTGGCGTAGCCGGGTCGCGGGGAATGACAGCGCGAGGCGGCGAGGCAGCTATCCTTCCGCGCCACGCTACCGCTTCGCGTCCGCCTGCTCCGTCGCATTGCACGAGATCAGCATCGTATAGGGCCGGGCGTTGGCGGCGATGTCGGTGGTCTTGAGCTCGCCCTTTGGTTCGGCGGTCTGATAGGGCACTACGGAATTGTCGAGGAAGTCGCGCAACACGCCCGTCTTGATGGCGAAGTTGATGTTCTCGGGAATGTTTCCGGTCGCCACCGCGATGCGCAATGCCGGAATCTTTCCGGTGACCACGCCCACGACCTGACCGGTGCTATCGAACAGCGGTCCGCCGCTGTTGCCGGGCTGTACGGGCGCACTGATCTGCAGGAAGCGCGAGTCGTTGCGCATGCCGCGGAGCGAGCTCACGATGCCGGTCGTCACGGTGAAGTCCGAGGTCAGGATGCCGTGATAGGGAAAGCCGATCGCGACCACGGCGTCGCCGGAGCGGATCGAGCGGTCACGGATCCGGGCAAAGTCCTTGAATGGCGTCGTCGATGGCGCCTGCATCAGGGCGAGATCGTTGTTGGCGTCGCTCGACACCACGCGCAGCACCATTGCGGCCCCGCCGGTGAGATTGCCCTTGATGTCGCCGGCGCAGCCGTCGATCACATGTTGGTTGGTGACGATGTGTCCGCTCGTGCTGACCACGAAGCCGGTGCCGCTCTTGGTCCTGGCAGATTTGCCGCCGGCCGGCGGTGATGTCTGCTTCTCCGCCGTCGCTGCCGGCTTGGCCGCTCCTTTGGTAAAGTCGCCCGCCTTGCCCAGCCCGTCGGCTTTCACCCTGGTGACGCAATTGGCCAAAGCGGCGATCACCGGTCCGGTCGATGTCAGATCGAAATTCAAGGCGGTGCGGCCGCTCGTCGCGACCATCAGGCTCGCCTTCTGAAACGTTCGCACAACGTTGATAGGCATGACGGATGTGAGCATGTTCGGCTGGTTTGCCGTGGCGAACAGCCTGGCTTGCTCCTGCCCGTCGAAGATGACGTCGATCGCGGCGTTCTCGCCCTGTTTGAAGCGGTAGCTGGGACTCGCAAAGGCCAGCGTCCAGGTGCCGGCGGCATTGTAGCCTACCACGAGTATGACGCCGTTGGCGTAGGGCGTCGTCGCTGCACAATGCGAGAAAGCACCCGTCTCGTCATTGCTGAAGGCGCCGCCGATCCAGTTGCCGACATTGACGGAGCCGAACGGCCCCGCCGCGTTCGCCCCGACCACACTCAACTGCAACGCGACCGCAACAACGAACGACCTCAACCACATACCAGCCCCCGGAACGCTTTCGGATCCATCTTATCCGCGAGGGCAGGTCGGGTGCAACCGTCAGTTGTCCGTCCGAGGTCGTGCGGCTCTCGCAACAGTTCGGGCTTGCATCTGCTTTGCAGCGCCATATACTTTGCAGTACAAAGTAACGACTCATCGTCCCGGAATGCCCGGGTGGAACGAGGTTTTGGCGTTGCCAATGCGCGATCTCGACAAGGCGCTGGCCGACATCGTGGCGATCCGCAGCCAGATCGCGGCGGGCACCGCCTTCCGCGGCTACGGCCCGGCGACAATGGCGGCGACCGGCGCCGTCGCGCTCATCACCGCGATTCTGCAATTCTGGCTGCTGGGTGATCCCACCGGTGAGCCGCTCGGCTTCTTCGTCGGCTGGTTCATCGCTGCCGTTCTCTCGGGGCTCATCATCGGCATCGAGATGCGGGCGCGCTCGCGACGCCATCATTCGGGTCTTGCCGATGCCATGATCCACCAGGCGATCGAGCAGTTTCTGCCCGCCGGCGTTGCCGGCGTGCTGCTCGCAGTGGTGATGTGGAAGTTCGCGAGCGAGACGCTGTGGCTGCTGCCGGGTCTGTGGCAGATCCTGGTGTCGCTCGGCATCTTCGCCTCGGTCCGCTCGCTGCCGCGCACGGTCGCGCTCGCGGGCGCCTGGTATTTCGTGTCGGGCTTTGCGGTCGTCGTGCTCGCGAGCCGAACCCACACGCTGTCGCCATGGACCATGGGGCTGCCCTTCGTGATCGGGCAATCGGTGATGGCGGCCATTCTGCATTTCGCGTCCGGAGACAACGATGTCGAAGATTGACAGCGCGCCCTTCTCATATGAAGGGCTCGACCGCGTGATCCACGAGAAGGCGAGGCTCGGGCTTCTGACCTCGCTGATGGCGCATCCCAAGGGCCTGGCATTCGGCGACCTCAAGCAGCTCTGCGGCCTCACCGACGGCAATCTCAGCCGGCACCTAGCCGTGCTCCAGGAAGCCGGCCTCGTCGAGGTGACCAAGGGCTATGAGGGCAACCGCCCGCACACGACCTGCCGCCTGACCAAGGCCGGCCGCCGCCGTTTCCTCGACTATCTCGCCGTGCTCGAGCGGCTGGTGCGCGACGCGGCGAAAGCTGCCGGCCGCGAGGCGCCGCCGCTCGGCCGCCTCGATATCGTCTCGACCTGATCTTCCCCTTTTTGGCTGGAGACTTTGCAATGCAAAGTGAAATCACGTCCCGCAACGAGAAGCTTCATGTCGGCATCATCATGGACGGCAACGGCAGATGGGCGACGCGGCGCGGCCTGTCGCGCGTGCGCGGTCACGAGGCTGGCGTCGAAACCATCCGCCGTATCGTCGAGGCCGCGCCCAAGCAGGGCATCGGCACGCTGACGCTTTACGCCTTCTCAACCGACAATTGGCGGAGGCCGAAGGCCGAGGTCGCCGCACTGATGACCTTGCTGCGCTTCTATCTCACCAGCGAGGTGCAGAGCCTGCTCAGGAACGGCGTGCGCCTCTCCGTCATCGGCCGCCGCGATCGCCTGCCCGACGGCGTCGCCACCGCAATCACCCGCGCCGAGGAAGCCACGGCCGATGGCAGCGCGCTGCATTTGCGCATCGCCGTCGATTATTCCGCGCGTGACGCCATCCTCAACGCCGCGGCGAAGGCGGCTGCGCTGACGAGCCTCACCCGCGAAGCCTTCTCGCAGCTCGTTACCGGCGAGGCTGGCCTTCGCGACGTCGATCTCATCATCCGCACGTCCGGCGAGAAGCGGCTGTCGGATTTCCTGCTCTGGGAAGGCGCCTATGCCGAGCTGCACTTCACCGAGCGGATGTGGCCCGAATTCGAGGCGGGCGATCTCGCTGACGCGCTCGCCGCCTTCCACAGCCGTGAGCGCCGCTTTGGTGGCTTGCAGGCCATTCTGCCTGGGGAGGTGCCTTCGCTCTCTCGGGTGTGACGGGCGGCACGTGAGAACGAGTTGTTGGTTTTCAGCCGCATGACCGGCAAGGATGTCCAAGCGGCGGGCAGGCGGCGCCAGCCGCATCCCCGTTGATTGCCGCCTGGCATGGATCGTGCTCTAGTATTCCGACGTTGGATATCGCGCCGCGACGGGAGCTTTCGCAAGATGCGTGCGGTCCTGGACTATTGCACCGGCGGAACGGAGCGGCAGCTTGCCGCCGGCACGGTCGTGGTCGCCGAGGGTGGCACCACCGGCCATCTCTACGTGCTGACGCAAGGCAAGCTCGAGGTGCTCAAGGGCGAGATGGTGGTCGCCACCGTCACCGAGCCCGGTGCGGTGCTGGGTGAAATGTCCGTGCTGCTGGGCCAGCCGCACACCGCAACCGTGCGGGCCTGCTCCGACGCGGTGGTCTACGAATTCGAGGATGCCGCCTCGTTCCTGGAGAGGGAGCCGGGCGTGGCCCTGCTGATCGCAAAAATGCTGGCGCAGCGGCTCAATGTCGCCAATACCTACCTCGCCGATCTCAAGCGGCAATATGCCGGCCACGGCACGCATCTGGCCATGGTCGGCGAAGTGCTCCAGAGCATGATCAACCTGCCGCCCCTCGAGGTCTCGCCAGGCTCGGATCGGCAATCCGATCCAAGAATGTGAGCCAATCGGGCGGCGCCTCGATCGGAGCGGCGGGGCGCTTCAGCGGCGCATGCAGGTCGATCCATTGGGCCTCGCCGGCCGCAAGCCAGAACGCTTTGTCCGCACCGAGGTCCAGCACGATGTAGGTCGGGGGGCGGCCTGGTTGCAGGCCCGTGTTGAAGACCCAGGTCTGGCCCAGCCGGTCGAACCACGAGCCGCCGGTGACGAACGGCGACTGGTGCACATGGCCCGAGATCACCATCGACGGCTGGTACTGCATGACCCATTGCACCAGCTCGACGTCGCCGAAGAAGCGCTTGCCGCCCCAGCTCGTGGGTGAATCCGCCGGCGGCGCATGATGGGCCCAGATCCAGCGCTGCGGTCGGTCGGCCGCGGCATCGCGCAACTGCTCGACGAGGCGTTGCTTGACCAGTGGTCCGTCCCACCACGGGCACACCGTGAACAGGGTGCCACCGATGTTGAGGCTGTCGCCGTCGCAGGCAATGCCAAGCTCGCGCACCTCCGAGATCCAGCGCGAAATCTTTTCGCCCTCCGCGTTGCGCTCGTCGAGGTCGTGATTGCCGGAGCAGAGGATCACGCGGCTCGTCGCGGCAAGCAGCGCGAGGTACTTCTTCACGACGACGATCTGGGCGCGAAAATCCACCATCGAGCCGATGTCGAGCGCATCGCCGGCGAAGATCACGAGATCGAATTGCGACGCCGCGCTGACCAGCCAGTCGAGCTGCGGCAGCGAATAGTGCAGGTCGGCCACGACCAGGCAGCGCATTGGAGAATCGTCCGCGAGAGGTCGACTATATCCGGGAATTCCAGGCTCATGAAAGCAAGAAGCGGACCAGCATGTCGCTCCCTCGCGTCATCATCGCAGCGCTGGACCGGTTCATCGAATTCTGATGTCGTATTGAACCGTCAATGCGGATGTCCGTATGACCTCATTCAAGACCATTCGCACCCGCGCCGAGAAACGCAAGGGCGGGCCCAAGGCGTTGGAGAAACTGTTGCCGGCCAAGCCGGACCTCAAGCGGCTGGCCAAGCTCGGCGACGACCGTATCCTCGCCGAAATGACCAAGCGCGTGTTCTGCGCCGGCTTTGCCTGGAGCGTGATCGATTCGAAATGGGACGGCTTTGAAGACGCCTTCCTGCATTTCCAGCCCGCCAAGCTCACCTTCCAGCCCGAAGAGTATTGGGAGGGCCTGCTGCGCGACGCGCGCATCGTGCGTAACGGCGCCAAGGTCATGTCGGTGCGGGACAATGCCGTCTTCGTCCAGGAGATCGCGAAGGAGCACGGCAGCTTCGGCAAGTTTCTGGCGAAGTGGCCGTCGTCCGACGAGATCGGCCTGCTCGATCTCCTCAACAAGCGCGGCAGCCGGTTAGGGGGCAACACCGGCCAGATGCTGCTGCGCTTCGTCGGCTGGGACGGTTTCGTGACGTCGAGGGACGTGGTGGCTTGCCTGCGCGGTGCGGGTCTCGACATTGCCGAAGAGGTCAAGTCGAAGGGCGACCGCGCCAAGGTGCAGGCACAGTTCAACGCCTGGGCCGGGGAGACCGGCCTGCCCTACGCACATCTGTCGCGCATCTGCGCGCTCTCGGTCGGCGAAAACGGCGCATAGCGCGTGAGCGCGGCCCACCGCCGGATCGTGTGCATCCTGTGGCGATCTTGTGCCGCGAGCGCGGCGGACGCCGCATGCGATCACGAAATACATTTTGCAGGAACCTTTGTCCGCAGCGCCTGTTCGGCCATTGAGCCAGGCGGACAAGCGCGCAGGGAACGCGCGCTTGTCCGCCCGGGTCAAAGGAACCGGCTACAGAAACGGAGCAGCTCATGAAGCTCACATCTGAACAGGTGAAGCAGACCGTCAACCAGCTCGGCGCTCAGGTGCTGCCCGACGAACATCCCGCGATGCCGCAGCTCAACAGCATGTTCGGCGACCATACTTTCTTCGTCGACGAGATGGGCCTCAAGGTCCTCGAGCCCACGGGATCGCTTGGTACCGACCGCCAGAGCGGCGAAGTCGTCAGCCTCGCCGATTGGGGCGATTCCGACCTGACGCGCCTGATGGCGCATGAGCCCGAACCGACCGGCGTGATCGTGGTGTTCGAGCAGATGAAGCATTGAGCGCCCCGAGCAGGACGTTTCGAGACACGTGCGCCACGGTCGGCAAAGCGCTGATCGTGGCGCGAGGCTTCAGCATGCCCGGTCGTTCCGTTGTCTTCCAACGAGCGTCGTGCCGGTCGTGCTATCCGCCACGGCTGCGAGCGTAGCGCCACATTTCTCCGCGACAGGCCGGAAACAACGCGACGATCGTGAGCGAGACCGCATATGACCGCTGGCGACGCCGACTGGTCCGAACGGCAGCCCGCATATGAAGGCGAGAATCGATGTTGAGACATTGAACGGGCTCCAGCGCATGTACTCCTTGGTGCGACCCTGGCTGAGGCAGAGCCAGTTGGCGGGGCTGTTGTTGGCTTGCAGCAGACCGGCGATCCTGAGGGCGAAGATCGGCGCAGCCTCGGGAACCGCTCGCACGGCGTTCCGATCTCAAGAGACTTCGCTGCTGTGTTGCAATGTCTGTTCTGTCGGAATCTCGATGGCGATCTGAGTTCCCGGACCCGCTTTGCGCTCAAGTCGCAAGCGCCCGTTGAGCGATGAGGCAACTAGGTTGAACGCGATGTGGAGTCCCAGGCCGGCATTGCCACGCTCCCGACTGGTCGTCACGAACGGATCGAAGACGTGAGCCTGCAATGGCTCGGGGATTCCGACGCCTTCATCGGCGCAGACCAGGCGGACCGAAGTCGGGTCCGGCCGGCTCACCGTGATGACAAACCTGCCGCCTCTCTTGTCAGGATAGGCGTGCACGGCAGTGTTGAGGGCGAGATTGCTGATCACCTGAGCAAGCGCTCCGGGGTAGCTGTTGAGCTTGACTCCCGCCGGGCATTGCACCTCGACCGTCAGGCCGTGATGCGCCAGCAATGGCCCGAGCTTGGACATCAACTCCGACAGCCAATCCCTGAGTTCGAAAGTGCGCCGGTCCTCATCGGCTTGGTGAACGGCGACCTGCCTGAAGCTGTGCACCATCTCGGACGCGCGATGCAGATTGTCGAAGGTCAGGCTGAGTCCCTGCTTCAGCCGGTCAATGCCCTTGGTCAGATCGGAGCGCCGGACCGATGCTCCGGCCAATGCGTCACTCATCGCTTGCAGGTCAGCCTGCATGGCCGTCGAGGTGGTCAAGGCGAGGCCGAGCGGGGTGCTGACCTCGTGAGCGACACCTGCCACCAATTGCCCGAGCGAGGCGAGCTTTTCCGCCTGCACGAGGTGCTCCTGGGTCGCGCGCAGATCTCGCAGCGATTTCTCCGAGCGTTCTTTCTCGCGTTGCAGCGCCTCGGATGTCCGGAATTGCTTTCGCGCCCGGTACTCGCGTGCAGCCACAGCGTAGAGCGATAGCGCGTAGGCGTTGCCGACGAGAGAGTGGTTGATGAACCTGAGGCCCGCCGGCAGCGTCGGCGCGAACGTCTCGGCGATCAGCAGCGCCACCCATGAGAGCAAACAGAAGATCGCCAGCGAGCCGATCCGCAATGGCAGCATGGTCGAGACGAACAGGATGATCATCATCATGCCGGGCGCGGCAAACGTGAAGCCCGACGGCAGCACGAGATAAATGCTGGGCAGGATGCAGCCGGGGATGACGCAATAGACGAGGAAAATGGTCTCCGCCCACGGCTTCATCCAGCGCCGTGACAGCAATGCCGTGAGCGGCAGCAGGATGAACACGGCGGTGCCACCACGGATTGCGAGCGTGGTCGGCACGACTTCGGGGTAGAGCACCCAGTCCCACAGTGTGTAGCCGGCATAGGTGGCGGCGCCGAGCAGCATCGCGATCTGCGTCCAGCCGAGACTGCCTCGGACATATTGGTCGACAAACCGGCGCTCCTCGATGCGGTCTTCGAAACGCAGTCCGAGGCGTATCAATAAGGCAAGCATTCCAGCATCAATCGCGAAAAACCGTGTCTTGGTGTCTCTACGACAGGTTTGGCGCCGCGTCGCGGACAAAGATGCCGCGCTCGCTGAAGGGGGCCTCCAGCCCCGTTCAGATGCCCAACGTCAGCTGCGGCTCCGCACCGTCTCCGACCTGGAGCGACGACAGCGAGACCCCCAACAGCCTGACGCGCTTGGGCAGCGGCATCTCGGCTTCGAGCAGGCCGCAGGCCAGCCGCTCCAGATCGTCGCGGCCGGCAACGGCCGCCGTGACCGACCTGCTGCGCGTGATGATCTCGAAGTCGGCGAACTTGATCTTCAGGGTCACGGTGCGGCCGCGATTGCCGGTGGCTTCGCAATGGCGCCAGACTTTATCGACGAGAGGCCTGAGCTCGGCGACCAGCGCGTCGAACGCGTCGAGATCCGCCGAGAACGTATTCTCCGCACCGATCGACTTGCGGATCCGGTTGGCGCGGACCGGCCGCTCGTCGACGCCGCGTGAGATCCAATAATAGTATGCGCCCGACTTGCCGAAATTCGCATTCATGAACTCCAGCGTCTGGTTACGGATGTCGCGGCCGGTGAATAGGCCGAGCGCGTTCATCTTGGCAGCTGTCGCCGGACCGATGCCATGGAACCTGCCGACGGGCAGCGTCTCGACGAAGGCCGGTCCCATCTCCGGCGAGATCACGTACTGACCATTGGGCTTGCGATGATCGGAAGCGAGCTTGGCCAGAAACTTGTTGTAGGAGATGCCCGCGGACGCGTTGAGGCCGGTCTCGGCCTTGATCTTCTCGCGGATCTTCAGCGCGATGTCCCGCGCCAGCGGAATGCCTTGCAGGTTCTCCGTGACGTCGAGATAGGCTTCGTCGAGTGACAATGGCTCGATCATCGCCGTGTGCTCGGCGAAGATGTCGCGGATCTGCCTGGAGATCGCCTTATAGACCTCGAAGCGTGGCTTGACGAAGATCAGATCGGGACACTGCCGCTTCGCCGTCACCGATGGCATGGCGGAGCGAACGCCGAACTTGCGGGCCTCGTAGCTGGCGGCCGCGACGACACCGCGTTCCGCGGAGCCTCCGACCGCGACCGGCTTGCCGCGCAGCTCCGGATTGTCGCGCTGCTCCACCGACGCGTAGAAGGCATCCATGTCGATGTGGATGATCTTGCGCACCGGCGAGGCTGCGCCGGTCACCGTGTCGGATTCGCTCATGGCAAGATGATACAAGCGAGCAAGGAGAAGCGCGAGGTGATGGATGGGTCAGTTGTCAAAGCGCAATCTCAGGCTTGTGAGTGGCAAGCGGGAGCACGCGACCTAATATGAGCCGGCGGAGGACGCCCATGCAATACAGCTCCGAACTCATTCAGACGATGCGCCAAGCGCTGGAGACCGTGATGGCGAACGTGCCGGCTCACCAGTCGGTCTTCGGTCTGAAAGCGGCCGTAGCCGAATGCATCCTGAAGGCCGCGGCACACGGCCAGACTTCGTATGACGGACTGGTGGCGTCCGCCTCTGATCAGGTTCAGGCAATCATCTCGATGCTGACGTGAGAGCCGGCATGAAAGCGGCTGCAAGCTGGCGCACCCGACGTCGATCTCTTGGAAGAGATGGCGAGGAAAATCGGCAATGTCAGGCTGATCATCGTCGATCCGATCTCGGCATACATGGGCGGCAGCGACGGCAACGGGAACGTAGAGACCCGGGAAGTGCTGGAGCCGTTGGCCGACATGGCAAACCGTCTGCGCATCGCTGTGGTCGCCGTGACGCACCTCAACAAGAGTGGAGGCGGGGGCAACCAGAGCGCCTTGAACCGGTTCGCCGGATCGATCGCGTTCGAAGGGCCCAAAACCTCGCAGTCTCTTTCGTCCAATCATCCGTGCCAGGCTTGAGATTTTGAAGGCGTCCCGTGGTCTGCGCCGCCTCAAAGTACAGGTCGAGCTTCTTGGTGAGGAAGGGACGTTGTGCCTCAATCCTCCGGGTTGCCTCTGCCGCTTTTTCCGCCTCCAACCTCTTGGTCGAGTAGTCGTAGAGCGTCCACAGAGCTCCGACCAAAACCGCAGCAATTGGAAGCCAATCTTGTACGAACTGGAGGGCTGGTGATTTCTTCTGCGCCGGCGGCTCTCGGACGGGTAATTTGCTCATGTGTCAAACCATTATTCAAGCAATGGACAGACAATCCTGACCATGGTTGTATGAAAGTGCGGACTCAACCAAGGGAGGGGGAAATGGTCAAATGGATACTTGCCTGCTTGGTGGCTTTGGCTATTTCAGACGCAAGCGCCCAACAACTGGGGAATTACTCCGCCAATCCGTACGCTCCTAACTCGACAGGTAATCCGTACGGTGCTGGAAGCCCGTTTGGTCAAAACAGCATCAACAATCCCTACGGGCGCTATGGCAGCCAGTACAGCAACGATTCGGCAACCAACCCGTATGCTACGAACGCTCCAAAGCTATACGATTCCGATGGGAATTATCGAGGACGCCTGAGCAGCAATCCTTACGAACTGGACTCCGTTTCAAACCCCAACGGCCGATACGGCAGCCGCTACTCATCGGACAGCATCAACAATCCATACGGAGCCGGAAATCCGTATTCGGCGGACAGTCCGACGAACCCATATGGCAAGGGCCTGTCTATTCAGGGCGACGATGACTAGCGACTCCTGGGTCTTGGCCAGGGTCTGTGGAGGACCAGGAGCGTCTCACATCTACGGTTTTGAAGCTATGACACGATCGAATTCCTGCGCTGGTCCTTCAACGATCAATATGCGGTGCTCCAAAGTGAGGAGAACTTCCGTCGGTACGTATGCGAGAACCTTGATGAGATCGAATCCGAGGCTCGTCCTGCAAACTGTGCTTCTTGGCCTGATCCTATGGAGGGTCTGGTGATGACGCATGGCCCATTCCACGCTTCCAAGGTGCATTAGGTCTAAGAATGGCGGGCCGCGACTATGACGGGGAGGACGACGAGAAGCCTCCTAAGCTGAGGGTCGTTGGCGATAACCCGAATGCTCGGGCCGATCGACAAATCGAATGGGCCAAGGACGAGGCGCAGCGCGCACTATCCCAATTCGCCGCCGCTCTGCTGCGTACAATGGTGGGTAACGATACCGAAGCGGTCTACCTCATCCGTCGGCTGGCTCTCGTCGTAGAGGCGATTAACAAATTCGAGAAACAGGCGGATCGCGGGATATCGGCCGCAGAGCTGCAGGAAGCGCCTGGCTCAGGCCGAAATGGATTATTCAGCTGACGATGATTGGCGCCATCGTCACTGGCTCCGCGAACACGGGATGGACGCAATTGTGAAAGGAGCCCTTCGCCTGGCACGCCGAAGGCTGGCTCTTCGCCAAGGATCTTGTGTGCTGGCGAACATCGATGTCGCGCTAACAGCACACTGGCATCGAACCGCGGACGAAGTCTGGAGCGTCGGGGACCCCGACAAGGCGGGACGCGCTATCGTGCACTGGTCAGAAGGCGGCTTGATTGGGTACAACCGCTTCGCGATGGCGCACCCGACACGATTCGAACGTGTGACCTTTGCCTTCGGAGGGCAACGCTCTATCCAGCTGAGCTACGGGTGCTAGTCGAGGTTCATTTAGCCGATTGCCGCGGGGTCGGCAACCTCCGCCCGCGCCCAGACGCCCGGTATCGCCCGATTCCCCGTCCTGCGCATCGCTTTTCAATCCAGGAGGGCGGCCGGTCGCGAGATCTCGCCGGAATCGTTCACAAACATCAACGGGCGCGCCTTCGAGGCGACGAACACGGCCGCCGTGAGCGGGCCGCCAAAGCAGGCGCCGGTATCCAGGTTCAGCCGATTCGCTCGCAGATCAGGTGTCCAGGACCGGACCGGCGTATGGCCATGGACGATGAACAACTCGTGGTCGAGATCGGACGACAAGAAGGGTTCCCGGATCCAGAGCAAGTCTTGGTCGGATTGCGACGCCAGCGGTACGCCCGGCCGTATTCCTGCGTGGACGAAAAGTCGTCCATGCTCGATCTTCATGAGCGGAAGCGCGCGTATCCAGTCGAGATGCTCACTCGGGAAATCGGCCGGATCCTCGATTCCGTAGCTGTCGGGCGTCTGTTCGCCGCCGTTTCCCCACCAGTTCATGAGATCCCGGTCGGTGCGCTCTATCTCGGCCGCGCGAAGCAGCATTTCCTCATGGTTGCCCCGGAGACAGACGAAGGATCGGTCCTGCTGCCCCTTGCTGCCCACGAGCACATCCATGACCTCGCGACTCTGGGGCCCCCTGTCGATGTAGTCTCCGACAAAGACAAACTGGGCGCTCCGATGGCCGCGAATCTCATCGCACACGGCGAGAAGCGACATCAGCTTTTCGAAGCAGCCGTGGATGTCGCCGATGGCGAATGTCAGCAATTCGTGCTCGGGAAGTGGCAAAGCAGGATTTCTCCCTCTTACCAACTCAGATGTAGAGATCCTTGGTCGTGCCCTTGAACCTGATGCGCTTTGGACCCACGCCCAAATCCGCGAGCGATTCAATCACCCTGTCGTTCAGCGTCTTGCCGTCCTTGTCCTTGCGATCACGCTGGTCCGCGGTGAAATCATAGACGAGCAGCCCGACATTGGCGTTGCTCACGTTGATCTTCTCTCCCTTCGCAACCGCGCCGACCGCCTCAGCCACACTACGGTGCCCGTTGCTCCATTCCGCCATCTCGGTCAGATTCTTCGCAACCCATCGATAGCTATCATCGATCTCCGTCTTGTGAAGGTCGATCACCGCCCTATAGTCCTTGATCTGGCGGAAAATCTTGCCGTTCTCCAGTTCGGGATTGCTGAACGTCTTGGCCTCCCAGAACACCAGATCTATTCCGCTCGCCGTCGTCTCGAAATTCGCAAGGTCGATGCGCGGAAGACTCCGCCCAACGCCGGGGGCGCCGGATGCGTTGATCGCGATCTCGACGTCGACGACGGAGCGATTGGATGTCGCGATCTCGTGAACGCCTTCCTTCTCTCGTCCGGAGTAGAGCGATGCAGCCCTTTTGAGCTTCTCCAGGGTCTTTGCGCCCTCATATTCGCGCGTCAGCATTCTTTGCTCGGCCTCGCCAAAGGCGAACTTGCCGTCGACGAGCGAGATCTGATCCTTCAACTCCGGATTCAGGAGATACTTTTCGTGCGTCGTGGTGGTCACCTTCCCGCCCTTGAACGACACCTTGAAGATGGATTGTCCCTGCCAATAGACGTTCAGGTACTCGTTCCGAACGCCGATGATGAGAGAGGAATCGGCGAGAACGTCCCTCCACCAGCCATCCTGCCGAGCAAGTGCCTCGAGTGCCTTGCGAAAGTCGTCTTGCCGGATTCCGCGTCTGAAGCTCATCTCATACCTCCCACCATTCGCCATCGCTGCGTCGCGTGACGTTGTCAAAATATTTGAAAAAGCTGTCGCCTTCGAATGTGTGAACGGGCACCAGCTTGTCCGGTCGTATTGCGCTCGAGAGCCGCTTGAGATCCAGGATGCTGGCGTGGCCCGAGGTATGGATGATCTCAATGGGTACGCCGCGTGTTGCGAGATCCGCCTTCAGCCTGGCTCCAGGACCATCCTTCAGGTATCCGTCCCATTGTGACCAGATCGCCCTGGCGCCGGCCCAGAGATTTGCGGTCTCCACGTCGGGGGCCATTGCCGGGCGAAACAACATCACTGTGCGATCGGCGATCTCGGTGATGCGCTCGCGGTAGATTCGCGCGGATTTGTACGGCTCGAGCAGGTCGAAGCGCCTGTTCCGTGCGATCTGTCGCCGCTGATATTCCGGCACGTAGACCGACAGGTTGGGCCAGCCGACGCTCGGCAAGCGCTCGTTGCCGGTGGCCCGCAATATCTCCATCGCGTAGAGGTCCAGCAGCAGCGTCCGGTCGCTGCGCTTGCAGGCGCGATAGAGGCTGACGATGCGATCGATGTTCTGCGCCGAGGCGGAGATGATGACGAAGCCCGGCGGCCCGAGGCTCTCGGTCAATCTCGCTTCGATGGCGTCTTCCGTCGGAAATTGTGTCCGTTCGTCAAGACGGCCGAGGCTCGATCCCTCCATCAGCATCGTATCGACGCCGCGGGGCGGATCGCTCACCAATCGCTCGAACAGGCCGCTCTTGCGGCCATGCGCGCGGATGTCGCCGCTATAGAACAGACGCCGGCCGGCGGCGTGGATCAGCAGCGCATAGGCATCATAGGCCGAATGATCGACCAGATAGGGCGTGATGCTGAAGGGGCCGATCTGCAAAGTCTTGCGATCGGCCAGCTCGAATGAAACGCCTGGCACGAAGCCGTTGGGCACGAAAGGAGCTGCCGCGCGCATGATGCGAGCGGTTGCAGCGCCCATGGCCAGGGGGACATTGGGGCTGCACAGGGGGAGCAAACCCCAGTGGTCGCCGTGTCCGTGCGACAGGACGATCGCACGCAGGGTCGGATCGTCGCCGCGAAGCCCGGCCACGGACGGGAGAAGATCGTCGGACGCGCCGTCGGCGTCGAGCGGAAGTCCAAGGTCGAGCAGGATTCTCTCGCCCGCGGCCTCGAGTTCGATGCAGGTGCCACCAATTTGCTGCGTTCCGCGGTGGACACGTCCGCGAAACGAACCGGCTTCCTTGGACATCAGCGGCTGGTCTCGATGGCTGAGCCGGGGGCGGCCGAGCAGGCGAGGGCACTGGGCAATGGGCAGGGAAACATCAAAGCGAATACAGCTCCAGGCAATGACTTATCTATATTCAAATGAGCGCCCGAGAAATTGCGACTTCTCGTGAAGAAAATCTGCATGTTGCTTCGGCGCAACATCACCCGTTGGCGAACCCGAACGCAATAGAAGCTTCAGTGGGCTGAACTTCAGCACCGGCGGGACCGGCGACTTGCGACGGCTGGAAGTCGGTGCGAGCCGCGATCGGCTCGCGCGAATTCGGCAAGCACGCGTTCGGCACAGATGACGCGGTTGCGGCCGAGCCGTTTGGCGACATAGAGCGCCTCGTCGGCCGCGCCCAGCAGCCGGTCGGGGCCGCCACCCGCGCCACCGGGAATCAGGCTTGCCACGCCGACGCTGAGGCTGACGTGGTCGCCGGCGCCCGCGGCGCCATGGGCGATCTGCAAGGCCATGACGGCGCTGCGGATCTCCTCGGCCACGGTGCAGGCGGCGTCGCAGTCCATGTCCGGCAGGATCAGCGCGAACTCCTCGCCGCCATAGCGGCTGGCGAGGTCGAGGGGGCGCACGGCATGCCGGTTGACGACAGCTGCGACCGCGCGAAGGCACTCGTCGCCGCTCTGGTGGCCGTGGCGGTCGTTGAACAGCTTGAAATGGTCGACGTCGACGAACAGCAGCGCCAGCGGCTTCTGCGTGCGCTGGGCGCGGGCCCACTCGCTCATCAGCATCTGGTCGAAGGCGCGGCGGTTCGACAGGCCGGTCAGCCCGTCCTTGGTGGCGAGCTCCTTCAGCGACATCTCGGCGCGCTTCTGGTCGGTGAGGTCGCGCAGCGTCTCCACCACCGCGATCAGGTTGCCGGCCTCGTCGTGAATCGGGCCGGCGTCGATGGCGAGATAGAGCTGGTTGCCGAGCTTCGGCATCACGCACCAGTTCTCCGCGGAAAAGCCGAGGCCATTGTGGCCGCGCGCGGCATATTCCGAATAGTACTCCGGCAGCTGTTCGGGACGGTCGAGCGCGACGAGGTCGGCAAGGCATGGGCGCCTGGTTTCGTAGAAGGCCTGCCAGTGCTTATTGGTGCCGATCACCTCGGAAGCGTCGACGCCGGTCAGCCGCTCGCAGGCCCTGTTCCAGATCACGACACGGCGCCTCGGATCGATCACGAAGGTCGGCACCACCAGGTGCTGCATCAGCCGCACCGCGTAGGAATCCGCGAGATCGACATGTTTGCGCGGCTTCGCCATCACGCCACCGCCGCCACGGGCAAGGTCCCGGGCAAGCCATCGCCGGGACCGAACAGCCTTCGCACTTCGCTGGCGGGCTTCGGCGCGCTGAACAGATAGCCCTGCATCTGCGTGCAGCCGAGCGCGCGCAGCATGTCGCGCTGTGCCTCGGTCTCGACGCCCTCGGCGACCGTGGTCATGTTGCTGACGGCCGCGATGTTCACCACCGCCTGCACGATCACGGGCGCGCCGCTCGTCTCGGCGATGTCGGCGACGAAGCAGCGGTCGATCTTGATCTTGTCGAACGGGAAGCGCTTCAGATAGCTCAGCGAGGAATAGCCGGTACCGAAATCGTCGAGTGCGATGCGCACGCCGATCGAGCGGAGCTGATGCAGGATCGAGAGCGCCGCCTCGTCGTCGCGGATCAGCACCGCCTCGGTGATCTCGAGTTCGAGCCGGCGCGGGTCCAGCCCGGACGCGGCGAGCGCGCCCGCAATCCGCAGTGCCAGCGTGTCGCATTTGAGCTGCACCGGCGACACGTTGACCGCGACACGCACATGCGCCGGCCAGGTCGCGGCCTCGTTGCAGGCCATGCGCAGCACCCAGTCGCCGAGCTCGGTGATCAGGCCGGTGTCCTCGGCGATCGGAATGAACTCCGCCGGCGACACCATGCCGCGCTCGGGATGCCGCCAGCGCAGCAGCGCCTCGCAGCCCGACACTTCATTGGTGCGCAGGTCGACCAGCGGCTGATAGTGAATCTCGAAGCCGCCATTCACCAGAGCCTGCCGCAGATCCAGCTCCATGCTCAGGCGCGCCTTGGCGCTCGCATCCATTGCCGGCTCGAAGAAGCGGTGGGTGCGGCGTCCCTCGGCCTTGGCGCCGTACATCGCGAGATCGGCGTTCTTGATCAACTGATCGAGATCGGCGCCGTCCTGCGGCGCCAGCGCGATCCCGATGCTGGCGTCGGTCGAGAGCTGATGGCCGAGACAATGATAGGGCTGCCGAATCGCCTGGTAGATCCGCGTCACGAAGGACAGCACGTCGGCGGACGATGCGATCCCGGTCTGGATCACCGCGAACTCGTCGCCGCCGAGCCGCGCGATCAGGTCGCCCTGCTTGAGGCAGCCGCGGAGACGGCCCGCGATCGCCTTCAACAGCTCGTCGCCGACATGATGACCGAGCGAATCGTTGATGCCCTTGAATTCGTCGACGTCGATGTAGAGTAGCGCGAACTGGCAGCCATCGGCGACTTTCGCCAGCTCGCGTTCGATCTGCTCGCGGAACAGGGTCCGGTTCGGCAGGTCGGTCAGCGCATCGTAATGCGCCATATGCGCGATCTTTTCGTGATCGCGCCGCCGTTCGGTGACGTCCTCGATTACGTTGATGATGTAACGCGGCTTGCCCGCCTTGTCGCGAATGCCGATACGCTTCGAGATGGTATGTCGCTGGCCACCCGTCCGCCTCGGCCAACTTTGTTCCTTGACCAACAGCTGATCGGGCGATTGCAGCAAGGCGTCATCATCGCGCTTGACGATGACGGCCTCCGGTGCCGGGAGGATATCGGTGGCGGTCTTGCCGACGATCGTCTCGCCCGTTTCGTTGAAGACTTCCTCGGCGATGCGATTGACCAGCAGATATTGCCGCGTTTGAGCGTCCTTTACCGTGATCTGCGACGGAATGTGATCGATGATCTCGCGCAGGAAGGTGTGGTTGCGATCGCGCTCCTGTTCCAGGTCGCGGCGCTCGGTGATGTCTTCGATCGTGGCGACCCATCCGCCCTGCGCGAGAGGGGTGTTGATGACGTGGAAAGCGCGGCCATTGGCCAGCTGATGAGTTCTCGTGGAGACGGTACCTTCGGCGACGGTCCGCATGACGTCCGCCCAAAATTCCTCGACGTTGCCGTCGAACGCGCCGCGCTCCTTGCGATGGTACATCACCTCGCGAATGTGACAGCCGGGCTTGATGACGTCGTGGGACAGACCGAACATGTCGGCGTAGCGGCGATTGCAAATGACGATATATCCGGCGGCATCGTACAGGATCAGGCCCTGCGACATGTTGTTGAGGGCGGTATCCAGCCGCTGCCGCTCCAATTCGATTCGCTCCTTGGCCTCGCGGTTCTGCCGGTTGATCTGCCGAATGATGAGATAGAGGATCAGCGCGATCACGGCTGCCGAGAAGCCTGCCGTTGCGACCAGGAAGCCGGTCTGCTGCCGCCAGTCCGCGAGCGCAGCCGACATCGTATTGGTCGCAACGATGATCAGGGGAAAATGATTCAGGGACGCGGCCGAGCCGAGCCGGTCCTCGCCGTCGATCGGGCTCTTGACGCGAAGCGTCTGCTGACCGCCCCTGGTCAGCACCCTCTGCATCAGCGGGGCGTCCTTGAAGCTCCGTCCGATCAATTCTTCGACGTGCGGATAGCGCGCCAGCATCTTGCCTTCGCGATCGAACAGCGAGATCGCCGTGCCCTCGGCAAGCGCGACCGATGCGAAATACTGCCGGTAGCTGTCCGGGTCGATGCGCCGGACCATCACGCCGAGGAAGGTGCCGTCGGCGCCGGTCAGCCGGCGCGCGACGATCGTGGTCCATTGGTCGATGATGAAGCTGCGGACAGATTCCAGGATGAGCGGCTCGGCCGCTGGATCCGATTTGAACGTCTGGAAATAAGCGCGCGAGGAGACGTTGATCTTGGACAGGGGCTGGGTCCGCGACCAGTTGATCAGTTCGCCGTCGGCATCATAGATCGCGATGTCACCGAGATAGGACACGGAGCCGATCTTGCTGCGGAGCATCTGGTTCGTCGCAGGTCCGGAAATGCGCTCGCGGAACATTGCGGGCGAGGTGATCTCAGGCAGGTTCATCTGCTCGATCACATCGGCGGCGACGCTGTCGGAGTCCTGGAATTGCTGATCGAAGTGCCGCGCGATCAGCTGCACCGTGTTTTCCAGCTCGCGTTCGCGGTTGGCGAGGGCCCGCTCGCGAAATTCGCCGACGGCCACGGCCGTGACGATGAAAATGCCCGCGACCAGCAACACGCCGCAAAGGGTCAGCCACAGCACAGGACCACGCCGCGCCAAGACTTCCCAGCCGTTCC
This sequence comes from Bradyrhizobium sp. STM 3561, assembly GCF_045571455.1. Lineage (NCBI taxonomy): Bacteria > Pseudomonadati > Pseudomonadota > Alphaproteobacteria > Hyphomicrobiales > Nitrobacteraceae > Bradyrhizobium > Bradyrhizobium sp. STM 3561. The sequence goes on from NZ_CP120695.1 coordinate 6,978,455, forward strand.
TCGCGGCTAGAGATATTCCGGCTGCAACCTTGGAAAAAACCTGGCGCATTCCCCCTCCCTGCTGGAACAGGAATACATTGCAGAAATGGCGCAAACCTTAGGAAAACCAGTTACCTAAGCATTAATTCGGCCGCGTGGTCGCGTCCGTAGGCTGCGAAGCGGGAATCTCGTTGCGGTTGCGCGGCGCGCGCAATCGCTGCTCTGCATCATTGATGCCGGCTTAGTGCGAGGCGCCTGCACTCTTGCCGCCGCCGGCCTTGCGCAGCCGTCCGACCACGCCGGTCGGAAAGAAGTAGACGCTGGCGATGAACAGCAGCCCGAGCCACAGCAGCCAGCGGTCCGGATGCAACAGCCCCGGCAGCAGCGGCAGGCCGGCTTCGCCCGCCGCCTTGGAGGCGACACCCATCAGCGACTGCAGATAGTTCTGGGCAAGGATGAAGATGGTGGCGCCGATGATCGCGCCGTAGATCGTGCCCATGCCGCCGATCACCACCATCAGCAGGATGTCCAGCATGATCGAGAAGCTGAGCGAGGTGTCGGGACCGGCATAGCGCAGCCACAGCGCGTTCAAGATGCCGGCGCTGGCGGCGACGAGCGCAGCGAGGCAGTTGGCGTAGGTCAGGTGGAACACGGTGCGGAAGCCGAGCGCCTCGGCGCGAAACCGGTTCTCCCGGATTGCCTGCAGCACGCGCCCGAACGGCGAGTTCACCACGCGCAGCAAAGCGAGGATCATCAGGCCAGAGATCGCGAACACCAGGTAGTAGATCAGGATGCGGCCGTTGATCTCGAAGCCGAACAGGCTTTTCGAGATCAGCACGCTGCCGGGGCGCAGCAATTCGGGCAGCTGAAAGCTGCGCCCGTCCTCGCCGCCGGTCAGCCAGGACAGCTGCGAGGCCAGCACCTGGAAGGCGGAGGCGACCGCGAGCGTGATCATGGCGAAGAAGATCGCGGCCACCCGCAGCGAGAACAGGCCGATGGCAAGCGCGAGCAGCGCTGCGAGCGGCAGGCCGGTGACGATTCCGGTTGCGACCGCGGCCCAGTTCGGGCCCATTCCGTACAAGGCGATCGCAATGGCGTAGCTGCCGATGCCGTAGAACATGGTATGGGCGAACGACACCGAGCCGGTATAGCCGAGCAGCAGGTCGTAGGAGGCGACCAGCGCGGCGAAGACGCAGATCTTGGCCGCGACGTTCAGCGCCTTGGCGCCCGGAAACAGGAACGGCGTCGCGGCCAGCGCCAGGATGATGACGACGAGAAGGAGCGTGAGGACGCGGCTGCGCGGCGGATCGCCTGAGAGAATCATCATCGGCTGGTCACCGCATAGAGGCCGCGCGGCCGCCACATCAGAATGGCGACCATCAGCAGGATGTTGGAGACGAGGGCGAGTTTCGGCACCAGGAAGCCGCCGTAATTGGCAACCATGGCGACCAGGATCGCGCCGATGAAGCAGCCGCCGATCGATCCCAGGCCGCCGATGATGACGACGATGAAAATCAACACGGTGAGGTCGTCGCTCATGGAGGCGTGCACCTGCTCGCGATAGAGCGCCCACATCACGCCCCCGAGGCCGGCCAGCGCCGAGCCCGTCATGAACACGCCGAGGAACAGCCGGCGGATCCGGTAGCCGAGCGCCTCGACCATCTCGCGGTTCTCGACACCGGCACGGATCAGGAGGCCGAGCTTGGTGCGGTTGAGCACGAGCTGGATCGCGATGAAGACGGCGAGCCCGAGCAGCATGGCCAGTACGCGGTATTTGGCGACCGCGACGTCGCCGAGGATGAAGGAGCCGCGCAGTGAGGCCGGCAGCGGCATCGGGATGATCTGCGGGCCCCACAGCGCATAGAGCGTCTGCTCGGCGACGATCAGGCCGCCGGTCGTCATCAGGATCTGCTTCAGGTGCTGGCCATAGACCGGCAGGATCAGCACGCGCTCGACGACCAGGCCAAGCGCGCCGGAGACTGCCATCGACAGCAGCGCGGCCGGCGCCAGCACCGCGAGGTTCACCCAGAGCGAATCCGCCTGAATTGACGCCGCAAACGGCGCCAGCACCAGCGTTGCGACATAGGCCCCGACGGCGATGAAGGCGCCGTGGCCGAAATTGAGCACGTCCATCAGGCCGAACACGAGGGTAAGGCCGGAAGCCATGATGAAGATCATCATGCCCATGGCAAGGCTCGCGGCGGTCAAGGTCAGCCAGGAGCTGGTCGATCCGATCAGCGGGATCATCAGCAGCGCGAGGGCGATCGGCAGCAGGACCGGCGCGAGATCGCGCTTCGGCTTCGGCAGCGGATCGGTTGAGGCAAGGTCTGTCACTGATGCGCCTCCAGGCTCAGGCCGAGCAGCCGCTCCTGCAGCGGCACGTCGGCGGCGAGCGCCGCCATCTCGCCGCGATGAACGATGGTGCCGTTGTCCATGACCAGCACGCTGTCGCCGAGCTCGCGGGCGGCAAAGAAGTTCTGCTCGACCAGCAGGATCGTCGCGCCCTTGCGCTTGATCTCCTTCAGGCACTCGATCAGCGCCATCACGATGGCGGGCGCGAGGCCCTTGGTCGGCTCGTCGATCAAGAGCAGCTTCCGCGGCTCGATGATGGCGCGCGCGATCGACAGCATCTGCTTCTGTCCGCCCGAGAGACTTCCCGCCCGTGACAGCCAGAACCGGCGCAGCGCGGGGAAGAAGCCGAAGATCCAGTCGAGCTGGGCATCGTCGAGGGGCCCGTCGCGGGCCGCGAGCACCAAGTTTTCTTTGACCGTGAGATCGGAGAACACCGCCATGCTCTCGGGCACGTAGCCGACGCCGAGCCGGGCGATGTCGGGCGTCGCAAGGCTCTCGATGCGCATCCCGGCGAGGGTGATCTCGCCCTTCGAGGCCTGCCACAGGCCCATGATGGTGCGCAGCGTCGTGGTCTTGCCCGCGCCGTTGCGGCCGAGCAGCATCGTGACCTGCCCTTGCGGGACGGCGAGATCGATGCCCTGAAGGATGTGGTAGCGCCCGATATGGGTGTGCACGCCGGAGAGTTTTAAGAGATCGGTCATGCGGCACTCTTTGGCGCAACGCCCAGATAGGCTTCCTGCACGATCGGCGAGGCGATCACCTCGGCGGGCGGACCGTCGGCGACGAGCTGGCCGTTATGCAGCACGATGATGCGGTCGGCGAGCGAGCGCACCACGTCCATCTTGTGCTCGACCAGCAGGATGATCTTGCTCTTGTCCTGCTTGAGCTGTGCGATGAGGTTGAGGACGACAGGCACCTCGTCGATGCTCATGCCGGCGGTCGGCTCGTCGAACATGAAGACCTTTGGCTCCAGCGCGATCATCAACGCCACTTCCAGCTTGCGCTGGTCGCCATGCGACAGCGCGGTCGCGGCGACGCCGCAGCGATTGCCGAGGGCGACCTGGTCGAGGATGGCGTCGGCGCGCGCGATCAGGTCGCGGCGCACCATCCAGGGCCGCAGCATGTCGTAATGGGTGCCGTTCGCCGCCTGCACCGCGAGGCGGACGTTCTCTTCCACGGTGAGGTTCGGGAATAGGTTGGTGAGCTGGAAGGCGCGCCCGAGGCCTGCGCGCGTGCGCATCGGCGCGGAATGCTGGGCGATGTCGGCGCCGTCGAACAGGATGCTGCCGTGCGAAGCGCGCAGCTGGCCCGAGATCAAATTGAAATAAGTGGTCTTGCCGGCGCCGTTCGGCCCGACGATGGCGGTGAGCTCGCCCGGGCGAAACGTGCAGGAGACATTGTTGACCGCGACATGGCCGCCGAAGCGTATGGTGAGATCGCGGGTTTCGAGGGTCAGGGGCATGGGTTTCAAGCGTGTCGGGCTGGTTGTGACACCTCTCCCCGGAAGGGGAGAGGTCGATTGGCTCCTGGCGATGCGCAGCATCGTCCAGTGCAAATCGGGTGAGAGGGCTCGGGTCCCACGAGAGAGCGGAACCCCTCACCCGCGCCTTCGGTGCGACCTCTCCCTATGGAAGAGGTGAAGCGGTCACCGCTTGTTCTTGACCGGAACGTCCATGTCCTCGATCTTCAGCTCGCGCACCGGCTCGAGCACGGCCCAGGCGACGTTCGGATCGACCTTGACCTTGAAGTGATACATGCTCTGCAGCGCCTGATGGTCTTCTTTCCGGAACACCATCTTGCCTTTCGGCGTGTCGAACTCCATGCCTTCCATCGCCGTGATCAGCTTCTCGGTGTCGGTCGACTTCGCCTTGGTGACGGCGGCGACGACGGACATCGCGGCGGCGAAACCGCCGGCGGTGAAGAAGTCCGGCGGCGCGTTGAAGCGCTTCTGGTGCTCGGCGACCAGCCAGTCGTTCACCGGGTTCTTCGGGATCTCATAGAAGTAGTAGGTCGCGCCTTCCATGCCGGGCAGGCCCTTATAGGCGGCGAGCGCCGGCAGGATGTTGCCGCCGGTGGAGAGCTCGATGCCGTAGCGCTTCGGGTCCATGTCCTGGAGTTTTGCCAGCGGATTGCCGGCGCCGGCCCAGATCACCCAGATCACCTTGCGGCCCGGCTTGTCCTTCAGCGCATCGAACAGGCGCTGGCCGACCGCGGTGAAGTCGGTGGTCGAGGTCGGGGCATATTCCTCGGCGGCGAGCGTCGCGCCGGTCTTGGCCAGCGCCTCCTTGAAGGCGGCGACGCCGTCGCGGCCGAAGGCGTAGTCCTGCGCCAGCGTCGCGACGGTGACGCCCTGCTTGCCGATCGCGACCGCGTTCGAGATCGCGTCCTGTGACGAATTGCGTGCGGTGCGGAAGATGTAGCGATTCCACTTCTCGCCGGTAATCTGGTCCGCGACTGCGGGCTCGACGATCAGGATCTTCTTGTTTTCCTCGGCGACGGGGAGAATGGCGAGTGCCGCAGCCGACGAGGTCGTGCCGATCGCGATGTCGGCCTTGTCGTCCTGATAGGCCTCCGCGAGCGCGGCCTTGGCGAGGTCCGGCTTGCCCTGGTCGTCCTTGGTGATGACGACGATCTTGCGGCCGTCGAGCGTCATGGTGCCCTTGGTGGCGTATTCAAATCCCATCTTCAGGCCGGTCTCGGTCTGCTTGGCGTAAGCCTCGAGCGGACCGGTCTTGCCGTAGATCAGCGCGATCTTGAGATCGTCGGCCCGTGCGGAAGTGCCCGCGGCGAGCGCGAGAATGGTTGTTGTTATGATGAGCGATCGACGCACGATGGTCCCTCCTGATTCAAAGTTTCTCGGCAACAGCGATTTGCACAACGTTACGAACATTGCAATTAAACCTTCCGGCGAATCGCGCCGGCGCGTGAGCATGCATCATTTTTGGGCTTGGCCCGCTGTCCCCGAATCGCCGGCCTCGACTTGGCGCCAGTCCGACTGCGCCTCCTCCGCGCTCTCGAAGATATGCGGAGCGACGCCGCGCCTCTCCAGGGCTTCGCCAAGCTTGATGCGCAGGAAGCCCGACGTGGTGTAGCGCGACACGCCGGAATAGAAGCGGTCGACGAGGCTGCGGACCATGGCCGAATAATCGTCCATCAGCTCCGGCAGGATCGAGAAGTTGTCATAATTGACGATGGCGTAGACGCGGCGCCCGAGCGGCGCCAGGCGGGCCTCGACGATGGCGGCGATGGTGTCGATCTCGGCCTTGCTGCGTAGCGGATAGCGTTCGAGGTTGACGAAGAACAGGTCCTGCTGCTCGTCCAGTGTGAAGCGCTGGTCGAGCGGGATGGTGAGCAGGCGTTCGCGCAGCTCCATGAGACCCTCGCCGAAGATGCGCGCGTCCATCAGCGCCGGGTCGCGTGGGATCAGCGGCTTGAAGTCCATCAGGCGCAGGATGTCGCGCTCGATGTCGATGCCGGGCGCGATTTCGGTGAGCTCTAGCCCGTCGGGCCGCAGTTCGAACACGCAGCGCTCGGTGACGTACAGCGTGCGTTGCTTGCGCGCCGCGGCGAACGGGCCGCTGAAGGTGACGTGCTCGACGCTGTCCACGAACTTGCGCGACTTGGCTTCGTCGAGGATGACGAGCTTGCCGTCGTTCACCGCAATGCGCTGCTTGCCCGCACCGAACGTGCCGACGAAGACGACCTCCTTGGCGTTCTGGCTGATGTTGATGAAGCCCCCGGCACCCGCGAGCTTCGGTCCGAACTTGCTGACGTTGAGATTGCCGGCGCGGTCGACCTGGGCAAGACCGAGGAAGGCGGCATCCAGGCCGCCGCCGTCATAGAAGTCGAACTGATAGGGCTGGTCGATCACCGCCTGCGTGTTGATCGCGGCGCCGAAATCGATGCCGCTCGCCGGGATGCCGCCGATCACGCCCGGCTCCGCCGTCAGCGTGATGAGGTCGATGATCCGCTCTTCATTGGCGACCGAAGCGATGCCCTCGGGCATGCCGATGCCGAGATTGACGACGCTGTTGGCCTTGAGCTCGAGGGCGGCGCGGCGGGCGATGATCTTGCGCTCGCTGACCGGCATCACCGGCAGAGAGGCGGCGCGGACGCGGATCTCGCTCGAATACGCCGGGTTATATTGGGTGCCGAAGGTCTGCCAATGGTTCTCGGGCTTCGCCACCACGACGCAGTCGACGAGAATGCCGGGAATCTTGACCTGGCGCGGATTGAGGCTGCCGCTCTCGGCGACGCGCTCGACCTGGGCGATGACAATGCCGCCGGAATTGTGCGCCGCCATGGCGATGGCGAGCGCTTCCAGCGTCAGCGCCTCCTTCTCCATGGTGAGATTGCCGTCGGGATCGCCCGTGGTGGCGCGGATGATCCCGACCTGAATCGGAAACGTCTTGTAGAGCAGGCACTCCTCGCCGCGCAGCGTGATCAGCTCCACCATGTCCTCGGTGGTGCGCGCGTTCAGCTTGCCGCCGCCGTGCCGGGGATCGACGAACGTGCCCATGCCAACGCGGGTGATGTGGCCGGGCCGGTGCGCGGCGATGTCGCGAAACAGATGCGTGATCACGCCCTGCGGCAGGTTATAGGCCTCGATCTGGTTCGCGATCGCGAGCTGCTGCAGTTTCGGCGCAAGGCCCCAATGCCCGCCGATCACGCGCCGGACCAGCCCTTCATGCGCGAAATGGTTGAGGCCGCGCTGCTTGCCGTCGCCTTGTCCGGCCGCATAGACCAGCGTCAGATTGCGCGGCTTGCCCTGCGTATAGGGCGCATCGCCCTCCTGCGACAGATAGAGCTCCTCCAGCGCGATCGCGATCTCCTCGGCAAAGCCGATGCCGACGAAGCCGCCGGTCGCCACCGTGTCGCCGTCGCGGATCAGCATGACGGCTTCGGTCGCCGAGACGACCTTGCCCTTCTCGGAATTGCGCAAATAAGGCAGGGCTGGATGGTGGCTCACGGCGTTCCTCCCGCTCCCTGGACCGTATGCCTTGTTGTGCTTGATCTTATCGCGAAGAGCAGCCCCGGAACAGGTTGCTCCTCGCGACACAAAAGGCAACATGAAGACATTCAGGACTGCGCTATCTTGCGCGTTTCGGTGGCGAAATAGACCGAGACCACGGTGATCAGCGCCAGCGCGATCATGTAGAGCGAGATCGGCCAGGTCGCCGGCGCATAGGCCGTCATCAACCCCGTCGCGATCAGCGGCGACAGCGCGCCGGCGAAGATCGAGGCGAGGTTGTAGCCGAGCGAGACGCCGCTATAGCGCACCTTGGTGCCGAACAGCTCCGACAGGAAGCTCGCCTGCGGCCCGTACATCGCGGCATGACCGACGGCAAGGCCCAGCACGATCGCGATCCAGGCGTATTGCGGGTTCCTGGTCGCGAGCAGCATGAACAGCGGGAACGACATCAGCGCCGAGAACACCGCGCCGAAGATGTAGATCGGCCGCCGCCCGAGCCGGTCGGAGAGCGCGCCGAAGGCGGGGATGGTGACGGTCTCGATCGCCGCGCCGATCAGCACGCCGTTGAGCATGTCCTGCTTGTTCATGCCGAGCGATTGCGTGGCATAGGCGAGCACGAAGGTCGCGTAGATGTAGAAGAAGCCGTTCTCGGCGAAGCGCGCGCCCATCGCGAGCAGGATGTTCTTGGGATACATCCTGATCGCCTCGAGGATCGGCATCTTCACTTCCTGCTTGGTGTCCTTGACCTTCTGGAACTCCGGCGACTCCGCGATGGTGAAGCGGATCCACAGGCCGACCAGCACCAGCGCGATCGAGAACAGGAACGGGATACGCCAGCCCCAGGCATAGAGCTGGGCGTCAGTCAGCATCGCCGATACCACGGAGAACACCAGCGTGCCGAGCACGAGACCGAGCGGCGCCCCGAGTTGCGGCCAGCTGCCGTAGAAACCCTTCTTGTCTGAGGGTGCATGCTCGACCGCCATCAGCACCGCGCCGCCCCATTCGCCGCCAAGGCCGAAGCCTTGGATCAGCCGGCACGTCACCAGCAGGATCGCGGCCCAGATGCCGGCGGTCTCGTAGGTCGGCAGAAAGCCGATCGCCGCGGTCGCCGCGCCCATGATCAGCAGCGTCAGATAGAGCATGGTCTTGCGGCCGATCTTGTCGCCGTAGTGCCCGAACACGACGCCGCCGAGCGGGCGCGCGACGAAGCCGAGCGCGTAGGTCGCGAAAGCCAGCAGGGTTCCCATCATGGGGTCAAAGGTCGGAAAGAACAGCTTGTTGAAGATCAGCGCGGCGGCGGTGCCGTAGAGGAAGAAGTCGTACCACTCGATGGCCGTGCCGATCAGGCTCGCGGTGGCGACCGTGACGTGCGAGGGGTGTTTCGCCTGAAGCTGATGGACCGAGATCGCTTCGCTCATCTTGCGTCCTCCCTTGGTTTTCGAATGCGCATGTGCAGCATGCGTCATTGTGCAAAAGCGAAGAGCAAGCTCCGCGCCAGTTGCCGCAGGCTTGCGCAGATGGCTGAAAACCCAGCAGATTCAGCGAAGGCATCAGGAAAGCGCGGCCAGGCCGCGTGTCAAGAATCCGAGACTCCGGACATGCCCAGTCTCGAAATTCAGACGGAGGCCGGGCCCGCGGCCAGGCCGAACTTGGCGAGCTTCTTGTAGAAGGTCGCGCGCGAGATCCGCAGCATCCTGGCGGCCTCGGTGATCTGGCCGTTGCTGGCGGCGAGCGCCTGTTCGAGCGTGTGCTTCTCGAACTCGGCCTCGGCTTCGGCATAGGGCACCACCATTCCGGCCGGGCGCTCGGCCGGTGCAAGCCTCGCCTCGGTGCCGATCGGGAGGATGCGGGCGACATCTTCGCCGGTCAGCCGCCCGGAATCGCTGAGGATCAGCGCGCGCTCGAGGATGTTGCGGAGCTCGCGGACATTGCCCGGCCAATCGTAACGGGCGAGCGCGGCGAGCGCGCTCGGCGTGATCTTCGCCTTGACGTAGTCGCCGGACGCGCTGATGTCGTCGAGCAGCCGGGCGCAGATGTCGGGGAGATCGTCGAGGCAGTGGCGCAGCGGCGGCAGGTCGACCGAAAGCACGTTGAGACGGTAGTAGAGGTCGGCGCGAAATGCGCCGTCGCTGACGCGCTTGCGCAGGTCCACGTTGGTGGCGGCGATGACGCGGACGTCGACCCTGGTGATCTTGTCCGAGCCGAGCGGCTCGATCTCACGCTCCTGGAGCACCCGTAGGAGTTTTGCCTGGAGCTGCAGCGGCATCTCGCCGATCTCGTCGAGGAACAGCGTGCCGCCGTCGGCAATACGGAATTTGCCCTCGCGTCCCCGTCGGTCGGCGCCGGTATAGGCGCCCGGCGCCGCACCGAAGAACTCCGACTCGATCAGCGTGTCGGGAATGGCGGCGACGTTGACGCTGACGAACGGCTTCTCGGCGCGCGAGGAGGCGTTGTGGATGGCCTGCGCCAGCATCTCCTTTCCGGTTCCGGTCTCGCCTGTGAGCAGAACCGTGACGTTCTGCCGCGCGGCTCGGCTTGCGAGCTCCTTGGCCCGGGCGATGGCCGGCGTCGCGCCGACGAAATCGGCGAAGGTGAAGCGCGCCGCACGGGGGTTGGACAATTGCCGGCGCGCCAGCCGCAGATCGCTCTCGAGCTGGGCGACGCGGGCGAGCAGCGGCTTCAGGCTTTCGAGATGATCATAGAGCACGAAGCCGATCGCGCCGATCACCCTCCCGTTCTCGTCCTCGATCGGCATGCGGGTGACGACGAGCTGCTCGCCGCCGAGCTCCATGATGTCGAGCAGGATCGGCTCGCCGGTCTCGGCCACCTTCCGCATCAGGCTGTTCGGGATGACCTCCTCGATCGGCCGGCCGATCGCCTCGGTCGTATGGTTGAGACCGAGCGCGGCAAGATATTTCTCGTTGACGTAGACCACGCGCCCGCCACGGTCGATCGCGATCGCGCCCTCGCAGAGCCTTTCCAGCCGCTCGAACAGCGTCTCCATCGCGCGCGCACGGAGATAGGCGGGATCGCTGATGGAGGAGGCGGGCATGACGTACCTCGCGGGAAGCCTGGCTGTTTATTAGCAAAAGACCAGCAATTTCAAAGGGGATTTGATTGGAGAATTCGGGCCGCCGCCGCCACTCCCCTACCGCCGATACCCGCTCGCCCGCGAATAGCCCTGGCGATTCTGTTGCATCGGCCGGCTCGCCACGCTGATCCGCGCCTCGCTGGAGACGGGCGTTGCCAGCTTCAGCTCCTCCAGAAAGATCGGCCGCGAGAAGTAATAGCCCTGCGCGAAGCGGATGTTGGTCGCGGCCTGCAGATAAGCCAGCTCCTCGTAGGATTCGAGGCCTTCGGCGATCACCGTCATGCCGAGCGCTTCGCTCAAGGATTCGATCGCGCGCAGAATGCCCTGGCTGCGCGGGCGTTTATGGATGTCGGTGATGAAGGAGCGGTCGATCTTGATCTCGTCGGCCGTGATGTCGGCCAGCGCCGAAAGCGAGGAATAGCCGGTGCCGAAATCGTCGATGGAGATGCCGACACCGAGTTTGCGGAACATCGGCAGGATCTCGGCCTGAAAATGATTCTTGGCGACGAAGGCGTTTTCCGTCACCTCGATCATGAAGCGATGGGGAAAGCCGGTGTCGTCCAGCGCCTGCGCAAAGCTGCGCATGAACTCGGGATTGCCGGCCTGCTCGGCGGCGACGTTGATGCTGATGGTCGCTTCCGCGCCGAACGTGTCGTTGATCAGGTCGATCGATTTGACGATCTCGGCGAGCACGAGATGGGTCAGCTCGTCGATGAGGCCGAGCTCGCCGGCGAGGCTGATGAACGAGCCCGGCGCCTGGATCACGCCTTCGTCGTCGCGCAGGCGTACCAGTGCCTCGATGCCCTTCACGGCCTGTGTGCGGATGTCGACCTTGGACTGGAAGGCGCAGCAGAAGCGCTTTTCCAGGATGGCGAGCCGCAGCGACTGCTCGACCTTCATCCGCGCCTGCGCCTCGCGTTCCATGCTGGCGTCGAAGAAGGCGGCCAGTCCCTTGCCGTTGTTCTTGATGCGGTACATCGCGATGTCGGCGTTCTGCCGCAGCGTCTCGAAGCTGCGTCCATGCTCGGGATAGAGGCTGATGCCGACCGAGGTCGAGGCGAAGACTTCCGAATGATCGATGAAGAACGGCGCGGTCAGCCGCTTCAGCGTCGATTGCATGAATTCGGCGACTTCCTCCTGGCTCTGGATCGGCGAGAGCAGCAGCAGGAATTCGTCGCCGGAGATGCGCGACAGCATGTCGGAATCGCGCAGGTCGCGCCCGAGCCGCTTCGACAGCTCGACCAGCAGCGCGTCGCCCACGGCGTGACCGTAATAGTCGTTGATGTGCTTGAAATTGTCGACGTCGAGAAAGGCCAGTGCAAAGCGCTCGTCGCCGCGATCGCGCGCGAGCAGGCTGTTGGCGCGATGCTCGATCACGCGCCGCGAGGGCAGGCCGGTCAGCTCGTCGAAATAGGCGGAGCGGAACAGCTGGTCCTCGAAATTCTTCTGCTCGGTGATGTCGGAGGACGCCGAGATCAGGAGCTCGCGTCCGGCGAGCCGAACGGGACGATGGGTCGTGAGCAGCACCTGGCGCGCCGCGCCGCCGTGAAGCGCTTCCTCGGTGACGACCGGCTGGCCGGCGCTGAGCGCCTTGCGGCAGGCTTCGCGGCGCGGCGCCAGATCGGGTGAGGGACGGCTGCCGTCCATGCCGAGCTGGGCAGCAGCTGCGTCGTTGACCAGCAGAAGCTCGCCATGCGCGTCCTGCACGGTGAGGCCGGCCGGCAGCATTCTAACGATTTCCTTGAGAAAACCGAGCTCGGCTTCAGTCGCGCCGGAATATCCATTGTCGTTCATAGAAGTCATGAATCTTGTTGTTTCAGCGCGCCTTTGCAATGGCCGCGATCTTGCGCGGTTCCCTCTTAAGTTTGGTTAAGGGGTCGGGAGAAATACGGGGGTGTTTTGGAGAAAACTTGCGACGATGCGACGCGCGCCGACGATCGTCATTAACAGAGGGTCAACGACGCATGCGAAACCGCGCGCGCAGTGCGCGGGCTCGCTTTCGCTTGGATGCGCGATCAGTCTTGTTTGAATCGATGCGCGCGCCGGAGGGTCACCTCTCCCCGCCGGCGAGAGGTGATCCGACCGAGTCTTGCTCTCCGCTAGCCGCTCTTGGGGATGCGGCATTGCATGATGCAATGCAGCCCCGACTTGAGATACGAGATCTCGGTCCTGCCATCGAAGGCCGACAGTGCCGATTTCAGCAGCTTGGTGCCGAAGCCGGGCTCGGACACCTTGTCCACGCTCGGCCCCTCGGTTTCGTCCCAGGTGATGGTGAGGCGGTCGTCGTTGATGGTCCAAGACACCTGCAGCAGACCGCGCGGTGCGGAGAATGCGCCGTACTTGCCTGCATTGGTCGCGAGCTCGTGAAACATCAATGACAGCGTGACCGCGAGCTTCGGCGGCAGGAACAGCCGCTCACCATTGAGAGTGAATCGGACATGGCCATAGGGCCCGAGCTCGGAGATCAGGAGGTCGCGGATATCGCAGCCCCCCTTGTCGATCCGCGAGATCAGATCGTCGGTCGCGGCCAGCGAGCGCAGCCGGGGATCAATCCGGGTCCACACCTGCGGCTGGTCGTGCAGCACCTGGTGCAGCACGGCATGCACTGTCGACAGCTTGTTCTTCAGCCGGTGCTGGAGCTCGTCGACCAGCAGCTTGCGATAATCTTCTTCCTCGATCAGGCGCTTGGAGATCCGGCGCTGGTCCGCCAGCATGATGCGATAGTGCTCGACACCCCAGATGGTGATCGCGCAGACGACCCAGTAAAGCGCGAGCAGCGCAAATCGCGCGCGATCGGCAATAGCGTCGCCGAAATTCAGGACGACGCCGAGCACGCCGCCGACCAACGCCGTCACGATGCCGATCCGAAATCCGCCCAGGGCAGCGGCAAAGAACACGGCGGGGAAGTACGGCGTGAAGTAGATGTCGGGGCGAATCTGAGCGAGACCCCAGCGGATGAGGGTCGCGCCCAGCAGGCAGATCACCGCAAACGAGATGCTCAGGCCGAGCGAGGGCGGCGCGGCGCCCTGCCAGGCCTTGCGGAACTCGTCGATCAGCTTCCTCATACGCAGCCCGGTTGTGATAGGCATTCGAAAAGCGAGCGGCCGGTGAGGATGTTACGCATGCCGCCCGCAGGAGCATAGCTTGCCTTGGCGGAAGCGGGCAGGGATAGTGGCCGCTGCGGTGAGGGCGGCGGCCGACATTCGCCATTTGGCATCAAATCGCTCGAAAAAAGGAACATTCCATGGGCAGGCTGGACGGCAAGGTTGCGGTGATTACGGGGGCGACGAGCGGGATCGGATTGCGCACTGCGGAAGTCTTCGTTGCCGAAGGTGCCAAAATTGTGATCGCGGGTCGGCGCGTACCGGAAGGCGAAGCGCTGGCGGGGCAGCTCGGGGCCAATTGCATCTTCCGCCAGACCGACGTCACGGTCGAAGCGCAGATGCAGGCGCTGATCGCGCTCGCGGTCGAGAAATTCGGCAGGATTGATTGCCTGTTCAACAATGCCGGCGGCCCGGCACAGACCGGCGGCATCGAGGGCCTTGAGGTCGAGCGGTTCGATGCGGCCATGGCGACCCTGGTCCGCAGCGTCATGCTCGGCATGAAGCACGCCGCTCCCTACATGAGGAAGCAGGGGGCAGGCAGCATCATCAACAATGGCAGCATCGCCGGCCGCCTCGCCGGCTTCTCGTCCTCGATGGTCTATAGTGCGGCCAAGGCGGCGGTGATCCATCTCACCAAATGCGTGGCGATGGAGCTCGGTGAATCGAATGTCCGCGTCAACTCGATCTCGCCCGGCGCGATCGCAACCGGCATCTTCGGCAAGGCGCTGGGGCTCTCGACCGACGCCGCGGAGAAGACGCCGGCAGTGATGCGCGAGGTCTACAAGACCGCGCAGCCGATCCCGCGCGCCGGCCTTCCCGATGACATCGCCCATGCCGCGGTGTTCCTGGCCAGCGACGAATCCAGTTTCGTCAACGGCCACGACCTCGTCGTCGACGGCGCCATGACCGGCGGCCGCAACTGGAGCCAGCAGCAGCAGGGCTATGTGGCGCTGCGCAAGGCGTTCGATCAGGAGGCGTAGGGGGCGCTCTCGTGCCCAGGACGCGGCGCAGCGCTGTCCTGGCGATGCGAAGCATCGTCCAGTTCAGCGATGCGCTGCAGAGCCGGGGGCCATCTCTCCAGGCCGAACGTGTCGCAAGATTCTGGGTCCCGGCTCGCGCTTTGCGCGTCCGGGACACGCAAGCTCACGCCGCCCTCACCGTCACCCGCAACCCATCCCGCGGCTTCGGGATCGGCCACATCTGCCAGTCCGGCTTGTAGCCGGGTGCGAGCGACACCTCGATATTCTCCAGGAAATGCCGTGCGAAGCATTTCGCCTGCATAGAGGAGACTGCTGGAAGCGGTCGTCTCGATGGACGAGGCGCTCGCTCCGACGCCGCCAAGACGTTCTGTCGAACCGGCGGCCATGCTGCCTACCGCTTTGCCGCTTCCTTCTGCAGGTCCGGGGCGTTGACGGCGGGAATGGCGACGCGGCCGGGGCCGGTCACCTTCAGCGCCTCGGCGGCCTTCTCGTTCTCCAGGATCTTGGCCATCACCGCCTGACCCGCACGCTCGAAGATCGCGCGGTTCTCGATCACGAATTTCTGCGACTTGCGAAGACCGTCGATATAGCCGTTGATCTCTGGCACGACGTAGCGCGCCACCATGTCCCAGCTGCGGCGCGTGGCTTCCGGATTGGCCCAGTCGTGCACGAAGCCGATGATGGCGCCGACGCCGCCGGAGACCTGCATCACGTTCTTGATGGTTTTGACGAGATCGTCGGGCGTGCCGATCGTGGACGCGGCGCCCTCGACGAACGCGGTCTTGTCCACGGCTTCATCGGGCGAAGAGAACGCGGTGAGCCCCGGCCGCTGCAGCGTGCCGACATTATATTCGTTGTGCCAGCGCATCAGGCCGGCGCCGGCCTCGCGGCGCGCCTGCTCGCGCGTTTCGGCGATATGCCAGGTCAGCAGCACGCGCCAGTCGGCGCGGTCGACCTTTGTGCCATGCTTCTTGGCGGCATCTTCGGCGAACTGCCACTGCTGCTGCAGCGACATCAGACCCTGCGTCGTCATCGAACCCAGCGAGATGATGCCGATGCCGTATTTGCCGGCCAGCGTCATGCCGGAGGGCGAGATCTGCGAGGCCACCACGAACGGCATCTCCTCCTGCAAGGGCAGGATCTGCAGCGCGGCATCGTTCATCGTGAACCAGTCGCTCTTGGCGGTGACGCGCTCGCCGTTGAAGAGGCGGCGGATGATGCCGATCGCCTCGTCCTGACGGTCGCGCTGGGTCATCGGATCGATGCCGAGCGTGTGCGCATCGGAGGCCAGCGCGCCCGGACCGGAGCCGAAGATGGCGCGGCCGCCGGTCATGTGGTCGAGCTGCACCATGCGCTGAGCGACGTTGAAGGGATGGTGATAGGGCAGCGACACCACGCCGGTGCCGAGCTTGATCCTCTTCGTGCGCTCGCCGGCGGCGGCCAGGAACATCTCGGGCGATGCGATCATCTCCCAGCCGGAGGAATGATGCTCGCCGCACCAGAACTCGTCATAGCCGAGCGCATCCAGCTGCTCGACCAGGTCGAGATCGCGCCGGAACTGCAGCATCGGATGCTCGCCGATCGGGTGATGCGGGGCAAGGAAGGCTCCGAATTTCAGGCGCGCCATGGCGTTCTCTCCGGCTGGATTTTCTGCTTGTTGAAGCGGCGAGGCTACGTGCTCGCGGAAGCGAACGCAATCGCACGATGTCCCGCATGACGGAATGCAGACATGCGTTGAATCTTCCTCCTGTCCCCGCTTGCGGGGAGAGGCGAAGAGAAACGCGCGAAGCCTACCTGTGAGGTAATCGCGGTGCCACTCGCGATCTGAAATCATCGGGGCAACCATAGTCCAAAGTCGTGCCCCAATGCATCAGATCGTCACAAAGCCGCTCGATTCGACCCGCCGCTGGTGGGTGCTGGCCATCGTCGTGGCCGCCCAGTTCATGTTCGGCGTCGACGCCTTCGTGGTCAATGTCGCGATTCCCACCATCGCCGTCGAGCTGAAAGCCTCGCCGGCCGAGATCGAATCCATCATCGCGATCTACCTCATCGCCTATGCCACGCTGGTCGTGACCGGCGGCCGGCTCGGCGACATCCACGGCACAAAGGATGTCTTCCTGGCCGGCGTGCTCGGCTTCACGGCGACCTCGCTGTGGTGCGGACTCGCACAATCCGGCGTCGAGCTGATCATCGCGCGGCTGGCGCAGGGCGCGACCGCGGCGTTGATGGTGCCGCAGGTGCTGGCGACGCTGCATCTTTTGTTCACCGACGACGAGCGCAACCGCGCCTTCGCCATTTACGGCATCGTGCTCGGGCTTGCGGGCGCCGCGGGCTTCCTGCTCGGCGGTTTTCTCGTCACAATCGATCTCGCGGGCACCGGTTGGCGCTCGGTGTTCTTCGTCAATGTGCCGTTTGGCCTTGTCATCGCGACTGCGGCCTGGCGCATCATGCCGTCGGTGCCGCGACGGGCGGGTACAAGGCTCGACATCAGGGGCAGCGTGGTGCTGTTCGCGGGGTTATTGTGCCTGATCGGCCCGCTGCTGTTCGGTCACGATCTCGGCTGGGCGCCGTGGCTGTGGGCGGTGATGGCAGTCGGCGGGGTGATCCTCACCGCGTTCCTGAAGCTGGAGCAAGCGGTCGCAGCCGCCGGCGGCATGCCGTTGGTCGATCTCACGCTGCTGGCGGACGCCGCCTTCCTGCGCGGCCTCGGCGCCGTCTTCTTTTTCTTCCTTGCCAATCTCTCGTTCTATCTGGTGATGACGCTGTTCATGCAGCGCGGCCTGAATATCCCACCGCTCGCGGCCGGCATGGCCTTCATTCCGCTGGCGCTCGCCTTCGTCGTGGCCTCGCGCCACAGCGGCGTGCGGGCACGGCATCGCGGCACCAAGGTGTTGACTGAAGGCTGCATGTTGCAGATCGCAGGTCTTGCGGCGCTTGCGCTTGTTGCGGGCCGTGTCGATGCTCCGTCGCCGCTCCAGCTCGCGCTGACCATGATCATCTTCGGCTACGGTCAGGGATTGGTGATGGCACCGCTCTCCGGCGCGGTGCTCTCGACGGTGAAGCCCGCCGCCGCAGGCTCCGCATCCGGCATATACGGTACGATGGCGCAGATCGGAAATGCGGCCGGAGTGGCCGCAATCGGCGCGGTGTTCTTCGCGATCGAATCATTGCAATCAGCGCGCGCAGGATTCCTCGTGTCGCTCGTGCTGTTTGTGACATTCATCATGATCTGTGCCGCATTTCTGGCGCGGATGCGCCGTGTATAGGCACGAAGTTGAGGCGCGACGGTTAATGCATGCGGATTCCAGCGGATTTCCCGCGATTTTCGCTGGGATTGACAGCGCACGGTCTTTTTATTTTGCAACGCAGCAACTATCTGGTTGGGCTGGACGTTGGAATGTCGCCCACCAGGAAGCTGCCGTGTCGTTAGCCCGAAATGTCGATCTGTTGAGACGTCTGCCCAAGCTGGACGGTCTGCGCTTTGCCGAGCTCGGCCGCAGCGCGGATTCATCCAGCCCGCTGCGAGAGGTCACGGGCTTCGGTGACAATCCGGGGGCCTTGCGCATGTTCGCCTTCGTGCCGGCGCAGCTGCAGAAGCCGCGCGCGCTCGTCGTCGTGCTGCATGGCTGCGGCCAGACCGCGGCCGCTTACGATCTCGGCGCGGGATGGTCGACGCTGGCGCAGCATTACGGCTTCGCGCTGTTGATGCCCGAGCAGCAGCGCATCAACAATGCCAACACCTGCTTCAACTGGTTCAATCCGGAGGACACGATGCGCGGCAGCGGCGAAGCGCATTCGATCCGCGAGATGATCGCACATATGGCGGACGCGCACCGCATTGATTCCAGGCGCATCTTCATCACCGGCCTTTCCGCCGGCGGCGGCATGACGTCGGTGATGCTCGCGACCTATCCGGAGGTCTTCGCGGCCGGCGCTGTTATCGCCGGATTGCCCTATGGCATCGCCTCGAATCTGCGCGAGGCGCTGGACGGCATGTTTCATTCCCCGGCGCGTCCTGCGCGCGAGCTCGGCGATCTCGTACGCAGCGCCTCTGATCATCGCGGGCCCTGGCCGAAGATCTCGGTGTGGCATGGCAGTGCCGACCGCACTGTCAATCCCGGCAATGCCAACGAGATCGTCAAGCAGTGGCTCGACTTGCACGAACTGCCCGAAGTGCCGATGGCGGAGACCAATGTCGACGGCTATCCGCGTCAGACCTGGTGGAATAACGACGGCGAGACGCTGGTCGAGTCCTACGCCATCACCGACATGGCGCATGGCACGCCGCTTGGGCTAGCCGACAACGACCAGCGCTACGGCATGGAAGGCGCGTTCCTGATCGAGGCCGGCATCTCCTCGTCCTATCACATCGCAAAGTTCTTCGGCCTGACCGGCTGGATCGCGGAGGCGAAGAAGAAGGTGGAGGCAAAGCCGGCTCTGACGCCCGCACCACATCTCGCCCGCTCGATCCGCTCTGCGGTCGCAGAGCCGACCGAGCCGAAGCGAGAAAAGTCTCACGGCTTCGATCTCGGCCAGATCATCACGCGCGCGCTGACCGCCGCGGGGCTAATGAAATAGCTCGCCGCCGTCGTCTCGGACAAGCGCGCCCCAAGCGCGTGCCGATCCGGTACCCATAACCACACGCGGATGTGGTTGCGGGGACCCAGAGTTATCAGGCCGCGCCAAACTTCTCCCTGTGGTTATGGTCCCGCTGGTCCGGGACGACGGCGGAGCTCGTGGCGGCGCCGTCGACTCAGCCCGCCGAAGCTATCGTCTGATCGATCACCTCGATCGGCGTCACCGTCACCTCGCCGCCCGCAATCTTCCGCGTCATCTCCTGATAAGCCCTGAAGAAGTCGCGCGATTGCAGAGCTTTTTGCGCGCCCTCATCGCTGGCGCTGGCGAGGTGGAAATAGCTGCCCTCGTCGCGCGCCTTCAGGACGCGATAGAAGATCCGTCCTTTCAGCTCCGGATCGCCGTCGATCGCCTTGATGAAGCGGGCGATCTCCCGGTGCCATTCTTCCGTCGTGCCGTTCTTGAACTGGTATCTGATCATGAAGTGCTTCATGTGACGCTCCTTGGTTCGTCTTGTGCGTCATCATCTGCGCCTTGCGCGCGGTCCTGCAAGTATGGACAAAATTGATAGTATGGACTTTTTCGCCGCTGCTCCTATTCTTGCCGCGTGGCGTTTTCGAGCGAAGTGGATGCCGGTTCGCGTAAGAAAACTGGCTGCGCATGGAGGAGACGACATGGCGAAGGCAAGAGCGATCCCGCTGCGCGCCTGTCCGGTTGCGGCGTTTCAGAAGATGATCAGCGGCAAGTACAAGCTGCGCATCGTCTGGGATCTCAAGGATGGCCCGCGCCGCTATGGCGAGATCAGAAGCGGTCTGCTGCGCGGCACCGAGGGCAGCGCCGCGATCACGCCGCGCGTACTCAGCCGCGAATTGAAGGCGCTGACCGAGAGCGGCCTGATCGACCGCAAGGATTTCGGCGAGGTGCCGCCGAAGGTGGAATATCGCCTCACGCGCAAGGGCAAGAGTTTCGTGCCCGTCGTCGCCGCCATTCGCGAATGGGGCGAGCGCCATCTCGGCGAGCCCGTGCTCGCCGAGGCGGCGGAGTAGTCCTACATCTCGCCGGTGATGAACGGATTGGTCATCCGCTCCTGGCCGATGCTCGAGCCGGCGCCATGGCCGCAGATGAAGCCGACATCGTCGCCGAGCGGCAGCAACTTCGTCTTGATTGAATTGATCAGCGTGGCGTGACTGCCGCCGGGCAGGTCGGTGCGCCCGACCGAGCCCGCGAACAAGACGTCGCCGACATGGGCGAAACGCAAGTCTTTGTTGAAGAACACCACGCTGCCGGGCGAATGGCCGGGGCAGTGCAGGATGTCGAATTGCAGGCTTCCAATCGACACGCTGTCGCCTTCGTCGAGCCAGCGGTCAGGCGTGAAGTCGCGACCTCCGGTCATGCCGAAGCGCGCGCCGCTTGCGACGACATTGTCGAGCAGGAACTTGTCCGCGACATGCGGACCCTCGATCGGCACCCTCAGTGCATCGCGCAGCTCGGCCGCGCCGCCGACATGATCGATATGGCCATGGGTCAGCCAGATTTTCTCCACGGTGACGCCCGTCTGCTTGATCGCATCCAGGATCTTCGGCACGTCGCCGCCGGGATCGATCACCACGGCCTTCTTGGAAGGCTCATCCCAGATGATGGTGCAGTTCTGCTCGAACAGCGTCACGGGAACGATGATCGCGCCCGCCTTGGCTTTGGTGTCGTTTTGCTCGGTCATGACCTCACAATGCCGATTTTTGCCGAGCCGCCAAGCAAAAGATTCGGGCCGCCTCCCGGGAACACCCGTCACACGGCCGTTCCAATTGGCCTGCCAATTTGAACCGGGGCGTTGCTGTCGCGTTCTCCCGCGCAAGGCGTAGATTCGGGTGGTCTTCCGGCATGGCTCACGGCAACGAGAATTGGTGGCGAGACGGCATCTTCTATCAGATCTATCCGCGCTCGTTTCAGGACTCCAACGGTGACGGTGTCGGCGATCTCGCCGGCATCCTGCGGCGGCTGCCTTACGTCAAATCGCTCGGTGTCGACGCGATCTGGCTGTCGCCGATCTTTCCCTCGCCGATGGCCGATTTCGGCTACGACATCTCCGATTATGTCGGCATCGAGCCGCTGTTCGGCACGATGGCGGATTTCGATGCGCTGCTCGCGGCCGCCCACGACAATGGCCTCAAGCTGATCCTCGACCTCGTGCCGAACCACACCTCCGACCAGCATCCCTGGTTCATCGAGAGCCGCGCCTCGCGCGACAATCCCAAGCGCGACTGGTACATCTGGCGCGATCCGGCACCCGGCGGCGGCGTGCCGAACAACTGGCTGTCCGAGTTCGGCGGCAGCGCGTGGCAATTCGACGAGACGACGGGCCAATATTACTATCACGCCTTCCTCGCCCAGCAGCCGGATCTCAACTGGCGCAATCCGGAGGTTCGCACCGCGATCTATGACGTGATGCGATTCTGGCTGGACAGGTGCGTCGATGGTTTTCGCGTCGACGTGATCTGGCACCTGATCAAGGACGCCGAATTCCGCGACAACCCGCCGAACCCGCATTATGTCGAGGGTCGGCCGCCGAACGAAAGAATCCTGACGCAATACTCGACCGACCAGCCGGAAGTGCATGACGTCATCGCCGAGATGCGGCGTGTCACCGATTCCTATGGCGCGCGCGTCCTGATCGGCGAGATCTATCTGCCGCTGCACCGCCTGATGGCCTATTACGGCAACGATCTGACCGGCGCGCAGATGCCGTTCAATTTCGCGCTGCTCTCGACCTTCTGGAGCGCGCGCTCGATCGAGAAGATCATAGAGGATTACGAGAGGTCGCTGCCGCGCGGCGCCTGGCCGAACTGGGTGCTCGGCAATCATGATCGCCCGCGCGTGGCGAGCCGGGTCGGGCCGGAGCAGGCCCGCGTCGCGGCCATGCTGCTGCTGACGCTGCGCGGCACGCCGACGCTTTACTACGGCGACGAGATCGGCATGCACCAGCTCGCGATCGCGCCGGAGGATGTGCGCGATCCCTTCGAGAAGAACGTGCCCGGCATCGGTGTCGGCCGCGACGGCTGCCGCACGCCGATGCAATGGGATTCGTCGAACTTCGCCGGCTTTTCGGAGGTGAGGCCGTGGCTGCCGCTGCCGGAGGACCATATCCACGAGAATGTCGCCAATCTCGAAGCCGATTCGCGCTCGATCCTCAATCTCTACAAGCGCCTGATCGCCGTGCGGAGGGGCTGTCCCCCGTTGGTCGTAGGCGATTATCATCCGGTCGCGGCGCAAGGCGATCTCCTGATGTACCGCCGCGAGGCCGGCGGCAGGACGGTGATTGTGGCACTCAATCTCGGTCCCGATCCGATCGCGGTGACCACCAGCGCGATCGGTTTCGACAGCAGGATATTGCTCTCGACGTTTCTGGATCGCGAAGGTGATGGGATCGAAGGCGTGCTGGATTTGCGCGGCAACGAGGGGGTCATCGTCGCTCCACCCTAGCTGTCGTCCCGGATGGGCGCAGCTCTTGGCAACGCCAAGCGTTGTGGAGGGCGGAGCGACGATCACCATAGCCACAGGGAGCTGTTTTGCGACGATTCGGAGTTGCCGGGTCGCTCCACTCTTCATTTTGCGGTTATGGGTCCGCATCTATGCGCGCTCGAGGCGCGCTTGTCCGGGACGACAGCTGTGAGCGTGGGGACAGCAAAACGACCACATCACCCCCGATGCTTCTTATCCCGCACCGTAGCTTCGTCGATGTCGCTCCGCTTCAACAGATAATCCAGCCCGCCGACGCGGTACCAGCGGTAGCCGTATGGCTCCAGCACGACGCGGTGCTGGCCGCGCTTGTCGGCGTGGCTGTGGTCCTCCGCAAGCAGGTTGATCAGGTGCGCGCCAGTCTCGCCGGGCAATCCGGCCGAGAACGCGATCTCGCGCGGTTTCTCATCGAGATTGTGCACGAACAGCACCGAATTGTTGCGCCAATCATAGCGCATGATGAACACGGCGGGATCGCGCACGGGAATGACCGCAAAATCGCCCCAGCCGACTTCCGGCACCTCCTTGCGCATGCGGACGATGCGCTCGGTCCAGTTCAGCATGGAGTTGGGATCGCGCCGCTGTTTTGCGACGTTGACGTGCGGAAAGCCATAAGGCCCCTTGTCGATGACGGGGCAGGCCGGCTTGTCGCTCTTGGTGAAGCCGCCATGCGGCTCGGTCGACCATTGCATCGGCGTGCGCGAGCAATTGCGTTCGGGCAATGAGAGATCGTCGCCCATCGCGATCTCGTCGCCATAGCGGATCACCGGCGTCCCCGGCAGCGTGCACATCAGGCTGTAGGCGAGCTCGAGCCGCCGGCGGTCGCCGCCCAGCATCGGCGCGAGGCGGCGGCGGATGCCGCGGTCGTACAGCTGCATGTCCTTGTCGGGGCCGAAGCATTTGAACACGACCTCGCGCTGCGCCTTGGTCAGTCGTCCGAGATCGAGCTCGTCGTGATTGCGCAGGAACAGGCCCCATTGCGCCGTCGCCGGCCGCGGCTTGGTCGCCTTCAGCGCCTTGGCCAGAGGGCGCGAGTCGGCTGAGGCCAGCGCGTAGAACAGATGCTGGTTGACATGGAAGTTGAACATCATGTGCATGCGGTCGGCATCGCGGCCGAAATATTCGATGTCGGTCTTCGGCAGCACATTGGCTTCGGCGAGGATGATGGCGTCGCCCTGGCGCCATTGCAGGAATTCGCGGAACGCGCGCAGCATGTCATACTGCTCGACCGGCTTCTTCACCTTCGCACCCTTGGTCGCGATCACGAAGGGCACGGCGTCCATGCGGAAGCCGGAGACGCCGAGCTGGATCCAGAAGCCCATGATCTTGAGGATCTCAGCCTGCACGTGCGGATTCGAGGTGTTGAGATCGGGCTGGAAATTGTAGAAGCGGTGGAAGTACCAGGCGCCAGCCTCCTTGTCGTGCGTCCAGGTTGATTTCTGCACGCCGGGAAACACCATGCCCTCGTTGGCATTGCCGGGCTTCTTGTCGGACCACACGTACCAGTCACGATAGGGCGAGCTCTTGTCGCGCCGCGCCTCCTTGAACCAGTGGTGCTGGTCCGAGGTGTGATTGACGACGAGGTCGATGATGACGCGGATGCCGCGCTGCTTGCAGCCATGGGCGAACTCGACGAAGTCGCCCAGCGTGCCGTAACGGGCGTCGACGCTGTAATAATCGGCGATGTCGTAGCCGTCGTCGCGGCCGGGCGAGGTCTGGAACGGCATCAGCCAGATCGCGGTGATGCCGAGCCCGTGCAGATAATCGAGCCGGCGGAGCAGGCCCTTGAAGTCGCCGACACCGTCGCCATTGGCGTCCATATAGGAGCCGACGGAGAGGCAATAGATCACGCCATTCTTGTACCAGAGATCGTCGATCATGCGCGCAGCCTGGGTGGTTCCGCCCGGGTGCGGCGGCTGCGTAATAAGTGTTAAGGGCGAGTGCGGTTCCGCACTCGCCGTCGGGGCGCGCGCAGCGCGAGCCCGGGACCCATAACCACAGGCAGCAGTTTTGCGAAGAGTCGGAGTTACCTGCTTTGCCCGACACGTCTCCCTGTGGTTATGGATTCCGGGCTCGCGCTGTGCGCGCCCCGGAATGACGGGTGGGGGAGACAGTGTCCGCGCTTCATGGAATCGGCTATCTTGCCCCCATGGACAACACCGCCCGCATCGCCCTCGTGCCGCCGCCCGATCGCCGCCAGTCGGAGACGGCGCTCGCCATCGCGCGCGGCACGGCGCGGCTTTTGCGCTCGCTCGGCTTCTCCTGCATCAGCGAATTGCCGCTGCCGTCGGGCCGGCGCGCCGATCTCGTGGCGCTGAACGAGCGCGGCGAGATCTGGATCGTCGAGATCAAGTCGTCGGTGGAGGATCTGCGCGCCGACCAGAAATGGCACGAATACCGCGCCCATTGCGACCGGCTGTTCTTCGCCTTCACGCAGGATCTGCCCTGCGAGATCTTTCCTGAAGACACCGGCCTGATCATCGCCGACGCCTATGGCGCGCACCTGCATTGCGAGGCGCCCGAGCACAAGCTGGCTGCCGCCACGCGCAAGCAGATGACGGTGCGATTTGGAATGGCAGCGGCGCTTCGGATCAACCGCCTGGTCGATCCTCAGGGTCACGTCGACTTTTGGGAGTAGGATGGTTCCGGTGCATTGCTGCGCAGAGCCGGGACCCAGCAGACAGTGGTTCAAGCCGAGGCATGGGCCCCGGCTCAGCAGCGCATTACTTCGCGCTGCGCTGCGTCCGGGGCACGACTACGGCTGAAACTCACCGCGGCGCGCGCTTCGCCAGAATCCGCTGCAGCGTGCGCCGGTGCATGTTCAGTCGGCGCGCCGTTTCCGAGACGTTGCGGTTGCACATCTCGTAAATGCGCTGAATGTGCTCCCAGCGGACGCGGTCGGCCGACATCGGATTGGTCGGCAGCTCGGACTTTTCCGCATTGGTCGAGAGCAGTGCGGCGACGACGTCGTCGGCATCCGCGGGCTTGGAGAGATAATCGATCGCGCCCATCTTCACCGCGGTGACGGCGGTGGCGATGTTGCCATAACCGGTCAGCACGATCGCGCGTGCGTCCGGGCGCTTCTTCTTCAACGCCGAGACCACGTCGAGGCCATTGCCGTCACCGAGCCGCAAATCCACCACCGCGAAGGCCGGGGCCGACTTGCCGATCTGCGCAAGTCCGTCGGAGACAGTGTCGCATGATGTCACGGCAAAGCCCCGTGTCTCCATGGCGCGCGACAGCCGCTCCAGGAACGGTTTGTCGTCCTCAACGATGAGCAGCGAGCGGTCGGTCTGTTCGTTCAGTTCGGCGATGGCGTTCAAGGTTGTGTCCTCTCTCCAGCGCATTGACATATGGCGTCGCAATCGCGCGGTGCCAAGGCGGCAAATCGTCGATCCGCCCCGTTGTGCGACGCAAGGTCGCGGCTATCCTATTGTTTGTTCGAGCGTCTCGATAGCCTCAAAACGCTGTCTCGGCCATGTGATCTGAACCACGGCGCCGTGTTCCGGAAAGATCCGGTTGGTAAACGAGACCTTGGCTCCGGTGCGTTCGAGCAGGGTTCGCGCGATGAACACGCCGAGGCCGAGGCCACGCCGTTCGCCGCCGCCGTCATCCTGGGTGCGCCGCCGCGACAGATAGGGCTCGCCGATCCGATTGAGGATATCGGGCGGAATGCCGGGGCCATCGTCGGAGATCACGAGCTCGATATTGTCCTTGTTCCACCAGGCGTTCACCTCGACGGTGGTGCGAGCGAAATCGACTGCGTTCTCGACGATGTTGCCGATACCGTAGAGGATTGCCGGATTGCGCGAGCCGACCGGCTCGGACGCCGCCGCCACCGCGATCCGAACCTTGATCTCGACGCCGAAATCGCGGTGTGGCGCCACCACCTCCTCGATCAGCTCCGACAGCTTCATGCGGTCGAACGGTGCTCCGGTGGAGGAGAGCTGGGTGATCTTGCTCAAGATGTCGCGGCAGCGCTGGGTCTGCTCGCGCAAGGTCTTCAGGTCGGCGGCGATGCTCGCGTCCTTCACCGTCTTCTCCAATTCGCGCGAGATCAGGAAGATGGTTGCGAGCGGCGTGCCGAGCTCGTGCGCGGCCGCGGCAGCAAGGCCATCGAGCTGGGTCAGATGCTGCTCGCGCGTCAGCACCAGCTCGGTCGCGGCCAACGCGTCGGCAAGCTTGCGCGCTTCCTCGGTCACCTGGAAGGAGTAGAGGCTGGTCACGCCGATCGCGAGCGCGATCGAGAGCCAGACGCCGACGAGATAGATCGGCGGCAGCACCAAGGGATCTTCGGAATCCCACGGCAGTGGAAAATGGAAGAAGAACAGCGCCGACGCGCAGGCAACCGCGAGCAGGCCGAGGCCGAAGGTGAAGCGGGCCGGCAGCGCGGTCGCCGAGATCAGCACGGGCGCGAGGAACAGGAACGAGAACGGGTTCTGCAGTCCGCCGGTGAAGAACAGCAGACCTGCCAGCTCCACGATGTTCAGCGCGAGGAGGCCAGCCGCCTGCATCGGCTCCAGCCGCCGCATCGGATTGGCCGCGGTCTGGAGCGCCAGATTGAGCGTCGCCGACAGCGCAATGATGCTGACACAGGGGACGATCTCGACGTTGAACTCCAGCCCCTGGGCCACGATGAAGATCGCGGCGAGCTGGCCCAGCACCGCCAGCCAACGCAGCCGCAGGATGGTGTCGAGGCGGATATGCCGCTGCGCGTGGCGGAAGTCGGAATCGGCAATTTCGGTCATATCGGCCAATGTGGCGGTGCCTTCCAAGGTCACAAACGCGCGGCTCACGGAACCTGCCGGGAATTACAAGCCTTGCGCTCTTCGCTGCAATAGCAGAAGAACGGCCAGCATGACCGAGAATGACAAGGCTTCAAGTCGGCCGACTGTCGCGGATCGCATTTCGCCCGCGGCAATCGCGGTCGATCACCTCGTCAAGGTCTACAAGCAGACCCGCGCCGTCGACGACATCTCCTTTTCGCTTGCGCGCGGCAGCATTACCGGGCTCCTCGGCGGCAACGGCGCCGGCAAGACCACGACCATCGCGATGATCATGGGTCTGGTACTGCCGACCTCCGGCCGCGTCCAGGTGCTCGGTCACAGGATGCCCGAGGACAGCGCGGCCGTGCTGGGGCGGATGAATTTCGAGAGCCCTTACGTCGACATGCCGATGCGGCTCACGGTGCGGCAGAATCTCACCGTGTTCGGCAAGCTCTATGCAGTGAAGAATCTCGCCGACCGCATCGCTGAGCTCGCCGAGGATCTCGACCTCGGCGATTTCATCGACCGCGCCAACGGCAAGCTCTCCGCCGGGCAGAAGACCCGCGTTGCGCTGGCGAAAGCGCTGATCAACCAGCCCGAGCTGCTGCTCCTGGACGAGCCGACCGCCTCGCTCGATCCTGATACCGCCGACTGGGTGCGCGCGCATCTGGAGCGGTACCGCCGGAACAAAAACGCCACCATCCTCCTGGCCTCGCACAACATGCTCGAGGTCGAGCGGCTCTGCGACCGCGTCATCATCATGAAACGCGGTCGCATCGAGGACGACGACGCACCGGAGGCGATCATGGCCCGCTACAACCGCACCACGCTGGAGGAGGTGTTTCTGGACGTCGCGCGCGGCCGGGTGAACGGCGCAAAGGAGGCGGCGAGGTGAGCTGCAATCGTAGATGGGGTAACGGGTCTCATCCGAGCTGCGCGGTGCACCCATGACCGAACTCTCCCTCCACCGCGGCATATCCGTCCATCGCATCGGCGCGATGATCCTGCGCTATTGGTACCTCCTCATGTCGTCCTGGCCGCGGCTGCTCGAGCTGTTGTACTGGCCGGCACTGCAGGTCATCACCTGGGGCTTCCTCCAGCTCTACATCGCCGAGAACGCCAATTTCTTCGCGCGCGCCGGCGGCACGCTGATCGGCGCCGTCATCCTCTGGGACATCCTGTTCCGCGGCCAGCTCGGCTTCTCCATCTCGTTCCTGGAGGAGATGTGGGCGCGCAACATCGGCAACCTCATGATGAGTCCGCTGAAGCCGATCGAGTTTCTGCTGTCGCTGATGGTCATGAGCCTGATCCGGCTCGCGATCGGGATCATCCCCATGACCCTGCTCGCGCTGGTCCTGTTTCACTTCAACGTCTATGCCCTCGGCCTGCCGCTGATCGCGTTCTTCTGCAATCTGATCTTCACGAGCTGGTCGGTCGGCATCTTCGTCTCGGGCCTGGTGCTGCGCAACGGCCTCGGCGCCGAGAGCATCGTCTGGACCCTGATGTTCGCCATCCTGCCGCTGGCCTGCGTCTATTATCCCGTCAGCGTGCTCCCTGCCTGGCTGCAATACGTCGCCTGGGCGTTGCCGCCGACCTACGCCTTCGAGGGAATGCGCGCGCTGCTGATCGAGCACGCCTTTAGGACCGATCTGATGCTGGAGGCGTTGGCCATCAATGCGGTGCTGCTGGTTGCTTCTTTTGGGGCATTCCTTGCCCTATTGCGCAGCGCCAGAAGGCACGGCTCGCTGCTCTCGAGCGGCGAATAACGTCACTTTCCCGTGGATTCAGGCTGATTTACTCGTTTCGGCTACGTAGATGTACGGAACCATGCATTGACGCAATATTGCGCATCCGGCAGTATGTTGCGATGCGAAGAGGAATATAACGATGCCCATTGGTGAGTTCGGCGGCGCGCCGCCCCTGGCTGCAGAAGGCAGTCCGGTCCTGACGACGCCGATGTACTGGATGTACGAGATGGCTCAAGCCTCTCTCAATCCGGCACGAGCGGTCACCGACGCAACCAAGTTGCTGTTTCAGAATCCCCTCAATCCCTGGGCTCGCACCGAGGTCGGCAAGTCGGTCGCCGCGGCCTGCGAATTGTTCGAGCGCACCACGCGCCGCTATGGCAAGCCGGAATGGGGTATCGACGACACCGAGGTCAACGGCATCCGCGTTCCCGTCGAAATCCGCTCGGTCTGGGAAAAGCCGTTCTGCAAGCTGCTCTACTTCGACCGCAAGTTCGCTCGCCCGCTGCGCAGCCCTCAGCCGCGCGTACTGATCGTGGCCCCGATGTCCGGCCATTACGCGACGCTTCTGCGCGGCACGGTCGAGGCCTTCCTGCCGGCGCATGAGGTCTACATCACCGACTGGGCCGATGCCCGCATGGTGCCGCTGAGCGAAGGCCGCTTCGATCTCGACGACTACATCGACTATGTCATCGAGATGCTGCACATTCTCGGCGGCAACACCCATGTGATGGCGGTGTGCCAGCCCTCCGTGCCGGTCGTCGCGGCCGTCTCGATCATGGAAGCACGGCGCGATCCGTTCGTGCCGACCTCGATGACGCTGATGGGCGGACCCATCGATACCCGCCGCAATCCGACCGCGGTGAACAACCTCGCCCAGGAGCGCGGTATCGAGTGGTTCCGCAACCACGTCATCACCAAGGTGCCGTTCCCGCATCCGGGCATGATGCGCGACGTCTATCCGGGATTCCTGCAGCTCAACGGCTTCATCAGCATGAATCTCGACCGGCACATGGATGCCCACAAGCAGCTGTTCGCGAATCTGGTGAAGGGCGACGGCGACCTCGTCGACAAGCATCGCGACTTCTATGACGAATATCTCGCGGTGATGGATCTCTCGGCCGAGTATTACCTGCAGACGGTCGACACCGTCTTCGTGAAGCACTCGCTGCCGAAGGGCGAGATGACCCATCGCGGAACCCGCGTCGATCCT
Organism: Bradyrhizobium sp. STM 3561; assembly: GCF_045571455.1. Classification (NCBI taxonomy): domain Bacteria; kingdom Pseudomonadati; phylum Pseudomonadota; class Alphaproteobacteria; order Hyphomicrobiales; family Nitrobacteraceae; genus Bradyrhizobium; species Bradyrhizobium sp. STM 3561. The sequence continues at coordinate 7,008,745 of NZ_CP120695.1, forward strand.
TCCAAGATCAAGCGCGTCGCGTTGATGACGGTCGAAGGCGAGAACGACGACATCTCCGGTCTCGGTCAGACCGAAGCTACGCACACATTGTGTAGCGCGATTCCCGATCATCGCCGCGTTCATTACGTCCAGAAGGGCGTCGGACATTACGGCGTGTTCAACGGATCGCGTTTCAAGTCGGAGATCGTGCCGCGGATTCACGATTTCATGGTTTCGGCTTCGAATCCGAGCTCGTTGCAGGCTCTTGCGGCCGAATAACCTCCAGATTTCGGCTTTCCCGTCGAAATCTCAGCCCCTGGCGGAGCTTCCAGCGGGGGCAAGTTCCTTCCAGATTCGCGGTATTTAGGTAGCCTCGTAGGAGTGAGTCTCTACTCACCCCTTGGGGGTGTCGCATGCATCCAGCGGGGGCGAAAATTGATGGTTCCAACCCCAGTCTGTAGGGCCTCCCGGACGCCTGACCGCTGTATATTGGGCAAATGATTTGTTTTTGCGCCGAGCGCTTTCCCTGGCGGCGGTTATGGCAGAATCCGGGCGCTCTCCTGCCCCCCGGACTGTCAGACATGGCCACTCGCGCACTCCTCTATCGTCGGCCCCACGAACCGAAGACCCTCGTCATCACCCACGGATCGCAATTTTTTGCCATCCGATTGCGCCGGCACCGCCGCGCGCGCCGCTACACGCTCAGAATTCATCCGAGCGATCGCGAAGCCATCCTCACCATGCCGCCGCGCGGCACGCTCGCCGAAGCCAAGGATTTCGCGCAGCGTCACGGCGCGTGGATCGCCGCGCGCCTTGGCCGCTTGCCGAAGGCCGCACCCTTCCAGCCAGGCACGGTGATACCGCTGCGCGGCACGCCCCATCGCATCGTTCATCGCGCCGGCCAGCGCGGCACGGTGTGGACCGAGATGCGCGACAGCGGTGAGCGCATTCTCTGCGTCGCCGGCGGCCTTGAACACGTCGACCGCCGCGTCAGCGACTTCCTCAAGCGCGAGGCGCGCCGCGACTTGCAGCGCTCGGCGGAAGCCTACGCCGCCGAGCTCGGTGTCAGGGTCAAGCGGCTCTCGATCCGCGACCAGTCCAGCCGCTGGGGTTCCTGCACCTCTGCCGGCTCTCTGTCGTTCTCCTGGCGCCTGATCCTCGCGCCACCCTTCGTGCTCGACTATCTCGCCGCCCATGAGGTCGCACATCTCGTCGAGATGAACCACTCGGCGCGGTTCTGGCGCGTATGCGGCAAGGTCTGCCCGTCGATGGAGCGCGCCAAGAGGTGGCTCGACACGTACGGCAACGATCTGCACCGGTATGGGATCGAGGACTAAAGCATGATCCGGAAAAGTGCGAAGCGGTTTTCCGGAAAGATCATGCTGTTGGCATCTTGGGAGGTGTCATCGCCCGCGCAGGCCGGCGATCCAGTATCCCAGAGGCCGCAGTGATTCAAATCGAGAGGCCGCGGCGTACTGCATTCCCCGCCTTCGCGGGGAATGACAGCGGAGGGTGAGGCAACATCCAGGTCGTCTTGCTCGATTCTCGCCACACTTTGCGGCGATTGCGCCGCGTGTCCAATTAACCCCGTCGCGTCAAACGCTTCGCACGATCCGCCCGGCGTCACGCCTGATGCCGCGTTCTACTGTGCATGGGGTTGTTTTCGCAGTTTTTGTTCTGAGCTCGCCGGGACCTCAGGCAAAACCTATCGATTGCCGCCGAACAGCCGGTCCATCAGCCAGCCGTCGAGCCCGGCCGCAGCTTCCGGCCGCACATTGGCGCGCGTGGGAGGCGGCGGGCGATAGCCGCCAGCGTTCGCGAGTGGCGGTCCCGCCGGCGTGGGCGGCGACACCTGCGAGGCCGCCTGCGCGAGATTCGACAGGCCCCAGCCGCCGGGTGAGCTCGGCAAGCTCGCGACCGGCACGCCTTCGTGCGCCGCCTTCATGAAACGCGTCCAGACTTCGACCGGCAGGCCGCCGCCCGTCGCCTTCTTCGTCGGCGAGTTGTCGTCATTGCCGAGCCAGACGCCGGTGACGAGGCTCGCGGTGTAGCCGATGAACCAGGCGTCGCGGTAATCCTGGCTGGTGCCGGTCTTGCCGGCCGCCGGCCAACCCGGGATCTCCGCCTTCTTGGCGGTGCCCGATATCAGCGTCTCCCGCATCATCGTGTTCATCATGCCGACATAGCGGGGGTCGATGACCTGGTTGCGCTCGTCCGCCTGGCGCATGTAGAGCAGCCTGCCGCTGAGCGTCTTGATCCTTGTGACGACGTGCGGCGTCACCGCGAGGCCGCCATTGGCGAACGGCGCGTAGGCGCCGACCAGCTCGACCACCGAGACCTCGGAGGTGCCGAGCGCGATCGACGCATTGGGCTCGAGCTTGGAGGAGATGCCGAGCCGGTGCGCGGTGCGCACCACGTTCTTTGGCCCGACCTCGAGGCCGAGACGGATGGCGACCGTATTGAGCGACATCGCCAGCGCCTGCGTCAGCGTCACCGCGCCGAAATATTCGTGAGTGTAGTTCTCGGGTTTCCAGCCCTTGACCTCGATCGGAGCGTCCTGGCGCACGGTATCAGGCGTCAGCCCCTGTTCGAGTGCGGTGAGATACACGAACGGCTTGAACGAGGAGCCTGGCTGGCGTTTGGCGGTGACCGCGCGGTTGTACTGGCTCTCGGAATAGTTCCGCCCGCCGACCATGGCGCGGACGGCGCCGTCGGGCGTCATCGCCACCAGCGCGCCCTGGCTGACATTGAACTTCACGCTCTTGGCGGCGAGCTCGTCGATGATGGCGGCTTCCGCCACGCTCTGCAGCTTCGGATCGATCGTGGTCTCGACCTTGATGCTCTCGTCGATCTGGCCGACCAGATCGTCCAGCACTTCGCCGATCCAGTCGGCGACGTAGTTGATCGTGCCGGCGCCGACCGGCTTCACATTGTAGGAGGGATGGCCGATCGAGGCCTGCGCCTGCGCCTCGGTGATGAACTTCGCATCCGCCATCGCCGTGAGCACGACTTGCGCGCGCGCTTCGGCGCCTTCGGGGTTGCGGTTCGGCGCAAGGCGCGAGGGCGATTTGACGAGGCCGGCGAGCATCGCGGCCTCGGCGATGGTGACGCTCCTCGCCGACTTGCCGAAATATTTCTGCGCGGCAGCTTCGACGCCGTAGGCGCCGGAGCCGAAATAGACGCGGTCGAGATAGAGCTCCAGGATCTCGTCCTTGGAGTGCTTGCGCTCCAGCCAGATCGCGAGCTCGGCCTCCTGCAGCTTGCGCTGCATGGTGCGCTCCTGGGTCAGGAACAGGTTTTTGGCGAGCTGCTGCGTCAGCGTCGAACCACCCTGCGAGACGCCGCGATGGAGCACGTTGGTCACGAGGGCACGCATGATGCCGACGGGGTCGATGCCGAAATGCGAATAGAAGCGGCGGTCCTCGATGGCGATGAACGCCTTGGGCAAATACGGCGGCAAGTCCTTCAGTGCGACATTGGCGCCGGCCATCTCGCCACGCTGCGCCAGCATGCTGCCGTCGATCCCGACGATCTGGATCGTCGGCGGGCGCTTGGGAATTTCCAGCGACTGGATCGGCGGCAGATGAGCGCCGACATAGATCACGACGCCGATTATGGCGATGACGGCCCATAGGCTCAGCACTGCGCCCCAATAGACCAGGCGGCCGAGGCTGAAGCCGCCGCGTGACCTTGGGCGCCGCTTGGCGCCGCTGCGGCTGGCTGGCGGCTTGCGCTCGCGCGGCGGCTCGTCGCCGGAATCCTCGCTCTTGCGGTTGGCGGATGATTTTGCGGATTTCTTCGGCTTGTCGTCCCCGCCGGGAATGCGGTCCGCCGGGGTGAGGCGCAGATCGGCGAGCGCCGCGGGCAAGCCGAACAGCGGCTCCTTCCGCGCACCCTTCTTCTTTCCCCACGCCATACGCAATACGCCCGGTCAGCCCGCCCCGCCGAGACGCTAGCGGCCGCTGTTTAAGGCCGGGTTACCCCGGCGTTAACGCGCAATTAGGAGATGCGGCATTCGCCCGCCGCGGTTCCGGTTCCGGGGCCGCAGGGCTAGGATCGCACGCGTCAACAAAGAGGGAAACTCGCATGGGCCACATCGATCCGACCAAGGAGATCTTCGCGCAATTCCGGGAGAACGACCGCCCCGGCCCGATCCACATGCTCAATTTGGTGCGCTTGCGGAAGGAGGCGGCCTATCCTGACGGCCGCAAGGCCAGCGGCGCGGAAGCCTACGCGGCCTATGGCCGTGAGAGCGGCCCGGTGTTCGAACGTCTCGGCGGCCGCATCGTCTGGCAGGGCAAGTTCGAGCTGATGCTCATCGGCCCGCAGGAGGAACGCTGGGACCATTGCTTCATCGCCGAATATCCCAGCGTCGCCGCCTTTGTCGAGATGATCCGCGATCCCGTCTATCGCGAGGCGGTCAAGCACCGCCAGGCCGCGGTGGAGGATTCACGGCTGATCCGGCACGCGGTGCTGCCCGTGGGGAAGAATTTTGGGGAGATACCGACGTAGACGTCAGCAAGCCGCATCTCACCCCGTCATCCCGAGGCGCGAGCGGTTGGGCGAAGCCCTTCAAAAAAAATCGGCGGCCAGAAGGTCGCCGATTGCCGTTCAGAGTTTTGAACACCTACTAACCCGCCGGGCCCGCATCCTCCAGAATCGGGCCGAACAGCTCCCAGCGCTCGCCGTTGAACCTCATCATCTGAAGCTGCTTGTTGACGCGGTAGTCAGTCGGTGAAGTGTTGGCCTTGATGCCGGGCAGGGCGGTGTCGCCGGCCACGTCCTTCAGCGAGGCGGCCTGCTTCATGACGTTCTCGCGCGTCAGGTTGTCGCCGCACTGCTGCAGCACATGGGCGAGCAGCTGGGCGGTGCCGTAGCCATAGACGTTGAAGTTCGAATCCTTGTCGCCGTCCGGATAGTACTTCGCCATGAAGTCGAAATATTTCTTCATGCCGGGATCGTCCTTCCAGGTCGGGTCGAGCGGATCCTTGCCGTAGTTGACGCTGATCACGCCCTTGGCAGCGTCGAGCCCCGCCGGCTTCATCACCGCACCAACCGAGGTGGCGTTGATGTCGACGATCTGCACCGGGTGCCAGCCGAGCTCGGCGATCTTCTTGATCGCCTGCGCCGCTTGCTTCGGCGTGGTCGCGCTGAAGAACAGGTCGGCGCCGGCATCCTTGATCTTGAGGATCTGCGAATCGACGGTCGGGTCGGAGACTTCGTAGGAGGCTTCGGTCACGATCATCGTGGCGGCCTTGTCGCCGAGGCCGGCCTTGAGGCCGTTCAGATAGTCCTTGCCGAGGTCGTCATTCTGATAGAGCACGCCGATCTTGGCGTTCGGATGCTCCTTCAGAATGTACTGGCCGTAGATGCGCCCCTCGACGAAGTAGTTCGGATTGTAGCCCATGGTCCACGGGAAGTTCTTGGGATCGGTGAACTTCGAGGCACCGGTGGCCGCGAACAGCTGCGGGACCTTCTTAGCGTTGAGATATTTCTGCACGGCGGCGTTCGAGGGCGTGCCGATGATCTGGAAGGTCAAGAGAACCTCGTCGCTCTCGACGAGCTTGCGCACCTGCTCGACCGCTTTCGGCGGCGAATAGGCGTCGTCATACTGGATCAGGTTGATCTTGCGGCCGTTGATGCCGCCCTGATCGTTGATCATCTTGAAATACGCGGCCTGGGCTTTGCCGATCGTCGCATAGGCCGATGCCGGTCCCGAGAACGGCACGGTCTGGCCGACCTTGATCTCGGTGTCGCTGGCACCCGGATCATATTTTTTCTGGGCATTGGCCGCAGAGATCGACAGCGCCAGGGTCAGCGCCGTTGCCGTGGCCAAATGCAGCATTCCATTCCTCATTGGCAATTTCCTCGGTTTGTTATTGCAGATGGTCTGGCGGGCGCACTGCGCCTTCGATGCCATCGCTGAGCGCGAGTGTGGCGGAGGAGCTGTTGCGACGCAAGGCGGGGTGCGCTCGTCCTTTGTAGGGTGAGTTGAACGGGCGGATGCGCGGAGCGCATCTGCTCGGGCTAACTCACCCTACGAGATCGGTTCTCGGCCTAACCCGACGGGCCCGTGTCCTCGATGATCGGCCCGAACAGCTCCCAGCGTTCGCCGTTGAACTTCATCATCTGCATCTGCTTGTTGACGCGATAGTCGTTCGCCCCGGTGGTGATCTTGATGCCCGGCAGCGCCAGGCTCGGTACGAAGCCCTTGATGTTGGCGGCCTGCTTCATGACGTTCTCGCGCGTCAAATCGTCGCCGCATTGCTTCAAGACCTGCACCAATAGCTCCGCGACCGAATAGGCGTAGGTGTTGACGGTGTTGAGCTTGTCACCCTCCGGGAAATACTTGTCCATGAAGGCGAAGAAAGCCCTGACGCCCGGATCGTCCTTCCACTGGGGATCGCCGGGATCCTTGCCGTAGTTCGTCGAGATGATGCCCTTGGAAATGTCGAGGCCGGCCGGCTTCAGCGTCGCCGACACCGGGCTCGCGTTGATGTCGAGGATGTGCACGGGTGTCCAGCCGAGATCGGCGAGTTTCTTGATCGCCTGCGCCGCGAATTTCGGCGTCGAGGCATCATAGAACAGGTCGACGCCCATCGACCTCAGCTTGACCACCTGCGAGTCGACGGTCGGGTCGGTGACCTCGTAGGAGACCTCGCCGACGATCATGCTGGCGGCCTTGTCGCCGAGGCCGCTCTTGAGACCGGCCAGATAGTCGCGGCCCATGTCGTCGTTCTGGTAGAGCACGCCGATCTTGGCGTTGGGATGATTGGCGAGAATGTATTTTGCGTAGATGCGTCCCTCGGATACGTAGTTCGGATTATAAGCGATGGTCCATGGATAATTCTGCGGATCGTTGAAGCGCGCCGCGCCGGTCGAGGCCAGGAGCTGCGGCACCTTCTTGCCATTGAGATATTTCTGCACGGCCGCGTTCGCGGCAGTGCCGATCAGCTGGAACGTGAACAGCACCTCGTCGCCTTCGACCAGCTTGCGCACCTGCTCCACCGTCTTCGGCGGCGAATAGGCGTCGTCATACTGGATCAAATTGATCTTGCGGCCGTTGATGCCGCCCTGATCATTGATCATCTTGAAGTAAGCGGCCTGGGTCTTGCCGATATTGGCATAGACGGAATAGGGGCCGGAGAACGGCACGGTCTGGCCGATCTTGATCTCGGTGTCGCTTGCGCCGGTGTCGTATTTCTTCTGGGCGAGGGCGTGGCTGGTCGAGAGCGCGAAGGCGAGCGCCGCTGTGGCAGCTATGAAGGCTCTGCGATTGTTCATGTTGGGTTGTTCCTCCTGACGGAATTTTCGGCCGACGGTCTTTCTCCGTTGATCGCAACGGTCGCCATCGCTGCCGAAGATTGTGGAGGAAGGTTCGCCGCCGCGCAAGGATCGCGCCGCTGCGCCGTAGCGTCTCAGGCGAGAAACAGTGCAATCAGCGCGATCGCCGCCGGCAGCGCCTGAACGATCAGTATCCGCGTGCTGACGGTCGCCGCGCCATAGGCGCCGGCCACGATCACGCAGAGCAGGAAGAAAACCTTGATCTGGAACGCGAAGACCGGGTTGCCATGGAGCAGACCCCAGACCAGGCCGGCAGTGAGGAAGCCGTTATAGAGACCCTGATTGGCGGCCAGCACCTTCGTGATCGCGGCCTTGTCAGGCGTATTGCGAAACACTTTCAGGCCCAGCGGCTTGTCCCAGAGAAACATATCCAGGACCAGGAAGAAGACGTGCAGCGCCGCGACCAGCGCCACCAGGACATTGGCGATCAGGATCAAGGTGAGCTTCCCCAAAGCATCAGCTTTCGGGTGGACGTCAGCACGGCCGGCATGGCAAGTGCGATGGAAGTGTTTCGACGCAATGGTGTGGCAATGGCCGCTCGACCAACCAAGACATCTGCAAGCTTCGGTCTCGACCGCTTGACGACGCCGATCGGGATAGCGCTGCTCGTCACCGATGCTGCTGGTGTCTTGCGCGCGCTCGACTGGGAGGATTACGAGCACCGTATGCGCGGGCTGTTGCGCCTGCATTACGGCGCGGTGGATCTGAGTGATCATGCTGCGCCTGCGGGTATGCGGACGGCGTTGTCTGGATATTTCGAAGGCGAACTCGGTCAGCTCTCGAAGATCGCGTGGCGCACCGCCGGCACGCCATTCCAGCAAAAGGTCTGGACCGCGCTCGCGCAAATCCCCGCTGGCACAACGCTGAGCTACGGTGCACTCGCCGCAAAGATCGGCACGCCCAAAGCGATTCGTGCCGTCGGCCATGCCAACGGCTCCAATCCGATCAGCGTGGTGCTGCCCTGCCATCGCCTGATCGGTGCAGATGGCTCGCTGGTGAAGTATGGCGGCGGGCTGGCGCGCAAGCGCTGGCTGCTGCGGCATGAGGGGGTGGAGGCTTAGGACCCTGTCGTTCCGGAGCGCCCACCGGGGCGAATCCGGAACCTCGAGATTCTCAGGTACGCAATTGCGCACCATAGTTCGATGCTCGGCATCGCCCCGGAATGACGAGCGCTTCACGCCGCCGGCTGCACCGCCTTGTCGCCGGCCATCACATGGGTCAGCGCGCTCTTGATCGCAGCCTGCCGCGTCGGCGCGTTGATCTGCGCGCCCAGGAGGTCCGTGACGTAGAACACGTCGCGGGCGCGCTCGCCGAAGGTCGCGACATGCGCTGAGGCGATGTTGAGATTGAGCTTGGAGATCGCGGTGGTCAGCTCGTAGAGCAGGCCGGGCCGGTCGAGGCCGGAGACCTCGATCACGGTGTAGCGATCGGACCATTGGTTGTTGATCGTCACTTCCGGCTCGATCACGAAGGGCCTTGCCTTGCTGCGCACGGTGCGCCGCGCCACGGCTTCGGGCAGGCGCAGCTTGCCTTCCAGCACGTCCTCGATCATCTCGCCGATGCGCGTGGCGCGCCGTCCCTCGTCCTCGTCGCGGTCGTATTCCCTGGAGATCGAGATCGTGTCGAGCGCGCGGCCGTCAGTCGTGGTGTAGATCTGGGCGTCCACGATGTTGGCGCCGGCTGAGGCACAGGCGCCTGCGATGATCGACAGCAGCCAGGGATGGTCGGCTGCGAAGATCGTCAGTTCGGTGACGCCGCGCACCTCGTCGAAGCCGACGTTGATCGCGAGCTTGTGGCCGGCCTGCTCGCTGGAGCGGACGAACCGGGCATGGCGTATCTTGCGCGGCAGTTCGACCTTGAGCCAGTAGGCCGGATAGTGCCGGCTGATATAGGCATCGAGCTCGTCGGCGGGCCATTCGGCGAAGGCCATGCGGAACTCGGCGTAGGCGGCAGCGAGACGCTTTCCGCGATCGACCTCCGAGAAGCCGCCGGTGAGCACCGGCTCGGTTTCATAATAAAGCGAGCGCAGCAGCTGCGCCTTCCAGCCGTTCCAGACGCCGGGACCGACGCCGCGGATGTCGGCCGTGGTCAGGATGGTCAGCAGCTTCATCTGTTCGACCGACTGCACCACGGCGGCGAAATTCTCGATCGTCTTGCGGTCGGAGAGGTCGCGCGACTGCGCGACCGTGGACATCGTCAAATGCTCTTCGATCAGCCATGCCACGAGCTCGGTATCGGCTTGGCTGAAGCCGAGCCGCGGGCAGAGCCGCCGCGCCACCTTGGCGCCGGCGATGGAGTGATCCTCCGGCCGGCCCTTGGCGACGTCGTGCAGCAGCGTTGCGATGTAGATCACGGGCCGGTGCTCGGGCCGGGTCTTGCGCATGAGGTCGCTGGCGAGCGCGAACTCCTCGATGCCGCCGCGCTCGATGTCCTGCAGGAAGCCGATGCAGCGGATCAGGTGCTCGTCGACGGTGTAGTGATGATACATGTTGAACTGCATCATCGAGACGATCTTGCCGAAGGCGCGGATGAAATGCCCGAGCACGCCGGTCTCGTTCATCCGCCGCAGCACGATCTCCGCATTCTCGGAGGTCAGGATCTCCATGAACAGCCGGTTGGCCTCGGGATTTTCGCGCAAGCCCGCGTTGATCAGGCCGAGCGAGCGCGTCACGTCGCGCATCGCATCCGGGTGGAAGGCGAGGTTGTTCTTCTGCGCGAGGCGGAAGATGCGGATCAGATTGACCGGATCGTGCTTGAAGACGTCGGGTGCGGCGACGTTGATGCGGTTGTTGTCGACGATGAAGTCGTCGCTGTCAGGGACACGCCGCTTCACCGCGGTCGGTCGCAACCGCGCCATCATCCGGCTCAGCACGGGGGCGGGCTTGGCCTGCTGGTCCTCGAGCTTGGCGCAAAGGATGGCGGTGAGATTGCCGACTTCCTTGGCGACCAGGAAGTAGTGCTTCATGAATCGCTCGACGTCCTGCATGCCGGGATGCGAGGTGTAGCCGAGCCGCACCGCGATCTCTCGCTGGAGGTCGAAGGAGAGGCGCTCTTCGGCGCGGTTGCAGTAGAAATGCAGATTGCAGCGGACCGACCAGAGGAAATCGGCGCAGCGGCGGAAGCTGCGATATTCCTGCGCGTCGAACACGCCGCGCCCGACCAGCTCGTGGGTATCGCGCACGCGATAGACGTATTTGGCGATCCAGAACAGCGTGTGCAGGTCGCGCAAGGCCCCCTTGCCGTCCTTGACGTTGGGCTCGACCAGGTAGCGCGACTGGCCGCCGCGGCGGTGCCGCTCCTCGCGCTCGGCAAGCTTTGCGGTGACGAATTCCGACGCGGTGCCCTGCACCACTTCCTTGTCGAAGCGCTCGACCAGCTCGTCATAGAGCGGCTTGTCGCCGGTGAGGAAGCGCGTCTCCAGGATCGCAGTGCGGATCGTCATGTCGCCGCGCGCCTGCCGGATCGATTCGTCGACCGAACGGGTGGCGTGACCGACCTTCAACCCCATGTCCCAGAGGCAATAGAGAATGGCTTCGGCGACCTGCTCGCCCCAGGCGGTCTGCTTGTAGGGCAGGATGAAGAGCAGATCGATGTCCGATTCCGGCGCCATCAGGCCGCGGCCATAGCCGCCGGTCGCCACCACCGCCATGCGCTCGGCGCCGCTCGGGATCGGCGAGCGGTAGAGATGACGGGTCGCAGCCGAATACAGGATGCGGATGATCTCGTCCTGCACGTGGCACAGCCGTTCGGCGCAGCGGCGACCGTGACGGTCCTTCAAGAGGATCGCCTGGGCTGCGGCGCGCGCCGCAATCAGCTCGGCCTTGAGCAATTGCGCCATCGCCGTGCGGAACGCGTCCTCGCGGCCCTCATGTTTTTCGGCGAGCGCATCGACCGCGGCGGTGATCCGCGCGGTGTCGAAGCGGTCATCCGTCTCTGGCTTCTTTTCAATCGCGACGCTGTCCATGTCTCACCCGATATAAGAGGCGAGAGGCGCTGTCACCCGCCATTCTCTGGCATAGGCGTTCCATGCTGGAAAGCCGCGGGTTTGCGCAAACCTGTTCTCGGGCCGCGCGCTTGCAGGGGCGGATTTTCTCGTTGACCTCTAGCTATAACTCATTGAAAAACAATGAAGTTTTTCAGGAGGGCCGAGCATGGCTGGGATTGCACGACGTATTCTTCTGACGGGAGCTGTGGCGCTCGCATTGACCCCCGCGGCCAAGGCGGCAGACCCGATCAAGGAGATCCGCATCGACTGGGCGACCTACAATCCGGTGTCGCTGGTCCTGAAGCAGAAGGGGCTCCTGGAGAAAGAGTTCGCCAAGGACGGTATCACGGTCACCTGGGTGCAGTCGGCCGGCTCCAACAAGGCGCTTGAGTTCCTCAACGCCGGCTCGATCGACTTCGGCTCGACCGCCGGCTCGGCGGCGCTGGTCGCCCGCATCAACGGCAACCCGATCAACTCGATCTATGTCTACTCGCGTCCTGAGTGGACCGCGTTGGTGACCGGCAAGGACTCCAAGATCGCCGGCGTCGCCGACCTCAAGGGCAAGCGCGTCGCCGTGACCCGCGGCACCGATCCGCACATCTTCCTGGTGCGCGCGCTGTTAGGAGCGGGCCTCACTGAGAAGGACATTACCCCGGTGCTGCTCCAGCATGCCGACGGCAAGACCGCGCTGATCCGTGGCGACGTCGATGCCTGGGCCGGGCTCGATCCCATGATGGCGCAGGCGGAGGTCGAGGAAGGCGCAAAACTGTTCTATCGCAAGGCCGACGCCAACACCTGGGGCATCCTCAATGTGCGCGAGCAGTTCTTGAAGGACTATCCCGACATTGCACGCCGCGTCCTCGCGGTCTACGAGGAGGCGCGCAAATATTCGCTGGCGAATTACGACGAGCTGAAGAAGATCTTCATCGCGGTCACGAAACTGCCCGAGGCTGTCGTCGACAAGCAGCTCAAGGAGCGCACCGAGCTGACCCACAGCCGCATCGGCGCGCCGCAACGCGAATCGATTCTCGCCGCCGGCCTCGCTCTCCAGCAAGCCGGTGTCGTCGATGCCAAGCTCGACGTGAAGGCGACGCTGGACGCCCTGATCGACGACCAGGTCCTGCTGCCGACGAATTGATGTCGTAACCCTCCCCCTTGTGGGCCCCTTGTGGGGGAGGGTGGCTTCGCAAAGCGAAGCCGGGTGAGGGGTATCTATCCTCACGATCAGTGTTGCGAGTGGAGAGAACCCCTCATCCGGCGCGTCGCGCCACCTTCCCCACAAGGGGCCACAGAAGGAAGAGAGCAGCAGTAGCCGCGGCAATAGTAGTGTTGCATTCCCCGACCAGACGCGGTTCCTACCGGCCATGATCTCCGACGCGCCAGTTCTGCAACAAACTTCTGATAGAGCCGCGAGTGCTGCCGCGCCGTCGCTTCTGTCGCGTTGTGCGCGGCCGATGCTGGGCGTGCTGCTGCCGCTGACGCTCGCGCTCGGCTGGGAGCTCGTGGTCTGGTCCGGCTGGTCGAACGGGCGCCTGGTGCCGCCGCCCTCTCGCATCTTCACCACCATCACCGAGCTTGCCCGCTCCGGCGAGCTGGTTCACCACATCGCCGCGACGCTGTGGCGCGTCTCGCTCGGCTTCGCCTTCGGCGTGGTCGCGGGCACGCTGCTGGGCGCCATCTCCGGCTATTGGTCGCTGGCGCGGCGGCTGCTCGATCCGACCGTGCAGGCGCTGCGCGCGATCCCGTCGCTGGCCTGGGTGCCGCTGTTCATCCTCTGGCTCGGTATCTTCGAGACCTCGAAGGTCGCGCTGATCGCGATCGGCGTGTTCTTCCCGGTCTATCTCGGCGTGATGGGCGCCATCCTCTCGGTCGATCGCAAGATCGTCGAGGTCGGACGCGTCTTTCGCCTCTCCGGGTTCGCCATGATCCGCCGCATCCTGTTGCCCGCGGTGCTGCCAGCCTATGTCGTCTCGCTGCGCATCGGTCTTGGCCTCGGCTGGATGTTCGTGGTCGCGGCCGAATTGATCGGCGCCTCCGAAGGCCTCGGCTATCTCCTGCTCGACGGCCAGCAGCTCGGCAAGCCCGCGCAGATCCTGGTCGCGATCGTGATCTTCGCCATTCTCGGCAAGCTCACCGACTGGCTGATCGAGCTAGCCGCCGCGCCGTTCCTGCGCTGGCAGGACGCCTTCGGGCGGGCAAAGGGAGCTTGAGACGATGCTCGTGCTCGACCGGGTCAGCAAGACCTATCCCAACGGTGTTGAGGCGCTGGCGCGCTTCTCGGCCGAGATCAGGCTAGGCGAGATCATCGCCATCATCGGCGGCTCCGGCTGCGGCAAGTCGACATTGCTGCGCGCCATCGCCGGTCTCGATCGTGCCAGCTCGGGCGGGGTGACGCTCGATGACGAAGCGATCAGTTCACCCCATGCCAAGATCGGCATCATCTTCCAGGAGCCGCGTCTGCTGCCTTGGCTCAGCGTCGGCGACAATATCGGCTTCGGCCTTGCCGATCTGCCTGCGATCGAGCGGCGCGAGAAGGTGGCGCGCGCCCTCGAGCGCGTCGGGCTCACCGAGAAGGCGCAGGCCTGGCCGCGCGAGCTCTCCGGCGGTCAGGCGCAGCGGGTTGCGATCGCGCGGGCCCTGGTGCCGCAGCCGGAGGTGCTGCTGCTCGACGAGCCGTTCTCCGCACTCGATGCCTTCACCCGCAGGGATCTCCAGGATCATTTGCTCGACCTCTGGGCGGATACGCGGCCGACGCTCATCCTCGTCACCCATGACGTAGACGAGGCCGTGGTGCTGGCCGATCGCGTGCTGGTGATGCGGCCGCGGCCGGGCCGGCTGTTCGATCAGATCGAGATCAGTCTCGGCCGGCCACGCGATCGCAATTCTCCGCTGTTCGAGAATTTCAAGCGCAGCGTCCTGACATCACTCGACCGTTCGCTGGACCGCAACGTGCCCGACCGGGACGCAACCCAGGGTCCCGGTCAGGCCATGTGGTGGTGACAATCTCGCCCCGAGCCGGTACATCGAAAGGCGATTTTCCGGGAGAGAACAACAATGGACGCCGCCGAACTGCGCCAGATGCAGGCTCCGCTCAAGGAGCGCTACAAGGCCGATCCGAAGGCCGCGCTGATCACGTTGAAGGCCAAGGGTTCCACCGATGGCGAAGGCATCGCCTGCAAGGTCGAGACCGGCCGCGCCATCGCGATGGCTGGCCTGCACCCCGCCACCGGCGGCTCCGGCCTCGAGCTCTGCTCCGGCGACATGCTGCTGGAGGCGCTGGTTGCCTGCGCCGGCGTCACGCTGAAGTCGGTCGCGACGGCGATCGAGGTGCCGCTCAAAACAGGTAACGTCTATGCCGAGGGCGATCTCGATTTCCGCGGCACGCTCGGCGTCGACAAGGAGACCCCGGTCGGCTTCGCCGAGATCCGCCTCCGCTTCGAGGTCGACACATCAGCGCCGCAGGACAAGCTCGATCTCCTGCTCAAGCTCACCGAGCGCTATTGCGTGGTCTACCAGACCATCAAGAACGGCCCGAAGGTCTCGGCCTCGATGCAGCGGATGTGACCGCCCACCTCTCCCATAGGGAGAGGTCGCGCCCACCGGGTCGCGCCGAAGGCGCGCCCGATGGCAGGCTCCGGCGCGGGTGAGGGGCTGCGCTCCCTCGTGGGACCTGAAGCCCTCACCCGATTTGCTGCGCAAATCGACCTCTCCCTCCGGGAGAGGTGAACCGAGCCCGCGGAAAATTCCTCAACAATAATATCCCGCGCCAAATGTCCCTCGACCTCCATTTCATCCTCTTCCTGCTCCTGCGCATGGCGATTGCGGCGGCGTTCGTCGTGACGGCGTCGATTATCACGGAGCG
Source organism: Bradyrhizobium sp. STM 3561 (assembly GCF_045571455.1). NCBI lineage: Bacteria > Pseudomonadati > Pseudomonadota > Alphaproteobacteria > Hyphomicrobiales > Nitrobacteraceae > Bradyrhizobium > Bradyrhizobium sp. STM 3561. The sequence continues at coordinate 7,023,915 of NZ_CP120695.1, forward strand.
CTCGGGACCGGTGATCGGTGCGCTGATCGCGACCCTGCCGGTCTCGGCGGGTCCCTCCTACGTCTTTCTTGCGATCGACCATGACGCCGCCTTCATCGCGCAGGGTGCACTGGCGAGCCTGCCGGTCAATGCGGCGACGATCTTCATGTGCCTCACCTATGTCGTGTTATCACAGCGGCACAATCTCGTGGTGAGTTGTGGAAGCGCCATCGCAGTGTGGATCGTGCTTGCCTCGATGATTCGCCAGTTCGACTGGTCGCTCACTGCGGGCCTCGCCGCCAATCTGATCGCATTCGGCCTCTGCATTCCGCTGCTCGCAGGCTATCGCCATGCGAAGATGCCGCTGGTGACGCGCCGCTGGTACGATATCCCGATGCGGGCTGCGCTGGTCGCGATCCTGGTCGCGATCGTGGTCTCGACCTCCGGCTGGGTCGGTCCTCGCATCAGCGGCATCATCGCGCTCTATCCGGTAGTGTTCTCCAGCATCATGCTGATCCTGCATCCGCGCATCGGCGGTCCGCCGACCGCCGCCGTGCTTGCCAACTCCGCCTGGGGTCTGCTCGGCTTCGGCATGGCGGTTGCGGTGCTGCATCTCGGCGCGGCCAATTTCGGCTCCGCGATCGGCCTCAGCCTGGGGCTTGCCACCTGCATCGTGTGGAATTTGACGCTGTGGTGGAATGGGCGAAGGAAGCGGATGGCGGCGACGACTTCGTAGGTTGGGCAAAGGCGCGCTCTTGGCGCGTCGTGCCCACCATCTCTTGCGTGGGCACGCTTCGCTTTTGCCCATCCTACGGCACCGTCACTGCTTCGGCAGTTTCGCCTTCAGGGCATAAAGCGCGTCGAGCGCCTCGCGCGGGGACATCTCGTCGGGGTGCAGCGCCTTCACGGCTTCCATCAGCAGCTCGGCCTCGCTCGGCGGCGCGGCTTCCACGGCGGCGCGTGAGGGCACCGCGAACAGCGGCAGGTCGTCCACGAGCGCTCGCGCGGTCTGGCCGCGGTCCTGCGCCTCGAGCTTGGACAGAACGGATTTGGCGCGCGTGATCACCGCGGGCGGCAGGCCGGCGAGTTTCGCCACCTGGATGCCGTAGGAGCGATCGGCCGAGCCCGGCAGCACCTCGTGCAGGAACACCACATTGCCCTGCCACTCCTTCACGCGCACCGTCGCATTGAACATGCGCGGCAGCTTGGCCGAGAGCGCGGTGAGCTCGTGATAGTGCGTTGCGAACAACGTGCGGCAGCGGTTGCTTTCATGCAGATGCTCGATCGCGGCCCAGGCGATCGAAAGGCCGTCGAAGGTCGCGGTGCCGCGGCCGATCTCGTCCAGGATGACGAGTGAGCGCTCGCCGGCCTGATTGAGGATCGCCGCGGTCTCGACCATCTCCACCATGAAGGTGGAGCGGCCACGGGCAAGATCGTCGGCGGCGCCGACGCGCGAGAACAGGCGGTCGACGATGCCGATCCGCGCACGCGTGGCCGGCACGAAGCTGCCGATCTGAGCCATCAAGGCGATCAGCGCGTTCTGGCGCAGGAAAGTCGATTTACCCGCCATGTTGGGACCGGTGAGCAGCCAGAGCTGGCCGGATTGTTGTGCGGGCGCCGGCGACAGGTCGCAGGCATTGGCGATGAACGGCTCGCCGTTGCGCTTCAGGGCCTGCTCGACCACGGGATGGCGGCCGGCCTCGATCGCGAAGGCGAGGGAGCCGTCGACTTCGGGCCGGACGTAGTTCTCGTCGACCGCCAGCTTGGCCAGCGACGTCGCGACGTCGAGCAGCGCAAAACCTTGCGCCGCCGCGCGCAGATCGTCGCTGATCGCGAGGGCCTTCGCGCAGAGCCTTTCGAAGATCTCGAGCTCGAGGTTGAGCGCGCGATCGCCGGCATTGGCGATCTTGGCTTCGATCTCGCCGAGCTCGGAGGTGGTGAAGCGCACCTGTCCTGCCAGCGTCTGGCGGTGGATGAAGGTCGCGTTCAGCGGCGCTGACATCAGCTTGTCGCCGTGCTGTGCGGTGACCTCGACGAAATAGCCGAGCACGTTGTTGTGACGGATCTTGAGACCCTTCACGCCGGTATCGTCGGCGTAGCGGGCCTGCATCGAGGCGACGACGAGGCGCGAGGCGTCGCGCAGATTTCGCGCCTCGTCGAGCGCGGGCTCATAGCCCTGGCGCACGAAGCCGCCGTCGCGCTTGATCAGCGGCAACTGCTCATCGAGCGCTGCCGCGAACTCGGCTGCCAGCGTGCGCGATGGTCGCTTCAGCGCCGCCATCACCGCTGCGACCTCCTGCGGTGGCTGATCGAGTTCGGCGAGCCGCGCCAGCGCCTGGTCGGCGGCCAAGATGCCGTCGCGGATGCCGGCGAGGTCGCGCGGTCCGCCGCGGCCGACCGAGAGTCGGGCAAGCGCGCGCGACATGTCGGGCGCGCCCCGCAAAATGCTGCGGATGTCCTCGCGCGCCGCAGAATCGGCAACGAAGACGCTGACCGCGTCGAGCCGGCGAGCGATCGCCGGTGCATCCGTCAGCGGTGCCGCGAGCCGCTGCGCGAGCAGGCGCGAACCCGCAGAGGTGACAGTGCAGTCGATGGCGTCGAGCAGTGACCCGCGGCGTTCGCCGGCGAGCGTCCGCGTCAGCTCGAGATTGGCGCGGGTGGCCGGATCGATCGCCATGGTCGCGCCCGAGGCCTCGCGCGCGGGCGGCGACAGCGGCGGATGCTTGCCGACCTGGGTGCGGTCGACATAGGTGACGGCGGCGGCCGCGGCGGTGGCCTCCAAGCGGGTGAGCTGCGCCAGCCCATCCATGGTCGCGACCGCAAAGTAGTCGCAGAGCCGCTTTTCGGCAGTGGCGCCGTCGAAGACGTCGCGGGTCAGCGGCGTCACCGCCGGCAGCTCGCGCAAGGTCTGGCCGAGCTCGATGTCATTATAGAGTGCGTCAGTGACGATCGCCTCGTTGGGGTTGATGCGCGCCAGCGTCGCCGCGAGCTCTCCGCCTGAAACCTCGGTCACCATGAATTCGGCGGTCGAGATGTCGATCCACGCGAGGCCGAAGCGGTCGCCACCGGCGGACGAACGCGCGCGCGCGATCGCGAGCAGGTAATTGTTGGCGCGCGCATCCAGCAGCGTGTCCTCGGTCAGCGTGCCCGGCGTGACCAGCCGCACCACGCCGCGGCGCACCACGCTCTTGTTGCCGCGCGCTTTTGCTGCGGCGGGATCCTCGGTCTGCTCGCACACCGCGACGCGGTGGCCGGCGCCGATGAGACGATGCAAATAATCCTCGGAGCGCTCCACCGGGACGCCACACATCGGGATGTCAGCGCCCTGGTGCTTGCCGCGCTTGGTCAGCACGATGCCGAGCGTCTTGGAGGCGATCTCGGCGTCCTCGAAGAACAGCTCGTAAAAGTCGCCCATCCGGTAGAACAGCAGGAGGCCCTGATGCGCCGCCTTGATCTCGAGATACTGTTCCATCATCGGCGTCACGCGCGCGGCGGCTTCCACCTGGGGCGCTGGCGTGGGTTCGGGTTCTGGGGCGGAGATGGGCTGTTGCAACGTCATGGGCGGGGCAACCTACAAAATTTCGCCTCCTGCTCCTATCGCTTTGGCCGGGCAGGGGAGGTTTTCCACGTTGTCCGCACCGCGGCATGCGTTGCGGGCCGCAGCCCCCTGCAAATCGCACGCGAAACCGTCAATTGACCTGCCGCGGGCGCCCTCCTAAAACTCCGTCGACATTGAAGAATTTGGCCGGACCGCGGCAGCCAGGGAGAACAACGATGCGTGACGTCTTTATCTGCGATGCGGTGCGGACCCCGATCGGCCGCTTCGGCGGCTCGCTCGCCAAGGTGCGCGCCGATGATCTCGCCGCAGCCCCGATCAAGACGCTGATGGCCAAGCATCCGAATCTCGATTGGGCGCAGGTGGATGAAGTCTTCTTCGGCTGCGCCAATCAGGCCGGCGAGGACAACCGCAACGTCGCGCGTATGGCGCTGCTGCTGGCAGGTCTGCCGGACTCGGTTCCCGGTCAGACCCTGAACCGGCTCTGCGCCTCCGGCCTCGATGCCGTCGGTGCCGCGGGCCGCGCCATTCGCGCCGGCGAGATCGAACTTGCGATTGCCGGCGGCGTCGAGTCGATGACCCGCGCGCCTTTCGTGATGGGCAAGGCGCAGGAGGCCTTCTCGCGCTCGGCCGAGATCTTCGATACCACGATCGGCTGGCGCTTCATCAATCCGCTGCTCAAGGCGCAGTACGGCGTCGACGCGATGCCGGAGACCGGCGAGAACGTCGCCGAGGAATTCCAGGTTTCGCGCGCCGACCAGGATGCCTTCGCCATCCGCTCGCAGCAGCGTGCCGGCGCCGCGATTGCGGCGGGTTATTTCGCGGAAGAGATCACGCCCATCACGATTCCTGGCGGCAAAGCCGGTCCGATCACGGTCGACAAGGACGAACATCCTCGCCCTGAGACCACGCTCGAGGGTCTCGCCAAGTTGAAGCCGATCGTTCGCAATCCCGGCACAGTCACCGCCGGCAACGCCTCCGGCGTCAATGACGGCGCCGCTGCGATGATCCTGGCTTCGGAAGCTGCGGTGAAGAAGCACGGCCTCACGCCGCGGGCGCGCATCCTCGGCCTGGCCTCTGCCGGCGTGCCGCCGCGCATCATGGGCATTGGTCCCGTGCCGGCGACCCGGAAGTTGATGGAGCGTCTCGGCAAGAAGATCAGCGATTTCGACCTGATCGAGCTAAACGAAGCTTTCGCCTCGCAGGGCATCGCGTGCCTGCGCCAGCTTGGCGTCAAGGAGGATGCCGATTTCGTCAATCCGCATGGCGGCGCCATCGCGCTCGGCCATCCGCTCGGCATGAGCGGCGCCCGGCTCGCGCTCACCGCCGTGCACGGCATGGAGAAGCGCGGCGGCAAGCTCGCGCTCGCAACCATGTGCGTCGGCGTCGGCCAGGGTGTGGCCGTTGCGATCGAAAAGCTGAACTGACGGTCCACGCAGTGGACCGTCATCCCGGGGCGGTGCACTTGCACCGAACCCGGGATCTCGAGATTCCGGGTTCGATGCTCCGCATCGCCCCGGAATGACGGCGTTTTTTGTCGCTTCAAGGACCGTCCCATGATCATCGAGCGCGAGCAGGACGTCACGGCCGCAGCCTTGGCGGTGATGGAGCGGACATCCGATCCGCGGCTGCGCCAGATCATGGTCTCCCTGGTCAAGCATTTGCACGCCTTCGTACGCGACGTTCGCCTGACCGAGAAGGAATTCCGCGATGCCACGGCGATCGTGGCCGAGCTCGGCAAGCTGACCACCGACACGCACAACGAAGTCGTGCTGATGGCGGGGTCGCTCGGCGTCTCCTCGCTGGTGTGCCTGCTCAACAATGGCGATCAGGGCAATGCGGAGACCGATCAATCATTGCTCGGGCCGTTCTGGCGGTTGAATTCGCCCCGGGTCGAGAATGGCGGATCGATCGTGCGCTCGGAGACACCGGGGGCCACGCTGTTCGTCAGCGGGCGCGTCGTCGACAGGGACGGCGAGCCCGTCGCCGGGGCCGAGGTCGATGTCTGGCATGCTTCGCCGGTCGGCCTTTACGAGAACCAAGACCCCGAGCAGGCCGACATGAACCTGCGCGGCAAGTTCACGACTGATTCCGACGGGCGCTTCGCCTTCCGCTCGGTGATGATGGTCGGCTATCCCATCCCGACTGATGGCGTGGTCGGCCGTCTGCTCGAGGCGCAGGGCCGCCACCCCTATCGTCCCGCCCATCTGCACGCCCTGATTTTCAAGCCAGGATTCAAGGTGCTGATCTCGCAGGTCTACGACCCTGCCGATCCCCATATCGACAGCGACGTGCAATTCGGCGTGACACAGGCGCTGATCGGCAAATTCGTGCGCCACGCGACGCCGCATCCGACTGCGAAGGACGTCTCCGTGCCCTGGTATTCGCTCGACCATACCTACCGGCTCGAGGCCGGGGAGGCCGTACTTCCGCGCGCGCCGATCAGGTAAGAGCCGCCGGCTGCAGGCGCGGGGACGCCGCCAAACCGGCTTCCCCAAATTAGTTATATCCTATAATGATTGGCGGAAGCGTTGACCGGCCAGACGTAAAATGGCCGGGGAGGAGTTCGCCCATGACATTCGTCTATCCCACGGACAGCAACAAGGCGCATCCGCTGCCGCTGTCGCCCGACTACAAGAGCTCGATCAAGCGGGCGCCGAACAAGCCCTTGATCCCGATGCGCCACACGTTGTCGGAGCTGACCGGCCCGGTCTACGGCCACGAGACCGTGCGCGAGGGCGACAACGATCTTACCACCCAACACAGTGGCGAGCCGATCGGCGAGCGCATCATCGTGCATGGCCACGTGCGAGATGAGGACGGCCGCGGCGTGCCGAACTCGTTGATCGAGATCTGGCAAGCCAATTCCTGCGGCCGCTATATTCATGTTCGCGATCAGCATCCGGCGCCGCTCGATCCGAATTTCACCGGCGCGGGCCGCACCGTGAGCGATGCTTCCGGCTATTATCGCTTCGTCACCATCAAGCCCGGCGCCTATCCCTGGGGCAATCACCACAATGCGTGGCGGCCCGCGCATATCCATCTCTCGGTGTTCGGCTATTCCTTCGTCACGCGCCTCGTGACGCAGATGTATTTCCCGAACGATCCCTTGTTCCCGTTCGACCCGATCTTCAATTCGGTGCCGGACGAGAAGGCGCGGGCGCGGATGGTCTCGTCTTTCGATCTCGAGAACACGAAGCCCGAATGGGCGCTGTGCTACCGCTTTGACATCGTGCTGCGCGGCAAGAACGCCACCCCCATGGAGAACCACTAAGTGCAACAGTCTGTGAAACCCGACGGGATCACCCCATCGCAGACGGTCGGTCCGTTCTTCAAATACGGCCTGACGCCGAACGGCGAGTACGCCTGGAACGACGCGTTCACCAACTCGACGCTGACCCCGGACGTCTCAGGCGACCGCATCCGCATCGAGGGTCGGGTATTCGATGGCGATGGCGTTGCCGTGCCGGATGCCATGCTGGAAATCTGGCAGGCGGACGCGCAAGGCCGCTTCTCCGACCCGCAGGACAAGCGTGCGCTGCCGAACGCGAGCTTCCGCGGCTTTGCCCGCTGCGGCACCGACAAGGATGGCAACTATTCCTTCGAGACCATCAAGCCCGGCGCGGTGCCGGACCCCGACGGCAAACCGCAGGCGCCGCACATTCTGCTTGCGGTGTTCGGTCGCGGCATGCTGCGGCATCTCTACACCCGCATCTATTTCAGCGACGAGGCCGGCAACGCCGCCGATCCCGTGCTGGCGCTGGTTCCGGCCGACCGTCGCGCGACGCTGACCGCGGTCCGTGAGCCCGGCAAGCCGGTCTACCGGCTCGACCTGCACCTTCAGGGCGACGACGAAACGGTGTTCTTCGACGTGTAAAGAATGCGTGCCGGCTGTATCCGCAGCCGGCATGCTCTCCTCATCCAGCGCAATTGAGCTGCTTGCTGCCTTTGCATCAGAAAAACGCCCTTCTTCGTGCTGTGTGTCACTCTCACTGACTCAAATCCGGTCGTCTCGCCACATAGCTCTCCGGATTTCCTGGCACGCAATTTCCGCGTGCAGCAATCCCGTGTTTACCGCAGTCGTTTAGGGTCTGCTTGTACTCGACCTGCGTCACCGGATTGTTCCATGAAAATTCGTCCTTCGCTTTCTTCGGCGATCATTGCATTCGGCGAACCAGACCAGCTGGCGGCCCACGGTGAACGCCTGGCCCAGCTCCGCAAGGATTACGACGAGCGCAAGGCGTTCTGGGTCTCCTCCAGCCTCTCGGCCGATCTCAAGACCGCGCTGGTGTCGAAGTCCGATGCGGAGGTGCAGAAATTCTGGAAGGCGACCGAACAGCTGCGGTCGGTCGTCGTGCGGACCGTGCGCGACTCGGCCGCGGCAGCCTGAGCCCGGCGGCAAATCGGCCGCTGGTGCCCGGGAGCGTGATCGTGCAGTATGGCGCGGGACAAGGGCATCGTGGTTCATGACATCTCCACAATTGCCGGCGGTCGTTGAGCCCGCCCGACTGACGGCCGCGCTGCGCAGGGCCGGCGTGCTGGACGCCGGCGCGGTCCGCGAAGTGAAGGTGTTGCATCAGCACGACACCGTCGTGTCGCATATCATCCGTCTCGGCTTGCGCTATGTCGGCGAATCCGCCGGCGCCCCGCAGTCGCTGATTCTGAAGACCGCAAATGCAGCATTCGCCGAGAAGCTTGCCAATGGCGGCCGGCGGGAGGTGGAATACTACACGCAACTGACGCCAAGCATGCCGCCGGGACTGGTGCCCCGCTGCTTCGACGGACATTTCGACGAAGACAGTCTCACTTGGCATCTTCTGCTCGAGGACCTCACCGACAGCCACGCCATCGCAATGGCTTGGCCGGTGCCGCCATCGCGCGAGCAGACGTTCGCCATCGTCACCACGCTCGCGCGCTGGCATGCAGCCTGGTGGGACCATCCGAGCCTCGGCGGTGCTGTGGGTACCTGGGCGAGCACGGAGGACAGCGCGCAGCGCATGGAGACGTTTGCGGGCCATTATGACCGTTTTGCCGATCTTCTTGGTGATCGCCTCAGCGAGGAGCGGCGGATCCTCTACCGTCGCCTGATCGATCAGTCGGACCGGCTGTCCCAGCGTTACCATTCACGCCGACACGTCAGCATCACGCATGGCGACGCCCACACCTGGAATTTCCTGCTGCCGCGCGCGGGCGTCGCCGATACCGTGCGCATCTTCGATTTCGATCTTTGGAGCATCAACGTTCCGACCCACGACCTCGCCCATATGATGGCCGTGCATTGGTATCCGGAACGCCGGCAGGCGCTCGAACGCCCGCTGCTCAATCTCTACCACGACACGTTGATGGAAAGCGGCATCAGCGGCTACACGCGCGGCGCGCTCGATCGCGACTACCGCTGGGCGGTGCTCTGGCAAATCACGAAGCCAATCTGGCAGTGGAGCATCAACATCCCGCCGGTGATCTGGTGGAACAATCTGGAGCGGGTGATGATGGCGGTGGAGGATTTGGGGTGTGAGGAGTTGTTGGGGTAGGCGGCGCCACAAGCTCGATGTCGTCGCCCGGCTTGACGGGGCGACCCAGTATTCCAGAGACGTTCCTGTGATACGGAGAAGCCGCGGCGTACTGGATGCCCCGATCAAGCCGGGGCATGACACCTGTTGCTACTCCATTACCGCGTGTTCCGGTCCCGCCGCCTGCTTGCGCAGCGTGGCCTTGGTGGAGCCGATCAGTAGAGCGAGCGGGATGGTGCAGAGGATGAAGACCATCACGAGCTGGTAGTCGTGCGAGAAGGCGATGATCTGCGCCTGCACGCTGACCATCCGGTCCGCCAGGGCGCGGCCGGCGTCGGTGGACAGATTGATCAGGCCACTGACGCTGGGCATCTGCAGCGCGTGGTTGAACGGGTTGACGTGCTCGGAGAGGATCGCATAGGTCCGCCGCGTCCCCTGCGTCAGCTCGGCGATGACGACGGAAATGCCGACCGAACTTGCGACGTTGCGCATCAGGGTCAGCATGGCGGTGCCGTCGGTGCGCAGTTCGTTCGACAAGGTCAGGAACGCTACGGTCGAGAGCGGCACGAAGACGAGGCCGAAGCCAAAACCCTGGATGACGCTGACCGTGACGATCTCCGGCACCTGGGTCAGATCGGTCCAGCCGGTCATCTGGTACAGCGAGCCCGCGGTCAGCGTCAGGCCGGTGATGATCAATGTGCGCGCTTCGAAATAGCGCATCATCCGGCCGACCAGCATCATGGCGAAGAAGGTGCCGAAACCGCGGCTCGCCAGCAGCAGGCCGGCGGTGATGATGGGATAGCCGATCACGTTCTGCATGTAGGGCGAGGCCAGCGCCATGGTCGAGAACAGCACGAGGCCCATCACGATCATGAACACGCAGCCGGTGACGAAGTTGCGATCCCGAAACAGCGCAAAGCGGATGAACGGCGTCGAGGTCGTGAAGGAGTGGGCGAGGAAGAAATAGAAGGCGACGGCCGCGACGATGAATTCCGCGACGATCTCGTTCGATTCGAGCCACCCCAGCTGCTCGCCGCGGTCCAGCGCGAGCTGCAGCGCGCCGATCGCGATCGCCAATGCGGCGAAGCCGAACCAGTCGAATTTGAGGCTGAGATCTTTCCGGGTCTCGTCCATGAAGACGATCAGACCAAGCACGGTGATGGCGCCGAACGGCAGGTTGACGAAGAACACCCAGTGCCAGGAATAGGTCTCGGTGAGCCAGGCGCCGAGGGAGGGGCCCATGATCGGGCCCATCATCACGCCCATGCCCCAGATCGACATCGCCTTGGCACGTTCCTGGAGCGTGTAATAATCGAGCATGACCGACTGCGACAGCGGCACCAGGGCGGCGCCGAACACGCCTTGCAGCAGGCGGAACAGCACCATCTGGTTGATGTCTTGCGCCAGACCGCACAGCACCGATGCCATGGTGAAGCCGGCCGAGCAGATGATGAAGATGCGCTTGCGGCCGAAGCGGTTGGCGATCCAGCCCACCGGCGCCGTCATGATCGCCGCGGCGACGATGTAGGAGGTCAGCACCCAATTGATCTGATCCTGCGAGGCCGAGAGGGTGCCCTGCATGTAGGGCAGCGCGACGTTGGCGATGGTGGTGTCCAGCGCCTGCATGATGGTCGCGGTCATGGCGCAGATCGTCACCATGTTCCGGCGCAGGCCGGGGACCATCAGGTTGGCGTTGGGGCCGGACATCGTGGCGGATCCTTAGTCTTTGTCCTGGCCCGCTGTCGCCGACAGGCCGAGCAGGCCGGCGAGCGAGCGCCGATGGCCGGTGTCGATGGTGGCGTAGACGCTCATGCCGGCTTTCAGTTTCCGCACATATTTGTCGGTCTCGTCGAAATAGATGCGGATCGGGACGCGCTGCACCACCTTGACGAAATTGCCGGTGGCATTTTGCGGCGGCAGGATCGCGAATTGCGCGCCGGTGCCGGGCGAGAGCGAGCCGATCTTGCCCTTGAAGACGTGGTTCGGGAACGCATCGACCTCGAGCGTGACGGGCTGGCCTTCGGTGACATAGGTAAGGTCACTCTCCTTCGGATTGGCGTCGACCCAGGGATGGGCGACGTCGATGATGGAGAACACCGGCGTGCCGGCGGCGACGAAACGGCCGAGCTGGATCTGTTCCACCTGCGTCGCCACGCCATCCATCGCCGCGCGCAGCACGGTGTGTTCGAGATTGCGCTGGGCATCTTCGAGCTTGGCCTTGGCCTGGACGTAAGGCGGGAATTGCTCCAGGGGCAGCTTGGGATCGCCGAGCAATTGCGTCTTGGCGTTGGAGAGCTGCTGCTTGATGAACTGCGCCTGCGCGCCCGCGGTGACCAGCGCGTTGGATGCATTGTCGAGGTCGAGCTGCGAGCCGTAATTGTTCTTCACCAGCGCCTGCTTGCGCTCGACGTCGCGCTGCTTCAGGTCGACGCCCTGCTGGGCGAGGTCGAGCATGTCGCCGTAGATCTTGATGTTGGCGACGAGGTTGTCATAGGTCGTGCGGGCCTGGGCGAGCTGCGCCTTGGCCTCGTCCACCGCGAGGCGGAACGGCACGGGATCGATCTCGAACAGCTCGTCGCCCTGCTTGACGGCCTGACCTTCCTTCACGACGACTTTCAGGATCTTGCCGGAAATATCGGGGGTTACCAGCACCTTCTGGGCGCCGACATAGGCATCGTCAGTCCCGACATAGCGGCCGCCATGCAGATAGAAAGTGAGGCCGCCGATGGCGGCGACGAGAGGCAGCACGACCAGAAGCAGGAAACGGCGATAGCGGCGCAGGCCCGCCACCAAGCGGCGGCGCGGATCGGTGCCGGCCTTCTTGGTCGGCTTGCCGCTGTCAGCCTTCTGCTCGGGCTGGAATTTGAGGACCTGATCAGCCATAGCGCTGCTCCTTACGCGCTTGTTCCGCCCCAGAGGCCTGGATCGCGTTTCGCACGTTTTCCTTGATCGTTTCGAGTTGGACGAGAAGGCGGTGAGCGTCCGCCGGGTTGATGCCGTCAAGCGCGTTCGCGGTCAGCTCCGATTTCAGGCCGCTCATCCTGCCGAGCAGCTGCCGCCCGGCCTTCTTCAGGTAGAGACGTTTGACGCGGCGGTCCGAGGCGTCGCTGCGGCGCTCGATCCAGTCGCTGTCGCAGAGCTTGTCGATCAGGCGTGTCAGCGTGATCGGCTGCACCTCGAGCAGCTCGGCGAGTTCCGATTGCTTCATGCCCTCGCTGCGCTCGACCTTGGCCAGCACCGCCCATTGCGCGCGGGTGATGCCGAAGCGCGAGGCCTCCTTGTCGGCATAGACGCGCAGCAGGCGGTAAAGCTCGGCGAGCGTAAACAGGAAGTTCTGGTCCACGGACCCGCGGCTCATAAGCTTGGCCTCCAATAAGCTTGTATATAATAAGCAAGCTTATGATTATTTCATGGCGGATTAGCGAGACGCTGTCCCGCGGGATAAGCATGGCTGACAGCCGATGGTCGGTCGCGCTTTGGGTTCCACCGCCGAAATGCTAGAAGGTAGGCCAGATGACCCTCGCGAAGCCGGCCTTTCCCGCGCCCGACCACGATCACGGCCGCTGCACGGCGGACGCGTTGGCGCATGCCGAGGAGGTTTGCGCGCAGCGTGCGCAGAAATTCACGCCAATCCGCCGCCAAGTGCTGAGGGCGCTGCTCTCCAGCCACCGTCCGCTCGGCGCCTATGAGGTGATCGACGAACTCGCCAAGTCGATGCCGCGGCCGGCGCCGATCACGGTCTATCGTGCACTCGATTTCCTGATGGCCAACGGCCTCGTGCACCGCATCGAGAGTCGCAATGCCTATCTGGCCTGTGCCGCCCATGATCATGACGCGACCTCGGCGGTGGCGTTCCTGATCTGTGAGCGCTGCGGCTTGGTCGGCGAGATCCCCTCGGCGTCCTTCGCCAAGGACCTCAACGCGGCCGCGCGCAGCTCGGGTTTCGTACCAAAGCTGTCTGTGGTGGAGATCACGGGCGTCTGCACGCATTGTCAGAAAGTCTCTTAGAAAGATGGAATCAGGTCGAGCCAAAGCGGCGGTGCCCACCTCTCCCAAAGGGAGAGGTCGCGCCGAAGGCGCGGGTGAGGGGCTTCGCTCTCTCATGGGGCCGGCGCCCCCTCACCCGATTTGCTTCGCAAATCGACCTCTCCCCGACGGGGAGAGGTAAAGAGCCCGCGGCCTATCGAATTTAGCAACAACGGCGCAAAGCCGGATCTCAGGAAGAAATGTCCGCACCTCAAGCCATACCGCCTGCCGGCCGTCCTCTCAGTGCCGGCGCCATCGCCCTGATGCTCATGCTGTGCCTGACCTGGGGGTTCAACCAGATCGCGGTGAAGCTGGTGCTGCCCGACATTCCGCCGATGCTCCAGGCCACCATCCGCTCGATGGGCGCGCTGCCGGTGCTGTTCATCATCGGCACGCTGCGCGGCGTGAAATTCTTCGAGCGTGACGGGACGTGGAGGGCCGGCCTGATCGCCGGGCTGATGTTCGGCATCGAATTCGTGCTGATCTTCCAGGGACTGCGTCTCACCTCTGCTTCGCGTGCAGTGGTGTTCCTCTATACGGCGCCGTTCTTCGTCGCGCTCGGCTCGTACCAGGTGCTCGGAGAGCGGCTCGGCGGCTCGCAATGGCTGGGCTTGGCCATCAGCTTTGCCGGCGTGGCGCTGGCGATCGGCGTGCCGCAGCCCAATGTCGATTCGCATGTTCTGCTCGGCGATCTCATGGTCGTCGGCGGCGCCGCGCTGTGGGCGGCGACGACGCTGGTTGCCAAGGGCACGCGGTTGCGCTTCGCCGCGCCCGAGAAGGCGCTGGGCTATCAGGTCGCCACCTCGATCCCGATTCTGGGGATGGCGGCCTGGCTGTTCGGCGAATCCATCACGCACATACCGGCGCCGTTGTCGCTCGGCCTGATGGCTTTCCAGGCAATCTGGGTGGTGGGAACCACGTTCACGCTTTGGTTCGCGCTGGTGAAGGCCTATTCGGCCAGCAAATTGTCCGCTTTTACCTTCATCACCCCTTTGTTTGGCGTGGTGGGTAGCTATTTCATCATGCACGACACCCTGAGCCTGACATTCGGGGCCGCCGCGGTCCTTGTAATTGCAGGGCTTTTTCTGGTTAACCGTCCGAGCCAAACGGCTGCGGCGCCGCGTGATGCATTGCTGAACGTCACCAAAACCTGATATTTGGACCTCATGAACAAGCTCGAAAACTCTCTCGATTCCGACATCGCGGGCCCCGCGCCCCGGCACAAGACCACCCAGGTGAAGGTGGGTAACGTCGCCGTGGGCGGCGGCGCGCCGATCGTCGTGCAGTCGATGACCAACACCGACACCGCCGATGTCGACAGCACCATCGCCCAGGTCGCAGCGCTCGCGCGCGCCGGCTCCGAAATGGTCCGCATCACCGTGGACCGCGAGGAAGCCGCGGCCGCCGTTCCGCACATCCGTGACGGCCTCGCCAAGCGCGGCATCACGACGCCGCTGATCGGCGACTTCCATTATATCGGCCACAAGCTGCTTGCGGCCTATCCGGCCTGCGCCGAGGCGCTGGCCAAATACCGCATCAATCCCGGCAACGTCGGCTTCAAGGACAAGCGCGACACCCAGTTCGCCGACATCATCGAGATCGCGAACAAGAACAACAAGCCGGTGCGGATCGGCGCCAATTGGGGCTCGCTCGACCAGGAGCTTTTGACCAAGCTGATGGACGAGAACGCAGCATCACCCAATCCGCGCGACGTGCGCGCGGTGACGCGCGAGGCCATGGTGCAATCTGCGCTGCTCTCGGCCGCGCGCGCCGAAGAGCTCGGCATGCCCAAGGACCGCATCATCCTCTCCGCAAAAGTCTCGGCGGTGCAGGATCTGATCGCGGTGTATCAGGATCTCGCGGCGCGTTCCGACTACGCCATCCATCTCGGCCTCACCGAGGCCGGCATGGGCTCGAAGGGCATCGTGGCGTCCTCGGCTGCGCTCGGCATCCTGCTTCAGCAAGGCATCGGCGACACCATCCGCATCTCGCTGACGCCGGAGCCCGGCGGCGACCGTACCCGCGAGGTGCAGGTCGCCCAGGAGCTGTTGCAGACCATGGGCTTCCGCACCTTCGTGCCGCTGGTTGCAGCCTGCCCCGGCTGCGGCCGCACCACCTCGACCACGTTCCAGGAGCTGGCGCGCTCGATCCAGGATTTCATCCGCGACGAGATGCCGACCTGGAAGACGAAATATCCTGGCGTGGAAGAGCTCAACGTCGCGGTGATGGGCTGCATCGTCAACGGCCCCGGCGAATCCAAGCATGCCAATATCGGCATCTCGCTGCCCGGCACCGGCGAAGCCCCGGCCGCGCCCGTCTTCGTCGACGGCAAGAAGTTCCGCACGCTGCGCGGGCCGACCATCTCCGCCGACTTCAAGGCGCTGGTGATCGACTATATCGACCAGCGCTACGGCCAGGGCGCCAAGGTGCCGGTGACGGCGGCGGAGTAGGTGTCTTTCGATATCGAAGCGTAGGGCGGGTTAGCGTAGCGTAACCCGCCTTATTTTTTGCGCGCGCGAAGTGGCGGGTTACGCTTCGCTAACCCGCCCTACATTGTTACGATGCCTCCCAATCAACAACGATCGGGAGACACGCCATGAGCTCACTCGCCGGCAAGCAGGGCCCGCGCTATCGCCACACCGCAGAAGACGGCGCCCCATACGAGACGATCCAGGTCGAAAAGCTCACCCCCATCATCGGCGCGGAAATCTCCGGCGTCGATATCGGCAAGCTCGTCGATGCTGACACCCGCTCCAACCGGCAGATGGACGAGATCCACCGTGCGCTCGCCGAAAACCTCGTGATCTTCTTCCGCGACCAGCACATCACGCCGCAGCAGCACCTTGCCTTCGGCCGCAAGTTCGGCGAGTTGCATTTCCATCCCGCCGCGCCGCACGAGGACGAAGATCCGGCGCTGATGAAGATCTACGCCGACAAGGACTCGCCGCGCGCCAATGGCGAGGGCTGGCACTCCGACGTGTCCTGCGATCTCGAGCCGCCGATGGGCTCGATCCTCTACATCAAGCAGTGCCCTACGCGCGGCGGCGACACGCTGTTTGCCAACATGTATGCAGCCTATGAGGCGCTGTCGGACCGCATGAAAGCCTATCTCGACGGGCTCACCGCGCTGCACGATGGCGAGCCGATCTATCGCGGGCTCTATGCGAATTACGGCGTCGCCGACCGTCCCTCCTATCCGCATGCCGAGCATCCCGTGGTGCGCACGCATCCCGTCACCGGCAGGAAAGCGCTCTATGTCAACCGCGGCTTCACCCGGCACATCAACGGCATCCCGCGCGACGAGAGCGATGCGATGCTCGCCTATCTCTACCAGCACGCCGAAAATCCGCTGTTCCAGTGCCGCTTCCGCTGGACCGAGAATGCCATCGCCTTCTGGGACAACCGTTGCACCCAGCACCGCGCGATGTGGGACTACTGGCCGCACACGCGATCAGGGACGCGCGTGACGGTGAAGGGGGAGCGGCCGGTCTAGACTCCAGCTCCACAAATTATGCCCGTCAGCGCTCACAAGCAGGGCCTTGTGCGCTGAAGGTCTGGCATGCCCTCGCGCACGATCCGATAAACTTGCCGTTCTGTGAACCAGCTTACATTGCCTCGGCAGGCTGATCGCCTAGGCTCGCGCGTAGAAATGGAGAATTGCGCATCGGATCACAACCTTAAGTATTCGGGAGCATCACATGGCCAAGGCGGGCAAGCAAAAGTCGACGACGGCCGGCAAACGCAGGTCGGCGAATTCCGACCGCACCCGGCGGGCAAAGGCCGCCCGACCCGAGCAGATCTCGGTCTTCATCAGCTATGTCAGTGAAGACCGGGAGCTGGCCGCGAGCTTCGAGGCTGAGCTACTGCAATTGTTTGCCGTCGCTGCGTCACTTCCTCCGGTCAAGGTGTTCCGCGACGTCGGGAGCATCGGAAAGGGGTCGGACTATCGTACCGTGATTACCAACGCATTGGATGAGGCTGACATTCTCCTGGTGATCCTGACGGACAGGCTCAAACCGAGCTTCGCGTTTCCGGGCTTCGAGGTCGGCTATTTCGCGAGGTCGCTCGAGGAGCGTCCGAAGATCCACGGCAACATCCCCAGAAGAATTCTTCCGATTTCAATTGGTGCGGCGAACCAAACCACGCTCGACTATCTCCAGGCGATCAAGATCGACGAGAATCACATATTCACGGTGCCGGGCATGAGCGCGGCCGAGCCATCGCCAAATCCCGTTTTCGCGCTGCTGGCGGATATCTCGGCGACGGCGGATGCCGTGCTCGGGAGGCACGGTGGCGCAAGTGGCGGTGTCAGCAAGCAGGATGAGCTCTGGCGGCAGAAGCTCGTCTCGTCTGCCGCAAGGCTGTACAGCTGCATTCAGGTGTATCTGGAATCGCGCGTCTCCTCGGAAACCTATCCGGAGCGGAAGATCATCCTCCACAGTGACGCGCCTCCGATGATCGGGCCGGACGGAGTGGATCTGTCGAAGTTCAAGATCGAGATGGTCGGAAATTCCTTCCAGGTCTTTGGGTTCCCGGAGGAAAAGAATCGCTTTTTCGGCTGGAATGCGTTCATCAACAGAATGCCGGCCGAGATGAGCGGAACATGGGCCGAAGGCATCAGGACGCTGGCTACCAACGCGCTCCAGGGCGGCGACGAGAACTATCTTGTCGTCGCGACGTCCAAGGGGGACGATGCATATCGGCTCTTCGTGTCCCGGGTCGTGACCTATGTGAGCAAGAAGACCGAAATCCACATCTACATCGTCAAGATGATCGTCCGGCACTATGGCGATCCTCTGACGTCTCGCCTTCTGAGTGCCATCAACATCGGCCTCGAGTTCAGATTCCTCTTCCTGGAGAGGAGCAGCCAATACAGGCCGGCCAGGTTCGATTTCCCGCTGGCGCCGGATACGTCCAAGGAGATGGATGCCTGGAAGTCAGCCGTGACCCAGTTGCTCAGCCACATGAACATGATCCTGCGGGAAGCTCAGGATCAGCACCTCATGGACGCGGATGTTCTCGACAAGATCTGGGGTGTTGGCGGCGGCCCACGCGTGCGCCAGATGATGGCCGCATGGGAGAGCGCGCGAACGAAGCTCTTCGTGGCAGCCCAGCAATTGCTGGCGTCCAACGCATCGGACTTCCCGGACACACAGGAGCCGTTCAGGATCGCGCTGCGCGAACTTCAGGCCACCACGGAGTCCATGAACCGGGAGTACACGTTGCGCGCTCTCCAGGCCATTGCGGAAGAAGTCGAACAGCTTCCTCCGCAGACGCAATCTCCGCCGCGTGCCGCCTAGGGACGGGCGAGCCGCACGAGCTGACTCGTCTTGCGACGGAGGCGGTGCCACAGCGTTGACGCGTGGTCAGGTCTGCGCCAATCTTCCCGAAAACGAAATCGGGAGGATCCACCATGTTCCGCGCCGAGGACAACGAATTCCTCGCCGAGTCCGGCCCCGGAACGGCAATGGGCGAACTGTTGCGCCGCTTCTGGATTCCCGTGCTGCTGTCCGGCGAGCTCCCGGAGCCCGACGGCGAGCCGAAGAAGATCGTGCTCGGTCGCCCCAGGATCGCAGCAGCGGAGTAGCGCTTGGGGCGGTTGCGGAGCATCATCGTCGGGTTGGTCGCATTGACCTTGCTGTCGCCGCTTGCGACTGTTGGCAGCGGCGAGGCCGTTGCCGCGCGAAAGACTGCGAGACCCAAGCCCAAGCAGCTGTCACCGGCCAAATGTGAGATGCCTAAATTTCGGATCGTCGTGGATGTCGGGCACACCCCGGACTCCTACGGCGCACTGAGCGCGCGCAATGATCCGGAGTTCGGCTTCAACTTCCGCCTCGCCAGACTGATCACAGCGAAGCTCAAGTCTGAAGGCTTTGCCGAAACCCGCCTGCTCGTCACGGACGGCAAGGCACGGCCGAGCCTGTTCAAGCGCATCAGTGCCGCGAACGAAGTCCACACCGATCTGTTCCTGTCGGTCCATCATGATTCGGTGCCGGACAAGCTGCTCGAAACCTGGGAGTTCGACGGCGCAAAGAGCTATTTCAGCGATCGTTTTTCGGGTCATTCGCTGTTCGTGTCGCAGCAGAATCCGCACTTCGCCAGCAGCCTGATGCTGGCCCGGATGATCGGCAAGCAGCTGAAGGAGCAAGGCCTGCACTATGCCGGCCAATACACCCTGCCGGTGATGGGCCGCTATCGCCACCAGCTGCTCGACAAGGATGTCGGCGTCTATCGCTATGACGGGCTCGTCGTGCTGTCGCGGACGCGGAGCGCCGCCGTGCTGCTCGAGGCCGGCTCGATCATCAATCGGGATGAGGAAATGGAGATGAACTCGCCGGAGCGGCAGGAGGTCGTCGCGGGAGCCGTCGCGGCTGCAATGAGGGAGTTTTGCGAGAGGCGGTAGTTGGCTCGGCCGGTCCAGCAGCCGCAATGAGAAGGAAGCTACAGCGGCCCGCCTCGATATTCGCGGTTCGCCAGACTCGCCTCCTCCAGATCCAGATCGCGTTCGATCCGCCGCCGCGTCTCGTCGGTGATCTGGCCGTCGCGCAGGAGGTTGTGGATGAATTTCCTTTCGGCGGCGATCAGGTCGCGGGTCAGCGCGGTGCCGGCGGCTGAAACGTCGTGGTGGTTGGGATCGAGCGAGTCCGGGAGCTGGCTGACGCGGATTTCGTGTCGTGCGCGCAGCAGCCGCATCACTTCTTCGGACACTTCCTTTTGCGCGGTCAGCGCGTCGAGTGATTCCAGAGCGGCCTCGAGCGCCTGGCGGCGGGCGGCGATCTCGGCTTCGTGCGCAGCGGCATGCTCGTGGCGGCCGGCTTCGGCGACACCGAGCCAGCGCACGACCGGCGGCAGCGTCAGGCCGACGCCGATCAGCGTAACGAAGATGACACCGAAGGCGACGAACAGGATCAGGTCGCGAGACGGAAAGGCCTCGCCGCCCGGCAGTGTGAACGGCAGCGCCAGCGCGGCAGCCAGCGACACGGCGCCACGCACGCCGGTGAAGGCGAGCACGAACGGCCATTGCCATGGCGGCGACGGGTCGCGCGTACGCAGCGATTTGGAGAGCATCCGCGGCAGATAGGTCGCGGGATAAAGCCAGGCGAAGCGCGCGATCACGACGATGACCAGGACCACCGCAGTCGCGATGAGAATGTCATCGAGCGGGAAGGCTTTTGATTTCTCGTACAGCGTGCGCATCTGGAAGCCGGTGAGCAGGAACAGCATTCCCTCGATCAGGTAGATCACGAGATCCCAGAAGAAGATGCCCTGCAGGCGCGTCGCCGACGAGATCAGCAACGGCCCGTTCCAGCTCACATAGAGGCCGCAGGCGATGGTCGCGATCACGCCGGAGCCGCCGACGTGCTCGGGCAGCCAGTAGGAGACGTAGGGTGTGATCAGCGACAGCGTCAGCTCGACCTGCGGATCCCCGGACCATTTGCGGAATCGCAAGGAGAGCCAGCCGATGCCGATACCGAAGGCGATCTCGCTCGCGACGATCAGGAGGAACTCGCCGGCCGCGAGCGGCAGTGAGAAATTCCCGACCATGATCGCCGCGAGCGCGAAGCGGTAGAGGATCAGCGCAGTGGCATCATTGGCCAGTCCTTCACCCTCCAGGATGACCAGGAGCCGGCGTGGCATGTTGAGCCGGCGCGCGATCGCGAGCGGCGCCACCACGTCGGGTGGCGCAACGATGGCTCCGAGCAGGAACCCGATGGCCCAGGGCAGGCCGATCACATAATGCGTGGCGGCCGCCACCATCGCGGTGGTGAAGATCACCGCGCCGACCGCGAGCAGCACGATCGGACGCAGATTGTTCTTGAACTCGCGCCAGCTCATGGCGACGCTCGCCGAGTAGATCAGCGGCGGCAGCACCATGAGGAGCACGAGCTCTGGTGGCAATTCCACCGTGGGCATGCCCGGCACGAAGGCGAGGCCGACGCCGGACAGCATCAGCAGAATGGCAGGCGCGATGTTGAAGCGGCGCGCGGCAAGTGCGGTGCCTGCCAGCACGGCGAGCAAGATGAGAAAAGTCTGAAACTTCGCTTCCATGATGGTCTGTCTTGACCCGGAAGCGGCCGTACCGTCAATGCGCGGCTGACGCCAGCCGGTCGGTCAGCATCCTGCCGATTTGCGCAAACACGCCGGCGATCTTCGCCGGGGTCGGCGTGCCGCCCTGGACGTAGGCCGTGATCAGGACCGGCGTGTCGGGCTTCGGCCAGGCCACGGCGATGTCGCCAGCTGCGTCCTTGCCATTGTAGCCGGTCTTGTCGCCGATCTTCCAGCCTGCGGGCAGGCCGCCGCGCAGCCGGTTCGCGCCGGTCTTGCAGTTCACCATCCATTCGGTGAGCTGAACGCGGGATTGCGCCGACAAGGCTTCGCCCAGCACCAGCCGGCGCAGATTGTTCGCCATCGCCGCCGGCGTCGTGGTGTCCTGGGGATTGCCGGGCGGAGAGCGGTTGAGCTCGGGCTCGTCGTGGTCGAGCCGCGAGGTGGTGTCGCCGAGCGACCGCCAGAATCCAGTCAGCGCGGCGGGGCCGCCGATCCGCGCCAGCAGCAGATTGGCGCAGGTGTTGTCGCTGAGCTCGACGATGGCCTTGCACATCTCGCCGACCGACATCTTGCCGGCTGCGAGGTTTTCCCTAGCCACCGGTGCGTATTCCAGCAGATCCGCCTGACCGTAAGGGATCATGGCCGCGAGTTGCTCCTCGCCGCGATCGACCCGCCCCAGCACGCAGGCCGCCAGCGAAGCCTTGAATGTCGAGCACATCACGAACCGCTCGTCGGCGCGCCAGGCAAGCTTTTTGCCGTTCACCAGATTTTGCGCATAGAGCCCAACCCGCCCGCCGCTTTCACGTTCATAGGTTTCGAGCTCTGGCGGCGCCTCCGCGGCAAGCGCGGGAGAAGCGGCCATGCAGCAGAGTGAGACGAGCAGGGAACGGCGGTCGAGAGGCATGGGAGGCTTTCAGGCAGTGGAGCTGGGGCGGGGTGGGATTCAACGCACGGTTCATCGAACCGTCATTGCAATGACGGAGAATCGAGAACGAGTGCGCCAGATTTCAGGCAGCGAAGCGCCGAGAGACCCCTCACTCCCTCAGGTCGTACCGATACGATTTCGATACGATCTGCCAGCCGTCGGCGAGCTTCATCGCCACCAGATAGTCGGTGAAGTAGCGCGGCGGCAGCTGGCAGCGCACCTTGATGAAGGCGGTCTTTTCGTCCGAACGGTCGATGGTGACGATAAAGTCCTCGCGCGGCTTGCCTTCGGCTTTGGCCGAGGCGCGCTTGCGCACGCGGTCGAGCCAGTCGGGCACTGTCAGAACCTGGAGCTCGCCCTTCTCGACCCAGCGCAGATCGGCGGAGGGATGGAAGATGACGCCGAGCTTTTCGGCGTCTCCCTCATAGAGTCCGTCAAAGTAGGATTGCACGACGGATTCGACGCTCGACCGGTCCTGGCTCATGGGTCATTCCTCTGCATGATGGCTTGGGGCGAACTTAGTCGTAGACATCAAAATGCGCTATGGGTGTCTCTCGCCAATTGCGCAAGGACGCTGGAATGATCGGATCAGAGAATTCGAATGCTCGTATCCTCGCCGGCGAATGCTATTGCCGCGCCGTGCGCTTCGAGGTGGCGGACGCGTTCTCCTATGCGATGAACTGCCACTGCTCGAACTGCCGTCGCACCACCGGCGCCGCGTTCAAGCCGTTCGCCGGCATCGCGCACGACAAGCTCCGCATCGTCCGCGGCTGGGACCGGCGGATGATTTTCGGCGACGATACCACCCATGACGCCCATTGTGCCCGCTGCGGCTCACTGCTCTATTCCCGGGTACGGGAAGGACAATGGGTCCATGTCGCCATGGGAACCCTGGTCGATGCCCCCTCGATCCGGCCGAGCGCCCATATTTTTGTGGGATCGAAGGCGCCCTGGCACGAGATTACGGACAATCTGCCGCAATATCGGGAGCACATCGGGGTTGTCTGACGGAACCGGTCCGCGCGACCATTCGGCGGCGAACCGCGACAGCGCTGGCGCGACAAACATATTGGGCTCATCCGGGCTGTCGTCGGCGTCCCCTTCGTGACCTCCATCACAAGCGCGGGCGATGGATGTTGCTAAAGCGGCCCCAAAGGGCCCGAACGGCCCGGAACCATCGGAAGTCGTGTCATGCGCAGTTTGCTCAGACTTTGTCCGCTTTTCGTCGTCCTCGGCCTCCTGTTCGGCGCCGGGCCCGCTTTCGCCGGAAAACGCGTCGCGCTGGTGCTCGCCAACTCGGCCTATCAGCACGCGCCCTCGCTCGCCAATCCCGTCAATGATGGGGCGGTGATGGCGAAGACGCTGAAGGAGGCCGGCTTCGACGTCGTCGAATCCTGGCACGATCTGTCGGCGCTGGACACGCGGCGCGTGCTGCGCGACTTCGCCGACGCGACCCGCGATGCCGATATCGCCGTGGTCTATTACGCTGGCCACGGCATCGAGGTCGAGGGCTCGAACTATCTGATCCCGGTGGATGCCAAGCTCGAGCGCGACACCGACGTCTACGACGAAGCGCTCTCGCTCGACCGTGTCCTGGTCGCGGTCGAGCCTGCAAAGCAGCTTCGTCTGGTGATCCTGGATGCCTGCCGCGACAATCCGTTCGGCAAGCAGATGAAGCGCACGATTGCCTCGCGCGGCATCGGCCGTGGCCTCGCCCGGATCGAGCCGACCAACTCCAACACGCTGATTGCCTATTCGGCCAAGGCCGGTTTCACGGCGCAGGACGGCAACGGTGCCAACAGCCCGTTCACGATCGCACTGTCGAAGCATCTGACGACGCCGGGCCTCGACGTCCGCCGCGCCTTCGGCTTCGTGCGTGACGACGTGCTCAAATCGACCGGCAACAAGCAGGAGCCGTTCGTCTACGGTTCGCTCGGTGGCGAGGACGTGCCGCTGGTACCGGTCAAGGTGACAGCCGTAGCGCCGGCATCGCCTGTGGCGAATCCCCAGGCTGATGTCCGCCGCGACTACGAGCTCGCGCTCCAGGTCGGCAACAGGGCGGCCTTGGAAGCCTTCGTCGCCCAGCACCCTGACGGCTTCTATGCGAACCTCGCCAAGCTCCAGATCGACAAGATCCAGGCCGAGCAGGCCCATGCGGCGGCGATCGAATTGGCGAAGCAGGCCGAGGTCGAACGCGATCGTCTCGCTGTGCTCGGCGCGCAGAAGGAGGCGTTGGCCAAGGCTGCGGCCGACGCCAAGGCCGCCGAACAAGTGCAGCTTGCAGCGCAGAGGGCCAAGGAACAGGCGCAACAGCAGGCCGCCGCCGCCGAGCAGCAGCGCGTCGATCTCGCCGCCGCCGTGCCGAGCACCCCGCCTACCGGCACGGCGAGCCCGGTCGGCACCAACGTCGCCTCGCTGACCCCGGCGACCGCGCCGGCCGATCTCAACCGCTTGGTGCAGACCGAGCTCGGTCGCGTCGGGTGTTTCTCCGGGCAGGTCGACGGCAATTGGAATGCGTCCTCGCAGCGATCGCTGTCACAGTTCAACCGCTATACCGGCACCAGGCTCGACGTGAAGGTGGCAAGCACCGACGCGCTCGATGCAGTCAAGTCAAGACCGTCGCGCGTCTGTCCGCTGGTCTGCGAGCACGGCTTCAAGGCCGATGGCGACAAATGCACGAAAATCGTCTGCCGCGAAGGCTATGTGGTCAACGACGACAATGAGTGCGAGAAGCAGCGTGCAGCCAAGCCGGCCAAGCCTGCGACGGCCAAGCGCGACGACGGCGATGGACGTCCTGCACGACAGCGTCGTCAGGCCGGAGGTGCGGCTGCTGGAGCTGGGGGCGGTTATGGTGCTGCTGCTGGCATCGCTGCTGCCGCTGGTGCAGGCCGCGCCGCCGGTGGCGGGCAGGTCTTCTGCAATAGCGCGGGCTGTCGCCCGGTCAGCCGCGGTTGCCATCTGGAATATCGCGGCGGCGGTGGCCCCGGCAACGATGCGAATGCAGAAGTGTGCCGTTGAAGGCCGTGCTGATCGAGATCGTCGTTCCGGATGGAGACGACATCAGCTCGCAATCGCGCTCGCCGCGATGTTCACCGTCAGGGCCAACAGCGCCGTATTGTAGATGAACGACACGATCCCGTGCGCTGTGGCCGTGCGGCGGATCGTCTTGTCGGTGATGCCGACGTCGGAGACCTGCGCGGTCATGCCGATCACGAAGGAGAAATAGACGAAATCCCAGTAGTCGGCGTGGTCCTCCTTGTCGCCGCTCGGAAACTGAAGGCCACCTGCCGTACCGTGCCGATAATAATCATGCGCGTAATGCAGTGCGAAGATCGTGTGCACGGCCGCCCACGACAGCGCGATGGTGGTGATCGCGATCGTCAGCTCGAGAACGCCGCGATGCGGCGTGCCGAGCTCGGAGACGATCGCCGCGATGCTGGCGAAAGCGCCGGTCGCCGTCACCAGCAGGATCACGAAGCGGCCGTCATCCTGCATCGCGGCGGCGCGGCGGATGTGCTGATGGTCATTGCACAGCATCATCGCATAGACCAGCACGAGATAGACAGTGATCAGCGCATCCCAGCCGAATAGGAGCCGTGTCACCAGCCGGTATGACCCCGGCAGCAGCAGGCAGACCAGAATGCCGACCGCGAGCGCGGTGAAGGTCCGCGGCCGCGCATAGATGAGCCGCATCGGCCGCGACATCTTGCGGAAGCGGACGAGGACGGGATCTTCCTTGTCAGTGGCCATGACGGTGACGGCTCTCTCACGGTTGCCGCGACGGCAGTCTGCTCCCTCGCCCGATGTTCAAGCTGCGCTTGAAGATCGACCTCTCCCCGCAAGCGGCCGCAAGCGGGGAGAGGTGGAGATCGCGCGCAACGTCAATTCTTCCGTTCGGCGACGAAGCGCGCCGCGGCCTGCAACACGGCGGCGCGGTCGCCGAAGATCGACACGGCGCTGTCGGCGCGCGCGAGCAGATCGCGCACGCGCTGCTTGGCACCTTCGATGCCGAGCTGGGTGACGAAGGTGGTCTTGCCGAGCGCCGCGTCCTGGCCCGAGGGCTTGCCGAGTGCGGCCGCATCGCCTTCCACGTCGAGCAGATCGTCGGCGATCTGGAAGGCTTCCCCGAGCGCGCGGCCGTAATCGTCGAGCGCCTGATATTCTTTCTGCGAGGCTTGGCCGAGGATCGCGCCGGCGATGCAGCCGTAGCGCAGGAGCGCACCGGTCTTCATCTGCTGAACGCGGGCCACATCGATCGGCTCGTTGCCGCCAAAGCGGCCTTCGCCAGCGAGATCGAGGATCTGGCCGCCGACCATGCCGCCGATGCCGGCGCAGCGCGCCAGCGCGCGCGCCAGCAACAGCCGCACATTGGCATCGCGATGGACCTCGTCGCGCGTGATGATGTCGAAGGCGAGCGTCAGGAGGCCGTCGCCGGCGAGGATCGCGGTGGCGTCATCGGTCTTCTTGTGCAGGGTGGGGCGGCCGCGACGGAGGTCCGAATTGTCCATCGCCGGCAGATCGTCATGGATCAGCGAATAGCAGTGGATGCATTCGAGCGCCGCGCCGGCGAGCAGGGCCGCCTCGCGCGGCACGCCGAACACGGCCGCGCTCTCGACCACCAGGAACGGCCGCAGGCGCTTGCCGCCATTGAGGCTCGAGTAGCGCATTGCGTCCATCAGTCGCTTGGGCCGGGCGATCTCGTCGTGCAGGATGTCGTCCGACAGCAGGCGAGCGAGCAAGGCCTCGGTGTCATCAGCGGTCTTGTCCAGACGCTTGGCGAAATCGGACGGGGACGTGCCGGTCATCAAGAAGGGCTCCAGAACTAAAATTCGGCCGGACAATCCTTTATGCGCCTGCCCCAGTCAATCGTTTGGAAGGCCTAAAAAGTGCTGGAAAAGGCCCAGATTATCACAGACTTAATGGTCCAGCCCGTGGCCGCGGTTCGGTTTGCACCGGAAAGGTCGATTTGCGCATCGTCAAAATCCTGCTGGTAGCGATCGCGGTCGTGGTTCTCGCGCCTTATGTGATCGCGCCGTTTTACCGCGCCGGCCACCCTGTTTCGACGCTGATGGCCTGGCGCAGTCTGCGGGGCGCGCCGATGCAGCGGCAGTGGATCGATCTGGCTGATATGTCGCCGTATCTGCCGCGCGCGGTGGTGGCGGCCGAGGACGCCCATTTCTGCAAGCATCACGGCATCGATTGGGGCGCGCTGCGCGAGGCGATCGACGACGCGAGGGAGGACGGCACCGCCTTCCGGGGCGCCTCCACCATCACCCAACAGGTGGCGAAAAACCTGTTCCTGTGGCAGGGGCGCGATTTCATCCGCAAGGGGCTCGAATTCCCGCTGGCCCTGTGGATCGATCTCGTCCTGCCCAAGCCGCGGATTCTCGAGATTTACCTCAACATCGCCGAGCTCGGCCCGCAGGGGCAGTTTGGGGTGGAGGCGGCCAGCGCCTATGCCTTCGGCAAATCGGCCGAAGACCTCTCCCCCCGGGAGGCCGCACTTCTGGCGTCGATCCTGCCGAATCCGGTCAAACGCAGCGCCCGGATTCCCGGTCCAGGCGTGCGGCGACTGGCGGCCACCTATATGGCGCGAGGGCAGGCGAGCTCGCTGGCGACCTGTTGGCGCGAAAATCGCTGATTTTGGGACCGTTCCGGGCGTATTTTCCAGCCCAAGAGCCTAGCTTTACGGCCAGCCTTCCTCTATAAGCGCGGCCTTGATCGGCATTCAGCTCGCCTCGTATTGCGGGTGCTGAGCCGTCCCTTCGCGGACGATGCCCTGATGACACCAATCCCTAGAGGATATTGAAATGGCCGTTCCGAGAAGAAAAACCTCGCCGTCGCGCCGTGGCATGCGCCGCTCGGCAGACGCCATCAAGAAGCCGACCTATGTGGAAGACAAGGACTCCGGTGAGCTCCGTCGTCCGCACCATCTCGACCTCAAGACCGGCATGTACAAGGGCCGGCAGGTCCTGAAGAAGAAAGAGTCCTGAAGCCAGGACCTTTCCTCAGGCGAGAGATTGGACCCGCCTGGTTTCGGCCAACCCATGGGATACGGTGACGGCGGCGGAGCAAATGCTTCGCCGCTGCATTGTTCTGTCCGGATATCTTGATCGAGAAGGCATCTCGCCGATGGTCGGTTTCCCGCTGCTCCTGATTCCGCTCGCGGTCTACAACATCATCGCCTTCCTGATGCCCAGCGTGTCCTTCTCGGATGTGCTGTTCAAGGTGCCGATGATCACGGGCGAGAGCTGGCCGGTCACGCTTGCCGATCTCCTGCTCGCGCTCGGCGTGGTGCTGCTGCTGCTCGAGGTGGTCAAGGGCGCGCGACCGGGCTCGAAATTCCTGATGGATCATTTGCTGTCGCTGATCATCTTCGGCGCGGCCGCAGCCGAATTCGTGATGTGGCCGAAATTCGGCAACTCCACCTTTTTCCTGCTGGTGCTGCTGGCGATGGCCGACTTCCTCGGCGGCATTGCCCAGCGCACGCGCCGCCGCGTCACCTATGTCGCCGAGACCACGGTGCCGGCACCACGCAAGGCCAAGCGCAAGGCCGAAGCACCGGCGGATGATGCGGAGGCCGCCTCCAAGTTCGAGCCGGTGATTGCGCCGCAGCCCGCGCCGCCGGCCCCCTCGGCGCAATCCGTCGCCGAATCCGTGCTGATGGATCATCCTGCGCCAAAGCCGGTGCAGGGCGCCCCCTCGCCGGAAATTCCCTCGCCGCATCTTCAGCCGGGCAACGGCACGCCGTCCTCGCCGGATACACCGCCGCGCTGATCAAGCCACCTGCCGCGTCCGCGCGGCGACGCTTCCCAGTGGCTGCTTGCTGCCATAGGCCGTCCGCGCATCCTCGGAAGAGGCGCGGCGGAGCCGGCTGGTCTGGGGCAGATATTCGGCATTGGCGATGAGCTGAGTAACGAAGCTTGGATCGGGACGCGGCAGCGGCGCCTTGTGAACCCACTGCAACGTCGGCATCAGCGGCACCAGGGCCGTGCCTGTGCCGTTGTCCGCCGTGTCCAATCGATCCGTACTCAACATCGCAATCACCGTCGATCCGGCAAGCTTGTCGCGTTTCGGGACGCGGGTGCCGGTGCGAGTCCTGTACTCGCAAGGCCTATGCCGGCCGGGCCGGTTTGGTTCCCGGCGCTTCGGAAACGTGGTTTCCAAATTGTTTATCAACTTTGCTTAGGGTCGGGGACGAATCTGGTTCTATTCTGGGCCGGTTCAGGACTTCTCCACTGTCCCAAAACGAGGCGATTTTGACTCCTGCATTGCCGCAAGCCTCCGACATCCTGGCCGTGCTCGGTCAGGCGGTGTTCGCCTGGGACATCACAAGCGATGCCATCGTCTGGGGTGAGCAGGTCGCCACCATCTTTCCCGGCATCCCCGCCGAGCGGCTCGCGACCGGCGCCGAATTCGCCAAGCTGATCGAGCCCGCGCAAACGCTGCGGACCGCAGCTCTGGCGCAAACCTCCGCCGTGCATGGGGCCGATGGCACGCCCTATCGCGTCGAGTATGGCGTGCGCATGAGCGCCGGCGATCCCGTCATCTGGATCGAGGAGACCGGCCGCTGGTTCGCTGGTCCCGACGGCCGTCCCGTGCGCGCGATCGGCTCCGTCCGCATCAACAATGAACGTCACGCCCGCGACGAGGAGCTGACGAGGCTGGCGCGTCTCGATCCGCTG
The DNA here is from genome assembly GCF_045571455.1 of Bradyrhizobium sp. STM 3561. NCBI lineage: Bacteria > Pseudomonadati > Pseudomonadota > Alphaproteobacteria > Hyphomicrobiales > Nitrobacteraceae > Bradyrhizobium > Bradyrhizobium sp. STM 3561. The sequence continues at coordinate 7,053,645 of NZ_CP120695.1, forward strand.
ACCGGCGAGCTCAACCGCTCGCATCTGATCGCGGCGCTCGCCGAGACGATTGAGGAGACCACCCGCTTCCGCTCGACCGCGGCTTTCATGCTGGTCGGCATCGATCATCTCGCCCGCGTCAACGATGCCTTCGGCTTCGACGTTGCCGATGCCGTGATCCTCGACATTGCCAAGCGCATTCGCTCGCGCCTGCGCGGCGGCGACGTGCTCGGGCGCTTCTCCGGCAACAAGTTCGGCCTGATACTGAAGAACTGCACCGTCGACGACATGAACGTCGCCGCGGAGCGCTTCCTCGCCGGCATCCGCGACGAGGTGGTGCCGACGAAATCCGGCCCGGTCTCGGTCACCGCCTCGATCGGCGCGGTCAGCCTGCCGCGCTATGCCCGCAATACCGACGAGGCCGTCAACCGCGCCCATGAAACGCTGGATGCCGCCAAGCGCCGTCGCGCCGGATCGTTCGCGGCGTGGCGTCCGGATCCGGCGCGCGACGCACAGCGCCGCGTCAACATCCGCGTCACCGACGAGATCGTCACCGCCCTCAACGAACGCCGCATCAGGCTCGCCTATGAGCCCGTGGTCTCGGCCGCCTCGCGCGAACGCGCATTCCATGAATGCCTGGTACGGATGGACCAGGGCGATGGCCAGGTGCTGCTTGCGCCGGACATCGTGCCGGTCGCCGAGCGGCTCGGCCTGATCCGCCTTGTCGATCACCGCGTGCTCGAGCTCGTGGTCGCCGAGCTTGCGGCCGCGCCCGACGTTTGTCTCAGCCTCAACATCTCGCCGGATACCACCATGGATCCGGATTGGTGGGCGGGGATCGAATCGCTGATGCAGGCGCATCCCGGTGTTGCCGAGCGGCTGATCGTCGAGATCACCGAGACGGTCGCAATCCAGGACATCGACGACGTTCGCGCTTTCGTCAGCCGCCTCAAGCATTTTGGCAGCCGCATCGCCATCGACGATTTCGGCGCCGGCTACACCTCGTTCCGCAATTTGCGCAAGCTCGGCGTGGATATCGTGAAGATCGACGGCGCCTTCGTGCAGAACATCACCCATTCCTCCGACGACCGCGCCTTCGTGCAGACCCTGATCGACCTCGCCCGGCGCCTCGACATCAAGACCGTCGCCGAATGGGTGCAGGACGAAGAGGCCGCAAGCATGCTGGGCGACTGGGGCTGCGACTACATCCAGGGCCGCCTGATCGGGCTTGCCTCGTCCGAGCGGCCGTGGGGTGTGGCGTCGGAGAACGCGCTCCCTGCGGCGGGTTGAGGTGCCGTGGGGTGGGCAAAGGCGGCGCACTTGCGCCGTGCCCACCAGCTCTCCAACAATGCGGCGCCAAGGATGGGCACGCTTCGCTTTGCCTACCTTGCGAAAACTTCAGGCCCCCTCATCCAGCGCCACCAGCTCGCGCTTCTTGCGCAGTGACGGCAGCAGCGGAGCGATCAGCAGCACCAGCGCGAGCACGAGACACGCGCCCGAGATCGGGCGCTGCACGAAGGTCCAGAGATCGCCCTGCGACAGGATCAGCGACTTGCGCAGATTGTTCTCCATCATCGGTCCCAGCACGAAGGCCAGCACCAGCGGTGCGGGCTCGTAGCCGAGCTTGCGCATGAAATAGCCGATGATCCCGAACGCGATCATCACATAGACGTCGAACACGTTGTTGCTCGAGCAGTAGACGCCCAGGATCGTGAACAGGATGATCAGGGGGAACAGGATGTTGTAGGGCAGCTTGAGCAACTGCACCCACATGCCGATCATCGGCAGATTCAGGATCAGCAGCATGACGTTGCCGATATACATGCTGGCGACGATGCCCCAGAACAGGCCGGGGTTTTGCGTGATCAACAGCGGTCCCGGCTGTAGCCCGTGAATGACGAAGGCCCCGAGCAGCAGCGCCATCACCACGTTCGGCGGGATGCCGAGCGTCATCAGCGGAATGAACGCGCCGCCCGCCGCGGCGTTGTTCGCCGACTCCGGCCCCGCAACGCCTTCGATCGCGCCATGGCCGAAACGCTCGGGCGTCTTCGACAGCCGCTTCTCAAGCGCGTAGGATGCAAATGACGCCACCACTGCGCCGCCACCCGGCAGGATGCCGAGGAAAAAGCCGAGGATCGTGCCGCGGCCGACCGGGCCTGCGCTCACCTTCCAATCCGCTTTGTTGGGCAGGAGATGGGTGATCTTGGTGTTGATGATGTCTCGCTTGATGGCCTGCTCGGTGTTGAGAAGAACTTCGGCGACGCCGAACAGGCCCATCACGACGGGCACGAGGCCGACGCCGTCGATCAGCTCCATGCGGCCGAAGGTCAGCCGCGGCTGCGCGGTGATGCTGTCGAGCCCAATCAGCCCGAGCACGACGCCGATGCACGCCATCAGCAGCGCCTTCGGCATCGAACCCTGGGTGAGAAAGGTGAGCACGACGAGGCCGAGCACCATCAGGCTGAAATACTCGGCCGGGCCGAAGGCGATGGCGATGCTGGCAAGCTTCGGGGCCACCAGCATCAGGGCGACCAGCGCGAAGGTGCCGGCGACGAACGAGCCGAAAGCGGAGATGCCGAGTGCCGGTCCCGCGCGGCCCTGTTTCGCCATCTGGTGGCCGTCGATGCAGGTGACGACGGAGGCGGCCTCGCCGGGGATGTTGACCAGGATCGAGGTGGTCGAGCCGCCATACATCGAACCGTAATAGATGCCTGCCATCATGATGATGCCGGATTCCGGCGTTCCCGACAGCGTCACGGGCAGCAGCAGCGACATCGCCGAGATCGGGCCGATGCCCGGCAGCACGCCGACCAGCGTGCCGATGAAGACGCCGATGAAGCAGTAGAGCAGGTTGACCGGCAGCAGCGCGACGCCGAATCCATGTGCCACATTGACGAGCGTATCCATAGGGTCAACCGATCCCGAACAGGCCCGAGGGCAATTGGATCAACAGCAGCCGCTTGAGCACCCACCACATGCCTGATGGCACCAGCACGGCGATTGGAATCGCCAGAGCCCAGCGCACTGGATCGATCAGCCGCAACAGCAGCAGCATCAGCGGGATCGACGACAGCAGAAATCCCAGCGGCTCCAGCGCGAAGGAGAATGCGGTGAGGCAGGCGATGAGGAGAAGCGGCTTGCTCCAGCGCACATTCTCCCAGCGCGAGGCCAGCGTCGGCCCGCCCTCGGTGATCGCCGAGACGACGATGGCGGCTGCGAACACGCACATCAGGATGCCCGTGTAGAACAGCACGTAGCCGGAGCCGGGATCGTTGATGGTGCCGAGCTTGAGCCTCAAGCCCGACCAGATCACGAAGCCGCCGAGTGCGAGCCCGATCAGCCCGCCCCAGAGTTCGGAGTTGCTGAGGCGGAGCTTGACGTTGGTTGGGTCGTTCATCGCGATCCTCTCGTGTCCCGGACGCAGCGCAGCGCAAAGCGGTGCGCTGCAGAGCCGGGGCCCATGAGTGTGGACGAAAAGCTGGGTCCCGGCTTTGCGGTGCACCGCTGAAGAAGCGCTGCACCGCGTCCGGGGGTACGCAGGTGGCTTAGCTCTACTTCTTCGCGAGCCCTAGCGTCTCGATCACCTTGCGCTCGGACTCCGTGACCTCGGCGACGAACTTCTTGTAGTCGTCGGTGTTCTTGTAGTTCGGCACCATGTCGTATTTGGCGAGCGTTGCCACGACCGCCGGATCCTCGATCGCCCTCCTGAACGCATCGTGCAGCTTGGCGACGATCTTGGGATCCATGCCTTTCGGACCTGCGATGCCGAACGGGGAATCATAGACCATGGGATAGCCCAGCTCCTTCAGCGTCGGTACATCAGGATAGTTCGGCGAGCGTGAGCCGGTCCACACCATCAGGAGCCGCAGCTTGCCGGCGTCGACCAGCGGCCGCCATCCCGTGGAATCAGCCTGAAGCATGGTGTGCTGTCCCAGCACTGCGGCGTTGGTTTCCGCGCCGCCCTTGAAAGGGACTTGCGTCAGCTTGATGCCGGACAGCGCGGCGATCTGCTCCATGCCGATATGCAGCGACGTGCCGGCGCCCGGCGTGGCGTAGGTCACGTGCCCGGGTTCGCCTTTGCAAACTCCACCACGTCCTTCCAGCTCTTGAACTGCGACTCCGCGCTGGTCGTCACACCGAAGGTGTAACCGGTGAGATGGACGATATAGGTGAAATCCTTCGCCGGATCCCACGACACCTCCTGCATCAGGGGGAGGCGGAACACCGTGATCGGGATCTGCGAGATGGTATAGCCGTCCGGCTTCGCCGCCGCCGCCATCGTCGCCGGTCCGACCGTGCCGCCGCCGCCGGCTTTGTTGTCGATCACGATCGGCTGCCCTAGCACCTTCGAGGCGCTGTCGGCGATCGCTCGCATCGAGATGTCGGTCGATCCGCCGGCCGGCCAAGGCACGATCAGCGTGATCGGCTTGGTTGGGTAGTCCTGCGCACTGACGGCAGTGGTGAGCAATGCGCCCATGACGGCGTGCAGCACGGCAAATGCGATCGTCTTCAGCCCGTATCCCGACATCGAAACGCCTCCCTCGCGGCGGCCTCTTTGGGACCGCCGTCTCTCGTTCTTGTGAGACGATTGTTTCTGAAATCGAGTGAGAAGAAAAGCGCATTGCGCGGACCGCGTGCGGCGGTCGGCCGGGTAACACCGGCAAAGCCGCTACATGCGACAATTCGTCGTTTGGCCGCGTGCCGAGGGACGGAATTTGACGCGCCTAAGCCGTCAGGCCACGCGCCGCACCATGTTCAGCGTCTCGATGGTGCGGCCCACCTCCGATGCGAGGCACGGCTTGCCGAAATAATATCCTTGAACGGCGGTGCAGCCGCATTCGCGGACGAAATCGAGTTGCTCCTCGGTCTCCACCCCCTCGGCCGTGGTCTCGACGCCGAGCACGGAGCCGAGGCTTGCGATCGTTCTGACGATGGCGACGCTCTCCGGGCTTTCGCCGAGCGTGCCAACGAAGGACCGATCGATCTTGATGCGATCGAACGGAAACTTGCGCAAGTAGCTCAGCGAGGAATAGCCGACCCCGAAATCGTCGAGACTGACGCGCACGCCGAGGGCGCGGAGCTGATGCAGGATGTCGATCGTCGCCTCGCTGTCGTCGAGCAGCGCCGTCTCCGTGACCTCGAGCTCGAGCCGCTGCGGCGGCAGGCCGGCTTCCGCAAGTGCGCTCGCGACCATCGCCACCAGCCCGCGGGAGCGGAACTGCACCGGAGACAGGTTCACCGCGACGGTGACTCCGGGCCAGGCCGCGGCGGCCGCGCAGGCCGTGCGCAGCACCCATTCGCCGATCGGAACGATCAGCCCGTTCTCCTCCGCGAGAGGGATGAACTCGGCCGGAGAGACGAAGCCGCGCGAGGGATGCTTCCAGCGCAGCAGTGCCTCGAAGCCGGTGAGCTCGGAGGAATCGAGCCGCATCTGCGGTTGGAACACCAGGTGGAATTCATGTCCTTCGAGCGCGCCGGCCAGATCCTGCTCCAGTGCGTGCCGGCTGCGCGCCTCTTCCTCCATCTCGGGCTCGAACAGCTGATAGGCTCCGCGCCCCTTGGCCTTGGCTTGGTACAGCGCGAGATCGGCGCATTTCATCAACTCGTCGGCATCGAGCCCGTGGTCGGGTGCAATCGCGATGCCGACGGAGACGCCGACATGGATCGGCTGGCTTTCCAGCGGCGGGGGATGACCGATGATGTCGACCAGGCGACGGGCGAGCTCCTCAGCCGATTGCGGTTGCGGCCCACGCTGGAGCACGGCGAATTCGTCACCGCCGAGCCGCGCGACGGTGTCGTGTTCGCCGACATTCTCCTTGAGGCGCGCCGCGACCCAGCGCAGCAGGCGATCGCCTGCGGCGTGGCCGAGGCGGTCGTTGACGGTCTTGAAATTGTCCAGGTCGAAGCACAGCACGGCCATGGCGCCGCCGGCGATCGCAACCTGGTTCAGTCCCTCGCCCATCTTCTCGTGAAACAGCGTGCGGTTGGGCAGGTCGGTGAGCGAATCGTGCCGCGCCATGTGCGCCACCCGGGCCTGGGCCTTGTGACGCTCGGTGACGTCCTCGTAGGTGACGACCCAGCCGCCATGCTCCATCCGCTTGTGATTGAGCTTGATGATGCGGCCGTCGCTCAAATGGCGGTGCAGCGTGTGCTCGCCCTCGCGCAGCCTCTCGACATAGTCGGCATAGAGCTTGGCGCCGGTCGTGCTCGGATGATTGCCGAGCTCGCAGCTGTGCTCCATGATCTCCCGCATCGAGACGCCGGGCTTCACCATCTCCGGCGACAGTCCGTACATCTCGATATAACGGCGATTGCAGACGATCACGCGCAGGCTCGCATCGAGCATGCACAGGCCCTGGCTCATGTTGTTCAGTGCGGCATCGAAGCGGCGATATTGTTCGCGCAGCTGCTCGATCGCACGCTCGCGCTCGGTAATGTCCTCATAGGTGGCGACGAAGCCGCCCTCGCGGAGCGCGCAATAGCGGACCGAGATCACGGTGCCGTTGGACATGTGCCGGCGGATCGGCGAGGCGTCCCGCTTTTCGATCCTGCTCCTGGCGACTTCCACCAGCTGCTGCGGAGTGCATTCGGAAGAGAATGCGCCGCTCCCCATCGAGCGCTCGATCAGCTCGGAGAGGTGTGTGCCGGGCCTGGTCTCGTCCAGCGACAGAAGGTAGATCTTGCGGTAGGTGGTGTTGCAGACGCGAAGGCGCATGTCGCTGTCGAAGAAGGCGAGCCCGTGCGCCATGTTCTCCAGCGCCGCGTCGAGCATGACATTCTGCTGCCGCAGCGTCTCCTCGTATTGCAGGCGCTCGGTGACGTCTTCGTGCACCGTCACCCAGCCGCCGTCGGGCAGGAACCGGGAGACGGCCTGCACCATTCGTCCGTCATAGCGCATCACCAGCAGCGTTTTCGCCCGCCGCGTGCGTACGTCCTCCAGCCTGGCGTCATGGAATTTATCGGGTGAGGTGCCTGGCAGATTGCCGCGCGACATCCAGTGCTCGATCACCGCAGAATGCGAGGCCCCCGGCTTCACGATTCCGGGATCGAGGTTATAGAGCCGCAGGACGCGATCGTTGCAGACGACGACGCGACTTTCAGCGTCATACATGATGAGGCCGTGCGACATGTTGGCGAGCGCGTGCTGGCTGCGCTCGGTCTGGACGCGCAATTCCGCCTCGAGTCGGGCGAGGCGAGTGACATCGTCGCAGATCGTCATCCAGCCGCCGCCGGGAAGCGGCTTGAGCGCGAGTGCCATGACGAGCCCGCTGGCAAGCCGCTGCTCGGTGCGGAACGGCTTGCCCGCGGAGATCTGGTCGATCCGCGCCGAGTACAGCGCGTCGAGCTCGTCCGCCGGGAAGTTGCCGCGCGAAGCGCTATGCGCAAGCACCTCACGATAGCTGGTGCCGATCCGCACGATCTCGGCCGACATGTCGAACAGGCTGAGGTAGCGCTGGTTCACCAGCACGATCCGGTTGTCGGCATCATAGACGCAGACGCCCTGCTCCATGTGGTCGAGCGCAAGCTGGCTCAGCGCGACCAGGGCCTCCGGGCCCTGCTCGCTGCGTGCACCAGGCTCGTTGTCGCGGGTCGACATCATGGGGTCGGCGGGACCTCGGCAGGCCAAAGACTTAACGCAACCTATTTCGGCCGCCGAGGGTAGCGAAGAGCCCGGAAAATTCCCTTAATCGCAGTAGTTTACGGAGGGTGACTGACGCTGGAGAGCGTGTCCTCATTGCAGAGGTGCCTGCGAGAGTTAGTCGTGAGGGCGCAACATATCAGGTGTCCGGCGTATGGGCTGAGCGTTCCTCTACGGCCCGTACAACACGAGCTCCGTGTCCGTGAGATCGCCGAGCTGTGGCCGGTGCGGGCCCTTGAAGTATTTGCGGCCGCGCCGCTCGGTATGAATGCCGACGAGGCCGGGAATCGGCTCATTGGAATCGACGGCCACCGAAATCTTGCCGAGCCGCAGCAGCAACCGGCCGATGCGGCCGGCGCATTCGGCATATTCGGCGGCACTCCGGCAATAGATCAGCTTCATCGCCGGCGGTGCGATGAAACCGCGGCGCATCCGCACCGGTTGCAGGATGAAGGGGAACGTTCCCTTCGGCGTGCGGCAGACGAGGCTGAGGCAATTGTAGCGCGCATGCCGCGTCAGGAGCTCGGTCTCCATTTCCGAAAGCCCCTCGATCTCCTTGGCATGCGGCGCGATGACCTCGATCTCGCTCCAGCGCGGCGCACGCGCCAGCGCAGGGACCGAGAAGAATATGCCGCGGCAATAGGCGCGAAAGCCCTGCGTCTCGATGATCGGCCAGGTCCATGGCGCCGGACTGATGTTGAAATAAGTGACGTCCTTGTGCCGCTGGGCGATCTTGGTCAGCAGCGGGGCGTAGTTGCGATAGGCCGGGTCGACATACCAGCTCGACAAATTGCACCGGATGGCGGTCTCTTCGCCGATCTTCCGCGCGGTATAGATCAAGAGCAGCACGCCGACCGGCGTGCCGTCGTCGTCGAGCATGTAGCCAAAGCGCGGATAACCGTCCGGCACGGGTCGGAAGGCCTGCCGGCGCAGGCCCTGAATCCAGTATTCGCGTGAGCGGCCGACGAAGCCGCGCGTCAGCAAGTCCGCGACCTTGTCGACGTCGGACTCGGTGATTTCGCGGCATCGAACCTTGGTATGGATCACACTCGTCTTGCCCGTAGAAATGGTCGGCCTCGTGAGTTGCGTTAGCGCCAGCCTTCGCCGTGGGCGCCTGCCGCAACATGCGGCTGCAGGCCCAGGACGTCCCGTACCTTGGCGGGCCAGGCTGAAAGATCGGTGCCGTGGGTGTGGAACATGGCGACGGCGAGGCGATCCATGCCGAAGGCAACGCAGCCGGTATGGGCCGGCTCGCCATTGGCGTCCTGGATTCCCCAGGTCGTGCCGAAATGCTCGCGATGATAGTTGAAGCTCATGCAGGCAGTCGGCTGTTCCTCCGAGCGCAGCGGAATGAGGAGCTCGAACTTGAGCTGTTGCTGCTTCTGGCTCACCGCCTTCATCTGGCCGACCCGGCCGAAGAACGGATCGCTGGCATAGTCGACGCGGAAGGTGAGGCCGAGGTCGCGGGCGATGGCCTGCGCGCGCACCATCCAGCGCTCGCGGAAATCGGCGACGTCGTCGGGCGTGCCGATGCAGACATATTCGCGCATCCGGAACGATTGCAGCCGATCGAGATGTTTCGACGGCTCACGGCGGAAGCAGTCGGCGGCGACGTCGAAGCGCAGGCCGCCCTTCGGCAATTGGCCACGGCTCGCCGCGATCGGGTAGACGGGATAGCAGGCGGCCGGAGACAGCACGAGGTCGGCGGGCGACAGTGACGTCGTCCAGTCGCCGCCGGCATCGAAGCGGCTGACCGCGGCGTTGATCTCGCGCTCGGTGCCATGCAGGCCGCAGACGCAGCCGAGCAGGTTCGGGAAGCTCTTGAGATAGCCGGATTTTTCCAGCTGCGCGCGGCTCATCACCGGCGGGAAGCGCATCACTTCGGTACCGGCTTCGCGATGGCTGGTGATCAACCCGGCGAGCTTCTCGACGATGCCCTCATAGAGCGCGGTGCGGGCATAGACGCCATCGGCGCCCATGCGGTGGAACAGCTTGTCGGCGAGATGATCGAGCGGATCGATCACTTGCGGCGCAGTATCGGGCGAATTGGGGAGGACGGCAATATTCATGGGATCGATGTCCTGCTATCTCGAAATTGTTCTTGTTGGTCTGGTCGCGAAGGCACGTCAGTCATGAAGGCTCGATGGCACCCCGCTCATCAGCGTCGAGGTGGCGGCGTTGGCCAGAATGCGGTCGTTGTTGATCATGATCGGCGACGACAGCACGTCGCGGAGGTGCCGGCCCATGGTGAACTCGCCGTCGTTGCGGTAGCCGGAAAGGCCCGCGGTGCGCATAGCATGCATCACGGTCTCGACCGCGAGCTCGGAGGCCTGCACCTTCAGCAGCGTGATGGAGGACTGGAAGTCGAGCGAGCCGAGCGCCCGCTCGTCATGCTCGGCGCTGGCGAAGGCGTCGATGTTGGCGGCAATCAGCGCGCGCAGCTTGGCCAGCGACATCTTGGCGGCGGTGAAATGCGCCGCGGCCGGGGGCATCTGGCCGCCGGAAGAGCGCGCAGCCTTACGGATGAAAGCCTGCGCGCGGGTCACGGCCGCAGCGGCAATGCCGGCCCAGGCCGACGACCAGCACAGATGCGCGAACGGCGTCATGGTCTGGGCGTGGATCTTGTCATAGGATTCCGGAAAGACGCGGTCGGCGGGGCAGTCGACCCTCAGCTCGAACCCGGTCGAGCAGGTGCCGCGCATGCCGAGCGTTTCCCAGCCGAGCGTCCGCTTCAGCGAATAGTCGTCCTTGGCGAGAGCCAGCAGCACCTGGTCGGAGGCGGCGGCATCGGTGGCGCGGCGGGCGATGGTGACGAGGCCGTCGGCTTCGGCACCATAGGAGATCACGGTGGCGTCGCGCACGAGCGAGACGGTGTCGCCGGCATGGTCGACCGCGGCAGCGCTGGCGCGGATGTTGCCGCCATTCTGGCCCTCGGTAGTGGAAGAGGCGAGCAGCCACTGGTCGCGGGCGACCCGGCGCATCATGGTCTCCATCCAGGGAATGCCATGGCCGTGCCTGACGACGCAGGCGACCTTGGTCTGGTGCATCGCGTAGATCATCGCCGTCGAAGCGCAGGCGCGCCCGAGCGTGTAGCAGATGTCGGTGACGTCATAGATCGAGGCGCCGAAGCCGCCGAACTCGACCGGAACCATCACGCCGAGCAGCTTTTGCTCGCGTGCGACGTCGAAAGCCTTGTGCGGGAAGCGGGCGTCGCGATCGACGCCGTCTGCGTCGGCTGCGGCCGCTGCGGCGGTCCGCGCGGCACGCTCGATCAGGGAGGGACCCTGCTCGAGAAATCCGGTCTGCATCTCGTCGACAGTGAGGACTGCTTCACGCACGTTCATACTCGTCCGCCTCCGGTTTGCCGTTCGAGATCGCCGGCATCATTCGCGATGCCGCTTGAAGCGATCCTCCGGCCATCTTTGCTTGTGAGACGAGGCTACGGATTTAATTCAAATTCGTCGATGAAATAGAGGGTAAACAAAACCCAATTCCGAACGAACAGTTAAGGTCCGGTTGTTTGCATCACCTGATTTTCCAGCATCGTGTTAGGATTCCGGAAGAAGCCTGAATTTCGGACAATCTGAGTCATCGTTTACTAAGAAGCGCGAAGTATTGCTGCCGCCCATTGCAGGACCGGCAGACCGTGCCCATCGTGGCCGGCAGTCCGATCCGCCTCCGATAGACAGATGGGAATTTGCCGATGCAGGCCTCCGATACCGATTTGCGCAACCGCATCATCAAGCTGGTGAAGGGCATCCTCGAACAGAACTCGCTTGCCGCTGACGTCACGCCACAGGCGAAGCTCGTCGATATCGGCCTGACCTCGATGGACATGGTCAATCTGATGCTCGGCGTCGAGGCCGAGTTCGATTTCACCATCCCGCAGTCCGAGATCACGCCGGAGAATTTCCTGTCGGTCGAGACGCTGGAGCGGATGGTCGCGACCCAGCTGCAGCCGGCAACGGCGGCTTAAGTCGAGCGCACGGCTCCTTCCACGGCGTCGTCCGCGCTCCTCACGCGACCGCCGTCACCCCTCCACCCCCGTTCCAAATCCGCCGCAAAACTGGCATAGCTTAACCATGTCACATTTGGTGGACAGGGTGGAGCAGGCATGACGCGGGCGGTATTGGGTATCATCGGGGGCTCGGGCATCTACGACCTGCCGGGCCTCGAGGGTGCTCGCGAAGAGGTGATCAAGAGCCCTTGGGGCGAGCCCTCTGCGCCCCTGCGGCGTGGCTCCATCGCCGGCCTGCCGGTGGTGTTCCTGCCGCGGCATGACAGGGGTCACCGGCTCTCCCCCTCCGACATCAACTACCGTGCCAACATCGACGTGCTGAAGCGCGCCGGCGTCACGGACTTGATCTCGCTGTCGGCCTGCGGCTCCTTCAAAGAGGAACTTCCGCCGGGCACCTTCGTTCTCGTCGACCAGTTCGTCGACCGCACCCACAAGCGCGAGAGCTCGTTCTTCGGCCGCGGCTGCGTCGCGCATGTATCGATGGCACACCCGGTCTCGCCGCGGCTGCGCATCCATCTTGCCGCGGCGGCTGAGGCCGAGGGCATCGCGATCGCGCGCGGCGGCACCTATGTCTGCATGGAAGGGCCGCAATTCTCCACTTACGCGGAAAGCATGACCTACAAGACGCTCGGCTATTCCGTGATCGGCATGACCAACATGCCCGAGGCGAAGCTCGCGCGTGAGGCGGAGATTTGTTACGCCACCGTCGCAATGGTGACGGATTTCGACTGCTGGCATCCCGATCATGACGCCGTCACCGTTCAGGACATCATCCGCGTGCTGAACTCGAACGCCGACAAGGCGAAGGCGCTGGTGGCGCGGCTAGCCAAGGATTTCCCGCGCGAGCACGAGCCGTGCCCGATCGGTTCGGACCGCGCGCTCGACACCGCGCTGATCACGGCGCCCGAGGCGCGCGATCCCGAGCTTCTGAAGAAGCTCGACGCGGTGGCAGGACGCGTGCTGCGGGCGTGATACGAAAGGCAGAATGCCATGAAGGTCGACGGCAAGCATTTCCGCAGCATCTGGCGCGAGCGTGACGGCTGGTCGGTCGGTGCGATCGACCAGCGCCGGCTGCCGCATGAATTCGTCATTGCGAGGCTGACGGCGTGTGAAGACGCGGCAGTTGCCATTCGTGACATGCTGGTGCGCGGCGCGCCGCTGATCGGCGCCACCGCCGCTTACGGCATGGCGCTCGCCATGCGCGAGGATGCCTCGGATGAGGGCCTGAAGCGCGCTTATGACACGCTCGTCGTGGCGCGGCCCACCGCGATCAATCTGAAATGGGCCCTGGACGAGATGCGCGCGGCGCTCGCGCCGATCGATCCGGTGGAACGGGCGGAAGCGGCCTATGCGCGCGCCGATGAGATCGTCGAGCAGGACGTCGAGATCAACCGTGGCATCGCCGGCAACGGTCTGAAGTTGATCGAGGCGATCGCGGCGAAGAAGCCGGGCGAAGTGGTCAACGTGCTGACCCATTGCAACGCCGGCTGGCTCGCTACCGTCGATTGGGGCACGGCGACGGCGCCGATCTATCTTGCACATGAGCGCGGCATCAAGGTCCATGTCTGGGTCGACGAGACCCGGCCGCGCAACCAGGGCGCCTCGCTCACGGCCTGGGAGCTCGGCCATCACGGCGTGCCGCACACGGTGATCCCGGACAATACCGGCGGACACCTGATGCAGCACGGTATGGTCGATCTCGCCATTGTCGGCACCGACCGCGTCGCCGCCAATGGCGACGTCTGCAACAAGATCGGCACCTATCTCAAGGCGCTTGCCGCGCATGACAATGGCGTGCCCTTCTACGTCGCGCTGCCGTCGCCGACGATCGACTTCGCCGTCCATGACGGCATCCGTGACATTCCGATCGAGCAGCGCAGTGGCGTTGAAGTCACCGACATGACCGGCCGCACCGCAGACGGAAGGCTGGAGACGGTACGCATCGTGCCGGAGAACTCGTCGGTCGCGAATTACGCCTTCGACGTGACCCCGGCGCGGCTTGTCACCGGCCTGATTACCGAGCGCGGTGTGCTGAAGCCGGATCGTGACTCGCTGGCCGCAGCGTTCCCGGAGCGGATCGCGGCTGCGGCGGAGTAGATTTGGTTGGTCGATATCTCGCCACCGCCGTCATCGCGAGCGTAGCGAAGCAATCCAGAATCTTTCCGCGGAGACAGCCCGGATTGCTTCGCTGCGCTCGCAGGGACGGAGTATGACGCGCTATCTCAGCTTCAGCCCCGTCGCCTTCTCGAGATCCGCGATCGCCTGCGCCCCACTCGTCACCTTGATCGTCGTCATGCCCATTTCGCGCGCTGGCTTCAAATTCACGCCGAGATCGTCGAGATAGACGCAATTGTTCGGATCGACCTTCAGCGTCTCGACCATCATCCGGTAGATGCGCGGGTCAGGCTTGCGTAGGCCGATCTTGGCGGATTCGATGACGTGGTCGAACAGCACCATCACCTCGGCGATGTAAAGTGAGCGTCCGGTCATGCTGCCAATTGCGTTAGCCGGCAAATTGTTGGTGATGCAGCCGGTCTTGAATTGTGCCTTGATCCGCTTCAACGCCTCGACCATCTCCGGCCGCAGATCGCCCTGGAGCAGCGGCAGCACGTCGCGTCCGCGCACTTCTGCGCCAAGCGCGCGGGACTCCTCGGCGAACAAGTGATCGAAGGTTTCGATATCGACCTCGGCCCGCTCGAACCTGGCCCAGGCGTTCTCCAGGTGATTGGCTGCGTTCGTGCGCCGGATGATGTCGGCGGGCAGGCCACGTTCGGTCTCGAACCGCGTGAACGCCTCGAATGGTGAGCTCGTCAGCACGCCGCCAAAATCAAAGACCACAGCCTCGATCGCCAATGTCCTGCCCTCGTCAATTCCTTTCCAAGAGGGCTAGCATGCGTTATCGGCAAGAGCCAGTCCGAAGCTGTCCCCCTCCTCACCGATGCTGACGCCAAAGCGTGTTCCCATGAAGAAGCTTGCCACGTTCATCACAGCGGCGCTGCTGCTCGCCACACCCGCCCACGCCATCGTCGGTGGCGGCACGCCGCAAGCCGACGGCATTGCGCGCGCCATCGTTACCATCGTCGGCTCGCGCGGCAATTTCTGCACCGGCAGCCTGATCGCGCCAAAAGTAGTGTTGACGGTGGCCCACTGCGTGCAGCCCGGCGCCGACTACAAGATCGTCGAGCGTAGCGCCGATGGTCAGCCGCAATTGCTGAATGTCCGTACCGTCGCGATCCATCCGAATTTCAACATGCAGGCGATGCAGGCGCATCGCGCCACCGCCGACGTGGCGCTGCTGCAACTGGATATTCCACTCAAGGGAAAATCCACGGTGACCGTCGGCATGCCGACGATTCCAATCCAGGTCGGCAGCCGCTTCGTGATCGCCGGTATTGGCGTCACGGTGCGGGGCGACGGCAAGAGCGGCGGCACGACGCGCGTTGCCGGCCTCGTTACGACCGGCCAGCCCGGCACGCTCCAGATTCGCCTGGTCGATCCCGTAACCAACGGTGTTCGCGACGGAATTGGCGCCTGCACCGGCGATTCCGGCGGCCCCGTGTTCGAGGACAAGCCGAATGGTCCCGTGCTCGTCGGTCTCATCAGCTGGTCGACAGGGCCGAACGGCGCCGCAGGTTGCGGCGGATTGACCGGCGTGACGCCGCTGACGCTCTATCGCGACTGGATTTTGCAGACCGCGCGGAGCTGGGGTGCGGCGCTGTGATTTGACCTCGACTTGATCTATGTCATTTTGAAGCGGAAGCGCGATGGGCGACCATGCCCGTCGCGGAGGAAACGGGTCGCCCGATCAAAGGCGGCCACAAAAACAAGCAAGGCATAGAAGCAACAATGAATGTCGCTGTTCGCAGTCACGCCACCACCAAGCAGGCCTCGGAACATTTCGACGTGCTGATCGTCGGCGCCGGCATCTCCGGCATCGGCAGCGCCTATCATATCGAAAAGCAGCTGCCGGGTACGAGCTACGTCATCCTCGAAACGCAGGCGACGTTCGGCGGCACCTGGAGCACGCATCGCTATCCCGGCATCCGCTCGGACAGCGACCTCCACACCTTCGGCTACAGCTTCAAGCCCTGGGTTGGCCCGCCCATCGCGACCGCCGAGGAGATTCTCTCCTACATGAAAGAGGTGATCGACGACAACGATATCGCCCGTCACATCCGCTACAAGCACAAGATCAATTCCGCGAGCTGGTCGAGCGAGCAGAATCTCTGGACCATCGAGGCGACGACCACCGATACGGGCGAGGCAAAGACCTTTACCGCAAACTTCCTCTGGATGTGCCAGGGCTATTACCGCCATTCGGAGGGCTATACGCCGGAATGGAAGGGAATGGACCGCTTCAAGGGTCGCATCGTCCATCCCCAGACCTGGCCGGATGATATCGATCTCGCGGGCAAGAAGGTGGTTGTGATCGGCTCGGGCGCGACCGCGGCGACGCTGGTGCCGAACATCGCGGACAGTTGCGCGCACGTCACCATGCTGCAGCGCTCGCCAACCTATTTCCGCCTTGGCCGCAACGCCATCGAGATCGCGGAAGAGCTGCGCCGGCTTCAGGTTGACGAAACCTGGATCCATGAGATCGTGCGGCGGAAGATCTTGTTCGAGCAGGATGCGTTTACGAAGCTCTGCGTGTCCAAGCCTGAGCAGGTCAAGAAGGAGCTGATCGGCCAGATCAGCGCAGTCCTCGGTCCCGACTACGACGTCGAGACCCACTTCACGCCAAGATACCGGCCGTGGCGGCAGCGCATCGCCTTCGTGCCGGATGCCGATCTGTTCAAGGGCATCGCCAGCGGCAAGGCTTCGGTCGTGACCGACGAGATCGAATGCTTCGTCGAGAACGGCGTCCAGCTCAAATCGGGCAAGCTGCTGGAGGCCGATATCATCATCACCGCGACCGGCTTCAATCTTGCCGCGCTCGGCGACATCGCCTTCGAGATCGACGGCAAGCCGCTTGCCTTCGGCGACACCGTCACCTATCGCGGCATGATGTTCACGGGCGTGCCGAACATGGTCTGGGTGTTCGGCTACTTCCGCGCCAGCTGGACGCTGCGCGTCGACCTCGTCGCCGATTTCGTCTGTCGGCTGCTCGGACACATGAAGGCCAAGGGCAAGAAGAAGGTCGAGGTGAGGCTGCGTCCCGAAGACCACAACATGCCGATCCTGCCCTGGATCGATCCGGAAAACTTCAACCCCGGCTACATGATGCGCAACATGAACCTGCTGCCCAAGCGCGGCGACAAGCCGGAATGGCAGCACAGCCAGGATTACTGGACCGAGAAGGACGAGATCCCGAAGACGGACCTGGATGATAAGGCGTTTGTTTACGGGTGAGGTCGTTCGTAGGCGTGGGGTGAGGGCGGCGACGCTAACCCCACACCCAACTGTCGTCCCGGGGCGCGAAGCGAGCCCGGGCGACACCGTTTACTGGGGTAGCGGCGTTCCAACTCAGTCGCAGCACACTCACGAATTCCGTCGCGTCGCATTCGCGGCAATCGCCGCAGCCGCGGTCCGGTTCTCCACGCCGAGCTTGGAGTAGATCTGCTCCAGATGCTTGTCGACCGTGCGCGGGCTGAGGCCCAAGATTTGCGCGATGTCGCGGTTGGTCTTGCCCTTGCTGAGCCAGGCCAGCACCTCTCCCTCCCGCGTGGTGAGGCCGAGCTCGCTGGTGAATTCGGGGGGCAGCGCGGTGCCGGACTCCCTGGAGAGCCGCAGCAGGAACTCGTTCGGCGCGGTCTCGCCCATGTAGAAGAGCCGAAGTTTCGGATTGTCGGGCAAGGAAGCTCCTTGAGACTTCGAGCTGCCCTTGGCTTTGGCCTGCTCCAGCCATTGCAGCAGCGATGGCGGCAGGATGAAGTCCTCGGCCTGTGCGCCCTGATGATCCGACAGCAGCTTCTGCGCCTGCGGCGTCGCCCAGAGCACGGTGCCCTGGCGATTGACGGCGAATAGGAAGCGGCCGGAGACGTCGAGTGCGGCGCGTGCGCTCTGGGTCAGCCGGGCATTGCCGAGATGGACGCGGATGCGCGCCAGCATCTCCTCGATCACGATCGGCTTGGTCACGTAGTCGACGCCGCCGGCTTCCAGTCCACGAACGATGTGCTCGGTCTCCGCAAGACCTGTCATGAAGATCACAGGGACGTTGGCGAGACCCGCATCGCGCTTGAGCCGGCGGCAGGTCTCGAAGCCGTCGATGCCCGGCATCACGGCATCGAGCAGCACGATGTCGGGCGTGATCTGATCGATGATGCGCATCGCCGCGGCGCCGTCGAGCGCCACCATCACCGTCATGCCGGCGCCGTCGAGCGCGTCGGTGAGCAGCCGCAGCGTCTCCGGGGAATCATCGACAACGAGCGCGACGTCGCGCTTCTTTGGTTCAATGCTCATAAGCATGCAACGTCTTCAATGTAGCCATGTACTGGTCGAGATCGAAGCGATCGACCAGCGACCGCATCTGCGCGACGAAGTCGGCATGTTCAGGATGCTCGCTGCCGATCTCGTCCAGCTTCAACTGGATGCCCTTGACGTAGCCGATCTGGCCTAGCCCGATCAGCGCCTCGATGTGCCGCAGCGGCGGCTTTGATCCGGTCTCGGGATGCCAGAACGGCACCGCGACCTCGTCCGAATCGTATTGCCATTCGAGCTTCAGGAGCTGGCGGATCGTCTCCAGCAGCCGCGGGATGTCGATCGGCTTCATCAGGTAGCCGTCATGGAAGGGTTGTGCAAGCGGCGCACCGTGGGCCTCGATCGCGCTTGCCGACACCATCAGGATGCGCGCTTGGTGATGTCCGTTCGCGCGCAGGGCCTCGGCGACAGCCCAGCCGTCCATGGCAGGCATCGAGATATCGAGCAGGAATAGATCGGGCCGGCAATGCTGTGCCAGCGCCAGGCAGCCCGCGCCGTCGGGTGCGCTTAGCAGGATGAAGCCGAGCGGTGTCAGCACCTCGCGCAGGAGGTCGCGATGCACGGGATCATCGTCGGTGACGAGGATGGTCTTGCGCGCGCCGTGATAGCCGGAGACCGGCGCCTCCACTGGCGCGATGCGCTGGGGATTGGCGACCTCCGAGAGCAGGATCTTGACCTTGAACGTTGAGCCGGTGCCGACCGTGCTCGTAACCTTGATATCGCCGCCCATCACGCCGGCAAGGAGGCGACTGATGGTCAGGCCGAGGCCGGTGCCGGTCTGCGGCTGCGCGACGCCGAGCGCGCCGCGTTCGAACGGCGCGAAGATGCGCTCGAGATCGTCGCCCTGGATGCCGGGGCCGGTGTCGATCACCTCGAACTCGGCAACGGGGCTGCGATAGTGCACGACGAACTGCACGCTGCCGGTCTGGGTGAATTTTATGGCATTGGAAAGCAAATTGATCAGCACCTGGCGCAGCCGCTTCTCGTCGGCATAGACGACGACCGGCAGATGCGCCGGCCGCCTGAACACGAAGTCGATGCCTTTGGCGGCAGCCTGGAGACGGAACATGCCGACGAGCTGGTCCAGGAATTCGCTCAAGCGCACCTCGTCGCGCGACAGATATAGCCGCCCCGCCTCGATCTTGGAGATGTCCAGGATACCGTCGATCAGGCCGGACAGGTGATCGGCGCTGCGGCGGACGACGCGGACCTGGTCGCGCGGCTTCGGGCCCAGCGTCGTATCCTGCTCGAGCAGCTGGGCATAGCCGCTGATCGCATTCAGCGGCGAGCGCAGCTCGTGGCTCAGGCCCACCACGTAGCGGCTCTTGGCCAGATTGGCGGATTCGGCGACCTCCTTAGCACGCTGCAGTTCGGCGTCGGTGCGCTTGTGCGCGTCGATCTCCTGGATCAGCAGCGCAGTCTGACGCCGCGTCTCGGCCTCGGCGGCGCGGCGGCTCTGCTGCGCCAGCACGAACAGCCAGGCCACCACGCCGATGATGATGCTGAGCGAGAAGAATACCTTCCACAGCACGTTCGAGACCAGCATGTTTTCACCATGCACGCTGGCCGAGGTCTGGAGATAGATCAGTCCGAGCACCAGCGCGACGAGGCCGGCGGAGACCACGAAGACGCCGATATAGTGGCCGAACTGCGAGTTGATCCGCGCATAGATCGGCTGCGGCAGAATTCTGCCGAGTGCGTCGGCGAACTGCACTTGCGCACGCCCGTGTGGCTTGCAGAGATCGTGGCAGCGGGCGTCGAGCGAGCAGCACAGCGAGCAGATCGGGCCGGCATAGGCGGGGCAGGAGGTGGTGTCTTCAGGCTCGAAGCTGTGCTCGCAGATACAGCACTGGATCGCCTCGATATTGGCCCAGCTTCTCTTCGGTTTGCGCGCGATATAGAATTTTCCGTCCGTCAGCCAGGCGATCACAGGCGCGGTGACGAAGGCGACCGTGAGCGCGACGAAGGCGGCGAGCGCCTTCATGGTCGGGCCGAACAGGCCGTAGAACGCCGCGATCGAGACGATGATCGCGAGCGTCATCGCGCCGACACCGACCGGATTGATGTCGTAGAGATGCGCCCGCTTGAATTCCATCTGCGGCGGACGCAGGCCGAGCGGCTTGTTGACCACGAGGTCCGACACCAGCGCGCCAACCCAGGCGATCGCGACGTTGGAGTAGAGCGCCAGCGTCTGCTCCAGCGCCTTGTAGACGCCGATCTCCATCAGAAGCAGCGCCACCATCACGTTGAACACCAGCCAGACCACGCGGCCGGGATGGCTATGGGTCAGGCGCGAGAAGAAATTCGACCAGGCGATCGAACCCGCATAGGCGTTGGTGACGTTGATCTTGATCTGCGACAGGATCACGAAGATGCCGGTCAGGGCCAGTACGAGGTCCGGCTCGGACAGCACGTAGCGAAAGGCGACGAGATACATATGCGCGGGCTCGGCGGCCTCTTCGGCCGGCACGCCATGACTCAGTGCAAAGAACGCGAGGAACGAGCCGGCCAGGAGCTTCAGCGCGCCGAGCACGATCCAGCCCGGCCCCGCGCTCATCAGCGCGATCCACCACGATGCCCTGGAGGCGCGGCGGTCGCGCGGCAGAAACCTGAGGAAATCGACCTGCTCGCCGATCTGCGCCACCAGCGAGAACACCACGGAGGATGCCACGCCGAACAGCAACAGGTCGAAATGCCCGTTGAGGTCGCCGTGTTCACCGGAAAACTTGCGCCATTCCGTGAACGAGTGGGGATTGGCCCAGGCGATCGCGACAAAGGGCAGGATGTGCAGGATGATCCAGAGCGGCTGCGTCCAGAGCTGGAAGCGGCTGATCAGTGTGATGCCGTAGGTTACGAGCGGGATGATCGCCACCGCGCTGATGAGGTAGCCGATCGGGCGCGGAATGCCCAAGCACATCTCCAGTGCGGTCGCCAGGATCACCGCCTCCACCGCGAAGAAGATGAAAGTAAAGGACGCGTAGATCAGCGACGTCACGGTCGAGCCGATATAGCCGAAGCCGGCGCCGCGGGTGAGGAGGTCGATGTCGATGCCGCATTTGGCGGCATGATAGGCAATCGGCACGCCGCAGCAGAAGATGATGGCGGAGACGACGAGGATCGCGGCCGCGGCGTTGGTGACGCCGTAATTCAGCGTGATGGTGCCGCCGATCGCCTCCAGCACCAGGAAGGAGATCGCGCCGATTGCGGTGTTGGCGACGCGGGCGGCAGACCACCGCCGCGCGCTCTTGGCGGTGAAGCGCAGCGCGTAGTCTTCCAGCGTCTGGTTGGCGACCCATTGGTTGTACTGGCGCCTGACGCGGTCTATTCGCTGCCGCCCTGCCACCTAACCCTACTCCCGATACGGACCCGGACCCCTCGCAAATTCCGTACCAAAAGCCTACGTCGGCATTTTGCGGTGCAGTATACGCGATCTTGCGTATGCTTGGGCTGCATAAATTCGAGCCATCCTCACGGGCACCAATCGCGTGTTCTCGAACAAAAGTGGGGTGCTCATGTCAGACGAAGCAAACAAGGGCCTGTTGTCGCCGCTGCGGCGCAAATTGTTGATGGGAATGGCGGCCGTGCCGGCCATCACGATGCTGCCGCGGGCGTCCTTTGCGCAGGCGCCGGCGACCTCGGCGGTCAACACCACGGGTCTGGCAGTTACCGACACCGAAGTGACGGTTGGCATCCTGCATTCGGCGACCGGCACCATGGCGATCTCCGAGACCGGCTCGATCCAGGCCGAAAAGCTCGCGATCGAGCAGATCAACGCGGCGGGCGGCGTGCTCGGCCGCAAGATCAAGTTCATCCAGGAGGACGGCGCATCGGACTGGCCGACTTTCGCCGAGAAGGCGAAGAAGCTGCTTGTGAACGACAAGGTTGCGGCCATCATGGGCTGCTGGACCTCGGCCTCCCGCAAGGCGGTGCTGCCGGTGGTCGAGCAGTATAACGGCATGCTCTACTACCCGACCTTCTACGAAGGCCT
Source organism: Bradyrhizobium sp. STM 3561 (assembly GCF_045571455.1). Lineage (NCBI taxonomy): Bacteria > Pseudomonadati > Pseudomonadota > Alphaproteobacteria > Hyphomicrobiales > Nitrobacteraceae > Bradyrhizobium > Bradyrhizobium sp. STM 3561. The sequence goes on from NZ_CP120695.1 coordinate 7,075,686, forward strand.
CGAGCAATCCAAGAACGTGATCTACACCGGCCAGGAAGCGACCCAGCAGATTCTCGCCGGCCTGAACTGGATCGCCAAGGAGAAGGGCGCCAAGTCGTTCTTCTTCATCGGCTCGGACTACATCTGGCCGCGCACCTCCAACAAGATCGCCCGCAAGCACGTCGAGAACGTGCTCAAGGGCAAGGTCGTCGGCGAGGAATACTATGCGCTCGGCTCGACCCAGTTCAACTCGGTCATCAACAAGATCAAGCTGACCAAGCCCGACGTGATCTTCACCGACGTCGTCGGCGGCTCCAACGTCGCCTTCTACAAGCAGCTCAAGGCGGCCGGCGTCGATCTCGCCAAGCAGCCGCTGCTCACGATTTCGGTGACCGAGGATGAGATCGACGGCATCGGCGGTGAGAACATCGCGGGCGCCTATGCCTGCATGAAGTACTTCCAGTCCCTCGACAATCCCAACAACAAGGCTTTCGTGTCGGTGTTCAAGAAGATGTGGGGCGAGAAGACCGTGATCGGAGACGTCACCCAGGCTGCCTATCTCGGCCCATGGCTGTGGAAGCTGACGGTCGAGAAGGCCGGCTCCTTCGACGTCGACAAGATCGCCGCTGCCTCGCCGGGCGTCGAGTTCAAGGGAGCTCCGGAAGGCTACGTGCGCGTCCACGAGAATCATCACCTCTGGTCGAAGACCCGGGTGGGACGCGCCAAGCTCGATGGCCAGTTCGAGCTGATCTACGAGACCGCCGATCTCGTCGAGCCGGATCCGTTCCCCAAGGGCTATCAGTAAGAGCCGCGGCGTTCGCCGCACTTTCCCCCAAGGCAAAACCGCTCCCTGGCGTGGACCGCAAGTCCATGCCTCAAGCCCCCGCGTCGCGAATCTGCTCGCGACGCGGGACCCTTTCCCGACGGAGGACATAGATGTTCGGCGACTATTCGATTGGCGACCTCGGCTCGATCTTCGTCATGCAGGGGTTTGCCGGACTGATCCTGTTCTCCGTCTACGTTCTGATGGCGCTCGGGCTCGCGATCATCTTCGGCCAGATGGGCGTCATCAACATGGCCCACGGCGAGTTCATGATCCTCGGGGCCTACGTCACCTGGATGACGTCAAATCTCTTCCAGACCTATTTGCCGAGTCTGTTCAGTGGTTACTTCTTCCTCGCCATGATCCTCGCTTTTCTCGCCTCCGGTGCGTTGGGGATGGTGGTGGAATGGGTGCTGATACGGCACCTCTACAAGCGCCCGCTCGATACGCTGCTTGCGACCTGGGGCCTCAGCCTGATGCTGCAGCAGGCCTATCGCTCCGTTTTCGGCGCGCGCGAGGTGGGTGTCGAGCTGCCGCAATGGATGCTCGGCTCGCTGCACGTGACCGACAGCATCGAGGTGCCGATCAACGGCGTCTTCGTGATGGGGCTCACGGTGCTGATCACCATCTCCGTCGCCTACGTTCTCTACATGTCGCGCTGGGGCCGCCAGGTGCGCGCGGTCGTGCAGAACCGCGTCATGGCCGGTGCAGTCGGCATCAACACCGAGAAGGTCGATCGCTTCACGTTCGGCCTCGGCTGCGGCATCGCGGGCGTCGCCGGCAGCGCCTTCACCATGATCGGCTCGACCGGGCCGACGTCGGGGCAGCTCTACATCGTCGATACGTTCCTGGTCGTCGTGTTCGGCGGCGCGGCGAGCCTGCTCGGCACCATCGCTTCGGCCTTCTCGATCTCGCAGACGCAATCCACCCTCGAGTTCTTCATGTCGGGCTCGATGGCCAAGGTGCTGACGCTGCTCGCGGTCGTCGGCATCCTGATGCTGCGCCCGCAGGGTCTCTTCGCCCTCAAGGTCCGGAAATAACGAGAGGCAAGTCATGATCATCAACTCACGCTTCTTCAACCGATCCGAGCTCATGGGCTTCATTGCCTTGGCCGCCGTGTTGTTCGTGATCCTGCCCCTGACGCTGGACGTGTTCCGCCTCAACCTGGTCGCAAAATACCTGACCTACGCCTTTGTCGCGATCGGTCTCGTGCTGTGCTGGGGATATGGCGGCATCTTGAGCCTGGGGCAGGGCGTGTTCTTCGGCCTCGGCGGCTATTGCATGGCGATGTTCCTCAAGCTCGAGGCCTCGAGCGTCGAGAACACCAAGATCCAGTCGACGCCCGGCATTCCCGATTTCATGGACTGGAATCAGATCACGGCGCTGCCGTTCTTCTGGCAGCCGTTTCACAGCCTGACCTTCACCATCCTCGCCATCATCCTGGTGCCCGGCCTGTTCGCCCTGATCATCGGCACCGCGATGTTCAAGCGCCGCGTCGGCGGCACCTATTTCGCGATCATCACCCAGGCCGTCGCCGCCATCCTCACCATCCTGATCGTGGGTCAACAGGGCTATACCGGCGGCATCAACGGCATGACCGATCTGCGCACGCTCAAGGGCTGGGACATCCGGCCCGACCACGCCAAGATCATCCTGTACTTCGTCGAGGTGGTGCTGCTGTTCGCCTGCATCGGCATCGCGCAATTCATCCGCCTGACCAAGCTCGGCCGCATTCTGGTGGCGATGCGCGAACAGGAGGACCGCGTCCGCTTCTCCGGCTACAGCGTCGCCAATTTCAAGATCTTTGCCTTCTGCATGGCTGCGATCTTCGCCGCGATCGGCGGCGCCATGTTCGCGCTCAATGTCGGCTTCATGTCGCCGTCCTTCGTCGGCATCGTGCCATCGATCGAGATGGTGATCTACACCGCCGTCGGCGGGCGGATGTCGATCTTCGGCGCGATCTGGGGCGCCATCCTGGTGAATTTCGCCAAGACCAGCCTGTCGGAATCTTTTCCGCAACTCTGGCTGTTCGGCCTCGGCGCGCTGTTCATCGCCGTCGTTCTCGCCTTCCCGAACGGTCTGTCCGGGCTCTGGGCCGATTACGTGCAGCCGCGCATCGATCAGCTGTTCGGCTCGCGCAGGGCGAAGGCGGGCTGGAACGACAACTCCGTCGCCGACGGCGCGCCGGCAGAGTGAGGAGGTAGATCATGCTCATCGGTCATCCCGATGCCGATGCCACGCTGGCAGTGAGGAGGTAGATCATGCTCATCGGTCATCCCGATGCCGATGCCACGCTGGCAGTGAGGAGGTAGATCATGCTCATCGGTCATCCCGATGCCGATGCCACCCTGGCAGTGAGGAGGTAGATCATGCTCATCGGTCATCAGCCCAAGGAATTCCTGCTCGCGGTTTCCGGACTGACCGTCTCGTTCGACGGCTTCAAGGCAGTCAACGATCTCTCCTTCTACGTCGAGGAGAACGAGATCCGCGTCATCATCGGTCCCAACGGGGCGGGCAAGACCACTGTGCTTGACCTGATCTGCGGCAAGACCAAGGCAACGTCGGGTTCAATTCAGTTTCGTGGCAAGGAGCTCACGAAAATGAGAGAAAACGAGATCGTGCAGACCGGTGTCGGGCGCAAGTTCCAGACGCCGTCGGTGTTCGAGGACCTCACCGTTTTCGAGAATCTCGAGATCTCGTTTCCGCGCGGCCGCACCGTGTTCGGCTCGCTGACCTTTCAGCGTGATCAGCTGGTGAAGGACCGGGTCGAAGAGGTCGCGGAGATGATCTTCCTGAAGGACAAGCTCAATACCTATGCCGACGAGCTCAGCCATGGCCAGAAGCAGTGGCTCGAGATCGGCATGCTGCTGATCCAGGATCCGGACCTGTTGATGCTCGACGAGCCCGTCGCCGGCATGAGCGTGTCCGAACGCGCCAAGACCGCCGAGCTGCTCAACCGCATCATCAAGAATCGCTCGGTGCTGGTGATCGAGCACGACATGAAATTCGTCGAAGACATCGCCCACAAGGTCACCGTGCTGCACCAGGGCCAGATCCTCTCGGAGGGGACGATGGAGAAGGTGAAGAACGATCCCAAGGTCGTTGAAGTCTATCTGGGACACTGACGATGGCGAGTAAGGGCCAAGCACGCGGGGCGATCTCCGTCCACCTCTCCCACAGGGAGAGGTCGAATGGCGCAGCCATTCGGGTGAGGGGCTTCGCTCCCTCGATGGACCTGCGCCCCCTCACCCGGCGCTACGCCAAGGCCGAAGCTTCGCTTCGGCGTTTTGAAGCATGGCCGCGAAGAGCGGCCTATGCCTCTCCCCGTCGGGCAGAGGTGAAGAAGCACCGAGTCTAGGAGCCAACGATGCTGGCAATTTCAGATCTTCACGTCGCCTACGGCCAGAGCGAGGTGCTGCACGGGCTCAACGTCAAGGTCGCGCCGAACGAGATCGTCGCGATCATGGGCCGCAACGGCATGGGCAAGACCACGCTGATGAAATCGCTGATGGGCATCCTGCCGGCCAAAAGCGGTTCGGTGACCATGGATGGCGCCGAGCTCGGCGGTCTCAAGAGCTACGAGCGCGTCGCCAAGGGCCTCGCCTATGTGCCGCAGGGTCGCATGATCTTCTCCACCATGACGGTGAAGGAGAACATCGAGACCGGCCTCGTCGTCTGCGGCGGCTCCGAGGTGCCAAGCGACATCTACGAATTGTTTCCGGTGCTGCTGGAGATGAAGGGCCGCCGCGGCGGCAATCTCTCCGGCGGCCAGCAGCAGCAGCTCGCGATCGCGCGCGCGCTTGCGACCAAGCCGAAGGTGCTGCTGCTGGATGAACCGACCGAGGGCATCCAGCCGTCGATCATCAAGGAGATGGCGCGCACGCTCAAGCGCATCCGCGACGAGAAGGGGCTCTCGATCGTGGTGTCCGAGCAGGTCCTGAGCTTCGCGCTCGATATCGCCGACCGCGTGCTGGTGATCGAGAACGGCGAGATCGTGCGCGACGATCCGTGCGACGCCGTCGATGCCGCGCAGGTCTCGAAATATCTGTCCGTCTAACCAACCGCAAGTAGAAGGGGAGCATCTCGATGCCAGAGACACTGATCAAGGTCGATCTCACCAAATCGGCCTATGAAAACGACATGGTGCACAACCGCTGGCACCCCGACATTCCGATCGTGGCCTGGGTCAATCCCGGCGACGACTTCATCATCGAGACCTATGATTGGACCGGCGGCTTCATCAAGAACAACGATTCCGCCGACGACGTGCGCGACATCGACCTGTCGATCGTGCACTTCCTCTCCGGCCCGATCGGCGTCAAGGGCGCCGAGCCCGGCGATCTCCTTGTCGTCGACCTGCTCGACGTCGGCCCGCTCAAGGAGAGCCTTTGGGGCTTCAACGGCTTCTTCTCCAAGCAGAACGGCGGCGGATTCCTCACCGACCACTTCCCGCTGGCGCAGAAGTCGATCTGGGACATCAAGGGCCTCTACACCTCCTCGCGCCATGTGCCAGGCGTAAATTTTGCTGGCCTGATCCATCCCGGCCTGATCGGCTGTCTGCCCGATCCGAAGATGCTCGAGACCTGGAACAAGCGCGAGGCCGAGCTGATCTCGACCAATCCGACCCGCGTGCCCGGTTTGGCTAACCCGCCGTTCGCGGCGACCGCCCATGGCGGCCGTGCCAAGGGTGACGTCAAGGCCAAGATCGGATCGGAAGGTGCGCGCACTGTGCCGCCGCGCGAGCATGGCGGCAATTGCGACATCAAGGATCTCTCCCGCGGTTCGAAGATCTATTTCCCGGTCTACGTGCCCGGCGCAGGTCTTTCGATGGGCGACCTGCACTTCAGCCAGGGCGACGGCGAGATCACCTTCTGCGGCGCCATCGAGATGGCCGGCTGGCTGCACCTGAAGGTCGAGGTGATCAAGGACGGCATGTCGAAATACGGCATCAAGAACCCGATCTTCAAGCCGTCGCCGATCACGCCCAACTACAAAGACTATCTGATCTTCGAAGGCATCTCGGTGGATGAAGCCGGCAAGCAGCATTATCTCGACGTTCACATCGCCTACCGCCAGGCCTGCCTCAACGCGATCGAATACCTGAAGAAGTTCGGCTACTCCGGCGCCCAGGCCTATTCGATCCTCGGCACCGCGCCGTGCCAGGGCCACATCTCCGGCGTGGTCGACGTGCCCAACGCCTGCGCCACGCTATGGCTGCCGACCGAGATCTTCGACTTCGACGTGATGCCGTCGGCGGCCGGGCCCATCAAGCACATCACTGGCGACATCCAGATGCCGATCTCGCCGGACAAATGATGCCGCGCTCCCTCTCCCCGTTCTTGCGGGGAGAGGGTCGGGATGAGGGCTGCCTTCGCATGAGCGCAGCAGCGAGCTCCGTTGAACACGTTAGGGATGATGCGATGCCCGTCTATGAATATCTCTGTGACGACTGCGGACCTTTCAAGGACCTCCGCCCGATGGCGGAATGCGATGATCCGCAAAGCTGCCCGCATTGCGAGAGCATGGCCCCGCGGGTGATCCTGACGGCGCCGAACTTCTTCTGCATGCCCGCGGAGAAGCGCAAGGCGCATGCCGTCAACGAGCGCAGCACGCACGCACCGCAGACGCTGGCGCAATACAGGGCCTCGCACGGCCCCGGCTGCGGCTGCTGCTCGTCGGGCAAGACGGTGAAGGACAAGAGCCCGACGGACAGGAAAAAGCCGGCGCGGCTGATGACCCAGACCAGGAGCGGCGCCAAGGGCTTTCCGACCGCGCGGCCCTGGATGATCAGCCACTAACCCCACGCCTCACGCCAATAAAAGACAGGAGCGCTCAACATGCTTCACGGCGACATTTCCAGCAGCAACGACACGGTCGGTGTCGCGGTGGTCAACTACAAGATGCCGCGCCTGCACACCAAGGCCGAGGTGCTCGATAACGCCCGCAAGATCGCCGACATGATCGTCGGCATGAAGGTCGGCCTGCCCGGCATGGATCTCGTGATCTTTCCGGAATATTCCACGCAAGGAATCATGTACGACTCCAAGGAGATGTACGAGACCGCGTCCGTGGTGCCGGGCGAGGAAACCGCGATCTTCGCCGAGGCCTGCCGCAAGGCCAAGGTGTGGGGTGTATTCTCGCTCACCGGCGAGCGCCACGAGGAGCATCCGCACAAGGCGCCCTACAACACCCTGATCCTGATGAACGACAAGGGCGAGATCGTGCAGAAGTACCGCAAGATCATGCCCTGGGTGCCGATCGAAGGCTGGTATCCCGGCAATTGCACCTATGTCTCCGAGGGTCCGAAAGGCCTCAAGGTCAGCCTGATCATCTGCGACGATGGCAATTATCCGGAGATCTGGCGCGACTGCGCTATGAAGGGCGCCGAGCTGATCGTGCGCTGCCAGGGCTATATGTATCCGGCCAAGGAGCAGCAGGTCATGATCTCGAAGGCGATGGCGTGGGCCAACAACGTCTATGTCGCGGTCGCCAATGCTGCCGGCTTCGACGGCGTCTATTCCTATTTCGGCCACTCCGCGATCATCGGCTTCGACGGTCGTACGCTCGGCGAGTGCGGCGAGGAGGATTATGGCATCCAGTACGCCCAGCTGTCGAAACATCTGATCCGCGACGCGCGCCGCAACGGCCAGTCGCAAAACCATCTCTACAAGCTGGTCCACCGCGGCTACACCGGCATGATCAATTCCGGCGACAGCCCGCGCGGTGTCGCGGCGTGCCCGTATGACTTCTACAAGAATTGGATTAGGGATCCCGAAGGCACGCGGGACATGGTCGAGGCGATGACCCGCTCGACGCCGGGGACGGACGAGTGCCCGATCGAAGGCATCCCGAATGGAGCGTCCCCGAGCAATTACTGAGTCAGTGCTGGTGCACGTCACCCGCTCGTGACGCCGAAAAGGAACTCGTGCACCACGTGTCGGAGATTACCGCTTCTGCTCCGTGGGTCTGCGCGGTGGGCGCGGGGCCGTAGCTGCCGGCACGCCGCTCATCTTGTTGGCGGCCTCGCTGACGTCGAGCAGCGAGCGGCGGATGTCTTCGAGGTAGGTCGCCGACTTCTTCTTCATGGTGCCGGCAAGCTCGTGCAGCTCCCTGATTCTCTCGAACAGCTCGTCGGCCTTGCCGTCGACGAAGCCCGGCACCACGCCCTCGATCTTTGCGACCGCCTTGTCGAATCCCGCAAAGGCGCTGTCGACCTTGGCCATGACCGAATCGATCTGAGCAGCCTTGCTCCTGAGATCGGCGGTGGTGGTCTCGAACGTACGCAGGCCCTCCTTGATCGCGGGGGCGTTGTTCACGATGGCACGGTCGACGCTGTGCAGGGTTTCGACGATGGATTCGGCATCGCTGAGATCAGCGGTCAGCACGGGGATGCCGTCTGCGTCGAGCGGCACCGGCGGCGCAGAGGGGGCGCCGCCGATCAGTGAGATGGCAGCAATGCCGGTGAGGCCCTGGAACTCGATGCCTGCCACGGTGTCCTTGCGGATCGGCGCGGTGTTGTCGAGCGCGACGAGCGCCACGATCCTGCGGGGATTATCCAGCTTGATCGACAGGATCTGGCCGGCGGGCACGCCGTCGAAATTGACCGGCCCACCGCGGCGCAGTCCGCTGGCGGAGCCGCCTTCGAACACCACGCGCAACTGGCTGCGGCTCTGGATCGTGCGCCATTTCTGCACGCCGAGCAGGCCGCCGAACGCCACGGCGATCGCCGCCAGCGTCGCCGTTCCGATCACAAGATTGCTCGCGCGTGCCATGCAGGAGCGATTCTACGGCCAAACCGGGGAAGTTGGAAGGAGCCCGCAATGGTACATCGGGCGGGTTAACGACTTGTCCGCCGAAGCGCGAGGAGCGAAGCCGAAATCGTGATCCGCTAACGCCGCGTGTGTGGATGGACCTGATTGGCGGATCACGCTGCCGCTAACCCGACCGCCCCCTTCAGTGCCCGGCCGCGCGTCTTGCCGCGGCGTTGTTGAGCACGATCAGCGCATCGACCGCGACGCCCGTCCTGGTGTTGATCAGGAACGGGTTGATGTCGACCGAGGCGATCCGGTCGCCGGCATCCGCGATCAAATTGGACAGCCCGACCAGCGCCTTCACCGCCGACGCCTCATGCAAAGCCGGCCTGCCGCGATAGCCGCGCATCTTGATCCCGGCCTTGGTGCGGCCGATCAGCAGCCGCGCCTCGGCCTCATCCAGCGGCGCGCCGGCGAGCGCGACGTCCTTCATCAGCTCGATGTCGATGCCACCGGTGCCGAACAGCACCACCGGCCCCATCTCGGCATCGAGCGAAGCGCCGACCACGAGCTCGAGCTCGGCCTTGACCTGCTGTGCGATCAGGATGCCATCGAGTTTCGGCTTGCCCTTCAGCTTCTTGACCCGTGCGGTGATGTCGGCGAACGCCTTCTTCACCTCGGCCGCGCTGTTGAGATCCAGCACCACACCGCCGATGTCGGACTTGTGCAGGATCTCTGCACTGACGACCTTTGCCACGACCGGAAATCCGATCTGCGTGGCAATCGTCGCGGCTTCCGCCGCGGTCTGTGCGATCGCCTCCTTCGAGATCGGGATGCCGTAGACCTTCAGCAGCTTCTTCGAGGCGACCTCGTCGAGTGCGGCGCCAGTCGCCGATCTCAATGCCTTCTCCAGCACGGCACGCGCGGCGGGTTTAGAGCTGGAGACGATGTCGGGCACCTCCTTGCGCAACTTCGCGTAGTCGAGCAGCGACTTGATCGCGGTCACCGCGCGGTCCATGCCCTGCATGACCGCAAGATGGGGCAGGGATTTGCGCAGGCTCTTGGTGAATGCGGTGAAGCCGATCGACATCGCACTGACATAGATCACGGGCTTTGCGGCCCGGCTCGCCATCTCGTTGACGATGCGCAAATTCCGCTCGCGCAGCTCGTGCGGCACCTTCGGCAGCTCGGCATCGATGATGACGATGTCGATATCGGGATCGTCGATCATCAGCTTGATCGATTTCATGTAGACGGAGGGATCGACGACGGCGGCAAAGCCGGCGTCGAGCGGATTGCCGACGATCGAGCCCGGCCCGAGCATTTTTGCCAGCTCCGAGCTGACATGCGGGCTTAGCGGCGCGAAGTTCAGGCCTTCCTTGTAGAAGGCGTCGATCAGCATGCCGCGTTTGCCGCCGGACAGCGTCACGGCCGCGAGCCGGTCACCTTTCGGCACGGCAGAATGAACGAAACATTCGGTGGTCTCGATCAGCTCGTCGAGGCCCCCAACCCTGATCACGCCTTCGCGTGTGGCGATCGCGTCAAACGTCTCGATCGAGCCCGCCAGCGCGCCGGTATGGGCCATCGCCGCGGCGCGGCCACCCTCTGATACCCCGAGCTTGAGCGCGATCACGGGCTTGCTGGCGGCGCGCGCCGCCTTGCAGGCATCGCGGAACGCCCTGGTGTTGCGCACGCCTTCGAGGTAGACCACGATCACCCTGATGCTCGGATCCTCGGCGAAATAGCGCATGAGGTCGGGCGTCTCGAGTCCGGCCTCGTTGCCTGTCGTCACCATGTAGCCGACCCCGACGCCGCGATCCTCCAGCGCCTGGCGGATCGCCATGACGATGGCGCCGGATTGGCCTGCGATCGCCACCGCGCCTTGCTCCATGGTGACGATGCGGTCGTCGATATTGGTGAAGAGCTTCTCGCCGGCGCTCAAGTTGCCGAGGCAGTTCGGGCCGGTGACGGCGAGGCCCGTCTCGCGGATCGCGGCCTGCAATTCGGCGGCGAGCCTCTGGCTTTCGTCATCCTGCAGCTCGCTGAAGCCTGAGGTGACGATGGTGGCCGAGCGCGCGCCCGCCGCGGCAGCATCGCGGATCACCTGCACGGCGAAGCGCGCCGGTACCAGCACCAGGACGTGGTCGGGCTTTTCCGGAAGGCTCGCGAAATCCTTGTAGCAGGTAACGCCCCAGATGATCTCGCGTTTGGCGTTGACCGGATAGAGCCCGCCCTCGAAGCCGTATTTGACCAGATTGTTCCAGATGCGCTCGGCATAATTGCCGGGCTTATCGGTCGCGCCCACCAACACGATGTTGTGCGGGTGCAGCATTGCGTGGATTCCCTTGACGATGTCGCTGGCATCTGGCGGCGGAGACCATACGCGGGACGCGGACGCAGCAGACACACGGGCTTCCATGGCGTGACCTCACCTGTTGTTGTTCTTTGGTGGCGCGTCACTCTGTTCTATGGCGAGTCCTTCGGAGTGGCAACCGTGTGGCTGGTATGCCGTGTGGTGGAATGAAGTGCGCATCGGTGTGTGTCAGTCCGATCGGCGATCTATCTGTCGGCTCCAATCAATGTCGCATGCAGGACGTAGCGTTCGGGACCAGAGGTCACGGCGTCGAACGGCCAGCAGGTCGCGAGGACAAGCCCGAAACCTTGTGCCGCGGCGTCGATACCCGATGCATCGAAGCGGACCACGGCCGACGAATCCGCGCGATAGCGAAAATGTCGACCGTCGCTGCGCGTGACGTCGATGACGTCACCCATGGCAACATTCCGCAGGAAGCGGAAATGAGTGTCGCGATGCGCGGCATAGACAGCAGTTCCGCGTTCGCCAGCATCAGCCGTGTGCTGGACATGGCCGGGCCCGAAAGCAAGCGCCTGTCCGCTCGCGCCTTCCAGCACGATGGCGCTGGCGCCGATCCGCTTGACCTCGATGCGCGCCACCGGCCAGGTGTCGGCCCACGACCATGGCTTCACCGCCTGGCCCGTCGCAATGCTCCTGTCGAATGCCTGCTCCAGCAACACCTGCGCCAACCACGCCTTGGCATGGATATAGGCGCCGTCGCCGAACAGGATGAGGCCGATCAGCGCCAATAGCAGGGGAGAGATGAGGCGGGGCATTGTGTTTCGTCTCCCGTCATTGCTTCGTCGCTTCGCTCCTCGCAATGACGATCAAAAAAGGCGCGCGCGGCCGTTGTACGGGACGGGCAGCCGCGCGCGCTAACAGAGGAGTTCGGGGATGCTCCTCTCTCAAGCGGCGTCGGTGAGCAAGGACCGGCGCCGTTTGAACACGAACAGGGTCAGGGCGAGCACGATCAGGATCAGGCCTGCAATCATCTTCAGCTCGGCCGAGGTTGCAGTCTTGGGCAGGCGGATCGCATCGGGTGCGGCGGGTGTCGGCCGTCGTGCCGCCGGCTGATCGCGCGCATCGGCATGACGTTCGCGCAGCTGCGTCGGCGTCGGATGCGGCCGTTCGCCGAACACTTTCTCGAAGTCCCAGCCGGCCGGAAGATTGATCGGCAGGTCGCTGAGCTTGAGCGGTTCGCCCTCAGGACGGCTCGGTGTCTCGTCGACCGCGACGAGGCTGGTCAGTCGCGTGACGATCTGATGATCGAGCGCCAGCGCCAGGATCGCCTTGTCGGCTTCCTCTGGCGTCATCTCGCGCAAGGTGCGCGCCACTTCGGCATCGCTGATCTTGCGCTTGGCCCAGAGCTTTGACAGGCCCTTGCCCTCGGCGGCGTTTTGCAGCGGCAGCGTCACCGACCACGGACGGTCGCCGACGCGGCCCTTGATCTCGAGCGAGCCCGCGAGCTTGTCGAGCCTGGCCGCCAGCACCAAGGGCTCGTCGCGATAGACGTCCGGAATGATCGCCGGGGTGACGTCGGCTTTGGTGTCGGAGAATTTTGCGCTGAGACCGGTCACCGCCGGATTTTCCAGCTTGGCGAAGAGGCCGCGCATGCGCTCCTCCACCTGCTCGACGGAGCCGATATGGGTGAAGGCACCGCGGCCGAGCTCGGCGGCACGGGTCATCAGATAGGTGTTGGGCGCCGACCCGATGCCGACCATGAACACGCGCGAGCGACCGCGCATCGTCGTGATCGCATCGAATAGTTGCTGTTCGTTGCCGATCGCGCCGTCGGTCAGGAACACGACCTGGCGAACCATATTGGTATCGCCGAGCTCGTCGGTCAGCGCCGCGCGCATCGCCGGCACCATCTCGGTGCCGCCGCGCGCCTGCAACGCGCCGACGAACGAGGTCGCCTCGCCGACATGGGTGGCATCCGCCGGCACGGAGGCCGGAAACAGCACGTCCATGGTGTCGTCGAAGCGGATCACGTTGAACCGATCATTCGGCTGCAGGCGGCGGAGCGCATAGAGCAGGCTCGCCTTCGCCTGGACGATGGAGGTGCCACCCATCGAACCGGAATTGTCGATCACGAACACGACCTCGCGCGGCAGCGGCTTCTGCGTCGCCTGCTCGGCGCTCGGCGGGGTGACGAAGGCGAGCACGTAGTCGGCATCGCCGACATGCTCGCGGAACAGGCCGACCGACGGTGCCTTCTCCGGGGTCGGCTTCCAGGTCAGCTCGAAATCGCGGTCGGCAGGGACAGCGCCATCAGCAAGCGTGACGATGCGCGTCGTGTTGTCCGGGCTCTCGATCTTAACGTTATGATGGTGGCTCTTGACCTCGCCGAGCGCAAAGCCGGCGTTCAGGCGCACCGTGATGCTGGTCGGGTTGACCGGCGCGTTCCTGGCAGGATCCAGCACCGGCGGCGAGATGCGGTCGCGATCCGGCACGGGATCCGATGTCGTCGCGCCCCAGCCCGAGCCGTCCTTGCGGAAGTCGACGCTCTGCACGATCGGCGCTGGATTGTAGCGCGGAGCGACCAACAGCGGCAGGCGCAGCGAATACTCATTGCCGGATTGATGCACCGGCTCCTGATATTCGATCTGCACCAGCACGGTCTCGCCGGGGCCGATATTGGCGACCGAGTTGGTGAAGATGTTGGGCCGCTCCTGCTCGGTCAGCGCGGCCTTCCGGCCGGCGCGGCGCGCCTCCTCGTAGATCACGCGCGCCTGCTGCCGCTCCTTGATGTCGCCGACGATGACGCGGTCGCCGACCACCATCTTGAGCGTGTCGACGGCGCCATCGGTCGCGAGCGGATAGACATAGGTGGCTTCGACACAATCCTTGGTCGGGTTGCGAAACACCTGGGTGACGCGCGCGCGCAGCGTCGGGCCCGATACCGTGATATCGAGGTCCGTGCCAAGGCGGATCGCCTCGGCATAGGCGCCGTCTTCCTTCAGCAGCAGGCTGCCGGATCTCGCGTCGCCGGGCTGGAGCAGGCCGGCCTGTTCGGTCGTTGCCGACCAGCTCGTCCCGAAGCTCACCAGCAGCGCCAGGACGGCGACCAGCATCACTGCGATGCTCTGTGCGAGAAGGAACAGTCCGACCTTGATGAGCCGGCTCAACAGGGGGTGTTCGTCGCTCTCCGCCGTGTCGTAGGTGTCCATTTGGCTTGCTCCCGAAGCGTGTTTGCTGGCTCTCAACATCCGCCGGCAGGGCACCTTTTCGCGAGCAGAATGATCGGCAATGTTCCGCCCCGGCCGGCCCGGACTTGCTTCCGCCGGGGTGGCCATGTGCGGTTTTGTGCTGCTTTGTCCGCCCTGCTAGGATGGGACTCTCAAGGCAGGGTTGACGATGCAGACGCAGGCCGACAAGCAGCTTTCAGACGAGCAGAGCCGCGAGATCGCGGAAACCATTCGCGAGGAGCTGGCCAGACGCCGGATCTCCCGGCAGGCGCTGGCGGAGCAGGCCAAGCTTAGTCTGTCGACGCTGGAGAAAGTTTTAGGCGGCCGCCGGCCGTTCACGCTGGCAACGACGGTCCGTCTGGAGCAAGCGCTGGGCGTGTCCTTGCGCAAGAACGCCGTCGTCGTGACGCCTCCCGCCGAAAACGATGTCGCGCCCGACAGCCTCGGCTCCTATGCGCATCGCGCCGTCACCTGGCTCGAGGACGTCTACGTCACCCTGCGGCCCTCCTTCGGCGACAAGGATGCGATCTTCGCCTATCGCACCGAGATCGTCTGGGAGCCGAAGGTCTCGTCGCTGGTCTTCCGCGAGGGCGATCGGACCGATGCCGCCTATGAGCACACCGGCGAGGTCGCCGTGCCCCATCAGTCCGGCTTCATCTACCTCGTCATCATCAAGCACGGCCAGCATCGCGTGATCACGGTGTCGCGCCCGACGGTTTCCGGCGAGATGTACGGCATCATCTCGACGCTCCGCGCCGGCCCCGGCTCGCAGTTGACGCCGATCGCTGCACCCATCGCCTATGTACCGATCAGGAACGTTGCGAAGCCGTCCCTCGGGCGGGTCGCGTCCGGCGATGCCAACTATGAGCTGTACCGAAAGCACCTGCGCCGCACGGTGGATGAGCCGTTCGCGCTGTTCCTGCCGGCATAACCTCGCCTCGACCTCGCTCACTTGAAAAGATAGCGGCCTTTTCGGCCGCTATCTGGCAGGGGGCGTATTCAACCGGTCCGGACTAAAGCGCGATGAGATTTGGATGAATCGTCATCGCGCTTTAGCTTGTTGTTTACGCATGATCTTTCCGGAAAACCGCTTCGCACTTTTCCGGATCATGCTTTAGCCTCCGATTTCGGCGCTGATGATGTCGCCGAATAGCTCCCATTGACCAGCCTTGAACCGGATCATCTTGAGCTGCTCGATCGGCGCGAAGTCGTTGGCGCTGGTATTGATCTTGATGCCCGGGATGAGCGTATCGGGCGCAAAGTCCTTCAGGTTCGCGGCCTGCTTCATCACGTTCTCCCGCGTCAGATTGTCCCCGCACTGCTTCAAGGTCTGCACCAGGGTCTGAGCAGCGGCATAGCCGTAGACGAGATTGGTGTCGGAGACGTTGGCGCCCGGCATGTACTTGTCGATGAAGGCGAGGAATTTCTTCATGCCTTCATCATCCTTCCATTGCGGGTCTGATGCGTCCTTCAGATAGGTCGCCGACAGCACGCCTTCCGACGCGTCGAGCCCCGCGGGTTTCATCACCGCGCCGATCGAGATCGACACGTCGGTCATCACGTGCATCGGCTTCCATTCGAGCTCGGCGATCTTCTTGATCGCCTGTGCCGCGAATTTCGGCGTCGAGATGTTGACGAACACGTTGGCGCCGGTGCCCTTCAGCTTGACGATGTGGGAATCGATCGAGGGCTCGGTGGTCTCATAGCTCTCCTCCGCCACGATCAGCGAAGATGCCTTCTCGCCAAAGATCTCCTTGATGCCGGCGACGTAGTCCTTGCCGAAATCGTCGTTGGCATAGAAGATGGCGACCTTGGCATCCGGCTTCGCCTGCAGGATATATTTCGCGAAGATCCGCGCCTCGACCCGATAGCTCGGCTGGAAGCCCATGGTCCAGGGAAAGTTCTTCGGGTCGTTCCATTTGCTGGCGCCGGTGGCGAGGAAGAGCTGCGGCACCTTCTTGGCATTCTGATATTTCTGCACGGCGGTCTGGGTCGGCGTGCCCAGCGCGTTGAACACCAGGAACACCTCGTCACTCTCGATCAGCTTGCGGACCTGCTCCACGGTCTTGGGCGGCGAATAGCCGTCATCGTAGGAGATCCAGTTGATCTTGCGGCCGTTGATGCCGCCCTGGTCGTTGATCATCTTGAAATAAGCTTCCTCGGTCTTGCCGATGACGCCGTAGGCGGAAGCAGGGCCCGAATAGGCCTCGACATTGCCGATCTTGATCTCGGTGTCGCTGGCACCGGTGTCGTACTTCTTCTGCGCAGAGGCGCTCTGAACCGAGAGCAAGGTCAGGGCCGTCGCCGCGGCGAGTAAGGCGATTTTCTTGTTCTTCATGGAAATACCTTCGCTTTTGTGGGGTGGGGCAGGCACTTCAAAAAAGAAAAGCGCTCGTGAGGGGCGCTTCTTTCAGGCGTTGGCGACTTTCTTGTCGACTTCGGAAGTCATCGAGAACTGCTTGCGCAAGGTCGGCTTGTGGATCTTGCCGGTGGCGTTGCGCGGCAGCGCATCGACGAAGCGGATCTGGCGCGGGCATTTGAAGCGCGCCAGATTGGCCGCACAATGCGCAAAGACGTCGGCCTCGGTCAGCTTCTGGCCGGGCTTGAGCGCGACGATGGCAAGGCCCACCTCGCCCCATTGCACGTCGGGAATACCGATCACGGCGGCTTCCGCGATCGCGGTGAGCTGGTGCAGGACGTTCTCGACCTCAGCCGGATAGACGTTCTCGCCGCCCGAGATGTACATGTCCTTCCAGCGGTCGACGATGTAGTAAAAACCCTCATCGTCGACGCGCGTGGCATCGCCCGTATGCAGCCAGCCATCGGTGAAGGATGTCTTGTTCGCCTCCGGCCTGTTCCAGTAGCCCGGCGTGATGTTCGGCCCCCGGACCCAGAGCTCGCCAAGCTCGCCGACATCGGCGTCGCTGCCATCGGGGCGGACGACGCGCACCTCGGTGTGCAGTACCGGCTTGCCGGCGGAGCCGGCCTTGCGCGCCGCATCCTCTCGGTCGAGCACCAGCACGGCCGGCGAGGTCTCGGTCATGCCATAGCCCTGCTGCAGCGCGACGCCGCGTGCCTCCCAGACTTTCAACAACGGCACCGGCATCGGTGCGCCGCCGACACCGCCGACGATCAGCCGGCTGAGATCGGTAGTCGCGAAGGCCGGATGCTGCGCCATGAACTGATAGATCGCGGGCACGCCGAAGAACACGTTGATGCCCTGCGCGGGATCGTTGATTAGGCCGAGCGCCGTGCCGGGATCGAATGCGCGCATGATCATCACGGTCCCGCCTGCGTGCAGGACCGGATTGGTGTAGCAATTCAGGCCGCCGGTGTGGAACAACGGCAGCACGGTGAGCAGCACCGAGGACGGACCGATGCAGGCGGGGCCGCCGAGATTGACGCAATTCCAGAACGTCATGCCATGGGTGATGGTCGCGCCCTTCGGATGTCCGGTCGTGCCCGAGGTGTACATGATGGTCGAGATATCATCGAGCGTGACCTCCTCGGCGCGGCCCAGCGGCTTTGCGGCGGCGATGCCGGCCTCATAGGTGCCGCCCGGACCAAGCAGCAGGTTCGTCGTAACCCCGCAAAGCTTCGCCACGCTCTGCGCGGTCTCGGCCAGATCAATATCGTGGATCATCACCTTCGGCGCGCAATCGCCGGTGATGAACTGAAGCTCGGGAACGGTGAGGCGGGTGTTCAGCGGCACGAAGATGGCACCCAACCGGCCACAAGCGAACTGCACCTCCAGCGTATCGGTCGTGTTTAACGCCAGCACTGCGACGCGATCGCCGCGCGAGACGTTGAGCGTGTGGCGCAGGAACGAGGCGAGGCGCGAGACACGGGCATCCAGCTGCGAATAGGTGAAGCGTCGCTCGCTCGCGAGATCGATGAGCGCGACCTTGTTCGGCGCGCGGCGTCCATGATGGGCGATCCAGTCGTAGTAACGAATGGCCAAGAATTCCTCCCTCGGGCGGTCTTGTGCGCCCTCTTTTCTTTGTTGCCCATGCACCATGCCCGGCGTGGCCCTGGGGGCCAGCCGGAGTCTGTGCAGCAACTTTTTTGCGCCAGAGTTGGCCTGCGAGCGGCGAAAATCGTCTTGCGTTGAGTGGCTAGGTTGCTGCCTTGCCCGGAGCGCCGGCTCCAGTCAGCCACTCCGCGCAAGTGAGCTGCCAAGGTTCCGGCCATGGTTGTCGGGACGATTCCCTCCACTAGGCACCTGTGCGATGAAGAGTCCGTTCTATACCGCCGAGCATGACGCCTTCCGCGGCGTCATGCGCCGCTTCGTCGAGAAGGAGATCACGCCCTTCGCCCACGAGTGGGACGAGGCCGGCGAATTCCCGCGCGCGCTCTACCACAAAGCGGCCGAGATCGGTCTGTTGGGGCTCGGATTTCCCGAGGAATATGGCGGGATCGCCGCCGACCAGTTCATGAAGATCGTGGCCAGCCAAGAGCTGGCGCAAGCCGGCGCCGGCGGTATCAGCGCCAGCTTGATGAGCCATACGATTGGATCGCCGCCGATCGCGCGTGCGGCGCGGCCCGAGGTGAAGGCACGTGTGCTGCCGCAGGTGCTGTCAGGCGAGAAGATCTCCGCGCTTGCGATCACCGAGCCGGGCGGCGGCTCGGACGTTGCAAACCTCCGGACGCGGGCGCGCCGCGACGGCGATCACTACGTCGTGAGCGGCGAGAAGACGTTCATCACCTCCGGGATGCGCGCCGATTACCTGACTGTTGCCGTGCGCACCGGCGGCGAGGGCGCCGGCGGCGTCAGCCTGCTCCTGATCGAGGGCGACACGCCCGGCCTGTCGCGGGCGAAGCTGAAGAAGATGGGCTGGTGGGCCTCCGACACCGCGACCTTGCATTTCGACGAATGCCGCGTACCGGCCGAGAACCTGATCGGCGAGGAGGGGCACGGCTTCAAGATCATCATGCAGAATTTCAACAGCGAGCGCATGGGCATGGCGGCGAGCTGCACCGCCTTCGCGCGTGTCTGCCTCGACGAGGCGATCGCCTATGCCAAGGAGCGCAACACCTTCGGCAAGCCGCTCGCGCAGCACCAGGTCATCAGGCACAAGATCGTCGACATGGCGCAGAAGGTCGCCGCTTCCCAAGCGATGCTGGAAATGCTGGCCTGGCGGCTCGAGCAGGGCGAAAGCCCGGTCGCCGAAATCTGCATGATGAAGAACCAGGCGACGCAGACCATGGCGTTCTGCGCCTCCGAGGCCGTGCAGATCTTCGGCGGCGCCGGCTTCATGCGCGGCATCAAGGCCGAGCGCATCTACCGCGAGGTCAAGGTCAACGCCATCGGCGGCGGCACCGAGGAGATCATGAAGGATCTGGCGTCGAGGCAGATGGGGTTATGACGCTCACCGTCATTCCGGGGCGACGCGAAGCGTCGAACTATGGTGCGCTCTTGCGCACCTGCGAATCTCGATCTTGTAGGACCTAGTCTCTGGATTCCGGGTTCGCGCTTCGCGCGCCCCGGAATGACAAAGGGGAAAGAATGCTATTCACCGCCGACCACGACGACATCCGCCGTTCCCTGCAAAAATTCATCGCGAACGAGATCAATCCTCATGTCGACGAATGGGAGAAGGCCGACATCTTCCCGGCGCACGAGCTGTTCAAGAAGATGGGTAGCCTCGGCTTCCTCGGCCTGAACAAGCCGGTCGAGTTCGGCGGTTCCGGCCTCGACTACTCCTACGCCCTGATGATGGCCGAGGAGCTCGGCGCCATCACCTGCGGCGGCGTGCCGATGGCGATCGGGGTGCAGACCGATATGGCGACGCCCGCGCTGGCGCGGTTCGGCTCGGACGAGGTGCGGCGCGAGTTTCTGGCGGCGTCGATCTCGGGCGATTTCGTCGCCTGCATCGGCGTTTCCGAGCCGGGCGCCGGCTCCGACGTCGCCTCGATCAAGACTCAGGCGCGTTCCGACGGCGACGATTACGTCATCAATGGCGGCAAGATGTGGATCACCAACGGCACGCAGGCCGACTGGATCTGCCTGCTCGCTAACACCGGCGACGGGCCGGTTCACCGCAACAAGTCTCTGATCTGCGTCCCCATGAAGAGCAAGGGCGTCACTGTCGCGCGAAAGCTCGACAAGATGGGCATGCGCTCGTCCGACACCGCGCAGATCTTCTTCGATAATGTCCGCGTGCCCAAGCGCAACCGGATCGGTGAGGAGGGCAAAGGCTTCACCTACCAGATGATCCAGTTCCAGGAGGAGCGGCTCTGGGGTGCCGCGGCCTGCCTGAAGGCGCACGAATACATCATCGATCAGACCATAGAGTACACCCGCAATCGCCAGGCTTTCGGCAAGTCGATCCTCGACAACCAGGTCGTCCATTTCAAGCTTGCGGAGATGCAGACCGAGGTCGACCTGCTGCGCGCGCTGATCTATCGCGCGGGCGAGCAGCTGGTCGCGGGCGAGGACGTGACGCGGCTCGCGACCATGGCCAAGCTGAAGGCTGGCCGGCTCGGCCGCGAGCTCACCGACGCCTGCTTGCAATATTGGGGCGGAATGGGCTTTACCAACGAGACGCCGGTCAGCCGCGCCTATCGCGACAGCCGCCTGACCTCGATCGGCGGTGGTGCCGACGAGGTCATGCTGATGGTCCTGTGCAAGATGATGGGCACGCTGCCCGGCAGCAAAGGAAGTGCTTGATGATCACACTCTACCACTGCGACGCCGCGCGCTCGTTCCGCCCGCTCTGGATGCTGGAGGAGATGGGGCTGCCCTATGAATTGAAGATGCTGCCGTTCCCGCCGCGGGTGTTCGCCAAGGATTATCTTGCGCTCAATCCGCTCGGGACCATCCCCTTCCTGATCGACGGCGAGACGCGGATGACCGAATCCTCCGGCATCTGCCATTATCTCGGCATCACATACGGCCCGACGCCGCTGATGGTGGGACCGGAAGATCCCGCCTATGGCACGTTCCTGAACTGGATGTATTTCAGCGACGCCACGTTAACCTTCCCGCAAACGCTGGTGCTCAGATACACCCAACTCGAACCGGAGGAGCGCCGCAACCCGCAGGTCGCCACCGATTACGCAAAATGGTTCCTGGGCAGACTGCGCGCGGTCGAGGCCGCCACGGCCAATGCCGAAAACTTGTGCGCGGGCCGCTTCACTGCCGCTGACATTGTCATCGGTTATGCGCTGCGCCTCGCCGACAGCATCGGTCTCGCCAAGGATTTTGGGCCAAATGTCGCGGCCTATTGGGCGCGCCTGCAGCAGCGCGACGGCTTCAGGCGCGCGGTTGCTGCTGAGCAAAAGGCCGGAAACGAGCAGAATGTTGCACCACGCGTGCGTTGAGATTGTCGTTCCGGGGCGATGCGAAGCATCGAACTCCGGTGCGCCGTTGCGCCTGAGAATCCTCGAGGTTCCGGGTTCGGTCCAATGGACCGCCCCGGAACGACGGCGCTGTTTCCATGACAGCGCTATCCTATCGTGACAGCGCCCAAATTTCCGCTAAGGTGACCTCCGTCCGCAGCGGCCAGAGAGCCGCGCGAGGAGGACCCCAATGGAAGATAAAGGTCGCGAATCCGACCATCTGATGCTGATCACGCCGGAGCGGGTATTCTATGCCGGCCTACTGGGCCGCCCCCGCAAGAGGACGCCTGGCTGCTGCCACGTCTATGTGGCGGTGAAGGGCAATCTGCACCTGACGATCGACGACGTCCTCGCCACCGGCGAACTGCTCGTCACCCTGCCGAACCAGCGGCATTCCATTGCCAGCGACTACCGCACCGTGATCAGCGTGACCCTCGAGCCGGAAAGCATGCCGGATGGCGTGATCGAGGCTTTGGCCGCACGGCTGACCGGACCCGATCGGGCCGGTTATGCCCGCAAGATCCTTGCCGCCTACGCGTTGCTGCGCCGGCGCCGCTACGGCGACATCACCACCGCCGAATTCGACGAGATGTGCTTTGGCGAAGCGTTGCCGCGCCGCGTGCTCGATCCGCGTGTGATGCGCGCCGTCGCCCGCATCGAGCGCTTCTCCGGCGAGCCGGTGACGGCGGATACCTGCGCAGCCGAAGCAGGCCTCTCCGCCTCGCGCTTCCTGCATCTGTTCAAGGAGGAGACCGGCATCTCGTTCCGCTCGTTCCGTGCCTGGAAGCGTGCGCGGCATCTGCTGCACTTCGCCAACCAGGACCTCAACCTCGCCCATCTCGCGCAGGACATCGGCTATCCCGACAGCACCCATTTCAGCCATTCGATCCGCCGCTTCTACGGCCTGAAGCCGCGCGCGATCTTCGTCGGCTCGCGCGACCTCGCGATCTACCGCAGCACCGAGACGGTGCGGATGGCGGAGGCAAGCTAGCGCTGCTCTCGTAGGATGGGCAAAGCGGAAGCATGCCCATCATCTTTTCCAAACACCGAAATGTGGTGGGCACGGCGCAAGAGCGCCTTTGCCCGCCCTGCGAGTCCTCGTTTTTTCCAGCTTCTCCGCGCAAGAAGCCGCATGTCGCGCGTCACATGATCGCAACCGTTGAATTCCCAACGTGCGAGACACTTTTGGCATGAGCGACAAGGCCGTCATCACCTGCGCGCTGAACGGCGTGCTCACCGATCCGAAGCAGCACAACGTGCCCGTGACGCCCGAACAGATGGCGCGCGAGGCCAAGGCTGCCTTCGAGGCCGGCGCGTCCATCATGCATATCCATCTGCGCCAGCAGGCGCCGGGCAAGGGACATCTGCCGTCCTGGGAGGTCGCGGTCAGCAAGGAGATTCAGCATGCGATCCGCGAGGCCTGTCCCGGCGTCATCATCAACCACACCTCGGGCGTATCAGGGCCGAACTACTCCGGCGCGCTCGACTGTATCCGTGAGACAAAACCGGAGATCGCCGCCTGCAACGCCGGTTCGCTGAACTATCTGAAGGTGAAGGCCGACAACACCTGGGCCTGGCCGCCGATGATGTTCGACAACGCGGTCGAGAAGGTGAAGGACTATCTCGACGTCATGAACGCGGTCGGGACCATCCCCGAGTTCGAATGTTTCGACGTTGGTATTGTCCGCTGTGTCGGCATGTACACCCAGGTCGGCATGTACAAGGGCCCGCTCGAATATAATTTCGTGATGGGTGTGGCGTCCGGTATGCCTGCCGATCCCGAGTTGCTGCCGATCCTGATCAAGCTGAAGCACCCTGAGGCGCATTGGCAGGTCACCGCCATCGGCCGCGAAGAGATCTGGCCGCTGCATCAGCGCTGCGCCGAGCTCGGCGGTCACTTGCGCACCGGGCTGGAAGACACCTTCTATCTCGCCGACGGCAAGAAGGTGACGTCGAACGGTCAGCTCATCGAAGCGGTCGCCGCCTGTGCGCGGCGCGCCGGCCGCGATATCGCCAGCCCGGCCGAGGCGCGGAAGATCTTTGGGACGAACAGGTAGGTATCGCCTCACCCGTCATTGCGAGCGAAGCGAAGCAATCCAGAATCTCTCCGTGGAAATAGTCTGGATTTGCTTCGTCGCTTCGCTCCTCGCAATGACGAGCAGGATAGAGTCATGTCCATTCTCGAAAACACCATTTCCCCCGGCGGCGCCGCCTACCTCGCCAACCGCGACGGCATGCTTGCGCTGATCGACCGCATGCGCGCGCTGGAACAGCGCACTCGGGCCGCATCGGCTGCAGCGAAGGACCGCTTCCACAAGCGCGGCCAGTTGCTGCCGCGCGAGCGCGTCGCGCTGGTGCTCGATCCCGGTGCGCCCTTCATCGAGCTGTCGACACTCGCCGGCTACATGTTCGACGTGCCGGATCCCAACAAGAGCGTGCCCGGCGGCGGCGTCATCGCCGGCATCGGCTTCGTCTCGGGCATCCGCTGCATGGTCAGCGCCAGTGATTCCGGCATCGACGCCGGCGCGCTGCAGCCTTACGGCCTCGACAAGACACTGCGGGTGCAGGAGCTCGCGCTGGAGAACAAGCTGCCTTATGTCCAGCTCGTCGAAAGTGCCGGCGCCAATCTGCTGCGCTACCGCGTCGAGGATTTTGTCCGCGGCGGCAACATCTTTCGCAATCTGGCACGGCTGTCGGCGGCAGGGCTGCCGGTCGTCACCGTCACGCACGGCTCCTCCACCGCGGGCGGTGCCTATCAGACCGGCCTATCCGATTACATCGTCATGGTGCGTGGCCGTACCCGTGCCTTCCTTGCCGGGCCACCGCTGCTGAAAGCCGCGACCGGCGAGATCGCGACCGAGGAGGAGCTCGGCGGCGCCGAGATGCATACGCAAATCTCCGGCCTCGGCGATTATCTCGCCGAGGACGACCGCGATGCCTTGCGCATTGCCCGCGAGATCATGGCGGCGATGGAATGGGAGCGGCCGGGCAGGGCGGCTCCAGAGTTCAAGCCGCCGCGCTACGATCAGGACGAGCTGCTCGGCATCATGCCGATGGACCACAAGCGGCCGGTCGACATGAAGCAGGTGATCGCCCGCATCGTCGACGATTCCGATTTCACCGAGATGGCGCCGAATTATGGCCCGGCTACGGTCTGCGGCCACGCCCGCATCGGGGGGCAGGCGATCGGCATCATCACCAACAACGGGCCGCTCGATCCCGCCGGTGCCAACAAGGCGACGCATTTCATCCAGGCCTGCTGCCAGACCCGCACGCCGCTGCTCTATCTCAACAACACCACCGGCTACATGGTGGGCAGATCTTATGAAGAAGCCGGCATGATCAAGCACGGCTCGAAGATGATCCAGGCCGTGACCTCGGCGACGGTGCCGCAGATCACCATCTATTGCGGCGCCTCGTTCGGCGCCGGCAATTACGGCATGTGCGGCCGCGGTTTCCATCCGCGCTTCTGCTTTTCCTGGCCCAATGCCAAGACCGCAGTGATGGGCGGCGAGCAGGCCGCCGAAACCATGGCGATCGTGACGGAAGCCGCCGCAGCCCGGCGCGGCAAGCCGATCGAAAAGGACAGGCTCGACGCCATGAAGGCCGAGATCATCGGCGTGTTCGACGGCCAGATGGACGTGTTCTCGACCAGCGCGCGCGTGCTCGACGACGGTGTGATCGATCCGCGCGATACCCGCGCGGTATTGTCGGAGGTGCTCGCGGTCTGCCGCGAAGGCGACGCACGCACGCCCCAGCGCATGCAATTCTCGGTGGCCCGCCCATGAGGAACGGATCAGTGCTGCACCGCCCGTTCTTCAAGGTTTTGGTCGCCAATCGCGGCGAGATCGCATTGCGCGTGATGCGCAGTGCGCGGCGCTTGGGCTTGAGCGTCGTCGCGGTCTACTCGGATGCCGATCGCGATGCCCTCCACGTGCACCAGGCCGACCAGGCCGTGCGCATCGGTGAAGCCTTGCCGGTGCAATCCTATCTCAACATCCCCGCGATCATTGCCGCGGCGAAGGCGAGCGGCGCCGATGCCGTTCACCCCGGCTACGGCTTCCTCGCCGAGAACGAGGAGTTCGCGCGCGCCTGCAAGGATGCCGGCCTCGTCTTCATCGGCCCTTCGCCGCAGGCGATCGAGGCGATGGGCAACAAGGCCGGCGCCAAGGAGATCATGAAGAAGGCCGGCGTACCCATCGTCCCCGGCTATCAGGGCACTGAGCAGGGCGACGAAGTCATGCTCGCGGAAGCCGGAAAGATCGGCTTCCCTGTGATGATCAAGGCGGTCGCGGGTGGCGGCGGCCGCGGCATGCGGCTAGTCACCGATGCGGCCTCGTTTCCCGATGCGCTGCGCAGTGCGCGTTCCGAGGCGAAGGCGGCGTTCGGCGATCCCACCGTGATCCTCGAACGCGCCATCCAGAATCCCCGACACATCGAGATCCAGGTGTTCGGCGACAGCCACGGCAATGCGATCCATCTCGGCGAGCGCGACTGCTCGGTGCAGCGTCGCCACCAGAAGCTGATCGAGGAGGCGCCGTCTCCCGCCGTCACGCCCGAGCTGCGCGCGAAGATGGGCGACGTCGCTGTCGCCGCGGTGAAGGCGTTGCGCTACGAGGGCGCCGGCACGCTGGAGTTTCTGCTCGATGCACGCGGCGAGTTCTATTTCATGGAGATGAATACGCGCCTGCAGGTCGAGCATCCCGTGACCGAGGCGATCACCCGGCTCGATCTCGTCGAACTGCAGCTGCGCATCGCGCGCGGCGAGCCGTTGCCCGTGAAGCAGCAGGACATCCGCTTCGAAGGCCATGCCATCGAGGTCCGCCTCTGCTCGGAAGATGCCGCGCAAGATTTCATGCCGCAGTCCGGCCGCATGGCGCGCTGGCAGGTGCCCGACGGTATCCGTGTCGAGCACGCGCTTCAATCGGGCTCGGAGATTCCACCGTTCTACGATTCCATGATCGCCAAGGTGATCAGCCACGGCACCACGCGCGAGGAGGCGAGGGGGCGGCTGATCGTCGGCCTGGAGCAGCTCACCGCGTTTGGCGTGACCACCAACCAGGCGTTCCTGATGTCCTGCCTGCGTCATCCCGGCTTCGCCAAAGGCGAGGCGACGACGGCCTTCATCAGTGCGCATCGCGACGAGCTGCTGACAGCGCGCGCGAACGCGGCATTCGACGTGGCGCTGGCGGGCCTGCTGCTCTACGTCACCAACCCACGCGCGCCGTCGCGGCAGGGCGGGCGGAGTCTCGCGGCCACCTTTCCGCTGCCGGCGAAAATCGAGATCGCCGGCGAGAGATACGAGCTCGAAGTCACGCGCGAGCGCGATGGCAGCTACAGTGTCGTCGTCGATGGACGTCAGGACAGGTTCGAGATCGATCAGCTCGATCCCGATTCCATCCGCTTCCGCCACGACGGCGTGATGGACGGCGCAAGATTCCTGCGCGATGGCGATCGCCTCTACGTCCAGCACCGCGGCATCCCGCTGGCGATCACCGATCTCACCCTCGCCGCGCCGAAGGCGGCCGCAGCCAATGGCGGCGATGGCAAGGTCCGCGCGGCCATGAACGGCCGCGTCGTCGCCGTGCTGGTCAAGCCCGGCGACCGCGTCACCGCGGGCCAGCCGGTGTTGACCCTGGAAGCGATGAAGATGGAGCACGTCCACAAGGCCGGCATCGACGGCGTCGTCGCCGCGATCGACGTCACCGAGGGTGAGCAGGTGACCACGGGCAGGATCGTGGTGGAGATCGAGGCGGGCTGATGCCAAGCTCGTCATTGCGAGCGTAGCGACGCAATCCAGAATCCCTCCGCGGTAACGGTCTGGATTTGCTTCGCTGCGCTCACAATGACGATGGGGCGAGATGCTGCCTCAAACTCCGCTCTGACAAGGGGCGGGGGACGACAGTGGAGCTATTGGCTCCGACCCGTCCCCTCGTTCAGCAAGCACGCCACCTGATGCCCGTCGCCCGCGTCGACCAGCGCCGGCCGCTCCGTCTTGCACCGCTCCATCGCAAACCGGCAGCGGGTGTGAAACGCGCAGCCGGAGGGCGGGTTGACCGGGCTGGGCACATCGCCATCGACCAGCGGCGTGAGCTTTTTCGCTAGCGGGTTGGCGATCGGCACCGAGGCGAGCAGGGCCTGCGTGTAGGGATGCCTGGGATTGCGGAACAGCTCGTCCTTGTCGGCGATCTCGACGATGCGGCCGAGATACATCACGGCGACGCGGTGGCTGATATGCGCCACCACGGCAAGATCGTGCGCAATGAAGAGATAGGAGAAACCGTGCTGGCGCTGCAGGTCGATCAGGAGATTGATCACCTGCGCCTGGATCGAGACGTCGAGCGCGGAGACCGGCTCGTCGCAGACGATCAGGCGCGGCTCGAGCGCGAGCGCGCGTGCGATGCAGATGCGCTGGCGCTGGCCGCCGGAGAATTGATGCGGGAAATTGCGCATCTGGTCGGGCCGCAACCCCACCTGCTCGAACAGCCTTGCGACCCGTGTCTCCAGCGCCTTGCCGCTCGCAAGCCCGTGCACGGCCAGCGGCTCCCCGACGATATCGCCTGCAGTCATGCGCGGATTGAGCGAGGCGAACGGGTCCTGGAACACGATCTGCATCGAGCGGCGATGCGGACGCAGCGCGGTCTTCGATAGATGGGTGATGTCCTCGCCGTCGAGGCGGATCTGGCCAGAGGTCGGCTCGACCAGCCGCAGCACGCTGCGCGCCACCGTGGACTTGCCGCAGCCGGATTCGCCGACGAGACCCAGCGTCTCGCCGATTCCAAGCGCGAACGAGACGCCGTCGACGGCATGCACGGTGCCGACTTGCCGCCGCAGCACGCCGGCGCGCACGGGGTAGTGCTTTTTGAGATCGGTGACTTCGAGCAGCGTCGCGGTCATGCCACCTCCGCGACTTCTTCCGCGCGCCAGCAGGCGGCGAGATGGCCGCCACCCCAGTCCGCCAAGGGTGGATATTCGGCCTCGCAACGTTTGATGGCGAGCTTGCAGCGCGGCGCGAAAGCGCAGCCCTTCGGCAGCCGCACCAGCGATGGCACCGTGCCGGGAATTTCGTTCAGCCGCGCCTGCGCAGGGACACCGGATGCGGGGACGGCCGGGATCGAGGCCATCAGCCCGCGCGTATAGGGATGCTTCGGCGAGGCGAACAGCGCTTCGACACTGGCCTCCTCAACCTTTCGCCCGGCATACATCACGATCACGCGCTGCGCGGTCTGCGCAACGACGCCGAGATCGTGCGTGATCAGCACGAGGCCGGTGCCGAGCTCCTTCTGGAGGTCGAGCATCAGCGCCAGGATCTGCGCCTGGATGGTGACGTCGAGCGCGGTGGTCGGCTCGTCCGCGATCAGCAGCGCCGGCCGGCACGCCAGCGCCATCGCGATCATCGCCCTCTGGCGCATCCCGCCGGAGAGCTGGTGCGGATACTCCCGCGAGCGCCGCGCCGGCTCGGGGATGCGCACCAGCCGCAGCATCTCGACCGCGATGTTCTGGGCCTCTTTCGCCGAGATGTTCCGGTGCAGCCGCACGGCTTCGACGATCTGGTCGCCGATCCGCATCACCGGATTGAGCGAGGTCATCGGCTCCTGGAAGATCATGGAGATGCGGTTGCCCCTGACCCTGCGCATCTGCGTTTCATCCAGCGCCAGCAGGTCGGTGCCTTCGAGCGAGACGGAGCCTCCGACGATGCGGCCGGGCGGATCGGGCACGAGCCGCATCAGCGAGAGCGCGGTCACGCTCTTGCCGCAGCCGGACTCGCCGACGATCGCCAGCGTCTCGCCGCGCTTCACGCTGAAGGAGAGATCGTCGACGGCCTTGAAGAGGCCGGAGTTGGTGAAGAACACCGTCTTCAGGTTCTTCACCTCGAGCACGAGATCGGATTTGTCCGCCATCAGCCGCGCTGCCTCGGATCCAGGATGTCGCGCAGGGCATCACCGAACAGATTGGCGCCGAATACGGCGAGGCTGATCGCGATGCCTGGGAAGATCACGAGCCACGGCGCGGTGCGGACATATTCGGCGGCGGATTCGGAGAGCATGCGCCCCCATGACGGATAGGGTTCGGGAATGCCGAGGCCCAGGAAGGACAGCGAGGCTTCGGTGAGGATGGTCGAGCCGAGCTGCGCCGTCGCCAGCACGATCAGCGGCGCCAGCGTGTTCGGCAGCACGTGGCGCAGCGCGATCCGCATCTCGCTCATCCCGATCGACTTTGCGGCTTCGACGAAGGGCTGCTCGCGCAGCGCCAGCGTGTTGGCGCGGATGACGCGCGCGACCGTCGGGATCAGCGGAATGGCGATGGCGATGATCACATTGGGCAGCGAGGGGCCGAGCGCCGCCGTCATGACCAGGGCCAGCACCAGCAGCGGCAGAGCCTGGAGAACGTCGGAGACGCGCTGGAACACGAGATCGACCCAGCCCGAGAGATAGCCCGAGGTGAGGCCGACGATCACGCCGATGGTGCCGCCGAGCGCGGTCGAACCGAGCCCGACCGCGAGCGAGATCCGCGCGCCGTGAATGATGCGGCTGAACACGTCGCGGCCGAAGGAATCGGTGCCCATCCAGTGCGCCAGGCTCGGGCGGGCCAGCGCGCGGGCCGAATCGACCGTCAGGGGATCGTAGCGTGCGATGAAGTCGGCGAAGATTGCCGTCAGCACGAACACCGTCATGATAACGAGCCCGGCCGCGCCCAGCACATGCCGCTGCGCCATGAACAGCACGCGCCGCCAGCCGCCGGTTGCATGCGCGCCGGCCCGCCTCAGTTCGAGATCATAGTCGATCGCGGCCAAGCTGATCTCCTATTCCGAGTACCGGATCCGCGGGTCGAACACCGCATAGAGCATGTCGACGGTGAAGTTCGCGAACACCACCACGACGGCGATGAACATCACGAGGTTCTGCACGATCGGATAATCGCGCCAGCGGATCGCCTCCACCAGGAATCGCGCGACACCGGGGATATTGAACACGGTCTCGGTGACGATCAGGCCGCCGATCAGGAACGCCGCCTCGATGCCGATCACGGTGATCACGGGCAGGATCGCGTTCTTGAGCGCGTGGTGATAGTTCACGGCCGCATCGGAGGCGCCCTTGGCGCGCGCGGTGCGGATATAGTCCTGCCGCAGCACCTCCAGCATCGAGGAGCGCGTGATGCGCATGGTCAGTGCCGCGCTGCGGAAGCCGACGGCGGCGGCCGGCACGGCATAGGTCGCGAACGCCTCGAGCCAGGTCTTCGGATTCGGGTTGAAGATCGGCATCTGGCCGAACATCGCCACCGACGCGGTGAGGATCAGAAGGCCGAGCCAGAACGAGGGCAGCGACAAGCCGCTGAGGCTGACGACGCGCAGCGCGTAGTCGAGCTTTGTGCCCTGCTTCACGGCACTGATGACGCCGAGCGGAATGCCGATGGATGCCGAGAACAGCAGCGCCAGCCCGGCGAGCCGCGCGGTGATCGGGATCCGTGGCAGGATCTCCTGAAGCGCCGGCTTTTCGGAGACATAGGAGTAGCCGAGATCGCCGCGCAGCAAGCCGCCGATCCAGTGCAGATACTGCGCAACCAATGGCTGGTCGATGCCGAGCTGTTTCTCGAGCTCGGCCTTGTCGGCCGGATCGACATAGCCGGCGGCGGCGAACAGGATATCGACGATGTTGCCGGGCACAATGCGCAGCAGGAAGAAGATGACGACCGAGATCCCGAACAGGGTCACGAGCATCAGGAACAGGCGCCGCACCAGATAGGCAAACATCACGTGCCTCCGTCGAGCCGCTGATCTTTAGCCTGACGCTACTTGTCGAGCCACACATCCTCGTAGCGGAAGCCGTTGTAGGAGCTGTTCGACATGATCGTGACGCCCTTGACATAGGGCTGCCAGCAGGTGCCGGCCCGTGCATGGAAGATGATCGGGCGGGCGACATCCTCCTGCAGCTTCTTGTCGATATCCCACACCAGTGGCTTGCGCTTGCTGACGTCGGTCTCTTGCGACTGCACGTCGAACAGCTTCTCGATCTCCTTGTTGCAGTAATTGGTGTAGTTCCGTTCCGAGCCGCAGGAATAGTTCTCGTAGAACGATTGGTCGGGATCGTCGACGGAACTGCCGGTCAGATTGAGGCCGAGCATGTAGTCCTTGCGCGCGACTTTCGGAAACCAGTTTGCGGTTTCCACGACATCGAGCTCGCCGTCGATATAGATGCTCTTGAGCTGGTCGATCAGGATCACCGCGGGGTCGCGATATTCCGCGAGATTGCGCGTCGAGACCTTCACCGCGAGATGCTTGTCCGGACCGTAGCCCGCCTTCTGCATCAGTTTCTTGGCTTCCTCGCGGTTCGCGTTGACGTCGGGCCCATAGCCCGGAATGGTCTGGAGCTTGTCCTTGGGCATGCCCCAGATGCCCTGCGGTGGCGGCAGCATGGTGCCGCCGATGTCGGCCTGGCCCTCGAACAGAATGTCGACGAACGCCTTGCGGTCGAGCGCAAGCGCCATCGCCCGGCGGATATCGATGTTGTCGAACGGAGGCGAGGTCGAATTGACGATGATGTTGGTGGAAACGTTGGTTGGCTCGACGACGCAGGTCGCGTTCGGCGCCTGCGACTTGATGTCCTTCAGCAGCGGGATCGTGATGTGCGTCGGAAAGGTCATGTCGAACTTGCCGGCGACGAAAGCGAGGATCGCGGTCGAGCGGTTCGTGATGATCGTGTACTCGATGCCGTCGAGATAAGGCAGGCCCTTCTTCCAGTAGTCCGGATTTCGCGTCAGCTTGATCGATTCATTGGCCTTGAACTCGACGAATTTGAACGGTCCGGTTCCGATCGGATGAGTGCGCATCTCCGCCGGCGAGACGTGACAGGGGTAGATCGGCGTGTAACCGGACGCGAGCATCGCCAGCAGCGAGGGTTGCGGCCGCTTCAGGTCGAAGGAAATCTCGAAATCGCCGCTCGTGGTGACCTCGTTGACTTCGCTGTACCAGGCCTTGCGCGGATTCTGCCGCAGCTTCTGCTGCGATTTGCCCATCAGGAGATCGAAGGTGCATTTAACGTCGGCCGACGTGAATGGCTTGCCGTCATGCCATTTCACGCCCTGGCGCAGTTTGAACGTCAGCTTCCTGTTGTCGCTGCTCCAGGACCAGCTTTCGGCGAGCTCCGGCCGGAGCGTATCAGGACTGTTCTGCGCGATGTGCTGATCGTAGATGACGAGGTTGTTGAACACGCCCATGAACGGCACGTTGACCGAGTAGGTCGCGCCCTCGAGGATGGATGCGTTGGCCGGACTGTCGCGGTGATACATCCGCAGGATACCGCCCTGCTTGGGCTCGCCGGCGCGCGTGGCGGTCGAGGCCGTCAGCACAGATAGCGCCGCCATTGCGGCGAGCGCCCACACGCTCCGCATGCTCATCCTCCCTGGACCTCGGCCTTTTGCGACCTGTTTGTCAGACGATAGCGAGGCAGATGGAGCGAGGCAACGGGCAAGGCTCTTTGCGGCCTTGGCAATTTGGATGACGTAAGGCCGCAGGCTTCTTCACACTTTCACAATGTGCGAGTGCAGGTGCGAAGTAGCGGTTCCCGCGCTGACGTTATGTGCAGTCCTATCCCCATGCTCCGCCGTCCTCCCGGATCGGCGCGCGCTTGAGGCGCGCTTCTCCGGGACGACAGTGGAGCTTGCGGCGCCCCTCACACGATCCGCGACGCCTTGTTCCCCCAGTACCGGTCCCTGAGCAGCCGCTTGTACAGCTTGCCCGTCGGCAGCCGCGGCAGTTCCTTCTCGAAATCGACTGAGCGCGGCACCTTCTGTCGCGACAACGATTTTGCACAGAACGCGATCAGCTCTTCGGCGAGAGCCGGCCCCGGCACCACGCCCGGCATCGGCTGCACCACCGCCTTCACCTCTTCGCCGAGATCGGCATTGGGCACGCCGAACACCGCGGCGTCGGCGACCTTCGCGTGGGTGATCAGCAGGTTCTCGCATTCCTGCGGATAGATGTTCACCCCGCCGGAGATGATCATGAAGGTCGCGCGATCGGTGAGGTAGAGGAAGCCGTCCTTGTCGACATAGCCGACGTCGCCAACCGTGCTCATGCTGCCGTCGGCCGAGCGCGCCTCCCTGGTTTTCTCGGGATCGTTGAAATATTCGAACGGCGAGGCGGTCTTGAACCAGACCTGGCCCGGGGTGCCGACCGGGCACTCCCGCATGTTCTCGTCGAGAATGTGGAGGTCGCCGAGCAGCACCTTGCCGACGGTGCCGCGATGAGCGAGCCATTCCTCGCTGTTGCAGGCGGTGAAGCCGAGGCCCTCGGTGGCGCCGTAATATTCGTGGATGATCGGTCCCCACCATTTGATCATGTCGTCCTTGACCAGGGCCGGGCAGGGCGCCGCGGCGTGGATCGCGATCTCCAGCGAGGACAGGTCGTAGCGGCCACGCACCTCCTCCGGCAATTTCAGCATGCGCGAGAACATCGTCGGCACCAGCTGCGTGTGGGTGATGCCCCATTGCTCGACGAGCTGGAGGTAACGTTCTGGATCGAAACTCTCCATGACGATGACGGTCCCGCCCATGCGGATCGTGAGGTTCACTGCGGCCTGCGGCGCGGAGTGATAGAGCGGCGCCGGCGACAGATAGACCATGCCCTCGCGGTAGTGCCAAAGCTTGGTCAGAAAATCGAACAGCGGCAGATTGTGCTTCGGCGGCTCTTCCGGAAGGGGCCGTAAAATGCCCTTCGGCCGTCCGGTCGTACCGGATGAATAGAGCATGGCGGTACCGAGCCATTCATCCGCGATCGGTGTTGTCGGCATGTCCGCGGTCACGTCCGCAAGTCCGACGATACGTTCGCTCTCGCCCGGACCATCGGCGACGATGCAGAGCTTGACGTCGGGGCAGGCCTGAATCGCCTCACGCGCGATTGCGAGCTTGGCCAGCGACGTGATCAAAATCTTCGACTGGCTGTTGACGAGGAGATAGGCGAGTTCGCCCGGCGTCAGGAAGGAGTTGATGCAGGTGTAGTAGAGCCCGGAGCGCTCACCCGCGCCGCAGGCCTCCAGGTAGCGCGAATTGTTCTCCATGAAGATCGAGTAGTGATTGAGCCGCTTCAAGCCGTGCTTGCGGAACAGATGCGCCAGGCGATTGCTGCGTGCCTCGAGCTCGCGATAGGTGACGGTCTCGCCCGTCGCCGCCATGATGAATGCGGGCTGCAGCGGGCGCAGGCGGGCGTGGCGACCAGTGTACATCTATCCTCCGGCTTGGATCATGCGGCGAGAAGCAGGATTTCTTTGATGTCGGCGGGCCCTGTGATCTTGCGCGGGTTGCGCGGAATCCAGTTCGTTCGCATGGCCTGTTCGGCGATTGTCTCGAAATGCTCCGGCAAGACGCGCATCTCGGCGAGGCTGCGCGGCATTCCGAGTGAGCGGATGAAGGCATCGAGCACGTCGGCGGCATCGCGGCCGGGATAGCCCATCGCGGCGGCGACGATCACCTGGCGCTCGGCATTGTCGCGCGCGTTCCAGCGCATCACCGCCGGCAGCATGATGCAGGAGGTGTAGCCGTGCGGCACGCCGAAGGCGGCCCCCAGCACGTAGCCGATACCGTGGCTCGCACCCATCGGCACACCCGCTGCGAGCGCGCCCATCGACAGCCAGGTTCCGATCTGCGCATCCATGCGGGCGTCGAGATCGGCAGGGTCCGCCTTCACCCGCGGCAGTGCATCGGCGAGCATGGCAAGGCCCTTGACCGATTGCGCGTCGGCATAAGGGTGGGTCTCGCGCGAGCAGATCGCTTCGACGCAATGGTCGACGGCGCGGATGCCGGTCGACAGGAACAGCCATTCCGGCGTGTGCACGGTCATGCGTGGGTCGAGGATGGTCGCGCGCGGCACCATGAGCGGATGCCGCAGCATCTGCTTCACGTTGCTGCTGCGGTCGGTGACGCCGGCAATCGATGAGAACTCGCCGCCGGCGATGGTGGTCGGCACGCTGATCTGGCGCACTGTCGGCGCGTTCATCTCGGGTGCGACGCCCTTGTGCACGCGGATTCGTTCGATGCCGTCGATGTCGTCAATGTCGTTGGCAAGACAGAGCTGCACCGCCTTGGCGCCGTCGGTGATCGAGCCGCCGCCGACGGTGACGATCAGGTCGGCGCCCGCCTCACGCGCTGCATTGGTTGCCGCGATCACCGCCTCGCGCGGCGTGTGCGCCGGCATGGCGTCGAACAGGCCGGCACAGCGCTCGCCGAGCGCGTCCTTGATTTTCGTGATCTCGCCGGTCTGACGGTTCAGCGTCCCTGAGACCATCAGGAAGGCGCGGCGGGTTCCCAGCCGGTCCATCTGCGCGACGATCGCGCCGGCCGCAGGATGGCCGAACACGACCTCTTCGATCGCGCCAAAAACGACACGTCCCTGGTGCACGCCCGTCCTCCCCGGACAATTCGTCTTGTTTTGTAAGGGACAGTCTAGCCGAGCCCGCCGCGTCCGTCATGCGCGAACACGCTGGCGGCTCCTTCTCCCTCTCCCCGCACGCGGCCGCACGCGGGGAGAGGCGAAGAATGCTGCGCGTGCGCGACCACCCCTTCCTCTGTCAACCCACCAACCGGCCAGGGCATCTGGCCGGGCATTGTGCGTGCAGTGGTCTTGAAGAGTTCATCTTT
This sequence comes from Bradyrhizobium sp. STM 3561, assembly GCF_045571455.1. Classification (NCBI taxonomy): domain Bacteria; kingdom Pseudomonadati; phylum Pseudomonadota; class Alphaproteobacteria; order Hyphomicrobiales; family Nitrobacteraceae; genus Bradyrhizobium; species Bradyrhizobium sp. STM 3561. The sequence continues at coordinate 7,111,752 of NZ_CP120695.1, forward strand.
GCCACCCATGTTGTGGCCCCCGCAGGTGGAGGCGTACCCTGCTTTTTCCGCGGCTTTTATGCGAGGACCTGGGATGAGCGGACCGGACGGAAGCGAGCAGTTTGTCAAAAAGCACGATTTCGTTCAGCTCAGCGCCATTGCCGGGCTTCTCACCGCAGCCTTCGCCCTCGCCGGCTGCGACAAGCCGGCATCGCAGGCAGCTGCCCCGCCGCCTCCGCCGGTGACGGTGGCCCAGCCTGTCAAGCGCACCGTCACCGATTGGGACGAGTTCACCGGGCGCTTCGAGGCGGTCGAGGAGGTGCAGGTGCGCCCGCGCGTCGGCGGCTTCGTCAATTCCGTCGAATTCCAGGACGGCGCCATCGTGCGTCAGGGCGACCTGCTCTACGTGATCGACCCGCGTCCGTTCGAGGCGGTGGCCGCGCAGGCGGACGGCCAGCTCTCCGACGCTCGCGCCAAGGTAGAGCTTGCCAAGCGCGAGCTCGATCGCGGCCTCAACCTGGTGCAGACCAGCGCGGTCTCCGAGCAGGTCGTCGACCAGCGCCGCCAGGCCTTGCAAGCCGCGCACGCTGCCGAAGTGCAGGCCGAAGGTGCGCTGAAGGCCGCCAAGCTCAACATCGAGTTCACGCATGTGACCGCGCCGCTCACCGGCCGCGTCAGCCGCCATCTCGTCAGCCCGGGCAATCTCGTGCAGGGCAGCGACAACGGCGCCTCGACACTGCTGACCTCGATCGTGACGCTCGATCCAATCTACATCTATTTCGACATGGATGAAGCGACCTACATCAAATACAGCAAGCTGTGGTTCGAAGGAAGGCGCCCGAGCTCGCGCGACACCGCGAACCCGGTGCAGGTGACGCTCGCCGGCGAGACCAAGCCCTCGCATGAAGGCACCATCAACTTCCTCGACAACCGCCTCGATGTCTCCACCGGCACGCTGCGCAGCCGCGCCGTCATCAAGAACACCGATCTGTCGATCCTGCCGGGTCAGTTCGGCCGCGTCCGCCTGATCGGCAGCGCGCCCTACGAGGCGTTGCTGATCCCCGATGTCGCTGTTGCAACCGACCAGTCCCGCAAGATGGTGTTCGTGGTCAAGCCTGATGACACGGTGGAAGCGCGCCCCGTGGTGCTGGGACCGCTCGACGACGGCCTGCGCGTGATCCGCGAAGGGCTGAAGGCTGATGACCGCGTCATCGTCAACGGCATCCAGCGCGCCCGCGTCGGCGCCAAGGTCGCTCCCCAGACCGCGCAAGCTCCGGCCGGTGGCAAGTCATGAATCTCGGCCGTCTCTCCATCAACCAGCCCATTTTGGCGATGGTGCTGTCGATCGTGCTCTTGATCGTCGGCGCGCTCGCCTACACGACGCTGCCGGTCTCCGAATATCCGCAAGTGGTGCCGCCGACCGTCGTCGTCACCACGCAATATCCCGGCGCCTCGGCGCAGACCGTGTCCGATACCGTCGCCGCTCCCATCGAGCAGGAGATCAACGGTGTCGAGGACATGCTGTATCTCTACAGCCAGGCGACCTCGAACGGCCAGCTCACCATCACCGTCACCTTCAAGCTCGGCACCGACCTCGACAAGGCGCAGGTGTTGGTGCAGAACCGTGTCGCGATCGCGCAGCCGCGACTGCCCGAGGAGGTCCAGCGCAACGGCGTCACCACGCGCAAGAACTCGCCCGACATCCTGATGGTCGTATTCATGCTGTCGCCCGACGACACGTTCGACCAGCTCTACATCTCCAATTATGCGTTGCTCCAGGTTCGCGACCAGCTTTTGCGCATCGACGGTGTCGGCGACATCCAGATCTTCGGCGCGCGCGATTATTCGATGCGGCTGTGGCTCGACCCTGATCGAATCGCAAATCTCGGCCTGACCTCGACCGAGGTGCTGGCGGCCATCCGCGCCCAGAACGTGCAGATTGCGGGCGGACAGATCGCCGAGCCGCCTATCGTTGACCGCGCCTTCCAGCCGAACCTCGTCTTCACGGGACGGCTGAAGGACCAGAAGCAGTTCGAGGACATCCTGATCAAGGCCGGTTCCGACGGGCGAACGGTGCGGCTGCGCGACGTCGCACGCATCGAGCTCGGCGCGCTGGCCTATTCCACCAACAGCTTCCTGCTGCGCAAATCGGCGGTCGCCATGCTGGTGACGCAGCGGCCCGGGTCGAATGCGCTCGCGACGGCGAAGCACATCTCCGACACCATGACGAAGCTGAAGGAGAGCTTCCCGAAGGGTCTCGACTATAATATCGGCTACAATCCGACCGAGTTCATCGCCCAGTCGGTTCATGAGCTGATCAAGACGATCTACGAGGCGATGCTGCTCGTGGTCGTCGTGGTGCTGGTGTTCCTGCAGGGATGGCGGCCCGCGATCATTCCGATCATCGCGATCCCGGTCTCGCTGGTCGGCACCTTCGCGGTGATGGCGGCGCTTGGATTCTCCATCAACAATCTGACCCTGTTCGGCCTCGTGCTCGCGGTCGGCATTGTGGTCGACGACGCCATCGTGGTGGTCGAGAATGTCGAACGCCATCTCGAGCACGGCCTGAGCCGGCGCGATGCGGCGCTGAAGACCATGGAGGAGGTTGGCGGCGCGCTGGTTTCGATCGCGCTGGTGCTGTGCGCGGTGTTCGTCCCGACCGCGTTCCTCGGCGGCATCTCAGGGCAGTTCTTCCAGCAGTTCGCCGTCACCATTGCCGTTGCGACCGCGATCTCCTGCTTCTGCTCGCTGACGTTGTCACCGGCGCTGGCCTCGCAGATCCTCACCCCGCATGAAGAGAAGCGGCCGCCGGCGGCCTGGAACGTCATCGCGCGGGCATGGGGCGCCTTCACCGGCCTGTTCAACCGAGTGTTCGACCGGCTCTCGCATGGCTATGCCGGCCTCGCCAATTTCGTGATCCGGCATTCGGTGGTGATGCTCCTGATCTATGTGGTGCTGATCGGCAGCGCCGGCTGGCTGATCGTGACCACGCCGCAGGGCTTCATCCCGGCGCAGGACCGCGGCTACGTCATCGTATCGGTGCAATTGCCGGGCGCGGCCTCGCTGGCGCGCACCACGGAAATCGTGCGCGAGATCGAGCGCATCTCACTGGATACGCCCGGCATCGTCCGCGTCGCTGCCTTCGCCGGCTTCTCCGGCGCCACGCGTACGCAGGCCGGCAATGCGGCGGCTCTGTTCCCGGTGTTCGATGAGCCGGAGGTGCGGCTGAAGAAGGGGCTGTCCGCGAACGCCATCACGGCCGAGCTGCGCAAGCGTCTGTCCGCGATCCAAGGTGCATTCATCATCGTGATTCCGCCGCCGGCCGTGCCCGGCATCGGCACCGGCGGCGGCTTCACCATCCGCGTTCAGGACCGCCAGGGTCGAGGGCCGGAAATGCTCGCAGCCGCGACCGACGAGCTGGTTGCTGCCGCGCGCAAGGCGCCGACCCTGACCTCGGTGTTCTCGCCGTTCACGGCGAACACGCCGCAGCTCTTCGTCGACATCGATCGCACCAAGGCGCAGAAGCTGGGCGTGCCCATCGCCAACATCAACGACACCATCCAGACCTATTTCGGATCGACCTATGTCAACGACTTCAACCTGTTCGGCCGCACCTATCACGTCACCGCGCAGGCCGATTTCCCGTTCCGAAAGGAACCGAGTGACCTTGCGCGCCTGCGCACGCGCAATGCTTCCGGCGACATGGTGATGCTCGGCAGCGTGGTCGAGTTCAAGGACGTCTCTGGTCCCGACCGCGTCGCGCGCTACAATCTCTATGCGGCGTCCGAGCTCCAGGGTGAGCCGGCGCCGGGCGTAAGCTCGACCACCGCGCTCAATACCATCAAGAAGCTCGCCGACGACACCCTGCCGAGCGGCTTCACCTTCGAATGGACGGACCTGTCCTATCAGCAGGTCACTGGCGGAAATGCCGGTCTCTACGTCTTTCCGATCTGCGTGCTGTTCGTCTATCTCGTGCTCGCCGCGCAATATGGCAGCTGGACGCTGCCGTTCGCGGTGATCCTGATCGTGCCGATGTGCCTGCTCGCCGCCACCATCGGCGTGCGTATCATGGGCCAGGACGTCAACATCCTCACCCAGATCGGTTTCGTCGTGCTGGTGGGATTGGCGGCAAAGAACGCGATCCTGATCGTCGAATTTGCGCGCGACATCGAGCTCGAAGGCAAGCCACGGCTCGAGGCGGTGATCGAAGCCTGCCGCCTGCGCTTGCGGCCGATCCTGATGACCTCCTTCGCCTTCATCCTCGGCGTGCTGCCGCTGGTGATCTCGACCGGCTCCGGCTCGGAGATGCGGCAGGCCGTGGGCGTTGCCGTGTTCTTCGGCATGCTCGGCGTCACCCTGTTCGGGCTTCTGTTCACGCCGATCTTCTATGTCGTGGTGCGGAACCTAGCGGAAGGACGGCGCGACAAGAAGCCGGAGGTGGTAGCCTGACGTCGGCCTTTAGCCAATGGTGCATCCTCGATCACGGTGTCGTCCCGGACAAGCGCGAGCGGCGCATATCCGGGACCCATACCCCCAGGGAGTGGTTGTGGGCGCGAGGCGGTAACCACGAGTCTTCGTCAAACTGGATCCTGTGGCTATGGGCCCTGGATCAGCGCTCCGCTTCGTTGCGCTTGTCGGGGACGACATCGATTTTGCGGCGCGCCCTTCATACTAACGACCAACATGCAATGGATGGGCAGGCGTGGGGTTCTTCACTACTATCCGCGCGATTTCACAACAGAAGACTGTCGGGAGATAACATATGAAATCAGCACTTTTGGCGGCCGCTGCGTCTGCCTTGTTGTTGGCGGTGCCGGCCTCCGCGCAAGGCGTCAAGATCGGCATCCTCAATGACCAGTCCGGCGTCTATGCCGATTACGGCGGAAAATGGTCGGTCGAAGCGGCCAAGATGGCGATCGAGGACTTCGGCGGCGAGGTGCTCGGCCATAAGATCGAGCTCGTCACCGCCGACCACCAGAACAAGCCGGATCTGGCGACCTCGATCGCGCGTCGCTGGTACGACGTCGAGAACGTCGACATGATCACGGAGCTGACGACTTCATCGGTCGCGCTTGCGATCCACGAGCTCTCCAAGGAAAAGAAGAAGATCGACATCGTCGTCGGCGCCGCGACCTCGCGGCTGACGGGCGATGCCTGCCAGCCCTACGGCTTCCACTGGGCCTATGACACCCGCGCGCTCGCGGTCGGCACCGGTGGTGCGCTGACGAAAGCCGGCGGCGACACCTGGTTCTTCCTCACCGCCGACTACGCCTTCGGTTATGCGCTGGAGAAGGACACCAGCGAGATCGTCACCGCCAACGGCGGCAAGGTGCTCGGCTCGGTGCGCGTGCCGCTCAATTCGTCGGACTTCTCCTCGTTCCTGCTGCAGGCGCAGAGCTCGAAGGCGAAGATCGTGGGCCTTGCCAATGCCGGCCTCGACACCACCAACTCGATCAAGCAGGCGTCCGAGTTCGGCATCGTCTCCGGCGGCCAGAAGCTCGCGGGCCTGTTGATGACGCTCGCCGAGGTCAACGGCCTCGGGCTTCAGGCCGCGCAAGGCCTGGTGCTGACCGAAGGCTATTACTGGGATCTCAACGACAAGGCCCGCAATCTCGGCGAACGCTTCTTCAAGCGCACCGGGCGGATGCCGAGCATGATCCACTCCGGCACCTATTCGGCGACGCTGAGCTACCTGAAGGCCGTCAAGGCCGCCGGCACCAAGGATCCGGATGCCGTCGCCAAGAAGCTGAAGGAGCTTCCGGTCGACGACGACTTTGCGCAGGGCGGCAAGGTGCTCGAGAACGGCCGCATGGTCCACGACATGTATCTGTTCGAGGTCAAGAAGCCCTCGGAATCGAAGAAGCCCTGGGATTACTACAAGCTGCTGGCCACCGTCCCCGGCGACAAGGCCTTCTTCACCGCGAAGGAAAGCGGCTGCCCGCTGACGAAGTGAAGCTCTCGTGTCCCGGACGCGCAGCAGCGCAAGACGCTGCTGCGCGGAGCCGGAATCCACGCCTTTCCGGCCATGGAGGCCTGACTGGGTCCCGTGCTTCACTTCACCAGCCGCAACACCACCGCCCCGATCGCCCCAACCCATAGCGCAATGGCAGCAAGCGCCTGGATCGCAAAGCCCGGGCCGCGTTTTGCGGCGGCCTGCGAATAGCCGATGAAATAGATGACGCGGCCGACGATCCAGACCGCGCCGAGTCCGGCTGCGATGGCGTCGCTGATGTAGATCGCGAACAGCCAGAGCGCGGGCAGGAGAATGGGCATCCATTCCAACGTGTTCATCTGGATGCGGAAGGCCCGTTCGAAATCCGGATGGCCCGACATCGCCGGTACCTTGACGCCGGTCTTGTCGCGCGAGCGCGAGACGTTGATGGCGGTGAAGAAATAAAACGCGATCGCCAGCAGGGTGACGAGGGCGGTGAGATGATACATCGCTGGTTCCTTCGAGGAGATCGCGCCTCAATATCCGGTCAGCTCGAGATAGCCAACGCCGTCATGTGTCCCGGCAAGGCTGATCGGTCCTTCCCAGTATGAAAATCCGGTCCCCATCCAGGCCCCGGGATTGAGCGGCTTGCAAAGGATCGAGAATGATCGCGAGGGAATTGCGATCTGCCATTCCACCGGCAACTTGCGCCCCGCAACGTCCGCGGTGGCCTTCGGCATCATCTGGATGTCGCCGCCCGCGATCATCTGCGTGTTGCCGCCGGCGCTGATCCAGTTGCCGAACGGATAATCCTTGCCGTCCTTCTGCCGCAGCCGGTACAGCATCAGCTTGTCGCCGGATGAAAGATGCAGCGAGAGCCAGTCCCAGCCGGTCTGGTCGGCATCGAGCGGCTGGCTGCTCCATTCCCTGTCCATCCAGGCCTGGCCCGAGACATCGACCGCCTTGTCGTCGATGGCGAGCGTGCCGCGCGCGCGATAGAACGGCTGGCTGTAATAGTAGGACGCCTGCCCGCGCTCCGACTTGCGGCTGTAGCCGCCATCCCCCTGCAACACCACTGGGCGCTCGGCTTCGAGCGTCAGCGCATAGCTGAAATCGGTGCCGGAGGCCCTCAGCGTCGACGGCGCCAAGGTGCGATCGTCGGTGCGCTCGAGACTCTTCATCTCCCAATCGTCGATCCAGGCATCGAACGGTTTGGCCGTCACGCCGGCCTGCCCGACGCCGCCGCGCGAAAATGTTTCGGCGAAGCGGTGAGTGTCGGCGCGTGTCACCGCGGCATGCGCCATCCACACCTGTTGATTGGCCCAGCCTTCGCGTTGCGGGCCCGGCTGCGCCGCCTGGCGGAACAGCGTCCATTGCAGACCACAGGCGGCGCCGCTGCTGTCTGTGAGGTTGGCCGTGAGATACCACCACTCGATGCGAAACTCCGGATGCGGCCCGTGATCGGCGGGGAAGGTGAATGTCCTTCCCGGCGTCACCTTCGCGAAGCCGTCGGCGGTCTCGCCGAGTCCGGCATAGCCTTGCGCGCCTGCGCGACGCGCGAGAGCGAGGGCGGCAATGCCGCCGGCGAATGTACGCCGCGAGATTGCTTCAGCGCTCATTGGCAAACACCTTGACGAGATTCGCCGGCTGCATCCGCGCCAGCCGCACCATCGGCAGCAGCGCCGCAAACAGCGAGGCCAGCAGCGCGACCGCGACCAGCTCGATCAGCTGCAGTGGAAACACATGGAACGGCAGCCGCCAGCCAAATGCTTTCACGTTCACGATTTCGATCAGGCACCACGCCACCAACAGGCCGAGCGGCACGGCCAGCACCGCCGTGAACAGCGCGACCGACAGCGTCTGGGTCAACTCGATCGCGGCCAAGCGCGGCCGCGTCAGGCCGATCGCCCACAGCGGCGCGAGCTGCGGCAGGCGGGAATTCGCCAGCGTCAAAAGGCTGGTGAGCAGCGCGATGCCGGCGACGCCGAGCGTGAACGCGTTCAGCGCCGACGTCACCGCAAAGGTGCGGTTGAAGATGCGGATCGATTCCGCCCTCACCGTCGCCTGGTCGGCGACGCTGCGATCGTCGAGCGCGAACTCCTTCTGCAGGGCCGCGATCAGGGCGGGGATGTTCTCCTTCGCGACGATGAGGCCGATCCGCGTCTGCGGCGTCTGCGGGAACTGCCGGATAAGTGCGGCGACATTCACCGTGAGCTGCCCCTTGGGGTTGCCGTAATCGGCATAGATGCCGACGATGTCGAGCTCCCAGCTCCCGCCCGGCGCCGGCACCTCGACGACGTCACCGATCCGCACATTCAGCCGGCGGCTCAATTGCTCGCTGATGAAGGCGGCATTCCCGGGCACCAGCTGCGTCCAGGCGCGCGGCGCAGTTTCCAAGAGGGGCCAGCGCTCGCGATACAGCGCGTGATCGGGCAGGCCAAGCAACTCCACCGATTGGCCCTGGATTTGCGCCTCGGCGCGTCCGCCCGAGAGGATCGCCTGAACATCGCTGCGATCCTTCAGCCAATTGCGGATCGCGACGGCTTGCGCATTGTCGGACGCGCTGATGTAGACGTCGGCGGCGAGCCGCCCGTTGAGCCAGCCGATGAAGGTGCGGCTGAACGTCTCCACCATGGTGGACACCCCGACATTGACCGCGAGCGCGAGCAGCAGCGCCATCAGCGCGAGCGACAATCCGGAAAGCTGTTGCCGGCTGTCGGCCCAGAACCACAGCGCAAGCGGGCCTCGCGCAACGCGCTGGCCGGCGAGCAGGATGATGTCGAGGAAGGCCGGCAGGATCAGCGCCGCACCCAACATCAGCGCCGCAAGCACGCCGAACCCTGCGATCAGCGACTGTCCGTAGTGGAGCAGCAGCAGTGCGACCGCGAACACGGCGCAGGCCGCACAGCTCTGCAGGACCAGCCAGCGGCGTTGCCGCTGTTGCCAGGCGCGCGGCTGCGCGGTCGCCAGCACCGGCATCCTGATCGCCTTGATCAGGCTGGTGGCGGCCGCAACAAGTGCGCCGGCAACGCTGATGCCGATGCCGGCAACCCACCATTCGGGTCGCAGGCTGAGCTGTCCCGGAATCCGTGCGCCATAGAGCCCGCGCAGCGAGGCGGCGACATCGGGCAACAATGCGGCTGCGATGACATAGCCGCAAACGAGCCCGATCAGGCCTGCGACCAGCGCCAGTGCCACCAGCTCGATCACCAGCACCGTGTTGACCAGCCGCGCCGAGGCGCCGCAGGCCCGCAAGGTCCGCAGCATCGGCAACCGCTGCTCGAAGGCGAGGCCGACGGCCGAGTTGACGATGAACAGGCCGACGAAGAACGACAGCAGGCCGAACGCCGTCAGATTGAGATGGAAGCTGTCGGTGAGACGCTCCAGCTCCGTCTCGGCGGTCGGCTCGATCAACTGCAACCGCTCGCCAACGAGGCTCGCGAGCGGCGCCGGCTTGCCTTTCGGCTTGCCGATCAGCAGCCGCGATATCTGGTCCGGCTTGTTCAGCAATCGCTGTGCCACGCCGATATCGACCACCAGCACGTCGGGCGCGAGCTGCGGCTGTACGCGTAGCGGCGGCAGCTTTGCGCCGCTGCTGATCGGCGGTGACGCGCCTTCGGTTTCCTGCAAGTCGCTCAACGTCTCCCGTGCCACCAAGGTCTGGCCGGGCGGTGCCACAAAGCTGCTCAGATCCGAGGCGCCGAGGCGCGGCGCGTTGCCGACAGCGACTGGCAGCGTCACCGGCTCGATCCCGAGCAGCCGCACCGAGCGTCCGTTGATCTGGATCCTGCCCTCCAGCGCCGGTGACACCGGCCACCCGGCGCGGCGCAGCTTTACGAACAGCTCTTGCGGAAAGGTTGCCGCATTGGGAGCGACCAGCATCGCGGTGCGCACGCCGCCGAACGTCGCCGCCGCGCGGTCATAGGCGCTGCGGGCCTGCTGGTTGATGGCCTGCACGCCGCTCCACAGCGCGGTCGCCGCGATCAGTCCGATCAGCAGAGTCGCGAACTGCATCCCGTGCCGCCGCCAATGGCTCAGGAGCACCGCCAGCACCCACAGCGCGCGCCTCATGCGATTCGTCCTGCATGCAAGGTGAGATGACGGTCGAGCGTCGCGGCCAGATGCAGGCTGTGCGTCACCATCAGGAAGCCGCAGCCGGTGCGCGCCACGAGGTCGCGCGTCAGCGCCAGCACGTCCTCGGCGGTGGCTTCATCGAGGTTGCCGGTCGGCTCGTCCGCCAGCAGCAGCGAGGGCTTTGTCGCCAGCGCCCGGCCGATCGCGACCCGCTGCTGCTGGCCGCCTGATATTTGCTCTGGATAGCGTTTGAGCAGGCTGCCGAGTCCGAGCCGCTCGACAAGCTCCTTGGTCCAGGCTGCATCGTGACGCCCGGCGATCCGCGCCTGGAAGGCGAGATTGTCCGCCACCGAGAGGCTCGGGATCAGGTTGAATTGCTGAAAAACCAGGCCGATGCGGTCGCGCCGCAAGCTGGCACGTCCCGCATCCGACAGCTTGGTGACCTCGATCTCCTCCAGCCGGATCGTGCCGCCATCGGCGGCATCGAGTCCCGCGATCAGGTGCAACAAGGTGCTCTTGCCGCTGCCGGACTCGCCGGTCAGCGCGACGCGTTCGCCAGCCTTGAGGTCGAGATCGACGCCGCGCAGCACATGGACCGGCTCGCCGGCCGCGGAGAAGGTCTTGGAAAGATTTCGGATGCTCAGCACGATGAATGGCGCCGGACGGAATTAACGGAATTGCTGCGTAGCACACCTGCCGGGGAAATGCTGGTTGCGTTGGTCTCGAAGCCGTTGTTAGCTTCCAAGATGGCCAAATCAAAAAAGTGCCAAAAAGACATACGGGGAGATTCATGAGCGCTCAGGGAACGCCGGCGGCGGCGGGCAAGACGACGAGGACGCCAAAGGGCGCCTGGACCATCACCTTTCTCCTGTTCCTCTTCATGCTGGTGAACTTCGCCGACAAGATCGTCGTGGGTCTTGCCGGCGTGCCGATCATGACTGATCTGAAGCTCACGCCGGAGCAATTCGGCCTGCTCGGCTCCTCCTTCTTCTTCTTGTTCTCGATCGCCGCCATCGTGGTCGGCTTCATCGTCAACAAGGTGCCGACGCGCTGGGTGCTGTTGTCGCTCGCGGTGGTCTGGGCGCTGGCGCAATTTCCGATGGTCGGCACCGTCTCGTTCACCACGCTCCTGATCTGCCGCATCGTGCTGGGCGCCGGCGAAGGCCCGGCCTTCTCGGTCGCCGCGCACGCGATCTACAAATGGTTCCCCGACGAGAAGCGCACGCTGCCGACCGCGATCCTGTCGCAGGGTTCGGCGTTCGGCGTCATCCTCGCGGTGCCGGCGCTGAACTGGATCATCGTCAACCATTCCTGGCACTATGCCTTCGGCGCGCTCGGTGTGGTCGGCCTGATCTGGGTTGCGGCCTGGCTCGCGCTCGGCAAGGAAGGGCCGCTGGAGGACACGCAAACCTCGGCCGTGACCGAACCGAAGATCCCCTATTTGCAGCTGCTCACCTCGCGCACCTTCATCGGATGCGTCGCCGCAACCTTCGGCGCCTATTGGGCGCTGTCGCTCGGCCTGACCTGGTTCACGCCGTTCATCGTCAAGGGGCTCGGCTTCTCGCAGAGCCAGGCTGGCTTCATATCGATCCTGCCCTGGGTGTTCGGCGCCACCATCGTCATTCTCACCGGCTGGATCTCGCAGGTGATGATGGCGCGCGGTTACAACACCCGCGTGGCGCGCGGCGTTCTCGGCTCGGTGCCGCTGGTGATCGGCGGGCTCATCCTGGCGATGATGCCGCATGTCCAGGGCGCGGGCCTCCAGATCGCGCTGCTCGTGGTCGGCTCGGGCCTGTGTGGGGCGATCTATGTGGTCTGCCCGCCCATGCTCGGCGAGTTCACCCCGACGTCGCAGCGCGGCGCGATTCTCGCGATCTACGGTGCGCTCTATACGCTTGCCGGCATCATCGCCCCGGCCGTGATGGGGACGGTGATCCAGCGTGCCGGCAGCACGATCGACGGCTACATGACCGGCTTCACCATCAATGCCGTGATCATGGTCTGCTCCGGTCTGCTCGGTCTTCTGCTGCTCTGGCCCAACACCGAGCGCGCCAGGCTGACGCGCGCCGCCGCTGCGCAGGCCAACGCGCTGAAGGGCGCGGTATCGCCGACGTAATAGTAGGTGCTGTTTTTTACCCTCCCCCTCCAGGGTAGGGGAATCGCATATGGTGCTGGCAGGGTGTTGCCAAGCGGTTGGAACTGGATTCTTTGGGTGTCTCTCGATTCCAGAGGGAGACCTGAATGCGCAAGCTCAAGCGCCTGTTTCGACCGCTCAAGGACCCGCGCGCCAGCAACACCCGACATGATCTTGTGGAGATCCTCGTCATCGCCTTGGCGGCGACGCTGGCTGGCGCCAAGACCTGCACCGAGTTCGAGTTCTTTGGCCAAGGCCGCGAGGAGCTGTTGCGGCGCTTCCTGGAGCTCAGGCACGGCATTCCGAGCCACGATACGTTCAGCAACGTCTTCCGTGCGCTGGATCCGAAGGGGCTGGAAGCGGTTTTGCGCAAATTCAGCAAGGGCTTCGGCATCAAGGGGGTGGTCAGCATCGACGGCAAGGCGCTGCGCGGGGCCTACACGCGGGGCCGGCAGGCCACGCCGCTGCATATGGTCAATGTCTGGGCCGCAGGCACTCGCATGGCGCTGGCTCAGAGAAAGGCTCCCAACCGCAACGAGGTTGCCGGGGCTCTCGAAGTTCTCGCGCTGCTCGATCTGGACGGGGCTCTTGTCACCGCCGACGCCTTGCATTGCCGGCCCGATACCGCGCAGGCCATCCTCGATCGGAAGGGGCACTACGTGTTAGCCATCAAGAGTAACCGTGGCCGGCTCTTCAAGGCCGCCAAGACGTTGGTCGATACAGCCCGAAAGCCCGCGCGAGCGAGTCAACGAAGAGCCACTGCCCACGGTCGCGCCGAGCGCCGGCAGGCCATCGTCGCGCCGGCTCCTCAGTTGGCGAAGCAATACGACTTCCCCGCTATCGCCGCAGTCGGTCGCATCGACAGCTGGCGCGCAAACTCTGGCAAGACCGCCAAGCATACGGTCCGATACTTCCTCGCCTCGCGCCTGCTGTCGGCCAAAAAGCTGCTCGAGGTCGTGCGTGCTCACTGGAGCATCGAGAACAACCTGCACTGGGTTCTCGACGTTCTGTTCGACGAAGATGCCTGCCGCAGCCGCAAAGATCACGCCGCCGAAAATCTCGCCCTCATCCGCAAGCTGGCCATCAATACCCTGCAGGCAACGCCCGGTCCTGCCCGCATCAGCCACAAAATGCTCCAAGCCAGATGGAATAATGACTTCCTTCTCTCCGCCCTCGCCCATATGCGATAGCCCTACCCTCCAGGGGAGGGTAGCGGCAGCCACCGCTACTGCACCCCCTGCGCGCCCCGGATCAATTTCCCCGGCCGGCGCCCGGTGGCCTTGCCGTGTCGCCGCGTCACCACGCCCGACACGATGGTCGCCTCATAGCCGTCGACATCCTGCAACAGCCGCCGCCCGCCGACCGGCAGGTCGTAATGCACCTTCGGCGGATGCAGATGCAGGCGGTCGTAGTCGATCACGTTGACGTCGGCTTTATAGCCCGGAGCAATAAGTCCGCGATCGGCGAGGCCGACCGACAACGCGGTCTTGCGCGACTGCGCCGCGACCACGAACGGGATCGTGAGCTTCTCGCCGCGCTTGCGGTCGCGCGTCCAGTGCGTCAGCAGATAAGTCGGAAAGCTCGCATCGCAGATGATGCCGCAATGCGCGCCGCCGTCGGACAGACCCGGCACCGATTGCGGGTCGAGCAGCATCTCGCGCGTCGCGTCGAGATTGCCGTCGGAATAGTTGAGGAAGGGCACGTAGAGCATGCCGCGCCCTTCGTCCGACAGCATCGCGTCATAGGCTAGCTCCTCCGGCTGACGCCCCTGTTTGCGCGCCTGCGGTCCCAGCGCGTTCTCCGGCGGCTGCTCGTAGTCGGGGGGATCGCCGAGCAGGAACATCTTGTCGTAGTTGGGCCGGAAGAACAGCGGATCGTCGGTCGCGGTCGCCGTCTCGCCCAGGATCGCCTTGCGCACATCCGGCTGGCGCAGCCGCGCCAAACGCTCCTGCAGCGGCAGATGCGCGATCGCCTTGTAGCTCGGATGGGTCAGGAACGGATTGCGCGACAGCTCGAGCCCGAGCAGCAGGCCGACCGGGCGTGCCGCGATCTGCGCGGTGATGGAGAGGCCGCGCTTGGCCGCGGCATTGATCTCATCCAGCGTCTGGCGCCAGCGCTGCGGCGCCTTGTCGTTCTGCGTGATCGAGAATGAGATCGCGCACTTGGTGACGTCCGCCACCCGCAGCATCATCGGCAGGTCCTCGTGGATGGTGGAGAGGTCGAGCACGAACTGCAGCACGCTGCGCCCCTGCCGATGCATCGCATCGGCAATCGCGGTGAGCTCGTCCTCGCCGGCCTTCAGCGTCGGCGTGAAGTCGCCGGTCGATGTGCGGTGGTTGAGCGTGCGCGAGGTCGAGAATCCGAGCGCGCCCGAGCGCACCGCCTCGCCCGCGAGCTTCGCCATCGCCGCATTGTCCTCCGCGGTCGAGGGATCCCGGCGCGCGCCGCGTTCGCCCATGACATAGACCCGCAGCGCGGCATGCGGCAGCTGCGCGCCGACGTCGATGTCGAAATCGCGCTTGGCGAGCCAGTCCATGTAGTCCGGAAAGCTCTCCCACGCCCAGGGAATGCCGGCGCTCAGCACCGGCTCCGGAATGTCCTCGACGCCCTCCATGAGCTGGATCAGGCGGGTGTGGTCATCAGGCTTGCACGGCGCAAAGCCGACGCCGCAATTGCCCATGATCGCGGTGGTGACGCCGTTCTGCGAAGACGGCGTGAGGTCCTGGCTCCAGGTGACCTGGCCGTCGTAGTGGGTGTGCACGTCGACGAAGCCCGGCGTCACGAGCTTTCCGCGTGCATCGATCTCTTCGCGGCCCTTGGCGGAAATCTTCCCGACCTCGCTGATTCTCCCGCCGCTGATGGCGACGTCAGCCTCGAACAACTCGCCGCCGTGGCCATCCGCGACGGTGCCGCCGCGGATCACGAGATCAGCATTGCTCATGATGTTTCTTCCCGTCTTGTCGTTTGTTGTTTTCGAAATTCTCTCCACTCGTCGTCCCGGACAAGCGCGCCCTCAGGCGCGCGCCGATCCCGTAACCAGCCGCTTTCGCTACTCACGAACCGCCTTCGCCGGCTTCCGTTCCGTGAACGGCGACAGCACCACCGTCGCCACCATGAAAATCACGGACGCCCCGAACACCCAGTGCGGCGCGCTTTGATCCATGATCCAGCCGAACAGCAGCGGGCTGACGATGCCGCCGAGATTGAATCCGGTCGAGACGATGCCGAAGGCGCGGCCCGCGGCGCCCGCGGGCGCCGCATTGCGCACCAGCATGTCGCGCGACGGCGCGATCACGCCGGAGAGGAAGCCTGCGATTGCCATCGTGGCAGTCAGGGCCCAGCCCGGCAGCGTCACCAGCGCGATCAGCAGCACGATGGCCGCATTCGCGGCAAAGCAGGCCGCCGCGACATAGCCGTGACGTTCGGTGTGATCGGCGAGAAAGCCGCCGGCGAGCACGCCCGCGGCACTGGCGGCGAGGAACGCGGTCAGTGCGACATTGGCGATCGAATAAGACGTGCCGTATCCGCTCATCAGCGCCACCACGCCGAAATTGTTGATGCCGGCGACCGACAGGCTGAGCAGCATGAACAGCGCGGTCAGCGTGATCAGCGCCGGCGTGATCACCGCCTGCTTCGGCGCGCTCTCGCCACCCGGCTTTGTCTTGTGCGCGCCGGCCTCGGGAATGCCCATGGCGATCAGCAGCACCGCCACCACGATGGCGATCGCGCCCGACGCGACCAGCGCGCCGACGCCGCCCCACAGCGTGACCAGCGCGGCGACGATCGCCGGCGTCACCGCGCCACCGAGATAGCCGGCAAAGGTGTGCACCGAGAAGGCGCGCCCCATCCGCGCCTCGTCCATGTGCTCGGCCAGAATGGCGTAATCGGCGGGATGATAGACGCTGTTGGCGAGGCCCAGCAGCACGGCGCAGGCGATCAGCGCGAAGTAGCTGAGGTGCAAGCCGAGCAGGATCAGCGCGCAGCCGCCGAGGGTCAGCCCGATCAGCAAGATCTTGCGCGCGCCAAAATGGTCGACGAGATAGCCCGTCGGCGCCTGAGTGAGGCCCGAAACGACGGCGAGCGCGGTCAGCGAGAAGCCGAGCTCGACATAGCCGACGCCGAGCTTCTCCTTCAGGAACGGAAACAGCATCGGCAGGACCAGCAAATGAAAATGGCTGACCCAGTGCGCGATCGAGATTCCGGTCAGCGTGCGCAGCGCACTGTCCGCCTTGCCTTGCTGCGGTGCGGCGAGAACGTCGACCATTGCAGTTCCGTTTCACTCCCGATGGACGCGCAAACTATCGGGGAGGGCGGTTATTTGTCCATGAACGCAGGCGCATGGCAGGTAGTGCGGGCGGGGGAGTGAGGGGCGTCGGTGGAGTGTGGCGCTACCCCTCACAACGGCTCGTCGTCAGGGCCATATCGATCGCGCTTTGGCGTTGCGATGTCGCCGTCTTCGTATTCGTCGTCGTCGCTCTCGCGCCGGCGCGAGGGCTTCTTTGCCTTGTCTTGCGCCTGCTTCGGCGGCGCGCTCGGCTTGGCGGTCGTATTCCCGGTCTTGGCCATGGCTGGTCCCGGATGGTGATGCTGCATCCGAATCTATCCGCCAGATATGTGCGGTTGCTGACTTAACTCAAGGCCCGCGACGAGGCCGTCACTGCACCACCGGCCCGCCCGCCTTCTTCCAGGCATCGATGCCGCCGGCGATATGGGCGGTGTTGAGAAGTCCCGCTTCCTTCGCGGCCGCCACCGCCATCGCAGAGCGTTCGCCGAAGGCGCAGAAGAACACCACGCGGCGTCCCGTCGCGGCCGCGACCTCGCGCAGCATGCCGCCGGGCTTCAGGCTCTCCTCGACCGACGGGTAGGGCGTGTGCAGCGCACCTTCGAGCATGCCGTGCTTCAGCCGCTCGTTGGTCTCGCGCAAGTCCACCAGCAGGATGTCGGGCCGGCCGAGGCTGCGGATCGCCTCGATTGCGCTGAGCGCGCGGCCCTCCTTCTCCAGCTCCTCCTGATGCAGGCCGACATGCATGTTGGCGGGGACCGCCACGTCCATCATCTTCGGATTGGGCAGCTTCAGGTTCGCCATCAGCTCGATATATTCGTCGACCGAACGCACCTGGAGCCGCGGGTTGTAGCGCTTCTCCTCGCCGATGGTGGAGACGGTGTCGCCCTTGTAGTCATGCGCGGGGAACACCATCGTCTCGTCCGGCAGCTTGAGCAGGCGGTTGAAGATCGAATCGTATTGGGCGCGCGACGAGCCGTTCTGGAAATCGGTGCGGCCGGTGCCGCGGATCAGCAGCGTATCGCCGGTGAAGACGCGGTCGCCCATCAGATATGAGTAGGAATCGTCGGTGTGGCCCGGCGTGTACATCACGTCGAGCGACAGGCCCTCGATCGTCAGCTTGTCGCCGTCGGCCACCCGCATCGCCACCACGTCGGCCTTGGTCTGGTCGCCCATCACTGTCATGCAATGGGTGCGATCGCGCAGCTCGCCGAGGCCGGTGACGTGGTCGGCATGCAGATGGGTGTCGACCGCCTTGACCAGCTTGAGGTCGAGCTCGCGCAGCAATTGGCAGTAGCGGTCGACCTTCTCCAGCACAGGATCGAGAATGAGCGCCTCGCCGCCGGGGCGGCTGGCGAGCAGATAGCTATAGGTGCCTGAAACGCTGTCGAAGAGCTGGCGGAAGATCATGGCAGAGACCCCGGCGTGGAACTGGTTTCCAAAGATTCTACTACGCTCCGGGTCGAAAAGAGAAGTAATTCACTGCACTGGCGGTAATAGTGGAAAATTGCTATCGCACGGCCTAGCCCGTCATCCGCGGCGGCTCGCAGAGCCGAACCCGGAATATCGAGATTCCGGGTTCGATGCTTCGCATCGCCCCCGGAATGACAGGTAGGGACCTACGGCCGCACCACCGTATACCCATTCTCCGCCAGGAACAGGATCTGCCCAACCCCGACCTGCACCGGCGTGGCCGCTTGGATGAACTCCGGCCGCTTGCCCGTCTCCCGCGCGATCGTATCCACCGTGTTGAGGCAGATGTCGAAGCGCACGCCCTGCGCGATCAGGCTCTCGACCTGCTTGCGCCGCTCACTGCCGGCAAGAAGCAGGTCGATGCCGGGACCGAATGCCACCACCTCGATCGCGATCTTGTCGGGATCGTAGGCCTTGAGCAGATTGTTGGCGACGCTCAGCACCAGCGCCTGCTTCTTCGCATCGCCGTCGGAGAGTTGTAGCACGACCTTGTGCTCGGCGAACGGCTTGTCCTGCAGCGGGATCTGTTGCGCAAGAGCGGGCGGGGCCCAGGCGAGCAGTGCCAGCATCATTGCGGATAAGAGCTGCGACCGCATCATCCCTGTCCTGCAATGCCTGGATTGCCCTCGACGCCTTTCAAGGTCACACCGGAGCCGAGTCGCTCCTGCAACATCCGCCCCGAGCGCAGATATTTGCCGAGGACGTCCCACACCGGGGCGCCTTGCTGGCCATTGACCGACGCCCAGCCCGCGACCTTGTAGCGGTGGCCGGCGCTGAGCGCCCTGCCGTCGCCAAGCTTCAGCTCCGAGATGCGGCTACCGATCGCAGCGTCCGGCGTGCAGGTGTAGCTGAGCCCGCCGGCGCGCACCATGTCGCCGCCCTGCTGGTAATAGGGATCGGCGTTGAAGAGGTTGTCGCAGACGTCTTCCAGCATGTCCTTGATCTGAGCCCCCGTCATATCCTGCACATAGGTCTCGGGGTAGGTGATCGCGGTCTCCGCCAGCACATCCTCCATGGTCAGCGCCTGGCCCGACAGCGCGGTGACGCCCCAGCGGAAGCCCGGCGACAGCGCGATCTCGGCATCGAGCTCGGTGCGCAGCGCGGCGCAGATCAGTTCGTCCATGGGTCCGGAGAAATTACCGCGGCGGTAGAGCAGGCGATCCGGCGTTGCGATCTTCTCCGACCAGTCGCTCACATGCGGCGCCCGCAGCCGGCCGATCAGCTCGGCCATTCCAGGATCGGGCTTCAGCAACTCGGAATAGACAGGCAGCAGATGATAGTGGATGTCGCTGACCTTGCCCTTGTCGAGTGCAAGATCGAGCACGGCCAAAAATTTCCCGTTGGAGCCGGCATTGGTGACGAGCGTGGTGCCGGCCGCATTCTTCACCGCAATCGGCTGCGGTACGGCATCATGGGTGTGGCCGCCGAGGATGACGTCGATGCCGGTGACGCGGCTCGCGAGCTTGAGGTCGACATCCATGCCGTTGTGCGACAGCAGAATGACGGCGTCGACCTTGTCGGTGCCGCGCAAGGCATCGACATGCTTCTGCAACTCCTCCTCGCGGATGCCGAAGCTCCAATCCGGCGTGAATCTCTTGGGATGCGCGATCGGAACGTAGGGGAAGGCTTGGCCGACGATCGCGACGCGATGCCCGCCGATTTCCTTGATCATCGAAGGCTTGAACACGCGTCCCGTGGCCTTGTCGAAGGCGGGGGCGTCGTTGAACGCGGCTTCCTCGGTCAGGAACACGTTCTGCGCCAGGAATTCGCCCTTGAAGCGCTCGAGATTGTCGCGCAGCGCCTGCTCGCCATAGGTGAATTCCCAATGCCCGGTCATCGCCTCGATGCCGAGCAGATTGGCGACCTCGACCATGTCGCGGCCCTGCATCAGGTTGGCGAGGCCCGTGCCCTGCCAGAGATCGCCGCCGTCGACGAGCATCGAACGCTTCTCGCCGACATCGGCGCGCAAGCGATCGACCAGCGTCTTCAGATGGGCGAAGCCGCCGAGCTTGCCGAACCGGCCTGCGGACTTTTCGAATTCGATGCAGGTGAAGGCATAGGCATCCGCGCTGTCGGGGCGGATGCCGAACCGCTCCAGGAAGGCGCGGCCGACCAGATGCGGCGGCCGTCCCGCCATCTCGCCGATGCCGATATTGACGCTGGGCTCGCGGAAATAGACCGGATTGAGCTGCGCATGCGTGTCGGTGAGGTGCAGGATCCGCGCATTGCCGAACCGCTCGACGTCGTAGATGCTGGCGGCTTCAGTGCCACGGGCCAGCCGGGGCAGGCCGAGCGTTGCGGCCGCAAGGCCTGCACTCTTCAGGAAGTCGCGGCGGCGGATCGCCATTCAGAAATTCTCCGCGCCTCTCGTGATCGCTGGATTGTTCCACTCGGGAGCAGTCTAGCGGATTTCCATCGCCTTCCAGGCTTCTTTTTCGGTCTTCGCCTGGAAGATGGAGGCCTGCGCCAGCGCCTCGGCCTCCTTGGCTGCGGCGACAGCACGGTCGAAATCGCCGCCGTCGGCAGCCTTCTTCGCTGCCGCCAGCGCAGAGACGGTCACGGTCCACTGATTGCGCAAGCCGGCCGCCTCCTTGGAGGCGGCTTCGGCGGCGGCATAGGCCGCCTTGTAATCCGCCTCATCTGCCGCGCGCGCGGATGGCGCAAAGCTGAGCGTGAGCAGCATGGCGAGAGCAAGTGACCGCTTCATGGCCGTGCTCCCGGGCCTGAGATCGGCAATCCGTTGGCGACGTAGGACAGAAAATATTCGACGTCGCGATATTCATCCGATTGCGGCTCCAGCGGAACCGCGCGGGTCTGACTGTTGCAGGTGACGAAGCGGCGGCTGGTGGTGCCCATGCCGCTCCATTCCGAGCGGTAGATCGGCATCGCGTTGAGGATGCCGAGCGCCGGTGCCAGGGTCTCGGCGCGGATACGTTCGCCCGGGCTCTGCACATGGCAGCTCGCGCATGAGAAATTCATCTGGCCGCGCCGCGTGTAGAAATAGCGCTTGCCGTTCTCGAACGCCGCAAGGGCACGCGGATCATCGGGTATCTTGATGTCCATCGGTTTGCCGCGCGAAGTGTACGCCATATAGGCGGTGAGCGAGGCCATCTCGTCCTTGACGTAGGAATAGGGTGCCTCGCCATTGGCTTCGCGGCAGCGGTTGAGCGCGAGCTCGAGCGTGATGACCTTGCCTTCCTTGGTGTCGAAGTACGGATAATTCTGGCGGATGCCGATGCCGCCGTTCGGGAAGCAGTCGGCGTAGGTCTTGCCGTTCTTGAACGGGGTCGAGAACATCTCCTTGCCGGCATCGAGCGCGAACTCGTAAGGCGGGAATTCTTCCTTCTCCTGCCACTGCCGCTTCATGTCCTCGTTCATCGAATAAGGACCGTTGACGAAATCCTCGTGCTTCACGTCCGGAAACTTCTGGAAGAAGAAGTTCTGGAACGCCTTGGCGTCGGCAACGGGGTCGACCTTGTCGGCCGCGACGACGCGCGTTGCGGCGAAAGCAAGCGCCGCGAGTGCGACGAATGCCGAGCCGAGCAGAATCGTAGCGCGCTGTTTCATCACGCGATCTTCGCGGTGGTCGTGTCGGAGCCACCCTTGTTGTCGGTCCAGGAGATCTTGAGCTCGTCGCCCTTCTTGGCGCCCTTGAAGCTGAACTTGACGTAGGGGTCCTTGGAAACCGCAGTGCCCCAATTGGCGACGAAGACGTCCTTGCCGTTACACTCGAACTTCAGCTCCTGGATGAAATGCGCGGGGATCAGCTCGCCCTTGGAATCCTTGACCAGGCCCGTGTCCATGGGGTGCTGGATCAGCGCCTGCACCTCGGTGATGTCGCCGTTGGACGTTGCGCGTACGCGAATGCTTGATGCCATGTCGAACTGCCTCGCTTAACCGCCGCAACCGCCGACGGTGACCTTGACCTCTTTGGTCGCGCTGTAGAGCTTGCCGTCGGCTTCCACGATCGCCACCAATTTGGTGGTCCTGGCCATCTTCAGCCGGTTGGCGACGGCAGGGATCGTGCCATCGGGAATCTTGTAACTTGCCGCGAGCGCGAACGGGTTCTCGGCCACGAAGAAGGAGATCGAGGTCACCTTGTCCAGCGTCGTCGTCACCGAGATCGGCACGACGCCGCCGTTCTCCGCGATCTCGGGCGCATCCAGCTTGACCTTGTCCGACGGTGTGGCGGTCTTGCCGTAGAGCACCTTGATCGCGTCCGCCTCGCTCTTCTGCCTGAAGGCCTCTTCCGGATATTTGTCGTTCGCCGCCGCACGCGCGGGCGCCGCGCCGAACGGCAGATTGCCGAGGCCGAGCAGCGCGACGGAGGCTGCGCCCTGAAGGATCAGGCGCCGCGTCGGATGAGGGCCGGTGGTCGTGGTCATCTCAAATCTCCTGGGCGGCCGGCCCGTTACAGGGTCTGCAGGAAATCAACGATCGCGTTGATTTCCTGTTCGGTCAAAATCCGGTTCCGGCCGAACGGCGGCATCATGGTTTGCGGATTGCGCTTGGTCTCGTCGAAGATGATCGCAACCAGCTCGTTGCGATCGGGGTATTTGGCCTTAATGTCCTTCAGCTCCGGCCCGATCGTTCCGGGCAGGTCGCCGCCTTTGATGACGTGACAGGTCAGGCAATTGCCCTTGCCGCGGTCGAAAGCGAGTTTCTGGCCCTCAGTCACGGTGGATTGTGCCCCCGCCGGGGCCACGGCCGCGCCGGCGAGGAGGGCCAGCGCAACAAGCAGGGCGGGCTTGCAAGGAAAGACGGTCAAGGCTTCGTCCCGAGCGTTATGTCGATGATCTCGTTTGCGGAATTGTTCAAAAGCACAAAGGGCATCGCCTGACAATCAAGACTATGCAGGCGGCAAAATGGGATTAATATCCCCCGCATTGCAACCGTTGAGATAGTTCATTCATCACATCGTCTGGGATTGGCAAATTATTCTCGGGCGTTTGCCCCTAGGGCCGTGTTCTGTTTCACATTTTCTGGGGACGTCATTTGGCTGAATACGTCGTTGAATTTGGCAGGGACGGCGGACGGGTCGAGCCGGATGGCCGGCTCGATGCGCCGGCTTTCCATCGCAATCACGAACCGATCTGGGCGGCGCTGGAAAAGCATCTTGCCGGCACGACCGGCGACGTTGTGGAACTCGGCAGTGGAACCGGCCAGCACGTGGTTCATTTCGCCCGCCACACACCCGGCCTGATCTGGTGGCCGAGCGACCTCAACCAGCGCCACCTCAAGAGCATCGAAGCCTGGCGCGTGCATGCGGGCCTGCCGAACATCCGCTCACCCCTGCGGATCGACCTCACCGATCCCGACTGGTGCCCGGAGATGAAAAGCGGGCAGGGACCGACCAGCCTCGCAGCCGTGTTCTGCGCCAACGTCATCCACATCGCGCCCTGGGCCGTGGCCGAAGGCCTGTTCGCCGGCGCCGGCCGCTATCTGCGCCCCGACGGCAAGCTGTTCCTCTACGGCCCCTTCAAGCGCGACGGCAAGCACACTGCGATCAGCAATGCGGTGTTCGACACCTCCTTGCGCGAAGGCAATCCCGACTGGGGCGTGCGCGACATCAGCGACGTCGAGAAGTTGGCGAACGCGGTGGCCCTTCGCCTGGTCGAGACGATCGAGATGCCCGCGAACAATCTGACGCTGGTGTTTTCGCGCTAAGCCGCGACGGCGGTGCGCTCCCTCCCCCGCTCGCTCGCGGGTGAGGGCGGAGGAAAGGGTGACTCCGCAACGGGATACTCCCTAGAGCAGAAAACCCTCACCCGCCCTGCGGGGACGATGCTTCGCATCGCCCGAGCACGCTGATCTGTCCCGCAAACCAATCGGGAGAGGTGGACGGCCCGCTGGACTTGCGTCGGTCAAATCAGTCGGTCAAATCAAGAGGCTGTCACGCCGCGCCATCCCTCCATCCGATCCTCTCCTTCAAGAACCGGAAGCCGAGCACCTCGAAGCTCGCGCGCTCCTTGTTGTCCTTGCCGTAGCCGTGGCCGCCGGCTGCCGGCTCGTAGAACCAGGCCTCATAGCCCATCGCCTGGAGCTTTGCCGCCATCTTGCGGGCATGGCCGGGATGAACGCGGTCATCGCGCCGCGTTGTGGCGATCAGGATCGGCGGATAGGCCTGGCCGGCCTTCACGTTGTGATAGGCCGAGTAGGTCTTCAGCCATTCCCACTCCTCCGCCTTGTCGGGATCGCCATATTCCGCGATCCAGCTCGCGCCGGCGAGCAACTTCGTGTAGCGGCGCATGTCGATCAGCGGGATGGTGCAGAACAGCGCGCCGAAGCGCTCAGGGTACCGCACCAGCATGTTGGTGATGAGGATGCCGCCGTTGGATCCGCCCTGCGCGGCGATGCGCTTCGCACTCGTCACGCCGCGGCGCACGAGATCGGCGGCCACGGCCGCGAAATCATCGTGCGAGAGCTTCTTGCCGGCGAGCCGGCCGGCATCGTGCCAGCGCGTGCCGAACTCGCCGCCGCCGCGCAGATTCGCCTGCACCGTCGTGCCGCCGCGCTCCAGCCATAGCCTGCCGAGCGAAGCGTTGTAATACGGCTTCACGGCAAGTCCGAAGCCGCCATAGGCGCTCATATAGACCGGCGCATCCCCGGTCTCCGCAGCGGGGCCGGTCTGGACATAGGGAATGCGCTCGCCGTCGACGGAGATCGCCTCGTGCTGGGTCACCACGAGACCGTCGGCATTGAATGTCTTCGGCGCCTGCTTCAGCACAACAGGGCTTGCGACGCCGCGTTCGAGCAGCAGCAGCGAGGGCGGCGTGAGCGGGTC
This sequence comes from Bradyrhizobium sp. STM 3561, assembly GCF_045571455.1. NCBI lineage: Bacteria > Pseudomonadati > Pseudomonadota > Alphaproteobacteria > Hyphomicrobiales > Nitrobacteraceae > Bradyrhizobium > Bradyrhizobium sp. STM 3561. The sequence goes on from NZ_CP120695.1 coordinate 7,136,410, forward strand.
CTGCACATTGGCGAGCAGGTCGCCGTTGCTCTCGGATGCATGCCGATCGAGCGGCCAGACATCGACGACGCCGATCTCGGGCAGACCGGGAAGCGTCTCGCGGCTCCAGCCCGCAGCCGATGGCGTGCAGATCTCGAAGCACGGCTTGAGCTCGTCGAGAATAGATAGCACCAGCTTGCCGGCGGCCCAGAACAAGCCTTGTAGCGCGCGCCGCGGTGCGGGCTCGAACAGCACCGCGAAATCGCGACTGCCGGCCAGGAAGGCCGAGAGCGAGATGCCGAGCACGGTGTCGGTGGCATAGGTCCGGCCTCCGATGGTCCAGTCCTTGCGCAGCTTCATCGCGAACCAGTCGCGATGCGCCTGCATCCAGATCCCGGTCGGCAGATCGAGCTTCGTCATGTTACCGGCCGCATCGCGCAGCCATATGCCATAGTTGAAGAAGTCGATCTGGTCGACGATCCACACCCGTGGCGCCGCACCGGTGTCGTCGGCTACACCGGAGATCGCCATGTGATCAGCGGTGGTCTCGATGATCACCTCGGCCTGATCGACCGGCTGACCTCGCCGCCACAGGCGGACGGTCCGAGAGTATCCCGAGCTCGTCGCCATGCTCTCGCCATGGGCGCTCGACAGCAGCAGCGTGTCGGAATCGAGCCAGTCGACGCCGCCCTTCGCTTCCGGCAATGCAAAGCCGTTCGTCACGAAACTCTTCGTGGTGAGGTCGAACTCCCGCAAGGTAACGGCGTCACTGCCGCCGCGCGACAGGCTGAGGATCGCCCGCGAGCTTCCCGGCATCGTGACGATGGAGCTCAGCAGCCAGTCTTCACCTTCGCTTCTCGCGAGCTGGTCGATGTCCAGCATGGTGTCCCATGCCGGATCGGCTTTGCGAAATTCCGCCAGCGAAGTCCGCCGCCACAGGCCGCGTGGGTTGGCGGCATCCTTCCAGAGATTGTGCAGATCGGAGCCGCGCCGGCTGACATAGGGGATGTTGTCGGGACGATCATAGATCGCCGCGAGAATGTCGCGGTCGCGCGCGAAGGCCGCGCCGCCGAACGCGGCGAGCGTGAGTTGATTCTGCCGCTCGACGAAATCGAGCGCCTGTCTGCCTTCGATCTCTTCCAGCCACAGCCAGGGATCGTCCTCGGGAGCGCTGAGCGTGGGCCTGTCGTCGACGGTCATGAACGAAACTCCAACAAGTCGCCGCGGATAGGATTTGATCGAGCGCAAGCCGTCAAGAGCGCGGTCCGCTATCATCCCACCGATTGCGTCAGCGGCATGGCCCGCGTCCGTTTGCGCCGGTTGCCCGCCCTTGCGCGTCCCTCCATAGTGCCGGGAATCAACAGAGCCCTTGGGCGGAAATGCCGATGCTTGATGTGACCGCTGCCGACGAGATTGCCGACGACGCGCGCGTGCGCAGCAATGTGGTGCGCCTTGCCGCGGCGCAGGCGCTGACCGGCGCCAACTCGGCCGTGATCTTCGCCACCGGCGCGATCGTCGGCGCCACGCTCGCCCCGGACATCTCGTTCGCGACCGTGCCGATCTCGATGTATGTGGTCGGGCTTGCCGCCGGCACGCTGCCGACCGGCGCGATCTCGCGCCGCTTCGGCCGCCGCGTGGCCTTCGTCATCGGCACGGGCCTCGGCACGCTCACGGGCCTTGCCGGCTCGTTCGCCATCCTGCACGGCTCCTTCGCGCTGTTTTGCCTCGCGACCTTCCTCGGCGGCCTCTACGGTGCCGTGGCGCAGTCCTATCGCTTCGCCGCCGCCGATGGCGCCAGCACGGCCTACCGCCCCAAGGCAGTGTCCTGGGTGATGGCCGGCGGCGTGTTCGCCGGCGTGCTTGGTCCGCAGCTCGTGCAATGGACCATGGACGTCTGGCAGCCCTATCTGTTCGCCTTCAGCTTCCTGGTGCAGGCCGCGGTGGCGCTGGTCGCCACGGGCATCGTCGCCGGCGTCGATATGCCAAAACCCGGGCCGGCCGATCTGCATGGCGGGCGGCCGCTGCTCACGATCGTGAGCCAGCCGCGCTTCGTCGCGGCGGCGCTGTGCGGCGTCATCTCCTATCCCATGATGAATCTGGTGATGACCTCGGCGCCGCTCGCCATGAAGCTGTGCGGCTTGTCCGTCTCCGATTCCAATTTCGGCATTCAATGGCACATCGTCGCCATGTACGGGCCGAGCTTCTTCACCGGTGCGCTGATCGCCCGCTTCGGTGCGCCTGTGATCGTGGCCGCCGGCCTGCTGCTGGAAGCCGGCGCCGCCGGCATCGGCCTCTCCGGCCTCACTGCGATGCATTTCTGGGCGACGCTGATCGTGCTCGGCATCGGGTGGAATTTCTCCTTCATCGGCGCCTCCGCGCTGGTGCTGGAGACGCATCGGCCGCAGGAGCGCAACAAGGTGCAGGCCTTCAACGATTTCCTGGTGTTCGGCATGATGGCGATCGGCTCGTTCTCTTCGGGCCAGCTGCTCGCCAATTACGGCTGGTCGGCCGTGAACATGGTGGTGTTCCCGCCGGTCGTGCTCGGGCTTATCGTGCTCTCGCTGGTCTCCTGGGCCCGCCGCCGCAAGGCGCGGTTGGACGCAGCCATGGGTGAGTTTCCGGATGCGGTGTGAACTGGCAGGAGGTTGTCAGCAGCGCCGATGGTTCGAGCTGCGTCGAAGTGATTTTCTGAAGCGAGCTATTAATTGAATGCGTCATGGCCGGCTTGTCCCGGCCATCCACGTCGTGGGCGCCGCGCATGCTCGACAATTCTCAACAGCCTCGAACCGACGAATCCTTCCTCCGCTACGAAGGCTGGCGCATCGTCGCCGTGTGCTTCCTGCTCGCGACCTTCGGCTGGGGGCTCGGCTTCTACGGCCAGAGCGTCTACGTCGCCGAGCTCCAGCGCGCCCGCGGCTGGCCGACCTCGCTGATCTCCGCAGGGACGACGTTCTTCTATCTGTTCGGCGCGCTGCTGGTGGTGTTCGTCGGCGAAGCCGTGCGGAAATACGGCCCGCGCCTCTGCCTGATTGCCGGCACGCTGGCGATGGCGGCGGCTGCGGTTGCGATCGGCGCGGTGCGCGAGCCCTGGCAGCTGTACCTCGCCAATGCCGTGCTCGCCTTCGGCTGGGCCGGCACCAGTCTCGCCATGATCACCAACACGATCAGCCTGTGGTTCGACGACAAGCGCGGCATGGCGATCAGCCTGGCGCTGAACGGCGCCAGTTTTGGCGGCATCGCCGGCGTGCCCTTGCTGGTGAGCTTGATCGGTCAACTCGGTTTCGCCAGTGCGATGTATGCCGCCGCGGGCGCCATGCTGATGCTGCTCGTGCCGGTGATCCTGCTCGCCGTTGGTTCGCCGCCGGGTCATCATGGCGGGCTCGCGGCAGGGAAAGAGATGCCGCAGTCCTCGACGGAGATCCGCAAGGCTGCGCTGCGCGACATCAGTTTCCTCACCGTCACGATCGCCTTTGCGCTGGTGCTGTTCGCGCAAGTCGGCTTCATCGTGCACCTGATCTCGTTCCTCGATCCCGTGATCGGCCGCGAGCGCGCTGCGGTTGCACTAGCCGTGCTGACCGCGATGGCGGTGGTCGGCCGCGTGCTGTTCTCGCTGGTGATCGACCGCCTCAACCAGCGCCTTGCCTCGGCGCTGTCGTTCCTGAGTCAGGCGGCGGCGCTGTGCGCCGTCATCAACCTGCACAATGATTATGTGCTGATCGCCGCCTGCGCGGTGTTCGGCTTCTCCGTCGGCAATCTCATCACGCTGCCATCGCTGATCGTGCAGCAGGAGTTCGACACCGCCTCGTTCGGCGTGCTGATCAGCCTCAACACCGCGATCAACCAGGTCACCTACGCCTTCGGCCCCGGCGTGGTCGGAGCCTTGCGTGATTGGTCCGGTGGCTACACGCTGCCGTTCTATCTCTGCTTCGTGCTGGAGGTGGCGGCTGCGGCGCTGATCTTGGTGCGGGGTAAGCCGAGAGCGAAGCTCACGTAGGGCGCGACGGCCGTTCAACAATCTCCGTCATTGCGAGGAGCCCTGGCGACGAAGCAATCCAGGCCGTCTCGGCGGTGACAGTCTGGATTGCTTCGCCGCGCTCGCAATGACGCGTGGAGGGAGCGCAGGTCACCCCTCTCGCTGCCTCAGCAAATCCTCCACATCCAGCCGCTTGGTGACCATCGCGAGCTTCCCATCCGGCCCGAACGGCCATTGCTCCCTGGGCTTGTCCCAATACAGCTCCACCCCGTTCTGATCCGGATCGCGCAAGTACAGCGCCTCGCTGACGCCGTGGTCGCTGGCGCCGTCCAGCGCAATGCCGGCCGTCAGCACCCGGTGCAGCGCATCCGCCAGCGCAGGCCGGGTCGGATAGAGAATCGCGGTGTGATAGAGCCCCGTCGTGCCCGGCGGTGGCGGCGAGCCGCCCTTGCTCTCCCAGGTGTTGAGCCCGATGTGATGATGATAGCCGCCCGCCGAGATGAAGGCCGCGCCGGAGCCCATGCGCTGCATCAGCTCGAAGCCGAGCACGCCGCAATAGAGGCCGAGCGCGCGATCGAGGTCGGCGACCTTGAGATGAACGTGGCCGATCCTGGTGCCGGCATGGATGGCTTGGTTCTGCGGCATGTGAATGCTCCGTTGAAAACATGCACATAAGGCGGGCTCCTAGATGGTGCTACCGCCGATCCCGAAACCCAGCGTTTCCGGATCAGAACTAAGCCAGCTCCGACACCTCACCGTCGGGCAGGCCGAACTCGAACGTGTTCAGCGTCATCGACACCAGCGTGTAATAGCCGCACAGCCCGATCACCTCGACGACGCCGCGCTCGCCGAGCAGCTTCACCGCCGCGTCGTAGAGTCCCTTCTCGACGCCGTGCCCCTCATGCAGCGACTTCGCGACGTCGTAGATCATCTGTCCCTGGGGATCGTCGAAATCAGGCGTGCGGCGGTCGCGGATGGCGTCGATGATGTCGGGGTTCAGCCCGCCCGCGAGCGCGAGGCGCTTGTGCGCGTACCATTCGTAATGCGCGGTCCAGTGCCGCGCCGTCACCAGGATCGCGATCTCCGAAAGCTTGGCGGGGAAGATCGTGTCGAAGCGCAGCACCTCGCCCAGCCGCGTGGCGTGACGGGCCATCTCCGGACTGTTGAGCCAGGCCATCATCGGCGCCGGCGGCTTGCCGCGCTTGCCGGCAATCGACTCGTCATAGGTCTGCCGCTGGCTCTCGTTCATTTCGCCAGGCGAAAGAAGCTTCAGGCGCATTGTCGTTTCCTCTTTGTTTTCAAGCCGCCATGCCCTCGACTATAGCGGAATGCACGCCTGCGGAAGTGGTTGAATTCCACGGTGCGATGGCCCAGAGTCGCGCACAACAAGTCGATTTTTGAGTGATGGAAACGACCATGAGCGAAACTGAATCCGCCGAACTCGAACGATTTCGCAACGAGACGCGCGCCTGGCTGGAAGCCAACTGCCCGCCGGAGATGCGCAAGCCTGCCACGTCGGATGCCGACGTGTTCTGGGGCGGGCGCAATGCAAAATTCTCGTCCGAGCCGCAGCGCATCTGGTTCGAGCGCATGCGCGACAAGGGCTGGACCGTGCCTGATTGGCCGAAGGAGTACGGCGGCGGTGGCCTCAGAGCCGCCGAGCACAAGGTGCTGCGCGCCGAGATGGCGCGGATCGGTGCCCGCCCGCCGCTGTCGAGCTTCGGCATCTGGATGCTCGGGCCGGCGCTCCTGAAATATGGCAATGACGCGCAGAAGAAGGAGCACCTGCCGAAGATTGCCGCGGGCGAGATCCGCTGGTGCCAGGGCTATTCCGAGCCGAATGCCGGCTCCGATCTCGCCTCGCTCCAGACCCGGGCCGAGAGCGACGGCGACGACTTCATCATCAACGGGCAGAAGATCTGGACGTCCTATGCCAACTACGCCGACTGGATCTTCTGCCTGGTCCGCACCGATCCCACGGCCAAGAAGCACGACGGCATCAGCTTCATCCTGTTCGACATGACCTCGAAGGGCGTCTCGACCAAGCCGATCCTGTTGATCTCCGGCTACTCGCCGTTCTGCGAGACCTTCTTCGACAATGTCCGCGTGCCGAAGTCGCACGTGGTCGGCATAGTCAACCGCGGCTGGGACGTCGCGAAATATCTGCTCCAGCACGAGCGCGCGATGATCTCAGGCATGGGCGAGCGCGGCGTCGGGCGGCCGCTCGGCCAGATCGCGGCCGACTCGGTCGGCACCGATGGCCAAGGCAGGCTCGACGACGCCATGCTGCGCGGCCAGATCGCGCGCTTCGATGTCGATGAGGCCGCGCTCGCGGCCTGCGCCGAGCGCGCGGTCGATCTCGCCAAGGCCGGGCAGGCGCATCCGGCGTTCTCCTCGGCGATGAAATATTACGGCACCGAGCTCAACAAGCGCCGCTACGAGATCCTGATGTCGGCCGGCGGCGTCGATGCGCTGGAATGGGAGAGCGAGCGCTCCAAGCAGGGCGCGCGCCCGCGCGCCTGGCTGCGCACCAAGGCCAACTCGATCGAAGGCGGCACGTCCGAGGTCATGCTCGGCATCGTCGCCAAGCGCATCCTGGATCTGCCGGGGGCCTAATTCCACCGTCGTTCCGGGGCGGTCCGCAGGACCGAACCCGGAACCTCGAGATTCTCCGGAGCGCAATTGCGCTCCGTGGTTTGCGTCCTCGACCGCCCCGGAACGACAGCAACAATTACACATTCCGCCAAACGCTAGAGAACTTTGCACATGGCCCTCGTCCTCACCGAAGAACAATCGATGCTCCGCGACAGCGCGCGCGGGCTCATCAGCGACAAGGCGCCGGTGTCGCATCTGCGCCACTTGCGCGACAGCAAGGACCCCATCGGGTTCTCCAAGGAGTTTTGGCACTCCTTCGCCGAGATGGGTTTTGCCGGCCTGCTCGTGCCGGAAGAATTCGGCGGCAGCGGCCTCGGCTATGTCGAAGCCGGCGTCGTGATGGAGGAGATCGGCCGCACCCTGATGCCGTCGCCCTTCCTCGCCACCAGCGTGGTCGCGGCCTCGGCGCTCAATCGCGGCGGCAATGCCGCGCAGAAATCGGAATATCTGCCGAAGATCGCCAGCGGCTCGCTGCTCGCGACGCTCGCGATCGACGAGGGCGCCAAGCATCGCCCGCTCCAGACCAGCCTTCAGGCCGTGCGCGCCGGCAACGGCTTCAAGCTCTCGGGCGCCAAGGCTCTGGTGGTCGATGGCCATGTCGCCGACCTCCTCATCGTTGCCGCGCGCACCGCGGGTAGCGCCGGCGAGCGCGAAGGGTTGACGCTGTTCCTGGTCGATCCCAAGGCCAAAGGCGTCGCGATCGAGCGCACCATCATGGTCGATGCGCACAACGCGGCGCGGATCGAATTCGCCAATGTCGAGGTCAATGCCGACAGCGTGCTCGGCGAGATCGATCAGGGCTCGGCCCTGCTCGATGGCGTGCTCGATATCGGCCGTGGCGCGGTCGCCTCCGAGATGGTCGGCCTCAGCGATGAAGTATTTCACCGCACCGTCGAGTACCTCAAGAGCCGAAAGCAGTTTGGCAAGCTGATCGGCGAATTCCAGGCGCTGCAGCACCGCGCCGCCGAACTCTATGTCGACATCGAGATCACCCGCGCCGCGGTGATGAAGGCACTGCAGGCATTGGACGCTGACGTTGCGAAAGCCACTTCAGCCGTCGCCGTGGCAAAAGCCCGCGCCGGCACCACCGCAACGCGCGCGGTGCAGGAAGGGGTGCAGATGCACGGCGGCATGGGCATGACCGACCAGTTCGACATCGGCTTCTTCATGAAGCGCGCAAGGGTGTGCGAGGAACTGTTCGGCGATGCGAACTACCACACCGAGCAGCTGGCGCGCGCGCGGGGGTATTGAGACAGTCGGATGTGAGGCGCGAGCGCGTGCCTCACGTGCAGGTGGTGGATAGCGCTTGCCCTGAGCCGTCATGGCCGGGCTTGTCCCGGCCATCCACGTTCTTTGGTGCCTCGGAAACGTGGATGCCCGGAACGAGCCCGGGCATGACGATTGAGAGGCCAGCCTTCGCTCGCAATGACAGTGGCGAGTCCGCCCCTTACCTCATCGGCGGTGCGTACTGCACCCCGCCCGCATTCCAAAGCTGGTTCATGCCGCGCGGGATCTTCAGCTTGGACTTCTCGCCGATATTGCGCTCGTACATCTCGCCGTAATTGCCGACATGACGGATGATGCGCGCGGCCCAGTCCTTGGTGAGGCCGAGCTGCTCGCCGTAATTGCCCTCGGTGCCGACCAGGCGCATCACTTCCGGCTTCTTCGACTTCAGGGCCTCGTCGATGTTCTCCGAGGTGACCCCGAGTTCCTCGGCGTTGATCATCGCATACAGCGTCCACTTCACGATCATCATCCAATCGTCGTCACGCTGGCGCACGACGGGGGCGAGCGGCTCCTTCGAGATCATGTCCGGCAGGATCATGTGCTCGCCGGGCTTGGACAGGTTGAGCCTGAGCGCGTAGAGCTGCGAGACGTCGGCGCTGAACGTGTCGCACTTGCCGGTGTCGTAGGCCTTCACCACGTCGGCGAGGTTTTCGAGCTTCACCTCTTCGTATTTCATGTTGTTGGCGCGGAAGTAATCGGCAACGTTGAGTGCGGTCGTGGTGCCGGCCTGCACGCAGACCTTGCTGCCGCTCAGATCCAGCGACGTCTCCTTGTTGCGCGAGCGGGGCAGCATGAAGCCCGCGCCGTCGTAATAGGCGACGGCGGGGAAGTAGAGGTCGTAGTCGAGCTCGCGCGCCATGCTCCAGGTCGAGTTGCGCGAGAGGATGTCCACCTTCCGGCTCTGCAATTCCTTGAAGCGCTCGCTGGCGTCGAGCGGAATGAACTTCGCCTTGCCCGGGTCGTTGAAGATCGCCGCGGCGACCGCGCGGCAGAAATCGACGTCGAAGCCGGTCCAGTTGCCTTTGTCGTCGGGGATCGAGAAGCCCGGCAGGCCCTTGTTGACGCCGCACAGCACCTCGCCGCGGCGAACAGTCCGCTTCAGGGTGCGGGTGTCGTAGAATTCATAGATGATGGCGAGGACGCCGACCAGCACGGCGACCGCGAGCCCGATCAGCAGGCCGCCTCGAAAAGTGCGCATGATGTCTCTCTCGAAATAATCGGGAAAAGGAAATTGGAGGAGGGGGCGGAGCATGACCGGAGCGATCATGCTCGAACCGTAGCCCTTAAAGCTCGGGCTTCTGCCGGATCACGACCTTGGTTCCGACAGGGACGCGATCGTAGAGGTCGGCGACGTCGTTGTTGACGAGACGGAAGCAGCCCGAGGACACCTTGGTGCCGATCGTGTCGGGACGGTTGGTGCCGTGGATGCGGTAGACCGTAGTGCCCAGATACATGGCGCGGGCGCCCAGCGGATTGCCGGGACCACCGGCCATGAAGCGCGGCAAATAGGGCTGGCGCTGGATCATCTCCGGCGGCGGCGTCCAGTCCGGCCACTCCTTCTTGTTGGTGATGGTCACCAGCCCTTGCCACTGAAAGCCATCGCGGCCGACGCCGATGCCATAGCGGATCGCGCGCCCGCCGGGCTGCACCAGATAGAGGTGCCGTTCGGCGGTCGAGACGATGATGGTGCCCGGTGCTTCCGTGGTGCGGAAGTAGACCACCTGCTTCTGCCATTCCGGATCAAGCTGGTAGGAATCGTCCGCGATCAGGCCCGGCTCGTCGCCGTGGTCCGGCTGCTGGGCGAAGGCGTGCGGCGTGGACAGGACCAGTCCGATCGCAGCCATGAAAATCCCGGTCAGGCGACGAAAATCCGACATTTCAAGCTCTCCCCGCTGCCACAGTGCAAATCATTCGGAACCATCAAACCTGAGGGGCAAGTTCATGGCAAGTTGATGACGCGCTGTCCTGCCATGTCGCGAGAATGGTTTGGTTTTTTGACGGGGCCGGAGCAATGCCACAAACGGGGGATGGCGCGAAAAGCAGTGCCCGCGGTATCCGCGCCGGGTGGGGCAGCCGAAATGCATTCGCAGATGCCGTCACCCGGACTTCCACGTTCTTCGTGCGGCGGGTCAAGGCGTGGATGGCCGGGACGAGCCCGGCCATGACGATGCCGAGGCAGTCGGCCCTAAAGCGCAATGAGATTTGGATGAATCGTCATCGCGCTTTAGCTTGTTGTTTACGCATGATCTTTCCGGAAAACCGCTTCGCACTTTTCCGGATCATGCTTTAGATCTTATTGCTCTCCGCCGCGATCCCCAGCCGCCGCACGATCTCCGTTCCCACAGCGCGGGCCTCGATCCGGGAGCCGATCCGCGGGCTGCGAAACCGCCGTCCCGAGCGCAGGCGGATCGTCACGATGCAATGTTCGTCCTCGGACCGCCCGCGGCGCTCCACGGTGATCGTCTTCACGTCATGCCCCTCGATATGGTCCGCACGCGGCGTGCCGTCGCCCCACAGGCGCTCGACGCGGATGTCGCCCTCGCGGATGATCCAGAACGCGCCAGTGACGAGGTTGGCGTAGCGATGCACGGCGAACGCCGCAATCACGCCGAGCGGCAGCAGCAGGATATCGACATGGGTGGGCGGCCATCCGCGCCAGAGCTTGTAGGCGTAGGGCACGGCGGACAACGCGACGGCGACCAGCGACGCGATCCTGATGTCGCGTGCGGAAAACGCCTCCAGCGGCTCGCCGAGATGCATCTCGGGATTGCTGGCATCGAGCGGATTGACGGGCTCCTCGACATTGGGAACCTCGAACTGCGCGGCGATCCGGGCGACGGTGTCGCGAACATGGGTGACGTCGGCGATCGGCGGAGACGTCAGGCGTTCTCCGGAGGCCAGCGTGAAGACGAGTTGAAAGCGGGCCTTCACTCTCTTGCTGCCGGGGACCTGCAACCCCGTGATGTCGTCTTTGGCCACGATGCGCGTGCGCAGCTTTCCGAACGGACTTTGCCGCCCGATCAGGATCTCGTTCGGCGTGATGATCCACACCACGGCCGGCGCCAGCATGATGCCGACGACGAATCCCGCGCCGACCAGGAGCGCGACCACCGAGATGAAGATCTCCAGAATGTCCTGGGTGAACAGGCCCGGCGTGAAGCAGAGTGCGACGGCGACCGCAAAGCCGGACATGACCAGCCGCTGCGCGATCGAAGAGCCTTCACGAAGGCGAATGTCGCTATGGCTGGGCGTGTCGTCCATTGCTGGCGGCTGATTGCGTCGCTTGCGAAACTCCACGGACGGGTCCGTGGAGTCAAGCAACAAGGGCGACAACTGAAACCCGCCGCGCGCTGGCCGTGCGGCGTCAGCTATTGACGTTCAGCAGCCGTGCCACGGTGCGGTCGATCTGCTCATAGCTGCCTTCGCCGGCGTGCTGGAACACGATCTTGCCGCCCTGGTCGATGATGTATTGTGCCGGCCAGTATTGGTTGCGATAGGCGTTCCAGGTCCTGGAATCGTTGTCCTGCGCCACCGGATAGGTGATGCCGTGGCGCTTCAGCGCGGCCTGCACGTTGGCGGCCGAGCGCTCGAACGGGAATTCCGGCGTGTGCACGCCGACCACGACGAGGCCCTTGTCCTTGTACTTGGCATAGAGCTCGGTGACGTGCGGCAGCGTGTTGACGCAGTTGACGCAGCCATAGGTCCAGAAGTCGACCAGGACGACCTTGCCGCGGAGATCGGCGATGCTGAGCGGCTTCGAGTTGAACCAGTTGCTGATGCCGGTGAAGTCGGGCGCGGTCTGTTGGCTCGCGGCAGCGGTGACCATGGGTGTGGCACGCGCAGCCTCGTCGCAGATGCCGGGGATGACGGCGCCGGTGACGGTGATGCCGATCAATGCGGCGCTTACGGCGAGCAGTTTGACAGTCATGGACGAGTCCTCCGGTGAAAATGAGGGTGATCACAAGCCGATCTGGCCGGTGGGATAGAAGCCGGTGAGCCACGCCACGATCAGCGTGTCGTACTGGAAATAGGCCGCAACGGCGAAGCCGATCACGACGATTCCAAAGCCCTGTTGCAGCTGTGGCGAGATCCGCGCGAGGCTGCGCACGCGCGTCGTCGCGGCCTGTCCGCCATAGGCGATTGCCAGCATCGGGATCGCCGCGCCGATGGCGTAGGCGACCAGCAGCGTGCCGGCCCAGGCAACATCCTTCGACGTCGCCACCAGCGTCAGGATCGAGCCGAGCACCGGCCCGGCGCAGGGTGTCCAGACCAGACCCAGCGTGGTGCCGAGCACGAGCCCGCCGAGCGCGCCCTCGCGCTGCGCGCCGCTCGAACTGCCGAGAGCGAGCCAGCCATTGAGCCGGATCGACAGCCATTCGAACGGCGCGGGCCACAGCATCAACAGGCCGAAGCCGAGCAGCAGGATGGATGCGGCTTCGCGCAGCACGTTCGGATCGAAGTCGAACAGGTGCGTGATCGCGCCGAGCAGCAGTGCGACTGCGGAGAACGAAATGACGAAGCCGAGCGCGATCATCGCCGGTCGCAGATGTCCCGCGCGCCCGATCGAGGCGCCGAGCAGGATCGGCAGCACCGGCAATGTGCAGGGCGCGGCGATGGTGAGGATGCCGGCGAGGACAGCGAAGATCAGTGCGAGCATGAGGCACTCGTGGATGAGGTCACGAGGGCAGTTCGTCCGTCGCGCGTCGATCGTTACGCCGCGTCACGGCTTCGTGACGGGGGCGGAATTTGCCGAGCCCGGCATGTCCGGCCTGTCCCGGGCATCCACGTTCTTTGTCGCGCAGGAAGGCGTGGATGGCCGGGTCAAGCCCGGCCATGACGATGCGGAGGCGTCCGGGCGCCCCAAATACAAAACGACCCGGACGGGGCATCGTCCGGGTCGTTGGAGGTCTTGGGAGGTTTAACGAAACCGTATGCGAGCTTTATAGGGGGGAAGTTTTTCCGCCTGATGTTGTCGTTTGTTTCAATTGTTTCGTCGGCGGTAACGTTTCCGTGTCCCGGTAGAACCCAAGCTATGGTCCTATCCTCTTGAGATATATCTGAACTTCAGGCCGCGAAGCGATCGACGCCGGCGCCCTTGAGCAAGTCGGCCAGTTGCTTGCGGGCGTAGAACATCCGCGTCTTCACCGTGCTCTGGGGGATGCCGATGATCTGGCCGACCTCCTCCACCGACTTCTCGTGGTAGTAGACGAGATTGATGATCTCCCGATGCGCGGGCGACAGCTTCTGCACGCAGGCGCGCAGGATGGCGCTGGTGTCGCTGCGATCGAGCGAGGTCTCGGGCGTATCGTGATCGTCGGGAATCTGGCGGACGTCTTCCTGGTCGATGTCCTCGAAGCGGCGCTGGCGCATCGCGGTCAGCGCCTTGAAGCGGGCGATCGAGAGCAGCCAGGTCGACACCTGCGAGCGGCCCTGGAATTGGCCGGCGGTCCGCCACACGTCCAAAAACACCTGGCTGACCAGGTCTTCCGCCGTGGTGGCGTCGCGCACGATGCGCAGGATGAAGCGGTACACCCGCACATTATGCCGGCAATAAAGCATGTGCATGGCGGTACGGTTGCCGTCGGCGATGCTTTCGAGGAGCATGTCGTCCGAAGTCGCCTGAGCGGCAATGATGCTCTGGCTGGCCTGGGCGTTGATGGCGATGACGTTCCGCATGGACTTGGCTCCCCGTACCGCCGCAACCGAGCGGCGTTTCCTTCGGTGAAAGTGTTAATGAGCCAACGTTTCGGGACGTCTGCACGAAAAGCGGAAAATGGTTTCGTGCGCCGCCAAATTGTTTCGTCGCAAATGGGTCGACGAAACATTCGGGGCAAAAAGTCGTGGAATTTCAATATACGGGAAATACGGGGCGGAGGTTTTGATGCCGGCGCAGGCGCCGGGAACGTATTTCGGAGGATTGCGTTTGGTGGCGCGGCACCCATGCCGTGCTCGCGGAGGGGAAGCGCCGGTCCAGGGCGTTTGATCGGGTCAAAGCGGCACCGTGCGGGCGGTGGGTCTGCTGCCTGAAATGCCTGATGGAGCGTGGCGCCGATGCCATTTGCTCCGTCATTGCGAGCGCAGCGAAGCAAATCCAGAGCCTTTCCGCGGACGGACTCTGGATTGCTTTGCTGCGCTCACAATGACGGTTTGGAGCCGGCGGTGCCGCCCTACGCCTTCTCGCCCTGGGGCGAGAACAGATAGCCGCCGCCGCGGATGGTGCGAATCACGGCCGGTTTTGCCGGATCTGGCTCGATCTTGCGGCGGATGCGCATGATGCGCAGATCCACCGCGCGGTCGAAGGCTTCGGCGTCGCGCGCATTGGCGAGCTCCAACAGGCGCTCGCGCGACAGCACGCGCTTCGGATTGGCCGCGAACACCTTGAGCAGCCCGAATTCGGACGCCGTCAGCGGATGCTCGTTGCCCTCGTCGTCGCGCAAGGCCTGCGCTTCGAGATCGAGCCATTTGGTGCCGAAGCGAACCAGCTGGTCCTTGTCCGACTTCGCCGCCGACGCGTCGGGCGCTGCTGCCTTGGCCGGCCCGCTCCGCCGCAGCACCGAACGGATGCGCGCCATCAGCTCGCGCAGCTCGCACGGCTTTGCCACGTAATCGTCGGCGCCGAGTTCGAGCCCGACGACGCGGTCGATCGGGCTCGCGGTCGCCGTCAGCATGATGACAGGCACGTTGTTGCGGCTCTTGAGGTCGCGAATGATCGAGAGCCCGTCTTCCTCGGGCATGTTGAGATCGAGCACGACGAGATCGGGCATGCTGCCCTGGATCGCAGCACGCAAGCTCTTGCCGCCGTCGCACAGCGTCACGGTGAAGCCGTGCATCTTGAGATAATCGCCGACCATCTCCCGGGCCGGGGCCTCGTCGTCGACGATCATGATGTGCTGGCTTTGGGTCATGTCACTAAAATCTTGGCGCTCAAATCATGGCATTTCTGTCGCGGGCAGCGTGATGGTGAATGTCGAGCCCTGGCCGGGTCCGTCGCTGTCTGCGGTCACCTCGCCGCCATGCATGTCGATGATACGCTTTACAATCGACAACCCAAGCCCTGTCGAGCTCTCGCCGCCGGTCGGTTTTGCGGAGAGCCGCTGGAACCGGCCGAACAGGCGGCCAAGATCTTCCGGCGACAGCCCGGCACCCTCGTCGCTGACGCGGACGATGGTGTCGCTGCCCTCGTGAGTGACGGCCACGTCGATCTTGCCGCCGATCGGCGAGTATTTGATGGCGTTGCTGATGAGATTGTCGATCGCCTCGCGGATGCGGTCGGTGTCGCACATGGTGACGATGTTGGGCGGCGCGGTGACGCTGATCGCCTGCTGCTTGTTGAACGCCAGCGGCTGGTTGGCCTCGGCGACCTCCTTGACCAGCGCCGCGACGTCGACCGGCTCGCGGCGGATGGTGATGTCGAAGGCATCGGCCATCGCATCCGAGATCAGGTGATCGACCATCGTGGTCAGCCGCTTGGTGGCGTCGCGGATGTGGTCGACCTGGGCGACCACGCCGCCCATCGATGCGCCGGTCGAGATCAGCTCCTTCAGCATCTCGGTGCGGCCGAGGATGACGCCGAGCGGGTTCTTCAGGTCGTGCGCGACGGTGCCCAGAATCTCGTTCTTGAAGCCGTTGGCGCGTTGCAGCCGCAGCCATTGCGCGGAGAGGCGGCGGTTGGCCTGCATAAGCGCGCGGGTGCGCTGGGCGACGCGGTCTTCGAGCTGGGTGTTGGCGTCCTGGAGCTGCTGGTAGAGGATCACGTTGTCGAAGGCAATCGAGAGCCGGCTGGAGAAGATCTCGACCAGCGAGCGGTCTGTCTCGGACAATTCGCGCTCGGCCTGCAGCAGCACCACGACCTCGCGGCCGGATCCGGTGCGCAGATAGATCACGCTGCGGTGGTCGGCGAATTCGTTCTTGCGGCGCTGGAACGCGGCCTCCACCATCTCGCGCAGTTCGGGGTCGAGCGCCTTCGAGGATGTGGTGCCGATGAAGCGGCTGTAGCAGCCGCTGCCGGCGAGCACCGAGAGCTCCGGATCGGCGCCGCCATTGTCGCGCAGGACCAGGATGCCGGCGCAGTCGACGTTGAGCAGCGAAGCGAGCTGGGTCAGCACGCCCTCGGCGAGCCGCTGCATCGACTTGAAGTCGTACAGCGTCGAGGCGGCGTCGATGATGATCTCCAGGCCGCGCCGGGTCTGCACCATGCGCTCGAGCTGCTGATAGGAGCGTAGCGCCGCGGTCAGTGAGGTGAACAGCTTGTCGGCGGTGAGCTCGGTCTTGGCCTTGTAGTCGTTGATGTCGTACTGCACGATGACGCGCCGCTCCGGCGCCTGGCCGGGCTGGCCGGTGCGCAGGATGATGCGCACGGTCTCGTTCCGGATCTCGTTGCGGATGAACTCGACCAGCTCGAGGCCGGCGACGTCGGTCTCCATGATGACGTCGAGCAGCACGGCGGCGATGTCGCTGTGCTCGGCCATCAGCTTGCGGCCTTCCGCCGCGGAATAGGCCGACAGGATCTCCAGGCTTTGGCCGTTGAGGCTGTAATCCGAGAGAGCAAAACGCGTGCCGTCATGCACGGCCGGATCGTCGTCGATGACGGCGATCTTCCATTTTCGGGCGTTGCTGTCCTCCGACGCGGTACCGGTGTCGTCGATCAGGTGGAGGACATCGTCCTGTTCGGCCATTGAGAAGTCCCGTCACTTTCTGTGCTTTGCGCGCCGCCCTTGGCGATGCGGGGCATGATAATGCGAAAAGTCGTGCCTTGTCCCAGCTTGGATTCCAGCATCATGCGGCCGCCGAGCTGCTGGGTCACGAGGTTATAGACGATGTGCAGGCCAAGTCCCGTGCCGCCTTCATTGCGCCGGGTGGTAAAGAAAGGGTCAAAGGCCTGGCGCTGCACGTCGGGGGTCATGCCGGCCCCGTCGTCGGCGAAGCTGATCTCGATGTCCTCGGTCCCGCGCGGCCGCGCCGAGATCGCGATCGTACCGGCGCGTCCATCGGCGAAGGCGTGGTTGGCGGCGTTGAGGAACAGGTTGGT
Source organism: Bradyrhizobium sp. STM 3561 (assembly GCF_045571455.1). NCBI lineage: Bacteria > Pseudomonadati > Pseudomonadota > Alphaproteobacteria > Hyphomicrobiales > Nitrobacteraceae > Bradyrhizobium > Bradyrhizobium sp. STM 3561. The sequence continues at coordinate 7,153,332 of NZ_CP120695.1, forward strand.
CAGGATCTGGCCGTAGGAGCCGGGATAGCCGTCGAGCAGCAGCCCCTCGGGCACGTCGACCTCCAGCGTGATCGGTGAGCGCTTCAGCACCGGGCGCAGGCTGGCGATGATCTGATCGGTGGCTTCGCTCAAGCTGAATTGCCGGCGCTCGGCATGGGAACGGTCGACGGCAACCTGCTTGAACGACTGGATCAGCTCGCCGGCACGCTGCAGGTTGGCGACGAGCTGCTGCGAGGCGTCGCGCGAGGACTGTACGAACTCTTCCAGCTGAGAGCGGCGCAGGCCGCCCTCGCCCTTGAGCTGGGCTTCGAAAATCTCGGTGCGGCGGGCAAAGCTCGACGCCACGGTCAGGCTGATGCCGATCGGGTTGTTGACCTCGTGGGCAACGCCGGCGACGAGTCCGCCGAGCGCGGCGAGCCGCTCTGCATCGATCAAATTCTGCTGTGCGGTATTGAGCTCGAGCAGCGCACTCTCGGCCTTCTCCTTCGAGGCGCGCAGCTCGTCCTCGGTCTGGCGCTTGGCGATCGCGTTCTCGCGGAACACCTCCACCGCGCGTGCCATGGCACCGACCTCGTCCCGTGCATTGGTGCCCTGCACCTCGCGGCCGAGGTCGCCGAGCGTGATCGCGCGCATCGCCGTCATGATCTGCTGCAGCGGCAGGCGGATCGACAAGGCAATCAGAACGCCGGCGGTGAGGATGATGCCGAGGAAGATGATCGCGATCGACAGCACCCGGCGGGAAATGTCCGCCAGCGTGCGGTCGAAGGTCTCCTGCGCCTTCTGCTCGCGCCGGCGCATCTTGCTCGAGAGGTCGTCGATGGCGCCGATCGCCTCGGCCTGGCTGGCGTCGATGGTGTTTCGCAGGAGCTCGGTGCGGCTCGCAAGCTGCTCGGAGAGCTTTGCGAAGCCCTCGCGCAGGGACGCGGTGCGCGCCGCGAGCTTTTGCAGCGCCATGCGCTGGAGGTCGTTGTCGGCGAGATCGATCATGACGGGGATGGTCTTCTCGATCGTCTCGGTGTTGCGGCGCGCGTCGTCGGCGGCGCCCGATGACTGCGACAGATAATAGGAATTGGCCGCCACCAGCATCGCGGTGAAGGCCTCGCGGGACTTGCCGAGCGAGGGCCAGATCAGCGCGTCGCGATGGCCGGTGGCGCCTTCGATGATGGAGTAGAGGCCCGCCATGTCCCTGGCCGGGCCCTGCACCTGCTCCTCATAGGTTTTCGCGATGGTCGCCTGCACGCTGCGCAGCTCGCCGAAGCCGTTGAGGAAGCGGTCGGTGGTGCGCTCGAGCTCCTCGACCGAGCCCGACAGCATCGGGTCCTTGGCGGCGCGGCCCGTCAGCGTGCCCAGCACCGCCTCGCGCAACAGCAGGATCTCGGCGAACAGGTCCGGGCTCGGCTGGTTGATGTAGCGGTGGATCAGGTTCTGCAGCCGCCCGGTCTCGCTTTCGAGCAGCGCCAGGATGCGATCGGATTCGCGCACCTGGCGCACGTCGTCCCAGGCCGAGCCGAGCACCTGCGCGCCGTTCCAGATCATCGCGACCAGCACCACCACCACGGCGGAGTTCAGCGCCGCGATCGACAGGATGCGCCAGCGGATCGGCACCGCCCGCAGCACGCCGACGAGGCGCGCGCGCAGCTGCCCGATCGGGCCGGGCGGCCTGTCCGCGTGTTCCTGATGTCCAAGCGCAGCCAACAGGCCTCACTCCACCTTGCGAATGCGTTCGATCAGTGCGGCCGCCGCCGGATCGCGCGCGGCCTTGGCATAGATCGGAGCCATCGCCTCCTCGAACGGCTTGCGGTCGATATCCCTGATGATGGTCACGCCGGCGTCCTGTGCCTTGCGCTGCGACTGCTCCTCGAGGTCGCGCCACTTCTCGCGCATGAACCGGCTGGAGCGCTGCGCGGCCTCCTTGAAGACGGTCTGCTCCTCCGTCGAAAGGCTCTTCCAGGCCTTCAGCGAGATCACCAGCACCTCGGGGCTCATCGTGTGCTCGGTGAGCGTGTAGTAGCCGGCATGCCTGTAATGATCCGTCGTCACGAAGGATGGCCAGTTGTTCTCGGCGCCGTCGATCAGATGGTTGGCAAGTCCGGTGAGCACCTGCCCGTAGGGCATCTCGACCGGTTCGGCGCCAAGCGAGCGGATCATCTGGCTCATCAACTCCGACTGCTGCACCCGGATCCGCAGGCCCCGGAGGTCGGTGATGCTCCGGACCGGGCGGACGCCGTTGTAGATCGACCGCGCACCCGAATCGTAGAATGCGAGCCCGACGAAGCCGTAGGGCTCGAAGCTGCCGAGGATCTCGTTGCCAATAGGCCCGTCCAGCACCTCCCGCATGTGCTCGATGGACCGGAACAGGAACGGCATGGCGAGCACGTTCATCGCCGGGACGAAATTGCCGATCAGCGCCACGTTGGTCCGGTTGAGGTCGATCGCGCCGGCCCGGGTCTGCTCGATGGTCTCCTTTTCCTCGCCGAGCTGACGGGAGTGGAACACCTTGATCTCGTGCCGGCCCTTGGTGCGCTCGGCGATCAGCGCGCCCATGTAGCGCAGCGCCTGGACGGTCGGGTAGTCCTCGGCCTGGGTATCGGCGGCGCGAAATTCGCGCGCAACGGCGTCCGTCGCCCAGGCGACGAGCAGAAGCGCGACGAAGATCACCCCGGTCCGCGAGAGTTCGGCACGGCTCAGCACTGGCACACTCAACCCCTCAGAGATGGAGTCTATGGCGGAAGGAAAAGGTTCAATACAATCTAGCAGATGGTCAAGGGAAGGCCATCCCGCCGGGGGGCCACGGCTCGATTGTGCGGCGCGGTCGGCGCTCATTCCCGGTTGAAACCGCAGAGGCCGCGCCTTAAGCAGGGCAGCCGCCTTTCGTCGTGCGACACGGGAAAAGCCATCGTGACGTCAGCATCGCGCCTTTTGCAGGTCCTCGCCGCCGTCGCGGCTCTCTCGCTGGCCGCCCCGGCGCGCGCCGCCACCGACATCGCGTTGTGGCACGCCATGTCCGGCGAGCTCGGCCGGCAACTGGACAAGCTCGCCGCCGACTTCAACGCCTCGCAGTCCGATTACCGCATCGTGCCTGCTTACAAGGGCAACTACACCGAGACGGTGACGGCCGCGATCTTCGCCTTCCGCTCGCGCAGCCAGCCTGCGATCGTCCAGGTCAACGAGGTCGCCACTGCGACCATGACTGCGGCCAAGGGCGCGGTCTATCCCGTGTTCCGCCTGATGCGGGACCAGGGCGAGCCGTTCTCGCTGGGTGATTACCTGCCCGCGGTCTCCGGCTATTACACCGATGCGGGCGGCAATCTGTTGTCCTTCCCGTTCAATTCCTCGACGCCGATCCTCTATTACAACAAGACCATGTTCCGCGACGCCGGCCTCGATCCGGAGGCGCCGCCGAAGACCTGGCCGGAATTGGGCGCGGCCGCGAAGCGCCTGCGCGATCGCGGTGCGCCTTGCGGCTTCACCACGTCCTGGCCATCGTGGATTCACGTCGAGAATTTCTCCGCCTTCCACAATCTGCCCGTGGCGACGCGGGCGAACGGCTTTGCCGGGCTGGACGCGGAATTGACCATCAACAATCCGACTCTCGTGCATCACATCGCGGCGCTCGCCGAGTGGCAGAAGACGAAGCTGTTCGACTATAGCGGGCGCGGACAAGCGGCCGAGCCGCGTTTCCAGAACGGCGAATGCGGCATCTTCATCGGCTCCTCGGCGACGCGCGCCGACATCAAGGCGAACTCGAAATTCGAGATCGGCTACGGCATGATGCCGTATTGGCCTGATGTGAAGGGCGCGCCGCAGAACTCGATCATCGGTGGCGCCACGCTGTGGGTGCTGCGCGATCGTCCGCGCGAGGAATACAAGGGCGTGGCGCGATTCTTCGCTTATCTGTCGCAACCCGGCGTGCAGGCCGCCTGGCACCAGAACACCGGCTATCTCCCTGTGACCCGCGCTGCCTTCGAGCTGACTCGCGCTCAAGGATTCTACGAGCGCAATCCGGGCTCGGCGATCTCGTTCGAGCAGATCACGCTCAATCCGCCGACGGAGAACTCCAAGGGCACCCGGCTCGGCTCCTTCGTCCTGATCCGCGGCGCGATCGAGGACGAACTCGAGCAGGCCTTCGCCGGCCACAAGAGCGCCCAAGCCGCGCTGGATTCCGCCGTCGAGCGCGGCAATAAGCTCTTGCGCCAGTTCGAGCGCGCGAGTCCGGAACGGTAGCTATGACCTGAGAAGCGAAGCTTGGCATTGGCGCAGGATCTTTCCATCGCGTCATGGCCGGGCTTGTCCCCGCCATCTCAAACGCATCAAGCTCGCAATGTCGATGACTCTCCCTCACTTCGCCGACGCGGAAAGCTTTCGCGCCTTTCGTTCCGCTACTTCACGATGGCTGCCAATCGCGCTCGACATCGCGCGCAGCCACGAGCTCGATGCCGGCTCGCCGCATGTGTTCGCGACCGGCACCAATCTCGTGGTCGGGCTCGCTGACAAGCTGATCCTGAAAATCTTTCCGCCGCTGCTCCGTGCGCAATTCCTCTCCGAGCGCGCCTCGCTGACGCAGCTCGCCGGCCGGCTGTCCCTGCCGATCCCTGAGATCGTCGCCGAAGGGACGCGCGACGGCTGGCCGTACATCATCATCACGCGCCTTGCCGGCACGCTCGGCTCGGAGGTGTGGCCTTCACTGCCGGAAGATCAGAGGGAACGCCTGCTGCGCCAGATCGGCGAGACCATCGCCGCCGTGCAGCGTGCCCCGCTTGGGGAGCTCGCGCATATCGAGCCGCGCTGGGACGCGTTCATGCGCTCCCAGATGCAGGGCTGCCGCGCGCGGCACGCCCGTCTCGGCCTCGCACCAAAATTCCTCGCCGGCCTCGACGACTTCCTGCGCGATGCCGCAAAGCTCATTCCGATGGATGCACCGCCGGTGATCCTGATCGGCGAATACATCCCGGAGAATTTCCTGCTCGCCTGCAATGACGGTCAATGGTCGCTCAAAGGCCTGTTCGATTTCGGCGACGTGCTCGCAGGATGGCGCGACTACGACTTGCTCGGCCCCAGCGCCTTCATGGCGGCGGGCCGTCCGGGCCGGGTGAAGAGCCTGCTCGAAGGCTTCGGCTACGCGAAGCTGGATTTCGAGTTGAAGCGGCGCCTGATGGCCCTGATGCTGCTGCACCGCGCCAGCGACCTCAACCGCCACATCTGTATCGCGGGCTGGCAGGACAAAGCCAATGACCTGGCCGAGCTTCAGGACCTGATCTGGCCGGGGTGAGCGCTCCGTCATTGTGAGCGCAGCGAAGCAAATCCAGATCGTCTCCTCGGAAAGATTCTGGATTTGCTTCGTCCCAAGGGCTCCTCGCAATGGCGAGTTTGGTGCGCGAGTCCGGATCCAGTCGAGGCTGCGGCCCGCGGCATGAAATGTGTGCGGAGGTGGCGACAAATCGGGCCCTTGACTTCGTCTGCTTATTTTATGGTCAAAATCATCTCTTTGTATGCAAAGAGTGGGGCTCCTCAAAACTGCCCAGTGGGCCGAATTCGGATAATCCCATTACAGATCAATCGTTTAGGTGCGATGTAAGCTTCCGTTAAGCTCTGGCACGAACCTTGCGAATCCGGTTCCAACCAAAAACGTTGTGTTGGAGCGATTTCATGAAGCGCCGCGATTTCCTCAAGTCCGTTTCCGGATTGGCCGCTGGCGCGGCGCTTCCGGCCGTGCCGTCAGTGATCTCCTCCGCCTATGCCGATGCCCGCTCGGAGACGCTGCTGATCGTCTCGGAAGGCGGCCCCAACAATCTCGACATCCACGGCGTCGGCACCAACGTGCCCGGCTATGAGGTGTCCTGGAATTGCTACGACCGCCTGATCAGCCACGAGATGAAGAGCGGCCCAGGCGGCGTGCCCTATTACGACCGCGACAAGTTCAAGGGCGAGCTGGCCGAAGACTTCAGGATCGACGACATGTCGGTCACCTTCAAGCTGCGCAAGAACGCCAAATTCCACGACGGCACGCCCGTCACCGCCAAGGACGTGAAGTGGTCGCTCGACCGCGCCGTCAGCGTCGGCGGCTTCCCGACCTTCCAGATGAGCGCGGGCTCTCTCACGAAGCCGGAGCAGTTCGTCGTCATCGACGACCATACCGTACGCGTCGACTTCCTGAAGAAGGACAAGCTCACCATTCCCGATCTCGCCGTCATCGTGCCCTGCATCGTCAACTCCGAGCTGGTGAAGAAGAATGCCAGCGAGAAGGATCCCTGGGGTCTGGAATTCACCAAGCAGCAGACCGCGGGCTCCGGCGCCTACAAGGTCACGAAATGGACCGCCGGCACCGAAGTGATCATGGAGCGCAACGACGATTGGGTGTGCGGTCCGCTGCCGAAGATCAAGCGCGTGATCTGGCGCATGGTGCCGCAGGCCGGCAACCGCCGTGCGCTCTTGGAGCGCGGCGACGCCGACATTTCCTACGAACTGCCGAACAAGGATTTTCAGGAGATGAAGGCGAACGGCAAGCTCAACGTCGTCTCGCTGCCGTTCTCCAACGGCATCCAGTATATCGGCATGAACGTCACCAAGCCGCCGTTCGATAATCCAAAAGTCCGCCAGGCGGTCGCCTACGCGCTGCCCTATCAGAAGATCATGGACGCGGTGATGTTTGGCCTCGCCAACCCGATGTTCGGTGCGCCCAAGGACAAGCCCACCGAGGTCGCCTGGCCGCAGCCGCACAAGTACAACACCGACATGGACAAGGCGAAGGCGCTGCTGGCCGAGGCCGGCTACGCCAACGGCTTCGAGACCACGATCTCGTTCGACCTGAATTTTGCGGGCGTCAACGAGCCGCTCTGCGTGCTGGTGCAGGAGAGCCTTGCGCAGATCGGCATCAAGGCCACCATCAACAAGGTGCCCGGTGCCAACTGGCGCACCGAGCTCAACAAGAAGGAGATGCCGCTCTTCACCAACGTGTTCTCGGGCTGGCTCGATTATCCCGAGTACTTCTTCTACTGGTGCTATCACGGCAACAATTCCGTCTTCAACACCATGAGCTACAAGTCGGCGGAGATGGACAAGTTCATCGACGGCGCACGCACGGCCGCCGCCACCGGCGACAAGGCGGCCTATGATGCCGACGTGAAGGGCTTCATCGATCTCGCCTACACCGACGTTCCGCGCATCCCGCTGTACCAACCCTTCGTCAACGTCGCCATGCAGAAGAACGTCAGTGGTTACCAGTATTGGTTCCACCGGAGACTGGATTATCGCGCGCTGGCGAAGGGGTGAGAGGACATGCTCGCGCGCAACATGGCCGCGATGCTAGCCGTATTTCGGAGTGAGGCGGAGCACGCCGCGCGATCTCATTTCCTCGCTGGGAGATCGTCATGCTGACCATGATCGGCAAGCGCCTGATGTTCGCGATTCCCTCCTTGATCGGCGTCGTCATCGTCACCTTTCTGCTGACGCGTGCGCTGCCCGGTGATCCCGCCGCCTATTTCGCCGGTCCCGCCGCGACCAAGGAAGCGGTCGAGCAGATCCGCAAGAAGCTAGGCCTCGACAAGCCGCTGATCGAGCAGTTCTTCCGCTATACCAACGACCTCGCCCATGGCGATTTCGGCAACTCGCTGACCACGGGCCAGCCGGTCGCCACCGAGATCCGCAACCGCCTGCCGGCCTCCGCCGAGCTGACGCTGCTCGGCCTCATCGTCTCCATTGCGATAGCCATCCCGCTCGGCGTGCTGGCGGCGACACGACCGGGATCATGGATTGACCATCTCTGTCGTGTCACGACGACGGCCGGCGTGTCGCTGCCGGTGTTCTTCACCGGCCTCGTGCTGGTCTATGTCTTCTATTTCCGGCTCGGCTGGTCGCCGGCGCCGCTCGGCCGCCTCGACGTGTTCTACAGCGCGCCGCCGACGGTGACGGGCTTCTATCTGATCGACACTTTGCTGGCCCGCGATGTCGAGGCGTTCCGCTCGGCGCTGAGCCAGCTCATCCTGCCGGCGACGACGCTCGCGATCTTCTCGCTGGCGCCGATCGCGCGCATGACCCGCGCCTCGATGCTGGCGGTGCTCGCATCCGAATTCGTCCGCACGGCGCGCGCGAGCGGCCTGTCGCCGGCAACCGTCATCGTCACCTACGCCTTCCGCAACGCCATGCTCCCGGTGATCACTACGCTCAGCATGGTGTTCTCGTTCCTGCTCGGCGCCAACGTGCTGGTGGAGAAGGTGTTCGCCTGGCCCGGCATCGGCTCCTACGCCGTGGAAGCGCTGATCTCGTCGGACTTCGCGCCGGTACAGGGTTTCGTGCTGACCATGGCGGTCATGTACGTGCTGCTCAATCTCGTCATCGACATCCTGTACGGCGTGATCGATCCGCGCGTGCGGCTGGAGGGCTAAACCATGAGCTCCGTTGCGCCTGCTGTTGAACCCGTGGGTCCCGCACGAACGTCGGGGTTTGCCGCCGTCCTCGAACAAACCCGCTACGTCCTGGGCGAGAACAAGGTCACCGGCTTCGCCTTCGCGCTACTGATCCTGATCCTCACCGCCGCGATCTTCGGTCCCTATGTCGTGCCGTACGATCCGCTCGCGTCCGATACTGCTGCGGCGCTGAAGCCGCCATCGGCCGCGCACTGGTTCGGCACCGACCAATTGGGCCGCGATATTTTCAGCCGAGTCATCGTGGCGACACGGCTCGACACGTTCATCGCGATCGCCTCCGTCGCGCTGGTGTTCCTGATGGGCGGCCTTGCCGGCATCGCGGCCGGCTATTTCGGCGGCTGGACCGATCGCATCGTCGGCCGCATCGCCGACACCATCATGGCCTTCCCGCTGTTCGTGCTCGCCATGGGCATCGTCGCCGCGCTCGGCAACACGGTGCAGAACATCATCCTGGCGACCGCGATCGTCAACTTCCCGCTCTATGCCCGCGTCGCGCGCGCCGAAGCCAATGTCCGCCGCAATGCCGGGTTCGTGCAGGCCGCGCGTCTCTCCGGCAACGGCGAGCTCCGCATCCTGCTGGTGCATATCCTGCCGAACATCATGCCGATCATGATCGTGCAGATGTCGCTGACCATGGGCTACGCCATCCTCAATGCCGCTGGCCTCTCCTTCATCGGCCTCGGCGTCCGCCCGCCGACCGCCGAATGGGGCATCATGGTCGCCGAAGGCGCCGGCTTCATGGTCTCAGGCGAATGGTGGATCGCGCTCTTCCCCGGCCTTGCCCTGATGATCGCCGTGTTCTGCTTCAACCTTCTCGGCGACGGCCTGCGCGACATCGTCGACCCCCAGCGGAGGACGTGATGGTTGCTCCACGTCCAAAATCCTCATTAAAATTCCCTAACGATTTCAATGGAGTGTCTACTGTGCATGGGGTTGTTTTCGACCTTTTGAGTGTCGCGAGCCGCCCATGACCGCCCAGCCCCTGCTCGACGTCCAGGACCTCACGGTCGAATTCACCACCCGCCGCGGCATCGTCAAGGCGGTGCAGCACGTCAACATCTCCGTCGCCAAGGGCGAGACGCTGGCCATCGTCGGCGAGTCCGGCTCCGGCAAGTCGGTGACCTCCTACGCTGTGATGCGCATCCTCGATCGCGCCGGCAAGATCGCCGAGGGCTCGGTGATGTTCTCCGGCATCGACGTCAAGGCCGCGACCGAGAACCAGATGCGCGATTTGCGCGGCCGCGAAGTCTCGATGATCTTCCAGAACCCCCGCGCGGCACTGAACCCGATCCGCAAAGTCGGCGACCAGATCGAGGACGTCTTGCGCACTCATGTGCAGCAGGCCCAGGTTGCCGATCACGGCGAGAAGGCCATCGAGGCGCTGGAGCAAGTCAAGATCGCCCGCCCGCGCGAGCGCTACCATGCCTATCCGTTCGAACTGTCGGGAGGCATGTGCCAGCGCGTCGTCATCGCCCTCGCGCTCGCCTGCAACCCGCAGCTGCTGATCGCGGACGAGCCGACGACGGGGCTCGATGTCACCACCCAGAAGGCGGTGATGGACCTGATCGTCGAGCTGACCAAACGCCGCGCGATGTCGACCATCCTGATCACCCACGATCTCGGCCTCGCCGCCGCCTATTGCGACCGCGTCGTGGTGATGGAGAAGGGCCGCGTCGTCGAGACCGCCAAAGCCGCCGACATCTTTGCGAACCCGCAGCACCCCTATACAAAAAGGTTGATGCGCGCGACGCCGCGGCTCGGGGTGTCCTTGCGGGATCTGCTGCCGGAAGAGGAGGGCACGGCCGTCGTGGCCGGGCTTGACCCGGCCATCCATCACACGTCGCAAGATTCATCCCAGTCGATGGACCCCCGGGTCAGCCCCGGGAGCGACGAGACAAAGCCGCTCCTCGTCATCGAAAAGCTCGTCAAGGAGTATCCCCGCCAGGGCGCGACCGCCGTGCTCGGAAAGCTGTTCGGCCGCAAGCCGCCGGTGGAGCCGGACGTATTCCGCGCCGTCGACGGCATCAGCTTCTCGATCGGGCATGGCGAAAGCGTCGGCCTCGTCGGCGAATCCGGCTGCGGCAAATCGACCACATCGATGATGGTGATGCGCCTCCTGGACCAGACCTCCGGCCTGATCCAGTTCGACGGCGAGGACATCTCCGCCATCGCGCCATCAGCCTTCGCCCGGCTGCCGCAGCGCAGCCGGATCCAGATGGTGTTCCAGGATCCCACCGACAGCCTCAACCCGCGATTCACCGCCGCGCGCGCCATCGCCGATCCGATCATGCAGCTCGGCGACATCAAGGGCCGCGACGCGCTGCGAGCCCGCTGCGAGGAGCTCGCCACCATGGTCGGCCTGCCGCACAATCTGCTCGATCGGTTTCCGCACCAATTGTCCGGCGGCCAGAAGGCCCGCGTCGGCATCGCCCGCGCCATTGCCCTGCATCCGAAGCTCGTCATCCTGGACGAGCCGACGGCGGCGCTGGACGTCTCGGTGCAGGCCGTGGTGCTCAATCTGCTGCAGGACCTCAAGGCGCGGCTAGGTATGAGCTATCTGTTCGTCTCTCATGATTTGAATGTGGTGCGCTTGTTGTGCGATCGTGTCATTGTCATGCGGACGGGACGGATCGTCGAGGAGGGCTCTTCCGAGCAGGTGCTCAGCGATCCCAAGGACGACTACACCAAGGAGCTGCTGACGGCGATCCCGCATCCGCCGTTGCCGGCGCACTGAGAGACTGTTTGGGAGCGTGATGGCCGAACCCCTGGACGACTATATCGACGCCGTATCGAAAGCGCTGGCGCTGCCGGTCGAGGAGGCCTTCAGACCCGCGGTGCGCGCCAATCTCGAAGTCTCGCTGCGGCTTGCCCGCCTCGTCGATGAATTCACGCTGCCGGACGAGACCGAGCCGGCGCCGATCTTCACCCCCTGATGCCGCCATGACCGCCAAGCCAGAGATGAATGCTGCCGACATCGCGAAAGCGGTGGCCGGCGGCCAATTGTCCGCGCTCGCCGCCACCGAAGCCGCGCTCGCGCGCATCAAGCAGCACGACGGCATTCTCAATTCCTTCACCGACGTCACCGCCGAACGTGCCCGTGCGAAAGCGCGCGCGATCGACGCGGACATCGCCTCGGCCAAGCAAGTCGGCCCGCTCGCCGGCGTGCCCTTCGCGGTGAAGAACCTGTTCGACGTAGCCGGTCTGCCAACGCGCGCCGGCTCGAAGATCAACCGCGACCTCGCGCCGGCCAAGCGCGACGCCACGCTGATCGAACGAATGGAGGCGGCCGGCGCTGTCCTGGTCGGCGCGCTCAACATGGGCGAATACGCCTACGACTTCACCGGCGAGAACATCCACGACGGCCCCTCGCGCAATCCGCATGACACCACACGGATGAGCGGCGGCTCGTCGGGCGGCTCGGGCAGCGCCGTCGGCGGCGCGCTGGTGCCGATCGCGCTCGGCTCCGACACCAATGGCTCGATCCGCGTGCCCTCGTCCTTCTGCGGCATCTTCGGCCTGAAACCGACCTATGGCCGGCTGTCGCGGGCACGCTCGTTTCCGTTCGTGGCGAGCCTCGATCATCTCGGCCCGTTCGCGCGCTGTGTCGCCGACCTCGCGCTCGCCTATGACGTGATGCAGGGGCCGGACGCTGACGACGGCGCCTGCACCACGCGCGGCGTCGAGCCGGTCACGGCGCTGCTCGGCCAGCCCATTTCGGGCCTGCGCGTCGCTATCGCCGGCGGACATTTCCAGAAGAACGTGTTTCCGGAAGCCGTCGAAGCCGTCAGCCGTGTCGCCAAGGCGCTTGGCGCAACGCAAGTGGTCGATATCCCCGAAGCTTCCCGCGCCCGTGCCGCCGCCTATGTCATCACCACCACCGAAGGCGCTTCGCTGCATCTCGATCGGCTGCGCCAGCGCCCGAACGATTTCGATCCGGCCGTGCGCGACCGGCTGATCGCGGGCGCCATGGTGCCGGCAGCGCTGGTCGACCGCGCGCAAAAATTCCGCCGCTGGTATCGCGCGCAGCTCGCCGAGATCTTTGCGTCGGTCGACGTGCTGATTGCGCCCGCAACGCCCTGCACCCCGCCGAAACTCGGACAGGTGAACTTCAATCTCGACGGCGTCGAGTTGCCGGTGCGCGCCAATATCGGCATCCACACCCAGCCGATCTCCTTCATCGGCCTGCCCGTGGTGGCCGTGCCGGTGCCGCTCGAGCCGCTGCCGATCGGCGTGCAGATCATCGCCGCCCCCTGGCGCGAGGACATCGCGCTGCGCGTCGCGCACGCATTGGAAAAGATGGGCGTCGTCGCTGCGCCCGCGCCAAGGGGACTTTGAGAGGATTCTGAGATGGAGATCGATCTCCCCGAGGTGATCGCGGAAGTCAAAGCCGCGTTCGAGCGCTATGAGCAGGCCCTCGTCAGCAACGACGTCGCCGTGCTCGGCGAGCTGTTCCGCAACGACCCGCGCACCTTGCGCTACGGCATGGGCGAGAACCTCTATGGCTATGAGGCGATCTCCGGCTTCCGCGCCGCGCGCTCGCCGGTCGGGCTCAATCGTCGCACGGCAAAGACGGTGATCACGAGCTACGGCCGCGACACGGCCGTGGCGTCCACCTTGTTCTATCGCGACACGGCGCCCGGCAAGGTCGGCCGGCAGATGCAGACGTGGATACGTTTCCCGGAGGGCTGGCGCGTCGTCGCCGCTCATGTCAGCATCATCGACGAGCCGAAAGAGACCGTATGACGCTTGACGATTTTCCGCAGGGGACACTGCCGGGCGAGCCGGTGGTGCCCCGCGTCGACCGTCCCTCGCCGTCGGTGCAGAAGGTCACGCGCGCCGAGGAGCTGCGTCTTCAGCTTGCGGACGAGATCGTGCGCGGAACCCTGGCACCCGGTGCGCCGCTGGACGAGACCGACATCGCGCGGCGCTTCAGCGTTTCGCGCACCCCAGTGCGCGAGGCGCTGCGCCAATTGGTCGCGAGCGGCCTGGTCGAGGCGCGGCCGCATCGCGGCGCGGTGGTGGCGCAGCCGTCGATCGAGCGGCTGAAGAGCATGTTCGAGGCGATGGCCGAGCTCGAGGCGCTGTGCGCCGGCCTTGCCGCCGAGCGCATGTCCCCTGCCGAGCGGCATGCGCTCGAGGCCGTCCACGAAGAGCTGCGGCTCTTGAGCTACGCCGGCAATCCCGAGCGCTTTCACGAGGTCAACGAGCGCTTCCACAACACGATCTATTCCGGCTCGCAGAACGGCTACATCGCCGAGATCACGCTGGCGACGCGCGTGCGCGTGCAGCCGTTCCGCCGCGCCCAGTTCCGCAATCTCGGCCGTCTCGCCAAATCGCAGGCCGAGCACGACCGCGTCGTCGTCGCCATCATGCGCGGCGACAAGCAGGGCGCCGCGGCCGCGATGCGCGCGCATATCGAGCTGGTGCGCGGGGAGTACGAGATCTACGCGGTGTCGGTGTAGCCGGACCCGCGTCCCGGACGCGGTGCAGTGCCGTAGGGTGGGCAAAGGCGCAAAGCGCCGTACCCACCGTCTTTCCTATTTGATGGTGATGGTGGGCACGCTTCGCTTTGCCCACCCCACAGGACTCACCCTCTCGCGGCTTCCGCCATATACTTCCGCCATCCCCCATATGCGGTGATATCCCGCGCCTCGCCCAGCACTTCCGGCTCGACGAGAAAGCCCTTCACGCTGCGGCCATCGGCAAGCCGGATCGTGCCGACCGCCATCGGTGCGGGAATCGCGTTGACGAACTTGCCGAACGCCGCCGCAGACAGTGACCAGATCTCCAGCTCGATCGACGCACCTTTGCCGGCTGCGACGCGCAGCAGGCCCGGCTTCGGCGGCGTGGTGTTGAGCGCATAGAGTTTGTAGTCCGGCGCGGTCTTTGTCGCCTCCATCAGCTTCCCGCTCAACGCCTTCAACTCGCCGTTCAGCGCCATGCCGGACAGATGCGCCCCGACCACCGCGATCGGAATCTCGTCGATGCCTTCGGCGGGCAGCGGCGCGAGCGCGGGCTGCGCGACGCCCTTTGCGCCAACTGCCAGTTTCGTATCCGCATGGAACACGCGGCCGATGCTAGCCAGCATCGCATCGTGTCCGGCGGGCGCGAGCAGCGTGATGCCGAACGGAATGCCATCACTGCGCATCGCAGCCGGCACGGCGAGACCGCAGAGATCGAGCAGGTTGACGAAATTGGTGTAGGTGCCGAGCCGGCTGTTGAGCTCGATCGGATTGGCGAGCACCTGCGCGGTGGTGTAGGCCGTCGGCGCCGTCGGCAGCACCAGCGCGTCGATGTTCGCAAACGTGCGCTCGGCAATCTTGCGCAGCCCTTGCAGGCGATAGAGCGCGGAGAAGGTCTCCGCCGCCGTCAGTCGCGCGCCGGCCGCCGTGATCTCGCGGGTGACGGGGTGGATCGCATCGGGTGCGGAAGCGAGCAGGTCTTTGATCACGAGATAGCGCTCGGCGACCCACGGCCCCTCATAGAGCAGCCGCGCCGTCTCGTAGAACGGCTCGAGGTCGAACTCGACCAGCACCGCGCCAAGCGCGGTCCAGCGCTTCAGCGCATCGCCGTAAGCGGCTTCCGCCTTCTTGTCTCCGAAGAAGATCAGCTGCCCGTTGCGCGGCACGCCGAGGCGCAAATTGGCGGGGAATTGCGTGAGCGGGCCCAGCGGCCGCTCGCGCGAGAATGGATCGGCCCGGTCCGGGCCGGCCATCACCGACAGTGCGAGCGCGGCATCGTCCACCGTCAGTGCGAACACCGAAATGCAATCGAGCGTGCGGCAGGCCGGCACCAGGCCAGCGGTCGAGATCATGCCGAGGCTCGGCTTCAGCCCGACGATGTTGTTGAGCATCGCCGGCACGCGGCCAGAGCCGGCGGTGTCGGTGCCGAGCGACAGCGGTACGAGCCCGGCGCCGACGGCGGTGGCCGAGCCCGAGCTCGACCCGCCGGGAATCAGATCCTCGCGGATCGAATTCCGGGGAATGCCGTAGGGCGAACGGCCGCCGACGAGGCCGGTCGCGAACTGGTCGAGATTGGTCTTGCCGATGATGATGGCGCCTGCGGCGCGCAGGCGCTCCACCGCAGTCGAATCGTGTGCCGGCGTGTAGGAGAAAGCCGGGCAGGCTGCAGTCGTGGGAAAGCCCAGCGCGTCGATATTGTCCTTCACCGCGACCGGCACGCCGTAGAGCGGCAGGCTGGCCGCGTCCTTCGTGGCGAGCTTTTCGGCCTCCGTGATCGCATCCTTCTCGTCGCGCAGGCTGATGAACACGGCGGGATCGTTGTGGTCGCGGATGCGCTGATAGGTCCGCGCGATCGTCTGTGCCGGCGTCAGCGTCCCCGCGCGATGCGCGGCCACAATCGCGGCGATCGTTTCAGGCTGCTGAGCCCCCATGGCGTCCAACTCCGGCATTTCGTCTTCGCCTGGAGTGAAGCAAGCGATGTGCCATTGTGTACATTATCCGGGCAGGGCGATTGCTCCGGATATTATCGTGCGATCAGTGGCTTGGGGAATATTTCGGCAGGCGCATGGGCCGTCGCATCGGCGACCTGTGACGTGCATCTGCCCAAATCATGGGCAGCCGACATCAGGTGAAGCCGGCGAGGATCCGGAGCAGGTGCGCCCGGTTCTCCTTGCCGATCTTCGCCTCGACGTGCCGCTCGTGCTCGGCCGCGAGCCGCTTGAACTTCGTCAGCGCCGTCTCGCCCTGCGCGGTCAGATGCAAGGCATGGGAGCGCCGGTCCTCCTTCGATTTGATCCGCTTCACCAGCTTGCGCTGCTCGAGGCTGTCGAGCAGATGCACCAGCCGGGCGCGCTCGATGCCGAGGCGCTTTGCCACCGCCATCTGTGACAAGCCCGGATTGGCGCCGATCACCGTCAGCACCGAATATTGCGTCGGCCTGATGTCGACCTCGCCGAGCGTCTTGATGAAGTCCTGAAAGATCCAGATCTGGAAGCGTCGCACCGCATAGCCGGCGTGCCCGACCAGTGCGTCGAGGCCAATGTCGCCGGCGGCTTCGCGAGGCGCTGCGCCGTTGCCGGCGCGCCTGCGCGGGGAGGGGCGGGTGTCGGCCCGGGCTGCATTGGCTGTCACGTCGGTGTCTCCTGTCGCGCAATCCTAATGCCTCGAAGCGCCGAGAGGAAGAATGTTGTTGACGACAACAATTGCCGTGCCCAACATTATGGCCAAAGCGGCCCGAAACGAGGCTGCGGCCCGCCGCGGAGGAAACACATGACAGTTGCCCCAGATGGTGACGTTGCAGGCCTGTTCGCAACGCCAAGGACCGTCGCAGAGCTTCGCGCCGACGGCAGCATCGTGCTGCGATCGCCGGATCCGTTGCGCGCTGCTGCGCGCTGCGTGGGCGATTGGCTGGAGCAATGGGCGCGGCAAACGCCGGATGCGATCTTCCTGGCCGAGCGCGGCAGCGTCGAAGCGCCCTGGACCACCGTCACCTATGCGCAGGCGCTGCGGAACGTGCGCGCCGCCGCGTCCTGGATCCTCGCGCAGGGCCTCAGCGCCGAGCGGCCGCTCGCGATCCTCTCCGACAACAGCATCGACCATGCGCTGCTCGCGCTCGCCGCTCAGCATGTCGGCGTGCCCTCGGCCGCGATCTCACCGGCCTATTCGCTGATGTCGAAAGATTTTGACAAGCTCAAGAGCATGATCGCGCTGCTCGAGCCGGGCGCGATCTACGTCTCGGCGACCAAGCCGTTCGCGGCAGCGCTGGCAGCCATCAAGCCGCTGCACCAAGCGCAGATCATCAGCGGCAATGCTGCTGATGCCGACGCGCTGGCCTTCCGCACCGTTGCCGCAACGCCCGAGACGCCTGCCGTTGCAACAGCCTTCGCCGCGGTGACGCCTGATACGATCGCAAAATTCCTGTTCACCTCAGGCTCGACCGGCACGCCCAAGGCGGTCATCAACACCCAGCGCATGCTGACCTCCAGCCAGCAAGCCAAGGCGCAGACCTGGACCTTCCTCGAAGAGAGCCGCGGCAATCTCGTCATTCTCGACTGGCTGCCCTGGAGCCACACCTTCGGTGCCAACCACAATTTCAACCTCGTGCTGCGCAATGGCGGCTCGCTCTATATCGACGGCGGCAAGCCTGCGCCCGGTCTGTTCGCGACGTCACTTGCGAACCTCAGAAGCGTGATGCCGACGGTCTATTTCAACGTGCCGCGCGGATTCGACATGCTGATCGCGGCGCTGCGCAGCGACGAGGAATTGCGCCGCCGCTTCTTCGGCGAGGTGAAATTCGCCTTCTACGCCGGCGCCGCGCTGCCGCAGAATCTGTGGGATGCGCTCGAAGAGCTCTCGCTCAAGACTGTCGGCCGCACGCTGCCGATGGTCTCGGCCTGGGGCTCGACGGAGACCTCCCCGCTCGCCACCGATTGCCATTTCCTCGCCGAGCGGTCCGGCAATATCGGCGTGCCAATTCCCGGCACCGAACTGAAGCTCGTTAGGTCAGGCGACAAGCTGGAGGTGCGCGTGCGCGGCCCCAATGTCACGCCGGGCTATTGGAAGGCGCCGGAACTGACCAGGCAGGCCTTCGACGAAGAGGGTTTCTATCTGATCGGCGATGCGGTGAAGCTCGCGGATAGCGCGCGGCCGGAGCGCGGCCTGTTCTTCGACGGTCGCGTCGCCGAGGACTTCAAGCTCAATTCCGGCACCTGGGTCAGCGTCGGCACTCTCCGCGTTGCCGGGATCGCCGCGCTGGCGCCGCTCGCGCAGGACATCGTCGTGTCGGGCCACGGCGGCGATGAGGTGCGCTTCCTGGTGTTCCCGAACGTCGCGGCCTGCCGCGCGCATGCCGGGCTGCCCGAGACGGCTGATGTGAACGAAGTGTTGGCGCACGACAAGGTCGGGGGTGCGATCGCGCAGGGTCTGGCGCGGCTGAAACAGCAGAGTGGCAACTCCTCCGGCCACGCCACGCGCGCGCTGCTGCTCGCGGAGCCGCCCTCGGTCGATGGCGGCGAGATCACCGACAAGGGCTACATCAACCAGCGCGCCGTGCTGACGCGGCGTGCGGAGGCGTTGGCGCGGTTGAACGATGATGCGTCGGGGGAATGGATCGGCCGCGCCGGCTAATGCAGTTGCCGCGCATACGCCCCGGACGCAGCGCAGCACGCAAGTGATGCGCTGCTGAGCCGGGGCCCATTCTTTGCGGGCGTCGCTAAATCTGGATCCCGGATTTGTGTCGCGTCATCGCGCCGCGTCCGGGACACGAGAGCGAGACGCTGAGCCCACCGAACTAAGCCAGCCATCCTGTCGTAATATCTGCCGAATCTTTTGTTGCCTAAGCAACTAATTTATGCGAACCGTTCCAGGGGCGGACGACGGCAGACGAACTGCCGCGGCCGATCTCGGAGGAAACAATGTTCGGCAGGATTGGTGCCGCGAACATACGTGGGCGCATGCCTGAAAGTGCCGGCACGACGCAGCCTCGGCGCTGCGTGTCAGGTGTGGCTGCTGTCCGTCACCGCGCCGAGATTCTCGTGCAGCCGGCGCAGCAGGTCGATCAGAACCTCGCGCTCGTCCTTGCTGAGGCAGGACAGCAGCCGCCGCTCGCGCTCGAGCGCGGCGACGATCACCTTGTCATGGGTGGCGCGGCCTTTCGCCGTCAGCGCGATCGAATGGGTGCGGCCGTCGTTCGGATCGGTGCGGATCGACACCAGTCCGCGTTTCTCGAGGCCGGCCAGTGTCCGGCTCACCGGCCCCTTGTCGAAACCGATGACGTGGCAGATGCGCGAGGCGGGAATGCCCGGCTCGAGCGCCAGCAGCGACATGATCCGCCATTCCGTGACGTTGACGCCGAACTGCTTCTGATAGAACGCGGTCGCGCTGTTCGAGAGCTTGTTGGCGATGAAGGTGATGAACGCGGGCACGTAACGCTCGAGGTCGAGCGTCGGCCCCGCATCACTGGGGGCGAGCTTTTGGCGAACTCTGGTCGAGGACGGCGGCATATCGGTTTTCTGACTCGCGGCGGGCCCGAAGACCTAAGGGCATGCGCCGCCCTTTCACAAGGTCAAAATGAGGGAGGTCTTTCATGACCGCATCCGGCTCCGTTGGATCAGGTGTCCCGCATCTCGACGTCGACCCCTTCGACATGAAGTTTTTCGCCGACCCCTATCCCACCCATGAGCTGCTGCGGGAAGCCGGCCCGGTGGTCTATCTCGACAAATGGAAGGTGTACGGCGTTGCGCGCTATGCCGAGGTCCATGCCGTCTTGAACGATCCCGCAACCTTCTGCTCCAGCCGCGGCGTCGGGCTGTCCGATTTCAAGAAGGAGACGCCATGGCGGCCGCCGAGCCTGATTCTGGAAGCCGATCCGCCCGCGCACACCCGCACCCGCGCCGTGCTGTCGAAAGTGCTGTCACCGACAGTGATGAAGCAGGTGCGCGACCGGTTTGCCGCGGCGGCGGAGGAGCGGGTGGATGCGCTGATCGAAAAAAGCAGCTTTGATGCGATCACCGATCTCGCCGAGGCCTACCCGCTGTCGATCTTTCCGGATGCACTTGGCCTGAAGCCCGAAGGCCGCGAGCATCTCATTCCCTATGCGAGCGTCGTGTTCAACGCGTTCGGTCCGCCGAACCGGCTCCGCCAGGAGGCAATCGAACGCTCGACGCCGCACCAGGCCTATGTCGCCGAGCAGTGCCAGCGCGAGAACCTTGCGCCCGGTGGCTTCGGCGCCTGCATCCATGCGCAGGTCGACGAGGGCGCCATCACCGCGACCGAGGCACCGCTATTGGTGCGCTCGCTGCTCTCGGCCGGTCTCGACACCACCGTCAACGGCATCGGGGCCGCGGTCTATTGCCTCGCGCGCTTTCCCGATCAATGGCAGCGCCTGCGCAATGATCTCTCGCTGGCGCGCGGCGCCTTCGAGGAGGCCGTGCGGTTCGAGAGCCCGGTGCAGACCTTCTTCCGCACCACGACGCGCGAGGTCGAGCTGTCAGGCGCGAGGATCGGCGAGGGCGAGAAAGTGCTGATGTTCCTCGCCGCGGCCAATCGCGATCCCAGGCGCTGGGACAGGCCCGACAGCTACGACATCACCCGCCGCGCCTCCGGCCATGTCGGGTTCGGCTCGGGCATTCACATGTGCGTCGGCCAGCTCGTGGCACGCCTTGAAGGCGAGGTGATGCTGACGGCGCTGGCGCGCCGCATCGCGAAGATCGAGATCACGGGCGAGCCGAAGCGCCGCTTCAACAACACGCTGCGTGGGCTCGACAGCCTGCCTGTCACCATCACCCCGGCCTGACGAGGAGCTTTGATGCCCGCCATCACCTTCATCCATCCCGACGGCAAGTCCATCCGCATCGAGACCGTAGGCGGCGAGAGCGCCATGCAGGCCGCGACCCGTCACGGCCTCGACGGCATCCTGGCCGAATGCGGCGGCAACGCCATGTGTGCGACCTGCCACGTCTATGTCGACGAGGCCTGGCTCGTGCGCCTGCCTGCAATGGCTGACGATGAGGATGCGCTGCTCGACGGCACCGCCGCCGAGCGGCTGCCGAACAGCCGGCTGTCCTGCCAGATCGACATCACGCCCGAGCTCGACGGGCTGGTGCTGAGGATGCCGGAGCGGCAGGTCTGAATCTCGGAACGTGCCGGCAACGACCGGCGCGACAATACATCAAACAGGGGAGGGAATGATGAAGCATCTGAAGTTGACTCTCGCGCTGGCTGCGAGCCTGGCGACCGGCGCGGCGAATGCCGAGATCTCGGACAACGTGGTGCGCATCGGCGTGCTCAACGATATCTCCGGCATCTTCCAGGACACCAACGGCATGGGCTCGGTCGAGGCCGCGCGCATGGCGGCGGAGGATTTCAACGGCCGGGCTAAGGGCATCAAGGTCGAGATCGTCTATGCCGACCACCAGAACAAGGCCGATGTCGGCAATGCCATCGCGCGCAAATGGCTCGACATCGAGGGCGTCGATGCCATCGTCGACGTGCCGAACTCGGCCGTCGGGCTCTCCATCAACGCGCTGTTGCGCGACAGCCGCATGACGTTCCTGGCGTCCTCGACGGCGAGCTCGGATCTCACCGGCAAGGCCTGTTCGCCGAACACCATCCAATGGGTCAACGATGCCTGGGCGACCGGCAACACCACGGCGGCCGCCATGATGTCGCGAGGCGGCAAGGAGTGGTATTTCCTCACGGTCGACTACGCCCTCGGCAAGGGTATCGAGGCGGAGGCGCAGAAATACATCGAAGGACACGGCGGCAAGGTGCTCGGCTCGTCAAAACATCCGCTCGGCACCTCCGACTTCGCGTCCTTCCTGTTGCAGGCGCAGAGCTCGAAGGCGCAGGTGATCGGATTGGCCAATGCCGGCGGCGACACCATCAACGCGGTGAAGCAGGCCGCCGAGTTCGGGCTCCAGCAGAGCGGGCAGAAGCTCGTGGCCTTCCTGCTCTTCATCAACGACATCCACGGCATGGGCATCAAGGTCGCGCAAGGCCTCCAGCTGATGGAAGCCTTCTACTGGGACATGAACGACGACACGCGCGCGTTTGCGAAACGCTTCGCAGCCCGCGCCGGCATGAACGGCAAGATGCCGAGCGGCAATCAGGCCGGCGTCTACGCCTCCACGCTCGCTTATCTCAATGCCGTCGCCGCCACCGGCAGCGACAACGCCAAGAATGTCGTGCCCGAGATGAAGAAGTTCAAAGGCAAGGACAAGCTGTTCGGCGACACCACGATCCGCCAGGACGGCCGCGTCGTGCATCCGATGTACCTGTTCGAGGTGAAGAAGCCGGAAGAGTCGAAATATCCGTACGATTATTACAAGCTGGTCTCGACCATTCCGGCGGACCAGGCGTTCCGTCCGCTGGCGGAGGGCGGGTGCGAGCTGGTGAAGTGAATGTAGCCAGGAGCGCGATCTTCCTTCATCCTCCCCCTCCTGGGAAGGGTAGGAGAAACGTCCCTACACCACCTTGCTAGATCCCTGCGTGATCAGCCGCGCCGCGCGCTGATCGCGCGCGTAGATCCAGAGCCAGCTGAGGGCGACGCTGAGGCGGTGGCGGAGGCCGATCAGGAAGTAGATGTGGGCGATGCCCCAGATCCACCACGCGATGGTGCCGCGCAATTTGATCTTGCCGAAGTCGATCACCGCGAGCCGCTTGCCGATCTGCGCGAGGCTGCCGGCGTGCTTGTAGCGGAACGGGCCCGCCGATGTGCCGCGCAGCCGCGCCTTGATGGTCTCGGCGACATGACGGCCCTGCTGCTTGGCCGCCGGCGCGATACCCGGCACCGGCTTGCCGTCCCAGGCGTTGATGGTGACGGTATCGCCGATCGCAAAGATCTCGGGATGGCCGGGAATGCTGAGGTCGGGCTCCACCAGCACGCGCCCGGCGCGATCGCTGGCTGCGCCCAGCCATTCGGCCGCGGGCGAGGCGCGCACGCCGGCGGCCCAGATCCGTGTCTTTGCCTCGAGCAGCTTGCCGCCGAACACGACGCCTTCACGATTGATCTCGGTGACGGCCTGGCCGAGCACGACCTCGACGCCGATCTTTTCCAGCGAGGCCTGCGCGTAAGCCGAGAGGTCGTCGGGAAAGCCGGCGAGCACACGCGGGCCGGCTTCGATCAGAACGACGCGTGCCTTCGTCGTGTCGATGTTGCGGAAATCGGCAGGCAAAGTGTGGTGCGCCATTTCGGCGATGGTGCCGGCGAGCTCGACCCCGGTCGGGCCGGCGCCGACGATGACGAAGGTCAGCCGCGCCGCGCGCCGCTTCGGATCGGTCTCGCGCTCGGCGCGCTCGAATGCCACCAGGATGTGCCGGCGCAGCGTGGTCGCATCCTCCAGCGTCTTCAGGCCAGGCGCCCATACCTCCCACTCGTCATGGCCGAAATAGGCGTGCCGCGCGCCGGTGGCGAGCACCAGCGTGTCATAGGGTACCTCGCTGCCATCGTCGATCAGAACGCGGCGCCGCTCGGCATCGACGCCGCTCACCGTCGCGAACAGCGTCGTCACCTCGCGCCGGTCGCGCATGAGATGGCGGATCGGCCAGGCGATCTCGCTGGTCGCGAGCGATGCGGTCGCGACCTGGTAGAGCAGCGGCTGGAACAGATGATGATTGCGGCGGTCGATCAGCGTGATCTCGACCGGTGCGCCCGCAAGGCGGTAGGTCGTCTCCAGCCCGCCGAAGCCGGCGCCGACGATGACAACGCGGTGGGGAGTGGCGGCCATGATGCACCTCGAATCTCGCTGCTGCTCACCTGCATTTAAGTGCGGATCGGGCGTCGTGGTCCAATAGTCGTCATCAATCGTCGCATAGGCCTGATGTATCGATCTGGCGCGAAAAAGCGCCGCAGCCTCCGGGCCGGCCTTGGGCGGCCTTGGCCGAAGTGAGTAGAATTATATTTCTTGCCATCGCAGATTAGGGCGAAATATGGTGCAGGAGCCGCCGCTGAGCCGTTGGCGGCTCGATGGATTTTGCGTTCAATAGAGACAGGCCCGGGGCGGCGATCACCCCGTTTCCGGGACCGATAATAAGGAGGGGAGTGGTTATGAGAAGGGCATTTTGGCTGGCGGGCGCAGCGGCGCTGGTGCTGGCAAATCAGGCGTTCGCCGGCGACACTATCAAGATCGGTTTCGTCTCGACCTTCAGCGGCCCGACCGCCGTGATCGGCAACGACATGCGCAACTCCTTCGAGCTCGCGCTCGACCATCTCGGCCGCAAGATGGACGGCAAGCCGGTCGAGGTGATCTACGAGGATGACGGGCAGAAGCCCGACGTCGGCAAGCAGAAAACCGAGAAGCTGGTGCAGTCCGACAAGGTCGACTTCATCGTCGGCTATATCTGGTCGAACGTGTTGTTGGCCTCGCTCAAGACCGCGGTCGATTCGAAGACCTTCCTGATCTCGGCCAA
Organism: Bradyrhizobium sp. STM 3561; assembly: GCF_045571455.1. Classification (NCBI taxonomy): domain Bacteria; kingdom Pseudomonadati; phylum Pseudomonadota; class Alphaproteobacteria; order Hyphomicrobiales; family Nitrobacteraceae; genus Bradyrhizobium; species Bradyrhizobium sp. STM 3561. The sequence continues at coordinate 7,177,624 of NZ_CP120695.1, forward strand.
TGCCGGTCCGTCGCAGCTCGCGGGCGAGCTGTGCTCGCCTTACGTGTTCTCGACCTCCTGGCAGAACGACCAGACCCCGCAGGCGGTCGGCACTTATATGAACCAGAAGGGCGTCAAGTCGGTGTTCCTGATCGGCCCGAACTACGCCGCCGGCAAGGACATGCTGGCCGGCGTCAAGAGCACCTTCAAAGGTCAGGTCGTGGGTGAGGAATACACGGTGTGGCCGAGCCAGCTCGATTTCTCCGCCGAGCTCTCCAAGGCGCGCGCCTCCGGAGCCGAGTCGATCTTCGCATTCTACCCCGGTGCCGCCGGCGTGCAATTCCTCAATCAATATGCGCAGGCCGGGCTGAAGAGCACGATGCCACTCTACACCGCCTTCACCATCGACGAGCTCTCGCTGCCGCTCCAGAAGGAGAACGCACTCGGGGTGCCCGGCGCGCAGCAATGGGTCAACGACCTCCCCAACGAGCAGAACAAGCGCTTCGTCGCCGACTACCGCAAGAAGTACACCGGACTGCGTCCGACCTTCTACGGCGCGCAGTCCTATGACGCTGCGAACCTGATCAACAGCGCCGTCGTTGCCGTGAAGGGCGACACCTCAAAGAAGGACGAGATGAGGGCCGAGATGGAGAAGGTGAACTTCAAGTCGGTGCGCGGCTCATTCAAATACGGCAACAACCACATCCCGATCCAGAATTTCTATCTGCAGGACGTGGTCAAGGATTCCGAGGGCCAGCTCGCGCTGAAGACCGTCGCCACCATCGTGGAGAACGACCAGGATCGCTTCCACGACAAGTGCAAGATGAAGTGAGCTGACGCTTCTTCCTCTCTCCGCTTGCGGGGAGAGGGCTGGGGTGAGCGGAGTCTCCGCGGGGACCGAGTCGGTTGGAGTCCTCGACAGTTCAACATGGTCATTGCGAGCGCAGCGAAGCAATCCAGAGTCTTTCCGCGGAGGGATTCTGGATTGCTTCGCTGCGCTCGCAATGACGTGCTGAGAGACCGTCGTTCCAGCGGATATCCGTCTCGCCGAAGCTCCCCCTCACCCGGAATTCAAGCTGCGCTCGAATTCCGGCCTCTCCCCGCAAGCGGGGAGAGGGAAGAGCCTGCAAGGGCAGAGGGTCATCATACCCGCGGCATGCTGGCGGGCCGCACCTCGCGCGCCTGCGCTGCGAGCCTGATGCCGGCGTTGGCTGCGCCAAAACCCTGATAATTCCTGCGCTCGACGATCTCGAAGAAGAACCGCTCGTCGAAAATGTGGGTGTAGACCTGGAAGAACTCGCCGTCGCCCTCGCGGTCGTAGAGGATGTGGTTGGCGCGCAGCTGCGCCATCAGTTCGGGCGCGAGGTCGTATTTGGCTTCGATATCGTCGTAGTAGTTGTCAGGAATATCCAGGAAGTCCGCGCCGCGTTGGCGCATCGCGGCGACGGTGGCAAAAATGTCTTGGCACGAGAAGGCGACGTGCTGCACGCCCGAGCCGAAGAACTCGGAGATGAAGCGCGCCGGCAGCGTGCGGTTGGCGGAGGAGCCGTTGAGCACGAAGCGCAGGCTCTGGTCGGCGTTGATGATGGCCTGGCTCTGTACGAGCCCCCTGGGGTCGGCGAGCTCCATCTGCGGCAGGCGTTTCAGGTCGAGGATTCCGGTGTAGAACAGCCGCCAGGACAGCATCTCATCGTAAGGCATCGATTGCGCGATGTGATCGACCGCCAGCAGTGCGTCACCACTGGCATCGCTCGTCACAGGCTCGAAATCGGTGTCCCAGTTCTTGCCGGCCTGATCGAGGAAGTAGAGCAGGCTGCCGCCGACGCCATGGATCGCGGGGATCTCCAGCTCGCCTGGTCCGACCGGCTGGTAGAAGGTGCGCGCCTTCAGTGCTTCGGCGCGCTGCATGGCGCGGCCGGCATTGTCGACGTCGAGCGCGATGGCGCAGACGCCGGGACCGTGCGTGACGTAGTGAGAATGCGCAAAACCGTCGGTCTCGCAATTGATGACGAGCTCGACCTTGCCCTGCGACCAGCGCTCTACCGCTTTGCTGCGATGCTGGCCGGTCTTGCGGAAGCCGAGCTGCGAAAACAGGCGGGCAAGCTCGCCGGCCTTGGTCTCGTTGAGGGCGAACTCGACGAAGCCGGTGCCGCGGCTCTTCGCCTTCGGTGCCAGCGGCTCGCGGCCAAGCTTCGGCCAATCCGGTGCGAGCTGGTCCTCCAGCAGGATCAGCGAGCGCAGACCGTCGACCGCGGTCTGTGCCGCCGACCCGGCGCGGAACTGGTCGTTGAAGATTTCCAGCGACAGTGGCCCGGCATAGCCGGTCGCCGCGATCGCGGCCATGAACTCGCCGACCGGCAGGTCACCCTGGCCGGGGAAGGAGCGGAAGTGTCGGCTCCACGACAGGATGTCAAGCTCGAGCTTCGGTGCGTCGGCAAGCTGCACCAGAAAGATCTTGTCACCGGGAATCGAGGCCATCGCACGGGTCGGAAAGCCAGGGGCCAGCGCATGAAAGCTGTCGAGGATGATGCCGATCGCGGGATGATCGGCGCGCCGCACGATCTCCCAGGCATCGCGATAGTCGTTGACGTGGCGCCCCCAGGCCAGCGCTTCGTAGCCGACGCGCAAACCCCGCTTGGCCGCACGCTCGCCGAGCTCGCGAAAATCTTCCGCGGCGCGGTCGATGCCGCCGAGCGAGCTGGGGGAGACATTGGAACAGATCAGCAGCAGGTCGGTGCCGAGCTCCTGCATCAGGTCGAACTTGCGCTCGGCACGGGCGAAGTTGCGCGCACGCTGTGGCTCCGGCATGCCTTCGAAGTCGCGAAACGGCTGGAAGGCGCAGATCTCGAGGTTGAGGTCGCGGCAGAGCTTTGCGATGTCGCGCGGACCCGCGCCGAAGGACAGCAGATCGTTCTCGAAGATCTCGACCGTGTCGAAACCTGCGGCCGCAATGGCGCGGAGCTTCTCGTCGAGGCTGCCTGAGAGGGAGACGGTGGCGATCGAGCGTTTGTTCATGCTGCATTGTCCTCCATGGCACCCCCGAGAAAGAGTTGCCCGATGCGGGGATCGTTCAGGATGCGCTCCGCCTTGTCGGCCATGCGGGTCTGGCCGAGTTCGAGCACGATGCCGATGTCGGAGATCTCCAGCGCTGAACGCGCGTTCTGCTCGATCATCAGGATGGTGACGCCGCGGTCGCGCAAGCTCTTGAGGATGCCAAAAGTCTGCTGCACCATCAGCGGCGACAGGCCGATCGAAGGCTCGTCGATCAGCACGAGCTTTGGCTCGAGCAGCAGCGAGCGCGCGATCTCGAGCTGCTTCTGCTCGCCGCCTGACAGCGTGGAGGCCTGCTGTGCCGACTTGCGGCGCAGCGCGGGAAACAGGTCGAGCGCCTTCTCGATCCGCTGGGGCAGATCCAGCCCCTTCTCGGCAGCGACGCCGCCGAGCTCGATATTGTGGCGCACCGACAGCTCGGGAAAGATGTTGCGGCCCTGCGGCACGTAGCAGATGCCGGCATTGAGCAGGGCGCGCTGGCTCAGATTGGTGACGTCGCGGCCTGCAAAGCTGATCTTGCCTTCGCGCAGCTTCAGGAGGCCGAAGATTGCTTTGAATACGGTCGATTTGCCGGCGCCGTTCGGGCCGATGATCGTTGTGATCGTGGCTGGAGGAACGGCGAAGGTGGTGCCGTTCAAGATCGTCATCTTGCCGTAGCCGCCGACGAGATTGCGGACCGAGAGGATCGGGTCGCTCATCACTCGCTCCTAATGTCCGAGATAGGCTTCGATCACGGCGGGGTTCCTGCGAACCTCCTCGGGCCGGCCCATCGCCAGCACCTTGCCTTCCGCCATCACCATCACGCGCGAGCACAGCGACATCACGAACTCCATGTTGTGCTCGATCACGACGAAGGTGGCATTCTTCTCGCGGTTGATCGCGACCAGACGCTCCTTCAGGTCAGCCAGCATCGATGGGTTGACGCCGCCGGCGGGCTCGTCGAGCAGCACCAGGCGAGGCCCGCCCATGAAGGCCATGGCGGCGTCGAGCAGCTTCTGCTGGCCATAGGAGAGGCCGCCGGCAGGCTCGTCGGCGAGATGGTCGAGCTTGAAGAAGCCGATCATCTGGTTGGCGGCGTCAGTCAGTCCGGCGTCGGAGCGGCCGACCAGGCGCGAGGCCATGTTGCCCTGGTGCTCCTGTCCGGCGAGGATCAGGTTCTCGCGCACCGAGAGCTTTGGGAACACCTGCAACAGCTGGAAGGTGCGGCTGACCCCGAGCTTGTTGAGCTCGGAGGGACGCAATCCCGTGACCAGCTTGCCATCGAGCTTCACCTCGCCGCCCGATGGCGTGAGCTGGCCGAGGATGCAATTGAACAGCGTGGACTTGCCGCAGCCGTTCGGACCGATCAGGCCGAGGATCTCGCCCTCGCGGACATCGAACGAGACGCCGTTGACTGCGTGGATGCCGCCAAAGCTCTTCTTGACGTCGGTGACTTCGAGGACCGCACTCATTGCACCGTCTCCAGGCGGGATTTTGCGACGGCGCGCAGCGCCGACGCCGCCTTGGTGCGGCGTTCGGCGAGATAGCGGTCGAGGATTCCCAGAATGCCGGTCGGGGACCAGATCAGCAGCAGCATCACGGCCACCGCGTAGAGCATCAGGTAATAACCTTCCGTGAAGCGCAGCCATTCCGGCAGCAGCACCGCGATCATCGCCCCCAGGAACGGACCGAAATAGAAGCCCGCGCCCCCGACGATCACCATCATCAACAGATCAAGCGAGAGCGACAGGTTGAAGGGAACGGGGTCGATATATTGCGTCAGCGGCGCGTAGAGCGCGCCGGCGACGCCGCCGAGCGCCGAGCCGATCGCGAACGCCATCAGCGTATAGCGGCGCGTGTCGACACCGAGCGATTGTGCGCGCAGCGGATTTTCGCGCAGCGCCATGAAGGCGCGCCCCCACGGCGAGCGGATCAGCCACCAAACCGCGAGCGACACGATCGCGAGCGAGCCGAGGCAGACATAATAGAACGGCAGCGGCTTGTTGGTCGCGAGCCCGAGGATGTGCGGACGCGGAATGTTGGAGATGCCGTAGATGCCGCCGGTGAGCCAGCTCTCGTTGCGGAACACCAGGAAAGCGAGGGTAGAGAAGGCCAGTGTGACGAAGGCGAGATAGTGGTGCTGCACGCGCAGCGCGGGATAGCCGAGCACCCAGCCGATCGCGAAGCTCAAGGCAATCGCAACCAGGATCGCGGCCGGCAGCGGCCAGCCATGCGTCGTCATGATCGCGGCGGCATAGGCGCCGATGCCGACGAACGCTCCCTGGGCCAGCGAGACCTGGCCGGCATAGCCCAGCGTGAGGTTGAGGCCCATCGCGGCGATGCTCATCACCGCCCACTGGCTCAGGATGAACAGGCCGTAGCGGTTGAAGTTCATGGGGACGATGATCAACGCGGCGATGACGGCAAGGCCGAGCGCGATCTTCAACGGTTTGGCGAAGCCGCTCATACCGTGCGCTCCTCGGCGCGGCCGAGCAAGCCCTGCGGCCGGAACAGGATCACGGCGATCAGGAAGATCATCGGCACGGCGGCACGGTACTGCGTTGAGACATAGGTCGCCGCGAGATTGTCGAGCACGCCGATCAGAAGGCCGCCGGCGATCGCGCCGCGTACCTGGTTGAAGCCGCCGACGATCGCCGCAATGAAGGCCGCCTGGCCCAGCACCTCACCGGACGAGAACTTTGCAAGGTAGATCGGTGTGATCAGCAGCGAGGCCAGCGCCACCAGGAAGGCGTTGATCAGGAAGGTCAACAGGATCATGCGCTCGACCGGCACGCCGATGATGCGCGCCACCGTCGGGTTCTGTGCCGCCGCTTGCATCTGATGCCCGAGCGAGGTTCGGTTCAGCAAGGTGGTCAGGCCCAGGACGGCGAGAATGGCGACAACGAGCACGCCGAGGCTCTGCAGCGAGACGGCGTGACCGAGGATGGAGATGTCGCCGGTCGGCACGATCGAGGGAAACGGCGAAGCCTCGGCGCTGAAGAACTGCTTCACCGCTTCCTTGATCCCGATCGCGAGCGCCATGGTCGCAATCGCCAGCGGCAGCACGCCGTGGCGCATCATCGGATCGACCAGCAGCAGCTTGAAGGCGAGGCCGAGCAGGATCATCGACAGGAGGATGCCGAGGATGATCGCGAGCCAGAACGGCGCGCCGACATGCATCGCGGCCAGCATCAGGAACGCCGGCAGCATCACGAACTCGCCTTGCGCGAAATTGATGGTCTGCGAGGTCTGCCACAGCAGCGTGAACCCGACCGCGACCAGCGCATAGATCGCGCCGGTGGCTAACCCTGCGACCAGTAGATCGAATAGGTTGGACATTTTCCCCTCTCTCCACTCCCTCGCTCCGCTCTTCCTTCTCCCTCTCCCCGTTCTTACCGGGAGAGGGCAGGGGTGAGGGGTCTCTCTCCGCGAATTCAATTGTCACCGTGACTGCGGCAGCACCCCTTACTCCACCCTCTCCCGGCGAAGAGCGGGGAAAGGGAGAGGAGAGATCTCTCCCCGCATCCGCCTTCGTGAAGCTTCGGCGAGACAGGCGCGGGGAGAGGCGAAGATTCCCTCACTTCAACTTCGGCAGCACCTGCTTCACGACCTGCTTGCCTTCGACCACCTCCACCAAGAAGCTCTGGCGATCGATGTCGCCGTTCTGGTCGAAGGTGACGTCCATCAGGATGCCCGGCTCGTCCGCGGCCTTAATGGTGAGGCCGTGCAACGTGTCGGCAAACTTCTTCGGGTCGACCTTGCCCATCTTCTCGGTGGTGGCCTTCACCATGTAGACGGCGAGGTAGCCCTTCAGGCCGTTATGATCGGGGACGTAATTGTACTTCTTGGAGAACCTCTCGCGGAACGCCTTGACCAGATCGACCGGCGCATCCGTGGTGAGGCCGACATGGCCACGCGCGCCGTTGGCCGCATCGCCGGCGAGCTCGATCACCTTCTGGCCGATCAGCGTGGTCTCGCCCATCAGCGGCGCGGTGACGCCCTGGCGCTTCAGCTCTTTGAGGATGCGCGCGCTCTCTTCCTCGTTGAGATAGACGAAGACGGCGTCTGGGTTCGCAGCCTTGATCTTGCCGACATCGGCGGCGAAGTCGGCCTGACCCGCCTCGGTGGAGAGGTCGGCGACGACCTTGGAGCCGAGCCGATCGAGCTCCTTGACCACGACGTCGCGGCCGCCGCGGCCGAAATCGTTGTTGACCCAGACCACCGCGACCGTCTTCGCCTTCATCTCGTCTTGGATGTACTTTGCGACCTTCGGCATCGAGGATTGCTGGCCGAACGAGGTGCGGAACAGGAACTTGTTGCCGGCTTGCGTCAGCTCGGCGGCTTCACCGCCCATGATCTGCGCGATGCCCGCCTCGGCCGCGAGCGGCGCGGTCACTTTCACCGAGCCGGAATAGCCGGGCCCGAGCAGCACATAGGGCTCGGCGTCGAGGGCCTTCTGCACCTGGGCGCGGGCGACGCCCGGGTTGGACTGCGAGTCGGCGTGGGTCACCTCCAGCTTGCGACCGAGCACGCCGCCCTTGGCGTTGATCTCCTCGATCGCGAGGTCGATGCCGTTCTTCCAATTGGTGCCGACGGTGGCGCCGCCGCCGGAGAGTTCGGCGACGTCGGCGAGCTTGATCGCCTGAGCAAGGGCGCTCGTTGCCGTCATGGCGGTGAGCAGCGCGCCCACCAATAGCGTTGATTTCATCGTCCTCTCCTCCCGTTTCAAATCTCGCGAGCAGCCTTGTGCCGGCCGCTTCGCCTCAAGCTGCCTGATAGGCCGCGCTGCGCGCAGCCATTGCGGCATCAAAAGCTTCTCCCATGACATCGGTGGATGGGACAAGGCCGGTGAACAGTTCGAATGCGTCGGCGGCCTGATAGATCGCAAGCTCGCGCCCGGTCATGATCCGGGCGCCTTTCTCTCGCGCCGCGGCCAGCAGCGGCGTGATCAGCGGCGAATAGACGGCGTCCGCGACCCACAGGTCCGGCCTGAGCAGTGCCGCCGGCACCGGCATGTCACGGCTCGGCAACATGCCGACTGGCGTGCCGTTGACGAGACCGGTTGCGCCATCGAGCGCATCCTCGACGCTTCCAGCCACCCTCGCGCCGCTCTGTCTGGCAAGCAGCGAGGCGAGTTTCTCCGCGCGTGCCGGCTCGCTGTCGAAAATGCGGATGTCGGCCACTTTCAGGCTCGCGAGCGCAAAGGCGATCGCCTTGCCGACGCCGCCGGCGCCGATCACGGCGACGGCGTTGCCGGACGGGGCCAGCAACGGCGCCACGGCCCGCGCAAAGCCGGTGGTGTCGGTGTTGTGCCCGGTCAGCCGGCCATCCCTGACCACGACGGTGTTGACCGCCCCCATGCTGGCCGCGCCCGGCGCCAGCGCGTCGAGCAGCGGGACCACTGCTTCCTTGTAAGGGTAAGTGACGTTGACGCCGGCAAAGCCGAGCCGCCTTACGCCTTCGAGCATCAGGCGCAGCTCGGCCGCGTCGGCGCCGGCGACCTCGATGAGCTGGTAATGGCCGCGCAGGCCAAGCGCCTCGGCGGCGCGCTCGTGCATGGCGGGGGACGCGGAATGCGCGATCGGGGCGCCGATCAGGCCTGTGAGAAGCTTCTTGCTGGCGGCGTATCCGCGCTTCGACATGGTTCCCTATCGTCTCGTTGGGAGCGTCCGGTCCCGGCCATTAGCGGGGAAACCTGCGCAATTCCAGCTGCGACGATAGTCTTTCCCCCGCCTAACACAATTACCCTTTTATCCGACAAACCGAACATGATGTTATTTCTTTCGCCCGCGTGCCAGGGTGCCCTTGCCATTGCCACGGGACGGCTCGACCGCGCGCATCTCGGTGCGCAGGGCTTCGATGAAGTACTCCGCATGCAGCGACAGCGGCGTGCCGCGCTTGACTGCGATGTAGGTGTCGAACCGCGTCGGCTCGGTGATCTTCAGAAGCTCGATCCCGGGATAGCCGCCATGGGCGACCGTGAACTGGTCGATGATGGCGATGCCGAGCCCCGCCTTCACCAGCGCGCAGACCGTGGTGCCGAAGCGCGCACGGATGGTGATGTTGTAGTCGAGCCGGTTGCGCGCGAAGATCTCGGCCATGATCCGGCCGTAAGGGTCGTTGGGATCGATGCCGATCAGCGGATAGCGGGTGATCTCGGCGGCGGAAACCTGCTTGCGGCCGGCGAGCTCGTGACCCGCCGGCACGATGCAATAGAGCTCGCCCGAGGCAAGCGGCATGAAGTCGAGCCCGGAATGCTCCAGCCGGTAGCTCATCGCCACGCACTCGCCGCGGCCGAGCATCAGGTAGTCGATGGCCTCCTCGAGCTTGAGGATGTTGATGTCGATGCCGAGATCGGGATAGCGGCGGCGGACACGCTCGATGGCGCGCGGCACCATTACCTGTGAGATGCTCGGCACCGAGCCGATGCGCAGCTCCGAGAGGCCGCCGCGGCCGATCTTGGAGATGATCTCGGAGAGGTCGTCGACCTTCTTATAGACGCCGTTGATCTGCTCGAAGATGTTCTCGGCTTCCGGCGTCGGGAAGTAGCGCCCGTTCTGGCGCTGAAAGAAGCGGATGCCGAGCGACCGCTCGGTGTATTTGACGAGGCGGCTGATCCCGGGCGCCGAGACGTTGAGCAGCTTTGCCGCACCGCCGATGGTGCCCGTCACCATCACGGCACGGATCACTTCAACCTGGCGCAGCGTCATCATGGCGTTGAAATGTCCCTGGCATCGACAAGAGATCGTGGCGGCGATCATCTCACGAGAAATGCGATGTCATCCAGCGGCAAGTGTGTGCGATGTGGACGGAGGCTGGCGGGCTGCCCTACCCTCCCCTGGAGGGGGAGGGTCGATCGCGCGCAGCGCGAGCGGGGTGGGGTGATCTCTCCACTCGGGCACTGTTCGTCGCGGAGGGACCGTCACCCCACCCCGTCTCATATTTCGCTGCGCTCAATATGAGCCGACCCTCCCCCTCCAGGGACCCTCCAGGGGAGGGTAAGAGCGACGCTGACTCGTGGCTGACGATGGCGGAGTAATTTCCCGGTCAAAGCGTTTCGACCGAAATCCGCGCGTTCAGATGGAGAGGCGTCCTCCTGGCGCGATCTGTTGCTCTTTCTGTTGCAACGGCGCTCTAGCTCGCCGGCCCTTCCGGCAACACGCTCTCGGCTAGCTCCGCGCGCTCGCTTTGCAGCACCTCGCGCGCAAACTCGATGATCTTCTGCTTGTTGGCCGTTTCGCGGACGGCAAAAAACACGCGGTTCAATTCCAGGCCGAGCACGCTGTTGAGGGCGATGTCCTCGTCTTCCATCGTGGTTTTCCCGCTTCGGACGCGTTCAGGTGTAACTGGACCTCACTTCCTCCACAAGTAGATTAAATCTTCGCAGCAGACGGAACACCGGCAAACTACGGAGCAGCGAAATTGGGGCAGCCCCCAAATACATGTACATGCTATATGGGAGGCCAGGGTCAGGAAACGCACTGATGTCTGCCGCAGATGCCGTGGATTATGGCCGGGAGGCGCTCGACTTCATCGAGGGGCTTAGCGCCTACACGAAGATTCCGGACGCCGTGGATGCGCTCTCGACCGCCTTCGCTCGGTACGGATTCGAACACATCATCGTAACGGGCCTGCCCAATCCCGATCAGCGCTTCTCCCAGATGGTGCTCGCCAAGAAGTGGCCGGCGGAGTGGTTCAGCCTCTACACCCAAAAGAGCTACGATCGCGTCGATCCCGTGATCCGCAAATGCCGGCAGACGGTGAACCCTTTCGAGTGGTCTGAAGCGCCGTATGATCCGGAGCTAGAGCCGGGCGCGGTGGAGGTGATGCGGCGCGCCGCCGATTTCCGCATGTCGCGCGGCTTCGTGGTGCCGATCCACGGCTTGACCGGTTATGAGGCCGGCGTCTCGCTCGGTGGCGTCCATCTCGATCTCAACGCCCGCAGCAAGCCGGCGTTGCATCTGATCGCGATGTACGGCTTTGATCACATTCGCCGTCTGCTTGATCCGGCGCCGCATCCGTCGACCCGGCTCACCCCCCGCGAGCGCGAGGTGCTCGCCTGGGCCTCCCAAGGCAAGTCCGCCTGGGAGATCGGCGAGATCCTCAACATCACGCAACGCACGGCGGAAGAGCACCTTGCAACTGCCGCGCGCAAGCTCGGCGCCGTCAACCGGACGCATGCGGTCGCAATCGCGATCCGCCACAGAATCATCACTCCTTGAAATCGTCGCCTACTGGGAAATTTCCCAATAGTCGGCTTTGCCTTTTTCGCTGAGGCTTCCCCCATTTCGAGCCATGGGGGAGTTCATGATTCATGTGATTTCTGCCGTCAATCGGCACCTCTACGAGGGTGTCCTGGAACAGCATTTTCGGGTCCGTCACGAGATCTTTGTCGAGGAGCGGAATTGGGAGGCACTGCGCAAGCCCGACGGTCGCGAGATCGATACCTACGACAATGAGGACGCGGTCTACCTGCTGGCTCTCGAAAGTGGCCGGGTGCTCGGCGGCTCCCGCCTGTATCCGACCACCAAGCCGACGATGATGGGCGAGGTCTTCCCGCATCTCGCCGCGGTGCGCGGTTGCCCATCGGACCCGCTGGTCTGGGAGTGGTCGCGCTTCTTCGTTTCGCGCGAGCGCCGCGACGGCGTGTTCAATCTGCAATTGATGGCGGCAGCGCAGGAGTTCTGTCTCGATCAGGGCCTCGAGCGGCTCTGTCTCGTCATGGAGACCTGGTGGCTACCGCGCTTCCATGACATCGGATTCGTCGTGACGCCGCTGGGATTACCGGCGCTGGTCGAGAATTCCTGGACCATGGCCGCAACGATCGATATTCGGCAGGAGTCGCTTGATATCGTGCGTGACCGTATCGGGATGACGAGCGTCGTCCAGCAGGACGGTCCGCGTATCGACTGCATCGCCCGTGCCAACCTCTGCGGCTTCGCCGCGCAACGAAAGAGCGCCTGAGATGTCGAACATGATGCGGGACAGCCAGATCATGGCGCAAACGAAGGACGAGAACCTCTGCTACATGTCCGACATGGCGCTCGAGCTGGCGCAGATGGCGGACGATTCTGGATTGGCGACGCTCGCCTATCTGTTCCGGATGGCAGCGCTGGAGGCCTCGACGGCCAACAGCGTGCTCGCCGAGCCCGACGACCTCCCCCGGCAGATGACGTCGCACTAAAGCATGATCCGGAAAAGTGCGAAGCGGTTTTCCGGAAAGATCATGCGTAAACAACAAGCTAAAGCGCGATGACGATTCATCCAATTCTCATCGCGCTTTAGACTTCCCTGCCTTCCGACGAACTTGCACCCTTTCTTCGGTCCGCCGGCGAGAGGGTGTTGGTCTGGGTGCGGCAGGTTGCCCCAGCCGGCACGGCAGCATTCTTGCACGATCGATTTCGATCGCATGCATCGGCATGCAACAAAGTGCATGTTTGGTGTCGAATCGCTCTTGCCTCGGAACGATACTGCCATTACCCATTTTTCGGCCTTGAAGAGGCAGGGGGAGCTCTTTCACTGATGGCGACCGTGTTCGAACATCGGCGCGACGCTGCGCGCGCCTGAAAGAGTCTTGATGCTGCTCGTCGTCGAACAGTTCTTGAACGGATTGCAGTTCGGCCTGCTGCTGTTCCTGCTCGCCGCAGGCCTGACGCTGGTGTTCGGGATCATGGATCTCGTCAACCTCGCGCACGGCTCGCTCTACATGATGGGCGCGTACTTTGCCGCGACCTTTGCGGCCTGGACCGGCAGCTTCGTGCTCGGCGCGCTGATGGCGTTAGGGGCTACGCTGGTACTCGGTATCGTGCTGGAGGTGACGGCGCTGCGGCATCTTTATGGCCGCGATCATCTCGACCATGTGCTCGCAACCTTCGGCCTGATCCTGTTCTTCAACGAGGCCGTGCGGCTGATCTGGGGCCCGGCAGGCCTGGCGCTGCCTTTGCCCGCCTGGCTCACGGTGCCGGTGCCGATCCTGCCCGGCATTCACTATCCGGCCTATCGCCTCGCCATCATCGTGGTGGCGCTGCTGGTTGCGCTGCTGCTCTATCTCGGCGTGATGCGTACCCGCATCGGCATGCTGATCCGTGCCGGCGCCTCCAACCGCGAGATGATCGGCGCGCTCGGCATCAACATCAAGTTGCTCTACACGCTGGTGTTCGGCTTGGGGGCCGCGCTCGCGGGCCTCGCCGGCCTGATGCAGGCGCCGATCCTCACCGTGCAGATCGGCATGGGTGAGAACATCCTGATCCTCGCCTTCGTCATCATCGTGATCGGCGGCATCGGCTCGATCCGCGGCGCGTTCCTCGCCGCGATCTTCGTCGGCATGATCGACACGCTCGGCCGTGCCTTCCTGCCGAACTTGTTGCGCCAGGTGCTGAGCGGCGCCGCCGCCTCCACCGCCGCGCCGGCGCTGTCCTCCATGCTGATCTATCTCTTGATGGCGATCGTGCTGGTGGTGCGGCCGGAGGGGCTGTTTCCGGCCCATCGCAGATGAAGAGCTTGCGTCGATGAAAGGTCTGAGCGTGAGCAAGGCCGTCACGGCCCTGATGCTGGCGGGCCTCGTGCTGCTGCCGCTCTATTCGTCTCTGTCCGGCAACATCTTCATCCTGACGCTGTTCACCCGCATCGTCATCCTGGCGCTGGCGGCGGCGAGCCTCAACCTCATCATGGGCTTTGGCGGCATGATGAGCTTTGGTCATGCCGCCTATCTCGGCATCGGCGGCTACGCCGTCGGCATGCTTGCGCAGGAAGGCGTGGGTTCCGGCTTCATTCAGTTTCCGGTGGCGCTCGCGGCCTCCGCGATCTATGCGCTCGTGATCGGCGCGCTCTCTTTGCGCACCCGCGGCGTCTATTTCATCATGATCACGCTCGCCTTCGCGCAGATGGCCTATTACGTCGCCTCGGGGCTGGCGCGCTACGGTGGTGATGACGGCCTGACCATCTACAAGCGCAGCGACTTCTCGGGGCTGATCGACCTGTCGAACCGCACGCAGTTCTATTATCTCTGCCTCGCCTGCCTGTTCGGCGTCATCTTCCTGATCTGGCGCATCGTCAATTCGCGCTTCGGCCTCGTCGTGCAGGGCCTGCGCTCCAACGAGCAGCGCATGCAGGCGATCGGCTTTCCGGCCAAGCGCTACCAGCTGGTCTGCTTCGTCATATCAGGCACGATGTGCGGCCTTGCCGGCGCGCTGCTCGCCAACAACACCGATTTCGTCAGCCCGGCCGTGATGTACTGGACGCGTTCCGGCGACCTCATGGTGATGGTGATCCTGGGCGGCATGGGAACGCTGTTCGGCCCTGTGATGGGCGCGGTGGTCTATCTGCTGCTGGAAGAGTTCCTGTCGCAGATCACCGAATATTGGGCGCTGATCATGGGTCCGCTGTTGCTGCTCATCGTTCTGTTCGGCCGCGGCGGCATCATGGGCGTGCTCGGGAGGGCTGGCCGTGGCTGAACCCCTGCTCCGCGTCGAAAAGCTGGTGCGCCGCTTCGGCGGCATCATCGCGACCGACAACGTCTCGCTCGAGGTCGCCAGCGGCGAGCTGCATGCCATCATCGGTCCGAACGGCGCCGGCAAGACCACGCTGATCAGCCAGCTCACCGGGCATCTCGCGCCGCATTCCGGCAGCGTCTCGCTGGCCGGGCGCGACATCACCTATTTGCCGGCCTATCGCCGCTGCGCGCTCGGCCTTGCGCGCTCGTTCCAGATCACTTCGCTGCTGCTCGACTTCACCGCGGCGGACAATGTCGCGCTCGCAGCGCAGGCGCATGCCGGCACCTCGTTCCGCTTCTTCGCCAATGCGCGCAAGGAGACGGGCCTGCGCGATGCCGCCCATGCCGCGCTCGACCGCGTCGGTCTCGCCCATCGCGCCGATGTGCTGGTGTCGAAGCTCAGCCATGGCGAGCGGCGCCAGATCGAGCTTGCGGTCGCGCTCGCCAGCAAGCCGAAATTGCTACTGCTCGACGAGCCCATGGCCGGCCTCGGCGTCACCGAATCCCAAGGCATGGTCAAACTGCTCCAGGAGCTGCGCAAAGAAGTCTCGATCGTGCTGGTCGAGCACGACATGCCGGCGGTGTTCGCGCTCGCCGACCGCATCTCGGTGCTGGTCTATGGCCGCGTCATCGCCTCCGGCGATCCGGCCGCGATCCGCCAGAACGAGGACGTCAAGCGCGCCTATCTCGGCGATCAGCATGTGGTGACGCATCATGGCTGACACGCTGCTCGAGGTCGACGGCATCGAGACCTGCTACGGGCTCTCCCAGGTGCTGTTCGGCCTGTCGCTGTCGATCAAGCCGGGCGAGATGGTCTCGCTGATGGGCCGCAACGGCATGGGCAAGACCACGACCATCCGCTCCATCATGGGACTGACCCCGGCACGCGCCGGGACCATTCGCTTCGCGGGCGCCGAAGTGCGGCAGCTTCCGTCCTACAGAATTGCCAAGCTCGGCGTCGGCCTCGTTCCCGAGGGACGTCAGATCTTCCCGAACCTCACCGTGCGCGAAAACCTCGTCGCCGCCGCGGCTGATCGTTTCGGCAGCAGCAATCCCTGGACGCTCGCCGCGATCTACGTGCTGTTCCCGCGCCTGGCCGAACGCGCCGCCAACATGGGAAACCAGCTTTCCGGCGGCGAGCAGCAGATGCTCGCGATCGGCCGCGCGCTGATGACCAACCCGAAGCTTCTGATTCTGGACGAAGCGACCGAGGGCCTCGCGCCCCTGATCCGCGAGGAGATCTGGAATTGCCTGTCGCTGCTCAAGAACCGGGGACAGTCGATCCTGGTCGTCGACAAGAACGTCGACCATCTCGCCCGCATCTGCGATCGCCACTACATCATCGAGCGCGGCAGAACCGTATGGAGCGGCACATCGAACGAGCTGATGGCCGCGCCGGATTTGCAGCACAAATATCTGGGGATTTGAGGCGCCGCTCTCTCCCCGTCATTGCGAGCGCAGCGAAGCAATCCAGATTGCCGCTGCGGAAAGATTCTGGATTGCTTCGCTTCGCTCGCAATGGCACAGGAAAGGGCGGTGCGCCCTTGCCAACAAATCCCGTGGCGGTGCAGCTCGTGGATCACGCGAGCCTCGATCGACGCACTCAGTGGCGGCTAACGCGCCAGCCGATGCGTGCCGATCTCGATCAGGGTGGCCCTGCAGGACAGGCGATAGATCAGGCTGAACAATTGATCCCACATGATCGAACTCCGCTGTTGATCATGGAGCGGCAGTCTAGGCATGGTGTCTTTCCGCCGTTTTTCGAGCGAGACGGAAAATGGCTTCGTCGGACCGCTGCGGGATGTCGTCGGAACAGGGGAGACGAAGTCGTCTCACGGAAGCGTGAGGCGGATCGTCCTCAAAACATCTCGAAATATTCGCGATGCTCCCAGTCGGTCACTTCAGACAGGAAGCGATCGATCTCGGCGTTCTTGATGTGGGCGTAATAGTCGACAAATTCAGCCCCGAGCTTCTCGCGGAAGAACGGGTCGTCCTTCAGCGCGGCGACTGCATCGCGCAAGCTTTTCGGCAATGGCGGCGCTTTGGTCTCGTAGGGCGTGTCGGCCGAGGGGCCGGGATCGAGCTTGCGGTCGACGCCGTCGAGGCCTGAGAGAATCTGCGAGGCCATGTAGAGATAGGGATTGGCGGCGGGCTCGCCGATGCGGTTCTCCAGGCGCGTTGCGGCATCGCCGGCGCCTCCGAGCACGCGGATCATCACGCCGCGATTGTCGCGGCCCCAGATCGCGCGGTCCGGGGCCAGCGAATAGGACCGATAGCGCTTGTAGCCGTTGATGGTCGGGGTCGTGAACACGGTCGATGCGCGCGCGTGGTCGAGCAGGCCGGCGAGATAGGCCCGGCCGAACGCGCTGAGCGGCTCGCCCTCCGCATTCGCCATGAATTGGTTCTCGCCGCTCGTGCGCGAGACGATCGACTGATGCAGGTGCCAGCCGCTGGCGAACACGTTCGGCAGTTTTGGGCGGCACATGAAGGTGGCGTGATAGCCATGGCGTCGCGCGATCTGCTTCACGGCAGAGCGGAACAGCACCATGTTGTCGGCGGGCTCCAGCCCTTTCCTCGGCTGGAAGGTGAACTCGCACTGGCTGGGTCCGAACTCGACCTCGACCGAGCGCAAGGGCAGCCCAAGCGCGACGATGTCACGCCGCAAGATCTCCAGCACCGGCTCCATCTGATCGAAGCGCTGCTCGGTGAGATATTGATAGCCGTGGCTGAGCAGGCTCACCGATGGCGGTGTGCCCGGCTGGCCGGCATCCTCCGCGCGCATGTGCGGATCGTCGAGCCTGAAGATGTGGAATTCCACTTCGAGGCCCGCGATGAAGTCGTAACCACGCGTGCCGAGCTCATCGAGCACGCTCTTGTAGAGCCGGCGGGTTGCGAACGGCACTGGGCGGCCGTCGTTGAAATAGAGGTCGCACAGCACCCAGCCCGTCGCCGGGGCCCATGGCAGCACGCGAAACGTGGTGGGATCGGCGACCATCAGCACATCGGCCGCGCCCTCCATCTCCTTCATGCCGAAGCCGCCGCCTGACGTGAACACCGGAAACACCGTGCGGTGCGAGGTGTCCTTGGCGAGCATCGTCGTGGTGATGGAGCAGCCGCTTTCGAGCGAGGCGATCGCCTCGGCGGCGACGACGGTCTTGCCGCGCAAAATGCCGTGCTGGTCGGGGAAGGCGAGGCGGATGACCTCGAGGTTCTTTTCCTCGGCGATACGGCGCATGCGCGTTGCCGCATCTTTCTGCTCATCCGACCACAGCGCATGGCGCGCGACGAAAGTCACTTTGCTACTCCTTCAGTCGTGAGGCGCGAAGCATGCGCCACATTCTCCGTCAGTGCGAGGAGCTCTTGCGACGAAGCAATCCAGCAATGCGCCGGCGGTGACAGACTGGATTGCTTCGCTTGGCTCGCAATGACGAGGATAGACGTCACTCCGCCGCCGTCAGCCGATGCACCTTGCCTTCGATCTCCTTCGGCACCGGCGCCGTCCAGGGCGCGCCGCGGCGGCGCTTGACGTCGACTTCCATCCAGTAGGTCTCCCAGCCCCGCGTCGGCCCGATGCCGTCCATCGTCGCCGGTCCCTGGATGCTGCGTGCGTTGGCCTCGTCCAGGAACAGCATCGGCTTCTCGCCGTTCTGGACCTTCTCGATCTCCTGCCGCAGCAGGCGGCGATACTGCACGATCGCCTTGTCGGACTGTCCGAGATGCTCCTTGGTGCGGTCCTGAATCGCGCCCATCGATTCCACCGCCCATTGGTCGTGCACGTTGATGTCGTTGCCCATGCCGGTATAGGTCGCGGTCTGCTGCTCGTGCGGATCGAAACCGTAATCGTTGCTGCGGTTCTTGCGCGATTTGTAGTCGGGCAGCTCATAGAGCTCGAGCCGCTGGTCGCGCATTTTCTTCTTGTCGACCGGGTTCGTGTAGCTGGTGAAGATCGCGTACCAGTAGCAGTTCTCGTCATCGACGGGCACGTGCCACTGCGTGATCGTCATCTCCGTGCTCATGGGGATGACGAAGCCGTGCGGGAACAGCTGGTTGGTGACGCGCACATGCGTCCGCTCCGCGTCGATCTCGCGCAGCGCGATCAGCCGCAGGCCATATTCGGTGTGCTCGACATTGATGATCGGGCGGTCGTATTCGCGCAGGATCTTCGTCATCGGCAGGTCGGAGCCGGCCGAGGCGCCGCGGAATTGCTTGCCGTAGGCGGTCGAGGTGTCCTCGTCCTCGAAGAAGCGGTGCAGGTAGGAGGCGTGGGCGGGATCGATGCCGACCTCCAGCGCCTGCAGCCAGTTGCAGGCCATGTGCCCCTTGAACGCGAACGTATGGCTGCCCGGCGCGATGAAGCAGTCGATCTCCGGGAATGCGGGCGGCGCACCCTCGCCGAGATAAGCCCAGAGGATGCCGCTCTTCTCCACCACGGGATAGGAGCGCTGGCGGATGTTCTGGCAGAGTTTTGAATCCTTCGGCTCGGCCGGCGTCTCGATGCACTGGCCGGTGGCGTCGAACAGCCAGCCATGGAAAGCACAGCGCAGGCCGCCATGCTCCAAACGCCCGAAGGCGAGGTCGGCGCCGCGATGCGCGCAGTGGCGGTCGATCAGCCCATAGCGTCCGCTCTCGTCGCGAAACAGCACCAGGTTCTCGCCGAGCAGCCTGACGGGACGGATCGGCCGCGCGCCTTCCAGCTCATCCACCAGCGCCGCCGGCTGCCAGTAGCTCCGCATCAGCTTGCCGCAGGGGTCCTTCGGCCCGGTGCGGGTGATCAGGTCGTTCTGCTCCTGGCTCATCATGGCGCGTGTATCCTTGTGGAGGGCGATTGTTCGCCTATTGAACGAATGGGCGAATTATGCCATGCCTTGGAGCGGCAGCAAGCACTATTTTGCAGGATTATCCCGAAGCCATGCCCAAGCTGAAGCGCAGCGAGAGCGACGAGCGCGCGACGGACTTCGTCGAGGCCCTCGATCGCGGCCTGCGGCTGCTGCAGTGCTTCGGCACCACGGCCGGCCCGATGACGCTGAGCGATCTCGCCCGCGCCGCCGATCTGCCGCGCGCCACCGCACGGCGCATGCTGTTCACGCTTCAGCGCGGCGGTTACGTCTCCGGCGATGGCAAGTTGTTCTCGCTGACTCCGCATGTGCTGACGTTGGCCGCATCATATTTGCGCTCGAGCCAGATCATTGCCGTACTTCAACCCGTGCTCGACCGCATCGCGACCGCGGCGCAGGAAATCTCCTCGCTGGCGGTGCTCGATGGTGACGATGTCGTGTTCATCGCCCGCGGCGGCCCGACGCGGGTGTTCTCGGGCGGATTGGAGATCGGCTATCGCCTGCCGGCCTTCTGCACCTCGGTCGGCCGCGCCATGCTGGGGCAGTTCGGCGATACCGATCTCGCCGCGCGCCTGAATGCGATGAAGCGCGAGGCGCTGACGCCGCAGACGGTGACCGACCCGAAGGTGCTGCTCGCGCGCATCACAGCCGACCGCGCGCAGGGTTATTCGCTGGTCGACCGCGAGGCCGAGCCGCATTTCCGCTCGATCTCGGTCCCCGTCCGCCGCTACGACGGCGTGATCGTCGCGGCCATCAACATGGGCGCGCATGTCGATCGCGTGCCGGCGCAGGAACTGATCGACCGCTTCCTGCCGCTGTTGCGGGAAGGCGCCGAGGCCGTGCGCTCGCAGCTTCTGTAGTTCCTCCCTCGCCTCGAAACCGGTGCTATAATCGTCGCCAGCACAAGAGAACAGGGAGGAGCCCATGCACCATACCATGGTTCCCAGTGATCGCGTGGAGCACGTTGCCGTCTACGGACGCGACGGCACGAAGCTCGGCACGATCGAACGGCTGATGCTCGACAAGATGAGCGGAATGGTCGCCTATGCCGTGATCAAGACCGGCGGGCTGCTCGGCACCCATCATCATTATCCGCTGCAGTGGAGCGCGCTGAAATACGATCCGGGACGGCAGGCGTTCCAGATCGACTCGACGCTGGAGGAGCTCAGCAGCGGCCCGTGCGAGTTCGACGGCGAGGCGTTCGACTGGGGCGACCGCTCGCGGCCGTATCCGCATCCGCATTACTGGTCGGTCTAAAGCGCGATGAGATTTGGATGAATCGTCATCGCGCTTTAGCTTGTTGTTTACGCATGATCTTTCCGGAAAACCGCTTCGCACTTTTCCGGATCATGCTTTAGCGGCGTCGGTCGTATTGTAGCCCAGGTGAGCGAAGCGATACCCGGGAAGCTAAGACCCCGGACGTCGCTTCGCTCACCCAGGCTACGTCACGGCCGGTTGCGCATCCAATTGGCAAGACCGGACAGCGCCTGATCGAGATCGCGCCGCGCCGCGCTGTCTGTCACCGCTTCTTCCAGCGCGCCGCGCATGCAGAGCATCCACGCGTCGCGCTCGGCATCGCCGATGGCGAAACCGAAATGGCGCTGGCGCAGCCTCGGATGCCCCTTCTCGACGGAGTAAAGCCGCGGGCCGCCTGTCCATTCGGTGAGATAGCGTTTCAGCACGTCCCTGATCAGGCCGAGATCGGCCGCATGCATGGCGCGGATCACCTGCGCCTCCGGCAGCGTGTCCATGCGGTCGTAGAAGCGGTCGACCAGACGATCGATCGTGGCGCTGCCGCCGATCCGCTCGAACATGGAAATTGTGACGTCAGTGTCGGTCATCTCTACAGCGCCACGCTGCGCAGCCCGAAGCTGCGGGCTTCCTTCTGCAGCACCGGCCGCACCGCATCGATCAGCCTTGCTGCGGCGTCATCCACCGACAATCCTGCCGTATCCACCACCGCGGTTGCGCGCGAATAGAGCGGCTCGCGGCTGAGCAGGATGTTGCGCAGCTCCGCCATCGCCGAGCGATCATCCGCCATCGGGCGCAGGTCGCCCTGGCGGCGCACGCGCGCCATGTGCTCTTGGGGCTCGGCCTTCAGCCAGATCGTGTAGAACGAGGTCAGGACCTGGTCGAAGGTCAAAGGCTCCGAGACGATGCCGCCGCCGGTCGCCAGCACCATCAGCTCGTTGCGCGCGAGCAGCTGCTGCAGCGCCGCCTGCTCCATGCGGCGAAAGCCTTCCTGGCCGTAGAGCGCGATGATCTCGGCGACCGAGAGCCCGTTCTGCTGCTCGACCTCCTTGTTGAGCTCGACGAAGCTCCAGCCGATCTTCTTCGCCAGCATCCTGCCGAGTGTGGACTTGCCGGCGCCGCGCAAGCCGATCAGCGCGATGCCGCAGAATGGCGCGCGCCGCGGCGCGGAGGCGCTGCCGCCGGCGAGCAGATCTTTTGCTTGCGCGATCTGCGTCGGCGTCGCCTTGCGCAGGAGGTCGCGAAACATCTGCCAGTCCGGCGTCGGATCGGCCGAGGGGAGCAGGTCTTCGAGGTGTGCGCCCATCGCGTCGGAGACGCGGCGCAGCAGCACGATGGAGACGTTGCCCTTGCCGCTTTCGAGCTGCGCAATGTAGCGCTCCGAAATCCCAGATACCTTGGCGAGCACTTTGCGCGACATGCCGCGCAGTGCGCGCATGGTGCGTACGCGCTGGCCGAGCTGTTCGAGGAAGCGGGATTCGGCGTCGGGACTTTCGGTCATGAGCCTTCTTTACAGGTGTCCTGCGGCGCGTTTTAATGAAACATAGTGCCTGCTGGCATTGACAGCAAGCCGTCGTGATGTCTTTCTATGAATTATAATTCTAAATTCGGGGGAGATGTCCGTGAGCGAGGGATCCTATAACGCGGTGACCTGGCTGCTCGACCGAAACGTCGAGGAGGGCCGCGGCAGCAAGCTTGCCTTCGACGACACCGTCTCGCGGCTCACCTATGGCGAGCTCCAGCAACAAACCCGGCGCGCCGCCAACATGCTGCGCCGGCTCGGCGTCCGCCGCGAGGAGCGCGTGGCGATGATCATGCTCGATACGGTCGATTTCCCGATCGTGTTCCTGGGCGCGATCCGCGCCGGCATCGTGCCGGTGCCGCTCAACGCGCTGCTGACCGCGGACCAATACGCCTACATCCTCGCTGACTGCCGCGCGCGGGTGCTGTTCGTGTCCGAAGCGCTCTATCCCGTCATCAAGGACGTGGTCGGCCGCATGCCCGATCTCGAGCATGTCGTGGTCTCCGGCGCCAAGCAGAACGGCCACAAGCAGCTCGCCGAGGAGCTCTCAGGCGAGAGCGATCAGTTCACCACCGCCGCGACGCATGCGGACGAACCGGCTTTCTGGCTGTACTCGTCCGGCTCGACCGGCATGCCCAAGGGCGTGCGCCATCTGCATTCGAATTTGCAGGCGACGGCGGACACCTATGCGAAACAGGTGCTCGGCATCCGCGAAAGCGACGTGTGTCTCTCCGCGGCAAAACTGTTCTTCGCCTATGGCCTCGGCAATGCGCTGACCTTCCCGATGTCGGTCGGCGCCAGCGTGATCCTCAACAGCGAGCGGCCGACGCCGGCGCGCATGTTCGACCTGATGAACCGCTACAACCCGTCCATCTTCTACGGCGTGCCGACCCTGTTCGCGGCCATGCTCAACGACGAGACCGTGAAGGCCGAGCGTGGCGGCAAGGCCCTGCGCGTCTGCACCTCCGCCGGCGAGGCGCTGCCGGAATCCGTCGGCATCAGCTGGAAGGCGCGCTTCGGCGTCGATATCCTCGACGGCGTCGGCTCGACCGAGCTGCTGCACATCTTCCTGTCGAATGCGCCCGGCGACATCAAATACGGCACGTCAGGTAAGCCGGTGCCGGGCTATGCGGTGCGGCTCGTCAACGAGGCCGGCCAGGACGTCGCCGACGGCGAGGTCGGCGAATTGCTGGTCGATGCGCCTTCCGCTGGCGAGGGTTATTGGAATCAGCGCCATAAGAGCCGCCGCACATTTGAAGGGCCGTGGACCCGCACCGGCGACAAATATGTTCGTGACGCGGATGGCCGCTACACCTTCTGCGGCCGCGCCGACGACATGTTCAAGGTCTCCGGCATCTGGGTCTCGCCTTTCGAGGTCGAGAGCGCGCTGATCACGCATCCGGCGGTGCTGGAAGCGGCCGTCGTGCCCGAGGCCGATCCGGAAGGCCTGCTGAAGCCGAAGGCCTTCGTCGTGCTGCGACCGGGCGCGACGACGACGGACTTGCAGGAGATGCTCAAGGAGCACGTCAAGCAGAAGATCGGCCCGTGGAAATATCCGCGCTGGATCGAAGTGGTGGACTCGCTGCCGAAGACCGCGACCGGAAAGATCCAGCGATTCAAGCTGCGGGAAGGGGCACATTGAGTGAGTTGGCGGCGAACGCGCTCGCTTACCCTCCCCTGGAGGGGTCCGGGACGAGCGTAGCTCGCCCGTGGGTCGGCACGCGATCGAGCGTAGCGAGACGCGTGACAGGGTGGCGTGATCTCTCAACGGGCACCGCACCCGCGGAGAGGCTGTCACCCCACCCCGCTTCACATCTCGCTGCGCTCGCTGTGAATCGACCCTCCCCCTCCAGGGTAGGGGAATCGCATATGGTGCTGGCAGGGTGTTGCCAAGCGGTTGGAACTGGATTCTTTGGGTGTCTCTCGATTCCAGAGGGAGACCTGAATGCGCAAGCTCAAGCGCCTGTTTCGACCGCTCAAGGACCCGCGCGCCAGCAACACCCGACATGATCTTGTGGAGATCCTCGTCATCGCCTTGGCGGCGACGCTGGCTGGCGCCAAGACCTGCACCGAGTTCGAGTTCTTTGGCCAAGGCCGCGAGGAGCTGTTGCGGCGCTTCCTGGAGCTCAGGCACGGCATTCCGAGCCACGATACGTTCAGCAACGTCTTCCGTGCGCTGGATCCGAAGGGGCTGGAAGCGGTTTTGCGCAAATTCAGCAAGGGCTTCGGCATCAAGGGGGTGGTCAGCATCGACGGCAAGGCGCTGCGCGGGGCCTACACGCGGGGCCGGCAGGCCACGCCGCTGCATATGGTCAATGTCTGGGCCGCAGGCACTCGCATGGCGCTGGCTCAGAGAAAGGCTCCCAACCGCAACGAGGTTGCCGGGGCTCTCGAAGTTCTCGCGCTGCTCGATCTGGACGGGGCTCTTGTCACCGCCGACGCCTTGCATTGCCGGCCCGATACCGCGCAGGCCATCCTCGATCGGAAGGGGCACTACGTGTTAGCCATCAAGAGTAACCGTGGCCGGCTCTTCAAGGCCGCCAAGACGTTGGTCGATACAGCCCGAAAGCCCGCGCGAGCGAGTCAACGAAGAGCCACTGCCCACGGTCGCGCCGAGCGCCGGCAGGCCATCGTCGCGCCGGCTCCTCAGTTGGCGAAGCAATACGACTTCCCCGCTATCGCCGCAGTCGGTCGCATCGACAGCTGGCGCGCAAACTCTGGCAAGACCGCCAAGCATACGGTCCGATACTTCCTCGCCTCGCGCCTGCTGTCGGCCAAAAAGCTGCTCGAGGTCGTGCGTGCTCACTGGAGCATCGAGAACAACCTGCACTGGGTTCTCGACGTTCTGTTCGACGAAGATGCCTGCCGCAGCCGCAAAGATCACGCCGCCGAAAATCTCGCCCTCATCCGCAAGCTGGCCATCAATACCCTGCAGGCAACGCCCGGTCCTGCCCGCATCAGCCACAAAATGCTCCAAGCCAGATGGAATAATGACTTCCTTCTCTCCGCCCTCGCCCATATGCGATAGCCCTACCCTCCAGGGGAGGGTGGGCATCTCGGTATTGGCTAGGAATGGGAATTCGACCATGACCAACCTCACCCCCACCGGCTTCCTCAGCATCGATGGCGCCAGCCTCGAATACAAATGGCTTGCGCCGCAATCGTCTGACGCCCCCACCATCGTCATGCTGCATGAAGGCCTCGGGTCGGCAGGCCTCTGGGGCGATTTCCCGGAGAAGCTGCAGCAGGCGACCGGCGCTGGCATCTTCGTTTACTCACGCGCCGGTTACGGGCAGTCCAGTCCGATCGCGTTGCCGCGGCCGCTCGACTACATGCAGCGCGAGGCGCTGGACGTGCTGCCGAAGCTGCTCGATGCGATCGGATTCAAGCGCGGCCTCCTGCTCGGCCATTCCGACGGTGCTTCGATCGCCACCATCTATGCCGGGGCGCATCAGGATCATCGCCTGAGCGGTCTGGTGCTGATCGCTCCGCATTTCATCGTCGAGGACATCTCGATCAAGTCCATTGCCGCGATCAAGTCGACGTTCGAGACCACGGATCTCAAGACCAAGCTGGCGCGCTGGCACAAGGACGTCGACAACGCCTTCTACGGCTGGAACGGCGCCTGGCTCGATCCAAAATTCCGCGATTGGGATATCTCCGAATATCTCGCCTATATCCGCGTACCCGTCATGGTCGTGCAGGGCGTCGACGACCAATACGGGACCTTGCGCCAAGCCGAGATCGCGCAGGAGGAATGTTATTGCCCGGTCGACCTGACGATCATTGCGGGCGCAGCGCATTCCCCGCATCGCGAGGTGCCCGGGCCCACGCTCGACGCGATCGCGCAGTTCGCAAGGGCGGCCTTGCGGGATGATCCGGGACTTCAGGCGGCGTGAAGCGCATCTGGGGGTGTCGCGTCAGATGAAGCAAAGTGCATATAAGGCCTAGATTCGGTCTAGACTTGTCCGATAAGATGCATTATTGTGCATCTAACGCTCAAACCAAAACCCATAATCAAGCTCAGGGATGACCAATGGCCGGGGAAGATCGGCGCCTCGCAGGCGGCGCGACGTTCATCGATTTCCAGACCGAACCGTCCCGCTACAAGCACTGGAAGCTCACGGTCGATGGCGACGTCGCGACGCTGACCATGGACGTCGACGAAAATGGCGGCCTGTTCGAGGGCTACCTGCTCAAGCTCAATTCCTACGACCTCGGCGTCGACATCGAGCTTGCGGACGCGATCCAGCGCCTGCGCTTCGAGCATCCCGGGGTGAAGGTCGTCATCATGCGCTCGGCCAAGAACCGCGTGTTCTGTGCCGGCGCCAACATCCGCATGCTCGCGGGCTCGACGCACGCCCACAAGGTCAACTTCTGCAAGTTCACCAACGAGACCCGTAACGGCATGGAAGACTCCTCGGAGAATTCCGGCCAGCGCTTCATCACGGTGGTGAACGGCTCGGCCGCCGGCGGCGGCTATGAGCTGGCGCTTGCGACCGACCACATCATCCTCGCCGATGACGGCTCGTCGGCTGTCGCGCTGCCCGAAGTGCCGCTGCTCGCGGTGCTGCCCGGCACCGGCGGCCTCACTCGCGTGGTCGACAAGCGCAAGGTGCGCCGCGACCACGCCGATGTCTTCTGCACCATCGAGGAAGGCGTGAAAGGCAAGCGCGCCGTGCAGTGGCGCCTCGTCGACGAGATCGCGCCGAACTCGAAGCTGGAAGCCAGGATCGCCGAGCGCGCCAGGGAATTTGCGGCCGCTTCGAAACGCACCGGCAGCGGCAAGGGCATTGCGCTGACGCCGCTCAAGCGCATCATCGACGACAACAGCATCCGTTACGGCTTCGTCACCGTCGACATCGATCGCACTGCTCGCATCGCGACCATCTCGATCAAGGCACCGGAGACCGCGCCGCCGGCCGACATCGACGCCATGATGGCGCAGGGGGCTTCGTTCTGGCCGCTCCAGGTCGCGCGCGAGCTCGATGACGCGATTCTGCATCTGCGCATCAACGAGCTCGAGATCGCCATGCTGGTGTTCAAGAGCCATGGCGACCGCGCCCATGTGCTCGCTTGCGATGCCTTCCTCGAAGCCAACAAGGCGCACTGGCTGGTCAACGAGATCAGGCACTACTGGAAGCGCGTGCTGAAGCGCATCGACGTCACCTCGCGTACGCTGGTGACGCTGGTCGAGCCCGGCTCCTGCTTTGCCGGCACGCTCGCCGAGCTCGTCTTCGCCGCCGACCGCTCCTACATGCTGATCGGCACGCGCCAGGGCGACAACCGCCCGCCGCCGTCGATCGAGCTCTCGGCGATGAACTTCGGTCCCTATCCGATGAGCCATGGGCTGACGCGGCTTCAATCACGCTTCCAGGCCGATCCGTCCGATGTGGAGCGCGCGGAAGCAACGCTCGGCACCGCGCTCGACGCCGAGCAGGCGGAAGAGCTCGGCCTCGTCACCTTCGCGCTCGACGACATCGACTGGGATGACGAGGTCCGCGTCTTCCTCGAGGAGCGCGCCAGCTTCTCGCCCGACAGTCTCACCGGCATGGAAGCGAGCCTCCGCTTCGTCGGTCCCGAGACGATGGAATCGAAAATCTTCGCGCGCCTCACCGCCTGGCAGAACTGGATCTTCCAGCGCCCCAACGCGGTCGGCGAGGAAGGCGCGCTGCGCCGCTACGGCAGCGGGCAGAAGCCGAAATTCGATATGACGCGGGTTTGATGACTTTCACTGCGTCATGGCCGGGCAGAAGCGCGAAGCGCGTCTTTGCACAAATGTCCCGGCCATCCACGTCCTTGGCTCAAAGAAGCAAGAACGTGGATGCCCGGCACAAGGCCGGGCATGACGGGAAGAGATCGCAAGGAGCACGGCCATGAACATGAACATCATGAACGTCGACTACTCGACCAAGATTCCCAACAACGTGAACCTCGCCGAAGACCGCCAGGTGCTCAAGGCGCTGGAAGGCTGGCATCCCGGTTACATGGACTGGTGGAGCGACATGGGCCCTGAGGGCTTCCAGGAATCGCTGGTCTATTTGCGCACGGCCTATTCGGTCGATCCGCGCGGCTGGGCCAAGTTCGACTACGTGCGCATGCCCGAATATCGCTGGGGCATTCTTCTTGCTCCGCAGGAAGAGAATCGCGTCGTTCCGTTCGGCGAGCATTATGGCGAGCCGGCCTGGCAGGAAGTCCCGGGCGAGCATCGCGCCATGCTGCGCCGCCTGATCGTGATCCAGGGCGACACCGAGCCCGCCTCCGTCGAGCAGCAGCGCCATCTCGGCAAGACCGCGCCCTCGCTCTACGACATGCGCAATTTGTTCCAGGTCAATGTCGAGGAAGGCCGCCATCTCTGGGCGATGGTCTACCTGCTGCAAAAGTATTTCGGCCGCGACGGACGTGAAGAAGCGGATGATCTGCTGCGCCGCCGCTCGGGCGATGCCGATGCACCGCGCATGCTGGGCGCCTTCAACGAGGCGACGCCGGACTGGCTGTCCTTCTTCATGTTCACCTATTTCACCGACCGCGACGGCAAGATGCAGCTGCACTCGCTGGCGCAGTCGGGCTTCGATCCCTTGTCGCGCACCTGCCGCTTCATGCTGACGGAAGAGGCGCATCACATGTTCGTCGGCGAGACCGGCATCACCCGCGTCGTGCAGCGCACCTGCGATGCGATGAAGCAAGCCGGCATCAGCGATCCCACCGACATCGCCAAGGTGCGCGCGCTCGGCGTGATCGATCTGCCGACCATCCAGAAGAAGCTGAACCTGCACTACACGCTGTCGCTCGACCTGTTCGGCTCGGAGGTCTCGACCAACGCGGCCAACGCCTTCAACGCCGGCATCAAGGGCCGCTATCACGAGACCCAGATCGACGACGATCACCAGCTCAAGAATTCCACCTATCCGGTGCTCAAGCTGATCAATGGCGAGGCCAAGCTGGTCGACGAGCCGGCGCTGACCACGCTCAACATGCGCCTGCGCGACGATTACACCCAGGATTGCATCAAGGGCATGCTGCGCTGGAACAAGGTGATCTCGACCGCGGGCTACGACTTCAAGCTGACGCTGCCCAACGTCGCCTTCCATCGCCACATCGGCGAGTTCAAAGACGTGCACGCGACGCCCGACGGCATCTTGATCGACGAGGCCACCTGGGCGAAGCGTCGGGATGAATGGCTGCCCTCGGCGAGCGACGGCGACTTCATCACCTCCCTGATGCAGCCCGTCACCGAGATCGGCCAGTTCGCCTCCTGGATCTCGCCGCCCAAGGTCGGCATCGACAACAAGCCCGGCGATTTCGAGTACGTGAAGATCGAGTCGTAACGGCCGCTCGCGAGACGCGTCCGTCGCGCCATACGAAGACTGTCATCACCCGCAAAAGCCGGTGATCCAGTACTCCGCGGCAGCAGTGATTGAGCCGACAGGCCGCGGCGTACTGGATGCCCCGCCTTCGCGGGGCATGACAGCGAGTGTAAGGCGCGGCCTTTGCCGAAGTCCTTGCCGCTTACCCTGCGATCTCCAGCCCTGCGTTCGCGTACACCACTCCGCCGTCGACCGCGATGGTGTTGCCGACCACATAATCGCCGGCGCGCGAGGCGAGATAGATCGCGACGCCGGCCATGTCCTCGACGCTGCCGATCCGCCGCGCCGGAATGCGCTTTGCGACCTCGTCGGCATGGTCGCGCGCGGCGCGGTTCATGTCGGACTTGAACGCGCCCGGCGCGATCGCGGTGACGTTGATGTTGTCCTTGATCAGCTTCGTCGCCATGCGCCGAGTCAGATGGATCACGGCCGCCTTGCTGGCAGCGTAGGAATACGTCTCGCTCGGATTGACGAAGATGCCATCGACGGAGGCGATGTTGATCACCTTCGCCGGCCGCTCCGCGCTCGCGGCCGCGCGGAGCGGCTTCGCCAGCGCCTTGGTCAGGAAGAACAGCGACTTGACGTTGAGGTCCATGACCTTGTCCCAGCCGCTTTCGGGGAATTCGTCGAACTCCGCGCCCCAGGCGGCGCCGGCATTGTTGACGAGAATGTCGAGCTTCGGCTCCAGCCTGATGATTTCGCCGGCGAGCCTGTTGCAGCCTTCGACGGTGGAGATGTCGATCGGCAGCGCGATGCATTCGCCGTCATATTGCGCCGTGAGCTCTTGTGCGGTCGCCTCGCACGGGCCGGCCTTGCGCGCGGTGATGTAGACCTTTGCCGCGCCGGCGCTGAGGAATCCCGCCGCGATCATCTTGCCGATGCCGCGCGAGCCGCCGGTCACCAGCGCGACACGGCCTTTGAGCGAGAACAGATCGTTGAACATGGTACCTCCCTTGGTTGGCGCTCGTTGTGAGCGGGGCCGGGAGGGGAGTCAAGGAAGGGCCACCAACTCCGCCCTCATCCCGAAGGAGCGCGTCAGCGCGTCTCGAAGGATGCGGGCGGCCCATCCTTCGAGACGCGCTCCTTCGGAGCGCCCTCAGGATGAGGTCTGAGTATGCGGACGAATCAAGCCGCCGCGATCCGGCGAAAGCCGTTCCACATCGCGGTCGCGGCGCCCGAGGTCAGCACCGGCAGGATCCGCGTGTCCTGGTAGTTGCCATTGAGTGAGACGCGGGGCAGCGCGGTCATGTGGCCGGCATTCTCCGCGAACAGCATGCCGGGCCGCGTCGTCACCGCGGTCTTGAAGCCGGCGGATGCGGCAAGGGCGAATTCGCGCGTCCCCGCGGCGTCGCGGTCGCCATAGGGATAAGCGAGATGCAACACGGGGCGCTCCAGCGCCTGCTCGATCCGCGCGCGGCTCACGGCCATCTCCTGCGCGGCGATGTCTTCCGCCTGCTTGGCGAGGTTGCAATGGCTGACGCTATGCGCGCCGATCGTGACCAGCGGATCGGCGGCAAATGTCTTCACCTCGGCCCAGGACAGGCACAGGCTGCGGCACAGCGCTGCCATGTCGACGTCGTATGTCGTGCACAGCGCCCCGATCTCGCGCGCCAGGTCGTGCTCGCCCGGCAGCGCACGCAGCCAGTCGTGCAGGCGGTCGAACGCCGCCTGCTTCGCCGCAATCGTCGTCGCATCGAGCCGCAGCGCGGAATGGCCAATTTTGACCTCGATCTGCTCGGCTTTGGCGATCACGGCCTCCAGTGCTGTCCACCACAATCGTCCGGTGCCCTCGGCAAAATCGCTCGCGACATAGACCGCCAGCGGCGCGTCAAATTCGCGCAGCACCGGCAATGCGTAGTCCAGATTGTCGCGATAGCCGTCGTCGAGGGTGAAGGCGGCGAAGCGGCGGTCGAACCGGCCCTGCACCAGCCGCTCATGCAGTTCGTCCATGCTGACGATATCGATGTCGCGCGAGCGCAAATGGCGCAGCGTCGCACGGAGGAATTCGGGGGTGACTTCGAGATGCCTGTTCGGCTGGAACGCGGCCTCACGGGCCGGCCGCACATGGTGCAGCATGAATATGGCGCCGATGCCCGACAAAAGCGGGCGCAGCAGGTGGTGTGCCCCGCTGAAATAGAGTGCTCCCAGCCCGGCGCGGATGACGTTGTTACGCAATTGTTTCATGACCGGCTGGGGGGGGGACTCTGGCATTCCGGTTTCAACTTACGGAAGAACCCTTGAAGAAAAAGTTATTCCGATTGTCCGGCCGGGGCCTTCGGTACGGCACCATTTCCGGTTTGACAGCCTGCCAAGGGTTTGTTTTGTCTCCGTTTCCAGAGTTCGGGTCGTCGAATGCAGAAGCTTTTCAGTTGGGCCAGCAAATGGTGGCCGGGGCTGATCCCCCTGGCCGTCATGTGGGGATTTGCGGCCTGGAATAATACCTTACCGGTCGAGGCCGATCTTTCGGCCCGCAGTTCGGCTGCGCTGAAGGATACCGTTCTGGACAAGACCCGGATCGCGGTCGATGGCCGCGACGTCAGCCTTGCCGCGGATGCCTTTTCCGAGGAGGGTCGCCGCGACGCCGTGATGGCGGTCGAAACCGTCCCGGGCGTGCGGCTGGTCGACGACCGGACGCGCCTTGTTCCCGAGGCCAAGCCCTTCGTCTGGAACGCCGAGCGCGACGTGGTGCGGGTGACGCTGTCGGGCTCCGCGCCCTTGCCGTCGATGAAGGCGCGGCTGACCGAGGCTGCCCGCAAGGAGGTCGGCGGCGTCGAGGTGGCCGACCAGATGGGGCTGGCCCGCGGCGCGCCGCCTCGGTTCGAGGCCGCCGCGATGCTGTTGCTGGATCAGATCGGCAAGCTCAAGGACGGCAAGATCACGATCACGGACACCAAGGTCAATCTGTCGGGCATGGCGCGCGAGCTCGGCGGCCGCGAATCGATCGCAGCGGCGCTGAAGAACCTGCCGGAGGGTTTTTCGATTGCCGCCAACGAGATCAAGGCGCCGCCCTATATCTTCCAGGCCTACAAGGATCCGGTGGCAGCGACGGTGACGCTGACCGGCTACGTTCCGGACAACAACGTCCACGCGGCGATCGCCACCAGCGCGTCGCGAAAGTTCTTCACCGAGAAGGTCGTCGACAATCTCAAGGCCAGCATCGGCGCACCCGGCGCCTTCAGCACGGCAGTCGTCGCAGCGCTCGGCGCGCTGTCGCGGCTGTCGACCGGCACGCTCGTCGTCTCCGACCGCGAGGTGAAGCTGTCGGGCGATGCGCTCTACGAAGGAGCCGCCAACGACATCCGCGCAGGCCTCGGCAAGGACTTCCCGAAAAACTGGCAGTACAAGCCGGAGATCACCGTGAAGCCGGCGGCAGGCCCTGTCGACGGCACCGTGTGCCAGCAATTGTTCTCGGAACTCCTGACCAAGGGCAAGATCCGCTTCGCGACCAAGCGCGCGGAGATCGATCCTGACTCGGCCGGCATCCTCGATCGTCTCATCGAGACCGCGCTGCGCTGCCCCACCACCAATATCGAGGTCGTCGGACACACCGACGCCGACGGCGAGGACTCCTTCAACCAGGCGCTCTCGGAAAAGCGCGCGCAGGCGGTGATCGATTATCTGGTCAAGGCCGGCCTGCCCGCCAGCCGCTTCACCGCGGTCGGCCATGGCAGCACGCAGCCCGTCGCCGGCAACGACACCGATGAAGGCAAGGCGCAGAACCGCCGCATCGAATTTCTGGTGAGGTGACGATGCCTTATCTCGTCTCGTTCCATCTGGGCTGGCTGATCGGCTCGCTGCTGCTGGGCTTTTGCATGGGCTGGATCTCGGTGGTCCAGCGCGGCAACGGCACCTCGAAGGTGACGGCGCGCTGGCTCGCGGCGCTGGTTGCGGGCCTGGTCGCTGCCTCATTCACCCATGTGGTCCCCGGCCGTTTCGGCTACTGGCTCGATCTCGGGCTGGTCTTGTTCGCCTGCTACCTCGTCGGCTGCACCATCGGCGCCTGGTTGCGCGACCGGGTGGTCTCGCGCACCGTGCCGCCGGCCACTCCGTGATGTTGCCGTGCACCCTGACGTGACCAGCCGCGTCGATCATCCTCTTCAGCGGGCGGGCGTGCCCCATAGATTGACGTCGGCTTAACTCGTGACGGAACATTGCGCGGCCGAAATCATCAAAACTTCATGGCGTCTGCGCAAGATTGCCATGGAGATTCGCGTCGAGCCTTGCCGCCGAAAGCGCCAAGCCGTGCCCCAGGAGCCGTAACCCTGCCTAAAATATTGAAGGCACGTGTTTTTGTTCGAATTGGCGAATTCCACTTCGCCCGAAAACGCGCTAGTGGAGGGGGAGGGGGCATGCGCGATGCCGGAGCCGGCGGTGAAGGGCCGCCGCGTGCCTGTGCGTCGTTCGCCTGTTCTCCGGCCGTCCTGGCCGCTGAAGCGTTGTTCGAGGTCTAGATGCTGGAACCCATACGCAGGGCGATGACGTTTCTGCGCCAGAAGCAAATCCTGCATAAGCTTGGAGTTGTGATCAGCATCGCGGTCATCGGTATCGCTTGCTATGTGCTCTATCACATGCTGAGGGGCATCGATTTCAACGAGGTCCTCGAGGCGATCAAGAGCACCGAGCCGAGGCAGATCGCGATGGCGGCGCTGTTCGTCGCCGCGGGCTATTTCACCCTGACCTTCTACGACCTGTTCGCGGTGCGCGCGATCGGCCATGCCCATGTGCCCTATCGCATCAACGCGCTCGCGGCCTTCACCAGCTATTCGATCGGCCACAATGTCGGCGCGTCCGTCTTCACCGGCGGCGCGGTGCGCTACCGCATCTATTCGGCCTATGGGCTGAACGCGATCGACGTCGCAAAAATCTGCTTCCTCGCCGGCCTGACCTTCTGGCTGGGCAATGCCGCCGTGCTCGGCCTCGGCATCTCCTACCATCCGGAGGCCGCCGCCTCGATCGACCAGCTGCCGCCCTGGCTGAACCGGACGCTGGCGCTGATGATCATCGTCGCCCTGGTCGGCTACGTGGTCTGGGTCTGGACCCAGCCGCGGGTGGTCGGCCGCGGCCCGTGGACCGTGGTGCTGCCGGGCGGGCCGCTGACGCTGCTCCAGATCGTGATCGGCATCGTCGATCTCGGTTTCTGCGCGCTGGCGATGTACGTGCTGGTCCCGGACGAGCCCAATCTCGGTTTCGTCGTGGTCGCGGTGATCTTCGTCTCGGCGACCCTGCTCGGCTTCGCCAGCCATTCGCCCGGCGGCCTCGGCGTGTTCGATGCCGCCATGCTGGTCGGCCTCTGGCAGATGGACCGGGAGGAGCTGCTCGGCGGCATGCTGTTGTTCCGCGTCCTCTATTATCTGTCTCCCTTCGTCTTATCTGTAATCTTGCTGACGTTTCGAGAAGTTATCATCGGCGCGCGATCGAAGCGCCTGCAACAGGCGGCGCTCAAGCTGGACCCCGGCCCGGCGCCTGAAGCCGCCTATGTGAGAGAGCGCAGCGACAGCGGCGCCTGAACGGTGCCAAGTCCTTAGGACAAGTCCTCCAGGAGAAGCCCGTCCCGTGGCGATCGATGCCCCATCTTCTCCCTCCGCCCAGCCCTGGTCCGATCGGCTGCGGCACTCGACCATCATCCTGATCGCCGCGGCGCTGGCGCTGTCCGTCGTGGTCTCGCTCGGCGAATTGTCGGCGCTGCACGCCGCAATCGTGTTCCTCTGCATCGCGGCGGCTGCCCTGATCCCGTGGCGGCTGCACGATCCTGCCGCTTCCCGCGACGACGTCAGCCGCATCAACCCGGTCGAGAGCGCGGCGGTGGCCGCCGTGGTCGCCGGCATGCCCGATCCGGCGGTGCTGCTCGACCGCGCCGGCCGCGTCATCCACCTCAACGCCGCCGCCGCCCAGCTCGCGCCGGCGCTGCGCCGGAACGAGCTCGCCCAGTTCGCGCTGCGCTCGCCGGAGATCATCACGGCGCTGCGCGAGGCGATCGCGACCACGGAGCCGCGGCGCGCGACCTATCTCGACCATGTTCCGGTCGATCGATGGATGGAGCTCATGATCACGCCGGTGCCAGTGCCGACCAGCTTCGGGGGCGCCGACAAGTGCATGCTGATGACCTTCCACGATCAGACGCCGCTGCGCCGGGTCGAGGAAATGCGCGCCGACTTCGTCGCCAATGCCAGCCACGAGCTGCGCACGCCGCTAGCCGCGCTGTCGGGCTTCATCGACACGCTGCAGGGCCAGGCCAAGGACGATCCGAAGGCGCGGGAACGCTTCCTCGGCATCATGCACAACCAGGCCACCCGCATGGCGCGCTTGATCGACGATCTCCTGTCGTTGTCGCGGGTCGAGTTGTCGGCCCATGTCCGCCCCGACACCCTGGTCGATCTCGTGCCGATCATCCGCCAGGTCGCCGACGGGCTCGAGCCGCTGGCACGTGAGCGCCAGGTCGAGGTCGAGATCCATCTGCCGGAGCCGCCGGTGATGATCGCGGGCGACCGCGAGGAGCTACTCCGCCTGTTCGAGAACCTGATCGAGAACGCGCTCAAATACGGGGCCTCGGGCGGACGCGTCATCGTGTCGCTGACATCAAGCGCGGCCGCTGACGGAGGTCAGGAAATCCGCGTCATGGTCCGCGATTTCGGCCCGGGCATTGCGCCGGAGCACCTGCCGCGGTTGACCGAGCGCTTCTACCGGGTCGACGTCGGCGACAGCCGCTCGCAAGGCGGCACCGGGCTCGGATTATCGCTGGTGAAACATATTCTTAACCGCCACCGCGGCCGGCTTCTGATCGAAAGCGTGCCCAGGCAGGGCGCCACTTTCACGGCCTGTTTTCCCCAGGCTAGGACTTCGGTGCAGGCCTGAAATTCTAGCGATTTCAAACGCTTGATTGTGTCATCCAACTGTCACGAAACCTTCGTAAAAGCACAGCCGACCGTTCCTAAAGGGGCGGTGCGGGGAGCGCGATCGGGCGCGGATGGCGCTTCGCTCCCCTGTATGGAGACCAGCATGAATTTCCTCAAAACGGTCGTCGCTGCCGGCTTGGTCGCCGCATCGACGACGGCAGCCTTTGCGGCCGATATCACCGGTGCCGGCGCGACGTTCCCGTTCCCGATCTATTCGAAATGGGCTGACGCCTACAAAAAAGAGACCGGCAACGGTCTGAACTACCAGTCGATCGGCTCGGGCGGCGGCATCAAGCAGATCCAGGCCAAGACCGTGACCTTCGGCGCCAGCGACGCGCCGCTCAAGGCCGAGCAGCTCGAGAAGGACGGCCTCGTCCAGTGGCCGATGGTGATGGGCGCCATCGTTCCCGTCGTCAACATCGAGGGCGTGAAGCCCGGCGAGATGGTGTTCGATGGCGAAATCCTGGCCAATATCTATCTCGGCAAGATCACCAAGTGGGACGACGCCGCGATCAAGAAGCTCAATCCGAACGTGAAGCTGCCGTCGGAGCCGATCACCGTGGTCCGCCGCTCGGACGGCTCGGGCACCACCTTCAACTTCACCAACTATCTCTCCAAGGCCAGCGCGGATTGGAAGAGCAAGGTCGGCGAGGGCACCGCGGTCGAGTGGCCGGTCGGCGTCGGCGCCAAAGGCAACGAAGGCGTGTCGGGCAACATCAGCCAGACCAAGAACTCGATCGGCTATGTCGAGTATGCCTATGCCAAGCAGAACAAGCTGACCTACACCGGTCTCGTCAACAAGGCCGGCAAGCCGGTGCAGCCGACCGTCGAAGCCTTCCAGGCGGCCGCCTCCAACGCCGACTGGGCCAAGGCGCCCGGCTACTACGTCATCCTGACCGATCAGCCCGGCGACAAGTCCTGGCCGATCACCGCAGCGACCTTCATCCTCATGCACAAGGAAGCCACCGACAAGGCGGCCTCGCAGGAAGCCATCAAGTTCTTCCGCTGGGCGTTCAAGAACGGCGACAAGGCGGCCGAGGAGCTCGACTACATCCCGATGCCGGACAGCGTCGTCCAGCTGATCGAGAAGACCTGGGCTGCCGAGATCAAGAGCTGAGGCTCTCCTCTCGCGTCCCGGACGCGGTGCAGCACGCAAGTGCTGCTCCGCAGAGCCGGGACCCACAAGAACTGGGCCCTGGACGCGGCGCGGCACTTCGCACCGCGTCCGGGGCACGAGACCCAATAAAACGTGTATTCTTTGGTACAGGGGATCGGCGTGGCAGAGATGGCCGTTCAGAGCGATGTAATCGACGACGCCGGACCGTATGACCGCGCCAAGGCCTTGAGCGCGTTCAAGCTCGGCGACGTCACCTTCTACTGGATCACGCGGTTGTCCGCCATCTCGGTGCTGCTGATCCTCGGCGGCATCATCATCTCGCTGATCGTCGGTGCGTTCCCGGCGATGAAGGAATACGGCATCTCCTTCCTGTGGACGCAGCGCTGGGCGCCGTCGGCCGATCCGCCCGTGCTCGGCGCGCTCGGGCCGATGTACGGTACGCTCGTCACCTCCTTCATCGCGATGCTGATCGCGATTCCCGTCGGTCTCGGCATTGCCATCTTCCTCACCGAGCTCTGCCCGCAATGGCTGCGCCGCCCGATCGGCATGGCGGTCGAGCTGCTCGCCGGCATT
Organism: Bradyrhizobium sp. STM 3561; assembly: GCF_045571455.1. NCBI lineage: Bacteria > Pseudomonadati > Pseudomonadota > Alphaproteobacteria > Hyphomicrobiales > Nitrobacteraceae > Bradyrhizobium > Bradyrhizobium sp. STM 3561. The sequence goes on from NZ_CP120695.1 coordinate 7,215,682, forward strand.
CCCTCGATCATCTACGGCATGTGGGGCTTCTTCGTGCTGGGCCCGTTCCTGGCCAACACCTTCCAGCCCTTCATGATCCGGGTGTTCGACGGTGTTCCCGTGCTGGGCGCGATCTTCGCAGGTCCTCCGTCCTATCTCAGCCTGTTCAACGCCGCGCTGATCCTCGCCATCATGGTGCTGCCTTTCATCACCTCGATCTCGGTCGACGTGTTCAAGACTGTGCCGCCGGTCTTGAAGGAAGCCGCCTATGGCGTCGGCTGCACCACCTGGGAAGTCGTCCGCAGCGTCGTGATCCCCTACACCCGCGTCGGCATCATCGGCGGCGTCATGCTGGCGCTGGGCCGCGCGCTCGGCGAGACCATGGCGGTGACCTTCATCATCGGCAACTCGTTCCGGATCTCCTCGTCGATCTTCGCCCCGGGCACCACGATCTCGGCAGCGATCGCCTCCGAGTTCGCCGAGAGCGACGGCCTGCATCAGTCCGGCCTGATCCTGCTCGGCTTGCTCCTGTTCGTGCTGACGTTCTTCGTGCTCGCGGCCGCGCGGCTGATGCTGCTGCGTCTGGAAAAGAAGGCGGGGAAGTGACATGAATCCGATCTATTCACGCCGCCGCCGCAAGGACATCGTCATCCGCGGGCTCTGCATCGGCGCCGCCGCCTTCGGTGTCACCTGGCTCGCGCTGATCCTGATCACGCTGCTCTACAACGGTCTGGCCGGCCTGAACCTGCAGGTCTTCACCGAGAATACGCCGCCGCCGGGCTCGACCGAGGGCGGCCTGCTCAACGCCATCGTCGGCTCGCTGATCATGACCGTGCTCGGCGTCGGCATCGGCGCGCCGCTCGGCCTGTTCGCCGGCACCTATCTTGCCGAATACGGCCGCAACGACAAGCTGACCTCGGTCATCCGCTTCATCAACGACATCCTCTTGTCGGCGCCCTCGATCATCATCGGCCTGTTCATCTACGGCGCGGTGGTGGTGCCGATGCGCGGCTTCTCGGCGATCGCAGGCAGCCTCGCGCTCGCCGTCATCGTGATCCCGGTCGTGGTGCGAACCACGGAAGACATGTTGCTGCTGGTGCCGAACCCGCTGCGCGAAGCCGCCAGCGCACTGGGCCTGCCGCGCTCGCTGGTGATCAAGCGGATCGCCTATCGCGCCGCGCGCTCCGGCCTCATCACCGGCGTGCTGCTCGCCACGGCCCGCGTCGCCGGCGAGACCGCGCCGCTGTTGTTCACTGCGCTGTCGAACCAGTTCTTCAGCCTTGGCCTGAACAAGACGATGGCCAACCTGCCGGTCACCATCAACAACTTCGTGCAGAGCCCCTACGCCTACTGGAAGCAGCTCGCCTGGAGCGGCGCGCTGCTGATCACCCTGACCGTGCTTGCCCTGAACATTGGCGCGCGCATCATCGGCGCCGAGAGGACTGCAAAATGAGTGAAATGTCTGTTTCCGTGAGCGCGCCGACCGTTCATCCCGGCTCGCAGCTGCTGCCCGAGGCGCCCGCCAAGGTCACCGCGCGCAACCTGAATTTCTACTACGGCGAGCACCACGCGCTGAAGAACATCAACCTGGCGCTCGGCACCAACCGTGTCACGGCGTTCATCGGCCCGTCTGGGTGCGGCAAGTCGACCCTGCTGCGCATCTTCAACAGGATGTACGATCTCTATCCGGGCCAGCGCGCCACCGGCCAGCTGCTGCTCGACCACACCAACATCCTCGACCCCAAGCTGGATCTCAACCTGCTGCGGGCGCGGGTCGGCATGGTGTTCCAGAAGCCGACACCCTTCCCGATGACGATCTACGAGAACATCGCCTTCGGCATTCGTCTGTATGAGAAGATCTCGAAGTCTGAGATGGATGACCGCGTCGAGAAGGCGCTGCGCGGCGGCGCGCTGTGGAACGAGGTCAAGGACAAGCTCAATGCCTCCGGCCTGTCGCTCTCCGGCGGCCAGCAGCAGCGCCTCTGCATCGCCCGCACAGTCGCAGTGCGGCCCGAGGTGATCCTGTTCGACGAGCCCTGCTCGGCGCTCGACCCGATCTCGACCGCCAAGGTCGAGGAGCTGATCCAGGAACTGTCCGAGAACTACACGATCGCGATCGTCACCCACAACATGCAGCAGGCGGCGCGTGTCTCCGACAAGACCGCCTTCATGTATCTCGGCGAGTTGATCGAGTTCGACGACACCAGCAAGATATTCACGTCGCCGAGCGACCGGCGCACGCAGGATTACATTACCGGCCGGTTCGGCTGAGGAGACGGAACATGGGTTCTGAACATACCGCAAAGGCCTTCGACACCGACCTCCAGGAGCTCACCCGCCTGGTCGCCGAGATGGGCGGCATCGCCGAGCGCATGATCGTCGATTCCGTCGACGCGCTGATCCGTCGCGACGTCACGCTCGGGCAGCGCGTCGTCACCACCGATGCCGAGCTCGACGCGCTGCAGAAACGCATCGAGGAGCGCGCCGTGCTCACCATCGCCCGCCGCCAGCCGATGGCGGTGGATCTGCGCGAGATCGTCGGCGCCATGCGCGTCGCGACCGATCTGGAGCGCATCGGCGACCTCGCCAAGAACATGGGCAAGCGCGTCGCCGCGCTGGAGACGGATTTCCATCCGCTCAAGCTGTTCCGCGGCCTGGAACACATGACCGATCTCGTGCAGCAGCAGGTCAAGTCGGTGCTGGACGCCTATGCCGCGCACGATCTGCCGGCGGCGATGGCGGTGTGGAAGGGCGACGAGGAGGTCGACGCCATCTGCACCTCGCTGTTCCGCGAACTCCTCACCTATATGATGGAGGACCCGCGCAACATCTCGTTCTGCATCCACCTGATGTTCTGCGCCAAGAACATCGAGCGGATCGGCGATCACGCCACCAACATCGCCGAGACCGTGTTCTACATGATCGAGGGCCAGGCGATCACCGACAAGCGGCCGAAGGGCGACATGACGACCTTCGCCACGACGGTGCCGAATACCTAAGGGAGCGACGACAACATGGGCGCACGCATTATGGTGGTTGAGGACGAGGAAGCTCTCACCGAGCTTCTCCGCTACAACCTCGAAGGCGACGGCTATGACGTCGAGACGGTGATGCGCGGCGATGACGCCGACACCCGCCTCAAGGAGCACATTCCCGATCTGATCGTGCTCGACTGGATGCTGCCGGGCCTGTCAGGCATCGAGCTGTGCCGGCGGCTTCGTACCCGTCCCGAGACCAAGCAGCTGCCGATCATCATGCTCACGGCGCGCGGCGAGGAAAGCGAGCGGGTGCGTGGACTTGCGACCGGTGCCGACGACTACATCGTCAAGCCGTTCTCGGTGCCGGAGCTGCTCGCGCGCGTGAAGGGCCTCTTGCGGCGCGCGAGCCCCGAGCGGCTCGCCACCGTGCTCGCCTATGGCGATATCGAGCTCGATCGCGACAAGCGCCGCGTAGCGCGTTCGGGCCGGCCGATCGATCTCGGCCCGACCGAATATCGCCTCTTGGAGTTCTTCCTGGAGCATCCCGGCCGCGTGTTCTCGCGCGAGCAGCTGCTCGACAGTGTCTGGGGCCGCGACATCTACATCGACGAGCGCACCGTCGACGTCCATATCGGCCGCCTGCGCAAGCTGCTCAATCTAGGCCGCGAGCAGGACCCGATCCGCACCGTTCGCGGCGCCGGCTATGCGCTGGACGATCGTTTCGCGAAGGCAGAGCAGACGTAAGGTTTGCTGGCGTTGCTTTAGCGGGCTGCTGCCATAGCCTCAGTGTCGTCCCGGACAGGCGCGCGCAGATTCGGGACCCATAACGACAGGACGTGATTGTTTTGCGAAAGGGTAACTCGGAGTCCCCGTAACCACGTCTTGCGGTGGCTATTGGTCCCGGATCTGCGCGCGCTTGTGGCGCGCTTGCCGGGACGACTTCGGGTATGTTGAGCCGTCAGCGTGTGACGGCGCCGTCTTTGCAATCAGCTAGATCAACAAACTCACCGCGTGCCCGGCTTCGCCGGCGCGCGGCGGCGATCCGCTGTGGGTTGATAGGCCACGCGCGAATGCTGCGCGCAGTAGGGCAGGCCGGAGAGCGCCTTGCCGCCGCAGAAGAAGAAATCCGGGCTCGAGGGATCGCCGACCGGCCAGTGGCAGGTCGCCTCGTTCAATTCCAGCAGCGACAGCCGCTGGCTCATCGGCACCACGTTGTCGTAGGTGACAGGTTCGGCCTCCACCTCGACCTCGAAGGCCTGCGCCAGCGCGGTGTTGCCGCGTGCGACGGGGCGGGTCACCCGCATCATGTGCTGCGCGGGCCGTGCCTTGCGCGGCCGGGGCGCTGCCGATGAAGGGCTCTTGGCGCGGCCGGACAGACCGAGCCGATGCACTTTGCCGATCACGGCATTGCGGGTCACATTGCCGAGCTCCGCCGCGATCTGGCTGGCCGAAAGTCCGGCCTCCCAGAGCTTTTTCAGCTGCTCGACGCGATCATCGGACCAGGTCAAAACCGTCATTGCACCCTTTCCCTCGCTGCGCGCCTGCCAACCTCTGGCCTTCGCAGCGAATGCCTAAAGCCTTGAAAAACCCGTGCCGCCCGAATCCCTTAAGGCTCGCCGGGCGCGCTCAAGGACGCCCGAACGTTTACGCCGGTACATGAGGACTCTTGGGATCAGAACCGCTGCACGAGATGTCGTATCTGACAGTCCAAACGCTACAATATGGCGTGACTCCCGCGCAAGAGTCCGCCGACTCGCTTCCACATGTTCCGTGGTGAAAACCCCGCAAAATCGGCACCGCAAGACTACGGATTCAGCGTTTCGCGAGGCTTTCCGGGCGGCATTGACACCCGTCTTGCCAGGCATAAGATAGTCTCACGTGCCGCCCTTAAAAGGCGGCACGTTTCGTTTTCCGGGGCCGGTCGATGGTGCGTTGCGCAATGCACGTCTCACACCGTCCGCAACATTCAAGTGACGTCATGACTGACAGCGCCGCGCCGCATTTGCTTCCCGTTTTCGCCAGGGCCGACCTCGGTTTCGAGCGCGGCGAAGGCTGCTGGCTGATCGCGGCCAATGGCGACCGCTATCTCGATTTCACCTCGGGCGTGGCGGTGAATGCGCTCGGCCATGTCCATCCCGCGCTGGTCAAGGCGTTGCAGGAGCAGGCGACGAAGCTCTGGCACATGTCGAACCTGTTCCAGAGCCCGGACGGCGAGAAGCTCGCGGCGCGTCTGTGCAAGGAAAGCTTCGCGGACTTCGTGTTCTTCTGCAATTCCGGCGCCGAGGCACTGGAAGGCGTGATCAAGCTGGTGCGCCATCATCACTTCTCCGACGGACATCCGGATCGCTACCGCATCATCACCTTCGAGGGCGCCTTCCACGGCCGCACGCTGGCGACGCTCGCCGCCACCGGATCTGCAAAATATCTCGAGGGCTTCGGTCCGCCGATGGACGGGTTCGACCAAGTGCCACATGGCGACCTCGACGCCGTGAGGAAGGCGATCGGCCCGCACACCGCCGGCATCCTGATCGAGCCGATCCAGGGCGAGGGTGGCGTTCGTTCTGCGCCTCCCGGCTTTCTGAAGGCGCTGCGCGAGCTCTGCAACGAGCACGGCATATTGCTCGCCTTCGATGAGGTGCAGACCGGCATGGGCCGCACCGGCGATCTCTTCGCCTATCGGCGCACCGGCGTCACGCCCGACGTGATGTCGCTCGCCAAGGCGCTCGGCGGCGGCTTCCCGATCGGCGCGGTGCTGGCGACCGCGGAGGCGGCCGCTGGCATGGGGCCCGGCTCGCACGGCTCGACCTTCGGCGGCAATCCGCTCGCGATCTCGGCTGCGAACGCCGTGCTCGACGTCATGCTCAAGCCCGGCTTCTTCGACCACGTGCAGAAGATGTCGCTGCTGCTCAAGCAGAAGCTCGCCTCCGTGATCGACCGTCATCCCGATGTCGTCAGCGAGGTGCGCGGCGAGGGCCTCCTGATCGGCATCAAGGCCGTGGTGCCCTCGGGCGATCTCGTCGCAGCGCTGCGCGGCGAAAAACTGCTCACGGTCGGGGCTGGCGACAATGTCGTGCGCTTCCTGCCACCCTTGATCGTCACCGAGGCGGAGATCGAGGACAGCGTCGGACGGTTGGAGCGCGCCTGCGCTGCGATCTCGTCCAGTCAGACCAAGCGGGTGGCAAGTTGATGAGCAAGTCGCCGAAGCACTTTCTGGATATCAACGAGCTGCCGCTGTCGGAGCTCAAGAGCATGCTCGCCGCCTCTTCCGCCATGAAGGCGAAGCAGAAGGCGCATCAGCCGGTGAGACCGCTCGAAGGCAAGACGCTGGCGATGATTTTCGAGCGTCCCTCGACCCGCACCCGCGTCTCGTTCGACGTCGGCATGCGCCAGCTCGGCGGCGAGGCGATCATGCTCACCGGCGCCGAGATGCAGCTCGGCCGCGGCGAGACCATCGCCGACACCGCGCGCGTGCTGTCGCGCTATGTCGACGCCATCATGATCCGCATCCTCAATCACGATGCGCTGCTGGAGCTTGCGGCCAACGCCACCGTGCCCGTCATCAACGGCCTGACGCGGCGCTCGCATCCGTGCCAGGTGATGGCCGACCTCATGACTTATGAGGAGCATCGCGGCCCGATCGAGGGCAAGACCGTGGCCTGGACCGGCGACGACAACAACGTGCTGGCGTCCTGGGCCCATGCCGCCGAGCGTTTCAAATTCCAGCTCAACGTCGCAACGCCTCCGGAGCTCGCGCCGAAAAAGGCGATGCGCGACTGGATCAAGGCGACTGGCGCGCCGATCGTGCTCGGCAACGATCCGGAAGCCGCGGTGCGCGGCGCCGATTGCGTCGTCACCGACACCTGGGTGTCGATGGGCGACAAGGAGGGTGAGCACCGCCACAACGTTCTCAAGCCCTACCAGGTCAATGCCAAGCTGATGTCGCTCGCCAAGCCCGACGCGCTGTTCATGCACTGCCTGCCCGCCCATCGCGGCGAGGAGGTCACCGACGAGGTGATCGATGGCCCGCAATCGGTCGTGTTCGACGAGGCCGAAAACCGCCTGCACGCGCAGAAAGGCATTCTGGCCTGGTGCTTCGACGCGGTGAAGTAGCGGGGGTTGGCGTTTCGCCGGCCGCAAATACTATTCGTCGTCCCGGACAAGCGCAGCGCCCGACGACGCGCAGCGTTGTCTAGAGCGGAGCCCCGATCCGCGAGGACTCGGAGTTCTCGGCTCGCGCTATCATCCAATCCTGTGGTTATGGATGCCGGATCTGCGCTTGCGCTTGCCCGGGACGACACTGAGTTTGGGGCGCTTCACCCCCCTTCCATTTCCCACTCTCTGACCCCAGATAAAGCGCCATGGTTTCCCAATCCCCTGACATTAAAACCGGGCCTGAAGGCCCGGTTCGCGCACCATCGGCGGTTCCAATCGACGACGCCGTGCTGCCTTACGAGGTCGACGCGCTCGACGTGCGCGGGCGTCTGGTGCGGCTTGGTCCGACGCTGGACGACATTCTCACCAAGCACGACTATCCGGCGCCGGTCGGCAAGCTGCTCGGCGAGGCCATCGTGCTGACGACGCTGCTCGGCTCGGCGCTCAAATTCGAGGGCCGCTTCATTCTTCAGGCCCAGACCGACGGCCCGGTGTCGTTCCTGGTGGTGGACTACAAGTCGCCGGACCATCTGCGCGCCTATGCCCGCTTCGATGCCTCGCGCTTGGGCACGGCGAAGGATTCCGGCGCGCTGCTCGGCCGCGGCCATCTCGCCATGACCATCGACCAGGGCCCCGACATGAGTCGTTACCAGGGGCTGGTCGCGCTCGACGGCGGCAGCCTGGAAGACGCTGCCCACGAATATTTCCTGCGTTCCGAGCAGATCCCGACGCGCGTGCGCCTCGCGGTCGGCGAGGAGTGGCGCAGTAGCGACGGCGGCAAGCATCGCTGGCGCGCCGGCGGCATGCTGATGCAGTTTCTGCCCAAGGCGCCGGAGCGCGCACGTCAGGCCGATCTGCATCCCGGCGATGCGCCCGAAGGCACCGAGGCGCACAGCGTCACTGAGGACGACGCTTGGGTCGAGGCGCGCTCGCTGATCGAGACCGTCGAGGACGTCGAGCTGATCGATCCCGAGCTCTCGGGCGAGCGGCTGCTGTTCCGCCTCTTCCACGAGCGCGGCGTGCGCGTGTTCAATCCGCAGGTTCTCGATGCGCGGTGCTCCTGCTCGCGAGATGCGGTCGCCTCGATGCTCAAGAGCTTCTCGCCCGACGACCGCGCCGCCATGGTCAAGGACGACAAGGTCGTCGTCACCTGCGAGTTCTGCTCGTCGGTGTACCAGTTCACGCCGCACGAGGCGGGCGTGGGGGGCGCGTAGACGGCGTCCGTAGCCCGTAGCCTGTGTCGCCCTCTGTCAATCCCGTCGCGCAAAGATATTCCGCTTTACCGAAATTCGGATTTGGCGTATGTGTCGCCCATCCCGGCTCATTCTCGAGGGGCGATCATGAGGTCGTCATTGTCGCGAGCCGGGCTTGCGGTGGACGCAGCAGCGTCGTGTACGAGATGTCAAGGGCAGGGCGGATTGCTCTCCGTGAGCCCGAGGCTTCGTGCGGACGAGCGGCGCTGTCAGGTTCGTCGCGTCAGCATTTCGGTGGCAACGTGCACAACGCCGTCGAACCCTGTGGCGCCAACGAACCGTGCGTACGGCAAAACCGTGTGGTCCTGGCCGTCGTTGCTACGGTCAAGCTCTTGCGGAGGCGGCAGTCGCGTCAACCGGCGCGGTGCTGGTGAATTCCGTGAGCGCGAGGGAGGCCAGAAGGAATTCGGCTCCCAGGAGAGCGCGGTATAAGCCGTCCGACCATCGCGCAGGGAAGGCCGAGTGATTGGCTCCACCTGTATGCTGCTGTGCAGTCTTTTTGCGCGATCCTTTCGCGCAGCAGACCGCGGGTGCGAGGTCAGCACCCGGTCTTCCCCATAGGCGTTAAGTTTGTTCTTGAGTGTTGGAATCACACGTGATTCCAAGGCGGGATGGCAGACGAATCGCTTCTGAACGAGGACTGGGCGAGAGTGGTTACGCAGCTCGGCGGGGCTGCGCAGCTTGAAATAAGTGCGCGCCAGACGAAGGCTTTCGTGCGGCGGCGCCAAATTCCAGATGCGGTGGCGTTACTTCGGCTGATGCTGGCCTATTGTCTGGGTGAAAGAGGGTTGAGATCGACAGCCGCGTGGGCCGCTTCTGTTGGCCTTGCCGACCTCAGCAGCGTGGCGTTGTTCTATCGCCTGCGTCAATGTGGCGATTGGTTTGCAGTGCTGGTGGAGGGCTTGCTCGCTGCGGCAGCCCCGAAAGCGAGCCGAGGCCGCCTGATCCGCATTATCGATGCGACGACAGTGCCTCAGGCAGGACCGGCTGCGCGCAGGAACAGTGAGCTTTGGCGCGTTCATAGTGCATTCGATCTGCCATATGAGCGCTTTGGTCACTTCGAGCTGACAGATCAGCAAGAAGGCGAAACGTTTGACCGGATACCGGTGGTCAAGAACGAGATCCGCATTGCTGACCGCGCTTATCTACAACCTGACCGCATCGCCGCTGTGCGCGACGCCGGGGCAGACGTTTTGATCCGAGCGGGCTGGAAGAACGCACGTTGGCTTGATGCCAAAGGCCTTCCGTTCGATCTGATGGCCCAATTGCGTGCGCCGAAGGCGCACGGACTGATCGATCGGAGGATTTGGATCAAACGCAAGGACGGTGCGCCTCTGGCTATGCGTCTGGTCGCAGTCAAGAAGCCCGCCGGTGCAGTCGCGGCTTCGCGCCGTAAAGCCCGGCGCGACGCACAAGACGAAAACCGCGTCATCTCCAAAGAAACTCTGGAAGCCGCGGATTGGGTCATTCTGGTCACGTCGCTCGCGCGGGACGAGTTCTCCACCAAGGATGTACTCGCGCTCTATCGACTGCGATGGCGCATCGAACTTGGCTTCAAGCGACTGAAGAGTCTGATTGGTCTCAAGACGCCACCTGGAACCGATCCGCGCTCCGCCAAGCCCTACTTGCTGGCACACCTCTTGATCATCCTGCTGCTCGAGCCGCTTGCCCGCGACTTCGAGGACTCTCCCCGCTGGACGCAGGCCGCCTGACGGCACCTGGCGCTTGGCGTGTTTTGCAACAACTCGTTGCATCCTTGCTACAAGCGATCATTCCACAACCAACCATCCGTTGCTTTCGCCGCAGAAAGCGAGCGCTTGGGCGGCACCTGCGCGAGCCTCCTCGAAAACGTCCGTATCAATCGATGCTCGCGCTACCTTAACGCCTATGCGGTCTTCCCTGCGCCCTTGTGTCCCCGAAATCTGCCAGAATGTGGCAACGGGCGGTTGGATCAGAACCGCCCGTTGCCGGAACTGAGCCCGTTGCGCCCAAAGGCGACAGAGCCTGCTAAAGAGCAAGGGACAGCTCCGGTGTCTTCCTGAACCCGAACAGTTGCAAGGGCTGCGAGCCCGTACCAGGCAAGGAAGGGAGTGGATGATGACACAAGACGATCTGGTTGTCGTCGGCATCGATGTCGCTAAAGACAAGATTGATGCGTGCATTCGGACCGTAACGGAGCGGAAGACTTGCCCAACAACCGCGGCGGGGCGACGGAGCTTGATTGCATGGCTTCGCAAGCATCAGGTCGGCAAGGCAGTGATGGAGGCAAGCGGCGGCTACGAGCGGGTATGGGCCAAGGCGTTGCGCCAAGCAGGGCTGGAAGTACGGATCGTCGATCCCAAACGGGTTCGCCACTTTGCGGAATCGGCGGGACGCCTTGCGAAAAATGACAAGATCGACGCGGAGATGATCTCCTGGTTCGCCGAGACATTCGGCGAGGCTCCCAGCCAAGTCGACAATCCCGCTCACGAGGAGATGAAGGCACTGGTGAAGGGACGCCAAGGCCTGCTTGACGTCAGGGCTCGCCTGGAAATGCAGAAGGAGCATGAGGCGCCGGCCCTTGTTCAGAAGGCTCGCGCGCGTCTTCTTAAGAAGCTGGCTGACGAAATCGCCGCGCTCGAGACCGCGATCGCGGCGACGATCAAGACAACGCCGGACTTTGCCAAACGCGCCGAGATCATCCAGAGCGTACCAGGCTTTGCTGAGGGGACCGCAATGGCGCTGCTTGGAGGACTACCGGAGCTGGGGCAGGTGAGCGACGAAGTTGCCGCCGCGTTGATGGGCGTTGCTCCTTATGACGACGATAGCGGCAAACGTCGAGGTGAACGCTGCATCAAGGGTGGCCGCCGCTGGGTGCGAAATGCCCTCTACATGCCCTGTGTCGGTGCCGCAACGCTGAACAATCCGGTGTTCAAGGCCTTCTACGAACGGCTGATTGCCAAGGGCAAGCCGCCAAAGGTCGCGATCGTCGCCTGCATGCGCAAGCTGATCATCATCCTCAACACCATGATCGCGCGCGGCGAGACGTGGGATCCGAAGAAATACAGGGTGGCCTGACGAGCGCGCCTATCTCGCGCTCGGACCTCGGCCGAGCGCATGCAAAGCCAACAGACCGGTGAGCGGACGGGGTCAAGGCCGTCAGCCGCCGCAGGCGGGGGCGCGCCAGCGCCAGCCTTGAGGCCGGCCGATCGCCGGGCTACTTCGCCACAGTTGCTCTTGGCTTTCAGAGGGGGAAGCGACGAAGCAAAGCTCGGGCGAGTTGCGCCGCGAGGACGCGAAGGCATGTCTGCAGCCACGCACACGCTGTCACCTCACACTCCGTCATTGCGAGCGCAGCGAAGCAATCCAGAATCTTTCCGCGGCGCGATTCAGGATTGCTTCGTCGCAAGGGCTCCTCGCAATGACGAGGAGGGGAGAGCGTGTACCACACGCCTCTCGCGTGCCCCGGACGCAGCGCAGCGCTCCTTCAGCGGTGCGCTGCAGAGCCGGGGCCCATGTCGCCGCACCGCGCCCTGTTGCCCGGGGTCCCGGCTCGGCGCCGCAGCGCTTCCGCGCGACAGCTTATCCGGGACGAGGTGAACGATGCGCCGTTAATTCAAAACCCGCTTGCTGTCCGGGCTGTCCAGCGAGAATGTCGGCACGTCGATCTCGAACCGCTCGCCGGTTTCGCTGACCATCTGGTAGCGGCCGGTCATGAAGCCCGAGGCGGTCGAGAGCGGCACGCCGGAGGTGTATTCGAAGCGCTCGCCGGGGGCCAGGATCGGCTGCTCGCCGACCACGCCCTCGCCCTTCACCTCCTGCTGGCGGCCGGAGGCATCGGTGATGATCCAGTGCCGCGTCTTGAGCTGCACGGTCTCCTCGCCCGAATTGGTGATGACGATGGTATAGGACCAGAAGTAGCGCGAGCGGTCGGCCGACGACTGCTCCGGAACAAAGTTCGGCTCGACGGTCACTTCGATCTGGCGGGTCACGGCGCGGTACATGGCTGCCATCATACCGAAATCCGGCCGGGGAACCAAACGCCGCGGCTGGCTTTGGCGACATCGTCCCGCCAGAATTCGAGGGGAAGGACGCTCCCCAAGCGAGACACCCTTATGTGATCCGGCTGCTTTGCGAGACGACAGCCGGACCATTAAACTCCTTCAATGTCGCGATTTGCGGAAGGGTTGTTAGGCCCCCGATGACCATTGCCGACCAAGTGACGGGATCGACGATCTCGGGAACCGCGGAAGTCAAACCCGCAGAGGCCAAGCCGCGCGCCGCCGCGCCGGCCATCACGCTGCCCGCCGTCGGCGAGCGCGAGCTCCGGCTCGATCTGTTCCGCGGCCTGGCGCTGTGGCTGATCTTCATCGACCATCTGCCGACGAGCCTGCTCACCTGGTTCACCATCCGCAATTACGGCTTCAGCGACGCCACCGAGATCTTCATCTTCATCTCGGGCTATACCGCTGCCTTCGTCTACGGCAGGGCGATGTTGGAGGGCGGATTCGTCATCGCCACCGCGCGCATCCTGCGCCGGGTCTGGCAGATCTATGTCGCCCACGTCTTCCTGTTCACGATCTTCCTCGCCGAAATCTCCTACGTGGCGACCAGATTCGAGAACCCGCTCTACACCGAAGAGATGGGCATCATGGACTTCCTCAAGCAGCCCGACGTCACCATCGTGCAGGCGCTGCTCTTGCGCTTCCGCCCCGTCAACATGGACGTGCTGCCGCTTTATATCGTGCTGATGCTGGCGCTACCCTTGATCCTGTGGTCGATGAAGTGGAAGCCAGACGTCACGCTCGGCCTCTCGGTGGTGCTCTATGCCGTGACGTGGGAATACGACCTCTACTTCTCGGCCTATCCGAACGGCTTCTGGGCCTTCAATCCCCTGGCATGGCAATTGCTCTTCGTCTTCGGTGCATGGTGCGCGCTCGGAGGTGCGCGCCGCATGTCGCGTATCCTGGCCTCGCCGGTGACCATGTGGATCTCGATCGCCTATCTCGTCGCGGCGTTCTACGTGACGCTGACCTGGTACGTGCCGCAGCTCTCACAGTTCATGCCGAAGCGTATCGAGCAGTGGATGTATCCGATCGACAAGACCGACCTCGACGTGCTGCGCTTCACGCATTTCCTGGCGCTCGCCGCGCTCACCGTGCGCTTCCTGCCCCGGGATTGGCCGGGCTTGAAATCGCGCTGGCTGCGACCATTGATTCTATGTGGTCAGCATTCCCTCGAGATCTTCTGTCTCGGGGTGTTCCTGGCCTTCGCCGGCCATTTCATTCTCGCCGAAGTCTCCGGCGGCGCAGCCATGCATGCGCTGATTAGTCTCTCCGGGATCCTGATCATGTGGGGCGTGGCCTGGGTGATTTCGTGGTACAAGCGCGTGGCTGACAAGAGCGGTGCGAAAACCAAAAACGCCGTCGGCAACGCCGATCTGGCGGGAGGGGGCTGATGAAGGCGAAGGTTCTCCTGAGCCTGATCCTGCTATGCGGTGGCCTCGCCGCGCCTGTGGCGCGTGCGGGCGATGCTGCGCCTGTCGCTTCCCATGCGCCCGCAGCCTGCGAATTGCCGCCCTATCTGCTGACCAGCGAAAGCCAGCTGCCCAAGGTCGCCGACGCCGTCAAGGCCGGCAAGCCGCTCGACATCCTGGTCATCGGCAGCCGCTCGACCACGATTCCGTCGTCGGAGAGCAGCTCATACCCGGCGCGCATGGAGGCGATCCTCAAGGAGAAGCTGCCACCGTCCGAGGTCGTGCACGTCTCCGTAGAAATACAGAGCAAGAAGACGGCAGAGGAGACCGCCTCCACTTTCGTTAAGCTGCTGGAAGCAAGAAAGCCTACTTTGGTGATCTGGCAGACCGGGACCGTGGATGCTATTCGATCCATCGATCCCGATGAATTTCGTAGCGCGGTGACCGACGGGGTTGTTGCGCTGCAAAAGACAGGGGCTGACGTCGTCTTGATGAATTTGCAGTACAGCCCGCGCACCGAAACCATGATCTCGGCGCAGCCTTTTCTCGATAATATGCGCGTGGTGGCGCAGGAGCACGACATCCCGCTGTTCGATCGTTTCGCGATCATGCGGCAGTGGAATGATCAGGGCCAGTTCGACCTGTTCAGCCCGTCCCACGGGCCTGAGCTAGCGAAGCAGGTCCATGATTGCCTTGGCCGGGCGTTGGCACAATTCGTGATCGACGCCGCTCATCTGGAGCCGGCCCAGCAGCAGAATTGAGGTCTAGCGTTAATGAGTTCTCTCCGCCCTTTTTGCCTGACGTCATGGCTGGCCGCGCCCGCAGCCGCAGTGCTGTTGTTGCTGACGCCGGCCTCGCAGTCACGTGCACAATCGCAGTCCGCACAGGCGACACCCGCACCCGCGCAGCCGGCTGATCCCGCGTCCGCTTCGCCTTCCCAGACCACCGTCGCCGCAAGGTCGTCCGAGCAGCGCGGCGTCACGTCGCGCGCCATCGACAAGGTGAAGGAGGTCGCAAAGTCTGCCGCCGACATCTTCAGCCGCGTGCCCTGCCTGCCGCCGAAGGGCGGCTCGAAGGCCATGGGCTCGCTGCCGCATGTCGCAAGCAAGCTCGTCGCCGGCCAGCCCGTCGTCATCGTCGCGTTCGGCTCGTCGTCGACCGCGGGATTCGGCGCGAGCTCGCCGGAATTCAATTATCCGAACCGTCTCGCCGCGCAGCTGCGCCGGCATTATCCGACCGCCGACATCACCGTCGTCAATGCCGGCGTCGGCGGCGAGGATGCACCGGAGATGATGAAACGCCTGCAGACGCAGGTGATCGACGTGCATCCGGATCTGGTGATCTGGCAGGTCGGCACCAACGCCGTGCTGCGCAATCTCGATCCGGCCGAGACCGCAAAGATAGTCGAGGACGGCATCAGCCGCATTCAGGCCGCCGGTGGCGCCGACATCGTGCTGGTCGATCCGCAATATTCGCCGGCCATCAACCAGCGTAAGGAGAGCGCCGGCAAGATGGTGAAGCTGCTCGGCAAGGTCGCCGAGCTCCGTCACGTCGGCATCTTCCCGCGCTTCGAGGTGATGCGCGACTGGCACGAGAACCAATCGATCCCGGTCGAGAGCTTCGTGATCGCCGACGGCCTGCACATGAACGATTGGGGCTACGCCTGCTTCGCCCAGCTGCTCGGCGATGACATCATTCGTTCGGTCGGCCAGATCAGGATCGGTGTGAACGTGCCCGCGGACGTGAGGACGTACCGGCCGATGTAGGCACGCTGCCGTAGGCTGAGCAAAGGCGCACCGCGCCGTGCCCACCATCTCGTCATTGTAGTCGAGAATGGTGGGCACGCTTCGCTTTGCCCATCCTACGAGACCTTCGCTTCCCTCACGCCTTCTCCAGCGCCGCCGTCAAATCCTCGATCAGATCGTCCGCATGCTCCAGCCCCGCGGAGAAGCGGATGAAACCCTCGCTGATGCCGAGCGCGGCGCGGTCTTCCGGCTTCAGGCGTTGATGCGTCGTGGTCGCCGGATGCGTGACGAGGCTCTTGGCATCGCCGAGATTGTTGGAGATCTTCGCAAGCTTCAGCTCGTTGAGCACGCGGAACGCCGCCTGCTTGCCGCCCTTGACCTCGAAGCCGACCAGCGTCGAGCCGCCACGCATCTGCTTTCTCACCAGCGCCGCCTGCGGATGATCGGCGCGGCCGGGATAGACCAGCCGCGAGATCTTGGGATGGCTTGCCAGCACCTCGGCGATACGCGCCGCCGTGTCGGTCTGCGCGCGCACGCGCACGCCCAGCGTCTCCAGGCCCTTGAGCAGGACCCAGGCGTTGAACGGCGATATCGAGGGGCCGGTCTGGCGCATGAAATTGTGGATGTGCTCGGCGATGAAGGCTTCCGAGGACAGGATGATGCCGCCGAGGCACCGGCCCTGGCCGTCGATATGCTTGGTCGCGGAATAGACGACGACGTCGGCTCCCAGCGCGAGCGGGCTCTGCCAGATCGGGGTCGCGAACACGTTGTCGACCACGAGCCGCGCGCCGCCCTTGTGCGCGATCTCGGCGATCGCGGGAATGTCGAGCACGTCCAGCGTCGGGTTGGTCGGGCTCTCCAGGAAGAACGTCTTGGTGTTGGGCTTCAATGCGCGCTGCCACTGGTCGAGATCGAGCCCGTCGACCAGCGTGGTCTCGATGCCGTAGCGCGGCAACAGGTCCTGGATGACATAAAGGCACGAGCCGAACAGGGCGCGCGAAGCGACCACGTGATCGCCGGCCTTCAGTGGCGCCAGGATCGCGGTCGTCACCGCCGCCATGCCGGTCGCCGCCGAACGCGCGGCCTCGGCGCCTTCGAGCTCGATCATGCGACGCTCGAACATCGCGATGGTCGGGTTGGAGTAGCGCGAATAGATGAAGCCGGGATCCTCGCCCTTGAACCGCGCCTCGCACTCCTCCGCGCTGGCGTAGACATAGCCTTGCGTCAGGAACAGCGCCTCCGATGTCTCACCATATTGCGAGCGCAGCGTCCCGGAATGGACCAGGCGGGTTTCGGGGCGGTAGTTGGCAGGCGACTTCGACATAGGGTCCTCCGACATGACCATTGGGCGAAAATGGTCACAAAAAAACCGGCCTGGATATCTCCACTGGCCGGGATCACAGAGGTCCCCGGCCTGTTTAGCGATTTATTTAACGTGGCTGCAAGCCGGCCGGCTCAAATCACCACGGGATAAGTGATGCTCATATTCCGCAATCCCCTTTCCGTCAAGGCGTCCATCGGCTAGCCGTAAAAGGCTGGTATGTCCCGCATTTCGGGATGCGTTTGACCCCTGATGAGGACCTCCGGTTGACGTTCACGGTCGCCGCCGACGCCAATGGTATCCTGCCCGACCGCATGATCGCGGCGATGGCAGAAGAAGGCCTCATCCTGCCCGCATACGACTTCGTGGAGAGCCAGATCCAGCCGGCAAGCCTCGATCTGCGCCTTGGCGACATCGCCTATCGCGTTCGCGCCAGCTTCCTGCCGGGGCCCGGCGCCACGGTCGCGGAGCGTATCGACGAGTTGAAGCTGCACGAGTTCAGCCTCGCTGACGGCGCGGTGCTGGAGACCAACTGCGTCTACATCGTGCCGCTGCTCGAAAGCCTCGCGCTGCCGCCCGAGATCGTCGCGGCGGCGAACCCGAAGAGCTCGACCGGCCGCCTCGACGTCTTCACCCGCGTCATCGCCGACGGCACCCGCCGCTTCGACATGATCGGCGCCGGCTATCACGGTCCGCTCTACGCCGAGATCAGCCCGAAGACGTTTCCCGTGCTGGTGCGCGAAGGCTCGCGCCTCTCCCAAGTCCGCTTCCGCACCGGCGACGCCATCCTCAATGCCGACGAGCTCGACGCGTTGCATGCGGCCGAGCGCCTTGTCGACATCGACGATGCCGATCTCTCGGGCGGCGTTGCGGTCTCGGTGGATCTGTCCGGCGAGAAGGCAAATGGCTTCGTCGGCTACCGCGCCAAGCGCCACACCGGCGTCGTCGACGTCGACCGTCGCTCCGGCTATGCGGTGGAAGATTTCTGGGAGCCGATCTCGGCCCGCCCCGATGGCAGCCTGATCCTCGATCCCGGCGAGTTCTACATCCTCGCTTCCAAGGAAGCCGTGCAGGTGCCGCCCGACTACGCCGCGGAGATGGTGCCGTTCGATCCCCTGGTCGGCGAATTCCGCGTGCACTATGCCGGATTCTTCGATCCCGGCTTCGGCTATGCCGGTGCGGGCGGGCTAGGAGCGCGCGCCGTGCTGGAAGTGCGCTCGCGCGAGGTGCCGTTCATCCTCGAGCACGGCCAGATCGTCGGCCGCCTCGTCTACGAGAAGATGCTGGCGCGTCCCGACGCGATGTACGGCCAGCGCATCGGCTCCAATTACCAGGCGCAGGGCCTCAAACTATCGAAGCATTTTCGGGTGTAGCCCGATCCTGTAGCCCGGACGAGCGCAAGCGCGTTCCGAGAAGGCCTCACTTGTGGCGCGATCCCGGATTAGCTTCGCTCCATCAGGGCTACAAGGTCTCGGCATGACCGATCCATCCCAACTCGACGCAAACATCCTCAACGACGTCGCGGACGCGCTGATCTATTCCGATCGCTCCGGCACGATCATGCGCTGGAATCGCGCATCGACCGCCCTGTTCGGCTTCTCCGCCGATGAAGCGCTCGGCCAGAACCTCGATCTGATCATTCCCGAACATCTGCGCGCGGCGCACTGGAAAGGCTTCGAGGCCGCGCTCGCGAGCGGGACGATGAAGCTTGCGGGCAAACCGACGCTGACCCGCGCGCTGCACAAGAGCGGGGGCAAGCTCTACATCGAGATGACCTTCGCGCTGGTGCGGGACACTGATGGCACAGTGCGGGGATCGGTCGCCATGGCACGCGATGTCACCGAACGCGTCGAGCGCGAGCGGGCCGCCAGGCTTGCGCAAAATTCGTGATGCGGAATTGCCGGGCCGCCGTGGCAGGGCACCCTGCATAGCCGTCACCGATTGCGCGGACAGAGCCTCACCCCTCCCTCTCCCCGTAAGCCCCGTAAGAACGGGGAGAGGGAGACGAGAGAGCCGAATTCCATTCATCGAAATGCGCTCCCGCAAGGCACGCCTGCGCCCTGCGCAGGAGGAATCGGCAATCGCCGTGCTAACAAGCCCCTGCCGCGCCCTGCGCGCGAAGAAATTGATTGGCACACCTGTTCATTGCCGCGCCGCAAATGGCGCTCGCGCCCGGGAGAGGACATGTCCGACATCGCCGAGATTCCGGTCGATGATCACGAGCGCCCGCTGCCGCCGCCTCCGCGGCAGGTCAAGAGCGCGCTGACCGACGGGCCGATCCTGCGCACGCTGCTCTCCCTCGCCTGGCCGAACGTGATCGGCCTGTCGGCCGGCATCTGCGTGGTGATTGCCGAGACCTCCTATGTGGGCCGGCTCGGCGTCGAGGCGCTGGCGGCGATGGCGCTGGTGTTTCCGACAGTGATCCTGACCATGACGATGTCCGGCGGCGCGATGGGCGGCGCTGTGGCGTCCGCCATCGCACGTGCGCTCGGCGCCGGCGACCGTGAGCGTGCCGGCACGCTCGCCGTGCATGCGATGCTGATCGGCATCAGCTTCGGTCTCGTCTTCATGCTGGGCATGCTGATCTTCGGGCCCAGGCTGCTCGAAATGTTCGGCGGCCGCGGCAATGTGCTGGCGCATGCGATCGCCTACACGCAGGTGTTTTTCGGCGGCGCTGTGCTGCCCTGGCTGCTCAACACCATGGCGGGCATCTTGCGCGGCACCGGCAACATGAAGCTGCCGTCATTCCTGATCCTCAACTCCGCGGCCTGGCAGATCGTGCTCGGCGGCACGCTCGGCCTCGGGCTTGGCCCGGTGCCGCAGCTCGGCATGCGCGGCGTCGCGGCCGGCGCGCTGATTGCCTACACCATGAACATCTGCATCATGGGCTGGTACCTGTTCTCCGGCCGCGCGCGGGTCGCGCCGAAGCTTCGAGGCCTTCGTATCCAACGGGCGATGTTCTTCGACATCCTGAAGGTCGGCGCCATCGCCTGCTTCTCGCCGCTGCAATCGGTGCTGACGATCTCGATCTTCACCCACATGCTGGCGAAGTTCGGCACCGCGATCCTCGCCGGTTACGGCATCGGCGCGCGGCTCGAATTCCTGCTGACCTCGATCGCTTTCTCGTTCGGCATCGCCTGTGTGCCGATGGTCGGCATGGCGATCGGCGCCGGCCGCATCGCGCGGGCCCGGCGCATCGCCTGGATCGCCAGTGCTGCCGCTTTCGCCGCGGTCGGCGCGCCGGCGTGCCTCGTTGCGATCTTCCCAGATCTCTGGGTCAACATCTTCACCGACAGCGTGGCCGTGCGCGCGGCAAGCCATCAATATCTCTCGACGGTCGGGCCGTTCTACGCGTTTTTTGGACTTGCCACGACAATGTATTTCTCCTCGCAAGGCGCGGCCAAGGTGATCGGGCCGGTGCTGGCGCAGACGGCACGGCTGATCTACATCGCAGGCGTCGGCTGGTGGCTGTCGACGCACGACGCCAGCGCGCAAAGCTTTTTCTGGCTGGCCGCGAGCTCGATGGTCGTGCTCGGCCTGCTGTCGTGCTCCAGCGTGGTGCTGACGCGCTGGGGGCCACGCGCGACCAAAGCTGCGATCAGGCCGGCGCTTTCGGCTGCCGACTAGCGTTGTGACGGCGATGGGGGGCTAGGCCGCCGCAGCTGGAAATGCCCTTTGCATGGCGGCCACGGCCTCCTTCGTCTGCCCCTGAACGTAAGGCGCGAGCTCGTTCGGCAGCATGTCGATGATCCAGACGAGGCGGCACCTCGATTCGCCGTCGGCAATGACCTGCACCGAGGCGCTGTAATGCTTCAGCCGCTCGTTGTTGATCGCATAGACGAGACGCTGCCGCGCATCGTCGCAATCGACCAGCAACTCGCGCGCCACGGAGCCGTTGGCGAAGCTGACGATGCGCGCATCGCCGTCGAGCGTGCACGCCGTAACGAAGCCCGGCACCAGCCGGTGATGCAGCGCGCCGAAATCGCGCACCGCGTCCCAGACGTCGCGCGCGGAGGCGGGGAGGGGAATGTCGTTGTGGATGGAGGCCATGAAAAGCGTCCTTGATTTCGAAAGGTCGTTGCCGCAAACACCGTCATTGCGAGCACAGCGAAGCAAATCCAGTGATATTTCCGCAGAGACAGTCTGGATTGCTTCGTCGCAAGAGCTCCTCGCAATGACGAAGCAATTGGCTAGAGCTCACACACAAACCGCCTCGACATTATTTCCGTCGGGATCGATCAAAAACGCCGCATAATAGGTCGGGCCATAATCCCTGCGCGGCCCGGCGCCGCCATTGTCACGGCCGCCGCTCTTCAGCCCCTCGCTGTGGAACGCCTTGACCGCGTCGTGGTCCTTGGCGCGAAACGCGATATGCGCACCATCGGCCTTCCGTCCCTTGTTCAGGTGCAGCCACAGCGCTGGCTCGCCCTTCGGCCCGAACCCGGCATAGCCGTCGCCACTGGAACAGACGACGTAACCGAGCGGCGCCAGCACTGCGGTGTAGAAGCGCGTGGCGGCGTCGAGGTCGGCAACGCGCAATCCGATGTGGTCGTACATGATCATCTCCATTGTAGAAGCGTGCCGCGAATGGCACGCGCCGGAGACGACCCTAGTCAGTTGAGGGCAAGCTGCTCTTGGAGAATCTTGCGCTGCCCCTTCGAGGCCTGCCGGAACTTGGTTGGCGACACGCCGGCGGCGCGATGGAAGGTGCGGACGAAATTGGAGAGATCGCCGAAGCCGACGTCATAGGCGATGTCGGTGACGGCGGTGTCGTCGTCGGCAAGCTTGCGCGCGGCGTGCCGCAACCGCGAGCGCACCAGATATTGATGCGGGGTGACGCCGAGCACGCTCGAGAACAGCCGCAGGAAATGAAACGGGCTGAGGCCGGCCTGCTTTGCTGCCTGTTCGAGGTCGAGCTCGGCATGCGAGTTGTCGTCGATCCACAGCGCGGCCTCCACCGCGCGGCGGCGGTCACGCGCAGTCGGCGTGGCCGGCTTGCGGGCCTTGCCGGAGACGACGTCGACAAAACGGCCGGCGAGGATCTGGCCGATCTCGTCGAGGCCGAGGTCGCTGTTGCCATCTGCTGCCGTCTGGGCCAGCTCGCCCAGCACCATCAGTTCGGGCAGCGGCGGTGTCGCGCCGATCTGCCAGGTCTCGCGCCGTCCCCCGAGGGCATCGACCAGGTCCTCGCTGAAGAAGAAGCCGAGGCAGACGTCGCCGCTGACATGCTCATGCGTGCAGGTGTATTCCTCGCCGGGCGCGCCGATCAGCAACGAGCCCGCCACCAGCTCGAAGAAGCCGGCGCGGCAATGGCAGCCGAAGCTGCCAGAGCGCACATAGGCGATGGAATGGCCGGTGCGGCATTCCGCAAACGGCGTGTCGTCCGGTCCCGCATCGCAGCGAAACTCGGAGACCGTCATCGATGGCGTCGTCAGCAGCGCGGTCGCGTCCATCCCGCCTATCTAGGCAGCAGCGCGCGGCGGAGCAACCGGCAGCAGCACCTCGAACAGCGTCTTGCTGGCGACGGGATGGGCGCCTTCGAGCGCCAGCAGCCGTCGCTTGGAGATCACGCCGCCATAGGGCGAGAGCCGGCCGGTGTAATTGCCGGCCTCCAGCACCCGGTGGCAAGGCACGATCAGCATGAAGGGATTATTCGCGATCGCCTGCGCCACCGAGTGCGCCGCGCCGGAGGCGCCCAGCGCCTTGGCCACCTCGTGATAGGTACGCGTTTCTCCGCGTGGAATGGTGCAGGCGAACTCGTAGACCCGCCGGTTGAAGCCGGGCAGCCCGCCGGCATCCAGGCTGACGTCGGAGAAATCAGGATCACTGCCGCGCAGCAGGCCTTTGATGCCCTCGATCGCAAGCTCGGCGTTCTCGGACGGGCGCTGCTCGCGCGCCTCGGGATGGACCTGGAAGATCCGGCGGCGTGTGTCGATCTCCCGCGCCTCCGGCAATTGCACGGCGACCACGCCGCTGCTGCTCCAAATGATGCCGCAGCGCCCCAGCGCCGTGTCGAATATCGCGTACGCGCGCCCCACCATGCACACGCCCCACTCAGTGCACGTTTTCTCCCCCGACAGATCGATCATAACACCGCCACAATGCGGCGCACCTGGAATCTTACCAGGACGTTAACAACCGTCCGGGCGGACGCGCCAAACCGCTTGGCGGGAGGCGCCGTCTCGGCTAATCAGGAGCGGCGCAAGGCGCGCATCCGCGGGCGTAGTTCAATGGTAGAACGGCAGCTTCCCAAGCTGCATACGAGGGTTCGATTCCCTTCGCCCGCTCCAATGTTTCACCGATCGTGATCTCAAGCCGGGCTCGATTGCTTCGGATTTCGCCCGCTGGTGCGAGATTCCAATATATTAGCCCCCCATTTGCCGGCGTTCGACCTTTCGCGCGCTAAGCTCCGTCGTCTTCGCGCGTACGGTCCTGGCGCCGGGGCGTTATGCGAAGAGGAGGTCATGGACCAGCAGAAACTCGACCGCGCGATCGGTCGCCGCCTGAAGACGCTGCGGACGCAGGCGGGGATGACCCTGAACGAACTCGCGGGCCGCTCCGGCGTCAGCCGGGCCATGATCGGGCGGGTGGAGCGGGCGCAGAGCAGTGCGACGGCGGCGCTGCTCGGAAGGCTCTGCGCCGCGCTCGACGTGTCGCTGAGCGATGTCGTCGCGCTGGCCGAGAAGCCACCGGAGCGGCTGGTGCGGTTCGCCGACCAGCCGCACTGGCGCGATCCCGAGAGCGGCTATCGCAGGCGGCATGCCTCGCCGACCGATGCGGCAAGCGGCATCGAGATCATCGTCGTCGACCTGCCGGCTGGCGCGCGGGTGCCGTACAGCCCCTGGGGCCGCAACGCCTTCACCCAGCAGCTGTTGATGCTGGAGGGCGTCATCGCCGTGCATATCGATGCCAAGGCGGTGCGGCTGCGGGAGGGCGATTGCCTGGATTTCGACGTGATGCGCGCCGTGATCTTCGAGAACGAAACCAAGCAGGACGCGCGCTACATCATCATCACGCGGCGCGGCGCCTCCTATGGCAAGATGTGAGACAGGAGATCCTGATGATGCAGATCCGCACCGGCGACACCCATGATCCGCGCGTCATCGCGCTGCTCGATCATCACGTTGCGGCCGCGCGGGCGCAGACCGCGCCGGGCAGCGCCCATGCGCTCGATCTCGCGGGGCTTCGCGCGCCCGAGATCGCGTTCTGGACCGGCTGGGATGGCGAGACGCTGGTCGCCACCGGTGCGTTGAAGACGCTCTCGGCTGACCACGGCGAGGTGAAGTCGATGCACACGCTTCAGACAACGCGGCGACGCGGCTTCGGCGGCCAGATGCTCCGCCACATCGTGACTGAGGCTCGTGCACGCGGCATCAGGCGTCTCAGCCTCGAGACCGGCTCCTGGGACTATTTCAAGCCGGCGCACGCGCTCTATCAGGCGCACGGCTTCATCGCCTGCGGCCCGTTCGACGGCTATGTCGAGGATCCCAACAGTCTGTTCCTGACGCTTGACCTGTCGGTGCCGGCGCGCCGGTAGATCAGGAGCGCGTCTCCTCGATCTCGTCGAGTGCGCGCTCGGGGGCGATGTCCCGGGCGGCTTCCTCCAGATCGCGGGCCCGGTCGAGGAGCTGTTCCTCGAGTTGGCGGCGACCGGGGATGGCCGGTGCTCGGTCAAAATGAGTTGCGCACCTCAAAACACCTCTGCTAGCCTTCAGCCATGGCCGAGACTCTCACCCCGTCTGCGCTGACGCTGAAGGACATCGCCCGCGAGGCCGGCGTCAGTCTCGCGACAGTTGACCGCGTCCTGCACAACAGGCCGGGGGTGCGCCCGGATACGGTCCGCCGCGTCAAGGAAGCCATTGAGCGCAATTCGTTCCAGCCGCATGTGGCCGCCGCCGAGCTCGCCCGCGGCCGCGCCCGCCGCTTCGCCTTCGTGATGCCGTCGGGGCCGAACCCGTTCATGCAGCAGATCGAAGCCTATCTCGGCGAGATGGCGGCCTGGCTCTCGGCCCGCCGCCTCAGCGTCGAGATGGTCCCGACCGACGTGTTCGATCCTTCCGTGCTCGCCGCTTCGCTGGAGGCGCTGTCGGGCGCATATGACGGCGTTGCCGTGGTGGCGCTGGACCATCCCGGTGTCCGCGCCGCGATCAACGACCTCGTCGATGCCGGTGCCAAGGTGGTGACGCTGGTTTCCGACGTGCCGTCCTCGCGCCGCCACCATTATGTCGGGATCGACAACATCGCTGCGGGCCGCACCGCCGGCGCGCTGATCGGGCGCCTGGTCGGCGGGCGGTCCGGCAAGGTCGCGATCGTCGCGGGCTCGCAGGGCCTGCGCGACCACGCCGAGCGCATCTTCGGCTTCAACCAGGTGATGGCGTCTGAATTCCCCGGCCTCGACGTGCTGCCGGTGCTGGAAGGGCGCGACGAGGACGACCGCTCGGAACAGCTGCTGGCACAGCTGCTCGGCAGGCATGCCGACATCGTCGGCCTTTATAACGTCGGCGCCGGCACGCAGGGCGTTGCCAAAGCGCTGAACGACAGGGCGTTGAACGAGGCTGGTCGCGACAAGCTGGTGTTCGTCGGGCACGACGTCACCGCGTTGACGCGCCGATTGCTGCTGCAGGGCGTGATGGACGCCGCGATCTCGCAGAACCCCGGACATGAGGCGCGCGCCGCCGTGCGCGTGCTGCTGGCGCTCGCCCGCGGCGAGCCGATCTTGCGCGAACAGGAGAAGATCAGGATCGAAATCGTGATGCGGGACAATCTGCCTTAGCGGCAGGTGGATTTCGAAAAGGCCCGCTGCGGGGCAAGGCGACGCAAGATCGCGCGCCGCAGCATGCGAAAGGGAGGGTGACGTGTATCTCGGAATCGACATCGGCACATCCGGTGTGAAAGCGGTGCTCGTGAGCGAAGCCGGCGCGGTTGTCGCGACGGCGCCGCGCGAGCTTGCGCTGTCGCACCCCGCGCCGCTGTGGTCCGAGCAGGACCCCGATGCCTGGGTCGATGCGACGATCGGCGCAATCGACGATCTCGCCGCGCGCCATTCGCGCGAGGTTGCGCAGGTTCGCGGCATCGGGCTGTCAGGTCAGATGCACGGCGCGACGCTGCTTGGCGAGGACGGCCAGCCGCTGCGTCCGGCCATCCTCTGGAATGACGGTCGCTCGCAGGCCGAATGCGCAGCTCTGGAGCGGCGCTGTCCCTCGCTGCATGCGATCGCCGGCAATCTCGCGATGCCGGGCTTCACCGCGCCGAAGCTGCTGTGGGTGGCACGGCATGAGCCGGAGATATTCGACCGCATGGCAAAGGTGCTGCTGCCGAAAGCCTATGTGCGCTATCGCCTTACCGGCGAGATGGTCGAGGATATGTCGGATGCTGCCGGCACGCTGTGGCTCGACGTCGGCCTGCGCCGCTGGTCCGCGTTGCTGCTGCATGCCACCGGGCTCGACCTGCACCACATGCCCCGCCTCGTCGAGGGCAGCGCGGCGAGCGCATTGCTCGCGCCGGACTACGCGCGGCGCTGGGGCATGACCGGGAATGTCGTGGTCGCGGGCGGCGCCGGCGATAATGCGGCCAGCGCGATCGGACTCGGCGCCATTGCGCCGGGCGATGCTTTCCTGTCGCTGGGAACGTCGGGTGTCCTGTTCCGCGTCACCGATCGCTTCGCCGCCGCGCCGACATCGGCCGTGCATGCTTTCTGTCACGCGCTGCCCGGCCTGTGGCATCAGATGGGCGTGATGCTGTCGGCGGCGGCTTCGCTCGCGTGGCTGTCTGGCGTGATGGAGACGCCGGCCACAACGCTATTGGCGCCGCTCGGCGAGCGCGTCGATGCCCCGAGCCCGATCAAATTCCTGCCCTATCTCGATGGCGAGCGCACGCCGCACAACGATGCCGCCGCCAGCGGCGCCTTCATCGGCTTGCGCGGCGCGACCGGCCGGAGCCAGATCGTGCAGGCCGTGCTGGAAGGCGTCGCCTTTGCCGCGCGCGACAATCTGGCGGCGCTGAGCGCAGCGAGCGGGCGGATTGCCGAGGTCGATCTCGTCGGCGGCGGCTCGCGCTCGCCGCTGTGGGCGCAGATCTGCGCCGACGTGCTCGGCATTCCCGTCCACCGGGTCGAGGAAGGCGAGGTCGGCGCCGCGCTCGGCGCCGCGCGGCTCGGCCGGCTCGCCGTAACCGGCGAAGATCCCGCGGACGTCTGCACCCGTCCGCGGCGGCTTGCGAGCTTCACGCCCCGTGCATCTGTAACAGCGGCCTATGACGAGGCCTATCGTCGCTGGCGCGCGCTTTATCCCGCATTGAAGGAGCCTGTTTAAGTGAACCTGTCAGCCAAATTCTTCGATGCAAGCGCACCCATAGCCTTCGCTGGCAAGGATGCGGAAAGCGCGCCCGCCTTCCGCTGGT
The DNA here is from genome assembly GCF_045571455.1 of Bradyrhizobium sp. STM 3561. Taxonomy (NCBI): domain Bacteria; kingdom Pseudomonadati; phylum Pseudomonadota; class Alphaproteobacteria; order Hyphomicrobiales; family Nitrobacteraceae; genus Bradyrhizobium; species Bradyrhizobium sp. STM 3561. Next base: position 7,242,963 of record NZ_CP120695.1, read on the forward strand.
ACGACAAGGATCGCCTCGTGCATGGTCGCAAGCTCGAGGATCATTTGCGCTTTGCGGTCTGTTACTGGCATTCGTTCTGCTGGCCCGGCGGCGATCCCTTCGGCGGTGAGACCTTTTTGCGGCCCTGGCACCACGGCACCGATCCGATGGCGATGGCGCGGGCCAAGGCCGATATCGCCTTCGAGCTGTTCCGCCTGCTGGACGTACCCTTCTTCACCTTCCACGACGTCGACGCCGCGCCGGAAGGCGCTTCGCTCAGCGAGTCCGTTGCCAATCTCAACGCGATCGCCGATATCTTCGAAGCGAAGATGGCCGCGGCAAAGGTCCGCCTGCTCTGGGGTACCGCGAACCTGTTCACGCATCGCCGTTACATGGCGGGCGCAGCGACCAATCCGGACCCCGACATCTTCACCTATGCCGCCGGCCAGGTCCGGGCCGCACTGGAGGTGACGCACCGGCTCGGCGGCCAGAACTATGTGTTGTGGGGCGGACGTGAGGGCTACGAGACGCTGCTCAACACCGATCTCGAGCGCGAGCTCGACCAGCTCGGCCGTTTCGTCTCGCTCGTCGTCGAGCACAAGCACAAGATCGGTTTCAAGGGCCCAATCCTGATCGAGCCGAAGCCGAAGGAGTCGACCAAGCATCAATATGATTTCGACGTCGCCACCTGCTACGGCTTTCTCGAACGTTTCGATCTCCTCAACGATGTCAAGCTCAACATCGAGCAGAACCACGCCATCCTCGCCGGCCACTCCATCCATCATGAGGTCGCGCTGGCCGAGGCGCTCGGCGTGTTCGGCTCGCTCGACATCAACCGCGGCGACGATCTGCTCGGCTGGGACACCGACCAGTTTGCGATGAACGTGCCGGAACTCGCCTTGGTGTTCCACGAGATCCTGAACCGCGGCGGCTTCACCACGGGCGGGCTCAACTTCGACGCCAAGATCCGCCGCCAGTCGATCGACCCCGATGATCTCATCCACGCCCATGTCGGCTCGATGGATGCCTGCGCGCGTGCCTTCCTCGCCGCCGCCGACATGCTCGACGCCGGCGTGCTCACCACACCGCTTGCCAGGCGCTATGAGGGCTGGGCTGGGCCTGAGGGCAGGGCCATTCTCGGCGGTCAGCGTTCGCTCGCCGATCTCGCCGACCGTGCGATGTCTCCCGGCTTCGATCCGCAGCCCCGCTCCGGCCGGCAGGAATATCTGGAATCCCTGGTCAACCGCTATGTCTGAGGAAGGCCGCTGATGACGAGAGCTGACGCGACACCGGTCCTCGAACTCACCGGCATCGGTAAGGAGTTCGGCGCGATCCGCGCGCTGCACGGCGTCGACATGCAGGTGTTCCCCGGCGAGGTGGTCGGCCTGATGGGCGACAATGGCGCCGGCAAGTCGACGCTGGTCAAGATCATCGCCGGCAATTTCCGCCCCACTCACGGCGAGATCCGCTTTGCGGGCAGCGCGGTCCACTTCAACCGGCCGGTCGATGCCCGCGCCGTCGGCATCGAGGTCGTCTACCAGGATCTCGCGCTCGCCGACAATCTGACCGCCGCCGCCAACGTCTTCCTCGGCCGCGAGCTGAAGCGCAAGTTCGGACCCATCGCGCTGCTCGACCACAAGGCGATGGCGGCGCGGGCACTGGAGCTGTTCGGCGAACTGCGCTCCGAGACGCGCCCCGACGATCTCGTCAAGCAGATGTCGGGCGGCCAGCGCCAGGCGGTCGCGATCGCGCGGACACGGCTCTCCAACGCGCGGCTGGTGATGATGGACGAGCCGACCGCGGCGATCTCGGTGCGCCAGGTCGAGCAGGTGCTCGGCCTAATCCACCGGCTGAAGGAGCAGGGGGTCGCCGTCATGCTGATCTCGCACCGCATGCCCGACGTGTTCGCGGTCTGCGATCGCGTCGTCGTCATGCGCCGCGGCGAGAAGCGGGCCGACAAGCCGATCCACGAGACCTCACCGGAGGAAGTCACCGCCCTCATCACCGGCGCGAAGGAGGCGGCGTGATGGCCGTGCCCTTGGAATCACCGATCAGTTTCACCAATGTCGGCCGGATCAGATGGTGGCAGCGCGGCATCTTCGCCTCCCAGACCGGCTATGTCCTGATCGCGCTGGCGGTGCTGCTGGTGATCATGCATTTCGCCAGCCCCTATTTCTTCACCGAAGGCAACATGCAGAACGTGGCGAAGAATTTTTCCTTCATCGCCATCGCCACGCTCGGCGTCACCTTCGTGATCATCACCGGCGGCATCGACCTCTCAGTCGGCTCGATGATGTGCTTCTCCGCCATGATCACCTCGATGGTCATGACCGAGCTGTCGACGCCCGGCGGGCTCGGCGCCTCGCTGTTCGTGCACATGGCCGCCGACGGCAAGACGGTGGTCGCTAACGTACCCGGGCTGATCCTGTTGATCTCCGTGGCTGCGGGCCTCGGCGTTGCGCTGATTGCGGGTCTCGTCAACGGCTTCTGCACCGCCGTGCTGGGCCTGTCGCCCTTCGTCACCACGCTCGGCATGCTCTCGATCGTGCGCGGGCTCGGCTATGTCGTTTCCAATGGTCGCGGCAGTTTTCCGGGCGGCCCGGACGCCGACTACTTCTACGGGCTCACCTCGGGCGACGTGCTCGGCGTGCCCATGCCCTTCATCTATCTCGTGATCCTCGCGCTGGCGATGGCGGTGGTGCTCCATCACACCTCGTTCGGCCGCCATGTCTTCGCGCTCGGCGGCAACGAGAAGGCGGCGGAGCTCACCGGCATTCCGGTCGTACGGGTGAAGATCGAGGTCTATGTGATCTGCGCGCTCGCCGCGGGCTTGCAGGGCATCATCATCTCCGGTTGGCTGGGATCGGCGCCGGCCAACATGGCGACGTCCTACGAGCTCAACGTGATCGCTGCGGCCGTGATCGGCGGCGCCAACCTTGCCGGCGGCATCGGCGGCCCACTTGGCGCCATCGTCGGCTGCGTGCTGCTGGAAGTGATCCGCAACGGTCTCGTGCTGGCACAGGTCTCCTCCTACTGGCAGCAGACGCTGGTGGGCGTGATCATCATTCTGGCCGTGCTGGTCGACCGGATCCGTTCGCGGATGAGCTGACGTCATGTCATCCCGGGAAGGCAACCAAATGCCGCCTGTCCGCTTCCCGGGCACTTTCGAGGGGATGGGCACCAAACGAGGGTGGAGGAGATAATGAGGAAACTTCTGCTTGCGGGTATCGCCGTTGCGCTGATGGCGACGCCGGCATTTGCTGCGAACTACCGCTTCGTCATCGTGCCCAAGGCGATGAACAATCCGTTCTTCGACTTCGCGCGCGATGGCTGCCAGAAGCGCGCCAAGGAGCTCGGCAACATCGAGTGCATCTACAAGGGACCGGTGGAGCATGAGCCGGCGACGCAGGCCCAGATCATCCAGGACTTCATCACCCAGAAGGTCGACGGCCTCGCGATCTCGGTCGCCGACGTCGCGGCCATGACCAAGTCGATCGAGGCGGCAACCGCCGCCGGCATTCCTGTCATCACCTTTGATGCGGATGCCCCAGGCTCCAAGCGGATCGCCTATATCGGCACCAACAACAAGGAGTTCGGCTTGGCCCTCGGCAAGCAACTGCTGAAGATGCGGCCCGACGGTGGAAAGTACGCCATGGTCTCCGGTGGTCCCGGCGCCAAGAACCTCGCCGAGCGCGTCGAGGGCGTTCGCGAGGCGCTGAAGGGTTCGAAATGGACCGAAGTCGCGGGTTCCCCGACGTTCTGCAACGACGATCCGGCGCTGGCGGTCCAGCAGATGACGGACATGCGCACGGCAACGCCCGACCTCGCCGCGATCGTTCCCATCGGCGGCTGGCCGATGTTCGCCCCCGAAGGCTTCAAGGCCTTCGCTTCCCGCAACAAGAAGGACATCGATTCCGGCAAGTTCACGCTGGTCGTCGCCGACACGCTGAAGATGCAGCTCGAGCTGTTGCGTGACGGCTATGCCAATGCGCTGGTCGGCCAGCGTCCGTTCGAGATGGGCGAGAAGGCGATGGACACGCTGCTCGCGATCAAGAAGGGCGAGAAGGTGCCGGAGATCGTCTACACCGGCCTCGACCTCGTGACCAAGGACAATGTCGCGCAGATGCTGAAGTAGGAGCTCCGCCAGCCCCGTGCTCCTGCGTGCCTCCCCCGCTTGCGGTTCCCGCGAGCGGGGGAGATGATTTGGCGGTTGGAAGAAGACTCCTGGAAGGCAATGGGAATGAAAAGGTCACGGCTCGGCGCTCTCGATGTCACCTCGATCGGCCTCGGTTCCGCCCCGCTCGGCGGATTGTTCGCACCAGTCAGTGACGCCGACGCGGAGGCAACGATCGCGCGCGCCTGGTCTGCCGGCGTCCGCTTTTTCGATACCGCGCCGCTCTACGGGTTCGGCCTCGCGGAGCGGCGGCTCGGTGGATTCCTGCGGCAACAGAAGCGGGACACCTACGCCATCTCGACAAAAGTCGGCCGTCTGCTGCGCGCGCCCGATGATGGCGCCGCCGAGGATGAGCACTACAAGGGCACGCCGCGCGAGCGGCCGGTGTTCGATTTCAGCCATGACGGCGTGATGCGATCGGTTGAGGAGAGCCTGGAGCGGCTTGGGCTCGACCGCGTCGATGTCCTGCTGGTGCATGATCCCGACGACCACTATGACGAGGCCGTCGCCGGTGCCTTCCGCGCGCTGCAGCGCCTGCGCAGTGAGGGCACAGTCAAGGCGATCGGCGCCGGCATGAACCAATCGGAGATGCTGGTTCGCTTCGCCGAGGTCGTGCCGGTCGACTGCTTCCTGCTCGCCGGGCGCTACACGCTGCTCGATCAGGGCGCGCTGGAGACGCTGTTTCCGCTCTGCCAGGCCAGGAACATCGGCATCCTGCTCGGCGGCATCTACAACAGCGGCATTTTGGCCAATCCGCGAACTGGCGCGAAGTTCAACTATCAGGATGCCGATGCGGCGCTCGTCGCGCGTGCGCTGGAACTCGATGAACTCTGCCGCAGGCACGGCACGGAGCTGAAAGCCGCCGCGCTGCAGTTCTGCATGGCGCATCCGGCGGTGACGGTCGCCGTGCTGGGGGCGCGCAACGCCGCGGAAGTCGCCGACAACATCGCGATGTCGGAGAGGGCGGTGCCCGCCGCGTTCTGGCAGGAGTTGCGTGCACGAAAGCTCGTCGATGCGCGGGCGCCACTTCCCGGCGGGACGTAGGACATGATCATCGACGGCCACCAGCATTTCTGGGATCCGGCGCGCGCCGATTATCCGTGGATGGCGGCGGACGAGCTGGCGCCGATCCGTCGCGCTTTCGGTCCTGCCGATCTCGCGCCATTGCTGAAAGCAAACGGCGTCGACGCGAGCATCGTGGTGCAGTGCCGCTCCGCGCTGGAGGAGACCGAGGAATTCTTGCGCATCGCGCATGTGACGCCGTCTGTGGTTGGTGTCGTCGGCTGGGCCGATCTGACCGATGGCGACCTCGGCGAAACGCTCGACGGGCTGCGCGCCTTGCCGGGCGGCGGCAAGCTGGTCGGTATCCGCCACCAGGTCCACGACGAGACCGATCCCGACTGGCTGCTCCGCGAGGACGTCCAGCGCGGCCTCACGGCCGTATTCGCCCGCGAGCTCGCTTACGATTTCCTCGTTCGTGCCCGCGAGCTGCCGGCGGCGATCGCAACCGCGCAGGCCTTTCCGCACGCGCGCTTCGTGCTCGACCACGCCGCCAAGCCACCGATTGCGGACGGTGGAAGCGACGAATGGGCCGACCGCATTGCCGCGTTAGCTGCTTGCGGCAATGTCTGGTGCAAGATCTCAGGGCTCGCGACCGAAGCGGTCTGGAGTGACTGGGATGCGGAACGGCTGTTTCCGTTCGTCGAGCACGCCGCAAAATGTTTCGGTGAGGACAGGCTGATCTTCGGCTCCGACTGGCCGGTGTGCCTGCTTGCGGGAAGCTATGGCGAGATCAAGACCGCGCTGGAGGCCTGCCTGGCGAGGCTTGGCCCGCAGGTGCGGGACAAGGCGTTTGGCGTGAATGCGGCGCGGGCATATCGGCTGGTCTCGCGCGTTAGCGCCTGAGCGCGCGCCTCATCCTTCGAGACGGCGCTGACGCGCCTCCTCAGGATGAGGCTAAGCGGCATCCGTGTCCCTGAAGCAACCACCGCGCACTCCGTTCCTCATCCTGAGGAGCCCGCCCAAAGCGGGCGTCTCGAAGGATGGCCGCAGGGAATCCTATCTCAAATATGATCGCCCTGCGGGGAACGAGGAGGTAAGGGGCAGCGGAATTCGCCGACCCTACTCCGACATCGGCTTGTCGGAGATATCCCAGTCCTTGCCGGTGAAGGTGGAGATGAACAGCGTCTTCATCGGCGTGTAGTTCTCGGGCGTGTAGCTGTAGGTGACGCCATCGAGGAAATAGGGCGAGTGGAAACCCGCGAGCGTCGATGCCTGCTTCAGCACGTTGGCGCGGGTGAGCTCGTCGCCGCAGCGGCGCAGGATCTCGCCTATGGTCACGGCTTGGCCGTAGCCGGCGAAGGCGATGGTATTGTCGGGGTCGATGCTCGGCAGGTACTTCTTGCGCAGCTCTTCGAACGCCATCACGTCAGGGTCCTTCTCCCATTTCGGCAGGCCGACCTCCTTGTTGTAGCGGATGGCGACGATGCCGGTGCAGTTCTCCAGCCCCGCGGCATTGAGGATCGAGCGTCCAGTCGAGCCGGCCGACAACAATTGCAGTGGCTTCCAGCCGAGCTCGGCGACTTTACGAATCGACTGCGACGACGCCTTGCCGGTGGAGATGTTGTAGAAGACGTCGGCGCCCGATTTCGAGAGATTGATGAGCTGGGAATCGACGGTCGGATCGGTGAGATCGTAGGTCTGCTCCATGATCACCTGCGCGGTGCCGCCGTCATCGGCCAACACCTTCTTGAACGGCCCCAGGAAGTCGCGGCCGAAATCGTCGTTCTGGTAGAGGATGCCGATCTTCGCATTCGGCTTCACGCTGACGACGTGCCGGGCCAGGATGCGCGCCTCGGTCGGATAGAGCGGCAGGCCCGCCATCGTCCATTTGAACTCTTTCGGATTGTTCCACTTCGAGGCGCCGGTGTTGAGCAACAGCTGCGGCACGCCCTTGGAGTTCAGGTATTTGTGCACGGCGGTCTGCGGTGCGGTGCCGAGCGAGCCGTAGAGCGCCAGCACCTCCTCCTGCTCGACCAGCCGCCGCGTCGCCTCGACGCATTTCGGCGCGCTGTAGGCATCGTCCATGGTGAGAAACTTGACCTTGCGTCCGTTGATGCCGCCCTTCTCGTTCAGCATCTGGAAATAGGCCTCGCCGATGCGGCCGAGCACGCCGTAGAGCGAGCCGGGGCCGGAATGCGGCACAGTCTGCCCGATCTTGATCTCGGTGTCGCTGGCGCCCGCGTCGTATTTCTTCTCCGCAGCCCAGACGTAAGGCGCCGGCAATGCGGATGCGGCGATGGTGGCGAGCGCAGCGGCGCTGAAATCGCGCCGCGATGGATTCTTCGTCATTATTTGTTTCTCCCTAGCGAGCGCATTGTGCTGGCATCGCAGCTCGGCTCGCAAGTGGGAAGTCGCAGCTTTGCGACGCAATGACGCTCGAAATCGCTAGGCGCCAGCGCCTAGACTCAAGTTTTCTCGGCAACGACGACGAGGCCGCGCACCGGCTCGTTGTTCTCGTTGCGCGGCGAGGCCGGCTCCAAAGTCAGCAGCTTGAGATCCGCCTTGGCGATGGCACCGCGCACATATTCCGCGGAATGGGCATAGCGCAGGCCTTCGCCAAGCACGACGCCACTGCCGTCATGCGTCTCCAGTGTGAAGGCGAGCACGCCGCCTGACACGAGCACGCGCCTGGCCTCGCTCAGCACCGGTGCGAGATCGGAGAGATAGACGAACGCATCCGCGGCGACGACGAGGTTCGCGCTTGCGTCGGCCTTGCCGCGCAGCCCCTCGATCATGTCGGCGACTTCGAGCTCGGCATAGAGGTTCGTCGCGCGCGCCTCCTTGATCATGCCGGGCGACAGGTCGATGCCGATGAAATGGTCGACCTGCTTGGCGAACGCGGCGGCCGCAAGACCCGTGCCGCAGCCGAGATCGATGGTGCGCTTGAAGTAGGCGGGCTTTTTGGCGGCGACGCGCGCAGCCAGCACCGCCTTGAAGATCAGCGCGGGCGCGCGATAGCCGAGATCGTTGATCAGCGCGTGCTCGAAGCGCGGCGCGTATTGATCGAACAGCGCCTGCACATAGGCCTTTGGCATCTCCGCCATCTCCGCATCGCCGAGCCGCATCAGGTGCAGGCCGGCGCCGTGCTGGTCTTCGGGATCGGTTCGGCGCGCTTCACGGAAGGCCGCGATGGCCTTGTCGCGCTCGCCGAGCTGCTGACGGATCTCGCCAAGCGTGAACCAGGCCGAGGTGAAATCAGGCGCGAGCTCGATCGCCTGCTCCAGGAGATCCGCGGCGGCGGGCAGGTCGCCCTTGAGCTGCAGGTCGCGCGCGAACTCGAAACGGCGGTCGGCCATGAGATCGCCGGAGGTCAGGAACAGGCGCAGGGGCATGGAACTACTCGTCATTGCCGGGCTTGACCCGGCAATCCATCAATAAGAGAACTCTTTAGGAAGATGGATGCGCGGGTCCCGCCCTCACCAAGTGGTTTCGGCGGCTTGTACATCACCGGGCCGGCGAAGCCTAGCGGAGACGGCAAGCCCGCGCATGACCGCTCAATTTGGAGCGGCCCGTTCCTATATCACTCACATGCGTCCGCAAGACATCCTGCTGCCAACTGCTGCCGGCCTATGCTGCAAGCCCGGCGCCTTCCATATCGACCCTGTCCGTCCCGTGGAGCGGGCCGTGATCACCCACGGGCATTCCGACCATGCCCGCGCCGGCCATGGCGCGGTGCTGGCGACGCAGGAAACGCTCGATATGATGCGCCTACGTTATGGAGAGAATTTTGCCGGGTCGACCCAAGCGATCCGCTATGGCGAGGAGATCCGGCTCGGCGACGTCACCGTCAAGTTTCACCCGGCCGGCCATGTGCTGGGATCGGCGCAGGTCGCGGTGACGGCTAAGGACACCTGCGTCGTTGCCTCCGGTGACTACAAGGATGCGCCTGATCCGACCTGCACGCCCTTCGAGCTGGTGCCCTGCGACGTCTTCATCACCGAGGCGACGTTCGGGCTGCCGGTGTTCCGGCACGGCGATGCGAGCGACGAGGTGAAGAAGCTGCTCGCCTCGGTCGCATTGTTTCCGGAGCGCGCACACCTTGTCGGTGCCTATTCGCTCGGCAAGGCACAGCGGGTGATCGCGCTGCTCCGTGCGGCCGGCTATGACGCGCCGATCTACCTGCATGGCGCGATGGAGACGATCACGCATTACTATCAGAGCCGCGGCATCGAACTTGGCGAGTTGCGGCCGGCGAAGGGCGTGAAGAAGGCGGCGCTCGCCGGCACCATTACACTGGCGCCACCATCGGCAACGTCCGATCTCTGGACGCGCCGCTTTCCCGATCCCGTCACGGCGTTCGCCTCGGGCTGGATGCGCGTGCGTGCCCGGGCGCGGCAGCGCGGCGTGGAATTGCCGCTGGTGATCTCCGACCACGCCGATTGGGACGGCCTTACCGCGACCATCGCCGCAACTGGCGCCGGCGAGATCTGGGTCACCCACGGCCAGGAAGATGCGCTGGTGCATTGGTGCCAGAGCAAGGGCCTGAAAGCGCGGCCGCTCGATCTCGTCGGCTATGGCGACGAGGAGGAGAGCGAGACGCCCATTCAAGGCGAGGCCGAAGCATGAACCGCTTCGCCGAGCTGCTGGACCGCCTCGCCTACGAGCCCGGCCGCAACAACAAGCTGCGGCTGATCACCGGCTATTTCCGCGAAGTCGGCGATCCCGACCGCGGCTATGCGCTGGCGGCGCTGACCGGCGCACTCAGCTTCAAGCATGCCAAGCCTGGGCTGATCCGCGATCTGATCGCGGCGCGCGCCGATCCGGTGCTGTTCGGATTGAGTTACGACTATGTTGGCGATCTCTCGGAGACGGTGGCGCTGATGTGGCCGAAGGCCGCGCTGGCGGCACACAACAATCCGCCGCCTCCGACACTGACCGAAGTCGTCACCACACTGCGCACGCTCGGCAAGACCGAAATGCCGGCACAGCTGGCGCGCTGGCTCGACGAGCTCGACGAGACCGGCCGCTGGGCGCTGCTCAAGCTCGTCACTGGCGCGATGCGCATCGGCATCTCGGCGCGGCTGGCCAAGACCGCGGCCGCCGCGCTCGGCGACAAGGACCCGCACGATATCGAGCTGATCTGGCCCGGCCTTAGTCCCCCCTATCTCGACCTGTTCGCCTGGCTGGAGGGACGCGGCGAAAAACCCGTCAATCGCGATCCCGCGCCGTTCCGGCCCGTGATGCTCGCGCATGCGATCGAGGAAGGCGATTTCGCCGCGCTCGATCCCGCCGACTACATCGCCGAATGGAAATGGGATGGCATCCGCGTGCAGGCGGTCGCCGGCCGCGACGATCGGGGGCACATCACAGCGCGGCTCTATTCGCGCACCGGCGAGGACATCACCGGCAGCTTTCCGGATCTCGTGCCATCGCTGCACCTGCCCGGCGCCATCGATGGCGAGCTCCTGATCCTGCGCGAGGGCCGCGTGCAGAGTTTCAACGTCCTGCAACAGCGGCTCAACCGCAAGGTCGTCTCGCCGAAGCTGATCAAGGAGTTTCCGATTCACTTGCGTGCCTATGATCTGCTCGGCGACGACGAGAACGATCTGCGCGAGCTGCCTTTCGCGGAGCGGCGCGAACGGCTGGAGACCTTCGTCGCGAAGCTCGACGATCCCCGCATCGATCTGTCGCCCACCGTTCCCTTCGCAAGCTGGGACGCGCTCACCGCCGCACGTGCCAATCCCGCGAGCGCCGGTGCCGGCGAGGATGCCGACGCTATCGAGGGCGTCATGCTGAAGCGGCGCGATGCACCTTACCTGCCGGGGCGACCGAAGGGGCAGTGGTGGAAGTGGAAGCGCGATCCGCACATCATCGACGCCGTGCTGATGTATGCGCAGCGCGGCCACGGCAAGCGCTCGTCCTATTATTCCGATTACACCTTCGGCGTCTGGACCGAGACCGAGAATGGCGAGGAACTGGTCCCGGTCGGAAAAGCCTATTTCGGCTTCACCGACGAGGAGCTGCTCCAGATCGACCGCTTCGTCCGCCGCAACACCACCGAAAAATTCGGTCCCGTCCGCCACGTCGTGCACGAGGGCGACAAGGGTCTGGTGCTGGAAGTCGCTTTCGAGGGATTGCAGCGCTCGCCCAGGCACAAATCCGGCGTCGCCATGCGTTTCCCCCGCATCAGCCGCCTGCGCTGGGACAAGCCGCCGCGCGAGGCCGACCGGCTGGAGACGCTGGAGCGGATGCTGAAGGCGGAGCCGGAGGAGATTGAGATGTGAAACTGTGCCGGGACTCGTTTCTCACCCGGGCGGTTGCGCCCCCTTGTCCCGCTGCCCCGCACTCCGTCCTCATCCTATTGCCCCGCGGAGAGGTGGCCCAGCACACTGCCCGAATTAAACTCCCGTAACCCGATTGACGCCCGGTTGCGGGTTCCCCATGTGCCTCGCCGTGCCTTATAATGGGGTCGAATCCGCCTTCAGGAGTTTGTGATGGTCCAAGACGTCAGAGATTTGCCGGCCGGCCGCAGCGACGGCCTGCACCGCTTTCTCGGCGGCTCGCCGCTGACCGTCGCGTTCCGCCTGGTGCTGCTCTCGATCCTGGTCGGCGTCGTGCTGGCGGCGATCGGCTTCGACCCCTGGAACATCATCCACAGCATCCGCCTCTTGTTCCAGCGTCTCTGGGATCTCGGCTTCGATGCCGTGAACTGGCTGTGGCGCTACTTCCTGCTCGGCGCGGTCATCGTGATTCCGATCTGGCTGCTCTCGCGCGTGTTCGGCGCGCCGCGCGGCCGGTAAGGTGTGATTGAGGGAGTGCGCAGCCGATGCAACTGCGTTTCGTCGGCTGCGGTGACGCTTTCGGCTCCGGTGGCAGGCTCAATACCTGCTTCCATGTCTCGGGACGCGAAGCCAACTTCCTGATTGATTGCGGCGCGTCGGCGCTGCCGGCGCTGAAGCGGCTCGAGATCGATTGCAACGAGATCGACCTGATCCTGATCACGCATTTCCACGGCGACCATTTTGCCGGGCTGCCGTTTGTCTTGCTCGACGCGCAATTCTCACGGCGGACGCGGCCGCTGACGATCGCGGGTCCGCAAGGCATTGCGTCGCGGCTTGCCCAAGTGATGGAAGCCCTGTTCGAGCATTCCTCCAAGACCAAGCAGCGCTTCGAGCTGAACGTGGTCGAACTCGCACCCGAGCAAAGCCGAAGCTTCGGCGCCGTGACGGTGACGCCGTATCCGGTCGTGCACGGCGAATCCGGCGGTCCGTTCCTCGCCTATCGCGTCGCGGTCGAGGGCCGCACGCTCGCCTACAGCGCCGATACCGAATGGACGGAGACGCTCATTCCGCTGGCGCATGGTGCGGACCTTTTCATCGCTGAGGCCTACATGTACGAGAAGGTGGTCAAGAACCATCTCAGCCTGAAGACCTTGGAACAGCATTTGCCCGAAATCGGCGCCAAGCGGCTCGTCCTCACCCATATGAGTGACGACATGCTGACGCGTCTGGATGAAATCGAACACCTCGCCGCCGAAGACCGCATGGTGCTCGTGTTCTGACATGCACGCACCGGTTCATCCCAGGATAGGCTCCCGCCAGGTGTTCGCCATCGCGGGTCCCGCGATGGTCGCGAACCTCACGACGCCGCTGATCGGCGTGGTCTCGACCACCGCGATCGGCCGGCTCGACGATGCCGCGCTGCTCGGCGGCGTCGCGATGGCCTCCGTCATCTTCGACTGCCTGTTCTGGCTGTTCGGCTTCCTGCGCATGAGCACGCTTGCGTTCACCGCGCAGGCGCTGGGCGCCGGCGAGAGGCGCGAGCAGACCGTGATCCTGGTGCGCGGCTTCATCGTCGCGGGCCTGATCGGTGCGGCGCTGATTGCGCTGCAGCTGCCGCTGGGGGGCCTGCTGTTCGACCTGATGGGCGGCAGCGCGGGCGTGACGCAGGCTGCGAAGACCTACTTCATGATCCGGATCTGGTCTTCGCCGTTTGCCTTCGCCAATTACGTCATCCTGGGCTGGCTGGTCGGGCAGGCCCGCGCCAATCCGGCGCTCGCGCTGCAGGTCGTCATCAACCTCATCAACATGGTGGCGACGGTCCTGCTGGTGCTGGTTTACGACACCGGCATCGCCGGCGCGGCGATCGCGGCGCTGCTGTCGGAGACGACAGGCTTTGTGCTGGGCGTGATCGTCTGCCGTCGCTATGCGACCGGCGGCTTCAAAGTGCCTCGCGCAACGCTGTTCGATCGCGCCAAGCTGATGCGGCTCTTGGCGGTGAATTCCGACATCATGATCCGCACCGCGGCGCTGATCGCCGTGTTCCTGTTCTTCACCGCCAAGGGCGCGCGCGCGGGCGACGTCACGCTGGCGGCGAACTCCGTGCTCAACAATTTCCTCCTGGTCAGCGCCTTCTTTCTCGATGGCCTCGCCAATGCAGCCCAGCAGCTCTGCGGCCGCACCTTTGGCGCGCGCGATCCAAAAGGCTTTGCGGATTCGATGCGGCTGGTGCTGCTCTGGGGCCTCGGCTTTGCGCTGGTCGTCGCGGTGCTGTTTGCGCTGTTCGGGCCAGCGCTGATCAATGTCATGACGGCGAGTGAGGATGTTCGCCGCGTCGCGCGCGACTTCCTGCCGTTCATCGTGCTTGCGCCCATTCCCGGTGTGTTCGCCTTCGGCTTCGACGGCATCTATGTCGGCGCGACCTGGGCGCGCGAGATGCGCAATCTGATGCTGCTATCGCTGGCGATCTTTTTCGGCGTCTGGCTGGCGCTGCAATCGTTCGGCAATGCCGGCCTGTGGAGCGCGCTGATCGCTTTCTATGTCGCCCGCGGCGGCTTGCAGGGCGCGCGCTATCCGGCGCTCTACGGGGCGACGTTTTCGAAGATCTAGCCGTCGTGTCCCGGACGCGACGCGGCATGAAATTGACGCGACGCAGAGCCGGGACCCAGCAGGTATGGGCCCCGGCTCTGCAGCGCACCGCTGAAGGAGCGCTGCGCTGCGTCCGGGGCACGAGACCGCCTCACATCCTCGGCCAGTCTTCCGCGGTGAGTGTCGCCGCATCCGCGCCGACGATCTCGGACAGCGAATCCCGCCCCGTGCGGAGCAGAGTCGAGGTCAGGTCGCGCTTGATCTCGTCGACAAGGCCGAGACCCTTATAGACCAGCGATGAGTAGAGCTGGATCAGGCTGGCGCCGGCACGGATCTTGGTCAGCGCGGCGCCGCCCGAGTCGACGCCGCCAACGCCGATCAGCGGGAATGCGCCCTCGACGCGCACATAGGTTTCCGCGACCATCCGCGTCGACAGGCGGAACAGCGGTCGGCCGGACAGGCCACCTTGCTCCTTCGCCCGCGACTCCTCGCGCAACGTGCTCGGCCGCGCGATCGTGGTGTTCGAGACGATCATACCGTCTACCCGGCGCGAGCGCGCGACCTGCACCACGTCGTCGAGCTGGGCAAGGCTCAAATCCGGCGCGATCTTGAGCAGCACCGGCGTGTCGCCGGCCTTCTGACGCACCCGCTCGCGCGCGTCGATCACGCGTGCGAGCAGGTCGTCGAGCAGTGCGCCTTCCTGCAAATTGCGCAGGCCCGGCGTGTTCGGCGAAGAGACGTTGACGGTGAAATAGCTTGCGACCGGTGCAAAGGTCTCGATCAGCTTGACGTAGTCGGCGACGCGGTCCGGCGAATCCTTGTTGGCGCCGACATTGACGCCGACGATGCCGCCGTGCTGCGCGCGCGCCGCAAGCCGGCGCAGGGCTGCCTCCGCGCCGTCATTGTTGAAACCCATGCGGTTGATGATCGCCTCGTCGCGCTCGAGCCGGAACAGCCGCGGCCGCGGATTGCCTTCTTGCGGTTTCGGCGTCACCGAGCCGATCTCTACGAAGCCAAATCCGAGCCGCAGCAGCGCGTCCGGTACCTCGGCGCTCTTGTCGAAGCCCGCGGCCATGCCGATCGGATTGGGAAAGTTCAGCCCGAAGGCGCGCACCGCGAGCTTGGGATCGTCGGCACGCGGCTTGACCGGTGGCAGGAAGCGCAGGCCCTGGATCGCCAGGCGATGCGCGTCCTCGGGATCGAGCCAGCGCAGCACCGGCAGCGAAAAGGCGTCGAACGCGCGGATCACGGGGCGAGCTCCGGAACATCGTGACCACCGTCGGAGCGCATGTTGAGGTTCAACACCGCGATCACCGCGCCGAGATCGAGCTCGCCATAGAGATGCGGAAAGAGCTCGTCGTTGCGCGAACGTTCCCAGCGCAGCTCGCTGCCCAGCGCATCGCCATCGACCTCGACCAGGAACAGCGCGCGCTGTCCGAAATAGTGCTTGCGCAGGGTTTCGGGAACCTGGGCGGCGGTCGAGAAATGGATGAACCCGTCGCGCGCGTCATCCGCGCTGCCGCGGTAGACGCCCTGCCGTTCCGCCTCGCGCCAGGCCGAGGCCGGACAGATTTTGTAGATCTTGACCACCGCTTACGCAGCCTTGTTTGTTCTTTGAGTCTTCTGGGTTTTTTCGTCTCTCGCGGGTCTTCGAACCCCGGGCGCGACCGTAAAGGCCGGCCCTTCCGAACTCAAGACCTAGAGCCTTTTCCGGTCCGATGAAATCGGAAACGGCGCTCTGGATTCCTGTTTTGACGCGTTTTCGTGACGCGAACCGATAGCCATTTCGATTGAAAACGCTTTCGCCCGCTGCCCCTTGCGCGAAAAACGGAAAACCGGTTGATTTGAGGACAGTTTTCCTGAGTTGCGACGGGCTGGACCTTCCATGGTCAGACAGGCCAAAGCGCAGAGGATGCTGACTCACGGCGAGATCTGGGCCGCGCTGGATCAGCTGGCGGCGCGCGCCGGATTGTCGCCGTCCGGCCTCGCCAAGCGTGCGGGGCTCGATCCCACCACCTTCAACAGGTCCAAGCGCATTACCGCTGACGGCCGCGAGCGCTGGCCTTCGACCGAATCGATCGCAAAGGCGCTGGCCGCCGCCGACGCTTCGATCGACAGCTTTGCGAAATTGATTGAGGACGACCGCGCGGGCGACGGCCGTTCGGTGCCGCTGCTCGGCCTCGCGCAGGCCGGAACGAGCGGCGCTTTCGACGAGGCCGGCCTTCCATCCGGCAGGGGCTGGACCGAAATCGCGCTTCCCACCTCCGAGGACCGCCACACGTTTGCACTGGAGATTTCCGGCCATGCACTTGCGCCTGTCTATCGCGACGGCGACATCGTCCTGGTCTCACCCGGCGCGCCGATCCGCAAAGGCGATCGCGTGGTGGTGAGGAGCAAAGCGGGTGAGATGACGGTCGCGACGCTGAAGCGCCGCACCACAAAGGCGCTGGAGCTCGAGCCGCTCGATGGGACGCAGGCCGATCGCACGATGGCGGCCGGCGATGTCGCGTGGATCGCGCGCATCCTGTGGGCAAGCCAGTGATTGTTTCCCGCCGACGTCGTGATCAGGCGACGACATCAGCCAGGCCGCGTTTTGTCTGCCGCGACCTTGCGACTCACTGCCGCTCTCGCACAGGTTGCGCCCCCTATTGCCGACCAAATTCGTCTCGAGGGGGAAGATGATGAGTCACCGTCACGCATTGAAGGCCCGATCAGCTGGAAAATGGCGAGCCCTGCGTGGCGGGCGAGCTGGTCAAGCGCGGTTGGCCTTACCCCGCACGCCTATCTCGTGCACATCGGGCTCAACGCGGCTTGCCGTCTCCTGAAACACGGTCGTTCGCTGGCGGACAGCGCGCGGCGGCGGGATTTTGCGATCAGGCCGCACTCAACAAGCACTTCAGGCGCTGCTACGGCATCACGCCCCTGCGGTTTGGACAGGCCGCGCGGGCTGGCTGACGCCGCAATTTCAGCAAATACTCCCAGGGAACATACATTTTAAGCGATGCCTGGAGGTTCCGCGATGTCCACGATCGATCATGCCGCAACGACCGGGCGCCGCCGGGTCGCCGTCGTCGGCCTGGGCAGCATTGGCGGCGTCATCGCCGGCGCGCTCGATGCGACCGGCCGGCACGACGTCACCGCCTGCGTCAGACGCGGGATTGCGCGGCTGGTGGTGGAACGTCCCGACCGCACGATCGAAGCGCGGCCACGTATATTGACGGATCCGGCACAGGCCGACATCCATGACTGGGTGCTGCTGTGCACCAAGGCGCAGGATACCGCCTCGAGCTCGCCCTGGCTGCAGCGGCTCTGCGGCGCCAGCACGCATGTCGCGGTCCTGCAGAACGGCATGGGCCACACCGAACGGCTTGCGCCATTCGTCGGAGCGGCGACCGTCGTGCCGACCATCGTCTATTACAATGGTGAGCGGCTTGCGCCCGACCGCGTGCGCTACCGCCGCGCCAGCGACCATGATTTTGCGGTGAGCGATGATGCCGGTGGCCGTGCCTTCGTGGAATTGCTCGAAGGCACGGGAATGCAGATCCTGGTCAGCCCCGACTTCAAGACGATGGCCTGGCGCAAGCTGCTGCTCAACGCGATCGCCAATCCGATCACCGCGCTCACGCTGCAGCGCCAGGGCGTGTTCAGGCGCGAGGACATGGGCTCGCTGGTGCTCTCCGCCCTGGAAGAAGCCGCCGCGGTCGCGCGCGCCGACGGCGCCCGGCTCGCAGACGACGAAGCCTTGAAGCTGCGGGCAATGCTGATGACGTTCCCGCCCGATGCCGGCACCTCGATGTATTTCGACCGGCTGGCGGGGCGGCGCTCGGAGGTGGACGCGCTCACCGGCGCGGTGGTCGCGGCCGGCGAGCGCCACCAGATCGCAACGCCGCTCTGCCGCGTGCTGCTGACCTTGATGCGCGCGGCCGATGCCGCGCCGATCCCTGGGCTGATGGAGAAAGCGAAGTGACCTCACCATCGAAACCGAGACTTCCGGCATTCGATCCGGACGACGTGAGCGAGAGCAATTTCACGAGCTATCCCGAGATGCACCGGATCATGCCGTAGAAGCAGGCCGCATCTACGCGCTCCGCGCCAGCGCGCCGTCGATCATGTTCACCGCGTTCTGCACGCCGTACACGGCGACGAAGGAGCCGAAGCGCGGGCCCTTCTCCTGGCCGAGCAGCACCTGGTAGAGCATGTTGAACCAGTCGAGCGTGACGCCCGGGCGGCCGTCCTTGCCCTTCTTGATCTGATCGAGGAACGGCTCGCGGCGGCCGATCTCATAGACGACGTTCTGGATGTCCTCGGCCGTGGCGTCCTGCGGCAATTGCGATAGCGCATCGCGCAGATCCTGCAATGCCGCGCGCTCGGTCTCGGTTGGTTCGCGGAACTGTTTCGTCGGCGCGACGAAGTCGCGGTAGTAGTTGATGGCATAGCCGACCATCGCATCCAGCTTCGGATGCGTCTGCGGCGTCACGCCGGGACGATAGCGGCCGATGAAACCCCACAGCGTCTCGGCGTTCTCCGCGTTCGACGACGACACCAAGGTGAGCAGCAGCTGGAAGGTGACGGGCATGTCGCCCTTCGGCGGCTTGCCGTTGTGGATGTGCCAGACCGGATTGCCGAGCTGCTGCTTGCCGTCCTGCTTCGGAAAGCCATCGAGGAACTGCTGGTAGTCGTCGACATTGCGCGGGATGACGTCGAAATACAGCCGCTTGGCCGCCTTCGGCTCGCGATACATGAACAGCGACAGCGATTCCGGCGAGGCGTAGCGCAGCCATTCGTCGATGGTGAGGCCATTGCCCTTCGACTTCGAGATCTTCTGGCCCTTCTCGTCGAGGAAGAGCTCGTAGTTGAAGCCCTCGGGCGGCGTGCCGCCGAGCGCCTTCGCGATGGCGCCGGAGAGCTTCACGGAATCGATGAGATCCTTGCCGGCCATCTCATAGTCGACGCCGAGCGCGACCCAGCGCATCGCCCAGTCGGCCTTCCACTGACATTTGACGTTGCCGCCGGTGACGGTCGTCTCGACTTCCTCGTTTGTGTCTGGATCGACATAGGTCACGGTGCCGGCCGCGACGTCGCGGCGGATCATCGGCACCTGCAGCACGACGCTCGTGGTCTTGCTGATCGGCAGGAACGGGGAGTACGTCGCGCGGCGGTCCGGCCCCAGCGTCGGCAGGATGATCGCCATGATCTTGTCGTAAGCAGCGAGCATCTTCAGCAGCGTCGCATCGAAGCGGCCGGACGTGTAGTAGTCGGTCGAGCTCGCGAACTCGTAGTCGAAGCCGAAATGATCGAGGAAGGCGCGCAAGCGCGCGTTATTGTGCGCGCCGAACGACGGGTACTCGTTGGAGAACGGATCCGGCACCCGCGTCAGCGGCTTGCCGAGATGCTCCGCCAGCATCTCCTTGTTGGGGACGTTGTCGGGCACTTTCCGAAATCCATCCATGTCGTCGGAGAATGCCAAGAGGCGCGTCTTGATCTTGTCCTCGGTCAACACCCGGAAGGCATGGCGCACCATCGAGGTGCGCGCGACCTCACCGAACGTGCCGATATGCGGCAGGCCCGACGGGCCGTAGCCGGTCTCGAACAGCACCTCGTCCTTCGGGCTTTTCTTCAGCCGCGCGACAATGGCCTTCGCCTGCTCGAACGGCCAGGCGTTGGACTGTTCGGCGAGCGCACGCAGGTCGCTCGGGTTCGCGGCAAGATCGATAACGGACATCAGGGGCCTCCGGGCCGCGGAAAATAGCGATTTCCGGGCAGAATGCAATTTTGTGGGCGGTGTAGCCTCTTGCACCGTCATTGCGAGCGAAGCGAAGCAATCCAGAATCTTTCCGCGGAAACAGTCTGGATTTGCTTCGTCGCAAAGGCTCCTCGCAATGACGGCGGAGAGATCAGCGAAGAAACTAGAACGGGCTCACCGAGAAATACCGCAGCCACAGATCGGTGTAGCGGCCTTTTTCCCAGACGCGGAACATCGCCCAGTTCAAGGCCTGGCGCAGCACGTCGTTGCCCTTGCGCACGGCGATGCCGATGCCTTCGCCGAAGAAACGGCTCTCGACGAAGGGGCCGCCGGAAAAGGCACAGCAATCGCCGGAATCGGTGCCGTTGATCCAGAACGCCAGCGAGATGGCGTCGCCGAAGATGAAATCGACCTCGCCTCTTCGTAAAGCTGCGCGCATCGCGTCGTCACCGGGATAGGCATGCAGCTCGGCATCGGTGAACATCGCCTTGAGATAGGCCTCGTGCGCGGAGCCGGCGATGACGCCGACCTTCTTGCCCTCGAGATATTCGGGCCGGATCTCCGGCATCACCGCATCCTTGCGCGAGACGAAGCGCGCCGGCACCCGGTAATAGGGATCGGTGAAGTCGACGCGGGCGCGCAGCTGCGGGCTCACCGCCATCGAGGCGATGATGGCGTCGCCCCGGTTGGAGGTGAGCGCATCGACCAGCGTCTCGAAACGCCGCATCTGCACCGTGCAGGTGACCTTGATCTCCTCGCACAGGCTGCGGGCGAGATCGACATTGAAGCCGGCCGGATTGCCGTCCGCGCCGGTGAAGTTGAACGGCGGATAGTCGGTCTCGGTCAGGAAGCGGATCACGGTCAGGCGCGACAGGTCCGGCCGCTCCGGTCGCCGACGTGGGTCCCAGAAGCCGGGCACGGCCTGCGGGGCTGCTTGGGGGGCGGCCTGAGGGGGGGTCTGTGGCGCTGCCGGAGGCCGCTTGGCTGGCGTCTGGGCCTCGGCAGGCTGGGCTGCGAGCAGGCACGCGGCGGCGGCCAACCCCATCAGCAAGCCACGGGCAGATTTGAACGATTTCGCCTGTTGCGATGAAGCCATCGACCGGAAAGCAATGAATTTCGTTGGGATCGGAGGGCCTTATAGACCATTCGGCTGCGAAGGCGAGTGCCGATTGTGGGCTCGGTAAAGGTCTCTTGGTCGTCATGCCCGGGCTTGTCCCGGGCATGACGATGAAGAAGCAGCTGCGGTTGGATCAGGCCCTCAGAGATACCGCTTCAAATCAGCTGCCGCCTCTTCCGGCGTTCGCTTCAGATTGAACGGCGAGACGAAGCGGCCGTCGCGATCCATCAGGTAGACCAGCGCAGTGTGGTCCATGGTGTAGTCGCCGTCCTTGGTCGGGACCTTCTTGGCATAAACCCGGTAGGAGGTGATCACCTTGGCTGTCTCGGCAGGATCGCCGGACAGCCCCTCGAGGTGGGGATCGAAGCTCGACAGATAATCCTTCATCGTCGCCGGCGTGTCGCGCTCGGGATCGACCGAGATGAAGACGGCATTGACCTTATCGGCGTCCTTGCCCATCGCCCGCAGCACTTCCGAGATCTCGAACAGCGAGGTTGGGCAGACGTCGGGGCAATGGGTGTAGCCGAAGAAGATCAGGGTCGGCTTGCCCTTGAGGCTCTTGTCCGTAACGGCTTTGCCGTTCTGGTCGGTCAGCTGGAACGGGCCGCCGATCGCGGCCGGCTGCGCCACCTTGCTGACCCCGCCCATGGCCCAGAACATGATCAGGAGCCCGGCAATGAGGCTTGCGGCAAAGGCAGTCGCGATCACCAGCGGACGGGTGGCGGGGCTCATGGGTGAAAAACTTCCTGTCGCAGGTCAGAAGCAGGCGGCAAAGCCGGTCCTGAGCATTTCGAAGAATACCTGGCTGCCATAGTGGAACCAGAGCGCCAGCGCGCCAATCAGGACGAGACCGCCGATTGCCGCGCCGGCCCACAGCAGCACGGATGACATCCGGCCGGCAGTGGGCGAATTGTCCGATAGTGGATGCGCGGGATGTAGTGGTTGAGCCATGACAACGATCGGGACGAAGGTCCCGGTTCCCAGGCTTTCAGATAGGCCTTGCGCCGCCTGCCGGCAAGACGCTGTCAGCGGCGCAAAGGGACGCCGTCATGCTGCGACGATCAGTGGAGGAACTGGCCCCGAGCGGATTCGAGTTGCTCCGCTTGTGGGAGCGACCGGCGCGACGGCTTGGCCGTCGAGGCCTGCGCATCCAGATAACAGGGCCGGTACATGGCCTCGAGCTGCTTGCCCCTCAGGAAGAGCATGCGTGGGGTAAGCCCGCCCCGCTGGCCGATCCAGCGCCTCACCTGCGAGGGATACATCGCATAGAGCATCTGGGTTGCTTCAGGATTGGTGACGGCGCGGCCGTTGGCGCCGAAATCCCAGGCGGCGTGGAAGCCAAGCGTCGCATGCGAGGTCACGCAGATCCGGTTGTGTGGGATGGCGCCGAGGACGATGGTGCAGGCGGAAGCGCAGAGGCCGTCGATGATGACGGTCTCGCCTGATTGCCTGAGATCCTGGTATCTATCGACGTAGGTTCCAATTCGGCCGCCGCGGTCATCAGCGATCCGAACCACCGCGTGAGAAGCCCCCATGCCCGCGATCAAGAGAACCGCCGCAAGCAATCCCGTCAGAAACTTCATTGTCCCCCGCCCCAGTCGTATTCGAATCTGCGTGTCAGGTGGTGATGCACAGCTAGCGTCTGTTGTAACCAAGGTTTTGTCTAGGCAGGCCGCCCGGCGCAAAACAAATTCAAATCCAGTGTTGCGTCCGCGCTGCACTCCGCCTGTCTCTATCCCAAAGTGGAACACGTTAACGAGGTCTTACGCGCCATACCCTTGATCTCAGTTACAACCGCTGGCTTCAATCCGGGCAATTACAGGGGGGAACTCATGGAAGGGGAAACACATGGCTGAAGAAACCGACATCATCGTGGTCGGCGCGGGACTGTCGGGGCTCGTTGCCGCCACCGAAATCGCCGACGCGGGCAAGCGCGTGATCGTCGTCGACCAGGAAGGCGAGCAATCGCTCGGCGGTCAGGCGTTCTGGTCGTTCGGCGGATTGTTCCTGGTCGATTCGCCGGAGCAGCGCCGGCTCGGCATCAAGGACTCGTTTGAGCTCGCGATGCAGGACTGGCTCGGCACCGCCGGCTTCGACCGCGACGAGGATTTCTGGCCGCGCCAATGGGCCGAGGCCTATGTGGCGTTCGCGGCCGGCGAGAAGCGCGGCTGGCTGCGCGCGATGGGCCACCGCATCTTCCCCGTGGTCGGCTGGGCCGAGCGCGGCGGCTACGACGCGATGGGCCACGGCAATTCGGTACCGCGCTTTCACGTCACCTGGGGAACCGGGCCCGGCATCGTCGAGCCGTTCGAGCGCCGCGCACGTGAGGCGATGAAGAGTGGCCGGTTGATTTTCAGGTTCCGCCATCGCGTCGATGCGCTGTCCGTCACCAATGGTACCGTGGATGGCGTCAGTGGCGCCGTGCTCGCGCCAGACGATGTCGAGCGCGGAAAGAGTTCCTCGCGCAACATCGTCGGCCAGTTTGCGCTGAAGGCGCAGGCCGTGATCGTCGCCTCCGGCGGCATCGGCGGCAATCACGAGCTGGTGCGGCAGAATTGGCCGAAGCGGCTCGGCGATCCCCCGAAGTTCATGATCTCTGGCGTGCCCGAGCATGTCGACGGCCGCATGATCGGCATCACCGAAAAGACCGGCGCGCGGCTGATCAACCGCGACCGCATGTGGCACTATGTCGAGGGCATCCAGAACTGGTCGCCGATCTGGCCGCGCCACGGCATCCGCATCCTGCCAGGTCCCTCGTCGATGTGGTTCGACGCGACCGGTACCCGATTGCCGGCGCCGCTGTTCCCGGGCTCCGACACGCTCGGCCAGCTCAAATACATCATGTCGACGGGTTATGATTATTCCTGGTTCATTCTGACTCAGAGCATCATCAAGAAGGAATTTGCGCTGTCGGGCTCGGAGCAGAACCCGGACCTGACCGGTAAGAGCTGGCGCATGACGCTGCGCCGCGCCACCAACAAGGGCGCGCCAGCGCCGGTGGAGGCGTTCAAAAGCCGTGGTGTCGACTTCATCGTACGGGACAAGCTCGAGGACCTTGTTGCGCCATGAACGCAGCGATCTGCTCAAGCTCGAGCACATCAAAATGCAGATCGAGGCGCGCGACCGCGAGATCGCCAATCCTTACGTCAAGGATGCGCAGGTCATGAACATCCATAATGCGCGGCGCTACGTCGGAGACAAGTTGATCCGCACCGCCTCGCCGCATCGCATCCTGGATCCCGCGCAGGGGCCGCTGATCGCGGTGAAGCTCAACATCCTCACCCGCAAGACGCTGGGCGGCTTCGAGACCGATCTCGACTCCCGCGTGTTTGGGGAAGAGGGCAGGGTCATTCCGGGCCTCTACGCCGTCGGCGAAGCCGCCGGCTTCGGTGGTGGCGGCGTGCATGGCTATCGCTCGCTCGAGGGCACTTTCCTCGGCGGCTGCCTGTTCTCCGGGCGCAATGCAGGCCGTGCCGCCGCCAAGGCGGTGGGGTGACCGACAAGGCTGGCCGGTGCACGGTGGCGCACCGGCCTCAGCCGCGGCGAACCATCTCCTGCAACAGGCGTTCGGTCAGCGAGAGCTGATCGAGCCGCAGAGACAACAGCTCGTTCAGCTCGGCCATGTGGGCTCGAAGTCGCTCGGCCTCCTCCGGCCTGTCATCGAGATTTCGGATAAGGTCGCCGAGCGCCCCGAGACATTGCTGCATCGTCACGATGGCTTGCCGCAGCGAATCGCAGTCTCTCATGATGTCGGCGACCAGGCTGGTTTGGCGAAGCGGCAACGCGATGACGTTATCGACCGCCCCCGCTAGCGCTTCTTGCGTGTTTCGATCGGCCATCGCGTTCCCTCATGCATCATGGGCGGGGTCTTGGTCTCTTCGGGTCAGGCCGCGCGAACCGTGGTCAGGAACTGCTCGACCTCGGAGTGCAATCGTGCGCTGTCCCTCGACAGCATTTGCGCAGAGGCAAGCACCTGGGTCGAAGCCGAACCAGTCTCCGCTGCCCCGTGCTTCACATCGCCGATGTTGGCTGCGACCTGGTTGGTACCTTGCGCCGCCTGCTGGATATTGCGGGCAATCTCCTGCGTCGCCGCTCCCTGCTCTTCGACTGCCGATGCGATCGCCGAAGAAATCTCCGAGATCCTGCCGATTGTTCCGCTGATCTCCTTGATCGCGACCACCGACTCCTGGGTGGCGGCTTGAATGTCGGCGATCTGATGACCGATCTCTCCGGTCGCCTTCGCTGTCTGCTCGGCCAGCGCCTTGACCTCGGACGCAACCACAGCAAAGCCGCGCCCCGCTTCGCCGGCTCGCGCCGCTTCGATCGTGGCGTTCAGAGCGAGCAGATTGGTCTGCCCGGCAATCGTGTTGATGAGTTCGACGACGTCGCCGATGCGGGTGGCCGCCTGCGACAGCTTGTTGACCCGATCATTGGTCCTCTGCGCCTGCTCCACCGCCGCGCCGGCAATTCTGGCGGCGTCCTGCACCTGGCGGCTGATTTCGGTCACTGACGAGCTCATCTCTTCGGTGGCGGAGGCAACCGATTGAACGTTGGTCGAGGCTTCCTCGGAGGCGGCAGAGACGACGCTCGACAGCTCCTGGGTGCTGTCCGCTGCCTTGCTCAGGGTCCGGGCCGCCGCTTCGAGCTCCGTCGCCGAGGACGACAGCGTGTTCACGATGTCGCCGACCGCGTCTTCGAACTGACCCGCGAGCCTGTGCATGTCGGCCTTGCGCTGAGCGGCAGCGCGAGCCTCCATTTGTGCCTGCTCGGCACGCAGACGGTCGGCCTCGATCATGTTGTCTTTGAACACCTGGACCGCATTGGCCATCTCGCCGACCTCGTCGGTGCGGCCCACGCAGGGAACGTTCGTGGAGGTGTCGCCGCCGGCGAGCTTGCCCATGGCAAAGGTCATCCCCCGGATCGGCGCGGCGATTGAGCGGGACGTGAACAATGCGATTGTCCCGCCAAGGCCGACTCCCGCTGCCAACAGCGTCCACAAGACCAGCTTCAGCAGCGAGATGCTCTCCTGCACGCCCAGCGTCTCCTCGGCGAGCATCCGTTTCTGATCGGACTTGATGCCTCCCGAGCGGGTGCCATCGACGCCCTTGGGTCCGTCGAGCAGGTCGAGAATCCTTGCGGCGCGCGGCGCGGCTTCGGTCACCAGCAGATGAACCGGCGCGTTCCAGTCCGGGGACTCGCGAAGCGCGAAGATCCTTTCATGGAGGGGCGCGAACTCGCTTTTCGTCTTTGCGATCCTATCGAAGGACGCCTGCTGCGAGGCGGTGAGCAGATCCTTACGCGCATTGACTCCGGCATAGCCTTTCTCAAAGGCTTCCCATGGCCTCACGAATTTATCCTTGTCGGTCTTTTCGCCCGAAAGCAGGTACATCCGGAGCTGAGCCGTGGCAGCGGCAAAATTGCCCCGCGCATCGGCCATTGCCTTGAGCAATTTCTTCCGTTCCGGCGTCGCTTCCTGTGCCTCCTCCTGATCGATCATCTTCGTGATCTCGGAGAAGATCACGTCTGCGCGCGGGCTGGCCTCGATGACCATGAGCTTGGTCGCGGGATAGGCATCAGGGGTGAAAGCGATCGCTTCGGCCTTGTCCTGCGCCGTGCGAAATTCGGCGAGCAACAGCTTGGCCTGCTCCCACTTCTGCCGGTTCTCCGGATTGGTGAACTGCGCCGCCTGCTCGTCGAATGCGGCTACTGTCCTATCCATTTCCTTCCACATCGACGCGCGATCGAGCTTGCCTTGCGGATTCCCACTGAGCAAATAGCCGCGCAAGGTGGCGAGCGTCGAATAGAGGTTGCCGATCAGCTCGGTACTCGCCAGCGCGACGGGCGTGCGCAGATTCGTCATGCGATTGACCGTCGTGGAAATGCGCCCGACTTCGAATACGGTGTAGCCGACGGAAAGTGCGATGATGGCACAGACTGCAGCAAATCCGGCGATCAACCGGCCACCGATACGCAATCTGAAATAGGACACTGGCAAACACTCCGAAGTTATGGGCTTCAGGACTAAAGACGTCGCATGAAAATTCCCGCGCGAACGTTGCCGCAGACGGGCACGATCGTTTGACGTGACCGGATTGGGCGATACCCCATCGTGCCGCGCATTGGCGTGCTCGGCTGGCAATGATCCCGGACAGATCGAAGCGCGCCGCTCGAGCAATCCGGACGATGATGCAGCGCCCCGCTACCCCGCTACTACCGTCAGTTTCACGTCCGTTCGATTCTGACTTGGACGTGTGCCGACAAGGTGACCAAAATTGCTTATTGCGGCATTAAGAAAAATTTGTTCGCAAGCTCTCTCAACGCACAAAAATTGCGCGCTACTTCCGCAGCCGGAATCAAAACGCTGGGCTTGCCGGCTTTTTGCGTCTCCATCGACAGAGCGCTGCGCCACCATCAAAACAGGTGCGAAGCATCTCATTCGGCCTGCGCAAATATCGATCGCCACCGCGATCGGCGGCGTGACGATCATCTTGGCCTCACGCCAGGTTTTCCGGCTCCGAAGATGAACTCGATGCCCGCGGACGAGAGCGTGTCGCGAAGGCTCGTCAATGTCTCGTCGGGCAGCCGCAAGAGACCGTTCTGCTCCTCAAGCCGGCGAATCACGGCGGCAGAAATCCCGGTTCGCGCGGCGAGCTGTTTCACCGACCAGTTCAGCATGCCGCGGGCCGCGCGCAATTGCGCACCGGTCAACCTCGACGTCGAGACGTGCTGGGCCGAGAGCCGTCCCTCGTGCACGTCCGTGGAGATTCCCAACCACTCCCGAATACCGCCATCCGCGTCCGGGACCGGCACAGCCCTGCAATGGTACCAGCGGTAGGAGCCGTCGGACTGGCGCAGTCGATGCTCGACATCGTAGGGCTGTCCCGTTTCGGCGGCGGCCGCCCAGATCCGCAAGGCCGTTTCGCGCTCCTCTTCGGGAAGCAGGTCGAGCCAGCCTTTGCCGAAAAACCGGTGTGCGTCCGGCTGGTTCTCCGCGTTCAAAAGCGCGGTAATCCGGCCGTCCTGGCTGCCGACCCACAGCAGTCCGCCTGCGACCTGCGTCAGCGCCGCGTAGCGATCCGCATCCATCTTGAGAGGCTGCAGCGATCTGCGATGTTCGGTGATGTCGATGGCAACGCCGACCACGCATTCCGGCTCGCCGGCTGAGTTCAAAAAAGTCTCGGACTGGATGCGGAGCCAGCGCAGCGCACGATTCGGCCGGATGATGCGAAACTCGCCGTCGAGCAAAGACCGGTCGAACGCGAATCCGCGTGGATCGCGCTGCGGACGGCGATCCTCCGGATGAATTCGTCTCTCGATTTCCGCATAGCTGGGCGCGACGGTATGGGGATCGAGTCCCAGCAGGCCGTAAAAGCCACGCGACCACTGCATCCGGCCTTCAGCATCGCAGTGCCAGACGCCGGTCCCAAATTTTTCTTCAAAAAGACGAAGTATCTCCGAAGGGTCGAGGTAGCTCTCCAGGTGGCGCAATTCAGCCCCCCGTCGTGAAAATTAAGTCTCAACTAATAATTGCAGTCTATATTACATCGCTCGTTCACGCAGCTCAATTCGCGATTGCTGCATAATATTTGTGCCATCAGGCGGTATATACATGTGGTCGACGTTCACGCCGAAATCTTGAACTTGGTTGGCGTCGAACCGGCTAAACGCCATCGATGATACCGATCATGGCCTGGATGATACGACGCGCCTTGCACGTTGCCCTGTTCTGGTTGGCGGTGATCTGCTGCTTCTCTCCTGCATGGGCGGACACCGTCGATGTTAACGGCGTGAAGCGCTCCTACACCGCGCAATTGCCGGCGAAAAAGCCCGCACCGCTGGTGATCGTGCTGCATGGTAAGACGCAGCGTGGCGCCGACATGGTCGCGCGGACGGCCTGGCCGCAGCTTGCCAGGCGCGAGGGTCTGGCCGTTGTCTTTCCGGACGGACTCAATCACGCTTGGGCCGATGCGAGGACCAAGGCGGGGCCCGCGCTGCGCGGCCCACCCGAGGGCACCGACGACGTCGCGTTCATCACAAAACTCGTCGAGAAGCTGGTGGCCGACGGCACGGCCGACCCGAAGCGCGTTTATGTCACCGGCATCTCCAATGGCGGCGCCATGGCAATGACGCTCGCTTGCGCCCGGGCCGATCTGTTCGCGGCCGCTGCGAGCGTGATCATGAATCTCACCGATGAGGCTGCCGTCACCTGCCATCCGTCGCGGCCGCTGCCGATGCTGCTCATGAACGGCACGGCCGACCCGCTGGTGCCCTACGAGGGCGGACACGGATCGAGCTATTTTGCCGCGGACGGGTTCTGGTCGACCGAGGAGACGCTGGCGTTCTGGCGCAGGCTCAATGGCTGCGAGACCGATGATGCCGGGGTGACCGACCTGCCCGACAGGGCGCCCGCAGACCAGTCCACAGTGACACGGATCAGCTCGCGCTGTCCGACTGGGCACGACGTCGTGCTCTATCGCATCAACCATGGCGGCCACCGCATGCCCGGCTTTGCTCCGGATGCCCGCTTCCCGAAGGTCGCCAGGAGCCTGCTCGGACCGCAAAACGGCGACATCGACGGCGCCGAAACGATCTGGACGTTCTTCAGTCAGTTTCCGTGAACGACGCATGCGTGCCAGGCAATGCATGCGTGTCAGGGGTGGCTCGCCGCAAATCGCTGGGCTAGACAGGGCCGCCATTCCACCAGGAGATCCCCAATGAGCATTCAGCGTTTTGAAACCGGCCCGCGCATGAGCCAGGTCGTCGTGCACGGCAACACCGTCTATCTCGCCGGCGTCGTCGCCAACAAGGCGGCCGGCGAAAGCGTCACGAAGCAAACCCAGGACATCCTGGCGACCATCGACGGCCACCTCGCCAAGGCCGGCACCGACAAATCGAAGCTGCTGTCGGCCACGATCTACATCACCGACATGAAGACCTTCGGCGAGATGAACGCGGTGTGGGACGCCTGGGTGTCGCCCGGCAACACCCCCGCGCGCGCCACCGTCGAGGCCAAGCTGGCGGCCCCGCAATACACGGTCGAGATCATGGTGACCGCGGCGAAGTGATATCGCGAGAACTTCACGCGCGTTGATGACCTCCGAGGTAATCGATCAACGCGCGTGAACCTTCGATAGTCGGGTCAGCCGGACAATACGGCGCCATCGAAGGAGCACATCATGACTGATCCCAACACCATCGCCTGCCGCTATATCGAGCTCTGGAACGAACGCACGGCAGGTCGTCGCCGCGAGCTGCTCAGCGAAAGCTGGACGACGGATGCGCGCTATGTCGATCCCGTGATGAAGGGCGACGGCCGCGACGGCATCGAGGCGCTGATCGCCGGCGTGCAGCAGCGCTTTCCCGATTTCAAATTCAAGCTGATCGGCGAGCCCGACGGCTACGGCGACCACATCCGCTTCTCGTGGGGACTTGGTCCTGACGGCGCCGACAGCCCGATCAAAGGCACCGATTTTGCCGTGCTGAGGGACGGGCGCATCAGCAGCGTGACCGGATTTCTGGACCAGGTGCCGACCGGGGCGTGAGACCTCTGGCCCTTCTCGCGCAGGCGGGAAGGGCCACCCCTCGACGAATCCGCTCCTGCGGCTTACCTGTCATGCCGTGCCGCCCCGTATCCTCCAAACATCGGCCGAGCCGGCCGCGCTGCTGCCGGATCGCTTCCAGGCGTGGTTCGCAGCCCGCGGCTGGTCGCCGCGCGCGCATCAATTGGCGCTGCTGGAGAAGGCGCGCGACGACCGTTCGGCGCTCTTGATTGCGCCGACTGGCGCCGGCAAGACGCTTGCGGGGTTTCTGCCGACGCTGGTGGAGCTTTCGGCGCAGCCCGCGACACGAGATGCGGGCGCGAAGAAGAGTCTCGTCTCCACCGGGCGCAACGTGCAGCGCAGCGGTGGCCTGCACACCCTGTACATCTCGCCGCTGAAGGCGCTCGCCGTCGACATCGCGCGCAATTTGGAGCGGCCGATCGCGGAGATGGCGCTGCCGATCAAGGTCGAGACCCGCACCGGCGACACGCCGGTGTCGCGGCGCCAGCGGCAGCGGCGCTATCCGCCGGACGTGTTGCTGACGACGCCCGAGCAGCTCGCGCTGCTGCTCTCCTCCGACGACGCACCGTTCCTGTTTTCCTCCCTGAAGCGCATCGTGCTCGACGAGCTGCATGCGCTGGTGACGTCCAAGCGCGGCGATCTGCTCTCGCTCGGGCTGGCGCGACTGTGGCGCCTCGCGCCGCAAATGCGCGCGATCGGCCTGTCGGCAACCGTAGCTGAGCCGGAGCAGTTCGCGCGCTTCCTGGTGCCGCAGCCCGAAGGCCGGGAAGTCGCCGCCGATATCGTCATGGCCGGCGGTGCCGCGCCGCCCGTGGTCGAGATGCTCGATACGCGCGAGCGGCTGCCCTGGGCCGGCCACAGCGCGCGCCACGCGCTCCCCGAGATCTACGAGCTGATCAAGGCCAACAAGACCACGCTGGTCTTCGTCAACACCCGCAGCCAGGCCGAGATGCTGTTCCAGCATCTCTGGAGCATGAACGACGATGGCCTTGCCATCGCGCTGCATCACGGCTCGCTCGACGTCGCGCAGCGCCGCAAGGTCGAGGACGCCATGTCGGCGGGTCGACTGCGCGGCGTGGTCTGCACCTCCTCGCTCGATCTCGGCGTCGACTGGGGCGACGTCGATCTGGTGGTCAATATCGGCGCGCCCAAGGGCTCTTCGCGCCTGATGCAGCGCATCGGCCGCGCCAATCATCGCCTCGACGAAGCCTCCCGCGCCGTGCTGGTGCCGGCCAACCGCTTCGAGGTGCTGGAATGCCGCGTCGCCATCGATGCGATCGCCGAGAATGCGCAGGACACGCCGCCCTTGCGCAAGGGTGCACTGGACGTGCTGGCTCAGCACGTGCTCGGCTGCGCCTGCGGCGAGCCGTTCTTTTCCGACGAGCTCTACGACGAAGTGCGCACCGCCGCGCCTTACGCCGATCTGTCGCGGCAGGATTTCGACGACGTCGTCGATTTCGTCGCCTCCGGCGGCTACGCGCTGAAGACCTATGAGCGCTTCGCCCGCATCAAGCAGGACAAGGAAGGCCGCTGGCGCGTCGCCAATCCCAGGGTGCGGCAGAGCTACAGGCTGAATGTCGGCACCATCGTCGAGGACGACATGCTGAAGGTGCGCCTGGTGCGCTCCCGCGGCGGCGGTACGGGCTCGACCGGCGTGATCGCGCGCGGCGGCAGGCTGCTCGGTGAGATCGAGGAGGCCTTCATCGAGGGCCTCAGCCCCGGCGACACCTTCGTGTTCTCAGGCGAAGTGGTGCGCTACGAGACGCTGGTCGAGGATCAGGTCTATGTCTCGCGTGCGCACGACAAGGATCCGAAAGTGCCCTCCTATATGGGCGGCAAATTCCCGCTGTCGACCTATCTCGCCGAGCGCGTCCGCCGCCTGCTCGATGATGGCCGCGCATGGGGCGGCTTGCCGGAGCAGGTGCGCGATTGGCTGTCGCTGCAGAAGGATGTTTCGCGCGTGCCGGCAGTGCGCGAGCTCCTGGTCGAGAGCTTTCCGCGCGCCAACAAGCACTATCTCGTCTGCTATCCTTTCGAAGGCCGCCTCGCGCACCAGACCCTCGGCATGCTGCTGACGCGGCGGCTGGAGCGCGCCCGCGCGCGGCCGCTCGGCTTCGTCGCCAACGAATATGCGGTGGCGATCTGGGGACTTGGCGACCTCTCCTTCATGATCCGCAACAATCGGATCGACCTCAATGCGCTGTTCGCCCCCGACATGCTCGGCGACGATCTCGAAGCCTGGCTCGCCGAATCCGCGCTGATGAAGCGCACGTTCCGCAATTGCGCGATCATCTCCGGCCTGATCGCGCGGCGCCACACCGGCGAAGAGAAAAGCCGCCGCCAGGTGCTGTTCTCGACCGATCTCGTCTATGACGTGCTGCGCAAGCACCAGGCCGATCACGTCCTGCTCCGAGCCGCACGCGCCGATGCCGCCACGGGCCTGCTCGACCTGCGCCGCCTCGGCGACATGCTGATACGCATCCAGGGCCGCATCACGCACCGGGAACTCGACCACGTCTCTCCGCTGGCGGTCCCCGTGATGCTGGAAATCGGCCGCGAGTCAGTCTATGGCGAGGCTGCAGACGAATTGTTGGCGGAAGCCGCCGACGAACTCGTTAAGGAAGCGATGTCGTAGAGAATTTGCCGGTGAGGCGCGCAATCCCATCCACATCGTCATGCCCGGGCTTGACCCGGGCATCCACGTCTTTGCTGCCGCGGCAAGAACGTGGATGGCCGGGCCTTCGCCGCGCCGAAGCGGCTTCGGCGGCGCAGGCGGGACAAGCCCGGCCATGACGGAGCATGTTGCGCTATCGATTACTTCGACAGGCAGACTGGATGTCGCCGGCATCGCACTCCACACCGATCTCTCCGGGGCGCTGTTCTGGGAAGAGCAGCGCCTGCTGGTCGTCTCCGACCTGCATCTGGAGAAGGGTTCGAGCTTCGCGACGCGCGGCGTGCTGCTGCCGCCTTACGATACCATCGCAACGCTCGGCCGGCTCGCTGCTGTCATCTCCCGCCATGATCCACGTATCGTCATCGCGCTTGGCGACAGCTTTCACGACCGCACCGCGCATGAGCGGCTGTCGGCGGAGGACCGCGACGCCGTCGCCGCACTCCAGACCGGCCGCGACTGGATCTGGATCTCGGGTAATCATGATCCCATGCTGCCGCGCGATCTCGGCGGCACCGTCGCCGGCGAGGTTGCGGTCGGGCCCATCACGTTTCGCCACGAGCCGACCGGGGCGGCCGGCGAGATCGCCGGCCATCTGCATCCCAAGGCGCGCGTCTCCGCGCGCGGCCGCTCGATGGAGCGCCGCTGCTTCGCCAGCGACGGGATGCGTGCCGTGATGCCGGCTTTCGGCGCCTATGCCGGCGGCCTCAGCATCCGCGACGCCGCCTTCGCCAGGATCTTTCCGGAGAACGGCTTTGTCGCCCATCTCCTCGGCGACCGCCGCGTCCACGCCATTGCGGCCTCGCGCTGCTATTGAGGAATGGGTCGCGTCCCGGAACAAATTAAGAACACTTTAGCAAGTCTTTGATATATCATTGTGATTCGGCGCATGGCCGACACAATATCTAGCGTCTGTCCGACTTTGCGAGGACTACATGTCCACCATTGCCTTCGACCAGTTTGCCCTCACCCGGATCGCCGATTTCGCGCGCTCGCTGTCGCGGCTGCATCAGGCGGCACGGCGTTACGCCGTCGATGACGACCAGTTCGATCGCGAGTTCAACGCGGTGTGCCAGTCGATCTGGGGCTACACCATCGACGACATCAGCGACGATCTGTTCTCGACCGAGGACCATCTGTTTCTCGACACGCTGGACGAGGCGCATGCCCGCATCTTCGCGGCCGAGCAGGGTTACGACCTCATAGGCGAAGCGGGCATGCTGACCGATTGGTGGGGCTTTTGCTGGATGATCCTGGCCGAGAAGCGCGGCCTCCTGACGCCGGAAAACCGCGCCGCTGCGCGGGCGGCGATCGAGGAGAAATATCTGGCAGCACCGAACGTGATCGGGGTGATCATCGGGAGATAGTGCCGCAAACTCCGTCATTGCGAGCGCAGCGAAGCAACCCAGAATCTCTCCGCGAAGGGATCCTGGATTTGCTTCGTCGCAAGCGCTCCTCGCAATGTCGGCTCGGATGCAGGTGAGGGCTAATCCAGCCCCGCCCGCTTCCCCGGCTTCTGCGCCGTCGTCTTCGGCACCGACACATCCGGCAGCGCCTCGCGCACGATCTCGGTTGACGTCGGCGCATCTGCCGACACCGTGTCGGCCCGCACCGGCGCCACCTTCATCTCGCCGAGGCGCGCGCGGACCTGGGCCGTGAGGCCGGGGTAGGAGGCAACCGGGGTGAAGTCCGCGGCTTGGTCGTTGCCGACGCGGATGCCGGTGTAGGCCACGAGGCCGTCGGTGGTAGCGATCACGTCGCCGGCCTTCAGCGATGAATCCAGCGCGAGATCGACCGGGGCGAGGCCGGCGGGCTCGCGGCCGTTGCAGGTGCAGTCGGCGCGCAGCGCCTTGCGATAGGCGAACGCGTTCTCGCTGTCGGCGTAGCGCTCGCCGGCCTGCGAATAGGCGCCATCGATCGACGAGCCGAAATAGATCTTGGTCGGGCTGGCGGGACAGAACGCCTGACACATCTGTGCGGGCGAGGCGAGGCCGCGCATCAGCGGAAAATATTTTCCGTCGCAACTGCGCACGCAGAAGGCCGGGCCCGAGCCGCCGGCCGCGGCCGCGCGGGTCGGCGGCACATATTGCGGGGTCGCCGCATTCTGCTGGCCGGTGAAGGGGTCGGTGTAGGAACTCGCTTGCTGCGGCACCTCGCGCTGCGGCCGCTGCTGCTGCATTCCGCCGAAGAGGAAGTCGAACAGGCCTTCGGCCGAAACCGGGGCCGGAGCCGCAAGCAGTGGCGCGGCCAGGATGGCGGCCACAGGCATCGCGCGACGCCGCCGGCGCGCATGGGACGAGATTGTACGCAACCGCCTACTCCACCCGACGCTACTGACCGGCTGGAACCCTACGGGTCTCAGCACATGATTCACCATAAAGTGGGATGGTAAATGAGCCGTTGAGCAGAGGCGGTTTCAAGTCGAGGTGGTGACCTCTTTAAGGCCGGGCACAGCTTCCGACGGATGGTCGCTTCCTGGCTACACCCGGGCAAGAAGGCGGAGGAGATTTCGTCACCTAGGCCTTCAAGAACTCCGAGGCCTTGTACAGCGAGCGGAACGGCAAGCCGGCCGCACCGAACGTGTCGGTGGCGCCTTCCTCGCGGTCGACCATGGTCAGCACCAGCACCACATTGGCGCCGGTCTCGCGCACGGATTCCACCGCCTTCATCGCCGAACCGCCGGTCGTGGTGACGTCCTCGACGATCACCACGCGCTTGCCCGCCAGCGTCTCACCTTTGGGCAGGCCTTCGATGGCGAGCTTGGCGCCGTGCTCCTTCGGCTTTTTGCGCACGAAGAACGCCGCGATCGGATGCCCCTTGATCCAGGAGATCTGCGCCAGCGCGCCGGCGAGCGGCACCGCGCCCATCTCGAGCCCGCCGATGAAATCGAGCTGGTCGTCCTTCAGCGCCTCATAGGTCAACTCGGCCAGCAGCGTCGCGCCCTCGGGGTCGAGCATGGTCGGCTTGAGGTTGAA
The DNA here is from genome assembly GCF_045571455.1 of Bradyrhizobium sp. STM 3561. Lineage (NCBI taxonomy): Bacteria > Pseudomonadati > Pseudomonadota > Alphaproteobacteria > Hyphomicrobiales > Nitrobacteraceae > Bradyrhizobium > Bradyrhizobium sp. STM 3561. The sequence continues at coordinate 7,279,051 of NZ_CP120695.1, forward strand.
ATAGAAATCGCTCTTGCGGCCCGACGCGAGCGTCACCTCGCCGCGGCCGAAGGAGCGCCGGCGGATGATTTCGAACAGGCGGGCGCGGGAGGCGGATTTCGACACGGCGGTCCCTCGAACAGCGTCTTTGGTGGAGGCGGAATTTATCCGCGACGGCCGCGACATTCCAGAGGGGGCGTCTCCCGTCAACAGGGATCGGCCATCCCGGTCCGCCGGTTGTGAGGGCGCAACCTTCTGGAGTAGTTGAGGGCAAGCCTCTTGGGGAAGGAAACGGGAATGACGATCGAGCTCTACACCTGGAACACGCCGAACGGCCGCAAGATCTCGGTCGCGCTGGAGGAGATGGGGCTCCCCTACAAGGTGATCCCGGTGAACATCACCAAGGGCGAGCAGATGGCGCCCGAGTTCCTCAAGCTCTCTCCCAACAACAAGATCCCCGCGATCGTCGACCCCGAGGGGCCCGACGGCAAGCCGGTCAGCATCTTCGAATCCGGCGCCATCCTGCTTTATCTCGGCGAAAAGACCGGAAAATTCCTGCCGAAATCGCTTAGCCAGCGGATCCCCGTCTACGAATGGCTGATGTGGCAGATGGGTGGCTTCGGCCCGATGCCGGGCCAGGTGCACCATTTCATCGCATTGGAGAATGAGCAGGATCGCGCCTACGGCCTGAAGCGCTTCATGGCGGAGACGCGCCGGCTCTATGGGGTGCTGGACCGCCGCCTGGCCGGTCGCGACTTCGTAGCGGGCGATCTCTCGGTTGCCGATTTTGCCATCCTGGGCTGGGCCTGGCGTCATCCTCGCCACAAGGTTGATCTGGCCGACTTCCCCAACGTCGAGCGCTGGTACGACGCTCTGATGGCCCGGCCGGGAGTGAAGCGCGGCATGGACGCGAAGCTGGATTGAGCTGCCGCTTACCCTCCCCTGGAGGGGGAGGGTCGATCGCGCGCAGCGCGAGCAGGGTGGGGTGATCTCTCCACTCGGGTACTGTTGGCTGGGGAGGGACCTTCACCCCACCCCGCTACGCATTGCGCTTCGCTACATGCGTAGCGACCCTCCCCCTCCAGGGTAGGGCTATCGCATATGGGCGAGGGCGGAGAGAAGGAATCATTATTCCATCTGGCTTGGAGCATTTTGTGGCTGATGCGGGCAGGACCGGGCGTTGCCTGCAGGGTATTGATGGCCAGCTTGCGGATGAGGGCGAGATTTTCGGCGGCGTGATCTTTGCGGCTGCGGCAGGCATCTTCGTCGAACAGAACGTCGAGAACCCAGTGCAGGTTGTTCTCGATGCTCCAGTGGGCACGCACGACCTCGAGCAGCTTTTTGGCCGACAGCAGGCGCGAGGCGAGGAAGTATCGGACCGTATGCTTGGCGGTCTTGCCAGAGTTTGCGCGCCAGCTGTCGATGCGACCGACTGCGGCGATAGCGGGGAAGTCGTATTGCTTCGCCAACTGAGGAGCCGGCGCGACGATGGCCTGCCGGCGCTCGGCGCGACCGTGGGCAGTGGCTCTTCGTTGACTCGCTCGCGCGGGCTTTCGGGCTGTATCGACCAACGTCTTGGCGGCCTTGAAGAGCCGGCCACGGTTACTCTTGATGGCCAACACGTAGTGCCCCTTCCGATCGCGGATGGCCTGCGCGGTATCGGGCCGGCAATGCAAGGCGTCGGCGGTGACAAGAGCCCCGTCCAGATCGAGCAGCGCGAGAACTTCGAGAGCCCCGGCAACCTCGTTGCGGTTGGGAGCCTTTCTCTGAGCCAGCGCCATGCGAGTGCCTGCGGCCCAGACATTGACCATATGCAGCGGCGTGGCCTGCCGGCCCCGCGTGTAGGCCCCGCGCAGCGCCTTGCCGTCGATGCTGACCACCCCCTTGATGCCGAAGCTCTTGCTGAACTTGCGCAAAACCGCTTCCAGCCCCTTCGGGTCCAGCGCACGGAAGACGTTGCTGAACGTATCGTGGCTCGGAATGCCGTGCCTGAGCTCCAGGAAGCGCCGCAACAGCTCCTCGCGGCCTTGGCCAAAGAACTCGAACTCGGTGCAGGTCTTGGCGCCAGCCAGCGTCGCCGCCAAGGCGATGACGAGGATCTCCACAAGATCATGTCGGGTGTTGCTGGCGCGCGGGTCCTTGAGCGATCGAAACAGGCGCTTGAGCTTGCGCATTCAGGTCTCCCTCTGGAATCGAGAGACACCCAAAGAATCCAGTTCCAACCGCTTGGCAACACCCTGCCAGCACCATATGCGATTCCCCTACCCCTCCAGGGGAGGGTAAGAGAGCTCACACCTTCTTCGCTTCCACCGCCATCCGCACCGCGAGCCCGGCCAGCACCGTTCCCATCAGCCAGCGCTGCACCAGCATCCAGCTCGGCCGGTTCGCCAGGAACAGCGCGATCGATCCGGCCGCGAGCGCGATCATCGCATTGACGCTGACGCTGATCGCGATCTGGATCGCGCCCAGCACCACCGATTGCGTCAGCACGCTGCCGGAGGCGGGATCGATGAACTGCGGCAGCAATGCCAGATACAGCATCGCGATTTTCGGATTGAGCAGGTTGGTGACGAATCCCATCGCGAACAATTTGCGCGGGCTGTCGATCGCGAGCTTCCTCACCTGGAATGGCGAACGCCCGCCCGGCTTCACCGCCTGCCAGGCGAGCCACAGCAGGTATCCGGCACCGGCAAAGCGCAGCGCGTCATAGGCGAAGGGAATGGCGAGCAGCAGCGCCGTGATGCCGAACGCCGCGCACAGCATGTAGAACACGAAGCCGAGCGCGACGCCGCCGAGCGAGACGATACCGGCCGCGGGCCCTTGCGTGATCGAGCGCGAGATCAAATAGATCATGTTCGGTCCCGGCGTGAGCACGAGGCCGAGGCAGACGAGGGCAAAGCCGAGCAGGGCGGAGGCGTGGGGCATGGTGAACCAGTGCGGGAGATGCACGGTTCTAATATGCGAGGCCTTGCCGGGCCATCGCGCAATTGCTCGGAGGACAATTCAGATTCCGTGTCCCGGACGCGGCGCAGCGTGAAAGTTGCGCCGTAGAGCGGGGACCCAGTTGGTGCGGCGTGGCCCCCGGATCAGCAGCGCACCACGCGGAAGGGCGTTGTGCAGCATCCGGCGAAAGCAGCAATCAATGCGCCTCGTCCCAGTTGTTCGCCGCGCGTGCATCGACATGCAGCGGCACTGACAGCAGCACGGCCGGGAACGGCGCGTCCTGCATGACCTTCTGCACGACGGGGAGCGTCGCCTCGACCTCGTCGTCGGGCACCTCGAAGATCAGTTCGTCATGCACCTGGAGCAGCATCTGCGCGGAGAGCTGCTTCTCGGCGAGTGCATCCTCGACGCGCGTCATGGCGCGGCGGATGATGTCGGCGGCGGTGCCCTGGAGCCGGGCGTTGATCGCGGCGCGCTCGTTGAAGGCGCGCACCGAGGCGTTCGAGGCCTTGATATCGGGGTAGTGGCACTTGCGGCCGAACAGCGTGGTGACGTAGCCGTGGCTCCGGCAGAAATCGCGCGTCTCGTCCATGTAGGCGCGGATGCCCGGGAAGCGCTCGAAATATTTCTTGATGTAGGCGGACGCCTCCTCGCGCGCGATGCCGAGCTGGTTGGCAAGGCCGAAGGCGGAGATGCCGTAGATGATGCCGAAATTGATCGCCTTGGCGCGGCGGCGGATCTCGCTCGGCATGCCCTTGATCGGCACGCCGAACATCTCCGAGGCCGTCATCGCGTGAATGTCGAGCCCATCGCGAAACGCCTGTTTCAGCACGGGAATGTCGGCGATCTCGGCGAGCAGGCGCAGCTCGATCTGCGAATAGTCGGCGGACACCAGCTTGTGCCCGGGTGTCGCGACGAAGGCGCGGCGGATCTTGCGGCCATCCTCGGTGCGCACCGGAATGTTCTGCAGGTTCGGCTCGTTCGACGACAATCGCCCCGTCGTGGTCGCGGCCAGCGCGTAGGTCGTGTGCACGCGATGCGTCTGCGGATTGACATAGGTCGGCAGCGCGTCGGTGTAGGTCGATTTCAGCTTGGAGACCTGGCGCCACTCCAAAATCTTCTTCGGGAAGTCGTGGCCCTGCTCAGCGAGTTCATCGAGCACCTGGGCGGTGGTCGACCACGCGCCGGTCTTGGTCTTGGTGCCGCCGGGCAGTCCCATCTTGCCGAACAGGATGTCACCGATCTGCTTGGGGCTGCCGACATTGACCGGCTCGCCTGCGATCTCCTGGATCTCGGCCTCGACCCGCGCCGCCGTCTGGGCGAAGTCGCCGGAGAGGCGCGACAAGACCTGGCGGTCGATCGAGATGCCGCGCCGCTCCATGCGTGCGAGCACCGATACCAGCGGCCGTTCCAGGGTCTCGTAGACCGCGCTCATGCGCTCGGCGACGAGGCGCGGCTTCAGCACGCGCCAGACGCGCAGGGCGACGTCGGCGGCTTCCGCCGACAGTGGTGCGGCCTTGTCGATCGGTACCTGGTCGAAGGTGATCCTGCCCTTGCCGCTGCCGAGCAGCTCGTTTTCCTTCAGCATGGCATGGCCGAACCAGCGCTCGGACAGCGATTCCAGGGCATGCGAGCCGCGGCCGGCATCGAGCACGTAGGAGATCAACAGCGCATCGTCGATGTTGCGCAGGGCGATGCCGTGCTGCGCCAGCATCACTGCGGTGAACTTGACGTCGAAGCCGATCTTGAGAATGCCGGCTGATTCCAGCACCGGCCGCAGCGCTTGCAGCGCGTCGTCATGCTTGACCTGGTCCGGCGCGAGGCCGGCATCGAACAGGCCGGCGCCGCCGCCGGACTGCTTGTGCGCCAGCGGCACGTAGCAGGCCTCGTTCGGCGCCAGTGCCAGCGCGATGCCGCAAAGATCGGCCTGCATCGGATCAATCGAGTTGGCTCTCGTCTCGATCGCGACATGGCCGGCATCGTGGATGCGCGCGATGAAGGCGTCGAGCTCCTTCAGCGTCTTGATGGTCTGGTATTTGCCGCGATCGACCGGAAGCTTGCGCAGCGCCTCTTCGCGCGCGGCGGCGAGCGAGATCGGCGCACCCTTCGGGCTCGCAGCCTTGTCCTCCTTGCCCGCCGACTTGTTGCGCTCGACCGGCGCGGTCTGCGCCGGCGTGCTGCTCCCCGGCACGGGCACGACGTCCGAGGGCGGCAGCGGCGAGAATACGCTCGCGCCCTTTGCGTAGCCGGGATCGGCATCGACGTTGGCAGGATCGATCTGCGAATATTCGGCGACACGTCGCGTCAGCGTCGTGAACTCCATCGCCTTCAGGAACGCGATCAGCTTGCGCGCGTCGGGCTCGTGGACGGCGAGATCGTCCAGCGGCACCTCGAGATCGACTTTGTCGTCGAGCAGCACGAGCTGCCGCGAGATGCGCGCCTTCTCTGCGTTCTCGAGCAGCGCCTCGCGCCGCTTGGGCTGCTTGATCTCGCCGGCGCGGAACAACAATTGGTCGAGGTCGCCATACTCGATGATCAGCTGCGCCGCGGTCTTGACGCCGATGCCGGGCACGCCGGGCACATTGTCGGTGGAATCGCCGGCAAGAGCCTGCACCTCGACCACCTTGTTCGGCGGCACGCCGAACTTTTCGATCACCTCGGGGATGCCGATGCGGCGGTCCTTCATGGTGTCGTACATGGTGACGCAATCAGTGACGAGCTGCATCAGATCCTTGTCGGACGACACGATGGTGGCGCTGGCGCCGCGCTCGCAGGCCTGTCGCACATAGGTCGCAATGAGATCGTCGGCCTCGAAGCCGACCTGCTCCAGGCACGGCAGGTCGAAGGCGCGCACTGCCTCGCGGATCAGCGCGAATTGCGGGATCAGATCGTCAGGCGCGGGCGGCCGGTGCGCCTTGTAATCCGGATAGATCTTGTTGCGGAAGGTGATCTCCGACTTGTCGAAGACGATGGCAAGATGCGTCGGCCGGTTGTCTTCCGGCATCTCGCGCAAGAGCTTCCACAGCATGTTGCAGAAGCCGAGCACGGCATTGACCTGGAGACCGTCGGACTTGCGGTTCAGCGGCGGCAGCGCGTGATAGGCGCGGAAGATGTAGGAGGAACCGTCGACCAGGAAGACGTGGTCGCCCTTGCCGGCCGCCTTGGCCGCGACCGGTTTGGCAGCAGTGTTGGCAGCAGTGTTGGCAGCAGTCTTGGCAGCCGCGGGTTTGGTGTCGGCCGCAGCCTTGGGCGCGGCCTTGGTGTCAGCTTTGGCAGTGGTCTTCGGGGCTGTTTTGGGCATGGCCGCAATGTATGAATTTTTGCGGGCTTTGACAGCCTTGGGAGGCGGATTTTTGGGGCGCTATCCCCACTGTCGTTCCCCCATGCTCCGCTGTCATTCCCAGCGAAGGCGGGGAATCCAGTACGCCGCGGCCTATCGGTCGATAACAGCTGCCTCTGGAATACTGGGTCGCCCGGTCAAGCCGGGCGACGACAGCGTGCCCGCCTGCAACATCGGTCCCGCCTTCCTCGACGCGATCCAGAATACATCCGGCCGCTCGAACAGGAAGCGCGCGTTGAGGCGCAGCGCCACCTGCCAGATCGCCAGCGCTCCGAGCACGCCGGCGATGGTGACCACCAGCGACACCGTACCGATGTCGGCAATGACGCAGGTGCGCAGCAGCAGCGTTCGTGTCGCCGCCATCGGCAGGAAGAAGGCGAGATAGATCACGATCGAATGCTCGCCGCAGAAGCGGAGGAAGTTGAGCCACTGCACCCGCGCAAGCAGCGTGCCCGTGGTGATGATGGCGCAGGCGCCGGCAAAGCCGAGCACGAGCGAGACGAGCATCCATTCGCTGGCGCCCCATGCGACCAGGCCGGCATTGACCAGCCCCCAGGTCGCGAGCGCCGCGAGCGCAAGCACGGGACGAGTCCGCGCGCGATCCGACAGGGCGAACACGTAGGGTGCGAACAGATAACCTGAATAGAAATAGACGGAGCGCGCGCAGAACTCGTCGATGACGGTCCAGCCGGTGGTGATCCGTGCGGTCTCCAGCGCCGCGGCAACGAGCCAGATCGCGAGCGGCGGGACTTTGCGTGTCAGTTTCGTGACGACGAAGAAGATCGGCAACAGATAGATGAACCACAGCGTGCCGAACGGCTCGATGAAGGATTCGAGGTACAGCAGGCCGACCGCGCGCCAGCCGGTCTCCGCGGCAAAAGCCGGCGCCTTGAAGCCGAACTGGATTGTCACCCAGACGACATAAAAATAGGCGAAATGCACCACCTTGCGGTCGAGATAGGTTCGCCAATCCCGATCAATCACCAGAGACAGGAACAAGCCCGAGATCAGGAAGAAATCCGGCATCCGGAACGGCTTTGCAAAGGCCACGGCGACATGCATGAAACCGGTCTGCCCGGCGGCGAGCTCGACCCCCAGCACCGAATGCATCATCACGACCATGACGATGCAGATGCCCTTGGCATAGTCGACCCAGTCGACGCGCGGGGCCGAAGGCGCCTTGGAAAGCCCGGCCGCCGCGATTGTGCCCGATCGTGCCATGATGTCCCTTTTCGAGGCGCGTTCCGCCCGTCCCTGTGTGGGCGTGGGGCAGTTTGGAGCCCAGTGGTTTCCGACTTCTTTACCGGTTCAAATCGCGGGCCGGTTTTTGCATGCGGACTGTTCCATGACCTCGAGAAAATGCTAAACCGCCTCGAATTGGGCTTTCGTTAACCAAGCTGGAACAGGATTTTTCATGCGGATTGCGATGATCGGCACGGGCTATGTGGGATTGGTATCCGGCGCCTGCTTTGCGGATTTCGGCCACGACGTCACCTGTGTCGACAAGGACGAGAAGAAGATCGCCGCGCTCCATCGCGGCGAGATCCCGATCTACGAGCCGGGGCTCGACGAGCTGGTCGCGAACAATGTCAAGGCCAAGCGGCTGGATTTCACCACCGACCTTTCCAAGCCGGTTGCCGATGCCGATGCCGTGTTCATCGCGGTCGGTACGCCCTCGCGCCGCGGCGATGGGCACGCTGACCTTTCCTACGTCTACGCCGCCGCCCGTGAGATCGCGCAATCGCTGACCGGCTTCACCGTGGTGGTGACGAAATCGACCGTGCCGGTCGGCACCGGCGACGAGGTCGAGCGCATCATCCGCGAAGCCAACCCTGCGGCCGATGTGGTTGTCGCCTCCAATCCCGAATTCCTGCGCGAGGGCGCGGCGATCCGCGATTTCAAGTTCCCCGACCGCATCGTGGTCGGCACCTCCGACGAGCGCGGCCGCAAGGTGATGGGCGACATCTATCGCCCGCTGTCGCTGAACCAGGCGCCGCTGATGTTCACCGCGCGCCGCACCGCCGAGATGATCAAATACGCCGCCAACGCGTTCCTGGCGACCAAGATCACCTTCATCAACGAGATCGCCGATCTCTCCGAAAAGGCCGGCGCCAACGTCCAGGAGGTCGCGCGCGGCATTGGTCTCGACAATCGCATCGGCACCAAGTTCCTGCATGCCGGCCCCGGCTTCGGCGGCTCGTGCTTCCCGAAGGACACCAAGGCCTTGATCAAGATCGCGCAGGATTACGATGTCTCCTTGCGCATCGTCGAATCGGTGCTGGCCGTGAACGAGAACCGCAAGCGCGCGATGGCGCGGAAAGTGAGCCAAGCGCTCGGCGGAGGCTTGCGCGGCAAGACCATCGCCGTGCTGGGCCTCACCTTCAAGCCCGATACCGACGACATGCGTGACGCGCCGTCGATCCCGCTGGTAACGGGCTTGATCGACATGGGTGCGAAGGTGAAGGCGTTCGATCCCGTCGGCATGGAGCAGGCCAAGGGCGAACTGCCCGATATCACCTATTGCGAGGACGCTTATTCCTGCGCGCAAGGCGCCGACGCGCTCGTCATCGTGACCGAATGGGTGCAGTTCCGCGCGCTCGATCTCGACCGGTTGAAAGCAACCATGGCGCAGCCGGTCGTCGTCGACCTCCGCAACATCTACCGCCCCGAAGACATGCAGGCCGCCGGCTTCACCTATGAGAGCGTCGGCCGGCCGTCGGTACAGGGCTGATCGCTGCACATTCTTGTTGAACGAAACCGTCATGGCCGGGCTTGTCCCGGCCATCCACGTCTTGTTCACTCTCGCCTGAAAGAACGTGGATGCCCGGCACAAGGCCGGGCATGACGACCGGATGCTTCCTTGCCCCGCAGCTTCGACACGCCCCTCCCGATCGATGCCGTGCTCGACGATTTGTCGTGCACGCTGGAGGCCAATAACGCCGCCGTGCTGGTGGCGCCGCCTGGCGCCGGCAAGACCACACGCGTGCCGCTAGCCTTGCTCGATGCGCCCTGGGCCAAGGACAAGAAGATCATCGTGCTGGAGCCGCGCCGCATCGCCGCGCGCGCCAGCGCCGATCGCATGGCCAAATCGCTCGGCGAGCGCGCTGGCGAGACCGTCGGCTATCGCGTCCGCTTCGGCTCGAAGATCTCGCGCGCCACGCGCATCGAGGTGGTGACCGAGGGCATCTTCACGCGCCAGATCCTCGACGACCCCGAACTCTCCGGCGTCGCCGCCATCCTGTTCGACGAATTCCACGAGCGCTCGCTCGATGCCGATCTTGGCCTCGCACTGGCGCGTGATGCGCAAACCGGCCTGCGCGAAGACTTGCGCATCCTGGTGATGTCGGCAACGCTCGACGGTGCGCGGGTCGCCAAGCTGCTGGGAGATGCCCCCGTCGTCGAGAGCGAGGGACGCGCCTTTCCGGTCGAGACGCGCTATCTCGGCCGCAAGGCGGACGCGCCGATCGAGCGCCAGATGGCGGATGCGATCGCCTCCGCGCTCCGGGCCGATAGCGGCTCGGTGCTGGCGTTCCTGCCGGGTGCCGCCGAGATCCGCCGCACCCAGACCTTTCTCGGCGAGGGCGTGCAGGATGCGAGCATCGAGATCGTGCCGCTTTTCGGCGCGCTCGATGCCGCCGTGCAGGACCGCGCCATCGCGCCGGCGCCGAAGGGCACACGCAAAGTGGTGCTGGCGACCTCGATCGCGGAGACCTCGCTCACCATCGAAGGCGTGCGCATCGTGGTCGATTGCGGTCTTGCTCGCGTGCCGCGCTATGAGCCCGATATCGGCCTGACGCGGCTCGAGACCGTGCGCGCCTCGCGCGCGGCGGTGGACCAGCGCCGCGGCCGCGCCGGCCGCACCGAACCCGGTGTCTGCTACCGGCTCTGGGACGAGCCGCAGACCGCCTCGCTGGCGCCTTACACGCAGCCGGAAATCCTCAGCGCGGACCTGTCCTCGCTCGTGCTCGATCTCGCGCAATGGGGCGTCAGCGATCCTGCGGCCCTGGCGTTCCTCGATCCGCCGCCGCAGCCGGCCTGGAAGGAAGCAAAGAGCCTGCTGACCGAGCTCAACGCACTCGACGGCGACGGCCGCATTACCGCGGAAGGCAAGAGCCTGCGTTCGCTGGCGCTGCCGCCTCGGCTGGCGCGCATGATCGTGGATTCGCACCGTGTAGGCAGCGGCGAGGCTGCCGCCGAGATCGCCGCCATCATCACCGAGCGCGGCCTTGGCGGCGACAGCGTCGATCTCGAGCACCGCCGCGACCAGTTCCGCCGTGACCGCTCGCCGCGCGCTGCGAGCGCGCGCGATCTGGCGCGCCGCTGGGCCTCGCAGGTCGCGGCGTCGGAAAAAGTGGCGCAGCAGGAGGATCTCTCGACCGGCCTCATGCTCGCTTATGCATTCCCGGATCGCGTCGCGCGCAACCGCGGCAACGGCAGCTTCGTGCTGGCCAACGGCCGTGGCGCTGCCGTCGAGCAGACCTCCTCGCTCGCCCGCGCGCCCTACATCGCGATCGGCGAGATGACGGGGACGGCGGCGAGCGGACGCATCCTGCTCGCGGCGCAAATCACCCAGGACGAGATCGAGCGGCATTTCGCCGAGCATATCGAGACCGCCGATGAGATCTCCTTCGACCGCGGCGCAATGGCGCTACGCGCGCGGCGCAAGCGCGTGCTGCACGCGATGACGCTGTCCGAAGCCACCCTCGCACTGTCGCCTTCCGAGGAAACCGCGCGCATTCTCGCCGATGGATTGATCGCCGCCGGTCTCGACCGGCTGCCCTGGTCGGAGGCCGCCAGGCAGTGGCGTGACCGTGTGATGTTCCTGCGCAAGGCCGAGGGCGACAGCTGGCCCGATCTGTCCGACGGCGGGTTGATCGCGCGACGTGAGGATTGGCTGGTGCCGGCGCTCTACGACAAGGTCGCACTCAAGGATATCTCCGCGGGCGATCTCTCGGACGCGCTGATGGCGCTCTTGCCATGGGAGATGCGCGCGCGGCTCGACCGCGAGGCGCCGACGCATTTCGAAGCGCCGACCGGAAGCATGCTTGCGATCGACTACGAGGCCGAGCAGGGGCCGACCATCGCGGTGCGGCTCCAGGAATTGTTCGGCCTCAACACCCATCCGTCGATCGCCGCCGGCAAGGTGCCGCTGGTGCTGGAATTGCTGTCGCCGGCGCAGCGCCCGGTCCAGGTGACGCGCGATCTGCCCGGCTTCTGGCGCGGCAGCTACGCCGCCGTCCGCTCCGATCTGCGCGGCCGCTATCCGCGCCACCCCTGGCCCGACGATCCCGCGAGCGCAGTGCCGACAAGGCGGGCGAAGCCGCGCGGGACGTGAAATCGAATTAACCCTCCGCTCATCCTTTTCGTCAAAATGACAGGAGCCCCGGCGTGCCTTCGCTCGCGGGCAGACGTGCGGCGTGGTGAAATCGAGCTTTCCGGCTCGGAAGTGGTGTGATGCGTAACATTATGATCATCGCGGCCGTCATGATCGGCCTCGGCACCTTCATGGCCCAGATGGCGGACAAGATGAGCTCCGCCTCAGCAACCTCGGTGCCGCGCACCACGGTCGCGGTTGCGGCGACCGCGCCAGCTGGAGGCCGCAGCCTCGCCATTTCCCGCGACGCCCGCGGACACTTCCAGACCGAGGGCCGGATCGACGGCCAGCGCATCGGCTTCATGATCGATACCGGCGCCTCCGTGGTTGCGCTGAATGAGACTTCGGCGGCCCGCTTTGGTCTGCGTCCCTCGCGCAGCGAGTACAGCGCCACCGTCTCCACCGCCAACGGCACCATCAAGGCCGCGCGCACCCGCATTGCGATGCTCGAGGTCGGCGGCCTGATCGTGCGCGACGTCGATGCCATGGTGCTGCCGGACGAGGCGCTGTCGGAGAACCTGCTCGGCCTCTCCTTCCTGTCTCGCCTCAAGCGCTTCGAATACGCCAACGGCCAGATGGTGCTGGAGCAATAGGCAGAGCCTGTTGCGATCAGGGCGGCTCATTTCAGAAAGATTTCCTGCTCTGCCTGCCCTCGCGGTAACGTTGCTTCGTTACCAAACTGCCGCAATTATCGGCCATAAGCCTTCATTCCCGTCTTTCGTTGCGGCCTTGCATTCGCTAAGGCTGCAGCAAATCCTGCCCCCTTCTTACGAGACCGTCTCAATGTTCCCGAAGCCGAAATCCGTATTGTTGCCCAACACCTACGCCTTCGAATCCGAGCCGATGGTGAAGCCGACGGGCTTTCGCGAATACGACGCGCGCTGGTTGTTCCAGAAGGAAATCAACCTGATGGGTGTGCAGGCGCTCGGCATGGGCTTGGGCGCGCTGATCGCCGAGCTCGGCGTCAGGCAGGAGATCGTCACCGGCCATGATTTTCGCGGCTATTCGGCCTCGATCAAATATGCACTGATCACCGGCCTGATGGCGGCGGGATGCAAGGTGCACGACATCGGCCTTGCGGTGACGCCGATGGCCTATTTCGCGCAGTTCGATCTCGACGTGCCCTGCGTCGCCATGGTGACCGCCTCGCACAACGACAATGGCTGGACCGGCGTGAAGATGGGCGCCAATCGCCCGCTGACCTTCGGTCCCGACGAGATGACGCGGCTGAAGGAGATCGTGCTCAACGCCGAGTTCAAGAACAAGGCGGGCGGGTCCTATCAATTCCACGAGAACTATCCGGCGCGCTACATCGCCGACCTCACCAATCGCCCGAAGCTTAAGCGCAAGCTCAAGGTCGTCGCCGCCTGCGGCAACGGCACCGCCGGCGCCTTCGCGCCGCAGGTGCTGGAGGCGATCGGCTGCGAGGTGATTCCGCTCGACACCGAGCTCGACCACACCTTCCCGAAATACAATCCGAATCCGGAAGACATGGAGATGCTGCACGCGATCCGCGATGCGGTGCTGCATCACCAGGCCGATGTCGGCCTCGGCTTCGACGGTGACGGCGACCGCTGCGGTGTCGTCGACAATACCGGCGAGGAGATCTTTGCCGACAAGGTCGGCGTGATGCTGGCGCGCGACATGTCGGCGATCCACAAGGAGGCCCAGTTCGTCGTCGACGTGAAGTCGACCGGCCTGTTCGTCACCGATCCCGTGCTGCAGAAGCAGGGCGCCAGGACCGCCTATTGGAAGACCGGCCACTCCTACATGAAGCGCCGCACCAACGAGATGGGCGCGCTCGCGGGCTTCGAGAAGTCCGGCCACTTCTTCTTCAACAAGCCGTTCGGCCGCGGCTATGACGACGGCCTCGTGTCGGCGATCGCGATCTGCGACATGCTCGACCGCGCGCCCGGCAAGTCGATGGCCGACCTGAAGAACGCGCTGCCGAAGACCTGGTCGTCGCCGACCATGTCGCCGCACTGCGCCGACGAGGTCAAATACGGCGTCATCGACAAGGTGGTGAAGCACTTCGAGGGCTTGCAGGCCGAGGGTGCGAAGATCGGCGGCCAGGCGATCCGCGATCTCGTCACCGTCAATGGCGTGCGTGTCACCGTCGAGGACGGCAGCTGGGGCCTGGTGCGCGCCTCCTCCAACAAGCCCGAGCTCGTCGTCGTGGTCGAGAGCCCGGTCTCGGAGCAGCGCATGCACGACATGTTCGAGATGGTGAACAGCGTGCTGCGCACGCATCCGGAAGTCGGCGAGTACAATCAGAAGATCTGAGGTGGGCTTGAGGGGAGCGATCCACGCTTCTCTCTCCGCTGTCATGCCCCGGCTTGATCGGGGCATCGAGTACGCCGCGGCCTCTCGCTTCAACAACGACCGTCTCTGGGATAGTGGATCGCCCGGTCTTCGCCGGGCGATGACAGCGTCTGTGTGGTGCGACCTACGCCGCCACCACTGCCGGGATCGGCAGCGCGGTGACCGACTTGATCTTCTCCATCGCGAAGCGCGAGGTGACGTTCTTCAGCGGCACGGCGCTGATCAGCTTCTTGTAGAACACGTCATAGGCCTGCATGTCCGCGACCACGACGCGCAGCATGTAATCGACGTCGCCGGCCATGCGGTAGAACTCCATCACCTCGGGCATGGCGCTGACGGCTTCGGCGAACCGCTTCAGCCACGCGTCGGAATGGTCGGAGCTTTCGACCGACACGAACACGGAGATGCCGAGCCCGATCTTGTTCTGATCGACGAGGGCGACCCGCTTCAGGATGACCCCGTCGGCTTCCAGCCGCTGGATTCGCTTCCAGCAGGGGGTCGAGGACAGGCCAACGCGGTCGCCGATCTCGGCGACGGAGAGGGACGCATCTTCCTGGAGGACCATCAGAATCTTGCGGTCGATGGCATCGAGGCGGCGGCTGGTCTCGGGGATCTGGACGGCGACATCAGTCATTTGAAGAACTTTGTTCCATTTCAGGGGCAGATTCCCGTGATATAGAGAAAATCCTTCCACGGCAAGCCTATAATCTGCGCGTGGCAGTGGAATTGCTCCAGGGGTGCTCACGTAAAAACTCTTCAACTTCAAGGCGTTGTGGGGCGGCGAGGCCGCCGCCATGGCGGGTGCATTTCAGCGCTGCGGCGGCCGCGGCGAATCGCAGCGCTTCCCGCACTCCCTTACCCTCGGCGAGGCAAAGCGCGAATGCGCCATGGAAGACGTCGCCGGCGCCCAGCGTATCGACGGCCTGGACCGGGAAGGCCGGAGTCTCCTCAAGGGCGCCCGCCTCGTCCAGCCAGATCGTGCCATGTGGGCCGCGGGTGGCGGCGAGGAAGGCCGGCGTCAGGGCGGAGAGGCGCTTCAACGCCTCGCCGTCGCCGGTGATGCCGGCCGTCTCCTGCACCTGTTCGCTGGCGAACAGCAGGTGCGATGCGGCGGCGAGCAGCTCGTCCTGCAACGACATCGCGCGGTCGACGCCAACGATGATGGGAATGCCGCGCCGCTGTGCCTCGGTGCAGAGATCGATGCTGAAGGTGCCGCAGCGACTCTCGATCAGCACCGCCTGGCAATCGCCCAGCAACTCGTCAGCGTCGGGAAGCTTCACGCGCCACAGGCCGGGATCGCGATAGATCGTGAGCGTGCGCTCCCCCGAGGGCTCGATCATGATCGCGGAGACCGGCGTCGCCAGGCCCGGCATGCGCACGATGTGCGTGGTGTCGATGCCCTCCTGCGCCATCTGCGCGAGAATGAAGTCGCTCGACGTCTCCCGCGCATCGCCCATGGGACCTGCAAAGGCGACGCGGCTGCCAAGTCGTGCCATCGCGATGGCGGCGTTGAGGGCATTGCCGCCGCAGATCTCCGCGAGATGCGTGGCGTTCGCCTTGCTGCCGCGCGCCGGCACGGCCTCGACGCGAAAGGTGAGATCGCGCACGGGAATGCCGATGCAGACGACGCGCGGCGCGCTCCCGGATAGCGCCATCGCCGGTCAGCTCTTGTCGTGTACCCAGCGGCCGAGCAAATGATGGGCGATGGCGAAGGGATGCGGACCGGCGAGCCCGTCCGGATGCGTCCGCGTCAGCATCTTCGCCGCCTCCTCGCGCGTGAACCAGCGCGCGTCCTCCAGCTCCATGCGGTCGACCACGACGTCCTCGTTCAGCGCCCGCGCGCTGCAGCCGATCATCAGCGACGACGGATACGGCCAGGGCTGCGTCATGTAATACTGCACGTCGGTGCAGCGAATGCCGGACTCTTCCAGGATCTCGCGACGTACCGCGTCCTCGATCGTCTCGGCGGCCTCGACGAAGCCGGCGAGGCAGGAATACATGCCGGGCGGAAAATGCTTCTGGCGGCCGAGCAGGCATTTGTCGCCGGAGGCGACCAGCATGATCACGACCGGGTCGGTGCGCGGAAAATGCTCGGCCTTGCAGGCCGGGCAGTCGCGTTTCCAGCCGCCTTCCTTCATCGCGGTACGCGTGCCGCAATTGGCACAATAGCCGTGGCGCTGATGCCAGCTCACCATCGATTTCGCCATCGCGATCGCCGACAGCTCCTGCGGCGGAAGCGCGCCTTGCATCGCCATGCCGCGCAGCTCGGTCACGGTGTAGTCCTCGCGGCCGATCAGCTTCTCGGCGGCGGCCTGCGACAGGCCCATGCCGAACACGGCCGCGGCGTCGCGCAGGCCCAAAAAGATCGTGCCGGGATTGGCGCCGCATTTCAGCGCCTCGTCGATCGAGAGCAGTGCGCGCACCTTGTCGCCCTCGCGCTTCACCAGCAGCGAGTCGCGATAGACCACATAGGCGCGCGAGGATGGCTTCTGTTCCAGCGCGAACAGCTTCTCGTCATCGCGGCGCAGATGCGCGGCGCGGTCGAGAATGTTGGTGACGAAGGCCGGCTGCCCCAGCGGAAACGCGTCGAATGCTGACATTTCTTGTTCTTTCAACCCAACCAGATCTTGCGGCGAAGCGCGCTGATGAAATTCTGAACCTCGGCGGCGTCGTGGGCCAGCGGCGGCATCACGCCCCATACCGGTCGCGGCCAGGCCGCGTCACTGGTCCGCCGCGCGATGATGTGGACGTGCAGCTGTGGCACGAGATTGCCGAGCGCGGCGATGTTGAGCTTGTCGCATTTGGTGATCTCCTTCAGCGCGCGCGAGACGCGGGAGATCTCCGTCATCAGCTGCGCCTGCTGCACCTCGTCGAGATCGATGATCTCGACCGCGTCGGCGCGCCGCGGCACCAGCAGCAGCCATGGATAATGCGCGTCCTTGATGACCAGCACCTTCGACAGCGGCAGATCGCCGATGTCGATGGTGTCCTCTTTCAGGCGGGAGTGCAGCGACCAGGCGGGTTCGGGCATATGCGTTTCCGGATGGCCCGATGGGATCGGGCTTATCGGGTCCGACCATACGATAGCGATTCCGATAGGGGAAGGATCCGGGCTCCGCTCTAGCCGCATACTCGGTCGTCGCCCCGGACAAGCGCGCCTCAGGCGCGCGCAGATCCGGAGCCCATAACCACAGGGAGTGGTTGTTATGCGCGCTGCCAGCTCCGAGCCTTCGCCAAATTCGATTCTGTGGCTATGGGTTCCGGGTCTGCGCTGGCGCTTGCCCGGGACGATGGCGGAGATTGTAGCGCGAGCGGCGACCTACACCTCCGCCAGCACCCGCGCATTGGCGCGAATCGAGGCTTCGCTGACGCGGATGCCGAGACCCGGTCCATCCGGCACCACGACATGGCCGTTGCGATTCGCGACGCGCTCCTCCAGCACGTCGTCGGTCAGCACGTGATGCGGCATGTAGAATTCGCAGCCGAGCGAGATGCCCGGCGTTGCCGCAATCAGCTGCGTGCCGGCGGCGAGCCCAATGCCGCCCTCCCACAGCGTGCCGCCATAGCCGGGCAGGCCCGCGATGTCGGCGATCGCCATGATCGCCTGGGCCTCGAACAGGCCGCCGGCCTTCATCAGCTTGATCGAGACCGCGTCGGCCGCCTCGCGGCGCACCACCTCCATCATGTCGCGGCGGTCGAAGCAGCTCTCGTCGGCGAGCACGGGCGTCTCCAGTGCCGCGGTGAGCTGCGCCATCACGTCGAGAAATTTGCGCGGCACCGGCTGCTCGATGAAGGTCGGCGCGAACTCCTCGACATCGCGCAGGGTCTTGATGGCGCCGAACGGCGCCAACGCCTGATTGTAGTCGACGCGCAGATCGACCTTGTCGCCGAACTCCTTCCGGATCGCTTCGAGATGCGCGAGATCCTCGCGATGCGGCTTCACGCCGGTCTTGACCTTGTAGATGACATTGCCGTCCGGAACCATCTTTCGCATGCGCTCGAGGTCGGCGACGAAATCCGGATCAGCGATCGAGAAGGAGAGGGGAATGGTGTCACGCACGCGGCCGCCGAGGAGATCGGCAACGGAGAGTCCCGACGACTTGCCGACGATGTCGAGCAGCGCCATCTCGATGCCGACTTTTGCTTCGGCATGTCCGACCAGTGCGCGGTCGAGCTCCGCCATCAGCGCGCGGATCCGGCGCACCGGCTTGCCGAGCACGATGGGGCGTAGATAGATATCGAGCGCGGAGAACGCAGCTTCCGGCGTTCCCGTGAACACCTCCCACGGCGCCGCCTCGCCCCAGCCAACCACGCCGTCGCTCGACGTCAGCTCGATCAAGACGCGCTTCACCGTGCCCTTGACGTTGCCGACGCCCTGCAGGCGCGCCATCTTGATCGGGCTCTCGATCAGGAACAGCCTGAGACGTTCGATGCTCGCTTCGGTCATGTCAGGCCTCCATTGACGTGCCAGACCTGGCCGGTGACGTAGGATGCTTTCGGGGATGCCAGGAAGGCGATGATCTCGGCGACCTCCTCTGGCCGCCCGCGCCGGCGCATCGGGATCAGCGCCTCGGTCGCCGCGATCTGCTCGGGCGACAGCCGGCTCTCGCTCGGCTTGTCCTTGACGATGAGGCCCGGCGCCACCGCATTGACGGTGATGCCGTCGCTAGCGAGCTCGACCGCGGTCAGCCGCACCAGCGCTTCCAGCGCGGAGCGGCTCGCGGCGGTCGCGGCAAAGGGCGCGAATTCGGGGCGGATCGCGTGCGCAACGAAGGAAGACACGGCGACGATCCGCGCATCGCGCCCAGCACGGAGTTGCGGAATCGCAAGCTTCACGAAACGCGTGAAGGCGAGAGCGGATTCGTCCATCGCCTGCATGAACTGATCGGCCGGCGTGCCGATCGCGCTGCCGCGGCGGGCGTGGCCTCCAATCAGGATCAATCCGTCGAGCCGGCCGAAATCGAGATGCGCAGTCGCGCATGCCCGCGTCAGGGCGACTTCATTGGCGAGATCACCGAGGCATGTTGCAACGGCCGCACCGCAGGCTTGCGCCGCCGCCGCGGTAGCCTTGAGTCCGTCCTCGTTCGATCGCGTGTGCAGCACGAGCCCGATGCCGGGCGCTGCGAGCAGCTTTGCGGTGGCGCGGCCGATGCCGCTGGCAGCGCCGGTGACGAGATAGACGCGTTCAATATCGGACATCACGATGCTGCATTTGCCGGCGGCAAGGCGCCGGTGCGGTGGAAATGGCCGAGGAAGGCGCGTGTCGCGGCCTCCTGCGGATTGTCGATCACCTGCCGCGCCGGGCCTTCCTCGATCACGATTCCGTCGCGCATGAAGATCAGGCGGTCAGCGACCTCGCGGGCAAACGCGATCTCGTGGGTCACGATGACCATCGTCATGCCCTCGGACGCCAGTCGCTGCATCACGCTCAAGACCTCGCCGACCAATTCAGGGTCGAGCGCCGAGGTGGCCTCGTCGAACAGCATCACGTCAGGCTCCATCGCGAGCGCGCGCGCGATCGCAACGCGCTGCTTCTGGCCGCCGGAGAGTGTCGCCGGATATTGGTCGGCCTTCTCGGCCAGGCCCACCTTTGCAAGCTGTGCACGCGCGAGCGTCTCCGCGTCCGCCCTGGCCATGCGTCGCACAGTGACCGGTCCCTCCATCACGTTCTGCAGCGTCGTCATGTGCGGGAACAGGTTGAAGTGCTGGAACACCATGCCGGTGGTCGCGCGGAACTTTGCGAGCGTCTTCACATCGGGGAGTTTTGTGCCATCACCGAATGAAAATCGGGTGTCGCCGACGCGGACGCTGCCGCCGTCGGGCACGACCAGGAGATTGATGCAGCGGAGCAGTGTCGACTTGCCGGAGCCCGACGGCCCGATCAGCGCGACGACACCGCACTTGGCGACATCGAGATTGATGTTCTTGAGAACCTCGTTGCTGCCGAAGCTCTTGCGCAAGGACCGGATCTCGATTTTCGGCGTCTCGCTCATTCGCTCACCGCCAGTCGCTTCTCGCCGCGCCGGACGATGATGGTCAGCGGAATCAGGATCGCCGCATAGGCGACCGCAACCGCAGTGTAGGTTTCCAGCGGCCGGTAGCTGTCATGCGCCGCGACCTGGCTCTGATAGACGAGGTCGGGCACCGCCAGCACCGACACCAGCGAAGTGTTCTTGAACTGAATGATCGACTGGTTCATCAGCGCGGGGATCATGCGCTTGATCGCCTGCGGCAGCACGATGCGCCGCATGGTCTGGCTCGGCGTCATGCCGAGCGCGGCGCCTGCCTCCGACTGGCCGCGGTCGATCGAGACGATGCCGCCGCGAATGATCTCGGAATAGAACGAGCCGCCATACAGCGACAGCGCCAGCGCCGAGGCCGTGATCGGCGTCATCTCGACGCCGGCGAGGATCGGCAGCGCGTAATAGAACCATATCAGCTGTACCAGGATCGGCGTGCAGCGGAACGCCTCGATGAAGGCGAGCGCGGCAAGGCGCAGCACCCGAAGGCGCGACAGGCTGCCGAATGCGCCGAGCAGGCCGAATAGCAGCCCGCAAACGACGATGACCACGGTAAAGCCGACGGTGACGCCGAGCCCGTTGAGAAAGAGCCAGCGATAGCTCCAGAGGATGCCGAAGTCCCACTGATACATGCGTGCTTTCTTGCTTCACCTCTCCCGCTTGCGGGAGAGGTCGTGCCGCATCGCAGATGCGGCACGGGTGAGGGTTCTTTCCTCTGGGGGAGTCTTGCCAGCTGAGCCACCCTCTCCCCAACCCTCTCCCGCAAGCGACGTAGGCGGGAGAGGGGGCGCAGCGAGATTACCGATGCAGCGGCGCCCAATCATGCGCTACAGCGACACGCCCGGCGGAATGTCCGCCTCCGTCACACCCACCAGCTCCATGTTGGTGATGATCGCGTTGCGGATGAAGCCGAGGCCCTTGTTGAAGTCGATCCAGGTGTTGACGTAGTCGCGCCAGGTCTTGTCAGTCTCGCGGCGGAAGCCGGCATTCGACGTCGTCGCGAAGATCGGCGTCGGCAGCACAAGCTGGCCGAGCGAGGGGTTCTTCTTCAGCACGGTGAGCGACAGCATGGTGATCAGGCACTGCGCGTCGACGCGGCCGATCTGCAGCGCGGCGGTGGCATCGTCCGCGGTTTTCAGCCGCGTGATCTGCGCCTTCGGCGTCAGGCGGCTGACGACCTGGTCGTGCGAGGAGCCCTGGTCGACCGCGATCCTGATGTCGGGCGAGTTCAATTCGGCCCAGCTCTTCGGCTTGAAGTCTTTCTTGCAGAGGATGGCGAAGGCGTTGTTGAACACCGGCACCGAGAAGTCGACCACGAGCGCGCGTTTCGGGGTCGGGTTGAGGCCGAAGAAGATGTCAATCTTGTTGGCCTGCAGGTCGAGCACCGAATTGCCCCAGGTGGTCTCGGTGATCTCGAGCTCGGCCTCCATATCGTCGGCGAGGCCCTTGGCGATATCGATGTAAAAGCCCTTCCACTGGCCGGACGCGAGGTCCTTCATGTAATACGGCGCGCCGCCGCCGACCGCGCCGATCCGCATCTTCTTGGTCCGGCGGATGCGGGCGAAGGTCGATTCGTTCGGATCAGCGGTCTGGGCCACGGCCGGCGCAGCCAGCGCGGCGGCGGTCACCGCACCAAGCCCGACAATCGATGCAACATCACGACGTGTAACCATTGGGATCAATCGCTCTTCTGGTTGGATGGAGTTCCGGCAGCGTTCTTAGCAAGGTGGTCCCGGCGGCGAAAGCACAGCCTATCAGCTGGGCAGGCCGGGAATTGCCCGGAGGCTGGGCAAACTCACGCCGTTCGACCGGATACCCGCTTGCTTTCCGATCCCTTTGGCCCCAAATAGGGACCGGGAGATTGGCGGTGGACGAGCCACTCGCCAACCGGGTCAGGTCCGGAAGGAAGCAGCCCTAACGAGGTCCGGATCGGGTCGCTCGTCAGTCTCCTACCTTTTTCCGAGCGAATTGCGCCGGCGGGTCCCCTGCCAGCGCGCTCCTTTCCGCAAAAGCCGGCCGAGAGAGATTTCATTGCGGATCGACCGATGACCGACGCTGGCGCCCCTCCCAATCCTGATAGCGCCGGCCCGGCTGGCAACGCGCCCTACCGGGTGCTGGCGCGCAAATACCGCCCTTCTTCATTCGACGACCTGATCGGCCAGGAGGCCGTGGTCCGCACCGTCTCCAATGCGTTCGAGACCGGCCGCATCCCGCAGGCCTGGATTCTCACCGGCGTCCGCGGCGTCGGCAAGACCACCACCGCGCGCATCCTCGCCCGCGCGCTCAACTACGAGATGTCGGATGGTTCGGTGCAGGGGCCGACCATCCACATGCCGACGCTGGGTGTGCATTGCCAGGCGATCATGGAAAGCCGGCACATGGACGTGCTGGAGATGGACGCCGCCTCGCACACCGGCGTCGACGACGTCCGCCAGATCAATGACAGCGTGCGCTATGCCCCCGCCAGCGCCCGCTACAAGGTCTACATCATCGACGAAGTCCACATGCTGTCGACGGCAGCGTTCAACGCCTTCCTGAAGACGCTGGAGGAGCCGCCGGAGCACGCCAAGTTCGTGTTCGCGACCACCGAGATCCGCAAGGTTCCGGTCACGGTGCTGTCGCGCTGCCAGCGCTTCGACCTGCGCCGCGTCGAGGCCGACGTGCTGATGAAGCACCTTGCCAACATTGCGGCCAGGGAGAGCGTCGAGATCGAGCCCGAGGCGCTCGGCATCATCGCGCGCGCCGCCGAAGGCTCGGTGCGCGATTCGCTATCGCTGCTGGATCAGGCGATCGCCCATGCGGCTGGCGCCGTGAAGGCCGATGCGGTCAGGCAGATGCTGGGCCTCGCCGACCGCACCCGTGTCATCGACCTGTTCGATTCGCTGGTGCGCGGCGACATCGCGGCCGCGTTCAGGGAGTTCCGTGACCAGTACGATGTCGGCGCCGACCCGATCGTCGTGCTCTCCGACCTCGCCGAATTCGTCAATTTCGTCACCCGTGTGAAGATCGTGCCGGCGACGGCCGACAATGTCGCCTATGGCGAGACCGAGCGGGTTCGCGCGCGGGACTTCGCATCCAAGGTTTCCATGCGCGTGCTGTCGCGGATGTGGCAGATGCTGCTCAAGGGCATCGCCGAGGTCCAGGCCGCAACGCGCCCCGCTGCGGCGGCGGAAATGGTTCTGGTGCGCATCGCCTATGTGGCCGACCTGCCGACGCCCGACGAAGCGATCAGGATGCTGGAGCAGAACGGCGGCGGCTCTCAGGTCGTGAGCGGCGGCAGTGCGGCGCGCAGCGCGCCTTCCGCGCCGGTTGCGTCCGCGGCCCCCGTGCGCATGCCGACATCCTCGCCGTCCTCGTTCGGCGGCGGCGCTGCCCGGCCGCAGATGGCGGCGCCGGCGCCGGATCCGCAAGGTGCAGCGCCGCAGCTGCGCATCACCAGCTTCACCCAGCTCGTCGCGCTGGCGGGCCAGAAGCGCGACCTCCTCACCAAGGGCGCACTCGAGGGCGACATGCGCCTCGTCCGTTTCGAGGAGGGGCGGCTGGAAGTCGCGCTCGAGCCCAACGCCTCCAAGACCATGATCTCGGAGCTCGCGAAAAAATTCGAGCTTTGGACCGGCCGGCGCTGGACCGTGATCGTTTCCAACGAGCAGGGCCAGCCGACGCTGCGCTCGGTGAACCAGGCCGCGAAGCAGGAGCATGCCCGTACCGCGGAAGCCGATCCGCGTGTGCAGGAGGTGCTGTCGCGTTTCCCCGGCGCCAAGGTCGTAGAGGTCCGGAGGCTTGCCCCCGAGACGCCGGAATCCAATATTAACGCGGACTATGGCAGTGACGATCCGCTCGACGGTTCCGACGGCGACGATCTCTGAGCCAATCTTTCAAGGACAGGCACCGATGGCTGATTTTCTCGGCATGATGAAGCAGGCGGCGCAGCTGCAATCCAAGATGCAGGAGATGCAGGACCAGCTCGCCAACGTCGAGGTCGAGGGCATCTCCGGCGGTGGCCTCGTCGCCGTGCGCATGACCGCCAAGATGGACGTGAAGGGCATCAAGATCGATCCCTCGCTGATGAAGGCGGAGGAACGCGAGGTGCTGGAAGACCTGCTCGTCACAGCCTTTGGTGATGCGCGCCGCAAGGCGGAGGCCGCCATGCAGGAGAAGATGCAGGCCCTCACCGGCGGGCTCGGCCTGCCGCCGGGGCTGTTCGGCCAGTAAGATGGGCGCCGTTGCAGGTCCTGAGATCGAGCGGCTGGTCCAGCTGCTCGCACGGCTGCCGGGCCTTGGTCCGCGCTCGGCCCGGCGCGCGGCGCTGCACCTGATCAAGAAGCGCGAAGCGCTGATGATGCCGTTGTCCTCGGCCCTTCAGGTCGCGCTCGACAAGGTCGAGGTGTGCAAGACCTGCGGCAACATCGACACGCAAAACCCCTGCACCGTCTGCACCGATCCGAAGCGCGATCCCTCCATCATCGTCGTCGTCGCCGACGTCGCCGACCTCTGGGCCCTGGAGCGGGCCAATGCGACCCAGGGACGCTATCATGTACTCGGCGCGACATTGTCGCCGCTCGACGGCGTCGGCCCGCAGGATCTCAGCATCGACGCGCTGGTGGCGCGCGCGCATGACCCGCAGGTGCACGAGATCATCCTGGCGCTGAATGCGACGGTGGACGGCCAGACCACGGCGCATTACATCACCGACCTGCTTCAGGACGCCAATGTGAAGGTGACGCGGCTTGCCCATGGCGTGCCTGTCGGTGGCGAGCTTGATTATCTCGATGAAGGTACGCTATCGGCTGCGATGCGGCAGCGTACCCTGTTCTAAAGCGTTTTCGAGCGAAGTGGATACCGGTTCGCGTGAAGAAAACGCGTCAAAACAAGAATCTCCATCCAGACTTTACGGAACGGACGACATGACGAAACTTTTCGCCACACGCTTGGCTTTGGTCGCGATGATGACGATGCTGGTGAGCCCGGCCATCTCCGCGCAGCAGGGCGACGAGGCGCCGCCGCCGTCCAAGCCCGGCAAGCCGATCAACACCGGCGACGTGCTCTCCGGCGAGCTCAACGCGATGAAGGTGCGCGACGCCAAGAACGGCAAGCGCGTTGCGACCTACCAGATCACCTCCGAGCCGCGCCGCCTGCCGCCGCCGAACGGGCTCTGCAATCTCGAGACCGGACCCGAAACCTTCCAGCTCGTCACCTCCAGCGACGCGCAGGCCGCGCAGTTGAAGTCGTTCGTCGGCAAGGAGATCTCGGTCAAGGTCGACGAGATCGCCTGCGCCAGCGATGCCGGCCAGATGAGCGAGGCCGTGATCACGAAGTGGAGCCTGATCAAGAAGCAGTAGGGGGCGGGCGACGCATACCGCTCTCTCCGCCGTCATTGTGAGGAGCCCTTGCGACGAAGCAAATCCAGACTGCTTCCGACCGCGGCAGTCTGGATTGCTTCGCTTCGCTCGCAAGACGGCGGGTAGAGCGTCAAACCCGCACCGGCCCCAGCGCCTCGAAATGCCCGCGCTTCTGCAGGTACGCCAGCAGGATCAGGCTCGGGATCGCCACCAGCACGCAGATCACGAAGAACAGCGCCCAGCCCGTGGTATCGGCCACGAAGCCGGCGCCGGATGACAGATAGGTCCGTCCCACCGCCGCGAGCGCGGTGAGCAGCGCATATTGCGTCGCCGTGTGCAGCGGGTTCTGGCACAGCGCCGAAAGATAGGCGACGAAGATCACGGTGCCGATCGCGCTGGTGAAGTTCTCGGCGCAGATGGCGAGCGCCAGCGCCCATTGATTGGTGCCGACCACGGCGAGCCAGGAGAAGGACAAATTGGCGAGCGCCTGCACCACGCCGCCGATCCAGAGCGAGGTCGCCAGGGAGTAGCGGCGCGCGACGAAGCCGCCGGCAAAGCCGCCGATCAGCGTCGCAGCGAGCCCGACGCCCTTTACGATCGCCGCATAGTCGTTGCGCGAGAAGCCGAGGTCGATCACGAACGGCGCCGTCATCGTGCCCGAGAAGGCGTCGGTGAACTTGAACAGCACCACGAAGGCGAGCGCAGCGAGCGCATCCTTGCGCGAGAGGAATTCCGAGAAGGCGCCGATCGCCGCGTGCAGCACGCGCGCGAACGCAGTCTCGGCCTTGGTCGCGGCTTCGGCGCGCACCGATTGCTCGGGCTCGGTCGCGATCAGCGCCGTGATCGTCCCGATCAGCACCATTGCCGCCATCACCACATAGCCCCACATCCACGCCGAGGTGCGGGTGATGCCGGTGCCCTCGAAGCCGGAGACGATGAACAGCGCGCCCGCGGTCGACACCAGCATGCCGATGCGGTAGGCAGCGACGTATGATGCCATGCCGGCGGCCTGCTCGCTCTCGGGCAGGCTCTCGACGCGGAAGGCATCGACCACGATGTCCTGCGTCGACGATGTCGTCGCCACCAGCAGCGCGCCGAGCGCGACGTAGAACGGCGACCGTGCCGGATCGGTGATCGCCAGCAGCAGGATCGCGACGATCAGCAGCAACTGCGAGAATACAAGCCAGCCGCGCCGCCGCCCGAAGACGCGGGTGAACAATGGCACATGCATCGCGTCCACCAGCGGCGCCCACAGGAATTTCAGCGTATAGGGCGTGCCGACCAGCGCGAACAGCCCGATGGTCTTGAGATCGACCCCGGCCTCCCGCATCCACACCAGCAGCGTCGAGCCTGACAATGCCAGCGGCAGCCCCGAGGAGAAGCCGAGGAACAGCACGATCAGCACCCGCGGCTGCAGGTAAACGGCAAGGCTGTCGCGCCAGGAGATGGCGGGTGCGGAAGTCGCGGCAGGGGAAGTCGCGTCGGGTGCGGTCATGGGGTGGTGTTAGCAGATTCTGGGGACGGGTGTCGTTCCTGTCGCCACAAAGGAGCTGTCGTCGCCCTCTCGGTGTCATCGTCCGCGAAGGCAAACGATCCAGTAATCACCAGCGTCTCGGTTCAATCACAGCCGCCGCGGCGTACTGGATGCCCCGCCTTCGCGGGGCATGACAGTGTGCCCTAATCTCACTCCCCCGCCTGGAGCTTCCGCGGAAACAGTTCCGGCGCAGCCGTCGCGACCAGCCGCGGGCCCTCCGCCGCCGCATCGCTCTTGCTGAAATCGAGCTCCTCGATTCTCCCCGCGCGCTTTTCGATCTTGTCGGCGGAGATCAGCACCTGGCGGACGTCCTCGTTCACATCGGCAAAATGTTTTTGCAGCTTCAGCACGCGGTCGCGCAGGCGGCCCAGGTCGTCGCCGAGCTTGATTACCTCGGTGCGGATCTGGTCGGCGGCGTCGCGCATGCGCGCATCCTTCATGATCTGCTGCATCACCTGGATCGCGAGCATCAAGAGCGAGGGCGACACCAGCACGATTCGGGCGCGATAGGCCTTCTGGATCACGTCGTCGAAGCCGTCATGGATCTCGGCATAGACCGATTCCGACGGCACGAACATCAGCGCCATCTCCTGGGTCTCGCCGGTGACGAGATATTTTTCGGCGATATCGCTGACATGCTTCATCACGTCGGCGCGCAACCGTTGCGTAGCAACGCGCCGCTCTTCGTCGGTGCGGGCGTCGTGCAGCGCCGTCATCGCCTCCAGCGGAAACTTCGCGTCGATGCAGAGCGGGCGCTGGTCGGGCAGGAACACGACGCAGTCCGGGCGCTTGCCGGTCGAGAGCGTGAACTGGAACTCGTAGGAGCCCTTGGGGAGACCGTCCTGGACGATCGCCTCCATCCGCGCCTGGCCGAAGGCGCCGCGCGACTGCTTGTTGGCGAGCACGTCGCGCAGGGTGGTCACCTGGGTGGTGAGGTCGGTGAGGTTCTTATGCGCGCTGTCGATGATGCCGAGCCGCTCATGCAGCGCGCGCAGGCTCTCCATGGTGTTGCGGGTCGAATGTTCCATGGATTGGCCGACGCGGTGGGTGACCGAATCCAGCCGCTCGTTGACCGCGCGCGCCATCTCGGCCTGCCGGCCGGCCAGCGCCTGGGTCATGGCGTCGACCCGGCCCGAGGCTTCGCTCTGGGCGCGCAGCACCTCGCTGAGGCGCTCCTCGAGCTCGTCGGCCCGGATCGCGTGCGCCATCGCGAGTTCCGCGCCGCGCCGCCCCGAGCGCGCGATCACCACCGCAATCACAACCAGCAGGATGAGGACCAGGGCGCCGAAGCCGATCAGCGCATCGACGGTGCGCACCGGCCAGTCGCCGAGCATGACAATGATCTCGTTCATGCCAGCCCTTCTAGCCGATTCGCGGTCGGGCACGAACGAAGAGGGAACGTCGGCGGTTAACAACTCCCTACCTTTTATGGTCAACGAAACCTGAAGCTTTTGGTCAGCGGAGGGTTAACGGGGTTCCTGGCCGCATTGACCGCACCCGGCGCGCAGCTTAAATCGCCGCCATGGCCCTACGAGAAATCATCATCCTGCCCGACAAGCAGCTGCGCCTGGTCTCCAAGCCGATCGAGAAGGTCACGGCCGAGATCCGCAAGCTTGCCGACGACATGTTCGAGACCATGTACGACGCGCCCGGCATTGGCCTCGCTGCGATCCAGGTCGCGCAGCCTTTGCGTCTGATCACCATGGACCTCGCCAAGCGCGACGAGAGCGGCGAGACCAAGCACGAGCCGCGCGTCTTCATCAATCCCGAGATCCTCGCTTCCTCCGCGGAACTCTCCACTTACGAGGAGGGCTGCCTGTCGATCCCCGAATATTACGAGGAGGTCGAGCGCCCCGCGAAGGTGCGCGTGCGCTTCACCGATCTCGACGGCAAGGTGCATGAGGAGGACGCCGAAGGCCTCTACGCAACCTGCATCCAGCACGAGATCGACCATCTCAACGGCGTGCTGTTCGTCGACTATCTGTCGAAGCTGAAGCGCGACCGCGTCATGAAGAAGTTCGAGAAAGCCGCCAAACGCGCGGCGGAATAGGCCTCTCTCACGTCGTCATGGCCGGGCTTGACCCTGCCATCCACGCCTTGCTTGCTTTGTCGCCGAGACCGTGGATGCCCGGGACAAGCCCGGACATGACGGAGAACCAGAGCTCTCACCGAACGCAGCCACATGCCCCTCCGCCTCATCTTCATGGGCACGCCCGACTTCTCCGTGCCGACGCTGCTCGAACTCGTCGCGCATGGCCATGAGATCGCGGCGGTCTACACCCGCGCGCCGAAGCCGGGCGGGCGGCGCGGCCTGCAATTGCAGCCGACGCCGGTCGAGGAAGCTGCACGAAAGCTCGGCGTTCCCGTGCTGACGCCGAAAACGCTGAAGACGCCGGAGGCGCTGGAAGAGTTCCGCGCCTTCGATGCCGACGCGGCCGTCGTCGTCGCCTACGGCATGATCCTGCCGCAGGCGATCCTCAATGCGCCCGAGCTCGGTTGCTACAATCTGCATGCTTCGCTGCTGCCGCGCTGGCGCGGCGCCGCGCCCATCAACCGTGCGATCATGGCGGGTGATGCCGAGAGCGGTGTGATGGTGATGAAGATGGATGTCGGCCTCGACACCGGCGACGTCGCCATGGCCGAGCGCATCGCAATCACCGACAGTATGACCGCGCAGGACCTGCACGATCGCCTGTCCCGGTTGGGAGCCGACCTGATGGTGCGCGCGATGGCCGCGCTCGACCGCGGCAGCCTCCAGCTCAAGAAGCAGAGCAAGGACGGCGTCACCTATGCCGCCAAGATCGACAAGGCCGAGGCCCGGATCGATTGGACCAAGCCGGCGCGCGCGGTGCTTCGGCACATCCATGGCCTCTCGCCGTTCCCCGGCGCCTGGGCCGAGCTCGAGAATGCGCGCGTTAAAATCCTGCGCTGCGAATTGGCAAAGGGCTCCGGCGTCCCTGGCGAGGTGCTCGACGATCTCCTCACCGTCGCCTGCGGCGACGGCGCCATCCGCATCATCGAGCTGCAGCGCGAGGGCAAGGCGCGCATGCAGGCCGCGGAGTTCCTGCGCGGCGTGCCGGTCAAGCCGCCGATGCGGTTTTCTTGATGCCCCGCTACAAGCTCACCATCGAATATGACGGCGCGCCGTTCTTCGGCTGGCAGGTGCAGGAGACGCTGCCCTCGGTGCAGGGCGCGCTGCAGGCGGCCGTGAAGGCGATGACCGGCGCGGATTTGCGGGTGCATGGTGCCGGCCGCACCGATGCCGGCGTGCATGCCCGTGGCCAGGTCGCGCATGTCGACGTCGACAAGCAGTTTCCGCCGGGCCGTTTTCGCGACGGCCTCAATGCGCATCTGCGCCCGCATCCGATTGCGGTGCTCGAGGCCGAGATCGTGCCTGATACGTTCGAGGCGCGTTTTTCGGCCGTCAAGCGCCACTATCGCTACCGCATCATCAACACCCGCGGCAATCTCGCGCTCGACGTCG
Organism: Bradyrhizobium sp. STM 3561; assembly: GCF_045571455.1. Classification (NCBI taxonomy): domain Bacteria; kingdom Pseudomonadati; phylum Pseudomonadota; class Alphaproteobacteria; order Hyphomicrobiales; family Nitrobacteraceae; genus Bradyrhizobium; species Bradyrhizobium sp. STM 3561. The sequence continues at coordinate 7,309,386 of NZ_CP120695.1, forward strand.
GCCACGCCTGGCGCGTGCCGCGCAAGCTCGATGCCGACGCGATGCATGCGGCGGCACAGCGCCTGCTCGGCAAGCACGATTTCACCACGTTCCGCGACACCGAGTGCCAGGCCAAATCGCCGGAGAAGACGCTCGACCAGCTCGACGTGATCCGCGACGGCCGCGAGATCACGGTCATCACCTCGGCGCGCTCGTTCCTGCACAGCCAGGTGCGCTCGATGGTGGGCTCGCTGGTCTGGGTCGGCGAAGGCCGCTGGACCGCCGACGATCTCTCCGCCGCACTCGCAGCCCGCAACCGCGCCGCCTGCGGCATCGTCGCCCCGCCCGAGGGGCTGTATCTGATGAAGGTGGACTATTAGGCGAGCGGCGCACAGGGCACGCTCTTGCCAAACCCTCGGTGTCATGCCCCGGCTTGACCGGGGCATCCAGTACGCCGCGGCCTCTCGGCTCAATCGCTGCCGTCTCTGGAATACTGGATCGCCCGGTCAAGTGTTCAGCCCGGGGACATGACCGACGGGTGTTCGGGGACATAGCCGACACATCATAGTGCAGGGATTTGGCAGTAAAGGAGGCCAAGTCCATGCCCTGGCGAGAGGTGTCGGTGATGGATCAGCGGCGGGAGTTCGTGCGGCTTGCGATGCAGGAGGGAGCGAACCGGCGGGAGCTCTGCCGGCGGTTCAATATCCATCCCGACACGGGCTACAAATGGCTTGCACGATGGCAAGCGGATCAGAATGTCGACGACCGCTCGCGCCGACCGCATGCGAGCCCGGGACAGACCGATTGCGAGCTTGAGGCACGTATTCTCGCGGTACGCGATGCCCATCCGGCATGGGGAGCTCGCAAGATAGCTCACTGCCTGGAGCGCAATGGCTTGCGTTCGCCAGCAGTCTCAACAGTTCATCAGATCTTGCGTCGGTCTGGCCGCATCAAGCCTCCGATCGGCGGGCCGACGGCAAGCCAGCGTTTCGAGATGCCGGCTCCCAATCTGTTGTGGCAGATGGACTTCAAAGGCTGGGTTCGGCTCGGCAATGATACCCAGTGCCATCCTCTGACGGTGGTGGATGACCACTCCCGCTATGATCTGTGCCTGCAGGCCTGTGCCGATCAACGCACAGATACCGTGCGCAGCCGCTTGGAGAAGACCTTTCGCCACTACGGGCTCCCGGAGCTTTCTTCGTCGACAATGGTTCGCCCTGGGGTGATCCTTCCGGCGAGCGATGGACACGGTTCTCGGTGTGGCTGCTCAAGCTTGGCGTCGCCGTCATCCATAGCCGCCCATATCACCCGCAAAGCCGCGGCAAGAATGAACGATTCCACCGCACCCTCGCGGCTGAGGTGTTCGCACTGCGACAGTTCCGCGATCTCGCAGAGACGCAGCGTGCCTTCGACGCCTGGCGGGAAGTCTACAACTTCGAACGGCCACACGAGGCGCTCGGACAACAGGTCCCGGCCAGTCGATATCGGCCCAGCCAGCGACCAATGCCCGATCGATTGCCACAGGTCGAATACGACAGCCATGAGATCGTGCGCCGCGTCTCCACGACCAAAGCCTATGTCAGCTTCAAGGGACGTCTTTGGAAAGTGCCACAGGCCTTCCGTGGCGAGCGCCTCGCCATCCGCCCCTCGGCAAACGATGCGCAATACGGGATCTTCTTTGCCGCCCACCAAGTCGCTATCATCGACTTGGCGAGCGGAGAATGTGTCGGCTATGTCCCCGAACACCCGTCGGTCATGTCCCCGGGCTGAACATCAAGCCGGGCGATGACGGCGGAATGTTCGGCGATATCGTGCCTCAAGCAAAATACCTCGCCAAAATCCCGCGATACACCTTCGTCAGCTTTTCCAGATCCGCCACCGGCACGCGCTCGTCGACCTGATGCATGGTCTGCCCGACCAGGCCGAACTCGATCACCGGGCAATAGCTGGAGATGAAGCGCGCATCCGACGTGCCGCCCGAGGTCGACAGCTCGGGCTTGCGACCGGTGACCTCCTCGATCGCGGACACCGCAAGATCGGTGAACGGCCCCGGCTTGGTCACGAACACATTGGAGTTCGAGGGCTCCCAGACGATGCGGGCCTTGATGCGGTTGCCGCAGGCTTTGGCGAGACGCGTCTCGACCAATTCGCGCAAGGACGCCTGGGTGTGGTTGTCGTTGTAGCGGATGTTGAATTTCGCGCGGGCCTCGCCCGGGATGACGTTGAAGGCCTTGTTGCCGACATCGACGGAGACGAATTCCAGATTGGAGGCCTGGAATTGCGCGCTGCCGTGGTCGAGCGGCTCGTCGGAGATCGCAACGATCAGCCGTGAGATATCCGGCACCGGATTGGAGGCGCGGTGCGGATAGGCGACATGGCCCTGCACGCCGTCGACGTAAAGTGTGCCCGATTGCGAGCCGCGCCGGCCGACCTTGATGGTGTCGCCGAGCGTCTCGACATTGGAGGGCTCGCCGAGCACGCAATGATCGAATTTTTCGCCGCGCTCGGCGACCCATTTGAGCAGCTTGATGGTGCCGTTGATGGAGACGTCTTCCTCATCGCCCGTGATCAGGAACGAGATCGAACCCTTGCCGTCGCTGCGCGGCTTGCCGCCATTGGCGGCGAGATGCTCCAGCGCTGCAGCGACCGAGCAGGCAATACCGCCCTTCATGTCGACCGCGCCGCGGCCGTGCAGGACGCCGTCCTTCACCTCGCCCGAGAACGCGCCGACACTCCAGGCGCTCTCGTCGCCCGGCGGCACCACGTCGGTGTGGCCGGCAAAGGTGATGTGCGGTCCTTCCGTGCCGATCCGCGCATAGAGATTGTCGACGTCGGCGGTGCCTTCCTCGCTGAAGGTCACGCGGTGGCAGGTGAAGCCGGCGGCGCCGAGGGCTTTTTCGAGCACCCCCAGCGCACCGGCATCGGCCGGTGTCACCGAGGGGCAGCGGATGAGGTCACGGGCAATGGAGAGAGCATCGGTCATGCGCCCCGCTTAACATGCATGCCGCCGGGTGGGCTAGCGCTGGGCGGGACAATTTCGATCTCGCGGCTCTGGTCCCAGCCCTCCGATCAATCCCGCAGCAGCTCGTTGATGCTCGTCTTCGACCGCGTCCGCTCGTCGACGCGCTTGACGATCACGGCGCAGGCGGTGCTCGGGCCGATCTGACCGTTCTTCATCGGCTTGCCGGGCAGCGCGCCGGGCACCACCACCGAATATTCGGGCACTTCGCCCATGAAGACCTCGCCGGTCTCGCGATCGACGATCTTGGTCGAGGCGCCCAGGAACACGCCCATCGCCAGCACCGCGCCCTTGCGCACGATCACGCCTTCGGCGACTTCGGAGCGCGCGCCGATGAAGCAGTCGTCCTCGATGATGACAGGTTCGGCCTGCAGCGGCTCGAGCACGCCGCCGATGCCGGCGCCGCCGGAGATGTGGACGCGCTTGCCGATCTGCGCGCAGGAGCCGACGGTGGCCCAGGTGTCGACCATCGTGCTCTCATCGACATAAGCGCCGAGATTGACGAAGGACGGCATCAAGACGACGTTCTTGGCGATGAAGGCCGAGCGGCGCACCACTGCCCCCGGCACCGCGCGAAATCCGGCATCGCGAAAACGGTTCTCGCCCCAGCCCTCGAACTTCGAGGGCACCTTGTCCCACCAGGTCGCCTTGCCCGGGCCGCCGGGAATGACGCCCATGTCGTTGAGGCGGAACGACAGCAGCACGGCCTTCTTCAGCCACTGATTGACCTTCCACTTGCCGTCAGCGCCGCGCTCGGCAACGCGCGCCTCGCCCTTGTCCAGGGTCTCCAGCGCCTGGTCCACGGCCTCGCGCACCTCGCCCTTGGTCGTGGTCGAGATGCCGTCACGCGCCTCGAAGGCGCTGTTGATGGTGGATTCGAGGGCTGCAAGGGACATCGGGATTTCCTCTGGGGACGCGGGAATTTTGACGAGATTGGAGCGCTTTTTCGGGATTTGGAAGGGTGGAGTCAAGCATACTCTCCCGTCATCCCGCACAAGCGCGCCCTCAGGCGCGCGCAGTAACCACAGGGAGCGCTTTTGGCGAAGACTCGGAAGTTGCGACCTCGCGCTGCGACCAAATCCCGTAGTCATGGGGCCCGGGTCTGCGCTTATGCTCGCTCGGGACGGCGGCGGCTATTGTGGTGACAGCCTGCCCAAAAACCCCGCCAGATCATCCGTGACGTGATCGACATGGGCCGCGTCCCGACCCTCCAGCTCCCAGTCCTCGCGCACCACTTCTTTCGTCCCGTCCGGCACCACCAGCACCGTGGTCATGCCGAGCTGGTGCGGGACGGTGAGGTTGCGGGCGAGGTCTTCGAACATGGCGGCGCGGGTCGGCTCGACCGCATGCTGGCTGAGGAATTTCTGGTAGGTCTGCGGCGCCGGTTTCGGTTCGAACTCGGCGGCGATGATGTCGAACACGCCGTCGAAATGTCTGGCGAAGCCAAGCCGCGCCAGCACCGCATCGACATGGTCGACCGAGCCATTGGTGAGGATAAGCTTCCGGCCCGGCAGCTTTGCGATGGCTGCGCCGAGAGCCGGGTTCGGCTCGAGCGGCGAGTGGTCGATCTTGTGGACGTAAGCGAGATAGTCGTCGGCGCGGACGCCATGCAGCGTCATCATGCCGCGCATCGTGGTGCCGAAGCGAAGGTAATAATCCTTCTGGATCTTGCGCGCTTGCTCCGGGCCGACGTTCAGCCAGTTGCAGACGAACTCCCCGATCCGCGCATCGACCTGCTGCCACAGATTGACGTGATGCGGATAGAGCGTGTTGTCGAGATCGAACACCCAGGTGTCGACATGCGCGAAGCTGCGGGGAGTTTTCATGACAACCATCTCGATCACGGCACCGCGAACCGCAGCGTCTTGCCGCCGCTCGACATGTCGACGGTGCCAAAGCCCGTCGGCGTAAAACCGCGCGCGCCGCAATCGGTCTGCTCGCTGGTCTCGAACTTGGTCTCGCGCGTGCAGAGCTGCCTGTCGCCGCCCCAGTTCAGCGGCCGGTCCTTGAGCTTGACGACGCGGTTGTCGGCATCGACCGCTTCCGCGAAGCTGAAGATCTGCTTCGGCTGACCGGTCACGTCGGGGTGCAGGCAGGTCTTGGGATCGATGCGATACCAGCCGCGGCTCGTCACGGACTTGCCGTCATCGGTCGCGATCGCCGCCATCACCTTGTGCGGCGTGTCGTTGCACCAGGTCAGCCCGGTCGCGGAGGGCGTCTGCACCGCATCGACCATGGTCTTGAAGAAGGTTTGTGAGCCCACGATGTCCGACGACAGGCCGCGGCTCTTCAGGAAGGCGGCGAGCGCGGCTTGCGTCTTCGGCCCGTCGACTCCGTCGATCGGCGCTGCGTCGTAGCCGGCGATCACCAGCAGTCGCTGGATGCCGGCGAGGCGCGCCTGCTCGTCGTCATATTCGGAATCCTCGGCGAGGTAGGCAACGAGGTTGCCGTCCGCGCCTTGCGTCGGCGTCACTTGCGTGAACGGGACTTGCGTCTGCCCGCTGCGGCACTGTCGTGCCGCGGCGATGACGAAATTGTCCTGCGCCACGCAGAGCATGTCGCTGCCGCTTTGCGGGATCGGGGAGGCGCCGTAGACGCCGAGCGCGCGGGCGTTGAGCAGGATGCGGTCGGCGGTCAGCGTGCCCTGCACCACCACGCGGCAGGCGGCGGGATCGATCCTGAACCAGCCGCGCGTCGCGGTCGCCGCCTTGTCGTCGATGCCGATCGCGGCTTCGACGACATAGGACATGCGGTTGCAGATTTTGAGATCGGCCAAAGCCGGCGCGGAGGAGAAGAGGAACGACACGACCGCGGCCGGCACCGTCATCATGAAGCGGGTGAGGGACGAGCGGTGGTGTTGTCTCTGCTCTCTCCGCTCGTCACGCCCGGGCTTGTCCCGGGCATCCACGTTGTTGACGCGGGACGAAAGATCGTGGATGGCCGGGACGAGCCCGGCCATGACGGCTTTCCTTTTCCGCTCCCGCATCACTTGTGGATCAGCGTGCCCGTGCCCTGGTTGGTGAAGAGCTCGAGCAGCACCGCGTGCTGCATCTTGCCGTCGATGATGACGACGCCCTGCACGCCCTGTTCGAGCGCGTAGATGCAGGTCTCGACCTTCGGGATCATGCCGCCCGAAATGGTGCCGTCGGCGATCAGCTTTCGCGCGTCCTTGATCGACAGCTCCGGAATGAGCTTCTTGGACTTGTCGAGCACACCAGGCACGTCGGTGAGCAGCAACAGGCGCTTGGCCTTCAGCGCGCCCGCGACCGCGCCGGCAAAGGTGTCGGCGTTGATGTTCAGCGTCTGGCCGTCGTGCGACGTCGCGAGCGGCGCCAGCACCGGGATCAGCTCGTAACCGATCAGCTGGTTGAGCAGCGTGAGGTCGACCTTCTCGGGGTCCCCGACGAAGCCGAGATCGACCGCCTTCTCGATATGCGAGTCCGGATCCATGATGGTGCGCGTCGTCTTCGACGCCTTCACCATGTTGCCGTCCTTGCCGCAGAGGCCGACGGCCTTGCCGCCGGCCTCGTTGATGTAGCCGACGAGCTGCTTGTTGATCGAGCCCGCCAGCACCATCTCGACGATCTCGATGGTCGCGGCATCGGTGATGCGCAGACCCGCGGCGAATTCCGAGACGATGCCGAGGCGCTTGAGCATGGTCGCGATCTGCGGCCCGCCGCCATGCACCACGACAGGATTGATCGCGGTCTGCTCGAGCAGCACGATGTCGCGGGCAAAGTTCTTCGCAGTCTCCTCATCGCCCATGGCATGGCCGCCATATTTGATGACGATGGTTTCCTCGTCATACTGCTGCATGTGCGGCAGCGCTTCGGACAGGATGCGGGCCTGGTCGAGCGGGGAGATGTCGGTCATATCGCGGTCTCGCTGGCGGGTCGGTCGGTGCGCGTTCTATCCGATTGGCGGGGGCAGCGCAAAGCGATGTTCTTCCCCTCTCCCCTCGTGGGTCTCCTCGTGGGAGAGGGTGCCTTGCGAAGCGAGGCGGGTGAGGGGCCTCTCTCCGCGAGCACTCCTGTGGAGAGACACCCCTCATCCGGCGCTTCGCGCCACCTTCTCCCACAAGGGGAGAAGGAAGAAAGCATCACTTGCTAGGCACCAGCGCCGCCAATGTCACCGTCAGCCAGCTCAAGATCATCACCGTTCCCCCGGTCGGCGCCGCGTACGGAAACAGCGAGTGTCCGGCATATTGCCGCAAGGTGAGATCGCCCGCGAACAGCGCGGCCCCGATCACGAAGCCGAACGCCGCCACGAGTCCAATTCCGCCGTGCAGAAGGCCGCGCGCGAGCAAGGCGACGGTCGCGAGTATGGCCGTTGCATGAAACAGCAGCATGGCGCTCGCCGAGGCAAGCCGGCCGGCATCGGCGCCATGAGCGGAGGCGGCGGCCAGCGCAACGCCGGCGGCGCCCGTCAAACCGGCAAGCCCAAGCAACAGGCGGTGCGCGAGCATCACGGGGCCCGCTCTTCCAACAGCTTCGCCATCGCGGCGCGCAAGCTCTCCATGCCGGTCGAGCTGCGTGACGAGGTCGCGAGCACGGTCGGGAACGCGGCCGGGTGTTTGGCCAGCGCGGCCTCGGTCTCGGCGATGCGCGTTTGAAGCTCGGCGGCTTTCACCTGGTCGGCCTTGGTCAGCACGATCTGGTAGCTGACGGCGGAGCGATCGAGCGTCTTGAGGACTTCGAGATCGACGTCCTTGAGGCCGTGCCGTGCGTCGATCAGCACGTAGACGCGCGCCAGCGACGCGCGTCCCAGCAGGAATTTGTGGATCAGCTCGGTCCAGGACGCGACCTGGCTCTTGGGCGCCTTGGCGTAGCCGTAGCCGGGCATGTCGACGAGCCGCAGGTCGGTCTTGCCGGGGACCTCGAAGAAGATCAGCTCCTGGGTGCGGCCCGGCGTATGCGAGGTGCGCGCGAGGTTGTTGCGGCCGGTGAGCGCGTTGATCAGGCTGGACTTGCCGACATTGGAGCGGCCGGCAAAGGCGATCTCCAGCCCCGCCATCGGCGGCAGCGTTTCGATCGAGGGCGAGGCCCAGATGAACTGCCAGTCGCGGGCGAATAGTTTTCGCCCGGCTTCGATCAGTCGCTCATCGGTCTTGTCGTTCATCCGCTCGGTCTACCCTCTCGTCGTGGCCGGGCAAAAGCGCGAAGCGCGTCTTCCCGTTCAGATGTCCCGGCCATCCACGTCTGGCTGTCGAGCACCCTCCTAAACGTGGATGCCCGGGACAAGCCCGGGCACGACGACGTGGAGGCATTTGCGCCCGCAATGACGATTACGTCGCCTTCCTCGCGAACGTCGCCTTGAGATTGTCGAGCAGCTCCACCTTCACGCCGTTGCGGCGCATGATGTAGCTCTGCTGGATCACCGAGAGCAGGTTGTTCCAGGCCCAGTAGATCACGAGGCCTGCCGGGAAACCGGCCAGCATGAAGGTGAAGATCAGCGGCATCCAGTTGAAGATGATCTGCTGCGTCGGATCCGGCGGCGTCGGGTTCAGCTTCATCTGGAACCACATCGTGATGCCCATGATGATCGGCCAGATGCCGAGCGCGAGGTAATGGCCGAACACCGGAATCGTGGTCGGATCGAACGGGATCAGTCCGAACAGGTTGAACAAATTGGTCGGATCCGGCGCGGAGAGGTCCTTGATCCAGCCGATGAACGGCGCGTGCCGCATCTCGATGGTGACGAACAGCACCTTGTACAGTGAGAAGAACACCGGGATCTGGATCACCACGGGAAGACAGCCGGCGACCGGGTTGATCTTCTCCTTGCGGTAGATTTCCATCATCTCCTGCTGCTGCTTCACCTTGTCATCAGGGTAGCGCTCCTTGAGCGCCTGAAGCTGCGGCTGGATCGACTTCATCTTCGCCATCGAGGCGTAGGACTTGTTCGCCAGCGGGAAGAACAGCAGCTTCACGATCACGGTGACGAGCAGGATCGAGATGCCGAAATTGCCGAAGAAGCGGTAGAAGAAGTCGAGGCCGAGGAACATCGGCTTGGTGATGAAGTAGAACCAGCCCCAGTCGATCAACAGATCGAAATGGTTCAGCCCCAGCGCCTTGTTGTAGCCGCCGAGACCCGCAAACGGGAACACGCCGACGACGCCGGCTTCCTTGGCGCCGGCGAACAGCCGCGCATTGGCGGTCCCGGTGCCGCCGATCGCGATGGTGACGGGATCGAGCAGATAGTCGGTCTGGTAGGTGTGGAGATTGCCCGATGGGTTCGACGAGAATCGCGCCTGCAGCTTGGCGTTGGTGTCGGGCAGCAGCGCCGAGGCCCAGTACTTGTCGGTGATGCCGAGCCAGCCGTTGATGACGTTGTTGAAGTTCACCTGCTTGGCTTCGTCCACCTTCTTGTAAGCGTATTCCTGCAAGCCCTGGTCGCCGAGATAGCCGATCAGGCCTTCATGCAGGATGTAATAGCCCGAAACTTGCGGCGCGCCGTGGCGCGAGATCAGCGCGAACGGATAGAGCGTGACAGGCGCATTGCCGACATTGCTCACCTCGTCCTTGACCGTGAAGAGATAATGGTCGTCGACCGCAATGGTGCGGCGGAAGGTGAGGCCGTCGCCATTGTCCCATTTCAGCACCACCGGGCTCGTCGGCGTCAGGCTGCCGCTGCCCTCCTGCTGCCAGACGGTCTGGGCATCGGGCATCTTCGCCGTGACGCCCGTCGCCGCCACCCAGCCGAATTCGGCGTAATAAGGCTCGGCGGTGCCCGAGGGCGAATAGAGGACGATCGGCGGCGATTTCGGGTCGACGGTTTCGCGGAATTGCACCAGCGCGATGTCGTCGATGCGGCCGCCCTTCAGCGAGATGCTGCCGGCGATGCGCGGCGTGTCGATCTTCACGCGCGGGCTGGCGGCGATCGCGGCGTCGCGGCTGACGACCGGCTGCGCCTGCTGGTTCGCGGCCGGAGTGGACGGCTGTGCCGTGCTGCCGGGCTGCGGCGCGGCGCCGGGCGTTGCGGAGGCCGTCGGCTGCGGCGTGCTGCCCTTCTGGAGCTCGGACTGCGCCTGCTGCTGGGCGCGCTGCTTCTCCATCTGGGGCACATTGTAGAAATATTGCCAGGCGATCAGGACGAGGCCCGACAGAATGACGGCGAGAATGGTATTGCGATTGTCGGTCATCTCTAATGTCTCGTCATCAATCCGGTTTGCGGCTGGCGGGGGCGCCTGGCCTCTGGCCACGTGCTTTCGCGGGACCTTTGCTCGGGCCCTTGTCTGTCCCCTTGGCCGTATGCCGCGCGGGCTTAGAGAGGGCTATGCGCAGATCGTCGAGCATGGTGGCGAAGTCGCGCGAGAGCGCGTCCCTTCGGCCGACCAGGACATAATCATGATGGGGCTGCATCGACACCGGATCGAGCCGCTTCACCAATTCGCGAAGCCGGCGCCGGATGCGATTGCGCTCGGGGGCGTTGCCGTTCTTTTTGGTGACGGTGAAGCCGATCCGGATCGGACCGAGATCATCGCGGCGGCGGCTCTGCAGGACGAACGCGGGACTATTCACCCGCGCGCCATTGGCAACGGCGAGGAAATCCGGCCGCTGCCTCAGCCGATCCATGATGAAATCCCAAAAGGGGGTCCGGCTCAGGCGCTCAGACGCTTGCGGCCGCGGGCGCGGCGGGCGGCGAGAACCTTGCGGCCGCCGGCAGTGGCGAGGCGGGCGCGGAAGCCGTGACGGCGCTTGCGCACCAGTTTGCTGGGTTGATAAGTCCGCTTCACGGGTTTTTCTCCGCTGACCGGGCAATTTGCCTGTAGAATTGATGGTAGAGTCCGGAAGATGCGGCCCAAAACGGGCCCTTTTCGGCCCCAAGAGAGCCGCTCCCGGTGTCGCACCGGGTCATCGCGGACAATTCGCGCGGCTTATAAGGGAGCGCCTTCTTTTCGTCAACGCCGCACAAGCGCGCGATTCTCGTCAATATCGCTGTTTGCGCGGGGTTTTTAACTCTTGAGGTGGCGACTCGCGATATCAGCGCCTACATCCTACCTCGGTAGATTAGCGATCCGTAATTTGACCGCACTGCGGACGGGTCGCATCCTCGATCAGCCAAGGCCAACAGGGGCGAATTTCGTGGCATCCACAGATCGCCAGCCGATCCAGGATCTGGATCAGCCGGACCAGCCGGCGATGCGGCCCCGCGGCTCGCGCGGGCTCGGGCTATCTGGCAAGCTGCTGCTGCTCACCATTCCCCTGGTGATGATCGCCGCCGTGCTGCTCTACGTGCCCGCCATCGCCAATTTCTGGGTCAACCGGCTGAATGACCGCGTTGCGGCGGCCAACACGGCGGCGCTGGTGCTGGATGCGGCACCGCTCGGCATGGTGCCTGATTCGCTGTCGCGTCAGATCCTGAAAAGCATCAATGCCCGCGCCGTCGCCATCAAGATGGGCCAGCAGCGCCGGTTGCTCGCCAGCGACAACATTCCCTCCGCCATCGAGCATGACATCGACCTGCGCGACATGACCGCCTGGGAGGCGATCACCGGCTCGTTCCGGATGATGCTGGAGACCGGCAACCAGGCCATCCGCGTCGTCGGTCCCGGGGTCGGCAATGCCCAGTTCATCGAGATCGTCACCGACGAGCTGCCGCTGCGGCGGCAGATGTACCGCTTCTCCCGCAACGTCGTGGTGGTCGCGCTGATCATCGCGGTCTTGACCGCGGGCCTCGTCTATCTCGCTCTCCATTATCTCTTCGTGCGGCCGATGCGGCGGCTGACCGCGAGCCTGGTCGGCTTCCACGAGAACCCCGAGAGTTCGGCCGGGATCATCGTGCCGAGCCAGCGCAGCGATGAGATCGGGGTGGCCGAGCGCGAATTGTCGGACATGCAGCGCGATCTGATGTCGATGCTGAACCAGAAGAGCCGGCTCGCGGCGCTCGGCCTTGCTGTCTCCAAGATCAATCACGACCTGCGCAATCTGCTCGCCTCGGCCCAGCTGCTGTCGGACCAGCTCGCCAGCGTGCCGGATCCGCGGGTGCAGCGCTTTGCGCCCAAGCTCGTGCGCTCGCTCGAGCGCGCCATCGCCTTCTGCCAATCGACATTGTCTTATGGCCGCGCCCAGGAGGCCGCGCCCGACCGCCGCATGATCCTGATCGAGCCCGTGGTGATGGAGGTGCGCGAGACCGCAGGCCTCACCAACGACGCCTCGATCGCCTGGGTCGCTGCGATCGAGCGCGGGCTCGCGGTCGATGCCGATCCCGACCAGCTGTTCCGCGTATTGCTCAACCTCGTCCGCAACGCCGCCCAGGCGCTCGAAAGCCATGCCTCGGGTGAGGGCCGGGTGCAGCAGATCCGGATCACCGGAAAGCGCGAAGGCGCCGTCGCCATTATCGAGGTCTCCGACACCGGTCCCGGCGTTCCCCAGAAGACTCGGGAGCACCTGTTCGAGGCCTTCCAGACCTCCGGCCGCCCCGGCGGCAGCGGCCTTGGCCTTGCCATCGCCGCCGAGCTGGTCCGCGCCCATGGCGGCGACATCCACCTGGTCGAAGGCACCATCGGCGCCACCTTCCGCATCGTCATCCCCGACCGTCCCGTGGAACTGCTCTCCATCCGCAACGAGCGGCAGAGGGCCTAAAGCATGATCCGGAAAAGTGCGAAGCGGTTTTCCGGAAAGATCATGCGTAAACAACAAGCTAAAGCGCGATGACGATTCATCCAAATCTCATCGCGCTTTAGGTCGGCCAGAGGCCTACAGCCTCGCGTCATTCCGGGGCGCGCGTAGCGAGAACCCGGAATCCGAGGTTTTGCGCGACATTCCGGGTTCGATGCTGCGCATCGCCCCGGAATGACATTCAAACCGTTATCGCCCTGCAAAATCTCCCCATCCCGGACCTTGCCAACGCCGGCAAGAGCGGTTAGTCAGAGCGCTCTTTCGCACCCCCTCCGGCTCCGCCCGGGGGGCTGCTTGCGGGTCATGCCCGCGCTGTTTGCGAAAACGCGCCCGTAGCTCAGCTGGATAGAGCATCAGACTACGAATCTGAGGGTCGGACGTTCGAATCGTTCCGGGCGCGCCATTCTTCGGCGGAAGGTCAGGACAAGGCAGCATCTGGTCGCCAGACCGGCTCGAGACCGGATGGCCGCGCCGTGTGAGGAGCTGGATGAGGATATCGCAGGCGTTCAAGTTCGAAGCGGCGCATCGGCTGCCAAACGTGCCCGAGACTCACCGGTGCAGCCGGCTGCATGGTCATTCCTATCGGGTCGAGGTCCGGTTGGACGGTCCGGTGGACCCGCACACCGGCTTCGTCGCGGACTTCTTCGATATCGAGAAAAGCTTCGCCGACATCATGGCCGCGCTGGACCACCACTGCCTGAACGAGGTCGATGGGCTCGCGAACCCGACCGCCGAGAATATCGCGGTCTGGATCTGGGATCGGTTGCAGCCGAGCCTACGGCAGCTGTGGGCGGTCCGCGTCTACGAGACGGCGGACTGCTGGGCCGAATATCAGGGGCGGTGACGGCGGCCCTGCCCGGGCCTCACTATGGTGTCGTGCCCATCTTCGCCGGTTATGGCGCGGTTGCACTTCTTGCGCTGCTGCACCCTGGCGATCCGCGGCCCGTTGGCCTTCCCTGCGGAGCGACCACTCTATTCAGGGCTCTCGTCGGGGGCCGATGGGACGTGCCGTCGAAAATCCATTCTGTCATGGAAGCAAGACGGCGCCATCGGGTCGGACGAAGCCCCTCACTCGTGGACGGCGAGAACGGTCAGGCCTCTGGTGCGTTTGTCGGGCGTCTCGAATTCGATCCGCTGTCCGGCCGAGAGGCCGATCAGCGCCGCTCCGACGGGCGTCAGGATCGAGATCCGGTTGAGCTCGATATTCGCCTCGTGCGGATAGACGAGCACGATCTCCCGCCTCGCGCCGGTCTCGTCATCGCGATAGGTCACTTTCGACCCCATCCTGATCACGCCTTGCAAGTCGTTCTCTTCCGTGACCGTCGCACGTTCCAGCTCCCGCGCCAGGAATTGGGCGACACGGGGAAACAGATCCATCGTTGAATTCGCCAGCGCGCTGAGGCGTCGCGATTCGGCTTCTGCGATCTTGATCGGCGGCAACGCCGGCTGTTCTCGCCGAGTCCCGGCGTCGAAGTTGCGCATTGAACTCTCCTATGCTGCAGTTGGTCCAGGATCGTCATCGAACGGCTCGCCTCGCCGAGCCCTCCGGAAGAGGGGCACGACGTTCGGGCCTGATCGGGTCACGTTCTGAACCCTGACGACGTTCAGGCAGCCGGCAACGACGTACGGCATTTGATCGCCTGCCTTCAGTCCGATCAAAGCCGCCCCCAGGGGTGTCAGGACTGAAATGCGGGCGGGATCCGACGAGCACTCCTCGGGCCACATTAATTGCACCGTGCCGGGCGGAGCGCCCCGGTTCGTGCAATAGGTGACCCACGATCCCACGGTCACCAGCGAGCGGAGATCGTCCGACTCGTCCGGCACGATCTCGGCCCGGTTGATCTCACCCATGAGGAAGATGCCGTCCAAGTCCCCTTTTTCGGCGGCACGGCGCGCAAGCTGTTCGAGCCGCGGATAGTCAGATGCGATGAGCGCGATTCTTGGAAGAGGGAGCACGGCACACTCCTTCGGCTTCAATACGACCTCTCGGGTGGAGGCCACGAAAGCTGGAAAAGAGCCCGGACGGCGCGAACACCGTCCGGCTAACCGCCTGCTTGGAGGCGGCCGGCGTGAAGACCAAAACGCGCGGTGCGCGCATCTATGTCGACGACATATGCCATGACATGCGCACTATAGTGATTCATTCCGCTGGAAACATTGCGGCGAAACCGCACAGCCGCAAGCGATTGCAGGTTCCAGTCGCGGCATGCGCCCACCGATGCCGATGTACTTCATCCGCTTCGCAGCACCTCCATGCACTTGGCCGCGAACGCGTTGAGGTACGCGCCAAGCTCGCTCGCCAGCGCGTCGGAGCGCTCGACGTTCTGCAGGCTCATGTTGAGTGCGTAGACCGGAAGCCCGTCCAGCACGATGGGCGTTGCGACGGCAAGAACGGCGGGCTGCCACGACACCGCACAATAGCCGTCGCGTTGGACGGAGCTGATCGATCTCCTGATGTCCGCAAGCAGCGCCTTGGTCGCGGCAGCGCTGCGCCGTCTGAACAGTTTCAGCAATCGCTCGCGCTCGGGCTCTGGAATGCCGGCGAGATAGGCGCGGCCGAGCGAGGTCAGCTCCATCGGGACCTGCTGGCCGGCGACGACGTTGCGCAGCGCCGCGCGCGGGCTGTAGCGGATCGACTCCAGATAAACCATCATGGTTCTATCAGCCGTCGCGAGCCCGACGTTCAGCCGGCGCTTGGCCGATTCCGCCCGCATCATCGGGCCGATCGCATTGAGCACGGGTGATCCCGTGCGCATGGCATGGCCGATGCTGATGACGGACGCCGCAAGGCGGTAGGTCCGCTGGCTGCGGACCTCGTCGAGCATTCCGGAATTGACCAGCGTTCGTGTCAACCGGCTGACCGTCGATCGCGGCAATCCGGTTCGCTCCGCAATCTCGCCGTTGCCCAGCGTGTCGACGCCGGGCCGGAAAGCCCTGATGATCTCGATGCCCCTTTCGAGCGACCGGTTGCCATCAACCCCGCCCGCATATCTGCGCATCTGTGCCACATCCATCCTCCCCGCCATTTCCACTCAGTGGAATTAAGGGGATGTCCGGGGGGTGCAAGCCGCTATCGGTGATCGATCCGACGCCAGCCACGGAGCTTGCCATGTCCTATCAGCTCATGTCCTATCAGCTCATCGAATTTTCCGTCGAGGCCGGTGTTGCGACGATCGCCTTCAACCGGCCGGAACGGCGCAATGCCATGAGCGACGACATGCGCGCAGGCGCGGCGCCTGCGATCAGCGATCTCCTGGGCGGGCAGATCGACGTGATGTTCACAACCGTGGCCAGCGCGGCCTCGCTGGTGGCTGCGGGGCAGCTCCGGGCGCTGGCCGTCACATCGGCTGAACGTTCAGCCGCGTTCCCGCAATTGCCGACCGTTGCTGAGGCGGGAGTGCCCGGCTACGCCGCCGAGTCCTGGTATGGACTGTACGCGCCGGCCAAGACACCCGCGCCGGTGATTGCGCGCCTGAACCAGGCGGTCGCGAAGGCCGTTCAGTCCGGCGCCTTCAAGCAGCTGGAGGCCAACGAAGGTCTCATCATGGTCGGCAGCGCTCCCGAACAGCTCGATCGCTATGTTGGGCAGGAGGAGGACCGCTGGCGCAAGCTGGTCAAGGACGCGAACATCGAGGTGCAATAGTCCAGGGGATTCCGTCGCCGGGAAGCGGATCGGAAAGGTTCCGGGGCCTTTGGGCGCAAGCCACCGCCCTTCGCCGACGAGCTGATCGTAAGCCTTGTGCAGGGGCGCCGCGTTCGCGCACTGCGGCGGACCGCCAGTTCAAGATGCGCTCGACACGACATCCCGAACGAGGGACCTCGCGACGTCCGGGTCCGCGTGGGCGATTGTGGCCATGACGAAAGCGACCGTCACGTCGACGATCAGCCGATATGACGAGGCTCAATCTATCCTTGCTGGATCGGGGATTCGGACGATCCCTCCGCCGCCAATTTTTCGACATCGAGCGGCTTGCTGACAATCTTCAACGAGCCGTCGGGATTGCGCGGCCACTCTTCCTCAGGTCGATCCCAGTAGAGCTCGACGCCATTGCCGTCCGGGTCGCGGAGATAGATCGCCTCCGAACCACCGTGGTCGCTCGCACCGGTGAGCTGGACGGCCGCTGCTCGGAGGCGGCGGAGTGCGTCGCCGAGCGCGGCTCGCGTCGGATAGACAAAGGCAACGTGGTGGAGGCCCGTCGATCCTTCAGGTGGCGGCGAACCGCCCCGGCTCTCCCAGGTGTTGATCGCGACGTGGTGATGATAGCCGCCGGCGGCGAGGAACGCTGCTTCGTTGCCAATCAGTCCGTGCAGGCCGAAGCCGAGCACCCCGCAATAGAACGCAAGTGATCGCTCGAGGTCCGCTACCTTCAGATGAACATGCCCGACGCGACGCGCGGGTCGATCGGTTCGCTGTCGGCCACCGGCGTGATCAGTCCCGTCATCCTTCAGCTCCTTAAAGCATGATCCGGAAAAGTGTGCAGCGGTTTTCCGAAAGGATCATGCTCAAACAACAACCTGAAGCGCGATGGTGATTCATCCTGATCCCATCGCGGTTTAGGGCCTTCCCCGATCGAAGCAGATCGCAGAAGCCGTTTCGCGGCAAGTCAGGATAATCTGGAATTACTGTCCATAATTCTGCATAATGAACGGCAATGCGCATCGATGAGATCAGTGTCTTCGTCCAGGTGCTGGAGGCAGGCAGCTTTGCCGGCGCTGCCCGAAGGCTCCGCATGCCCGCCAGCACGGTGAGCGCAAAGGTGGCGGCGCTCGAACAGCGCCTCGGTGTCAGCCTGATCCGGCGTACGACCCGCAAGCTCCGCGTCACGCCGGCGGGCCAGGCTTATTTTGAACGGTGCCGCGCCGGGCTTCGTGAGATCGAGGCAGCCGAAGCTGCAATTACGTCGGAGGCGGGAAGCCTCAGTGGCCTCCTTCGGCTCACAGCGGCCGTCGACATCGCGCAAAGTCTACTGCCGCCCATCATCAGCACGTTTCGCGAAACGTTCCCGATGGTGAAAATCGAGCTGATTGTAACGGACCGGATCGTCGACATGATCGCCGAAGGCGTCGATCTCGCCATCCGGGTCGGCCCGCTGCGCGATTCCAGCCTGGTGACCAGGTCTTTTGTGACGGGCCCGTCGGGACTGTTTGCAAGCCAACACTATCTCGACCGACGCGGCGTCCCCAGTCATGTGGATGATCTCAAACACCACGACCTGATTGGATTCGGCAAGCCTTGGGCCCGTCCTCTGCCCATGCTGATGGGAAAGCGGAAGGTCAGCATCGATCTATCGGGCGACCTGACCTGCGATGACCTGTTGACGGTAAGAACCTTCGTCGCGATGGGACTGGGGATCGGATTCCTGCCGGCCTTTTTCGCAGACCAACAACGGCTAGTGCGCGTGCTGCCAGCTCTTCGCTCGCCCCTGACCGGACTCTATTTCGCCTACCCTGCGCAGAAATACGTGGCAGCGCGGGTCAAAAGGTTCATCACCTTTGCAGTCACGAGTGTGAGCCGCCTGCGCCTGCATCCGTAGTCTCGGCGGCGCGTTGATCGCTTCGATCGGAATGCCGGTGCTTGCCCAGAGCCTTCGCCGCGGGTGATCGGCCTTCACCGCAGGCCCTGTTCGTCGATCAGAATGCGGTGGATCTCGATGCGTTCGGGCAGCTCGATCAGGAATTCCGCGTCGCGTGCGAGATGATGGACCTTGGTCGGCTCGCCCTTGGTGAAAGCCGTCATGGCTGCGATGTCCGGCCAGTAGGAGATGGTCGTGAACCATGTCTCCTCACCGCGGTCCTCGCGCAATTGCTGCACACCGAGCGCGGTCTTCAGCAGCGGCGGAATGCCCTCCGCTTGCAGATAGGCCTGGTAGGCGTCGGCGGCGTCGCGGCGGGTGCGGCCGCGCCAGATGCGGGCGATGGTCGGTTTGGTCGGCATGATCGACTCCCTTGCGGGCGAACGCCGTGCTGCGCGCTCCCGTTCCAGCGTCTCCATGTCGCGGCCGCCGCCAGCCGCTCGGCATGTGGTGCCCGGTTGCCGCGGCGTATACCGGCGTCTTCACGCTCGGTGGCCGGTTCTTGGCGGCGCCGCCGCGAATATGCCGTGGTGTCGGAGAATTGCGTCACGCCCGTTCCCGCCTCGATCGATCGCACCAGCGCGCCGCTGCTCGGCTGCGCGGTGACGACCGCGCTCGGTGTCGTCAACAACGATGCGCAGATCGCCATTGGCGAAGCCGTCGTCGTTTTCGGGGCCGGCGGCGTCGGATTGAACATCGTGCAATTTGCCGCGATGGCCGGCGCCGGCATGGCCGAGCCGCGTGCCATGATGGCTTCGCGCGGCCGTAACCGGCGGTTAACCATGGATATTTACGGTGTGACAAGCCTCTGAGCTTTGACAGTCAAGTTGATTTCGAGTCCAACCCCATGGCGTTCGGTAGCCGCGCATCTCCGCGAAGCATCGCCCCGACGGAGCAAGCGGCTTCGTGGGAAGCACCGCGGGCTGCGAAGGCGAAGCCTGACGGCACCGGGCCGGCACTGATCAAGGGATCGCTGACGGTCTCCGGCACGCTCGCCTTTCTGCGCGAGAACGGCCGGCGCATCCTGACGCTGGCCCTCGCGCTGTTCGCCCTCGGCGTCGTCGTTCTGATGGTCCTTCCGGTCCGCTACGCCGCGACGGCTCTGGTCGTGCTCGATCCGCGCGAGCTGCGCGTGACCTCGGATCAGGACGTGCTGCCCGGCATCGGCCAGGATGCCGCGGCGCTTCAGAGCCAGATCGAGATCGCCAAATCCGACGGATTTCTCCGCCCCTTGATCGAGCAGCTCAAGATCGCGGACGACGAGGACGTCGCGGGCGGCTATAGCGACATGACGCGCCTGCTCGAGAAATTCCGCAACCGCCTCGAGATCACCCGGCGCGGGCTCACCTACGTCATTGCGATTTCCTTCACCTCGAACCGCCCGGACCGGGCCGCCTATTACGCCAATGCCATCGCCGAGGCGTTCGTTGCCAGCCAGGGCCGCGTCCGCACCGAGGCGACGGACGAGGCCGCCGACTGGCTGAAGGACCGGCTGAAGACGCTGAGCGAGCGCCTGCGCGCGTCGGAAGACGCCGTCGCTGCCTTCCGTCTCGAGCACAACATCGTCAATGCCGGCAAGGAATCCACCACGCAGCAATTGCGGGTGACCGACCTCACGCAGCAGGTCTCCGCCGCCCGCGCGCGCACCGAGGAGGCCAGGGCGCGCTACGAGCAGGCGCAGCGCGACGTCAAGGCCAATGTCGAAGGGCCGGTGAAGCAGGACCTCCTGAGCATGCTGCGCGCGCAGCGCTCGGCCCTGAACGATCAGATCGCGCAGAAGAAGGCGGTGTATGGCGACCGCCATCCCGATCTCGCGATCTCCTACAGCCAGCTGGCGGACATCAACCGGCAGATCGAGATCGAGCGGAAGAAGAACATCGACACGGCCAGATCCGAATACGAGGCGCAGCTGGAGCAGCAGAACGCGCTGGAAAAGCAGCTCAAGGCGGTCGAGACCAAGATGCTGGTCGACGGCCAGGCGCTGGTGAAGCTGCAGGAGCTGCAGCGCGACGCCGATGCCAACAGGAACATCTACGAGCAGTTCCTGTCGCGGTTCAAGACCACCAATGAGCAGCGTCAGTTGCAGGCGTCCCAGACCAAGATCGCTTCGATCGCCATTCCGCCGCTGCGTTCGACGCGTCCGCCGCTCGCCTTGCTGCTCGCGGCACTGGCGATCGGCTCGCTGTTGACCTCCACCGCCGCCGTCGCAGTGACGACGAGCTTGTCGGCCGAAAAGCCCGAATCCGTTCAGGCGCCTGGATCTGTGGAAGCGGAGGAGGCGCTCGTCCGGGAAGTCCAGCGTCCGGCCGCCGCGCACCGGGCCGAGGCGCTGCCAAGCCTTCCTGTCTGGGCCCGCATTCCCGAGCTGGCGCCAGGGGCCGGGACCAACACTGTCTGGCAAAGACCGATCACCACGGCCGCCGAACTCGATCTCAGCCTCCATCTGCGGCCGCTGCTCGAACGCATCGACCGTGTGCCGGTGCGCGGCTGCAAGGTCGCGCTGGTGTTGTCGGTCGGCAAGAGCGCAGGCGGCAACACGGTTGCGTGCTCCCTCAATCGCGCCGCCGTGAATCGGGGCATGATGAGCGTGCTGATCCGGCTCCAGCCGGAATTCGCAGGCCACCAGCCGCCGGTGACCGAATGGCACGACGGCTCGACCACGGCGGGGTTGCAGTCGATCGACGAGCTCCTGAGCGCCGGCCGCAAACCCGATGCGAGGCCCGAGGACGATATTCGTTCGGAGTTCGACCTGATCATCGTCCACGCCAGCAATCTCGCCTTGCAGCCCGACGCCATCGCCCTGGCCGCGCACGCGGACCTGATCGTCCTGGTGGCGCGCGCCGGCGAGCTCGGCTCGTCCGCGATGCGCAGGGTGACCGCAGCGCTGTCGAAATATGCGGCCGTGCCGACCGGCCTCGTCGTCAATCATGTGCCCGCCGGTGCGGTGGCGCCTCACCCCGAGGGGGGCGCATTGGGTCTTGCGGTTTGACGACAGCATCGCGCCGCCGTCTGCTGATCGCGGCCATGCTGCTGTCGATCTCATTCGGCCCGCCGGTCTTCGCCGACAATTGCGTGTCCTTGCCGTCGACGGTCGCGCCGGAGAGGCTTGCTGCGCTGTCGCGTGGCTTCAATGCCGACGGCTGGATCAACGGTGCGCCGCCAAGCCGCGCGTTGCTGCAGCAGCTGCGCAGGGCGGGCATGAGTCATGTTCGCTTACCGGTGCCGGCGGAACGGGTGATGCCGCGCTTTGCCGCGAAGGCCGAGCGCGAGGCGAGCTTGCGCGTGCTCGACAGCGCGTTGAAGCAGCTCGCCTCGCTCGGCTACTCCACGTCCGTCGATCTTCATCCCGGCGAGCGCTTCAACCGTCTGCACAAGGATGATCCGGCTGCGGCGATGGGCGAGATGCAGGAGGCCTGGCGCGCTCTTGCAGAGGTCATTCGATTCCATCCTGCCGATCGCGTCTTCGCCGAGCTGCTCAACGAGCCCGATGTCGAAGCCGAGAGGTGGCAAAGGGAGGTCGAGGCGCTGGCCGCCTTCGTCCGCCGGCTGCTCCCCGCCACCACCCTGATCGTCGGTCCGGTCAACTGGCAGCGCGCGGATTCGCTGGCGGGGTTTCGTCCGCTGGCAGACCCCGACGTCGTCTACGCCATCCACTTCTACGATCCGATGGTGTTCACCCACCAGGGCCATTGGGATGAGCGGGATCCGCTGCACGACATCCGCGACCTGCCGTACCCGATCAGTGCCGCAGATCCCGCCGTGCGGGCGCTTCGCCGGGACTTGCAGGACAGAAGCGCGACCAAGGCGCTCGGCATACTCGACACCGCGATTGTGGCCGCCAAGGACAAGCCGGGCGCCGATCGCTGGCTCGCGCCTGCCTTCGCCTGGCAGCAGCAATTCTCACGGCCGATCATCGTCAACGAATTCGGCGTGCTGAAAGCCGCTGCGCCCAGGGAGAGCCGGTTGCGCTGGCTGGCGGAGGTCACGGCCTATGCCCGCGAGCATTGCTGGGGCTGGGCGCATTGGGAGCTGGCGCAGGGTTTTGGTCTGGTCGACGCCGCTACCGGCAAGGCCGATCCCGACGTGATGCGGGCGCTGCTCGGCGCGTCCCGAGCTCCCGCCGCGCGCCGCGATCGTTAACGAAACTTTACGCATCGCCCGGCTACCGTGCTCCTGCGCGATGATGAGGGACGATTGATGAGCGCCGGGTACTCACCGCAAGGTCGGAGTATGCAGGCCGGACCATCGCCGCCGGCCTGGCGCGAGCTGGTCCCGACCTTCTGCATCGCCACGGCAACGATCGGCTTTGCGCCGGTTCTGCACCTCGCCAATCCGGCGCTGGCCATCACCGTCGAGGTCCTCATCGGCATCGCCATCGTCGTTGCGGTCCCGACCTATGCGCCGGCCGTCGCGATCTTCGTCCTGTTCTTCCAGAATCTGTTCGTCTCGATCCTGTCGCCGCTGGTCCCGCTCCCGTCCGATCTCGACTTCATCAAGGGATACAATTTCCTCGTCTGCTCCGTCATGTGGCTGGCGACGTTCGCTCTGTACGTGCTGGGCCGGAGGAAGCAGTCGAGCGACGTGAACAGGATCATGCGCTGGGGTGTCGCCACGCTCGCCGTGGTGTCGCTGTATTTCGCGATCGGCTTCGGCCAGAACGGACAGGCCGCCGCGGTCTATCTGCGCAACATCGTGCTTCCTTTATTTCTGTTTCAGGTCTCGCTGCTGACGGCGGCGACCTATGAAGTGCGCATCACGCCGTTCCTGGTGACGCTCGCGGTCATCCTCATTCTGTGCGGCTACGTCGAGCTCGCGTTCCGGGACGTCTGGCTGGCCATCACCAACGGTCATGCCTTCTGGGGCTTTGACGAGCTCAAGGCGACCCATTCGGGCGTCTGGGAGGCCCAGATGCGCGCCACCGGAAACGTGCCCGTCGACCTGAAGGACCGTTTCAGCTTCGACTTCCTGAACACGCCTCTGCTCGAAGGATTCGGCCTGTCGAAGATGCTGCGTATCCACGGCCCGAACATGCATCCGATCAGCTTCGCCTACGGGATCGGCTTTCTCGCCCTGTTCCTGTTCTCGGTGGGACGTCCATTCCTCGCCCTCGCGGCCTTGCCGCTCCTGGTCTTTTGCAGCGTGAAGGGAGCGCTCATCGTGGTGATCTTCGTGGCCGCGGCCTGGATGTCGACCCGCCTGCTCGGCGCCGTGGTGACGCTGTTGCTCGGCATCCTGGGCCTCATCGCGTTCGCGATTCTCGCGATTCGCGTCGGCCTGCAGATCGGCGACTATCACATCATCGGTCTCATGGGCGGCTTGAACGGATTTGTGGAGAGACCGCTCGGCCGGGGTCTCGGCGTCGGCGGCAATTTGTCGGAGAGCTATTTTTCGATCGATTGGGGCGCCGCGCAGGCGGCCGGGACGATTGACGGCGCGGTCGAAAGCGCGATCGGCGTCCTCCTGTACCAGATGGGCATCGCGGCCTTCGTGCCACTGGCCTTCTATTCCGCGATGGCCCTCAAGGCCTGGCGCCTCTACGCATCGTCAGGCTATCTCACACAGGGCCTCGCCGGCTTCGGCGTCATGGTCGTGCTGCTCAATGGATTGTTTCAGGAAGAGGCCTTGTTCGCGCCTCTCGCGCTGGGCCTGATGCTCTCGCTCGCTGGCCTCGTCATCGGCAGCCATGTGAGGATGCAGACGGTCGCCGGCGAGGAAGCCGGGCTCGAGCAGATCACGCGCTACCAGCCCGTGACATAGCTCGGCGCTCCCAAAGCATGATCCGGAAAAGTGTGCAGCGGTTTTCCGAACAGATCATGCTCAAACAATAACCTGAAGCGCGATGGTGATTCATCCTGATTCCATCGCGCTTTAGTGAAGCCCGACATTGGCCGAGCCGTCCCGATCATCGCATTGTCATGCTCCGGTCATCCTAGCTGCATCGTCCGTTGCTCTTTTCGCCGCGCGCCAGGGCCTCTTCCATTTCGTTGACATCGAAACGGGGCCCTGGATGATCGTTTGACGCGTTTTCTTGATGCGAGCCGGACGCCACGTCGCTCGAAAACGCTCTGGGGAGAGCTGACATGCAACTGATCAAGACGATTTCGGCTGACCGCCGCTCGATGCTCAAGGGCCTCGCGGCAGCAGCGGTGGCGCCGCTTGCGGCACCGGCTTTTGCCGCCGAGGGCCTTCCGGCGCAGCCGGCCGGTCCGGCGGCCGCTGTCGCCACCGACAAGGCCTATTGGGCGGCCGTGAAGGGGCTCTATTCCGTCACGCCCGATGTCGTCAATTTGGAGAACGGCTATTGGGGCATCATGGCCGAGCCGGTGAGGCGCGAGTTCATCCGCCAGTCCGACATGGTCAACTATCAGAACACCTATTATGCGCGGCTGCGTGCGGGTACGGATTTCGAGGCCGTGCGCGCCAAGGTGGCGGAAGCGGTCGATGCCGCGCCCGATGAGATCGCGCTCACCCGCGGCGCGACCGAAGCGCTGCAGCTCCTCATCGGCGGCTACAACAGGCTGAAGCGCGGCGATTCCGTGCTCTACGCCGACCTCGACTATGATTCGATGCAATATGCCATGAACGCGCTGAAGGCGCGCCGCGGCGTCGACGTGGTCAAGTTCGACGTGCCGGAGCCCGCGACGCGCCAGGCGGTGCTCGACGCCTATGCCCGCGCCATCGAGGCGAACCCGAAGACGAGACTTCTGCTGCTGACCGATACTGTCGAAAAAGGGCTTGAGGAGCCGAGCGAACAATGATTCCTGCTCAGGAGGCGGCAGGAGAGTCGGCGATGATGGGGCGGCAGGACCGAGATCAGGGGCAACTCTTTTATGAGTTTAGCCTCGACGAGATGATCCCGACTGACCACCTGTTGCGACGGATGAACCTGTTTGCGACGGCGGTTCTGGCCGATTTGCACCACCAGCTAAAGCCCTTTTACAGCGACATCGGCCGGCCCTCGGTTGATCCCGAGCTGATGATCCGGATGCTCCTGGTCGGTTACTGTTATGGCATTCGTCATGAGCGCCGGCTCTGTCAGGAAGTGGCGCTGCACCTTGCGTATCGCTGGTTCTGCAAGCTCGATCTCGACGACAGGGTTCCGCACCATTCGACGTTCTCGGTAAACAGGCTGGGCCGCTTCCGCGAGAGCGAGATCCTGCGCCACATTTTCGAGCGCGTGGTTGTGGCATGCATGGCCGCGGGCCTTGTCAAGGGCGAAGGGTTCGCGGTGGATGCGAGCGTGATGGAGGCCAATGCCAGCCGCTATCACGGCAAAGCGCCGGGCGAGCTGGACTGGACCGATGCGCAACGTCAGAAGCGTGCCGTGGCCGAATATCTTGCCGGACTTGAGGCCGAAGCGCAGGTCCAGGAAGGCGGGGACAGGGGCGCTGGCGGTTCTGATGGGACGCCGACCGCATCGTCCGATCGCAAGCCACCGAAGGTGATCTCGCCTTCTGATCCGTCGTCGGCATGGACGGCGAAAGCCAACAAGCGGGTGCAGTTCGGATACGGGCTCAACTATCTGATCGATGTTGAGCACGCGATCATTGTCGATGTCGAGGCGACGCCGGCACGCACCTATGATGAAGTCGCGTCTACCAGGACGATGATCGATCGCACCGAACAACGGCTTGATCTAAAGCCTGATTGGCTCACGGCTGATACCGCCTACGGCACCGGCAAACTGCTTGCATGGTTACTGGGCAAAAGCATCACGCCGCACATTCCCGTGTGGGAAAGATATCCGTCGTCTGACGGCATGTTCTCCCGTGGCGAATTCACCTACGACGCTGAGCGAGACGTCTATGTCTGTCCGAATGGCAAGCTCTTGCGAACCTCGGGAACGGTCCATGATGGCCGCGCCAGGAACTACCTGTCACAACCTCAAGAGTGCCGTGCTTGCACGCTCAAGCAACGATGCACGCGCGCACCGTTCAAGAAGATCGCTCGCGACATTAATGAGGATGCGCGCAACCATGCCCGGTCACTGAAGGGCACGCCGGAGTTCGAACGATCGAGCAACGCGCGCAAAAAGGTGGAGATGCGTTTTGCACACCTGAAGGTCCAGCATGGCTTTGAGCGTATGCGCCTTCGCGGTCTCACCGGCGCCCGTGACGAGTTTCATCTCGCTGCCATTGTGCAGAACCTCAAGACAATGGCGATGTGTTTGGTCGGCCCGCCAACAAAGGGAGCCTGTGCGGCGATCACCTAAGAGGCTCGCCAGCTGGTCGCGGGGCCTGCCGATCCGGCTCTGACGTCCAGCCAGGAACACGCCGAAAACGCCCCCGAGAGCAAAACCAACTATGCCACGGCGTTTTTCGACAGCATCGACCCATGTCAGCCATCGCACCGGCTTCGTCATGCCGGTCGCCGAGATCGCACGCATGGCGAAGGCCAAGGGCATCGACGCCATCGTCGACGCCGCCCATTCCTGGGGCCAGATCGACTTCCGGGTGAGTGAGCTCGAGGCCGATTTCGTCGGCTTCAATCTGCACAAATGGATCGGCGCGCCGCTCGGCGTCGGCTTCCTCTACATCAGGAAGGATCGCCTCGCGGCCATCGATCGCGACATGGGCGACGAGGATTTTCCGCAAGAGGACATCCGCTCGCGGGTGCATACCGGCACGGTCAATTTCGCCACGGTGCTGACGGTGCCCACGGCCGTGGCGCTGCATCAGCAGATCGGCGCGGCGGCGAAGCAAGCCCGCCTGCGCCATTTGCGCGACCATTGGGTGAGCCGCGTCCGCGGATTCAAGGACATCGAGATCCTGACGCCGGATGAAGCCGGCTCATATGGCGCGATCACGTCCTTCCGTCTTGCCGGCAAGACTGGCAAGGCCGACAACGAGGCCATCGTTGCGAAGCTCCGGGACAGCCACAAGATCATGACGGTGCGCCGGGCGGGCGTCGCCAGGGGCCAGTGCATCCGTGTGACGCCGGCTCTCTTCACCGACGAGACCGATCTCGACCGCCTCGTCGAGGCGCTGGCCGTCATCACGGGGACGAAGACGGGGTGAGAGCGGGGAAGGGCATCCTTCCCGTTATTTCACCGCCACCCCAGCGCCGGGGCCACATGCGTCAGGATCGCCTCGATCGCATGCGCGCAATAATCGACCCCGAGCTGGTTCGGAATCGTCAGCAGCAGCGTATCTGCTTCCGCGATCGCCTCGTCCTGCCGCAACTGCTCGATCAGCACATCCGGCTCCGCCGCATAGCTTCGGCCGAAGATCGCGCGCGTGCGCGGGTCGATGAAGCCGATCTGGTCTTCGCTTCCGCGCTCGCCGCCGAAATAGCCGCGGTCGCGATCGTCGATCAGCGCGAAGATGCTGCGGCTGACGGACACGCGCGGCTCGCGGGCGTGGCCCGCCTCCTTCCACGCGGCACGATAGGCGCGGATCTGCGCGGCCTGCTGCACGTGAAAAGCTTCGCCGGTTTCGTCGTTCTTCAGCGTCGAGCTCTGCAGGTTCATGCCGAGCTTGGCCGCCCATACGGCGGTCGCGTTCGAGCCGGCGCCCCACCAGATCCGTTCGCGCAAGCCCTGCGCATGCGGCTCCAGGCGCAGCAGCCCCGGCGGATTGGGGAACATCGGCTGCGGATTGGGCTCGGCAAAACCTTCGCCACGCAGGAGGTCGAGGAAGACCTCGGCGTGGCGCCGGCCCATGTCGGCATCGCTCTGGCCCTCTGCCGGGCGATAACCAAAGTAGCGCCAGCCGTCGATCACCTGCTCGGGCGAGCCGCGGCTGATGCCGAGCTGCAGCCGGCCACCGGCGATGAGGTCGGCGCTTCCCGCGTCCTCGACCATGTAGAGCGGGTTCTCATAGCGCATGTCGATCACGGCCGTGCCGATCTCGATCCTGCTGGTCTTGGCGCCGACGGCCGCGAGCAGCGGAAAGGGCGAGGCGAGCTGGCGCGCGAAGTGATGCACGCGGAAATAGGCGCCGTCCGCCCCTAACTGTTCCGCGGCGACGGCCAGCTCGATCGATTGCAGCAGCGTATCGCTGGCCGAGCGCGTCTGGGATTGCGGCGAGGGCGTCCAGTGCCCGAAGGAGAGGAATCCGATCTTTTTCATCGCGCCAAGGTAAGCATGATCACGGGAGTTTGCGATACCTCGCCCGGAGGAAAGTTGGGCAGACTGGAAAGGCGTGGACTCGCGAGGGCGGCTTCTTGGGGGGAAGCGGACCTAAGCAGACAGCGCCATCATTTCGCACCTTTCTGAGACGTGCGTGACGAACGGAACGTCCGCTTCGCGCCGACGGCGGACGCTCCCCGCTCTGACACGCGAACGAACTCGCCGATCCCGTTGCGCTGCTCCGGCAGGTGTGATCGAAGGACCACGCGTCCGTGGCGTGGATGGATTTGAGGTCGTGGGCTCCGGCCTGCGCAGCGCTCGCTCATGAAAAGCGACGTGGATCACCCCTGTTCCGAAGGCAGACTAAACAGAAACGCGGCCCCCCGCGGTTCATTCGCACGCGTCCAAAGTCGTCCTCCGTGCGCCTCGATGATCGATTGGCAGATCGACAAGCCCATGCCGGTGCCATCCGGCTTGGTGGTGTAGAAGGGCTCGAACAGGCGGTCAACCAATGCCCCGTCAAGTCCGGGACCGTTATCCCGCACGGCGACGACGACGCGACCCGAGGCATCTTCAGCCGTGCTGATCCGCAGCTCCCGTCCGCCAACGTCGAGGCAGTTCATTGCCTCGATCGCGTTGAGGATCAAATTCAGAACGACCTGCTGCAGCTGGACGCGATAGCCTTTCACGAGCGGCAAGCCCGGAGCGAGGTCGGTCTGGATCGAGACATCATGCTTGAGCAGCTCGCTCCGGGCTATGGTGATCACGTCCAGGATTGCACCATTGATATCGACGCTCTCCTTCGGTGCCGGAGTTTTCTTGATCAGGGAACGGATCCAGCCGATGATCTCGCCGCCTCGGTTGGCTTCCGCGACGATGGATGCGAGCGCCTGCCGTGCCTTTTCGAAATCCGGAGGTTGCGTTTCCAGCCAGCTGAGTGCGGCTTCTGCGTTGCAGAGCGTCGCGGTGATTGGTTGGCTTAGTTCGTGTGTCACCGAAGCCGTGACCTGGCCCATTGCCGCCGCGCGGTTGGCGCGGGTTAGTTCAGCCTGCATCTCGCGTAACGTCTCGGCGGTTCGCTTGCGTTCGGTTATGTCGCGGCTCAGACAAATGATCTGTGACCGGCCGCCTTCGCAGAATTCCCGCATACGGATTTCGACGGGAAACACAGTGCCGTCCTTTCGGCAATAGCGACTCTCGAGCGTAGCGATGCCGCCGGCCTTGAGGCGGTCGCGGTTGATCCGCCAGGCCGCTTGATCCATCTGCAGATCGAAGAAGGAGGCAGTTGCCCCGACCAGTTCGCCCCGGCCGTAGCCGAGGCTTTCGCAGGCATTTCGATTCACGTCGAGAACGCGACCGTCTTCGCTGTGGAGCATGAACATGTCGGTCGCGTGGTCCACGAAGGTACGGAAACGGGCCTCGCTCTCGATCAGCGCCTGTTCGGCGCGCTTGCGCTCCGTGATGTGGCGCCCGACACCGCGGTAGCCCATGAAGTGCCCGGTGTCGTCGAAGATGGGCAGCCCGGAGACGGACACATAACGCTTGCCGCCGTCGGGCGTCGGCCGCGCGAGCTCGAAATCGCGAAACGGAAGGTGGGCATCGAGTATCTCCCGGTGCTTGCGCCAGCCCTCTGCGTCAGGTTCCAGATAAGGGACCTCCCATCGTGTCCTGCCGATTTCGGAGACGGGCGGCTCGGCAAGTGTCTCAGCGAACTCCTGGCGGATGAAGCGATGCTGCGCGTCAGTTTCCCAGTACACATCGAAGGAGAATTGCACCAGCGTGCGAAAGCGCTCCTCGCTCTCGCGCAGCGCCTCCTCGGGGCGCTTGCGCTCATTCGAATCGAGCGCGACCGACGGCACTTGAATCGGATGTTGCATGATCACCTCTTGCTCACGAGCGATGGATCAGTCGAGGCACTTCTTCTACCGGAGTGCGGGCCCGTCTCTTGCCCGGAGTGGCAAACAGCGCTGGCGATCGCTACCGATGCACGGCGGGCCGAACCTGGCCTCGCAGCGCCCAATGATCGGCCAGGAATATGCCTCGTGACGATTATACTGACGTATACGGGCCGTCCCTGGCCGCCGCGACGGCCCACCCCGCGCGCTGAACTCCGGTTCCATCAAATGCCAAATGAGCAGCCGCTCTCCTCAATTCACCAGTTCCACTGCGAGGAACGATCGCACCAGCCCCGCTTTATTCGTCTGCATCTTCAGAGTTTGATCGGCGGTTCGCGCTACCCCGCTGCCGGTCAAGGACGAGTCAATGCGCATCCTTCTCGTTGGCGGTACAGGACTTGTTGGATCGGCAATCTACGCGCGGCTGTCCTCCGAAGGGCATGAATGCACATTGGTGTCGCGCCATCCGGCGGCTGCGCCCGCCACGCGCCATATCACCCTGGACGTCGCTCGGACCACCGATCCGTCGAGATGGAAGAGACTTCTTGCAGGCATCGATGCCGTCATCAACGCGGCGGGAGCCTTGCAGGGACAGGACATTCAAGGCGTTCACGTCGCCGGCAGCGCGGCGCTTTATGCGGCATGTGAAGGCGTGGGCGTGCGCCGCATCATCCTTTTCTCGGCAATCGGCAGCAATCGCGGTGCCCTGACCGATTTTTCCCGCAGCAAGCAGGAAGGCGAAGCCGCCTTGATGGCAAGGGATCTCGATTGGGTCATACTGCGGCCTTCCGTCGTCGTGGGCCGGCCCGCCTATGGTGGCAGCGCGCTGTTGCGAGGTCTGGCGTCGCTCCCGATCCTGCCCGTCATGCCCGACACCGCAGCTGTTCAACCCGTGCATCTCGACGACGTGGTTGAGACGGTGGTGTTCTTCCTGCGACCGGGCGCGCCCTCCCGCCTCGCACTTGATCTGGCGGGTCCAGCGCGGATGGCCTTCAGTGACGCGGTGGCGCTGTTTCGCGGCTGGCTGCGCTGGAGGCCCGCTTACCGCCTGCACCTGCCGGCTTGGGCGGCCTCGGCCGCCTATCGCGCGGGTGACGTCGCGCAGATGCTGGGTTGGGCAACACCCATCAACACGACCGCGCAGGCAGAAATGCGACGCGGCGCGACCGGCGATCCCGAGCCCTGGCGTCAGCTTACCGGCATCAGACCGCGCGATCTCGAAGTCGCGCTCGCACGCGAACCCGCCTCGGTGCAGGAACGCTGGTTTGCCCGGCTATATGCGCTCAAGCCGGCAATATTCGCCGTCTTCAGCCTGTTCTGGATCGTCACCGGTATCATTTCGCTCGGCCCGGGCTGGGAAATCGGAATCTCGTTGCTGCGGGAAGGCGGGCTCCCAGAAAAGGGCGCGGCCCTCACCGTCCTCGCAGGCGCGCTCGCCGACATCGTCATTGGCCTTGCTATTCTTTGGCGGCCTCTGTGCCGCTATGGGCTGTGGGCAGCACTGATCATCTCGCTGACCTACGTCGTGATCGGCTCGGCGCTGGTGCCGCGGCTGTGGGCCGAGCCGCTTGGGCCAATGCTGAAGATCTGGCCGGTGCTGATGCTCAATCTGGTCGCCATGGCGATCCGGGAAGATCGCTGATGCTCTATCTCCTTGTTAAGATGGTGCACATCATCGGTGCTGCAGTCTTGCTCGGCACGGGTGCCGGCATCGCCTTCTTCATGCTGGTGGCACATCTGCGCGGAGACCCGCGCGAGATCGCCGGGGTTGCGCGGACCGTCGTGCTGGCCGACTTTCTGTTTACGGCGAGTGCCGTGATCCTGCAGCCCATCACTGGCACATGGCTCGCATGGTCGAGCGGGTATTCGCTTCGGGATGGCTGGATCGCGGCGTCCATCGCGTTGTATCTGGTGACCGGCGCCTTCTGGCTGCCGGTGGTGTGGATGCAGATGCAAATGCGCGATCTTGCCGTCGGTGCGGTCGCGACCAGCACCAAGCTGCCAGCCGGTTATCATCAGCTCTTCCGTTGGTGGTTCGTCTTCGGATTCCCGGCGTTCGCAGCCGTTCTGGTGATCTTCTGGCTGATGATCGCCCGCCCAGCTATTCCGTACTGGGATTAAATCGACTGCCATTCTAGGATTGAAGGCGTTCCACCAGCCGGAGGAACGAAGATGAGGTCCGGCGGCCCGGGCAATGAGTCATGTCCGAGATGGGGCACAAGCGCCGTTCGGAGGTTGGCCGGTCATTTCCGGTCTAACTCCCTGAGCCGACAACGCGGAATGCCGCGCGAACTTTGCATTCGGGCCAACAGGCGACACTGCGGACTTGCTGCTTTTCAATCGTCGGGTCAGGCTTCAGAATAGGCAGGGTAAATCCGGTCAAGCAGTGAGGACACCAATGCAACCGGCTACGCAATACGCCAAAAGCGGTGACGTTCACATCGCCTACCAGTTGTTTGGCAGCGGCCCGGTAAATCTGATTATGGTTCCGGGGTTCGTGTCGAACGTCGAGAATTATTGGGACGAGCCCGATCTCGCTCGCTTTTTGACCCGTTTGGCTAGCTACGCCCGAGTGGTAACTTTCGACAAGCGCGGGACCGGCATGTCGGATCGCGGCGGAGAGCTCCCCGGCTTGGACCAGCGTATGGATGATCTTCGAGCCGTCATGGACGCCGCCGGCATGGAGCAAGCGGCACTCTTTGGGATATCTGAAGGCGCGCCGCTGTCGGTCCTGTTTGCCGCAACCTATCCCGACCGGTGTCGCGCGCTGATACTTTACGGCAGCTTTTCACGATTTTCCTACTGGTTTCCGACCAAAGAGGCACTCGAAGCGTTCTTCGGCTACGTTGAGCAGGCATGGGGTACGGGCGGAAGCGTGCAGAAATTCGCGCCTTCGCGCGCAAACGACGCCGCTTTTCAACGCTGGTGGGGCCGCAACGAGCGTCTTGGTGCCAGCCCCGCCGCCGTGAAGGCTCTCATGAGCATGAACAGTCAAATTGAAATCAGCGGCATTCTTCCGGCCGTTCGAGTACCAACCCTCGTGATTCACCGGACTGGAGACAAAACTGTTAGTGTAGAAGGTGGGCGCGATGTGGCGGCGCACATTCCTGGAGCCCGTCTTTTTGAGCTGCCCGGAAGCGACCACATCTTCTACGTGGGAGAAAACGCAGACGAAATTTTCGATGCGATCGAAGAATTCTTAACTGGCTCAAGATCTCCGGTCTCGGTTGACCGCGTCCTCGCCACGGTTCTCTTCACCGATATTGTAGGCTCAACCGAGAAAGCCGCTGCACTTGGCGATCAACGCTGGCGCGACCTTCTCGACGGCCATCATGCGACGATCCGGCGCAACCTCGCGCGCTTTCGAGGCCATGAAGTGAAAACGACTGGAGACGGTTTTCTCGCCACCTTTGACGGCCCAGCCCGCGGTGTTCGCTGCGCTTGCGCTATTGTCGAGGAAATGAGACCGCTTGGGATCGAGGTCCGTGCTGGGCTTCATACAGGCGAGTGCGAAATGATCGGTAGTGATGTTGGCGGTATTGCTGTTCACATAGGCGCGCGGGTCGCCGCGCTTGCCGCCGGCAGCGAGGTTTTGGTTTCGAGCACAGTCAAAGATCTGGTGGCCGGCTCTGGTTTGCGCTTCAACGATCGGGGCACCCGCTCACTCAAGGGTATCCCCGGTGAGTGGCGCATCTATGCAGTGGAGCGATAGAGACGCCTATCGGCGTTACATGGTCTGCAATGGGTTCAAAAGCACCGCTTCGAGTTGGTAGTCCGTGAGGTCTCGGCACACGCCAGAGTCAGCCGTGCTGCTGATGCTTCCGCGGTGCCATCGCGTCATGGATCAGAACCTTAGCGGCAATGACGACGTTGGCGTGCAAAATTACACTCGGGATCCAGCCGCGTTGGTCCGGGCTGAAAATGTGAACGTAATCCACGACAGGACAACCCGAGTTCTTCTTTGGGTCGAACAGGAAAGTGACAGCCAATCGGACCCTTTCCG
The DNA here is from genome assembly GCF_045571455.1 of Bradyrhizobium sp. STM 3561. Lineage (NCBI taxonomy): Bacteria > Pseudomonadati > Pseudomonadota > Alphaproteobacteria > Hyphomicrobiales > Nitrobacteraceae > Bradyrhizobium > Bradyrhizobium sp. STM 3561. The sequence continues at coordinate 7,343,544 of NZ_CP120695.1, forward strand.
CGGCATCCCCGAGACGTATCAGAGTCGAGATCCTGGTGCTAGACTTCCTGCTCCTACCGATTAGGAGGACGAACATGCCCGATAGCGTCTACAAGGTCATAGAACTGGTCGGTACCAGCACCGACTCATGGGAGAAGGCGGCCGCTAATGCGGTCGACCAAGCTGCCAGATCTCTCCGGGATCTTCGCATTGCAGAGGTCGTCAAGCTCGATATGCAACTGGATGACAAGGGAAAAGTCGAGGCCTATCGCGCCAAGCTCAACGTATCGTTCAAGTTCGAGGGCTCCTGAGCCTCAGTACCTCGCCCCTTCCCGGGCGAGGATGACTCGTTGGAAAAGGCGCATTGCGATCCGCCCAACCGGACGCCGTGGCCCATCCCGGAAGTTGGCACTAGTCCGACTAAGACCGAAATGGTTTGATGCGAAGGGGCGTATGGCGCGTGGTGACTCCATGTACATGGTCATTCGCAAGTACAGCAAGGTTCGTTCGGTAGCGGACGCCGCTCGTCGCGCTAAGAGCGGCGTTGGTGAGATCCTAAGGCAATCGCACGGATTCAGATCTTATCATGTGCTGGATGCGGGCGATGGTGTCGGTATCGCCGTGATGATATTTGACGACCGCGAAAGCGCCAACGCAGCGAACGCCAAAATACTGGCATTTGTTCAAGCCAGTCTACCTGACCTCGATCTTGGAGTTCCTGAAATCGCTGCCGGCGAGGTTTTGGTAAACATAGAGCCTAATGGGTCCTGAGGCATCAAGTGGCCGAATACGCTGCCTGCTGCATGGCCTGCCGCCCGCTCATGACGCAGTCAACCTGACCCGCATCGCGTTGGCGACGATCGCGCCTGGCACCGGCGTTTGCCGGCAAAGACTTTGCGACTGCGCATATTTTTCAAGGAGCACACGGACATGAAGCAACACACCTCCGAAGCATTTTCCACTGCAGCGGTCGGCCGGACACTACTCATGCTGACGCGCATCGTGATGCCACCCAGGGATCCCGACGAAGACGAGGAGGAAACGGTCACGGCACCAAAGTTGCGGAGGAGATGCTCACGGGCTTTGAGCACAATCTAAAGACACTGCGTGAGCATCGAGAGATAGTCGTCAGAACGATTGAGCAGATCGACAACGGGCTGGCTTGATCACTCGACCTTACAAGGTCCGACCGAATCGGTTCCTTCTTTACCCATGCGGAGCCAACACCGACGGCCCATTGATGAGGTTGCCTTGAAGTCCCTCGTCGGCCTCCTCGATGGCCCTAACGATGAGTTCTCAGTGTTCGCGCATTACTTGGAGATTGGCCTCGAATACCCGCAACGTTTCCTCCGCGAGCTTCGTGTCTTGACCGTCGCGTCGTAGGTTCTCGGTCAAGGCCACTTGCTCTTCGATCACGCGTTCAGCTTTCGCTACGTGTTTGTTGGCAATTGATAGCTGTTGCCGCTCAAAAGATTGCCGCTCCTGCGCCTTCCTTTTTCTATCGACAGCTGCTTGCATCCGAAAGCCATCAGGCTGCTGAGGTGATGGTTTTTTGATCTCGTGCTGCGGGGTCTTTGGAATGTGGGGTCGAGGATTTTCCGAAGCACTTTGCGGCCCAGCGCAATACAATAGCCGCGCGTCCCGACGCCAAGTGACGAGCATCGTGCTCTTTGTCGAGAGACGAGAGACGGAAAAAGCGGAGACCTGGCAACACCATCCCGGCGTTCCCTGTGACAGGCGGAAGCGCGACCAGGTCCCGTTGCCAGGACGCAGAACCGCCGGCGACAAGGGCAGCTGGGGGCGGGGGCCAATAACGGAAATTACTGGACCGGCGGGAGATCGCCCCGGTTTGACCAGATCAAATCGAAATCATATTGGCTTCAACAACCTCCTAGAACGCACATAGTCCATTTCGGCGCGGGCTCTCAAAATGGCTTCCTGCGTTTTCCTTATGGTCTCTCCCGCTTCCAAAATTGCCTTATCGGCTCTTTGCAAGAGGTCTAAGAAACGTGCGTCTGAGCTCGTCCGAACGGATGCGGTCGCGTTGGTCTTTCGCATCAGAACGGCTGCGGTCGCGTCGGTTACATGATGGACGAGCGCGACTATCGATCCCTTTTCATCCACCACAGGCCAGTTTTTCGGAAGCCAATAGCGCACCTGCCAAGGCCGTCCGTCTGGTAGGATATCATACCGTTGCAGAGGCATCACGTGCCCGCGCCCTTCGTGGAGCACCTTCTCAAATGATGCGGCCAGATTACTTACCCCATCCGCGAGTGCGACATGCGGGTTGTCGGGAAATGCATCGAACATGTGCAGGCCAGCCAGCGCGTCCCGCGTACGCAATACCTCTCGAAGATAGCTCTCATTGGCATCCACTATCTTCAAGTCCGGCGTGAGCAACAGTACCGGGACAGGGGAATGCTCGAACAGCCGATGCCACGCGTCTTGTGCTTCAGCCATCAAAGCTTCCGGGGACCGGAAGTTCGGTTGCATAGTTCTCATATCTTTGGCTCGTGATTTCCGGGCAAAATGCCGTGCTCGGAAAGTAAGCCGTCGCAAACCCTTTGTGAATGGGTGGAACCATTGCGCCGCGCGGCGTTCCCTAAAGCATGATCCGGAAAAGTGCGAAGCGGTTTTCCGGAAGATCATGCGCAAAACAACAGCCTGAAGCGCGATGACGATTCATCCAAATCTCATCGCGCTTTAGAAGTGGCGGCGGCCTTGCGCCGGGCTACGCTGGGCTTTTGCGATGCAAAAAGCTATCTCACAGGGCGCGAGCCAATGTTGAGTACCCGCGAGCGGCCAGCAATTGCTCCCCGTTCGGCGAGCGCGCGAGGATTGCGTGTGTCCTTATCGCTCAGGCATGGAAGATGAAGCGTGTGCCCGTGTAGGAGCGCAGGAGCTTGTTCGGCATCTCGGCCTTTGCCATTTCGTAGAACGGCTCACCAGTGCAATGCAGTGGAATGACGTAGTCGATATCGAGACCCTTCAGCGCTGCGATCGTCTCGCGCACATAGTCCTCCTTGTAGGGTGCGAGGTGGAAACCGCCGATCACCGCATGAACCTTGCTAATACCCGAAGCCGCTTGGGCTTGTTTGATTGCGTTGATGACCCCCCGATGGCTGCAGGAGGTCAATACGATCAACCCGCGACCCTTCAAATTGAACGCGGTGGCGATCTCGTGCCGGAACTGGTCCGGGATGACAGCCTTCGTCCGTTCGTCCTCCGGAAGCTTGTCAGCATAGCATCCAATGCCGTGGTCCACGCCGATCTTCATGGCGCTGGGCGAGAGCAGCTTCTCGAAGCTCGTCTGACCGATAGGGCCGGTGGAGAAGCCGTGGTCGGCAACCGATGCCGGCCCTTCTACATACGTCACCGCAACATTGGCGTCTTCGAGTGCTTTTCGATCCAGGGCTCCGAAGTCGCCGCGCACCGGCGGAGCCGTCCATTCCCGCGAGCAGAATGCCTCCTCGCCGCCGATGTAAATCGGCAGCTTGGCTTTGAACTTGCCGTTGTTCTGCTTCAGGAAGCCGGCGAGGCCGCCGAAATGATCGTAGTGACCGTGGCTCAAGACAAGGGCGTCGAGCGCAGCCGGATCGATGCCGACGAGATGGGCATTATTCACCAGCGCATCAGGGGTGAAGCCGAAGTCGACCAGGATATTTCGTGTTTCGGCGCCACGCCGCGACTCGACATGCATCGACAGGCCGAACTCACTGATCAGCGTCTTGCCGGGCGGCTTGCCTTCGCCGATGCCCCAGCCGAAGTGCTCGATGTCGACATCGGCGATCTTCCGGCTCGGTGCCACAGCGAATTGGTAGCTGTCGACGACGACGCGCACTGCCACGCGCTCGATCTCCGGAACCTTGCCGGTGATCGTTTCTGCGCGCACCGGCTTCCCGCTGCCGATCAGCGTGGCCACAATGGCGCTGAACAGGGCCGCGCCGCCGCCGCACACGACGTCGCGTCGATGAATTGCGTTGCACGAGCAAATTAACATGGTCAAATCCTCACCTTGCGTCGCCTTCGCTGCCGCAAGGCGTCATGCGCAACCGCGCTCCGGGGCGGAGGCGTTGGGGTGCCGAACACGCCAGCGCCTGGCAGCCCGCACATGAGGATTGGACGCATCCTATCCCGCGCGGGATAGTGTGGCGAGTCGCATTGGTCTGCTCCGGGTCAATCGCGTCGACTTAGCTACATCCTCGGCGCGTCCGGTATGGCCTTAACTGCTGACGTGCCGGACGCGATCTCGATCTTCGCCTTAGCGCTACAGGCGACCTCAGCTTGCTCAGCGTGTGCGGCCCGGAGTCACCCCACCGGTACTCTGCGCCTTCGACGAAGCATCAATCATTCCGCCGCGAGTGCTCGGCTCTCATTCGGTCTCGCAAGGCGATCTCACCTGCAGCCGCCAAGTCTGCAATGGATTGCGAGCCTCCTATCACGCTGAAGGCGGCTGACTTCCGCGTAGCCTTGGAAACTCTTGATACGGAGCTGCGCGGGGCTCGCGCTATCCTGGTTCTTCCGATGCTGCCATCCTGCTCCTGTTTTGCCCGACGGTGCAACAGTTTCGTAAAATCAGCAGAATGCGCAGCGGCCTTTCGAAAAGATCATGCTTGATCGACGAGCGAAGGCGCGGTGGCGATCCATCCCATTTCATCGCGCTGTAAGCCGTTGATTTTGCTGCCCCCGGCTACTGTGCATGGGGTTGTTTTCGAGCTTTTTGTTTGGAGGTGCGAAAGCGCCACGCCGAACCGGACCTGATCCGGCCTTCGCCCGCTACTTCATCACCCTCAGCCCCTTGGTCGTGAACCGCTGCGTCTTGCCGCCCGGACGCACCGGCCGCCGCGTGCCGGCGGCCTTGCCGGTGCCGGGCGGCTGGTGGGCGGGGACGAGCTGGTGGGGCTGCGAGCCGATCAGGTCGGCGCGGCCCATCTCTTTCAGCGCCTCGCGCAGCACCGGCCAATTGTCGGGGTCGTGGTAGCGCAGGAAGGCCTTGTGCAGGCGGCGCTGGCGCAGACCCTTGATCGCCTCGACCTTGTCGCTGCCGCCGTGGCGCACGCCGCGCAAGGGGTTGACGCCGGTGTGGTACATCGCCGTGGCGGTCGCCATCGGCGAGGGCAGGAAGGTCTGCACCTGGTCGGCGCGATAGCGGTTCTTCTTGAGCCAGAGCGCGAGGTTCATCATGTCCTCGTCGGTCGTGCCCGGATGCGCCGCGATGAAGTAGGGGATCAGATAATATTTCTTGCCGGCGCGTTCGGCCGCTTCATCGAACATCCGCTTGAACTTGTTGTAAGCGCCGATGCCCGGCTTCATCATCTTGTCGAGCGGGCCGCGCTCGGTATGCTCGGGCGCGATCTTCAGATAGCCGCCGACGTGATGGGTGACGAGCTCCTTGATGTATTCGGGGCTCTCGACCGCAAGGTCGTAGCGCACGCCGGAAGCGACCATCACCTTCTTGATGCCCTTGGTCTCGCGCACCTTGCGATAGAGCCGGATCAGATCGTCATGCGAGGTGTTGAGGTTCGGGCAGATCTCGGGGAAGACGCAGGACGGCCGCCGGCACGCCGCCTCGACCTTCGGGTCCTTGCACGCCATCCGGTACATGTTGGCGGTGGGGCCGCCGATGTCGGAGATGACGCCGGTGAAGCCCGGCGTCTTGTCGCGGATGCGTTCGATCTCGCGCAGGATCGAGCCTTCCGAGCGGTTCTGGATGATGCGGCCCTCATGCTCGGTGATCGAGCAGAAGGTGCAGCCGCCGAAGCAGCCGCGCATGATCGTCACCGAGAATTTGATCATCTCCCAGGCGGGGATTCTGGCATCGCCGTAGGACGGGTGCGGGGCGCGCGCGTAAGGCAGGTCGTAGACCGCGTCCATCTCCTCGGTGGTGAGCGGGATCGGCGGCGGGTTGAGCCAGAGATCGCGGTCGCCATGACGCTGCACCAGCGGCCGTGCGTTGCCGGGATTGCTCTCCCGGTGCAGCACGCGCGAGGCGCGCGCATAGGCCTCGCGGTCCTGCTCGACCTGCTCCAACGCGGGCAGCCGGATCACGGTCAAGCCCTTCTGGCGCGTTGCGCCTTCGTCGGCGGAATCGAGATCGTCGGCGTGCAGCTCGGCGTAATCCTGGGGGACCTTGCGGAACAGCGCGACGCCCCTGATGTCGTCCAGCTCGCGCGGCGTTTCGCCGGCGGCGAGGCGATGCGCCACCTCGACGACGGCGCGCTCGGCATTGCCGTAGAGCAAGAGGTCCGCCTTGGCGTCGGCCAGCACCGAGCGGCGCACCTTGTCGGACCAGTAATCGTAATGCGCGATCCGGCGCAGCGAGGCTTCGATGCCGCCGAGCACGATCGGGGTGTCCTTGAACGCCTCGCGGCAGCGCTGGGCGTAGACGATGGTGCAGCGGTCCGGCCGCTTGCCGCCTTCGCCGCCGGCCGTATAGGCATCGTCGCTGCGGAGGCGCCGGTCCGCGGTGTAGCGGTTCACCATGGAATCCATGTTGCCGCCGGTGACGCCGAAGAACACCCGCGGCTTGCCGAGTGCCTTGAACGGCTCGGCCGAGTGCCAGTCCGGCTGCGCGATGATGCCGACCCGAAAGCCCTGCGCCTCCAGCAGGCGGCCGATGATCGCCATGCCGAAACTCGGATGGTCGACATAGGCATCCCCCGTCACCAGCACGATGTCGCAGGCATCCCAGCCGAACGCATCCATCTCGGCGCGGCTCATCGGGAGGAACGGCGCCGGCTTGCGCGGCTGCGCCCGGGCCATCAGCGGTTTTTCGGCGGTGATCATCTGGGTGTCCATGGCGCCTACGCATAGGGCCCCGAGGCCACGAATTCAACCGATCGATGTGTCGCCGGGTGCGACGGTCAGCCGAGGGGTTCCGGTCGCAACGCGACGGACCGATGCGGTCCGAGGAACCAACCGCGCCTGCGAACATTCTGCTTGAGGGTTCGAAACGAGCCCGGGTCGCGTGCGCCCTCAATCTCGGCGTTCGTGACATCGCCTCTGGCGATGGGGGAATTGTGAGCACGGTCATAGAGAACTTGCTGACGCGGAAACAGAAGCTCGTTGAGGAACTCGAGAAGGCGCAAGCCGTCGAGGACCGCGACAGGATCGAGCATCAACTCGAACAGATCAACACCGCGCTGGATTTCCTGGACAGGCCGGGACCGAAGGATGGGACGTAGTGGCGCTTAACCGACCTTCAGCGCCTCTACCTTCAGCGCCTCTACTTTCAATGCCTTGGCATAGACCACGCCCGAATTGGTGATATGCGTCGTCATCAGGTCTTCGAAGGCGGCGAATTCGCCGCGTGCGAACAAATCGAGCAGCTTGCGATGCTCGTCGAAGGACGTGCGGGTGCGCACGTCGATCGGTGAGGTCAAATTGGTGCGGAGCGCGGCGACGCGGCCAGAGACGAGCTGATAGGATTCGGCGAGATAGCGGTTGCCGCAATGGGCGAACAGCGCCTCGTGGAAGGCGGCATCGGCGCGGCCATAGGCGATGTTGTCCTTCGCCGTGACCGCGGGCTCCATCGCCGCGATCGCTGCGCTCATCGCCGCAATCGTACCGTCGCGGTCGTGGCGGAAGGCGAGCTCGGCCGCCTTGGGCTCCAGCGCGATGCGGAAGGTGCAGAGCGCATTGATGTCCTCGGCGCTCGGCGTGAACACGAAGCTGCCGACCTGCGGCCGGATCACGACGAGGCCTTGCGCCTGCAACTGTCCCATCGCCTCGCGCACCGGCGTGCGGCTGACGCCGAAGGAACTTGCCACCATCTCCTCGGAGATGGCGGCGCCGAGCGCGAACTCGCCATCGATGATGGCCTGGCGCAGCCGCTGCATCACGCGCAGCGCCAGCGATTTCGGCGTATCGAGCTTGAGCGATCGCATGGTGCCCTCAGATCACCTTGCCGGGATTGAGCAGGTGATCGGGATCGAGCGCAGCCTTCAGGGTGCGCATCAGCGCGATCTCGGCCTCGCTCCTGGCATGGCCCAGCCACTGCTTCTTCAGCGTGCCGATGCCGTGCTCGGCGGAGACGCTGCCACCCATCTCGCGCACCAGACCGTAGATGATCGCGTCCATCTCCTCCTTCGGCTGCTGCGCGACGGAGAGGCCGGTGACCCAGGAGACGAGATGCAGATTGCCGTCGCCGATATGGCCGTAATAGACGCTCTCGCAGCCATTGATGCCGTCCGCGAGCGCGGCCTTGCAGCGCGTGACGAACTCGTCCATGCGCTTGACCGCAAGGCCGATGTCGTAGGAGATGTGCGGGCCCAGCACCTGGCCGAATTCCGCGCAGATGTCGCGCACGCGCCAGAAGGCTTGCGTCTGCGCCAGCGATTGCGCGACAGCGGCGTCGGCGAGCAGCCCGCGCTCCATCAGTTCTTCGAGCCAGCTTTGGAAGCGCGGCGCATCGATGCTCTCGTCGGTGCCCTGCGCTTCCACCAGCACGTAAAGGCCGTGACCTGCTGCGACCGGCGGCTTCACGCCGGCGCGCATCGTGATCACGTCCCAATAGTCCGGCCACATCACCTCGAAGGCCGACAGCAGCGGGCCGAGCCCCGAGCGCGCGGCATCCAGCAGCGCGATCACCGCGGCATAATCCTTCAGCGCGCAGAGCGCGGCCATGGTCGAACGCGGCTTCGGAAACAGCTTGAGCACCACACGGGTGACGATGCCGAGCGTGCCTTCCGAGCCGATGAAGAGATGCTTCAAATCGTAACCGGCGTTGTTCTTCATCAGCTTGTTGAGATTGGTGATGATGGTGCCGTCAGGCAGCACCACTTCCAGGCCAAGCACCAGCTCGCGCGTCATGCCGTAGCGGATCACGCGGTTGCCGCCGGCATTGGTGGAGAGATTGCCACCGATCGCACACGAGCCGCGCGAGCCGAGATCGAGCGGAAAGAAGAAGCCGGCCTCGTCCGCAGCCTTCTGGATCGTCTCCAGCGGCGTGCCTGCCTTCACGGTCATCGTCGCGGAGGCGCGATCGATCTCCTCGATGCCGGTCATGCGCTCCAGCGAGATCGCGACCCAGCCCGCTTCGGGCGAGGCGCCGCGGCATAGGCCGGTCAGTCCGCCCTGCGGCACGAAGGGGAGCCGCGCCTGCCGGCAGGTCGCGATGGCATCGGCAACGCCCTGCGCATCGAGCGGCCGGATCACCGCAAGCGGGGTTTGCGGCAGGCTCGCGCTCCAGTCGTTGCAATTGCGCGCCGGCACCTCGCTGCCGGTCAGTACCGCGGCCGCGCCGAGCCTGTCGCGCAACGCGCCGAACACTTGGTCAGGGCCTTCAATGGGGGTCACCATGTTCATGCGAGACCTCCTCTGGATTCGGCTGCGCCTCATGCGCGCCGTGACGGTGGAAAGGGTTTGCACGCGTCTTGTATGTAAGGTACAAGATCAAAAGTAAAGTAAAAACAGGGCTTCGGAAGCGCGGAAGATCATTGGGGATCAGCGGCTTAGTTCGGGGCGGCAGCAAAGGGCGGTGTGATGACGGAGGCAATTCGCGGGTTCTGGGTGGCGTCGGCGACGCCGCTGGCGGCCGATGGCAGTGTGGATCACGCCCGGCTCGCCGGCCATGCCAAGCACCTCTTCAGCAAGGGCGTCGAAGGCGTCGTCCTGTTCGGCACCACCGGCGAAGGCACCTCATTCAACGCCAGCGAGCGCGTCGCAACCATCGAAGCCATGCTCAAGGCCGGCGTCGCGCCGGAGCGCATCGGAATCGGCGGCGGCTTCCCCGCCATCACCGACAGCATCGCTCTGACGCGCGCCGTGCTCGGCCTCGGCCTGCGTCACGTGCTGCTGCTGCCGCCCTATTTCGACCGCAACGTCACGCCTGAAGGCATTGAGGATGCCTTTGCCGCGATCATCGATGGTGTCGCCGACGACCGGCTGCGCGCCTCGCTCTATCACATCCCGCAGGTCTCGGGCGTCGCGATCCCGACGACAGTTGCCGCCAGCCTGCGCCGGCGCTACGGCAAGATTGTCGCCGGCCTGAAAGACTCCAGCGGCGACTTCAAACAGTTCCAGGCGTTCCGCAATGCCGCGCCCGAGCTCGCCATCACCGTCGGCAACGAAGCCGACATCGCCCGCGCGATCGCCGCGGGCGGCGCCGGCACCATTTGCGGCATGGCCAATGTCGTGCCGGAGCTGGTCAAGGGCATGCTCGATGGCAGGGATGTCGAGGCGCGCATGCAGGCGGCGATCGACGTCGTGGTGAAGACGCCGTCTCTGGTCGCGACGTTGAAGGCGATCCTCGCCGTGCAGACCGGCGATAGGGGCTGGTTGCGCGTGCGCCCGCCGCTCCGCGCGTTGTCCGACGGCACTGCGTTCAAGCAGAAGCTCGACGCGTTGATCGCGCCTGCGCTCGCGTGAGCCTGCGCAAGATCGCGCCGCGCGGCCGCGAACGCGCGTGCCGCGCCCTGCCCTCGGCGTGACGGCGATTGGCGATTGCCATTCAGCGCCGCCTATTCTTAGAACGATTCAACACTAGAGCGATTCAAGTCCGCTCACGGTTCTCTTCACGCATGGCGGCTGTTAGACGCGCGAGCTTCAATGCGGTGTCTGACCTGGAAGTGAATCGAACGTGCGTGCTCATCTGGGTGGTCGCGACAGCGGCCATCGAATTCGTGCCGGCAAGAGCCGTGCAGGTCTTCTCATCGGAGCAGCGGTGCTGCTCGCCGAATGCCCCTCCACCCCGACGACCGCGCAGGCGCAATCAGCTCTGCCGCCGGTGACCGTGGACGCGCCGGCACAGCGGCCGAAGTCAGCGCGCGCATCGGATCAGTCTTCACGCCGCACGCAAGCCGCGCGCCAGCCCAATCATAATCCCGCCCCCGCAGCGCCGACGCCCTCGGAGCGTGCCGCCGCGGAGGCCGCCGCACAGCAGGCCGCAAAGCTCGGCTACCGCGCGACGCCGAGCGCGACCACGCTGCGCAGCGGCGCCTCGCCGCTCGACACCTCGCAGGCCGTCAACGTCGTGCCCGAGCAGGTGCTGAGGGACCAGCTGCCGCGCAACATCGACGATGCGCTCATCAACGTCTCGGGCATCACCCAGACCAACACGCTCGCCGGCACGCAGGACGCCGTGATCCGCCGCGGCTTCGGCGACAATCGCGACGGCTCGATCATGCGCAACGGCATGCCGCTGGTGCAGGGCCGCAGTCTCAATCCCGCAGTCGAGAGCGTCGAAGTGCTGAAGGGGCCGGCCTCGCTGCTCTACGGCATCATGGATCCCGGCGGCATCGTCAACACCATCAGCAAGCGCCCCGAACTCTATCAGCACGGCTCCGTCACACTGCTCGGCTCAGCCTACAATTCGTCCAAAACCGGCGCCGACGGCCTGCTCGACGTCACCGGCCCGATCGGCGATCATGGCCTTGCCTACCGCTTCATCGGCTATGGCGTCAGCGAGGATTACTGGCGCAATTTCGGCCGCCATCGCGAGATGCTGATTGCACCGTCGCTCGCGTGGTACGGCCAGAATACCACGGTGCAGCTCAACTACGAGCATCGCGGGTTCATCACTCCGTTCGACCGCGGCACGGCCTTCGTCAACGGCGCGCCGCTGGCGATCCCGGCGACGCGTCGGCTCGACGAGCCCTACAACAACATGTGGGGGACGTCCGACCTGATTCAGGCCTCCATCGAGCATCGCCTCAATCAGGACTGGAAGCTTTTTGCCGGCTACAGCTACAACACCGAGACCCTCAGCGCCAACCAGCTCCGCGTCACCGGCGTCAACGCGAAGACCGGCGTCGAAACGCGCAGCAATGACGGCACGCAGGGTTCGCTCAGCAATTCGAGCTACGGCACATCCTACATCTCGGGCGGCTTCTGGCTCGGCGACATGCGCAACGAGGTGCTGTTCGGCGGCGACGGCCAGTATCGCACGATCTACCGCGATAATCTGATCCGGCAGGCGGCCCCGTCGTTCAATGTCTACAACCCGGTCTACGGTCTGATCGGGCCGGGCACGACGGTTTCGAATAGCGACAGCGCCCAGACCGACAAGCTCGGCCAGTGGTCGTTGTTCTTCCAGGACACGTTGAATTTGACCGAGCGTTTCGCGCTGGTCGGCGGCGTGCGCTACATGGATTATGATCAGCTCGCCGGGCGCGGAAAGCCGTTCAAGACCAACACCAACGTTTCGGCGGATGCGGTGCTCCCGCTCGGCGGCGCGATCTTCAAGCTCACCGAACAGATCTCGCTTTACGCGAGCTACACCCAGTCGCTGAAGCCGAACTCGACCATTGCTCCATTGAGCAATGGCGGTGGCGTCGTGCTCGGATCGAACATCGCGCCCGAAGAGGGCACGCAGTACGAGACCGGACTCAAGTTCGATCTCAACAAGCGCCTCTCGGGTACGGTCGCGGTCTACGACATCGAGAAGCAGAACGTGCTGGTCAGCCAGCTCAACACCGTAGCCGGTCTCAACGTGTACACCGCGGCCGGCAAGGTCCGTTCGCGCGGCCTCGAGATCGACGTCACCGGCCGGCTCTCCGACGATTGGAGCATGATCGGAAGCTATGGTTACACCGATGCGCGTGTGACCGAGGATCCGACCTATGCGGGCAAGCAGTTGCAGAACGTTGCGATGAACACGGCTTCGCTCTATCTGGTCTACGATCTTGGCACGGTGTTTCCTGGCCAGCTCAGGCTCGGCGGCGGCGCGCGCTATCTCGGCGACCGGCCTGGCGATGCGTCGAACACGTTCGTGCTGCCGTCCTATGTCCTCGCGGATATCTTCGCGACTTATGAGACGAAGCACCAGGCACTGCCGGTCATCTATCAGCTCAACGTCAAGAACCTGTTCGACACCGTCTACTATGCCTCCGCTCAGAACAATCTGGGCGTCGCCATCGGCGATGCAAGACGCGTATCGCTGTCGGCAACTGTGAAGTTCTAGCGATGATGCGGCTGCGTGGGCACACGATCAAGGCGGTCCTGCTCCAGGTCCATTCCATCGCGGGGCTCGTGCTCGCGCTGCTGCTCGCCCTGATCGCGCTGACCGGCGCGATCATGAGTTTCGAGGACGAGATCGTCGATCATCTGAACGCCGACATCATGCGCGTCATACCGCGCGAGATGCGGCCGCTGACGCCTGATGACCTGATCGCGCGACTGAAGGCAGCGCAAGACGTCGGCAAGGTCTCGGCCGTCACGCTGTCGAGCGATCCGGCGGCGGCCGTCCATGTCCGCTTCGCGCGCGACGAACACGGCGGCCGGCCGGCCTCGCTCTATGTCGATCCCTACGACGCGCGTGTGCTGGGCCTGCCACGTGGCGAGGCGTTCTTCGCGACCGTGCGCAGGCTGCACCGCTGGCTGCTGATCCCCGGTGACGCCAGGGGCTGGGGGCGCCCGATCACCGGCACCGTCGCGCTCGGTCTGGTCGTCATGCTGATTTCGGGTCTCGTGCTGCGCTGGCCGCGTCGCGCCGGCAGCGTCAAGACGTGGCTGAAGCCGAATCTCGGGCTCAGCGGCCGCGGCTTGCACCGCTCGCTTCATGCGGTGATCGGCACCTGGGTCCTTCCGGTCTATCTGGCGATGACGCTCACCGGGCTGTGGTTCTCCTTCGAATGGTACAAGGATGGGCTCATCTGGCTGTTGTCGCGTCCGCAGGTTGCTGCTGCGAAGATGCCGCCCAAGATGCCACCAAAACCGTCCCGTGGGGCCGACCGTTCCGAGCCGGCTCAGCCGATCGGATTCGATCGGGCATGGACGACGTTCCAGCGCGAGGAGGGGGACCGCTTCTCCAGGGCCTTGCTGACGCTGCCGGCCGGCCCAGGCACCGTGATTCGGATCCGGTCGTGGGGGAAGGACCGCACGCTCGAGGCCACGCGTGACGAATTTCGCATCGATGCGGCTGCCGGGCAGCTGGTCTCCGCCGAGCGCTACGACGACAAGAGGTTCGGCGAGAAGATCATCGCGGCGATCTACGACATCCATCGCGGCGCGATCCTGGGGTGGCCGGGCAAGCTCGTTTTCATGATTGCGGCAGTCTTGATGCCGCTGTTCTCGGTCACGGGCATCCTGCTCTATCTGTCGCGCCGCAAGCTGCGGCGCCCGGCACAGCGCCCGCTTGGGCGCCTCGTTCCCGGCGAATGAGCCGGCAAGGCTAGCCAACGCGCTCTCAATCGTTCAAAAGCCCATGGCCTGTCCTTCCCAGGGTCCACGCCATGAAGCTCCCGACCGTCACTCCCGCCGATATCCGCCGCGTACTGCTCCTGCGCGAAGAAATCGCGCTGCTCGATCTCAGATGCGAGGCGGCCTTCGCGACCGGCCATCCGCTGTTCGCCGCCAACATGGCGGCGGACCGGATCGCGGTCGAGGCGCAGGTGCGGCTGCCGCGCAAGGATGTGCCGATCGTGCTCTATGATGACGGGGAGGGGCTGGTCGCGACCGGAGTCGAGCGCCTGGCGGCGCTCGGCTACACCAATATCAGCACACTCGACGGCGGGCTGACGGCCTGGCGCGCTGCGGGCTTTGAGCTGTTCGAGGACGTCAATTCCTACTCGAAAGCGTTCGGCGAACTGGTGGAGTCGCGCCGCCACACGCCCTCGCTGAGCGCCGACGAGGTCGCAAAGCTCATCGCCGACAAGGCCAACATCGCCATCCTCGACGTCCGCCGTTTCGACGAATATGCGACCATGAACATCCCGGGCTCGGTCAGCGTGCCCGGCGCGGAGCTGGTGCTCCGGGCGGGACGAGCCGCACCCGATCCCGAGACGACGATCATCGTCAACTGTGCGGGCCGCACCCGCTCGATCATCGGCACCCAGTCGCTGATCAATGCCGGCGTGCCCAACAGGGTCCGCGCGCTGCGCAACGGCACCATCGGCTGGACGCTGGCGCGCCATGCGCTCGATCACGGCGCCGACAGGCGAGGCGCAATCGGTCCGTTCGAGGGTGGCCCGGCCAATGCCCGCGATGTCGCTTATCGCGCCGGTGTCCGCCACATCGGAGCGAACGAGATGTCGGCGCTTGCCGCGCAGACCCATCGTACGCTGTATCGCTTCGACGTACGCGATGCCGAGGAATATGCAGCCGGCCATCTCCCCGGCTTCCGCCATTATCCCGGCGGCCAGCTCGTCCAGGAAACCGACATGGCCGCGCCCGTGCGCGGTGCGCGCATCCTCCTGACCGACGACAGATGCGTCCGCGCCGACATGACGGCGTCCTGGCTGGCGCAGATGGGCTGGGAAGTCTATGTGCTCGAAGGCGGCTATGACGGTGCGCTCGAGGTCGGCCCGCCGCAACTCTTGCCAAAGCCGGATCCGGCACACCGCTACCGCCGCCCCTACGAAGGCACTGATGTTGCCGAAGCCGCGATGCAGGCCTATCTCGACTGGGAATACGGCCTCGTCGAGCAGCTCCGCCGCGACGGCACGCACGGGTTCTACGTGATTTGACCGAGTCGGTGGGATGCCAAGCCCACCCATCGCCTCGCCATCTTCTCCCCGTGTCCAAGCCCTATTGTGCTGCGCACCGCCCGCGGTCTATGAGCTGCGGCAAAGCTGCTATTTACGGAGATTCCATGTCAGCCCCAGGCCAAAGCCCTGAGCGAAGCGCCAAGGCGCTGCTGCTCGAAGGCGTCAATGACAGCGCCGTGGACCTGTTCCGGAGCGCGGGCTTCAGCAATGTCGAGCGGCTGACCAAGGCGCTGGACGGCGAGGACCTGCGGCGCACTCTCAAGGGCGTGTCGCTGCTCGGCATCCGCTCGCGCACCCAGATCACCGATGAGGTGCTCGCCGCCGCCGACCAGCTTCTCGCGGTCGGCTGCTTCAGCGTCGGCACCAACCAGGTCGATCTCTCGGCGGCGCGCAAGCGCGGTATTCCGGTGTTCAACGCGCCGTTCTCCAACACGCGCAGCGTCGCCGAGCTCGTGATCGGCGAGATCGTGATGCTGCTGCGGCGGATCTTTCCGCGCTCGGTGTCAGCCCATGCGGGGGGCTGGGACAAGTCGGCGACCGGCAGCCGCGAGGTGCGCGGCCGCACGCTCGGCATTGTCGGCTACGGCAATATCGGCTCGCAGCTTTCGACCCTGGCCGAAGCCATGGGCATGCGTGTGATCTATTTCGACCGCACCGACAAGCTTCGTCACGGCAACACCGAGCCGGTCGAGAGGCTGGAGGAGTTGCTGGCGCAGAGCGACATCGTCAGCCTGCACGTGCCGGAGACGCCGGAGACTGCAGGCATGATAGGCGAGAAGGAGCTGCGGGCGATGAAACCGGGCTCGTTCCTGATCAACAACAGCCGCGGCACTGTGGTCGATCTCGACGCACTCGCGCGCGCCTTGCGCGACGGCCATCTTGCCGGTGCGGCAATCGACGTGTTTCCGGTCGAGCCCTCGTCGAACGCCGAACGCTTCAAGAGCCCGGTGCAGGGTCTGGAGAACGTCATCCTCACGCCGCATATCGGCGGCTCGACCGAAGAGGCGCAGGAGCGGATCGGCGGCGAGGTGGCGCGCAAGCTGGTCGACTATTTCATCACCGGCTCGACCATGGGCGCGGTGAACTTCCCCGAAGTGCAGTTGCATCTTCGTCCCTCCGGCGCGCGCTTCAGCCATGTCCATCGCAACGTGCCGGGCATGCTGCGGCGGCTGAACGAGGTCTTCCTCCAGCGCGACATCAATATCGCCGCGCAGTATCTGGAGACCGCCGGCGACCTCGGCTATGTCGTGCTCGACGCCGATCTCGGTGGTCAGGACTCCGGCGAGCTCCTCCAGCAGATCCGCGCCCTCGACGGCACCGTCGGCGCGCGGCTGGTGTTCGAGCACTAGAGGCTTGTTGACGGCCCTCGGGAGGTCGCATTCAATGTGGTCTCCTGACAGATCGAACAACAGCTGGGTGGAAACGATGACTCTGACGAGGGCGAAGCTGTGCGCATGGCTCGTGGGGACGGCAGCTGCGCTGAGCGCGAACGCCGCGCTCGCCGCGACATTGCCTAAGGACGCGGAGACCGTCTGCAAGGGGCTCAATGGCGGCACTGACGCCGTGAAGATCGATTCCGCAGCGTTGCAGGCACCCTCGCAGCTCGCCGTCGCCGAACGTGGGCCGACCCCGTCCGGGCGCATCACGCCCGTCAATCCAGCCTTTTGCAAGGTGCTTGGCCATATCGACCCCGTTGATCCCAAGGCGCCGCCGGTCAAATTCCAGGTCAACCTTCCCGTCGAATGGAACGGCCGCTCGCTGCAATATGGCGGCGGCGGCTTCAACGGTGTGCTGATCACGGGGCTTGCGCTGCCGCCAGCCTATCCCTTCGACAAGCCGTCGCCGCTCGCGCGCGGCTTCGTCACCTACGGCACGGACTCCGGCCACGAATCCAAGCCGGGCGAGCCGCCGCAGCTGTTCGCGCTGAACGACGAGGCTTTCGAGAATTTCGCCCATCGCGCCTACAAGACGGTGCGCGATGCAGCCGTCGCGTTGATGCAGCGCGCTTACGGCAAGAAGCCGGAGAAGATGTACTTCATAGGCTCGTCCGAAGGCGGCCGCGAAGGCCTCACCATGGCGCAACGCTACCCCGACGATTTCGACGGCATCTTCGCCCGCGTGCCCGTGATCAACTGGGTCGGCCTGCAGCATGCCGGCACGCGCTCCGGCCTCGTCAGCATGGGCGAGGGCTGGATCAATCCGGCGCAGGTGAAGCTGGTCGCCGATGCGGTGCGCGCGGCCTGCGACAAGGCCGACGGCTCCGACGACGCGCTGGTGCAGAACCCCGTCGCCTGCAAGGCGGCATTCAAGGTCGAGACGCTGCGCTGCGCGGCGGGCCAGAGCGGCGACCAGTGTCTCACCGATGCGCAGATCAAGGCGGTGAACACGCTGCACGCCACGTACAAATTTCCGTT
Organism: Bradyrhizobium sp. STM 3561; assembly: GCF_045571455.1. NCBI lineage: Bacteria > Pseudomonadati > Pseudomonadota > Alphaproteobacteria > Hyphomicrobiales > Nitrobacteraceae > Bradyrhizobium > Bradyrhizobium sp. STM 3561. Next base: position 7,361,362 of record NZ_CP120695.1, read on the forward strand.
CGTGCTCGCCAATGGTCTCGACGATTATCCGGGTTGGGGCGTGTCGGGCGAGGACACGCCGGCGGTCGGGCCGACCGGCGGCTGGGTTGCGTGGTGGCTCGGCACCGCGCCGCCGGCGCAGCCGCCTGCGCCGAACAACGGCATCGCCTGGATCTACGGTGCCGGGGGCATTCAATATGTGTTCGCGCGTGATCCGAAGCTCGACGTCACCACCTACAAGGTGGAGGACCACAAGGCGCGGCTGCTCGAGGTCTCGAAGCTGATGGATTCGACCGATCCCGATCTCAGCCGCTTTCGCGCGCGGGGCGGCCGGCTGATCATGCTCGAACACATGGCCGACTATGCGCAGAGCCCCTATGCCGGCATCCGCTATTTCGAAAGCGTCGAGCGCAAGATCGGCAAGGCAGAGACGGCGGAATTCGCGCGGCTCTACACCGCGCCCGGCGTCGATCATGTCGGCTCCGGCGCGCCGGCCAATGTCGACATGCTGAGCGTGCTGGTCGACTGGGTCGAGAACGGCAAGGCGCCCGGCGACCTCGAAGTCAGCGAGCAGAAGGTCGAGGCGCCGTCCTTTGCGGTGACCCGCTCGTTGCCGCTGTGCCGCTGGCCGGCCTGGCCGCACTACAAGAGCGGCCCGGTGACGGAGGCGTCGAGTTTTGCCTGCGCGCCGTGAGTTTTCACCTCTCCTCGCAAGCGGGGAGAGGTGAAAAGCCTAATGCGCGCCACCACCGGCACCCGCCGCCCTTACCCGCCGCGTCAGAAGCACCGCGATCGCGGCGAGCACCAGCACCACGCCGATCACCGCAAAGGTGTCGGAATAGCCCATCACCAGCGCCTGGCGTTTCACCGTCTTGCCGAGCGCGATGATGGCCTGCTCGCGTGCGGCATTGGGATCGGGGACGCCGTGGGCCATGAAATAGTCCGTCATCTGCACAATGCGGCTGCGGACCTCCTCGCGGCCGAGCGTGACGGAATGGCCGATGATGTTGGAGTGGAATTGCTCGCGCTTGGTGACGATGGTGGCGAGCACCGCGGTGCCGATGGCGCCGCCGAGGTTGCGCATCATGTTGGAGATGCCAGAGGCGGCCGCCGCATCCTGCGGCGCGACGCTGCCGAGGCTGAGCGCCGAGAGCGGCGCCAGCGTCAGCGCTTGGCCGACCGCCCGCACGATATTGGGCACCAGGAACTGATCGCCGGAATAATCGAGCGACATCTGGATGTTCATGAAGGAACTCGCGGCGAATAGCAGCAGGCCGACGGTGGCGACATAGCGGCCGTCGAACCGCTGCATCAGCTTCGGCACCAGCGGAATCAGCAGGAGCTGCGGCAGGCCGGTCCAGGCCAGCACGTTGCCGATCTGCTCGGCATTGTAGCCCTGCACCTGACCGAGATAAGCGGGCAGGAGATAGACCGAGCCGAACAACGCGAAGCCGAGGAAGACAGCCGCGATCGTGCCGATGCCGAAATTCCACTGCGTCAACAGGCGCAGGCGCAGCAGCGGCTTCTCCACCACGAGCTCGTTGACGATGAACAGCGACAGGCTGACCGCGGCAATGACCGCGAGACGCACGATGAAGGGTGAGCCGAACCAGTCGTCCTTGTTGCCTTCCTCCAGCACGGCCTGCAGCGAAGCGAGGCCGATCGCCATGGTGGCGATGCCGAACCAGTCGCCTTCGCGCAGCAGAGTGAGGTTGAGCGGTCGGCGCTCCAGCGTGAAGAACAGCGTGGTCACCATCACCGCGGTCGGCAGCACGTTGACGAAGAAGATGGTCTGCCAGCCGTAATTCTCGGTGAGAAAGCCGCCGATGGTCGGGCCGATCGCGGGTGCGAACGTCACGGCGAGCGAGAACATGGCAAGACCGATCGGCTGCTGGCCCTTCGGCAGCTTGGTGAACACCAGCGTGAAAGCCATCGGAATCAGCACGCCGCCGAAGAAGCCCTGAAGACCTCGCATCGCGATCATCGACGGCAGATCGTGGGTGAAGGCGCAGGCGACCGAGAAGGCGGCGAACAGGCTCGCGAAACCCAGGATGATGTTGCGGAACGAGAACACCCGCGACAGATAGTCGGTCAGCGGAATGACGATGATCTCGCCGATCAGGTAGGACGTCGAGATCCAGGATCCGTTGTCGGCGCCGGTGCCGATGCCGCCTTCGATGTTGAGCAGCGAGGCGTTGGTGATCTGGATGTTCAGGATCGCCATGAAGGCGCCGATCATCGCCGCGAACACGGCGATCCAGATCGTGGCGCTGGCCCGATTGGGGTCGGCAGCGACGCGCTCAGGCGTCGCGGCCGGAATTGCTTGTGCTGGCATCGATATTGAGAGGCTGTTTGACATGGCACGACCCTCCGGAAACAGGTTTTGCTTTGGGCGTCGCTGCCGCCTGAGCGGTCGGCGCCGAGCGCGTTGCGATCGTCGGGATCACGGACATGCCGGGCCGCAGCTCGATCGCAGGCGCGGTCTCGGCGTCCAGCGCGATCTTCACGGGAATGCGCTGCACGATCTTGGTGAAGTTGCCGGTGGCGTTGTCGGGCGGCAGCAGCGCGAACTCCTGGCCGCTGGCCGGCGCGATGGAATCGACGTGCCCATGCACGACCTGGCCCGGGAACGTGTCGACCTCGATCTCGACGCTCTGTCCGGCGTGGACGTGGGTGAGCTGCGTCTCCTTGAAATTGGCGACCACATAGGCGCCCGTGGCCGGCACGATCGACATCAACTGCGTGCCCGCCTGCACATACTGGCCGATGCGCAAGGTGCGATTGCCGACGACGCCGTCGATCGGCGAGACGATCGTGGTGTAGCCGAGATTGAGCTCGGCCTGTTGCTGGACTGCGGCTGCGCGCGCGGCGGCGGCCCTGGCTTGCACGATCTCGGCCTTGAGCAGATCGACCTGCTTCTGTGCGGAGATGAGGTTGGCGTTGTCGCGCGCGATCGCGGCGTCCGCGCCGGCATCGCGCGCCTGCGCCTGCTGCGCATTCTGCACGCTGCCGTAACCGGTCCTGGCGAGATCGGTGTAGCGCTTGTTCTCCTGCTGCGCGAAAATCTTCGCGGCGGTGTCGACATCGATGGTCGCCTTTGCGGCCGCGATCACCGCTTCCTGAACCTCGAGCTGGGCCTGCTTGCTGGTCACCGTCGCGTTCGCGGCGGCGACGTCGGCCTTGGCCTGATCAAGCGCGACGCGGAAGTCGCGGTCGTCGATCCGGGCCAGCATCTGGCCGGCCTTCACATGCTCGTTATCGGCGACCAGGACGCGGTCGAGATAGCCGCTGACCTTCGGCGCGATGGTGGTGTTGTCGGCCTTCACATAGGCGTCATCGGTGGAGACGAGGAAGCGGCCGACGGTCCAGTAGTCGTAGCCGTACCAGCTCGCGCCGGCGAGCGCGATGGCGGCCACGCCGGCCAGCAACAGCTTGCGAAGGTTCAGCTTTCGGCGCGGAGCGGGGGTCGGCGCGGCGGGCAGGATGCCCTCGGGCGGGCTGGTTGGCACCACGATGGTTTCACTCTTGGACGGGTTGGTGTGCACGGTCATGGCCGGGTCCCTGAATTAGGAAACTTGACGATTTCCAAAATAGGACTAGCTTGGGGAGAGTCAATGGAATGACAGGCATCATCTAAAAACATGGCTCAGGCAAACCCGTCATCAGAAGGCCGTCCGCGCGGGCGACCGCCGGTGCGCAGCGACGACGAGACGAAGCGGATCGTGATCGAGGCGGCACGGCACGCCTTCGCCGTCGACGGCTACGCAGCAACCAGCACCGAAGAGCTGGCGCGTGGCGCCGGCATCTCCACCAAGACTCTCTATCGGCTGTTTCCGAGCAAGGCGGCGCTGTTCGAGGCGATGTGCGCAGATCGGCTCGACCGGTTGCTCTCCGACGTCAATCTTCACGCCAACAATCAGGCCGACATCGAAACGAGCCTGGCTGCCGTGCTTGTCGCCTGTGCCGATCTCGCGCTCGATCCGGAGGTCGTGGCGCTGCAGCGTATGGTGCTGCAGCAGTCGGCCACGTTTCCCGACCTTGCCGCGAATTTCTACAGGGACGGCATCTCCCGTACGGCGGCGGCACTCGCGGGCTGGCTCCGCGATCAAGTTAAGAAGAAGCGCATCACGCTCGAAAACGTCGATGAAGCCGCCGGGATGATGATCGGCATGATGGTGTCGGCGCCGCAGCGTGCTGCGATCTATGCGAACCTGACATTGCCCTCACGCAAGGAGATCGAGAAGCGGGCGAAGGTATGCGCCGCAATTCTGCTCGACGGCTGTCGCGGGCCGTTGGGCAACTAAGCGACGGCAGGTTTTGACAATCCGCCGGAGCTCGACTATATGTTTCGCATGCGAAATAAATCGCCAGAGGCGAGGCATCACCGGCTGATCTACCTGCTCAACGTCGCACAGCGGCGTTTGCAGCGCTGGATGGCGGCGCAACCGCAAAATGAGGTGACGCCGGCGCAGGCCGGGCTGCTGTTCATTCTCGGCAAGCAGGATGGCATTCTCATGGGCGAGGCGGGCGCGGCGCTCGACATGGGGCCGGCCGGGATTTCCGGGCTGGTTGATCGCAGTGCTGCGGCAAGGCTGGTCGAGCGCAGGGCCGATCGCGAGGACGGACGCGCCTTTCGCGTGTGGCTGACCCCGAAGGGATGGACCGTGCTGGCGCAGGCGAAAGCTGCCGCGGCGGAAGTCAACGCGGCGCTGACGGACGGATTCACGGCTGCGGAGATCGACATCGTCGCGCGCTGGCTGACCAGCATTCAGGACAAGTTTCCAAGATCTTCAGAAGCAAGACATTCAGACGAATAGAAGGAGCAGAGCCATGACCGAGCATGTCCGGATCGAGAATAGCGACCGAATTCTCACCCTCACGCTGGCGCGTCCCGACAAGAAGAACGCGCTGACCGATGCGATGTACGGCAAGCTGGCGGATGCAATCGAATCCGCCGAGTTCGATCCGTCCGCTCGCGTGATCCTGATCCGCGGCGAGGGCGACATGTTCACTGCCGGCAACGACGTCGGCGAGTTCGCCGCAGTTGCCGCCGGCAAGTCCGAAGGCAGCCGCAACGTCGTGCGCTTCATCCAGTCGCTGGCCCGCTGCACGCGGCCGCTGGTTGCGGCCGTGCAGGGCCGTGCCGTTGGCGTCGGCACCACGATGCTGCTGCATTGCGATCTCGTCGTGCTTGCCGAGGACGCGCAATTGTCGACGCCGTTCGTCAGCCTCGCGCTGGTGCCGGAGGCCGCGTCCAGCCTGTTGATGCCGGCACGCATCGGCTACGCCCGCGCCTACGAGATGTTCGCGCTCGGTGAGGCCGTTCCTGCCAAGTCGGCGCTGGAATGGGGCCTCGCCAACCGCGTGGTGCCGCTCGACAAGCTCGATGCCGAGGCGCTCGCGCTCGCCCAGCGTCTCGCCCGCCAACCGGCCGGTGCCCTCATCGCCACCAAGCGGCTGATGCGCAACGGCGAGGCACTGGTCGCGCAGATGCAGGCCGAGGGCGAGCAGTTCGCGCAGCGCCTGCGTACCGCTGAGGCGCGCGAGGCGTTTACGGCGTTTGCCGAGCGCCGGCCGCCGGACTTCACGAAGGTGGCGTGAGCCGGCTGCCTAAAAAGCCGGCAACTCCGGGACGCATATCACTCGAGATAAACCTTAACGAAAATTTGGCATGTTGCCGTGCAAGATGACTGCTCGCGACAAGCAGGTCTTCGGTCCATGTCAATTCTTAAGAAATCGGTAAGCACGCTCTCCTGGTCTTGATGGCTCTGCTGGCGGCTGGCGCGCTCACCAGCACGGCGATCCAGATGGCCGGAGCATTCGGCCGCTACAGCGACAGTCTCGAGACGGCCCGGCTTGCCGCCGCCGACAAGGCGATCTTCCATGGCGTGGTCGCGCTGCGCAACAATCGCGGCGACGCCCAGAGTGCGTTGCTTGGCGAGGACGATCCACGCGCCAAGCTCGATGCCGCCGATAAGGCCGAACACGCCGGCTATGACGCGATTGTCGCTGCGCTCGCGACGGTCGAATTCGCCCGGCGCGACAAGCTCGCCAGCACGCTGAAGCAGCGCTGGAGCGAGGCTGAAGAAATTCCAGCTTTTCTACGACGAGGCGAAGCAGCCGCGCGCCGAGCGCAAGCTGGAGCGTACCAGCATCTGGTACGATTCCATCACCAAGGTGATCGATACCGCCAACCTGGTCTCCACCGCGGTGTCGAACCGCGCCTGGATTAACGATCCGTTCATCGCCCGCATGATTCAGGTCCGCCGGCTCGCCTGGCAGGTGCGCGACCGCTACGGCATCCCGTGCTCGACGCTGCGGCCGAACGTCAACACCAGCAAGCCGCTCGACGAAAACCAGAAGCAGACGGTGGCCGGCTGGAACGGAACCGTTGCCTTCGGCTGGACCGGCATGGACGAACTGCTGGCCGCGCCCGACGTGGCCGCAGATCTGGTCGAGGCGGCGAAGGAGGCGCGGGCAAAGACCGACGGCGCGCTCAAGAAGATGGGAGAGATCACCAGGAATTTCGACGGCAGCGGCAAGCCCGCGATGCCCGCTGCGGAGTGGAATGCGCTGTGCCAGTCACCCTTCGCATCCATCGTCGCGATCGCCAGCAAAGCGCTCGACCTGTCGATCGCGCACGCCGAGGCCGTGCAGGCGAAGGCCCTGACCAATCTCATCGTGCAGTCTTTCGCGTTCCTGCTCGCGCTGGCCGTGATCCTGGCCGCCGTGTTCGTGGTGCGCAATCGCCTCATGCGGCCGGTGCGCGCAATCCTCAACGCGATCGCGCGCATCAGCGCCCGCGACTATGCGACACCGGTTCCGCAATCCCGGCATCCCGACGAGTTCGGCACCATGGCTGCTGCGCTCGAAAGCCTGCGCGAGAGCGCGGCGACCGCGGAACGGCTGGGCCAGGAACGCGAATCGCAGCAGGCGCTTCAGCTCGCCCGCTCCGGCACCGTCGATGCGGCCTGCCGCAGCTTCGACGATACCGTGCAGGCGGTCATCCAGAGCGTCGTGGCCTCGACGCGGGAGCTCGACGCGACCGCGACCGGCGTACGCTCGCTGGTCCTGGAATCGAGCAGCCAGACCGCCGCGGTCTCGTCCGCGGCCGAGCAAGCCACCAACAACCTCGAGACCATCGCGGCCGCGACCGAGGAGCTTTCCGCATCCGTCGGGGAGATCTCCGCACAGGTACAGTCGAGCGCACGCGAGGCCCGCGAGGCCGTGGCACAGGCCGAGCAAACCAACGCCATCGTCGAGATCCTCGATCAGACCGCGAGCCGCATCGGCGAGGTCGTGAAGATGATCAACGCCATCGCGGCCCAGACCAACCTTCTGGCGCTGAACGCCACCATTGAAGCTGCGCGCGCAGGCGAGGCCGGCCGCGGCTTCGCCGTGGTCGCCGGCGAGGTCAAGAGCCTCGCCTCCCAGACGGCCACAGCGACCGAAGAGATCTCGCGCCAGGTCGAGGAGATCCAGGGGGCCACCGGCCAGGCCGTCACCGCGATCCGCTCGATCGGCGGCGCCATCAGTGGCATCGACGAGAAGATGACGGCAATCGCCGCCGCCGTCGAGCAGCAGCGCGCGGCCACCACCGAGATCTCGCGAAATTTCCAGCAGGCAGCCCAGGGCACCCGCGAGGTCACCGACACCATCGGCAGCGTCGCGAGGCTCAACCAGGAGACCGGCAACGCCGGCACGGTGCTGTCGGACTCCGTCAAGAAGATGTCGGCCGATGCCGATCGTCTCCGCGTCGTGGTCGAAGGCTTCTTGGGAGCCGTGAAGACGGCATAATCTCGTCGTCTCTTCATCAGGTGTCGCGCGGGGCATTGCCGCCGGTCCGCGCGACGGGTAGATGTGTCAGCCACGCCGCGCGAGTGCGGCGACGGACGTAAGACACATCAGGGATGGAGAGTTCGATGCCGGTCACCCCCCACAAGGCCCAGCGCCCGTATCGCGGCGTGTTCCCGGTCGCGCCCACCATCTTCGACGAGCGCGGCGAGCTCGACCTCGAGGGCCAGCGCCGCTGCATCGACTTCATGATCGATGCCGGCTCACACGGTCTCTGCATCCTCGCCAATTTCTCCGAGCAGTTCGTGCTCACCGATGCCGAGCGCGAGACCGTGATGCATACGGTGCTGGAACATGTCGCTGGCCGGGTCCCCGTGATCGTCACCACGACGCATTTCAGCTCGGCCGTGTGCGCCGCGCGCAGCAAGCAGGCCGAAGCGGCGGGGGCCGCCATGGTGATGGTGATGCCGCCCTATCATGGCGCGACCTTCCGCGTGCCGGAGAAGGGCATCGTCGAGTTCTTCAAGGTGCTCTCGGGCGCGATCGACATTCCCATCATGATTCAGGATGCGCCGGTGGCGGGCACGCCGCTCTCGGTCGAGCTGCTGGCGCGGCTGTCGCGCGAATTCTCCAACATCCGCTATTTCAAGATCGAGGTGCCGGGCGCGGCTTCGAAGCTCCGCAGCCTGATCGAGGCCGGCGGCAAGGATATCGAAGGTCCCTGGGACGGCGAGGAGGCGATCACGCTGCTGGCCGATCTCGACGCCGGCGCCACCGGCGCCATGACCGGCGGCGGCTATCCCGACGGCATCCGCCAGATCATCGATCCCTATTTCGCCGGCGATCGCGAGAAGGCGAAGGCCGCCTACGAACGCTGGCTGCCGCTGATCAACTACGAAAACCGCCAATGCGGACTGATCGCCTGCAAGGTCATGATGCAGGCCGGCGGCGTGATCAAATCCGAGATGGTACGGCATCCCTTGCAGCCGCTGCATCCGGCGACGCGCGCCGGCCTGCTGGAACTCGCCAAGGAACGCGACGCGCTGGCGCTGCGGTGGGGGAAGTAGCGGCGCCAGACCATTCATTGTCGTCCCGGACAAGCGCGCAAGAAGCGCGCGCAGATCGGGGATCCATATCCACAGGGAGTGGTTTGGCGAAGACTTTGGGTTACCAGCTCGCGCCAAACTTCTCGCTGCGGATACGGGTCCTGGCTCCCGTGCGCAATTGCGCACCAGGCCGGGACGACACCGGATGTGAGCTACGAGCTCCGGCCGTATTCCGCCGGGCTGAAGGCGTCGAATTAGCGCGGCCCCGGGCCGTTTCCCGCAGCTCCGCGATGGCATATTGTACGCCCGCCAACCAGGCCCCGCGGAGCAATCTCGAAACGTCGCCGAACACCTCTTCATTATGCCGTTATCCCGAGCCAAGTTGGCGCGAACCGACAGAACAGGGAGGCAGTGCCATGACGATGAGGCCGGATCCCACCTTTCACGCATCGCCCAAGCTTGCGATGGAAGCGCCTGCGGAGAACTTTGCCTACACGTTGCTGCTCAGTCCGGATTTCTCGAAGCCGGATGCTCTCGCGGTCATCGACGTCAAGCCGGGATCGCCGACCTATAGCCAGATCGTCCATACCGTCACGATGCCCAACAAGGGCGATGAGTTTCATCACTTTGGCTGGAATGCCTGCTCCTCCGCCCTGTCGCCGCTCGCCGGACACGCCTTCATCGAGCGGCGCTATCTCATCATCCCAGGGCTCCGCTCGTCGCGGATCTACGTCATCGATACCAAGCCCGATCCGACGAAGGCCAAGATCCACAAGATCATCGAGCCGGAGGAGGTCTTCAAGAAGACCGGCTACTCGCGGCCGCACACGATCCATTGCGGGCCGGACGGCATTTACGTGAGCACGCTGGGCGGCGGCGGCAAGGACGGCACCAACGGTCCTCCCGGCGTTTTCATCATGGATTGCGAGACCTTCGAGGTCCTGGGGCGATGGGAGATCGACCGCGGTCCGCAGACGCTGCATTATGATTTCTGGTGGAACCTGCCGCGCGACTACATGGTGACGAGCGAATGGGCATTGCCGCCGCAGTTCGAGAACGGGATCGTCCCGGAAGATCTGCTGTCGAACAAATATGGCCATCGTCTCCACTTCTGGGATCTTCGCGCCCGTCGCAACGTCCAGACCATCGACCTCGGCGCCAATCATCAGATGGCGCTGGAGGTGCGACCGGCGCACGATCCGGTTCGCGAGTACGGCTTCGTTGGCGTCGTGGTCGACACCACCAACCTTGAAGCATCGATCTGGACCTGGTGGCGCGAAGGCGGGACATTCCATGCCGAGAAGACGGCGACGATCCCACCCGAGCCCGCGCCCAAGGAGAAGCTCCCGCCGCTGCTGCAGGGATTTGGCGCGGTGCCGCCGCTGGTGACCGACATCGACCTCTCGATGGACGACCGGTTTCTCTACGTCTCGTGCTGGGGCACGGGTGAAATGCGCCAGTATGACGTCAGTGATCCGCGCCAGCCGAAGCTTGCGGGCTCCGTCCACATCGGCGGCATCGCGCGCCGCACGCCCCATCCGAACGGCAAGCCATTTGCGGCGGGTCCGCAGATGGTCGAGATCAGCCGCGACGGCAAGCGCGTCTACTGGACCAATTCGCTCTATTCCACCTGGGACGACCAGTTCTATCCCGATGGCGTTCCGGGCGTCGAGGTCATGGCCAATGTCGGTCGCAACGGCGGCCTCGAGCTCGACAAGAACTATTTCGTGAGCTTCCCCGACGGATATCGTGCGCACCAGATCAGGCTCGAGGGCGGCGATTGTTCGACGGACTCCTTTTGCTATCCGTCGGTCTAGATTGGGGGCACGCGAGCCCGGCACTCGGCTGGCTGTGGCTCGCTCTTGTTGCGAGCGGTCTCTACCACGGGATCAATCCTGGCATGGGATGGCCGCTCGCCGTTTCGGCGGGGCTCATGGACAAGAGCCCGCGCGCGCTCCTCCGCGCCTTGTGGGCCTTGTCGGCCGGGCATCTCCTGGCCACGCTTCTCGTGCTGCTGCCATTCGCGTTCCTGCTCGTGCTGGCGGAGTGGCAGCGTCCGATCCAGCTGGTCGCGAGCCTTCTCGTCATCGGCTTCGGCGTCTATCGGTTGATCGTTGGGCGCCATCCCCGCGCGCTGGCACGAATCCCACCGACGCAATTGGCGCTCTGGTCGTTTGCCGTCGCCATTGCTCACGGCGCCGCCTTGATGCTGGTGCCGATCTATCTCGGGCTTTGCCAGGCCTTCGAGCTCGATGCCGGCCATGAGGCGGCGGGCGAGTTGATGAAGGCGAGTGTCGGGATGGCGGTGCTGGTGTCCCTGGTGCACGTTGCCGCCATGATCAGCGCCGGCGGATGTCTGGCGTGGCTGGTCTACCGCTATCTGGGATTGAAGTTCGTCTCGCGAAGCTGGTTCAACCTGGATGCGGTCTGGGCGACCAGCCTCGTTCTGGTCGGCGCGGTGGCGCTCGCCTTCAATCTTGCGAGCTGGCGCTGAGGTCTACCGTGCCAGAGCCCATTCGCCGATGATGCGGAACCTTTCCTTTGCGTCATCCTGCTTGAACAGCGCGATGCGATCGATCTCAAGCGCATCGAGCTTCAACGCCGCAAACCGCCCCCGCAGCATTTGCAGAATCGGCCCGCGCCGCTCCGCATCGAGCCGTCCCGTCAGCGTCATGTGGAAGCGGAATTCTTCCATGACGTAAGGATAGCCCCAGCGGTCGAGATAGTCGCGCTGTCGCTCGCCGAGCTTTTCGGGCTTGCGCCGTGCGCGATCTTCCGGCGTCAGCGGCGCACGGAAAGCGTCGAAATCGCGGACGCTGTCGGCTGCCAGGTCCTGGAGCGTATCGACCGGCTCGGCCGGAATGACGGCGATGAAGCCGCTGATGGCATCCACGACGGGACGGATCACCGGAAGCGGCCGTGCCCTGCCGGCGAAGGCCGCACACGCAGCCATCAGCTCGGCTTCGGTCTTGCTTAACGCCAGAGCCATGGGCGCCTTCAGCGTGGCATGAAAGCCGTATTTGCGGGGATCTGCGCTGATGTCACGCCAGTCCGGCGCAATTTGCAGCGCCTCGCGCGGGAAGGGCAGCTCGTCGCCGGTATAGGCATCGTAGCCGAGCAGCTCGGCGCCGAAGCGGGAGAGGGCGCTGTCGGCGCCTGCGGCAAAATAGACCGCGTAGCGGGGAAATCCTGTCATCGTCTCAGCATAGCGGTTTTACGCGGCGACGACAGCCTCGCGCGGCGCCGCCACGGCGGTGAGCAGCCGTGTCGCATCGGTGAGATGCACGAGCTTGCCGCCCGAGATCACCGCGATCAGCCGCGGCCGCAGCTTGACGCTGTCGTCGACGAGGAGAATGTCGGCGCGGCGTCCCTCCGCGAGGGTGCCGCGATCGGTGAGGCCGGTCGCGCGGGCAGGACTGGCGGAGACCAAATCCCAGGCCTGTACCAGCGGCACCACACCATCTGCCGCGAGCCGGAATGCGGCGAGCAGCTGTGCGGGATAATAATAGTCTGACGCCAGCACCGAGCAGAGCCCCTTGGCAATCATGTCGGATGCCCTGGTCCAGCCGGTGTGACTGCCGCCGCGCACGACGTTCGGCGCGCCATAGACGATGGCATCGCCGTGGCTGGCTGCCGCCCGCGCCGTCTCCTCGTTGATCGGAAACTCCGCGATTGTCGCGCCGAGCTCGCGAAACGCATGCCGCATCGCCGGCGTCGCGTCATCGTGCGAGAGCATCCGCACCTCCGCCGCGCGGGCAGAAGCGGCCAGGCGCGACACCGAAGCCGGCACCTCGTCGGCGCGCGAGATCACGCGCTCGACCAGAAGGTCGAATTCTTCGCTCGAAAGGCCGGTGCGCTCCACCATCCGGTTGCGCTTGCGCGGTTTGGCCATGTCGGCGACGGTGCCGTCCATGTGGTCGTTGAAGGCGAGCAGGTCGACCCGGCCTTCGGCGAGCCATTGGGCGATCTCGGCCTCCGCGTCGAGATTGTAGGTCTCGTGGCGCAGATGGAAGCGGGTGTCGGCGGCGAATTGCGGACGCTGCCGCTCGATCGCCTCCATCAGGCCGCGCGCATTGTCGGCGCAGCGCAGGCCCGGCTCCCACGAGCAGGTCGCGGCGTGAAACACGGTGGTGATGCCGTTGCTGATCGCCTGGCGGTCGCTGTCGGCGAGCGCGACGTCGATCGGAAAATCGACGCCGGCGCGCGGCATCATCTGTCGCTCGAAGGCATCGCCGTGCAGGTCGACGATGCCGGGCAGCAACAGCAGGTTACGTGCATCAATCGCCAGCCCCGCCCGGCCGCGAGAAGCGCCCACCTCCGCGATGTCTGTCCCGGACACGAGAAGTGAGGTTTCGATGAGCTCGGCGCCGATCAGGGCCCGGCCGCCTTCAAGGAATATGTCTGTCACGCGACTGCGCTTCGTTTGCTGGCAGGAGAATTGGTGAGAGAGCCCGCCCGTGCTTCGTATGCCGAAAGAAAATCTTCAATCCCGAGCTTGCGGAAATCGGGCAGCGCCTCGCGCAATTTGTCGTGATCCCAGTCCCACCAGGCGAGCTTCCCGAGGCGCCCCGCGATCTCCTCCGAGAACCGCCGCCGTACGATCCGCGCCGGATTGCCGGCGACGATGGTGTAGGCCGGCACGTCCTTGGTGACGATCGCGCCGGCTGCGATCACCGCGCCGGTACCAATGTTGCGGCCCGGCAGCACGATGGCGCCATGGCCGATCCAGACGTCGTGGCCGATATGAACGTGATGCTGGCGCCGCCAGTCGAAGAACTCGGCATCGTCGCCCTCGCCTTCGAAATAAGCGCTCGAACGATAGGTGAAATGCGCCTGCGTCGCGCGATGCATCGGATGGTTGCCGGGGTTGATGCGCGTCATCGCCGCGATCGAGCAGAACTTTCCGATCGTCGTGTAGGTGATCTGCGAATCGTTCACGACATAGGAGTAATCGCCCATCGCCACTTCATGCAGGATCGTGCGCGCGCCGACCTCGGTATAGGCGCCGAGCCTGGTCTCGTGCAGCTTGGCCGAGGGATCGATGGTCGGCTGAACCGAAAGGGCTTTCGCGGCCATGTTGCATCCGAGGTGCGAGGGCGGGCGTCTCTCTTCGAGCGGCTTGATGACGATATCATGACGCCGAGATGACAGCGGATGAGGTGTGTAGGATCGCCGCACCGCAACGGCGCTGTCACACAAGTGTTAAGCGCCGGCGTTAGCGGTTGGCCCAGCTACTCTGGAGTCCCTGCATGCTGGTGGTGGATGGTCTGACGTGTCGCTTCGGCGCAAAAGCCGCGGTGGATGACGCTTCGTTTCAAGTGTCCCCCGGCGGCTTCGTCGGTGTGATCGGGCGATCCGGCGCCGGCAAGTCGACATTGCTGCGGACCATCAACCGCCTGGTGACGCCGACCGGGGGCCGCATCCTGTTCGACGGCGTCGACGTCACCTTGCTGCGCGGCAAGGAGCTGCGGCAGTGGCGCGCGCGCTCGGCGATGATCTTCCAGCAGTTCAACCTGGTCGGCCGGCTCGATGTTCTGACCAACGTCCTGATGGGGCGGCTTGCGACGATGCCCGCCTGGCGCTCGTTGTCGCAGGCCTGGCCCGAGCAGGACAAGGCGCTGGCGATGTCCGCGCTCGAGCAGTTCGACATTGCCTCGCTCGCCGCCCAGCGCGCCGACCAGCTCTCCGGCGGTCAGCAGCAGCGCGTCGCGATTGCCCGCGCGCTGGTGCAGCAGCCCGACATCATCCTCGCCGACGAGCCGATCGCCTCGCTCGATCCGCGCAACACCAAGATCGTCATGGATGCACTGCTGCGCATCAACAAGCATTTCGGCATCACCGTGCTCTGCAACCTGCATTCGCTCGATCTCGCCCGCACCTATTGCGACCGCCTGATCGGCATGGCCGCGGGCCGCGTGGTGTTCGATGGTGCGCCGTCCGCGCTGACCGATCACGTGGCGCGCGAGCTCTACGATCTCGAAGCCGCCGACGTCATGGGCGGCATGCCTGTACCGGCGCCCGGGGGCGTTCCGGCGCTCGGGACGGCCGCGGCGGCCTGAGCCTCGCCTGTTTAGTTCAAGTCTTTGCGTCAACCGACCTCAACCGATGAAGAGGATACCATGACTACTCGCAGACTGATCCTTGCCGGCGCCGCCGCGCTCGCGTTCACGGCGTCCGCCTCGGCGAACGACTGGAAGGCCAAATATCCCGAACTGACCTTTGCGGTCGTGCCGGCCGAGAACGCCTCCGGCGTCACCGAGCGCTGGACCCCGTTCGTGGAATACCTCTCGAAGCAGCTGGGCGTGAAGGTCACGCTGCGCATCGCCAACGACTACGCCGCTGTGATCGAAGGCCAGCGCGCCGGCAACATCCACATCGCGAGCTACGGCTCGGCCTCGTTCGCCCGCGCCCGCCTGACCGGCGTCAAGACCGACGCGTTCGCCAACGACATCAATGCCGACGGTTCGACCGGCTATTACTCGGTGTTCTTCGTCAAGGCGAGCAGCTCCTACAAGAAGGTCGATGATCTCAAGGGCAAGAACCTGGGCCTGGTCGACCCGAACTCGACCTCGGGCAACAACGTGCCGCGCTTCGAGCTCGACAAGATGGGCATCCACGATGCCGAGGGCTATTTCGGCAAGGTCGTCTTCACCGGCAGCCACGAGAATGCGATGCTCGCGCTGGCGCAAGGCACGGTCGACGTCGCCGCCAACCAGTGGACCAGCGACGACGATTCCACGCTGGCGCAGATGCTGACCAAGGGCATGCTGAAGAACGCCGACGGCTCGGCGATGAAGAAGGACGATTTCCGCATCATCCACAAGTCGGCGCCGATCATCAACGGTCCCTATGCCTACAATTCCGACCTGCCTGATGACGCCAAGGCCGCCATCGCCAAGGCTTTCTTCGACGCGCCGGCCAAGGACAAGGCCGCGTTCGATCGCCTGTCGGACGGCCAGAAGAAGGGCTTTCATCCCGCCACCACCAAGGACTGGGATGGCACGATCGAGCTGATCAAGTTCGTCGATGCGCTCCGCAAGAAGAAGGCGTCCTGAGTCATCGGGACGATGCACCCGAGCCGGGTCCTAGGACCCGGCTCTTTCTTTGACGGGACCTGTTTCGACCGATGACGACAGCGGTTTCGATCCTCCCCGAGCAGCAGCTTGCCGCGCTCAATGCCGCCTATCGCCAGGCGGTCTCGCGCAGGCGGCTCCGTCTCCTGTTGGGGGCCGCGGTCTTCGCCGCAGCGCTGGTGCTCGCCGCGATCGGCGCCGAAGTGAATTTGCATACCCTGTTCACCTATTTCGGCAATTTCGTCAGCTATTTCGACCGCATCCTCACGCTCGACAGCGGCCAGCGGGTCTGGACCGATGTCGGCGAGTGGTTCTGGGGCTGGCGCAAATGGCTGAAGATGCTGGGTGAGACCCTGCTCATCAGCTATGTCGGAACTCTGATCGGCGCGACATTGGCCTTCGCCCTCAACTTCTTCGCGGCCGAGAACACTTCGCCCGCGCCCTGGCTGCGCTTCGTCGTGCGGCGCCTGCTCGAATTCGCCCGCACAGTTCCCGGCATCGTGTTCGCGCTGGTGTTCGTGATTGCCTTCGGCCTGGGGCCAATGGCGGGCGTGCTGGCGATTGCAATCCACTCCACCGGCGCACTGGGAAAACTGTTCTCGGAGATCGTCGAGAATGCCGACATGAAGCCGGTGGAGGGCATTCGCTCGACAGGTGCGAGCTGGCTCTCCTGCATGCGTTTTGCGGTCGTACCGCAGGTGACGGCGGGCTATGCCAGCTATGCGCTGCTGCGCTTCGAGATCAACGTCCGCGAAGCCTCGGTGATGGGCTTCGTCGGCGCCGGCGGCATCGGCCAGGAGCTCGTCGTCGCCATCCGCAAGTTCTATTACTCCGACGTCAGCGCCATCCTGCTCACCATCGTCGTCACGGTCTTCATCATCGACATCACCACCGGCTGGCTGCGCGGCCGCCTGTTCGGCGAGGAGGCGCGGACGTGACGAAGCCGCAGCAGGTCGATATCGCGCAAATTCGCGCGCGCTACCCTGACGTGTTCGACCGGCCCGCCTCGGCGCGGCTCGCCACGCCGGCGATGATCGTCGCGGCGTTGGCGATCCTCGCTTACGGCCTCGTCGATCTCGATTTCTCGCCGTCGCTCTTCTTCGCCGGCCTCAGCCAGCTCGGCTGGATCAGCCTGATGATGATCCCGCCGGATCCCGGCTCTTCGCTGCCGGTCTATCTGAAGGCGCTGGGCGAGACGCTGTCGATCGCGCTGCTCGGCACCACGCTCGCCGCGGTCTTCGCGCTTCCAATCAGCCTGCTCGCGGCGCGCAACGTCGTGCCGTCGAACATCCTGCGCTTTCCCGTCCGCCGCTTCCTGGATTCGATCCGCGGCGTCGACACGTTGATCTGGGCGCTGGTGTGGATCAACGTGGTCGGGCTCGGCCCGTTCGCCGGCGTGCTCGCGATCGCCGTGTCGGATTTCGGTGCGTTCGGAAAGCTGTTCTCGGAGGCGATCGAGGGCGCCGACCAGAAGCAGGTCGAAGGCATCCGCGCCTCCGGCGGCAGCGCGCTGCACGAGATCCGCTTCGGCCTGTTGCCGCAGGTCCTGCCCGTCATCGCCGGCCAGGTGCTCTACTTCATCGAATCCAACACCCGCTCGGCCACCATCATCGGCATCGTCGGCGCCGGCGGCATCGGCCTCCAGCTCGCCGAGCAGATTCGCGTGCTGGAGTGGCAGAAAGTGTCGTTCCTGATCCTGATGATCCTGGTCGCCGTCGCCGCAATCGATTTCATCTCGGGCAAGCTGCGGTTTGCCATCATCGGCCGGCGGGCGGTGGCGTAGGCGGCTCTCTTCCTTCCTTGTGGGAGAAGGTGGCGCGAAGCGCCGGATGAGGGGTACGTGTCCTCAGTGCCGTAGGGTGGTCAACGCGTAGCGTGCCCACCGCTTCTGATGATCGAGAAAGATCGTGGGCACTCCCACAAGGGGAGAGGGGAAGAGGCCTACGACTCCACCAGAAACTCGACCCGCTCCGCGGCAAAGCGCGAATGCTTCGTCACCAGCGGCTTGCCCGTGAGATCGTGGTCGGTGGCATCGACTACCAGGATCGGCCGTCCCAGCGCAAGATCGAGTCTTGCGGCGTCGGTCGCGTCGACGATGCCGGCGGTGATCCGGGTCGCGCCGCGGCGATAATCGCGGATGCCGTAATGCGCGAGCAATTTCGTCATCGAGCGCGTCGCCGCGAACACGGCGCCCGCGTCCGGAAACAGCTCGGCCGACAGCCAGGTCGTGGACACGCAGATCGGCGTACGGTCGGCGAGGCGGATCGCCTCGATCCGCACCAGGGGCGCGCCGGTCTTCAATCCCAGCTCCCGCGCGAGCTCGCGCGTCGCGACGTCATCGGTCGCCTCGATCAGCCGGCCATGCGGCTCGCGTCCGCCCGCGCCGACGATCTCTGAGAAGCGCGTGCGCGAGCGCAGGGGATAGGCGAGCTTCTGTGCCTCGACATAGGTTCCGCTGCCGCGCTCGGCGCGCACCAGGCCGCGCTCGGCAAGCGCGGCCAGCGCGCGGCGCACGGTGTGGCGGTTGACGCGATAGGTTTCCGCGATCTCCATCTCGCCCGGCAATTTGTCGCCGGCCGCAAAGCGGCCGTCGGCGATGCCGCGCTCGATGCCGTCGGCAACGAGGCGCCACAGCGCGACTCCCGAGGAGGCTGTGTCCTGCATGCTCATGTCGCGCGAAACCTACTCCAGAAATCACAACATTGTCACGAAACAGTCATGGCGCGTCCGTATGAAGTTGTCTATTATCATAGACAACTTAGATGCGGCAAGTTCGGTGGACCAGGTGACGCAGCACAACAGCCAGCAAGCCCAGCGCAAGGCCGCCATGGCCGTGCTGGCGCACGCGGAGGCGGGCGAGATCGCCGCTCGCCTCCGCAACTTCACCCTCCCGGCCCATCAGGATCTGCGCGCGCCCGAAAACGGGCTGGTCATGCTGCGCGGCCGGATCGGCGGCGACGGGGCGCCGTTCAATCTCGGTGAAGCCACGGTGTCGCGCGCGGCGGTGCGGCTTGCGAGCGGCGAGGTCGGCTTCGGCTACACGCTCGGCCGCGACGGTGAGAAGGCGCGGCTGATCGCGCTGTGCGATGCGCTGGTGCAGTCCCGCGATTTCGGCGGGCTCGTCGAGCGTGGCGTTATCGCGCCGTTGCGCGAGCAGCTTATGGTCAAGCGCAAGCAGGCGGCGGAAGAGACCGCCGCGACGAAGGTTGATTTCTACACCATGGTGCGCGGTGAGGGGTGAGATCATGACCACGATTGCGGAGCTGCCGCCGGGTTTCGCCGACAAGGTGTTGTCGGCGCAATCGACCTTTCGCTCGGTCATGGATGCCATGGCACGGCCGGGCTCCGTCCAGCAAATCGTGCCGATGGTCGGCGCGCCAGGGCCGATGATGCGCGGCACCGCCGCGATCGCGCTGACGCTGTTCGACCACGATACGCCGCTCTGGCTCGACGCGGGAATGGCGGAGAACTCGGATGTGACGAAGTGGCTGAAGTTCCACACCGGTGCGCCGGTCGTGCAGGACGCCTCGATCGCGAGTTTTGCGCTGATCTGTGATGGCGATGCGCTGCCTTCGCTCGAGCGATTCGCGCTCGGCACCAGCGAGTATCCGGACCGTTCGACCACGGTGATCATTCAGGTCGACAGCCTGAACTCGGGACGCAGCTTCGAGCTGCGCGGCCCCGGCATCGGTGGGGTCGCGACGCTGCAGGCGTCGATCAAGCCTCTCGATCTGCTCGAGCGGCTGCGTATGAACGAAGCACTGTTTCCGCACGGCATCGATATGGTGCTGGTCGCCGATGATGCCGTGGTCGCGATCCCGCGCACCACGCGCGTCGTGAGCAAGGGAATCTGAAGCATGTATGTCGCAGTCAAAGGCGGCGAACGCGCCATCGAGAACGCCCATCGCCTGCTCGCACATAAGCGGCGCGGCGATCAAAGCGTTGCGGAAATCTCCCTCGACCAGATCTCGGAGCAGCTTGGCCTCGCCGTCGATCGCGTCATGAGCGAAGGCTCGCTCTATGACCGCGAGCTCGCGGCGCTGGCGATCAAGCAGGCGCGCGGCGATCTGATCGAGGCGATCTTCCTGGTTCGCGCCTTCCGCGCCACCTTGCCGCGCTTCGGCACCAGCGAGCCGGTCGACACCGGCGCCATGCAGGTGCAGCGGCGGGTGTCCGCGACCTTCAAGGACATTCCGGGTGGCCAGATCCTCGGGCCCACCTTCGACTACACGCACCGCCTGCTCGATCCCTCGCTCGCGCAAGGCGTCGTGCCGCAGGTTCCGTCGACGGCCGAAGCATCCACAGCGCCGACGCCGCGCGTAACGGATATTCTCGGCCGCGACGGGCTGATCGAATCCTCGCCCGAAGCCGAGGACGGCGCCAGCGTCGGCGATCTCACCCGCGAGCCGCTGAATTTTCCGGCCGACCGCGACCTGCGCCTGCAAAACCTCGCGCGTGGCGACGAAGGCTTTCTCCTCGCGATGGGCTATTCCACCCAGCGCGGCTACGGCCGCAACCATCCTTTTGTCGGCGAGATCCGCTTCGGCGAGGTCGAGGTCGAATTTCTCGCGGAAGAGGTCGGCTTCGCCGTGCCGCTCGGCGCGATCGAACTCACCGAGTGCCAGATGGTCAACCAGTTCAAGGGGTCTGCGACGGAGGCTCCGTGCTTCACCCGCGGCTACGGCCTCGCCTTCGGCCAGAGCGAGCGCAAGACCATGTCGATGGCGCTGGTCGATCGTGCGTTGCGCGCCCGCGAGCTCGGCGAGGAGGTGCGTGCGCCGGCGCAGGACGAAGAGTTCGTGATGTCGCATTCGGACAACGTCCAGGCCACCGGCTTCGTCGAGCATCTGAAGCTGCCGCACTATGTCGACTTCCAGTCCGAGCTCGGCCTCCTGCGCAAGCTGCGCCAGGAGTTTGCCGAGGCCAATACGCCGGATGCCATGAAGGAGGCCGCGGAATGAACGCGCCCGCCTACAACTTCGCCTATCTCGACGAGCAGACCAAGCGGATGATCCGCCGCGCGATCCTGAAGGCGATCGCGATTCCCGGCTATCAGGTGCCGTTCGCCAGCCGCGAAATGCCGATGCCCTATGGCTGGGGCACCGGCGGCGTGCAGGTGACCGCAGCGCTCCTTGGACCGCAGGACGTCTTGAAAGTGATCGACCAGGGCTCCGACGACACCACCAACGCGATCTCGATCCGCAAGTTCTTCGCCAAGACCGCCGGTGTTGCCACGACGACGGCGACGGACGAAGCGACGGTGATCCAGACCCGCCACCGCATCCCGGAGAAGGCGCTGAACGAAAACCAGGTTCTGGTCTATCAGGTGCCGATCCCGGAACCCCTGCGTTTCCTCGAACCGCGCGAGACCGAGACGCGGCGCATGCATGCGCTCGCCGAATACGGCCTGATGCATGTGAAGCTCTACGAGGACATCGCCCGCTTCGGCCACATCGCGACCGCCTACGCTTATCCGGTCAAGGTCAACGCGCGCTACGTGATGGACCCGTCGCCGACGCCGAAATTCGACAATCCCAAGATGGACAATTGCCCGGCGCTGCAATTGTTCGGCGCCGGCCGCGAGAAGCGCATCTACGCGATCCCGCCTTATACGCAAGTGGTCTCGCTCGATTTCGAGGACCACCCGTTCGAGCCCTACCGCTTCAACGCGCCCTGCGCACTGTGCGGTGCGGAGAATTCCTACCTAGACGAGATCGTCACCGACGACCAGGGCGGGCGGATGTTCGTCTGCTCGGACACCGATTATTGCGAGGGCCGCCAGGCCGCCGGCCATCGCGGCAGCCTCAGCGCCGCGCCGTACAAGGAGAAGGCGCAGGAGGCCTCGAATGGCTGATCAGAATCTGGTCGAGAACGACGAGCCGCTGCTGGTCGCGGAGTCCCTCAGCAAGTCGTTTGGCCGCATTGCCGCCTGCCGCGATGTGTCGTTCTCGCTCTATCCCGGCGAGGTGCTGGCGATCGTCGGTGAATCCGGCTCGGGCAAGTCGACGCTGCTGCAAATGCTGTCGGGCCAGCTCGCGCCGGGTTCCGGCCATGTCTCGTATCGGATGCGCGACGGTGTCACCCGCGATCTCTCGACGCTGGGCGAGGCCGAGCGTCGCTTCCTGTTCCGCACCGATTGGGGCTTTGTGCATCAGGATCCAGCACAGGGCCTGCGCATGGCGGTCTCGGCCGGCGCCAATGTCGGCGAGCGGCTGATGGCGGTGGGCTGGAATCACTACGGCCGCATCCGCGACACCGCGTCGGACTGGCTCACCCGCGTCGAGATCGACACAGCACGCATCGACGATGCACCGCGCACCTATTCCGGCGGCATGCGCCAGCGCCTCCAGATCGCGCGCAACCTCGTCACCGAGCCGCGCCTGGTGTTCATGGACGAGCCGACCGGCGGCCTCGACGTGTCCGTGCAGGCGCGCCTGCTCGACCTCCTGCGCAGCCTCGTTGCCGAGCTGCATCTCGCCGTCATCATCGTCACCCATGATCTCGCGGTCGCACGCCTGCTGTCGCACCGCGTGATGGTGATGAAGGGCGGCCGCGTCATCGAGACCGGTCTCACCGACCAGGTGCTCGACGACCCGCGCGAGCCCTATACCCAGCTTCTCGTCTCCTCGATTCTGCCGCCATGAGTTTTCCAATGACCGTCATGATCGACGTTACCGATGCGCAAAAGACGTTCACGATGCACCTGCAGGGCGGCATCGAACTGCCTGTCGTGCGCGGCGTGACCTTCCACGTCAATCCGGGCGAATGCGTCGTTCTGTCAGGCCCGTCAGGCGCCGGAAAATCGTCGATCCTGAAAATGATCTTCGGCAATTACCGTTGCGATAGCGGCCGCATCGGCATCCGCCATCGCGGCGCGCTGATTGATCTCGCCACCGCCGAGCCGCGGCAGATTCTCAACATCCGCCGTTCCACCATCGGCTATGTCAGCCAGTTCCTGCGCGCGGTGCCGCGCGTTGCCACCATCGACGTCGTCGCGGAGCCACTGATCGTCAACGGCATGAGCCGGGCCGAAGCGCAGCAGCGCGCTGGCAGCCTGCTGCATCGTCTGAACATTCCCGAGCGCCTCTGGCAGCTTCCGCCCGCGACCTTCTCCGGCGGCGAGCAGCAGCGCGTCAACATCGCGCGCGGCTTCATTTCGGACCTGCCGATCCTGCTGCTCGACGAGCCGACCGCCTCGCTCGATGCCGCCAACCGCGCTGTCGTGGTTGAGCTGGTTGCCGAGAAGAAGCGCGGGGGCGTCGCCATGGTCGCCATTGTCCATGACGACGAAATCCGTCATCTGATTGCCGACCGTATCGTCGACGTCACCAGCTTTGCCGCCGCGGCCTGAAGGAAGAGGGAAATGAACGCCAAGCCGAAGGACACATTGATCGCCAACGCCAGGATCGTGCTGGCCGACCGGGTGATCGAGCAGGGCTGGCTGGCTCTTGCCGACGGACGCATTGCCGAGATCGGCGATGGGACTGCGCCCGCCGGCGCCGAGGATGCCGGCGGTGACCTGATCATGCCCGGCCTGATCGAGCTCCATACCGACCATCTCGAAGCCCATTACGTGCCGCGGCCGAAGGTGTTCTGGAATCCGGTCGCCGCGGTCATCTCCTATGACGGCCAGCTCGCGACGTCAGGCATCACCACCGTGTTCGATTCGCTCCGGGTCTGGCGCGAGGACGGCGCCGAGGAGGTCGATGGCCGCGCCGGCGTGCTTGCCGCCGCGATCACGACCGCGCGCGAGGCCAGCCTCCTGCGCGCCGACCACTTCCTGCATCTGCGCTGCGAAATCCCGATGCCGAGCGTGGTCGAGGAGGCCAGGGAGCTGATCGACCGTCCCGACGTCAAGCTGATGTCGCTGATGGACCACACGCCGGGCCAGCGCCAGTTCCGCGACGAGGTCAAGCTGCGCGACTATTATCGCGGCAAGGGCGGCGGCAAGACCGATGCCGAGCTCGACGAGCTGTTCGCAAAGCGCTTCGAATACCAGAAGAAATATGCAGCGGCCAACATGCGCGAGATCGTGGCGCTGGCGCATCAGTACAACATTCCGCTGGCGAGCCACGACGACACCACCGAGGAGAACGTCGCCGACGCCGTGCGGGATCGTGTTTCGGTTGCCGAATTCCCGACCACGCTGGAGGCGGCGCGCGGCCTGCATCAGGCCGGCATCGACATTCTGATGGGGGCGCCGAACGTCGTGCGCGGCGGCTCGCATTCCGGCAACATCGCCGCGGTCGATCTCGCCCGCGAAGGCCTGCTCAACATCCTATCGTCGGACTACATTCCGTCCAGCCTTCTCATGGCCGCGCTGCAACTGCCCGAGCATGTACCCACGATCAGCCTGCCGGCCGCGGTTCGCACCGTGACCAAGGCGCCCGCCGAGGCGGTCGGCCTCACCGACCGCGGCGAGGTCGCGACCGGCAAGCGTGCCGATTTGATCCGCGTGCATGTCGCAGGGCACGTTCCCGTGGTACGCAGCGTCTGGCGCGAGGGAAGCCGGGTCGCATGAGCAAGATGGTCACCACGGCGCAGGGGGAGGCGGGTGCGATCGGCCCCGGCCGGCTCGTGCTCGTGGTCGGCCCCAGCGGCGCCGGCAAGGATACGCTGCTGCGCCTCGCGCAGGCGGCCTGCATCGATGATCCCGAAATCGTCTTCCCGCGCCGCATCGTGACCCGTGCATCGTCGTCCGATGAAGACAATATCGCCGTGAGCCAGGACGAGTTCCGCCGCGCGCGCGAGCAAGGCGACTTCGCCGTGCACTGGGAGGCGCATGGGCACGCCTACGCGCTGCCGCTCGAAATCAACGATGACATCCGCGCAGGCCGCGCGGTGGTCGTCAATGTCTCACGCACCGTGATCGCCGCGCTGCGCGAGGCCTATGCTAATGTCGTTGTGGTTGCGATCACGGCGCCGCCCGATGTGCTGGCGCAGCGGCTCGCAGCGCGCGCCCGGCAAAGCGACGGCGACATCGCCGAGCGGTTGTCGCGCGTCGATGGTTCGTCGGCGCAGGCCGATGTCACCATCCTCAATGCCGGCAGTGCGGACTACCACGGCCGCCAGCTCGTGCGCGTGATCAGGAATGAAGGCTGGCAAGATTAGTTGCGGGTAACAACAAGGAGAGAGTGGAATGACGGTGATCGAAACGGTCGAACAGCTGGAGGCCATCTACGGCGCCACCAATGACGCCTCGACCGTGAAAGTCGCCGACCACGTCACGCCGCTCTACCGCATCTTCATCGAGAAGGCACCGTTCGCCGCGCTCGCCACCATCGGA
The DNA here is from genome assembly GCF_045571455.1 of Bradyrhizobium sp. STM 3561. Classification (NCBI taxonomy): domain Bacteria; kingdom Pseudomonadati; phylum Pseudomonadota; class Alphaproteobacteria; order Hyphomicrobiales; family Nitrobacteraceae; genus Bradyrhizobium; species Bradyrhizobium sp. STM 3561. The sequence continues at coordinate 7,386,540 of NZ_CP120695.1, forward strand.
CCGGAGGGCATCGATTGCTCGCCGCGCTGCCCGGCTTCGTCCGCATTCACGATCCCAAGACGCTGATGCTGCCGGACCGCCGCGGCAACAACCGGGTCGATTCCCTGCGCAACATCGTGCGCGATCCCAGGGTGTCGCTGATGTTCCTGATCCCCGGCTCCGGCAATGCCGTCCGCGCCAATGGTCGCGCGCATCTGTCGATCGATCCGGACGTGCTGGCCTCGTTCAAGGTTGATGGCAAGGCGCCGCGCAGTGTCATGGTGATGAACGTGGAGGAAATCTACTTCCAGTGCGCCCGCGCCATCGTCCGCTCCGATCTCTGGAATCCGGACAAGCGCGTCGATCCCAAGACGCTGCCGACGCCGGGTCAGATTCTCGCCGAGATGAGTGACAACAAGGTCGGCGGCGCGGAGTACGACCGCATCTGGCCGGAGCGCGCTGCCGCGACGATGTGGTGAGCGTCCGCTCTCTCGTCTCCCTCGCCCCGTTCTTTTGGGGGAGAGGGCGGGGTGAGGGCCTCTCTCCGCACGTGAGATCGCCGTGGGACCTGTATCCCCTCACCCGGATTGCATCTTCGATGCAATCCGATCCCGCAAGCGGGGAGAGGGGAAGCAAGCCCGTCGCTCCGCTTCAGTTAAACGCCATCCCGCCGCTCAGCGCGACGGTCTGCCCGGTCATGTAGGCGTTGTCGACCAGCAGCATCACGGCTTTCGCAACTTCCTCCGCCGTGCCGAAGCGGCCGAGCGGGATGCGGCTGACGAGGCCGGGTTGGCCGCTCATCATGTCGGTCTCGATCAGCGAGGGCGCCACCGCATTGACGGTGATGCCTTCCTTCACCAGTCGCGCCGCATAGCCTCGCGTCAGCCCCTCCATGCCGGCCTTGGACGCATTGTAATGCGGGCCGATCGCGCCGGCGCCGCGCGCCGCGCCCGATGAGATGTTGACGATACGGCCCCATTTCCGCGCGCGCATCGTCGGCAGCACCGCCTGCGTACACAGAAAGGCGGATTTCAGATTGACCAGGATGGTGCGGTCGAAATCGTCTTCGGTGAGATCGTCGACGCTGCGTGTGATGGCGATGCCGGCATTGTTGACGAGGATGTCGATCGGACCAAGCCCGGCCGTGACGCGCTCGATCATGCCGGCCACGGCTTCGCGCTGCGAGACGTCGGCGGCGATGACGATGGCGCGGCCGCCCCGCTTGCCGATCTCGCTCGCCAGTTGCTCGGCCTGGCCGATTCTTTCGCGGCAGTTGATCGCCACCGCCGCGCCTGCTTCGGCCAGCGCACGGCAGACGGCCGCGCCAATTCCGCGCGAGCCTCCGGTCACGAGCGCCGTGCGCCCCTTCAGAGCATCCGCCATGCCTGGAACCTCCCAATCATCCGCTTGCCTTGCATCGATCGTATCATGCTTGCAGCTCACGCGCGTTGAACTCATCGCGAGATGAATCCGTCTGCCGGTGCTTGCGGCGGGAGAAACGCCCCAGCGCATGTGTCGCAAATATGGATAGCCATTTCATTGACCAATCGCGCCAACCGCTTGATATTCAGAGCGTCAAGACTGCTCCTCGAGCCCAAGCCGCACCATGACAACCGATCGCCAGCGCAATCAGAACGACATGCAAGCATGCATGACGCGGTGCTGCTTCTCGGTGGCAACGGGCGCCTGTTGTTGTTGCTGATCGTCTCCTGGCAACACCGCACACCGAAAGACGCAAAAGAGGAACGCCGAAATTCCGGCGAGCGAGCAGTCATGTCCCAAGCCCAGTCCAACGCCTACATCATCGAAATCCACGACCGCGCTGCCGGTATCATCACGAGAGATGAGCGCGGCTTCCGCTTCTTCTCCTCCGAGCGCCTGTTCGACAGCCTCGAGGGCCGCCAGTTCCGCTCGGCGCGAGAGGCCGAGCGGGCCGCCCGTGCCGTGTTGTCCGAGCGTAGCCGTCGCGCGAGCTCGCAACCTTCGCCAACTGATCTCACCGAAAGGGCCGCATTATGATCACCCGACGAAACATCCTAGCAACGACGCTCCTGCTCGCGACCGCCTTGGCCGCGCGCGCCGAGGACAAGCCGGCGGAAATCCGCATCGGCACGCAGAAGGGCGGCTTCTTCCCGGCGGTGCGCCAGCGCCAGACGCTCGAAAACGCCTTCAAGCCGCTCGGCATCGAGATCAAGTGGGTCGATTTCCAGTTCGGTCCGCCGCTGCTGGAGGCCATCAATGTCGGCAGCGTCGATTTCGGCTATGTCGGCGACTCCCCGCCGATCTTCGCGCAGGCCGGCGGCGCCAAGATACGCTACGTCGCCGCGGTGAAATCGGACGGCAACACCCAGGCGATTGTCGTGCCGAAGGATTCGCCGATTCACTCGCTGGCCGATCTCAAAGGCAAGCGCATCGCCTTCGGCAAGGGATCGAGCGCGCATAATCTCCTCGTTGCGGCGCTCGAAAAGGCCGGCCTGTCCTGGTCCGACATCACGCCGGCGCCGCTCGCGCCGGCCGATGCGACGGCCGCCTTCGTCAAGGGGTCGGTCGATGCCTGGTCGATCTGGGATCCGTATCTGGCGCTTGCCGAATTGAAGGAGAACGCGCGCGTCATCGCCTTCGACAAGGACGTACACAGGCCGAATGCGTTCTACATCGCCAACACCGATTTCGTGGAGAAGTATCCGGCGCTGGTCGCGAAGCTCAACACGACCTTCGCGTCCGAAGGCGTCTGGGCCAACGAGCACCACGAGGACGTCGCCAAAGCGCAGGCGGACGCGACCGGCGTCGACATCGAGGCCGTCAGGCGTTTCGTGGATCGCTCCAACTTCCGCGTCGTGCCGCTGGATGCCGAAATTGTCGCAAGCCAGCAGGCCGTCGCTGATCGTTTCGCAAAGCTCGGCCTGATCCCGAAGCCGGTCACCATCTCCGACATCGTCTGGAAATGGACGCCGGGCTCCTGAACCGGCGCGCCTGATCAACTCCGGCGGCGCGCCCTGGTGCGTGCCGCCTTCTTGGCGGCGGCGGAGCGGACCTTCGATCCCTTGGTGTGGCTCGCTTTCCGCGCGGCAGCCGAGCGGGACGCTGCGGTTCGCCGGCTTGCAGCCTGCTTGGCCTGCTTCGACAGCGCGCCGCGCGATGCGGTCGACCGCGGCTCCTTCTTCAACACGCCTTCGACGGCACGTGACACGCGCGGGCGGCGTTTCGCGGTGCGCTTGCCCTGGCCCACCTCATAGGCATATTTGGCGCTGCGGCGTGTCGCCTTCTTGGTGCGCCCTTTGCGCGGCGGCGGCAGATCGACGCCGGCGCGACGCGCTTCGGACAGGCCGATCGCGATCGCCTGCTTGGTCGAGCGCGCTCCGTGCTTGCCCTTGCGAATTTTGTCGATCTCGTCCTTGACGAATTCGCCGGCCTGCGTGCTGGCCGACTTGCCGGCACGCTTGTCCCGCCTGGCTTTGCGAATGACTTCTTGTCTTGGCATGGTCGAGTTCCCCTTCGTGATTGGCAGGGATATCTGACGCAACGCGCAAGGGAGAAGATCGATCCGTTTTAGTTCCTCAGCGCGGCCAGCAACTCATCCGGCCGCTCGGCCATGATCATGTGGCCGGCGCCCTTCACCACGATGGTCTTTGCGTGCGGGATCGCGGCGGCGAGCGCCTTGCCGGCCTTGGCCGGTGTCATCATGTCCCGCTCGCCAAGAATGAGCGTCGTCGGCACCTTCACGGTTGCGGCAGCGGTCAGAGCATTGGCGTAGGCATTGCAGGCCGACAGATCCTTGAACAGGACACCCGGCTCGCAAGCCCTCAGCACCGCCTGCGCACCGCCATGCATCCACAGGCCCGGCGCGAGGCTGCCGCCGAGCTCGGCCTTGAAGCCGAGGCCCCAGATCGAGACCATGTCGTTGGCATCCTGCGAGTTGGCTTCGGCCGCCTTCAAGAGATCCGGGCCGACCGTCATGGTCGCGGCGGTGCCGATCAGGCTCAGCGCGGAGACCTTGTCGGGATGCCGCGCGGTGGTCTCCAGCGAGATCAGCGAGCCCATGGAATGGCCGATCAGATGCGCCTTCGCGGCTCCCGCCGCTTCGAGCAGCGCCGCCGTCCAGTCGGCCATCTCCGCGATGCTGCCGAGCGAAGGTCCGGCCGAGCGGCCGTGGCCCGGGAGGTCCGGCGCGAGAACGGAAAAACCATGATGGGCGAACCAGCGCGTATGCAGCGCCCAGGTCGAATGATCGAAGCCGGCGCCATGGATGAAGACGACCGGGGGCAGGGACTTGTCGAAATCGCGGCCGCCGGTTGCGACGAATACCTCGGTGCCGTTGACGGAAAGCTTCATGGTGTCAGGCCTTTTGCGAGATGCGGAGCGCTTGGTTGAGGTCGTCGATGATGTCGCTTGCGGTCTCGATGCCGACCGAGAGGCGCACCAGCTCCTCGCCGATGCCGGCGGCCTTGAGCTGCTCGGCGTCCATCTGCTGATGCGTGGTCGAGGCGGGATGGATCACCAGCGTCTTGGCGTCGCCGACATTGGCGAGATGGCTGATCATGCGCAGCGATTCGATGAACTTGCGGCCTGCCGGCCGCCCGCCCTTGATGCCGAAGGACACGATCGAGCCGGCGCCGCGCGGCAGCAGCGTCTTGGCGAGCTGGTAGTCGGGGTGGTCCTCCAGTGACGGATGCAGCACCCAGTCGACGGCCTTGTTGGCCTTCAGTGCTTCCAGCACGAGATAAGTGTTCTGCATGTGGCGGTCCATGCGCACCGGAAGCGTCTCGACGCCCTGCAGCAGCTGGAACGCGTTGGTCGGCGACAGGCAGGCGCCGAAATCGCGCAGGCCTTCCGTGCGGGCGCGCATGATGAAGGCGGCCGTGCCGAACTGCTCGTCGAAGACGATGCCGTGATAGCCGCCGTAGGGCTCGGTCAGCACGCCGAACTTGCCCGATGCGCGCCAGTCGAACCGGCCGCCATCGACGATGGCGCCGCCGATCGCGATGCCGTGGCCGCCGATCCATTTGGTCGCCGAATGCATGACGATGTCGGCCCCTAACTCGATCGGCCGGCTGAGATAGGGCGTAGCGAAGGTGTTGTCGATCAGCAGCGGGATCTTTGCCTCATGCGCGATCGCCGCGACCTTGGGCATGTCGAGCACCTCGAGGCCGGGATTGCCGATGGTCTCGCCGATCACGAGTTTCGTGTTCGGCCTGATCGCCGCGCGGAACGCGTCGAGATCGCGTGGTTTCACAAACGTCGTGGTGATGCCGAAGCGCGGCAGCGTGTGCGCGAGCAGGTTGATGGTGCCGCCATAGAGCGAGCTCGACGCCACGATGTGGTCGCCGGCACTCAGCAGCGTCGCGATGGCCAGGTGCATCGCCGCCTGACCGCTCGCGGTGCAGATCGCGCCGACGCCGCCTTCAAGCGCCGCGAGCCGCTCCTCCAGGACGCCGGTGGTGGGGTTGGAGATGCGGGTATAGATGTGGCCGGCGCGCTCCAGGTTGAACAGCGCCGCGGCGTGGTCGGAATCCTGGAATACGTAGGACGTGGTCTGGTAGATCGGCACCGCACGGGCGCCGGTCACGGGATCCGGATGCTGGCCCGCATGCAGGCTCAGGGTCTCGAAGGCAGGCGGCTTTGGCGCGGGCATGCGTGGCCTCGTTGGTCGGTCAGCGATGGCGGGCGTTGTGCCATAAAACGACGCACGAAGTCAGCCATTGACAGCGCCGCACGCCGGTGCGCTCCCTCGCCCGTTCTTACGGGGAGAGGGTTGGGGTGAGGGGCTCTCTCCGCGAAGACGGTGGCAGTTAGACTCGCGGAGACTCCCCCTCACCCGGAAAGCTCCCGCAAGTTCCGGCCTCTCCCCGCGAACAGGTCCCGTCCGCGCTTCAGCCTCCGATCGCCTGCTCGATGATCCGCGCCTCCCGCAGCAATATCTCCGCGACCTCCTGCTCGCGGCGCGGGCCGAGCCTCGTCCGAACGGCGGAGACGGTCATCGCCGCGGCGGGCTGTCCGTCGGGAGTCTTGATCCAGGTCGAGATCGATTTCGTCCCCTGCACCAGGCCGATCTCTCTCATGCCGTAGCCCAGCCGCCTGGCAGCGGTGACCTCGCCGAGCACCGTCGCGACGTCGGTCCGGTAGGGCTCGAACCGCTTCTCGTTCGCCGCGACGATCTTTCGCGCCTCCTGCGCCGGCATTGCGGCGAGGATGGCGACGCCGGCGCTGGAAACGCCGAGAGGCCGGCGCGCGCCGACCTCGATCGACAGCACCTGGATCGGATAAACGCCGATCCGGCGATCGACGCAGAGCGTGTCGTTCCCGGTGCGCACCGTCAGGAACAGCGTGTCGCCGATCTCGGCAGATGCGCGCTGCAGCGACGGATTTGCGGCGACCAAGAGCCGCGACGGCCGCGGTCGTGCCAGTGCCAGCTCCGGCACCTGGTTGCCGATCGCGTAGCGGCCGCTCCTGCCATGTCGCTCGACGATGCCTTCCTCGATCAGCACGTGGACGATGCGATGCACGGTCGGGCGGGTGAGGCCCGTCGCCCGGATCACCTCGGCCAATGGCACACCTTCTTCACGACCTGCGGCAAGGATGCGCAGCACCGCGAGCGCGCGCCGGATCGCCTGCGCGCCCTGTCGCGGTTCCACGGCGCTGCGGACGGATTTAGGTGATCGTCCCTTGTCCATATTATGGACAAGAACGCCACAATTCACTCGACAGGGCAAGCGCGCATCTGAAGATTGCGCTCCGATCGGAATGCCTTGTGAGCTGCTTGCACGACATCAAGGATTCGACGTGAGTTGGAAGCGCCGCCGGGAGGTCAACATGAGATCAATCTGGATTGCCATAGCTGCCGCCACCGCGATGCTGGCTGCGCCGGCGTCGGGCCAGCAATGGCCGGCGCGCAACGTCAAGCTGATCGTGCCTTATCCCGCCGGCGGCAATGTCGATAGCGCCGCACGCATCATCGCCGACAAGCTCCAGGAAAAGCTCGGCCAGCCCTTCGTCATCGAGAACAAGGCCGGTGCCGGCGGCATGATCGCGGGCGAAGCCTTCGCGAAATCGGCGCCCGATGGCTACACCCTGTTCGTCGGAGCCAACGGCCCGGTGCTGTTCGCGACCGAGATCAACAAGCGCGACGCCTACGACTGGAAGAAGGATTTTCTCCCGATCTCGACGATCTCGATGACGCCGCTGGTGCTCGAGGTGCATCCGTCGGTGCAGGCCAACACGTTCAAGGAATTCATCGACCTCGCCAAGCGCGAGCCGGGCAAGCTGACCATGGCCTCGCCGGGCCCCGGCACCACCAATCATCTGCTCAGCGAGCTGATGCAGTCCAGCCTCGATCTGCAATGGGTCACGGCGCACTACCGCGGCAACGCGCCCGCCATCAATGACCTCCTCGGCGGTCAGGTGCAATTCGCGTTCGACCAGCTCACGGTCAGCTTGCAGCACATCAAGGCCGGCCTGTTCCGCGCGCTAGCCGTCACCAGTCCGCATCGCCTGAAGTCGCTGCCTGATGTGCCGACCTTCGCCGAGCTCGGCTACAAGGACTTCGACGGCCAGACGTTTACCGGCCTGTTCGCGCCCGCAGGCACGCCGGCGCCGATCGTCGACAAGCTGCACGAAACGCTCGTCGCGATCCTCAAAGACCCTGCGGTGATCGACAAATTCGAAAAACTCGGCGGCGAAGCCACCGCGATGACGCCGACCGAGTTCAAGGCTTATCTCGAGCGCGAGGACGCCAAGTGGATTCCGGTGGTGCGCAAGGCCAATATCAGGGCGGATTGACCGATGCGGATCGACCCCACCGAGCTCGGCGCCGAGCGCATCTACCGGCTGATGACCGGCATCGTGGTGCCGCGCCCGATCGCGTGGGTCACGAGCCTGTCGCGCAGCGGTGTGCTCAATCTCGCCCCCTTCAGCGCCTTCACCTTCGTCTCGCAGAAGCCGCCGATGCTCGCCATCAGCGTCGGCCGCAAGGGCGCCGACTACAAGGACACAGCGCACAACATCCTCGATACCGAGGAGTATGTGATTCATATCGCCGACACCCCGCTGATGTCGGCGGTGCACGACAGCTCCGTCGAGCATCCGCCTGAGATCAGCGAGGTCGAGCATCTCGGGCTCGAAACACTGCCTTGCGATCTCATCAAGGTACCGCGGCTTGCCGCCGCGCCGGTCGCGATGGAGTGTCGCTTCCGGCAATGCCTCGAATTCGGCGAGGCCAAGAGCCGGCTCATCGTCGGCGAGGTCGTGATGTTCCATTTGCGCGACGGTCTCGTGAACGACGGCAAGGTCGAGACCAAGGCGCTCGACCCGATCGCACGTATCGGCGGCCCGCGGTACGCCCGCCTCGGTGAGATCGTCACGCTCAACACCGTCTTCCAGACTCCCAAATCGAAGGACTGAGCGCGGGCCAGTCGTCGGCCAAGCTGCCTCAAGATCATTGGAGGAAATACAATGCGTCTCCTGAGCTATCTCCTGGACGGAGAGCTGCGCTACGGCGCGGCCGTGGAGGGCGGCGTGGTCGATCTGACCAGCCGCATCGGTCGCGACTTCTCGGATGTCAAAGCGCTGATCGCAGCCGATGCGCTCGCGGATGCGCAGGAGGCGGTGGCCGGACAGAAGCCGGACTATGCGCTGGATGAGCTCGTCCTGTTGCCGCCGGTGCTGGCGCCGGAGAAGCTCTGGTGCATCGGCGTCAACTACGCCGAGCGCAATGCAGAATATAAAGACAATTCGGACCTGCCCAAATATCCCAGCTTGTTCGTGCGCAGCATGTCCTCGATGACCGGCTCCGAGCAGCCGATCGAGAAACCGGGAGTCTCGGACCAGCTCGACTACGAAGGCGAGCTCGTCATCGTGATCGGGCAGGGCGGCCGTCACATCCCGCGCGAAAAGGCGTGGTCGCACATCTTCGGCATGACCTTGTGCAACGAGGGCACGGTCCGCGACTGGCTGCGCCACGGCAAGTTCAACGTCACGCAGGGCAAGAACTTTGACCGCTCCGGCAGCATCGGCCCGTGGATCGTCACGGCGGACGAGCTCGATCCGCGCGGGCCTCACGACATCGTCACGCGCGTCAACGGCGAGGTGCGGCAGCAGGACACCACCGAACGGCTGATGTTCCCGTTCGATTTCCTGATCTCCTATCTCTCCACCTTCGCCACGCTCAAGCCCGGCGACATGATCGTGACGGGCACGCCGACCGGCGCGGGCGCGCGCTTCGACCCGCCGCGCTGGCTCGAGATCGGCGACGTCGTCGAGGTCGAGTCCAGCCGCATCGGCGTGCTGCGCAACACCGTCGTCGCGGAGCAATAGAGCATGCTGGATAGCGCCACGATCGAACGCCTTGCCGGGCGGCTGGACGAGGCCGAGCGCAGCAAGACGCTGATCCCGATGTTCTCGAAGGACTATCCGGACTTCGGCATCGAGGACGCCTACGCCATCCAGCGCGCCTGGACAAAACTTCAGCTCGGCCGCGGCCGCGTCATCAAAGGGCACAAGATCGGCCTGACCTCGAAAGCCATGCAGAACGCGGTCGGCATCGCCGAGCCCGACTACGGCGTGCTGTTCGCCGACATGTTCTATGCCGACGCCACGCCCGTTCCGTTCGATCGTTTCCACGCGCCGCGCATCGAGGTCGAGCTCGCCTTCGTGCTGAAGGCGCCGCTGCGTGGCCCCGACTGCAGCATCTTCGACGTGCTCAACGCCACCGACTACGTCACACCCGCGCTGGAAATTCTGGAGACGCGCATGCATCGCGTCGATCCCGAGACCGGCAAGACGCGAAAAGTCATGGACACGATCTCGGACAATGCCGCGAACGCCGCGCTGGTTCTCGGCGGCCGACCGATCCGCCCGATGGATGCGGATCTGCGCTGGATCGGCGCACTGCTGTTCCGCAACGGCGAGATCGAGGAGACCGGCGTTGCCGCCGGCGTGCTCAACCACCCCGCCAACGGCATCGCCTGGCTCGCCAACCGTCTCGCGCCGCATGACGAGCATCTCGCCGCCGGCGAGGTGGTGCTGGCGGGATCGTTCACGCGTCCGGTCGACATCCGCCGCGGCGACACGTTTCATGCCGATTACGGCGCCTTCGGCTCGGTGTCGTGCCAGTTCGTCTGAATCAACAACCAGGGAGCGCACCATGAATGGTCAAACGCGGCGCAAGAGCATCCACATTGGCGGCTTCAAGCACGTCAATCCGATTCCGAACGCCTGCCGCATCGGCAATCTCGTGATGTCGGGCGTCATCTTGGGGCGCGATCCCGCGACCAATGCGATGCCGGATAGCCTCGAGGCGCAATGCGCCAACATGTTCGCGCATATGAAGGCGACGGTGGAGGCGGCCGGTGGCTCGACCTCCGACATCATCAAGATGACGGTGTGGCTGAAGGATCGCTCGCAGCGCGGCCCGGTCAATGTCGAGTGGCTCAAGATGTTTCCGGACGAGCATTCGCGGCCCGCGCGCCACGCGCTGCCTATGGACAACATGGACGGCGGTGCGCTGGTGCAGTGCGACTTCACCGCCGTGCTCGATTGAGGAGTTTTGCGCATGCCGACCTATCTGCCGTTCGATCCCAATCCGCGCCGCCCGCTGAAGGCGCCGCCGCCGAAGACCATCGACAGCCAATTCCATGTGTTAGGTCCGATCGAAAAATACCCGGAGCGTCCCGGCGCCGCGTATCGGATGCCGACCGCGACCTGGGAAGCGGCGCTGCGCATGCACAAGGCGCTCGGCATCGAGCGCGGCATCATCGTGCAGACCACGACCTACGGCGCCGACCATGCCGTCGTGCTCGACGGCCTCGCGGCGATGGGTCCGAACTATCGAGGCTGCGCCAATGCGCTGGTGTTTGCGGAGGCGAGTGATTCCTATCTGGCCAAGCTCCACGCTTCAGGCGTGCGCGGCGCGCGCTTCAGCTTCCGCCAGGAGCTCGGCGCGGTGCTGTCTGATGCCGATTTCGCCCGCGCCATCGCGCGCATCCGCGAGCTCGGCTGGTACGTCAAGATCCAGCCGGAGAAGGACGGCATCATGTCCAGCGTCGACAAGTACGAGAACCTCGACGTGCCCGTGCTGATCGACCACATGGCGCGTCCCGATCCGGAAGCCGGCAAGAACGATCCGAATCTGCGCAAGATGCTGGAGCTGCTCCAGAAGGGCAATTTCTGGGTCATGCTGTCGCTCGGCGAGAAGACCTCGAAGACTGGGGCTCCCTACGACGACGTGATCCCGATCGCGCGCGCCTATATCGAGGCTGCGCCCGACCGCTGCGTCTGGGCCAGCGACTGGCCGCATCCGGTGTCGGTGAAGCAGCCGCCGAACGACGCCGACCTGTTGGAGCTGATGTACCGCTACGCAGCGGACCAGGCGGAGCTGGAGAAGATTCTGGTGCACAATCCGGCGAAGTTGTTCGGGTTTGCGGATTGAAGGGGGCTGGCTTCAAGGTGACTTGAGAGGGCTGGGCGCTGAAGCCTCGACAGCGTCATGGCCGGGCTTGTCCCGGCCATCCACGTGTTGGCTCGGGCACAAGGACATGGATGCCCGGGACAAGCCCGGGCATGACGATCTTTCGAGAAGGCTCGACGTGCGTCGCTCACCCCGCCGGCTGCGCCGCCAGCCGATCCCGCACCTCGGCTGCGATCTCGAACGAGCGCAGCCGCGCGGCGTGGTCGTAGATCTGCCCCGTCGTCATCAATTCGTCCGCGCCGGTCTCGGCGATCAGCGTCTTCAACCTCTCTTCCACCACATCGGGCGAGCCGACCGCCGAGCACGACAGTGCTTGCGCAACACCGGCCTTCTCGGCCGGCGACCACAGCGCGTCCATGTCGTCGACGGGCGGCGGCAGCGGCCCGGGCGTGCCGCGGCGCAGATTGATGAACTGCTGCTGCAACGATGAGAACATCCGCTGCGCCTCCGCCTCGGTGTCTGCCGCGAACACGTTGACGCCGATCATCGCATAGGGCTTGTCGAGCTGCGCCGAAGGTTCGAACCGCGCGCGATATTCGCGCAGCGCCGGCATCATCATCTGCGGCGCGAAATGCGAGGCAAACGCAAAGGGCAGGCCGAGCATCGCCGCAAGCTGCGCGCCAAACGTGCTCGATCCCAGGATCCAGAGCGGCACCTTCGTCCCCATGCCGGGCACGGCGCGGATCGTCTGGCCGGGCTGCACGTCACCGAGCAGCGCCTGCAACTCGAGCACGTCATGAGGAAAATTCTCGGACGTGGTGGCGAGATCGCGCCGCAGCGCTCTTGCCGTGAACTGGTCGGTGCCCGGCGCGCGGCCGAGGCCCAGATCAATCCGTCCCGGATAGAGCGATTCCAGCGTGCCGAACTGCTCGGCGATGACCAGCGGCGAATGGTTCGGCAGCATGATCCCGCCGGAGCCGACGCGGATCGTCTTGGTCCCGCCCGCGACATGCCCGATCACCACTGAGGTCGCCGCGCTCGCGATCCCCGTCATGTTGTGATGCTCGGCCAGCCAGAAGCGTTTGTAGCCCCATTTCTCGGCGTGCTGCGCGAGATCGAGCGAATTGCGAAACGCCTGGGCGGCATCGCCACCCCGGCGGATCGGTGCGAGGTCGAGGATGGAGAAGGGGATCATGTGGAGAACCGGTGAGGGGCGCGCGATGTGCGCCGGGGTTCACATATAGGAGCCGCGCATGGGAATGTTAGCGTAGCTTGTCGCAGATGATGATGAGGCGTAGCTTTGCGGGATGGCTGTCAGCGCTCCCGATCTGAAAGCGTTCCTGCTCGCCACGCCCTTCTTCGGCGGTCTCTCCGACCCAAGCCTCGACTTCCTGATGTCGATGCTCGTCGAACGCCGCTTCGATGCCGGCGCGACTGTCGTTGTCGAAGGCGAGCCGGGACGTTCGATGTTCATCGTCCGATCCGGCCGGCTGGCCGTGAGCAAACGGGCGAATTCGGGAATCGTCATTCCGATCTCTGTTCTGGAGCCAGGCGATTTCTTCGGCGAGATGACGCTGATCGAGATGCAGAACCGCTCCGCTACGGTGGTCGCGGAGGCGACGACGGTGCTGTACGAACTCACGGCCCAGAAGCTTTACGCGTGCTACAAGGCCGACATCCATGCCTATGTGATCGTCCTGCAGAACATCAATCGCGAGCTTTGCCGGCGGCTGCGCCGGGCGGACGATCGTTTCGCGGCACTGTCGGTGGATGACGGCGATGATGTTGCGTAGGGACAGAGCAGTTGCGAAACCATCATGTTTCGCCACTGAGCAAAGCCTCGATGGGACTCAGCGATCACGACTTGTCGTGCGCGTATTTCTCCAGGACCAGCCGATTGTACTCGTCTCTCACGGCTCTCCGCGAGACATGCCCCTTCCGGTCTTTGGCGATTTTCAGAAGGTCAGGGTCGGTCGGTGCCCGTGATTTCCGCCTAAATCTCGCAAAGAGGGGGCTCGCAGGCTTCGACATCCTTCCAAACAGCCGGTCAAACCATCCCATGGTGTCCTCCCGGACAGGCCGCGAGCCAGAAGACTATCACCATGAAATTAGGTGTTCAACGCACAGTGTGACCGCACCTTTTCGTAGAGGCGGAACCGAAAGCCGATCGATCGCAACGCTTCTGACCCGTCGGGCAAAATACCCACCTCGCAACCAAACCCGTCAACCCCTTTTCATAAAAATATTCCGCTTTACCGAAATTCGGATTTGCTGCACTATTCCGCCATCCCGGTCCTCGAAGAGGGGCGATCGTACGTCGTAACGAACGTGGATCGGGGTGCGATGGACGCGGCAGCGCCGGGCACGCGAAGCGGGAGCAGGGCGAGATGAACCTCGTGAGGTCCTGGCTAGCGTGCGGACGGACGGCGCTGTGTCCGGCGAAGCTACTAAAGCGAAGCCGGGCCGACGCGTACGGCAAAACCGTGTGGTCCTGACCGTCGTTGCTACGGTCAAGCCTTGCGGAGATGCTTCGAGGCTCAACCGGGCCTGGAGGTATCGCCAATTCGCAAGGCGACGGAGGCCAGAAGGAACTCGGCTCCGGGGAGCAACTGTGTTGAAGTAGCCCGGCGATCGGCCGGCCTCAAGGCTGGCGCTGGCGCGCCACCGCCTCCGGCGGCTTCCGGCCTTGACCCCGTCCGCTCGCCGGTCTTCAGGGCGTGCAAGCGCTCGGCGGAAGCCGAGCGGAGTTGCTCACTTCGTACCGGCCGGCGTCCCATTTCTCGCCGCGTGCGATCATGACGTTCAGGATCACGATCAGCTTGCGCATGCAGGCGGTGAGCGCAACCTTCGGCTCCTTGCCTTTGGCGATCAGGCGATCGTAAAAGGCCTTGAGCACGGGGTTATGCCGGGTCGCGGCTCCCATGGACGCCATGTAGAAGACGTTGCGGACCTTGCGGCGTCCGCCCTGGATATGACGGACGCCCCGACGTTTGCCGCTGTCGTCGTCATAAGGCGCAGCACCCAGCAGGGCCGCGGCCACTTTGTTGCCTATCTGGCCGAGTTCCGGCATCGCCCCGATCAGTCCGGCGGATGTGCCCCCGGCAAGACCTGGTACGCTCTCGATGATCTCGGCGAGTTCGGCAAAACGCGGTGTGGTCTTGATCAGGGCTGCGATCGCTGCTTCCAGCTTGGCAATTTCGGCGGCGAGCCGCTTCAGCAGGCGATTTTGCATCTTCTGCACGACGTCAGGAGTGGAATGCTCCGTCCTGTTTCGCAAGCTCGTCTGCACGTCAATCAGAGCCTGGCGCGCACTCACGATCTGCGCCAGCTTCTCGCGTGCCGCATCGTAGGCTTGCCCCCTTGCCTCAATGAAGGTCTCGGCGAACCAGGCAATCATCTCCGCATCGATCGGATCGTTCTTGGCGAGCTGTCCAGCCGATTTGGCGAAGTTGCGCACCCGCTTTGGATCCACCACCAAGCCTTCGATACCATCCTGGCGTAGCACCTTGGCCCACTCCCGCTCATAACCACCGGAAGCCTCCATGGCGGCTTTGCCGACCTTGTGCTTGCGAAGCCAGCGGATCAGCGCTCGCCGACCTTCTGGGCTGCTCGCGAACGTCTGCCGTTGTGACAATGAGCGAATGCACACATCCACCTTGTCCTTGGCCACGTCGATGCCAGCGACAAGGACGTCGTTTTGTGCCATCATCTACTCCCTTCCTTGCTCGGTTCGGGCTCGAAGCCCATGCAACTGTTCGGGTTGAGGAAGACCACCGGATCTGTCCCTCGCTCCCCGACAGGCTCAAGGCCTTTGAGCACGAACGGGCTCAGATCCAGCGACGGGCGGTTTTGCGAGAACCGCCCGTTCGCACATTCTGGCAGATTTTCTGGACACAAGAGCAGGCATAAGCCGTCAAACCACTGCGCAGGGAAGGCCGTGTGTTGGGCTTCACCTGTATGCCGCTGTGCAGTTTTCTGCGTGTGCTTTCGCGCAGCGGACCGTGGGTGCCAGCCGGCACCCGGCCTTCCCCGGCCTTCCCTGCGCCCTTGTGTCCCCGAAATCTGCCAGAATGTGGCAACGGGCGGTTGGATCAGAACCGCCCGTTGCCGGAACTGAGCCCGTTGCGCCCAAAGGCGACAGAGCCTGCTAAAGAGCAAGGGACAGCTCCGGTGTCTTCCTGAACCCGAACAGTTGCAAGGGCTGCGAGCCCGTACCAGGCAAGGAAGGGAGTGGATGATGACACAAGACGATCTGGTTGTCGTCGGCATCGATGTCGCTAAAGACAAGATTGATGCGTGCATTCGGACCGTAACGGAGCGGAAGACTTGCCCAACAACCGCGGCGGGGCGACGGAGCTTGATTGCATGGCTTCGCAAGCATCAGGTCGGCAAGGCAGTGATGGAGGCAAGCGGCGGCTACGAGCGGGTATGGGCCAAGGCGTTGCGCCAAGCAGGGCTGGAAGTACGGATCGTCGATCCCAAACGGGTTCGCCACTTTGCGGAATCGGCGGGACGCCTTGCGAAAAATGACAAGATCGACGCGGAGATGATCTCCTGGTTCGCCGAGACATTCGGCGAGGCTCCCAGCCAAGTCGACAATCCCGCTCACGAGGAGATGAAGGCACTGGTGAAGGGACGCCAAGGCCTGCTTGACGTCAGGGCTCGCCTGGAAATGCAGAAGGAGCATGAGGCGCCGGCCCTTGTTCAGAAGGCTCGCGCGCGTCTTCTTAAGAAGCTGGCTGACGAAATCGCCGCGCTCGAGACCGCGATCGCGGCGACGATCAAGACAACGCCGGACTTTGCCAAACGTGCCGAGATCATCCAGAGCGTACCAGGCTTTGCTGAGGGGACCGCAATGGCGCTGCTTGGAGGACTACCGGAGCTGGGGCAGGTGAGCGACGAAGTTGCCGCCGCGTTGATGGGCGTTGCTCCTTATGACGATGATAGCGGCAAACGTCGAGGTGAACGCTGCATCAAGGGTGGCCGCCGCTGGGTGCGAAATGCCCTCTACATGCCCTGTGTCGGTGCCGCAACGCTGAACAATCCGGTGTTCAAGGCCTTCTACGAACGGCCGCCAAAGGTCGCGATCGTCGCCTGCATGCGCAAGCTGATCATCATCCTCAACACCATGATCGCGCGCGGCGAGACGTGGGATCCGAAGAAATACAGGGTGGCCTGACGAGCGCGCCTATCTCGCGCTCGGACCTCGGCCGAGCGCATGCAAAGCCAACAGACCGGTGAGCGGACGGGGTCAAGGCCGTCAGCCGCCGCAGGCGGGGGCGCGCCAGCGCCAGCCTTGAGGCCGGCCGATCGCCGGGCTACTTCGCCACAGTTGCTCTTCACAGAAGAGGGACAAGGAAACGAGCAAAACTCGGGCGTTTCGGGCCGCGAGAATGCTGCGGCGTGTGTGGAACACTGGTGCTGACGAAACGACCGAGCTTTCTGGCCTTGCGGGTTGCTTGTCTATTAGCGGCGGGCGGCGATCGCCGTCAGCTCCAGCCTGACGCCTGGACCGAGGTCCGCAACGCCAATGGCGGCACGCGCCGGCAGATGGTCCGCGGCGAAATAGCGCTTCCACACCTCGTTGAGCGCCGCCTTGTCGGCGAGATCAGTCAAAAAGATCGTCACCTGCAGAACGCAGGAGAGATCGGAGCCGGCCCCCTCGAGCAGGGTCTTCAACTGGCGCAGCACGTCGTCGGCCTGGCCTGCCATGTCGAGCCCCGCATCCTCGGGAACGATGCCGCCGAGATAGAGCACGCCATTATGCTCGACGATCTCGTGGAGCAGTCCTTCGTAGGGCAGGGAACGTTTGATCACGATCGCGTCTTCGGTCTGTTGCGGGCACGCTGGCCAGGCGGAGGGCTCGCTTGGGAGAACTGGTGCTGCCAGACAGGATTGAACTGTCGACCTCTCCATTACCAATGGAGTGCTCTACCACTGAGCTACGGCAGCATGTGCTGGGATCAGAATCGGCCGCCACGGGGGCCTACCAAGCGGGCCGATATCTGCCACAAGCCCCCCTCCTGTGCAAGCTTGCAAGCCCCGTCAAAACGAGAAAATCGGGTCGATATCGGGGTCAAAATGCCCGTTTTCGCTCGAAACGCGCGACTTTCCGCCAATTCGGGGACAATGCCCCCGCCAACTGGCCAGTTGGTGCAAGGCCCGGATTTGATCCATTTCGCGTTTCGCACGATCGGATCGCGTCGGCCTCTTGAGCTGCCATACTTCGGTGGCATCCTGCCGCTGATCCCGTGAATGGACCTTTGATGACCGACCAGAACGACAAGAGCGCGAGCCAGGCGAGAGCGTCCCGCGATGACCGCCTGAAATCCGCGCTGCGCGAGAACCTGAAGCGGCGGAAGGCGCAGGCGCGCGAACGCGCCGCAATCACCGACCCCTCGCAGAACGACGATCGTTCCCTAGATGAGGGGGCCGCCGGCAACAAGGCCGGCCGCTAGAATTTTGGAGTGCATGCAGTGGCGATGGGGCACGACCAACCGCAACGAACCGACCGTCACGCGCAGATGTTGCGGTTCACGCGCCCCGAGCAGACCTTTCCGGCGCTGACACCCGCCGAGATCGCGCGGATCAGGCACTTCGGCGAAATCCGCACCTACGCGGATGGCGAGTTGCTGTTCGAGACCGGCAAGCCCGGGCGCGGCATGTTCGTCGTCCTGAAGGGCCATGTCGCCATCACGCAGCGCGACGGGCTCGGTCACGTCACCCCGGTGATCGACCAGGGGCCGGGGCAATTCCTGGCCGAGCTCAGCCAGCTCTCCGGCCGGCCGGCGCTGGTCGACGGCCGTGCCGAGGGCGACGTCGAGACGTTGCTGCTGCCGCCGGACCGGCTGCGCGCGCTGCTGGTCGCCGAGGCCGAGCTCGGCGAGCGTATCATGCGGGCGCTGATCCTGCGCCGGGTCAATCTGATCCAGGGCGGCGTCGGCGGCCCGGTGCTGATCGGACCGTCGAACTCCGCCGGCGTGGTGCGCCTGCAGGGCTTTCTCACCCGCAACGGCCAGCCGCATCATCTGCTCGATCCCGATCGCGATCGCGACGCCGCCGAATTGATCGCGCGCTATTCGCCCAAGGCCGAAGACTGGCCGCTGGTCGTCACCGTTGACGGTGCGGTGCTGCGCAATCCCAATGAGACCGAGCTTGCACGTGCCATCGGCATGATCGGCGGCGCGAAAGGCGACCGCATCTACGACGTTGCGGTCGTGGGCTGCGGACCCGCCGGGCTCGCCACCGCCGTGTATGCGGCGTCCGAAGGACTGTCCGTCGCCGTGCTCGACACCCGCGCCTTCGGCGGCCAGGCCGGTGCCAGCGCGCGCATCGAGAACTACCTGGGCTTTCCGACCGGCATTTCCGGCCAGGCGCTGACCGCGCGCGCCTTCACCCAGGCGCAAAAGTTCGGCGCCGACATCATGATTCCGGTCACGGTGAAGTCGCTCGACTGCACGCGCAAGGATGGCGTATTTTCGGTGGCGCTCGAGGGCGCCGATCCCTTGCGTTCGCGCGCGGTGGTGGTCGCGAGCGGCGCGCGCTATCGCCGGCCCGACATCGCGAATCTCGATAAGTTCGAAGGGCGCGGCGTCTGGTACTGGGCCTCGCCGGTCGAGGCGCGGCTCTGCGCCGGCGAGGAGGTGGCGCTCGTCGGTGCCGGCAATTCGGCCGGACAGGCCGCGGTGTTCCTGTCGGGCCACGCGAAAAAAGTGCTGATGATCATCCGCGGCGGAGGCCTCGGGGCCAGCATGTCGCGCTATCTCATCGAGCGCATCGAAGCGACGCCGAACATCGAATTGATGTTCAACACCGAGATCACGGCACTCGAAGGCGACGAGGCCTCGCTGCTGCGGCGCATCCGCTGGAAGAGCCGGCTGTCCGACGACGAAGATTCCGCCGACATCCGCAATCTCTTCCTGTTCGTCGGCGCTGATCCGGCCACCTCGTGGCTTGACGGCTGCGGCGTCACGCTCGATCGCGGCGGCTTCGTCGTGACAGGCGCGCAGTCCGAGCAGAACCAGGGCAAGCTGGTGGCGCCGCTGGAAACCTCCGTGCCCGGCGTCTACGCCGTCGGCGACGTCCGCTCCGGCTCGGTCAAGCGCGTCGGCGGCGCCATCGGCGAAGGGGCGCAGGTCGTAGCCTCCCTGCACGGCTATCTCGGCGACGCCGCAAAACCGGCGCTTTAGTCAAGCAGAAGGCAAGCGCATGGCAAGCCGAATCCGGCTTGCCATCGAGCCGCGCGATGCGTGACTATCCCTCATCCTGAGGAGCGCGCTTGCGCGCGTCTCGAGGGATGAAGGCCCGGATGCATCTGGGCCTGCATGGTTCGAGACGCCTGCTTCGCGCGCTCGTCACCATGAGGAATTACGATAACAAGTTTCAACGGGAGAACTAAATGGCTGAAATCGTCGTGCTATACAAAACACCAAAGGATACTGACGCCTTCGACAAGTATTATGCCGAAACGCACATCCCGCTCGCGAAGAAACTTCCCGGCCTGAAGAAATACGCCGTCAGCAAGGGGCCGGTTGCATCTCCCGCAGGTCCTTCCGGAATCCATCTCGTCGCCATCCTCACCTTCGACAGCGTGGCCGACATCCAGGCGGCATTCGCCAGTCCGGAAGGCAAGGCGACCGGCGCCGACGTGCCGAAATTCGCCAGCGGCGGTGCCGACATGCTGATCTTCGACACCAAGGACGTGTGAGGGATCGATCCAACCTTCGTCGAAAGCCTGAATGCCCGTAGATCCCGGATGGAGCGCAGCGTAATCCGGGGCAGCTATTGCATGTGGCACGTTTCCCGGATTCCGCTTCGCTCCATCGGGCTACAAACTAACAACTGCCGTCATGCGCGACGGCGCTGCAAGAAATTCAGCCATGCGTTTGTCGATTCGCACGATGACGCGTGGCTGCACCTCTGTATGTGGCGACAACGCAGGTGGCAATTCCATGAGGGCCGTAATACTACTCTCATCATCTCAATGCGGAGAGTAGGAGAGATGTCATGGTCCTTGGGTTGAGCCTGCCTGCCGTCACGCTGGTCCATGTCATCATCAGCCTGATCGCGATCGCCGCCGGCCTGGTCGTGATGTTCGGTCTGCTCGGCTCGAAGCCGATGCGAGGCCTCACCGCGATCTTCCTGCTGTTCACCATCCTCACCAGCGCCACCGGATTCCTATTCCCGTCCAGGGAGCTGCTGCCCTCGCACATCATCGGCATCATCTCGCTGGTGCTGCTCGCGATCGCCTGCGTCGCGCTCTACGGCATGAGGCTCGCCGGCGTCTGGCGTCCGGTCTACATCGTGACCGCGATGATCTCGCTGTATTTCAACGTCTTCGTGCTGGTGATCCAGTCGTTCCTGAAGGTGCCGGCGCTTGCCGCGCTCGCGCCCGCCGTACCGCCGGCGCCGCCATCGGGGCCGGTATTCGCCGTCGTGCAGGGTATCGTGCTGGTGTTTTTCGTGGTGCTGACGATCGGCGCCTGGCGCCGCTTCAGGCCGATGGCGTTTGCCTGATCACACGATTCTCGACGTTCCCAGTTGATGCGGGGCATCGCATTCGGAACGTCGCATAACCATCTGCAGATCGTCGGCGCGTGCCTGTTCGCGCGCACCAATTTCACCGAAAGAGAGTAATCCATGCCCACCATCACCAAAGACGGCGTCGAGATCTTCTACAAGGACTGGGGCGCGGGCCAGCCGATCGTGTTCAGCCATGGCTGGCCGCTCTCTTCGGACGACTGGGACGCGCAGATGCTGTACTTCGTCACGCGCGGCTATCGCGTCATCGCCCATGATCGCCGCGGCCACGGCCGCTCGGCGCAGGTCGCCGACGGCCACGACATGGATCATTATGCCGACGATCTCGCCGCGCTGACCGCGCATCTCGACCTCAAGAATGCCATTCATGTCGGGCATTCCACCGGCGGCGGCGAAGTCGTGCACTACATCGCGCGTCATGGGGAAAGCCGGGTGGCGAAAGCGGCGATCCTCTCGGCGGTACCGCCGCTGATGGTGCAGACGGCGGCCAATCCCGGCGGGCTCCCGAAGAGCGTGTTCGACGATCTCCAGAAGCAGCTCGCCGCCAGTCGCACCCAATTCTATCGCGACCTCCCCGCCGGCCCGTTCTACGGCTACAACCGCCCCGGCGCAAAACCGTCGGAAGCGGTGATCCAGAACTGGTGGCGCCAGGGCATGATGGGCGGTGCGAAAGCGCACTACGACGGCATCGTTGCGTTCTCGCAAACCGATTTCACCGAGGACCTGAAGAAGATCAACGTGCCTGTGCTGGTGATGCACGGCGACGACGATCAGATCGTGCCCTATGCCGACTCGGCGCCGCTCTCGGCCAAGCTGCTCAAGAAGGGCATTCTGAAAACGTACAAGGGATTCCCTCACGGCATGCCGACAACGCACGCCGAAACGATCAACGCGGATCTCCTTGCGTTTTTCAAGGACTGAGGCTCTTGCCCTGGAGGGCAGGGTCGATCGCGCGAAGCGCGAGCGGGGTGAAGCGATCTCTCCAATCGGGCACTGCTCAATGCGGAGAGACCGTCACCCCACCCCGTCTCATATTCCGCAGCGCTCCAGGTGAGACGACAAGATCCCTTCGTCAACCATGAAGGCTTGGTGGTGCGGCTGTTGCCGCAGCCTCGCCGCCGGCTGGGCCCGGTGAACCTTGCCGGCTATCCCGGCGGACCGACCTCATTGCGAACGGCCCTGGCGTCAATAAATCCATTGGGTCGGCCGATTGTCGCAGCCGTTGACAGCCGACGGCGAAAGGTCGGTGCTACGCCGGATTTCCCCCGCGGCTCGTGACCTCGACCGAGCAGATTCGGCCGCGCCATGATCCGCGTTGCCCGGAGGGTATCCGCGCGGGATGCTGGAGATGACGGATATCAATAGCCTCTGACCTGCTAGTTTGTACGGAAATTTCGCGGCCCGCGCGCGTTGAGTCCCGTCCGCTCCAAAGGAGAAGTGTCGGCGATGTCGCCCCAGCTCAAACTGATCGCGCTCGACGCCGACGATCTCGCGGTGATCTCCACCCATGTCCAGGACGCCCGAGTCCAGACGTCCGACATCATCTGGCGGCAGAGCGAGAAGCGGCTTGTAGTCGGCATGAGCCGGCTGGATTGGGAGCAGACATTGGAGGGCGAGGCCGAGCCGCGCCGGCTGGTCGCCGCGCTCCGTTTCGACCGTGTGCTCGCCTGCAAGTCGCGCAACATCGACCTCGCTGTGCCGGAAAAGGTGCTGGACCTGATCGGCATTGAATTTCATCCCCAGGATGGGCGGCACGAGGAGCCTGGCGGCAGTGCCCTGCTTTTGTTCGCCCAGGGCGGCGCCATCCGCCTGGACGTCGAGTGCCTGGAATGCGAGCTGACCGACCTCGGGGCGGACGAGTTGGGAGTGGGAATTGAGGGGGAGGGGTGACGTGGCCGGTATACCAGCCAAACGGGCTCAGCCCTCGCCGGAACGGCATCTCCCGAGGGTTGACGCAGCTTCCCCGCCGCGCCATTGAGCAGGGGACCTGCGCCGATCCGCCCCTCAAGACCAGCCAGAAGCCAAGCGAAACATGCCCGTTCGCCTCGACCGCAGCAGCGCCGATTTTGACCAGCGATTCGCCGCCTTCCTCGCCGCCAAGCGCGAGGCTTCGGCCGACGTCGAGGCCGCCGCGCGCGCGATTGTCGATGATGTGGCCAGGCGCGGCGACGCCGCCCTGCTCGAGGCCACGGCAAAATTCGACCGCTTGAGGCTCGATGCATCCTCCTTGCGCGTCTCCGCCGCTGAGATCGAGGCCGCCGTGAAGGCCTGCGACGCCGCGACGCTGGACGCGCTGAAACTCGCGCGGGACCGCATCGAGACCTATCACCGCCGTCAGCTCCCGAAGGACGAGCGCTTCACCGACCCGCTCGGCGTCGAGCTCGGCTGGCGCTACACCGCGATCGAATCGGCCGGCCTCTACGTGCCCGGCGGCACCGCGGCCTATCCGTCCTCGGTGCTGATGAACGCCGTGCCGGCGAAGGTCGCCGGCGTTGCACGTCTCGTGATGGTGGTGCCCTCGCCGGACGGCAAGCTCAATCCGCTGGTGCTGGCGGCCGCGCATCTCGGTGGCGTCACCGAGATCTACCGTGTCGGCGGTGCACAGGCCGTCGCCGCGCTCGCGCACGGCACCGCGACGATCGCACCGGTCGCAAAGATCGTCGGGCCCGGCAACGCCTATGTCGCCGCCGCAAAGCGGCTGGTGTTCGGCAAAGTCGGCATCGACATGATCGCCGGCCCTTCGGAGGTGCTCGTCATCGCCGATGACACCGGCAACGCCGACTGGATCGCCGCCGACTTGCTGGCGCAGGCCGAGCACGACGCGAGCGCGCAATCGATCCTGATCACGGATTCGGCGCGCCTTGCCGCCGATGTCGAAAAGGCGGTCGAGGCGCAGCTGAAGACGCTGCCGCGCGCCGCGATCGCAAGCAGTTCCTGGGCCGATTTCGGCGCCGTCATCATGGTGAAGAACCTCGAGGATGCGATCCCGCTCGCGGATGCCATCGCTGCCGAACATCTCGAGATCATGACGGCGGATCCGGACGCGCTCGCCTCAGAGATCCGCAACGCCGGCGCGGTGTTCCTCGGGCCGCATACGCCTGAAGCGGTCGGCGACTATGTCGGCGGCTCGAACCACGTGCTGCCGACGGCGCGATCGGCGAGATTTTCCTCGGGGCTCTCGGTGCACGACTTCATGAAGCGCACCTCGATTCTGAAATGCGGACCCGATCAATTGCGTGCGCTGGGTCCAGCCGCGATGACGCTCGGCAAGGCGGAGGGGCTGGATGCCCATTCGCGCTCGATTGGATTGCGCCTCAATCTGTCATGACAAAGCCGCCCGAACAGGACGACTCGACCAATCGCATCGTCGCCGTCACGCTCGACGAGGACTCGATCGGCCGTTCCGGGCCGGACATCGAGCATGAGCGGGCGATCGCGATCTATGATCTGATCGAGCAGAACCTGTTCGCGCCCGATGGCGCCGAAGGGAAGGGTCCGTTCACGCTGCATATCGGCATCACCGGCAACCGGCTGATGTTCGATATCCGCCGCGAGGACGGCACGCCCGTGGTCGCGCATCTGCTGTCGCTGACGCCGTTCCGGCGCATCGTGAAGGACTATTTCATGATCTGCGACAGCTACTACCAGGCGATCCGCACCGCGACCCCGGACAAGATCGAGGCCATCGACATGGGCCGCCGCGGCATCCATGACGAGGGATCGCGCACGCTGCAGGAGCGGCTGAAGGGCAAGGTGCGGGTCGATTTCGAGACTTCGCGCCGGCTATTCACGCTCATCACCGTCCTGCATTGGAAGGGGTGAGCGCGCATGATCCCGAAAAGTGGGAACCGGTTTTCGGATCGGATCATGCGCCAAAACGAAAGAGCGTAAGCGATGGCGGGTCCGCCACGCGCACGCGATCCGCAATCGGTGCTGTTCGCCTGTGCGATGAACAGCGTGCGCTCGCCGATGGCCGAGAGCCTGCTGCAGCACATGTTTCCGCAAGGCCTCTACGTGAAGTCGGCTGGCGCCAGGAAGGGCGAGCTCGATCCATTCGCAGTGGCCGTGATGGCCGAGCTTGGCCAGGACATTTCGGCTCACAAGCCGCAGACCTTCGAGGAGCTGGAGGATTGGGAAGGGCTGAATTTCGACCTCATCATCACACTCTCGCCCGAGGCGCATCACAAGGCGCTGGATCTGACGCGGACACTCGCGGCCGAGGTCGAGTACTGGCCGACGCAGGATCCCACCACCATCGAAGGCAGCCGCGACCAGAAGCTCGCGGCCTATCGCGAGCTCTGCGACCAGCTCCTGATGCGCATCCGGCGGCGCTTTGCCAAGGCGGGCGCGGCGAGCGGGTAGCAAGCGGCGTCCGTAACACCCGCGTCACAGAGCGTAGGCACATGCGTGCTGGGCCAGCCTCGAATCACCAAACCACTGGTTCCCGGGTTGTGAAACCGGCCCCCTTCCGATAGGTTCCGCGCGCAATTCACCCCGCTTCATCCCCCCAAATCACCTGATGCTAGGCCGCCCCAAATTCGTACTTGCCTCCGGTTCGCCGCGTCGGCTGTCGCTGCTCAACCAGGCGGGCATCGAGCCGGACGCGCTCCGGCCAGCCGATGTCGACGAGACGCCGAGGCGGGGTGAGCTGCCGCGCGCCTGCGCCAATCGGCTCGCGAGGGCAAAGGCCGATGCAGCACTCAAATCGGTGCAGCTCGACGACGAGCTGCGTGGCGCCTTCATCCTCGCCGCCGACACCGTGGTGGCGGTCGGCCGCCGCATCCTGCCCAAGGCCAATCTGGTCGACGAGGCCGCGCAATGCCTGCGCTTGCTGTCGGGCCGCAACCATCGCGTCTACACCGCGATCTGCCTCGTCACGCCGCGCGAAGCCTTCCGGCAGCGCCTGGTCGAGACCCGCGTGCGCTTCAAGCGACTCTCGGAGGATGACATCCAGGCCTATATCGGCTCCGGCGAATGGCGCGGCAAAGCCGGCGGCTATGCCGTGCAAGGCATCGCCGGCTCCTTCGTGGTCAAGATGGTGGGGTCCTACACCAACGTCGTCGGCCTGCCGCTCTACGAGACCGCGACGCTGCTCGGTGGCGAAGGTTTTCCGATCCGTTTCGGCTGGCTCAACGCCACCGCAGTGTGAGTCGGCGGCCAAGCCGGCGCAGCCCGCTTCGGGCCCCTGCGGAATGCGGGGGTTGCCGTCGAAGGAACCCGTTTGCCGGCCGGCGCTTAAACCCCTTCACCTCAGGTAAACTGCCGACGTCATGGACGACGAAGTCAAAAAACCCGCAAGCCCGCTCAAGACCTGCCCGATCTGCGGCAAGCCGCAGTCGCAGGCCACCCGCCCGTTCTGCTCCTCGCGCTGCCGCGACGTCGATCTGAACCGCTGGCTGAAGGGTTCCTATGTCATCCCTGGCCGCGACGACGATCCGGATGACGTCGAATAAATAAACGATATCAATTCTTTGCGTGAATGTCCGGTCCGCCGCCGGCCAATCGCGGCAAGCCCGTCCTTCCTTGTGCACAGCCGGGCCGTGCCCGGGGAAGCCTCTTGGCGAAGCCGGGTGGACAGGCCGCCCCGAGCCCACTATAAACCGCCCGCTCGATGGGCTTTGGCCCCTCTCTTGGAGCACGCCCAGGTAGCTCAGTTGGTAGAGCATGCGACTGAAAATCGCAGTGTCGGTGGTTCGATTCCGCCCCTGGGCACCATCCCGCCTCAGCGTTCGGGTTTGACGAGGGCCGCTTCCGCTCCGATTGCATCGGAACGGGGCTCCAGATTCTTGTTTTGACGCGTTTTACGCGAAGCCGGTGTCCACTTCGTTGGGAAACGCTCCAGCCGGTTACTGCCGCTTGCCCCGAGCGGAAATGGCCGCAGAGTGCGGCGAACCGAGCTATAGTGCAGTCAATGCACCGCTCGAGAGAACTCCGCGGCCGCGGGGGGGCTGCGACCGATCCGATGAAGGTCCGGATCGAGCCGATGTTGCCTCAATGGTGCGCCGATACGCCCTTGACGCACTGGGTCAACAAATCTGCCGTGGCGGATTGCCCGACATCACCCAGGCTGATCATGCCGACCATCCGCTTGCTCTTGTTGATCACAGGCAACCTGCGGATCTTCAGTGTCTGCATGTGATGCACGGCTTTCGCCAGATCGTCGTCCTCCCGGCAGCAATGGATGCCTTCAGTCATCACGTCCCGTGCTGTCATGCGCGCGGCGTTGAAGTCCCTGCGCGCAAGCCCTTTGCAGACGATGTCGCGGTCGGTCACCATCCCGATCAAATGGTCGTCTTCGCCGATCGGAATGCAGCCGATGTCGTGGCCTTGCATCAACTTCGCGATCTCGGTGATCGGGGTGTCGGGGCTGACCCAATCGACGCCCTTGTGCATTGCCTCTTTGACTTTCATGGAGGACCTCCGTTGCGAACGCAGCCCCCGCGACTTGACTATACAACGAACCGGGCGCGACCGCACGCGTCGCCGCGACGGGCGTGCCGGGAATCATCCCCACTGTCATGCCGCGTCAGTCGTGCATACTGAAGCGTCCATGCGGTGCGTTGGCCGTCAGGCGCGCGAACTGCGCATGGGTGAGCTGAAGCAGCGTCTCGTGATCGCCGGCCTCGATATAGACCTGAGGCTGGTCGCGGATGCTGTCGTCGACGACGAGATCGAGCCCGTAGCACCGGCCGACCGCCGGAACGGCTCCGTGCGCGCAGTCCGCGAACAGCCGGTTGATCTCGGTCTCGTTGGCCATCACAAGATCTTCGCCGAGCCTCTCCTTCAAGTCCGGCAGGTTGAGATGGTGCGATGCTGGCAAGACCGCGAGCATATAGCCCCCGTCATGCCGCAGCACGACGGCCTTGGCGAGGTGATCGCCCGAGATGTGGCAAGCCTGCGCCGTGCGCGCGGATGACATGGTGAAGGCGTGAGGGATCTCGGCATACTCGATGTTCTCGGCAGCCAGATATCGGTGCAATGTGTGGGCAATGGTCATGGCGTAGCCTTTCGGATGGGTGTGCGAGCCATCCACCGTGAGGCTGCCCCCGCCGCACGATGGGCGGCCGCGTGATTGCCGGGCTTCAGCATAGGCCTTGCCCCCGAATGCCGCAATCAGAGCGTTTTCCCGGCAAAATGGCCCGTTTCCTGGATGAATTGTATTTATGTCTCAAATGGATAGGAGTTCGCAGCTTTGGTTTGAAGGGAGTGGCGCTGTGCGTATCGGGCGGGCGAGCGCCGAAGGGGCGCCACGTCCCTGACGTCGAACATCTCCGGCTGCGCCTGAGCCACTAACGCCGTTCGCTATACGCGCCCGGCTGCCGCTGATATGATGCCGGGACGGTAAACGGCAGCTCGCCACCATACTTTTCTGCGATGCCGGCTTTCTGATCGGACTCGATCCCGCTCGCGCCCTTTTTGCGTTGCCTCGACAAGAACGCTGAACAAATTCGTCAAGGGCTGCTGTGTCCCCGCTCACATTGGGAGATGTGCCATGGCTGCATCGGACTGGCGTCTCGAAGGCGAATGGATGAAGAATTGCAATTGCGCGTTTGGCTGCCCTTGCGATTTCAACGCTCTACCGACCCACGGCTATTGCAAAGGCATGGTCGGCATGCGGATCACGAGGGGGCATTTTGAGGGCGTCAAGCTCGACGGCATTTGTTTTGCCGTCGTGGTGGATTTCCCCGGCGCACTGCATCAAGGCAACGGCACGATGCAGCCCATCGTCGACCAGCGTGCCACGCCGGAGCAGCGACAGGCCCTGTTCAACATTCTGTCGGGCAAGCATTCGGCCGAGGGCACGCTGTTCCACATCTTCAGCCTGATCGTGACGACCATTCGCGACCCGGTTTTCGCGCCGTTCGAATTTTCCTTCGACAAGAATGGCCGTATCGCAAAACTCGTCGCCGGCGATGTGCTCGAGACCGAGGTGGAGCCGATCAAGAATCCCGTGACCGGCGCTCCCCATCGCGTTCAGGTGGTCATGCCCGAGGGCTTCGAGCACCGGGCTGCCGAGGTCGCGTCCGCCAATATCCGCTCGACCGGCGCGATCTCGTTCGAGACCCGGGGTACGCACAGCTCGCTCGCCAATGTCGTGCAGACGCCCGAGGGCGTTGCGGCGTGATGCGGCGCTGACACCGAGACGACATCCCGGTGTCAGCTCCTCATCGCCATCCTGGACAACTCGATGCAGGGGCGCCCGATGTTGGAACAGCTGCTCCACCGCGACCGGCTGATCGTCGCGATCGGGACCGCCGCAGTGGTGGCGCTCGCCTGGGCCTACCTCGCTGCAGGCGCCGGCATGGACACCGAGATGATGGCCGACATGCCGGACATGGCGCCGATGCCATGGACGCCGGACTATGCAGTGCTGCTGTTCGTGATGTGGTGGGTGATGATGGTCGCGATGATGGCGCCGAGCGCGGCGCCCACCGTGCTCTTGTATGCGAGCGTCAAGCGCAAGCAGGAGACTGCATCCCGCGCCGCAATCGATGCCTGGATCTTTCTCGCGGGCTATCTCGCGACATGGGCGGGATTCAGCGTCTTCGCGGTGCTGACGCAATGGGCGCTCGAGCGCTTCGGGTTGCTGTCGATGGCGATGGCAAGCACCAGCGCCATCCTCGGCGGCCTCATTGTGGTTGCCGCTGGGCTCTACCAGTTCACGCCGCTCAAGCATGCCTGCTTGCGCTACTGCGACAGCCCACTGCTATTTCTCAGCCGACACTGGCAACCTGGAACGCGCGGGGCATTCCGCATGGGACTTCGCCATGGCAGCTACTGCGTCGGCTGCTGCTG
The DNA here is from genome assembly GCF_045571455.1 of Bradyrhizobium sp. STM 3561. Classification (NCBI taxonomy): domain Bacteria; kingdom Pseudomonadati; phylum Pseudomonadota; class Alphaproteobacteria; order Hyphomicrobiales; family Nitrobacteraceae; genus Bradyrhizobium; species Bradyrhizobium sp. STM 3561. Next base: position 7,416,256 of record NZ_CP120695.1, read on the forward strand.
GTCATTGATGGTCCTGTTGTTCGTCGGTGGCGTGATGAATCCTGTCTGGATCATCGCCATCGCGCTCTATGTCGCCGGTGAGAAGCTGCTGCCGTTTGGCCGAAGACTGAGCCATGCGGCAGGCGGGGCCCTCATCCTGTCCGGTGCGATCATGCTTGCACGCGCGATGTGAGAAGCCCCCGCGCGGGTGTGGTAGGACACCATCACTGTCAATACCTGGACACCGCCATGCTGCTCAAAGCCGCCATGCCCCCGTGGTCATACGGACCTCGCAAGCCAAAAGCTAAGCTTTGTTCCAACCGAAACTTAAGGCTGTCCTGACTAGATTCGGGCCATGGACAGGCCCGCGTCCCGCTTTCGGCCGTGGCCGTCTCTGTGCAATCGAGGCGGAGAGAGGCGATGCTGTTTTCGGCGATCAGCACTGTTCGGCCGCTGTGGCTGGCGCGAGCGGGCATGATCATGCGCCCGAGATCACTCCGCAGGGCGGCGCTGACGGTTCTGCGCAATGCGCCACTGCAGATCGCATTGTTCTTCCTGCCCCTGGTCTGGATCGGCTACTTCGCGATCACGTCATCGGAGCGGGCGGACGCGGTCGAGCAGGCGCGGTCGCACGGCGATAGCGTCGCCGAATTGTTCGAGGAAAACACCGAACGTATTTTCGAACAGGTCGATCAGTCGTTGCTGGTGGTGCGCGCACTTTACGCCCAGGACCCGCTGACCTTCAGCCTGAAGTTCTGGTCCGACAAGACCCGCATTGCGAGTGGCGACGTGGTTCAGTTCTCGCTGATCGGACCGGACGGCTACTTGCTCGATACCACGGCGGGCTATTCCGGCCCGCCGCTCTATCTCGGCGATCGCGAGCACTTCATCGAGGCCATGGCGCAAGCCGATGATAGCCTCTACGTGGCGAAGCCGGTGGTGGGGCGGGTGTCGCGCCAGTGGACCATCCAGCTCGCGAGAAAGGTGTTCGACCTTGCCCGGAATCCGGCCGGCGTAGTCGTCGGCTCGATCAGCGTGGACCTCATCGGCAAGTTCTACGAAACGGCAAAGCTGGGAGCCGGAGGAACGCTGGTGCTCAGGAATGCGAACCATGTCGTGCTCGCCGCGCGCGGCGTGGACCAGGGCTCCGTGCTGGGACAACGCGCGCCGAACCGCGTCGAGGGTGAGCTGGGAGACGGCTTCTATGCACAATATTGGAACGAGAACCGGCCGAACCGCAGTGACCGGCTGATCACCGCGCGCAGGTCGCTCGCGTTTCCGCTCATCCTCACGGTCGGCATTTCGGAGCAGGAGATCTATTCCCGCGCCGCCTTCAGACAGAAGGTCTATCTCGGCGGCACGTTGCTGCTCACGTTCATCATCGTGGCCGCCGCGGCATTCCATTGGCGGCGGCAACAGGCGCTGGATCGTGCCCACCGTGAGCTGCGCGATTTTGCCGGCAAGTTCGAGGATGCGCTCCGAAACCTTCCGCAGGGCTTGAGCATGTTCGACGGCCGTGACCGCCTGATCGCGTTCAACCGGCAATGGCTCGAACTCTATGGGCTGGTGCCTGAGGAGATCCGGATCGGCATGGATTTCCGGGATGTATTCGCGAAACAGACCGCCGTGCTCGACGTCGGGGCTTATCTCGTCGATCTGAAGAATCGGCTCGCTCAATCGGAGCACACGTCCAACACCGTCCAGTTTCCGGATGGACGGGTCGTCTACATCTCCTACGGCCGGCGCGAGAGCGGTGGCTGGGTCGCCACCCACGAGGACATCACCGAGCGCAAGGCGTCCGAGGACCGGATCGAGAAGCTCGCGCACTACGACAGCCTGACCGGCCTTGCCAATCGCAATCTGTTCAAGGAGCGTATTGACGAGGCGCTGGCCGGCTCGCGCCCTCTGGAGCCTACGTTTGCAGTACTCCTGCTGGATCTCGACAAGTTCAAGTCCGTCAATGATGCGCTCGGCCATCAATGCGGCGACGCGCTCCTGAAGCAGGTCGCCGTCCGGATCAAGGCGCAGATCCGTGACATCGACATGGCGGCCCGGATCGGCGGCGACGAGTTTGCCGTGATCGTGGCGCCGGGCCGGGCCGCGATGCGCGGCGGCGCTGCAAGTCTGGCGGCGCGGCTGGTCCAGGCCATTGCCGAGCCCTATCATATCGATGGCCATCCGGTCGTGATCGGCTGTAGCATTGGCCTTGCACTCGTGCCCGAGCACGGCACGCGGGTCGACGAGATCCTTCGCAACGCCGATCTTGCGCTCTACAGGTCGAAGAATGCCGGCCGAAGCTGCTTCCACGTCTATTCAGCGGAGCTCAAGGCCGAAGCGGAGCAGCGCAACGTGCTCGAGATCGAGCTGCGCGAAGCGATCTGGCGTGAGGAGATCGAGGTGTTTTATCAGCCCGTGATCGAGCTGGGCACCGGTCGGGTAAAATCGGTCGAGGCCCTGGCGCGCTGGCATCACCGCAGCAGGGGCTACATTCCTCCGGCAGAGTTCATCGCCGTTGCGGAGGCGGGGGGACTGATCGTCGAGCTCGGCAATCAGGTGCTCGCCAGAGCCTGTCGCGATGCGACCAGCATGCCGGCCGACGTCAAGGTCGCCGTCAACCTCTCTGCCCTGCAATTTGCCGGCACCAATCTCGTCGACGCCGTGACGTTTGCGTTGGTGGAGAGTGGCCTTCCGCAAACCCGGCTCGAGCTCGAGATCACCGAGAGCGTATTTCTCGCCGACACAGAGGAGAACCTCAAGACGCTTCAGCGCCTCAAGGCGCTCGGCGTCTCCATTGCCCTCGATGATTTCGGTGTCGGTTACTCGTCATTGTCCTACCTGACGGCGTTTCCGTTCGACAAGGTCAAGATCGACAAGTCATTCATCGACCGGATCGATCGAAGCGAGACCGTCGCCGTGCTGAAGTCCATCGTGCAGCTCGCGAAGACGTTGAAGCTGTCGATCGTCGCCGAGGGGGTCGAGTCCTCTGAACAGGTCAGAAGGCTCCAATCACTCGGCATCCCGCTCGGCCAGGGATTTCACTTCAGCAAGCCCGTGCCGCTCGCCGGCCTCTCCTGGCAAGACCGCACGGGGCGCCGCAAAGGTCGGGCGGCGTGAGCCGAATGCCTTCGGCGTTTGTCATCATGGCGCCACTGCAGCCCTTGCATCCAAGAGCAGAAGCTGAGCAGGTGATCTTCCTTCGTATAAATTGCCTCGGATTATGAATGCCTTAGACGATAAGGCTTGGTCGGCCCACTGACACGTTCGGCCCCCGACGAGAGCCGAAGCAGCGCCGCGCGGAGCTAATTCCCAAGCCAGATCGCGGCCCGACATTTCCTGGCACTGTGCTTGCTCAAGCAGGGCCCAAGCCAGGCCTCGGCGAAGAGGCCGTTTCAGGTTGAGGCAAGCGATGCAGGAAGTGTCCCGTTCTGGTGCTGCTGATGAACTCCGGCTCGACGCGTTGATCGCGGATTTGTGGTGGCGCGTTCGACTGATTAACACCGATATTCTCGAGGAAGAAGCTCGCGCCGGGGTGTTCGACGTGCACCAGCCGACTTACCCGCTTCTTGCGCTCAACCTTCGCGCCCGACGCGATAATCTGGTCGAGACGATCGGCATGCTCGAGCAGCGTGCGAGATCAACGTCGGAGGCGGCTTGAGAGTGGCTTGCGGCTTACACCGGCAACGTCAGCAACGGCGGCAGCCTGCAGGCTGTCGCTTCGAGGACGGGGCCGAATGCAACGAGCATCATCGCATGGCTCGAATGCCTGTCGGCGGCATGAGTTGAATTCACGCCGCGCCTGCCTGTGATATTGGTGGCCCCGACAACCCCGCGAGGCCTCTATGCTCCCCATTCCCGCCGATATCTTCACCGAGCCCGAGGACGTCTCGCCCGACGGACTTGCCAATCTCGGCCCGCTCCGCCGTCTTGCCGGCACCTGGCAGGCCGACAAGGGCATCGACATCAATCCGAAGGCGGAAGGGCCCGAGCGGCGGACGTTCATCGAGCGCATCCGAATGGATCCGATCGATCCGCAGGCCAACGGGCCGCAGCTGTTGTACGGGCTGCGCTATCACATCCACATCAACACACCCGAGGAAGACATCACGTTCCACGACCAGGTCGGCTACTGGCTGTGGGAGCCGGCGACCGGTCTGGTCATGCAGACGCTGGCGATCCCGCGCGGACAGGTGCTGCTGGCCTCGGGCAAGGCCGGGCCCGATGACAGGACAATCTCGGTCACGGCCAAGCGCGGCGACACCGCTTACGGGATCTGCTCGACCGATTTTCTGGAACAGGCCTTCCGCACCGATGCTTACCGCTGCGACATCACCTTCAACGACGATGGCAGCTGGACCTATCTGATCCAGACCGAGTTGTTCGTGCGCGGCGCGCCGTTCAATCATCGCGACACCAACACGCTCCAGCTCGTCGCGCCGCCAAAGCTCAATCCGCTGGCGTTGATCGTGAACGCGCGCGCCAAGGAGAATGCAGGCGGCGATGGATCGGCGGCCTGAGCGCTACTCGGAGGATTGCATGAAGCCGTATGTCATCTGTCTGATGCACTCGAGCCTCGACGGCCGCACACATCCCAGCCGCTGGCGTCCGAAGGGCGCAGGCACGGATTGGTTCGAAAAAATCCACGACGAGCTCGGCGGCGATGCCTGGGTGATCGGCCGCGTCACCGGGTCGGAGTTCGCCAAGGGCAAGCCTTATCCCGCGACGAACGCGAAATTTCCACGCGAGAACTGGTTTGCGCAGCGCGATGCGAAAATCTATGGGGTCGTGCTCGATGCCCAAGGCAAGATCGGCTGGGGGCGTGCGGACATCGGCGGCGATCCGATCGTCGTCGTGCTGACCGAGAACGTTCCGGATTCGCATCTCGCTGGCCTACGCGGCGAGGGCGTGTCCTACATCTTTGCCGGTAAATCCGAGATCGACCTGGCCCTGACGCTGGACATTCTCAGCCATGAACTCGGCGTGAAGCGTCTGCTGGTCGAGGGCGGCGGCGTCGCCAACGGCGCGTTCCTGCGCGCCGGCCTCATCGACGAATTCAATCTGGTCCTCAGCCCCGCGATCGACGGCGCGAAAGGCGCCCCCTTCGTGTTCGATTCGACCGAGGCGGACAGCGAGCGGCGCGCGCCGATCACGGCGATGACGCTGGAGAGCACGCGCGAGCTCGGCGGCGGCGTCCTGCTGCTGCGATATCTGATCGAGAACGATCCTCAAGCCGCGAGCCGGTAAGGCGCGGCCATGTCCGATACATCCGAGCACATCGTGATCGTCGGCGCGGGCGCGGCCGGCCTGATGGCGGCGCGCGAGCTGGCGCGTGCCGGCCGCAAGGTGACGATCCTGGAAGCGCGCCAGCGCTGTGGCGGTCGCATTCATCCGCTACCGGTCTCCGAGTTCGGCTATCCCGCCGATGGCGGCGCCGAGTTCGTTCATGGCGAGGCGCCGGTCACGCGCGCACTCCTGCGCGAGGCCGCGCTGTCGCTTCAGGAGATCGAAGGCGAACAGTGGAGCTTTGACGGGACGAAGCTTTCGCGCGAGGATCGCCTCGATCCTCACGAAGCGGAGCTTCAGGCCGTGCTAGGGGACTTGAAGGACGACCTCACGGTCGCCGACTTCCTGCGCCGGCATTTTTCCGGGGACGAGTACGCGTCGATGCGCCATTCGATCGAACGGATGGTCGAGGGGTATGACGCGGCCGATCCTGAGCGCGCGTCAACGCTAGCGCTGCGCGCGGAATGGATGGATGGCGGACACGCTCCCCAGGCGCGCATCGATGGTGGATACGGCGCGATGATCGACGTGCTGGCCGCCGACTGCCGCAGGCACGGCGTGACTATCCGTCTCGGTTGCGTCGTATCGGCCATTGCGGAGGAGGGCGGCGCGGTAGCCGTTCGATGCGCCGGCGGCGATGTGCATGCCTGCGATCGCGTGATCCTCACCGTGCCGCTGCCGCTGCTGCGCGAGATCGCGCTGCCGGCGGGGGCGCGCGCGAAGCTTGCTGCTGCCGACGACATCGGCTTTGGCAATGTCATCAAGATCGTACTGCGCTTCGCACGGCCATGGTGGCGCGAGCGCAAGGAAGACCTTGCGGACATGACCTTCCTGCTGTCGGACCAGGCGATCCCGGTGTGGTGGACGCAATATCCGAGCCAGCATGCCGTGCTTACGGGCTGGTTCGGCGGTCCGCGCACGATGGAGCTGGAAAGCCTCGATCCGCAAGGCCTGATCGAGGCCGGGCTTGGCTCGCTCGCCGCCGTCTTCAGCCTGCCGCGCGATGACATCGCGCGCCAGCTGGTGGCCGGAGCTGCGGCCAACTGGGCGCATGATCGCTTCGCGCGCGGCGCCTATTCGTGGGCGACGCCGCGGACGCGCGAGGCACAAGCGATCCTCTCGCGTGCAGGCGGGCGGGTGCTGTTTTCCGGCGAAGCACTCTATCGCGGCCGCGACATGGGCACGGTCGAGGCGGCGCTCGCGAGTGGCCTGGAGACGGCGGGGATGATCTTGCAGGGATAGCAAAAGAGGCCCGCATCTCTGCGGGCCGCTTGCGTCTTACCAGCGTCCGCCGCCGAAGCTGAACGTCACGCCGGGACCGCCGCCGTAGTACCCATAGGGGCCGCCGCCGTAATAGCCGTGGCGCGGGTAATAGCCGTAGCTTCTGTAATAGGGCCGGTAATAGCCGTGATGAGGACGCCAATGATGGTGGTGACCATGCCAGCGATGGTGCCTGCGCTGTGCGCTGATGTCGGTGGACTGGCTTTCCTGCGCGGTCTGCCTGGCGCTCGTGCCACCGGCTGCGTTCGCCGCCGATCCGCCAGTAAGCGCCGCAGCGCCGACGGCCATCGCGACAATGAGATATTTCATGTCATCACTCCAGTTGAATGTCGTGTGACAACAGATGAGCATCCAGCGTGTTCCCGCCAGTGCGGGCGTCGAAACGACGCAGATGTGAGGTCCGATCAACACGCGTTAACGTCTGTGAATGTTCGAATGCCGCGCGTTCTATCTTCGCATGACGATGCGTCGGCTGCGGACTTGTGCCCCGAACGCAGCGCAGCGTCTCCTAGATGATGCGATGCTGAGCCGGGGCCCATGTTCCTGGTGTGTCGGCTGCGTGGGTCCCGGCTCTGCGCAGCAGCGCAAGGAACGCTGCAGCGCGTCCGCGACACGGGAGTGAGCACGCAAATTTTCGCGCACACTCTCACGGATGCGGATCGGGAAAGCCGTGGCGCTCGGAGAGCGCGGCGAGGATTGCGTCCTTGTCGGCGATGAAGGCGCGGCCCTGGTGGCTGCCGGTCTGGTGCGGCGACGTCGCCCCAGTCGCGAGCACGAGCAGGGGCAGCGATTGGTTCTCCTCGCCGACCAGCGCAATCACGGCTTGCCGAGGCCGTGGCCAGGGGATTCGTTCGACATCGAGCTTTTCGGCGAGCTGTGGAAACGAGGCCAGCACGCCCTCGATCAGCGCGCAGTGCCAGCAATAGAAGCTTTGGCCGGGAAAAGCCGGATCCTCGAAACCGGGCTGCAGCAGAAACAGGCGGTCGCGCGTCATGGGTCGTTCCGAAGCTTGGCCGCGATGTCACCGGGGAATCACTGACGTCGTGAAAGGACGCCATGGCGAGGCCAATCAGTCAATCGGCTCAACTCAAGTGATCTACAGGCAGCCTGCCCTTGATCAAGCGCAACTTTGACCGCGCGCCGCGCGATGCAATGTCGCCGCGACATTCGAACGGGACGTCGAGGCAGGTCATGAAGCCGTATTTCATCGGCGGTGGCATTGGATCGCTCGCGGGCGCGGCGTTCCTCGTTCGCGATGCGCAGCTGTCGGGGCACGACATCGCGATCTAGGAGGCGCAGCCGCTGGTCGGCGGCAGCTTCGAATGGCACGCAGCTCGCGAACGGCGCCTACTCGCTCCGCGGCGGGCGCATGCTCACCACCGACCATTACGAATGCACCTGGGATCTGCTCTCGAGCATTCCCTCGCTCGAACATCCCGGCCTCAGCGCGAGGAGATGGTCGCGTTCAACGTGGAGAACCCTGCGCACTCCAGGGCACGGTCACTCGCCGTGATCTGAGCTACTTGAACGGGTCCTGGATCGACGGTGCCGACTGGCGAATGCGGCGCACGCTGACCGGCGTGCCGTCGGAGACGAATAGGAGCTCGTAGGTCCGGCCATCGCTGTCGGTCGCCGAGCAGGTGACGTCGTGCACCTTCCTGGCGGCGAAATTGCCGGTCTGGCGGCAGATGCCGGTGGAGGTCTGCTCGGCCGGCACCGGCAGGCCGTCGACCCTCGGGCGGTCCTTGGAGTTGAGCAGCATGCGGTCGATCGGCAGCTCGTAAGAATTGTCGTCGGCGCGCTTGCCGTTCTCGCCCGAGAACGACACGACGTGGCTGTCGTCGCTGGGATCGTCGACCGCGACCGCGAAATTGACCCGGCCCTTGTCGCCGTGGGCATAGGCCACTGTCTTGCACGGGAAGGTGCGGCCTGCGACCCTCAACGTCTTGCAGTGGCCGGACATCAGCGCCAGCAGATCGATGAAGGCGTTCTGCTGCAACTGCGGATTGTCGAGCGGAATGGGTTTGGAAGTCTCGGCAAAACAAGGACTTGCCAGAGCCACGGTCAAAGCGGCGAGGACCGGTCGGCAGAGGCGCATCGTCGGGCTCGTGTGCCAGAGGGCCGTGGCGGCGGAAAGGTTCCGCACCATAACGATCGTATCGCAAATTGGTTGCGATCTCGTTTGTTCTGCAAGTCCCGTCTGGAATACCACCTTGTCACCCCGACAGCGATTCGTCCAAATCGCCCAATCCGTCCCAAGAGGCACCTGCCATCAGAGCGGTGTTTTTTTCGTGGCGGAGCTAGCCTATCGCCCCCTGCCAGCGCTTATCGCGCAGGGACGGCCGGCGGTGCAGACGGGCGTCCAGCACGGCACGGGCGCGGGGCAGCTCACCGCTGCGCATGAGCGCGACGATAAAGGTATCCTCGATCAGCTCGCGTTGGGCATGGCTGCCGCCGATGCGCACGACCTCGCCGAGGAGCGGCGCGAGCATCTGCACGCAAGTCCCGTAATCCTCATCGACGAAAGCCGCGAGCGCCCGGAAGATCGCCGGCACCACGGGGCCGGCCGGCAGCTTACCGTCAGCGAGCCGCTGCTCGATCACCGCAAGGCGCGCGGCCAGCGCCTCGCGGTTCTGCGTGGCGGCCGCGAACAGCGCCATGTGGACGTCGGCAAAGGACAGGCTCGACTTCGGAAACAGCTTTTGCGCCGCGGCGTCGGCCTCGCGCCACAGCGCCTGCGGCACGGTATGACCGTAAGCCGACAGGCGCCAGAGCAGGGAGGCGCTGTCGGTGATGACGTTGAGTGGCGGCGCCCGCGTCGCGGTGGGCTGAAGCACGTCGGCATAGATCGCAAGCGCCCGTGCGGCGTCGCCATGTTCGAGCGCGCCGAGCGCCTGATGCCAGCGGATATGGCCGTGCAGGATTCCGGCGCGGTCGTAAGTCGGAATCCAGTCGTCGACGAGACGATCGGCCGCGTCGATCGATCCATCCTCGAACATCGCGTGCAGGACCGCATGTGCAGCGTGGGCGTTGGCCCGGCGCAGATTGAAGCCGCGCTCGGTGACGGCGCGGCCGCGCGCGACGTCGCCATTCTCCGTCATCGCCCAACCGGACATGGTGAGGAACCACCAGTCCTCGCCGTAATGCTGCGCGACGCGCTCGCAGAGCTCGTGCCGGGCCCGATCGTGGTCGGCCATGCCGGAGAAGGCGAACAGGCCGAACGCGCCGAGCGGCAGCGACAGCACCACGGCGTCGCGGGGCCATGCGTCGACGTGCTTCAGCGTCGATGCGATCGCCTCCGGCAGCCGGCCCTCGATCGCGAGCGCCAGCGTCTCGACATGCGAGCGCTCGCGCTCGGCGCCGCGCTTGGCGACGAGCTCGCGCGCGAGCGCCGCCTTCTGCCGCGCGAGATCGCCCTGCTGGTAGAAAGCATGCACGCGGCCGCGGGCGATATGGGCCAGCGCGAAGTCCGGGTCCGCCGTGATCGCGCACTCCAGCGTCTCCGCCGTGCCGGTCCACCCCGAAAGCATGAGATCGACGCCCTCGCGATAGGCGCTTGCTGCCTCATGCGAGGTGGTGGAGAGCGGAAAGCCGTAGCGGTCTTCAAGCGCCATCGTGGTCTCCCGTTCTCACGCCGTCCGCGCGCGGCGGCCCTCGATCGGATAGGCCGGGTCGTTATAGCCGGGCGTCGACGGATGGCCTGGCGTCACCAGCCGGTCGATCAGCGCCTCATCCTCCGCGGTGAAACGATAATCGAGTGCGCTGATGTAGCCGTCCCATTGCTCCTCGGTGCGGGGACCTGCGATCACCGACGAGACGAAGGCGGAGTTGAGCACCCAGGCGACTGCGAACTGGCCGGCGGTGATGCCCTTCGTCTCCGCGTGCGTCTTGATCTCCTGCGCGAGGTGAAGCGATTCCGGCCGCCATTCCGTTTGCATCATGCGGGTGTCGTTGCGGCCCGCGCGCGTCTCCTTGTCGGGAGCTGCATCGGGCCTGTACTTGCCGGTGAGCACGCCGCGCGCCAAGGGACTATAGGGCACGATACCGAGGCCGTAATAGGAACAGGCCGGGAAGTGCTCGACCTCGGGCATGCGGTTCATGGCGTTATAGTAAGGCTGGCTCACCGCAGGCCGGTCGATGTCGAGCCGATCGCAGATGTTGCAGATCTCGGCAACGCGCCAGGCACGGTAGTTCGAGACGCCGAAATAGCGCACCTTGCCGGCGCGGATCAGGTCGCCCATCGCGCGGACCGTCTCCTCCAGCGGCGTCGCATGATCTTCCTTGTGCAGATAGTAGATGTCGATGTGATCGGTGCCGAGCCGCTTCAAGCTCTCGTCAGCCGCCTGCAGCACCCAGCGCCGCGACAGCCCGCCGCGATTGGGATCATCGCCCAATTCGTTGTTCATGGGATTGGCGAGCTTCGTCGCGAGTATCCAGGCGTGGCGTTTGCTCGCGATGGCATGGCCGACGACTTCCTCGGATGCACCTTTCGAATAGGCGTCGGCGGTGTCGATGAAATTGATCCCGGCGGCGTGCGCCTTGTCGATGATGCGTTGTGACGTGGCTTCATCGGTCGGTCCGCCGAACATCATGGTGCCGAGACAAATCGGCGAAACTTTCAGGCCGCTGCGGCCGAGCTGGCGGTATTGCATGGGCGGGTCCTTGATATTGGTGGAGGGCAGCATAGCCAGCTACAGTCGCCATTGCGAGCGCAGCGAGGCAATCCAGAAATGTGTCCGCGGAGGGATTCTGGATTGCCTCGCCGCGCTCGCAATGACGAGGTTGGGGACGACGACGAGTGTGTGGTTGCGGCGGTGGCAACCTGACCGAACAGCTACCCCGGCCCCTTCAAGATCTTGAACACGCCATTCGCCATCACGATGCAGCGGTTATCCACCGTCACTTCGGTGCTCATGAAGATCAGGCTGCGGGTCGAGCGGACCACGCGCGGGCGAGAGATCAGGATGTCGCCGATCTGGCCGGCTTCCACGAAGTGCGTGTCGAGCTGCACCGTCGCCATGTACTCCTTGCCGGAGACATAGCGGGCGGTCATGCCGCAGGTGCGGTCGGCGAAGGTCATCATCACGCCACCCTGGACCATGCCGCGGCGGTTTTGGTGCTTGTCTTCGGTGGCGAGTGCGAACTCGTAATGACCGTCGACCCTGCGCTCCCACAACGGGCCGATCAGGTGCAGGAAGCCCGTGGTCTCCAGGATGCTCCAGCCGTCGGATTTCAGCCTTGCGGCGGCCTTGTTGGTCATGTCGTCGTCCGTTCCTTGGCCTTGCGAGCTCATTTCATCGGGGGCGGACGTGGTGTAGTCAAGCATCATGAGATCGTTCGACGATGCCACACGACGGAATATCGCGGATGCCTGCGCAGCCTTCACGCGCCTGCGGGGGGATGACGCGCCGGCGACGCTGAAGCGCGCCGCGGTGGCGGTTGCGCTGACCGCGGGCGAGGGCGACGACACTGCGCTGCTGCTCACGCTGCGGGCATCGCATCTGCGCGCCCATCGCGGTCAATGGGCGCTGCCCGGCGGCCGCTGCGATCCAGGCGAGACCCCGGTCGAAGCGGCGTTGCGCGAACTCGACGAGGAGCTTGGTCTTCGGCTCACGGATGCGGACGTGCTCGGTGCGCTGGACGATTACCCGACGCGTTCCGGCTATCTGATCACGCCGGTCGTGGTCTGGGCGGCCGATAGCGCCGCGATCAGACCGAACCCAGACGAGGTCGCGTCGGTTCATCGCATCGCGCTCGCCACGATCGAACGCGAGGACGCTTTCGATTTCGTCGCGATTCCCGAAAGCAGCCGCCGCGTGATCCGCTTCCATCACCAGATGAGCCTGATCCATGCCCCGACGGCAGCGCTGATCTACCAGTTCCGCGAGGTGCTGGCGGGCCGGCACACCCGCGTCATCGACCTGGAACAGCCGATATTTGCCTGGAAGTGACGATGGTAAACGGCGCGTTAACGTGACGGTTACCGGATGCCTGCTAAGAGGGCAGCATGCATCACATATCGATTCGACGCGTCCTGACGCTGGTTCCATTCGCGTTCGTGCTGCTCGCACCGGCCGCGCGCGGTGGCGAGGCCGACACGCTGCCGCCGGCCGTTCGCAATGCCAACGCCCAGCTGCTGTCGCAGTTTTTCGCGCAAGGTGGGGCCTCGCCGGCGGTGCTCGAATATCGCCGCAAGCTCGCCGAATATCAGGCCGCGCGCGCCGCCTTCGATGCCGAGGCCGGCGCCTATTGGAGCCAGATCTCGGAGAAGCGGAAGACCCGCAATGCCAAGCGGCGCAGCGGACAGCAGATCACGCTCGACGATTACGTGCTGGAGCATCCGCCGATCTATACCGGGCCGAAGCGTCCGGTGAACCCGGAGCCGGAGGAGGCGCCTGAACGCCCGCCCCGGAAGCCCATTCCGGTGGTCGCCGATTTGCTGCGCGCGGCGCAGGAGCTCTACCAGTTCACGCCGCAACGCCCGTCCAGCGAGCTCGAGTTCAAGCGCGCCTATGCGCGCTACGCGCTCGCCTCGGGGCTGACGCGCGAGCAGGCGGTGCGGGTCTATTCGTTCGAGACCGGCGGCACCGGCGGTTACGACGTGCAGGCGGGCATCGAGCATGGCGGCAAGCGCGCGATCTCGACGGCAATAGGCTACAACCAGCTGTTGACCACCAACAGCGTCGAGCTGCTTGCTGAGCAGGGGCATGAATTCATTCGTGCGCTCTCGGAGAAGGTGGCGCGAACGTCAGGACCTGCGCGCCAGGCGCTCGAGCACAAGCTCGCCGTGCTCAAGAAGATGGTGGGGCATGCGAAGTCGGTGCCCGACACCTGGTCGGAGCACGAGAAGATCGGCAACACTGCGCAGGGCTGGGCCATGCATGCGATGGTGCTCGACATCGACATCGGACCGATGCTGCAGACCCACAAGCTGCTGACCTCGGTGCTGTTCGCCCGCGCCAAGGGCTACAGCCGTCCGCTCACCGCGGCCGAGCTCGAGATGATGAACCTCACCGGCGACGGCACCGGCCTCGACATGGTGACGATGCCGCAGGCGATGCGCGAGCAGGTGCCGACCTCGAACTTCTTCCAGCGCGGCGGCTATGAGCGCAACCCCGTCGCGATCCGCCACAACACGGTGGCGAAGCTGCTCGCGGTGACGGATGAGCGGATGGACTCGAACAGTAGCAAAGCCGGCGCAAGGGAGCTGGCGGGCGCGTTTTAGCTCTCCGTCCTACCCCATCTCGCCGTCATGCTCCGGCTTGACCGGGTCATCCAGTACGCCGCGGCCTCTCGCTTCAAGCACAACGGCCTCTGGAATACCGGATCACCCGCTTTCGCGGGTGATGACGCCGAGAGTGTGGCGGCTGTGTCGCCCCGCCGCCTCAAGCCCTACTGATCCGGCCCGAACTTGAACTTGCCGTCACCCTCCAGATACGGTCCGGTGCGCATGTAGAGCTGGCCGTTGTGGCCGATGAAGAACAGCGTGCCCTTGGGCACTTTCTTGGCGCCCTTCAGCAGCTCGCCGGCGTTGCTGGTGCCCATCTTGTAGGAATAGGTCTTGCCGTCCTTGTCGTAGGCGTAGCCTATATCGGGCTTGAGCTCCCAAGGCGTCGCTCCCGTTTGCGCCAATGCGGGCCCTGCGAATGCGCCGAGCGCGGCTACGATTGCAAATGTCTTGATTGAAAATGTCGTCATCCCATCCTCCACGGTCGGGACATTCCAGGCTTGAACAAACCACGAACGATGTGTCCGGGTCAATTTGCGAAAGCGCCACAGCGCATCACGTCTTGCCCAGCAGCTTGTGATTTTCCCTTCGTCCCCTCGCGACTATGTTCCGCTTTCCGTCTAGAACGCAACTCGACAAAATTGTTGGTGGGGATGATTCGGATGCGCCATGTGATCAAGCTTTGCTGGGCTGCTTTAGTGTCCCTGACGGCGCTGGCGCCGGCAGCCCGGGCCGATGATTACCAGCTCAGCCACAACCAGCGAATTTCGTGCAGCCGCGGCCTTGCGCCGGGCAAGCTGAACACGGCGACCTGCAAGTCCTACACCTATCTCTTCAACACCAAGACCTCGGAATATTTCCGCTGCCAGGTCTCCCTGGCGCTGACCCGCGACAACAAGGAGGTCATCAACGTCCAGGCCGACGGCGGCTGCACCAAGAAGCCGCGCATCTTCGAGACCGACGGCCACTACGACTTCGATGCCACCGAGACCGAGCCGCCGAACACCAACTCGTTCTTCGGCCCCGGCGGCTATTCGGTCTGGGCCGTCGACGTCACCGCACAGAAGGTGCGCGGCTGCATCATCATCTCCTCCGGTCTCGGCTCCGACATCTCCAAGTGCCTGGATATGACGTTCCAGTAGCACTTGCCAGCTGGGCGAGGCGCGCTCCACCGCCTGACTGCGCCACCTCGCCGCACCCGCTGGTTCCCGAAAATCGAACCAAAGCGGCCACTTGCCGCAGTCCTGTTTTGTCTTTTGGATGGGTTGACCCGCACCCCTCATCCGGCCAATTTCGCCGCCGGTTTGGGGAGTACAACAACCATGAAACGAACGATTTTCGGCGTGGCCGCGGCTCTTGCTCTGGCGGCATCGGCACCTTGCGCGCAGGCGCAATCCTTCATCAACGTGCTGACCGGCGGCACTTCGGGCGTCTACTATCCGCTGGGGGTCGCGATCGGAAAGATCTACGGCGACAAGATTCCGAACGTGAAGACGCAGGTGCAGGCCACCAAGGCGTCGGTCGAGAACCTGATCCTGCTGCAGCAGGGCCGCGGCGAGCTGGCGTTCACGCTCGGCGACTCGCTGAAAGCGGCCTGGGACGGCGAGGAAGAGGCGGGCTTCAAGACCAAGCTCGACAAGCTGCGCGTGATCGGCGCGATCTATCCTAACTACATCCAGATCGTCGCGACTGCCGACAGCGGCATCAAGACGCTCGCCGACCTCAAGGGTAAGAGCCTGTCGGTCGGCGCGCCGAAGTCGGGCACCGAGCTGAACTCGCGCGCGATCCTCGCTGCCGCCGGCATGAGCTACAAGGATCTCGGCAAGGTCGAATATCTGCCGTTCGCCGAATCCGTCGACCTCATGAAGAACCGGCAGCTCAACGCCACACTGCAATCGGCCGGGCTCGGCGTCGCCTCGCTGAAGGACCTGTCGACCTCGAGCCCGATCACGGTGGTCTCGGTGCCGAAGGAGACCGTCGACAAGATCGGCCCGCCCTTCGTCTCGGCGATCATTCCGGCCAACACCTATACCGGCCAGGACAAGGACGTCCCGACTGCGGCCGTAATCAATTATCTCGTTACGAGCTCCGCCGTATCGGACGATCTCGCCTATCAGATGACCAAGCTGGTTTACGAGTCGCTGCCGGAGCTCGCCAACGCGCACGCCGCCGGCAAGGAGATCAAGCTCGAGACCGCCGCCACCGGTAGCCCGGTTCCGCTGCACCCCGGCGCGATCCGCTATTACAAGGAAAAGGGGCTGATCGAGTAACTCTCGTCAGTCATTCCGGGGCGATGCGCACCATCGAACCCCGAATCTCGAGATTTCCGGGTTCGCCTTTGATGGGCCGCCCGGGAATGACGGAGAGGAAAATCGCGAATGCCCGGGACTCTCCCGGGCATGACGTTTTTGGAGCCCGTGCCAATGCTATCAGGCACGGACAGGCTGAGGACGATTTGAAATGCTGGAAAAGGCAGAGGCCAACGAGGCCCCCATCAAGGTCGAGTTCGACAATTTCGAGCATGGCTTCCCCGAAGGCTTTGGCCCGGGCTGGTGGGGCCAGCTCGCCTACTGGATCGGCATCGCATTCGCGAGCTTCCAGCTCTATGTCGCCGCCTTCAACTATCTGCCGAGCCAGGTGGTGCGCGGCGTCCATGTCGGCTTCCTGATCCTGCTCACCTTCGGCCTGATCGCCAACTTCACCGCGAAGAGTCATTTTGGCCGCGCGCTCGGCTGGGTGATCGGGGGCGCCGGCTTCCTCTGCGGGCTCTATCAGTGGATCTTCTACGCCGATCTGATCGCCCGCGACGGCGATCCGACCCGGCTCGATCTCGTGGTCGGCACGCTGCTTGCCGTGCTGATCTTCGAGGGTACGCGGCGGCTGATGGGCGCGGCGCTGCCGCTGATGTGCGGCGCCTGTCTGCTGTATTGGTTCTTCGGCCAGTATCTGCCGTCGCCGCTCAACCATCGCGGCTATGATTTCGACCAGATCGTCACGCATCTGTCGTTCGGCACCGAAGGTTTTTACGGCGTGCCGATCTACGTTTCGGCGACCTACATCTTCCTGTTCATCCTGTTCGGCTCGTTCCTGGAGCGCGCCGGTATGATCCAGCTGTTCACCGACGTCTCGCTCGGCCTGTTCGGCCGCACCCGCGGCGGACCCGCCAAGGTCGCGGTGTTTGCCTCGGGCATGATGGGCACCATCTCCGGCTCGGGCGTCGCCAATGTCGTCACCGTCGGCCAGTTCACCATCCCCCTGATGATCAAGTTCGGCTACCGCCGCGCCTTCGCGGCCGGCGTCGAGGCGACGGCCTCGATGGGCGGGCAGATCATGCCGCCAGTGATGGGCGCGGTCGCCTTCATCATGGCTGAGACGCTCGGCGTGCAATATTCGGAGATCGTGAAAGCGGCCGCTATCCCTGCGATCCTCTATTTCGCCTCTGCGTTCTGGATGGTGCATCTCGAAGCCGGCAAGCACGGGCTCGTCGGCATGAAGCGCTCGGAGATCCCGAGCGCCTGGAAGGCGCTGGTGACGCGCTGGTATCTCGTGCTGCCGCTCGCAGCGCTGGTCTACATGCTGTTCGAAGGCTTTACGCCGCTCTATGCCGGCAGCATGGGCCTCGCGTTGACCGTGACGTTGATCCTCGGTACCGCCATCACGACGGGCGCCTCGTCGATGGTGATCCGATATATTTTCTGGATCGGCCTTGCGCTGGTCGTTGCCGCGCTGTCGCGTGACGGCCTCCAGATCGTGCCGGTGGCGAGCGTCGTCGTTGGCCTAATCGTGATCACCGCCTTCATCCGTGGCGGCTTCAAGGCCTTGCGTGAGTGCCGCGATGCGCTGGCCGAAAGCGCCAAGTCGGCCATCACCGTCGGCATGGCCTGCGCCATCGTCGGCGTCATCATCGGCATGATGTCGCAGACCGGCGTCGGCACCATCTTCGGCAGCTGGGTGATCGGGCTCGGCGAGAAGAGCCTGTTCCTGGCGCTGGTCATGACCATGCTGCTGTCGATCCTGCTCGGCACCGGCATCCCGACCATCCCGACTTACATCATCACCGCCGCGCTCGCGGCGCCCGCGCTGGCGAAGCTCGGCGTGCCCTTGATCGCGAGCCACATGTTCGCGTTCTATTACGGCATCATGGCCGACCTCTCGCCGCCGGTCGCGCTCGCCGCGCTGGCAGCGGCGCCGATCGCGAAGGAGAATCCGGACAAGATCGGCTGGGAGGCGATGCGCATCGCGCTCGCCGGCTACGTCATCCCTTTCATCTTCGTCTATTCGCCGGCCCTGATGCTCCAGGCCGGCGATCCCATGGCGGCAAAGCTCGGCTTCTACGGGGCGGTGGCGCTCGCGACCGTCAAGGCGCTGGTGGCGATCGGGCTGTTCGGCATGGTCGCGATCGGCTTCCTGTTCACGCGGCTGACGATTGTCGAACGCCTCGTCGCGCTCGGCGCCGCGTTCTGCCTGCTCGGCGAATTCCCGTTCAGCGACACCGCGGGCTTCGTGCTCGCTGCGGCGCTCGTGCTGTGGCAATGGCGGCAGCGTCCGCCGGCAGCGGTCGAGGCGGTGTGAGCCTCTGCTTCGCAACGGCGGTCGGTGTGAAGGCGCTGGTGCTGTCCGCGTTCACGCTCGTATGGACGCATTCGATCGCGAAGGTCGACTGGCAGGAAGACTGGCGCGTCACGCCCGCCGGCCTCGAGCTGGTGCAGGCGCGCGTCAAGGGCACCGGCCCCGGCATGGAGCCGCCGCCTGAGGCGAGGCTGGTCGACGGCTGGTTTCAATGGCGGCCGCAGCGACCGCGGATGCCGGAGGTCGTGCTGGGCAATTCGGGCGCGGCGGGAGAGTGGCGGCTGTGCCATGACGGGAAGTGCCGGACACTGTCGGAGATTGTCGGGCATCCGATCGGTGCTAACGTCACGACGATGAGAGTTTGCAAGGATCCGTAGAACCGCAGCCCGGATGAGCGCAACGATATCCGGGCTACAAGAACAACACGGGAGACACAGGATGGATCGGCTCAAGGGCAAGGTTGCGATGGTGGTGGGCGCCGGCTCGATCGGGCCCGGTTGGGGCAACGGCAAGGCGACCGCAGTGACCTTCGCGCGCGAGGGCGCGCAGGTGTTTTGCGTCGATCGCAATGGTGCAGCGGCCGAGGAGACCGCGAAGATCATCACCGGAGAAGGCGGCAAGGCGATGGCGTTCACGGCCGACGTCTCGCGCGCCAGTGAGATCGAGGCGATGGTGGCGGCGTGCCTGAAGGCCTATGGCCGCATCGACGTGCTCGACAACAATGTCGGCATCGCCGAAATGGGCAGCGTGGTCGAGGTAAGCGAGGAGAGCTGGGACCGCGTCTTCAGCGTCAATCTCAAGAGCGCCTATCTGGCCATGAAGCACGTCATCCCCGTGATGGTGAAGCAGGGCGGCGGCTCGATCATCAACATCTCCTCGATCGCCTCGATCCGCCACATGGGCATCTCCTACGTCACCTACGGCACCTCGAAGGCGGCGATGAACCAGATGACGCGCACCACGGCGATCGAGTTCGCGCGCCATCATGTCCGCGTCAACGCGATCCTGCCCGGCCTGATGAAAACGCCGATGGTCGAGCACTCCGCAGGCCTCGCCAATAGTTACGCCAAGGGCGACGTCGAAGCGATGTGGCGCGCACGCGATGCGCAAGTGCCGATGGGCCACATGGGCGATGCCTTCGACGTCGCCAACGCCGCGCTGTTCCTGGCCTCGGACGAGTCGAAATATGTGACGGGCATCGAGCTCGTGGTCGATGGCGGGATCACGTGCAAGGCGGGGGCGTAACCCAACTAGCTCCGTCATCCTGAGGTGCGAGGCGCGCGATGCAGAGCATCGCGCGGGGAGCCTCGAAGGATGAGCGGCCCCGGTGCAGCCGGGCCGTCGCTCTTCGAGGGCCGCTGAAGAAGCGGCCACCCCAGGGGTGACGGGATCACATTGGTGTTGCCGCTACAGAGTTACTGCGCCAGCGCCAGAATCCCGCCGGCAAATGCGTGCCACGCTGCCGTCTCGCTGACCGGCCAGTTCAGCACCTTCACCGCCAAAAGCGCGAGTGTGCCGCAGATGTAGACCGGATGCACGCGGCCCTCGGTGCGCCAGTCGCGCACCATGGCGACGCCGAGCAGAAGGGCGGCGACCACAGCCGGCGCAATCGTCACGGGTACCGGCGGCGGGCCGGGCGGTCCGGGAGGTGCGAGGAAGGTCAGGAACCAGCGCGCAATCGCAGCGTCGAGGATCGAGACCGCGGCGAGCAGCATCAGGCGCTTGTGGATCTCGGGCCTGCGCGTATTCATGATCCCAAGCACGAACACCACCGCGAAGAGCGCGATGCCGCTGAGCGGCACGATCGAGAAGGCGATGCCTGCATCGGCCTGGCCAACGGCAGCGGCGTTCTTCATCGAAGTCACGGATGCGAAGAAGCCAAAAATGACCATCGCGGTCGCGATCGAGACGCCGGCAATGCCGAGCGAGCGGTGGTTGACCACGCGGCCGGAAGCCGCGAGCCAGGTCTGGAGCACGAAATAAAGCGTCCAGGTGAAGAACAAGAGCCCGTGAAAGTGGATCACCGGGCTTGCAGAGAATGTCCGGTGAGCCAGCGGCACCCAATAGGTCGGCGCGAAGCCGAGGAAAGCCGTCGCCGCGCAGGCGAGTGCCATGTGGAGATAAAAATATCGTGCAGGCGACGCATCACGCGCGCGTACACGACGGTCGTCGATCAGGGTTGTCATCAGGAGTGAGTCCGGGGAAGCGGGATTTGGTTCAACGCCTCCCCGTCCACCCTCCAGTGTCGTCCCGGACAAGCGTAAGCGCCGCCGATCCGGGACCATAGCCACAAGAGGGAGTTGTATCGCTCGCTGGCAACTCCGGGTCTTCGCCAAACAGAATTTCGTGGCTATGGGTCCCGAATCGGCGCGCGCTTTGGGCGCGCTTGTCCGGGACGACAGCGGAGGTTTAACCCCCCGCGCTCAATTCTGCGCGATCGAGCTCCTCCTCGAGCCGATGAAACGCATCGTCGCCGATCACCTCGGTGGCGCGCAGATCGAAGATCGCCTTGCGCGCCGCTTCGATGGCGCGGCGGCGCAAGGGATCGGCGGGCAATTCGCCGTTGGCAATGCCTCCGTTCGGATCGGTCTCGGTCTGCATCAGGATGGCGCGATATTCGAGCCGCAGGATCTCCGCCTCCTCCGACGGATCGCTCTCGATGGCATCGAGCGCGGCGCGATAGGCGACGGCGCGCCCGCGGGCGACCTCGATGCCGACGGGATCATCGTCCTTGAGGTCGAAGGCGAGGATCAGCGGCCGCAGCGTCAGGCCCTGGATCACCAGCGAACCAAGCACCACCGCAAAGGCAATGAAGACGACGAAGTCGCGATAGGGAAAATTCTCAGGGAGGGCAAAGGCAGTGGCGAGCGTGACGAGGCCGCGCATGCCGCACCAGGAGATGATGAGGCCGCCCTTGGGCGAGGCGACGGCCTCGGGGTCCTTCGGATGATAGATCCCCTGCGCCACCAGCACACGCAAGGTCATGCGGTAGAACGTCACCCAGCCGAGGCGCACCAGCATGACCGTGAGCAGGATCCAGGCGGCGGCCACGCAATATTCCCAACGCACGTCCGCGTCGAGCCGCGTCCAGATCGGCCGCATCTGCATGCCGATCAACATGAAGGCGAGCACGTTGAGCACGAATACCATCGTCTCCCAGACCGCATAGGAGGGCACCCGCAGCCGCGCCGGGATGCGCGCGGGCGCCGTGCGTGCGACGGTGATGGCATAGACCACGATGGTGAGGATGCCGGAGAGGCCGAGATGCTCGGCGGTGATCCAGACCAGGAAGGTGGTGGCGAACTGCACGATGATGGCGCTCGGCGCCTCCGTCACCCGTTCCATGAACAGCGGAATGATTCGGCCCGCGAGCAGGCCGGCGATGACGCTGCCGACCAGCGCCAGCGCCATGGTCGGAGCGACCTGGCTCCACGTCAGGTGCTGAGTGGCAACTGCGCCGACCGCGATGCGATAGATCAGGAGCGCGGTCGCGTCGTTGAGCAGGCTCTCGCCTTCCAGCACCTTGACCATGCGGTGGGGCAGCTTCACCTGGCTCAGGATCGCGACCGCCGCCGCGGCGTCCGGCGGCGCGACGATGGCGCCGAGCGCGACCGCGGCGGCCCAGGGCATGTCAGGCATCAGCCGGTGCGCGGCATAGGCCACGCCGGCCGTGGTCAGGCCGACCGCGGCGACGACCAGGGTCGAGACCGGAACCCAGTTGTTGCGCAGATCGCGCAGCGAGGTGTCGAAGGCGGCATCGAGCAGGACCGGTGCGACAAAAAGCGCCAAGGCGAGGTCCGGCTCCAGCACCCAGGACGGGCTCGATGGCACGAAGGCGACCAGCGCGCCGCCGATGGCGAGGAAGGTCGGATAGGGGACCTTGATCCGCCGCGCCAGCGCCGATAAGCCAACGGCGCCGAGCAGAAGCGCGATGATCCATTCGAATGTCGACACGACAGTCCCCGAGATCGATTTGAGCGGCGCCACAAGCTAACACCAGATCCGGCCGTATGATGGAAAATGCGGCCCCAACGCAAGAGTGAAGCAAGACCTTCCGACTGCAACAGCATGCGTTTTCAAAAACTCATCCCATGGTCAGCTGTCGCGGTGCTCTCGGCGCTTCCGACCGGCGCGGCTCATGCTGCGACCGGCGGCGAGCCGGCGGCCATCACGCAGGTCGATATCGCGCCATGCCTCGCGGCCAGCGCGGCCGACGACGTCGACAAGGCGACTTACGCCTGCGCGGCCGTGATCGACAACGAGAAGACGACGAAGGCGGACCTGGTCAAGGCGCTGATCGCGCGAGGTGCGCTGCTGGCACGGCACGACCAGATCGATCGCGCGATCGCCGACGACACCCGCGCCCTTTTGCTCGATCCCACGCTCGCGGACATCTTCAACGCCCGCGGCGAGCTCTGGCTGAAAAAGGGCGACAAGCCGAAGGCGGTGCAGGATTTCGGTGCCGCGCTCAAGATCGATCCGAACCACGAGAAGGCCAGGGCCAATCACAAGGCGATGGCGCGCGAGCTCGAGCGGATCGGCGCGCAGATGGCGGTCGCCGGCAAGCCCAGCTTCAACTGCGCCCGCGCGACCCTCGCCGTTGAGAAGACGATCTGCGGCAATCGCGAGCTCGCCGATCTCGACCGCGAAATCTATGGGTCCCATCTGCGCGCCCTCCGCGAGGCCCGGAGCCCGACGGAGGCACGCAAGATCCAGCGCGAGCAGGACGCCTTCGTCGCCCACCGCAACGCCGAATTCGGGCGGCCGGGGTACGATCTGAAAAAGGCGATGCAGGAGCGCTTGCAACAGATCAACGGCGTGGACGGATATTGATGCCGCTCTCTGCCCTTCCGGACCGCGGCGGGAGGGAGAGCGCGCCGTTTGAACCCGTTGCTGGATGGCGGCGACAACGGGGAAAGTCCCTGTCACGGAGTCCAAAGCCATGTGCGGCATGCCCCGTTCCGCGCAAATGTCCTCGTTTGCCAAAACCTCGCTTCGCGCCTTCTTCCTTGGCGCGGCTATGGGCCTGACCCTCATCGGTCCGGCTGCCGCCGGCACAGATTGCGTGCCGGGGAGCAAGGCTGCTCCCGCGGAGCTGATCTCTGCGTGCAGCGTCATCATCGACCAGACGGCCAATCCGGTGTCCGAACGCGCCATGGCGCTCGTCGCTCGTGCCGAAGCCAATGCGCGAACTTCCGGAGGCCAGTCGCAGGCGCTACGCGATCTGGACCGCGCCATCGCGCTCGATGGCAAGAACGCAAAGGCCTGGCGCGTGCGCGGCAACCTCCTGCGCGAAGCCGGCGGCGACCTCAACCGGGCCGCGGCAGATCTGACCAAGGCGATCGAGCTCGATCCACAGGATGCGGAAGCTTACGAGCTGCGCGGCGTGGTCTACACCAACCAGCATCGCTTCGACCGCGCCATTTCAGATTACGACCAGGCCATCAAGCTGAGGTCGGATTTCGCCCAGGCCTGGTCCGACCGCGGCGCGACCTTCTATCTGCGCGGCGACTATGACAAGGCCGTCGCCGACCTCAGCGAGGCGCTGCGGCTCGATCCGAACCGGGCGCGCAGCTACACCAACCGCGGCGCCGCCTATAAGAAGCTCGGCGAGCTCGACAAGGCGATCGCAGACGACACCGAGGCGATCCGGCTCGATCCGAAGGTGCCGGAGTATTTCGACAACCGCGGTCTCACCTATGCCGCGATGAAGGAGTATGACAAGGCGATCGCCGATTACGATCAGGCGATCCGTCTCGAGCAGCGGGTGAACTTCCTGACCAACCGCGGTGACTCCTACCAGTTCAAGGGCGAACTCGGTGCTGCACTGTCGGACTACAACGACGCGCTGAAGCTCGATCCGAATTTTGCCAAGACCTACAACAACCGCGCCGTGCTCTACAAGAAGATGGGCGAGCGCAAGAAGGCCCTGGCCGATTACGAGGCGGCGTTGCGGCTCGATCCCGCCAATGAGAACGCGCAGAGCGGCCGCCGCGCGATGATCGCCGAGATCGCAAAATTTGGCGGCGAGCCGCCCCGTGTGCTGAACGCCGCCGCCAGCGACCCGTCGTTCGACTGCGCCTCCGCCAAGCGCGAGGTCGAGAAGGTGATCTGCGCCGATCCGCAGCTCGGGGTGCTCGACCGCCAGATCGCCGAGGCTTACGAGCGTGTGCTGAAATCCGCGAGCAAGCGCTCGGCGGATGGCCTGCGCAAGTCCCAGCGCGATTTCCTCGCCACGCGCGATGCGAGCTTCCGTCGCCCCGGCTATGACCTGAAGAAGGTCATGCAGGATCGCTTGCAGCGGCTGAATGCGATGGAGGGATAGGCGGGGTCTTTCCTCTCGTAAGATCATGGCATAGCCAATGAAGAAGCGTGGCGGATGGCTCGCCCGCAGCCCATCCTTCGAGACGCCCGCCGATGGCGAGCCCTCAGGATGAGGGCGGAGTGCGCGGCAGCAATTTCAGCCGGCACTAACGTTGCTTAGCCTCATCCTGAGGAGACCGCTGGAAGCGGTCGTCTCGAAGGACGAGGCGCTTGTTCAGGCCGCCACCAAGAAGGCATCTGCGACAACCTCCGGTAAGAACTGGGAGAGGAAGACACGTCCTTTTCAGCTTGAACCGCGGCCCGTTCCCGGGAAAATAGCCATCAAACAAGGCCAGCAATTGATCCTGGTCATGGCGGGACGCCAGTCCTGCCACAAGGGTCGGGGCCAGGCCATAAAGGGAACGGGAGCGCGAAATGAACGTCCAGGGAAAGAGCCGTTATCATGAGGTCCATGCGCGCTCGCTGGCCGATCCCGAAGGCTTTTGGGGCGAGGCGGCCAAGGAGATCGACTGGATCGAGCCGCCGAAGAAGATCTTCGATCCCTCGCAAGGACCCTATGGCCGCTGGTTTGCCGGCGGTATCGTCAACACCTGCTACAACGCGCTCGACCGCCACGTCGAACGCGGCCGCGCCGACCAGGTCGCGCTGATCCATGATTCGCCCTTGACCAATTCGGTCACCAAACTCACTTATGCCGAACTGCTGAACGAGGTCCAGGCGCTCGCCGCCATCATGCAGGAATTCGGTGTCGGCAAGGGCGATCGCGTCATTCTCTACATGCCGATGGTGCCGGAGGCGGTGGTCGCGATGCTCGCCTGCGCGCGGCTCGGCGCGGTGCACTCCGTGGTGTTCGGCGGCTTTGCCGCGAAAGAACTCGCCACACGGATCGACGATGCGCAGCCGAAGCTCATCCTTTCCGCGAGCTGCGGCATCGAACCCGGCCGCATCGTGCAGTACAAGCCGCTGCTCGACGAGGCGATCAGGCTTGCCGGCAGCCAGCCGAAAGCCTGCATCGTGCTGCAGCGTCCGCAGCTCACCTGTGAGATGACGCCAAGCCGCGACTACGACTGGGCAAGCCTGCGCCGCAAGGCGATGAACGACGGCAAGAAGGCACCTTGCGTGCCTGTTGCGGCCACCGATCCGCTCTACATCCTCTATACCTCCGGCACGACCGGCGTGCCAAAGGGCGTCGTGCGCGACAATGGCGGTCATCTCGTCGCGGTGGAATGGTCGATGTTCAACCTCTATGGCGTCAAGCCGGGTGAGGTCTGGTGGTGCGGCTCCGACATCGGCTGGGTGGTCGGCCACAGCTACATCGTGTACGGGCCGCTGCTGCATGGCGCGACCTCGATCATGTACGAGGGCAAGCCGGTCGGCACGCCCGATGCCGGCGCATTCTGGCGCGTGATCTCCGAGCACAAGGCGGTGGCCTTCTTCACCGCGCCGACCGCGTTCCGCGCGATCCGGAAAGAGGATCCCGAAGGAACGTTCATCCGGCGGTACGATCTCTCCAAATTCCGCACGCTGTTCCTCGCCGGCGAGCGTGCCGATCCGCCGACGGTGGAATGGGCGGAGCAGCAGCTCAACGTGCCGGTGATTGACCATTGGTGGCAGACCGAGACCGGCTGGTGCATCGCCGGCAATCCGGTCGGACTCGGCATGCTGCCGGTGAAGCACGGCTCGCCGACGGTGCCGATGCCGGGCTACCAGGTCGATGTCGTCGATGAAGCGGCAAAGCCAGTGGGGCCCAACACCATGGGCTCGATCGTCATCAAGCTGCCGATGCCGCCGGGCTGCCTGCCGACGCTGTGGAATCAGGACGAGCGCTTCAAGGAGGCATACCTCAGCGAATTCCCCGGCTACTACAAGACCTCTGATGCCGGCTACAAGGACGAGGACGGCTATGTCTTCGTCATGGGCCGCACCGACGACATCATCAACGTCGCCGGCCATCGGCTCTCCACCGGCGGCATGGAGGAGATCTTGGCCTCGCATCCCGACGTCGCCGAATGCGCCGTGCTCGGCGTCAAGGACGCGATCAAGGGCGAGGTGCCCTGTGGCTTCCTGGTGCTCAAGGCCGGCGTGAAGCGCCCGCCTGCCGAGATCGAGAAGGAGATCGTCGCGCTGGTGCGCGACAAGCTCGGCCCGGTCGCCGCCTTCAAGCTCGCCATCACCGTCGGCCGTCTGCCCAAGACGCGCTCCGGAAAGATCCTGCGTGGCACCATCAAGAAGATCGCCGATGGCGAATCCTGGACCATGCCGGCGACGATCGAAGATCCCAAGGCACTCGACGAGATCGGGGAGGCGTTGAAGGGACGGGTGTGAGGAAGTCCGCGGTCATCATACGCGTGAGGCGCGAGGCCGTCCCTCCAACCTCAGCTGTCATCACCCGCGAAAGCGGGTGATCCAGTACTCCGCGGCTGTTGTGTGAGCCAATGACCGCTGCGGCGTACTGGATTCCCGGGGAATGACAGCGCGTGAGCAACGGCGGCCAAGGACTTACATTCTCCGCATTCCGCGCTAAACAGGGCCGGCCAACAGGGGACCTCGTATGCCACTTGCCACCGTGCCGCGCCTGCTTGCAGCTATGCTGCTCGCCATCGCTCTCTCCGCCTGCTCGGCACGCTACCAGACGCCGGTGGCGATGGGCGGCGACGACGACGACGCGGTCTGTCAGGGCCGGGGCTATGCCCAGGGCTCGCCGGAATACGTGGCCTGCCGCAAGGACCGCGACGTCCAGCGCAATGCCGCCATCGCCCGCGCCGACCGCCGCCAGCGCGATCTCGGCGAATACATGCTGAACCATCCCGCGCGGCCGTGAGCCGCCCCAGCCTACGAGGCCGTCATGAACGAAGACCAGTTCAACACCAGCCTGCGTAAATTCCTGAAGCAAGTCGGTGTCACCTCGCAGCGCGAGATCGAGAAGGCCGTGCGCGACGCGATCGCGGCGGGCCGGATCAAGGGCCACGAGAAACTCAACGCGAAGATGGTGCTGACGATCGACAACGTCGGACTCGTCCACGAGATCAACGACACAATCGAGCTGGGGTGATCCGCCGTTCGGCGAGCCGCACATACGACTCCCGCGCCGACAATCGGCGCGATCTAGATCGCAAGCCCAAATAAAAACGCGGCGGGTCGGCCCGCCGCGTTCAAACCGGATTCGAAAGCGAACCGACAGAGGAGAGTTACTCCTCTTCCTCCTGCTTCTTGCCGCCGAGCGTCTTCAGCTTGGCGAACACGGCGTCGACGTTGAGATCGTCGCTGGATTTCTCCGCGGGCTCGTACTCGTCCTTGCGGGTGGTCTCGGAGGCCGGCAGCAGGGTCGCACCGCCATAGGTTGCGTCGATCGGCTTTTCCTTGGCGGCTCGCTGTACCTCGAAATCGAGCTCGATCTGCGAGCAGAGGCCGAGGGTGACGGGGTCGATCGGGGTCAGGGACGAGGTGTTCCAGTGGGTACGATCGCGTACGCTGGCGATCGTGCTCTTGGTGGTGCCGACCAGGCGCATGATCTGGGCGTCCTTGAGCTCCGGATGGTTGCGCAGCAGCCAGAGGATCGCGCTTGGACGCTCGTGGCGACGCGAGACCGGGGTGTAACGCGGTCCCTTGCGCTTG
Source organism: Bradyrhizobium sp. STM 3561 (assembly GCF_045571455.1). Classification (NCBI taxonomy): domain Bacteria; kingdom Pseudomonadati; phylum Pseudomonadota; class Alphaproteobacteria; order Hyphomicrobiales; family Nitrobacteraceae; genus Bradyrhizobium; species Bradyrhizobium sp. STM 3561. The sequence continues at coordinate 7,444,532 of NZ_CP120695.1, forward strand.
GGCTGGGGCGGCAGCACCACCTTGCTCTCCTGGAGGCGGAGCCGGTAATCCGGGTTGTTCTCGCCCTTCTCGATCTCCTCGCGGGTCAGCTGGCCGTTGGAGAGGGGATCCATGCCCTTGATGCCCTGGGCGGCGTCGCCGTCGGCGATGGCGCGCACCTCGAGGGGGTGCATTTTGGTGAAATCGGCGACCTGGTCGAAGGTCAGCGCGGTGTTGTCGAGCAGCCAGACGGCGGTCGCCTTGGGCATCAGAGGTGCGTTGCTCATGGCAAATCTCCTTTGTGCTTCGCCCACCCCTCTGGAGGCGAAACCGGTGGTCATCAGCGATGACAGGGAATTCGCGCTATATAAGCCCGGAGGGGGTAGCCATGCAATGGTTCTGCTATAGATAGTGCCTTGACACCGCCTGAAAGGGGGCCCAATTCCCTTTGAACTGCTGTAAGGTTCAAGCCGACAGCTTTAAGCCCTATTCCATCCATCGACCGCCCCCCGCCAGAAGGCGAAACGGGTGATTCGGTCCCGAGATCGCTCAATGTCAGCCAAACCAGACCTCAAGATCGTGCTTTGTTCTCCCCGTGGTTTCTGTGCCGGGGTGGTCCGGGCGATCGACACCGTGGAACGGGCACTCGATAAGTACGGCGCCCCCGTCTATGTTCGCCATGAGATTGTGCACAACAAGTACGTCGTCGATGGGTTGAAGAAGAAGGGCGCCATCTTCGTCGAGGAGCTCGCGGAGATCCCGGAAAATACCACCGCTCCGGTGGTGTTCTCGGCCCACGGCGTGCCGAAGTCGGTTCCGGCCGATGCCCAGTCCCGCAATCTGTTCTCGCTGGATGCGACCTGCCCGTTGGTGACCAAGGTGCACCGCGAGGCTGCGATCCACTTCAAGCGCGGCCGGGAGATCTTCCTGATCGGCCATTCCCACCATCCCGAGGTGGTCGGCACGCTCGGCCAGCTTCCGCCTGGCGCCGTGACCCTGATCGAGACTGCCGAGGACGCCAAGACCATCACGCCGCAGGACCCCGACAATCTCGCCTTCGTGACCCAGACCACGCTGTCGATCGACGACACCGCGGAGATCGTGGCACTGCTCAAGGAGCGCTTCCCGAACATCAACGGGCCGCACAAGGAAGACATCTGCTACGCCACCACCAACCGCCAGCTCGCGGTCAAGAAGGTGGCGCCGGTGGTGGACGCGCTCATCGTTGTCGGTGCCCCCAATTCGTCGAACTCGCAGCGTCTGCGCGAGGTCGCCGAGCGCGAGGGCTGCAAGATCGCGGTGCTGGCGCAGCGTGCCACCGACATCGATTGGGGCAAGTTCGGCAACATCGCCAGCCTCGGCATCACCGCGGGCGCCTCCGCGCCGGAAGTGATCGTCGAGGAGATCATGGACGCCTTCGCCGAGCGCTACACGCTGCATGTGGAGACGGTCTCGGCCGCGGAAGAGAACGAGTTCTTCCCGCTGCCGCGTCAGGTGCGCCCTGAAGCTGCCGCCGAGTAGACTTTTATGGCGGTCTATACCGACGTCGCCGCCGACGAGCTTGCGGATTTCCTGAAGCAATACGATCTCGGCGAATTGCTCTCCTACAAGGGCATCGCCGAGGGCGTCGAAAACTCCAACTTCCTGCTGCACACCAGCCAGGGGTCGTTCATCCTCACGCTCTACGAGAAGCGCGTGGCGAAGAACGATTTGCCGTTCTTCCTTGCGCTGATGACGCATCTCGCCGAGCACGGCGTCGATTGCCCGTTGCCGGTGAAGGGACGCGACGGCGAGGCGCTGCGCGAGCTGTCGGGCCGCCCCGCCGCGATCATCACCTTTCTCGAGGGCGTCTGGCCGCGCAAGCCGAACGCGACCCATTGCGCCGGCGTCGGCGAGGGGTTGGCCCGGATGCATCTTGCCGGCGCCAATTTCGCGGTCCGGCGTGCCAATGCGCTGTCGGTCTCGGGCTGGCGGCCGCTGTTCGACGCGGCATCGGGCCGGGCCGACGAGGTGCAGCCGGGCCTGCGCGCATTCCTCGCCGCCGAGCTCGATCATCTCTCCAGCGGCATCTGGCCGACCAACCTGCCCGAGGGCGTGATCCACGCCGACCTCTTCAACGACAACGTCTTCTTTCTCGGCGACAAGCTCTCGGGGATCATCGACTTCACCTTCGCCTGCAACGACATGCTGGCCTATGACGTCGCGATCTGCCTCAACGCCTGGTGCTTCGAGCCGGATCACTCCTTCAACGTCACCAAGGCGCGCGCCTTCCTCAACGCCTATGGCCGCGTGCGAAAGCTCACAGAGGCGGAAGAGGCGGCGCTGCCGCTGCTGGCGCGCGGTGCTGCGATCCGCTTCCTGCTGACGCGGCTGGTCGACTGGCTCAACGTGCCGCCGGGCGCGCTGGTCAAGCCGAAGGATCCATTGGAATATGTTCGCAAGCTGCGCTTCCACCAAAGCGTGACGAGCGCGCGCGACTATGGGCTGACGCCGTCGGGGCTGGTGGCGTGAGCGAGCTTCCCAATGTCACGATCTATACCGATGGTGCCTGCTCGGGAAATCCAGGGCCGGGCGGCTGGGGCGCGATCCTGAAGTTCGGCGACAAGGAAAAGGAGCTGAACGGCGGCCAGCCACACACCACCAACAACCAGATGGAGCTGATGGCGGCGATCTCCGCGCTCGAGGCGCTGAAGAAGCCGTGCAAGGTCGATCTCTACACCGACAGCCAGTATGTCCGGCAGGGCATCACCGGCTGGATCTTCGGCTGGAAGCGCAACGGCTGGCGCACCGCCGACAAGAAGCCGGTGAAGAATGTCGAGCTATGGCAGCGTCTCGATGCCGCGCTGAAGCAGCACGAGGTCCGCTGGCACTGGGTCAGGGGCCACGCCGGTCACCCCGAGAACGAACGCGCCGATCAGCTGGCGCGCGACGGCGTCGCGATGGCGCGCTTGCAGCAGAGAGTGAGGGAGTAGCGCACCGTCGTTGCCTCATTCTCAACTGTCATCGCCCGCGAGGCGGGCGATCCAGTATCCCAGAGGCAGTTGTGATTCAGCCGAGAGGTCTCAGGTACTGGATGCCCCGGTCAAGCCTGGCTTGACCGGGGCATGACAGTGTCATTTGCGGCTAAGAACTGCGCGTATGGCTCAGAGCTGCCCGAGCAGCGTATCCCCGCCGGAGACCTCGACCTTGCCGGGCATCGCTTCGAGGTTCAGCTTCTTCACCACGCCATCCTCGACCAGCATCGAATAGCGCTTGGAGCGAATGCCCAGACCGTTGGCGGAGGCATCCAGCTCCATGCCGATCGCCTTGGTGAAGTCGGCATTGCCATCGGCCAGGAAGACGGCCTCATCGCGCTGGTCGGTGTCGCGCTTCCAGGCGTTCATCACGAAGGCATCGTTGACCGAGACGATGGCGATGGTGTCGACCCCTTTGTCCTTCATGGCATAGGCGTTGAGGAAGATGCTCGGCAGATGCATCTTGTGGCAGGTGCCGGTGTAGGCGCCGGGCACCGCGAACAGCGCCACCTTCTTGCCCTTAAAGATATCGTCGGTGCTCTTCACCTGCGGGCCTTCCGCCGTCATCACGCGGAATTTCGCCTCGGGCAGCTTGTCGCCAATCTGGATCGCCATCGTCAGTCTCCCTGAAAATCGGTCCCGCTTTTTAGACCGGGCGGCGGACCTGCACAATATTGCCGGCGGCGGAAGCGGCGAAGGCGGCGGCCGTTCACCATGATGTCATCAGCCGGAAAATCCACCATGATCGAGGAAGGCCTGCTCTTCCTCCGTCGTGTCGCGACCGAGGAGGCGGTTGCGGTGGGGAAAGCGGCCGAACCGCCGGATGATGTCGGCGTGCTCGCGAGCGTATTTCAGGTTCTCGGCATTGTCGGTGTTTTGAAACAGCGCGACGCAGTGCAGCTGGTCAGCCAGGTGCTCGGAATGCATGAAGGGCAAATAGAGGAATTCGAGCAGCATGGGATCGAGCCTGCGGTCGACGCCTCGACCGATGGCGCGGCGGGCGACGTCGCGTGCCTGCGCGTCACTGGCAAAGGTTTGTGGCGTGCCGCGGAACATGTTGCGGGGAAACTGGTCGAGCACGATGACGAGCGCCAGCGCGCCCTCGTCCGTTGTCTCCCATGCTCCGAGTTCACCGGCGACCGCCTTCTGCCACAGGGCGAGAAAGCGGCGCCTGATCTCGGCATCGAAAGCATCGTCGCGCTTATACCAGCGCTCGCGGCCGCCCTCGCGCCAGAAGGCGAGAATGCTTGATGGCTCGATGTCGCCAACCTCAGTCATCGGCCAGAGGCGTCGCCTTACGCCGCTTCCGCCTTCTCGTCGCGAAGCTGTCGGCGCAGGATCTTGCCGACATTGGTCTTCGGCAGGTCGTTGCGGAATTCGATGTGCTTGGGCACCTTGTAGCCGGTGAGCTGCTCGTGACAGAACTTGATCACGGCTTCCGCGGTGAGGTTCGGATCCTTCTTCACCACGAAGGCCTTCACCGCTTCGCCCGACTTGGAATCGGGGATGCCGATCACGGCGCATTCCAGTACGCCCGGATGGCTCGCGATCACTTCCTCGATCTCGTTGGGATAGACGTTGAAGCCGGAGACCAGGATCATGTCCTTCTTGCGGTCGACGATCTTGGTGTAGCCCTTCTCGTCCATCACGCCGATATCGCCGGTGCGGAAATATCCGTCGGCGGTCATCACCTTGGCGGTTTCTTCCGGCCTGTTCCAGTAGCCGGACATGACCTGCGGGCCCTTGGCGCAGATCTCGCCGGGTTGGCCGAGCGGGACTTCGTTGCCGTCGTCGTCGCGGATCGAGATCCAGGTCGAAGGCACGGGAATGCCGATCGTACCCGTGAACTCCGTTGCCGTCGCCGGATTGCAGGTCAGCGTCGGCGAGGTCTCCGACAGGCCGTAACCTTCGGCAATGAAGCAGCCGGTGAGCGCCTTCCACTGATCGGCGACGGGGCGCTGCACCGCCATGCCGCCGCCGTTGGAGATCTTCAGCTTGGAGAAGTCGAGCTTCTTGAAATCGGGATGGTGCATCAACCCGTTGTAGAGCGTGTTCACGGCCGGGAAGCTGTTGACCTGGTATTTCGCCAATTCCTTGATGAAGCCGGGAATGTCGCGCGGGTTCGGGATCAGGAGATTGCAGCCGCCGGCGCGCACCGCCAACAGGTAGCAGGCCGTCAGCGCGAAGATGTGATAGAGTGGCAGCGCGCAGACGATCATGAGCTGGTCGACATGCGGCGGCGCGGCGAGCGCCGGCTGGAGCCAGGCGTCGTTCTGCAGGACGTTGGCGACGATGTTGCGATGGAGCAGCGTGGCGCCCTTGGAGACGCCGGTGGTGCCGCCGGTATATTGCAGGAAGGCGACGTCGCCGGGCGACAGCTTGGGCTTGTTGAAGGTCATGCCGCGTCCGGCCGACAGCGCGTCGTTGAAGGCCACCGCCCCCGGTAGCGACCAGGCTGGTACCATCTTCTTGACCCGGCGGACGACGAGATTGACGATCACGCCCTTGAAGCCCAGCAAGTCGCCCATGCTGGCGACGATGACGTGCTTGACCTGCGTCTTGGCGATCACTTGCTCGACCGTGTGAGCGAAGTTCTCCAGCACGATGATCGCTTCGGCGCCGGAATCCTCGAGCTGATGCTCGAGCTCGCGCGGGGTATAGAGCGGATTGACGTTCACCACGGCGAAACCGGCGCGCAGCACGGCGGCGGTCGCGACCGGATATTGCAGCACGTTCGGCATCATGATGGCAACACGGGCGCCGCGTTGCAGTCCGCGGCCCTGCAGGTAGGCGGCGAGCGCGATCGACATCTGGTCGAGGTCGCGATAGCTGATCGACTTATCCATGCAGATGAACGCCTTGCGGTCGGCGAACTTGGTGAAGCTCTCCTCCAGCAGGTCGACCAGCGATGTGTATTGCGTCGGCTCGATATCGGCGGGCACGCCGGGCGGATATTGCTTGAGCCAGATGCGCTCCATGGAAGACTCCCCTCATTGATCAGAGCCCGTTGTGTCTCGGGCTTGCCGCATTGCCGCCAGTATCCAGCTTGCCGGAACGGGTGGCAAGCCGTCGTGGCTTAGGGCAAAGGTCGGGTCGCAGCTACTGGAATCGTCGCAAACCGCGCTGCCGCAGGTGCGAAGCGCGGGCTACCATGCGAATGCCCAGGGGACGTTAACTGTTGTTCGCCGGCTTGGCGGCAGCGGCGGGCTTCGTTGTAGCCTTGGGCTTGGCAGGCTTCGCCGCCTGATCGCCGCTTGCCGCAGGCTTCTCGGCAGGTTTGGCCGCAGCATGCTTGGCTCCGGCCGGCTTGGTGGGCGCCGGCTTGGCCGCGGTCCTACCGTCGCTCTTGCCGTCGGCCTGCTTGGCGTTCGGTTTCGCCGCCGCCGTCTTGGTGTCCTTGGGCTTGTCCGTCGGCTTGTCGGCCGCGTCGGGCTTCTTGGCGACGCGCGACTTCTTGCCACGTGGCTTGGACGCGGTCTGCTGGTCGGCGTCGGCCGCGACCGCCGCGATCAGCGCGGTGCCGGTGCGGGTCGGGCCGGTATAGACCAGCACGGGTTCGACCGCCGCGGGGGCCGAGGCCATCAGCTCGGAAGCCTTCATCAGCGGCGGCTGCAGGCCCGCCGTGAAGAAGGTGACCTGGGCCTCGCCGCCGGTGGCGGAGGCCGATCCGGTCGTCCCGCCACCGGCCGCAATCAGCGCATCGTCGTCGTCGGTGGCCGGCCGCTTGCGATGGCCGCCGCACATCTCGTCGCGCAGATTCGGCGGAGTGGCGTCGACCGGCACGAGATTTTCGACGGTGCCGAGCGAAGGGCGCAGCCAGGTGAGGTTGTCTTGAGCGAAGCCGCGCTCGAGCAGCTGCGCGGCCTTCACCGCGCGCGCCGTGCCGGAATTGGCGCCCAGCACCACCGCAATTAGCCTGCGGCCGTTGCGCGTGGCCGAGGCGACGAGGTTGTAGCCGGAGGCACAGATGAAGCCGGTCTTGAAACCGTCGGCGCCGGGATAGCGGCCGATCAGCTTGTTGAAATTGCCGGTGACGCGCTTGCCGAACCGGATCGCCGGGATGTGCACGAAATATTCGTATTCCGGCAGGTCGCGCAGGAACGAGCGCGCCAAAATGCCGAGGTCACGCGCCGACGTGATCTGGCCGTCGGCGGGCAGGCCGTTCGGATTGACGTAGCTCGTCTGCGTCATGCCGAGCTTTTTTGCGGTGTCGTTCATCATCGCGGAGAAGCCGTCGATCGAGCCGCCGACGCCTTCGGCGAGCACCACGGCCATGTCGTTCGCCGACTTGACCATCATCATCTTCAGCGCGTTGTCGACGGTGACCTGCGTTCCCGGGCGAAATCCCATCTTCGAGGGCGATTGCGAGGCCGCGGTCGGCGAGACCGTGAGCAGCGTGTCGAGCGTCAGCCTGCCGTCCTTGACCGCCTTCAGGGTGACATAGGCGGTCATGATCTTGGTGACGGAGGCCGGGTACCACGGGACGGTCGCGTTATCGGCCTGTAGGACCTTGCCGCTGTCGGCCTCGATCAGCAGCAGCGCTTCTGCGCTCGCCGCGCGCGGCGCGAGCACTGCGGCACATGCGAGCGTCGCAGCGAACAGTTTGAACAGAAGTTTGCGAAGCAGCGGGCGAAGGGCGTGCACTATCCGATTCCGGTCCTTGGAGATCCGCCTGATACGGACGGCTCTCGTGATCTGATTGTCGATTCTGAAATCCGGCGCCGCCGCTTGCGGCGTGGCAAACCTATACCGGCTGGTGCGTCGATAATAGGGGGATGGGCACGGTATTCCGCAATGAAATGGGCCGAATTTCGACGATGCTGTGGGGACTTGCTGGAGCATGATCCGGAAAAAGCGGCAGCGGTTTTCCGAAAAGATCATGCTCAAACAATAACCTAAAGCGCGATGACGATTGATCCTGATCGCATCGCGCTAGGGGGATTTGGCGGCCGTCGCGGCAGCCTCGGCCGCCGTCACGCTGGCCCGTGCGTTCTCCTGGACCATGAACTGGGCCCTGGCGAGCTCGGCGAAATGGCCGCCTTTCGCCACGAGTTCATCGAAAGTTCCGCTTTCGATCACCCGGCCGTTCTCGAACACCAGGATCCGCGTGGCGTTGCGGATGGTGGAGAGGCGATGGGCGATCACGAAAGTGGTGCGGCCCTTCATCACTTCGTCGAGAGCGGCATTCACCTTGGCCTCGGTGACGGCGTCGAGCGCGCTGGTCGCTTCGTCCAGGATCAGGATCGGCGGATCTTTCAGCAGCGCGCGGGCGATGGACAGGCGCTGGCGCTCGCCACCGGACAGCATGCGGCCGCGCTCGCCGGCATTGATCTCGAAGCCACCGCTGCGCTCGATGAATTCGAGCGCCTGCGCGCGCTCGGCAGCTTCGCGCATCTCGGCCTCGGTCGCGTCGGGCTTGCCGACCTGCAAGTTCTCCGCAATCGAGCGGTTGAACAGCAGCGCTTCCTGGAACACCACGCCGATATTCCGCCGCAGCGAGGTCAGCGTGACGCCGCGCACGTCCATGCCGTCGATCTTGATGACCCCGGATTGTGGATCGAAAGCGCGATGCAAGAGCGCAATCGCCGTCGACTTGCCGGCACCGGTCGGGCCGACCAGTGCGATGGTCTGACCGGGCAGTGCGGTGAAGGAGAGGTCCTCGACCGCAGGGCGCTTGCCGTCATAGGAGAAGGTGACGTCGTGGAACTCGACGAGGCCGGACAACCTGCCGGCATCGATCGCGTCGGGCCTGTCGTGGACCGCGGGCACGGCGTCGAGCACATTGAAGAACTCGCGCAGGCGCGGGGCTTCCATGAACACGTTGTTGATGAAGCTCACGACCTGCTCGAGCTTTTGGATCAAAAGTGTCGCAAAGCTCACGAACATCACGATCTCGCCGACCGAGGTGAGCCCCTGGTCGTGCAGCGCGATGCCGAGGGTGAAGATCGCGAGCACGGTGATGGTGGTGGAGGCGCGCGTGATGACGGTGACGAGCGCCCACCAGGACAGCACCGGCATCTGCGCGGCCAGCAACTCGTCGGCGACGGAGCGCAGCCCTTTGACCTCGGATTCGACGCGGACGAAGCTCTGCACCAGCGCGACGTTGCCGAGCGCGTCGGAGGCGCGCGCGGAGAGCTCGCTGTAATGCTCCTCGACCTCCATCTGCATGCCGAAGGTCTTGCGCACCACGAAGGTCGTCAGTGCGGTGAAGACGATGCAGAGCACGAACAGCAGGATCGCGAGCCGCCAGTTCAGGTACAGCGACAGTGGCAGCAGCACCACGACCGAAAGGATCGCGGCAAAGTGCTCGCGGAAGAAGCCGAGCCATAGCCGCCACAGCGCATCCGTGCCGTTGAGCATCACCTTCATCAGCCGGCCCGAATGGGTACCGGAGTGGAAGGTCAACGGCAGTTGCAGAATGTGCTCGAAATAGTCGGTCAGCACCGCCTGGCGCTGGCGGTGCGAGAGCCGGTCGGCCTGCAAGGCCACGAGCGCGCTGCACGCGATGGTGAAGAGCCCGAACGCGACCCAGGCGGCCAGGAATGGCCAGGCCGAGTTCGATCCGGCCACCGTCTTGCCCGAGAGCACGTCGACGATACGGCCGAACAGCACAGGCTCGGCGAATTGCGAGCCCGCGAGCAGGAGATTGGCGACCGCGAGCAGCCAGCCCAGCCGCGCCTCCTTGCCGAGCAGCTCGAGAACGCGGGTGTAGAGACGGAGCACGGACATGCGGACGACGAACTCGAGCGGATAACGGAGCCCGTATTCTAACCAGGGATCGCGCGTGAGATATAGCGGAAGCCGTCAGTTTTTCTCAATTGATCAGCCGCTCCGCCACCGCCGGCAGGAACTGGTCGTCGAAGACGTCGCGCGCCATCGGCCGCTTGCGGAATTTGAAGTCCTGCGCGATCTGGTCGATCGAGCGCTCCAGGCGCGCGGGCTCGACGCCGCCGAGGCCGTTGCGCTTGACCTCATCGGTCAGGATGTTGTCGGCGAGGACGGTGCGCAGGCGCTCCAGCTCGAGGTTGCGGTCACCGTCTTCGATGCGGCTCGCCGCCTCCTCCGCCGCACGCCCCGGCTCCCTGACGGTGGCATTGATGCCCGCGATCAACGCGCGAACGAAGCCCTTCACGGCGTCCGGCTTTGCTGTGGCGAAGGCCGGATTGACCACCACGGCAAAGCCATAGGCTTCGCAGCCATAATCCGCATAGCGCAGCACGACGAGATCGGCTCCGGGCACGCCGCGGTCGCGCAGATTCACCGCCGAGAGAAAGCTGAAGCCGGCGACCGCATCAACTTGGCCCGCGGACAGGATCGGCTCGCGTACCGCCGCGCCGATCTTGTGGAATTTGACGCGTGATGCCTTGATGCCGTTCTGCTGCGCCAGGGCCGGCCATAGCCGCATCGACAGATCGTTGTCGGCAACGCCGACGGTCTTGCCGTCGAGATCGGGCAGGAGGTGGATGCCGCGGCTCCTGCGCGCGACGATCGCATAGGGAGCGCGGTTGAACAGCACGAACACCGCCTTGACCGGCGCCACGTCGTCCTTGTCACGGAAGCGGATCAGCTCGTTGATGTCGACGAGCGCAAGCTCGCTGTCTCCCTTGGCGACGCGTGCGAGCGCCTCCGGCGATCCGCTCGCACTGTTGAAGGACACGTTGAGACGCTCGGCGCCGAAGCCGCCGTCCTTCGCCGCAAGGAAGAACGGCGCCATGCTCGCATCGATGGGACGGTCGAAGGTGAAGTGGATCGCTGTGGAGGGGACGCCGCTCTCGGCCCCCGTGGCCTCGCACGCAATCAATGCTGCGAACGAGATTGCAAGGGCCAGCAGGCCGTGAAGGGCGATCGTCTTGAATCCTGACATCGATTGCGCCGGTCCCGCATTGTTATGGTTTCGTGACGCTTGCAGCGCCGGCCCGCGGCAAGCGTGCGCGCGCCAACATGAACGGCGGATGAGCGGCGGTTGCGTCACGATTACGCAACCCCGTTCAGCTCGTGTTGGGGTTGGGGAACCCAACTTAGGTACTGCGGGTTTGAGAGGCATGAGCCTGTCCGCAGGCGTCGATTCCAGGTCCCAAAGGAGGGCCCAAGACATGTTCGAGCGATTCTCCAAGTTTGCGGGCCGAAAGGCCGTTCTTGCCACGGCCGCGGTGCTGGCGCTGACCACAATCGCCCCGACTGCGTCATATGCGGGCGGCCGCCACTGGCATGGTGGCGGTGGCGCGGCTGCTGCCGCGGCTTTCGCCGCCATCGGCACCGGTCTTGCCATCGCCGCAAGCCGTGACGCCTACGCCTATGACTACGGTCCGGGCTATGGCTATTACGGCGGTCCCGTCTATTACAGCGCCCCTGCCTATGGGCCGTATTATGGTCCAGGCCCGAACTTCCCGTATCAGCGCTATGGCGGTACGGCACCGTCCGAGTTCTGCGGCCAGGGCTACTATCAGAACTGCTACTAGCCGAAGGGTGACCATGACAGGCCGTCGCGCTTGCCGCGCCGGCCTGTTTTCTGCTTTTATTGCCGCGCGTTAACACGCCCGCCATTTGTTTAGAGTAGTTTTGAGTACCATGAGTGATTCGCTTGAGCGGCTATATCTGGCTGTGCTCGCGGCCAGGGATCTCGATCCGGCAACATCGCGGACGGCCCGGCTGTTTCAGCGTGGGCCCTCCAAAATGGCGAAGAAGCTGGCCGAAGAGGCCATTGAAGTCGTCATCGATGCGGTCAATGGCGATAGTGAGGCCGTGATCCGTGAAAGCGCCGACCTGCTCTACAACCTCACCGTGCTGTGGGCTTCGGCCGGAGTACGTCCGGAGGACGTCTGGCGGGAAATGACGCGGCGAGAAGACTTGCTCGGTATTGCCGAGAAGCTGCCGAAGTCGCCGATGAAGCTGCCCAAAGTCGCGTCACCGCGCATGGCCTCTCGGCGGCCAATTGTCGCGCTCGAAGGCCGCGCCGGGCGCAAGCGCCACTAGAAACGTCAAAAATCGCCTCAATCTCGGCATGGACAAATCCGTCTCATGGTGCTTCATCGCGGCGCCATGCTGAAACGTATCTACGACTGGTGCATCGACGCCGCCCACAAGCCCTACGCGCTCTGGATCATGGGCGCCGTGGCTTTTGCAGAAAGCTCCTTCTTTCCGGTCCCGCCGGACGTGATGCTGATCCCGATGTCGCTGGCGCGCCCAAAGCGCGCCTGGATCTATGCAATGGTCTGTACCATCACATCGGTGGTCGGCGGCATCGTCGGCTACGCCATCGGCGCGCTGCTGTTCGACTCGGTCGGCCAATGGCTGATCCAGGTCTACGGCCTCGGCGACAAGGTCGACGCCTTCCGCGCCTCCTATGCGGAATGGGGTGCGATCATCATCCTGCTCAAGGGGCTGACGCCGATCCCCTACAAGCTCGTCACGATCACCTCGGGCTTTGCCGGTTACAACATCGTCCTGTTCGTCCTGTGCTCGATCGTCGCGCGCGGCGGACGCTTCTTCGTCGTGGCGATCCTGCTCAACCGCTATGGCGACTGGATCCGGGTCCGGATCGAGAAGCATCTCGGCCTGTGGGTTGCGATCGGCGCCGCGGTGCTGGTGCTCGGCTTCGTGGTGGCCATCAAGCTGATCTAGCGCCAGCGGCTTTGCCGCCGCGCCGGCTTCGGTTACGGTTGCCGTCATGATGGTTCGATCCGGCAATCCGGCCATGCGGTTCGGGACGCTGACGTCAGCAGCGATGCTGCTTCTGCTCGGTGGCGGCGGGACAGGGTGGACACAATCCGCCCCGCCGGCGCTCGGCCTCCAGGAGCAGGGATCGACACCCGCTCCATCGGCGCCGCCGGCGCACGAGGAGAATCCCGGGCTGATCAATGAAATGGGCAAGCTGTTCGACAAGCTGCCCTCGTTCTGCCGCCGATCAAAAGCCCGAGCGAGACCATGAACGACCTGTCGCGGCTGGCCAAGCCCTCGACCATGGTGTCGGGGCGCGTGGTCTGCCCGGTCTCGTCCAACGGCGCGCCCGACTGCAAGCAGGCCGCCGACCAGCTCTGCCAGGGCAAGGGTTACAAGGAAGGCAAGAGCCTCAACGCCGACTCCGCAGAGAAATGCTCGGCCAAGGTTCTCATCCCGGGCAGGCAACGTAAGCCGGATGATTGCCGCACCGATACTTTCGTGACCAGTGCGCTGTGCCAGAATTGACGTGATGGCCCAGCGCACAAGCAACAAGGAGCGCCCATGAGCCGGACGGAGCACGACTTCCTCGGACAGCGTGAGATCGCCGACGACATCTATTACGGCGTCCAGACCATCCGGGGTAAGGAGAACTTCCACATCACCGGTATTCCGATGAGCCAGGAGCCCTACTTCGTGAAGGCGCTTGGCTACGTCAAGAAGGCTGCCGCCATGGCCAATCGTGATCTCGGCGCGATCGACGCCAAGGTCGCGGATGCCATCATCGTCGGCTGCGACCGCGTCATCGCCGGCGACATGATGGATCAGTTCGTCACCGACTTCATCCAGGGCGGTGCCGGCACCTCGACCAACATGAACGCCAACGAGGTGATCGCCAACCTCGCGCTGGAATCGCTGGGCTTCACCAAGGGCGACTACCAGCACGTCAGCCCCAACGATCACGTCAATTACGGCCAGTCGACCAACGACACCTATCCGACCGCCTTCCGGCTGGCGCTGATCCTGCGGCTCGAGAGCTACATGACGGCGCTGCGCCAGCTCCAGGAGGCCTTCTTCGCCAAGGGGCGCGAGTTCGACCGCGTGCTGAAGATGGGTCGCACCCATCTGCAGGACGCGGTACCGATGTCGCTGGGAGCCGAGTTCCGCGGTTGGGGCACCACGATCGGCGAGGAGGTCGATCGCATCTCGGAGGCACGCGCGCTGCTGCGCGAGATCAATCTCGGTGCCACCGCGATCGGCACTTCGGTCACGGCCGCGGTCGGCTATCCCAAGCTCGCCGTTCGCCACCTCGGCGCGCTCACCGGCGTCGACTTCGTGCTCGCCGGCGATCTCGTCGAAGCGACCTCCGACACCGGCGCCTATGTGCAGCTCTCAGGCGTCCTGAAGCGCACGGCGAGCAAGCTGACAAAGATCTGCAACGACATCCGCCTGCTCGCGTCGGGCCCGCGCGCCGGCCTCAACGAGATCAACCTGCCGCAGCTGCAGCCGGGCTCCTCGATCATGCCCGGCAAGGTCAATCCGGTGATCCCGGAGGTGGTCAACCAGACCAGCTTCCTGGTCATCGGCCTCGACACCACGGTGACGCTGGCGGCCTCGGCGGGCCAGCTCCAGCTCAACGTGATGGAGCCGGTGATCTCGTTCGCGCTGTTCTTCTCGATCCGCACCATGGAGCGCGCGGTCAACAGCCTGCGCGAGAATTGCGTCGTCGGCATCACCGCCAACGAGGAGCACACCCGCAATATGGTGCTGAACTCGCTCGGCATCGTCACCGTGCTGAAGCCGCTGCTCGGCTACAAGCAATGCGCCGAGATCGCCCGCGAGGGCTACAAGAGCGGCAAGTCGCTGCACCAGATCGTCGTGGTCGAGCGCAAGCTGCTGACGCAGGAGAAATGGGACGAGATGTTCTCGTTCGAGCGGCTGATCAACCCGGATTTGATTGGGTAGGGGCTGTCATCCGCAGCTCTCGCCTCGCACAATTGCGAGGAGCTCTTGCGACGAAGCAATCCAGCGTCCCTCCGCGGAGACAGTCTGGATTGCTTCCCTGCGCTCGCAATGACGGAGGAGGCGGATGAGTAAGAATTCCGCTGCTTGGAATTGCGGTAACTGCATCCGCTGCGGCGCCAAAACGCAATACTTGACAGTGGAAAGATTGCCTTGTTGGTATGGCTCCCAACTCCAGTTTGACCGCCAGAAGAGGATCGTTCCGCAATGTCCATGCCTGCCTTGTTCAAAGGGCGCCTGTCGATCCCCGTGATCGGCTCGCCGCTCTTCATCGTCTCGGTGCCCGATCTCGTGATCGCGCAGTGCAAGGCGGGTGTGGTCGGCTCGTTTCCAGCGCTGAATGCGCGGCCGCCGGAATTGCTCGACGAATGGCTGGCGCGGATCACCGAAGAGCTTGCGGCCTATGACCGCGCGCATCCCGACAAGCCGTCGGCGCCGTTCGCCGTCAACCAGATCGTGCACAAGTCGAACAACCGGCTCGATCACGACATGCAGCTCTGCGCCAAGTACAAGGTGCCGATGATCATCTCTTCGCTCGGCGCGCGCGAAGAGCTGAACCAGGCCGTGCACGGCTGGGGCGGCATCGTCTTCCACGACGTGATCAACCAGAAATTCGCGCACAAGGCGATTGAGAAGGGCGCCGACGGCCTGATCCTGGTCGCAGCCGGTGCCGGCGGCCATGCCGGCACCATCTCGCCGCTGGCTTTCGTCGCAGAAACGCGAAAATGGTTCGATGGCCCGATTGCGCTGTCCGGGGCGATCGGCAATGGCAAGGCGATTCGCGCCGCACGCATCCTCGGCGCCGACTTCGCCTATATCGGCTCGGCCTTCATCGCGACCAAGGAGGCCAATGCCGTCGAGAAGTACAAGGAAATGATCGCGGGCTCGAGCGCCGACGACATCGTCTACTCCAACCTCTTCACCGGCGTGCACGGCAACTATCTGAAGCCCTCCATCCTCGCCGCCGGCATGGATCCGGAGAATCTTCCGACGTCCGATCCCTCCAAGATGAATTTCGGCACCGACGCCTCCGGCGAGCGCGCCAAGCCGAAGGCCTGGAAGGAAATCTGGGGCTCGGGCCAGGGCATCGGCAGCATCGACAAGGTCGTGCCGGCCGCCGAGTTGATCGCGCGCTTCAAGAAGGAATACGACGAAGCGATCGATCCGCCGTTGTGATTGCCGTGTCCCGGACGTGGTGCGGCGCGAAGTGCCGCGCCGCCGAGCCGGGACCCATCGCGCAACGACTGGACCCCGGCTCAGCAGCGCACCGCTTACGCGCTGCGCGGCGTCCGGGGAACGCGCCGTGAGAGTGAGTACCAAATGTCTCCCATCTACCGCGTCGAAGGCAACAGCGTCGTCACCAGTCCGGATGCCGCCGGTCCCTGGGACCGGCGCATGCAGCACGGCTCGGCACCGGCCTCGCTGGTGACGTGGGCGGCCGAACGGATCCCGACGCCAGTCGCGATGGACATCGCGCGCGTCACCATCGATCTGATGCGCCCGGTGCCGGTCGCGCCGCTCACGATTGCGACTGAGGTCCTGCGCGAGGGCCGCAAGATCCAGCTCTGCGAAATCAAGCTGCTCGCCGACGGCGTGCAGGTGGTCGGCGCCACCGTGCTCAAGATCAGGCGACAGGCCCAGGCGCTGCCGGACGAGGTCAAGGAGCTGCCGATCACGCTGCCGTCTCCAGAGGACTCGCTGGTCGAGGACGGTCACGCCGCCACCAGCCCGTTCGTGCGATCGGTGTCGATGCGTGCCGCGCGCGGCCGCTTCGGCCAGGCCGGTGCCGGCGCGATCTGGTTTCGCGTCGACCACCCCCTGATCGCCGGTGAAGCGGTCTCGCAGGCGATGCGCGCGGTGGTCGCCGCCGACTTCTCCAACGGCACCGCCTCCTCGCTCGACTTCCGCGCCTGGACCTACATCAACGCCGATCTCACCGTGAGCTTTGCGCGCCAGCCGATCGGCGAGTGGATTTTGCTCGATGGCGATTCCTGGATCGGCCCTGACGGCGCGGGTCTTGCGATGTCGCGGCTGGCGGACAGGCAGGGCTATTTCGGCCGCGCCGTGCAGAGCCTGGTGATCGAGAAACGGTAAGGAGCGCGACGCCAGCGTATCACTTTCGCTGTCATGCACCGGCTTGGCCGGGGCATGAAGTACGCCGCGGCCTACCTGTTGAATCACAGGCGTCTCGGCGTACTGGATCGCCCGGTCAAGCGGGCGATGACATCTATTGTGTGGTCGCTGTGTCGAATATGCGGAGGCTTGCGGCCGCGTGGACCAATTGAACGGCAGGCTTCCGCCGCCGCGGAAGGGATGCTTGCCATCCTGCCAGTTCACAGACCGTAGAAGATCTTGATCTCCCACAGCACCACGATGATAGCCGTGATCAACGTAACCGCGGCGACTGCACTTTCCAGGGAAGCGACTCTCATGTCTTACTCCGCTTCCCAGCCCCATCAGCGGTCTAGGTGATTCCCTGATTCGCCGGCAATCGGGTGGGCATCGCCGACGCGCACTCCGTTGCCCGCTGTGGTGCCGGGGCCACAACGACACCGTAAGATCCCGGGGTTTTTACCCCACCATCCGGTCCCGCCCGCTCCAGAAGCCCGCGCGCAGCACCTTCTTGTCGACCTTGCCGACGCCGGTCATCGGCAGTTGCTTGACGAACTGGATCTGTTTCGGCGCATGCGCCGAGCCCTTTCGCGTCTTCACGAGATTAATCAGCTCGTCCGGATCGGGCCTTGCGCCGTCACGCGGTACGATGATGGCGGTAACGGCTTCGCCCCATTTCTCGTCGGGAATGCCGACAACCGCGACCATCGCGACGTCGGCGTGCTGCGACAGCACGTCCTCGACCTCGCGCGGGAAGATGTTGAAGCCACCGGAGACGATCATGTCCTTCTTGCGGTCGAGGATGCAAATGTAGCCGCGTTCGTCCCTCCGCGCGATGTCGCCGGTGTGGACCCAGCCGTTCTTCAGCGTCTCGGCGGTGATGTCCGGCCGCTTCCAGTATTTCGCCATCGCATGCGGGGCGCGCACGCAGATCTCGCCGGCCTCGCCGGTCTTCGCTTCCCGGTCGTTGTCGTCGAGGATCTTGACCTCGCACGCCGCGATCGGGAAGCCGCAGGACAGGAACAGCTCCGGGTTCTTGGGGTCATGATCAGATTTGCGCAGCACCGAGATCGGATAGCATTCGGTCTGGCCGTAGAGCTGCGAGAACACCGGGCCGATGCGTTCGATGCCTTCGACTAGCCGGGTCGGCGACATCGCGGAGGCGCCATAGAGCACGAGCTCGAGCGAGGACAAATCGGTCTTGCCGAGCGCGGGCTGATCGAGCAGCACATAGATCATGGTCGGCACGAGCAGCGTGAAATTGATGCGCTCGCGTGCGATCGTGGCCAGCACGGCTTCGGGATCGAAGCTTTTCAGCATGTGCACTCTGCCGCCGCGCATCAGGGTCGGCAGCACCTTTGTGCCGGCGACATGGCTGATCGGGGCGACCGTCAGATAGCGCGCACCCTCCGGGATTTCGAAGTCGGCGAGGATCGCGGCAGCGGCTCCGGCATTTTCGCGGTGGTAGCGCAGCGCGCCCTTGGATTTGCCGGTCGTGCCACCGGTGTAGTTCAGCGTGGAGAGGTCGTCAGAGCCGGCGAGGCATCGCGCGCTAAAATGGCCTCCGGTCTCGATCGCCTGCAACAGGTCGGTGCCATAGTCGGCCGGTCCCATGGTGAAGACCGCCTTCAGCCGGGTCGCCCTCGTAGCGAGCTCGCCGCCGCGGTCACGGAAGGCGACCGCATCGACCACCAGCATCTCGGCCTCGGAATCCTCGAGCTGGAACAGCTGGTCCTCCAGCGATCCCAGTGGATGCAGCCAGGTGATGCAGAGCCGCGCCAGTTGCGCGGCGACGCCGGCGCACCAGGTATCGGCGCGGTTCGCGGTGAGGAAGGCGACGCGCGCGCCGGGCTCTAATGCAAGCCGCATGAAAACGCCCTGGATGCGTCCGATCAGGTCGATGGTGCCCTGATAGCTCAGCGATCCCTCAGGCCAGGCGAAAGCGGTGCGATCGGGATAGCGCGACAGCGCCCGTAGCGTCTGTGCGCAAGCCGGGGATGATGCGTGGAGCGGATCAGACATGTGTTTCCTCGTTGCTTTGTCATCGGCTTCTGGCGTGCCAATGTTGCTGACGACGCTAGCACAGAGACCGCGGGAGGAAACGACAAAGCCCGCGAGAGGGAGGCATGCATGCCATCGGACCGACTGCAACGCTTCGGTGATCGTCTCGCGCTGCCGCTGATCGCGGCGCCGATGTTTCTGGTGTCAGGCGTCGAGCTCATGGCTGCAGCCTGCCGCAATGGCGTGATCGGCAGCTTTCCCACCGCGAATTGCCGTGGCGCGGAACAACTCGATGAATGGCTCACCGAGATCGAGACGCGGCTGCGGCGGCACGAGGACGAAACCGGCCATAAGGCAGCGCCGCTCTGTCCGAACCTGATCGTCCACCGCTCCAACGCGCGGCTTGAGCAGGACCTCGCCGTGCTGCTCCGGCACGGGCCGGAGATCGTCATTACGTCGGTCGGCTCGCCAGCACCGGTGCTGAAGCCGCTGCATGACGCCGGCACACTGGTGCTGGCGGATGTCGCCTCGATCCGCCACGCCAAGCGCGCGGTGGAAGCAGGCGCGGACGGGCTGGTGCTGCTCACGGCTGGTGCGGGCGGGCAGACGGGCTGGCTCAACCCGTTCGCCTTCGTCCGCGCGGTACGCGCATTCTACGACGGCATCGTCGTGCTCGCGGGCGGCATCAGCGACGGCCGCGCGCTGCACGCCGCCGACGTGCTCGGCTGCGATCTCGCCTACATGGGCACGAAGTTCATTGCAACGCGGGAGAGCATGGCGGATGACCGGTACAAGCGGATGCTGGTCGAAAGCAACGCGGACGACATCCTGCTCACCACCGCGTTCACGGGACTGCAGACCAGCATGTTGAGGCCGTCGATCGTCGCCGCCGGGCTTGATCCAGACGATCTGCCGGCACGCGGCGCGATCGACATCGCTGAGGATATCGACGTCGCCGCGCGCGAGAACCGGCCAAAGCGCTGGCGCGACGTCTGGAGCGCCGGCCACTCGGCTTCGGGGGTGACCGACGTGCTCGCGGTCGATGATCTCGTCGCGCGAACAGTCGCCGAATATCGTCAGGCGTGTGCGCGGTAGGCTGTTCGCCTCTCTCCCGCCTACGGGAGCGGCCGATGCGCGCCGATCGATGCGAAGCATCGTCCGAGCGCGGCGGGTGAGGGGGAGCCTCCGCGAGTCCAACTGCCACCTTGGTTTCGGAGAGAGCCCTCCATCACGGTTGATCCCGCACGCTTCCGCTCCGTTCATTTAACGGCAGATTAACCATCGCCCGCCAAGAATCCCCGTCACGGCCGCCAATCAGGAGCGAGAGGGACAGGCGATGGACTTCGATTATCTCAACGGCAAGAGAGCTGCGACGCTGGACGAGATCCGCGTTCGCGTCGCCCATGCGCTGGCCCGCCACCCGCTGTGCCGCAATGTGCGCTTCGACATCGTCAGCGTTCCCCGCACCCGCCGTGGCGGCAATTGGACGGTGACGCTGCAATCGGTCGAGCCGCGCGCGGTCTGGGAGGCCTCGGAGATCGTGGCCGACATCCAGGACGCCTATGATCTCGCGGCAGCTGCCTGATCTGCTTGGGATCCCCGGGCGATGTCGTCGTAGTCCGCGCGATTGCCGCCGCGATGGCACGGTTAAGCCTTAATTATCGCCCAGTTTCCGGGCAGTGATCACTTGAACTTGAAGCCAGACTTGAACTTGAAGCCAGACTTGGACTTCCAGACTTGGACTTGCAGACTTGGACTTGAAGTCGGACGCGGAGGGACGTTTGTCCAAAGCCATCACCATCGTCGCGCTGACCTGTTTCCTCGTCCTCGGCGCCGCCACCACCGCAATTCTCGGCCGCGACAGCGTGCCCAGCATCAGCGCCGAGATGATCGCCCAGACGCCCCCGCCCAAGCCGCTCGCAACGAACCGCGCCGCCAAGGCCGACCGTCTGCTCCCGACGCTCGCTCTGGCCTCGGCTGCAATCGAGCCGGTCCAGGTCGCCGCCGACAAGCCTGCCCAGGCTCCCATGCTGACCGAGCCGCTGCGCCAGGCCTTCGCCGCGGCCACGCCTTCTGATTTCCCGATGCCGAAAGCAAGCGCGCACGAGGCGCCCGCCGCGACCGAGGTTCCAGCCGTCGAAGTTCCGGCCAAGCCGAAGGTCGTCGCCAAGCCGCAGCCGCAGAAGTCCTATTCGCTGCTGTCCGACGTGCAGATCGCCGGCATCAGGGATCGCCTGAAACTGTCGTCGTCGCAGGAATATTACTGGCCCTCGGTCGAGACCGCGCTGCGCAACGTCGCCCGCAGGATCCAGGCGAACAAGCTGTCGAATCCAAACGCGCCGCCCAGCGCGCAGATCGATCCGAACTGCGAGGAGGTGCAGCAGTTGAAGTCGGCCGCGATGCCGCTGCTGTTCCAGCTCCGCGACGACCAGAAGGAAGAAGTGCGCAAGCTCGCTCGCCTCATCGGGCTCGAGAAGGTCGCGCAGCAGATCTGACATGCGCGGTTCCTCTTTGAGGAGCCGCGGCCATCAGGAACATCTGGCAATCCCCACGCGTTGCCCGCTCCAAAACAGGAGTGGATGAATGCGCGCCGCGACAGCCTATTTTGTCGGTGCCGGAACCATCATCGCGGCCATCGCCATCGGTCTCGGCGGCGGTATCGTTGCCGGCAACATCATGAATCCGGTCGCGCCCAAGCAGGGCCCGAACACCGGCAAGATGACGCAGCGCACGGAGGCTTCCACGCCAGCGAGCGCGAATGCCCCGTCCGAGCGCGTCAATTATCTCACCGGCTCCCAAGCCTTTGGCGCGATGATCGCAGTACCCGCGCAGGCCGAAGCAAAACCTGAAGCCGCAAAGCCTGATACGCAAACCACGTCGGCGAATGCTGGACCACCGCCGCCGCAGTCCTCGCAAGGCGCTGCAGTCGAGCCGTCCAAGCCGGCCCCGGCATCGTCACCACAGGCAGCAAAACCTGCCGAGCAGCAGGCCGCCACCGAGCCGTCATCCCCGTCGAACAACGCCTATGCCAAGGCCAGGGATTCCGACATGAAGCGCGCCGCGTCCGAACGGCGCCGAGCCGAGCGTCGCGAGCGCTGGGCCGAGCGCCGGCACTATGAATTCCGCGAGCCGCGCGGCATGCGCGACCGCACCGATTGGGACGACGTTGCGCGCAACATCCGCGAAGATTCCGATGCGCGCGATTCCGCGAGCCGGCCGCGCGGCGGCTTCCCGCAGATCAGGCTGTTCGGGCCTGACGACGATTAGCGCCTAGTCAGTGATCGCCGCAGCTGCGCATTCGGCAATCAGGATCGTCGGCGTCTGGATGTTGCCCGAGATCATGATCGGGGACCACCGAGGCATCGGCGACGTGCAGCCCGTCGATGCCGCGCACCTGCAATCGTTTGGGATCGACCACGGCCAGCTCGTCCGCGCCCATCCGGCAGGTCGAGGCGGCATGATAGAGCGTCGTGCAATGGCCGCGGACATAGTCGGCGATCTCGGTGTCGCTGGTCGCTTCCGCGCTCGGCGTAACCTCGCTTTCGATCATCTCCTTGAGCGGTGATTGCGCTGCGATGCGACGGTTGATGCGCACGCCTTCGATCATGGTCACGATGTCGCTGCCACTCGGGTCCGACGCGAAATAACCGGGATCGATCGCGGGATCTTCGATCGGGTCGCCCGAGCGCAGCGTGATCCGGCCGCGGCTCCTCGGCCGCTGCAAGGTCGCATGCAGGGTGATGCCCGGCTTGGACGACAGGAAGCGCACATAGTCGCGGTGCGGGCTGATCGCGCCATAGAGCTGGAGATCGGGCTCGACATCGGGGCGGCTGTCATCGCGCCGGAGCCGCCGACCATCTTGCCGTGCGGCCAGTAGATGCGCCGTCCGCGGCAGCCTGCTCGCGGCCCGGTGTGAAAGCCCCAATCGACTGATGTGTTGAACATCGTCGGCCAGTCCGACGGAATGTCGGAGGTTGGGCGGGGCAGCGTGACCGGCCTCCAGCACCAGCACCTTGCGGCTTGGATCGGCCGACAAGCGGTTGGCCAGCACGCAGCCGGCCGAGCCGGCGCCCACGATGATCGTGTCGTACGTTGAAGGGCACTCCGCGAAGACATTCATGCCGCGGGCGCTTGCAAGATTCGTGCTTTGCCGATTGGCGCAGCTTAATTCCACTCCCCATGGACAACGGGGAGGTCCACCGCCATCATCGCGCCACGGCTATTTCAGTCCGGCGCGCCGCAAGCCCTGGAGGTAATGCGCACGATCCTCCTCCCGCAGCATCGGCAGCTCGCGCGTGATCCAGGCAAGCGAGACCTCGGGCTGGGCGCGGCGCAGGCCCTCCAGGGCGGAAGCCGCGAGCACCGGATTGCCCAGCATGCCGGCGGCGGCCGTCAGCACGCGGTGTGCGCCGACGAAATCTCCGCGCTGGCGCATCGATTCCCGTGCCATCCGCACGGCCCCCTCATAGTCGCGGCCGACGAACCGGGCATAGGCAGCAACCCCGCAATAGATCGCCGCGAGCGGGTCGCGCGGGCTCAGCCGCAGTGCGCGGCGGGCGGCGGCATCGCCGTCCTGCCATCGTCCGGCATAGCACAGCGTCACGCCGTGGAAGGCATGCGCCATGGCAAAATTCGGATTGAGCCTCAAAGCCAATTCGAATTCAGCCAGCGCGTCGTCGAAGCGGCGGCGGAACAGATAGGTGTACGCGAGGCCGTGATGGGCCCAGGCATCCTCGCGGTCGGCCTCCACCGCCGCGAGCGCCGCACGTTCAGCGACCGGCGCGGTCGCGGCCATGTCGGCCCAGCCCATATGCGCGCCGAACATATGGCTGGTCGCGAGCAGGCCGAGCGCCTTGCCGTAGGCGGGATCGACCGCGACGGCTTCCTCCAGCAGCTTTTGCGCGACGGCATTGTCCTCGCGGGTGATGCGCCAGTAATGCGACAATGCGCGCATCACGAGGTCCCATGCATCCAGGCTGCCCGGCGGCTTCTGCTGGGCTCGGAAGCTTTCGGCGGCATAGAGCTGCGGCTCGATCGCGGCGACGATCGCCTCGGTGATCTCGTCCTGCACCGCGAAGATGTCGGCGAGCTCGCGGTCGTAGCGTTCGGCCCAGAGATGGCTGCCGGTCGAAACGTCGTTGAGCTGGGCCGAGATGCGCACCCGCTCGCCGCTCCGCCGCACGCTGCCTTCGACGACGTAGCGCACCCCGAGTTCCCGCGCGACCTCGTGGATGTGCACGGCGCGGCCCTTGTAGACGAAGGAGGAGTTGCGCGCGACGACGAAGAACCATCGCAGCTTCGACAGCGCGGTGATGATGTCCTCGCTGATGCCGTCGGAGAAATAATCCTGCTCGGCCTCACCGCTCATATTGGTGAAGGGCAGCACGGCGATCGCGGGCCGCTCGGGTAGCGCGAAAGCTGCCTGAGGTTGGGCGATGCGGACCGGTTCCGGCGGAACCGCGCCGTGTTGTGTCTGGACATCACCGACGAAGCGAAAACCCTTGCGGGTGATGGTGCGGATCAGCGCCTGGCTCGCGCCATCGTCGCCGATCGCCTTGCGCGCCGCGTTGATCCGGCTGGTCAGGGTCGATTCGGACACACTGCGCCCGTGCCAGATCTTGTCGATCAGCTCGTCCTTGCTGACCACCCGGTCGCGGTTCTGCATGAGGTGGACGACGAGATCGAAAACCTGCGGCTCCACGGCAACGGGAACCTGCTCGCGGCTCAGCTCGCGCCGGTCGGTATCGAGAAGGTGGTCCCGGAACAGAAACTGCACGTCGAGAACTCAGGCCTCATTTCGAAATCGGGCAAGCAAAACGACAAAATGAAATTTGGGTCGAAAATCGTGTGTCTGGCGAAGGTGGCGCTTGGTTCATCGCGATTGCGTGATGGCTGCCATGCCGTTTCCGGAGGGGAATACGACCGCAGCTTGAATGTTGCGGTCTGGGGCCGATCGCCGAGGCGATCATATTCGTCCATCCAACACCGTCATCCCGAGGCTCTTCGTGCGCTGCTGACATCGTGCGCGACGCGCCGTTGTAAAGCCGGAGCGCGGCAGATGTGGCGAAAGGTGAATGTCCATTGCCGAAAAACGTGGCCTGCGTAAGCTGCCTTCACACCAAACACCAACCACGAAGAAACGCTCATGCCTGCTTTCCCCGCCTCCACCACCGTGCTCGACTCCTTGCTGTTTCGCGACGCCTTCGGCACGCCCGAGATGCGCGAGGTGTTCTCCGACGTCGCGACGGTTGCGCGCTACGCCGAGGTCGAGGTGGCGCTGGCGAAGGCGGAGGCGAAGTGCGGTGTGATCCCGCAGGACGCCGCCGCAGCGATCGCGGCGCGGACCGAGGTTGGCGCGCTCGATTTCGATCTGCTGCGACAGGAGACCGACATCGTCGGCTATCCGATCCTCCCTTTGGTGCATCAGATGGTGAAGCAATGCGGCGAGGCCGGCCGCTACGTGCATTGGGGCGCGACCACGCAGGACATCATGGACACCGCCGTGGTGCTGCAACTGCAGGCCGCGCTCGAGATCGTCGAACGCGACATCGCCGAGCTGCGCAAGATCCTGGCTGATCTGTCGAAGCGCCATCGCGACACGGCGATGGCGGGTCGAACTCACCTGCAGCAGGCGCTGCCGGTCACCTTCGGCTACAAGACCGCGATCTGGCTCGCGATGTTCGACCGCCACGCCGAGCGGCTGGCGCAGCTGAAGCCGCGCGTGCTGGTCGGCCAGTTCGCCGGCGCTGCCGGCACGCTGGCCTCGCTTGGCGACAAGGGGTTCGAGGTGCAGGAGGCGCTCTGCACCGAACTGAAGCTCGGCGTTCCCGCCTCGACATGGCACGTCGCGCGCGACGGCTTTGCCGAGGCGGTGAACTTCCTCGCCCTCGTCACCGGCTCGCTCGGCAAGATCGCGCTCGACATCATGATCATGGCCTCGACCGAGTTCGCCGAGGTCTACGAGCCCTTCGTCAAGGGGCGCGGCGCCTCCTCGACCATGCCGCAGAAGCGCAACCCGATTTCATCGGAACTGATGCTTGCGGCATCCAAGGCGGTGCGCCAGCACGCCGGCCTGATGCTGGACGCGATGGTGCAGGATTTCGAGCGAGCTACCGGTCCCTGGCACGCCGAATGGATGGCGATCCCCGAAAGCTTCGTACTGACCGCCGGCGCGCTGCACCAAGCCAAGTTTGCGCTCGCAGGCCTCATTGTGGACGAGGCGAAGATGAACGACAATCTCGCGATCAGCCGCGGCCTGATTGTGGCCGAAGCGGTCATGATGGGGCTCGCGCCGCAGATCGGCCGGCAGGAGGCGCATGACGTCGTCTATGACGCCTGCCGTCGGGCCACCGAGAAGGGAATGAGCCTTGCCGATGCGCTGTCCGCCGATTCACGGATATCGAGCCGCATCGACCGCGCCACAATCGAGGCGCTCACCTCACCGAAAAATTACCTCGGGCTCGCGCCCGCGATGGTCGACCGGGTGCTGAAATCGGCAACGCGTTGAAAACCAAAATGCGTGAAACCGCGTATCTTTCACGCCTTGCAAGACGCTCGCACACTTGTGTCTTGCGATGCTAGACTTAGATTGAGTGAGAGACTTTCGGCAGAGGGCCCGGCATGACTGATCAACGCAATACTTCCACTCCCATCGATCCCGCGAAGCTCGACCGGCTGGCCGAGGTGGCGGTGAAAGTGGGCCTGGGCTTGCGGCCGGGACAGGACCTGCTGCTGACCGCGCCCGCGATCGCGCTGCCGCTGGTG
The DNA here is from genome assembly GCF_045571455.1 of Bradyrhizobium sp. STM 3561. Lineage (NCBI taxonomy): Bacteria > Pseudomonadati > Pseudomonadota > Alphaproteobacteria > Hyphomicrobiales > Nitrobacteraceae > Bradyrhizobium > Bradyrhizobium sp. STM 3561. The sequence continues at coordinate 7,471,081 of NZ_CP120695.1, forward strand.
CGGCGGATCGCCGTGCATGCCTACAAGGCCGGCGCCGGCCTCGTGACGCCGATCCTGTCGGACGAGGAGATGACGCTGGCGCGCTACCGCCACGGTCACGACAACAGCTTCGATCGTGCCGCCGGCTGGCTCTACGAGGGCATGGCCAAGGCGTTTTCGGACAACACCGCACGGCTCGCCATCGTCGGCGACAATCCCATGTTGCTGTCCGGCGAGGATCCTTCCAAAGTGGCGCGTGCGAGCAAAGCCAATTCGATGGCCTATCAGCCCGCGCTGGAGAAGATCGTCAATTTCGACACCAACTGGAACATCATCGCCTATCCGAGCCCGTCCTGGGCGAAGCTGGTGTTCCCTGATGATCCCGAGGACATCGCGGTCGGCAAGCTCGCTGATGCGATTTTCGCCGCGTCCCGTGTCGATCGCGAGGATGCGATCGGCAATTGGGCGAGCCACAATGCGGTGCTGCGCGAACGCACCAATTGGCTCAACGGCCAGCGCTTCCGCGCCTTGCAATATTCGGGTCCCGGCACCGACCTCACCATCGGGCTTGCCGACGGTCACGAATGGGAAGGCGGCGCGTCACTCTCCAAGAACGGCATCAGCTGCAACGCCAATATTCCCACCGAAGAGGTCTTCACCACCCCGCATTGCCGCCGCGTCTATGGTCATGTCGTGAGCTCGAAGCCGCTGTCCTATCAGGGCACGCTGATCGACAACATCGCGGTGCGCTTCGAGGACGGCAAGATCGTCGACGCCAAGGCCTCGCGCGGCGCTGAAGTGCTGAACAAGGTGCTCGACACCGACGAGGGCGCGCGGCGCCTCGGCGAAGTGGCGCTGGTGCCGCATTCCTCGCCGATCTCGCAGAGCGGACTGTTGTTCTACAACACGCTGTTCGACGAGAACGCCGCCTCGCATATCGCGCTCGGCCAGTGCTATTCGAAATGCTTCGTCAACGGCGCCCAGCTCACGCCGCAGCAGATCGCGGCGCAAGGCGGCAACCAGAGCCTGATCCATATCGACTGGATGATCGGTTCGGCCGAGACCGACATCGACGGCATTTTGGCCGACGGCAGCAAGGTGCCCGTGTTCCGCAAGGGCGAATGGGCGAAGTAGCGCTGCTGCTCGTCATGCCCGGGCTTGTCCCGGGCATCCACGTTCTTCTTTTTCCGTAGCAGGGCGTGGATGGCCGGGACAAGCCCGGGCATGACGATCCTTGAAGGTTCAAGCTCGCAAGCGTCAACCCTCACGCGGCCGCGTTGCGCAGCATCGGGTTGTTGTCGATGCTGAAGCGGTTGAACAGTGTCGTGAACGGGCTGCCATCGGTGGCGCGCACGATGGCATCGGAAGCCGCCACGGCCTCGTAAAGCGCGCCGACGGGATCATCCTTCTCCGGCAGCTCGAGCGCGTCGCGGATTTCTTCGCGAGCCTCATTGACCTCATGCTCGTGGTCGAGTGTCGCCTCAAGCGCATCCGCGCGCGGCGCATTTCGGCGAGGTCGCCGCCTGCGGCTCCTCGTCCGGCGCGAAGGAGATGTCGAGGCTGCGGAGCCGGGCGACCACCTCGCCGTTGGCGGTCAGAACCTCGGGCGTGAGGGGCATCGGTGCGGCTCCTTCCGATACTTCGCGCACTTTGTCGCACCCCGGAAAAGATCGGTTCATGTGTAGGGATTTGCAGGGAAATCGCGACGTTAACCGTTTCGCACTTGCAACTAGGGGCTGATTGTCGAGCTCTGCGTAAGAAAGAATTAAAAACCGGCTACTAGCGTCCCAGCTTCTTTCGAAGCAATCCGGGCCGAGACCCGCCCATTCATATTTATATCTCCTGGGGACGCAGATGTCGCGCGCATTGATTGAAATCGGTAGTTGCAACGTGGACCTCGAGCTGCGGCCGATCGAGCCGTCCTGGATCATCGAGGGCAATCCGGTATCCCGCTCGCGCGTCCTGTCGACCAGCGCGGACGGCACTGCCCAGACGATCATCTGGCACTGCACCGAGGGCCGCTTCAACTGGTACTATGACATCGATGAGACGATCATGATCATGGAAGGATCGATCGTGCTCGAAAGTGATGGCATGCCGCCGAAGCGCTACGGCCCCGGCGACGTCATTTTCTTCCGCGACGGGGCGCATGTCAAATGGCATGTCGAAGGCCACGTCAAGAAGATCGCCTTCTGCCGCAAGACCAACCCGGTGATGATCGGCTTCCTGATCCGCGCCGTCAACAAGCTGAAGAAGATGTTCGCGTTGACCGGCGAACGCCGTCCCGCCTCGCTGATGGGTGCCGGCTAAAGCGGACAACAAGGTTTTTCAAGGACGCTTCCCAGCGGCCACGACGAAGAGGGGTCGGGACCAGCATTCCGGCCCCTCTTCTCGTTTCATGGGTCCGCTGGTGTCATAGCCTTGCGCCGTCGTGCTTTGACCTCCACCATCAGCCGAAAATCCTGTGCCGCTGCGGACTTGGCTTCGCCGAGCCAACGGAAGGAATCGTCCGTGATCTCGGTAAAGCTCCAGCGCGTCAGCTCGCCGGATTCGGTCGTGCCCTCCTGCACGATGTCGTTGCCACGCGGACGGCCGATCTGCTGCCGGAACACGCGGCGGCCCGGATCGAACCAGGAAATCCGCCACGCATCGATGGCCGGATCGTAGACGCGCAGCGTCGTGCCGTACCAATTGCCGGCGATCGGAAAGGCTGGGCTGCCCGCAGGCCGGGGAATGATCCAGACGTCCTGAATCGCACGGCCTTCCAGCACCCAGCCGAAGTGGATTTCGCCAATTGCCGTGTGCCTGGCGCCATCAGGCGCATGTACCGTGATCTCGCTGTTCCAGTCGCCAACGAAGCGGCCGTAAAGCCGAAGCGCCGCCTCGTGTTCGGGATGCGGCCCGCTCGCGTGCAGAAGTCTCGCAAAGTCGCTCATGTTGCTCTCCTGTTGCGGAGATTTCAGCACGAACGAGCCGCGGGCGACTTGGAGAAAATTGCCGTCGTCAGGTCTTGCGGCTGCGTTCAGCGCGCGAGATGACGATAACGGTGACAACGACGAGACCCACCAGGATCATGCGAGAGAACGGCTCTCCGAGCACAGGGGTGCCGAGTAGCATCGCGATCACCGGGTTGACGAAGGTATAGGTCGACACCAAGGAGGTCGATACGCTCTCGAGCAGCCAATTGTAGGCGACGAATCCGATCACGCTGCCGGAAATGATCAACCAAAGCGCTGCCGCAAAAGAGCCGATGACGAGGAACCGCTTGTTCATGATTGCTCCGACTGACGTGGCTCTCGGAGCAACCGAATCGTCGACGGCTGATGCGTTCCGGTTCTGGCGCTCAGACCCCGTCGAGGATGATCACGGTCGGGCTCGTCGGCAGCGTATCCCGCGACATCCGGAACGAGCGCTCGATGCGCCGGTCGATTTCGAACTCCTGGCCGATCCGGCGCATGAAGTCGTCTAGCGGGGTGGCGAAGCGGTGCATCGGCAGCACCACCGAGGCGCGCAGCCGCTTGGTGATCTCGGAGATGCCGTCCAGTGACATGGTGTAAGTGCCGTCGATCGGCACCATCACGATGTCTAGCCGTCCGATCTGGGCAAAATGGCTGTCGTCCAGCTTGTGGTGAAGGTGGCCGAGATGGCCGATGCAGAGGCCGGCCGCCTCGAAGATGAAGATGGAATTGCCGTCGCGGATCATGTCGCTGCCGGCATCGTCGCCGTAATAGCGGCGGATGTCGGTCGTGACGTTGCGGATGAAGGTGTCGCTGATACGCTCCGACACGATCGCCGGCTTGCCGTCGTCGCTCCAGCCATGCAGCACGTGGGGAATGCGCTTGTCCGGGTACAAAGAGTAGTGCGTGCTGTGCGCCCGGTTCATGGTGACGACATCGGGCAGCCGCCCGACCTGGTATGCGCCGCTATAGTCGGTCGCGATGCGCAAGCCGGCGGGCGTGTCGATGAAATAGGTGGAGTGGCCGGCATAGGTGATCTCGACCTCGGCCGCAGCTGTCGCCTGCCTGAAGACGACCGGCATGACCCGCGGCGCCGCATTGGCCATCGCCAGGCATTCGCTGCGCTGTGGCTGCTGGGCGAAGGCAGGGGTCAGCAGCCAGCCGAGGAACGCCAAAGCCGCCAGCCATAGTCGTGACATCACTGATCCGTCCGCCATTCAGTCGACGATCCGGTCACTGTATCTTCGAATTGTTCCGGCGTCATGCCGCCGAGGGCATGATTCGGAAAAGTGACGCAGCTCAGAAGAGCTGGGCGGTGACATAGTGGGTCGCACCGCTGGTGTTCTGGACGCTCAGCGCATAGGTCGAGACATCCGCGGCGATGCCGGTCCAACCGAGCTGCAGCGTACCGGACCCGAATCCGATATAGCCGCTGGTGCCTATGGTTCCGAACGCCGGCGACGGCGTGATTGTCGGTGCACCACCCTCCGGTACTGCCGGTCGAGCTTGCCGACAGGTTGATGTTCTGCAGGTCCTGATAGGGAAAGCCGCTCTTGACCACGGGTCGTCCGCTCGTCCGCTCGTCCATGAGCAGGCCGAGATTGTTCGAGAACGTGTAACTTGTCGGAAGATTGCCGGACCACGTGTTGGCGAGCGCCATCGGCATGGGTACGGTCGTGCCGGAGAGGTCGTTGCCGACGAAGCTGATGTTGCCGCTGGTGCCGCTTTCGCGCGCCCAGACCGCCGGCGAGTCATTGCCGCAGGTCGCGTTCTGCACGTTGTTCAGGGCGAGTAGCAGTCGATCTGGAAACCTGCCAGCATGACGTTCGAGGCGCCATCGACGTTCAACACGCGGACCGTCGAGCTGCTCAGCGCGACGAGGATCATCTTGTTACTGACGCCGTCGGAGTTGCCATACCCAAAGGCGGAATAGCCGATCAGGCAGGCGCCGCTGGGAATAACGAGATTGTTGATCTTGTAGGTGCCCGGCGGGATGACCGCCACCGCGGGACCTGCGAGAGCGGCGGCGAAAGCTGCGGTACTGTCGACCGTGTTGGTTGGATCGGCGCCGAACTCGGGATCGGTGACCAGGTTGATCTTCAGATTTCCCGTTCTGGCCTGCAGGGTGGCGATCAGGTTCGCCATATAGGTTTGAAGGATGGCGATGGTCTGTGGGGCACCTGTCAAGAGATCGAGTCCTGATGCTGGAGGGAGGGTGTCTGAAAAAGAGACGATGCTGTCCGAAACTTGTCGGCTGTGTCCGCTCGTGGGACTTCAACTCTAGATTTTTCAAGTCATCGACGGTCAATCAGTCGAAGCGGGCGCTGCGTGGTTCCGCGACCACGTGCCACATTAAGCATGTATTCAACCCTTGCTTGTGACAGTCGCGTTTTCTGCCTACCCGTTTCCGATGGCCTCGGCTGAAAACGTCACCCGATATCATGCGCTCGACAGTTGGCGCGGCATTTGCGCCTGCATGGTTGCGCTGTTTCACTTCGACGTGATCAGCCATCTGTCCTTCCTGCCACTCACCAGACACGCCTATTTGTTCGTCGACTTCTTCTTCGTATTGAGCGGCTTTGTCATCGCCTCGAATTATCGCTCGCGCCTTGCCGAGGGCTTTGGCACCGGCCGCTTTCTCGTGCTGCGGCTGGGGCGCATCTATCCCCTGCATCTCGTGACGTTGCTGCTGTTCATTCCCATTGATGCTGCGAAGGACGGCATCCGTCCCAACCTTCTCCAGGCCATCGTCACAAACGTCCTTCTGCTGCAGGGCCTCGGCATCAATCCGCAAAACTGGCTGAACTTCGCGAGTTGGAGCATCAGCACCGAGTTCGCCGCCTATGCGATCTTCGCCGTCGTCGTAAGCCGGATCGGGCCGGCGATCTTGCCCTGGCTGCTCCCGATCATGGTCGGACCGGCCGTGCTCGCCACCATCAGCCCCGATGGGATGAATGCGACCTACGACTATGGTCTCGTGCGTTGCCTCTATGGCTTTGCGCTCGGCGTTGTCTGTTTCGATTTGCGAGAGCGCTTCCCGGTGTTGCGCGCACGCCTGGGGCCATCAGGCGAAACATGGCTCGAGGCGGCGAGCGTCATGCTCGTCGTGTTCTATGTTTCGGTCGCCGGAAGCAACGTCATACTGCAGGTGGCGTCGCCCATGGTGTTCACGCTGGTCGTTCTGGTGTTCGCGCGTGAGGCCGGTGCGGTCAGCCGTCGGCTGACGGCGCCATCCATGCTCATGATCGGCACACTGACTTATTCGATCTACATGCTGCATCCGCTCGTCAGAGCCGTTGTGCGGGCGATCCTCATGGTCGTCGAACGTCTCGGGCATATGGAGCTGTTTGTTTCCTACGCGCTGAGCTCGGGCCATGAACCGACGAAGGTGGTCTCCCTGAATGGATCGCTCTGGCTGGGGGATCTCCTGCAAATTGCAATGCTGCTGTCGACCGTGCTGCTGTCGGTTGCAACCTATCGCTTCGTGGAAGAGCCCGGACGGAACTGGGTCAGGCGCCTGACGGATCGGCGCAAGGCTGCCGCAGTGCGCAGCGCGCAGCCGGCCTTCGAGACCTGACGTGGCAGGATCGCGCGCTAGGGTATTCGCGCCAATCCGCCGCTTGCCTCGATCAGTTTCACGGCCCTCTTGTCGAAAGAGACGAAGGTATCGGCTCCAAGCCAGTTGCCCTCGTGGGCGATGACACCATCGGCGAAATCACCCCCGGCATCAAGGAACGCCAATCCGGCCTCGGCTGCGGGCCGGTCAACAACCGTATTGGAGGCATTGATTAAGTGCCGGATCGAAGCCGCGATATTGGCAGCCGAAGTCTTGTAGCCTCGAGAGAGAACCCAGGTCAGCTCGCATAATGCGGGGATCGAAATGGCTATGAGGTCTGCCTTCTTGAGAAGGGCTTCGGCCACCTTGCTCTGTTCGGCGTGATCTTCGACCAGAACCCGCACCAGGACATTGGTATCGGGTGTTATCTTCATCGCTTACCGGCCCAAGCGTCAGCAATGACCTCGTTCATTTCCTCGATCGACAGTGATCGATTGTTCGTTTTCCCTTTCAGGAAGCCGAAGGCATCCGAAATCTTTCCGGTTGGTCGAGCGGCTTTCACCTCAACTCGTCCCCCAGGAAGTTTTTCTATCGAGATCTTGTCGCCCGGATGTACACCGAGGTGTTCCAGGAGATCCTTCCGGAGCGTAACCTGCCCCTTTGCCGTGACAGTGAGCGTACTCATCGGAGCCTCAATCCTTGCTCCCCGATAAGTAAGGCGATTTAGCCTTACTTTCAAGTGAGTAGGCCCCCACTCCCGCTCTTACTCCCGCCTGGGGCTGAACTTCCAGGTAAGGGCGACGAGGCTCGCGGTGATCAGGCCGCTGATGAGGCCGGCCAGCGGCAGGGCGAGCAGCAGCGCGGCGGTCGCGGCCCAACCGATCGAGGAGAAGGCTTCGGCGAAGGTTGCAAGCCGCGAAGACGTCTGGCGGCGGCGGAATTGGCTGCGCCTTGCCTGCACCCGGAACCAGAGCTGGATCGCGGCCGCCGAGGCCGCGCTGACGATGATCGCGCCGGCACTCACCGCGGCCTGGAGCGGCGAGGCGAAGGCCAGCGCTCCGACCAGTGGGCAGAAGATGACTGCGATTGCGATCAGCACCACCTCGATCTTGGCGCGGATGACGCTGGACGGCGTCAACGGTGCTGTTGCGACCAGGTCGGGGGCGTCCTCGCCGGAGATCGTCAGCCAGGCGAGCCCGCCGGCGAGCTGTCCCGCCGCCATCACGATCACGGGCGTGATCAGCGTCAGAGCCGCGGAGCTTTCGGCAAAATTGCGCCAGAGCAGCAGCGCCGGCGGCACCAGATAGAGCAGCTGCATCAATGTCTGCGAGATCAACCAGTGATCGCGCCACAGCAGCATGAATTCCTTGCGCCGCAGCGCCTGCTGGCGCGATCCGCCGCGGAACGGGCGCTCCGTGGCGCGGACGCGGCCGGACGTGCCGTACGCCGCCGCATCGATCGCGGTGTCGGCGAATCGATGCGAGAATATCGCCATGACGCTTCCGAGCAGCACCAGAGCGAGCGCGAGAAGCAGCAGCAGCGCCTCGCTGTCGCCCATGGTTGCCCGGGCCGGCCACCACCAGATGCTGCCGATATCAGGCGCGTAGGCGGCAAGGCTCCCCGAGGTCAGGATGGTGAAGCGCGACAACGTGCCGTAGGAGATGATCGCGGCGATCTGAAGCGCGATCACGAAACCGGCGCCGATGATCGCGGCGAGGATCTGGGCAATCAGGCGCGTTCGCGCCGGGCCGATCAGCCGGAATAGGAGAATGGTGACGGCGATGGCGATCGCCGCGGCCGACAGGCCCATCGCAACGACGACGCCGAAGGCGGCGAGCCAGCGCACGCCGCCGCCGATCACGAGAACGTCGATGAAGGGCGTCCCGAACAGCAGCGCGAGCACGGTGACGGTCAGTGCGATCGCGGCGATGCGGACCGAGAACAGATTGGCCAAGGTCGCCGGCGAGGACATGATCAGGTCGAGATCGGCGCGGGCGTAGAACACCCGCGTCACCGATTCGATCGCCTGCGACAGCATCAAGGTCCAGGCGAGAAAGATCGTCGCCGAAATCACGATCAGCGAGGATTTGTCGAGCGGCAGCTGCAGGTCGGCGAAACGGCCGATCACTGCCCAGGCCGGCAGGTGCAGCAGCGCGGCGAAGCAGACGAGGCCGATCACGGCAGCGCGCGTACGTTTGCGCCGGCCGCCCGTCATCATGGCGACCCATTCGCGCCAGGCGAGCCGCAGCTCGTGGCGGGCAAACCAGGACAGCGCGGTTGCCGAGCTCATGCCGCAGCCTGAAGCGTCACCAGCGCGATGAAGAGATCCTCCAGGCTGGTGTCGGCATGGCCATTCCGCTGGCGCAGCTCGCTGAGCGTGCCCTCGGCGACCAGGCGCCCGGACGCGATCACACCGATGCGGTCGGCCATGCGCTCGGCGACCTCGAGAATATGCGTGGTCATGATCACGGTGCAGCCGGCACGCACGCGCGCGCTGAGCAGGCCCTTCACGTGGCGGGCGGAGACGGCATCGAGCCCCGTCAGCGGCTCGTCGAGGATGATGAGGCGGGGATCGTGCACCAGTGCTCCCGCGAGAGCGACCTTCTGGCGCATGCCCTTGGAAAAGCCCTCGCAGCGCTCGTGCCGGTGCGCCTCGAGCCCGAGCGAGCTGAGCAGCTCTTCCGCGACCGGTTCCGAGGCCGACGGGGCGATGCCCCAGAGCCCCGCGACGAATTCGAGATATTCGAGCGGGGTCAGCTTGTCGTAGATCATGGGCTCGTCGGAGACCCAGGCCATCACCTGCTTGGCGGCGGTGGGATTCTCCAGCGCATCGGTGCCGAAGATCGAGACCGCGCCGGCATCGGGCCGCAGCAGGCCCGCAACCATGCGCAAGCTGGTGGTCTTGCCGGCGCCGTTGGGGCCGACCAGGGCGTAGAATTCGCCGGCGTGAATGGTGAGATCGAGGCTGTCGACCGCCAGGCGGTCAAAACGCTTCGTTAACCCTCGAACTTCCAGCGCCGAGTTGCCCGGCTTCATGACGGCCATACCATCCGGTTTTGCATCGCCCGCGACCTTGACTTGAAGATGTTTCGGCACCGTGAATTTACGGCCGACAAATTCCGCCATCCGGGTTGGACTAAAGGCAAGTCACCGTTTGTTGACAGCGCGCGGGCGTTCAGGCTGAATTGATGCCGGACAAATGGCGCTAAGCAGCGAAACGACTGCGTAGCGACTGGACACAAGATGCGGCAAGGTGGTCACGAAGAACCGCTGGTTGCATCGGGAGGATGCGCGGCGATGCTGGATTTCGTTCAGCAGCTGGTCAGCGGTGTTGCGCTCGGCTGCGTTTACGGCCTGATCGCACTCGGTTTCGTGCTCGTCTACAAGGCCACCGAGGTCGTCAACTTCGCCCAGGGCGATCTGATGATGCTGGGCGGCTTCTTCGCCTTCACCTTCATCGGGATGATGGGCCTGAACTACTGGATCGGCTTTGCCGGTGCAGTGGCCGCGATGGCGCTGTTCGGCATGCTGGCCGAGCGCGTGGTGGTGCGGCCGATCCTCGGCTACCCGCAATTCTCGATCATCATGGCCACGATCGGCCTCGGCTATTTCCTGCGCTCGGTCGCCGGCATGATCTGGGGCACCGACGATTTGAAGATCGAGACGCCGTTCAGCCAGGGCGTGCTCCGCATGGGTTCGCTGGTGCTCGCCTACGACAAGCTCTCGGTGATCGCGGCGACGATGATCCTGTGCGCGCTGCTGTGGCTGTTCTTCAACAAGACCATGCTCGGCACCGCGATGCGCGCCAGCTCCGAGAACATGCTGGCGGCCTACTATATGGGCATCCCGGTCAAGCGCGTGGTGTCGGTCGTCTGGGCGATCAGCGCGGCGGTCGCGACCTGCGCCGGCGTGCTGCTGGCGCCGATCACCTTCATTCACTCCAATGTCGGCCTCGTGCTTGGCCTGAAGGCGTTTCCCGCCGCGGTGCTCGGCGGCTTCGGCTCGATCCCGGGCGCCGTGGTCGGCGGCGTCCTGATCGGCGTGATCGAGAGCATGGCCGGCTTCTACCTGCCCGAGGGCTGGAAGGACGTCGCGCCCTACGTGGTGTTGCTGACCGTGCTGCTCCTGAAGCCCGAAGGCCTGTTCGGCCTCCACGTCCGCAAGAAGGTCTGAACATCATGCGCTTCCTGTTCAAGACCGATTACGAGGACGATATCAAGCTGTTCCCGCATTCGGGTTACATCATCTCCTACGGCCTCCTGCTCGCGCTGCTGCTGATCGCGCCCTATGTGCTCTCCAGCTATTTGATGAGCCAGCTCGTCTTCGTCTGCATCTATGCAACCGTCGGCGTGGCGCTGCTGATCCTGACCGGCTTCACCGGCCAGGCCTCGCTCGGCCACGCCGCGTTCCTCGCGATCGGCGCCTACACCGCGGCCTATTTGCAGAAGTACAACGTGCCGTTCCCGGTCTACTTCCTCGCCGCCGGAGCCTCGACCGGCATCATCGGCGCGATGGTCGGTTTTCCCGCCCTGCGCCTGACCGGCATCTACCTCGTCATCGCCACCATCTCCTTTGCCCTGATCGTCGAGGAGATCCTGGCGCGATGGGAGAGCGTCACCAACGGCAATGAAGGCATGCGGGTCAAGACGCTGTCGCTGCTCGGCGTCACCGTGCCGCGCGACAGCCCGACATTTTATTACCTCTGTCTAGCCGTGCTGGTGCTGACCATCGTCGGCACGCTCAATCTCCTACGTTCGCCGACGGGCCGCGCCTTCGTCGCAATCCGCGACTCCGAGACGGCGGCGCGCAGCATGGGCGTCAATGTCGCGCTCTACAAGGTCAAGTCGTTCGCGATCTCGGCGACGATCACCGGCTTTGCCGGCGTGCTGTTCGCGCACAAGCTCTCCTTCATCTCGCCGGAGATGTTCACGCTGCAGCTCTCGATCGAGTTCATCATCGTGATCCTGATCGGCGGCACCTTCAGCCTGCACGGTGCGGTGCTGGGTGCGATCTTCATCGTGATGATCGATCCGTTCCTGACCTATCTCAAGGACGACATGCCCGGCATCATCGCCGGCATCGCCGCAACCTTCGGCGCGAGCCCGGCGACTGCGGGAAATATCCAGTCGAACGCCGCGGCTTTCGCTTCGCTCAATGGTTTGAAGGGAGCGATCTACGGCATCATCATCGTGCTGTTCGTACTGTTCGAGCCGCTCGGGCTCTACGGCCGCTGGCTGAAGATCAAGCTCTTCTTCCAGCTGTTTCCGCTCTACAAGCGCGCCACCTTCAAGCGGCAGAAGATCTACGTGAAGTCGGAGCGCAACCGATGAGCTATTTTCGCGCCGAGAACCTGTCGCTGCATTTCGGCGGCCTCAAGGCGGTCGATGCGGTCTCGTTCGCGGTGGAGAAGGGCGAGATCCTCTCGATCATCGGGCCGAACGGCGCCGGCAAGAGCTCGATCTTCAACCTGATTTCGCGGATCTACCGGCCGACCTCGGGCCGCATCTTCTTCGAGGACCAGGACATCACCGAGCAGCCGCCCTACGACATCGCCAAGCTCGGCATCGCCCGCACCTTCCAGAATATCGAGCTGTTCGAGAACGCGACCGTGCTGTCGAATTTGCTGGTCGGGCGTCACCGCCATTCCACCACGCAGCTCTGGCAGGAGCTGCTGTTCCTGCCGAGCGTACGTGCCAACGAGAAGGTGCATCGCCGCAGGGTCGAGCAGGTGATCGAATTCCTCGATCTGGAACCCTATCGCGACAAGCTGATCTCGGGCCTGCCTTACGGCGTGCGCAAGGTGATCGAGCTGGCGCGTGCCCTGTGCTCCGAGCCGAAGCTGATCCTGCTCGACGAGCCGTCCTCCGGCCTCAACGTCGAGGAGACCGACGACATGTCGTTCTGGATCCGCGACATGAAGAGCGAGCTCGGCGTCACCGTGTTGATGGTCGAGCATGACATGTCGCTGGTGAACCGCGTCTCCGATCGCGTCATCGCGCTGAACTATGGAAGGGTGCTCGCCATGGGCTCGCCCGCCGAGGTGCAAGAACACCCCGACGTCGTCGCGGCGTATCTGGGAGCCTGACGCATGGAAGCCGCGGTGAGCCCGGACATCATCCTGAAGCTCTCCAACATCGAGAGCTATTACGGGCCGATCATGGCGATCCGCGGCATCTCGCTGGAGGTGCCGCGCGGCCGCATCGTCACGCTGCTGGGCGCCAACGGCGCCGGCAAGACCACGGTGCTGAAGACGATCTCGGGCATCCTCGATCCGCAGAAGGGGACGATCGAGTTCATGGGCAAGCCGATCCAGCGCATGGAGGCTGACCGGATCGTGCGGCTCGGCCTCAGCCATGTGCCGGAAGGACGCGAGGTGTTTCCGTTCCTCTCCGTGCGCGAGAACCTGATGATGGGCGCCTATCCGCGCAAGGACCGCGATGGCGTTGTGGAGGATCTGGAGCGCGTCTACGGCTATTTCCCGCGACTGAAGGAGCGCATCGACCAGCCGGCCGGTCAGCTCTCCGGCGGCGAGCAGCAGATGCTGGCGATCGGACGCGCGCTGATGAACCGGCCGACGCTGCTGCTGCTTGACGAGCCCTCGCTCGGCCTGTCGCCGCTGCTGGTAAGGGAGATCTTCACCATCATCCGCCGGGTCAACGAGGAGCAGGGCATGTCGATCCTTTTGGTCGAGCAGAACGCCAAAGTTGCGCTGGAGACGGCGCATTACGGCTATGTCCTGGAGATCGGCCGCATCGTGATGAACGACACCTGCGACCGCTTGATGCATTCCCAGGACATCCAGGAATTCTACCTTGGCGCCAAGGAAGCGGGCGCACGCGGCGAGCGGCGCTGGAAAAAGAAGAAGACATGGCGGTGAGGAAGAGCTGGCAGTAAGATGAGCTCGTCATCCGCAACATAGACCGCCGGCAAGGCAGGCAGCGGAGGCAGGCGACAGGGAGGAGAGGCGCATGGTCCGACCGGCGGTGCTGACGGTCGCTGATACGATCGCAAAGAGCTTTCTGCGCGCCGCCGAGACGCGGGGCGATCGGCCTGCGATCCGCGAGAAGAAGTTCGGCATCTGGCAGCCGACCAGCTGGCGCGAATGGCTCGCGATATCGAAGGAGATCGCCTACGCGCTTGGCGCCATCGGCTTCCTGCCCGGCGACGTCGCTTCCATCATCGCCAATGCCGTGCCCGAATGGGTCTACGCCGATATGGGGATATTGTGCGCCGGCGGTGTCTCCTCAGGAATCTATCCGACCGATTCCCCATCCCAGGTCGAGTATCTCGTCAACGATTCCCGCACCAAGGTGATCTTCGCCGAGGACGAGGAGCAGCTCGACAAGATCCTCACCTGCCGCGCGCGGTGTCCGTCCCTGCAGAAGATCATCGTGTTCGACATGGAGGGGCTCAGCGGCTTCTCCGACGACATGGTGATGTCGCTCGACGAGTTTCGCGCGCTCGGCCGCAACCACATGCTCGGCCGCGAAGCGCTGTGGCAGGAGATGATCGACAGCCGCAGCGCCGGCGATCTCGCGATCCTCGTCTATACGTCCGGCACGACCGGTCCGCCCAAGGGCGCGATGCACGCCAACCGCAGCGTCACCCACCAGATGCGGCACGCCAACGACTTCATCCCGGCGCGAGAGGACGAGGACCGGCTGGTCTTCCTGCCGCTCTGCCACGTCGCCGAGCGCGTCGGTGGCTATTACATCTCGGTCGCGCTCGGCTCGGTGATGAATTTCGCCGAGAGCCCGGAAACCGTGCCGGACAATCTGCGCGAGGTGCAGCCGACCGCCTTCCTCGCGGTGCCGCGGATCTGGGAAAAATTCTACTCCGCCATCACCATCGCGCTGAAGGATGCGACGCCGCTGCAGCAATGGGTCTATCGCCGCGCCATCGGCATCGGCTATCGCATGGTCGACTACAGGCTCGAGGGCCGAGCGCCGCCGCTATCGCTACGCATCGCCAACCGCATCGCTTACCTGGTCGCCTTCCGCAACATTCGCCGCATGATCGGGCTCGACCGCTGTCGCATTGCGTTCACCGGCGCAGCGCCGATCGCGCCCGAGCTGATCCGCTGGTATCTCGCGCTCGGCATCGACATGCACGAGGTCTACGGCCAGACCGAGAATTGCGGGGTCGCCACCATGATGCCCGCGGACAGGATCAAGCTCGGCTCGGTCGGCACCGCCGTGCCCTGGGGCGAGGTCGCGCTGTCGCCCGACGGCGAGATCCTGATCAAGGGCGACTTCCTGTTCATGGGCTATTTGAACCAGCCGGAGAAGACCGCGGAAACCATCGATTCGCGCGGCTGGCTGCACACCGGCGACGTCGGCACCATCGACAATGAGGGCTTCGTCCGCGTCACAGACCGGATGAAGGACATCATCATCACCTCCGGTGGCAAGAACATCACGCCGTCCGAGATCGAGAACCAGCTCAAATTCTCACCCTATATCTCGGACGCGGTCGTGGTCGGCGACAAGCGGCCCTATCTCACCTGCCTCGTGATGATCGACCAGGAGAACGTCGAAAAGTTCGCCCAGGATCACGACATTCCCTTCACCAACTATGCGAGCCTGTGCCGCGCGAGGGAGATTCACGACCTGATCGGGCGCGAGATCGAGCAGGTCAACGGCAACTTCGCCCGTGTCGAGACGATCAAGAAGTTTTATCTGATCGAGCGCCAGCTCACCCCGGAGGACGAGGAGCTGACGCCGACCATGAAGCTGAAGCGCGGCTTCGTGAACAAGCGCTACGCCGCCGAGATCGAAGCGATGTATCGCGAGCGTGAGGTGGCGTGACGCGTCTGCCTAGTCGAGAAGCGAAGGGGCTGTGGCCCTCGCCCTTCGTCCAACACGGGCCTTTAGGAGAGGAGACGTCGATGTCGAAATCGTTCAGCGCATTCGGCCTTGCTGTGAGTGCCGTGGTGCTCACCTGTCTGCCGGCCGGAGCGCAAACCAAGGTCACCAACGAGGGCATCTCGGCGACCGAGATCGTCATCGGCACTCACCAGGATTTGTCGGGTCCGATCAAGGGGTGGGGCGTGCCGGTCGCAAACGGCATGAAGATGGCGACCGAGGAGATCAACGCATCCGGCGGAATCAACGGCCGCAAGATTCGACTGGTCGTCGAGGACAGCGGCTATGATCCGAAAAAGGCCGTGCTGGCTTCGCAGAAACTGATCGAGCGCGACAAGATCTTCGCGATGGTGGGGCCGATGGGGTCGCCGACAGTGCTCGCCGCGCAGGACATCCTCTTCGACGCCGGCGTCCTGCAGCTCTTCCCGCTGACGGCGGCCGAGTTCACCTTCAAATTCGATCCGGCCAAGCCGCAGGAGCGATTGAAGTTCAACAATCTGCTGCCCTACGTCGAGAGCACGCGGGCCGCGCTGAAATACATGATGGAGTGGAAGAATTTCAGGAAGCCCTGCATCATGCATCAGGATGATGAGTACGGTAAGAACGTGCTCGACGGCTTCAACCAGCAGCTCACGGCCATGAAGGTGCAGCCGGCCTCGATCACGAGCTACAAGCGCGGCGCCTCCGATTTCAGCGCCCAGGTCGCCAAGATGAAATCCGATGGCTGCGACCTCGTCGTGCTCGGCACCGTGCTGCGCGAGACCATCGGGGCGATGACCGAAGCCAAGAAGCTCGGCTGGGACGTCACTTTCCTCGGCGCCACCCCCACCAACGTGATGGAGGTTCCGGCGCTGGGCAAGGACGCCGTCGAGGGTCTCTATGCCGCCAGCGGCTTCGAGATTCCCTATGAGGACACGGCCAAGGGCAAAGTGAAGGATTGGCTCGTCAACTACAAGAAGATGTTCGGCACGGACGCCAACACGCAGGCCATCATCGGCTACAATGCGATGATGACGTTTGCGTTCTACGCGAGCAAGGCCGGCAAGGATCTCACTGGTCAGAAGATGCTGGACGCGCTCGAGTCGGGCGAGAAATTCCTCGACATCTTCAACTCGCCGCCGACCAAGTTCTCCAAGACCGACCATCTTGCCAACACCATCACCCAGGTGCAGCAGGTCAAGGGCGGCCGCTGGGTGCTGGTGAAGGACAATCTGATGTTTTGATGCTTCTTCGCCTCTCCCCGCCTGCGGCAGGCCTATCGCATATGACTCGTTGCGGCGGCCTGCGCGCACGCCTCGTCCTTCGAGACGGCGCTTACGCGCCTCCTCAGGATGAGGCCAATCGGCGTCAGTGCCGTTGAAACTGGCGCCGCGCACTCCGTCCTCATCCTGAGCAGCCCGCCTTAAGCGGGCGTCTCGAAGGATGGCCGCAGAGAAAAGCGCTCAAATGCGATAGCCCTGCTACGACCCCCCGCCTGCCGTCCCCGAATTCACCGGGGCCAGTTCGTCCTCACGGCAGCGCCAGCCGTCGGCGGCTTTCACGAAGGCGAAAGTTCGCTGGATCCGCAGGCGGCGCGTGACGTTGAAGGCTTCTGCGGAGCGCTCCTTGTTGCCGGCTCCCGGCTGCGGACGACCCGTCCTCGCGTCCCAGCAGGTCCCGGTGCAGGTGGAGGCGACCTTGCTGCACATGGTGAAGGGCGCCAGCACGGCCATCTCGATCTCGCCCGTGACCTGCGCCTCCTGCTCGGTCACCTGGCTGTCGAGCGCATAGACGCGGTTGATGCGCAGGAAGTTGCCGCAGGAATTGGCCGCATGGATTCGCGCGGCGCAGAAATCGACGGCGTCGGTGTCGGGCGAACGGGCCGCGACCTGCCGGCCGAACACCTTTTTGGGATCGCCCTTCGCCGCGCGGATTTCGTCGCTCTTGCGCTTCAAATGGTCGGCGAGGCAGTCTTCCGCGGATTCCAGCTCTTGCAGCGGCACGTTCTCCTTGCCGACCAGATTGCATTTGCGGTCGCGCTCTCGTGTCCACCTTCCATATTCGGCGAAGGCAAAGCGCGCGGCGGTCGGGTCCAGCTTGCCGATCAGACCGAGCACCTGGCCGTTGAGCTCGGTTTCGGCAAGCGCCAGCGACGGCTCGGCGCAGATCAGCGCGCCCGCCGCGGTATTGGCCGCGAGGCAGTCGAAATCAGGGTCGCGCACGATAGCGGCGCGCTCTTCGGTGACCTTGAGCAGGCACCCCTTCACCCGGTCGAATTCGTCGGCGCGGATCGCGGTCTGGCCGACGATGCCGCAGCTGAGGTTGCGCTGGCGGATCCAGATCGCATTCTCCTCGATTGCGGGAAGGCGATCGGGCAGGCGGGCGAGCCGCGCCTCGATCGCGATGCTCAGCTTCTCGGCGGCGGCGGCAAGCTCGGCGTCAGCGCAGAATAATTGGTTGCCGGGATCGCGAATCTGCTGGCAGTTATTCTTGGCAAACAGCGGCAGCCTCTCGGCGACCGAGCGGTCGGATTGCGCGGACGCGGGCGCCGCCGAGAACGCCAGCAGCGCAAGCACAGACAGCACGATGAATCGCATTCCAGTCGCCCCCGCATGGAAGGCGCCATGCTAGCGTCTGGGATCGCGCGGCGAAATGGGTTTGTGTTGGGAGTGCAGCCGAGGTGATCAGCGCGCCTCGCCGGCCGCCATCGAGACCTGCACCGGTTCGTCGACATACTTCATCACCGCCGACCGGTAGAGCACGAACAGCGGCTGATAGCTCCGCGTCGCGTCGTCCCGGACCATCGTCATGCGGCGATTGTCGAGCATCAGCCACTGGCCGTCGAGCTTCGCTGCGGCAATCGCGTGCTCCTCGCCGGCCCTGACGTCGCGCACCACGACGATGCGGAGGTCTTCAGCGGCAACGCCCGCCAGTCGCAGCGCGGCCAGCTTGGCGATGGCATAATCCTCGCAATCGCCGGCGCCACGCGCGAAGGTCGCAAGCGGCGAGCTCCAGACGTCGTCGGTGCCGTCATTGGCGGCGTGGATGGCGAGGTTGATGGCGCGGTTGGTCTCGCCGAGGCGCGCGCGGCCGTCGCGGGCGCGGGCCTGGTCAACGATGGCGAGCAGTTTCAAGGCCGCCGGGGACGCGCAATTGTCGCGGTCGCCGTCGCAGAGTGCGAGCTGCACCATGTCGTCGTCGAACTTGTCCCTCAGTGCGGACCATTTCTGCTGCAGGCTGCCGGACGAGATGGCGAATGCGAATACGCCGAACGGTTCGGCGGATTTGCGCACGAGGACGCCGGCGCCCGGCGACAGCAGCGTGCCGGCGCGAAGCTCGGCGGCCGATCCGAGCAGGACCAAGCCGCACAAGACAAGGATTGCGCGCCAGGCGCGCGAGCGAGCAGCGGTCTCCATCTGACATCCCCTTCCCGGGCTTCGCGAGATATCCTCGATCTCGACGTGCCGGGCTTTGTTGCTTTCGCGGAGATAGTGTGAGGCGGGCCGTTTTGTTCTGCTTAACGCGCCCAGCACGGGCCCTAAAACCGGGTGACAGGCTGAAACGGACATGCCCGAATTGCGTAAAATTTTACGATTCGAGGGCAAGGAGGGCCTCATTGCCGCGAAATCGAGCCAGTTGCAGGCAGAAGTTGCGGGGCTGCCGATTCCGCCTCTTATGGCTAAGAGCCCGCTATTTCACGGGTTCTGTTAGTTAGCTCACAGATTTGGCCCCGTATTTGCCGCAGGATGTTGCAGGGCACCACGAAGGAAAGATATGACGCAAGTATCGGTTCAACCAACTGTACGATAGATGACTTGGGGTGACGGGAAATGCGTGCATCTAAGCTTGTTTCGACTTCAGAATGCTTGAAATATTACTTTGCCTTTTCTGGGAAAGCGCCGCCCTGGGGCGGCTGTTATGGCCAAGTGACGCGAAATCACACAAGCAGTAGACGGTTTCGCTAAGGACTTGGTAATGCTAAGCAAGCTTAAGCAGTCGATACTTACTTAGATTTTAACCTCTTTACGGTGCCCGGTTGAATTACGCTGGCAAATTTGACGCCGCGACCTCCTTGAACGGCGAGGGTTCCAGCGCGTCCGCCTATGTCCATGCCGATCCCTCTGTGGCCAAGCCCTTCATCGCAAAGGCGCATGGTCATGTGCCTGATGGCGCGTTCATTGTTCCCGACCCCAACCTGATCTTCAACGGCGAGTTCAAGCGCGCCGGCCTCGATCTCGTGCTGTCCCATGAAGGGCATGAGTTCGTGGTTCACGACTATTTCAGGGGCGACAAGCGCGCCGCGATCGCCTCGCCCGACGGCGCCCACCTCACCGGCGACATCGTCAACGCCCTCACCGGCCACGTCCAGATCGCCCAGGCTGCGCCCGGCGCCGCCGCGGCTCAGGTCATCGGTCATGTCACGAAGCTCGTGGGCAGCGCGACCGCGATCCGCAACGGCGTCTCGGTCATCCTGAACAACGGTGACAATGTCGAGAAGGGCGACGTGGTCTCGACCGGCGCCGACTCGACGCTCGGCATCACCTTCATCGACGGCACCGTGTTCGGCCTGTCCTCCAATGCGCGGATGGTGCTGAACGAGATGGTCTATGACCCCAACGGGTCGAGCAACTCCTCGCTACTCAGCCTGGTTGCGGGCACCATCACCTTCGTCGCCGGCGAGACCGCCAAGCACGGCGACATGAAGGTCGACACGCCGGTCGCGACCATGGGCATCCGCGGCACCGCGGTGCTGACCCAGATCAACTTCGTCGTTCCCGCCGGCGGCGGCGATCCGCAGCCGCAGGCGAGCTTCCAGGTGCTGGTCGAGCCGAATGGCACGACGGGCTCCTACATCCTGTTCGACAAGATCACACTGCTGCCGATCGCGACGGTCAACCAGGCCGGCCAGATGATCCAGATCAGCGGCGGCAACGTCTCGATCTCTAATGCGCTGATGTCGCCGGAGGTGCAGAAGCTGATCACGGACGTGTTCACGCTGAAGTTCACCGACAACAACACCAACACCAAGCTGACCACGAACTTCACCGACACGATCACACCGTTCGGCCAGGACCTGGTGTTCAAGTCGGGATCCGGCCCAGTCGTCATCGCGACGTTCGTCAACCTCAATCCGCAGGGACATGACAATCCTGGCACGTCCACGCCGCCCGTCGTCCGCATTCCCGGCCAGCCGATTGCGCAAAGCTTCGATCTCGGCGGCAATGTGAAGACGGCGTTCGCGCTGACCGAACGCGCGGACACCACCGGCGACACGCATGCCGACACGGTTTCCGGTCTGATCAGATTCGTCGATCAAAATCTCGGCGATCGGCCGTCGGTGAGCATGAGCCTCGCCGAGGCGCCGAACTATGTCTACAAGAACGCCGGCCAGCAGGACGTCACCAGCTCGCTCACCGCGCTGCAGAGGCAGGATATCGCGGCGACGCAAATCCACATCAGTGTCGTTGCCGACCCAGCCAACAACAACAACGGCTCGGCGGTCTGGACCTACACGATCCCGGACAAGGTCTTCGACTTCCTGGCCGCCGGCGAAACCCTGACGCTGACCTACATGGTCCGCGTCGATACCAATTTCGTAGTCAGCCCCGAGTCCGCGTTCATCCCGATCACCATCACGATCACGGGGACCAACGACAAGCCGACCGTCGCGACGTCGGGCGGAACCGTCATTGAGAAGGTCGGGACCGGCAACGAGGCCCTCGACACCATCACGGGCACGGTCACCTTCGCCGACGTCGATCTGACGGACCGGCCGATCGTCAGCGCGGCGCTCTCGTCGAGTCAGCCGTTCAAATATCTCGATGCGCAAGGCCACGACGTCACCGCGACGCTGACGCCGCAGCAACTCGCCGCGATCGCAGCCGTCGAGGTGCCGCTGACGGTGGTGCAGGGCGCGGGGAACGCCAACAATGGCTCGGCGACCTGGACCTACAGCGTCCCCGACCACTTGTTCGATTTCCTCGCCGAAGGCGAGACGCTGACCCTCAACTATGTGGTGCAGGTCGATGACGGACATGGCGGCGTGGTCAGCACGCCGATCACGGTGTCCATCAACGGTGCGGACGTCAACGTCGAGGGCACCAACGACGTGCCCACGATCGTCGAGGACTCCACCACCTCGACCGGTGCGGTGACCGAGGATGCGGCGGCCACGCTCACCGCGAACGGCACCATCACCTTCAGCGATCCTGATCTCACGGACACGCACACCGCGAGCTTCGTCCTGAAGTCGACGAATTCGACCGTGCATCTGCCCGGATTCAACGACGGCACCTCGCATATCGGCACGTTCGCGCTTGAACCGGTGAGCGAGAGCCCAGGCGTCAGCTCCCGCGGGTCGGTCGGCTGGACCTTCACGATCGACGACAACGATCCGGTGCTGCAGTCGCTGGCCAAGGGCCAGACCATCACGCAGATTTATACCGTTACGATCGACGACCATCACGGCGGGACGGTGACCAAGGACGTCACGGTCACGATTACCGGCACCAACGACGCCCCGACCATCACGAGCGATGCAAGCGCGGCCACGGGGACCGTCACCGAGGACGCCGGCGCGACGCTGTCGACCGGCGGGACGCTGGCGATCCAGGATCTCGACCTGGTCGACACGCACACCGCGCAGGCCGTGTTCAAGTCGGCGACGTCGAGCGCGCATTTGCCGGGTTTCGACGGCAACACGCAGCTCGGGACCTTCACGATCGATCCGTCGGTGACCGAATCCAACAGCGACACCAGCAACGGTGCTACGCTGGGCTGGCACTTCACGCTCGGCAACGGCAATCCGGTGCTGCAGTCGCTGGCTGAGGGGCAGACCATCACGCAGGTCTATACCGTCACCTTCACCGACAACAACGGTGCGCAGGTATCCCAGGACGTCACGGTCACGATCGTCGGTACCAATGACGCGCCCACGATCACCAGCGATGCAGCAGCGGCCTCGGGGAGCGTCACCGAGGATACCTGCGCCACTCTGTCGATCGACGGCACGCTGGCAATCCAGGATCTCGATTTGATCGACACCCACACGGCGCAGGCCGTGTTCAAGTCGTCGACGTCAAGTGCGCATCTGCCGGGCTTCGACGATGACACGCCGCTCGGCACTTTCACGATTGATCCGTCGGTGCACGAATTCAACACCGACACCGACAATGGTGCGACCCTGGGCTGGCACTTCAGTCTCGACAACAGCAATACGGTGCTGCAATCGCTGGCCGAGGGCCAGACCATCACCCAGGTCTACACCGTCACCTTCATCGACGATCACGGCGCGCAGGTCTCGCAGGACGTCACCGTCACGATCAACGGTGCCAACGACGCGCCGACGATCACGAGTGATGCCGACGCGGCGAGGGGCGCGGTCACCGAGGACGAGGGCGCGTCGCTGACGACCGGCGGCACGCTGGCGATCCAGGACCTCGACCTGATCGACACCCACACGGCGGAGTGGTCGTTCAAGTCGTCGTCCGTCAGCACGGATCTGCCGGGCTTCGGGACCGGTTCGCATATCGGCACGTTCTCGATCGATTCGTCGGTGACCGAAGCCAGCAACGGCGCGACGCTGGGCTGGCATTTCACTTTGGACAATGACGATCCCGTGCTGCAGTCGCTGGCGGAAGGGCAGACCATCACTCAGGTCTACACCGTCACCTTCGACGACCACCATGGCGGCAAGGTTAGCCAGGACGTGACCGTCACGATCACCGGCACCAATGATGCGCCGGCGGTTTCCTATGTGACGTCGGACTACATGAATTTCGACGGCCAGACGATCGCCGTCGGCGAGGTGCCGACTGCGGCCACCGATGACGTGACGCTGGACGGCTGGGTCAACTGGAACGGCGCAGCAGATGCCGGTCACGGCCAGATCCTGTTCTACAACGGCAACACCTCGACCACCGGTTTCGGTCTCCTCGGCACCGTCAACACTGATGGCACGATGGAGCTGCAGATTCTAGCGGGCGGCCGCCAGATCGCCGATACCGGCGTGGCACTCACGGCGTCGCAGTGGCACAACATTGCGCTGACCCGCGAGAATGACACCTTCAAACTCTATCTCGATGGGCACCTCGAATATTCGCACTCATGGACGGTCAACCCGATCGACGGCAGTCCGTCGAATCCGTCTGCGTCCTACATGATGATTGGTGCCGCGAGCGACTCGGGCGCAGCGGGCTTCGGGGCGGAAGGCTTCTACGGCGCGATCGCCGATGTCAGCGTTTGGACCACCGCGCTCACGCAGGCGCAGATCCAGTCGATCGATTTCACCGCGCTCACGGGCAGTGAGACGGACCTTGCAGCGTATTATCAGCTCAGCGACGGCAGTGGGACCACGGCTTCCAATGCCGTCAACCCTGCCAAGAGCCTCGCAATCGAGGGTGATGCGGACTGGACGAGCGGCACCTCCGGCCCGGGTGGGACCATCGCCGATCTCATGGAAACCAATGCCGGCCAGCTTGCGCACGGTGTGCTGGCGGTCTCCGACGTCGACACGATCGATCACGTCACGGTATCGGTCAGCCAGCTGCAGGTCTCTCTCGACGGCATAGCGCAAACCGGCAATGTCGGCGGGCTGTCCCATGAGGCGCTGTTGAACTATCTCGCCGTTCCGTCCGGCGATATCCTGAACGGCACCGCCACTCACGCGCAGTTCAGCTGGTCCTTCAACTCGCAGGGACAGGCCTTCGACTTCCTCGCCGCCGGCCAGACGCTGTCGCTGCAATACACGATCGTTCCGTCGGATGCCCATGGTGCTGGCGCGGGCGCAGTCGTCACCGTCAATATCACCGGCACCAACGATGCGCCGAAGCTTGCCGATCTCCACATCGGCCCGCTCACGGACACGGCTGCGACCGACACCTTCCCTAGCCTCACCGGCCACCTCGCCGGGACCGACGCCGACAGCGGTGAGACGGCGACGCTGACCTATGCGGTCCTCAATGCGGATTGTCATGGGACGGCGACGGGACTGTACGGCTCGCTGACGGTCAACCCGGACGGCAGCTACAGCTACGTTCCGAACGCCGCCGCCATCAACGCGCTGCCGGAAGGCTCCTACTCGGATGTTTTCACGGTGCAGACCACGGACGTGCATGGCGCGACCGGCACTGCAACGCTCACGGTAGACCTGACTGGAGCCAACGACGACAGCGGCCCCGTCATCGATACCACGCACTTCTACGTCTGGCACGACAACGAGGGCGGCACTGATCTCATTACCCATCTAGCGGTCCTCGACACCGATCCCGACGCCGCGACGCATGACTTCAAGATCACGGCGGTCACCGCCCATGATCCGGACAGCAATGTCGATCCGGGCGCAGCGTGGGGATCCCTCGATGACATCAACTCGGTCCTCACGGATGGCGTCACTTATTATCCGGGCGAGACGCCGCCGAATACCGATCAGATCACGCTTACGGTTACGGACAAGACCACCGGCCTGTTCGATACCGTCCACTTCATCTTCAACGAGGCGGGCGACACCGGCCAAGGCGTCACTCTGGAAGGCACCGACGGCAAGGATGTCATTTTCGCGACCGAGACGGGGGACACGCTGACTGGAGGCGCCGGCAAGGACCAGTTCGTGTTCTCGCCGGGCTCAATCGGCTATGGCCCTCAGCCGATCACCGATTTCACGCACACCATTACCGATTTCACGACTGGCGTGGACAAGATCGACCTGCGCCAGTTCTCGGACGTGAGCTCCATCAACGATCTCACCATCGTCCAGCAGTCCGGCGATGCGATGGTGACGTGGCAACAGCAGATCACTCGGCGCGAGGGGGCGCCTGTCATCGAGCACGAGTCCCTGCTGCTGCATAACGTCATTGCCGCGAACCTCAAGGCCGGCGATTTTATCGTCAATGCCTGATTGCCGGCGCGCCGCGCGTCTGCACACGCGATCCGCGCTGCCGTTCGCCGCAAAAGCGTGATATCCAGGCCCTATGAAGCGTCTCAATATCCTGCGGCGGTGGTTTGCCCAGAAGTTCGGCTTTGCGCGGCTGATGTGCCTTGCGCTGCTGGTTCTGTTTGCCGGCGCCCGCCTCTGGGATCCGCCGCCGATCCAGGAATTGCGGCTGCGCGTCTTCGACATGTTCCAGTTGATCGATCCGCGCCACAAGACGGCGCGGCCGGTCACCGTCGTCGACATCGACGACAAGAGCCTCGCCAAGCTTGGCCAGTGGCCATGGCCGCGCACGCGCATCGCCGACATGATCCAGAACCTCACCAACAACGGCGCGGTGGCGATCGGTTTCGACGTGGTGTTCTCGGAAGCCGACCGGCTCAATCCGGATTTGGTCGCGGGTCAGATGCGCTATCTCGATGACGCCACCCGCGGCAAGCTGCGCGAGCTGCCGTCCAACGACCAGATCCTGTCCGACGCGATCAAGCACTCGCGCGTGGTGCTGGGCGAGACGGGGCAGCAGAAGGTCACGTCGGAAATCGACAAGACGCTGCCCTTCACCGGCGTTGCCACGGTCGGAGAAGAGAACGCCGAGCGTTTCCTGTTCGAGTTCCCCGGTCTGCTCCGCAACGTCCCTGTCATCGAGAAGGTCGCGGCGGGGCGCGGCCTGTTCAGTATTCCAATCGAGCGCGACGGCTTGATCCGGCGCGTGCCGATGATCATGCGCGCGCAGGGCAACATCATGCCCTCGCTCAGCCTCGAAATCCTGCGGGTCGTCACGGGAACACCAACCCTGCTGGTGCGCACCGACAAGACCGGCATCCGCGCGATCCACATCAAAGGCGTCGAGATTCCGACCGACGAGAACGGTCAGCTCTGGGTGCACTATGCCCGGCAAGATCCATCGATCTACGTCTCGGCGGCCGATGTCCTCGACAACATGGTGCCGCCGAGCAAGCTTGCCGGCAAGCTGGTGCTGGTCGGCACCTCCGCGGTCGGTCTGAACGACATCAAGACCACGCCGGTGTCGCGGGCCATGCCGGGCGTCGAGATTCATGCCCAGGTGCTCGAAAGCGTGCTGACCGGCGCAGCGATCTCTCGCCCGAATTACGCGCTTGGCGTCGAATTGCTCACCGCGATGATCATCGGCATTCTGGTCATCATCTTCACCCCGAATCTCGGCCCCGTCCGTCTGGTGCTTGCCGGCGCGATGTTCGCGGCGATCCTCATCGGGGTGTCCTGGTTCTTCTACGCGCGGTACCGCTATCTCATCGACTTCACCTATCCGCTGCTCTCGACCACCGCGATCTATCTGACGCTGATCTTTGCCAGCTTCGTCCGCGAGCAGCGCCAGCGCGTGCAGATCCGCGGCATGTTCGCGCAATACATGTCGCCGGTGCTGGTCGAGCAGCTGGCGCAGTCGCCGGACAAGCTCGTGCTCGGCGGCGAGGAGCGCGAGATGACGATCATGTTCTCCGACGTGCGCGGCTTCACCACGATCTCGGAGAGCTACAAGCATGATCCGCAAGGGCTGATCGCGCTGATGAACCGCTTCCTGACGCCGTTGACCGACGTCATCATCGAGCGGAAGGGTTACATCGACAAATACATGGGTGACGCCATCATGGCGTTCTGGAACGCGCCGCTCGACGATGCCGAGCACGAGGTCAACGCCTGCGAGGCGGCGATCCAGATGCTCGAGAAGATCGATGCCGTCAACAGGGAGCGCGAGCAGGAAGCGGCCGACGGCGGCCATGTCTACATCCCGCTCAACGTCGGAATCGGTCTCAACACCGGCATCGGCGTGGTCGGCAACATGGGCTCCGACCTGAAGAAGAATTATTCGGTGCTCGGCGACAGCGTGAACCTGGCCTCGCGCTTGGAAGGCCAGTCGAAGGAGTACGGCTTTCCCATCATTGTCGGCTCCAGGACCGCACTCGCCGCCAAGGAGAAGTTCGCGATCCTCGAGCTCGACTTCATCATGGTCAAGGGCAAGACCGAGCCGGAAGTGATCTACGCCATCGCGGGCCGCGAGGACGTGATGCATTCGGGCGCGTTCCAGCGCCTGCGCAACATCACCATCGAGATGCTCGGCTGCTACCGCAGCCGCGACTGGCAGGGCGCACTAGATGCGATCGAACGGGGCCGCAAGAGCGAGGACGCCGACACGCTGGAGAAGCTGTTCAGGCTTTACGAGGCGAGGATCAGGGATTTCCAGGTCAATCCGCCGGCGGAGGGCTGGACCGGGGCATATGCGCTGCTGACGAAGTAGGGATGTGGGGTGGGCTTCGCAGTCGCCCACACTCCGTCATTGCGAGCGAAGCGAAGCAATCCAGACTGCCGCTGCGGAAAGATCCTGGATTGCTTCGCTACGCTCGCAATGACGAGTCTGCTGAGGCGATTGTGCGCAATAACCCCGGGCGGTCGCCCCAACGAAGGCCGCGACGACCACGTTCATTGAGGCGCGTGCTCGGGCGCCCCTCACTCCACCCCGATCGTCGTCAGATCCTGGAACCAGTGCTGCGCCTGCACGAAGTGCTTGATCTTCGGCGACAGTGCATGCGGGTTGGTGTCGTGGACGACCCAGACCAGCGTGGCATCATCCACGATCAGCGCATGCGCTCGCGCCAGCAATTCATCTTGCTTCGCGCTATCGAAGGTCTGCTTGGCCTCGTCGATCAGCGCGTCGACTTTCGGGTTCTTGTAGCCGCCCCAGTTGACGCCGACAGGCGCGATCTGCCCCGAATGGAAGAAGCGGACGATGGCGTAGAGCGGGTCCGAGGTGACATAGGCGATGTTGTTGGCGGTGATGCCGGCGTTCATCTCGTCGGCCGCGCCCTTGCGCCAATGCGTATAGAGCGTCTCGAGCTCGACGACCTTGAAGTCGATCTCGATGCCGATCTCCTTGAAGCTCTGCTGCAGGAATTCGTTCATCGGCAGCGACAGCATCTGCCCGGTGCCTCCTTGCGCGATGATGAAGGTGGTCTTCAGCGGTTTTGCCTTGGAGTAGCCGGCCTCCTCGACGAGCGTCTTCGCTGCAGCCAGGTCATATTTCAGTTCGAAGCTGGGTTTACCGAACCATGGACTCGACGGATCGACCTGCCCCTTGGCGGGCTTGGCGAGACCGTTCATCAGGCCGACAACCGCCTCCCGGTCGATCGCGAGGTTCAGCGCCTTGCGCAAGCGGATGTCGGTCCAGGGCGAACCCGGCAGCACGCTGAGGTGATAATTCCACACATGCGGCGTGACGTTGTCGACGAGCTTCATGCCGGCCGCCTTCAGCTGCGGCACCGCATCCGGCGCCGGCGTCTCGATCAGGTCCACTTGTCCGGCGAGCAGCGCATTGGTGCGCGTCAGCGCTTCCGGCATCGGCACCAGCACGATCTTGTCGGCCTTGGGAATCCGCTTCTTGTTCCAGTAGTCCGGATTCTTGCTGAGCTCGGCGAGCTCGCGCGGCACCAGCTTCGTCAGCTTGAACGGGCCGGTGCCGGAGGGCTGGCTTGCGAACTTGTCCCAGTCCTTACCGAGCTTTTCGTACTGCGCCGGGCTCGACACCAGGAACCAAAGCATCTGATAGGGGAAGAAGGAATCGACCGTCTTGGTGGTGATCTCCACCGTGAAGTCGTCGATCTTGGCGTAACTGGCGACGGAGGGCAGGCGGGTCTTCACCTGCGCGCTCTGCCGCTTGTCGAATTGCGGCGCTTTATCGTTGAGCACCTTGTCCAGATTCCAGATCACCGCGTCGGCGTTGAACTCGCTGCCGTCGTGAAACTTCACGCCCTTGCGGAGGGTAAAGCGCCATTTGGTCTTGTCGGCATCGTCGACCTTCCATTCGGTGGCGAGGCCCGGCACCAGCTTGCCGGGTCGATCGGCGACATCCATTTCCCAGGCCACCAGCGGATCGTAGATCGTGTAGGCGGTGAACTGATAGGCGCCGGCGCCGCGATCGGGCTGGCCCGTCGTCAGCGGAATGTCCGCCATCGAGATGCCATAGCGCACCACCGTTTCGGCGCCCGCTGAGATCGCGGACAACGCCAGCGCAAGCACGGCGAGACAGGTCGACAGACGAATACGCATGGCCCAAAGCTCCCAGGAGACGTCGAAGCCAAACGTGCAATCTTGATGCCAGAATAGGCAGCGCGCCGTTTCCGCCGGTGCGTCATCACAAGGACTTGTCGCCGCATGGGCAATTTGCAGAATAAGTTTCTCCCTGGCATAGCCATTGCATACGATTGCATCAAAATTAATCATCGAAAGCCGGAAGAGGACTGAGGCGATGCTAATCAAGAACAACAAGACCCGCGCGGCGCTGATTGCGCTCTTGGCGCTCGGCAGCGCGGCCGCATGGCCACGCGCGGTAGCTGCGGAAACTGTGCTGCGCATCGGCATGACCGCTGCCGATATTCCGCGCACCCTGGGCCAGCCCGATCAGGGTTTTGAAGGCAACCGCTTCACCGGCCTCACCATGTATGACGCGCTGACCGGCTGGGATCTGTCCTCCGCCGACAAGGCGAGCGTGGTCATCCCCGGCCTTGCCACCGAGTGGAAGGTCGACGATGCCGACAAGACAAAATGGATCTTCAAGCTGCGCCCCGGCGTCAGCTTCCATGACGGCTCGCCGTTCAACGCGGATGCGGTGGTGTGGAACGTCGAGAAAGTGCTGAAGCAAGACGCGCCGCAATTCGACGCCAGCCAGGTCGGCGTCACGGCCTCGCGCATGCCGACGTTGGCCTCCGCGAAGAAGATCGACGACATGACGGTCGAGCTCACCACCAAGGAGCCCGACAGCTTCCTGCCGATCAACCTCACCAATTTGTTCATGGCGAGCCCGGCGAAGTGGCAGGCCTTCTACGACAAGGCGGAAGGTGCCGATGCCAAGGCGAAGTCGCAGGCCGCGTGGACCGCGTTCGCCAAGGACGCCTCGGGCACCGGCCCGTGGAAGATGGCAAGCTTCACCCCGCGCGAACGGCTCGAGCTCGTCAAGAATGCGAACTATTGGGACAAGGCGCGCGTGCCCAAGATCGACAAGATGGTGCTCTTGCCGATGCCGGAAGCGAATGCGCGCACCGCCGCGCTGCTCTCCGGGCAGGTCGATTGGGTCGAGGCGCCGGCACCGGACGCGCTGCCCGAACTCAAGCAGCGCGGCTTCAAGCTCTACGCCAACGAGCAGCCGCATGTCTGGCCCTGGCAGTTCTCGCGCGTCGAGGGCTCGCCCTGGAACGACATCCGCGTGCGCAAGGCGGCGAACCTCTGCGTCGATCGCGAAGGCCTCAGGGACGGCCTGCTCGCCGGCCTGATGGTGCCGGCAACCGGCACCTTCGAGCCCGGCCATCCCTGGCGCGGCAATCCCATCTTCCAGATCAAGTATGACAAGGCGGCTGCGCAAAAGCTGATGCAGGAGGCCGGCTATGGTCCCAACAAGAAGCTGACCGTGAAGACGCAGACGTCTGCGTCCGGCTCGGGCCAGATGCAGCCCTTGCCGATGAACGAGTACCTCCAGCAGGCGCTGGCCGAATGCTATTTCGATGTGCAGCTCGACGTCATCGAATGGAATACGCTGTTCACCAATTGGCGCCGCGGCGCCAAGGATCCCAGCGCCAACGGCTCACACGCGACCAACGTGACCTATGCAGCGATGGACCCGTTCTTCGCGCTGGTGCGCTTCCTGCAATCGGGCATGGCGCCGCCGGTCTCGAACAATTGGGGCTTCATCAACAACCCCAAATTCGACGAGCTGGTGAAGAAGGCGCGTCAGACCTTTGATCCCGCCGCACGTGACGCCGCGCTCGCCGAGTTGCACGCGGCCTCCGTCGACGATGCGGCCTTCCTCTACGTCGCCCACGACGTCGGCCCGCGCGCGATGAGCCCGAAAGTGACAGGCGTCGTGCAGCCGAAGAGCTGGTTCATCGACTTCTCGCTGGTGTCGATGCAGTAGTGAGGCGCTAGCAAGGTACTCCGTGCACCCTCTCCCCTTGTGGGAGAGGGTGGCTTCGCGACAGCGAAGCCGGGTGAGGGGTCTCTTTCCGCGGACACCCCTTTCGCGTTCGTAACGACTGTATCCGCGGATAGAACCCCTCATCCGGCGCCGCAGCCGAAGCTTCGCTTCGGCGTCGACTTAAGAAACGGCCGCCGGAGGCGGCCTATGCCACCTTCTCCCGCAAGGGGAGAAGGAAGAAAGAAGACCAGTGCTCGCCTATACCGCCAGACGCATTGTCTATGTCGTCCCCATCGTCATCAGCGTGGCGCTGGTTTGCTTCCTGCTCGTGCACATCACGCCGGGCGATCCGCTGGTCGCCGTGCTGCCGGCCGACGCGTCGCAGGAGCTCGCCGCGCAGCTGCGCGCCGCCTACGGCTTCGACCGCCCGCTGCCGGTGCAGTTCGGGCTGTGGCTGCTCCGTGCCCTTCATGGCGACCTCGGCAATTCCATCGCGACCGGGCGCCCGGTTCTGGCCGAGGTCATGCGCGCGGTCGGCAACACCGTCACGCTCGCGATCGCCGCCGCCGTCATCGGCTTCACCATGGGCATTTTGCTGGGCCTGATCGCCGGCTATTTCCGCGAGACCTGGATCGACAAGGTCGCGACCTCCTTTGCCATCGCCGGCGTCTCGGTGCCGCATTACTGGCTCGGCATGCTGCTCGTCATCATCTTCTCGGTCCAGCTGAACTGGCTGCCCGCGGTCGGCGCCGGCCCCAGCGGCTCCAATTCCTGGGCCTGGGACTGGGCGCACCTGAAATATCTGGTGTTGCCGGCGATCACGACCTCGGTGATCCCAATGGGCATCGTCACCCGCACCGTGCGTGCGCTGACCGGCGACATCCTCTCGCAGGATTTCGTCGAAGCCTTGCGGGCCAAGGGCCTGCGCGAAACCGGCGTGTTCCGCCACGTCATCAAGAACGCCGCGCCCACCGCGCTCGCGGTGATGGGGCTTCAACTCGGCTACATGCTCGGCGGCTCGATCCTGATCGAGACCGTATTCTCCTGGCCAGGCTCGGGCTTCCTGCTCAACTCCGCGATCTTCCAGCGCGACCTGCCGCTGCTGCAGGGCACGATCCTGATCCTGGCGCTGTTCTTCGTCTTCCTCAACCTGCTGGTCGACATCGCCCAAGCCGCGATCGACCCGCGCATCAAGCGGGGCTAGCGGGATGAGCGAGCTTCCCTTGTCAGCCACCGCCGACGCCGCGCTGCAGGCCGCGCCTGCCACCAAGGCGCGCGGCTATTGGGCGACGGTCGGACGGCGCATCATGCGCGATAGGGTCAGCATGGCCTGCGCGCTGGTGCTGCTGCTGATCTTCCTCTCCGCGATCCTTGCACCGTGGCTCGGTCTCGAAGACCCCTACAAAGGCTCGATGATCCGCCGCTTGCGCCACATCGGCACGACAGGCTATCCGCTCGGCACCGACGAACTCGGCCGAGACATGCTGGCGCGGCTGATCTATGGCGGGCGGTTGTCGCTGGTGATCGGCATCCTGCCGGTGATTCTGGCCTTCTGCATCGGCACCTCGCTCGGTATCGTCGCCGGCTATGTCGGCGGCAAGCTCAACACCGCGATCATGCGCACGGTGGACGTGTTCTACGCCTTCCCGTCCGTGCTGCTGGCGATCGCGATCTCCGGTGCGCTCGGGGCCGGCATTCTCAACTCCATCGTGGCGCTGACCATCGTGTTCGTGCCGCAAATCACGCGCGTCGCCGAAAGCGTCACCACAGGCGTGCGCAACATGGACTTCGTCGAGGCCGCGCGCGCCTCGGGCGCCGGCGCCTTCACCATCATGCGCGTGCACATCCTCGGCAACGTGCTGGGCGCGATCTTCGTCTATGCGACGAGCCTGATCTCGGTCTCGATGATTTTGGCCGCCGGTCTCTCCTTCCTCGGCCTCGGCACGAAACCGCCGGAGCCGGAATGGGGCCTGATGCTGAACACGCTGCGTACCGCGATCTATGTCAATCCATGGGTCGCAGCCCTGCCGGGTGCGATGATCTTCGCGGTCTCGATCTGCTTCAATCTGCTCTCGGATGGCCTGCGCAGCGCCATGGACATCAGGAATTAGCGAATGATGAGAGTGACGCACACAGTTGCGGTGCTGGAGGTGCTACACCTCTCCCGAAGGGAGGGGTCGGATTGCATCTCAAGATGCAATCCGGGTGAGGGGTTACGCTCGATCGAGTTTGTCGCGCCCCCTCACTTGGCGCTGCGCGCCGACCTCTCCCCGATGTGGAGAGGTGAAGGACAACGGCCATGAGCGAAACCAACACCTCCGTCGCCATGCTGGAGCAGGTCGAGGACGTTGGCGGCGTCGCGCAGCCGCTGCTCCAGGTCAACGGCCTGACCAAGCATTTCCCCGTGCGCGGCGGGCTGTTCGCTGCCAAGCGCACCGTGCGTGCGGTCGACAATGTCTCCTTCTCCGTCGCCAAGGGCGAAACGGTCGGCATCGTCGGCGAGTCCGGCTGCGGCAAGTCCACCACCGCGCGCCTCTTGATGCATCTGATGCCGTGCGATCACGGCGACATCATCTATGACGGGATGACCGTCGGGCAGTCGTTGAGCTTACGCGAGCTGCGCCGCGGTATGCAGATGGTGTTCCAGGATTCCTACGCTTCGCTCAATCCGCGCCTGACAATCGAGGAATCCATCGCCTTCGGCCCCAAGGTCCACGGCATGGCGGACGGCACGGCCCGGGCGCTGGCGCGCGAGCTGCTCGGCAAGGTCGGCTTGCGCCCCGAAAACTTCGCCAACCGCTATCCGCACGAAATCTCCGGCGGTCAGCGCCAGCGCGTCAACATCGCCCGCGCACTGGCGCTGTCGCCGCGGCTGGTGATCCTGGACGAAGCCGTCTCGGCGCTCGACAAATCCGTCGAAGCGCAGGTGCTCAATTTGCTGGCCGACCTCAAGCGCGAGTTCGGCCTGACCTACGTCTTCATCAGCCACGACCTCAACGTCGTCCGTTACATCTCTGACCGCGTGTTGGTGATGTATCTCGGCGAAGTCGTCGAGCTCGGCCCGGTCGACCAGGTCTGGGATCAGCCGGCGCATCCCTACACGCGCGCCCTTCTCGCGGCGATGCCGTCATCGGACCCCGATAGGCGCACCGAGACGCCGCCGATCACGGGCGATCCGCCCAATCCGATCGATCCGCCCTCGGGCTGCCGCTTCCACACCCGTTGTCCGTTTGCGGAGCCGCTCTGCGCAAATGCGACACCAAAGCTCACGGCGCTGGATAATATGGGCCATGAGGCCGCGTGCTACATGGCTATACCGGGTTCAGGCCATAGCCGCGCGCCCAGGGAGAAGACCGAATGACGAGACCGACACCGAAAGAGATCAAGCCGATCGCGCAAATTGCCGGCGTGCCCGTGGACGACGAGATCGCAACCCGCATCTCCAATGCCATCGGACCTGCCTTCGAAGGCTTCGCCGCCATCGCCGGCACGCTGCCATTCGATCTCGAGCCCGCCGGCCATGTGCTCGCGCAGACGCGGAAGGTGTCGAAATGAGCACCGAGCCTGCCTTCATGCCGCTTACCGAGGTCGCGCGTGCGATCGCGATGAAGCAGCTGTCCTCCCATGAGGTGACGCGTGCGCTGCTGCACCGCATCGCGCAATGGCAGCCGCATCTCAACGCCTTCATGTCGATCGAAGCGGAAGCGGCGCTGAAGGCGGCGGATGCCGCCGATGCCGAGCTGGCCAAGGGCAATGTCCGTGGTCCGCTGCACGGCGTGCCGCTCGCGCACAAGGATATGTATTATGACGCGGGCCACGTCTCGACCTGCGGCTCCCTGATCCGCCGCGATTTCGTGCCGACCGTCACGTCCACCGCCCTGCAGCGGCTGAAGGACGCCGGCCAGGTCCGCCTCGGCACGCTGCACCTCGCCGAATTCGCCTATGGTCCGACCGGGCACAACGCCCATTACGGCCCGGTGCGCAATCCCTGGAACGTCGCGCATATTACCGGCGGCTCGTCTTCGGGCTCCGGCTCGGCGGTCGCCGCGCGGCTGACCTATGCCGCGCTCGGCTCCGACACCGGCGGCTCGATCCGCATGCCCGCGCATTTCTGCGGCGTCACCGGTCTGAAGACGACCGTGGGCCGCGTCAGCCGCGCCGGTGCAATGCCGCTGTCGCAATCACTCGACACCGTCGGCCCGCTCGCCCGCACCGCCGAGGACTGCGCGCTGTTGCTGGCGCTGATGGCTGGCCCCGATCCCGCCGATCCGACCTGCAGCCACGAGCCGCTGTCGGACTATGTCGCGGCGACGAACGGCTCGCTGAAGGGTCTCAAGATCGGCGTCCCTGCGTCTTTCTACGTCGACGATCTCGACAGCGAGGTCGCGCGCGTGCTCGACGAGACCATCGCGGTGCTCAAGCGCGAAGGTGCCGACATCGTCAAGGTCGAGCTGCCGGACCAGCGGCAATTGTCGTCGGCCAGCCAGCTCGTGCTCGCCGCCGAAGCTGCCGCCTTCCACAAGCGCTGGATGATCGAGCGTCCGCAGGATTACGGCGCGCAGGTCCTGATGCGGCTCCAGAACGGTCTCGCCGTTCCCGCCATCACCTATCTCGAGGCCATGCGCTGGCGCGGGCCTGCGCTCGCCGCCCACAACGCCGCAACCGCCGGCGTCGATGCGGTGATCGCCCCGGCCTCCCCGGTGCCGGCGCCGACGATCGAGGAGAGCGACGTCGGCGGCGGCTCGAACGCGCCGGCGCTGTTGCAGCGGCTGACGCTGTTCACCCGCCCGGTGAATTTCCTCGGCCTGCCGTCGCTCACCGTGCCCTCCGGCTTCACCAGAAGCGGCTTGCCGGTCGGCATGCAGCTGATCGGCCGCTCCTTCGATGAAGCAACCCTGCTCACCATCGGCGCCGCGTTCCAGCGCGCCACCGACTATCACGACCGGATACCGAAACTGCCGTCATGACAAAACTCGTCGAGATCTCAGGCCTCAACATCCGCTTCACCGGCGAGCGCACGGTCTATGCCGTGAACGACCTCAGCCTGTCGCTCGGCAATAGCGAGGTGCTGGGCCTGCTCGGCGAATCCGGTTCGGGCAAGAGTGTGACGCTACGTGCGCTGATGCGGCTATTGCCGAAGAAGCGCACGCAGATCTCCGGCACTGTCAATGTGATGGGACAGGACGTGCTCGCGATGAACGACGAGCAGCTATCGTCCTTCCGCGGCCAGACCGTCTCGATGATCTTCCAGGAGCCCGCGCTCGCGCTCGATCCGGTCTACACCATCGGCGCGCAGATCGCCGAAAGCGTGGTGCGCCATGAAGGCAAGAGTTTTGCAGAGGGCAGGGCACGTGCGCTGGAGATGCTCGAGGTCGTGCGCATTCCCTCCGCCAAGCGGCGGCTCGATGCCTATCCGCATGAAATGTCCGGCGGCATGCGCCAGCGCGCGATGATTGCCTTGGCGCTCGCCTGCCGGCCAAAAATCCTGCTGGCCGACGAGCCGACCACCGCGCTCGATGCCACCGTGCAGATCCAGATCCTTCTGCTGCTGCGCGAGCTGCAGCGCGAGTTCGGCATGTCCGTCATCTTCGTTACCCACGACATCGGTGTTGCGATCGAGATCTGCGATCGCGTCGCGGTGATGTATGCCGGCCAGATCGTGGAGCAGGGGACGCTTCGCGACATCGTGCGTTCGCCCGTGCATCCCTATGCCAAGGGCCTGCTCGCCTCCACCATCCACGGCGCCAAGCGCGGCGCCCGCCTGGAGACCATCCCCGGCACGCCACCCTCGCTCGCCGAGAAGCCGCACAATTGCTCCTTCGCTCCCCGCTGCGCCGTGGCCCAGCCGCGCTGCCTGGAGCAATTGCCTGCGAGTGTCGAGGTGGGGGCAGGACGAGCGGCAAGGTGTGTGCTGGCAGGGCCGGTGGTTGCAGCGTAGCCACCGCACAACCGGCGAGCCGCGAACAGCATTCACACCCCATTCATCGCGGTTCCCGTTCCATGGCTCCGTTCACGGAGAGGGACCTTACTTATGTACATTTCGAACGAAGGCCTGCTCGTCATCCTGTTCGTTGGCCTGGTCGCCGGCTGGCTTGCCGGCAAGGTGGTGCGGGGCGCCGGGTTCGGCATCATCGGCGACATCGTGGTCGGCGTCGCCGGCGCGCTGGTGGCGAGCTTGCTGTTTCCGAAGCTCGGCATTCGGCTCGGCACCGGCCTGGTCTCCGAGATCGTTTATTCCGCGATCGGCGCGGTCATCCTGCTGCTGGTGGTGCGGCTGGTGCGTGGCGGCGGCCGGCTCTAAAGCATGATCCGGAAAAGTGCGAAGCGGTTTTCCGGAAAGATCATGCGTAAACAACAAGCTAAAGCGCGATGACGATTCATCCAAATCTCATCGCGCTTTAGCCAGCCGCTCGGTTCGATCGGTCGGAACTTGTCGCCTCGCCAGAGTTGGGGAGGACGGCGGCCTCTGCACCAAAAAGCCGCAAAGCCTGTGAAATACCGGACTTGCGTGTGGGGCCGTCAGGGGTAGATGTGGTCCGTCAGGGTTCTGGATGAACTCGGCTGCGTTGGACGCAGAGCGAACGTGATGTTAATCCGGGGCGTGTACCCTGAATGCCCGTGAAATCAGGGGCTGTGGCCCCCACCTGAAAGAGATCAGACTGATGGCAGCCATCCCTGGCGTCCGCCGTTCGGAGCTCGGTGATGCCTTGCGCGCTTGTCGTACGGCATTCATCGGCGTCGGCCTGATGAGCTGCATGATCAACCTGCTCTACCTGACCGGGTCGATCTTCATGCTGGAGGTCTACGACCGGGTGCTGCCGAGCCGCAGCATTCCGACCCTGGTCGGCCTCATCATCCTCGCCAGCTTCCTCTATATGGCGCAGGGCGTGCTCGACATGATTCGCAACCGCATCCTGGGGCGGATCGGTACCTCGCTCGACGAGGCCCTCAACAAGCGCGTGTTCGACACCATCGTGCGCCTGCCGCTCCTGGTCGGCAGCCGCAACGAAGGCCTGCAGCCGCTGCGCGATCTCGACAATGTCCGCTCCTTCCTCGGCGGCATG
This sequence comes from Bradyrhizobium sp. STM 3561, assembly GCF_045571455.1. Taxonomy (NCBI): domain Bacteria; kingdom Pseudomonadati; phylum Pseudomonadota; class Alphaproteobacteria; order Hyphomicrobiales; family Nitrobacteraceae; genus Bradyrhizobium; species Bradyrhizobium sp. STM 3561. Next base: position 7,509,343 of record NZ_CP120695.1, read on the forward strand.
GGCCCGAGCGCGTTCTTCGACCTGCCCTGGCTGCCGCTCTATCTCGCCATCTGCTTCGCCTTCCACGTCCTGATCGGCGTCACCGCTTTGGTCGGCGCCATCATCCTCGTCGGGCTGACACTGGTCACCGAGTTCATGTCCCGCCAGCCGGCGAAAGAGGCGATGGGTCTCGCCGCCCAGCGCAACGATCTCGCCCAGTCCAGCCGCCGCAACGCCGAAGTGATGGTTGCGATGGGCATGGCCGGCCGGATGAATCAGCGCTGGAGCGAGGCCAACGAAAAATATCTTACGGGCAATCAGCGTGCGAGCGACGTCGCCGGCGGTCTCGGCGCGGTCGCAAAAGTGTTGCGCATGATGCTGCAATCGGCCGTGCTCGCGGTCGGCGCCTATCTCGTCATCCACCAGGAGGCGACCGCCGGCATCATCATCGCCGGCTCGATCCTCTCCGCCCGCGCGCTGGCGCCGGTCGATCTTGCGATTGCGCACTGGAAATCCTTCGTCGCCGCGCGTCAGAGCTGGCAGCGCCTCACGCGTCTGCTGGAGCAGATGCCGGCGCAGACGATGCCCACCCAGCTGCAAGCGCCGACCAGCCGGCTCTCGGTCGAAGGCATCGCCATGGTGCCGCCGGGCGACCAGCGTCTCGTGGTGCAGGACATCACCTTCGCGCTCGCCGCGGGCAACGGCCTCGGCGTGATCGGCCCGAGCGGCTCCGGCAAGTCGTCATTGATCCGCGCGCTGGTCGGGGTCTGGCAGCCGGTGCGCGGCAAGGTGCGGCTCGACGGCGCGGCGCTCGATCAGTGGTCAAGCGACGTGCTCGGCCGCCATATCGGCTATCTGCCGCAGGACGTCGAATTGTTCGGCGGCACCATCGCGCAGAACATCAGCCGGTTCGATCCGGCGGCGACCTCTGAAGGCATCATCGCGGCTGCGAAAGAAGCCGGCGTGCATGAGATGATCATCAAGATGCGCGAGGGCTACAACACGCAAGTCGGCGAGCAGGGCGCCGCGCTATCGGCAGGCCAGGCGCAGCGCGTGGCGCTGGCGCGCGCGCTCTACGGCAACCCCTTCCTGATCGTGCTCGACGAGCCCAACTCCAATCTCGACACCGAGGGCGATGAGGCGCTGACCCGCGCCATCCGCTCAGCGCGCGAGCGCGGCGCGATCGTCGTCGTGGTGGCGCACCGTCCCATCGGCGTCGAGGCGGTCGACCAGATCCTGGTGCTGCGTGACGGCCGCATGCAGGCCTTCGGACCGAAGGAACAGGTCCTCGCCCAGGTGCTGCAGCCGCGCGTGACGCCGCCGGCACCGATCAAGATCGTCAGCGAAGGCGGAGTGGCCAAACCATGAGCACAAAGTCATGAGCACGATGGCCATCGGCGGCTCGAAGCCTGCCGCGAAGAAGACCGTGCGCGAGTCGATCAAGTTCCACCTGATGCTCGGTCTTGGGATCGTGCTGGTCCTCGTCGTAGGCCTCGGCGGCTGGGCCTCGACGGTGCTGATCTCGGGCGCGCTGATCGCGCCGGGTCAGATCGTGGTCGAATCCAACGTCAAGAAGGTGCAGCATCCGACCGGCGGTGTGGTCGGCGAGGTGCGCGCCCGCGACGGCGACCTGGTCAAGGCCGGCGACATCGTGGTGCGGCTCGACGACACCGTCACCAAGGCCAATCTTGCCATCGTCACCAAGAATCTCGACGCCGCGCAGGCGCGTGCGGCCCGATTGCAGGCCGAGCAGCGCGGTCTCGACAAGATCGAATTCCCGCAAAGCCTCCTTGAGCGCGCCGACGATCCCGACGTCAAGGCGCTGCTCGCCGCCGAAACCAAGCTGTTCGACGTCCGCGTCAACGGCCGCACCGGGCAGAAAGCCCAGCTGCGCGAGCGCATCACGCAGCTCAACGAGGAAATCGCCGGTCTCAGCGCCCAGGAGAAGGCCAAGGATCAGGAGATCGCGCTGGTGCAGAACGAGCTCACCGGCGTGCGCGAGCTCTACGACAAGCGTCTGGTGCAGATTTCGCGCCTAACCCAGCTCGAGCGCGATTCGGCCCGGCTCAATGGCGAGCGCGCGCAGTACATCGCCTCACGCGCCCAGGCCAAGGGCAAGATTACCGAGACCGAGCTCCAGATCATCCAGATCGACAAGGACGTGGTCAGCGAGGTCTCCAAGGACCTGCGCGAGACCAACGACAAGATCGGCGAGCTGATCGAGCGCAAGGTCGCTGCCGAAGACCAGCTCCGCCGCGTCGATATCCGCGCCCCGCAGGATGGCATGGTGCTGCAATCGACCGTGCACACGGTCGGCGGCGTCGTCACCGCGGGCGATACCCTGATGCTGATCGTGCCGCAGGCCGATGATCTTCAGGTCGAGGCCAAGGTCAATCCGGTCGACATCGACAAGCTCCAGATCGGTCAGAAGACACTGCTGCGCCTCTCCGCGTTCAACCAGCGCACCACGCCCGAGCTCAACGGCGTCGTCAGCCGCGTCTCGCCCGACGTCACCACCGACCAGCGCACCGGTCAAGGCTACTACACCATCCGCGTCTCGATGCCGCCCGAGGAGGTCGCCCGGCTCGGTGACGTCAAGCTGATTCCCGGCATGCCCGTGGAAGCCTTCGTCCAGACCGGCGACCGCACCATGTTGTCCTATCTGATGAAGCCGCTGCACGATCAGCTGATGCGCGCCTTCCGCGAGAAGTGACGCGCGACAGCGCGTCATCTTCCCTCGCCATTGCGAGCGCAGCGAAGCAATCCAGCCTGTCTCCGCGGACAGATTTCTGGATTTGCTTCGATGCGCTCGCAATGATGACTTGGCTGTCAGTTTGCTATACTGCGATTGCAAACAGCAAACCCGGCGGTCGAACAATGCAATCCCCACCCTCCATCGCCACCGAATCCTTCTCCGATGCGTCCGCGGCCGTCGCGCGGCTCGAAGAGATCTACGAGCGCAATACTAGGGTCTGTACCTAATTAGCGATCTCTGATTCCTTCGCACCAAGTTGATTCGGGATGGGGGACTTCGGTGCGCAAAGGGCTGTTCTGGCTGAACGACAAGCAGTGGGCTCAGATCGAGCCGCATCTGCCAACGAACCAGACCGGCCCGGCGCGCGATGACGATCGACGCATCATCAGCGGTATCATTCACATGCTTCAGTGCGGCGCACGCTGGCGCGATTGCCCGCCCGACTATGGTCCTTACACGACGATCTACAATCGTTTCAATCGCTGGGCTAAGCGCGGACATTGGCAGGCGATCTTTGAAGCGCTCGCCCGCTGCGGCAAGGATGGCGTGACCTTGTCCATCGACTCCACCTCGATCAAGGCGCATCGCTCGGCGAGCGGTGGAAAAGGGGGGAGCATGAACAGGCGATCGGACGCTCGCGCGGTGGGCGGACCACGAAAATCCACGCGCTGAGCGACCCTGATTGCAGACCTTGCGCATTTCATCTCACTCCGGGACAAGACGCAGATATTGCCGCAGGGCCGGCCCTTTTGAAACTCGCGCCGCCCATGTCTGCCCTCATTGGGGACAAAGGCTACGATGGCGACGGCTTTCGCGCCGAAATCGCCAATCGCGGCGCAAAGCCCGTCATTCCAAACAAATCCAACAGGGTGACCCTCCACACCTTCAGCAAACGCGCCTACAAAGGGCGCAATGTTATCGAGCGCTGTTTCTGCCGGCTCAAGGATTTCAGGCGTGTCGCAACTCGCTACGACAAACTTGCCAGGAACTTCTTGGCTGCCGTGCACCTCGCCGCCATCGTCGCCTATTGGATCAATTGAGTCTGAACCCTAGGTTCCTACGCGATCGTTTCGAAGCTTACGTCAATGGCGAGGCGATCACGTCGCGGGTCCGGGCCTATTATCCCTTCGTCCGTCTCACCACGGCGACGCATGCGCGGCTGGATTCGCGTCTCGCTTATGGCTTCGTCCATGGTCCCGGCGTGCACGAGACCAGCGTCACGCGGCCGGATCTGTTCCGCGCCTACCTCACCGAGCAGATCGGATTGCTGCTCCAGAACCACGCGGTGCCGGTCGAGATCGGCGAGTCCGCCGAGCCGATCCCGATCCACTTCGCCTATCGCCGCGACATCAACATCGAGGCCGCCATCACCACCGGCGAGAACTCCGCCGTCACGCGCTCGCTGCGCGATGCGTTCGATGTGCCCGATCTCGCGACGATGGACGATTCGATCGCCGACGGCACTTTCGAGCTCCAGCCGGGCGCGCCCGAGCCGCTGTCCCTATTCCGCGCCGCCCGGGTCGATTACTCGCTGCGCCGGCTCTATCACTACACCGGCACGGACCCTGAGTATTTCCAGAACTTCGTGATCTTGACCAACTACCAGTTCTATGTCGAGGCCTTCGTACAACTCTGCCAGCAGCGGCTTCAGTCCGGCGAGGCTGGTCTCGATGGCTTCGTCGCGCCCGGCAATGTGATCACATGCAGTGGCGGCGTCACCAGTGGGACGGCGCCGGAGCGCGCGCCGCAGATGCCGGCTTTCCATCTGATCGCGCCCGGCTATCGCGGCATTACCTTGATCAATATCGGCACCGGTCCATCCAATGCGCGCAACGTCACTGACCACGTCGCGGTGCTGAGGCCGCACGCCTGGTTGATGCTCGGCCATTGCGCGGGCCTGCGCAACACGCAGCGCCTCGGCGACTACGTGCTCGCGCACGGCTATGTGCGCGAGGATCACGTGCTCGATCGCGAGTTGCCGCTTTGGGTGCCGATCCCAGCGCTGGCCGAAATGCAGGTCGCGCTCGAGGAGGCGGTCGAGGATGTCACGGGGCTCGAAGGCTTCGAGCTCAAGCGCCTGATGCGCACCGGCACGGTGGCGAGCGTCGACAACCGCAACTGGGAGATATCCGGGCCCGACGTGATCCGCCGCCTGTCGCAATCGCGCGCGGTCGCGCTCGACATGGAATCGGCTGCCATCGCCGCCAACGGTTACCGCTTCCGTGTTCCCTACGGCACGCTGCTGTGCGTCTCCGACAAGCCGCTGCACGGCGAGATCAAGCTCGCCGGCATGGCCAGCGAGTTCTACCGCCGCCGTGTCGGTCAGCATCTCGAGATCGGCCTGAAGGCGCTGGAGCGACTGAAGCAGCAGGAATCCGAGCGACTGCATTCGCGCAAGCTTCGCAGTTTTGCCGAAGTCGCGTTCCAGTAGGAGCGAAGCTGCACTTTGCTGCTGACAATTGCAGCGATTTTCCGCATTGTCCGGTGGTGGGGCTCGACCGGGAAGACTTGATGCCGCTGACGCGCGACAAGATCATCGGCCATGACCTTGAACGGCTGGCCTTTCGCTTCACCATGCTCAATGACGGCGATGTGGTGCAGTGCCAGATCAGCGACGCCGCGATGGACGAGCTCGCGGGCATGCAGGGCACCGAAAGCAGTGCGCGGCAGGCGCAATTCCTGTCGCTGCGCGAGACCATCGAGCGGCTCGCGTCGGATCTCTACGACGAGGCGCCGCGGGTGAGGGGGCACGTGGTGCGGTTCTTCACGCGGCATTTGGGGCGGTAGCTGCTGCTATCGCTCCATGGTCGGCTGTCATCGCTCCTCACTCTCGGTGTCATGCCCCGGCTTGCCGCCTTAGCTAAAGCTTCGGCGGCCGAGCACTCTTGTGGCCCCGACGTAGCCTTGGCGGAGCCGGGACCGGGGCATCCAGTACGCCGCGGCCCACCAATTCAATCACAACCGCCTCGGAGTACTGGACCGCCCGGGCTGAACAACAAGCCGGGCGATGACCGTAGTGTTGGTGGCGAGGCTATCCCGGCTCATTTCATCCGCACAGCAACTCACCCCTCGAGCTTCCGCAGCAACAGCTTCAGCGCGGTCGCCGCAAACACCTGCATGTTCGCGAACCGGTCATTGCTATCAGTTTCCAGCGTCATCACCTCTGACGCAGGGCCCGCAACCGCCATGCAGCTATGGCCGGCGGCATCGCCGTAGCGGTTGCCGGTGGGCCCGGCGGCGCCTGTCTCAGACAGGCCCCAGTCGCAGCCAAAGCGGCTCCGCATCTGTTCGGCGAGGAGTTTGGCGTAGGGCTCCGATGAGGAGCGAAAGCCCTTCATTCCTTCGTCCGAAATATCCATCAGCACGCGCCTGGCATCGCGCGTGTAGACCACGGCGCCGCCGAGGTAATAGGCGGAGGCGCCGGGCATCGCGAGCAGGCTGGCCGAGATCAGGCCGCCGGCTGACGATTCCGCAACCGCAATGGTCTGTTTGCGCGCCATCAGTTGGGCCGCGACCTGTTGCGCGATGCCGACGAGTTCTTTCATCTCTGGTACCCCATTCCTTCGCAACCGAGCTCAGCCTTCCTAGCATATGACAGGATGATTGGCCGAGTTGCGGGCGACGGGCAGGCCTGCTTGAATGGCGGGTGCAAGAAGCGACATGCAAGGAAACGTGAGAAGGGAAACGTGATGGCGTCCCTGATTGCCGGCGGCATCGATTGCGACGTGCATCCGGCCGTGCCGCATCTGACCAGCCTGCTGCCATACCTGAACGATTATTGGCGCGATCAGGTGACGACGCGCGGCATGGTCGACCTCGTCTCGCAATCCTATCCGCAGAACTCGCCGATCACGGCGCGGCCGGACTGGCGGCCGGAGACCGGCAAACCCGGCGAGAGTCTGGAGACCATGCAGCGCCATGTGCTCGATCCCTTCCAGCTCAGCTACGCCATCTGCAATCCACTGTACGGCGTGCAGATGGTGTTCTCCGAGGACATGCAGGCCGCCTTCTGCCGCGCGCTGAACGATTGGCTGGCGAAGGAATGGCTCGATCGCGACGCGCGGCTGCGCGGCTCCATCGTGATTCCCACGCAAAGCGTCGAGAAGGCGGTCGCCGAGATCGAGCGCTGCGCCCAGGACAAACGCTTCGTGCAAGTGCTCATGCTGGTGATGGGCGACACGCCGCTGGGCAAGCGAGCGCTGTGGCCGATCTATGAGGCTGCGGAACGACTGGAACTTGCCGTCGGCATCCACGCCGGTTCCGCCTATCACAATCCGCCGACCGCCGTGGGCTGGGGCTCCTATCACATCGAGGATTATGTCGGGCAGGCCCAGGCGTTTCAGACCCAGCTCACCAGCCTGATCGTCGAGGGCGTGTTCGCCAAATATGCGCGGCTGAAAATGGTGATGCTGGAGTCCGGCGTCTCCTGGATCGCGCCCTATCTCTGGCGCCTGCACAAGTTCTGGCGCGGGGTGCGGATGGAGACACCGTGGGTCGATCGTGCGCCGCTGGAGATTGTGCGCAGCAACATCCGCTTCTCGTTACAGCCATTTGATGCGCCGCCGGAACCTGAGACATTAATTCGCCTGTTTGAGCATATGCAGTCCGACGAATTGGTCCTATTCTCCACGGACTATCCGCACTGGCAGTTCGACGGCCAGGACGCGCTGCCCGAAGGTCTGTCCCCCGATCTCGTGCGCAAGATCATGATCGACAATCCCCATGCAACCTACCCCCGCCTGACGTGAGCCCGCTGCCAAAGGAGGCAAGGCGATGAATATCCAGTTCCGCGAGAGCCAAGAAGCCGCTTCCCCACTGACCGTAAGAACCGCGATCGCGGACTGCGACATCCATCCGGCACGCGCCACCCGCACCGAGCTCTATCCCTATCTCGCCAAACGCTGGCAGCATCACCTCGAAGTCTACGGCGTCCACGCCTATCAGGGCATGATGGAAGGCCCGCCCTATCCCAAGGCCCAGCCCAACGCCTCGCGCCGCGATGCCTATCCGCCGGAAGGCGGTCCGCAGGGCTCCTCGCTGTCCTTCATGCAGAAGCAATTGCTCGATCCCAACAATGTGCAGCTTGGGGTGCTCAATCCGCTCAACACCGGACAGGGCATCCGCAATCACGAGCTCTCGGCAGCGTTGTGCTCGGCGATCAACGACTGGCAGATCGATAAATGGACCAGCAAGGACAAGCGGCTGAAGGCATCCATCGTCGTCGGTAATGAGGATGGGCTGTCGGCCGCCGCCGAAATCCGCGAGCGCGCCGGCGACAAGAACTTCGTGCAGGTGCTGCTGCTCAGCCGCAACGTCGAGCCGCTCGGCCAGCGCCGTTACTGGCCGATCTATCAGGCCGCGGAAGAGGCGGGCCTTCCCGTCGGCGTGCACGCCTTCGGCTTCGGCGGCAATCCCATCACGCCGTCGGGCTGGCCGTCGTATTATATCGAGGAGATGGTCGGCCACTCGCAATGCCAGCAATCGGCGCTGGCGAGTATCGTGCTCGAAGGCGTGTTCGAGCGCTTCCCGAAACTGAAGATGGTGATGATCGAGGCCGGCTTCGGCTGGGCGCCGTCGCTTTGCTGGCGCCTCGATAAGGCTTGGCAGCGCCTGCGCAGCGAGGTGCCGCATGTGAAGCGGCCGCCGTCGGAATATATCCGCGAGCAGGTGTGGTGGACGACGCAGCCGATGGAGGATCCGGAGCGGCGCGAGGATCTGTTCGACCTCATCAAATGGATCGGCTGGGACAAGTTGCTGTTCGCAACCGACTATCCGCATTGGGACTACGACGAGCCGTCGCGCGTCTTGCCGGCCGGCGTCAGCGAGGCCAATCGAGAGGCGTTCTATCTCGGCAATGCGAAGAAGCTCTACGGCATTTCCTGATGGCAAGACACGTCATTGCGCCGGTGGACGAGCTTCCGCCCGGCACGCGAAAATTCCTGGAGATCGACGGACGGCCGATCGCGGTCTTCAACATCAAGGGCGAATATTTCGGCCTGATGAACCGCTGCCCGCATCAGGGCGCGGCGCTGTGCGAGGGGCCGCTGATCGGGCTGGCGCAGTCAAAGAATCCCGGCGAGATCGAGTACACGAAACTCGGCGAGATCATTCGCTGCCCCTGGCACGGCTGGGAGTTCGACATCCGCACCGGACAATCCTACTGCGACCCTCGCCGGTTCCGCGTGAAGGCCTATCCGGCCAATGTCGAGCCGGGCGCGAGCGTGGTGAAGGGACCGTATGTTGCCGAGACTGTTACGGTCAGCATCGAGAGCGATTATGTGGTGGTGGAGCTGTGAGCTGCCGCACGGCAGGTGCGCTCCCTCGCCTTCTCTTAGTCTTAGGGGGATAAATCGCGTCCTTCAGGCTTTGTTCTGCGCAGCCGCGAGCACCCATTGCCGGAACGCGGCAAGCTTCGGCGCCTCGCGGCGGCCCTCCGGCGCGACCAGGTAGAACCCGGCATCGGCCGGCAGCGCGATCTTGAAGGGGACCACCAGCCGGCCCTTGGCGATGTCGTCCTGGACGTAGGAGGTCCGCCCCATCGCGACGCCGATGCCGTCGATCGCGGCCTGGATGGTCATGAAGATCATGTCGAAGGTGATGCCAGGCTGCCTCGCGATGTCGGCCGGCAGGCCCGCCGCGGTCAGCCACAGCCGCCAGTCGTCGCTGTTGGCATTGGATGTGTGCAGCAGCGGATGGTTGCGCAGATCCTCGGGCCGGCGCAGCGGTTTGTCGCCGCGCAGCAGTGACGGGCTGCACACCGGAAACAGCTCGTCCGCCATCAGCCATTCGGCGCGCACGCCCGGCCACTGGCCGCGGCCATAGCGGATCGCGGCATCGACATTGTCGCGCTGGAAATCGACGAGGCTGGTCGAGGTGGTGATGCGCACGTCGATGCCGGGATGCTGCTCCTGGAAATCGGTCAGCCGCGGCAGCAGCCATTTTGCCGCGAGCGAGGCCAGCGTCGAGACCGTCAGCACCTTGTCGTCGTCCTTGCGCAGCAGCCGGTCGGTCGCAAGGCGGAGATCGTTGAAGGCGGCGCGCACGCCCGGCAAATAGTCGCGCGCCTCCGGTGTCAGCGCCAGCGCGCGGTTCTGCCGGATGAACAGGCGGATGCCGAGCTCCTCCTCCAGCCTGCGAATCTGATGGCTAATCGCGGTCTGGGTCACGTTCAACTCGCTGGCGGCCAGCGTGAAGCTGAGATGGCGCGCAGCGGCCTCGAACGCCCGCAATCCGTTCAGGGATGGCAATCTGGCAGTCATTTGGCAGCAGGATGCATGACGTTATTTCATGCGAAAAGGTACAAATTGTCGTTTGTCGCAGCGCAGAAGGAGGCAGATATTAGCAATGAACTTAGCTCCAGGAGCTGAAAATGTCTACGTTGACCGACAATTCGATGACAAATCATCATGCACTCGGGCTGCTCTACCAGATCGGCGAGACCCTTCACGTCTGGCACGAGCGCTACCGAACCCGGCGCGAACTGAGCCACTGGACCGCCCGCGACCTCCATGACGTCGGGCTGTCCTGGTCCGACATCGCCTACGAGGCCGACAAACCCTTCTGGCGGGCCTGATTGGCCGCCAGGCCGGCGCCGCCTGTCTGTGGGGCGCCGGCGGTCCCTTTTCCGCATGGCGTGTGTCATGAGCGCCCTTCGCCTCGAAGACCTCAAGCAATATTCCGACGTGATGCGCACCCGACACGGTGAGCGGCTCGATCTCCGCTTCGTCGAGCCGCGCGACACTGACGAGCTGCAGCACTATTTCCGTTCGCTCTCGACCCACTCCCGCTACAACCGCTTCTTCGGCGCCGTCAGCGAATTGCCGAAAGGCCTGCTGCGAGATTTCCTCGAGGTCGGCGAGCGCGATCGTTTCACCATCGTGGCGACGATGATGGTTGACGGCTTCGAGACCATCGTGGCCGAAGCGCGCTATGCCTTCCATACCGAGACCGCGACGCTCGAGTTCGGCCTCTCGGTCGATGATCGCTGGCACGGCCACGGCATCGCCACCGCGCTGATGAAGAATCTCGAATGCCGCGCCGCCGCGCTCGGCGCCGAGCACATGTTCGGCGACACGTTGCGCTCCAACGAGGCCATGGTCTCGCTCGCGCGCAAATCCGGCTTCGCCTTCGTCAACCATCCCGACGACTGGAAGCTGGTGCGCTTCGACAAGGAGATCAGCGTTGGCCCGAAAGAGATCCCTTGCGCGAGCTGGCGCCTCGCCGCCCTTTCCCGTCAGGCCGACAACCCCTCAGCCTCGGCCTGACAACACTCCGAGCCCGGCCTGGCCCAGCCAGAGCCGGGCATTTTTTTCGAGACGAACTCAATCGTATCCCGCAAGAGCGCCGACCCATTCCTCTGCAATCCAGATGCCCCGTTCGCTCGAAGCGGTGAGTATCGCCTCGATGTCTTCAGGTTCCGCCTTGGCCGACGGTATCAACTCGTTCAAGTGATGGAACGTGACATAGCCCGTCTTCTCCGCCAGGACGGCGGATGACCCCAGAGATATCCATTCAGCGCTCCTTGAAATAGGGTACCTGCTATGAAGTAGGGTACCTGCTATATGGAGTCAGCTGATAGTCGGGGTTGCTCGGAGGACCAATCCTACTTCCCCGTGAATACCGCCTTGCGCTTCTCGATGAAGGCCTGAACCGCTTCCTTGTGGTCGGCGGTCGTGGTGAGGCGGACCAGCCGTTCGGCTTCGTGGTCGCGCGCGGTCTCGAAGTCGAACAGCAAGGCCTCGTCGAGATTGTCCTTCATGTAGCGCAGCGCGAGGCGTGGGCCTTCGGCGAGCGATTTGGCCAGCGCGAACGCCTCAGTCTGCAATTTGTCATCGGGCACGACGCGGTTGACGAGGCCGATCGCTTCGGCGCGTGCGGCATCGACACGGTCGCCGGTGAACATCAATTCGCGCGCCCGCGCGGTGCCGACGAGGCGAGTGAGCAGCCAGGCGATGCCGTAATCGCCTGACAGCGCGATGCGGGCGTAGCCGGTGGCGACGAAGGCCGATTGCGCGGCGATGCGAATGTCGCAGGCCATGGCGATGGCGAGGCCGGCGCCGACCGCGGGGCCGGGCAGGGCGGCGATCGTCGGCTTGCGCACCGACACCAGCGCTCCGGTCAGCAGCCTCTGCCGCTCCTGCAGATCGGCGACCTTGTCGTCAAAGGACATGTCGAGCTTTGCCCTGTCGCGATGCGCGCCCATGCCCTTGACGTTGCCGCCGGCACAAAACGCTTCGCCCGCGCCAGTCAGCAGCAGCGCGCCGACATCAGGATTCTCGCCGCAGCTCCGGATCATGCTGCGCAGCGCCGGCGTGAGCGCGTCCGACAGCGCGTTGCGCGCTTCCGGCCGGTTCAGCGTGATAATCGCGACGCGGTCGCGGATGACGCAGAGCAACTCGTTGGTGCCGGTGTCGATGGTGGTTTCCGTGGTCATTGATCCTCCCTGCCGTCATTGCGAGCGAAGCGAAGCAATCCAGAAATGTATCCGCGGAGACAGCCCTGGATGCTTCGTCGCAAGGGCTCCTCGCAATGACGGTTGTTGTGGCGACGTTATCGCCTCAAAAATTCTCCACCCACGGCCGCAGCTCCAGCTCCCAGCTCCAGGCGCTGCGCGGCTGCTGCAACACGTTCCAATAGCTGTACGCGATCGCACCGGGATCGAGCATCGAGTCGGGCTTGTCGTCCGGTTCGGTGCGCGCCGCGCTCCTAATTCCGCCGTCGATGACGAAATGCGCGACATGGATGCCCTGCGGCGACAGTTCGCGCGCCATGCTCTGCGCGAGGCCGCGCAGCGCGAACTTGCCCATCGCGAACGGGGCCGACTGCGCATAACCTTTGACGCTGGCGGAGGCGCCGGTGAACAGGATCGCGCCGTGCTTGTTCGGCAGCATGCGTTTGGCCGCCTGCTGCGCCACGAGGAAACCGCCATAGGCGCTGACCGCGATCGCCTGCGCGACGTCGGCCGGGACGAGGTCGATGAACGGCCCGCGCGTGCGGCCGCTGGCGTTGTAGACGACGAGGTCGGGCGTGCCGATCTCGCGTTCGACGAGGCCGAACAGCCGCTCCACCTCGTCAGGCTCGGTGGCGTTGCAGGCATAGGCCTTGGCCCCGATCTCGGTGCAGAGCGCGCCGAGCTTCTCGATCCTTCGCGCGGCGAGCGCGACGCGGATGCCTTGCGCTGCAAGCAGGCGCGCCAGCGATGCGCTCAGGCCTTCGCCGGCGCCGACGATGAGGGCGATCTTGTATTTCGGATGTTCCATGGCGTGATCTCTCAGGACGGGGAGCCGTTGATCTATGCATGGCCCGCGCGAACAACCAGCCAGAGCGCCCACAATTCCGCAGGGCGAATTGCTCCCTCGCCACGGTCATGCCGCCCTGACGATTTGCGGCTTTATCGGCGTCCGCCTCTGGAGCATGATCGACATCATCCCAAGCGGCAAGCGCAAAGAATTGCCGTCGGGCGGAAACGACGAGGACGATCATGCACAAACCGGCCACAGCGCAGCCACAAAATGTCGCGGCCGCACCATCCGGCCTGCTGGCGCCCGATACGTCAGGCATGAATTTCTACCGCGCCGATCCGGCGCTGGCGGACCTCTTGCGCATCCATCTGCCGGATAATCTGTTCCGCCATATCGAGCCGCATCTCGACCGCCTCGGCGAACTCGCCGGCGGCCATCTCGACGAATGCGCGCGGCTGGCCGACCGGCACACGCCCATCCTGCATCAGCGCGACAAGTTCGGGCGCGACGTGCAATGGATCGAATATCACCCGGCCTACCGCGAGTTGGAAAAGGCTGCATTCGGTGAGTTCGGCATCCACGCGCTCTCGATCCGCAAGGGCATCATGGGCTGGCCAGACAAATATCCCGTCGTCGCCAAGCATGCTTTCACCTTCCTGTTCAACCAGACCGAATTCGGCATGGGCTGTCCGATCAACGTCACTGACGGCTGCGCGAAGCTGCTCGCAAATTTCGGCAGCGAGGCGCTGAAGGCGAAATATTTGGACGGCCTGACCTCGACCGACATGAGCAAGCTGACCCAGGGCGGCCAGTTCATGACGGAGAAGGAGGGCGGCTCCGACGTCGGCACGCTGACCACGCGCGCGGTGCAGGAGGGCGATCATTGGCGTCTCTACGGCGAGAAATGGTTCTGCTCGAACGCCGATGCTGAGGTCGTGATGCTGCTGGCGCGCCCCGAAGGTGCCGGCCCCGGCACGCGCGGCGTCGGCCTGTTCCTGATGCCGCGCTTCCTCGATGACGGTGCGCAGAACCAATACCGGATCGTGCGCCTCAAGGACAAGCTCGGCACGCGCTCGATGGCGTCAGGCGAGATCAAGCTCGAAGGCGCGATCGCCTATGCCGTCGGCAAGCTCGACCGCGGCTTCGTGCAGATGGCCGAGATGGTGAACTCGTCGCGGCTCTCCAACGGGGTCAAATCGGCCGCGCTGATGCGCCGCGCCTATCATGACGCGATGACGGTGGCGACCAACCGCGTCGTATTCGGTCGGCGCATCATCGATCTGCCTCTCGGGCGGCGGCAAATGATGAAGATCATGCTGCCGGTCGAGCAGGCGCTGTCGATGAGCTTTCTCACCGCGGACGCGCTAGACCGCGCCGAAGCCGGAAGCCAGGACGCGGCGGCGCTGCTGCGTATCCTGACCCCGACGCTGAAGTTCCGTGCCACGCGTGACGCGCGAAAGGTCTGCGGCGATGCGCTCGAGATGCGCGGCGGCATCGGCTACATCGAGGAATTCGCCACCGCCCGCCTGCTGCGCGATGCCCATCTCGGCTCGGTCTGGGAAGGCACCGGCAACATCGTCGCAATCGATGCGCTGCGACGCGCCGTGGGCCGTCACGGCGCGGAGTCCGCGCTTGCTGCCGATCTGCACGCCCGGCTCGACGACAGCGTCTCCGTGCCGCAGGCCTGGCGCGACCATCTGCGCGGCCTCACAGATCGCGCGGTCGGCTTCGCACGCGAGGTCGCGGGCAGGTCCGAGAACGAGGCTGATGCGCGCCGCGCCACCAGCCTGCTCTATCATGTTGCAAGCGCCGTCGCGCTCGCCTGCGAGGCGCATCGCATCCACGAGAGGCGCGGCGATGCGCGCCGACTGCTGCTGTCACGCCTCGTCATTGACCATCGGGTTTCGCCGAGCGACCCGTTCCGGCTGACGGAAAATGCAGCGCAGACGAAGATCGCCGAACTGCTGCTCAGCGATCGCGCAGGTGGCATGAGCGAGGTTGGCGAGCTGGTTCTGGCAGCGTAGGCTCTCCGTCCACCTCTCCCCATGGGAGAGGTGGAGTCCCTGCAAGGCAACGAAATCATAACAACGAGGAAACACCGATGAAGGCCGCCGTCCTCTACGAAGTCAACAAGCCGCTCGTCATCGAGGACATCAGCCTGCCGAAGCCGGGTCCGCGCGAGGTTCTGATCCGCACCGCCGTCGCCGGCCTCTGCCACTCCGATCTGCACTTCATGGAAGGGCTCTATCCGCATCCGCTGCCTGCGGTGCTCGGGCACGAATCCGCCGGCGTGGTCGAGCAGGTCGGCTCGGACGTCACTTACGTCAAGCCGGGCGACCATGTCGTGACTTGCCTGTCCGTGTTCTGCGGCACCTGCGACAACTGCACCACGGGCCGGACCGTGCTCTGCACCGACACCACGGTCAAGATGATGCCGGGTCTCTCGAACCGGATGCAATGGTCGAAGCCGGAAAAGCTGCACCAGTTCCTCAATCTCTCCTCCTTCGCCGAGCAGATGCTGGTGCACGAGAACGCCATCGTCAACATCAGGAAGGAGATGCCGCTGGATCTCGCCGCACTGATCGGCTGCGGTGTCATCACCGGCTACGGCGCGGTCGTGAACACCGCGAAGGTGACGGCCGGCGAGACCGTGGCGGTGATCGGCTGTGGCGGCGTCGGCATGGCCGCGATCAACGGCGCACAGATCGCCGGCGCCGGCCGCATCATCGCCATCGACACCAATCCGGCCAAGCTCCAGCTCGCGACCAAGCTGGGGGCGACCGACATCATCAACCCGGCGGACGGCGATGTCGTGAAGCAGGTGCGCGATCTCACCAATGGCGGCGTGCATCATTCCTTCGAGGTGCTCGGCCGCAAGGAGACCGCCGAGCAGGCTTTTGCGATGCTCGCCTCCGGCGGCACCGCAACGATCGTCGGCATGATCCCGTTCGGACAGAAGATCGAGCTGCACGGCTTCGACTTCCTGCGCGAGCGCAAGATCCAGGGCTCCTCGATGGGCTCGAACCACTTTCGCGTCGACATGCCGCGCCTGGTCGATTTCTACTTGCGCGGCCGGCTGCACCTCGAGGACTGGATCTCGGCCAAGCTGAAGCTGAACGAGATCAACGAGGGCTTTGCCAGCATGAAAGCCGGCAAGACGCTGCGCAGCGTGATCGTGTTCGATAGCTGAGGGGCGCGCGGAGCGCGAACCCGGAATCTCGAAATTGTTCTGCTCCGTCATTGCGAGGAGCTCTTGCGACGAAGCAATCCAGACTGTCGACTCGGAAAGATGCTGGATTGCTGCGCTTCGCTCGCAATGACGATCAAGGCTAATCGTCAAATAATGGCGGCGGTTCGAACCCGCCAAATTCGCGCTCGATCAGCTCGGCGAGCTTGAGGGGCGTGCGGTCCTCGAGGAAGGGGCCGACGATCTGCACGCCGACCGGCAGGCCGTCTTTCGACAGGCCGAGCGGAACGGCGGTCGCAGGCAGGCCCGGAAGCGTCGCAACGCCCGGCCAGGCAAGCTGGTCGGAATAAGGGTAGTCTTTGCCGTCGATGCTGATGCGTCGCAGGCGCTGTTCCGGCAAATGATCATGCGGAAAGGCCGGTGTCGGCATGATCGGCAAGATCACCGCGTCGAAGCTGTTGAACAGCGCGCGCCATTGCGCACGCAGGCCGGCGCGGCTACCTGCGTCGAGCACCCAGGCGCGGTGGCTCGCGGTGATGCCGCGCAGTCGTTCGGCGCCGAGGCTCCGGTCCTCCGGCGACAGCCGGCTCGCCCGTGCCTGCGCATCCGCCAGCGCGTCGGGAGGTAAGAACGCGCCGAGGAAGCCCAGCAGCATGCGCATGTAAAGCCACGACGTCTCCGCGAAGTCCGGGAGCAGCGCGCTCTCGCGCGCGACGGTGACGCCGGCCCTCGCAAGATCGGAGAGGCCTACGCCGCCCCGATCAATATCCCCACTGCCAGCACGATGGCGCCGCCGAGCACGATCTGGAATACGGCCTGGAGGAACGGCGTGTCCATGTAGCGCGAGCGGATGAAGGCGATCGCCCACAACTCGAAGAACACGACGACGCAGGCGATTCCGGTCGCGATCCAGAATGCGTTCGCCCAGCTGTCGGGCACGAGATAGGGCGCGGTGTGGCCGAGCCCGCCGAGCGTCGTCATTGCGCCGCAGGTGATGCCGCGCAGCCAGGGCGAGCCGCGCCCCGTGAGCGAGCCGTCGTCGGACAAGGCTTCCGCAAATCCCATGCTGATGCCGGCACCGATCGAGGCGGCGAGGCCGACGAGGAACGTCTGCCAGTTCTGGTGCGTGGCGAACGCGGCCGCGAACAGCGGCGCCAGCGTGGAGACCGAGCCGTCCATCAGGCCGG
The DNA here is from genome assembly GCF_045571455.1 of Bradyrhizobium sp. STM 3561. Taxonomy (NCBI): domain Bacteria; kingdom Pseudomonadati; phylum Pseudomonadota; class Alphaproteobacteria; order Hyphomicrobiales; family Nitrobacteraceae; genus Bradyrhizobium; species Bradyrhizobium sp. STM 3561. The sequence continues at coordinate 7,526,692 of NZ_CP120695.1, forward strand.
CGAGGCCCGGCTGCACATATTGCAGCACGAACATCCGCCGGCGCGTGCGGTCTTCCTCCGCGCGCACGTCGGGCTTGAGGATTTCGCCGGTCAGCCGTGCGGCGGTGTGCTCATGGCTCTTCTCGGCTTCGGCGAGATCGCCAAGCAGCCGGCGCACGTTGACGTCCTCGGCCTGCTCGGCGGCTTTCGCATAGAAGCGCTCGGCCTCGAGCTCCATGGTCTCGACTTCCCTGCGGATGGTGTCGAGCGGCAGGTTCTTGGTCAGCCAGATCGGGCGGCGGCGCAGAAAACCCTTGACGTCCTCGCGGCGGATCGGCGGCAGGTGCTGCCCGAAGCGCTGCTCATACATTTCCAGCAGCATGTGACGGTGGCCGCGCTCCTCCTCGGCCATCTGCTCGAACAGCTTTGCCGAGTCGGGATAGCGCTCCTTCAGATCCTCGGCAAAGGTCATGTAGATGCGGCTGTCCTCCTCCTCGGAGGAGATCGCGACCGCCAGCACCTCGCGCTCGGTCAGATCGGCAAAATTCTTCACGGCGGCCCTGTTTCAATTGTTTAGAATTATTCTAAACTATATAGGACGCCACCGTTTCCGGGTCAAATCAGGCCGTGCCGGCCTTTGCGAGAAAGTCGAGCAGCAACCGGCTCACCTCGGCCGGCTGTTCCTGCTGCACCCAATGGCCGGCGCCGTCGACGAGATGGCAGCCGAGCATCTTCGTGCACGCGCGCCCCTGCATCGTCTCGAACACGCCGGGACGCTGGTAAGTGCCCCAATCCTGCTTGCCCGAGATGAAGCAGGAGGGCACGTCGATGCTGCGGCCCGAGAACAGCTGCATCTCGTTGTTGAGCATGCCCGACGTGCCGTAGCGATACCATTGCAGCCCGCCCTGGAATCCGGTGCGGCTGTATTCGGCGCTGTAATAGGCGAGATCGCTGTCCGGCAGCCATTGGTTGGCGGCGACCGCGGCCGGCGACGGCATTTCCTTGGCGACGGTCTCGGCCATGGTCTCGCCGAGGTCCATCACGTAATAGGTCGGCAGCTTTGCGAGCTCGTCCGCCGACCACGACTTCAGCGGATAAGGCTTATTGTCGGCCCAGTCCGCGCTCTTGTGATGATAATAGGCGCGCAGGAAATCATGCACGCCCTGCGGCGCCCGGTGCATGTCGGCGTTCGCCTCGCGCGTCGAGTAGTACCATTGATAGTGTTTTCGCGGCCGCGGCAGCGCGGCGAGCTCGCGATGCACGGGATCTTCGAGCGCAGGCTTGCGCGGGCCATCGACCGTGTCGAACGGCAATGGCGGCGCGCCGCCGAACGGCGCGCTCATCAGCGTCACCGAGCGAAACACATCCGGCCTTATCAGCGCACACCACGCCGCGACCGGGCTGCCGAAATCATGACCGGCCAGGTCGACCTGCCTGTAACCGAACGCTGACACCAGTGAAAGCGCGTCGCGCACGAGGTTCGGAAGCGAGAACGGCGTAAGATCACCGTCATAGTCCGCGGACCATCCGGTGGTGCGGCCATAGCCGCGCTGGTCGGGCGCGAGCACGTGGTAGCCGGCGGCGGCCAGCGCCGACATCACCTTGCGCCAGGAGAAGGCGAGCTCGGGAAAGCCGTGCAGCAGCAGGACGCAGGGACGGTCCCTGGTTTCGAAGCCGGCCTCGAGCACATGCATGCGCAGGCCGTTGATGTCGTCGACATAACGCGAGCGGATGCCGGCGGGAAGGGGAATGTCGGGCAGATCGGCCATGATTGCTTCCTCGTCATGGCCGGGCTTGTTCCGGCCATCCACGTCCTTCGTCGCCATCGATTGTAAGAACGTGGATGCCCGGGACAAGCCCGGGCATGACCGAAAAGTAAGGTCGCCTTAAACCGCCACGCAGACGAACCCGTTGCCCTTGCGCCTGATCTTGCCGACCGACGGCGAGGGGAAATGCGCGGTGCAGCACAGCGTGTCGCTGTCGCAATAGCGCTCCAGGAAGCTGCGGCGCGTTTTCGCCGCCGCGTCCGGATCGACGTCGAACTTGATCGAGAGCTCCGGATAGTGCGTCTGCAACGGCGAATGCATGAGATCGCCGGAGAATACCGCGTCGTCCTTGCCGCGGCCCATCGTGAAGGCGACGTGACCGGGCGTGTGGCCCGGCGTCGGCAGGATGCGGACGTGGTCGCCGATCGCATGGTCGTTGCCGACGAGCTCATGGCGTCCCGCCTCCACGACCGGCAGCACGCTATCGGCGAAAGGGGGGATCTCCGCCTTCGCATTCTGTGCGGACCAGTGATCGAACTCCTGCTTCGCGAAGATGTAGCGCGCCTTCGGGAAGGTCGGGACCCAGCGACCGTTCTCCAGCCGCGTGTTCCAGCCGACGTGATCGACATGCAGATGCGTGCACATCACGAAGTCGATGTCATCGACCGAGAACCCCGCGGCGTTGAGAGCACGCAAATACGTGTCGTCGGTCTTCATGTTCCATTTCGGCCGCTGCGGCCGCGGCTTGTCGTTGCCGATGCAGCTGTCGATCAAAATGGTGTGGTGCGGCGTCTTCACCACATAGGACTGGAAGCACAGCAGCAGCACATCCTGCTGGTCCAGCGCCTTCGCTTCGCGCATCCATGCCCGGTTCTCGGCCAGCACTTCGCCCGTCAGCCCCGGCAGCATCTCAAGCGCCGGGACGAACGAGGTTTCCTGCTCGATGACACGATGGATGGTGAGATCGCCGACCGAGTATGTGAGGCTCATGAGAACTCCTGCGACTACGCCGGAGGCGGCACCGAAATCTTCATGGAGGGCCGCTCCAGCATCTTCTGGTGGAAGGCGTCGAGCTTGGGATAGGCCTTGCGCCAGCCGCAATCGGCGAAGCGGAAGTCGGCATAGCCGAGCACGCAAACGAGGCCGATCTGCGAGATGTCGAACGGGCCGTTCAGCACCTCCGGCATGTTCTCGAAGCGCGCCATGCCGGTCCAGGCCCTGTTCCAATGATCGTCCGACCAGGCCTGCCATTGCAGGCCCTGCGGCCGCACCATCTTCTCGTAGCGGCACAGCAGCATGGAATCGAGCATGCCGTTGATCAGCGAGTGGTTGGTCTTGGCCTTCCAGCGCCGCGGGCCGTAGTCCGGGACCAGGCTGCCGCCGGCCAGCTCGTTGAGATATTCGACGATGACATAGGAGTCCAAGATCACGTCGCCGTCGTTTGTGATCAACACCGGCAGCTTCTTCAGCGGCGTGATGCGCGAATAGTCCTCGTTGGCGGTGCCCGGCGCGACGGTGGCCGGCACGAGCTCGATCTTGTCGATCAGCCCGAGCTCGATCGCGGCGATCCGCACCTTGCGCGCAAAGGGCGAGGCGGGGGAGAAGGTGAGTTTCATGAGGACTATTCCCTGCAATCGATCTTTTGCGAACGGTGTCTCCTCCGTCATGGCCGGGCTTGACCCGGCCATCCACGCGTCGCGGTGTGGTCAGACTGCGAGACGTGGATGCCCGGGTCAAGCCCGGGCATGACGACGGAGTGTGATGCGCGTGCGGCCTACGCCGCCACGATCTCCTGGCGCTGCTCGCCGAGGCCCTCGATGCCGAGCGTGACGACATCGCCGACATTGAGGAAGGTCGGCGGCTTCATGCCGAGGCCGACGCCGGGCGGGGTGCCCGTCGTGATGATATCGCCGGGCAGCAGCGTCATGAACTGCGACACATAGGAGATGCACTTGGCCATGGAGAAGATCATGGTCTTGGTCGAGCCGGTCTGGCGGCGCTGGCCATTGACGTCGAGCCACATCGACAGGTTCTGCACGTCCTTGATCTCGTCCTTGGTGGCGAGCCACGGCCCGAGTGGCCCGAACGTGTCGTGCGACTTGCCCTTGGTCCACTGGCCCAGGCGCTCGATCTGGAATGCGCGCTCGGAGACGTCGTTGCAGACGCAATAGCCGGCGACATGGTTGAGCGCATCGGCTTCCGAGACGTACTTCGCACGGGTGCCGATGATGGCGGCGATCTCGACCTCCCAGTCGAGCTTGGTCGAGCCACGCGGCTTCTCGACCGGATCGTTCGGGCCGGACAGCGAGGTGTTGGCTTTCATGAAGATGATCGGCTCGCTCGGGATCTCTGCGCCCGTCTCCTTGGCATGGTCGCTGTAATTGAGGCCGATCGCCACGAATTTGGAGATGCCGGTGACGGGCGCACCGAGCCGCGGCTTGCCGGAGACGGAGGGCAGCGAGGCGGGATCGAGTGCCGCCAGCTTCTTCAGGGACTCAGGCGAATAGGCCTCGCCGGTGAGGTCCTTCACATGCGCCGACAGGTCGCGCAACTGGCCGGATCTGTCGATCAGGCCGGGTTTTTCCGCACCCTTCTCGCCATAACGAACAAGCTTCATTCTCGTTTCTCCCTGGAGATTGGACCGATCGGTTAATAGCTTCATGGAACAGGGCGGCAGGAAATTCAACCGCTCATAACGGGCCGCATTGCAGGCTTCTGGATTCGATGGGTGCGATCGTGTCCCGGACGCGGTGCAGCGTGCAACGCTGCTCCGCAGAGCCGGGATCCAGATCACTTGTGCCCGATTTGGCGCGGTATGGACCCCGGCTCAGCAGCGCATCACTTCGTGCTGCGCAGCGTCCAGGGCATGAGACCTACGCCAGCGCCACAAACCTGAACGCGTCCCCGTCGCGCCGGATGTGCCCGGCCGCGAAATGCCCGCCGATCACCAGCGTCGGCGTGTCGGCGAAGCGGCCGAACAGCGCTGCCCGCGTCTTGGCAGACTGCGCCCGGTCGGAATCGGCGGTCGAGGACCAGTCGAGATGCGCCATCTGGCAGGGATGATGGGCGACATCGCCGGTGAGCAGGCCCTGTTCGCCCTCAGACTGGATCAGGACACTCATGTGGCCGGGGCTGTGGCCCGGGGTCGGGACAACGCTGATCTCCTCACAGAGCCGGTGGTCGCTCGGAATCAAATCGGCCCTGTCAGCATCGACGATCGGCTGCACGGAATCGCCGAACACGGCCTGCTTGTCCGGCTCCGTCGAATGGTCGCGCCAGTATTCGTATTCGGTCTTGCCGAAAACGTAGCGCGCCGTCGGGAAAGTCGGCACCCATTTGCCGCCGGACCATCTCGTGTTCCAGCCGACGTGATCGACGTGAAGATGCGTGCACAGCACGGTATCGATGCTGTCGGGCGGAAAGCCGGCCGCCGTCATCGTCTCCAGAAATGGCGTGCTGCGGTTGTTCCAGGTCGGGACGTTGCGCCCCTGCTTGTCGTTGCCTAGGCCGGTATCGACCACGATACGCCTGCCGGGCGTCTCCACCACCAGCGAATGGATCGACATTTTCAGCCGGCCTTCTTCAGTTGCGAAATGCGGGATCAACCAGGGCAGCTTGCGGATTTCCTCGTTGCTCGCGAGCGGCAGAATGAAGCGGGTCGAGCCGACCGTCTCCAATTCCACAACTTTGGTGATTTTGACCCTGCCAACCTTCCACCGCATCCGGCACCTTCCCGTGTTCTTGCTTTGGCGCCGAAAGATGCGGCTTTCCGCCATCAAGGCAATGGATCATCTGGCGCAATGCGGCGTTATCGCGGGAACCGGAGGAGGAGCCATGCCAGAGCTTGCAATATCCGCCGACAAGGTCGCCTTCATCATCGAGAAGGCACGCGAATTTGACGTCAAGGAGGCGGGCTCCGATCCGGATTCCGGCTCCAACCCGAGCGATGACGATGCGGTCGATGTCCTCGATGACGATGGCTCCGACCCCGTCATCCAAGAACTCGGAAGCTTCATGATCGCTTTGAATGAGGACGAGCAGCTCGATCTCGTCGCGCTGACCTGGCTCGGTCGCGGCGACGGCACGATCGAGGATTGGGACGATCTGCGGGCCCGCGCCGTCGAGGCGCGAGGGGAGTATCGCAGCCCGCGTCGCGAAACGGTGCACTATCTGCTTGGCGAGCCGATGCTGGGCGACCTGCTCGCCAATGGGCTCGACGAATTCGGCATCGACTGGACCGGCGAGCGCCTCACCGCCGATTCCTCCGATCCCAGCGCGCGGGACGAGGACGAATCGACGAAGCGGCGGTGACCAATATCATGTCGTGTCGCTTGCGAGCCCATCGCCGCGCCCCTTAAGAATGCGGCGCGGGAGCACACCTGCGGTGCCGACTACAGCGTGCCCGGGAACGCACCACCATCCAGCAGAATGTTCTGCCCGGTGATGAAGCCGGCCTTGGCGCCGCACAGGAAGGCGCAGGCGTAGCCGAACTCGTCGGGCTGGCCGAAGCGGCCGGCGGGGTTGAGCTTGGCGCGCTCGGCCAGGATCTGCTCAGGGCTGACGCCGCGCTTGTCAGCTTCGGCCTTCGCGGTGCCGGTGAGCCGATCGGTCTCGAACGGGCCCGGCAACAGGCCGTTGATGGTGACGTTGTTGATCACCGTCTTGCGCGAGAGGCCGGCGATGAAACCGGTGAGGCCGGCGCGCGCGCCGTTGGAGAGGCCCAGGATGTCGATCGGCGCCTTCACCGCGGCCGAGGTGATGTTGACGATGCGGCCGAACTTGCGCGCCATCATGCCGTCGACCGTCGCCTTGATCAGCTCGATCGGCGTCAGCATGTTGGCGTCGATCGCCTTGATCCAGTCGTCGCGGGTCCAGTTGCGGAAATCGCCGGGCGGCGGGCCGCCGGCATTGTTGATCAGGATGTCGGGCTCGGGGCAGGCCTTCAGCACCGCCTCGCGGCCGGCCGGCGTCGTGATGTCGCCGACTATCTCGGTGACCGTCACATCGGGATAGGCCTTGCGGATCTCGTCAGCCGTCTTCTTCAGGGCCTCGGCGCCGCGCGCGGTCAGCGTGACATGAACGCCGGCCTCCGCCAGCGAGATGGCGCAGGCGCGCCCGAGGCCTTTGCTGGATGCGCAGACGATGGCGCGGCGACCTTTGATCCCAAGATCCACTGTTTCACTCCCGTAAATGTCAGGCAGGTTTTGGACGGGACGCACTCTAGCCAACTGTGACGCCTCTGATAAGAGAGACGCTCGCACCAAAATGCATGCGCCTCCGTGCGGCGATGCATATGCGCCTGATCAGATGCGCCGCTCCTGCTTGAGGCGGTCGATCGCGGCCGCAGCCTCCGGCGGCAGCGACTTGAATCCCATTTGGCCGTCAGCCGAGAACAGCGGCCGCAGATGCGAGCCGGCGAGGAACTGCGGCTGCCGGTTGGCCGGCACGATCTGGTCGAACACCAGCACCAGGGTTGTGGCCACGAGGCCGACCCTGATGGCGCCGAGCGCGGCGCCGCCGAGCCGGTCGCCGATGCCGGCCTCGCCGATGGTGTCGTTCAGCGCGATGCGGCCCATATGGCCGAACAGCATGCCGACCACCACGAAGATGGCGAAGAACCAGATCCAGTTCTGCAGCAGCGGCGAGTTTGGATTGGCGGCGATTTGCGGTGCGATCATCGGCATCAGCGCCACCGCGACCGGCGCGGCGAGGAGATAGGCGAGAATGGTCATGCCGCTGCGCAGCAGACCGGTCCTGAAGCCGAAGCCGACCGCGACGGCGAGCACGGCATAGACCGCGAGATCGAAACTGTTCATGAGCGAAAGCCCTGCCTGACGAATGAACGCCGAACCGATCATTCCGGTTTCAGATCGTTAAAATCGTCTGTACTGATGGCTCCAAAAGCGAAGGGTTATCGCCAATGTCAGACCTATTCGACGTCAGTCAAGAAACCATCCTCGTCACGGGCGCGAGCCAGGGGCTGGGCCGGCAGTTTGCCCGGGTGCTGGCGGCGCATGGCGCGGCCGTCGCGCTTGCCGCGCGGCAGACTGACAAGCTGAATAGCTTGGAGGAGGAGATCCGCGGCAAGGGCGGCCGCGCGGCTGCGGTCGCGCTCGATGTCACCGACACGGCCTCGATCGCGAAGGCCGTCGATGCGGCGGAAGCGGCGCTCGGTGCCGTCACGGTGCTGATCAACAATGCCGGCATCGCCATCGAGAAGCTCGCGACCGAGCAGACCGAGGCCGATTGGGATGCCGTGATCGGCGCCAATCTCAAGGGCGCCTATTTCCTCGCGACCGAGATCGCCCGCCGCATGATCGCGCGCAAGCAGTCAGGCAACATCGTCAACATCGCCTCCGTGCTCGGCACCGGCGTCTTGAAGGCTGTCTCGCCTTACGCGATCTCCAAGGCCGGCATCATTCAGGCGACCAAGGCGATGGCGCTGGAGCTCGCCGGGCAGAACATCCGCATCAACGCGCTCGCGCCGGGCTATATCGACACGGAGATGAACCACGCGTTCTGGTCGACGCCGGCAGGCGAGCGCCTCGCCAAACGCATCCCGCAGCGCCGCGTCGGCGCCGAGTCCGATCTCGACGGCGCGATCCTGCTGCTGGCATCGAAGGCGTCGCGCTACATGACGGGGAGCGTGGTGACGGTGGACGGCGGGTTCCTGCTGAATTGATTTTCTCCATCGTCCCGGAGAAGCGCGATTCACTCAGGTGTCGTCCCGGCGAAGGCCGGGACCCATAACCACAGGATCAAGTTGGCAGCGCGCGCAGCGCCGGCGTCTCCATCGCAGACCCGTCGGCTCGCAATGACGGTGTTTGACGATCTACGACATGAGCCGCATCAACTTCTCCAGCCGCGCGATCTTGCCGCCGTAGGGCGGATAGAGATCGGCGAGGCGGTTGAACTTGGAGCGATAGAACACCGGCTTCAGCTTGCTGAACGTCCTAAAGCCCCATTCGCCGTGATAGACGCCGCTGCCGGAGGCGCCGACGCCGCCCATCGGCTGGTTGATTTGCGTGAAGTGAAACAGGCAATCGTTGATCGTGACGCCTCCCGAGACGGTGCGCGCCAGCACCTCATCGCGCGCGCTGCGTTCCTTGCCGAACCAGTACAGCGCCAGCGGCCGGTCGCGGGCGTTGACGAAGGCGATCGCCTTCCGCCGCATCGCGAGTGCCGAGCACCGGCAGCACGGGCCCAAAGATCTCCTCCTGCATCACCGCCATCGCCTCGGTCGCACCAAGGATCAGCGTCGGCGGGAATTTGCGATGCGCCTTCCAGTTGGGATCATCGGGCTTTGCCGGTTGCAGGATTTTTGCGCCACGCTGCGCCGCGTCCGCGACCAGGCCTTCGAGCCGGGCATAATGCCGGTCGGAAACGATGGAGGTGTAGTCCTCATTTGAGGGATCGGTGCCGAACATGCGCCGCATCTGCGCGCGCACTTTCTCGGCCAAGGCCTGCAACGAGCGCTCCGGCACCAGCACATAATCCGGCGCGATGCAGGTCTGTCCGGCATTGAGCAGCTTGCCGTAGGCGATGCGCTCGGCTGCCTCGTCGAGATCGGCCGAGGCGTCGATGATCGCAGGCGACTTGCCGCCGAGCTCGAGCGTAACGGGCGTCAGGTTGCGCCCCGCGGCCTCCGCGACCAGCCGACCGACCCGCGTCGAGCCGGTAAACATGAGATGGTCGAATGGCAGGCCCGCAAAGCCCGTGGCGATCTCGTCCTCGACGCCGGTGACCAGCACCTCCGCGGCATCGAACTTCTCCCCGACCGCCTCTTTCAGCAGCGCCGCGAAGTGCGGGACCAGCTCGCTCGGCTTGATGATGACCCGGTTGCCGGCGGCAATGGCGCCGATCGCGGGCGCGAGCGTGAGCTGGAGCGGGTAATTCCAGGGCGCGATGATGCCGACGACGCCGAGCGGCTGTGGCATCAGCCGGTTGCGTGCGGGCAGGAGTTGCAGCGCGGTGGCGACGCGCTGCGGCGTCATCCAGGTCTTGAGGTGCTTTGTCGCATGCCGGATCTCGGAGAACACCAGCATGATCTCGGCGATGGTGGTCTCGACCGCCGAGCGGTGGCCGAAATCGGCCGAGATCGCCTGCCGGAAGCGCTCTTCATTGTCGGCGACGACGCTGCGCAGCCGCGCCAGCCGGTCGAGCCGCTCGGCAAGGTCCGGCGCCGGCTCGCTCCGCGACCGCACGATCATGGCGTGCAAGGCCTCCTCCAGCGTCCGCAGCGGGGCGGTCGTCAGGGATTTGTCCACGGCTTTCCTCCCTCGACCGGCGTTCCAGCCTTAATCTTGTTGCCGCAAGCTGGCCCTTTGTGGAACTTCTGGCAAGAGCGCGCGGAACGGAGCCGAAATCCGTCCATCTCCCTGTCATAAAGTCGAAAAAAACGTTCCCGCAGCCCTTTCCAAAGGCACCTCGCCTTGATACATACGCCCCGCACCCGACGGGCACTGCCCCCGGGTTGCCTTCCAAGGAAGCCTTTGGGACGGAAGAAGCAAGCTGCGCGAACAGCGCCGGCCTCAACCGACCGTCCCGGCATTTTGGCGAAGGCGCGCAAGTGTTTAACGCGGGGTGGAGCAGCCCGGTAGCTCGTCAGGCTCATAACCTGAAGGTCATAGGTTCAAATCCTATCCCCGCAACCAAATTCGGATTTCACCGGATCCGATGCGAAAATGGCCCGCTTGATGCGGGCCATTTTTTGTTTGGGCGGAGATTATTGCAGGGCCGTTTGGCCTCGTCGGCAGGCTCGGCTCGGCGAGACGTTGCAGCGGTGCGGACTTCTGGTCGCTCAGTCGAATGTGCAGCTCCCGCAATTCCCGAAGGCGGTTACATCCACCACATTCATCTATCTGCCGATGAATAGAATCATTCCGGCCTCGTTCGGATTGAACCCGCGGGGAAAGACAGTGCGATCATCGTATGTCGCGCCGCTCAGCCTTGCCCCGGCAAGACGTACACCCGTCAAATCGGCGCCCCTGAACCATGTGAGACGCCAGTTAGGCAACTCGCTGACGGCATTGGCACCGGAAAGATCGGCGCCGACCAACTTCGCGTTGGTGAAATCCGCACCGCCGATATTGGCCTGACGCAAGTCGGCACCTGACAGATCAGCTCCAATGAAATCGGTCGAACCGCCTAGATTGTCGAGCCCACAATTGGCACCGCGAAGGTCGGCTCGGCGCAGATTGGCGTCATTGAAGGTCGCGCCGCGCAGATCGCAACGCGCCAAAATGGCGCCTTCGAGCACCGCATCGTGAAACATCGCCCAGTAAAAGTTCGCTTCGGTCATGTCGACGCCAGCGAGCTGCGCGAACATCATGTCGCGGCCCTGCTGCACCGTCCTGGCCAGCGAGCAGTCGTTGGGCGGCAGGCGCACCGTGCGGTCCAGAGGATCATCCTCTTCAGGCAAATCATTGGGATCATCAAATCTAACCATGCACCTCTGTCGCGCGATCTGACGTTTTCGTTCGATCCGGGAGCGATTGCGAAAGATCAATGGCTTGAAGGAGGTTCACTGCGTTCGTGACGCGGGAGGTGCCTCGATCTGATCGCAACTTGAAGCGAATGCCGGTATTGGTATTTGCGCCGCCCCGATACGGAAATGGCCCGCGCGAAGCGGGCCATTTCCGTTTTAGATTCGGCCGCTCTCAAAAGTCCCTGATTGCCTTTCGGTCCCGACCAGCTTCGGGGGTGCTTCCCCGCACACCAAGCGATCAGGCTGAAACTTGATCGTCTTTCCGCCCTCGACGAACTCCGCAGAATTGCGCGGCGTTCCAGCCGACCCACGTCTTCGAGGGTCCCAAGATCAAGGGCCGCACGTCGACAGCACCGATCAAGAGCAGCGAGCTCACCATTCAACGATGCGGTTGTGGCGACAGCGCTTGACCGACACGGAGCTGACGGCGGCGTCTTTACTCCGTGGGGCCCGGAGCGTGCGAGATGCGATTGCTGTGACCCTTGATCAAAGCCGAAGACGGCGAAAGATCAGTCCCTGTACGGGCAGACCATCGTCAGATAGAGCAGGGTTGGCGCCTTGTCCTCGCCGTTGGCATATTCCCACTTGAGCCGGATCTCGTGTCGGTGCGCAAACGCATCGCTGGCTGCATGCGTGATGATGTTCGTCTTCATCGGGATCGGCGGCTCGGAGTTGAAGCATTTGCGGACGCTGGCATCGAGCAGATCGCAGCGAGTCAGCGGAATGACGCCGGGCTCGTCGTTGGAGAGCGGCGTGCAGTTCGGCTGGGTGCTGAGATCGACGCGAGCCCGGCCCTTCTCCTTGTGCCAATACGCAGCGCTCCCATCCGGCCATCTGTCGGCCGGCGTCAGGATCAGGTGGTATTGACCATACTCGAGGGTCGGCAGATGAATATCCGGCGACGCCTTCAGAATGTCCACGCTCCGCTGCATGTTTTCCAGCGGGAAATAATTATCGTTCATCAAATCCTTGAATGAAGCCCCGGTGTAAGTTCTCGAGCCCATCGCCTTTCCCTCAATATTTCCTTGGCTTTGCGAATATACATACAACTCCGGCAACGCTGATCAGTCTGGCCGACCTCACGCCGTCGAAAATGTGCCCCATCTTTGCTGGGATTGTTTACGCTACCACTCAGGACTGTGCTTCGTCCAGATCGCCAACCGCACCGTGCCCGCTGACTGAGGAGCGAGCGCGATTGCTAAGCGGTTCTTGATAGGTATTGTTGTCGAAAGTTGCAGGTGGATTCTGATCGACAGAAGAACCGCGACCCTTGAGGCGCAGGGATGCATTGCTTCGCATGTCAGTCGGCGATCGATCCGGACGATAGCTGGTGCTCCAAATGCGGGGCCGCAGTGCGCAAGCAGGTCGATCCCGATAGCGAACGTCGTTTTGTGACGATCCTGCGAGCTGATGTCGTGGATTCCACGGGTCTTGTTGCCGAATTGGAGCCGGAGGAGGCCGTCTCGCGCCTCGAGCCGGCGCTGGCAGCGATGAGGGCCGCGGTACGTCAGTTTGGCGGAATTGTCAGCAAGGAGTTGGGGGACGGGCTGGCGGCGGTCTTTGGCGCCCCGATCGCCGACGACAACCATGCACCCTTGGCCTGCCACGCGGCCATCGAGCTGGTCCGGCGTGTAGGCAGCCTTGGCGATCCCGGACTTCAGGTCCGCGTCGGCCTCCACTCGGGCCATGTGGTGGCCTACATGGTCTCCAGCGAGTTTTCCAAGGTTTATGAGATTGGTGGCGCAGCCCAGCATTTGGCCGCGCGGCTGGAGTCGGCGGCTGAGGCAAACCAGATCTATGTGTCGGAAGCCTGCCAGAAGCTAGCAGACGGGCACGTCCGCTTTGATTTTCTTGGTCGCAAGAGCCTGCGTGGCTTCAGCGAAGCCCTGCCTGTGTATCGCATTGTTGGAGCGAGCGATCTTTCGAGTTGGCGGGTGCGGCGTGCGCGTAGCGTTTCCCGGTTCGTTGATCGCACGATGGAGCGGGCGCTGCTCTGGCGTGCCGCGGAAAGGGTTCCGACGAGTCGGCAGACCGTTCTGCTGATGGGCGACGCCGGCATTGGAAAATCGCGGCTTGCACACGAGTTTGTGCAGGATCTTCGGACCGATGGTTGGCTGCTGGTCGACGCCGAATGCAGCCCTAACCTTCAGGGGGCGCCATTCAGCACCTTGAAGCGTCTGGTGCTTTCTATTCTCGAGGCCGTCGCAAAGGACTGCGCTCGCCGTGGAGATCCTCGAGAGGATTTGTCGGCGGTGCATCGGCTTGCAATCGATGCAGTGCTGGATTTGCCCATTTCCGATCCGCGCTGGAGCGAACTGGAGCCTTACGCGCGTGGTCGCGCGATTTCCGAGGCAAGTTGCGCGATCGTGGAAAGCGTGGTCCGTGGAAAGAGCGCCATTCTGCTCATAGAGGACTTACACTGGGTCGATCGAGCCAGCGACAACGTTATTGCGGCGATTGCGTCGCTCCAGACTCCCAATCTGTTCGTGTTCCTGACGAGCCGACCGAACGGAATGCCGGAATGGATCGCGCGTTGTCGTGCCGAGGTCATTGCGATGCGTCCATTGGACGATGATTCAGGATTGGCGATGCTGACCGACATGCTTGGCACATCAGCGACAAATGGCGACTTGAAGAACCGGATCATTTCCCACACGGCAAACGTCCCGCTATTCATCGAGGAGGTCTGCCGGGGCCTGAAAGATAACGGTACGCTGCGCGGTCAGTGGGGCGATCTGGCTCTCGTTCGGCCGATTGAAGAGCTGGGTATCCCCGCGAGCATCCAAGGCGTGATTGCAGCGCGGCTGGATCGCGTGTCGAGGCAGGAGCGCCTCGTCTTGCAAGTGGCTGCCGCATTGGGGCCGCGATCGAACGAAGCGGTCGTGCAGAAGGTCTCGGAGTTGCCTGAAAGCGCCTTCCAAGATTGCCTTGCGGCGCTCGACCGCGCTGAGCTTCTCGTTCGGATCGATAGCGACCTCGAGAACTCGCTTGAGTTTCGGCATGAAATGGTCCGCCAAGTTACGTATGAATCGATGGTCGAAAAGGTGCGCGAGAGCATACATGCGCGCGTTCTTGCGGCTTTCGAGAGCGACGGTACGTGGAGAGATGATCCCGACTCACTCAGTTACCATGCGGTACGTGCCAAGGACTGGCCGAAGGCGTTCAGCTACGGGAGAAGCGCCGCACAAAAGTGTCTTTTGCGTTCGGCATATGCTGATGCGGTCGACTATTTCCAGACGGCGATGAGTGCGCTCGACAAAACCCCGATGACGCGTTCGCGCGAGATGAATGCCATCGATCTTCGGATGGAAGCGCGCATGGCTTTCATCTGGTCCGGCCGGATTGCCGAGTGGGTCGAGCTGGGAAAGGAGGCCGACCGCAGGGCCAACGAGATCGAAGACGTCGGTAGGAAGGTTGCCGCCATGACAGTCATGGCCGGCGGGCAGAACTTCTACGGGACGCCCACCGAAGCTGTTGCTCTCGGTGAGGAAGTTGTTGGTCTTGCCGAGGAAACAGGTAATCCGGGGTGGCGCAACCTCGCACTATACAATCTCGGCCAAGCGTACTTTCTTGCCGGGCGCTATCGCGAGGCAGAGCAGACCTTCGCACGGGCCCGTACTCATCTCTTGGGGATGGAAGCGAGTGCGCCTTTCGCCACGCCCCCGAAATACACACTCCTCCTCTGCTGCATGATGAAGAGCTTCACCCACACCGTCATGGGCCAGCTCGACGCCGCCGAGCAGCTCCAGCGCGAAGCCGCCACGATCGCCGAGGAGACCGGCCGCCCCTACGACCGCGTCGCCGCCGCCTATAGCGGCGGTTGGCTGAAGCTCGGGCAGAACGATCCGGCGGCGGCCGCCGCCATTCTCGAAGACGGTTTTGTCCTGGCGCAGAAGCACGGCATCCGGCTGTTCGTGCCGGTGCTCGCCTGCCATCTCGGCATCGCCTATCTGGAGCAGGGGCTGTTGGAGCGGGCGCGCGGCATGCTGACCGAGGCGCGCGAGGAGGCGAGGGCGGTCGGCTATACCTCGGCGGTGCTGCGCAGCTCGATCTATCTCGCGCTCGTCACCCACCGCCTCGGCGATATCAGGGCCGCGCAGAACATGCTGCGCGAGGCCCGCAACACCGCCTGTCAGCAGGGGTTTTCGGGCCTCGAGGCCGAAGCCCTGTTCGGCGAAGCCATCGTGACCCCGCCATCGGATGCGGCGAACAAGGCCGCTATCTTTGTCGCTCTGCGCGCCGCCATCGCGCTCGCCTCCGACAGCGGCGCGCTGCCGCTGAAGCACAAGGCCGAAGCGATGCTGAGCGCGATGCTGGCGAGCGGCGACGAGTTCACCTGACTCTGCCTCGGGCCGGTCCGCGATGCTGCTGCGGCCGACCTCAGCGCCGCTGCGAGCGAATTGAGGCCGATCGACCGGTTGTACGTCCCCGCGAGCCTCACTTCACGAGCGGGCAGCCGCCATCCTTCAGCGGCCGGAACGCCTGGTCGGCCGGGACTTCGGCGAGAAGCTTGTAGTAATCCCACGGGCCCTTCGATTCCTCGGGCTTCTTCACCTGGAACAGGTACATGCTGTGCACCATGCGGCCGTCCTCGCGCAGCACGCCGTTATCGGTGAAGGCATCCCTTACCGGCAGCGCGCGCATCTTGGCCATCACCGTCTTTGTGTCCTTGGTGCCGGCGGCCTGCACGGCCTTGAGGTAGTGTAGCGTTGCACTGTAGGTCGCGGCCTGATTCATGGTCGGCATGCGCTTGACGCGCTCCAGGAAGCGCTTGCCGAAGGCGCGGGTCTTGTCGTTGAGGTCCCAGTAATAGGCCTCGGTGATGATCAGGCCTTGCGCCAGCTTTAAGCCAAGGCTGTGCACGTCGGAGATGAACATCACGATCGCAGCCAGGTTCTGGCCGCCGGCGACGATACCGAACTCGCCGGCCTGCTTGATCGCGTTGATAGTGTCGCCGCCGCCATTCGCCAGGCCGATGATCTTGGCCTTGGACGCCTGGGCCTGAAGCAGGAACGAGGAGAAATCCGCCGTGTTGAGCGGATGCTTGACGCTGCCCAGCACCTTGCCGCCGGAGGCCTTCACGACGTCACCTGTGTCGCGCTCGACCGAATGGCCGAACACGTAATCGGCGGTGAGGAAGAACCAGGTATCGCCGCCATTCTTGACGATGGCGCTGCCGACCGTGTGCGCGTTGGCATAGGTGTCGTAGGTCCAATGCGCGGTGTAGGGCGAGCAGGATTTTCCGGTGATATCGGAGCTCGCCGCATCCGTCACGATCATGATCTTCTCGTACTGCCTCGACAGCTCCATCACCGCGAGCGCAGTGGCCGAGGTCGGCAGGTCGATGATCATGTCGACGCCTTCGGTCTCCCACCATTTGCGGGCGATGGTGGAGGCGACGTCGGGCTTGTTGAGCACGTCGGCACTGATCATCTCGATCGGCTTGCCGAACATCTGACCGCCAAAATCCTCAATCGCCATTTTGGTGGCCTCGACGTTCCCCATGCCGCCGATGTCGGAATAGACGGATGAGAAGTCGGAGAGCACCCCGATCTTGAGCGGCGCCTGCTGGGCATGAGAAGGGCAGATGGCAAACGCAGCGAGTGCGGCCGCAAATGCGGCGAACATAGTCCGGCACATGGTATTCCCCCTGATATTATAGTTGGTGCACGAATCCAGATTTGCTGCTCCGGAGTGTCAATTCTTGCGTGCTGGCGCCGCGCGGGCCGGCTAATTTGACGCAGCCAATCGTGCCGACTACGTTTGCGCAAACACAAAACGCTTGAATGCGGTGGGCCGGCGGATGCTCAGGCCACCATTCACGCAGGGTAAAGATTCAGGGGGAAGGACATGACCGGCGACACCGCAGCCAGCATCTCGAAAGCGCGCGAGCATTCCATCGGCGATCTCCTGCGCCGCTCGGCGGGCCGGGAGCCGAACAAGCTCGCGGTGAGCTGCGGCAATGTCGGCTGGAGCTTTGCCGAGATGGATGCGATCTGCAACCGGCTCGGCCGCGGCCTGCTGGGACTCGGCGTCAGGAAGGGCGACCGCCTCGCCGTGCTCTCGCGCAATTCGCACGCCTTCGCCGCGCTACGCTTCACCGTGGCGCGGATCGGCGCGGTGCTGGTGCCGATCAACTTCATGCTCAATCCGGACGAGATCAATTTCATCCTGAAGAGCTCCGGCGCCAAGCTGCTCGCGACCGGACCCGATTTCGTCGAGCCCGGACGCGCGGCCAGCGCCAAGGATTGCGCGGTCGAGAAGATGATCTGGCTGCCCGGCGAGGATCCGGCCACGGCGCCTGCGGGCCTCACCACCTTCGACGATCTCCTCGACGCCGACGGCTCCTTCCTGGACGCTTCCGTCGACAGCCGCGATCTCGCGCAGATCGTCTACACCAGCGGCACGGAATCACTGCCCAAGGGCGCGATGCTGACCCATGAAGCCGTGATGTGGCAGTATGTCAGCTGCATCATCGATGGCGGCATGAGCGTGGAGGACAAGTTCCTGCACGCGCTGCCGCTGTATCACTGCGCCCAGCTCGATGTGTTCCTGGGACCGCAAATCTATCTCGGTGCCTCCGGCGTGATCACGGGCAAGCCGACGGCCGACAACATTCTGGCGCTGATCCAGGCACACAAGATCACCTCGTTCTTCGCGCCGCCGACGATCTGGATCGCGATGCTGCGCTCGCCGAACTTCGACAAGACCGATCTGTCCACCTTGCAGAAAGGCTATTACGGAGCCTCGATCATGCCGGTGGAGGTGCTGCTCGAGCTGCAGCGCCGCCTACCCAACGTCAAGTTCTGGAATTTCTACGGCCAGACCGAGATCGCGCCGCTCGCGACCGTGCTGCGGCCGGAGGATCAGCTGCGCAAGGCCGGTTCGGCCGGCAAGCCCGTTCTCAATGTCGAGACGCGCGTGGTCAACACGGCGATGGAGGACGTGAAGATCGGCGAGGTCGGCGAGATCGTGCACCGTTCGCCGCACCTGCTGTCCGGCTATTACAACGATCCCATGAAGACCGCGGCGGCCTTCTCCGGCGGCTGGTTTCACTCCGGCGATCTCGCCACCGTCGACGAGGAGGGCCACATCACCGTGGTCGACCGCGTCAAGGACATGATCAAGACCGGTGGCGAGAACGTCGCGAGCCGCGAGGTCGAGGAGATGGTCTACCGCATCCCCGCCGTCTCCGAAGTCGCCGTCGTCGGCCTGCCTGATCCGCGCTGGATCGAGGCGGTGACCGCGATCGTCGTGGTCAAGAGCGGCGAAACGCTGGACGAAGACACCGTGATCAAGCACTGCGCCGGCCAGATGGCGCATTTCAAGGTGCCCAAGCGCGTCATCTTCGTGGATAGCCTGCCGAAGAACCCGAGCGGCAAGCTGCTCAAGCGTGAGCTGCGCCAGCGTTTCGTTGGCGGCGAGACGCTCGACAGGGCGATCCAGAAGAATTTTGGCTGAGGGCTGGATTGCTTCGCGGCGCTCGCGATGACTGAGAGGAGGAGGTTGCGGGAACCCAATCTTCTCCGCGTTGCGGCCCTCAATACTTCTTCACCGCCGCGCCAAAGGCCAGCCACAGCGCCATAGACGCGAGGCCGAAGCCGCCGAGCAGCAGGAAGGTCGGGCCGTAGCCGATCCATTGCGCGATCCAGCCGCCG
Organism: Bradyrhizobium sp. STM 3561; assembly: GCF_045571455.1. Classification (NCBI taxonomy): domain Bacteria; kingdom Pseudomonadati; phylum Pseudomonadota; class Alphaproteobacteria; order Hyphomicrobiales; family Nitrobacteraceae; genus Bradyrhizobium; species Bradyrhizobium sp. STM 3561. Next base: position 7,545,582 of record NZ_CP120695.1, read on the forward strand.
AGTGCGGGACTGAGGCTCGCGCCGACGCCCTGCACCGTGATCACGGCGCCCTGGCCGAGATTGATGCGGCCGGTGCCGTTGAGCGAGCGCGCGACCATGCCGGGGACGGCGACAGTTTGCAGTCCGGTGCCGATGCCGTCGAGCACCTGCATCGGCACGACACCCCACCATCCCGTGACGAAGAAGGCAAGCACGCCGCGGACGGGTAAGAACATGAAGGAGACCAGGATCACCGGCCAGTAATTGCGCTTGCTCGCCGCCTTCATCGCGATCAGCGAGGTCACGATCATCATGCCCTGTGCGATCACGATGGTGGTTGCGACGAAGCTCGGGCCGTTGGCCTGGCCGTCGGCCACCGCCGCAAGTCCATAGAGCGGCACGATGGCGGCGTTGCCGAGATGGAACAGCGCGAGTGTCAGCGCCAGCACGAGCAGCGGCTTGTGCTTGAGCAGCATCGTGAGCGCATCCGGCGGAGCTTTGGAATCGTCCTCCTTGCTGCCGCGCGCGGCGCGATCATCGATCGCCTGGGCTGGAATCATCAGCACGCAGGCGATCGCGATGGCGCCGAATATGGCGGCCAGCAGGAACACGGCGACATACCCGAACTTGTAGCCGAGATAGCCCGACAACGCGGCGCCGACCATGTTGCCGGCGTGGTTGTACGCCTGGTTGCGGCCGTTGAGCGCGTTGAAGCCCTTCTGCTTGGCGATGCCGAGCGTGATACCCGTCACCGCCGGCACGATCGCCGCACTCGCCAGCGATTGCGCGACCTGGGAAAAGGTGACGGCCCAGAAGTTTTGCGAGATCAGGATGATCGCGGAGGCAAGGACCACGCAGATGCCGGGGATGACGACCCACATGCGCTTGTTGCGGCTGGAATCGATGAAGCCGCCGATCGGAGTGGTGATCAGCATGCCCGCAACGTTGCCGATCGTCATTGCGGTGCCGATCAACCCGCTGGCCCAGCCGCGCTCCTGCAGGAAGACGCCGACGAACGGTCCGATGCCGGACTGCATGTCGGCCATGAAGAAGTTGAGCGCGAACAGGGGCCAGATACGAGACGGTGAAGGGCGCGATGTCATCGAGACGCTCAACGCAATGTTGCCGATCGACTGGGATCTCGCATGAGGCGGAGACTGCGGGCTCATAGGTGCCCGGGCGGACCAGAACCTAACCTGCGCTCATCACGTTGGTTCCGATCGCCCTTGCGATCGCGGCCCCGCGACGTCATGTCATACTTGCGACGGTCTCAATAGGACTACGGCCATGCCACTCTGGACCTGCGAAACCTGCGGCGCGCAATTTCCGGATAGCGGACATCCGCCCGCATCCTGTCCGATCTGCGAGGACGAACGCCAGTATGTGAACTGGAAGGGGCAGACCTTCATGACGCGCGAGACGGTGGCCGAACGTCACCGCGTCGTCTGGCGCGACGATCTCGGCCTCACCGGTCTCGCCCTCGAGCCGAGTTTCGCCATCGGCCAGCGCGCGCTGCTGGTGCCGCAGGCGGATGGATGCATGATGTGGGACTGCGTGCCGCTGGCGACGCCGGAGGCGATCGCTCACGTCCGCTCGCTCGGCGGGTTGAAAGCGATCGCGATCTCGCATCCGCATTATTATGGTGCGCTCGCCGACTGGAGCGATGCCTTCGGCGGCGTGCCGGTCTATCTGCACGCGGACGATGGCCAATGGGTGACGCGTCCACATCCGTCGATCGTGCACTGGACCGGCGATCAGCATCGCATCTCCAATGACGTGCTGCTGCTGCGCACCGGCGGCCATTTCGCCGGCGCCACCATGCTGCACTGGGCACGCGGTACGGACGGCGCGGGCGCTCTGCTCACCGGGGACATCGCGCAGGTGACGATGGACCGCCGCTTCGTCAGCTTCATGTACTCCTATCCAAACTACATGCCGCTCAACGCAGCCGCGGTGCGGCGGATCGCTGCTGCCGTCGAGCCGCTCGCCTTCGATCGCATCTATGGCGCCTGGTGGGGACGCAACATCGCCAGCGCTGCCAAGGCCGCGTTCGCGGCATCGGTGGCGCGATATATCGCGGCCATCGCCTGAGACCCGGCGCCCGATCGGATTTGTCTTGCCGGTCCATAATAAATGTACTATAAGTACAGTTATTGAGTGTGACGCAATGGCGCGTCTGCTGCTGGCATGATCGATGCATCGCCGCTGCCGCGTCGCGTCGTGGGGGCCGCGAGCGAGAGTGGGACGCACAATGGCTGAGCGCGATTATGAGATCTTCGAGGCCGGCGACGTCGTGCTCCAATCCGGCGTCGTCTTTCCGAAGCTGAAGCTCGCCTACAAGACCTACGGAACGCTCAGCCCGGCCAGAGACAGCGTCATCCTCTATCCGACCTCGTTCAGCGCGCAGCACTTCGACACCGAGTGGCTGATCGGGCCTGACGGCGTGCTCGATCCCTCGCGCTATTTCATCGTCATCCCGAATCTGTTCGGCAACGGCCTGTCATCCTCGCCGTCGAACTCCGCCGCGCCGTTCCCCGAACTCAGCTATCACGACGCCATCGCCGTTCAGCATCGCCTTCTCGCCGAGCGCTTCGGCATCACAAAGCTCGCGCTGGTGTATGGCTGGTCGATGGGCGGCATGCAGGCCTATCACTGGGCGGCACTGCATCCTGATATGGTCGCGCGTGCCGCGGTCGTCTGCGGCAGCGCGCGTTGCGCGCCCTACAACTACGTCTTCCTGGAAAGCGTGAAGGCCGCCTTGACCGGCGATCCCGCTTTCCGGGACGGCCGGTTCGTCGAAAGGCCCGTCGCCGGCTATCGCGCCATGGGACGCGTCTATGCCGGCTGGGCGATGTCGCACGGCTTCTATCGCGACGAGCTCTGGCGCGAGGCCGGCTTCACCTCGCTCGAGGACTATCTCGTCCGCGCCTGGGATGCGACTTTCGCGCGGCGCGATGCCAACGATCTCCTGGCGCAGATCGGCATCTGGCAGCGCGGCGACATCAGCCGGTGCTCGGCCTTCGGCGGCGATCTCGATCGCGCGCTCGCCGCGATCAAGGCGCATATGCTGCTGATGCCGGGCGCGACCGATCGCTATTTCGACGTCCGCGACAACGAGGACGAACTCGGCAAGCTGATCAATGCAAAGTCAGCCGTGCTGCATCCGATCCCATCGCTGCACGGCCATCGCGCCGGCAATCCCGTCAACAATCCCCGCGACCAGGCCTTCATCAAGGCCGAGATCGCCGGGCTCCTCCGCAAGTAAGACAGGCACCCGATCATGACTGATGCAACCGTTTCCGAGTCCGGCCATCGCCTGAAGCCGCTGAGCCCGGCGATGCTGCGCGAACTGTCGGCCCGCTCCAATTTCCAGGGCGCGGTGCGCAGCCTTTGCCATTACGGCGTGGTCATTCTGGTCGGGTCGTTGATCTGGAAAGTCAGCTCGAGCTATGGCGTCCTTTGGGCGCTGCCGCTGATGGTAATACAGGGCTATTTCGTCGCCTTCCTGTTCATGGCGGTGCACGAGACCGCGCACAAGACCGCGTTCAAGAGCCGCGGCCTCAATCTCACGGTCGGCTATCTCTCGGCCTTCATCATCGGGCAACCTTACGAATATTACTGCTTGTTCCACTGGGACCATCATCGCTACACCCAGGATCCCGAGAGGGACCCGGAGCTGATCGTCGGCGTGAAGCCGAAATCCGACACCCAGATCGTGATCGCCTATAGCGGCTTGCTCCAGGTTGCGGGCCGCCTCCGGCTGATGCTCGGCCATGCCGTCACCGGCAACGTCACGGTGCCCTGGATCCCCGAGAACAAGCGCGCCATTATCGTGACCGAAGCGCGCGTCTATGCCGCCCTCTATGTTCTGCTGCTCGCGCTCTCGCTGTGGTTCTCCTCCGCGCTGCTGCTCATGGTCTGGGTCGTTCCGCTGGTCATCGGGCAATTCTTCCTGCGGCCCTATCTCTTGGCCGAGCACACCGGTTGCGATCGTACCCGCAGCGCCTTCCAGAACACCCGCACCACCTATACCGCTGCCATCGTCAAATGGTTCGCGTGGAACATGCCCTATCATGTCGAGCATCACGCCTATCCCTCGATTCCCTTTCACGCATTACCGAAACTGAACGAGATCGTCGACGGCGAGATCGTCCATCGCGGGCGCGGCTACATCAGGACGACGCGCGAGACCTGGGCGTGGTTTCGCCGACAGCGGCAGGCCGGCTGACACCAAAATCGCTTGAACGAACGCAAAACCCCGGCCGCAATGCGACCGGAGCTTTGTCGTGAACGCGAGTTATCAGTAGATCCCGTAGGCGCAGACATTCACGACGCGCACGCGCAGGCCGTGGCGGGTCCGGACGACGCGCTCCTGGTAGCAGTTGCTGACGCCGGTGTTGACGTAGATGCCGCCATAGCCCCAGCCCGGGCCCCAGCCATGACCCCAGTGATGGAAGCCGTGAGCCGAAGCGGCGGTGGGCGCGAGAGCGGCAGCGCCGAGCGAGCCGGCAGCGATCAGACCAAGAGCGAGCTTACGAAACATCTTCATTCTCCAGTTTGGCGCGAGGCCGTTGTTGTGTCCCTGCGTCTGCGTCGGCGCGAGCCGCGAACTCGTTCATGGCGCGAGGGAAGAATCGTGTTTCAGGATTGTTTCGTCGCTGCGGCAAATGTGCCGCTGTCAGGCTCTTCGTACCGCGCGATAGCGCACAGCCATCGCCTGTGTCAGCTCGGCCATCTTGTCGCGGAGATCGGCGGGTTCCAGCACTTCGGCCTCGGGCCCGAGCCGCAGCAATTCGGCTGCGGCGTGCCACGACGTCTTGCCGACCGGCAGTCGCGCAATGCGCCAGCCGTCTGCGTCGGCCGTCTCATCGAGCTGCGTGCGTGTCTTGACGTAGGGCTGGCTCAGCGCGTCGAGCAGCTTGACGCCGAACGGCGACAGCCGCACGATCGCGACGTTGGGATGCATCTCGGCCTCGAGGCGAAGTGTCGCGGCCTGCCAATAGGCGGCGAGATCGAAATCGGCGGGGCGATCGAAGCGGTCGTCGAGCGCCGTGCAGTCGAGCACGCGCGCGACGCGATAGGTTCGCACGCTGCCGTCGACTTGCCCGGCGAGGTACCAGCTGCCGCCTTTCAGCACGAGGCCGAGCGGGGCGACGCGGCGCTGCCTCTCCGCGCGCCAGCTCTGGTAGCGGATCTTGATCAGCGTGCCGCGCAGGACGGCGCCGGCGATGCTGCGCAGGTGCTTCGGGTCTTCCGCTTCGCCGAACCAGCCCGGCGCGTCGAGGTGAAAGCGCTCCTGCATCCGCCCGGCGTCCTCGCGCAGATTCGCGGGCAGCGCCGCCATCAGCTTGTTCTGCGCGGCGATCATCGCCGCGTCCAGCCCGAGCGCTGCGGCCGGGCCGGGCAATCCCGCCAGGAACAGCGCGCCGGCCTCGCTCTGCGACAGCCCGTTCAGCCGGACGCGATAACCGTCGAGCAGGCGATAGCCGCCTTCCGCGCCGCGGTCGGCGTAAACGGGAACGCCGGACGCGGCGAGCGCGTCAATGTCGCGATAGATCGTGCGCACCGACACCTCGCAGGCCTCGGCGAGCTCGGGCGCGGTGACCTGTCCCCGGGCCTGGAGGGTGGTGAGGATCGACAGCATCCGGCTCGCGCGCATGATCCCTTAAACCATACCTGACACAAGATGTCAGGTATGGTCCGCTACAAGCTGCGCCGTTGCCAACCCGCCAGATGGAGAGTGCCATGACCGATCCGATCCGCGTCACCCTGTTCTATTCGCCGCAGACGCGCGCCACCGGCACGCGGGTGCTGCTGGAGGAGCTGGGAGCACCTTACGATCTCCATATTCTCAACATGAAGGCCGGCGAGCAGCGCAAGCCCGCCTATCTCGCCATCAACCCGCTCGGCAAGGTGCCGGCGGTTCGCCACGGCGAAGCGCTGGTGACCGAGCAGGTCGCGATCACCATCTATCTCGCCGATCTGTTCCCGCAGGCTGGGCTGACGCCCGCCCTGAACGATCCGCTGCGCGGGCCTTATCTGCGCTGGATCGCCTATTACGGATCGTCGTTCGAGCCGGCCCTGATCGACAAGTTCATGCAGCGCGAGCCGGCGCCGATCACGCAATCGCCCTATGCCGATTACGACACCATGCTGGGTGCGCTCGAGGCCCAGCTGGCGAAAGGACCCTATCTGCTCGGCGAGCGCATGACGGCGGCCGATATCTTGTGGGGCGTCGCCTTCAGTTGGACCATGATGTTCGGCATCGTCCCGAAGAAGGACGTCTTCGTAAGATATGCCGAGCGCATGACCGCGCGGCCGGCGTTCCAGCGCGTCACCGCCGCCGACGCCGAGATGGCGGCGCAGCATGCCGCTGCGGCGGGTGGATGAGAGTTCAAAACCGCGGTGCTCTCTTTTCGGCGAACGCCTTGATGCCTTCCTTGATCTCCTCGCCGCGCATGCTGTCGCGGTGGCGCTGGTCGGCGGCTTCCTCATCGAGCTCACCGCGGGCGAACTCGTTGATCGCGCGTTTCATGCCGCGCATCGCCTGCGGCGCGTTGCCGGCGAGGAGGCCAGCGAGCTTGTCGACCTCCTCGTCCAGGAATTCCACCGGCACCATCGCGGTGAGATAGCCGATGCGCAGCATCTCCGGGGCGCTGATCTTTTGTGCGGTCAGGAACAGCTTCTTCGCATTTTCCACGCCGAGGCGGGTCACGTAGCGTTTGATACCGCTCGGGTAATAGTGCAGCCCAAGCCGCGCCGCCGGCATGAACATTTCCGCGGTATCGACGCCAATGCGGAAATCGCAGGCGAGCGCGAGGTCGGTCGAGCCGCCATAGACGCCACCATTGAGCCGGCAGATCGTCGGCACGCCGAGATCCTCGAGCCGGTTGACGACCACCTCGAAGGCCGAGCCCGCGCTCTGCTGCTCGCTGGCGCTGACAGCGCGTTCTGCCACCGAATTGAGATCGTAGCCCGCGGAGAAGGCGCGTCCGGTGCCGGTCAGCACCAGCACGCGAATGTCGCGATCGGCCTCGACCCGGTCGAACAGTCTCGTCAATTCGCCGAGATCCTCCGCCTGGAGCCGGTTGAGATGCTTCGGCCGGTTGAGGCGGATGGTGGCGCGGGCGCCGGTGATCTCGAGCAGGGGGCTGGATGCCGCCTCGGCTGTGTCCGACATTCTTGTCTCCATTACTTGTTCTCGAGCGCACGCCGTTTTGCTTCCGCGTCGATAGTTTCGGCGAGATCGGGATGCCGCGCCATCAGCACGCGGAAATCGATGAGGTCGAGCACCAGAAGCCGCGACACTTTCGTGGTCGAGACGTTCGCGCCGCGCTTGTTGTTGCCGAGCAGCGCCATCTCGCCGAAGAAGTCGCCTTCGCCGAGCTGCACCTTCTTGCCGGGCAGATCGACCTCGACCTCGCCGGCGGCGATAAAATACATGCAGTCGCCTTGCGCACCTTTGCGGATGACCGTGGTGCGCGCCGGCAGCTCGATGGTGCGCAGCATGTGGGTGACGTCGGCGATGGCCGCGGGTCCCAGGGTCGCGAAGAACGGTACCTTGCTGACGGACTCCCAGGTCTTGAGGAAATTGTCGCGCCGCGTCTCCGCGGCGAATCCGGTCGCCAAAATACCGGTCCAGAGGCCGAACACGCCGAGGCCGGAGATCATCACCAGGGCCGCCACCAAGCGCCCTAGCGGCGTGACCGGCACGACGTCGCCATAGCCGGTCGTCGTCAGGGTCACCACCGCCCACCACAGCGCGGCCGGTACGCTGCCGAAGGTCTGCGGCTGCACGTCGCGCTCGAGGAAATATTCGGCGACGGAAGCGAGGAAGACCACCATCAGGAAGATCACGAGCACGCTGAGCAGCGGCCCCGATTCCAGCACCAGCACGCGGCGCAGCTGCCGCAGGCCGGGAATGCCCGGCACCACCTTCAGCACCCAGAGCACGCTGAGCAGCCAGGCCGTCTTCGGCTCAACGCCGAGGAGAAGCGCGACCGGCACGGCCAGCGCCCCGATCGCGTCGACGATGCCGGCGGAGGAGGACACATAGAGCGAAAGACGCCCCTGCCGCGCCATGTGGCGCAGCCGCACCAGCCATTCGAACACGAAATAGGCGAGGCAGGTCCAGAGCAGGGCGTCGACCCAGCCGCGCGCCTCTTTGGCCTGGCTGTCCGTCAGCAACACCATGCTGAGCACGCCGACGATCACCGCGACATAAGCCGCCTTGGTCATGTTGCGGCCGGCCGTGGCGGCCGTGAACTGGGCCAGAGCGGAGATCAGCGGCTTGGACATGCGGGAAGGCTATTCGGTCTCGGGGCAAGTCTCGAGGCCCCGGTTGGGACGTCGACACCAAAGTGCCCGCCCGGGCGGAGGCCGTCAACGATGGCGCAGGCCGTTTTGCAGGCGCCGCTGCGCCGGGCCTTGCCGGTCCGTGCCGCCATCGCTGGCGGAGTGGCTATCTGAAGTGTGGCGGCTCGTCGTAGCCGCGACGGCTGCTGAAGAACAGCAGTACCATCAGCCCGACGCCGACGATGACGGAAAACCCCGCACCCAGCGCCAGCGCCACATAACCTTCAGTCGGGATCGGCTCACCTTCGACCGCCATCGCGGAATAGGCGAAGTAGCCGGCCGCCGCAAGCATTGCCAGAAGGAGGGTGATCAGGAGTGCACGCATGCCGCGTTCTCCGGTTGTAACTGAAAGCCAACGGTTGCGGATGGGCAGGGTTCCAGACCGCCGGCTCACGATCAGGCGGGACATCATAGCCTCAGTGCCGTGCCCCGGGCGCGGCGCAGCACGTATTGATGGCAGCGCATGGTGTGGTGGGTTCCTGGGTCCCGGCTCGGCGCCGCAACGCCTTCGGCATTGCAGCTTGTCCGGGACATGAGGGTGGTGGGTTGGCCCAGCCCGGTGGATCAGGCGCTCTGGGCGGTCTTCACCACCACGACATTGCTGTCGTCCAGCGGGGCCGGGCCGGCATCGCGCGCGGTCTTTTCAGCTTCGCTGGCATGACGTTTCAGATAGTCGCGGCGCATGCCGATTTCGTCGCGGACGAATTCGTAGCCGAGCTTGAAGGTGTCGAGCCCGTCGGTACTGATCGTGCCGTCTCTGAGGCCGATCACGGCGCCGCGCAAGATGGCCTCCAGCTCGTCTTGGAGGCATTCGAGCTGATCCAGCGAGTGGGCGTGCTCGATCCGCTCGCCGATATCGAGAATCGCAGTCGAGAGCTCGCTGGCCTTCTCCGGTGCGATGCGGGTGATCTTGGCGTAGATCGCCGCGAAGATCGAGCCGATGACGCTGAGCGCGGCGGCGCCCAGATACATCATGTCGCTGTACTTATCCATGAACGACTTGGTGTCGTCGTTGATGTAGTCGGCGGCGCCCCGATGCGCGATCACGAAGGCGTCCTTCTCGACGGAGGCTGGCTCTATCCTGGTGGCAAAGCCGTTGTCGAGTCCGAGTGCGGACTTGTTCTCGTAAATGGTGCGTGCGAGCTCGCCGGCGGTGGTCGGGGACATCCTGGATTGTGCGACCAGCAGCCATTCGAGCCCGATCGTGTCGAGATCGTCGTCGGGAATTTGCGGCGAGGTCGACAATGTACCCGCTGTCAGCGTCTCGTCGGAAATACCCGGGAATTTGCGCGCCAGCGCCTTGGCCTCGTCGATCGCGTTCAGCGTGAAGCCGCCGCGTTTGGCGGCTTGCTCATAGGACTTGTCCCGCACCGCCTTCGAAGCGTGGACGATGGCGACCACTGCGCCGAAGCCGTTTGACGGCGCAAACAGCTTGTCGAGTGTTGTGCCCTGCGGCGCCATCTGGATCTTCGCAGCGTCAGGGCCGTCGGGAACGTCGAGGATGCTGCGGACGAAGGCGAGCGAGGCTTCGTTCTCGGCGACGACCGCGACCCTCTTCTTCTTCAGCTCGGCGAGCGACTTGATCTTCTTGTTGCCGGGACCGAGCAGGAGCACGAGGTCGTGCTCGAGGATCGCGAGTGTGCGCGCCCGCAGCGGTACCCTGGCATCTGTGCGCAGCACGGTGAGGTCGGCTTGCCTGCGGTCGAACTGGACGACCGCCTTGGCGTTGTCGGCGTTGCTGACGATCTTGATCCGGAAGCGCGAGGCGTTGTTCTTCAGGAGAGCAGCGAGCTTGGCCGCGAACAGTGCCTCGTCGCTGTTGGGTCCACCGACGGCAAAGGTGAGCGTTTCCGAATTGTGCACCAGCGCGCGGCCGGCCCAGACGGTGGCAAGCGACAGCAGCAGGGTCAGCACGACGTAGAGGAAAACCTGCTGCTGGTTGGTCTTGATCACCTTGGTGCGCCGGGGCGGAGGCACGGTCGGCGATGCGGTGGGGCCTTCAGTACCCATGGCAGCACTCTGGCCTTACTCTTTGATGGCGGGTAGTGCGCTCATGGGCGGACGCCCCGTAATTCGTAAACGCCTGAAAAAAAGAACGATATTCTCTAGCGGCGATGATAGCGCCGGGCTAGCGGAATGCAAAGTTCGAGCCGGAGGGTAACCTTACCCGATGTGGCCGCGGCTATTGGTCATCCTATCACGTTAGCCACAGTTGGCGATTTTCCGGTTCCACCCGGCTGCATTCCGCCGCGGGAGATGTCATAAATCACGCGTCCCGGCGATTTGACCGGTCCAAGAAGAAGTCGCGCTGAACGCTCCAATTCTTCTCGTCACGTCAATGAGGGCGTCAGCTTGTCGTTTCCAACCATGTTATCGGCGATTCCGGTTGAAGCGCTCATTGGCTGGATGTTGCTGCTCACCTTCAAGCACATCATTGCCGATTTCGTTCTCCAAACCGCCTGGATGGCGCACGGCAAGGACCAGAAGCATGGCTGGGCCCTGCCGCTTCTGGTGCACTGCCTGGTCCACCTTGCCGTTGCGCTGCCCCTGATCGTGATCGTGGCGCCAAAATTCTGGTTCGTGGCCTTCATTGATTTCGCGATCCACATCACGATCGACCGCGCCAAGGGATTCGTCTCCGCCAATTTCGGCGTCGACCTCGCGCATCCCTGGTTCTGGACCCTGATCGGAGTCGACCAGGCGCTGCATCACCTGACCGGCTTCGGCCTCTCCATCTTCATGGCGGCGAACTGAGGGCTGCGCAGTCATTCCGGGGCGGTCCGCAGGACCGAACTATGGAGCGCAATTGCGCTCCTGAGAGAATCTCGAGATTCCGGGTTCTCGCTTCGCGATCCCCGGAATGACAGCAATCAGCAAAGCCCGCCCTCCTGATTCGCGGGTCACGCGCAACTACCCCGGACGACTGCCGCCCGGCGTGGTTAACCTTTCGTTAGAGAATTGCGCTGCATCTTCCGCACACGAGGGAGAACTGCAATGTTTTCAAGCCGCGACACCTTTGAAGGCGATTTCTGCCCGGTCCGCGACGAGCTCCTTGGCGAGATGTATCGCGCCAGCGAGAGTGGCCTGCCGAGGCTGGTTGAGAGTGTTTCCCCTGATGTTCGCGCCAGGCTGGCGCTGTTCTGCTACCGCCGCAGCCATCTGCACTCGCTGGCGGTCGCGATCGCAGCAAGCTGCAGCGAGCGCGACCTGATCGAGAACGGCGGCCGCGTCGGCTCGACGCTCTACACGCTGTCGCGCGAAGGCACGGCGAAATCCTCATCGTCGCTGTCGGGCGGGCGCAAGCCGATCACGCTGTCGACCAAACCGCTCTCGGTACTCGCACCGCTCGATGACGAGCTCGACGACGAGATCAGCGAAGCCGTTCCGGCCTAAACGGCCTCTATCATCGGCAACCCGAACTTCCGCCGCGCCATCGCGCATTCGGCATCGCCCGGCATGCAGGTGCGGCACACGTCCGGCCGCACTTCATAGATGCCGCAGGCCGTCGCTTTTCCGATTTCCCCCTGCAAGGCCGCGCAGCGATCACCCTCGCAGCGCATGCCGGACTGGCGCGCGTTGACCAGCGCGTCGGGAATCGCGGCAAGCTCCTCGTCGCTCTCGATCGAGAAGCGCGGCCAGTTCTCCGAATAGCTGCAGCAGGCGCCGCAACCCTGGCAACAGCTCGACAGGTCGATCTCTTCCATCGTCCTCACGTATCCTTTGGCGGACCCCAGACCAGGCTCTGCCGCCATCTTGCGCGCAGCACGTCGCGCCGCTCCGGATATTTCTCGTCGAGATAGGTCGCCTCGACCACGCGATCGGTGCGGAAGCTGCGGAAGTCGCCGCGCAGCTCGCACCAGGCTGCCAGCAGCCGCACCGCTTCGAGATAGCCGACCGAAATCGGCCAGATCACGCGCTCGCTGGGGCGGCCTTGCTCGTCGCGATAGCGCAGCATGATCTTCTTGCCTTCGTGGATATGAGTGCGGGTGCGCGCCATGTCCAGGCGGTCCGGCTCCCTGTTCCAGCTCGGCCGCGCCCGGCTCGCCGGCTCCAGCACGAAGGGCCGCAGGCGCTCAGGCACGGTGTCGGCGATCTTGGCCATCAAGTCTTCGGCCGCGCGCGCCAGAGCGGAGTCGGCGTGGCCTGCGACCCATTGCGCACCCAGCACCGCCGCCTCGATCTCGTCGGGTGTCAGCATGAGCGGCGGGAGGTCAAAACCCTTTTCCAGGATGTAACCCATCCCGGCCTCGCCGCGGATCGGCACGCGCTGGCCGATCAGGGTTGCGATGTCGCGATAAATGGTGCGCTTCGAGGTCTCGAGCTCGGCTGCGATCGCGTCCGCCGTCAGCGGCTTACGCGTGCGCCTCAGCACCTGGATGATTTGAAACAGCCGGTCGGCGCGTCTCATGACAGGTCTCTTATCGCTGCTTTTTCTCGGTGGTCTTTCTCAGAAGGCGGCGTGCGGCTGCTGACAGAATGTTGGCAGCAGGTGAGTTCTATACCGGGGCAACACATCGACTGAAGAGGATTTGTCCATGATCATTCCAACCCATTTCGGCCCGGCCGGCCCGTTGTGGCGGAGCCAGCCTTTCCAGGTGCAGGCGTGGCAGGCTTGGGCATTCAGCCGCCTCGTTTCGCTCGATTTCACCATTGTCGACCTCCGCCTTGCGCTCGGGACCGCCGTGACGCGTTCGCTGGTTCATGCCGCGGATGCGCTGGTCCGCCATTTCATGGGGCTCGCCTGGCGAGGGGCCCGCTTTGCAGAAGATATCACGGCTGCTGCCACCATGGTGGCAGCAGCAGACCGCTAGGTTCCTTCTCGTTCGACAGGTTCAGGAGAGCTCGCATGATCACGCTTTACGGCTTTGGCGCTGGCTTCGGCCTGCCGGAAATCAGCCCCTTCGTCACCAAGACGGAGGTGCAGCTCAAGATGGCGGGGCTGCCATACCGGAAGGAGCGGGCAATGCCGCCGGCTTCGCCCAAGGGGCAGCTGCCTTTCATCGACGACGGCGGCGAGGCGGTGGCCGATTCCACCTTCATCCGCGCCCACATCGAGCGCCGCTACGGCTTCGATTTCGATGCCGGCCTCTCGTTGCAGGAGCGTGCGCAGGCTTGGGCGTTCGAGCGCATGATCGAGCATCACGTCTACTGGGCGCTGGTCGGCGCCCGCTGGGTGGATCCGGTCAACTTCGCCAAGGGCCCTGCGCATTTCTTCGACGGTGCGCCGGAGCACAGCCGCGAAAAACTCCGCGAGGACGCACAGTTCCGCATCGCCGAGAACTATCTGCTCTCCGGCCTCGGCCGCCATGCGCCCGATGACGACGTCGATCTCGCCGTGCGCTCGCTGTTCGCGCTGTCGGTGCAGCTCGGCGACAAGGCGTATCTGATGGGCAACAAGCCCTGCGGCGTCGACGCCACCGCCTTCGGCGCACTCGCCGGGATCTTGACGCCATTCTTCGAATCTGGACTGCGGCAGCGGGCCGAGGGATTTCCAAACCTCACGGCGTATGTCGACCGCATGATGGACGATTACTATCCGGAGTTCGCCTGGACCCCGCTGCGGCAGGCGGCTTAGCGCTTGCAAGTCGGTTATTCGTGAAGCGCCGAACTCCCGACATCGTCATGGCCGGGACAAGCCCGGGCATGACGACCCAGGCGGCAATTTGATCCCGAAGAAGAACAAAAGAGCCGGCCCGATGGGCCGGCTCTCGTCGTCTCAAAACTGTCGCTCTGCCTACTTCACCAGCGAGTACTTGCCGTTCTTCACCGTCAGCAGGATGCGCGAGCGCTCGTCGAGGCCGTAGCGGTCCTTTTCGGTGAAGTTGTAGACGCCTTGACTCGCTGCAAGCTCCTTCTCTGACAGCAGTGCCTGACGAATCGCTTCGCGGAATTCCGGCGTTCCGGGTTTTGCGGTTTTCAGCGCGGTGGGGATCACGCGCTTCAGGATCTCGAATGCATCGTAGGAATGGCCGGCGAACTGGCTGCGGCTGTTCGGACCGTACTTGGCTTCATAGGCCGAGTTGAGCGCGAGGCCCGGCTTCTTGGTGGCAGCTTCGTCCGGCTGGTCTTCGGGGTCCATCACAGGACCCGAGGCCATCAGCACGCCCTCGGCCGCTTTGCCGGCGATGCGGATGAAATCCATGCTGGCCGCGCCATGGGTCTGGTAGATCAGGCCCTGATAGCCGCGCTCGCGCAGCTCGGTCTGCGGCAGCGCGGCGGCGGTGCCGGAGGCGCCGACCAGGATGGCGTCGGGATTGGCCGCGACGAGCTTTAGCACCTGTCCGGTCACCGAAGTGTCAGGACGGGCGAAGCGCTCCTCGTCGACGATGGTCATGCCCATCGGCACCGCCTGCGCCTTGAGGTCGTTGAACCAGAGATCGCCGTAGGAGTCCGAATAGCCGATATAGCCGAGCGTCTTCACACCCTTGGCTTTCATGTGGTCGTACAGAACCTTGCCCACGATCGGAATCGGCTGCGGCATTGCCACCGACCACTTCATGCGCTCCGGCGTGATCGGGAAGGGTGCCAGACCAAAGTGCGGGATGCCGGCTTCGTTGGCGACGTTGGAGACCGCGATCGTCGGCGGCGTCAGCGCCGAGCCCATGATGATGTCGGCCTTGGATTCGGTCACGAAGCGCCGGGCGTTGGTGGTCGCGGTGGTGGGATCGCCGCCGTCGTCGAGCACGATCACCTTCAGCGGCACGCCGCCGATCTCCTTGGGCACGAATTCCAGCGCGTTGCGCTCGGGAATGCCAAGCGCCGCGCCCGGTCCGGTCGTGGTGGTGGTGATGCCGATGGTGATTTCGCTGGTCTGGGCCAGCGCAGGCAGTGCCGGCAGCGCCAGTGCGGCCGCAGTGATGGCAGCGGTCAAATAAAAGCGTTTCATCTATTCCTCCCTTGACGTCGTTCTTTGAAAGCAGAAATCGGGGGCCAATTCAGCCCCCTCTTTTGGTGATGCGGCGATTTAGCGTCCCGTGAATTTGGCGACCATCTCCGGCGGAAACGGTGCCGATTTCAGCTTGTCGGGGTTGGCAGGATCGCGGCCGACCAGGACGCGGGTCTCGAACCCCTCGATCGCCAGCGCCTCGCCCTTGTAGACGTCGTGCTTCACCTCGAAGCTCGAGCGCTTGATGCTCTCGATTCTGGTTTCGATGGTGATCCAATCGCCATAGGTCGAGGGGATGTAGAACTTGGCCCGCGTGTCGACCATGGGAATGCCCACCAGGCCGTACTTGCGGACCAGGTCCTGCTTGGAGAAGCCGGCGACCTCGAACAGGGTCGAGGTCGAATCGTCGAACATCGCGAAATAGCGCGGGTAATAGACGATGTTGGCAGGGTCGCAATCACCCCACTGGATCTGGACCTCGCGCCGGTTCACGAACATGGCTTATGCATCCACTAGCGCTGTGCCACGCCTCTCCCGGAGGGAGAGGTCGAATTGCTCCTTGCGATGCGCAGCATTGTCAAGAGCAATTCGGGTGAGGGGTTACGGTCCCTCGATAGGGCAGGGCCCCTCACCCAGCGCTGCGCGCCGACCTCTCCCGATGGGAGAGGTAAGGTCGAGGTCGCTGTTGCAATCCCGCTCATCAATTTACTTCGGCGCCATGCGCAGCGAGCCGTCGAGGCGCACCACTTCGCCGTTCAGATAGGCATTCTCGACCATGTGCAGGGCGAGTGCGGCGAACTCGTCGGCATTGCCGAGCCGGCGCGGGAAGGGGATCGCGGCAGCGAGCGAGTCCTGGGCTTCCTGCGGCAGGTTGGCGAGCAGCGGCGTCAGGAACAGGCCGGGCGCAATCGTCAGCACGCGAATGCCGAACTGCGCGAGCTCGCGCGCGATCGGCAGCGTCATGCCGACGATGCCGCCCTTGGACGCCGAATAGGCGGACTGGCCGATCTGGCCGTCATAGGCCGCCACGGAGGCGGTGTTGATGATGACGCCGCGCTCGCCGCTCGCCTGCGGCTCCAGCTTGGACATCTCGGCCGCGGCGAGGCGCAGCATGTTGAAGGTGCCGATCAGATTGACCTTGATCACCTTGTCGAAGTCCGAAAGCGCCATCGGACCGTCACGGCCAACGACGCGTTTTGCCACGCCGATGCCAGCGCAGTTGACCAGCACGCGCGCCGGGCCGTGGGCCTTCGTCGCCTGCGCGATCGCGGCTTCAGCGGACGCGGCATCGGAGACGTCGCAGGTCACGGCCACGCCCTTGATCTCGGCCGCAACCGTTTCGGCAAGCTTGGTATTGAGATCGCACACCGCGACCTTGGCGCCCTGCGCCGCCAGCTTTCGCGCGGTGGCCGCGCCAAGCCCTGATGCGCCGCCGGTGACGATGGCTGCCTGATCCTTCAACAACATGGCGTTCTCCTTCGATGATTTCTCAAGCGACCGATATCACACGGTCCGACGGATTGGCAGCGTAGAGCTCGTCGATCAATGCGGTGCGATGTTCCAGCACGGCGCGCTGGTTGATCGAGCCCTTGTCGGTGACCTCGCCCTTGTCGATCGACAGCGGCGTGTCCATCAGGATCGCGCGCGTGATCCGGGTCGAGGAGCCCGTGGCCTGGCTGAGGAAACCGGTCAGGCGCTCGCGGAAAGCCTCGCGAACCAGCCGGTCGCGCGTCGCGACGACCAGATCGTCGGCCGGCAGCGTCGGGTTGATCAGGCGGCAGCCGTCGAGATCGAGCACGACCAGCGCGCAGATCTCGTCGCGGTTGATGCCGGCGATGACGACGTCGCGCACCAAGGGCGCGCAGGCCGCAACGAAGCGCGCGCGCAAGGGGCCGACGCTGACCCAGGTGCCGCTCGCCAGCTTGAAATCCTCGCTGACGCGTCCGTCGAAGTCGAAGCCGGCGTTGAGATCATTCGGGTCGGCGGGCTTGAGCGCGTCGCCCATCTTGTAAAATCCTTCCTCGTCGAAGGATCTTGCGGTGATGTCGGGCTGGCGCCAGTACCCCGGCATCACGTTCGGTCCCTTGGCGCGCACCTCCAGCTTGCCGTTGTTGGGCACCAGCTTGGCCTCGTTGCCTGACACCGGGAGTCCGACATGACCGGAGCGGCTGGTGCGCGGATTGACCGACATGAAGAACGGTGCGGTCTCGGTGGCGCCAAGGCCGGTCAGCATCGGCACGCGATAGCCCTTCTCCTTCACCGCGAGCTCGTCGAGACTATTCCAGACGAACGGCGATAACGCGGCGCCCGAGAAGAACATCGCGTGCAGCCGGTCGAAGAACTTTGCGCGCAGCCCCTGGTCCTCGCGCAAATAGGGCAGCAGCGATTCGTAGCCCTTGGGCACGTTGAAATAGACCGTCGGCGAAATCTCCTGGAGATTGCGCACGGTCTCCTCGATGCCGCCGGGCACCGGTTTGCCGGCGTCCAGATACATCGAGCCGCCATTGTAGAGCGTCAGCCCGATATTGTGGTTGCCGCCAAAGGTGTGATTCCACGGCAGCCAATCGATGATGACGGGCGGCTCGTCCTTGAGGAAGGCGAGCGTTTCGCGCAGCATCACCTGATTGGCGCAGATCATGCGCTGGGTGTTGATGACGGCCTTGGGATTGCCCGTCGAGCCCGAGGTCAGCAGGAATTTTGCGATCGTGTCGGGGCCGATCCTGCTATGGACGTCGTCGAGGTCGCCGCGGATCGGCGCGGCCATGAGGTCGGCAAGCAGGGTGACGTCGCGGCCCGGCACGCTGCCGTAGGACGCGGCGATCTCGGTGCCGAGCGAGACGTTGGCGGCAAGCGCATCGGCGAACTTGTCGGCGTCCTCGGCGAAGACGAGGCCCGGCGTCAGCAGCTTCATCAGGTAAGATAGCTTGCCGTAATCCTTCGACACCAGCGAATAGGCCGGCGACACCGGGCAGAACGGAACGCCTGCGTACAAAGCGCCGAAAGCCAGCAGCGCGTGGTCGATCGAATTGCCGGAGAGGATCACGACCGGCCGCTCCGCCGACAGGCCGCGCTGGATCAACGCGGAGGCAATGTGCCGGCTCGCGGTGAGCAGCTCGGCATAGGTGATCTTGCGCCAGCCGCGGCCGCCTTCACGTTCGGCCATGAAGACGCGGTCCGGCGTGGTCGTGGCCCAGTGATGCAGGCGATCGGTGATGCGGACCGGATAGTCGCCGAGCGGCTGCTTGGGCCTGAGATAGATCGTGCCGTCTTCACGCCGCTCGATGTTGACGACGGGATCGCCGAACGAGATCGGCCGCAGCGGGAAAGTGCTCGCGCCGCGCTCCATGCTGGAAGAGGACGGCTGCGCACTCATGACTTCGGCTTCACCTTTGCGGTCTTGTGCTCGAGGAATTCGCGGATCCTGCGCTTTGCCTCTTTATCGCTCTGCGCGACGGTCGCCATCAGCGACTCCATCAACAGGCCGGTCTGCGGATTGGCCTCGGCGATCATCGGCAACGCCTGGAGCACGGCGAAATTCGTCAACGGCGCGTTGGACGCAACCTTGGTCGCGAGCTCCAGCGCCTTGCCGAGCCCGTGGCCGGCCTCGGTCAGGTATTGCGCGAAGCCGTAGGACGCGCCTTCGGTCGCGCTATAGACGCGGCCCGTCAGCATCATGTCCATCATCCTGGCAACGCCAATCAGCCGCGGCAGCCGCACCGAGCCGCCGCCACCGACGAAGATGCCGCGCTGTCCCTCCGGCAGCGCGAAATAGGTCGAAGGCTCGGCGACGCGGATATGCGCAGCACAGGCAAGCTCCAGCCCGCCGCCGATCACGGCGCCCCTGAGCGCCGCGATGACGGGCACGCGGCTGTACTGGATGCGGTCGAACACCCGATGCCACATCTGGGAATGGAGCAGGCCGCCCGTGGCGTCATGCTCGGTCAATTCGGACAGGTCGAGACCGCTGGAGAAATGGTCGCCGATGCCGTGGATGACGACCGCGCCGATGTCCTCGGGCAGGTTCGCGAAACACTCGCCGATTTCCAGGATGATGCCGTCATTGAGCGCATTGCGCTTGGCGGGCCGGTTCAGACCCACGGTCAGAACCCGGTCTGCCCGCTCGATCCGGAGTAGCCCGGAGGCGCCCGCGTTCGCGGTCTCGGCGTTTCCCTGTGTCATTTGCGTCCTTGTCAGAATAGTTATGTTGTATAACGAATTTTGAGGGAGTCAATATGGGACAGGGTTCCCGCCCCAAGGGGGCGAGGACAGTGGCGACGGCCGCGCCGCGTCTTTGGTCGCAACACCCCGTCGCTAGCCCATCGCCACTCCGTCGCCCTTGGCGCCGTGCTCGCGCTGGTCGAGCCACAGCGTGCCGAGTGCAAACGCCAGCCAGCCGAAATCGTAGGCAAAGCCCATGATGAGGACGATCCCGCCGGGAAGCGGTCCGACGGCGGCACGATCGACGAACTCCGCCAGGTTCGCGGCCGGCGTCGGATGGATGGCGATCTTGCCGTAATAGGCGACCGCCTGGATGACGAGGATCCAAACATAGTTGCGACGCAGCCGCCGTCCTGCGGCGCGGACGAACGAGATGTGGTGACGGGGTGCGGTGTAGTCGCGCGCGAGAATGGCCTGCCAGGTATCGTCGTGTGCTTCGCCCGTGAACATCGGGGCGTAGAAATTCTTCTCCAGCCAGCGCGCGCGAGCCCGCCAAACGTTGAAATAGCGATAGCGCCGCGCCTCCATGGCGAGGAACACGGCGACCAGCAGGCCGACGAGCACCATCGGCAGTGGCGATGCTCCCGGGGTCGAAAAAGTCGTCGACAGCGCGATCCCCATCGTGACGATCGCCCAGTTGGTCGTGTTGTCGAGCCGCGTTCGCCAGATGGTCGAGCGATAGACCTCGCCGCGGTAGAGGTGGGCAATAGCGCCCATTTCGGCAGGATCGAAGCGGTGCTGCGGGCTCGAGCCGCTGGAAGCCATGAGGGACATGGTGGCACTCCCCTGGTCTGCGCAACCTTGCGCCGGACCATCCTGAAACCAGCCGAGCCCTGGGTCAAAGGCGGATTGCGATGCGACTTTCACGTCGCGTCGGGCGCACGTCTGCCTTCTCGCGGTGCGTTTCACTCGTTGTGCCAGACAGCGCTCCCTCGAAATGCTTGGAGGCGCAGGGTAGCTAGCCGCCGGCTGGTACCCGCGCTCCCTGTGCGCAGTTGAGGTATTGCTACTATCGGTTGCAGGAAATTGAATGCCTGCGGGCCAACTTCGTTGGCCGTCCAAGGGACGCACGGACTCCCTCACATCACCTGATGCACGTCGATCACCACGCGGTCCGCATGGCGCGCGGCGGAGGCCACGAAGATGTGCTGCATCAGCCAGCGATACATCTCGTGACCCGTCTCGAATTTCGGTACGGTGCGGAAATAGATCAGCTTCGGATCGACCGGCTCGCCGTGCTTCAGCTTCTGCAACAACTCGACCGTCCGAAGCGCATGCCCTTGTTCTCTACATAGACGATTGCGCCATCGTCAGTCTCGAAGGCGTATTTCGCCTCCAGATCGATCAGCTCGTTGGGACGGATTGTCTGGAAGTCCGCGCCGAACGGCATCACCTTCCCGATGATGGTGCCCGTCACCTCGCCGCCGATGATCGGGATGATGCGACGAACGCCGATGCCGGTCTCGCCGGCGGTGATGACGTCACCGATGCGCGCTGTGATGGTGAATACGTATTTGGTCTCGAGAGTGGGGGTCATCGATCACTCCAACTGTCATGTCAGAAGGCGCCGGCGTCTTCGCCTCTCCCCGCAAGCGGGGCGAGGGGGCTCACCGCCGTTGTGGCGACTGTCCAGCCTCAAAACGTCAATGCGCCATCATGCGCGTCGGCAGCCAGGTCGCCAGCAGCGGGAAGGCGATCAGGATCACGAGGCGCACGAGATCCGTCGCCACGAACGGGATCACGCCCTTGAAGATGGTGGAGAACGAGACGTCCTTCACCACGCTTTTGATGACGAAGACGTTCATGCCGACCGGCGGATGGATCAGGCCGAGCTCGACCGTCATCACGATGATGACTCCGAACCAGATCGGGTCGAAGCCGAGATGCATGATCACGGGGAAGATGATCGGCACGGTGAGGATGATCATCGCCATGGCGTCCATCAGGCAGCCGAGCACGAGGTACATCACCATGATCAGCGCCAGCACGCCGTAGGGTCCGAGGCCGAGCCCGGTGAGGAATTCAGTGACCTTCTGCGGCGTCTGAGTCACCGTGAGGAAATAGCCGAAGATCAGCGCGCCGATCAGCACGGTGAACACCGCGGCCGCAGTGCGCGTCGCCTGCAGCAGCGAGGCCAGCACCTTTTCGCGGTCGAGCCGGCCGGTCAGCACGCCGATGATGAAGGCGCCGGTGGCGCCGACGCCGCCGGCTTCCGTCGGCGTGAAGCGCGGCAGGAACGGCAGGCCATAGAGGCCGCCGATGACGAAGACAAACAGCAGCACCGGCGCCCAGATCTCCTTCAACCCGGCAAAGCGCTCGCGCCATGGCATCACCTTCCCCTTGGGCAGGAAGTCGGGCCTGAAATAGCCGATCAGGAAAATCGTGATCATGTACATGGTCATCGCCAAGAGGCCCGGGATGATGCCGGCGATGAACAGCTTTCCGATGTCCTGCTCGGTGATGATGCCGTAGACCGCAAGCACGGTGGAGGGCGGCAGCATCGCGCCCAGCGTGCCGCCTGCCGCGATCACGCCGGTGGCAAACGATTGCGGATAGCCGAAGCGGCGCATCTCCGGGTAGGCGACGGCGGAGAAGGTCGCGGCGGTCGCAACGGACGAGCCGCAGATCGCGGCAAAGCCGCCGCAGGCGCCGACCGTGGCAATGCCGAGCCCGCCGCGCAGATGTCCGACGAAACCGTTGGCGGCGCGGAACAGCTCGCGGCTCATGCCGGAATGGGAGACGAACGAGCCCATCAGCAGGAACATCGGAATGACGCCGAAGGTGTAGTCGGTCACGGTCCGCATCGAGGTCTGGCCGACCAGTTTCAGCGCCGGCGTCGCGCCGACCAGATAGGAGAAGCCGGAGACGCCGACGAGGCCCATGGCCATGCCGACGGGCACGCGCAGCAGCATCAGGAGAAATAAGGAAACGAAGCCGATAACGGCGACGGCATCGGTGCTCATGGTTACTCCGTCGCCTTGATCTTGGGGTCGTGCATCTCTTCGGGGTGGAAGATCAGCCGGTAGGTGCGGATCGCGATCAGCAGCACGGCGGAGACGTCGCCGATCCAGGCGACCGCGAAGAACGGCCAGGTCGGCATGTGCATGTCGAAGGTCTGGACATTGTCGTTGTAGGTGCCGCGCACCTTGTCGAACAGCGTCCAGGTCTGCACGGTGACGACGAACAGCAGCACCAGTGTTGCGAACACGTCGATCCAGCGCTGGTAGCGCGGACCGACATTGCCCCAGACGAGGTCGACCGTGATGTGGGTTCCGCGATAGGAGGTCGCCGCGATGCCCCAGAAAATGAGGATGCCGAGCAGCATGCGGCCAATGTCGAAGCTGTCGGGGATCGAATAGTTCAGCGTGTTGCGCAACAGCACCGACAGGAAGATGTCGAGCGCGACGAGGCCGACGAAGCCGGCCGCGATCCATTCGATCGAGTCGATCACGCGATCCATCCAGGCGCGCTTCATGGGGTGGTCCTATCGAGTGGCGTCATTTTGGGCTCAGGTCTCGCTGCGCATTTCGCCTCTCCCCGAATTCGCGCGCAGCGTGAATTCCGGGTGAGGGGGACTCTCCGCGAGTCTATCTGTCAGCAACTTTGCGGAAGCAGCCCCTCACCCCAACCTTCTCCCCGTAAGAACGGGGAGAGGGGGAGAGAGAGCCTGCCATCGCCTCACTCCGCGAGCGCGTTGTACTTTTTCAGCGAAGCCTTCAGATCCGCCAGCGCCGCGTCGGGATCGGCGCCGGCCTTCTTGGCGCCCTCGCCCCAGGTCTTGACCAGCGGTTCGGCGGCCTTCTTCCAGGCGGCGGTCTGCTCAGCCGTCAGCTTGTAGACCTCGTGGCCGGATTCCGCCTTCACCTTGTCGATGCCGGCATCCTCGAACTTGCCCCAGTGCTCGCCGACCGCGCCCGCCATCTCGATCGAGCAGTTCTTGTCGATCGCGGCCTTCTGCTTGTCGGACATCGCACTGTACTTGTCCTTGTTGATCACGAACACGAAGGTCGTGGTGTAGAGCGGCGCCTCCATGTCGTACTTCGTCACCTTGTCGATGCCGAACAGCACGAGGGAACCCCAGGGGAAGGTGACGCCGTCGGCGACGCCGCGCTCGATGATGTCGCGGACCTCGGGCGCCGAGGACTGCACGTTGGTGCCGCCGAGCGAGGTCACGAAGTTCGCCATGGTGGCGTGGGCGGGGCGGATCTTCATGCCCTTCACGTCCTCCGGGTTGACGATCTTCTTGGTGCGGGAATGGAACGAGGAGGGCGAATGGACGAAGGCGAGGCAGTATTTGACGTCCTTCATCTCCTTCTCGGCATATTTGCGATACCAGGCGTCCAGCCCCATCGAGCCGCCCTTGGCGTCCGAGATCAGGAACGGCAATTCGCCGGCGCCGATGATCGGGAAGCGGCCGGGCTGGTAGCCGGGATTGACGTAGGTGACGTCGGCGATGCCGTCGCGCGCCATGTCGTAATGGTCGAACGCCTTACCGAGCTGCTGGGCCGGAAACACCTTGCCGGTAATGGTTCCGCCGGAATCCCTGTTCACCGCGGCCACCCAGTCTTCCAGCGATTTCTGCAGCGGGTGCGACGCCGGCACCCAGTGCGAGACCTTCAGGTCGAAGGTCTTGTCCTGCGCGAGCGCTGGGCTCACGCTTGCTGCCAGCAGCAACGCCAGACAGGCTTTTTTCATCACGCGTTCTCTCCCTGTTTTCGACGGCGGGCTTCGATGGCCCGGTCTCGTTAATTAACATGTTATCTAATCGGCCGGCACGTTCAAGCCGGAACTGACGCGCGCCTTGCCGCGCCATCTACGTCAGCCATGTTGCATGGGTTTGTCGCTGCTCGGACGACGAACGCTCCCCTTTTGCCAGACCGTTATATGATATAATTATCGTCTGCGGGCCTTCGCCACAAGCAGGCCGCGACGAAGCCTACAGCATCGGGAGGAGCAAGTATTGCGGACAAAAGTCGCAATCATCGGGGCCGGACCGGCCGGATTGTTGCTTGGGCAACTTCTGCACACATACGGCATAGACAACGTCATCCTGGAGCGGCAGAGCCCGGACTATGTGCTCGGCCGCATTCGCGCAGGTCTCCTGGAAGAAGGAACCGTCGCACTGCTCGATCAGGTCGGCGCTGGGGCGCGGGCCCATGCCGAAGGCCTGGTGCATGAAGGCATCGAGCTCGCCTTTTCCGGCAGCCGTCACCGCATCGACATGAAGGGCGCGACCGGCAAGACGGTGATGATCTACGGCCAGACCGAGGTCACGCGCGACCTGATGAATGCGCGGAAGGCTGCGGGTCTCGTCTCGGTCTATGAGGCCAAGGACGTGCAGCCGCATGATTTCGACGGCAGTCACCCGCGCGTGACCTACGTCAAGGACGGCGTCACCCATACGCTCGATTGCGATTTCATCGCCGGCTGCGATGGCTTCCACGGCGTCAGCCGCGCCAGCGTGCCGTCTTCGGCCATCGAAGAATTCGAGCGGGTCTATCCGTTCGGCTGGCTCGGCATCCTCTCGGACACGCCGCCGGTCAGCCATGAGCTGATCTACTCCAACCACGCCCGCGGCTTTGCGCTGTGCACCATGCGCTCGACCAAACGCAGCCGCTACTATGTGCAGTGCGCGCTCGACGATCATGTCGATCAATGGCCGGACGACCGCTTCTGGGACGAATTGAGACGCCGGCTCGACCAGGAGGCGGCCGATAGCCTGGTCACGGGACCCTCGATCGAGAAGAGCATCGCGCCCTTGCGCAGCTTCGTCGCCGAGCCGATGCGCTTCGGCAAAATGTTCCTGTGTGGCGATGCCGCCCACATCGTGCCGCCGACCGGCGCAAAGGGATTGAATCTCGCCGCCAGCGACGCGCATTATCTGTCGAGCGCCTTGCGCGAGTTCTACGACGAGAAATCCAGCGCCGGCATCGGCGCCTATTCCACCAAGGCGCTGGCCCGCGTCTGGAAAGCCGTGCGCTTCTCGTGGTGGATGACCTCGATGCTGCACAAATTCCCCGACACCGGCACCATCGGCGCCCGCATCCAGCTCGCCGAGCTCGACTATGTCACGCAGTCCAAGGCCGCGATGACTTCGCTGTCGGAGAATTACGTGGGACTGCCGTTTTGAGACGGTGCCCGCCCCACAATAGGTGTCATGTCCCGGCTTGATCGGGGCATCCAGTACGCCGCGGCCTCTCGGTGTCGACGCGCCGCCTCTGGAATACTGGATCACCCGCTTTCGCGGGTGATGACAGTCTTGAGAATTTTGCGACAGCGTCGCCATTTCAAACACTCGCGCAAATCCCGTTTAAAACTTTGTAGGCGGTGAAACCGTCATTCACATCGCGTTCAATGGCGGCAGCCAACGACACGCGAGACAGCCATGACCTCCACTGACATCCCCGCCGGCTTCGAGCCGCATTTCCGCAAGGCGCCGCTCACCGATCCCTGGGAGCCGCTCTATTCGAAGAAGACCGAGAAAGGCGTCACGGTGGGGCTGCGCCTGGCAATGCCGCACACCAACGCGCGCGGACTGATCCATGGTGGGCTGATCGCGGCGCTTGCAGACGCCGCCATGGGCTACAGCTGCGCCCACGCGACGAACTGGACGACGTCCTTCGTCACCATCTCGCTCTCGGTCGACTATGTCGGCGCGGCCGAGATCGGCCAGTGGCTCGCGGTCGAGGGCGACGCAATCAAGACCGGCAATACGATCTGCTTCGCGCAGTGCCTGATCAAGGCCGACGACGCCGTGATCGCGCGCGCCAGCGGCACGTTTCGCGTCGTGCCGAAGAAGGGGTAGCCGCGCTCTCGTGTCCCGACTCTGCGCCGCTGCGCGCTTGTCCGGGACACGCCTTACCCAAACCGCCACTCCGCCGTCTCCACCACGAGATCGATGAACGCGCGCACCTTGGCCGAGAGCAGGCGCGAGGTTGGATAGACGATGTGGATCGGCAGCGCCGGCTGTTCGTATTTCGCCAGCACGACTTTCAAGCGCCCGCGCTTCAGCCCCTCGGCCGCCTGATAGGCCAGCACCCGCGTCACGCCGCCGCCGGCCGCGGCATATTGCAGGGCGGCGTCGGCGCTGTTGCTGGTGAAGCGCGGCGACGGCGTCACCTCGATGTCGCGGCCGTCCTGCACGAAGTGCCAGCTGGCGGACGGGCCGAACTGGATGGTCTGATGTTCGCGCAGCGCCTCCGGCGTCTTCGGCTCGCCATGGCGCTTCAGATAGCTGGGCGCGGCCACCACGATCCGCCGCATCTCGCCGACCTGGCGCGCCACCAGCGAGGAATCGGCGAGATGGCCGATCCGCACCGCGGCATCGACGGCGTCTTCCACGAGATTGACGAGGTGATCGGAGAGCCTGAGCTCGGCGGCGACCTCAGGGTAGCGCTTGAGATAGGCGGTCATGACCGGCCCGACATGCAGCCGGCCGAAGCCGACCGGCGCCGACACAACCAATCGCCCAGTCGGCCGGTTGCGCTCCTGCCGCGCCGAGCCGTCGGCCTCCTCGACATCGGCGAGGATGCGCCGCGCGCGCTCCAGATAGCGCGCGCCGACGTCGGTCAGCGTCACTTGGCGCGTGGTCCGCTGCAGCAGGCGGGCGCCGAGATGCTCCTCCAGCGCCGCGATCATCCGTGTCACCACCGACGGCGACAGGCGCAGCTTGCGTGCCGCCGGCGCAAAGCCGCGCAGATCGGCGACAGTGACGAAGACGTGCATGGCGTCGAGGCGGTCCATGGCATTATTGCATATGCCGCAATGATGAAGTGTCAAGCGGCTAGATTGTTCTAGTCGGCGGAAGCTCCATCTTGATCGACGAAGACGCAGAGATGCGCCGGAATTTTAGGAGAGGTTCCGATGACCACCGCAGCCCACACCTATGCCAGCGACGTCGCCTTCTCGCCGGCGGTGAAGGCGATCCAGGCCCGCAAGGGCTCGCGTGAGGCCTATGCGGATAGCGAGCAGCGTGGCTGGCGCACCGAGGTCGACGATAACGTCGCCGCGTTCCTGGCCGACGCCAACAGCTTCTACTTCGCCACCGCCTCAGCCGAGGGCCAGCCCTATATCCAGCACCGCGGCGGGCCCAAGGGCTTTCTCAAGGTGCTGGACAAGCAGACGCTGGCATTCGCCGACTATGCCGGCAACCGGCAGTTCATCACCCAGGGCAATCTCTCGGAGAATCCCAAGGCCTATATCTTCGTGATGGACTACGCCCATCGCCGCCGCGTGAAGATCTGGGGCGAGGCGCGCGTCGTCGAGGACGACGAAGCGTTGACCACGTCGCTGATGCCGAAGGGCTATCGCGCGCGGCCGGAGCAGGTCATCCTGTTCAAGATCGCCGCCTGGGATACGAATTGCCCGCAGCACATCCCGCAGAAATTCGACGCAGGCGATGTCGCCGCGGCGCTCGCGGCGAGGGACCAGCGGATCGCGGAGCTGGAGGCGGAGCTCGCGGCGTTGAAGGGGGAGAAGGGGACGGGAGCGTCGTAACGCCCTGCTTACTTACCCTCCAGGGGAGGGTAAGAGTCACAACACGCTCGCGCCTTCGTGCTGGAAGCCGAGATAGCTCGCCGCCACGCGCTCGTTCGCGGCGATGTCGCTGGCCTTGCCGCTGAGCACGAACTCGCCGAGCTCCATCACATAGGCCTGGTCCGCGATCTTCAGTGCGGCCTGGGCGTTCTGCTCGACGAGCAGCACGGAAACGCCGCTGGCGCGCAGCTCGGTGACGATGCGGAAGATGTCGGCGACGATGATCGGCGCGAGCCCGAGGCTCGGTTCATCCAGCATCAAGAGCTTCGGCTCGCCCATCAGCGCCCGGCCCATCGCGAGCATCTGCTGCTCGCCGCCGGACAAGGTGCCGGCGAGCTGCTTGCGGCGCTCCTTGAGCCGCGGAAACAGCGCATAGATCCGCTCGATCGAGGACCTCGCCCGGCTCCGCTCGATGCGGAAGGCGCCCAGCTCGAGATTGTCCTCGACATTCATGGTCACGAACAATTCGCGGTGCTCCGGGACGAGACCGAGGCCCATCGCGACGCGGTCCTCGATGTCGAGCCGGGCGAGATCCTGGCCGGCAAAGGTGACGCGGCCCTTCAGCGGCAGGATGCCCATGATGGCGGACAACAGCGTGGTCTTGCCGGCGCCGTTGGCGCCGACGATGGTGACGATCTCGTTGGTGCCGACCTCGAGCGAGACCGAGCGCACGGCCTCGACCTTGCCATAGGCGACATGCGCATCGGTGACGGACAACAGCGCGCTCATGCCGCCACTCCGAGATAGGCCTTGATCACTTCGGGATTGGTCTTGATCGTGGCGGGCGTGCCCTCGGCGATCTTGGTGCCGAAATCGAGCACCACGATGCGGTCGGCGAGGTTCATCACAAAGCCCATGTCGTGCTCGACCAGCAGCACGCTCATCCCGCCGTCGCGCAAGTCACGCAGCAGCGTCGCGAGGCGCTGCTTCTCCATGTGGCGGAGGCCCGCGGCCGGCTCGTCGAGCAACAGCAGCATCGGATCGACACACAGCGCGCGGGCGATCTCGACGATGCGCTGCTGGCCGAGCGAGAGGCTGCCGGCAAGCTGGTGCATCTGCTCGGCGAGGCCGACGCGCTCGATCTGGCGCGCGGCTTCCGCGAGCAGCTTGGCCTCATCAGCGCGGTCGAGCCGCAGCATCGAGGAGATCGGACCGGAATGGCCGCGCAGATGCGCGCCGATCGCGACGTTCTCCAGCACGGTCATGTCGGGGACCAGCTTGACGTGCTGGAAGGTCCTGCTGATGCCGAGCTTGACGATCTCCTGCGGCGGCGCGTTGTCAACCTTCCTGCCGAGCACCGAGATCGAGCCTGATGTCGCCGACAGCACGCCGGTGATCAGGTTGAACGTCGTGCTCTTGCCGGCGCCGTTCGGACCGATCAGCGCGACGATCTCGCGGGCCTGGACGTCGAAGGAGACGTTGTTGACCGCGACCACGCCGCCGAACTGTTTTCGCGCTTTCTCCACCTGAAGCAGAACGCCGGACTCGCCAACCGTGCGGGCGCGATGTTCCAGCTTCAGCGAGGTGTCAGGCTTCCTGCCACCCGTGCGCTCGGGCAGGAACGATATCAGCCAGGGCCACAGGCCGCCGGGCGCGAGCTGCAGCAGCGCCACCAGCATGATGCCGAACACGATGGTCTCGACCTGGCCGGAGCCGGGCAGGATCAGCGGCAGATAGCTTTGCAGCACCTCTTTCAGCACCACGACGATCGCCGCGCCGAGCACGCCGCCCCAGACATACCCGGCGCCGCCGACCACCGCGATGAAGAGATATTCGATGCCGGCCTGTGCGCCGAACGGCGTCGGGTTCACCGCGCGCTGAAGATGCGCGTAGAGCCACCCCGAAAGCCCCGCGAGCACCGCGGCATGGATGAACACCAGGAGCTTGGCCCGCGGCGTGTGCACGCCGAACGCCTCGGCCGCGACATGGCCGCGCCTGAGCGCGCGAATGGCGCGGCCGGTGCGGGAGTCCAGCAGGTTCATCGTCAGCAGCGCCGAGACGATCACCGCGACCCAGATCGCGTAGTAGATCGAGCCGGGCGAGAGCATCTTGAACGCACCGATCGACAGCGGCGGGATGGCCGAGATGCCGTCGTTTCTCCCTAAGAATTCCAGCTTGCTGAAGAGATAGAACAGGCCAAGCCCCCAGGCGAGCGTGCCGAGCGGCAGATAATGGCCGGAGAGGCGGACCGTGATCAACCCGAGCAGCACCGCCAGCGATCCGCTGACCACGAGCGACAGCGGCAGCGTCAGCCACGGCGACAGGCCGTAGGCCGTCGACAGCACCGCGGTGGTGTAGGCGCCGAAGCCGACGAAGGCGGCTTGCCCGAACGAGGTGAGGCCGCCGACGCCGGTCAGCAGCACGAGACCCATCGCGACCAGCGCCGCGAGACCGATATTGTCGAGCAGCACGATCCAGAACGGCGGCATGCCGGGGACGAACGGGATCGCCGCCATGAGAGCTGCGAAAACGAGAATGGGAAGCCGGCTCTGCATGCGCGTCAGTCCTTCTCTTCCTCGACTGCGGGAGCGGCGAGCGAGCGCAGCAGCAGCACGGGGATCAGCAGCATGAAGACGATCACCTCCTTGTAGTTGGAGGCATAGAAGGACGAGAACGCCTCGACGATGCCGACCACCAGCGCCGCGGCGGCGGTGAGGGGATAGCTGACCAGCCCGCCGATGATCGCGGCGACGAAACCCTTCAGGCCGATCAGGAAGCCCGAGTCGTAGTAGAGCGTCGTGATCGGCACGATCATGATGCCTGACAGCGCGCCGATGACCGAGGCCAGCAGGAAGGCGATCTGCCCCGACAGCGTGGTGCGGATGCCCGCAAGCCGCGCGCCCAACCGGTTCACCGCGGTCGCGCGCAGCGCCTTGCCGTAGAGCGTCAGGCCGAAGAACAGCCAGAGGGCGACGATGAAGGCGATGGTGATGGCGTAGACGGTGATGCTCTGGCCGGTGAAGCGCAGCGCGCCGGCAGTGAAGGCGCCGGACAGCACGGCAGGTCCGCGTTGGCCTTCGGCGCCGAAGAACAGCAGGCCGAGGCCTTGTAGCGCGAGATGCACGCCCACCGAGGCGATCAGCAGCACCAGCACGGAGGTGTGCGCCAGCGGCTGGAACGCGATGCGGTAGAGATAGAGGCCGATCATCGCCACGATCACCAGCGACAGCGCGATGCAGACCGGCACCGGCGGCTTCTGCGCGGCGAAGTAGAGGGTCAGCGCCAGCACGATGGAAGGCAGCACGATGTTGGTGATGAAGCTGCGAACCACCAGCCGCGCATGCAGCGCCCTGCGCGCCACGAACAGGTCGAAGGCGAAGGCGCCGATGCCGAGCGCGAGCGCGAGCTTGGCCGTGCCCGGCATCTGGCCCGCCGCCAGCGAGGCATAGGTCAGCGCGCCGTAGGTGACGAATTCGCCCTGGGGAATGAGGATGACGCGGGTGACGGCGAACACCAGCACCAGCGCCAGGCCGAGCAGCGCATAGATTGCGCCATTGGTGATGCCGTCCTGCACCAGGAACAGCATGATGGTGGTATTCAAGACCGGACGCTCCCCCTAATCCGGACCGGTCCTCTCGATTGCGGTGGACGGTCCGCTCACAGCCATTGAAAAACGCATGCGATATTTGATATGGTCCATAACAATTATCAAATATAACATCAAGGGTGGGAAGCGACCCCTCCCGAATTTAGCGGGATTACGAGCACGAGGCGATGACCGTTTCCAAAACCGCTGAAAAGACCTCCGAAAAGCCGGCTGACGCGGCCAAGGGCCGCAAGGATGCGGCCGAGCCGCAGAGCGAAGCTCTCCAGCTCGGCGAGCTATCCGAGCAGCTTGGCTATGTCCTGAAGCGGGCGCAGCTCAAGGTATTCGAGAACTTTCTGCGCTGCATGGCCTCGCTGCAGCTGACGCCGGCGCAGTTCTCGGTGCTGCTGCTGGTCGAGAAGAACCCCGGCCGGAACCAGACCGAGATCGCCTCCACCCTCGGCATCCTCAGGCCGAATTTCGTGGCGATGCTCGACAATTTGGAGAGCCGCGACCTCTGCGCGCGGATCCGCTCCACCAACGACCGCCGCTCGCACATCCTGGTCCTGACCGACAAGGGCAAGGCCGTGCTGGCGCGCGCGAAAAAGCTCGTTGCCACCAAGCACGAGGCCCGGTTGAACGATCTGCTCGGCCAGGCCAACCGCGAGGCCCTGATCGCGATGCTCGCGAAGATCGCGAACGAGTTTTGAGCCCCGCGGCTACCGGCGGTGGATCCTCACTCTCTGCCGTCATCGCCCGCGAAGGCGGGCGATCCAGTACTCCGAGACGGTTGTGATTTGTCGATAAGCCGCGGCGTACTGGATTCCCCGCTTTCGCGCCTCAATCCACCAGGATCACGCGGATATCATTCACATTGGTCAGCGTCGGCCCCGGCTGCAGCAGATCCCCCGTGGCTTCGAAGAACGTCGTCGCGTCGTTGTTGTCGAGATAGGCCTGCGGCTGAAGCGCCAGCGCCTTCATCTTCGCAAACGTCGCTGCGTCGATCAGCGCGCCGGCGGGGTCGGTGGGGTGGCCGGCACCACCATCGGCGCCGTCGGTGTCGCCGGCGAGCGCCGAAATGTCCGGCGTATCCTGGAGCAGCTCGGCGAGCGCCAGCGCGTATTCCTGGTTCGGTCCGCCGCGGCCATGGCCGCGCACGGTCACCGTGAGCTCGCCGCCGGAGAGGATCGCGACGCGCTTGCCCTGGGCGCGGGCTTGCAGCGCCAGCCTGGCATGATCGGCGGCGACCTCGCGGGCCTCGCCTTCGAGATCGGCGCCGAGATCGATGGTCTCGTAGCCGGACTGGCGCGCGAGCTTCACCGCGGCGTCCAGCGATTGCTTGGGCCGCGCGATCAGCTCGAAATGCGCACGCGCAAACGCCGCGTCACCCGGCTTGCAGCTCTCGTTATTGGGATCGTCGAGCGCGCGGCGCACCGCATCGTCGACGTCGAGCCTGTACTTGGCCACGATCGCGCGCGCATCCGCCAGCGTCGTCGCGTCGGGCACGGTGGGGCCCGAGGCGATCGCGGAGGGCTCGTCGTGCGGCACGTCCGAGATCGCGAGCGTGACGATCTCGGCGGCATTCCTGCCGGCGCGCGCCAGCCGGCCGCCTTTGATGCGCGACAGGTGCTTGCGAACGACATTCATCTCGCCGATCGGCGCACCCGAGCGCAGCAGCGCCTTGTTGACCGCCTGCTTCTGCACGAAGCTGATGCCCTCCACCGGCGCGATCCAGTTCGCCGAGCCGCCGCCGGTGAGCAGCACCAGCAAGAGATCGTCGGGCCCGGCCTCGCCGGCGAGCGCCAGCGTGTCGGCGGCGCCCTTCAGGCCGGCCTCGTCGGGCACGGGATGACCGGCCTCGACCACGCGGATGCGGCGCGTCGGCACGCCGTAGCCGTGGCGCGTGGTGGCGATGCCGACCAGCCGCTCCGGCGCGAGCTTGAGCGTATCGAGATAGTGCCGCTCCGCCGCCGCGGCCATCGCGCCGGCGCCCTTGCCGGCGGCAAGACAGATCACGCGTCCCTTGGGGGCAGGCCGCAAATGAGGGGCCAGCACCACGTCGGGATGGGCGGCGGCGACGGCGGCGTCGTAGAGCGCGCGGAGCAAAGGACGGCGGTCGGTCATGGACGATGGCCTTGAGCAGACTGAGGTGGCGGCGACAAGGTCGCCGGCCATCTGCCTACCGCATCGTGCGGCAAAGCGTAAGCGGCCTTTATCATCATTCGATTGTGCAATCGCATGATCATAATCCACGCGCAAGCAAAGCCCCCTGCGATCGTCTCGCGGGGGCTCGTCGTGTGTTTCGCGCTAGCCGCCGGCTTCCGCGTCGATCACGTCGCCGAACAGTTCCCATCGCTCGCCCTTGAAGCGTTGCAGCTGCAGTGAGCTGATCGGGGCGAAGTCGGTCGCCGACGTGTTGATCTTGATGCCGGGTAGCAGCACCTCGGTGCGGAAGTCCTTCAGGCTCGCGGCTTGTTTCATCACATTCGCGCGCGTGAGATCGTCACCGCAGTTCTTCAGCACCTGGACCAGCGTCTGCGCGACGCCGTAGCCGACGATCGTGCCGTTGTCCGTCTTGTCGCCTTCGGGGAAGTACTTCGTCATGAAATCGAGAAATGCCTTCATCCCGGCGTCGTTGGCCCATTGCGCATCGGTGGTGTCTTTCAGATAGGCCGCCGAGATGATGCCTTGCGCGTTCTCGAAGCCGGCGGGCTTGATCACGCTGCCGACCGAGGCGGAGACGTTGTTGAGGAAGTGGATCGGCTTCCATCCGATCTCGGCGTTCTTCTTGATCGCCTGTGCCGCGAATTTCGGCGTGGTGATGTTGACGAAGATATCGGCGCCGGTGGCCTTCAGCTTGACGATGTGGTTGTCGATCGTCGGTTCGGACGTCTCGTAGCTTTCCTCGGCCACGATCATGCTGGCGGCCTTGGCGCCGAGGCCATCCTTCAGGCCCTTGAGATAGTCCTTGCCGTAATCGTCGTTCTGGAACAGGACGGCGATCTTCGCGTTCGGCATCTCCTTCAGGATGTACTTCGCATAGATCTGCGTCTCGCTCTGGTAGTTGGGCTGCCAGCCCATGGTCCAGGGGAAATCTTTCGGATCGTTCCACTTGGTGGCGCCGGTGGCGACGAACAGCTGCGGCACCTTCTTCGAGTTCATGTATTTCTGGATCGCCGAGTTCGACGGTGTGCCGAGCGAGTTGAAGATCAGCAGCACTTCGTCGCTCTCGACCAGCTTGCGGGCCTGCTCCACCGTCTTCGGCGGCGAGTACGCATCGTCATAGCTGATGAAGTTGATCTTGCGGCCGTTGATGCCGCCCTCGTCGTTGACCTTCTTGAAATAGGCGGCTTCGGTGCGTCCGATGATGCCATAGGCGGAGGCCGGTCCGCTGTAGGGCATGATGTTGCCGATCTTGATCTCGGTGTCGGTCGCGCCGGTATCGTATTTCTTCTGGGCTGATGCAGATGAGGCCGAGGCCGCGATGAGCGCGAGCGCCAATGATGCGGCCGCAAGCTTGCCGGTGACAGCAGGCATTCCAATCTCCCTGTTTTTCTTGGTGTGTGCGTCCCTTTTCTTGTCTCGGGTTTTTTGGTGGCGCGACCGCAATTCAATACGATTTGCCCGAAAGCTTCAAGGAAAAGCCCCTGCGACTTGGCCGCAGGGGCTGCGTCTTTAGTCGTTATTCGCGCCTGTCGATCCCCTAGCCTCCGACGTCGCTGCTGAGAACGTCGCCGAACCGCTCCCAGGCTTCCCCCTTGAAGCGGATGAGCTGCAACTGGGAGATCGGAGCAAAGTCGGTGGGGCTGGTGTTAACCTTGACGCCCGGCAGCAGGCCGAGCGGTTCGAAATCCTTCAGGCTGGCCGCCTGCTTCATCACGTTCTCACGCGTCAGATCGTCGCCGCAGGCCTTCAGCACCTGCACGAGACCCTGGGACACGATGAAGCCGTACATCACCGAGGCGTCGGCCCGGTTGGCCTCGGGATAGTATTTGTCCAGGAACTCGTTCCAGGCCTTCATCGCGGGATCGTTCTTCCACTGCGGATCGGTGGGATCCTTGAAATATTGCGAGGAGATGATGCCCTGCGCGTTCTCGAAGCCTGCCGGCTTGATCACGCTGCCGATCGACGCCGACACGTTGTTGAGGAAATGGAGCGGCTTCCAGCCGATCTCCGCATTCTTCTTGATCGCCTGCGCCGCGAATTTCGGCGTCGTGATGTTGAAGAACACGTCCGCGCCGGACGACTTCAGCCTGACGATGTGCGAGTCGATGGTCGGCTCGGAGACTTCATAGCTGTCCTCGATGATGATCATCGAGGCCTTGTTCCCAAGTCCGTCCTTGAAGCCTTTCAGATAGTCCTTGCCGTAATCGTCGTTCTGGTAGAGCACGCCGATCTTGGCGTCGGGATGGTTCTTCAGGATGTACTTTGCGTAAATCTGCGATTCGCTCTGGTAGTTGGGCTGCCAGCCCATGGTCCAGGGGAAATCTTTCGGATCGTTCCACTTGGTCGCGCCGGTGGCGACGAAGAGCTGCGGCACCTTCTTGGAGTTCATGTATTTCTGGATCGCCGAGTTGGGCGGCGTGCCGAGCGAGTTGAAGATCAGCAGAACCTCGTCGCTCTCGACGAGCTTGCGGGCCTGCTCCACCGTCTTCGGCGGCGAGTAGGCATCGTCATAGCTGATGAAGTTGATCTTGCGACCGTTGATGCCGCCTTCAGCGTTGATCTTGCGGAAATAGGCTTCTTCCGTCTTGCCGATCACGCCGTAAGCGGAGGCCGGTCCGCTATAGGGCATGATGTTGCCGATCTTGATTGCGGTGTCCGATGCGCCGGTATCGTATTTCTTCTGCGCTGACGCTACGGTGGACAGAGCGGCAGACAGCGCGAGGGCAGCCGCAAGGGCCCCCAAACGCACATGCATTGCAGGCATCTCGATCTCCCTGGGTCTGTTGAATGTGTCGCTTGTTCTTGATTGGGAGCGCTCGTCTCGTGCCCTCCGGCTCACATTGAATACCCTTCTCCCGCACCCAGCAAGAAAAACGCCCCCGGCGAAACCATCGTCGAGAGCGTGATTTGATCGATGCGGTGCGGAATATTTCCATGCGGCAGTACTGCCGCGCCCGCGATCGCGCGAACCTGGAGTTGCGTCACTCCGATCTAATTAACTCCAAATTGCGGCTGCTCGCGACGGCTCTATTGTCCGAGCTCGCTCGAGATGATGTCGCCGAACAGCTCCCATTTCCGGCCCTTGAACCGCATCATCTGGAGCTGTTCGATCGGGGCGAAATTGTCCGGCGCGGTATTGATCTTGATGCCGGGCAGCAGCGTGTCGGGTGCGAAGTCCTTCAGGCTGGCGGCCTGCTTCATGACGTTCTCGCGGGTGAGATCGTTGCCGCACATCTGCAGCACCTTCACCATGGTCTGCGCGGCGGCATAGCCGAACGCGACGCCGGCATCGAGCTTGTTGGCCTTGGGGTCGTATTGGGCGAGGAAGTTGTAGAATTTCTTCATGCCGTCATCGGCATCCCACTGCGGATCGGAGCCGTCCTTGGTGTAGCTCGCCGACAGGATGCCTTGCGAGATCTCGAACCCCGCCGGTTCGATCACGCCGCCGACCGAGGCCGAGACGTTGGAGATGATCTGGACCGGATGCCAGTTGATCTCCGCGGCCTTCTTGATTCCTTGCGCCGTGAATTTCGGTGTGGTGATGCTGATGAAGACGTCGGCACCGGAGGCTTTCAACTTGACCACGTGCTCGTCGACCGCCGGCTCCGAGGTGTTGTAGGCCTCTTCCAGCACGATCATCGAAGCCTTGGCGCCGAGGCCTTCTTTGAGTCCCTTCAGATAGTCCTTGCCGAAATCGTCGTTCTGGTAGAGCACGCCGATCTTCGCCTGCGGCCTCTCCTTCATGATGTACTTGGCGTAGATGCGCGCTTCGCTCTGGTAGGAGGGCTGCCAGCCCATGGTCCATGGATATTGCTTGGGCTCGTTCCATTTCGACGCACCGCTCGCTACGAACAATTGCGGCACCTTCTTCTCGTTCATGTATTTGCGGATGGCGCTGTTGGTGGAGGTTCCGAGCGAGCCGAAGATCAAGAGCACCCCGTCGCTCTCGACCAGCTTGCGCGCCTGCTCGACCGTTTTCGGCGGCGAATAGGCGTCGTCATAGGAGATGAATTTGATCTTGCGGCCGTTGATGCCGCCCTCAGCATTGATCTTGTTGAAATAGGCTTCTTCGGCCTTGCCGATCGCGGCATAGGCGGAGGCCGGACCGCTATAGGGCATGATATTACCGATCTTGATCTCGGTATCGGAAGCTCCGCTGTCATATTTTTTCTGCGCCAGCACTTCGCTGCTCATTGCAGTGCACAACGCGAATGCGACCCAGAGCGTCGCAACCTGAAAACGAACGGCAGTCATTGTTCTCCTACCCCGAGCTGGATCGGCGCCGCATTGAACAAGATTGCGGCCAGACGTCAACAAAAAGCCCCCGCAGTTGCCTGCGGGGGCTCTTCGCGCTGAATTGTTGCATCAGCGTGTCATTCGGAGGCGACGTCGCCGCTGATGATCTCGCCGAACAGTTCCCACCTCTCGCCCTTGAAGCGCATCATCTGGAGCTGCGCGATCGGAGCGAAGTCGGCGGCGCTGGTGTTGATCTTGACGCCGGGCAGCAGGGTATCCGGCGCAAAGTCCTTCAGGCTCGCCGCCTGCTTCATGAGGTTGGCGCGGGTGAGGTCGTCACCGCACATTTCCAGCACCTTGGCCAGCGTCGACGCGGCGCCGTAGCCATAGACCATGCTGGTGTCGGACTTGTCGGCACCCGGCATGTACTTGTCGACGAACTCGTTCCACCTCTTCATGCCGGGATCGTTGACCCACTGCGGATCCGTCGAATCCTTGGCATAGGCCGCCGACAGCACGCCCTGCGCGCTCTCGAAGCCGGCCGGCTTCATCACGCTGCCGACCGAGATCGACACGTTGGTGAGGATCTGGAGCGGCTTCCAGCTGAGCTCGGCGGTCTTCTTGATGGTCTGGGCCGCGAACTTCGGCGTCGCATAGATCAGCAGCACGTCGGGATTGGCCGCCTTGATCTTGACGATGTGGCCGTCGATCGAAGGCTCGGAGACCTCATAGCTCTCTTCCATGATGATCATGGAAGAGGCCTTGGCGCCGAGCCCGTCCTTGGTGCCCTTGAGGTAGTCTTTGCCGAAATCGTCGTTCTGATAGAGGATCGCGACCTTGGCATCGGGCTTCTCCTTCATCAGCCATTTCGCGTAGATGTGCGCTTCGCTCTGGTAGGAGGGCTGCCAGCCCATGGTCCAGGGGAAGTTCTTCGGATCGTTCCACTTGGTGGCGCCGGTGGCGACGAAGAGCTGCGGGATCTTCTTGGCGTTGAGGTATTTCTGGATCGCCGTGTTCGAGGGTGTGCCGAGCGGATTGAAGACGGTCAGCACCTCGTCGCTCTCGACCAGCTTGCGGACCTGCTCGACGGCTTTCGGCGGCGAATAGCCGTCGTCATAGGTCACGAAATTGATCTTGCGGCCGTTGATGCCGCCCTTGTCGTTGATCATCTTGAAATAGGCTTCTTCGGTCTTGCCGATGATGCCGTAGGCCGACGCCGGACCGCTGTACGGCA
The DNA here is from genome assembly GCF_045571455.1 of Bradyrhizobium sp. STM 3561. Classification (NCBI taxonomy): domain Bacteria; kingdom Pseudomonadati; phylum Pseudomonadota; class Alphaproteobacteria; order Hyphomicrobiales; family Nitrobacteraceae; genus Bradyrhizobium; species Bradyrhizobium sp. STM 3561. The sequence goes on from NZ_CP120695.1 coordinate 7,584,717, forward strand.
TGATGTTGCCGATCTTGATCTCGGTATCGGACGCGCCGGTGTCGTATTTCTTTTGGGCGAGTGCAGCGCCGGAGGTGAGAGTGATGGCCGCCGTTGCCGTGACCAGCGCGGCGGATCGCAGTGTTCTTCCGAAAAGCAATTGGGTCTCCTTGGTTAACGACTGTCCTTGAGAGTTTTCAGTTCTTCCTGAGCTTGCCAGCGAGTTGCTGGCCCAGGATTGCGGCCTGTCTTGCGCCGTGCGGCACGAGGTAGATGACGAGGAACAACAGCACCCCGAACACCGCGCCGGAAAGGCCCTTGGAGATGCTTTCCGCCATGTTCGGCACGAAGATGATGAAGGCCGCGCCGACGAACGAGCCGGGCAGCCAGCCGACGCCGCCGACGACCATGCCGAGGAACAGCGAGATCGCGAGCGTGATGGTGTAGCTGTCGGGCGCGACGAATTGCACGGCGATGGCGCCAAGCGAGCCGGCAACGCCGGTGATGCCGGCGGACACTCCGAAAGCGAGCGTCTTGTAGAGCGCGACGTTGACACCCATCGAGGAGGCCGCGATCTCGTTGTCGCGGATCGCCATGAAGGCGCGGCCGGAGCGGGAGCGCAGCAGGTTCACCGAGAAGATGTAGATCGCGACGGTCACGACGAGCGTGAAGTAGTACAGCCACATGTCCTGCGACATCGGCAGGCCGAACGGTGCGTCCGGCTTGGTGACGACGAGGCCTTGCACGCCGCCGGTCCAGTGCTCGAGGAAGTTCAGTTTCAACAGCTGTGGCATCGCGGTGGCGAGTGCGAAGGTCGCGAGCGCGAGATAGACGCCCGACAGCCGCAGCGCCGGCTTGCCGAACAGGTAGCCGAATGCGAAGCAGACCGCGGCGGAAATCGGAATGGTCAGCGCGTAGTTGATGTTGGCGTGCTCCATAAGCACCGCCGAGGTATAGGCGCCGACGGCGTAGAACGCGCTCTGGCCGAGCGAGAACTGGCCGCTTCCGCCGGTCAGGATGTTCAGCGCCAGTACCGCGAGCCCGTAGATCAGGAGCATCGTCATCTGGAAGATGATGAAGTTCTTGACGAACACCGGCACGATCAGCAGCGCCGCCAGCACCAGCAGCGAGGTGCCGGTGCCCAGCGTCATGGCCCGCTTCGGAACCGCCTCGACCGCTTCGTGGCCTTCGGCGACGACTTCTTCTGCAGCGCTCATGATCAAACTCGCTTGACGATGTGCCGGCCGAACAGGCCAGCGGGTTTGACGACCAGGACGGAAATGATCAGCGCGAGCGCGATCGGAAGTTTCAGCTCGTTGCCGACCCCTGGGATGTAGGTGCCGGCGAGATTCTCGAAGACGCCGACCAGGAAGCCGCCGACCACGGCGCCGAACGGGCTCGACAATCCGCCGAGCACCGCCGCGGCGAAGCCGTAGATCAGGACGCCGCCCATCATGTTCGGCTCGAGGAACACGACGGGAGCGATCAGCATGCCGGCGATCGAGCCGATCGCGGTCGCCATGCCCCAGCCGAGCGCGATCATCCAGCTCGTGTTGATGCCGACGAGGCGGGCCGATTCAGGCACCGAGGCGGCGGCGCGCATGGCGAGGCCGATCCTGGTGTACTGGAAGAAGAAATAGAGGCCGAGCAGCAGCAGTACGGTGACGCCGATCATGCCGGCCTGGTGGGTGGAGATCAGCTGGCTGCCCAGGAACGGCGCGGAGCCGAACGGGGTCGGATATTGCTTGATGGTGAAGTCCCAGATCAGGCCGGCCGAGGAGTTGATGATCGCAAACAGGGCGATGAAGCCGGCGACGTTGGTCAGCACCGGTGCCTTGGCGAGCGGCTTGAACAGGATGCGCTCGATCGCGATGCCGGCGACAAAGGAAAATGCCAGCGTAATGATGAAGGCAGCCCAGTAGGACACGCCCCACTGCATCAACTGCCAGGAGATGAAGGTCGAGAACATCGCCATCTCGCCTTGCGCGAAATTGAGATGGTCGATCGCCTGGTAGATCATGACCACGGCGAGCGCCATGCAGGCATAGATCGCGCCGGTGGCGATGCCGGCCAGGACCTGGTTGGTGAAAAGCTCCATGGACCTCGGGCTCCCCTATAGCGCTGCGAGTTGGGATTGAGCGAGAACGGCGTCGGCGACGACACCTCTTCCCAGCGGGGAGAGGTCGGATTGCGAAGCAATCCGGGTGAGGGGGCGCCGCTCCAACGAGAGACCGTAACCCCTCACCCGATTTGCTTTCGCAAATCGACCTCTCCCTTCGGGAGAGGTGTAGCGAGCGCGCGGATAGATCGATTCCATCGATGCACCCACCTCAATAACCCAGATAGGATTTGCGGATTTCTTCGTTGTTCGCGATGTCCTTGGCCTTGCCCGACATCACGATGCGCCCGGTCTCGATCACATAGGCCTGATCGGCGAGCTCGAGCGCGAGCTGGGCGTTCTGCTCGACCACCAGGATCGACACCTTGTCCTCGCGGTTGATCTTGCCGAGGATGCCGAACAGATCGCGCACCACCAGCGGCGCGAGCCCGAAGGAGGGCTCGTCCAGCAGCATCAGGCGCGGCCGCAGCATCAGCGCCCGAGCGACCGCCAGCATCTGCTGCTCGCCGCCGGACAGCGTGCCGGCCTGCTGGGTGTGGCGCTGCTTCAAGACTGGGAAATGCGCATACATGCGCTCGATGTCGGAGACGATGCCGGCGCTGTCCTTGCGGGTGATCGCCCCGAGCTGGAGGTTCTCCTCCACGGTCATGTTGGTGAAGGTGCCGCGGCCCTGCGGCACATGGGCAATGCCGTACCGCACGATGTTCTCGGTCGAGCGGTTGTTCAGCGGCTTGCCGTCGAACTCGATCGCGCCGGTCGAGCGCACCATGTTGCAGATCGCGCGCAGCGTCGTGGTCTTGCCGGCGCCGTTGGCCCCGAGCAGCGTCGTCAGCGATCCCTCGTTGAGCGAGAAGGACAGGCCATGGAGCGCCTGGACCTGACCGTAATAGGCGCGCAGATCCTTGACGTTGAGCAGTGTCGTCATTGGTCTTTGCTCCCGAGATAGGCCTTGATGACGTGAGGGTCCGCCTGCACCTGGGCGGGGGTGCCTTCCGCGAGCTTCTTGCCGAAATTGAGCGCGACCACGTGGTCGGCGATCGACATCACGAGGCCCATGTGGTGCTCGACCAGCAGCACGGTCATGTGGCGCTCATCGCGGATGCGGCGGATGAGGTCGCCCAGCACATAGACCTCCTCATGATTGAGACCGCCCGCCGGCTCGTCGAGCAGCAGGATCTTCGGGTCGGCGGCCAGCGCGCGCGCCAGCTCGACCCGCTTCTGCGTGCCGAAGGGCAGGCCTGACACCACGGTGTGGGCGACGTCCTCGAGATCGAGATAGGCGAGGATCTCGTGCACCTTCTTGTTGACCTCGGTCTCGCTGCGCCGGACCCAGGCCAGCCTTAAGGAGTCGCTGATGATGTCGCTGGAGGTCTTCGAATGCGCGCCGACGCGGACGTTGTCCATCACCGACAGATTCGGGAACAGCGCCACGTTCTGGAAGGTGCGGCCGATGCCGATCTCGGCGATCCGGTGCGGTGGCCGCGACAGGATGCTCACGCCTTCCATCAGAATGTCGCCGGACGACGGCTGGTAGAGCCGGCTGAGGCAGTTGAACAGCGTGGTCTTGCCGGCGCCGTTGGGCCCGATCAATCCGAGGATCTGGCCCTTGTGCATGTCGAAGGACACACCGTTGAGCGCAACGATGCCGCCGAACACGACGCTGACGTCGCGAACTGCGAGCAGGGGCGATGTCCCCCGCGCGAGCTGTGCCTGCGTCATCTCGTCTCGCTCACGTTCTTCAGTGAGCGATGGGGCGATGCGAACCGCTCCCGGTGACGACAAAGGCTATCTGAACCCCTCGGCCACACGCGCAACTTTTCCTCCTGATTTCAGCTTTTTGCTGATGTCTTTTTTGGAATGCGGCATCAGACCCCCGAGCGCCGCTTCGATGTTCCTTACCATCGCAAGCAGACGCGGTCCAATGTCGTTGATCAAACGCTCTTCCGTGAAACGGAATGCTGGCGCGCCGCAATTGAATGCGTAAGGTCCGGTTCCGTCGTTGAGCTTGAGCGCCACTCCGGCGGCGCCGATGTCGTCGTGCCAGTCTCCGACCGAAATGGCGAAGCCATACTTCGCTATGATCTCGCCGGACCGCTCCAAGCCGTCGCGCATCTTCGGCCAGCGGCTGCCGTAATGTTCGCGCAGAATGCGCGACACTTCAGCGCGACCCTCTTCGTCGAGGGCCCAGTAGTAGGCGCGCCCCATCGCGGTAGTTGCAATCGGCACGCGCGAGCCGACGTCAAGTTGAACACCGACCGTCTCGCTGCCGCGACTTTGCCCGAAATAGATCATGCTGTGACGATCGCGGCCGCCGACGGCGACGGCGCCGCCGGTCGCGCGCATCACTTCCTCGCGGAACGGCTCGGACAAATGCCGAACGCCCAGATTGGCTAATGCCGCATAGCCGAGGGACATCGCTGCAGGGGCGAGCTGGTACTTCTCGAACCGGGGAACCGGCGTCAGATAACCGAGCTTGGTCAACGTGTAGGTCAGCCGCGACACGGTCGGCTTGGGCAGCTTGGTGCGGGCCGCAATCTCCTGATTGCCGAGGAGGCCGTCATTGGGTTGGAACGCGCGCAATACATCCAGTCCGCGGGAAAGCGCGACGACGAAATTCCGATCGGTCGCAGCCTTCTTTCCTGTACGCTTCATCCCTGATCTGCTTCTTGCGCGGAGTCGTTGACAACGTCCGTGCTTCAAAATAACCCTGCCGTCAAGATGCGGAATTAAATTCCGCACCGCGAAATCGAACAAAAGTAAATCCCCACCAAGGAGGGACACCGTGAGCGAAGTGGTCAAGCTTGAGCGTCATGACGAAGTCGGGATCGTCACGGTCAACAGTCCGCCGGTCAATGCGCTGAGTGCCGCAGTCCGCGGTGGTATCCTCGAGTGCATCAAGGCCGCAATCGCCGATCCCGCCATCAAGGGCATCGTGCTGACCTGCGCCGGCCGCACCTTCATCGCCGGTGCCGACATCACCGAGTTCGGCAAGCCGCCGAAGCCGCCCGCCCTCAACGACGTGCTGTCCGAGATCGAGAATTCGCCCAAGCCGGTCGTTGCCGCTATCCACGGCACTGCGCTCGGCGGCGGTCTCGAGGTCGCGCTCGCCTGCCATTTCCGCGTGGCGGTGAAAGAAGCCAAGCTCGGCCTGCCCGAGGTGAAGCTCGGCCTGTTGCCCGGCGCCGGCGGCACCCAGCGCCTGCCGCGCGCGGTCGGCCCCGAGCTCGCCGTCAAGATGATCGTCGGCGGCGACCCGATCGGTGCGGCGGAAGCGCTGAAGAACGGCTTGATCGAGGAGATCGTCGAAGGACCAGCGTCCGGCGGCGAAGCCTTCGTGCGCAAGCTCATCGCCGAGAAGCGTCCGTTGCGCCGGCTGCGCGACGACGATTCCAAGCTCGCGGCCGCCAAGGCCGACCGCTCGATCTTCACGAATGCGGTTGCCGCCATGACCAAGAAGTCGCGCGGCCTGGAGGCGCCGTTCGCGGCCGCCGACGCCGTCGGCTATGCCATCGACCTGCCCTTCGACGAAGGTCTGAAGAAGGAGCGCGAAGGCTTCCTCAAGCTCGTCGCCAGCGATCAGTCCAAGGCGCAGCGCTACGCCTTCTTCGCCGAGCGCGAGGCCAACAAGATCGCGGGCGTCCCTGAAGGCACCAAGCCGCGTCCGGTCAACCGTGTTGCCATTCTCGGCGCCGGCACCATGGGCGGCGGCATCGCGATGTCCTTTGCCAATGCCGGTATTCCGGTCACCCTGATCGAGACCGGCGAGGAGCAGCTCAAGCGCGGCATGGGCGTGATGCAGAAGAACTGGGAAGCGACCGCTGCGCGCGGCGGCATTCCGGCCGATGCGCCCGCCAAGCGCATGGCGCTGATCGACGGCAAGGTCGGCATCGAGAATGTCGGCGATGCCGATCTCGTCATCGAGGCCGTGTTCGAGACCATGGCAGTGAAAAAGGAGGTGTTCGGCAAGCTCGACCAGTACGCCAAGCCCGGCGCCGTGCTCGCCTCCAACACCTCGTACCTGAACATCGACGAGATCGCCAAGTCGACCAAGCGTCCGCAGGACGTGCTCGGCATGCACTTCTTCTCGCCGGCCAACGTCATGAAGCTGTGCGAGATCGTCCGCGCCGACAAGACCGCGCCGGATGCTCTCGTGACGGCCGTCACGATCGCGCGCAAAATTGCAAAGGTGCCGGCCGTTGTCGGCGTCTGCGATGGCTTCGTCGGCAACCGCATGCTGGCGCAGCGCGGCAAGCAGGCCGAGAAGCTCCTGTTCGAGGGCGCCCTGCCGCAGCAGGTCGACGCGGTCGTCACCAAGTTCGGCATGCCGATGGGACCGTTCGCGATGGGCGATCTCGCCGGACTCGACATCGGCTGGCGCTCGCGGAAAGACCGCGGCATCAAGTCGGAGATCGCGGACGCGCTGTGCGAAGCCGGCCGCTTCGGCCAGAAGACCGGCAAGGGCTACTACAAGTACGAAGCCGGCTCCCGCGCGCCGCTGCCCGACGCGGAGGTCGAGAAGCTGATCGACGAGACGCTTCTCCGCCTCGGCCGCAAGAAGCGCGTCGTCAGCGACGAGGAGATCCTCGAGCGCATGATGTACCCGATGATCAACGAGGGCGCGAAGATCCTCGAAGAGGGCATCGCGGCGCGCCCCTCCGATATCGACGTGGTCTGGCTCTACGGCTACGGCTGGCCGATCTATCGCGGCGGCCCGATGTACTGGGCCGACACCGTCGGCCTCAAGCACATCGCCGACCGTCTCGCCTTCTATGCCAAAGAGACCAACGACCCCAGCCTCGAGCCCGCGCCGCTGCTGAAGAGGCTCGCGGCGGAGGGCAAGACGTTCGCCTCGCTCGCGGCGGCGTCGAAGGCGGCGTGATGGCCGCTGCTGCCCCTGCCCGAAGGGCGAACTATGGTGCGCAGCTGCGCACCTGAGAATCCCGAGATTCCGGGTTCGGCTCTTCGAGCCGCCCCGGAATGACGGTCTGCGTGGTTTAGAGAAGCAATGATCCATCCCGGCGAACAGTTTTATCCCGAGGGCGTGCGGTGGGACGACACCATCGTCCAGGGCACGCTGCCCGACCTCTTGTCGAAAGCCGCCGCCGATTACGGCCCGCGCACTGCGATCGAGTTTCGCGACCGGCCCATGACCTACACCGAGCTTGCCGCGATGGTGGATCGCGCCGCCGCGGCGTTCTTGCGGGCCGGCTGCGGCAAGGGCACGTCGGTGGCGTTGTTCCTCGGCAACACGCCCGACCACCCCATCAATTTCTTCGGCGCGCTGAAGGCAGGCAGCCGCGTCGCGCATCTGTCGCCGCTCGATGGTGAGATCGCGCTGACCCACAAGGTCTCCGACTCCGGCTCGCGCGTGCTCGTGACCTCGAATCTCCAGGCGCTGCTGCCGACCGCGCTGAAATTTTTGGAGAAGGGCCTGATCGATCGCCTCGTCGTCTGCGAGGACGATCATTGGGGCAAGGTCGGCACGCCGCAGGCGGCGATTCCCGATGATCCCCGCATCGTCACCTTCAAGACCTTTGTCGAGGGCGCGACCGCACCGGCACAGTGGCCGTCCGTGACGGCCGACGACGTGGCGCTGCTGCAATATACCGGCGGCACCACCGGCCTGCCCAAGGGCGCGATGCTGACCCACGGCAATCTCACCGCGGCGGTGTCGATCTACGACGTCTGGGGCAAGCCGGCGCGCGCCGCCCGCGGCGACGTGATCGAGCGCGTGATCTGCGTGCTGCCGCTGTTCCACATTTACGCGCTCACCGTCGTGCTCTTGTCCTCGCTTCGCCGCGGCAACCTGATCTCGCTGCATCAGCGCTTCGACGTCGAGGCCGTGATGCGCGATATCGAGGTGAAACGCGCGACTTATTTTCCGGGCGTGCCGACGATGTGGATCGCGATCGCCGCGCTCCCCGATCTCGACAAGCGCGACTTCTCCTCGCTTGCCACCATCGGCTCCGGCGGCGCGCCGCTGCCGGTGGAGATCGCGAGCTTCTTCGAGCGCAAGATCGGCAAGAAGCTGCGCAGCGGCTGGGGCATGACCGAGACCTGCTCGCCCGGCACCGGCCACCCGCCCACCGGCCCGGACAAGCCCGGCTCGATCGGCCTGATGCTGCCCGGCATCGAGCTCGACGTCGTCGCGCTCGACGATCCCAAACGCGTGCTGCCGCCGGGCGAAGTCGGCGAGATCCGCATCAAGGGCCCGAACGTCACCAAGGGCTACTGGAACAAGCCGGAGGGATCCGCTGAGGCCTTCGTCGACGGCCGCTTCCTCACCGGCGACATCGGCTATGTCGACACCGACGGCTATTTCTTCCTGGTCGATCGCAAGAAGGACATGATCATCTCCGGCGGCTTCAACGTCTATCCGCAGATGATCGAGCAGGCGATCTACACCATTCCGGGCGTGCACGAGGTGATCGTGCTCGGCATTCCCGACCAGTATCGCGGCGAGGCCGCGAAGGCCTTCATCAAGCTCAAGGCGGACGCAAAGCCGTTCTCGCTGGACGAATTGCGCGCGCAGCTCGCCGGCAAGCTCGGCAAGCACGAACTGCCGGCCGCGGTCGAGTTCGTCGACGATCTGCCGCGCACGCCGGTCGGAAAATTGTCGCGCCACGAATTGCGCCAGCAGCAGAAACCGTCACAATCCACCAAAACCGCATCAGGAGGTCGTTCTTGACCGACGCCGTCATCGTTTCCACTGCCCGCACCCCGATCGGCAAGGCCTATCGCGGCGCGCTCAACGCCACCGAGGGCGCAACCCTGCTCGGCCACGCCATCGGCGAAGCCGTCGCCCGCGCAAAAGTCGACCCGAAGGAGATCGAGGACGTCGTGATGGGCGCAGCCCTCCAGCAGGGCGCGACCGGCGGCAACATCGCGCGCAAGGCGCTGCTCCGCGCCGGTCTGCCCGTCACCGTGGCCGGCACCACCATCGACCGGCAATGCGCCTCGGGCCTGCAGGCCATCGCGCTCGCCGCGCGTTCGGTGATCTTCGACGGCGTCGAGATCGCGGTCGGCGGCGGTGGCGAGTCGATCTCGCTCGTGCAGAACGACAAGATGAACGGCTTCCACGCCCAGGATCCGGCGCTGCTCAAGATCAAGGGCGAGGTCTACATGCCCATGATCGACACCGCCGAGGTCGTCGCCAAGCGCTACGGCATCTCGCGCGAACGCCAGGACGAATATTCGCTGGAGAGCCAGCGCCGCACCGCTGCGGCCCAGCAGGGCGGCAAGTTCAAGGAGGAGATCGCGCCGATCACGACGCAGATGGCGGTCACCGACAAGGCAACCGGCGCCGTGTCGATGAAGGAGGTCACGCTGTCGCAGGACGAAGGCCCGCGCCCCGAGACCACGATCGAGGGCCTCGCCGGCCTCAAACCGGTGCGCGGCGAGGGCTTCACCATCACCGCCGGCAATGCCAGCCAGCTCTCCGACGGCGCCAGCGCCTCCGTCATCATGAGCGACAAGGAAGCCGCCAAGCGCGGCCTTGCGCCGCTCGGCATCTTCCGCGGCTTCGTCTCCGCCGGTTGCGAGCCGGACGAGATGGGCATCGGCCCGGTCTTCGCCGTGCCGCGCCTTTTGAAGCGCCACGGTCTCACCGTCGACGACATCGGCCTCTGGGAGCTCAACGAAGCCTTCGCGGTGCAGGTGCTGTATTGCCGCGACAAGCTCGGCATCGATCCCGACAAGATCAACGTCAATGGCGGCGCGATCTCGGTCGGCCATCCCTACGGCATGTCGGGCGCGCGCCTCACCGGCCACGCTTTGATCGAAGGCCGCCGCCGCAAGGCCAAATATGCGGTCGTCACCATGTGCGTCGGTGGCGGCATGGGCGCTGCCGGGCTGTTCGAGGTGCTGCAGTAACGGGCCCCGTCGTTCCCGGGCATTCGCGGCACGCGAATGAACCCGGAACCTCGAGCCAAAATTTCGAGATTTGCGGGTTCGCGCTTCGCGCGCCCGGAATGACGAATAGGGAATAACGTTCACAGGAGGATCCGATGGATCTCGCATTCACGAAAGAAGAGCAGGCGTTTCGCGAGGAAGTGCGGCAGTTCTTCCGCGACAACGTGCCGCCGGATACGCGGCGCAAGCTGGTCGAGGGCCGGCATCTCACCAAGGACGAGATGGTGACGTGGTGGCGCATCCTCAACAAGAAAGGCTGGGGCGTCAGCCACTGGCCCAAGGAATATGGCGGCACCGGGTGGACCGCCGTGCAGCACTACATCTTCAACGAGGAGCTTCAGGCGCATCCCGCGCCGCAGCCGCTCGCCTTCGGCGTCAGCATGGTCGGCCCCGTCATCTACACCTTCGGCAACGAGGAGCAGAAGAAGAAGTATCTGCCGCGCATCGCCAATGTCGACGACTGGTGGTGCCAGGGCTTTTCGGAGCCCGGCTCCGGCTCCGACCTCGCTTCGCTGAAGACGAAAGCCGAGCGCAAGGGCGACAAGTGGATCATCAACGGCCAGAAGACCTGGACCACGCTGGCCCAGCACGCCGACATGATCTTCTGCCTCTGCCGCACCGACCCCTCCGCGAAGAAGCAGATGGGCATCTCCTTCATCGTGTTCTCGATGAAGTCGAAGGGCGTCACCGTGCGTCCGATCCAGACTATCGACGGCGGCCATGAGGTCAACGAGGTGTTCTTCGACGACGTGGAAGTCCCGATCGAGAACCTGATCGGCGAGGAGAACAAGGGCTGGGACTACGCCAAGTTCCTGCTCGGCAACGAGCGCACCGGCATCGCGCGGGTCGGCGTCTCCAAGGAGCGCATCCGCCGCATCAAGGATCTCGCCTCCAAGGTCGAATCCGGCGGCAAGCCGATCATCCAGGACCCGGCCTTCCGCGAGAAGCTGTCGGCCTGCGAGATCGAGCTGAAGGCGCTCGAGCTGACGCAGCTGCGCGTCGTCGCCGACGAAGGCAAGCACGGCAAGGGCAAGCCCAATCCGGCCTCGTCCGTGCTGAAGATCAAGGGCTCCGAGATCCAGCAGACCACCACCGAGCTCTTGATGGAAGTAATCGGCCCGTTCGCCGCGCCTTACGACGTGCACGGCGACGACGGCTCGAACGAAGCCATGGACTGGACCGCCCAGATCGCGCCGAGCTACTTCAACAATCGCAAGGTCTCGATCTACGGCGGCTCCAACGAGATCCAGCGCAACATCATCGCCAAGGCGGTGCTGGGGCTGTGATTGCAACTCGTCGCCATGCACTCGACGTCATGGCCGGGCTTGACCCGGCCATCCACGCCTAGCGGCACGGAGAAACGTGGATGCCCGGCACAAGGCCGGGCATGACGACATCAGATACCGGGAGAGTAGAGAAACATGGATTTTGATTTGAACGAGGAGCAGCGGCTTCTCAAGGAAAGCATCGACGGCCTCTTGACCGATTCCTACGATTTCGAGAGCCGCAAGAAGTACATGGCGGAGAAGGGCGGCTGGAGCAAGACCGTCTGGCTCAAGCTCGCCGAGCAGGGCCTGCTCGGCCTACCCTTCAGCGAGGCCGACGGCGGCTTTGGCGGCGGCGGCGTCGAGACCATGATCGTGATGGAGGCGCTCGGCAAGGCGCTGGTGCTGGAGCCGTATCTCGCCACGGTCGTGATCGGCGGCGGCTTCCTGCGCCATGCCGGCACCGATGCGCAGAGGGCCGCGCACGTGCCCGGGATCATCGACGGCAGCAAGACGCTGGCCTTCGCGCAGCTCGAGAAGAACTCGCGCTACGATCTGTTCGACGTCACCACGACCGCGAAGAAGAAGGGCGATGGCTGGATCATCGACGGCGAAAAATTCGTCGTGCTCAATGGCGAGAATGCCGACACGCTTGTCATCACCGCCCGCACCAGGGGTGACCGCCGCGACAAGACCGGCATCGGCGTGTTCCTGGTCCCGGCGAATGCCAAGGGCGTCGCCAGGAAGGGCTATCCGACGCAGGACGGCCTGCACGCCGCCGACATCACCTTCACCGGTGTCGAGGTCGGCCCGGATGCCGTGCTCGGCAACCCCGAGGATTCGCTCGCACTGATCGAGCGCGTGGTCGATGACGCCCGCGTCGCACTCTGTGCCGAGGCGGTCGGCCTGATGGATGAATCGCTCAAGACCACCGTCGAGTACATCAAGACCAGAAAACAGTTCGGCGTCGCGATCGGCTCGTTCCAGTCGCTCCAGCACCGCGCCTCCGACATGTTCGTCGCCGCCGAGCAGGCACGCTCGATGTCGATGTTCGCGACCATGGCGAACGATTTCGAGAGCGCCAAGGAGCGGTCCAACGCGATCGCCGCGGCCAAGGTGCAGATCGGCAAGTCCGCCAAATTCGTCGGCCAGCAGTCGATCCAGCTCCACGGCGGCATCGGCATGACCATGGAGGCGAAGATCGGCCACTACTTCAAGCGCCTCACCATGATCGAGAACACGTTCGGCGACACCGACTACCACCAGCGCCGCGTCGCGGACGCGGGCGGGTTGATCTGAGTATCACCACCGTCACGTCACTGCGAGCGAAGCGAAGCAATCCAGGATCTTTCCGTTGAGGCAGTCTGGATTGCTTCGTCGCAAGAGCTCCTCGCAATGACGGAGGCCGTTGAAGCATCGAGGCAACGACAATGAAAAACACCCCGTTCGATCTCACCGGCAAAGTCGCGGTGGTCACCGGCTCCAGCCGCGGCATCGGCCGCTGCTCTGCTGAACTCCTGGCGAAGCTCGGCGCCAAGGTCGTGGTTTCCTCGCGCAAGCTTGAGCCCTGCAAGGAGGTCGCCGACGGCATCATTGCTGCCGGCGGCGATGCCCTCGTCATCCCCTGCAACATCGCGCGCAAGAACGAGGTCGAGGCGCTGATTGCAGGCGCGACCAGGCATTACGGAAAGATCGATATCCTCGTCTGCAACGCCGCGGTGAATCCCTATTACGGCCCGCTGCTCGACATCACCGATGAAGCCTTCGACAAGATCATGGGAAGCAACGTCAAGAGCAACATCTGGCTCTCCGCGCTGGCGATCCCGCAAATGGCCGAGCGCGGAGGCGGCTCCGTGATCATCATCTCCTCGATCGGGGGCTTGCGCGGCTCGACCGTGATCGGCGCCTACGGCATCTCCAAAGCCGCGGACTTCGCACTGTGCCGTTCGCTCGCCGGCGAATGGGGCCCGAAAGGCGTCCGCGTCAACTGCATCGCGCCCGGCCTCGTCAAGACCGATTTCGCCCGCGCCCTCTGGGAAGACGAAGCCAACCTGAAGCGCCGCACCGCCACCACGCCGCTCCGCCGCATCGGCGAACCCCACGAAATTGCCGGCGCCGTCGCCTATCTCGCCTCCGACGCCTCGAGCTTCATGACCGGGCAGGCCATCGTCATCGACGGCGGAGTGACGACGGCGGCGGTGTAGGGTTTGACCACTTGCAATTGTATTGAACTGGCGCTTCACTTCACCCTCCCCTGGAGGGGACCCCTCCAGGGGAGGGTAAGAGAAGGGCCGCGCGAGCCGCTACGTTCGGCGGTGCTTCAAGGGTGTCGTCTCTGCCTCGCGCGATCCGTACAGCTCGACATAGATGCATTCGAGAACGGCGGTCAGATCACTCGTGATCTCCGAATTCCAGAATCGGATGACTCGATAGCCTTCGTTCTCAAGCCAGCGTTGACGTTCGAAGTCGCGTGCGGCCGTATCGTCTTCATTGTGGTGGCCGCCATCGAGCTCGATGATGAGGCGCTTGGCTGGACAGAAGAAGTCGACAATGTAAGGACCAATTGGAGCTTGGCGGCGGAAGTGTGAGCCTTGGAGCGGGAGCTCCTTCAGCGCACGCCATAACATCCGCTCGTGCGGCGTGGTGTTGGCTCTCAGCTTCTTCGCGGCCGCGCGTCGGATTGATGTTGACACCATTGCTGTGGCTTCACCCCACCCCGCTCGCGCTAGGCGCGAGCGACCCTCCCCCTCCAGGTAGGGGAATCGCATATGGTGCTGGCAGGGTGTTGCCAAGCGGTTGGAACTGGATTCTTTGGGTGTCTCTCGATTCCAGAGGGAGACCTGAATGCGCAAGCTCAAGCGCCTGTTTCGACCGCTCAAGGACCCGCGCGCCAGCAACACCCGACATGATCTTGTGGAGATCCTCGTCATCGCCTTGGCGGCGACGCTGGCTGGCGCCAAGACCTGCACCGAGTTCGAGTTCTTTGGCCAAGGCCGCGAGGAGCTGTTGCGGCGCTTCCTGGAGCTCAGGCACGGCATCCCAAGCCACGATACGTTCAGCAATGTCTTCCGTGCTCTGGACCCGAAGGGGCTTGAAGCGGTTCTGCGCAAGTTCAGCAAGAGCTTCGGCATCAAGGGGGTGGTCAGCATCGACGGCAAGGCGCTGCGCGGGGCCTACACGCGGGGCCGGCAGGCCACGCCGCTGCATATGGTCAATGTCTGGGCCGCAGGCACTCGCATGGCATTGGCCCAGAGAAAGGCTCCCAACCGCAACGAGGTTGCCGGGGCTCGCGAAGTCCTCGCGCTGCTCGATCTGGACGGGGCTCTTGTCACCGCCGACGCCTTGCATTGCCGGCCCGATACCGCGCAGGCCATCCTCGATCGGAAGGGGCACTACGTGTTGGCCATCAAGAGCAACCGTGGCCGGCTCTTCAAGGCCGCCAAGACGTTGGTCGATACAGCCCGAAAGCCCGCGCGAGCGAGTCAACGAAGAGCCACTGCCCACGGTCGCGCCGAGCGCCGGCAGGCCATCGTCGCGCCGGCTCCTCAGTTGGCGAAGCAATACGACTTCCCCGCTATCGCCGCAGTCGGTCGCATCGACAGCTGGCGCGCAAACTCTGGCAAGACCGCCCGGTCCGATACTTCCTCGCCTCGCGCCTGCTGTCGGCCAAAAAGCTGCTCGAGGTCGTGCGTGCTCACTGGAGCATCGAGAACAACCTGCACTGGGTCCTCGACGTCCTGTTCGACGAGGATGCCTGCCGCAGCCGCAAGGATCACGCCGCCGAAAATCTCGCCCTCATCCGCAAGCTGGCCATCAATACCCTGCAGGCAACGCCCGGTCCTGCCCGCATCAGCCACAAAATGCTCCAAGCCAGATGGAATAATGACTTCCTTCTCTCCGCCCTCGCCCATATGCGATAGCCCTACCCCTCCAGGGGAGGGTAAGCGAGACCTACCTTGACCTTGCCGTCCTAATCCGCTCCCTTTGGCGCGACACAACGACTCCTCTCTGGGAAAACGCCAAGGTTAACTTCCATGTCTTTCGTCCTCGCCATCGACCAGGGCACCACCTCTTCGCGCGCGATCGTGTTTCGCGGCGATATTTCCATTGCAGCGAAGGCGCAAGCCGAGTTTCCGCAGCATTTCCCGGCCTCGGGCTGGGTCGAGCACGAGCCGGAGGACATCTGGACCTCGACCGTGATGGTCTGCCGCGAGGCCATCGAGCACGCCGGCATCAGCGCGAAAGACATCGCCGCGATCGGCATCACCAACCAGCGCGAGACCACCGTGGTGTGGGATCGTGCCACGGGCCAAGCCGTGCACCGAGCCATCGTCTGGCAAGACCGCCGCACCGCCGACATCTGCGCCAAGCTCAAGGCCGACGGCCATGAGCCCGTGATCTCTGAGAAGACTGGCCTGATCATCGATCCCTACTTCTCCGGCACCAAGGTCGCCTGGATCCTCGACCACGTCCCCGGCGCACGGGCACGCGCCGCGCGCGGTGAGCTGATGTTCGGCACCGTCGATTGCTACCTGCTCTGGCGCCTCACCGGCGGCAAGGTGCACGCCACCGACGCCACCAATGCTTCGCGCACGCTGCTGTTCAACATCCATACCGGCCAGTGGGACGACGAGCTCCTGGAGATCATCGGCGTGCCGCGCTCTATGCTGCCCGAGGTGAAGGATTCCTCCGCCCGCTTCGGCGAGAGCACCCCGGATTTGTTCGGCGGACCGATCGCAATTGCCGGCATTGCCGGCGACCAGCAGGCCGCAACTATCGGCCAGGCCTGTTTCCGCCCGGGCATGATGAAATCCACTTACGGCACGGGCTGTTTTGCCTTGCTCAACACCGGCACCACGCCGGTCGCCTCCAAGAACAAGCTGCTCACCACCGTCGCCTATCAGCTCGAGGGAAAACGCACCTACGCGCTCGAAGGCTCGATCTTCGTCGCCGGCTCCGCCGTGCAATGGCTGCGCGACGGCCTCGGCATCATCAAGCACGCCGCCGAGACCGGACCTCTCGCCGATCAGTCGGACTCCATGCAGAGCGTCTATCTCGTCCCCGCATTCGTCGGCATGGGCGCGCCCTATTGGAATCCGCGCGTGCGCGGCGCGCTGTTCGGCCTCACCCGCAACACCGGCCCTGCCGAGCTCGCCCACGCCGCGCTGGAGAGTGTTTGTTACCAGACCTTCGACCTCTGGGCCGCGATGCGCGCGGACTGGCCGAGCTCGGAAACCGCCAGCGTCGTGCTGCGCGTCGACGGCGGCATGACCGCCTCCGACTGGACCATGCAGCGCCTCGCCGATCTCCTGGACGCGCCGGTCGATCGCCCCGTGATCCAGGAGACCACGGCGCTGGGCGCCGCCTACCTCGCCGGCCTCAATGCGGACGTCTATCCCGAGCCGACCAAATTCGCCGACAACTGGCGCCTCGAACACCGCTTCAAGCCGAACATGAGCGAGGCGACGCGGCAGCGGAAGCTCGCGGGATGGGCGAGGGCGGTGAAGGGCGTGCTGGCGAGCGATGAGGGGGAGGGGTAGGCGTAGACACAGCCTCGCAGCTCGATGCCGCGAGGCGCGCGCAACTGCCTTCACGTCGTCATTGCGAGGAGCTCTTGCGACGAAGCAATCCAGACTGCCTCCTCGCAAAAGATTCTGGGTTGCTTCGCGGAGCCTGTCGTCGGGCCGCGCTATGCGCGGACCCGTTGGCTCGCAATGACGGAGTGCGGCGCTGCTGTCTTTCCTCAAAAGACACCGCCCGCTAGCCCATTACGAAGGGAAGCAACGAACCATGATCCTCCCCGACGGATATTCCGACGTGCCCGCCGGCAAGATCGCCGCCGTCGTGACCCATCTGGAGATGACCGCACCTCCCGCGCGCCGCGACGATCCGCCCGGCGCATGGAGCTTGCGCAAGGTCGAAGCTTCGCCGCTTCCCTGGTACCGCGATCTCCACCGCCGCGTCGGCGAGGACTGGCTGTGGTTCTCGCGCGCACGCATGACCGACATGGAGCTCGCCGCAATCATCCACGCGCCGGGCATCGAGGTCTATGCCTTGGCCGTCGACGGCCGCGATGAAGGCCTGCTCGAACTGGACTTCCGCGAGCCCGGCCAATGCGAGCTGGTCTATTTCGGCGTCACCGCCCCCTTGATCGGCACTGGCGCCGCACGCTTCCTGATGAACCGCGCGCTGGAGCTTGCCTGGTCACGCGACCTCCGCCGCGTCTGGGTCCACACCTGCACGCTCGATCATCCCTCCGCGCTCGCGTTCTACCAACGGTCCGGCTTTCGCCCCTTCCGCCGCCAGATCGAGATCGCCGACGACCCACGCCTCGACGGCACCGCGCCGCGGACGGCGGCGAAGCATGTGCCGATCATCGAGTAGAGCCCCGGCCGCCTCCTCCTCCGTCATTGCTGTCGATGTTCAATAATTCGCTGATTGGATCGCGGTGGTCTTGGTAGCGGCGAGCACATGCGGGTGCTGACCGCTGCGAAGCTGGTGCGAGCCAAACGGATCAAGCAGTGGACGATGTATAGGCGCAACGAGACCGCGATCGCTCCGATCAAGCGCGCGATCCAGGACGGCCTATGAGCGTGGAGCGCATGAGGCCGTCGCCGCGTCATTGCGGCCGGCGCAATGCTCCATTTCCGATATATTTGTTGCGCCGCATCGACCTGGTCGTGGAGACTGGCCGGCCCTGCCTTGTCCAATGATCGAGAAGAGCGAGAACCATGTTCCTGATCGGCCAATATGATTCCCCCTTCGTCCGCCGCGTCGCGATCGCGCTGCGGCTTTACGGGCTCGCCTTCGAGCACAGACCGTGGTCGACCTTCGGCGATGCCGACAGGATCGCGCCCTACAATCCGCTGCGCCGCGTGCCGACCCTGGTGCTCGACGACGGCGAGGCGCTGATCGAAAGCATGATCATCCTCGATTATCTCGACGATCTCGTCGGACCCGAGAAGGCGATGCTGCCGCGCGGCAGCACCGATCGCCGCAAGCATTTGCGCATCTGCGCGCTCGCCTCCGGTCTCGGCGACAAGGCGGTCAGCCTGCTCTACGAGCGCGTGCTGCGGAAGGAGCAGCTCGCGCTGTGGGTCGAGCGTTGCCAGGCGCAGATCGCGGACGTGCTTGCCGTGCTCGAAGCCGAGCGCGCCAAGGTGACGACGCCGTACTGGCTGGGGATGCGCATCGGCCATGCCGACATCGCGGTCGCCTGCGTCGTCCGCTTCACCCGCGAGGCACACCCGCAGCTGTTCGAGCCTGCGCGGTACCCGGCGCTCGCGGCACATAGCGAGCGTTGCGAGGCACTGGCCCCGTTCAAGGAGATCGTGCAGCCATTGGCGCCGCCGAAGGGCTGAGGCGGGCTCGTGTCCCGCTCTGCGGCGCAGCGTGCAACGCTGCGCCGGGACCCAGGCGGCACGCGTCGCTGGAGACGTGGGACCGCGGCTCTGCAGCGCATCGCTTCGCGCTGCGCAGCGTCCGGGGCACGAGACCGAGAGCAGGGTGAGGGGCGCTCCCATCCGCCGGAGTGCGAAGGCCGGCACTGCAGCTGATGATGGAATATTACCCCTGTTTTGCCCGACGTCGCAACCCGTTTTCGGCAAGACCGAAATTGCGCAACCTTTTCAACCCCATCGCTACTGTGCATGGGGTTGTTTTCTCATTTTTTGTTTTTAGGCGCGCTTATCCGGCCCCCGCGCGCTTCTTCTGCCAGACGAGGTGCACCGCGCAGGTGCAGCCCGGCGGATGCGAGGCGAGGTCTTTCGGCATCTCGTCGTTCGCCGGCTTGGCCGGGAAGGCCTTGTCTGTTCCCTCCTGCGACGGGATGTAGTTCAGCACCGGCGCGAGCCAGCGCTCGGCTTCCGCGACGCTCATGCCCTTGCGTGCCGCGTAGTCCTCGACCTGATCGCGCTCGATCTTGCCGACGCCGAAATAATAGCTCGCAGGGCTGGCGAAATAGAGCCCGGACACGGACGAGCCCGGCCACATCGCAAAGCTCTCGGTCAGCTTCACGCCGGCGGTGGCTTCCGCATCGAGCAGCGCGAACAGCGTTGACTTCTCGGTGTGATCGGGCTGGGCGGGATAGCCGGGCGCGGGGCGGATGCCCTGATACTTTTCGAGGATCAGTTCCTCGTTGGTGAGCGCCTCGTTCGGCGCATAGGCCCAGAACTCGCGGCGCACGCGGGCATGCATGCGCTCGGCAAAGGCTTCGGCGAGGCGGTCGGCCAGCGCCTTGCACAGGATCGAGGAATAATCGTCATTCGCGCTTCTGAAGCGGTCGGCGACCGCATCCTCGCCGATCCCGGCGGTGACGACGAAGCCGCCGATATAGTCGGGAACGCCGGCGGGCGCGATGAAGTCGGCGAGCGCCGCATTGAAGCGGCCCTCGCGCTTCTCGAGCTGCTGGCGCAGCGTGTGCAGCGTCGCGATGCTCTTGGTCCGGCTTTCATCGGCATAAAGCACGATGTCGTCGCCTTGCGCATTCGCCGGCCAGAAGCCGATCGTGGCGCGGGCCCGGAACCATTTCTCCTTGACGATGGTGTCGAGCATCTTGCGCGCATCGTCGTAGAGCGAGCGCGCGACCTCGCCGACCTTGGCGTCATCGAGGATGGCGGGGAAGCGTCCCGCGAGCTCCCAGGTCTGGAAGAACGGCGTCCAGTCGATGTAGGGCACGAGCTCGGCGAGGTCGTATTCGTCGAAGCTGCGGGTGCCGAGGAAGGTCGGCTTCACCGGCTTGTTCGCGACGAAGTCGACCGGCACGCGGTTGGCACGGGCGTCGCTGAGCTTCAGGCGCTTCTTGTCGGCCTGCGCGCGCAGATGCGCCTCCGAGATCTTGGCGTATTCGGCCCGCACTTCGGCGGCATAGGTCTCGCGCTTCTCCGGCGAGAGCAGCGCAGAGGCGACGCCGACCGCGCGGCTGGCGTCGTTGACGTGGACGACGGGACCGGCGCGATAGCTCGGATCGATCTTGACAGCCGTATGCACGCGGCTCGTCGTGGCGCCGCCGATCAACAGCGGCAGCTTCAAGCCTTCGCGCTGCAACTCGCCGGCGAAGAACGCCATCTCGTCGAGCGAGGGCGTGATCAGGCCTGACAGCCCGACGATGTCGGCCTTCTCCGCCTTCACGGTCTCGACGATCTTCGCCGCCGGCACCATCACGCCGAGATCGATGACCTCGAAATTGTTGCACTGGAGCACGATGCCGACGATGTTCTTGCCGATGTCGTGGACGTCGCCCTTGACGGTCGCGAGCACGATCTTGCCGGCCGACGAGGAGCCTTCGGTGCCGATGCCGCTGGCGAGGTTGCGCGCCTTTTCTTCCTCCATGAACGGCATGAGATAAGCGACGGCCTGCTTCATCACGCGCGCGGACTTCACCACCTGCGGCAGGAACATCTTGCCGTCGCCGAAGAGGTCGCCGACCACGTTCATGCCGGCCATCAGCGGTCCCTCGATGACATCGAGCGGGCGCGAGGAATTCTTGCGGGCCTCCTCGGTGTCCTGCTCGATGAATTCGGTGATGCCGTGCACCAGTGAATGCGACAGGCGCTTCTCCACCGGCCATTCGCGCCAGGCGAGATCGGCTTCCTTGGTTTCCGACTTCTTGCCGCGGAATTTCTCCGCGAGCGCCAGCAGACGCTCGGAGGCGCCGGGATCGCGGTTGAGGACGACGTCCTCGCAAGTCTGCCGCAGCTCCGGATCGATATCGTCATAGACGATCATCTGCCCGGCATTGACGATGCCCATGTCCATGCCGGCCTTGATGGCGTGATACAGGAACACCGAGTGCATGGCCTCGCGCACCGGCTCGTTGCCGCGGAACGAGAAGGACAAATTGGAGACGCCGCCCGAGACATGCGCGCCCGGCAGGTTCTGGCGGATCCAGCGCGTCGCCTCGATGAAGTCGACGCCGTAATTGTTGTGCTCCTCGATGCCGGTCGCGATCGCAAAAATGTTCGGATCGAAGATGATGTCCTCAGGCGGGAAGCCGACCTTGTTCACCAGGATGTCGTAGGCGCGCTTGCAGATCTCGGTCTTGCGCGCGAACGTGTCGGCCTGGCCGACCTCGTCGAATGCCATCACCACGACGGCCGCGCCGTGGCGGCGGGCGATCCTCGCCTCGTGGATGAACTTCTCCTCGCCTTCCTTCATCGAGATCGAGTTGACGACCGGCTTGCCCTGCACGCATTTCAGGCCGGCCTCGATCACGGAGAATTTCGAGGAATCGATCATGATCGGCACGCGCGCGATGTCCGGCTCGGCCGCGACGAGATTGAGGAAGGTCACCATGGCGGCTTCGGAGTCGAGCAGCCCTTCGTCCATGTTGACGTCGATGACTACCGCGCCGTTCTCGACCTGATCGCGCGCGACCTGGAGCGCGGCGGCGTAGTCCCCGGCGGTGATCAGCTTGCGGAAGCGCGCCGACCCCGTGACGTTGGTGCGCTCGCCGACATTGACGAAGGGGATCGCGTCCGTCAGCACGAACGGCTCGAGCCCGGAGAGCCGCAGGCGCGGCGCGATCTCGGGCACGATGCGAGGCTTGTGCGGGGCCACCGCGGCGGCGATCGCGGCGATATGGTCCGGCGTGGTGCCGCAGCAGCCGCCGACGATGTTGACGAGGCCATCGCGCGCGAACTCGCCGATCAGCCGCGCCATGTATTCGGGCGTCTCGTCATACTGGCCGAACTCGTTGGGCAGGCCGGCATTGGGATAGGCACACACGAGCGTATCGGCGACGCGGCCGATATCGGCGATGTGCGCGCGCAGGTCTTCGGCGCCCAGCGCGCAGTTGAAGCCGATGGTGATGGGCCTGGCGTGCCGCACCGAATTCCAGAACGCTTCCGGCATCTGCCCCGACAGCAGCCGGCCGGACTTGTCGGTGATGGTGCCCGACACCATCACGGGCATGTCGATGCCGAGCCCTTCGGTGATCTCGGCGATCGCATAGAGCGCCGCCTTGGCGTTGAGCGTGTCGAAGATGGTCTCGACCAGCAGGAGGTCGACGCCGCCGTCGATCAGGCCGCGGATCTGCTCGCCGTAGGATTTGCGCAAATCGTCGAAGGTGACGGCGCGGTAGCCCGGATTGGACACGTCGGGCGAGATCGAGGCGGTGCGGTTGGTGGGGCCGATGGCACCTGCAACGAAGCGCGGCTTGCCGTCCTCGGCCTCGACGCGGCGGGCAGCATTGCCGGCGAGGCGGGCGCCTTCGCGCGCCATCTCATAGACAATGTCGGTGAGGTCATAATCGGCCTGCGCGATCGAGGTCGTCGAGAAGGTGTTGGTCGCGACGATGTCGGCGCCGGCACGCAAATAGGCGGCGTGGATGTCCTCGATCGCCTGCGGCTGGGTCAGGATCAACAGATCGTTGTTGCCGCGAAGGTCGCGATGGAAATTCTTGAAGCGCTCGCCGCGGAAGGCGGCCTCGTCGAGCTGCAGATTCTGGATCATCGTGCCCATGGCGCCGTCGAGCACGAGGATGCGCTCGCGTGCGGCGTTCAGCAGGGCAGTTCGCTTGGCGGAAACGGGTAAGGTCATTTTCTCTTACGCTGCCTTCTGGGCGGTCTTGGCACGGATGCCGAGCAAATGGCTGATCGCGAACACGAGATCGGCGCGGTTCATGGTGTAGAAGTGGAAGGTATCGACACCGTGCTTGGCGAGCTTCTGCACCTGGCCGGCGACGACGGTCGCCGCCACCAGCTTGCGGGTCTCGGCGTCGTCATCGAGGCCCTCGAACTTCGCGGCGAGCCAGTCGGGCACGGTGGTGCCGTTCCGGGTGACGAAATTGCGCGCCTGCTTGAAATTGTGCATGGGCATGATGCCCGGCACGACCGGAATGTTGATCCCGCGCGCGCGGACGCGGTCGAGATAGCGGAAGTAAAAGTCGTTATCGAAGAACACCTGGGTGATCGCGCGCGTTGCGCCGGCGTCGACCTTGGCCTTCAGCGTGTCGATATCGGCATCGAAGTCGCGCGCCTCGGGGTGCTTCTCGGGATAGGCGGATACCGACACCTCGATATCGCCGTGCCGCTTCTTGATTCCCGCGACGAGGTCGGCCGAGCTCTGATAGCCGTCGGGATGGCTGGAATAGGGTGTTCCGATGCCGCCGACGGGGTCACCGCGCAAGGCCACGATGTGACGCACGCCGACCTCGTGATAGCGGTCGACGATCGCGTCGATCTCGCCGCGCGAGGCGCCGACGCAGGTCAGGTGCGCCGCCGGCAGCAGCGCGGTTTCTTTGAGGATGCGCGCAATGGTCGAATGGGTCCGCTCGCGGGTCGAGCCGCCGGCGCCGTAGGTCACCGAGACGAATTTCGGCTCGAGCGGGGCGAGCCGCTTGATGGTCTCCCAGAGATTGCGCTCCATCTCCTCGGTCTTGGGCGGAAAGAACTCGAAGGAAATCGCAGGCCGCTTCAGGTGCCCGTCTTGCCCATTGGCTTGGCCAGGCGTCGTCGCGTCAGTCATGGCACCACTCACTCCAGGGTCTCGCTCAGCCACAGCGGCCAGCAGCGGCATCCAGCTCGGGGAGGCCTAAGATAGGGCAAAGTCCGTTGGATCGACAGCCCATCAGGGATGGGAAGTGGCCCACTTGGGCCAGGAATTGACGAATTATTGAACGTTGATCGATCTGAGTGGGAAGTCGGCGCAAAAAATATTTCTATTACAAATCAGTGCATTGGCTGGGGTCTGATCGACGTTAAGCGCCTCTCTCCTACGTGGGCGGCGCCAGCATTGCGTCATTGTAGCTGTCTCAATCCCACCCTTCCGCTCGGTCGGGCGTGACGAGCGCTCCGCTGGCACGCATCTGACCTGCGGAGCTGGCCCATTGCCGCTGCGCGGACGTCCATTACCTTAAGCCGCCATGATCCCGCTCTCAGTCCTCGACCTCTCCGTGGTCACCACCGGCACCAAGCCTGCCGCGGCGCTGCGCAACAGCATCGACCTGGCGCGCCACGTCGATGGGCTCGGCTATGTCCGCTACTGGCTCGCCGAGCATCACAACCTCGCGTCCGTCGCGAGCCCCGCGCCCGATGTGATGATCGGGCAGATCGCGGCGGTGACGAAGCACATCCGGGTCGGCTCCGGCGGCGTGATGCTGCCCGACCACGCGCCGCTGGTCGTGGCCGAGCGCTTCAAGATGCTGGAGGCGCTGTTTCCCGGCCGGATCGATCTCGGTCTCGGCCGTGCGCCGGGCACCGATGGCGCCACAGCCTACGCGCTCAGGAGCCGGCTCGACCGTCGCGAGGGCGACGATTTCCTGGAGCGGCTGCACGAGCTGATCCTGTGGGAGACCCGCGAATTCCCCGCTGGGCACCCCTACAACAGCGTCGTTGCGATGCCCGACGATACCAGGCTGCCGCCGATCTGGCTGCTTGGCTCCAGCGATTATTCCTCGGAATTGGTCGCCCAGGTCGGCATGGGCTTCGCCTTTGCCCATCATTTCGCCTCCCACGACGCAATCGATGCGATGGTACATTACCGCAACCGTTTCCAGCCCTCAGCCTGGCGCGCGGCGCCGCATGCGATCCTCGCGGTTGCTCTCATCGCGGCCGATACGGACGAGGAGGCCGAAAGGCTCGCCTCTTCCTTCGACCTCAACCGCCTTCGCCGTGACCGTGGTCAATATCTGCCGCTGCCGAGCGTCGAGGAGGCGATGGCCTATCCGTATACGGACGCCGAGCGCACCTCGATCCTGCGCAACCGCTCGCGCCTGTTCGTCGGCAGCCCCGCGACGGTGCAGAAGAAGCTGCAGCCGCTGATCTACGCGAGCAAGCCGGACGAACTGATGGTGATCACCGCAGTGTACGACCACGAGGCGCGAAAGAAATCTTATTCGCTGCTGGCGGAGGCGTTCGGGCTTGGTAGGACAAGTGGCTTAAGCGATTGATCGTCATTCCGGGCGATGCGAAGCATCGAGCCCGGAATCTCGAGGTTCCCAGGTGCGCAAGTGCGCACCATAGTTCACGCTTGGCGTGCCCCGGAACGACAGCTTCAATCCTGCGTCTCGCTGAATGTCGCCCGGAACGGATGTCCCGGATACACGCCGACGATGCGGAATTCGCGCGAGAAGAATTTCAGCTCCTCGATCGCGAAGGCGAGGCCCTTGTCATCGGGGTGGCCGTCGACGTCGGCATAAAACTGCGTGGCGAAGAAATTGCCGTCGACCATGTAGCTCTCGAGCTTGGTCATGTTGACGCCGTTGGTGGCGAACCCGCCGAGCGCCTTGTAGAGCGCCGCCGGCAAATTGCGCACGCGGAACACAAAAGTGGTGACGAGCGGGCCGGTGCCTTGCGGCGCCCATTTCGGCTCGCGCGCCAGCACCACGAAGCGCGTGGTGTTGTGGGCCTCGTCCTCGATGTCGTCGGCAAGGATGTCGAGGCCGTAGATCTTGGCGGCCAGGCGCGAGGCGATCGCAGCGACGGTCTTGTCCTTGCGCTCGGAGATATCGCGGGCACTGCCGGCGGTGTCGGCGTGCACGATCGGCTTGATGCCGAGTTTGCGGATGATGCGCCGGCACTGGCCGAGCGCATGCACGTGGCTCTCGACGCTCTTGATGTCTTCGAGCTTGGTGCCCTTCACCGCCATCAGCTGATGCCGGACCGGCAGAAACCATTCGCCGATGATGAAAAGTCCGGAGGCCGGCAAGAGATGATGGATGTCGGCAACGCGGCCCGCGACCGAATTCTCGATCGGAATCATGCCGAGATCGGCCTCGCCCGAGGAGATCGCCGACAGCGCGTCCTCGAAGGTGGCGCAGGGCATCGGCTCGGCGTCGGGATAGGCCTCGACGATGGCGATGTGGGAATTGGCTCCGGGCTCGCCCTGGAATGCGATCTTCATCTTGCTCATGGTCGGCCTTGTAGCAGCGGCTCAGGATTTGGAAAGGATGCTGCGCGCGGTTTCGAGATCGGGCGGCGTATCGACGCCCCGGGGGACGCTGTCGACGATCATGATGTCGATGCGCATGCCGGCCTCCACCGCCCGCAGCTGTTCCAGGCTTTCCTGGCGTTCCAGGGGCGAAGGCGGCAGCGACACGAACCGCTCCAGCGCGGCGCGGCGATAGGCGTAAAGGCCGATGTGGTGGTATCGCGGTCCGTTGCCGTAAGGAGCTGTGGCGCGGGTGAAATAAAGTGCCCGCAACCGCTTCGGCCCGATCGGCGAACCGATAGCCTTCACCACGCTCGGGGCGAGGTCCTCCTCCTCGGTGTGGATCTGCGAGGCCAATGTGACGATGTCGACCGCGGGGTCGTCGAAGGGCGGCAGCACCTCGCGGATCGTTGCCGGCGTGATGGTCGGGAAATCACCCTGGAGATTGATCACGATCTCGGCCTTGCCCTCGGGATCGAGCTTTTGCATGGCCTCGTGAATGCGGTCCGAGCCGGAAGGGTGGTCGGCGCGGGTCATCACCGCCTCGCCGCCATGGGCGGTCACCACCGAGGCGATCTCGTCGGTGTCGGTGGCGACCGCGACCCGGCCGATTGCCGCGGCCTCGGCACGGCGCAGCACGTGCACGATCATCGGCAGACCTGCGATATCGGCGAGCGGCTTGCCGGGCAGGCGGGTGGCGGCCATGCGGGCCGGGATCAGCACCAGGATGCGAGGATCGGTCATTTGGATTCAAAGGTCCGGGGTCGAGAGCCTGGAAACCGGGCGTTTTCCGCGCCGAGAAATGGAGTGGGGACGGGCTGAAAGCCGGGTCGCTTATACGGGTTGCCAGACCCCGGGCAAACCGATATCTCAATGACAAAACTCGGGGAAACAATAAGGAACGTTTTGATTCTCCCGAGGCTCGTCCTGGCGGCCATCCGGGCCGCTGTTTCCTTCTTGCGGTGGGGCCTGGCCGGAAATGGACTCTTTCGAACTCAATAAGATTCTCGGTGCCGTGCTCGGCACCTGTCTCGTTCTGCTGGTGACGAGCTTCACCGCCCAGGCGCTATTCTCCCCCAAGATGCCGGAAAAGCCGGGCTTTGAGATCGCGGTGAAGGAAGATGCCGGCCACGGCAAGGAAGGTGGTGCCGCCGCCGCAGCGTCCTCCGAGCCGATCGAAAAGCTGCTCCAGACTGCCTCCGTCGAGAAGGGCGCTGCCGCCGCCAAGAAATGCGGCGCCTGCCACACATTCGAGAAGGGTGGCCCGAATCGGGTCGGTCCGAACCTCTATGGCGTTGTCGGCGAGCCGAAGGGCGAAGGCCGCGGCTTCAACTTCTCGGCCGCCATGAAGGCCAAGGGTGGCACCTGGACCTTCGACGATCTCAACAAGTTCATTGCCAACCCGAAGGGCTTCATTCCGGGCACCGCGATGGGCTTCGCCGGCATTCCGAAGGACTCCGAGCGCGCCGACGTCATTGCCTATCTGAACTCGCTGTCGGACCATCCTCAGTCGCTGCCGACCGCGTCGAAGTAAGGCCTCCAGAACTCATTCGGAATGTGCGGCCGGGCTGAAAAGCCTGGCCGTTTCCTTATCCGGACCTCGCGACGACGTTATCGGGGCGTTTGGCCGCATGCGATGGGTCGTCGGGGCTTCCAAGATGAGGAAAAAGCAACATATTCCGTCGAAACCTCGCCTATATTGGGAACTTAAAGGAGTAGCCTCCTTCAAGACAGGGATGTTGATTTGGCCATTACCCGACGCGATCTCCTGCTCACCGGCACTGCTGCCGCAGCGCTTCCCGCCCTTGGTTCCGTCGCGGGCGTTGCCGTCGGCTCGGCGCATGCGCAATCAGCAGCTGAGCTGCCCTGGCGCCATGCGCTGTCGCTGTTCGGAAAGGTCAAGTACCCCGCCGACTTCAAGCGCTTCGACTACGTCAATCCGGACGCGCCCAAGGGTGGCGTGGCGCGCCAGATCGCCGTCGGCACATTCGACAATTTCAACATCGTCGTATCGGGTGTGAAGGGGCAGGTGGCCGGTGCGATCGCCTTCATCTACGAATCCCTCACGACGCCCTCGCTTGACGAGGTCTCGACCGAATACGGCGCGCTGGCGGAAGCGGTCAGCCACCCCGATGACTTCTCCTTCGTCACCTATCGCTTGCGGCCGCAAGCCAAATGGCATGACGGCAAGCCCGTGACGCCGGATGACGTGATCTTCTCGCTCGATTCCTTCAAGAAGAACCATCCGATGTACTCGGCGTACTACAGCCATGTGGTAAAGGCCGAGAAGGTCGGCGAGCGCGAGGTGCGGTTCGTCTTCGACGCACCCGGCAACCGTGAACTGCCGCAGATCGTGGGACAGCTTATTGTCTTGCCGAAGCATTGGTGGGAGGGGACGGACGCGCAGGGCCGCAAGCGCGACGTTTCCGCCACGACGCTCGAAGTGCCGCTCGGTTCCGGCCCTTACCGGGTCAAGGAATTCGTTGCAGGACGATCGATCGCGCTGGAGCGCGTCAAGGACTATTGGGGCGGCGATCTGCCTGCCAATGTCGGCCGCAACAATTTCGACGAGCTGCGCTACGACTACTTCCGCGACGCCACTGTCGCGATCGAGGCCTTCAAGGCCGACCAGGTCGATTGGCGCACCGAGAACAGCGCGAAGAACTGGGCGACAGCCTACGATTTCCCGGCGGTGACCGAAAAGCGCGTGATCCTCGAGGAATTCCCCAATCGCAGCTCGGGCGTGATGCAGGCATTCGTGCCGAACCTGCGCCGCGCCAAGTTCAGCGATCCCCGCGTGCGTCGCGCGCTCAACTACGCGTTCGACTTCGAGGAGATGAACAAGCAGATCTTCTACGGTCAGTACAAGCGCATCAGCAGCTATTTCGACGGGATCGAAGATCTGATGGCGACCGGCCTGCCACGGGGGAAGGAGCTCGAGATCCTCGAGACCGTCCGCGCCCAGGTCCCGCCCGAAGTCTTCACCACCGCCTACACCAATCCGGTCGGCGGCAGCCCCGAGGCCGTGCGCGACAATCTTCGCGAGGCGCTGCGCCTCTTCAAGGAGGCGGGCTACGAGGTGCGCGACCGCAAGCTGATCGACGTCAAGACCGGTGCCCAGTTCTCTCTGGAACTGCTGAATTCGGATCCGAGCTTCGAGCGGATCGCGCTGTTCTACAAGCCGTCGCTGGAGCGGCTCGGCATTGCCGTCAGCGTGCGTACCGTCGATCCAACTCAATACGAGAACAGGACCCGCGAGTGGGATTTCGACATGGTCACCAACTCCTGGCCCGAATCGCAGTCGCCGGGCAATGAGCAGCGCGAATTCTGGTCCTCCAAGACGGCCGACATCGCCGGCTCGCGCAATGTTGCCGGCATCAAGAATCCGGCGGTTGACAAGCTGATCGAGCGGGTCATCTACGCCACCGATCGCGACGATCTCGTTGCCGCGACCAAGGCGCTCGACCGCGTGCTGCTGTGGAATCACTACGTCGTGCCGCAGTGGAATTATCCAAAGCTGCGTACCGCGCGCTGGGATCGCTTCGGCCGGCCGGGGGAATTGCCCAGATATGGTCTGTCCGGCTTCCCGTTCATCTGGTGGTATGACGCAGAGAAGGCAGCGCGGATCGCAAAGAAGTCGTGAAGGACAACCCCCGCATGACGCAGATGTCACGCCGCCATGTGTTGGTCTTGGGCGTTGGCGGCGCCCTCGGGGCGTCGCTGGGTGCGCAGCCGCTACGCAGTGCGCGAGCGTCGGAAGCGGCGACCGAGGCGCACGGCATCTCGGCGTTCGGCGATCTCAAATATCCGGCCGACTTCCATCATTTCGATTACGTCAATGTCGACGCGCCGAAGGGAGGCACGTTCTCGCTGATCCCGTCGGTGCGCTCGTACAACCAGTCCTACCAGACCTTCAAC
This sequence comes from Bradyrhizobium sp. STM 3561, assembly GCF_045571455.1. Lineage (NCBI taxonomy): Bacteria > Pseudomonadati > Pseudomonadota > Alphaproteobacteria > Hyphomicrobiales > Nitrobacteraceae > Bradyrhizobium > Bradyrhizobium sp. STM 3561. The sequence goes on from NZ_CP120695.1 coordinate 7,614,777, forward strand.
TCGCTCAACGCTTTCATCCTGAAGGGCGACGGCGCGCAGGGCATGGACATGACGTTTGCACCGCTGATGGTCCGCGCAAACGACGAGCCCGATGCGATGTACGGGCTGGCCGCCCAATCCGTGCGGATATCGCCGGACAAGCTGGTCTATCGCTTCACCATGCGGCCCGAGGCGAAATTCCACGACGGCACGAAGCTCACTGCGCATGATGCGGCGTTCTCGCTGACGGCGCTGAAGACCAAGGGCCATCCGCTCATCATCGTGCAGATGCGCGACATGGTCAGCGCCGAAGCGCTCGACGATGCGACGCTCGTCGTCACTTTTGCCAAGGGACGCGCCCGCGACGTGCCGCTCTATGTCGCCGGGCTTCCGATCTTTTCGAAGGCGTACTACGCGTCTCGCCCGTTCGATGAATCGTCTCTGGAGACTCCGCTGGGCTCTGGTCCGTACAAGGTCGGCAAGTTCGAGGTCAATCGCTATATCGAGTATGAGCGGGTGAAGGACTGGTGGGCTGCCGATCTGCCGCCCTGCCGCGGCACCTACAATTTCGATGTCGTGCGCTATGAGTTCTATCGCGACCGCGATGTCGCCTTCGAGGGTTTCACCGGCAAGAGCTATCTCTACCGCGAGGAGTTCACCTCGCGCATCTGGGCGACACGCTATGACTTCCCGGCCGCGAAGGATGGCCGCGTCAAGCTGGAGGTCGTGCCCGACGACACGCCGTCCGGCGCGCAAGGCTGGTTCATCAACACGCGGCGCGACAAGTTCAAGGACGCGCGCGTGCGCGAGGCCCTGATCAACGCCTTCGATTTCGAATGGACCAACAAGACCATCATGTACGGGGCTTATGCCCGTACCGTGTCGCCGTTCCAGAACTCGGACCTCATGGCGGGCGATGGGCCTCCTTCGCAGGAGGAGCTCAAGCTGCTCGAATCCTTCCGCGGTCAGGTTCCCGACGAAGTGTTCGCTGCGCCGTTTACGCCTCCGGTGTCAGACGGCTCCGGGCAAGACCGCAGCCTGTTGCGCAAGGCGCAGCAACTGCTGAACGAAGCCGGCGTGCCGATCAAGGACGGCAAGCGGGTGCTGCCGAATGGCGAGGTGTTCAGGATCGAGTTCCTGCTGGATGAGCCCTCGTTCCAGCCGCACCATGCGCCCTACATCAAGAATCTGGCGACGCTCGGCATCGAGGCGAGCGTGCGTCTCGTCGATGCCGTGCAACACAAGGCGCGCCAGGAAGATTTCGATTTCGACATGACCATCCAGCGCTTCAGCATGTCGGCGACGCCAGGCGATGCCATGCGCGCGTTCTTCTCCTCGCAGGTGGCGAACACCAAGGGCTCGTACAATCTCGCGGGCGTCGCCAGTCCGGCGATCGATGCAATGATCGAGAAGATCATGGCGGCTGACAGCCGCGAGGAGTTGACGATCGCCTGCCGCGCGTTCGATCGTCTGTTCCGCGCCGGCCGCTATTGGGTGCCGCAATGGTACAACAAGACGCACCGGCTGGCTTATTGGGATCAGTTCGGCCATCCGCAGAAATTGCCGCGCTATGCCAACGGCGTCGGCGCGCCCGACATCTGGTGGCATGAACCCGCCAAGGCGGCCAAGCTCGAGCAGGCAAAATAGCCATGAGCGCCTATATCGCCCGCCGCATCCTCCTGATGATCCCGACGCTGCTCGGAATCCTCTTCGTGTCCTTCGTCGTCGTGCAGTTCGCGCCGGGCGGCCCGGTCGAGCGCGTGATCGCGCAACTCTCAGGCGCCGATACCGGCGGCACGTCGCGCATTTCGGGCGGCGGCGATTTTGCGCAGCGCGCACCTGGGCAGGTCGGTGCCGGCGGCGATGCCATCAATTCGAAATATCGGGGGGCGCAGGGGCTCGACCCTGATTTCATCAAGAAGCTGGAGGTGCAGTTCGGCTTCGACAAGCCGGCACCGGAACGCTTCCTGCTGATGGTGTGGAATTTCGCTCGCTTCGATTTCGGCAAGAGCTATTTCCGCGACGTCAGCGTGCTCCAGCTCATTAAGGAGAAGCTGCCCGTCTCGATCTCGCTCGGACTGTGGCTGACGCTTCTGACCTATCTGATCTCGATTCCACTCGGCATCCGCAAGGCGGTGAAGGACGGCACGCGATTCGACACCTGGACATCGACAGTGCTCGTGCTCGGCTATGCGATTCCCGGTTTCCTGTTTGCGATCCTCCTGATCATCCTGTTTGCCGGCGGCTCCTTCTTCAACTGGTTCCCGCTACGCGGACTGACCTCGGACGGTTGGTCGCAGTTTCCCTGGTACTGGAAGATCCTCGATTACTTCTGGCACCTGACGCTGCCGCTGATCGCCATGGGGCTTGGCGCGTTCACCACCATGACGTTCCTGACCAAGAACTCGTTCCTGGACGAGATCCGCAAGCAATACGTCATGACTGCGCGGGCCAAGGGCTGCACCGAGAGCCGGGTGCTCTATGGCCACGTCTTCCGCAACGCCATGCTGATCGTGATCGCCGGCTTCCCCGGAACCTTCATCCACGCCTTTTTTTCCGGCTCGCTGCTGATCGAGACCATCTTCTCGCTGGATGGGCTCGGGCTGCTCAGCTTCGAGAGCGTGCTCAACCGCGACTACCCGGTGGTGTTCGGCACGCTCTACATCTTTTCGCTGGTCGGTCTCGTGATCAATTTGATCTCCGACCTGACCTATATGTGGATCGATCCTCGGATCGACTTCGAGGCGCGGGAGGTCTGATGACGATTACCGCGCCGACGCCGATCGAGACCACGGCCAAGTCTCCGCTGGGAGGGGTCGTACCGATCACGCGCAAGCCCTACGCGCCTTCGCCACTCAACAGGCGGCGTTGGCAGAACTTCAAGGCCAACCGGCGCGGCTATTGGTCGTTCTGGATTTTCATCGGCTTGTTCGTGGTCTCGCTGTTTGCGGAACTGATCGCCAATGATCGGCCCTTCCTGATCAAATTCGACGGCCGTCTCTATTGGCCGGCCTTCGTGACCTATTCTGAGACGACCTTCGGCGGCGATTTCGAGACGGCGGCGGACTACCGCGATCCCTATTTGCAGAAGCTGATCAAGGACAAGGGCGGCACCATCGTCTGGCCGCTGATCCGCTATTCCTACGACACGCATAATCTCGACCTGCCGACACCGGCACCGTCGCCGCCGACCTGGATGCTGACGGAGAAGCAGTGCAAGCCGGTGGTGGAGAAGAAGGGGCTGAAGAGCTGCCGCGACCTCGAATACAACTGGCTCGGCACCGACGATCAGGGCCGCGACGTGGTGGCGCGATTGATCTACGGCTTCCGCATCTCGGTGCTGTTCGGCCTTTGTCTCACCATCGTTTCGTCCGTTATCGGCATCGCGGCGGGAGCGGTGCAGGGCTATTTCGGCGGCCGGGTCGATCTCATCTTCCAGCGCTTCATCGAGATCTGGACGGCGATTCCCTCGCTCTATCTTCTCCTGATCCTGTCCTCGGTCCTCGTGCCCGGCTTCTTCGTGCTGCTCGGAATCCTCCTGCTGTTCTCCTGGGTCTCGTTGGTCGGTCTGGTGCGGGCCGAATTCCTGCGCGGGCGCAATTTCGAATACATCCAGGCGGCGCGGGCGCTCGGCGTGTCCAACCCGGTCATCATGTTCCGTCACTTGCTGCCGAACGCGATGGTCGCGACCATGACCTTCCTGCCCTTCATCGTGTCGAGCTCGGTGATGACACTGACGGCCCTCGATTTCCTCGGCTTCGGCCTGCCACCGGGCTCACCTTCGCTCGGCGAGCTGCTGTCGCAGGCCAAGGCCAACGTGCAGGCACCGTGGCTCGGCTTCTCAGGTTTCTTCTCGGTTGCGATCATGCTGTCGCTGTTGATCTTCATCGGCGAAGCCGTGCGCGACGCCTTCGATCCGCGCAAGACGTTCAGGTAAGGTCATGGACGCCATCAACCAGCCCCTGCTCAGCGTGCGCGATCTCTCGGTGGCCTTCCATCAGGCCGGCGCCACCACGCTCGCGGTCGACAAGGTCTCGTTCCAGATCAAGCGCGGCGAATGCGTCGCGCTGGTCGGCGAGTCCGGCTCCGGCAAGTCGGTCAGCGCGCTCTCGATCCTCAAGCTGCTACCGTACCCGAACGCCTCCCATCCTTCGGGCAGCATCCGTTTCAAGGGGCAGGAGCTGATCGAGCAATCCGAGCGGCAGATGCGGGAGATCAGAGGCAGCGACATCTCCATCATCTTCCAGGAGCCGATGACCTCGCTCAATCCGCTGCACACGATCGAGGCGCAGATTGGCGAGATCATCCAGCTGCATAATCCGACCAGCAATGCCGAGGCGCGCAGACGGACGCTGGAGCTGCTCACGCAGGTCGGCATCCCCGAGCCCGAGACGCGGCTGAAGAGCTATCCGCACCAGCTCTCCGGCGGTCAGCGCCAGCGCGTGATGATCGCGATGGCGCTCGCCAACGAGCCGGATCTGTTGATCGCGGACGAGCCGACCACGGCGCTCGACGTCACCGTGCAGGCGCAGATCCTGGCGCTGCTCGCCGAGATCCGTTCGCGGCTCGGCATGAGCCTCTTGTTCATCACCCACGATCTCGGCATCGTCCGCCGCATCGCCGATACCGTGTGCGTCATGAAGGGCGGCGTGATCGTCGAACAGGGGCCGGTCGAGCAGGTCTTCAAGACCCCGAAACATCCCTATACGCGCGACCTGCTCGCCGCGGAGCCGAAGCCGGATCCCGCGCCGCCGCAGCCGAGTGCGCCGGTGGTGATGTCGGCCGATGATCTCAAAGTCTGGTTCCCGATCAGGCGCGGCCTGATGCGCAAGACGGTCGGCCACATCAAGGCAGTCGATGGCGTCAGCGTCGCCGTGCGCAAGGGCGAGACGCTCGGGGTGGTCGGCGAATCCGGCTCGGGCAAGACCACGCTGGGGCTCGCACTGCTGCGGCTGATCTCCTCGAATGGCCGTATCGTGTTCTTAGGCAAGGACATCCAGGGCCTGCGCTTCAAGGAGATGCGCCCCTTCCGGCGCGACATGCAGATCGTGTTCCAGGATCCGTTCGGCTCGCTCTCACCGCGCATGTCGGTCGCCGACATCATCGCCGAGGGCCTGTCGGTGCATCAGCCGAAGCTGTCGCGTGAGGAGCGCGAGGCACGCGTCGTCAAGGCGCTGGAGGATGTCGGGCTCGATCCGGAGACGCGCTTCCGCTATCCGCATGAATTCTCGGGTGGCCAGCGCCAGCGCATCAGCATCGCGCGGGCGGTGGTGCTGGAGCCGGATTTCGTCGTGCTGGACGAGCCGACCAGCGCGCTCGACATGCTGTTCCAGGCGCAGATGGTCGATCTGCTGCGCGAGCTCCAGCGCAAGCGCGACCTCACCTACATGTTCATCTCGCACGACTTACGCGTCGTCGCCTCGCTCGCCAGCCATCTCATCGTGATGCGCGGCGGCAAGGTGGTCGAGGAGGGGCAGGCGGCCGAACTGTTTCGGAATCCGAAGACGGATTACACGCGCGCGCTGTTCGCGGCCGCGTTCCGGCTGGAGACCGCGGGGAACGGGGCGGTCGCGACGTAGCGTTCGTGATTCCGGGGCGCGCGCAGCGCGAACCCGGAACCCAGAGATTATGGTGCGAGGTGCTCAGGTGCGCAATTGCGCACCATAGTTCAGGCGCGATGCGCGTGCCCCGGAATCACAAGAACAATCAGAGCCGCTTGATCGCGACGACCTCGCTGCCGGCCTGCTTGATCCGCGCAATCGCGGGCTCGATCGGTTCGATCACGGTCGCCATGTGATGGGCATTGGCGTGAACCATGGTGCTGCCGTCGCGGACGATGGCGACATGGCCCTTCCAGAAGATCAGATCGCCACGCAGCAGGCTGCTCCGCTCATGCGGCTCCAGCGCACGGCCGAGACCGGCGAGCTGCATGTCGCTGTCGCGCGGGCAGCCGATCCCGGCTGATGCCAGCGAGACCTGGACCAGGCCCGAGCAATCGATGCCAAAACTGCTCTTGCCGCCCCAGAGGTAAGGTGTGCCAATGAAGCGCTCGGCCACTGCGACGAAATCCGGCTCGTAATGATCGAGCGGCGCGAGGTGAGTCCGTGGCAAGAACGTTCCGTCCCGCGTCACCGCGAAGGCCCCGTCCTCGCGCGCGATCGTGAGCCTTGATCCCAGGACCAGCGTGGCAGCCGGCGGCAGCTTGATCGACGGGCCGGGAAACGCAAACGTCCGGAGTGCGCTGACCTTGTGCGTCGGCGCGGCCGTCGGCTTCAACAGCGCCGCGTCGGGCAGCCAGCCGACATAGCCGTCGCCATTGAGCTGGCCCCAGGCCCAGCCTTCGCCGTTGCGGTCGTAGACCGTGACGCGCTCGCCCCGCAGCGCCTCCGTCATCAGCATCGCATTCGAGGATGGCTGCTCGCGCAACGGCGCGAGCGCGTCGATGACCTCGAATTCTTCGCCGGTGACGAAGCGCTCCGCCGCAACCTTGCCTTCGAGATACTTCGCGGCGATGTCGCCCCGCGCCGGCGTCAGCCTTGGATCGTGTCCTGGATCACGCATAGCGCTCGCTCAGCAATGCGTAGATGGCGCGCGCGGCCTGGCACTCGCCGCCTTCGGGCCGCGCCGGCTTCGCCGACGGCGTCCAGCCGTAGATGTCGACATGCAACCAGCTCTTGGCGTGCTCGACGAAGCGCTGCAGGAACAGGGCGCAGGTGATCGAGCCGGCAAAGCCGCCCGACGGCGCATTGGTGATGGTCGCCGTCTTGGAGTCCAGCCAGGAATCGTAAGGCGGCCACAGCGGCATGCGCCACAACGGATCGTTCTCCTTCGCCGCGCAGCGCGCGACGTCGACGGCCAGCGTCTCATCATTGGTGTAGAAGGGCGGCAGGTCCGGCCCCAGCGCGACGCGCGCCGCGCCGGTCAGCGTGCCCAGGTCGATCAGCAGGTCCGGCTTCTCCTCGTCGGCCAGCGCCAGCGCATCGGCGAGCACCAGGCGTCCTTCCGCATCCGTGTTGCCGATCTCGACCGTGATGCCCTTGCGCGAGGTAAAAATGTCGAGCGGGCGGAAGGCATTTCCGGCGACCGCATTCTCCACCGCCGGGATCAGCACGCGCAGCCGCACCTTCAGCTTCGCATCCATCACCATGCGCGCCAGCGCCAGCACGTTGGCGGCGCCGCCCATGTCCTTCTTCATGATCAGCATGCCGCTCGACGGCTTCAGGTCGAGGCCGCCGGTGTCGAAACACACGCCCTTGCCGACCAGCGTCACCTTGGGATGATCAGGATCGCCCCAGCCGATGTCGATCAGCCGTGGCGCGCGGCTCGAGGCCATGCCGACGGCGTGGATCAGCGGGAAATTCGTCTTCAGATCCTCGCCGATTGTGCAGGCGAAGCTTGCCCCGAACTCGGCCGCGAGCGCCTGCGCGGCCGCCGCGAGCTCCGACGGGCCCATGTCGTTGGACGGCGTGTTGATGAGGTCGCGCGCGAGCATCGCGGCATCGGCAATACGCTCGATCTCGGCCGGGTCGACACCGTCAGGTGGGACCAGCCGGACCTCGGGGCGATCAGCCTTGCGGTAGCGGGCAAAGCGGTAGCAGCCCAGTGCGAAGGCGAGCGCCGCCAGTCGCGCATCGTGCGGTGCATTGGCAAAGCGATAGGTGCCCGGCGGCAGCAGGCCGGGCAGGGCGCCCGGCCGGAACAGGTCGCGCGATCTGGCGCCCTCGTCCTCGAGACCGAACAGCACCTGCGCGATCGCGCCATCCGGCGCGGGCAGCGCCAGATAGCTGCCTGGCTTGGCGGCAAAGGCGCTCGCCCTTGCGAACTGGCGGTGCGCCGGTGGCAGCGTCTCGGCGACCTGATCCCAGCTCGACTTGGTGACGAAGGTGATCGGGGTGGCGGTGGGTGAGGTCTCGAAGACAGAAGGCATTGGCGGGTCCGGATCGTCGGATCAAGCGGGTCATGCGAACGGACCAGACTTCGCAGAGTTTCGCCGCCGCTGCAATCGGCTTTGCCGTCACCGTTCAGCTAGCCGCTACTCGCCGCAAGGAGGCCATGCTAGGTTCCGGAGAGCGGCCGCCTGAAGTGGAGATCGCCGGCGACCGATGAGGAAGCGCCGGGAGGAAATGCGATGGAATTCGTGTGGAGCGTGGTCACGTTCATCGGCCAGGCCATCGAGGCGATTTTTGGCTATGTCGAGCATCACCATTGGATCTTCGCGTTCCTTGCCGGCGGCTACGTCTTCTATCTCCACGACCGCTCCGTGCACGCGCGGTTCGACGCGCTCGACAAGCGCGTAGACGAAATCCGCAAGCGGCTCGCCGTCGAATATTGACCTGGCGAGACGAAACCGTCCTCGGCGGATCTCGTATCTCACGTCGACGACTGCCGTTCGCAAAAGCACCGCCGCAGGGCTTTACTAGCGTTGTGGTTGTGGCATTATTGACGAATATTTAAAATTGTGCCGTCCGCTCCGCATACACCGAACGCGGACACGCGGCGGCACGCGGTTGATACCTGTCCAGGTTCGTTCTTGGCTGATACGGCCTGAATCTGTTCGTCGAAGCATTTCTCTCATCGTTTGGGCGGCGCAGCATTTGCAGATGAGCGGCGCAAAATGGATAGATCGTTCGTCATTGTGCAGATTTCCGACCTGCATCTGGACGGGTCGGGCCGGCTGCTATCGACCGTCGAGACACTCAGGGCCGCGATTCGCGAAAAGATGACGGGCGTCACGGATGTCCCCGATCGCATCCTGCTGATCACGGGGGATCTGGTGGACGATCCGAATCCGCGCGCGCTCGACGAGGCGCTCGCCGTGATCGCGACTTTCCGGCAGACCGGGCTGTTCACCGACATCCAGGCCGTTGCCGGAAATCACGATGTCAAGCGGCCGAGCCAGCGTGCCGGCCGTCACGACGCCTATGATTACCTGCATCTGCCACGAACCTCGAAGAGTGTCTATTACCGGCAGGCAGGCCTCGAGCTGGCGCTGCTCGATTCCAATCGCGCAAGCCTGATGGCGCTCGCGAGCGGCAAGATCGACGAGAGCACTTACAAGGCGATGGTCGCAGAGTCCGCCCGGCTCAGCGCCGAACTCGCGGCCAGCATGGGTTCTGCGGGGCGCGCCGATTATGCCGAGCCGGCGGAAAACCTGGTCCGTGTGCTGGCCCTGCACCATCATCCGCTGCCGCAGGCGACCGGCGAAGGAAAGCGCTTTCTCGGCGTGCCCGACGAACCGCTGATGTATCTCGCCGCGCCCGCGACCTTCCTCGAGGCTGCCATCTCGCTCGATGTCGATCTGGTTCTGCACGGTCATCGCCACGTCGAGGGACTGACCCGCTATTCCGTCCCCGATCCGCGCGCGACATCGAGCGAGAGCAGGGAGGCGTTCTGGCGCACGATCTACGTGCTCTCATGTCCATCCTCGACCGGCCAAGCCGGCGACGCCGCCGGCTTCAACCTCATCCATTTCGGCCCCGCGTCCCGTGGCTGGCGCACGGAACATCGTTTCGCGATCACCCGCTATTCAAGGCTGCGCAACGATGCCGCCTTCACGCTGCTCGATTCGAACCTGCCTGACGGCGTCATCAGACTGCCGGCAGCGCGGAACTTTTCCCGTGATCCGGCCGTCCAGGCGGCGATCGAGGTCGCCTCATCCGCCTCAGTGAAGCGGGATCAGATCGCGGCGATCACCCGCCGGCTGTTCATGCGCCGCAGCTTTTATGATGAAGCCGACCCGAACTGGGCGGATGCGCTCTACGCCTACGTCGTCTCGTCGCATGCCTGGACTGAGCTCGAAGGCAAGATCGCGAGGTCCGCGCCCAGATCTGACATCGACACGCTTGCGGCGGTGAGAATGCTGCTCGGCCGATTGGTCGAGCAATCCGCCGAGGTGCTCGGCATCGATAGCGCTCAGCTCGGTGAACTCTGCGGGAGGGGTCTGATCAACTGTGACGACTTCCTGCGCCAAGTGCCGCGGTTGCCCTGCGAGGGCGTCGACGTTCAGTGGCAGGCGCGGCAGAGACTGCAACTGCTGCGGGACTTGGACGAACAGGTGAAGACGCTCGGCCTCCATCTGGATCTCGGCGGTGAGGTGCCGTCGTAACAATCGCCGCCGTGAGAGGAGTAGGCCCGAGACGGCGTTAACCGGCCGTTAGGGTTAACATTCTATTGCTGACGCGTTCGGCTCGATCAAGCGGCTCGAGAGTCAAGGCGTCATGCGTCAACGGATCAGTCTTACCCGGCTACTTGCCTCCACGTCGCTGGTCGCGATGCTGGCGATGGGACTCGGCGGCTGCACGGCCATGTCGAAACTCTCCGAGGTGACCGGCTCGGTCGGGCCTCGGGCGGAGGCGGTTCCCACCGATCGTGCGCCCACCGATCCAGCGCGTGCGGTCGAAGTCTATGGCGAGCGCTACCGCGCCAATCCCAAGGATGCCGACGCCGCGCTCGCCTACGGACAGGCCCTGCGTGCCAACGGTCAGCGCGCCCAGGCCGCCGCCGTGCTTGAGCAGGCGACCATCGCCAATCCCGGCAACAAGGCGCTGCTTGCCCTGTACGGCCGCGCACTCGCCGACAACGGCAATTTCCAGCAGGCTTACGACGTTCTGTCGAAGGCGCATTCGCCCGACAATCCCGACTGGCGCCTGCTTTCGGTACAGGGCACCGCGCTGGACCAGATGGGCCGTCACGAAGAGGCGCGATCCTATTACGCGAGCGCGCTGAAGATCGCACCGGGTGATCCCGGCGTGCTCTCCAATCTCGGCCTGTCCTACATGTTGTCGAGAGACCTGCCGAAGGCCGAAGAGGCGCTGCGGCAGGCCTACGCCTCGCCGCGTGCGAGCGCCCGGGTGCGGCAGAACCTCGCTTTGGTCGTCGGTCTCCAGGGCCGCTTCGCGGAAGCGGAGACCATCGTGAAAGCGGACCTGCCACCGGACCAGGCCGCGGCCAATGTCGCCTATCTCAAGGACATGCTGAGCCGCAGCGACGCCCCGCGCGGCGCACCGAAGCGGACGCCGGTTGCCTCGCTGAGCCAGCCCGACTGATCGGATCCGACCGTCTGATCTCGGCTTGATTGGTGAACGGCGCGGTTCGCTCGGGCTCAGTGCATCTCTGTGATCTTGATGCCGGTCGGTCCGAGAATGACCACGAACAGCACCGGCAGGAAGAACAGGATCATCGGCACCGTCAGCTTCGGCGGCAGAGCGGCGGCCTTCTTCTCTGCCTCGTTCATGCGCATGTCGCGGTTCTCCTGCGCCATGACGCGCAGCGACTGGCCGAGCGGGGTGCCGTAACGCTCCGCCTGCTGAAGCGCCAGACACACCGACTTGACGCCCTCGAGCCCGGTGCGACGTGCCAGATTCTCATAAGCGACCTTGCGATCCTGCAAATAGGACAATTCGGCCGTGGTCAGGGTGAACTCCTCCGACAGCGCGATCGACTGGCCCACGATTTCGTTCGCAACCTTGCGGAACGCCATTTCGACCGACATGCCGGATTCGATGCAGATCAGGAGCAGATCGAGCGCGTCGGGAAACGCACGCTTGATCGAGAGCTGGCGCTTGGAGATCGCATTCCTGAGGAACAGCATCGGCGACTGGAGGCCGAGATAGGCCGCGCCGATGCAGATGCCGATCTTGACCGGCATCGCCTGCTCCATATGCGCGATCACGAAGACGTAGAGGGCCGAGCCGATCAAGAGCACGATCGGGGCGACCATGCGGGCGAACAGGAAGGTGATGTACGGCGCCTGGCCGCGGTAACCTGCCATGATGAGCTTGTCTCGCGCAGCCTCCTGCGCGAGCCATTTGGTCAGATTGAAGTCCTCGACCACCTTGGAGACGAGTTGCTTCGGCGTCTGGCGCAGCGAGACCTTTTCGTTCTTGTGAAGACGCTCACGCTCGCGCTGCCGGATGCGTTCGCGTTCGCTCGCCACCGCTTTCATCCGCTTGGAGAGGCCCTCGCCGGCGAACAACGGCATCACCAGGGTATAGACGGTGGCGCTCGCGGCGATGGCCGCGAGCAGCATGGTCATGAAGCGGACGTCGTGCAGTTTCGAGACGAGGAATTCGACCATACGGCACCGTCAGAAATCGAAATTGATCATCTTCTTCATCACCATGATGCCGATCGACATCCAGACGACGCAGCCGACCAGCATCAGCTGTCCGGTGGGATGAGTCCAAAGCAGCGAGATGTATTGCGGCGTCGTGAGGTAGACGAGGAACATCACGATCGGCGGCAGCGAGCCGATGATGCCGGCGGAGGCCTTGGCCTCCATCGACATCGCCTGGATCTTTTCCTTCATCTTCTTGCGGTCGCGAAGCACTTTGGAAAGATTGCCGAGCGCTTCGGAGAGGTTGCCGCCCGACTTCTGCTGGATCGACACCACAATGCCGAAGAAGTTGGCCTCCGGAAGCGGCATGCGCTCATAGAGCCGCGCGCAGGCCTCGCCGAGCGGCATCCCGATCGCCTGCGTCTCGATGATGGCCAGGAATTCGCTGCGGAGCGGCTCGGGCGAGTCCGCGGCCACGACCTTGATCGACTCGAACAGGGGCAGGCCCGCCTTGATACCGCGGACGATCACGTCGACCGCGTCGGGCAGCGCAGCCAGGAACTTGGTTTCACGACGCTTCTTCAGGAAGCCCAGAGCCCAGCGCGGCAGGCCGAAACCACCGGCAAAGGCGAGACCGGCAGCGCCGATCAGGCCGCCGCCGGCGAACAGAGCGACCGCGAAAAATACGCCCGCCACGACGGCGGATACGGTCCAGAATTTCTGCGGCGTCCAGTCTAGCCCCGCCTGCGACAGGCGGACGCTGAGCGGAGCGCTCTTCTCCTGCGCGCGCCGCGCCTCGAGGTCCTTGAGCGTGGTCTCGACCTGCTCACGGCGCGAGCGTTGGGTCTTCTCGGCCTGGCGGGCCGTGGGAGCTTCGGCGCGCGCGACCGAGGCGCGCCGGCTTTCCGCCTTTCGTTCTCCGGACAGCAGCGGATAGAGGAATACCCAGGCGATGCCACCGACCGCTGCGGTGGCGAGGAAGGCGAGGGCGAGGACCTGCATGTTCATGGCGGTGCTGACCTGCTCACGTCTTCGGCGCGACTTCCGCCGCGTCGAGCGCCGCGGCAAGGCGCTTCTCCTCGCCGTAATAGCGGGCGCGTTCCCAGAACTTCGGACGGCCGATGCCGGTCGAGCGGTGGCGGCCGATGATCTTGCCGTTGGCGTCCTCACCGACCATGTCGTAGAGGAAGATGTCCTGGGTGATGATGGTGTCACCTTCCATGCCCATCACCTCGGTGATGTGGGTGATGCGTCGGGAACCGTCGCGCAGGCGTGCGGCCTGGATGATGACGTCGATCGAGGCGCAGATCATCTCGCGGATGGTGCGCGAGGGCAACGAGAAGCCGCCCATCGTGATCATGGATTCGCAGCGCGACAGCGCCTCGCGCGGGTTGTTGGCGTGCAGCGTGCCCATCGAACCGTCATGGCCGGTGTTCATGGCCTGGAGCAGGTCGAAGGCTTCGGGTCCGCGAACCTCACCGACGATGATGCGTTCGGGCCGCATACGCAGGCAGTTGCGCACCAATTCGCGCATGGTGACCTGGCCCTCGCCTTCGATATTGGGCGGGCGGGTTTCCAGCCGCACCACATGGGGCTGTTGAAGCTGGAGCTCGGCGGCGTCCTCGCAGGTGATGACGCGCTCGTCGTGCTCGATGTAATTGGTGAGGCAGTTGAGCAGGGTGGTCTTGCCCGAGCCGGTACCACCGGAAATCAGCACGTTGCAGCGAACGCGGCCGATGATCTGAAGGATCTCGGCGCCTTCGGGCGTGATCGCGCCGAACTTGACGAGCTGATCCAGCGTCAGCTTGTCCTTCTTGAATTTGCGGATGGTGAGCGCGGGGCCGTCGATCGACAGCGGCGGCACGATGGCGTTGACGCGAGAGCCGTCGGCGAGGCGCGCGTCGCAGATCGGCGAGGATTCGTCGACGCGCCGGCCCACCTGGCTGACGATGCGCTGGCAGATGTTGAGAAGCTGTTGGTTGTCGCGGAAGCGGATGCCAGTGCGTTGGATCTTGCCGCCGACCTCGATGTAGACGGTGTTGGCGCCATTGACCATGATGTCGGCGATGTCGTCGCGCGACAACAGCGGTTCGAGCGGGCCGTAGCCGAGAACGTCGTTGCAGATGTCGTCGAGCAGCTCCTCCTGCTCGGCGATCGACATCACGATGTTCTTGATCGCGATGATCTCGTTGACGATGTCGCGGATTTCCTCGCGCGCGGACTCCGAATCGAGTTTGGCGAGCTGGGCGAGGTCGATGGCCTCGATCAGTGCGCCGAAGATGGTCGCCTTGACCTCGTAATAATTGTCCGAGCGCCGGCTCTCCATGGCCGGAGGCGGCGGGGCCTTGGCAGGGGCAAGCGGCGGCGAGGCGACGGCCGGCGGAGGCGGAGCGCGCGACACCGTCGGCGCCTGAGCCTGGGCAGGCTCGAGCGACACGGCGCCGGGCTTGGGCGCCCGAAAGTCGGTGTCTGTTCCGCTACGCTTACCGAACACTTAACAACTCCATGCGGCGGCTTATCTTCCCCGCAACTTCTCAATCAGAGGTGAAAGCAGGGACGACTTTTGTTTCTTGGTCTCGCTGCGGCCGGTCAGACGCTGGGCGATCTGCAGGAACATCTCGATCGACTTGTGGTTCGCGGATATCTCCGCGATCATCTGGCCGTTGTTGGCCGCCGAGCCGAAGATCTGCGGCTCGAACGGGATCGAGACGACCGGCTGGCTCTCGATCGCCTTGGCGAACTCCGCGGCGGCGATTTCGGGCCGTTTCGGCACGCCGACCTGGTTCAGGCAGTAGAGCGGCGGCCGGTCGTTGGGGCGCGCGGCCTTCAACAGATCGAACAGGTTCTTGGTGTTGCGCAAATTGGCGAGGTCGGGCGCGGCCACGATCAGGATATCGTCCGCTCCGATCAGAGCGCGCTTGGTCCAGCCCGACCATTGATGCGGAACGTCGAGCACGATGCAGGGCATGGTGGAGCGCAGCGTGTCGAACACGGCGTCGAAAGCGTCGGTGCCGAAATCGTAGACCCGGTCGAGCGTGGCAGGCGCCGCCAGCAGGCTGAGATGGTCGGTGCATTTCGACAGCAGGCGGTCGATGAAAGCCGTGTCGACGCGGTCGGGCGAGAACACGGCATCGGCAATGCCCTGCGGCGGATCCTGATTGTAGTCGAGCCCGGCGGTGCCGAAGGCGAGGTCGAGGTCGGCGACGACGGCGTCCATCGCGAGGTCGCGTGCGATTGCCCAGGCGACATTGTGGGAGATGGTGGAGGCTCCGACGCCGCCCTTGGCGCCGACCACGGCGATGATGCGGCCGACCGCCTTGGCTTCCGGCGCCGAGAACAGGTTGCAGATCGAGCGCACGACATCGATCGCGCCGACCGGCGCGAGCACGTAATCGCTGACGCCGCGGCGCACCAGCTCGCGATAGAGCGTGACGTCGTTGATGCGGCCGATCACGACCACGCGGGTGCCGGCGTCGCAGACGGTGGCGAGCTGGTCGAGGCCGCCCAACAGATCGCTGCGGCCGTCGCTCTCGAGCACGATCACGTTCGGCGTCGGGGCCGAGCGGTAGGCCTCGATCGCGGCCGCCATGCCGCCCATCTGGATTTTCAGATGGGCCTTGCCGAGACGGCGATCCTCGCCGGCCGACTGGACCGCGGCGGCAGTCTCCACGGTCTCGCAGAAGGCCTGGACTGAGACGCGCGGCGCGGGCGCGATATGCTCCTCGACCGGCGGAGGAGCTGCTGCCGGCTGCTCTTCTTGTGTCTGGCGCGCGTAGCTGATCATTTGCCGGTGTCGCTCAGTTTGGCCTTGTCGGCGTCGGGATAGGTGGTCGCCGTCGTGGTTCCCTTGCGATACTTCTCCAGGCTGGTGATGCGCCGCGCCGTATACGACGGAGTTTCGGGCCGCGGCTGCTCGAGGTCCGATGGATTGTCGACCATGGCCGCGAGGTTGCGCTGATGGGCGCAGCCGTAATTGTAGTAATCCTTGTTCTCGAACCAGCGCTTGTTCTTCATCGAGGGGCCGATGTCCTCCGGCCACAGGCCGCAGGGGCCGGCGACCGCCGCGATCTTGGAATAGGTCAGCCGGATCGGCGGCAGGAAACGCTTGTCTTCCGGTTGATACGGGTGGACGCTGACGCCGCGTGCCGGAACGCCCGCCGCCGCCAGCATCGCCTGGATCTCACGCATCGTATCGGCAACCGGACGAGCATTGGGCGTATTGGAGGGCACGTCGATGCGAATGGCGCCGGTGCCTTCGTGCAACCATGCCGATGCGACGCCCATTACGTCGGCGCGCTGGGCGGCGGTCAATCCACCGCGGGCATGGCCGACGAAGACGACGATCGAGCGGTTCTGCTCCTCGACCGCGATCGGGTGGCGCTGCTTGTAATCGTCGGGAATCGAGGCCGTGAGGACCTCGTCGTGCTGGCAGCCGCCGAGCACGAGCGCCATGCCGACGAGCGCGCCACCGAGGCGGATGGCGCGTTTGCGAAGCTGGGGTGGTCTTGTGATCATCGTGAAGTCCCCGTTCCGCCTCAGTCGGTGATGAAGCCGTAGGTGCCGCGGTAGCTTTTGGCCGGTTCGGTCCGTCCGGGCACGCCGTAGAGCCGGTTGATATTGCCGATCAGCTGGGCCTGCGGATCCGCAGGCGGTGCGAAGCCGTCGTCCGGCCGCGACAGATCCTTTGGTGCCACCGCGCGAACGACATAGGGGGTCACGATCACGACCAGCTCGGTCGCGTTGTTGACGAAGTCGCGGCTGCGGAACAGCGTGCCCAGGATCGGGAGCTGCATCAGTCCCGGCAATCCGCTGATCGCCTGCTTGGTCTGCTGCTGGATCAGACCGGCCATCGCCATCGCGCCGCCGGAGGGAATTTCCAGCGAGGTCTCGGCGCGGCGGGTCCTGATCGAGGGCACCGTCAGCGAGTTCACCGAATTCGAGGTCACCGCCTGCGACAGCGTGATCGCATTCTCGTTCGACAGTTCCGAAACCTCGGTCATCACCCGCAGGCTGATCTTGCCTTCGCTCAGCACCACGGGAGTGAAGTTCAGGGAGATGCCGAACTTCTTGAAGCTGATCTGGGTGGTACAGACATGCGTGGTGGGGTCGCAGGCATAGCCTGCCGGGACCGGGAATTCACCGCCGGCGATGAACGTCGCCGACTCGCCGGAGATCGCGGTCAGGTTCGGCTCGGCCAGCGTGCGGATCACGCCCGCGGTTTCCATCGCGCGCAGGGTGGCCTGCACCGACGGCGCGGCGCCGAACTTCGTGGTCAGGTTATTGCTGTCCACGAGGTTCTTGCCGAGAGCCGTGAACGGATTGGAGTTGGAAAAGCTCACCACCGACGTGCCGTAGTTGAGGTTGGCGGTCAGGTCGATGCCGAGCTGCTTGATGATGCTGCGCTGGACTTCCGCCACCGTCACCTTGAGCATGATCTGGTCGCGGCCGCGCACCACGATCGAGTTCACCACCTTCTCGGGGCCGCCGGCCAGGCGCGCGGCGAGATCGTTGGCCTGCTGCGCCTCCATCGGGTTGGCAGCCGTGCCGGTCAGGACGATACCATCGCCGAGGCCATCGATCTGGATGTCGGCATTGGGCAGGACCTGCTTCAGCGCGGCCCGTACGCCGTTGAGGTCGCGCTTGACCGCGATGTCATAGGCCGCAATCTGCTGACCGGCGGAATCGAAGAAGACGATGTTGGTCTGACCGACCGCGGCGCCGATGATATAGGCGCGCTGCGCCGAGCGGACCACCGCATTGGCGATCTTGGGATCGGCGACCAGCACGTCCTTGATGTCGCGCGGCAGGTCGATCACGATGGACTTGCCGACGCCGAGCGAGAGGAAACGCGCGTTGATCTGGCCGTCCATCGCGGCCGGAGCCACGGGGCGGTAATCGGCAGCGACCGCCGGGTTGAGCGCCAGCGCGAGGGCGGCCGAAAACGACAGGGCACGGACCAGTGAGGTTCGCATCGTCGCCGAATTTGCCCTGCATTTCATATCGACTGTCTTCATCGTGCCTTAGCCGTCTGACTTGGAATGCCGTAGCGAATGATCGAAACACCCTCTCGCTTCTGCGCGGAGTCATCGAGCGTGATTTCGCTCATCTTGACGTCGACGATACTGCGCAGCGCCAGTGACAGCGTGCCGCTCTGCCGCGCCGCGGACAGCGTTGCGGTCTGCGCGGGAGTGAGCTCGAGGGTGACGGTCTTGCCGATCACCGCGTTCTGGCCGTCCTTCTCCTTGGGCGCCTGGTCGATGGCGAGGACGCGGATATTGGCCAGGATGATCTCGGAGGTGACGACGTCGGGGGCGCCGCTGCCCTGGTCCGGGTTCTTCGACCGGCGCGTGAGCAGGACGTCGACACGGTCGTTGGGCAGGATGAACCCGCCTGCGCCGGTCTCCGGCGAGATCTCGGTCGAGATCGCCCGCATGCCGGTGGGCAGGATTGCCGCCATGAAGCCGGAGCCTTCGGCCTTGACCAGTTTCTGGTCGCGGATCGGCTCACCCTGAATGAACGGAGCCCGCGCGATCGAACCGGCCACCTGGGTCGCACCATCGGGGCGCTCGTTGCGGCGGATGAAGGTGGTGCTGGCGGTCGCGGCCGGCCAGGTCTGCCATTGCACGTCTTCGGGCTTTACGGTCTGGCCGAGGCCGATGTCGTTCTTGGCGACGAGGACGTCGACGGTCGGCAGCTGCGCGACCGGAAGCGGAGGCGGCGCAGAATTGTCGGTGCCGCTCGCCAGGTACGCGGCGATGCCGCCGGCGCAGATGGCGACCGTCAGGACGACAATGCGTGCCCTATTCATACGCTTCAACTTTCCAACAATACGCCGCGACGCTACCGCCGCCGTGATCGGCAGTTGACCAGCTATTCGTCAAAGCATGGTTAATGAGGCGTATCTGTAAATCGCCTTAACGCCGGGTTTACCCGGTGCGTTCAGCGCAGTGCGAGGTGAGTGAGGTCGATCGCCTTCACCCATTCGGTCTCCGGGTAGACCATCAACGCGCTCAGCGCGAGCGCGATACCGTAAGGAATGCCGCTCTCCTTGTCGTGCAGCCGTGCGAGCCAGGCCTGAGCCGCGAGCCCGTAGGGCAGCGGCCATTGCCGGACCTGGAGCAGGAGCAGCGTCAGCGCGCCGCCGAACAGCGAAGCGTAGAGCAGGAAGTTCATAAGATGTGCAAAGCCGAACCAGAGCGCGACGGACGCCGCGACTTTGGCATCGCCGCCGCCCACCCAGCCCATGGCAAAGCAGGTGAAGGCCACGACCAGCAGAACCGCACCGGCGCCGATATGGCTCAGCATCTCGTGAGGTGCCATGCCACCGGCGAGGGCGAGCACGAAGAAGCCCGCTACCAGCGCCAGCGAGACGCGGTTCGAGATCGTCATCGTGAATAGATCACTCGCGGCGGCGAATGCCATCAGGGCCGGGAAGAGCAGAAGGCGCGCAAGGTCGAGGATCATGAGCTGCGTCTTGAGGCCTGGTTTAGTCGCGGATCGGGCGTCGCCGCATGCTAGCCGGCAGTGCTAAACAAACCGACAACGGCAGCAATGGTCTGAACAGCAGAACCCGCCGATAGCGAGTTCACAACAGGCTGGCAATGCGCGCGCCGAGTACGATCGTTGCGAGCAGCAGCGCAAGGCAGACCCAATAAGTGGGCGAGCCGGCCTGCGACGCGCCCGCATCGTTCGCCGTCACCGCAGCATCGGTTCTGTACTTACGCAACGCCACTGGAACTCGCCGTCTTCAAAAAACAAAGGCCCCGGAGATCCGGGGCTTTTGCCGTCGTTCGTCGGCTGCTTACTTCAGGCTGGACTGGATCGAGGTGAACTTGGTGTTCAGCGTGCCGCCGAGCTGGTTGACGACGGTGATGATGGCCAGCGCGATGCCGGCGGCGATCAGGCCGTACTCGATGGCGGTGGCGCCGGATTCATCCTTCGCGAAACGCGCAATCACGTTCTTCATGAATAACACTCCGTCTAGTGGGATCGCCTCGCTCGGCGCTGTCTTTGACGCGATGACCATGAGAGCCGAGCTCTTTCGGTAGAGTTAATTCGATCGGGTAAACCCACGCCAGGCGCGATGCTTTTGCCCAGAGTGAATTTCGCCTTAAGACGGCAGCTGCAATTCGTTCCGGTTCCGGATGCATCGGCAGCGCGGCGCCGGCTTCACCCTCCCTTAAATTTCGCGGAGTAGGCCTAAGCAGGACCGGAATTCGCAAGAGAGGCGACGATGTCGAGCCTGCCCATGCAAGTTGCCCTGATGCTCGGCGAGACCATCGTGAAGGTGATCCCCGTCACCTTCGTACTTGCTGCGATCTTCACAGTGCTGGAGCATTTCTGGGCCTGCAATCCCGGCGTGCCGTGGTGGCGCAAGCGGGAGATTCTCACCGACATCTGCTACTGGTTCTTCGTTCCGGTGTTCGCCCGCACCATGCGGATCGGGCTTCTGATCGTCGGTGCCGGCGTCGTCTTCAACATCCACGACGCGGACGAACTCATCGCCTTCTACGACGATGGCCACGGTCCGCTGTCGCAGCTGCCTCTATGGATTCAGGGCCTGCTGTTCCTGGTGCTATCCGATTTCATGCTGTACTGGCTGCACCGGCTTTTCCACGACGGCGGCTTCTGGAAGTACCACGCCGTCCATCATTCGTCGGAGGAGATCGGGTGGATCTCCGCGGCCCGTTTCCATCCCGTCAATCTCTTGCTCGGGACGATCAGCGTCGACGTCGTGCTGCTGATGGCCGGTATCTCCCCGAACATCATGATCTGGGTCGGCCCGTTCACCACCTTTCATTCGGCCTTCGTGCACGCCAACCTGAACTGGACCTTCGGACCGTTCAAATACGTGCTGGCGACGCCGGTATTCCACCGTTGGCACCACACTTCGCTCGAAGAGGGTGGCGACACCAATTTCGCCGGGACGTTTCCGATCTGGGACGTGCTGTTCGGTACCTTCCGCATGCCGGAGGGGAGGCTGCCGCAGGATTACGGCAAGGACGAAGCGACCATGCCGAAGGAGATCGGAGGCCAGCTCGCCTATCCGTTCCGCCATTAGGAGAGACCAGTGGGGCCCGCAAACGCCAGTCCGTTCAAACAATCGTCGGCGAGTTTGCGGAACGTTCACGAATTGGAGGCAGGTTGGCCGGGTCGGGCACCGGCTCCGCTGTTATCTCATCGCTTCTGCCGGTTTGTGACGTCCCGGGGTAAGAGTATGCGTAAAGAATTACTGCGCCGTCATGCGCGCGTCTGTCTTCTGGTTGCCGCCGCGGTGCTGGCATGGCCGGCCGCTGGCCTTGCCGAGCCTACCGCCGACATCATCGCCGTCAATGTCGATCAGGCCAAGCTGGTGCGGCTGCCCGGCAAGGTGGCGACCATAGTGGTCGGCAATCCCTTGATCGCCGATGTCACGCTCCAGCCGGGCGGCATGATCGTCGTGACCGGGAAGGGCTATGGGGCCACCAACTTCATCGCGCTCGACCGGGGCGGCGAGATTCTGGTCGACCGCCAGATCCAGGTTGAAGGCCCGAGCGACCGGCTCGTCACCGTCTATCGCGGGATTGAGCGCGAGTCCTACAGCTGCGTACCGCTTTGCCAGCGTCGCGTGACGCTCGGCGACAGTGACACCTATTTCAACAACACGATGAGCCAGGCCGGCTCGCTCAGCAGCAGTGCCAGCAGCGGCGGTGGTGCCGGTGCGGCCGCCAAACCCAACTAGCCGACCGGCGGGTCTGCCGGGGGGGATCCCCGCCAGGCTCCTTGCGGATTCGCGCGCGGCGCGTTTCCGTGCGCTTCGGTTGGCGTCAGGTTAACGCATTCCTAACGGCGCGGTCCGCCGGACGCGGATCGCTTGAAACATTTAGACAATCAGTTTCCGCTATTGAACGGGCAGATGATCGCCCGTTGCTGGGGAATTTGACCATATGCCATCGCCCGCACCTACGAGGTTCACGCTCCGGAAAGCGCTGGCCCGGTTTCGCGGCAACCGCCGCGGCTCCGCAGCCGTCGAATTTGCGCTGGTCGCACCGATGTTCTTCGCGCTGTTGTTCGCCGTCATCGAGACGGCGCTGATGTTCTTCTCGAGCCAGGCGCTCGAGACCATCGCGCAGGACTCCGCGCGCGCGATTCTGACCGGCCAGGCGCAGGCGCAGGGCGGCTCGGTGGCGGCCTGTCAGACCACCCCCAACACGGTCTCTGCTTGCGATCAGACGACGTTCAAGACCTATGTCTGCAGCCAGATTCCGGCGCTGTTCGATTGCAGCAAGCTTTACGTCGACGTTGTCAGCACCAGTTCCTTCGGCGCGCTAAGCCTCACCAACTATGGCAATTCCTGCAACTTCAATCCCACCACCGGCATGCAGTACAATGCCGGAACTTCCGGTCAGGTCGTCGTGGTGCGGCTGTTCTATCAATGGCCGCTCTTCGTCACCGGGCTCGGCTACAACATGGGATGCAGCAACAAGCGGCTGATGGTGGCGACCGTGGCGTTCAAGAACGAACCCTTCTGAGGCAGATGGATCTGAGCGGACCGATGCAGGCGATTGCGAATATCTGGAGGAATGCACGTTGCTTCGTGCGCGACTTCGTCGCCGACAAGCGCGCGCTTGCGGCGACCGAATTCGCGGTGATCGTACCGCTGATGCTGGTGATGTTCTTCGGCACCGTCGAGTTTTCGTCTGCCGTGGCGATCGACCGCAAAGTCACGTTGATTGCACGGACACTGTCCGATTTGACGTCGCAGTCGACGACGCTCGCCGATGCCGACATGCAGAACACGTTTACGGCAAGCATCTCGATCGTCATGCCTTACGACGCTACCCTCGTGAAGGGCACGATCTCCCAGATCTACATCGATGCCAACAGCATCGCCACGGTCCAGTGGAGCAAGGCCGGCACCATTGCGAGCGGCGCGACACAAGCCACGCTGGTGACCTCGGCTCGGAAGGCCGGGGACAAGGTCACCACGATGATTCCCCCGACGCTCTTGATTCCGTCGAGCTATCTCATCCTGAGCGAGGCCAACTACACTTACACGCCGGCAGTCGGCTACGTGTTGAAGTCGAGCATAACGCTGGGCGATCTCTCCTACACGCGGCCGCGCCAGGTCGCCTGCGTGCCTTACAACGGCGTACCGTCGACGTGTTGAATTTGCGAGCCGACCCTGGAATAAAAAAGGCCGTGCGTCACGCACGGCCTTTTTTAGTTGCCTTGTTTGCTCTGCCTCGCTCGAGCCGGTCGGGGCTCAGGGCCGGCGGGCTCAGCTCGCAGCGCGGAGATTGTCCGCCGCCGACTTGCCGGAGCGGCGGTCGGACACGATCTCATAGGAGATCTTCTGGCCTTCGCGCAGCGAGCCGAGACCGGCGCGCTCCACGGCGCTGATGTGGACGAACACGTCTTGGCCGCCGTCGTCGGGCTGAATGAAGCCATAGCCCTTGGTTGCGTTAAACCACTTCACGGTTCCCATGCTCACGGGGGTAGTCCCTTCTCAGATAACACAATGTCGAAGCCCGCTCGCACGGGCAGGTTAGATCGAATTTCTGGAAGGGTCGTCAGCGTGTCTGAACCGGCTGTACCGGTGGATGCTAATGTCGTCCGGCCGAAAATCGATTAATTCATTTTATCGGAAACAGGGGCCCGAAACAATCCGGACGTGCACGATTTTTTGATCCACCGTGATGTCAACGGCAGATCATCATACAGGTCGGAGTTTTATCTCGCGCCCCCGCGCAGTAGCCGATTAGCGGCGGCGGAACTGGCCGCCACGCTGTCCGGGACGGGGCGGTCCGCCCGCCGTGCTGGGGCGTTCGTCCTTGTGGCGGAAAATCAGCCGGCCCTTCTCGAGGTCATACGGCGACATCTCCACTGTCACGCGGTCGCCCGCGAGCGTCTTGATGCGGTTCTTCTTCATCTTGCCGGCGGTATAGGCAACGATCTCGTGTCCGGCGTCGAGCTGCACGCGGTAGCGGGCGTCGGGGAGGATTTCGGTGACCAGTCCTTCGAACTGGATCAGCTCTTCCTTAGCCATGAATTTCTCCAGGTCGTGGACGGCTAGTGCGAATAGGGTTTGCGGTTCGGTTGGCTGTTTGGCCGACTCTCGCGGCGCAAAAAGGCAACGCCTTGTATCCCATCAGGCGTCCCGGCGCTATGCGCGGAACGCTGTTCCGGACGGTCGACAGGCGATGAGTGCATCTTACCACCGGACCGGCGGCGGCGAGAACCCTTGGACGCATTCGGGCGGCTGCCGGGCCGTCCGTCAGCATGCCTTGCCTCGGCGTGCCGGCCTTCACCGTGCCTGCCGTCGCCTTGCTTGCCGGCACTATGGTGGCGCCCATCGGCATGCCGTTCGTCGCCACGCCGCCCGTCGCCATGCCGTGCGCCTTTTGGGCGCTGGCCGGGACGGCCGCCTGGCCGGCCCTGTCGTTGCTGCGACGGGGCGGGGCCGGCATCGCGACGGCCGGCGTCGGTGCGATGGTCCTCCTGCGGCAGGGCCACGCGGATCAGCCGCTCGATGTCGCGGAGATAGCTGAGTTCCTCGCCGCCGGCGACCAGGGAGATCGCGGTGCCGTCGGCGCCGGCACGCGCGGTGCGGCCGATGCGGTGGACGTAAGTTTCCGGCACGTTGGGCAGGTCGAAATTGATGACGTGGCTGATGCCGTCGACGTCGATGCCGCGGGCGGCGATGTCGGTGGCAACCAGGGTGCGGATCTCGCCCGAGCGGAACTGGGCGAGCGTGCGCTCGCGGTGATTCTGCGATTTGTTGCCATGGATGGCGTTGGCAGCGATGCCGGCCTTGGCCAGCGTCTTCACCACCTTGTCGGCACCGTGCTTGGTGCGGGTGAAGACCAGAGCGCGGTTGATCGTTTCGTCTTGCAGCAGCTTGGTCAGGAAGGCGGGCTTGGCCGAGAAGTCCACCTGCAGGATACGCTGGTTGATCCGCTCGGCGGTCGAAGACACTGGGGTCACCGCGACACGGGCGGGGTCCCGCAGCATGGAGTCCGCGAGCTCGGCGATATCCTTGGGCATGGTGGCCGAGAAGAACAGCGTCTGCCGCTTGATCGGCAGCTTGGCGACGATTTTGCGGATGTCGTTGATGAAACCCATGTCGAGCATGCGGTCGGCCTCGTCGAGTACGAGGAATTCAACGCTCGAAAGCCTCAAGCCGTTGCTATGCACGAGGTCGAGCAGGCGGCCGGGGGTGGCGACCAGTACCTCTACGCCCGGCATCAGGGCGCGGACCTGGCGGCCCATCGGCACACCGCCGATGGCGAGCGTCGAAGACAGGCGGATATGGCGGCCATAGGCATTGAAGCTGTCGAGGATCTGGCCGGACAGCTCGCGGGTCGGCGACAGCACCAGGACGCGTGCTGTCTTGGGCTGCGGCTTGATGCGGTTCTCGAGCAGGCGATGCAGGATCGGCAGCGCGAAAGACGCGGTCTTGCCGGTGCCGGTCTGGGCGATACCCACGACGTCGCGGCCGGTCAGCGCCAGCGGGATGGTCTGGGCCTGGATCGGGGTCGGGGTGACGTAGTTTTCTTCTTGGAGGGCACGGGAAATGGGATCGGCCAGGCCGAAGTCCTGAAAGGAAGTCAAAAGAGGGGTTCTTTCCATGTCAAAAGCGGACGCCCGGCGCATTCAGCGCGGCGCGCGCAAAAGGGTGTCGAGAAGACACCTGCGTGTTTGGGGTGTCGGATGGCTTGGGTGATATGGGGCAAGCCAGAGGCCCGGAGGGGCTTAAGAACACGCGGCTCGCTACGACCCATTGATTCGCAAGAGGTCTCCGCCGCTTATATGGAACATCGAGGAGGCGCTTTCAAGGCAACTCGGTCTCAAACAGCGGTTGCGGCGCAGAAATAGTGATGCCGGAAATTTAGCCAGATTTGGTAATTTGCTCAGAAAATAGCCTGCATGCCGCTTTCGCATACATTTAAATTGCCTGTAGTTTAGGCGGAATGACTGCGGCGAAACTTGGATTTCTGGCGATTTTATAAGTAGAGTCAATGAGTTGATGGGTGCTCAGTCCATGGCATGGTTCTTGCGATTCCGTTAATCGCAGGCGGCCATGGGGCCGTTTCGCAGCGTTTTCACGTCTGCGTCAGGGAGATGAGACACTCATGTTTAGCAAATCCACCCACGATATCGCGGCGTCATTTTGCCGCCGCGGCGTGCTCGCCGCGACGGCCGGACTGGTGCTTGGTCTGGCTTCATTGACTGGCGCGAAGGCCGCGGACGGCACCATCAAGGTCGGTGTACTCCACTCCCTGTCCGGCACCATGGCGATCAGCGAAACCACGCTGAAGGACACCATCCTCTTCCTGATCGACGAGCAGAACAAGAAGGGCGGCGTGCTCGGCAAGAAGCTGGAGGCCGTCGTCGTCGACCCCGCGTCGAACTGGCCGCTGTTCGCCGAAAAGGCGCGCGAGCTGATCACCAAGGACAAGGTCTCGGTCGTATTCGGCTGCTGGACCTCGGTGTCGCGCAAGTCGGTGCTGCCGGTGTTCAAGGAGCTCAACAACATCCTGTTCTACCCCGTGCAGTACGAGGGCGAGGAGAGCGAGCGCAACGTGTTCTACACGGGTGCCGCGCCGAACCAGCAGGCGATCCCCGCCGTCGACTACCTGATGAAGGAAGAGAAGGTGAAGCGCTGGGTGCTCGCGGGCACCGACTACGTCTATCCGCGCACCACCAACAAGATCCTGGAAGCCTATCTGAAGTCCAAGGGTGTCGCCCAGGAAGACATCATGATCAACTACACGCCGTTCGGTCATTCCGATTGGCAGACGATCGTGGCCGACATCAAGAAGTTCGGCTCGGCCGGCAAGAAGACCGCAGTGGTCTCGACCATCAACGGCGACGCCAACGTTCCCTTCTACAAGGAGCTCGGCAACCAGGGTATCAAGGCGAAGGATATCCCGGTCGTCGCGTTCTCGGTGGGTGAGGAAGAGCTCGCCGGCATCGACACCAAGCCGCTGGTCGGCCATCTCGCTGCCTGGAACTACTTCGAGTCGATCAAGACCAAGGACGGATCGAACGAGAAGTTCATCAAGGACTGGCAGGCCTACACCAAGAATCCGAAGCGCGTGACCAACGATCCGATGGAAGCGCACGTGATCGGCTTCAACATGTGGGTGAAGGCGGTCGAGAAGGTGAAGTCGACCGATCCGGACAAGGTGATCGATGCGCTTCCCGGCATCGAGGCGCCGAACCTGACCGGTGGCGTGTCGAAGATGCTGCCGAACCACCACATCACCAAGCCGGTGTTCATCGGTGAGATCAAGGCCAACGGCCAGTTCGACGTGGTCTGGAAGACCCCCGGCCTCGTCGCGGGCGACGCCTGGTCGAAGGAGCTCGAGGGCTCCAAGGACCTGATCGGCGACTGGGTCGGCAAGAAGTGCGGCAACTTCAACACCAAGACCAACAAGTGCCTCGGCTCGGGTTCCTGATCCCGACCTGACGCTCCATTGCACGACCGGAGAGGGCGGCGATCCGGCCGCCTTCTCCACTCATTTCTGCCGGGGTCATTCACAGTGCCAGCCCATCTGTCTGCCCGTCTCTGCTCGCTTGCACTCTCGTTGTTGCTGATCGCGTTCGCGCTGCCGGCCTTCGCCGGTCCGTTCGAGGATGCAGTCGCCAAATTCGCCAATGACGATTTTTCCGACACGGAAGAGGCGATCGGTGTGGTCGCGGGCAGCGGCAACAAGCTGGCCTTCCCGATCATCAGCGCGCTCCAGGACGGCCGCCTCATGGCGGATCCTGACAGCAAGAAGGTTTACGTCACCGGCACCGACGGCAAGTCGATCGATGCCGCGACCGGCGAGACCGTTGCCAGCGTTCCCGACAGCGCGAGCGCGGTTCGCCTCAACAACCGCCTGCGCCGCAGCGTCGATGCCGCGCTCGGTAGCCTGACGCTGCAGTCGCCGGACGTCGGGACGCGCCTGCAGGCTGCGCAATCCGTCTTCAAGTCGCATGAAGAGACCGCGCTTGAGGCGGTCGATGCCGCGCTCGCCAAGGAAACCAACCGATCCGTCAAGGCCGCGCTCGGTGAGGCCCGCGCGGCGATCCTGCTGTTCAAGTCCGATGCGACCGAGGTCGAGAAGCTCGAGGCGGTGGCAACCCTCAAGGCGCGCGGCGACCAGGAGGCGCTGGCGCTGCTTACCGGCATGGGCGACCAGCCGGCGTCGGTCACCAAGGCCGCCACGAGCGCGATCGGTTCGATCCAGAACTCGCTCGCGGTCTGGTCCATGGTGCAGAATGCCTGGTACGGGCTCTCGCTCGGCTCGGTGCTGCTGCTCGCCGCGATCGGGCTCGCCATCACCTTCGGCGTGATGGGCGTCATCAACATGGCCCACGGCGAAATGGTGATGCTAGGGGCCTACACCACCTTCGTGGTGCAGGAGGTGATCCGCAGCCGTTATCCAGGCCTGTTCGACTATTCGCTGCTGATCGCCGTGCCGCTCGCCTTCCTCGTCGCGGGCGCGATCGGCGTGCTGATCGAGCGCAGCATCATCCGCTTCCTCTACGGCCGGCCGCTGGAGACGCTGCTCGCGACCTGGGGCCTGTCGCTGGTGCTGCAGCAGGCGGTGCGCACCATGTTCGGTCCGACCAACCGCGAGGTCGGCAATCCGTCCTGGATGAGCGGTGCGTTCGAGCTCGGCCAGATCACCATTACCTATAACCGGCTCTGGATCCTTCTCTTCACGCTCGCCGTGTTCGCGATCCTGCTCGCGATGCTGCGCTACACCGCGCTCGGCCTCGAAATGCGCGCGGTGACGCAGAACCGCCGCATGGCGGCTTCGATGGGCATCGCCACCTCGCGCGTCGACGCGCTCACCTTCGGCCTCGGCTCGGGCATTGCCGGCATCGCCGGCGTGGCGCTGTCGCAGATCGACAATGTCAGCCCCAATCTCGGCCAGAGCTACATCATCGACAGCTTTATGGTCGTGGTGTTCGGCGGCGTCGGTAATCTATGGGGGACCCTCGTGGGCGCCTTCACGCTCGGCATCGCCAACAAATTCCTGGAGCCGGTCGCCGGCGCCGTGCTCGGCAAGATCGCGATTCTGGTTCTCATCATCCTGTTCATTCAAAAGCGGCCGCGCGGCCTGTTCGCGCTCAAGGGCCGTGCGGTGGAAGCATGACCCCTCACATGCTGACGCGATCGCTGGACCGCGGCGCGACGATCTTCCTCGCGATCGTCGCGGCCTGCGGCATCCTCATCCCGCTCTCCAACCTGCTGCTGCCCGCGGGCTCGTTCCTGCAGGTGCCGACCTATCTCGTCGCGCTCTGGGGCAAATATGTCTGCTACGCGATCCTGGCGCTCGCGATCGACTTGATCTGGGGCTATTGCGGCATCCTCTCGCTCGGCCACGGCGCCTTTTTCGCGCTCGGTGGTTACGCCATGGGCATGTACCTGATGCGGCAGATCGGCACCCGCGGCGTTTACGGCAACCCGATCTTGCCCGACTTCATGGTGTTCCTGAACTGGCAGAAGCTGCCCTGGTACTGGTATGGCTTCGACATGTTCTGGTTCGCAGCGCTGATGGTGCTGGTCGTGCCCGGCCTGCTCGCCTTCTGCTTCGGCTGGCTCGCCTTCCGCTCCCGCGTCACCGGGGTGTATCTCTCGATCATCACGCAGGCGATGACCTATGCGCTGCTGCTCGCCTTCTTCCGCAACGATTTCGGCTTCGGCGGCAACAACGGCCTGACCGACTTCAAGGACATTTTGGGCTTCAACGTGCAGGCGGAGGGCACGCGTGCCGCGCTGTTTGCGCTGAGCTGCCTGGCGCTGATCATCGGCTTCCTGATCTGCCGCGCCATCGTCTCGTCCAAGCTCGGCAAGGTGCTGATCGCGGTGCGCGATGCGGAATCGCGCACGCGCTTCCTCGGCTACCGCGTCGAATCCTACAAGCTGTTCGTGTTCACGGTATCGGCCTGCATGGCCGGCGTCGCCGGTGCGCTCTACGTGCCGCAGGTCGGCATCATCAACCCCTCGGAGTTCGCGCCGGGGAATTCGATCGAGGCGGTGATCTGGGTCGCGGTCGGCGGCCGCGGCACGCTGGTCGGCGCCGCGCTCGGCGCCGTCGTCGTCAACTACGCCAAGACATTCTTCACCTCGGGCGTGCTCGCGCCATACTGGCTGTTCATGCTGGGCGCGCTGTTCATCCTGGTGACGCTGCTGCTGCCGAAAGGCATCGTCGGCACCTTCAACGCCTGGTGGGCCTCGACCAGGGAAAAAAGCACCGCTGCAGCCATTGCGAGCGCCGCGGCCGAAAATGGCGTCGAACCCAAGATGGCGGAGTAGGCGCAATGAACGTCATGGATACCCGCGCGACCTCCGCAATGCTTTACCTGGACGGCGTGCACGTCTCCTTCGACGGCTTCCATGCCATCAACAATCTGTCGCTGACGCTCGAGCCCGGCGAGATGCGCGCCATCATCGGCCCGAACGGCGCCGGCAAGACCACGATGATGGACATCATCACCGGCAAGACCAAACCCGACGAGGGCACCGTGCTGTTCGACGGCGTCACCGACCTGACGCGCCTCGACGAGACCCGCATCGCCGAGCTCGGCATCGGCCGCAAATTCCAGAAGCCGACCGTGTTCGAGAGTCAGACAGTGCAGGACAATCTGCTGCTGGCGCTCAATGTCGATCACTCCGTCCGCGGCACGCTGTTCTGGCGCGGCAGCAAGGCGGAATCCGAGCGGATCGACAAGGTGCTGGAGACGATCCGCCTCACCGACGCCCGCAACCGCCTGGCCGGCAGCCTCAGCCACGGCCAGAAGCAGTGGCTCGAGATCGGCATGCTGCTGGCGCAGGACCCAAAACTCCTGCTGGTCGATGAACCCGTCGCGGGGATGACCGACGTCGAGACGCATCTCACCGCCGAGCTGCTGAAGGAGATCAACAAGACCCACACCGTGATGGTCGTCGAGCACGACATGACCTTCGTGCGCGAGCTCGGGGTCAAGGTCACCTGCCTGCACGAAGGCACGGTGCTCGCGGAAGGTACCATCGACCAGGTCTCGGCCAACGAGCGGGTCATCGAAGTCTATCTGGGACGCTGAGCCATGCTTGAGGTCAAGGACATCAACCTGTTCTACGGCGCGGCGCAGGCGCTGCGCGGTGTCTCGATTTCGGCCGCGCCGGGCAAGGTGACTTGCGTGCTCGGGCGCAACGGCGTCGGCAAGACTTCGCTGCTCCGCGCCATGGTCGGGCAATATCCGATCTCCTCGGGCGCGATCGTGCTCGACGGCAATGATATCACGGGCTTGAAGCCCTACGAGCGGGCGCGCAAGGGTATCGGCTTCGTGCCGCAGGGCCGCGAGATCTTTCCGCTGCTGACGGTCGAGGAGAACCTCAAGACCGGCTTCGGCCCGCTCAAGCGCGAGGACAAGCACATCCCGGACGACGTGTTTTCGCTGTTTCCGGTGCTGCAATCCATGCTCGGCCGGCGCGGCGGCGACCTCTCCGGCGGCCAGCAGCAGCAGCTCGCGATCGGCCGCGCGCTGGTGATGCGGCCGAAGCTGCTTTTGCTCGACGAGCCGACCGAAGGCATCCAACCCTCGATCATCAAGGACATCGGCCGCGCCATCTCGTACCTGCGCAACCTCGGCAACATCGCCATTGTGCTGGTCGAACAATATCTCGACTTTGCCTGCGAACTCGGCGACAGTTTTGCCGTGATGGATCGCGGCGCGGTGAAGTTCACCTGCGACCGCTCCAATCTCGACGCGAGCGAGATCAGCCGCCAGATGGCGCTGTAAGCCAATCTGTCGCGACCGGCTGGGGAGGCAGATGCGCAGCGACGTTTCAACCACGTCAGGGGTTTTCGAGGCGAATCGCGCCCGCGGCGCGGTGCGGTTCGACGTGCACGCACGTGACGGCGTGACGCGACGCGGCACCTTGCATGAATCCGGTTCGCTCCGTGTCCGCTTTCCCTCCCCGGAAGATCAGGGCCTGTCCGGCGTGTTCGTCAACACCGCCGGCGGAGTCGCCGGCGGTGATCGCTTCGACATCGAGATATCGGCGGCGGATCGCGCGCGATTGACGCTGACGACGGCGGCGGCGGAGAAGGTCTATCGCGCGCCGGGGCCCGCGGCGCAGCTCAATATCTCGCTCAAGGCCGGCGCAGGCGCGCATTTGTCCTGGCTACCGCAGGAGACGATTCTGTTCGACCGCGCCCGCGTGCAACGCCGCTTCGACATCGCGCTCGACGAGACTGCCTCGCTTCTGCTTTGCGAGATTGTCGTATTCGGCCGTACCGCCATGGGCGAGCGGATGGAGCAGGGCGAATTTGTGGACCGCTGGCGGATGCGCCGCGCCGGCAAGCTGGTGCTCGCAGAAACCGTCCGGCTCGATGGCGATATCGGCGCAAAGCTCGCGCGATCCGCGGTCGCCAGAGGCGGCGCGGCGATTGGCACGGCCCTGATCGTGCCCGGTGACGAGGCCTTGGTCGAACGCATTCGGGAAGCGTCGGAGTCTTGCTCCGGCGAGGTCGGAATCTCGGCATGGAATGGCTTTGCAATGGCGCGCTTCTGTGCCCAAGATGCGGCGCGCTTGCGCGCCGAGATGATGGCCGCGCTGGCGCGCACCGGCGCGGCCCTGCCACGGCTCTGGCTGAACTGATGATTGGCTGAATTGACGTGTTGAACGGAAGAGATTTCGCATGAACCTGTCTCCCCGCGAAAAGGACAAGCTTCTGATCTCGATGGCGGCGATCGTGGCGCGCCGCAGGCTGGACCGCGGCGTCAAGCTCAACCATCCCGAAGCGGTTGCGATCATCTCCGATTTCATCCTCGAAGGCGCCCGCGACGGCCGCACCGTCGCCGAACTGATGCAATCCGGCGCGCAGGTCCTGACCCGCGACCAGGTGATGCCGGGCATCCCCGAGATGATCCATGACATCCAGGTCGAGGCGACCTTTCCGGACGGCACCAAACTCGTCACCGTGCACGAGCCGATCAGGTAACTAGAATTCACCATTCCGGGGCGCCCGCAGGGCGAACCGGAATCCAGAGGTTTTGGTTTCGAGATTCCGTGTTCTCGCTTCGCGAGCCCCGGAATGACGAGGAGGATAGAATGATTCCGGGCGAACTCTTCATCCAGGACGGCGAGATCGAGCTCAATGCCGGCCGCAAGACCGTGACGCTGACGGTCGCCAACACTGGCGACCGGCCGATCCAGGTCGGCTCGCACTACCACTTCTTCGAGACCAACCCGGCCCTGAAATTCGATCGCAAGAAGTCCCGCGGCATGCGCCTCGACATCGCCGCCGGCACCGCCGTCCGCTTCGAGCCCGGCCAGACCCGCGAAGTGCAACTCGTCGCCATGGCGGGGAAGAAGACGATCTACGGCTTCCGCGGCGACGTCATGGGGAAGCTGTGACCTCCACAGGAACGAGCGCGGCGCGGCACGGTTGAGACCGAAATGGAGGTCCTTGCCATGCTGTCACCCGTTTGTCTCGTCTCGGAAGCTGCCGAGCTTGCCGCACGCCGCCATAACGGCATGGCGCGAAAAGGGCGCGGCAACGATCCTTACATCAACCATCTCGCCGAGGTCGCGAACCTGCTCGCCACCGCGACCGAGGGCGCCGACGCCGAGTTGGTCGCAGCCGGCTGGCTGCATGATACGATCGAGGACACCGACACCACGCGCGAGGAGCTCGCGCAGATATTTTCGGAGCGTGTCGCTTCACTCGTCGTTGAATGCACCGACGACATGGGTTTGCCGAAGGCCGAGCGGCGGCGCCTTCAGGTGCTCGAAGCGCCGAACAAGTCCCCTGGCGCCAAGCTGATCAAGATCGCGGACAAGATCAGCAACACAGAGGCGCGCATTCAAACCGACCCGAGTGCCGAGGAACGCGACGATCTCGCCGATTACGTCGCGTGGGCCACGCAGGTCGTCGCCGGCTGCCGTGGCGGCAATGCGTGGCTCGACACGAAGTTCGACGATGCCGTGAAAGCAGCGAGGGCGCTGCTGTGACCCACCAGACATTCAAACGCAAACGGGGCTTGTGATGTCCGTCAAGATGAAGCGATCCGTCTATGCCGACATGTTCGGCCCGACCACCGGCGACAAGGTGCGCCTCGCCGACACCGACCTCATCATCGAGGTCGAGAAGGATTTCACCACCTACGGCGAGGAGGTGAAGTTCGGCGGCGGCAAGGTGATCCGCGACGGCATGGGGCAGTCGCAGGTCACCAACAAGCAGGGCGCGGCCGACACCGTCATCACCAATGCGCTGATCGTCGATCACTGGGGCATCGTGAAAGCCGACGTCGCCATCAAGGACGGCATGATCTCGGCAATCGGCAAGGCCGGCAATCCCGACATCCAGCCCGGCGTCACCATCATCATTGGTCCGGGCACGGATGTGATCGCGGGCGAAGGAAAGATCCTCACGGCCGGCGGCTTCGACAGCCACATCCATTTCATCTGCCCGCAGCAGATCGAGCACGCGCTGATGAGTGGCGTCACCTCGATGCTGGGCGGCGGCACCGGCCCGTCGCACGGCACCTTCGCCACCACCTGCACGCCCGGCCCCTGGCACATCGCGCGGATGATCCAGTCGTTCGATGCCTTCCCGGTCAATCTCGGCATCTCCGGCAAGGGCAATGCCTCGCGGCCCGCGGCGCTGGTCGAGATGATCAAGGCCGGCGCCTGCGCGCTGAAGCTGCACGAGGATTGGGGTACGGCGCCGGCCGCGATCGACAATTGCCTGTCGGTGGCCGACGATCACGATATCCAGGTGATGATCCACACCGACACGCTGAACGAATCCGGCTTCGTCGAGGACACGATCAAGGCGTTCAAGGGCCGCACCATCCACGCCTTCCATACCGAGGGCGCCGGCGGCGGCCACGCCCCCGATATCATCAAGGTGGCCGGCTTGAAGAACGTGCTGCCGTCCTCGACCAACCCGACGCGGCCGTTCACGCGCAACACCATCGACGAGCATCTGGACATGCTGATGGTGTGCCACCATCTCGATCCCTCGATCGCGGAAGATCTGGCCTTCGCCGAAAGCCGTATCCGCAAGGAGACCATCGCCGCCGAAGACATCCTGCACGACCTCGGCGCGCTCTCGATGATGTCCTCGGATTCCCAGGCCATGGGCCGCCTCGGCGAGGTCATCATCCGGACCTGGCAGACCGCGGACAAGATGAAGAAGCAGCGTGGCTCGCTGCCGCAGGACAAGGGCAAGGACAACGACAATTTCCGCGTCAAGCGCTACATCGCCAAGTACACGATCAACCCCGCGATCGCGCATGGCGTGTCGAAGCTGATCGGCTCGGTCGAGAAGGGCAAGCTCGCCGATCTCGTGCTGTGGTCGCCGGCCTTCTTCGGCGTCAAGCCGGACTGCATCGTCAAGGGCGGCACCATCGTGGCTGCGCCCATGGGGGATCCCAACGCCTCGATCCCGACGCCGCAACCGGTGCACTATCAGCCGATGTTCGGCGCCTTCGGCAAGGCGAGGACCGCGTCCTCCGTCGTCTTCACCTCGAAGGCGGCTGTCACCGGCGGCCTGGCGCGAAAGCTCGGGATCGAGAAGAAGCTCTATGCGGTCCAGAACACCCGCGGCAAGATCTCCAAGAAGAGCATGATCCACAACGACGCCACGCCCGATATCGAGGTCGATCCGGAGACCTACGAGGTCCGTGCCGATGGCGAGCTGTTGACCTGCGCGCCCGCCGAGGTGCTGCCGATGGCGCAGCGATATTTCATGTACTGAAATAGCGCCTCGACGCATGTCCCGCGAGTATATTCGGAGTGCGTGTCCGGGGACGGCTTTTGCCGTTTTGCGTTCGGTCCCGCCTGGTCTAATGTCCCGCCCGGTATCGTAACCTCTAGAAGAAAAGCCGGGAGGATTTCTCGTGATCTACGTCGTCGCCACCCTGACCATCAAGCCCGAGACGCGCGCCGAATTCATTGCAGCCGCCACCGCCTGCATCAAGGAAACGCGGAAAGAGCCCGGCAACATCGCCTATGATCTGCATGAGAGCGTCACCGATCCCAGCAAGATGGTATTCGTCGAGCAGTGGGAGAATGCCGAGGCGCTCGTGCCGCATCGGACCATGGAGCACATGAAGACCTTCGGTCGCGTCGCGGTGAAGTGCTTCACGGCGCCGCCGAAGATCGAGGTGATCACGCCCGAGAAGGTCGAGACACGGTAAAGAGGTAAGACGCATGATCCGGGCGACGCAGGTCAAGGGACAGCACCGCTTCACGGAAGCGCCGGCGGACACGGTCGTGCTCGATTTCGACGATCGGCACCGCCGCCGCATGGCGATGACGGGCACGCGGGGGCTCGAATTCCTGCTCGATCTGGAGCACGCCGTCGCGCTGCGCGGCGGCGATGCGCTGGTGCTGGAGGACGGAAGACTGATCGAGGTGGTGGCGGCGCCGGAGCCGCTGCTGGAGATCCGCGGCCGCGATCCGCATCACCTCATCCGCGTCGGCTGGCATCTCGGCAACCGTCATTTGCCGACGCAGATCATGGCCAAGGCCCTGCGCGTCCGTCGCGACCATGTCATCGAGGCCATGGTGAAGGGCCTCGGTGCGCGCGTGACCGAGATCGAGGCGCCGTTCGATCCCGAAGGCGGCGCCTACGCCGATGCCGGCCATGGGCACGACGATCATGCGCACCACGGTCACGGCCATCACGATCACCATGATCATCACGGCCATGGTCACCACCATCATGATCATGCCGCGCATGACCATAGCCACGAGCACCACCATCACCACGACGAGCATTGCGACCATCCCGACCATCACCACGGCCACAACCATGCTCATGACCACAAATGAGCCGGTCGGCGTCGGTGACCTCGCCCAGGGTGAGGCGGCGGCGCTGTACCGGGTGATGACCTGGCTGTCGCCGGCCTTCCCGGTCGGTGGTTTTTCCTATTCCAGCGGCCTCGAATGGGCGATCGAGGCGGGCGACATCACCGACGTGACGACGCTGGCGGATTGGCTCGATGCGATGCTCGGCGACGGCTCCGGCTTTTGTGACGCGACGTTTCTGGTCCACGCCTATCGCAGCACGGAAGCGGACGAGACGACGGCTTTGAACGAGATCGCCGAGCTCGCCGCCGCCTTCGTGCCGTCGCGCGAGCGGCAGCTGGAGACGACCTCGCAGGGCCGCGCCTTCATCGATATCGTCCGCGCCGCGTGGGATGCCGACGGGCTGGATGCCACGATCGCGGCATGCAGCACGCCGCTGGTCTATCCGGTCGCCGTCGGTGTTGTTGCGGCGAGGCACGCCGTTCCGCTGGCACCGACGCTGCACGCCTTCCTGCATGCGCTGGTCTCGAACTGGATTTCCGCGGCCAGCCGGCTCATTCCGCTCGGCCAGACCGATAGCCAGCGCGTTCTGGTGAGGCTGGAAGCCGCCGTCGCCGCGACCGCCAATCGTGCGCTGAATGCGACATTGGACGATCTCGGCAGTGCCACCTTCCGCGCCGATCTCGCCAGCTTGCGGCACGAGACGCAATATACGCGGCTGTTTCGGTCGTGACCTGTGCGGCCTTTAACCCATTAAGAGAGAGCGAGTTACATGTCGAAATCTCACGGCCCCTTGCGTGTCGGCGTCGGCGGCCCGGTCGGATCGGGCAAGACCGCGCTGATGGACCTGCTCTGCAAGACCATGCGCGAGCGCTATGACATTGCCGCGATCACCAACGACATCTACACCAAATGGGATGCGGAGTTCCTGGTGCGTTCGGGATCGCTGACGCCGGACCGTATCGCCGGCGTCGAGACCGGCGGCTGTCCCCACACTGCGATCCGCGAGGATGCCTCGATGAATCTCGCTGCGGTCGCGGACATGCGCGCGAAATTTCCGGGGCTCGATCTCGTTCTGATCGAGTCCGGCGGCGACAACCTCGCTGCCACTTTTTCTCCGGAGCTGGCCGACCTCACGATCTACGTCATCGACGTCGCCGCCGGCGACAAGATCCCATCCAAGGGCGGCCCCGGCATCACCCGGTCCGACCTCCTGGTCATCAACAAGACCGACCTCGCGCCCCATGTCGGCGCCTCGCTGGAGAAGATGGAGACGGACGCCAGGCGCATGCGCGGCGAGCGTCCTTTCGTGATGACCAACCTCAAGAAAAGCGAGGGCCTCGACCGGATCGTCGGCTTCATCGAGACCAAAGGCGGCCTGAAACGACAGGGCTGACCGGACGCGACCACTTGGCGCAGGCGTTTTTCGCCGTTAACGCCCGGGGCAACGCCGTAACCGCGGAACAAATTTCGGACACGGCGATTAACTACCTCCGGCGCGCGGGGGCGAATTCATCCCGTCCAGACCATCGGCCGGGCGGATTAAGCTTCTCGGGCGACCCAAGTTGCGTACCGATGCCTCCTCCTCCATTATCTCCGGCACTGGGGTTCACCCTGTTTCGGCAGATGGCCGTTCGGGCGGCGTTCATATGCTCCATGTTTATTGCCGACCTCCTGCTTTCGCCTGAGTAGTCGCGTGGTCAGGCTGGGCTTCATCATCGGCTTCATCGCTCTGCTGGGAGCCTTGCTCTCCGGGCTTGCGGCCTACCGCGTCCACGACCAGGAGCTGGCGCTGGATCGGATCGCGCTCGCGCGCGCGATCGACGTTCATGCGAGTCTGGTTCAGGACCGCCTCACCGAGCGGGAGCTGCTCGCGCGTGTCGCCTCAGGCCTGTTCCGCGCGCCATCCGTGATCAAGCCGAACATGCTGGAGCCGCTGCGCTCGGCGATCTACGCCTTCAAGACCGATTTCGTGGTGGCCGGCTGGATCGCCCGGCTGAAGCCGAACGAGCTTGCGGCCGCGCAGACCGCCATTGCCGGCGCCGGCTTCCCAAATCCGCAGCTTCGCTCCTATGACGACAAGCCGATCAATACGGCCGAAATCACCCAGCCGATCGACGTGCTGATGGACCTCGAGCCACGCAGCAACGAGACCAAAACGCTGCCCGGCCGCAGCTACGATCAGGATCCGGTTCGCAGCGCGATGCTGACGCGCGCGCGCGCCGAGAAGAAGTCGGTTGCCTCCGATCCGGTGCCGTTGGTCGGCGGGAACGGCGCGATCGGCATCATCGTGGCTGCGCCCGTCATTCCCGAGGGAGCGATGGAGCCGGCCGGGTTCGTCACGTTTTCCTACGAGCTCGCCTCGCTGATGCTGACCAATGATGACATGTCGTTGTTCGCGGTCGCGCTTAGGGATCCGCGCAAGGAAGGCGGCGAACTGATAGCCAACGATCAGGGTGTGGTCTCGACACGCATGATGGCGGACGGACCGGCGCCCTCGGCGACGCGCACGGTAAGCTTCGGCGGCCGTGATTGGCAGCTCGGCTATTACGCGAAGACCAACTCGATGCGCCGCGCCGAGCAGACCGCGATCATCGTGGCGGCGATCGGATTTGCGATCACGGCAATGGTGTGCGGCCTGTTCGGTTATGTGGCCTACAACAATCTGCGGCTCAGCCGGGAGATCCAGGTCAGAATCGGCTTCGAGCGCCGGCTGACCGCCGTCATCGACGAGCTCAACCATCGCGTCAAGAACATCCTCGCGGTGATCCAGTCGATCGTGACGCGCACCTTGCGCCATGGCTCGGACATCGACATCGCGCGCGAGCTCTTGATCGGACGCATCCACGCCATGTCCAACGTGGTCTCGCTGCTCAGCGAGAGCCAGTGGCAGGGTGTCAAGCTGAAGGGCCTGTTCGAGGCGCGCGCCATCCCGCATGCCGACCGCATCGCCGTCACCGGTCCTGATATCGCGGTCAGCGCACGCGCGGCGCAGAGCCTCTCGCTGCTGTTCTTCGAGCTTGCCTCGCATTCCGACGAGGGTCTGTCGCTGGTTGGAAAGCATCCTCACATCACCGCCACCTGGACGGTGACAGGCGAGGAGGGCGACGAGGTGTTCCGTTTCCGCTGGGAGGAGTTCAACACCAGCGAGGCGACGCGCCGGCCCGACTCCGATTTCGGCCTGATCCTGCTCGACCGCGTCGCGCCCGAGGCGTTAGGGGGCACCGCCAAGCGCTTCTTCACGGACGTTTCCTACGTCTACGAATTGACCGCGCCGATGGAGACGGTGGTCGACATGACCGAGCGCGACCGCACCGACAAGATCTCGGCGCCGGTCAGGCCTGTGCGCAGCTAACCCTTCGGCCGCAACACGAGGTTGACGAGGTTACGTGCGTAAGCCGGCGTGACCGGCGCGATGCCGAAGACATAGCGATAGAACAGGCTGCCATAGATCGCGTCGTAGAGATCCTCAGGAAGCCCTTCGGCCAGAATGCTGCCATCCTTCTGGCCCGCGGCGATCATCTCGACCAGCAGGTCGCGGCGGAATTGCAGATAGCGCGCGTAGAACAGCTCCGCCGAGCCGGTCTTGGAGATGCATTCGGAGATGACAGCGAGCTGGACCCTGCCGAACTCGCCCTGGAGTGCCTCGGCATAAGCGGCCGCATGGCGGCGCGCGCGCGCCGCGGGGCTGCCGGAGCTTGCCGGGGGCAGGGGCAGCATCTGCGCGGCGTGGTGAAGAAAGGCGTCGATCAAAAGCGCCTCGCGGGACGGCCACCATTTGTAGATCGTCATCTTGGAGACCCCGGAGTGCCGCGCGACCGCGTCGATGGTGGTGGCGGCAAGGCCGGTGGAGGCCATCAGCGCATAGGCACTTTCGAGAATGGCGTTGCTGGTCTCGATCGACCTTGGCCGGCCGCGCCGGGGCGCGCTGTCAGCCTCGTCACCCCCGCCTTTCCCCGTCGCCACGCCCGGTCTCCTCACGCAGAGTTCCGGCATAGCGCAGCCGCCGCCTTCGGCCTAGCAGAATCGCACGATTCTTCTTCTAAAGCGCGATGAGATTTGGATGAATCGTCATCGCGCTTTAGCTTGTTGTTTACGCATGATCTTTCCGGAAAACCGCTTCGCACTTTTCCGGATCATGCTTTAGGCCTGTTGCCGCAGGGCCGCGGGCAGGTCCTGCCGCTTCGACCAGGTGATGTAATAGGCGAGTGCGGTCATCGCGGCGAAGCCCGCAAGGCTCACGACGATCTGCATCACGATCAGATTGGGGCCGGTGATCAGGATCAGATGGCCGGCGAAGGACAGGAACACGCCGACGCAGAACACGGCAAGCCATTCCTCACCGCATCTGATGACCGCCTGAAGCGGCTT
This sequence comes from Bradyrhizobium sp. STM 3561, assembly GCF_045571455.1. NCBI lineage: Bacteria > Pseudomonadati > Pseudomonadota > Alphaproteobacteria > Hyphomicrobiales > Nitrobacteraceae > Bradyrhizobium > Bradyrhizobium sp. STM 3561. The sequence goes on from NZ_CP120695.1 coordinate 7,655,969, forward strand.
CAGTTGCAGGCCAGGATGATCGGCCGGAATGAGATGGGTGGCGACGAGCGCGAGGGCGAGGAAGTGGAGCACGCGATAGGGTGCGAGATTTTCCTTGTCGGTCGGCGCGATGTTGTTGAGCAGCAAATCGGGCAGGTAGGCTGACAGCGCCGGCGAATGGCGCATCAGGGTAACCGCCATCGCGAGGACGAGGTACGCGCCTGCGAGGATCCGCAGCCAGATCATGCCGCGCAGCATGCGCCCCGATGCGCCTGTGACGGCAAACCAGCCGCCCAGCACCATCAGCATCTGCCAGCACAGCGGATTGAAGGTCCATTCCTGGTCCGGATAGACCCGAAAGTTCCAGTCGAACCAGCGAGCGGCGACGTACAGCGCGATTGATGCCGCCAGCGTCAGGTTCGGCCATCGCAGCAGGCCCCACAGCACGAGCGGAAAGAACGTCATCAGCGGGATCATCAACTGCAGCAGGTCGAGGTTCAGCGGCTCTTCCTGGAGCACGAGACCACGGATCAGGATGCGCAGCGGGTGCTCGAGAATCCCCGAGATGTTGTACTCGTGGATGATCTCCGGCGCCATCGATTGCGAGGCGACATAGGCGATGGTGTCGATATAGATCACGAACAGCACGACATAGGCAGCGTAGAGCCGCCAGACGCGGCGAAAGATCCGCGTCGCCGCGACCACGTAGCCGCGCTCCAGCGCCATCCTGCCATGGATGATGGCAACGCCGTAGCCCACCACGAACACGAAGAGATCGGCCGCGCCGCTGAAGCCGAAGTTGCGCAGCGTCAGAAGGTTGACGACGTTGTGCGGAATGTGGTCGACGAACACCGACCAATTGGCGATGCCGAGCGTCAAATAGAGCCTGGCGTCGTGCTGGAATGCGGCGAGGTTCGCCTTGACGGACGGTTTCATTGAGTAAAATAGCTTTGGGAATCAGGGTGATGCTTTTACCGGCAACCGTCTGCCCATCCGAGTAGCGTTTCCGTGAACGGCAGGCATTCGTGCCGGACGCGCAAAATTGCGCGGCGTCGCCTGTGTCGATTTCAGATGGATGCGCTCGCAGGACTTGCGACGAAATTTTCTAACCCATTCTGACCGTTACTCGGCAGGTTCGGCCGACACCTCGTCGGATGCACCGGCGCGGCTCGCCAGGATACCGAGGGCGACACCGCCAATCGCCAGGATCGGCAACAGCCGCTTGATCCCGATGGCGCGAACGATCTGAAGTCCGGTGGCGAGGAGCATCGGATCTGCAAGCATGCTCTGCGCCGCCGACTTCGCGGCCCGCTCGGCCGCGATCTGGGCACGCTTCTTCACCTCGCGCTTGTAGCCCCAATAGGAGCCTGCCGCGGCGAGGGTCAGCAGGAAGAAGATGCCGGCGCCGGTAAGACAGGCCTGCACCGGGCCATATTTCTGCAGCACCGAGATGAAGGCGGCGGCGCAAAGGAAGCATGTCGTCACCAACAGCGCGAAGGCCGCGCCTGCGGCAAGGGAGGTCAGCCGAACAGTCGTGCCGGTGGATGCACTGATCCCGTCGATGATGCGCTGAAACATGGCCTTGCTCCTCAAATCCCCCACAAGCCGAACCGCCACACGCCGGCACCGGCGGCGCCGCCATCTCGAGCTCCGTTCCGCAAACCTACCGGCGCCAGGCGACGCCGATCAGGAAACCAATGCCGAGCGCGAGTCCGACGGTCGCGAGCGGCCGCTGTGTGATCGCCTCTTCCAGCGTCTCCTCGATCGAGCCATAGGCGTCCTGTGCTGCCTCCATCATCGCGCTGCCGCGCTCCGACATGTCGTCGATCGTGGAATCCATGTTCTCGCGCGCCTGGCGGTAGCCGCGGCGAGCCTGCCTGCTAGTGGAATTGGCGAAGGTATTGAGTGCGTCGGTGATCTGCTCGGTGAGGGCGGCGATATCGCTTTTCACGGCTGCTACATCCTTCTCGAGGCGTTCTCTGGTGGCTTTGTCGGTCCAGTCTCTCATCCCGGCTTCGGCATTGCTCGTGGACATCGGGAGCTCCAAACTGTTGACGGCTGAGATGTGCGGAGAACGTTTCGTCGACGGGTAAGTTCCGTTCGCTGAAACCGCTCAGGCCTGCGGCAGCTGCGGCGAATCGGCCGGCAACAGATGCTCCTTGAGGATCAGACCAACGATCAGGAGCGGCGACGACAGGAATGCGCCCATCGGGCCCCACATCCAGGTCCAGAATGCGAGCGCAAGCAGAACCGCAAGCGCGTTCAGCGCCAGCCGCCGGCCGATGATGGTCGGGGTGACGAAGTGTCCCTCCAGGAAGGTGAGGCCGCTGAAGGCGAGCGCGGCCATCAGGCCGCCGCCGATGGTCGGGAAGGCGACCAGCCCGACGACGACCAGCACCGCGAACATCGCCACAGGCCCGATGATCGGGATGAAATTGAGCGTTGCCGCCAGCGCGCCGAGCCCGGCGGGATTGGGCATTCCGGTGAGCGCGCAGATGAGGCCGGTGCCAACGCCCACACCGATGTTGATGACGGTCACGGTCAGGAGATAGTTGCCGAGATGGACCTCGATCTCGTTGAGGATCCGCAGCGTGCGCAGCCGCGCGTCATGGTCACTGAAGGTCATGATCATGGCCCGCCGCAGGTCGCGCCAGCTTGCGATGAACAGAATGAGGGTGACGAAGAACAGCACAAATTCGGTAAAGGTCGGTGACAGGAATTCCAGCGTTGGTTGCACCCACTCGAACTTCGGAATCTGAAAGTTAGGGAATTGCTCCGACCCGCCGACCATGCCTTGCAGCTCGCGCCACAGCGCCAGCGGCCGGTCGAACACGTGCAGCTTGTCCCTCAGCTGCGCGCCGAGCTCCGGCAGACGCGTGCTCCACTCCATAATCGGCGAGGCGATCAGCGCGAAGACGAACGCGACCACCGCAGTCCCAGCGACCACGATCAGGACGGCTGCGAGCGCGCGCGGCACCTTGCATCGCTCGAGCAAGCTCGCCGCCGGGGACAGCATGGTGCCGATCACGAAGGCCATCACCACGGGCAGGAAGAATGCTTTTCCGGCATAGAGCACGGTGGCGACCGCAATCAGCAGGAGGCCTGCGAGTGCGAAAGCGATGAACTCGGTGCGGCGGATGACTGGCGGCAGCTCACCGTGGCTGTCGGGAAGCGGTTCGCTCTCGCTGTTGCCGGAAATCAGGCGTTCACTGGGAAGGACGCGCACAATATCTCTCCCGCACGGAAACGCGATCCGCGCGCCCATTGACGACCTCACAACGCGTGGACGGCGTGCCGGTTCCATCGCGCCTTCGTGAATAGCCGCTCGCTTGACTGTGACGTCGCTGCCGCATGCTGCGCCGGAACTTCGATCCAGCCGGCGGAGTTTGTTGGGCAGCGCATCACCCTGATGCACATATCCAACGGGGCAGCACATGAAAAAGTTGTTTGCAGTCCGTCGCAGCTTCTCGCCGCGCGCCGTTACCGCATTCGTTTTCGCAACCGCTCTGCTCGCAGTGCCCTTCGGGACGGCGAGCGCGCAAACGTTCGGCTACGCGCGAATCCAGCCGTGGGCGTACCCGCAGGACCAGGGTTACTCTCATGACGGCTTCAACGAGACGCCGCAGGCCGCCGGCGAGGACGCCCAATTGCCCGATCGGCTGCGCAAGCAGATCGTCAGCTTCGACAGGAGCGAGCCGGCCGGTACCATCGTCATCGATACCAACAATACCTATCTCTATTACGTTCTCGGCAATGGCCGCGCGATCCGCTACGGCGTCGGCGTCGGCCGCGAAGGTTTTACCTGGTCCGGCGTGCAGAGCGTCAGCCGGAAGGCCGAGTGGCCGGACTGGTATCCGCCGGCCGAAATGATCGCGCGTCAGCCCTATCTGCCGCGCTTCGTCGCCGGCGGCCCCGGCAACCCGCTCGGTGCGCGTGCGATGTATCTCGGCTCGAGCCAATACCGTATCCACGGCACCAACGATCCCTCGACCATCGGCAAGTTCGTTTCGTCCGGCTGCATCCGCTTGACCAACGAGGACGTCATCGACCTGTTCAATCGCGTCAATGTCGGCACCAAGGTCGTGGTGCTGCCGAAGAACGCTCCCTTGATGGCCAAGGGAGGCGATAAGGGAGGCGATAAGGGAGGCGACAAGGCCGTCGACCCCGTGCGCAAGCGTCCGGCCGCGACGACGTTGCCGTCGGGCAGGCAGGCGTTGAACATCACGACATCGGCCGTCAACTAAGCATGAGCGAGGTCCTATGAGCAGACGCCTGGTTGGCAAAGTGGTTGGCGGTACGGTGATCTTGATCGCCGTCTCCGCTGGTCTGGTGTCGGCGCATGCGGAGGATTTCTTCTCGGCATTGTTCGGCGGCTTCCGGATGCGGCCGCCGCCGGAGATCCGGATGCCGTTCCCGACCGACGACATGCCGCGCTATGACGCGCCGCGCCAACGGGCCTCCTATGGCGGCGGCACGGCCTATTGCGTGCGCGGCTGCGACGGCCGCTATTTCCCGGCACAGGGAAGCGACGCCGAGAGCAAGGCGCAGTCCTGTAAGAGCTTCTGCCCGGCGTCGGAAACCTCGCTGGTCTACGGCAGCAATATCGACGACGCCATGACGGAGACTGGAAAGTCCTATTCCGACCTGCCGAACGCGTTCCGCTATCGCAACGAGATCGTCGCGGGCTGCACCTGCAACGGCAAGGACCCGGTCGGTCTCGCCCAGGTCAAGGTCGAAGACGACCCCACCCTGCGCAAGGGTGACATCGTCGCGGGTGCCGGCGGCCTCGTGGTCGCCAGCCGCAATGCCAACGACGGCCGCGGCGTCGCGATGAATTTTTCGCCGTTGCCGGCGTCGGTGCGCGCCAAGTTCCGCCAGGTCCCGGTGGTGGCGAAGGAGTAGGGACGCGGGCGTTGGCTAAGTTGCCGCGCTAGCAGCCTTGCAAGGCTTGTCGTCCCGGACAAGCGCGCCAAAGCGCGCGCAGATCGGGGACCCATAGCCACAGGGCGTGGTTCGGCAAAGCCTCGGAGTTGCCAGCTCGCGCGCCAATTGTCCGCTATGGCTCCCAGATCGGCGCTCCGCTCGAGACAACGCTACGCGTCGCCGGAAGCTGCGCTTGTCCGGGAGGACACCGATCGTGTTGCGCCGGCGTACCCTTCGCACGTGCCAGGGCGGGCATCAGCTCGTCGCGGATGCCGCGGATGTATGTCTCGATGTCCTTGTCCATCTGGATGTCGGAGGTCAGCTGACGGTTGCTGGTCGATCGGTCGGAGCGGATGTTCGCCATCGCCTTGAACACATTGGCGGAGGTCGCTGCTACCGCGAGGATCCGGTTCGCCTGCTGAAGCCGGCACCATGAATTCCATGCACTGATCGAGAAGCCGATCACGACGACGAGTGCGGTGGACAGGATCACCGCTTTCAGCAGCGTGGAGACGTTCGAACTTCGAGCGACCAAAGGGATGTATGCAGCAAAGGCGTCGGCCAGCGGCAGACGCTCGAATCGCATTTGGCCTCAAAAGGCTAAAAAACTTAGACAGCAATAGTGCCGTACAATTACAGGCGGAATCGCGCTGCCGACAGAAATACAAAAGATTTCAATAGGTTGCCAGGATGGAACCGGCGCGCTCTGCGAGCGTTAGGACAACGTCAGCAACTTGCCTGAAGGGGGAGCCAGCGATGCTGGTCGGTGTACTCGTCACCTTTCTCGTCGTCATTCTGGTGCTTTATCTCATCAACATGCTGCCGATGGATGGTCGCGCCAAACAGATCGCGCGCGTGATCGTCATCATCATCGGTATCGTGTCGCTGCTGAAATATCTCGCGGTGTTCTAACGAGACGCGGAGCCCGAATGGAGCTTAAAGCGAAATCCGGGTCATGCCTCATGCTGCGAGGGTCCCGGATTACGCTTCTGCTCCGTCCGGGCTGCGCTTCCTCGAACGATAAGCCCCGGTGTGAGCCGGGGCTTCGTCATGCTGTGTCAGTGTAGCGACTTCAGCCAGTCGTCGACGTCTTTGCGAACCTGGTCCTTGGCCTTGCCGTAGCGTTCCTGGAGCCGGCCCTCGAGCTGCTCGCGGCGGCCCTCGATCAATCGGAGATCGTCGTCAGTGAGCTTGCCCCATTTCTCCTTGGCCGATCCCTTGAACTGCTTCCAGTTTCCTTCGATGCGATTCCAGTCCATGACCATCTCCCGTGGTTGATGGCCCGACAACGCTAGGCGTGCGCAGGCGTTCCGGGCCCGCCACGACGTTTCACGCGACAAAAAACCCCGGCTCACGCCGGGGCTTTTGTCATTCAGTGAGATGGCTCAGCCGAGCGCTTTCGCCTCCCGGCGGCGCGCGGTGAGGATGTATTCGGTGTAGCCATTCGGCTGCTCGCGGCCCTTGAAAATGAGGTCGCAGGCCGCCTTGAAGGCGACGCCGTCGAAGGCGGGCGCCATCGGCTTGTAGATCGGATCGCCCGAATTCTGCTTGTCGACCACGACGGCCATGCGCTTGAGCGATTCCATCACCTGGGCCTCGGTGATCACGCCCTGGTGCAGCCAGTTGGCGAGATGCTGGCTGGAGATGCGCAAGGTGGCGCGGTCTTCCATCAGGCCGACATCGTGGATGTCGGGCACCTTGGAGCAGCCGACGCCTTGGTCGATCCAGCGCACGACATAGCCGAGAATGCCTTGGCAGTTGTTGTCAATCTCCTGCCTGACGTCGTCCGGCGCCCAGTTCGACTTCGACACCGGAATGGTGAGGATGTCGGAGAGTTTTGCGCGCGGACCGCCCTTGGTCAGCTCCTCCTGGCGCGCGATGACGTTGACCTGGTGGTAGTGCAGCGCGTGCAGCGTCGCCGCGGTCGGCGAGGGGACCCAGGCGGTGGTGGCGCCGGCCTGCGGGTGAGCGAGTTTCTGCGCCAGCATGTCCGCCATCTTGTCGGGCGCGGCCCACATGCCCTTGCCGATCTGGGCGTGGCCGGGCAGACCGTCGATCAGACCCATGTCGACATTCCAGTCCTCGTACGCCTTGATCCAGGCCTGCGCCTTCATCTCGTTCTTGCGGATCATCGGGCCCGCTTCCATCGAGGTGTGGATCTCGTCGCCGGTGCGGTCGAGGAAGCCGGTGTTGATGAACATGATGCGCTTGGAGGCGCGCTGGATGCAGGCCTTGAGGTTGACGGTGGTGCGCCGCTCCTCGTCCATGATGCCGACCTTGAGCGTGTTCTCGGGCAGGCCGAGCATCTTCTCGACGCGGTCGAAGATCTCGCAGGTGAGCGACACCTCGTCGGGACCATGCATCTTCGGCTTGACGATATAGGCGGATCCCGTGCGGCTGTTCCTGACCTTGGAGTTGCCCTTGAGGTCGTGAATGGCGAGCAGGCCCGACACTGCGGCATCGAGCAGGCCTTCGGGGACCTCCTCGCCCTTCTCGTCCAGCACCGCATCGGTGAACATGTGGTGACCGCAATTGCGCATCAGCAGCAGGCTGCGGCCGTGCAGCTTGAGCTCGCCCTTGCCGTCAGGCGTCTTGTAGACGCGGTCGGCATTGAGCGAACGCGTCAGCGTCTTGCCGCCCTTCTCGAAATCGGCCGACAGCGTGCCGTTCATCAGGCCGAGCGTGTTGCGGTAGACCAGCACCTTGTCCTCGGCGTCGACCGCGGCGACCGAGTCCTCCATGTCGAGGATGGTCGAGACGGCGGCCTCCAAGATCATGTCGGCGACGCCGGCCGGATCGTCCTTGCCGATCGCGCTGCTGCGATCGATCTTCACCTCGACATGCAGGCCGTTGTTGACCAGCAGCACAGCTGACGGCGCGGCGGCATCGCCCTGGAAGCCCGCGAACTGCGCGGCGTTCTTCAGCGCGGTGGCGTTGCCGCTCTTGAGCTTCACCGCAAGCTGGCCCGCGACCACGCTATAGGCGCTGACGTCGGTGTGGCTACCGGTCGCGAGCGGCACGGCGGTATCGAGGAACGCCTTGGCCTTGGCGATCACCTTGTCGCCGCGCGCCTTGTTGTAACCCTTGCCGCTTTCGGAGGGGTCGTGAGGGATCGCATCGGTGCCGTAGAAGGCGTCGTAGAGCGAGCCCCAGCGTGCATTCGCCGCATTCAGCGCATAGCGCGCATTGGTGAGGGGAACGACGAGCTGCGGGCCGCAGATCTTGCCGATCTCCTCGTCGACATTGGCGGTCTCGACCTTCTGAGTCGGCGGCTCCGGGACGAGATAGCCGATCTCCTTCAGGAAGGCGGTGTAGGCGTCGAGGTCGAACGCCTTGCCCTTGTTGGCGCGGTGCCAGTCATCGATCTTGGCCTGCAGCGTGTCGCGGAAAGCAAGCAGTTCGCGGTTCTTGGGGCCCAGCTCGTTGATGATGGCGGCCACCCCGGCCCAGAACGCATCCGGCGCGATCCCCGTTTTCGGGGCCGCTTCCTTGGCGATGAAGTCAAACAGGACGGGAGCGATCTTCAATCCGTGGACGTCGACGCGTTTCATGATGGGCTTTCTTGTTGGAAATGGCTGTTTTTGGCTGCTTTTGACCCGACAGCAGCAAAATGCGCCCACGAAGGGCAGCTTTCGGGACCTATTAGCCCCAAAATCGGGGCGGTGAGAAGACCCCCAGGGGCTTGTCAAAATGTCAAGAAGAGGGGGAGAAGGCCCCACGCACCGGTGTCATTCCCCGCGAAAGCGGGGAATCCAGTACGCCGCAGCTTCTCCGTATCCCAACGCTGTCTCTTCAATACTGGGTCGCCCGGGCAAGCCGGGCGACGACAGCGGGGACTAAAGCATGATCCGGAAAAGTGTGCAGCGGTTTTCCGAAAAGATCATGCTCAAACAATAACCTGAAGCGCGATGGTGATTCATCCTGATCCCATCGCGCTTTAGGGCGGACTCAAATATTCGCAGCGAGGTCCACGACTTCGTCGAACAGGACGCCGGTCGTCTTCAGCATGTGCTCGATCTCGTCCGCCGCCTCGGTCACCGTCCGCTTCGACGTGTCGATCACGAGCTCGGCGGCCTGGGGTGCCTCATAGTCGTTGCCGATGCCGGTGAACGATGCCAGCGCGCCGGCGCGTGCCTTCTTGTAGTGGCCCTTGGGATCGCGCTCCTCGCAAACTTCGGCCGGCGTCGCGACATGGATCTCGCGGAACGCGGTGTCGGCGATGCGGCGCGCGGCGGCGCGATCCTCGCGCGCGGGCGAGACCGCCGCGACGATCGCGATGTGGCCGTTGCGGGCGAGATGCGTCGCGACCTCGGCGAGGCGGCGGATATTCTCGCTGCGATCGGCGGCGGAGAAGCCGAGATCGTTGTTGAGCCCGGCGCGCAGCGTGTCGCCGTCGAGCAGGATCGGCGAGCCGCCATTGGTGAACAGACGCCGCTCCAGCGCCCGCGCCAGCGTCGACTTGCCGGAGGCCGGCAGGCCGGTGAGCCAGACCACGGCACCGTTGTGGCGATAGCGCGCGGAGCGCTCGTCGGGCCGCAGCGCCGATTCCACCGGCACGATGTCGACAGGCATGGCGCGTTGGCCGGCATCGACCGACAGCACGAGGCCGCCGCCGGCGATGCGCCCGGACACCTCGATCACGAGACGGCCGGTGCGTGGATTCTCCGTATAGGGATCTGTGGCAATCGGGTTCGACAGAGAAATGTCGATCTCGCCGACATGGTTACGGCCGATCGCCTTGTTCTCGGTGCTCGACAACTCGCCGGGATCGACGGCCTTCTCGATCGCGACGACGGTGGCGCGGCTTTCCTTCGGCCCGCAGCGCACCAGCAGCTGGTCGCCCTTGGCGAGCGGCTTGTCGTGCAGCCAGAAGATCCGCGCGCGCAGGCGGCGCGTCTCGCGCGGAGCACTGCCCGCATGCGCGATGATGTCGCCACGCTCGATGAACAATTCGCGGTCGAGGGTGATGCCGACCGAGCGGCCGGCGCCATGCCGTCCTGCGAGTGGTGTCACCGGCCAGCTCTCGACCGTCTTGATTTTCGCGATCTTGCCCGCCGGCATGATCACGATCTCGTCGCCGGCAATCAGGCTGCCGGACTCGATGCGGCCCGCCACGATACGGCGGTCGTCGAACTTGTAGATCGCCTGCACAGGCAGGCGCAGCGCCAACGCTTCCAGCGCCCGTGCCGGTTCGAGCCGATCAAGCGCCTCGACCACCGTCGGACCCTTGTACCAGTCGATGCGGTCGGTGCGCTCGGCGACGCCATCGCCGTCGCGTGCGGAAATCGGGATCACGGCGGTCGGCGTCACGCCGAGGCCGCTGAGATGCGCGGAGATCTCGTCGCTGATCTCCTTGAAGCGATCGGCCGAGAAATCGACCCGGTCCATCTTGTTGACGACGACCGCGACCTGCTTCACGCCAAGCAGATGCAGCAGATAGCCGTGCCGCCTGGTCTGGTCGCGCACGCCTTCGAGCGCATCGATGATCAGCACGGCGCCGTCGGCCTGCGACGCCCCGGTGATCATGTTGCGCAGGAATTCGGCGTGGCCGGGTGCATCGATCAGCACGATGTCGCGCGAATTGGTGCGGAAGCGGATCTGCGTGGTGTCGATGGTGATGCCCTGGTCACGCTCGGTCTGCAGCGCGTCGAGCAGGAACGACCATTCGAACGGCATGCCGCGCCGCGCGCTGACGGCTTTGAGCATCTCGAGCTTGCCCTCGGGCAGGCTGCCGGTCTCGTGCAGGAGGCGGCCGACCAGCGTCGACTTGCCGTGATCGACATGGCCGACGATAACAATGCGCACTTGCGGACGCGTGGTGCCGTTCGGAGTGGCCGGCGAAGCCGTGGTGACGATCATGTTCATGCGACGCTCGCGTCCTTGGGAATCAGAGATAGCCGGCGACGCGAAGGCGCTCGAAAGCGTCCTCCGTCTCGTGGTCGAGCGCGCGCCCCGAGCGCTCCGGCACCTTGGTCTGTTCGAGCTCGATCAGGATCTCGTCGATGCTCGATGCGGTCGAAGCGACCGGATTGGTGATGTCCTGATCGCCGAGCGAGCGATAGCGCTTGCCGTCCTTGGCAAGATACAGCGGGATGATCGGGATGTTCTCGCGCTTGGTGTAGGCCCAGATGTCGGCCTCGGTCCAATGCAGGATCGGATGGATGCGTAAGTGCGCTCCTTGCGGCGGCGAGGCGTTGAAGTGATCCCAGAACTCCGGCGGCTGATCGCGCACGTCCCAGTTACCCTCGAGCCCGCGCGGCGAGAACACGCGCTCCTTGGCGCGCGTCGCCTCCTCGTCGCGGCGGATGCCGGCGATCAGGCCGTCGAAGCCATATTTGGCGAGCGCCATCTTGAGGCCCTCGGTCTTGCGCGCGGCGGAACGGGCGGCTGGCGGCAGTGTCGGGTCGACGGCATCGATCGGCGGGCAGGGCTCGACACGCAGGTCGAGATCCCACTCTTTGCCGTAATGATCGCGGAAGCGATACATCTCCGGAAATTTCTTGCCAGTGTCGACATGGAGTGCCGGAAACGGCATGCGGCCGAAGAACGCCTTGCGTGCCAGCCAGATCATGACGTTCGAGTCCTTGCCGAGCGACCACAAGAGCGCAATCTTCTTCAGCCGGGCAAACGCCTCGCGCAAGATGTAGATGCTCTGCGCTTCGAGCTGATCGAGATGGTCCATGCTTGGAGCAAGCTCGGCAGAAAATTTTTGCGTGCGCACGCGCTCGGCGAGCGCCGGATTGCTCAGTCGATCAGCAGCGGAATCGTCCTTGAGAAGATGCATCTCTGCCACTTTGCGTTTGGAGGCGAAAATTCTATAGTTGCAGCACCGAAGAGAAGAAAAAATTTTCTCTTTGCGCGCTCGTAACGAGACATATATAGAAAATAATTCCAGTCAACCCCGTTTGTGGGGAAGCGAGTATCGCATGCGGTTCTTGCCGGTGTTTCTCGATCTGAAGGCCGGTCCGGTGGTCCTCATCGGCGCGGGTGAGCTTTTGCGCGCCAAGCTGCGCGTGCTCGCCGCTGCCGGTGCGCGCATCCGCGTGCATGCGATCGACGGCAATCAGGATTTTGGCCTCGGCTCCGAGGACGCGACGCGCGTCGAAATCGCGGCCGGCGATCCGCTGACCGCTGATCTCTCCGGCGTCATCGCCATCGTGTGCGCGGGTGCGGGCGACGTCGGCGTCGCCATGTCGGTCCGTGCCAAGGCGCTTGGTCTGCCCGTCAACGTCATGGACGATCTCGAGCACTCCAGTTTCATCTTCCCGGCCATCGTCGACCGCGGCGACGTCGTGGTCGCGGTCGGCACCGGCGGCACCTCGCCCGTGGTGGCGCGGCGCGTGCGCGAGAAGATCGAGGCGCTCCTGCCGGCGCGCATCGGCGAGCTCGCCGAGTTCATCGGCACCTCCCGCAAGTCCATCAACGAACGCATTGCCGAGTTTCCGCTGCGCCGCCGCTTTTGGGAACGCGTGATCGACGGCCCGATCGGCGCTGCCGTGCTCGCCGGCCGCAACGCCGAGGCGGACGCGGCACTCGGTGCTATTTCTGATCCCTCCGCATTCGCGCGCGCCGACCAGCCGGAGGGCTCGGTGGCGCTTGTCGGCGCCGGTCCCGGCGACCCTGACCTTCTCACCATCAAGGCACTGCGCGCACTTCAGGACGCGGACATCGTCTTCCACGACGAGCTGGTCTCGCCCGAGATCCTCGACCGCATCCGTCGCGACACCACGCGCGTTGCGGTCGGCCGCCGCGTCGGCAAGCCCGGCATCGGTCAGGACGCCATCAACAAGCGCATGATCGAAGCCGCGCAAGCCGGCCAGCGTGTGGTGCGGCTGAAGGGCGGCGATCCCTTCGTGTTCGGCCGCGGCGGCGAAGAGGTCGAAGCGCTGCGCGCCGCCGGCGTCGCCTATTCGATCATTCCTGGTATCACCGCAGGAATCGGTGCTGCCGCCGATTTCGAGGTGCCGCTGACCTATCGTCACGAAGCGAACCGCATCACCTTCCTCACCGCGCACAAGGCGCGCGATGCCGAAGCTGTGGACTGGTCGACGCTGACCGACACCAAGATGACCGTCGTCGTCTACATGGGCATGACCGCAGCGCCGGCCGTGCGCGCGGGCCTGTTCGCGTCGGGCCGCTCACCGGAGACGCCGGTCGGCGTGTTCGCCCGTGTCACGCGGCCGGATGCGCAAAGCGCGATCGGTACGCTGCGCGACCTGCCCGAGCTCGTGCGGCGGATTCATGGCGGTCCCGCCATCCTCATCATCGGCGACGTGGTCCGGCATGCCGGCTCGCTTCGCCGCCAAACCCCAAAACAAATCATCTCTGACCTCTTGGATGCAGCCGAATGACCTCTCCGCTTGAACAGAAGAAGATCAAGATCGCCGGCCCCTCGATCGTGACCGCCAACCGCACCTGGGACGGCATCGTGGTCTATCGCACCGCTGCCAAGGGCTGGTCCGCGGACCTTTCGGAAGCCGCGATCGTGCGCAACTCCGACGAGGCCAAGGCGTTGCTTGCGGAAGCCGTGGCCGATGACGTCGGTGCTATCGGTCCCTATATCGCGCCCGTGCAGGTCGGCGACGACGGCAAGATCCTGCCGGGCAATCTGCGCGAACAGATCCGCCGCACCGGCGTCACGATCGGGCAGCCGGCCCAGGTTTAAGGCATTCTCTATGTACGCTTACGACGAAATCGACCGCACGCTCGTCAACGAGCGCGTCTCGGAGTTCCGCGACCAGGTGAAGCGCCGCCTCTCCGGCGAGCTCACCGAGGACGAGTTCAAGATCCTGCGATTGCAGAACGGCGTCTATCTGCAACTCCACGCCTACATGTTCCGCGTCGCGATCCCCTACGGCACGCTGGCCACGAACCAGCTGCGGGCGCTCGCGCACGTCGCGCGCAAATATGATCGCGGCTACGGCCATTTCACCACGCGGCAGAACATCCAGTTCAACTGGATCAAGCTCGCCGAGCTGCCGGACGCGCTGGCTGATCTTGCCAAGGTCGGCATCCATGCGATGCAGACTTCCGGCAACAACATGCGCAACGTCACCTCGGACCAGTGGGCCGGCGTCGCGCCGGGCGAGATCGAGGATCCCCGCATCTGGTCGGAGCTGATTCGCCAGCACACCACGCTGCATCCGGAATTCTCGTTCCTGCCCCGCAAGTTCAAGATCGCGATCACCGCGTCGGACCATGACCGCGCCGCGATCAAGATCCACGACATCGGCCTCCGCTTGATCAAGAACGAGAAGGGCGAGACCGGCTTCGAGGTGCTGGTCGGCGGCGGTCTCGGCCGCACGCCGTTCATCGCCAAGACCATCAAGCACTTCGTGCATGGCCGCGACATCCTCAGCTATATCGAGGCTATTTTACGCGTCTACAACCAATACGGCCGCCGCGACAACATCTACAAGGCGCGCATCAAGATCCTGGTGCACGAGCTCGGCATCGAAAAATTCTCGCGCGAGGTCGAGGACGAATGGCAGCAAATCCGCAACTCCTCGCTCCAGATCGACGACGAGGTGATCGAGGACATCCGCTCGCGCTTCACCTATCCTCCTTACGAGAAGCTGCCGCACATGCCGGACGAGCTGCGCCAGGCCGCAGCCGATCCCGAGTTCGAGGCGTGGCGCAAGAACTCGGTCGCCCCGCACAAGGTGCAGGGCTACTCGATCGTCACGATCTCGCTGAAGCCGACCGGCGGGCCGCCCGGCGATGCCACGGCCGAGCAGATGGATGCGCTGGCCGATCTCGCCGATAAATACTCCTTTGGGGAGATTCGTGTCGGCCACGAGCAGAACCTGGCGCTGCCGCATGTCGCCAAGCGCGATCTGCCGGCGCTGTGGAAGGCGCTCGACAAGCTTGGCCTCGCGACGCCCAATGTCAACCTGATCACCGACATCATCGCCTGCCCAGGACTCGACTATTGCTCGCTGGCGAACGCGCGCTCGATCCCGATCGCGCAGGAACTGACGCGGCGCTTCGCCAATCACGAGCTGGCCAACCTGATCGGCCGTCTCCACATCAACATCTCCGGCTGCATCAATGCCTGCGGCCATCACCATGTCGGCCATATCGGCATTCTCGGCGTGGAGAAGAACGGCGAGGAGGTCTACCAGATCACCATCGGTGGCCGCGCCGACGAGAACGCCGCGCTCGGCACCCTGATCGGTCCCGGCGTCAAGTTCGACGAGGTCGCCGATGTCGTCGAGGACATCGTGGAAGCCTATCTGGCGCTGCGCGAGCGGCCCGAAGAATTGTTCATGGATACGGTGAAGCGCCTCGGCGTCGAACCCTTCAAGGAGCGCGTGTATGCCACTCGTTAATGGCGGAAAGATCGTCGACGACAGCTTCGTCAAGCTCGCCGTCGACACGCCGCTGCCCGAGGGCGGTGACATCCTGGTGCCGGCCGAGCGCTTCCTGGGCGAGGCCGAGGGCTTGCTCGAGCGTGCCGGCAAGGTCGGTGTGATCTGGCCCAACAATCGCGACATCGCCGAGCTCGTGCCCTATCTCGGCAAGGTCGCGGCCGTTGCGCTGGTGTTCCCGACCTTCCGCGACGGACGCGCCTACAGCCAGGCGCGGCTGCTGCGCGAACGCTATAACTATCGCGGCGAGTTGCGTGCGACCGGCCAAGTGCTGCGCGACCAGTTCGTGTTCATGCTGCGTGCCGGCTTCGATGCCTTCGAGGTCAAGAAGCAGGCCGACGCGGAAGCGTTCATGCAGACCGCGAAGCGCTATTCGGTGTTCTACCAGCCGACCGGCGACGGCCGCATCACGGCGCTGCACCGGCGCATGCAGCTGCGTCACTCCGAAGGTGTCGGCACGTGAACGTGATCGCACCCCAGCTCTCGTCCGTGTCCGCGTTGCCTTCGGCGGAAGAGCTCGATCGTGCCTTGCGCGATGCTTCGCCCGCGGAGATCATCGCCTCGGCACTGAAGACGGTCGGGCGCGAGAAGCTCGCGCTCGTGTCCTCCTTCGGCACGGAATCGGCGACGCTCTTGAAGGTGATGGCGGATGTCGATCCTGCGATCCCCGTGATCTTTCTCGACACCGGCTGGTTGTTCGAGGAGACGCTGGCCTATCGCGATACGCTGATTGCGACGCTGGGCCTGAAGGACGTCCGCTCGATCAAGCCCGCCGAGGAGACGCTGTCGCGCGAAGATCCCGACCGCGACCTCTGGTTCTCCGATCCCGACGCCTGCTGCCGCATCCGCAAGGTTGAGCCGCTGGCGCGCGCGCTGAAACCGTTCGATGCCTGGCTCAACGGCCGCAAGCGGTTCCAGGGCAATGCGCGCGCCGACATTCCGGTCGTCGAGGACGATGGCGCGCGGTTGAAGGTCAATCCCTTCGCCAATGTCTCGCGCGAGGAGATCGAGGCGATCTTCACCCGCGCCAAATTGCCGCGTCATCCGTTGGCCGCCTCCGGATTCCTGTCGGTTGGGTGTATGCCTTGCACCAGTAGAACGGCTGAAGGCGAGGATGCACGCGCCGGTCGCTGGCGCGGCCGCGCCAAGACGGAATGCGGCATCCACACGATGAAGGTTTGATAGCACAGTCACGCTGCCACGCTGCGAACAAGAAAATGCGGTTCCGTTGACTTAAGAGCGTTTCGCCCCGAGTTATGCCTGCCATCGATGACGCCGATGTCGTCGAGGTGAATGGAGATGGACATGATGCGCCGTATCGTTCCGCTCGTGGCAGGACTGCTCGCAACGGGTTTCTTGGCAAGCTCGGCTCTCGCCGCCGATATCAATCTGTTGAATGTGTCGTACGATCCGACACGCGAGCTGTATGTCGAGTTCAACAAGGCGTTCGCGAACGCCTATCGGAAGGAAACCGGCAAGAGCGTCGAGATCAAGCAGTCGCATGGCGGCAGCGGGTCGCAGGCGCGCGCGGTGATCGACGGGTTGCAGGCTGACGTGGTGACGCTGGCACTCGCCTATGACATCGACGCAATCGCCGGCAAGGGCCTCACCGCCGCCGACTGGCAGAAGCGGCTGCCGCAGAATTCGTCACCCTATACGTCGACCATCGTGTTCCTGGTCCGCAAGGGCAATCCCAAGGGCATCAAGGATTGGGACGACCTGCTCAAGCCGGGCGTCGCGGTGATCACGCCGAACCCGAAGACATCAGGCGGCGCGCGCTGGAACTATCTTGCGGCCTGGGGCTTTGCGCAGAAGAAATACGGCTCGGCCGACAAGGCCAAGGAGTTCATCGGCAAGCTGTATCAGCAGGTGCCGGTGCTCGATACCGGTGCGCGCGGTGCGACCGTGACTTTCGTCGAGCGCGGCGTCGGCGACGTGCTGCTCGCCTGGGAGAACGAGGCGTACCTCGCCCTGAAAGAGTTCGGCGCGAACAAGTTCGAGATCGTGGCGCCGCCGCAATCGATCCTCGCCGAGCCGCCGGTCGCCATCGTCGACAAGGTTGCCGATAAAAAAGGCACCCGTAATGCCGCCGACGCCTACCTCCAATATTGGTACACCAAGGAGGGGCAGGAGATCGCCGCGCGCAACTTCTACCGTCCGCGCGATGCGGAGATCGCCAAAAAGTATGAGAATGCCTTCGCCAAGGTCGAACTGTTCACGATCGACGACGTCTTCGGCGGCTGGACGAAGGCACAGCGGGAACATTTTGCCGACGGCGGCGTCTTCGATCAGATTTACAAGAACTGATCGCGCGCTGTCGTAGGTGGCTTTAGCAGGGGGCCGGGTGAGCGCAGTCGTTGCACGACGTCGGACATTGCCGGGCTTCGGTCTCACCATGGGACTGACGCTTTCCTGGCTATCCGTCATTATCCTGATTCCGCTCGCCGGCCTGTTCCTGAGATCGCTCGAGCTCAGTCCCGAGCAGTTCTGGAACATTCTCTCCAGTCGCCGCACCCTGAACGCGCTCCGCGTGTCGTTTGGGCTCGCTTTCGCGGCGGCCTGCGTCAATCTGGTGATGGGCAGCATCATCGTCTGGGCACTGGTCCGCTACCGCTTTCCCGGCCGGCGCATCTTCGATGCCATCGTCGACGTGCCTTTCGCGCTGCCTACGGCGGTCGCCGGCGTCGCGCTGACCGCGCTGTTCGCCGAGAAGGGCTGGCTGGGCGCGCCGCTCGCAGCACTCGGCATCAAGGTGGCGTTCACCCCGGTCGGCATCTTCGTCGCCATGATCTTCATCGGCATTCCCTTCGTAGTGCGCACGGTGCAGCCGGTGCTCCAGGATCTCGACCCAGAGATCGAGGAGGCTGCGGGCAGTCTCGGCGCCAGCCGCTGGCAGACCATCGTGCGCGTAATCCTGCCGTCGCTCGCACCGGCGCTGCTCACCGGCCTCGCGCTCGCCTTCGCCCGCGCGGTCGGCGAATATGGCTCGGTCATCTTCATCGCCGGCAATCTGCCCAACGTCTCCGAGATCGCGCCGCTCCTGATCGTGATCCGGCTCTCCGAATTCCGCTACGCCGATGCGACCGCCATCGCGGTGGTCATGCTCGTCGTCTCCTTCGTCATCATCTTCGCCGTCAACCGGCTCCAGCGCTGGGCGCAGAGCCGGATCCCGGCACGCTGAGGGCGGATCATGACGATGCAGATCGCAGATTCCGTGTCGCTCTCGGCCTCCGAGGCCAAGGCACGTGCAAAGGCGCGCGCGCATGCGGCGGCGGCCCGCGACAACCTCCGCACAGAGCCGCGCGCGGTACGCATCGTCATCATTGCGCTGGCGGTGATGTTTCTCACCGTCTTCGTCGTGCTGCCGCTCGTCGTCGTGTTCGCGCAGGCGTTCTCGCGCGGCCTCCTCGCCTATTTCGCCGCGCTCGCCGAGCCGGAGGCGATGGCGGCGATCGAGCTGACATTGATTGTCGCGGCGATCTCGGTCGGCCTCAATCTGGTGTTTGGCCTCGTCGCCGCCTGGGCCATCGCCAAGTTCGACTTCAAGGGCAAGACCTTCCTGATCACGCTGATCGACCTGCCGTTCTCGGTCAGCCCGGTGATCTCGGGCCTCGTCTTCGTGCTGCTGTTCGGCGCGCAGGGCTATTTCGGCACCTGGCTGCGCGATCACGACATCCAGATCCTGTTCGCGGTGCCAGGCATCGCGCTCGCCACCACCTTCGTGACCTTCCCGTTCGTGGCGCGGGCGCTGATCCCGTTGATGCAGGAGCAGGGCACGCAGGAGGAGGAGGCTGCGATCTCGCTCGGTGCCTCGGGCTTGCAGACCTTCTTCCGCGTCACCCTGCCCAACATCAAATGGGGCGTGCTCTACGGCGTCCTGCTCTGCAACGCCCGCGCGATGGGCGAGTTCGGCGCGGTCTCCGTCGTCTCCGGCCACATCCGCGGCGAGACCAACACCATGCCGCTGCTGGTCGAGATTCTTTACAACGAGTACCAGTTCGTCGCCGCCTTCGCGATCGCCTCGCTGCTGGCGATGCTCGCGCTGATCACGCTGATCGTAAAAACCGTTCTCGAACGTCATCTCGACGAAGGAGAAGACGCCAGTGACCATTGAAGTCAGAAATCTCGTCAAGAAGTTCGGCAGCTTTGCCGCGCTGGATGGCGTCGACCTCAAGGTCGACAACGGCGAATTGCTGGCGCTGCTCGGTCCCTCCGGCTCCGGCAAGACCACCTTGCTGCGGATCATCGCCGGCCTCGACTGGCCCGATTCGGGCGAGGTCTCGTTCAACGGCGAGGACGCGCTGGCGCAGGGCGCGCGCGAGCGGCATGTCGGATTCGTGTTCCAGCACTACGCGCTGTTCCGCCACATGACCGTGTTCGAGAACGTAGCGTTCGGCCTGCGCGTGCAGCCGCGCGCAGTCCGAAAGGACGAAGCGAGCATCCGTGCGCGCGTAAAAGAGCTGCTCGACCTCGTCCAGCTCGACTGGCTCGCGGACCGCTATCCGAGCCAGCTCTCCGGCGGCCAGCGCCAGCGCATCGCGCTCGCCCGCGCGCTCGCGATCGAGCCGCGCATCCTCCTGCTCGACGAGCCCTTCGGTGCGCTCGATGCCAAGGTGCGGAAAGAGCTGCGCAAATGGCTGCGCTCGCTGCACCACGAGATCAACGTCACCTCGATCTTCGTCACCCACGACCAGGAGGAAGCCCTGGAAGTCGCCAACCGCGTCGTGGTGATGGACAAGGGCAGGATCGAGCAGATCGGCTCGCCCGATGACGTCTACGAGACGCCGGCGACCGCCTTCGTCCACGGCTTCATCGGCGAATGCATCGAGCTGCCGGTTCAGGTCGCGGACGGTGTTATCAGGCTCGGCGAGCAGCCGCTCAAGCTCGCAGCGGATGGATTGGTGCCTGGCGCGTCACGACTGTTCGTGCGGCGACATGACATGCTGGTCGGTCCGCCCGGCAGCGGCGCCTTCGAGGGCGCCGTGCAGCACGTCCGCAATTTCGGTCCCGTGCAGCGCGCCGAGGTCGCCCTGTCAGGCGGCGAAACCATCGAGATCGACGCGCCGCGCGACAAGGAGCTGCGCGCCGGCGACACGATCGGCCTGGAACCTCGCCGTTACCGGATCTTTGCGGGCTAATCCCGTCGTTCCGGGCGCGCGCCAGCGCGAAACCGGAATCCCGAGGTTTTGGCGCGAGATTCTCAGGTGCGCAATTACGCACCATAGTTCGATGCTTCGCATCGCCCCGGAATGACAGCTACGATTTTCCTCAAAATTCACCTTTCAGCCACTGTTGGTATGCAACAACGGCCCCTCATTTGGGGGCTTCTAAAAATGCGCGCTGCGGCCGCAATTCTCATCACTTTGCTGCTCGCCGGCTGTGCCGGCAACGAAGCACCGGTCCAGGAGCCGTCGATGTATACCGACATGGCGGTGCCGGGCTCCAAGCTCGATGCACAGGCCGCCGCGGTGATGATCTCGCAATACCGGCAGAACAACATGCTCGGCGCGGTCGTGGTCGACGCCGACCTGATGCGGCTTGCCGAATCCCAATCCCAGGCCATGGCCGCGGCCAACAAGATGGACCACGACGTCCGTGCGCCCTTGGCCAAGCGCCTTGCCGCCGGCGGTTATCCCGCGACCGTGGCGGTCGAGAACATCTCGGCCGGCTATCATACGCTGGCGGAAGCGTTTTCCGGCTGGCGCGACTCGCCGCCTCACCGCGCCAACATGCTCAAGGGCGGTGTCACAAAATTAGGCATCGCGGCGAGCTATGCTCCCGGCACCAAATACAAGGTGTTCTGGACCATGATCCTGGCCTCGACGGAGCCCCGATAAGCCAGACTTGATCCGGGATGCATTGACGTCGCGGCGGAGTGTCGCCACGGTGGTGCGCCATTTGCTATTGTTTCCGCATGATCGATCATAGTCCGGAATCCACCAGCGTCCCCGCCAATGCGCAACGCGTCCTGGTCCTCCAGGGCGGCGGCGCGCTCGGCTCCTATCAGGCCGGCGCCTACCAGGCACTGTGCGGCTACGGCTTCGAGCCGGAATGGGTCGCCGGCATCTCGATCGGCGCGGTCAACGCTGCCATCATCGCCGGCAACGAGGGCCACACCCGCGTCAAGCGGCTGAAGGAATTCTGGGAAATGGTCTCTGCGCCCGTGCCGTGGAAGCCGGTCGGCAAGAGCGACCACAGCCGCGAGCTGTTCAATTCGACCAGCGCTGCGCTGATCGCGACGTTCGGCGTGCCCGGTTTCTTCACGCCGCGCATTCCGCCGGCGCCCCTCTGGCCGCCGGGACATCCCGAAGCGGAGAGCTATTACGACACCTCGCCGCTCAAGAAGACGCTGGAGCGTCTCGTCGATTTCGATCGCATCAACGATCTGGAGACGCGGCTGTCGGTCGGCGCGGTCGGCGTCACCTCGGGCAACTTCAAATATTTCGACAATTACGAGTTCAAGAAGCTCGGCAAGAAGATCGGCCCCGAGCACATCATGGCCTCGGGCGCGCTGCCGCCCGGCTTTCCCTCCGTGGTCATCGACGGCGAGCATTATTGGGACGGCGGTATCGCCTCCAACACCCCGCTCGACTACGTGCTCGATGCCGGGGTCGAACGCGACATGCTGATCTTCCAGGTCGACTTGTTTTCCGCGCGCGGCGACCTGCCGAATTCGCTGCTTGAGGCCGCCGAGCGCGAGAAGGATATCCGCTATTCGAGCCGCACGCGGATGAACACCGACAAGAACAAGCAGCTGCACAACGCGCGCAGGGCCGTGCGCGACCTGATCGGCAAATTGCCGGACTATCTCAAGAATGATCCTTCCGTCGAATTCCTGGCGAAAGTGTCGCGTGAAAGCACCGTCACCGTGGTGCATCTGATCTATCGCAGCAAGAACTACGAATCCTCGTCCAAGGATTACGATTTCTCGCACGTCGCCATGGTCGAGCATTGGGAGGCCGGCGTGCGCGACGTGCATCTGTCGATGCGTCACAAGGATTGGCTGGAGCGGCCGCAGTCCGGCGAGACCATGGTGACCTACGATCTCACGGGGGACGTCACCGCGCCCCCGGCAAAAAGGAGCGAATAGAATGGGTAGTCTGTCAGGGAAGAACGCTGTCGTGACCGGATCGACCAGCGGCATCGGACTCGCTTATGCGCGCGCCTTCGCCGCCGCCGGAGCCAACGTCGTCATCAACGGCTTCGGCTCGCCCGAGGACATCGAGAAGGAACGCGCCAAGATCGAATCCGACTTCAAGGTCAAGGCAATCTACTCGCCTGCCGACATGACCAAGCCGGCCGAGATCGCCGGGATGATCGCGCTCGGCGAGAAGACGTTCGGCTCGGTCGACATCCTCGTCAACAATGCCGGCATCCAGTTCGTGTCGCCGATCGAGGAATTCCCGCTCGAGAAGTGGGACCAGATCATCGCCATCAACCTGTCCTCGGCCTTCCATGCCATCCGCGCCGCAATCCCCAGCATGAAGAAGAAGGGCTGGGGTCGCATCATCAACACGGCGTCGGCACATTCGCTGGTCGCCTCGCCGTTCAAGTCGGCCTATGTTTCGGCCAAGCACGGCATCGCCGGCCTCACCAAGACCGTGGCGCTGGAGGTCGCGACCCACAAGATCACCTGCAACTGCATCAGTCCCGGCTACGTCTGGACGCCGCTCGTCGAGAAGCAGATCCCCGACACCATGAAGGCGCGCAATCTGACACGGGAGCAGGTCATCAACGACGTGCTGCTCGATGCCCAGCCGACGAAGGAGTTCGTCACCTCCGAGCAGGTCGCAGCCCTCGCTCTGTTCCTGTGCAGCGACGACGCCGCGCAGATCACCGGCACCAACCTGTCGATCGACGGCGGCTGGACCGCGGAGTAGCGGCACCGACTTGTCTTGCCGATGTCATGCCCCGCGCAGGCGGGGCATCCAGTACGCCGCGGCCTCTCGGCTCAACCACAGCCGTCTCTGAATACTGGATCGCCCGGTCAAGCCGGGCGAGGACAGCGAGACGGAACGATGTCCGTCCTTCGCTAGTGGCTCCACGCCAGCGCCGTCACGATCGCCGACGACAAATTCAGCTCCGCGAACATGATCTTGCCGGCGACCACGAACAGCACGCTGGCGAGGGTCAAGCGCAGTACCGGTTCGGGCACGCGCCTTGCACTATAACTGCCGACGACGATGCCGGGCAGCGAGCCCATCAGCAGCACGCCCATCAGGCCCCAGTCGACGTCGCCGAACGCCCAGTGCCCGACGCCCGCGACCAGCGTCAGCGGCACGGCATGGGCGATGTCCGAGCCGACGATGCTCGCCATCGGCAGGCGCGGATAGAGCAGCAGCAAGACGGTGACGCCGACCGCGCCGGCGCCGACGGAGGAGATCGAGACCAGCGCGCCGAGCACGATACCGGTGACGACGGTCGCGACCGCGGTGGTGCGCTCGTCGACCCGCTCCAGGCTCTTGCGGTAGCGCTCCATGAGCGCCTTACGGAAGATCAGCGACGTGGCGGTCAGCAGCAGTGCAAAGCACAGCACCACGTTGACCAGGCTGCGCTCGGTGTCGCTTCTGGGGTCCAGCTTCCACAGCACCAGCAGCGTCAGCGCGCTCGCCGGAATGCTGCCGCAGGCCAGCCGCAGTACCGCCGGCCAGTGCACGCTGCGCGACCAGCCATGCACGATGCTGCCGCCGGTCTTGGTCGCGGCGGCATAGAGCAGGTCCGTCCCGACGGCAGTGGATGGATGGACGCCGAACAACAGGATCAGCAGCGGTGTCATCAACGAGCCGCCGCCTACGCCGGTCATGCCGACGAGCAGGCCGACACCAAATCCGGAGGCGACGTAGAGTGGATCGATCATGGTCCGGGGAATGTTGGGTTATCTCGTCGGTTGAGCAATATGACGTAGAATAAACTTTCCCTGGGGCGCAACTACTTAGGAGGAATAAGAAAAATCATGCTGCCGACCGGGGGCGGGTAGTCGTTTTGCCTCGTTGCCGGGCTTTTCACGCCATGGGCGTTTCTCAAGCGGCAGGGCAGGCGGAGCTATTTACCAAACGCCAGCACGTGCAGTCCCAGTCGCTGCCGCACGATCCAGAACAAGAGCACCGTCTCGAAGCTCAGCGAGATCGAGGTCGCGGCCGCCGCGCCGTGACCGCCGAAGCGCGGCACCAGGATCACGCAGAGCGCAACGTTCATCACGAAGGCCAGCGCATAAGCCAGCGCGCAGATCTTCTGCTGGCCGAGCATGTTGAGCAGGCGCTCGACCGGGCCGATCGCGGCGCGCACCACGAGGCCGATCGCAGCGATGAACATGATGTCGTAGCCGACCGTGAATTGCGGCCCGAACAGCCAGAGCAGCGGCTTGCCGAGCGCGAGCAGTACGATGGTCGCGGCCAGCGACGGCCAGAACGTCCAGCTGATGGCATGCGCCACATAGGCCGACAGGCGCGCCTTGTCTCCGAACGCATTGTATTCCGCAAATCGGTGCGCCGTCGTCGCCGACATCGCGTAATGGATGAACGAGACCAGCGCCAGCGTCTTCACCACGGCGAAATAGACGCCGACCTCGTCGGACGGGCGGAACTGCTGCAGCACCAGCACGTCGGTGTAGGACAAGAGCAGGTAGAAGCTCTCCACCAACAGGATCGGAAGCGACACGGCGAGCCAGCCCCTGACGTCATAGGCCTTCGGGCCCGGATCGATGTGATCGGCGAGCCTGCGGTTCAGCACCACAATCTGCCCGGTCATCGCGATCCAGACCGCGGCGGCGCTCGCCACCATCGCAGCGACCGCGCCGAGGTGATAACCAAGCACGAACGCGCCGGCCGTGATGCCGATGATCAGGGCCTGACGGATGATGAATTGCGGCATCAGGCCGAGCTGCATCCAGTCGTACGAGCGCGCGATGCCGTCCTGGGTGTTGGCGACCACGAAAGCCGGCAGCGTGATGCAGCCGATATAGAGCGGCAGCACCTCGGCCGGATCGATCCAGGGCGACAGCAGCTTGACGATGGCGACGAGGCCGAGCGACACCAGGGTGGATACGGCAAAGGTCAGCCAGCGGCTGCCGGAGAGGAAGCCGCGCAGCAGCGCATGCTCGCCGCTAGTCCGGTACTCCGGGATGATCTTTTGCGCGGAGGCTGAGATGCCGAAATCCATCATGCTGCCAAGTAGCAGCACCCACGTCCAGACATAGACATAGATGCCGTAGTCGGACGTGCCCATCCAGCGCGCCAGCAGCACCTGCGAGACATAGGCAAGCCCGGCGCTGATGACGCGGATGACGAAGATGGTGCCGGCGAGCCGCCGCGTCAGCGACGCCTCGCTCGATCCGCCCGCGAGCTTAGCCCGCAGCCGCGCGATCAGGCCGGCCGCTCCGGTCGTTGCGGGTTGTGCATCCGTCACGGCCAATTCGAAAATCCCCAAGCGCGTTCCGCACGCGCTACAGGGTTGGGACTTAGCAACCATTCGTTAAGATTCGGTTGGGTGGCCGTCCCATCCTCGGTGTCGTCCCGGACAAGCGAAGCACCGATCCGGAGCCCATAGCCCAGGGAGACGTTGGAGCGCGAGCTGTTAACTCCGAGTCTCGGCGCGCGCTTGGGGCGCGCTTGTCCGGGACGACAGCTGAGAGTGGGCGAGACAGCGCAACTCGCTCGCCGCCGTCCTGACCGTTGCCGGGACGACTCTTCACTCCAGATTCGTATTGAACTCGTACGCCTTGTCCGGCCCGACCAGCGTGAACTTCAGCGCGGCGCCCTCGGGCTTGGCGCCCGGCGGCAGACCGTCGAGTTCGAACGTAAACCGCATCACCCCAGGCGGGCTGGGCTGCACCGGCGCCGGAATCGGCAGCGCCCAGTCCGGCGTCGGCCCTTCCACGAACAGATTGACGTTGCGGCTGTCGGGCGCAACCACGTCGACCACGACGTTCTTCGGCCCGTCACGCTTGACGTCGCGGATGGTGAGCGGATTGGGGTCGCCGATATTGGCGGGCTTCGGCACGGTGTCGAGCGCCGCGCGCAGGTTCGCATCCTCGGTCGAGGCGACGCTGTTGAAGCCGAGCTCGGCGTTGGCCTCGACGGGAATGCAGAGTTTCTCGCACACCGCGTAATTGATCTCGGCGCGCAGCGTCACCGGCTTGTCGGCCGATTTGGCGACGATACGCAGGGGCAGTACGATCTGGTCGTGATACCCGATCGAATGGCCGCCCGCGCCGTCGTCGAATTTCAGCGGCGCCGGCCACATGATCGTCACCGCTTCGACATTGTCGGATTTCGAGAAGTCGAACCGGGGTGGAACGCCGGAATCGCCGGGGGTACGCCAGTAGGTCTTCCATCCCGGCTGGAGCTGGAACGCGATACCGCCCAGCAGGACCGCGCCGCTGCGCGATCCCGCCAGTAGCCGCACCGCGGAATGTCCGTCGCGCTGCCACGGCGAAGCGTCATCGGCGCGGGCTGCGATGGCGAACGACGAGGCGAGCAGGGTTGTCGCGACGCCAATCGCCGCACGCAGGGGAACTCTTGTGAGCATGGCACGTCTTTACAGGGTCGTCCCAGGCCAAACCATTGAATTGCTTGTGATGGATGCACTCGAATCCAATCGCCGCAAGCCTTGATTTGACAGCGGCTAGGTCCGACATCAGGATAGGAATTGAAACCGGAGTGCTTCACCGATGGCTCCCACTGGCAAGAGGACGGGCGAAGGCACCCGCAGCTCGGGCCCCCCGCTGCCCAATTCGGCCGGTTATCTCGACGGCCGGCTCCTGATCGCGATGCCCGTGATGGGCGATCCCCGCTTCGAGCGCTCGGTGATCTATCTCTGCGCTCATTCCGCCGAGGGCGCGATGGGCATCATCGTGAACCACCCGGCCGGCAGCATCGACTTCCCCGAGCTGTTGGAGCAGCTCGGGATCATCAAGAAGGGCGACCACATCAAGCTGCCGGAGAATGCCGAAAGCATGAAGGTGCTGCGCGGCGGGCCGGTCGATACCGGCCGCGGCTTCGTGCTGCATTCCAGCGACTTCTACATCGAGAATGCGACGCTGCGGATCGATGACGGCGTCTGCCTCACCGCGACCGTCGACATCCTGCGCGCGATCGCCAATGGCTCCGGCCCCAAGCACGCCATCCTCGCGCTCGGCTATGCCGGCTGGGCGCCGGGCCAGCTCGAGACGGAGATCCAGAGCAATGGCTGGCTGCATTGCGATGCGGATACGGATCTGATTTTCGGCGACGACGTCGACGACAAATACAATCGCGCTTTGCAGAAGATCGGCATCGATCCGGGCATGCTCTCGAACGAAGCGGGGCACGCGTAGCTGGCGCGACACCTTCCGCTGTTGCGCGTCACCCTCGGCTGTCATGCCCCGGCTTGATCGGGGCATCCAGTACGCCGCGGCTTATCTTCTATCACAACCTTCCCGGTGTACTGGATCGCCCGGTTCCCGGCTCCGCTAAAGCATGATCCGGAAAAGTGCGAAGCGGTTTTCCGGAAAGATCATGCGTGAACAACAAGCTAAAGCGCGATGACGATTCATCCAAATCTCATCGCGCTTTAGGCTACGCCGGGCCTACAGGGGTGCTCGGCCGCCGAAGCTTCAGCGAAGGCGGCAAGCCGGGCGATGACACCAGGGCTGAGTAGCGCTGTGCAGTGGTGATTGACCCCTACTCCGCCGCCTGCTGCTGCACCGTCGGCTCGGTCCCCGCCACCGTCGCGCGGCGCATGTCGCGGGGCTGCGACTGGTCGTAGCGGCGAACGCGATGCATGGTCTGACGGTTGTCCCACATCACGAGGTCATGCAGCTTCCATTTATGGACGTAGACGAACTCCGGCTGCGTCGCGTGCTCGTTGAGATCGCGCAGCAGGAGGCGTCCCTCCGGCACGCTCATGCCGACGACCTTGCCGGCATGCGATGAGAGATACAGCGATTTGCGGCGATGCACGGGATGGGTCCGTACCAGCCGCTGCAGCACCGGCTTGAACATCTCCTTCTCTTCGTCGGTGTATTCGGTGAAGCCGAGCGATCCGCGCGAATACATCAGCGAGTGCTCGCAGACGAGGTCCTCGATCTCCGCCTTGATCTCGTCGTCGAGCGCATCATAGGCCGCACGCATGTCGGCGAATTCGGTGTTGCCGCCTTTCGGGTTCACCACGCGTGCCGACAGCAGCGAGAATTTTGCCGGGATGGGGCGGAACGAGCTGTCGGAATGCCAGAGGCAATTGCCGAGGTTGAACAGATGCGTGCGGCTGTCTTTCGGCAGCGGCTTGCCGTCCTTGCCGAGATTGGAGACGTCGTTCAGGCCGGATTGCAGCCGGTAGTCCTTCTCCTTGGTCACGGTGCCGCCGCGCGCGTCCTCGCGCCGGCCGAAATTCAGCGCGAAGGCCATCTGCTGCTCGTCGGTGATGTCCTGGTCATGGAAAACCAGCACCGCATATTTGTCCATAGCCGCCTCGACCTCGCGCGCCTCATCCGGTGTGAGAGGCTTTCGCAGGTCGAGGCCGGAAACCTCGCCGACAAAATGCTTCTGAAGCTGCCGGATGGCGATGGTCATGGCGTTTTCTCCCGCGGATTGCGAGCGGTTGGTCCCGCTCTGTTGGCGAAAAAGCTACTCCCGCAACAGGCGTTGTCAACGCTCGCAGCGCATGGCTGCCCGTAGCACGGATAGAGCGGCAGCGTAATTCGGGAAGTCTTTCCGCGAGGTGAGAGCCCCGGATTACGCGCAGCGAAATCCGGGCTACGCACCTTCGATGCCTCTCACGCATTCCGCGCCATCAGCCCGCCATCGACCGGGATCACCGCACCGGTGAGGAACGACGCTGCCGGCAGGCACAGGCTCAGCGTCATATGCGCGACCTCTTCGGGATCGCCGTAACGGCCGAGCGCAGTACGGCGCTTGGCGTAGATGGTCTTGTGCTCCTCCGGGATGCGATCGGTGATGGCGGTGCGGATCGGACCCGGGCAGATGCAGTTGACGGTGATGCCCTCGCGTCCAAGCTCCACCGCCAGCGAGCGGGTGAGGCTCACGACGCCACCCTTCGCTGCCGAATAGGGGCTGTGCAATGCGGTGGCGCCGAGCGCCTCGGTCGAGGCGATGTTGACGATGCGCGGGCTCTTCGACTTGCGCAGGTAGGGCAGCGCCGCGCGAATGATGCGCGGATGCGCCGTCAACATCACGGCGATGCCCCTGGCCCAGGCGTCCTCATAGGCCTCGTCGTCGATCGCGACACGCACGGAGATACCGGCATTGTTGACGAGGATGTCGAGCCCGCCGAAATGCGCCGCGACATCACCGACCACGCGCTTGATCTCGCCGCCGTCGGCGACGTCGAGCCTCCAGGCCCTTGCAGCGCCACCGCTCGCTGCAATCTCCTTGGCGACCGCATGCGCACCTTGCTCGTCGAAATCCGTGGCGGCAACATTCGCACCCTCGGCGGCGAACACGCGCGCGGTCGCGCGCCCCATGCCGCTGGCCGCGCCGGTGACGAGAACGGTGAGGCCCCTCACGGACCGGCTGAGCTCCCTAAAGTCGGACATGCTGTTTCCTCGCGCGGGGCTTGTTCTTGTTGATTGACAAGGCTGGCATCGATCCGCAGACAGGTCAAACAAGCAAGACAAAGGGGAGGCCGAGAATGGCGAACGAGCTCGATTTCTCAGGCAAGCAGGTACTGGTGGTCGGCGGTTCCAGCGGCATCGGCAACGGCATCGCGCAGGCTTTTCGTACCAAGGGCGCAACTGTTGCCGTTTGCGGCACGCGCGCTCGCGCAACGGAATATTCAGCTGAAGAAGGCTCCGATCTCACCGGCCTCGCTTACGCGCAACTCGACGTCAGCAATGCCGCCGCAATCGAGGCGTTCAAGCCGTTGTTCGACCGGCTCGACATCCTCGTGCTCGCGCAGGGCGCGGTGCTCTATCGCCGCGGCGAGTTCGAGATGGCCGGCTTTCGCAAGGTGGTCGAGGTCAATCTGATGAGTCTGATGGCCTGCGCGAGCCGCTTTCATTCCATGTTGCGGGATTCCAAGGGGTCGCTCATCATCGTGTCCTCGACCGCGGCCTATCATTCCACCATGGGCAATCCCGCCTACAATGCATCGAAGACCGGTGCAGTCGGACTGACGCGCACGCTGGGCGAGGCCTGGGCCGAGGACGGCATCCGCGTCAACGGCATCGCGCCCGGGCTCGTCGACACCAAGATGACGAAGGTCACGACCGACAATCCGAAACGCCTGGAGGGCGCGCTCGCCCGCATCCCGCTGCGGCGATTGGGCACGCCGGCCGACATGGCGGGTGCCGCGCTGTTCCTGGCCTCGCCGCTGTCGTCCTACATCATCGGCCAGACGCTGGTCGTCGATGGCGGGCTCATTCTGTAGGCAATCGCAAGGAACCGCGCTGCTTTTGATCGGTTACTTCGGCTGATCACCGAGGAGGATTATCATGGACGCGGATCGGATCGTTGGATCAGCCAAGGAAATGGCGGGGGGCGTGGAAGGCACCGTCGGCGAGATGGCGGGAGACGCGAAAACGCAGGCCTCAGGCAAGGCACGGGAAGCCGCGGGCACGGTGCAGAATCTCTACGGCCAGGCGAAGGATGCGGTGCGCGATGCCACGGACACCGCCGCGAGCTATGCCAAGGACGCCTATGAGAACAGTGGCGAGAGCTTCCGCGACGGCTCGAAAGCCATCGCGCAGAAGGTGCACGACAACCCGCTTGGCGCGCTGCTGGTTGCTGGCGGCATCGGCTTCGCGCTGGCGCTTCTGATGTCGCGCCCCGCGCGCCGCCCGCCGCCGCGTTGGCGCTATTACGGTTGAGCGACAGCCGATCATCGTGCCCCGGACGCAGCGTAGCACCGTCAGCGCGTTCACGCGCGTCTTCGACGCCGTTGCGTCCGGGACACGAGACCGCAGCTCAGAAGCCTACCGGAACATCTCCGCCGATCGCCCGACGTTGCCCGGCGGGCGCGGGATTGCTGGATTTGAGTTCGGATTGCGCGGCCCTGGGGCTGGCGTCAATTGACGCGGCGGCGGAGGTTGCGGAGAGCCGAAGCCGAAGAAATCCCGGAATGAGGGCGTTGCCTGCGCCGGCTGCTGCGGCGGGACCTGCGGCTTTTTCGGCGCGAGCTTTGGCGGAGCGATCGCCGCGGCCGCCCCTGATGCATTGGGAGAGGCGGCGCCGCCGTCGGGCGTCGTTGCGGCCACCGGCGTATCGCCCTTGGCCTGCTCGCGGCCGACTTCCCGGCGCGGCCAGACATAATCGTCGGCGCGGCCGGCCGGCGCGGCCAGCGGCTCACCCTTCACCATGGTCTTCGCAGCGAGCGCATCGACGGCAGCGGGACGCGTGCCTGGCCCGCCCAGCAATTGATCGGTCGAAATCGAGGCTGCAACCAGCGGCACGATCGGCCCGGCCAGCGGGCGCGGTGCAGGCTTGCCCGGCTCGGCGCTGGTATCGGGGGTCGCAGGCTCGCTCGGCAGCGTGATCGGGCCGGAGCGCCCCGCAAGCAGGCGCGTGATCTCGCGCTCGACATAGTGCGCCAGCTTGCGCGCGCCGGCCTTGGTGAAATACACGCCGTCGGAGCTGCGGAGCTGACGGATCTGGCCTTCGAAATCCGGGCCCTTCTGCAGGAAGCGGCCGGCTTCGTCGACGAAGCCGTCCCACACGTCGACATAGGTTATGCCGGCCTTGGCCGCGCCCTCACGGTACAGCGAATCCAGGAACAGCGTGTCCGCGGTGCCCTTCGGTCCGCGAACTGCGGGGAGGCCGACCCAAAGGACCGGCACGCCCTTGGCCTTGAGGACGCCCGCGAGCTCCTCGATCTTCTTGCCGTAGAGTTCGACCCAGCGCTCGTCGCGGAATTCGTACAGGCCATTGGGATTGCGCGCAGTCTTCTCCGGCGCGGCCGCCGGCGTGTCGGCATTGTCGGCGTCGTCCTGCGGCAGGTCGGCATCGGCAGGCTTATCGTCAGGCTTGGCGGCGGTGTCGGGCTTGGCGTCGCCGGGCCTGGCGTCGCCGGGCTTGGCCGGTTGCTTGGCGCGCGCGCCCTTGTCGTTCTTCTTGTCCTTGTCTGAAGCCTTGTCCGACTTGTCGGCGGCGGGCTCGCGGATCGCGATGCGGTCGTTGAGGCCGAGCATGACGACGATCACGTCGGGCTTCTCGGTCTCGAGAATGCCCTTGGCTGCGGCCGCCCAGTCCGCGGGCTCGCCCTTCGGCTGATACTTGATGAGGCCGGACGTGGTCTTGTGCTTGCGGATCACGCCCATGTCGGGCTGCTCGGCGTAGGCGTCTTCGAGGCCATAGGCGAGCCAGTCGGCCATGGCGTCGCCGATCACCAGCACGTTCTTCTCAGGAATCGTGTCGCGCTTGGCTGGTGCCGGCGCGCGCGAAAAATCCTGGCGCGGTGCCTGCGGCGGCGGCTGTTGGAACGGCGCGAAGAAATCGCCGCCGAACCAGCCGCCACCTCCGCCGCCCCGGGGCGGTGGGGCCGAACGTTGCGGCGGGCCGCCGAAGCCGGGGAAGTTGAAGAACTGTGCCGAGGCAGGTCCTGCGACCGAGACCAGGATCGCAAGCGCCGTCCCCAGCGCGATCAACGGGCCGGTCTCGGTCAGCGCCTTGAACAGGGACTTCTTCGACATGCGATCTCGGGCACGCGCAATGGGGATAGGAGTAGCTCGACATAATAACGGAATCAGGCGCCAAACGGGCAAATTCCATCGCAGATTCTTGTCCCATACACCGGGGAACAGCCGGCTCCGTTAAAGCTGCCGGCCAAAATCCCCGTTCAGGGTTACTTTCGGCGCGATTTTACCGCCCGCGCAGCCGGTCCAGCACGTCGGACGAGGCAAATCCGTCGGCGGGCATCCCGATCGAGGCCTGGAAGTTGCGCAGGGCTTCCCGTGTCTGGCTGCCGAACTGGCCGTCCGGAGTGCCCTTGTAGAAGCCGCGCTGGGCCAAGAGCTGCTGCAGTTCCAGCCGCTCGGTCCGCGACAGCTCGCGCTCCTGGCGCGGCCAGGGCTGCACGAAGGGCTGCCCGCCGCGCAGACGGTCGGCGAAATGGCCGATCGCCAGCGCATAGGCTTCGGCCGGATTGTACTTCATGATGACGCGGTAGTTCTGCAGCATCAGGAAGCCTGGCCCCTGCGCGCCTGCCGGCGCCAGCAGGTAGGCTTTCTCCGCCGGATGCGGGAAGGGCTGGTTATTCGCCCGCCTGAGCCCGAGCTTCTCCCATTGCGCGATCGGCATCGCCTTGGCGCGGTCGGCCAGCATGTAGTTGAATCCTTCGGGCACCACGACCTCGAAGCCCCAGGTCTGGCCGGGCTGCCAGCCATCCTTCTTCAGATTGTTGGCAGTCGATGCAATCAGGTCGGCCGGATTGTCGACGACGTCGCGCCGTCCATCTCCATCGCCGTCGACCGCAAAACGCTTGAACGCGGTCGGCATGAACTGGGTCGGACCGAAGGCGCCGGCCCAGGAGCCGCGCATCTGCTCCGGGCGCAGATCGCCGCGGTTGAGGATCTCCAATGCGGAGAGGAACTCATCTTTGAAATAGGCCTGGCGGCGTCCGATGCAGGCGAGCGTCGCGGTCGATTGCAGCACGCTGCGGTCGCCCATCTGCGTCGAGTAGTTGGATTCGATGCCCCAGATCGAGGCGATGATGTAGCGGTCGACGCCGGTGGCCTTTTCGGTGGCGTCGAACTGCGCCTTGTATTTGGCGAGGATCTCGCGGCCCTTGGCGAGGCGGTTGTCGTTCACCAGGATGTCGAGATAGTCCCAGATCGATTTGGTGAACTCCGGCTGCGAGTCCATGAGGTCCATGATGCGCAGGTCAGGAGAGAGCCCGGCGGTGAAGCGCTCAAAATTCTCCTGGGTGATGCCGCGCCGTGCGGCATCAGGCCACATCGCCGCGACGCAATTGTCGAAGTTGCCGGCGGCCTCGCGGATCGCGGCAGCCGTCATCAGCGGATGGCCGGAGGCGCCGTCCTCGCCGCTCCAAGGCAACGCTCCCGTCTGCGCGCCGCCGGGCGCTGCTTGCGTTGGCGCCGAATTCTGGCCGGAGAAGATGCCGCCGAACAGATTGGACAGGCCGTTCTGCGCCTGGGCGTGCGCGCATGCCGGCATCAGCAAAGCTGCCGCGATCATCGCTGTCCCGGCCAGGAATCCAACCCGTCCTGCCACTGATTGCATCATGTCCCACCCGTCGGCCCGAAAATCCGCCACAGGAGGCCTGGTTAGCGTTGCCAATAGCTTAACAAAGGTGAAATTTTGGTGGCGGCCTTTTTCTTAACTCTGTCGGGGCGAGGCCCCACATCCGCCTTTGTTGGCGGCTGCAAACAGGCTAGCAAGATGCCATTGCTCCGTTCACGTCCTCAGGTATTCGATCGATCACATGAAAATTCGCAAAGCTGTATTCCCAGTCGCCGGCCTCGGCACCCGCGTCCTGCCTGCCACCAAGGCGATGCCGAAGGAAATGCTGACCATCGTCGACAAGCCCCTGATCCAGTACGTCTACGACGAAGCGAAGGAAGCCGGCATCGAGCACTTCATCTTCGTTACCGGCCGCAACAAGAGCGTCATCGAGGATCATTTCGACCGGATGTTCGAGCTCGACGCGACGCTGGCCGCGCGCGGCAAGAAGGCCGAGCAGGACATCCTGGCGCAGAACCAGCCCGACGCCGGTGCCGTCAGCTTCACCCGCCAGCAGGCGCCGCTCGGTCTCGGCCACGCCGTCTGGTGCGCGCGCGACATCGTCGGTGACGAGCCGTTCGCGGTCGTGCTGCCCGACGAGCTCGTGCTCAACACGCCCGGCTGCCTGAAGCAGATGATCGAGATGGCATCCTCGCTTGGCGAGAAATCCAATCTGATCGCGGTCGAGGCGGTGCCCGATCACCTGACCCATCAATACGGCATCTGCGGCGTCGGCAAGCGCAATGGCAAGATGTTCGAGGTCGACGGCATGGTCGAGAAGCCGGCCAAGGGCACGGCGCCCTCCAACCTCTCGATCACCGGCCGTTACATCCTCCAGCCCGAGATCTTCAAGATCCTGGAGACCCAGGAGCGCGGCGCCGGCGGCGAGATCCAGCTCACCGACGCCATGATCGGACTTGCCAAGACGCAGAAATTCTACGGCGTCGAGTTCGAGGGCGAGCGCCACGATTGCGGCTCCAAGCCCGGCTTCCTGCGCGCCAACATCGCCTACGGCATGAAGCGCCCGGAATTGCGCGACGGCCTGATCGCCGAGATGAAGAAGTATCTGGGGCAGTAGCTCCCGCCGTCATTGCGAGCGAAGCGAAGCAATCCAGAATCTTTCCGCGGAGAAAGTCTGGATTTGCTTCGTCGCAAGAGCTCCTCGCAATGACGGGGGGAGAGCGCCTCACGCCACCAGCGACAGCTTCGGCAGGCTCGCGACCACGGACTGGTTGCGCCCACCGGCTTTGGCGGCATAGAGCGCCTTGTCGGCGGCGGCAACGAGGACCGACCAGTCCATGCCGGCGGCAGGGACGAGACCGGCGATGCCGCAGGAGACAGTTGTGCTTGCCTGATCGTCGGACCAGCCCTGCAGCTTGAGGCGGATCGTTTCGGCCACCTTGAAGGCATCGGCAGCCGAGGTGTTCGGCAGCAGCACGGCGAATTCCTCGCCGCCATAACGCGCGGCGCAGTCGCCGGCGCGGCTCACCGAATCGGAAATGCAGATGGCGATGCCCACCAGCACCTGGTCGCCGGCCTGATGGCCGAACGTGTCGTTGTAGGCCTTGAAATGATCGGCATCGATCATCAACAGCGCGATCGGTGCCTTCTGGCGCATGGCGCGTCGCCATTCGGCGTCGATGACGGAATCGAATTTGCGGCGGTTCTTCAGGCCCGTGAGCGCGTCCGTCGTCGCCATCTCCTCGAGCTTGCGCTCGGCATCGGCGCGCCGGCCGATCTCGCGCGCGAGCACCAGCGTCGATCCCAGCACGAACAGCGCGAGCGCCAGCACCACGACGCCGATGCGGAGCGCCTCCTTCTCCCAGAGCGCGAACACTGCGGCCAGGGGTTTGCCCGCCACCACGAACAGCGGTCCACCGTTGCTGCTGCGGACATAGAGCCGCAGCGTCGCATCGACCGGGCCCTGTCCCGAATACGAGGCGCCGGCCGGGAGATTGTCGGCCTTCCAGTTCTGGCGGTCGTTCAGGTTCGTGCCGATGATGTCGAGATCGAACGGCCGCCGCATCATGATGGTGCGGTCGCGCTTGAGCACGGTGATGGTGTCGTCGGGATCGAGGTTCAGACGCTCGAACAATTCGTGGAAATAGCTGAAGCGGATCGAGCCTGCGACGACGCCCATGAAGCCGCCGTCACCGTCACTGATGCGCCGGCTCAGCACGATGGAATAGGCGCCGCGAAACAGCATCGGGCGGCTGATGAAGAGCCCGAGCTCCGAATTGTCGCGATGAACCCTGAAGTAGTCCTCCTCGCTGCGGTTGTCGGGGAGGGGATCGAGCGTGGAGGCGTCGATGGTCAGCCGGCCCTCGGCATCGAATACCTGGATGGCGCCGAAATGCCTGGCGGTGGCCGCATGGTCGAACAGGATCAGTTGACGGATCGGCTTGGAGACCGTCGCGAGCTCGGGCAGCAGCATGTTGGCGGCGACCGCCTTCAGCGACAGGTCGTAGATCTCGATGTTGCGGCTGATGTCGGACTCGATGGTCGTCGCGAGGTTCTCCAGCGTCTGGTGGGCGAGCGCCTCCTCGCCGCGGCGCATGTCCAGCATCACGTTGGCGCAAATGGCGGAGAAGCCGATCACCGTCACCACGGACGAGATGATCAGCAGCTTCGCCGAAATCCGCCACGGCTGGCGGGCCGTGACGTCGCGCCATCCAGACAACATTGTTCGCTCCTGGCACTAGTGGATGCGCCCGAAAGCTTGAGCAGTGTTTAAGGCAGGACGGCGCTGCCGCAATGAGTTAAGAATCGGTGTATGCGGCGCACGGTTTTGGGCAGCCGCATGTGAGCGGGACGAGAGGACGATTGTGAACGACTACCACGCGTTGCGCGATTATCTGATGCGGCAGAAGCAGGACGAGTTCGTGCTGAGCTTCGAGCAGATCGAGGAGATCATCGGCGCGGCACTGCCGCGCGCAGCGCATCGTGCCTCCTGGTGGGACAGCTTGCGCAGCCCCGACATCCAGATGCCGCAACGCGAAGCCTGCCTCGCCGCCGGCTTCGTGGCGATGCGGATGCCTGATGGCCAGAGCGTGCGGTTCAGGAAGCAGAAGAGCGACCGGCGGCGGTAGCGCGTGCGGCACGCTGCCAGCCTCCCTGGAGGGCGGCAGGGCTATCGCATTTGAGAGCATTTGCTGTTGCCATCCTTCGAGACGCCCGCTTTGGGCGGGTTCCTCGGGATGAGGACGCATTGCGCGGCAGCAGTTTCAACGGGCCCTGATGCTGACTAGCCTCATCCTGATGAGGAGGCGCGTAAGCGCCGTCTCGAAGGACGAGGCGTGCGCTCAGGCCGCCACGACTCATATGCGATTCCCCTGCCTTGTGGGCAGGGTAAGAGAACCTAGCTCGCCGCTTCCAGCCGCACTTCCGTCAAGAGGCGCATTGCGGCGTCCGCGTCCATCGGCTCGCCGAAGGCAAAGCCTTGCGCGTATTCGCAGCCCATCTGGTAGAGCTCGACGGCGTCGGAATCGGTCTCGGCGCCTTCGGCCACCACGTCCATGCCGAGATCGTGCGCGAGCGCAATGATCGACTTCAGGATCACCGGGCGGGTGCCGCGGCTGGTGGTGCGCACGAAGGACTGGTCGATCTTGATGGTGTCGAACGGGAAGCGCTGGAGATAGGCCAGCGACGAGTGGCCGGTGCCGAAATCGTCGAGCGACAGCCCGGTGCCGAGCTCGCGGATCCGCGTCAGCATCTGCGCCGCGTGCTCCGGATTCTCCATCACCAGCGATTCCGTCAATTCCAGCTTCAGCGTGCCGCGCGCCACCGAGGAGCGCGACAGCACGGTGCGGACGTCGTGGATGAGGTCGTGGCGCAACAGCTGCCGTGAGGAGACGTTGACGGAGGCGAAGATCGGCTCGCGCGAGCGCATCGCGCGCTGCCAAACCGAGAGCTGCTTTGCGGTCTGGTCGAGCACGAACATGCCGAGGTCGACGATCAGCCCGGTCTCTTCGGCGATGGTGATGAACTCCGACGGCGCCATGCGGCCGAGCTTCGGGTGGTCCCAGCGCGCCAAGGCCTCGAAGCCGGCGATCGAGCGATCCTCCAGCCGCACGATCGGCTGGTACAGAATGGTGATCTCCTGCCGCTCGATGGCGCGGCGCAATTCGCTCTCCAGCGTCAGGCGATCCGTCTTCCGCGCACGCATCGCCGGCTTGTAGACGTCGATGCGGTCGCCTCCGATGCGCTTGGAATGATACATCGCAAGCTCGGCGTCCTTGATGATCTCGTCCGTCAGCTGAACCTGCGGATCGGAGAGCGCAAGGCCGATCGATGCCGTGAGGAATATCTCGCGATCGTTGAAGGCGATCGGCGCGCGGATGGTCTTGCGGATGGTCTCGGCGAAATTGGTGATCCGCGCCGGATCCTGCTCCGACAGCAGGATCAGGCCGAACTGGTCGCCGGCGAGCCGCGCCAGCGTGTCCTGCGGCTTGAGGATGCGGGTGAGACGACGGGCGAGGGTCAGCAGGATGGAATCGCCGACCGCAATCCCGACGGAATCGTTGACCTGCTTGAAGCGGTCGAGGTCGATCACCATCAGCGTCGGCCGCAGCGTCGGTACGGTCTTGGCGAAGTTTGCGACCGCGCCGAGCCGGTCCATGAACAGTTTTCGGTTGGGCAGGCCGGTGAGGTTGTCATGCACGGAATCGTGCAGCAGGCGTTCTTCGGCGTTGCGCAGCTCGGTGACGTCGGTGAGGGTGCCGACCACGCGCGAGACTTCACCATCGGAGCCGACGACGGGGCGGGCCTTCAGCGCGAACCACATGAAATGGCCGTCCGGCGTGCGCAGGCGGAAATCCTGCACCAGGCGGCCGCGGCGTTGGTCGAGCACGCTGTCGAGCGCAGCGCGGAAACGGTCCTGGTCGAGCGGATGCAGCACCTCGAGCCACGAGGCTGCGGGCCCTTCCAGCGTGCCGCGCTTGAGGCCGAGCAGGGCTTCGGTCTCGGGGCTGGTGAAGACCTTGTCGGCGGAGACGTCCCAGTCCCAGATCAGGTCGCCGGAGCCGGCCAGCGCCAGCGCACGGCGCTCGATGTCGGAGACGACGCCGGTGGTGGCGCCGCCGCCGGCAAAGGCGTGCTGCATCACCGTGAAGCCGATCAGCATCACGATCAGCACGAGGCCGCCGAGCAGGGCAGGGCCGACGATGTCGTTGGTGACGGAGCCGGCGACCGTCATGCCGGCTGCGACCACCCAGACCACGAGGAGGAACCAGGTCGGGATTAGCAGCACGGCGCGGTCGAAGCCGTGGGTGGAGAGATAGACGATCAGCGAAAAGCCGGCGAAGGCGATCAGCACCAGCGAGATGCGCGCGATGCCGGAGGCGACGGCCGGATCGAACAAGGCGAGTGCGACGAGAGACCCGAGGAACGCCAGCCAGCCGACCGTGATGTGCGAATAGCGCACATGCCATCGACTGAGGTTGAGATAGGCAAACAGGAACACCAGCAGTGTCGCCGCCAGGATCGCCTCACCCGCCGCGCGCCAGATGCGCTCGGCGTTGTTCGACATGTCGAGCACCTTGCCCCAGAAGCCGAAATCGACCCCGATATAGACCAGCACCGCCCAGGCCAGCGCCGCGGCCGCCGGGAACATGATGCTGCCCTTCACCACGAACAGAATGGTGAGCACGAGAGCCAACAGACCGGAGATGCCGATCACGATGCCCTGGTAGAGCGTGAAGGAGTTGACCTTGTCCTTGTAGGCTTCCGGCTCCCACAGATAGAGTTGCGGCAGCTTGTCGGTGCGCAGCTCGGCGACGAAAGTGACGACGGCGCCCGGGTCGAGCGTGATGCGGAACACGTCGGCGGTGGCGCTTTCCTGACGTTCGGGCCGGTCACCGATCGAAGGCGTGATGGTCGCGATCCGTGATAGCCCGAGATCGGGCCACAGCAATCCTGAGGAGACGATGCGGTAATGCGGGGCGACGATCAGGCGGTCGAGCTGGTCGTCGGTGTTGTTGGCGAGCGCGAACACCACCCAGTTCTGGCCGCCTTCGCGGGCGCGCACCTCGATGCGGCGGACGATGCCGTCGGTACCGGGCGCCGTGGAGACCTGGATGCGATCGGCATCACTGCGCTGATGCTCGAGCACGCCGGTGAGGTCGATCGCGGGCGCGTCGCTACGGACGCTGACGGCGTCGAGCGCACGCGCGGGATACGCGGCGACAAGAATCATGAGGCCCAGCGCGATGGGCGCGAGGCACCTGATCAGACGCAAGGTCAGCTCTCCGCGTTCGACGCAAACTCTTTAGTGCAAGGCGAATCTAAAAGGCGATTTCAGACCGGACCGAGGTGGTTCGGTGCGTCGCGATAGATGCCACGAAAGCGAGGAAAATCAAAG
Organism: Bradyrhizobium sp. STM 3561; assembly: GCF_045571455.1. Lineage (NCBI taxonomy): Bacteria > Pseudomonadati > Pseudomonadota > Alphaproteobacteria > Hyphomicrobiales > Nitrobacteraceae > Bradyrhizobium > Bradyrhizobium sp. STM 3561. Next base: position 7,696,768 of record NZ_CP120695.1, read on the forward strand.
GGTTTCCGGCCTGCTTTGGTGGGCCGGCGGCCTAGGCCTCCAACACAATTTTGCCAATATGTGCGCTCGTCTCCATGCGCCGGTGGGCGTCCGCCGCCTTTTCCAGCGGGAAACTGCTGTCCATCACCGGCTTGATGCGGCCTTCGCGCAAAAGCGGCATCACTTTCTGCTCGATCGCGGCCACCATTGCCGCCTTGTCCGCATTACTACGGGGGCGCAGCGTCGAGCCGGTATGAGTCAGGCGCTTGACCATGAGCTTGGCGATATTGACGCTGACCTTGGGGCCGTTCAGGGTCGCGATCTGGACGATGCGGCCGTCGACCGCGGCGGCATCATAGTTGCGATCGACATAGTCGCCGGCGACCATGTCGAGGATCAGGTTGACGCCGACGTTGTTGGTCTCCGCCTTGACCACGGCGACGAAATCTTCGGTCTTGTAGTTGATGGCGCGGTCGGCCCCCAGCTTGAGGCAGGCGTCGATCTTGTCCTGCGATCCCACAGTGACGAACACCTTCGCGCCGAATGCTTTCGCAAGCTGGATCGCCATGGTGCCGATGCCGGAGGAGCCGCCATGGATCAGCAGGGTCTCGCCGGCCTTGAGGCCGCCACGCTCGAACACGTTGTGCCAGACCGTCATCAGGGTTTCCGGCAGCGCGCCGGCTTCCTTCATCGACAGTGCCGGCGGCACGCTCATGGCCTGGGCGTCCTGCGCGATGCAATACTGCGCATAGCCGCCGCCGGCGACCAGCGACATCACCTTGTCGCCGATCTTGTGCCGCTTGGCGTTGCTGCCGACCGCGACGACTTCACCCGCGATCTCGAGGCCGGGCAGGTCGCTGGCGCCGGGCGGCGGCGGATAGGCGCCGGAGCGCTGCGCGACGTCGGGCCGGTTGACGCCGGCCGCTTCGACCTTGACCAGGATCTCGTCAGGACCCGGCTGCGGCACGGCGCGTTGTTCGGGCACCAGCACCTCCGGTCCGCCGGGCTTGGAGATGGCGACCACGGTCATTTGCGCGGGCAGCTTGTCCATGATGTGTCCTTGAGCAAAGGTGCAGGAGGAAACGAGGCCCTTGCTTAGCCAGCGCCATCCAAGCTGGCAACCATCTCGGCCATGGTCCAGCGCGAATGCAGGAGGAACGACATGCCGATCGAAGACGACGACCGTCCGCGCAAGAAGGTCCCCCACGAAATCGGCCAGGATCTCTCACTCTTGTCGGCCGAGGAACTGACGGAGCGCGTCGCGCTGCTCAAGACCGAGATCGCAAGATTGGAAGAAGCTGCCACCAAGAAACGCGCCTCGCGCGATGCGGCGAACAGTTTCTTCAAGTCGTAGGACTCTCCTCTCGTGTCCCGGACACGGTGCAGCGCATCGCGCTGCTCCGCAGAGCCGGGACCCATGCCTCGCCAAACATCTCAGCCAAAGGACTGGGCCCAGGCTCAGCAGCGCAGCACTTCGTGCTGCACTGCGTCCGGGGCACGTCGGCGGCTCGGCCACTGGCCGACATGGCTAACGAACTCTCAAAAAATTAGCTCGTTTACTTCAGATTAAGCTTTCGGGTTTATGACCGGAACTGTCCTTGTTTGGACACCGAGTGGCTCCTGTCCACTCTGTTTGACGCCTCCCTGTTATCAACTTTCAAAGCCGCCGGTCTCCGGCGGCTCTTTTTTGTTTTGCGTCTATTCCCGGTTGAATTCCAAAGGATGACCCGCGGAAACCATATCCGCGCTTGTCACTGGACTCCGCGCTCCGCCCGCGCAATGATTTGTTCATCATAAGCCGGCGCCCAAGCCGGACAGTCAAACAGTTGCGTAAGAGGCGTTAACCATGGAACGTTTGCAGGCCGAGGGCGCTCTCGTTCAACTCAGCGAGAGGTTCACCAATTCTGCGGCGTTCGGCAACCTGTTCCGTGAAGGCATGGATCTCGTCGAGGAAACCGCCGCCTATCTCGACGGCGCAGGCCGCATCGAGGCCAAGGCGCTCGACCGCGCCGTCAGCCTCACCTATGCGACCGAGAGCATGCGTCTCACCACGCGCCTGATGCAGCTCGCTTCCTGGCTGCTGCTGCACCGCGCGGTGAAGGAAGGCGAGATGACGCTGGTGCAGGCCAACCGCGAGAAGACCAAGGTCAAGCTCACCGCTGCCGATCCCGGCCCCGCCGACACCATCGAGAAGCTGCCCGCACAGCTCCAGGACCTGATCCATCGCTCGATGAGCCTGCAGTCCCGTGTGCGCCGCCTCGACACCACCATCCACACCCCGCCGGCGGAACACTCCGCGATCGGCAACCCGCTGGTGCCGCACCTCAACGCGCTGAAGGCCGCGTTCGAGCGGTAAGGCCCATCTGCCGTCATTGCGAGTGAAGCGAAGCAATCCAGAAATCCCGCTGCAGGGGCAGTCTGGGTTTGCTTCGTCGCAAGCGTTCCTCGCAATGACGGTAGCCGCAAAACAAAAACGCCCCTGGTCTCCCAGGGGCGTTTTTCGTCTCAGCCTTGCGGCCGGATCAATCCTTTTTGAGGAAGCCCGAAAACTTCTTCTGGAAGCGCGAGACGCGGCCGCCACGATCCATGATCTGCGCGGAGCCGCCGGTCCAGGCCGGGTGCGACTTCGGGTCGATGTCGAGGTTCAGCGTGTCGCCTTCCTTGCCCCAGGTCGAGCGGGTCAGGTACTCGGTTCCGTCGGTCATCACGACCTTAATCGTATGATAATTCGGATGAATTTCGGCTTTCATGGCAAATTCCTCGGCGCCCGGCGCCTGTTCTGGTGGCTAGCGAATGACGGATTTGGGCGGCTCTATACCTCACGAAACCCAGCAAAACAAGCCATCCCGGGCGGCTGGACCGGGTTTGCCCCTAAGGGACTTCCCGGATTTGCCACTACCACCACACCGGCCTATTGGGAGCAAAGCAATGCAATAGGTCGGATATCATGAGCGCAGTGGAACGGCTTGATGACCACGAAGTCGAACGGCCTGCAATGAACTCCGCGGACATCCCCTCGATCGAGGCCGAGCTGATCGAACAGCCCGCCAAGGGACGCGCGAAGCTGCGGCCGCTGCTTGCGCTCGCGCCCTATGTGAGCCGCTATCGCGGCCGGGCGGCGCTGGCCTTCGTTGCGCTCACGATCGCAGCACTGACGACGCTGCTGGTGCCGGTCGCGGTGCGCAGGATGATCGATTTCGGCCTGACGCCCGAGGGCATCGAGCTGATCAACAGCTACTTCTCGGTCATGCTCGCGGTCGTCGGCGTGCTCGCGTTCGCGAGCGCCGCCCGCTACTACCTCGTGATGACGATCGGCGAGCGCATCGTCGCCGATTTGCGCCGCGACGTCTTCGCCCATCTGCTGTCGCTCTCACCCGCCTTCTTCGATTCGGCGCGCAGCGGCGAGCTGATCTCGCGCCTCACCGCCGACACCACCCAGATCAAGTCCGCCGTCGGCGCCTCCGTGTCGATCGCGCTGCGCAACCTGATGATGTTCCTCGGTGCCGCCGTGATGATGGTGATCACCAGCCCGAAGCTGTCGGGCTTCGTGCTGCTGGCGATACCTTTGATCGTGCTGCCGCTGGTCGCATTCGGCCGCTGGGTGCGGCGCCTGTCGCGCAATGCGCAGGACACGCTCGCCGAGGCCTCCGCCTATGCGGGCGAGCTGGTCGGTGCGATCCGCACCGTGCAGGCCTATACCAGCGAGCGGTTTGCCGAGACGCGTTTCGGCGGCGAGGTCGAGCAGGCCTATGAAGCCGCGCGAACCTCGACCCAGGCCCGCGCCGTGCTCACGGCCATCATCATCTTCATCGTGTTCGCAAGCGTGGTCGCGATCCTCTGGATCGGCTCGCATGACGTGCTCACCGGCGCCATCACGCCGGGCCGGCTCGGTCAGTTCGTGCTTTACGCCGTGTTCGCGGCAGCGGGCCTCGGCCAGCTCAGCGAGGTCTGGGGCGAGGTTTCGGCGGCTTCAGGCGCGGCCGAGCGCCTGTTCGAGATTTTGCATGTAAAGCCCGAGATCACCGCGCCCGCGGCGCCGCTTGCGCTGCCGCTGCCGGCGCGCGGCGAGGTCGGCTTCGATCGGGTCAGCTTCGCCTATCCGGCGCGGTCCGACGTCAAGGTGCTGGACGCGGTGTCGTTCACCGTGCGGCCCGGCGAGAAGGTCGCGATCGTCGGTCCTTCCGGTGCCGGCAAGAGCACGATCTTTCATCTGCTGCTGCGCTTCTATGATCCGCGCAGCGGGACGGTCGTGCTCGACGGCGTCCCGGTCAAATCCGCCGCCCCCCGTGATTTCCGCGCCCGCATCGCGCTGGTGCCGCAGGAATCGGTGGTGTTCGCGGCCACCGCCCGCGAGAACATCCGGTTCGGCCGGCCCGATGCGACCGATGCCGAGGTCGAGCGCGCCGCCGAGCTCGCCCACGCCGCCGAGTTCATCCGCCGCCTGCCCGAAGGTTTCGAGACGGCGCTCGGCGAGCGCGGCGTGACGCTGTCAGGCGGCCAGCGCCAGCGCATCGCGATCGCCCGCGCCATCCTGCGCGATGCGCCGCTCTTGCTGCTGGATGAAGCCACCTCCGCGCTCGATGCCGAAAGCGAGACGCTGGTGCAGACCGCGCTGGAAGAATTGATGCGCCACCGCACCACGCTGGTGATCGCGCATCGCCTCGCCACCGTGCTCTCTTGCGACCGCATCCTGGTGATGGACCAGGGCCGGATCGTCGAGCAGGGCACGCATGCCGAGCTCGTGGCGGCCAACGGGCTCTATGCGCGGCTGGCGCGGTTGCAGTTCGAGGGGGCGTGAGCCTGATCGTTTCACCACGACAGCTGTCATCTCCCGCGAGGGCGGGGGAGGGTGGCGGCAGCAAACCCCTAGCAGGGCTTCCATACCATCTTCAGCACCGGCCGGCCCGAGGTCGGGTTCACGTCGTCGCCGGCATGGGCAAAGCCGTTGCGCTCGTAGAAGCGGATGGCGCGGACATTGTCCTTGTTGACGAGCAGCGTGACGCCCGACGGCGACAGCCGCTTGGCCTCATCCACCAGCAGCCTTGCCGCATCCGAGCCCCAATGGACGGGATCGACGACGAGCTGGTCGAGATAGCCTTCGCCGTCGATGGTGACGAAACCGATTAGCGCGCCGTCCTGTTCCGCCACCACGACCTGGGCCTTCGGCACCAGATCCTTGCGCCAGCGCTCGCGCCACCAGTCCAGCCGCGCGGCGAAGTCGATCTGCGGATAAGCCTGCTGCCAGGTGCGATGCCAGAGATCGATCGCAGCGGCTTCGTCCTCAGTGCGGTAGGGGCGGAGGTGGAGCGCGCTCACTACCGCTCCGTCAGCTTCAGCTCGATGCGGCGGTTGCGCTTATAGGCCTCCTCGGTGTTGCCGGTATCGAGCGGCTGGAATTCGCCGAAGCCGGCGGCGACGAGGCGCTGGGCCGGCACGCCGAGCGAGATCAGATATTGCACCACCGAGATGGAGCGGGCCGCGGACAGGTCCCAGTTCGACTTGAAGTTCGGACCGTTGACCGGACGCACATCGGTATGGCCGTCGACGCGCAGCACCCAGGGAATCTCGCTCGGGATCTTCTTGTCGAGGTCGATCAGCGCGGTGGCCAGGGTGTCGAGCTCGGCGCGCCCCTCGGGCAGCAGCGTCGCCTGGCCGGTGTCGAAGAACACTTCGGACTGGAACACGAAGCGGTCGCCGACGATGCGGATATCGGGGCGGTTGCCGAGGATGGCGCGCAGCCGGCCGAAGAATTCCGAGCGATAGCGCGACAATTCCTGCACGCGCTGCGCCAATGCAACGTTCAAGCGGGAGCCCAGATCGGCAATGCGGCTTTGCGATTCCTTGTCGCGCTTCTCGCTGGCATCCAACGCCTCTTCCAGCGCCGCCAATTGCCGGCGCAGCGCGCTGATCTGCTGGTTCAGCACCTCGATCTGCGCCAGCGCTCGCGCCGAGACAGCCTTCTCCGACTCCAGCGCCTTGCCGAGCTCGGCGGTCTTGCCCTGCGCGTCGCTGCCGGCGGCGGCTAAGCCCTCATAGAGACCCTTGATGCGGTCGCGCTCGGACTCGGCCGAGGCGAGGCCCGCTTTCAGTTGCGACACCTGGTCGTCGAGCGAGAGCTTGCCGAGCTTCTCCAGCGACAACAGCTCGTTGAGCTGGGCGATCTTGGCGTTGAGCTGCTCCAGCGCCTTGTCCTTGCCGGTGACCTCCTGCGAGAGGAAGAACTGCACCACCAGGAACACCGACAGCAGGAACACGATCGACAGCACCAGCGTCGACAGTGCGTCGACGAAGCCGGGCCAGTAGTTGAATGCGCCTTCGCTGCGGCGGCCGCGCGCTAGAGCCATTTCCGTCTCCGTTTCTCTCGTGTCCCGGACGCGGTGCAGCGCCTTGCCGATGCGCCGCTGAGCCGGGATCCAGCGCTGGTTGAAGATTCTGGGCCCCGGCTCGGCAGCGTATCACTGCGTGCTGCGCTGCGTCCGGGGCACGCGCTCTCCATTGCTGCTAACTCTTCTCCGGCTGCCGCGCGATGCGCTCCAAGAGGCGCCGGATCTCGCGGTTCTGCTCGCCCTGGCCGTCGGCCCATTCGCGGATCATCTGTTGCTCGGTGCGCATGTGCGAGACCAGCGCCTGGATCGCTTCGGCAAGGCTCGCCATCGCCGCCGTGGTGCCGCGGTTGGCGCTGCCTTCCTCGAGCACGGAGCGCAGCCGCTCGACGGCGGCCTGGAGTTCGCCGCTGGCCACGCCACCGCCGCCGGACGCGGCCGCCACTTCGTCCTTGCCATACTCGCGCACGGTGGTGGCGAGCCAGTCTTCCAGGTCGGTGTAGAAGCGGTTCTGCGCCTGGCTCGATTGCAGATCGAGGAAGCCGAGGATCAGCGAGCCGGCAAGGCCGAACAGCGAGCTGGAGAACGAGATGCCCATGCCGCCGAGCGGGGCGGCGAGGCCCTCCTTGAGGGTGTCGAACAGGGAGGCGGCATCGCCGCCGACCTTGAGCCCGTCGATCACCTTGCCCACCGAGCCGACCGTCTCGATCAGGCCCCAGAAAGTGCCGAGCAGGCCGAGGAAGACCAAGAGGCCGGTCATGTAGCGCGAGATATCGCGGGCTTCGTCCAGCCGGGTCGCGATCGAATCGAGCAGGTGCCGCATCGTGGTCTGGGTGATGGTCATCCGCCCAAAGCGCTCGCCACCCAGGATCGCCGCCATCGGCGCCAGCAGCTTGGGGTGGCGGGCCGGGGCAAGGCCAGGATCGGCGATACGGAAATTATTGACCCAGGAGACTTCGGGGTAGAGCCGGATCACCTGGCGGAAGGCCAGCACGATGCCGATGAACAGCACCGCCCCGATCAGGGCATTGAGCCCGGGATTGGCAAAGAAGGCCTGGATGATCTGCTTGTAGAGCACCACGCCCACCAGCGTGCACAGCACCAGGAAGACCAGCATCCGCACCAGGAAGACGCTCGGCGAGGACAGTTTGGTGTACTCGATATCCATGGTGGAGCGGGAAGTGCCAGACCGCATGCCTGTATCATCCGTTACGAAGCTTGATTGCGGGGCGCACTATGGCACAGCGCCAGCCCAAAAAAAGCGCCGGATGCGCCGATTTCGGGGACAGCTTGTCCGCCGCCTGATTGCGCTGTTCCGTCGCAGCACGCCGCGATGGAACTCGACTCACAATCGGGTGAGGCTGCAAAAGCCATCTGAACTCAACGGGATATGCCGTGTGACAATGAGCCGCCCGCGGCATGCGTTGCGTCGCAGCACCGCCATTCTATTTTAACGGCATCGGCCGCGCGCCGCGACCCAGAACGGGCCCGCGCGGAGCGTGATCAGTTTCAACAACACCGGGGCACCCCACTTCATGTCAGGACTTCGTGCGCGATCGGCATGCGTTGCAATGATGCTCGCGGCCCTTGCGCCGCTGCTGGGCGCTTGCGAGGAATCCAGCTCCGCCGTGTCCGCCGCCCAGCCGCCCGACCCTGACGTCAGCATCGTCGTCGTCAAGCCGCAGCCGCGCGCCGTGGTGCGTGAGCTGCCGGGCCGCATCGCGCCGACGCGGGTCTCCGACGTGCGGCCGCGCGTGTCCGGCATCGTGGTCGAGCGTCTGTTCCGCCAGGGCAGCGAGGTGAAGGCGGGTGATCCGCTCTACCGCATCGATCCGCGTCCGTTCGAGGTCGAGGTGATGGCGAGCGAGGCCGCGCTTGCCAAGGCCGAAGCCGCCGCGATGCAGGCGCACCAGCAGGCACGCCGCATTGCCGCGCTCACCAAGGATCGCGCCGCGCCGGAGGCCGAGAACGAGAAGGCCATCGCCGCCGAACGCCAGGCTCAGGCCGAGGTCGACGGACGCAAGGCCGAGCTTGCGCGCGCAAAGCTCAATCTCGACTACGCGACCGTGCGCGCGCCGATCGACGGCGTCGTCGGTGCGGCGCTGGTCAGCGAGGGCGCGCTCGTCGTGCAGAACGAAACCAATCTCGCCACCATCCAGCAGCTCGATCCGATCTATGCCGACTTCACCCAGTCGGTGACCGAGCTCAACCAGCTCCGCCGTGCCTTCGAGACCGGCGACCTCGAGCGCATTGCGGCGGATGCCGCCAAGGTGCGCCTGGTGCTCGACGACAACACCATATACTCGCTCGACGGCAAGCTGCTGTTCTCCGACGCCAAGGTCGATGCCCATACCGGGCAGGTGACGTTGCGCGGCGAGTTCCCCAATCCCAAGCGCGAACTGCTGCCGGGCATGTATGTCCGGGTCCGTATCGACCAGGGCCTCGATTCCGACGCGATCGCGGTGCCGCAGCAGGCGATCCAGCGCAATGGCGGCGGCGGCAGCGAGGTGTTCGTGGTCAAGGACGACAACCATATCGCGGTGCAGCCGGTGCGAACCGGGTCGGTGCAGGACGGACTCTGGTTCATCACCGAAGGCCTGAAGGCCGGCGACAAGGTCGTGGTCGAGGGCTTCCAGAAGTTCGCGGCCGGCGACAGGGTCAAGCCGCAATCCTGGTCGGAAGCGGAGGCAACCGCGGACAACAGGCACGCCCTTAAGCTCACGCGGTAACGCGCCAGCGCCACTCAGAACACCTCTCCCGTAGGGAGAGGTCGGATCGTATCGAAAGATGCGATCCGGGTGAGGGGTTTCAGTTTCACGGAGCGTTGCGGCCCCTCACCCGGATTGCTCTGGACGATGCTTCGCATCGCGAGGTGCAAGCCGACCTCGGACAACCGGCCGAACCTAACTTCATCAAGCCCGAACGAAACAACGAGGGTAAAGCGGCAAATGCCGAGCTTCTTCATCGACAGGCCGATCTTCGCCTGGGTGGTCGCGCTGTTCATCTGCTTGATCGGTACGATCGCGGTGCCGCTGCTGCCGATCGCGCAATATCCGATCATCGCGCCGCCCTCGATCTCGGTCTCGACCAGCTATCCCGGCGCCTCGCCCGAAAACCTCTACAACAGCGTCACGCGGCTGATCGAGGAAGAGCTCAACGGCGCCGCCAACATCCTCAACTTCGAATCGACCAGCGACTCGCTCGGCCAGGTCGAGATCATCGCGAACTTCCAGCCGGGTACCGATACCAGCGCCGCCTCGGTGGAGGTGCAAAACCGCATCAAGCGCGTCGAGGCGCGCCTGCCGCGCGCAGTGATGCAGCAGGGCATCCTGATCGAGGAAGCCTCCAGCGCGGTGCTTCAGATCATCACGCTGAACTCGACCGACGGCAGCTTGGATGAGGTCGGCCTCGGCGACTTCATGATCCGCAACGTGCTCGGCGAGATCCGCCGCATTCCCGGCGTCGGGCGCGCCACGCTGTATTCGACCGAGCGCTCGCTTCGCGTCTGGGTCGATCCGGCCAAGCTCGTCGGCTATGGGCTGACAGCCGACGACGTCAACAAGGCGATCGCCGCGCAGAACGCGCAGGTCGCCTCGGGCAGCCTTGGTGCCGAGCCGTCGACGTCGAGCCAGCGCACCTCCGCACTGGTGCTGGTCAAGGGTCAGCTCTCCTCCCCGGAGGAGTTCGGCGCCATCATCCTGCGCGCCAATGCCGACGGTTCGACCGTACGCCTGCGCGACGTTGCACGCATCGAGGTCGGCGGCCTCAGCTACCAGTTCAACACCCGCCTCAACGGCAAGCCGACCGCCGGTCTCTCCGTGCTGATGTCGCCGACCGGCAACGCGCTGGCGACCGCGAGCGCGGTCGAAGCCAAGATGAAGGAGCTGTCGCGCTTCTTCCCGGCCAACATCACCTACGAGATCCCCTACAACATCACGCCCGTGGTCGAGGCCTCGATCAAGAAGGTGCTGTCGACGCTGGTCGAGGCCGTGGTGCTGGTGTTCGTGGTGATGTTCCTGTTCCTGCAGAATATCCGCTACACCATCATTCCGACCATCGTGGTGCCGGTAGCGCTGTTGGGGGCTTGTTCCACGCTGCTCCTCGCCGGCTACTCCATCAACATGCTCTCGATGTTCGGCATGGTGCTTGCGGTCGGCATCCTCGTCGACGACGCCATCGTCGTGGTCGAGAACGTCGAGCGCATCATGGCCGAGGAAGGTCTCTCGCCGAAGGAAGCGACGCGGAAAGCGATGTCGCAGATCACCGGCGCCATCATCGGCATCACCTTGGTGCTGATGGCGGTGTTCGTGCCGATGGCGTTCTTCCCGGGCTCGGTCGGCATCATCTACCGCCAGTTCTCGGTCACCATGGTCGCGGCGATCGGCTTCTCCGCCTTCCTGGCGCTGTCGCTGACGCCGGCGCTGTGCGCCACCCTGCTCAAGCCCGTTGCGGCCGGCCACGGTCATGCGAGGCGGGGCGTGTTCGGCTGGTTCAACCGCATGCTCGAAGGCGGCAAGGAGCGCTATTCGCGCACTGTCGGCTTCTCGCTGAAGCGCACCGGCCGTTTGATGCTGGTCTATGCCGCGCTGCTGGTCGGCCTGTCCTGGGCCTTCGTCAATCTGCCCGGCGGCTTCCTGCCCGTCGACGACCAGGGCTTCGTCACCACCGACGTGCAGACGCCGTCGGATTCGTCCTATGCCCGCACCGAGGCGGTGATCGAGAAGGTCGAGAAATATCTCGCCGCACGGCCGGGCGTGAAGGATGTCACCTTCCTCACCGGCTTCAGTTTCTCCGGCCAGGGCATGAACACCGCGCAGGCGTTCATCACGCTAAAGGATTGGTCGGAGCGCGGGTCGAAGGATTCCGCCTCGGCGATCGTCAACGACATCAACCGCGACCTGTCCTCGATCCGCGATGCCAAGATCTCCGCGCTGCAGCCGCCGCCGATCGACAATCTCGGCAATTCCTCCGGCTTCTCGTTCCGTCTCCAGGACCGCGGCCAGAAGGGCTATCAGCAATTGATGCGCGCCGCCGACCAACTGATCGCGGAGGCCAATGCGAGCCCGGTGCTGCAGAAGGTCTATATCGAAGGCCTGCCCGAGGCCGGCGTGGTCAATCTCATGATCGATCGCGAGAAGGCCGGCGCCTTCGGCGTCACCTTCGAGGACATCAACAACACGATCTCGACCAATCTCGGCTCGAACTACATCAACGATTTCCCGAACCGCGGCCGCATGCAGCGCGTCGTGGTGCAGGCCGACGCCCGCGACCGCATGCGGACCGAGGACATCCTCAACTACAACGTCAAGAACAGCCGCGGCCAGCTGGTGCCGTTCTCGTCCTTTGCCACGGTGGAATGGGCACGCGGGCCGACGCAGATCGCCGGCTTCAACTACTATCCGGCGGTGCGCATCTCAGGCGAAGCCAGACCCGGCTTCACCTCGGGCGATGCGATCGCCGAGATGGAGCGGCTCGCCGACAGATTGCCGCGTGGCTTCGGCTATGAATGGACCGGACAGTCGCTCCAGGAGAAGCTCTCCGGCTCGCAGGCGCCGTTCCTGCTCGCGCTCTCCGTGTTTGTGGTGTTCCTGTGCCTCGCCGCGCTGTACGAGAGCTGGACCATTCCGCTGGCGGTGCTGCTCACCGTGCCGCTGGGTATCGTCGGCGCGGTCGCCGCAGCGACGCTGCGGAGCCTGCCCAACGACGTCTACTTCACCGTCGGCCTGATCACGATCATCGGCCTTGCGGCCAAGGACGCGATCCTGATCATCGAGTTCGCCAAGGATCTGCGGAAAGAGGGCAAGCCGCTGGTCGAAGCCACCATCGAAGCCTGCCGCCTGCGCTTCCGCCCGATCCTGATGACCGGCCTCGCCTTCATCTGCGGCGTGCTGCCGATGGCCATCGCCCACGGCGCCGGTGGCGCCAGCCAGCAGGCGCTCGGCAGCGTCGTGATGGGCGGCATGATCGCGGTGGTGATCCTGGCACTGCTGATGGTGCCGGTGTTCTTCGTCTCGGTGCAGCGCGTGCTGGGCGGAGATCGGGAGCCGCAGGCGGCGAAGGAAGGCGAGGCGTATGGACCGCCGGCGCCGGTGAAGCCGTAAGGCACATTGTCATGCCCCGCGCAGGCGGGGCATCCACTACGCCGCGGCCTGTCCGTATCAAACTGAGGTCTCTGGAATACTGGATCACCCGCTTTCGCGGGTGATGACAGCGAAGTGGGTGAGCGAGCTTCTGCCTTACGCCGGCTTCCGCAAAATCTTCACCAACTCCCCGTGCACGAACTCATTGCCGCACACGACGTGACCCGTCGCCAGCGCATCGCCCGGCGTGTCGATGTCGCTCACCGTGCCACCGGCTTCCTTGACCATGATCTGCCCGGCCGCGATGTCCCAGGGCGACAAATTCCGCTCCCAATAGCCGTCGAGGCGCCCCGCCGCGACGAAGGCGAGGTCGAGGGCGGCCGCGCCGAAGCGGCGGAGTCCCGCGACGCGGTTCTGGATCGCGGTCATCTCGCGGCGGAATTCCTCATGGTCGCCGCGGCCGATATGGGGCAGGCCGCAGGCCACCACGCATTCATTCAGCTGGCGGCGGCCGGCGACGCGCAAGCGCTGGTCGTTGAGGAAGGCGCCCTTGCCGCGCTCGGCGATGTAGAGCTCGTCATTGGCGGGGTTGTAGATCACGCCGGCGATCACGGTGCCCTCGCGCGCGAGGCCGATCGAGATCGCAAATTGCGGGATGCCGTGCAGGAAGTTGGTGGTGCCGTCGAGCGGATCGACGATCCAGGTGTGGCTCTTGTCAGTGCCCTCGCGCGTGCCGCCCTCTTCGCCGATGAAGCCGTAGCCGGGCCGGGCCTTGGCGAGATCCTGATAGAGGATCTCCTCGGCGCGCTTGTCGGCAAGCGAGACGAAATTCGCCGGCCCCTTCAGCGAGACCTGGAGATGCTCGATCTCGCCGAGATCGCGCTTGAGGCTGCGGCCGGCGCGGCGCGCCGCCTTGACCATGACGTTGATAGTGGCGGAATACAGCATGAGCTTTCGGTCTAGATCGGGGAAATGGCGCAGAACCGCGCCTGTTTGAGGGATGGGGTGCCCTGCGAGGACGCCAACGTCAAGTCATTTGGTCCCGAGCCATTTCCTGGCGGCCGCCTCGGCCTTGGCGCGGTCCTCAGCCGGCAGTTCAGAGAACTGCTTGTCGAGCTCAGGGTCGCCCTTGCCGCCCGTTTTGGCCACCAGGTGCCATTTGAAGCCCTCGACCTTGTCCATGGGGGTGCCCACGCCGTTGATCAGCACCCATGCCAGCCGGTTCTGCGCGATCGCGTTGCCTTGCCGGGAGGCCTTGCGGAGCAACGCGACGGCAGCCGGCTGGTTCTTCGGTGTGCCGGTGCCGTTGAACATCGCGATCGCATATTCGACCTCGGCATCGACATTGTCGGCGAGCGAGGCAGCCTGGAGCAGCCGCACCGCGCGTTCCGGGTCCTTCGGCACGCCGGTGCCTTCCTTGTAGAAGGTCGCGAGTGCGTATTGCGCCTCGGGCAGGCCGGCGTCGGCGGCCTGGCGCAGCAGCTCCGCTGAGCGCCGGACGTCCTGCGGCAGCGTCTGGCCGTCCAGATAGAGCAAGGCGAGGTTGTAGGCCGCCTTGGGCTCGCCGAGCTTGGCGGCAGAGGCCATCAGCTTGACCGCCTCGTTCTTGTCGACCGGACCGCCGCGACCCGAAATGCGCAGCATGGCGAGCGCGAACATCGCCTCGCGGTCGCCGGCATCCGCCGCGCGCTTGTACCATTCGGCTGCCTTGGCGTAGTCGCGCCGGATGCCCATGGCGTTGGAATAGAGCTCGCCGAGCATGGTCATCGCCTTGGGATCGCCGGCTTGTGCGCGGCCGGTGGCGAGCTCGAAGGCCGTCTTGTACTGGCCGCGCTGATAGGCGCCGAACACCAGATCCACATTGGGGTCGTCGTTGGGCGGCGCCGGGATCACGGTCGCGGCCGGCTGGGGTGAGGGCGACGGCTTGGGAGAGGCCGAAGGCTTCGGCGCGGGCGCGGCCTCCTTCTTCTTGGTGATCGTGTGCGGTTTCGGCTTCGGTTTTTCGGCGGGTGCGCTCGGCGTTGTGGCCGGCGGCGTGATCTGGAGCTGTGCGGCCGCGGACGCTGTGAGCAGCAGCGTGGCCAGCATGGTGATGCATGGGAGCTTCATGTCGGGCGCTAGCCGTGCTCCTGACTCGCAGGATCTTGGCCGGCCGGCGCCGTCGCATGGGCCTTCTTGATCGCAGCATCGACCTCGATCAGCGCGGCCTTGGGCCCGCGGGGATCGGCCCAGATGAAGTCGCCGACCAGCACGAAATCGGCGCCGCTGGCGGCGAAATCGTGCGCCTCGTCCAGCGAAATGGCAAAGCCGACGCAGGGCGGCTCGAACAGCTCGGCCCACCAGTCCAGCCGTTCGGCAATGGCCTGGGATGACGGGCGCTGGCCGTTTTTGTCGGGCTCGCCGAACAGAACATAGTCGGCGCCGATCTCGCCCGCGCTCATGGAATCGTGGCGCGTGGCAAGTCCTCCGACGCCCGCGATGCGATCGGGCTTGAGCGAGGGCATCGCCTCCTCCAGGGCGGCGATCCCGGAGAGATGCGCGCCATCGGCGCCGCCGCGCGCGACGATTTCAGGATGACCATCGACGAGGAGCGCTGCGCCTGCCTTCTGCACCGGCGGCGCCAACACCTTGATGCGCGAGATCATGGTGCGCTGATCGGTCTCCTTCAGCCGCAGCAGCACGGCGGCGACATCGGCGGAGGCGAGCAGGGCCGGCAGCTCGGCGACCAGCGCAGCTGGATCATCGACCACAGGCGTCGCGAGGTAGAGACGCGGCGCCGGGCGCGGCGGAGGCGGTTTGTTCGACAAGATCTAGGCTGCCTTCTGTTCCAGGCTGCTTTGCCATTTGCCCTTGGACGCAAGGCCGTTCATCCGGGCGCGATGGCTGAAGGCGCGCTGGCCGGCCGCGACATTCTCGGCTTTGCCCGACCAGGCCTTCTGCGGCGCGGCCTGCAGCGCGCGGCCGTAGGAGAAGGTCAGGCCCCAGGGCAGCGGGCCGAGCTTGTGCATCGCGTTGAGATGCGCGGTTGCCTCCTCGTCGGACTGGCCGCCGGAAAGGAAGGCGATGCCGGGCACCGCCGCGGGCACGCAGGCCTTCAGCAGCCGTATCGTCTTCTCCGCGACCTCTTCCACAGAGGCCTGCTTGGGACATTTCTTGCCTGAGATCGCCATGTTCGGCTTCAGCACCATGCCTTCGAGCGCCACGCGCTGCACGCGCAGCTCCTGGAACGTGTTGTCGAGCACGCGTTGCGTCACCTCATAGCAGCGATCGATGTCGTGGTCGCCGTCCATCAGCACCTCCGGCTCGACGATCGGCACGATCTGCGCGGTTTGGCACAGCGCGGCGTAGCGCGCCAGCGCGTGGGCGTTGACGTTGATCGCGGTCATCGAGGGGATGCCGCTGCCGATGTCGATCACCGCGCGCCATTTGGCGAAGCGCGCGCCGCGCTCATAGTATTTCTTCAGGCGCTCGGCGAGCTTGTCGAGCCCGACGGTCACGAGCTCGCCCGGGCACATCGGCAGGGCTTGCGTGCCCTCGTCGACCTTGATGCCGGGAATGGCCCCGCTCTGCTCGATCAGCTTGATCAGCGGCGTGCCGTCCTTGGCATCCTGCCAGATCGTCTCGTCATAGAGGATGACACCGGAGATGTATTGGCTCATGGCGTCCTTGGAGCGAAACAGCATCTCGCGATAGTCGCGGCGGTTCTCTTCCGTCGATTCCACGCCGATGGCATCAAACCGCTTCTTGATGGTGCCGGAGGATTCGTCGGCGGCAAGGATACCCTTGCCGGGGGCGACCATGGCGGTCGCGATCCGGTTGAGCTCAGTCAGATTCATCGAGAGGTCCTCCCAAAAACGATTCTGCCCTTGCCCGCGAAAATAGACCGTTCTCGGGCAATTGCCGAGTTAACGTTCGTCGCAGGGTAAAGGGGCTTTCTGCCATTCCGGGATGCGCCGAAAGGCGCAGGCCCGGAATCCATAACCCCAGGCTGTGGTTATGGATTCCGGGCCCACGCTTCGCGCGTCCCGGAAACCCGGGAATGGGCTTGAAACGGCTTACGCCACCTTCGCGATCGCTTACGCGACGCGGGGATCGAGCTCGCCCTTGGCGTAGCGCTTGGCCATCTCGGCGGTGGTCAGCACCTTCTTGATCTTGGAGGCCTGGCCCGCCGTGTTGAACTCCTGCAGGCGCTGCTTGCACAGCTTGGTCATGGCTTCCATCGCCGGCTTCAGGTACTTGCGCGGATCGAACTCTTCCGGGCTGTCCTTGAGCACTTTCCGGATCTGGCCGGTCATCGCCATGCGATTGTCGGTGTCGATGTTGATCTTGCGCACGCCGTTCTTGATGCCGCGCTGGATCTCGCTGACAGGTACGCCCCAGGTCGGCTTCATCTTGCCGCCATAGGCGTTGATGATGTCCTGCAGCTCCTGCGGCACTGACGAGGAGCCGTGCATGACGAGATGCGTGTTCGGCAGCTTGCGGTGGATCTCCTCGATCACGTTCATGGCGAGGATGTCGCCGTCGGGCTTGCGGGTAAATTTGTAGGCACCGTGGGACGTCCCCATCGCGATCGCGAGCGCGTCGACCTTGGTCTCCTTGACGAACTTCACGGCCTCGTCCGGGTTGGTCAGGAGCTGGTCGTGGCTGAGCTTGCCTTCGGCGCCGTGGCCGTCTTCCTTGTCACCCATGCCGGTCTCGAGCGAGCCGAGCACGCCGAGTTCACCCTCGACGGAGATGCCGCCGAGATGGGCCATGTCGGTCACGGTCTTGGTGACACCGACATTGTAGCCCCAGTCGCCGGGGGTCTTGCCGTCGGCCTTGAGCGAGCCGTCCATCATCACGGAGGTGAAGCCGGCCTGGATCGCGGTCATGCAGGTCGCGGGCTCGTTGCCGTGGTCGAGATGCACGCAGACAGGAATGTGCGGATAGATCTCGGTCACCGCGTCCATCATGTGCTTGAGCATGACGTCGTTGGCGTAGGAGCGCGCGCCGCGCGAGGCCTGGATGATGACCGGCGCATCGACCTGGTTGGCCGCGTCCATGATCGCCAGCGCCTGCTCCATGTTGTTGATGTTGAAGGCCGGTACGCCGTAATCGTTCTCCGCCGCATGGTCGAGCAGTTGACGTAACGTGATCCGAGCCATCTGTCTTTTTCTCCCGTTGGGGCCTGCAAGGCCGCTTGATTACTTGGTGCGCAGAACTTCGACGCCGGGCAGGGGCTTGCCTTCCATCCATTCAAGGAACGCGCCACCGGCGGTGGAGACATAGGTGAAGTCACCGGCCACATGGGCCTGGTTGAGCGCCGCGACGGTGTCGCCGCCGCCCGCGATCGAGATCAGCTTCTTGGCCTTGGTGCGCTCGGCGGCGTGCTTGGCGGCCGCGACCGTGCCGCGGTCGAACGGCTGCAGCTCGAAGGCCCCGAGCGGTCCGTTCCAGACCAGCGTCGCCGCATCGTCGATCGCGGCGTGGACGCGCGCGACCGATTGTGGGCCGACGTCGAGGATCATGCCGTCGGCGGGGATCGCGTCGAGCCCATAGGCATGCGCGGGCGCGTTGGCGGCGAAATGGTAGGCGACGGTGGCGTCGACGGGAAGGATGATGGCGCAGTTGGCGGCGTTCGCCTTCTCCAGGATGCGCAGCGCGGTCGGCGCGAGGTCCTTCTCGGCCAGCGACTTGCCGATCGCAACGCCCTGCGCGTGCAGGAAGGTGTTGGCCATGCCGCCGCCGATCACGAGCGCATCGACCTTGGTGACGAGGTTTTCCAGCAGGTCGATCTTGGTCGAGACTTTTGCGCCGCCGATGATCGCGATCACAGGCTTGGTCGGCGACCCCAGCGCCTTCTCCAGCGCATCGAGCTCGGCCTGCATGGTGCGGCCTGCATAGGCGGGCAGCTTGTGACCGAGGCCTTCGGTCGAGGCGTGGGCGCGGTGTGCGGCCGAGAAGGCGTCATTGACCCAGATGTCGCCGAGCTTGGCGAGCTCCGCGACGAAGGCAGGATCGTTCTTTTCCTCTTCCTTGTGGAAGCGGGTGTTTTCGAGACACAGGATGTCGCCGTCCTTCAGGCCGGCCACCGCCTGTGCTGCGGGCTCGCCGATGCAATCGTCGGCGAAGGCGACGGGTTTTTTCACCACCTTGGACAGCGCTTCGGCAACCGGCTTGAGCGAGTCCTTGGCATCGCGTCCCTTCGGCCGGCCGAAATGCGCGAGCAGGATGACCTTGCCGCCCTTGTCCGAGATTTCGCTGATGGTCGGCGCAACGCGCTCGAGCCGCGTGGCATCGGTGACGCGCCCGTTCTCCATGGGCACGTTGAGATCGACGCGCAGCAAGACGCGCTTGCCCTTCACGTCGACGTCGTCGAGGGTGCGGAATTTGTTGGTCATCTGAGAGGCCCTTGTCCCGGGCGCACCGCGGCGCGCAGCGCTGCTGTGCAGAACCGGGACCCACGTTGCGGCGAGTCCCGCGGTTGAGATGGGTCCCGGATCTGTGAAGCAGCGTTTCACGCTGCATCGCGTCCGGGACATGGAGCGTCCTCAGATCACCTTGCTCATCGCGACGGCGGTGTCCGCCATGCGGTTCGAGAACCCCCACTCGTTGTCGTACCAGGACATCACGCGCACCAGCGTGCCGTTCTGCACCTTGGTCTGGTCCTCGTGGAAGGTCGAGGAGTGCGGGTCGTGGTTGAAGTCGATCGAGACGTTCGGCGCGTTGGTGTAGCCGAGGATGCCCTTGAGCTGCTGCTCGCTGGCGCGCTTCATCGCCGCGTTGACTTCCTTGGCGTCGGTGGCGCGCTTGGCGACGATCTTGAGGTCGACGACCGAGACGTTCGGGGTCGGCACGCGGATCGCGACGCCGTCGAGCTTGCCCTTGAGTTCCGGCAGCACGAGGCCGATCGCCTTCGCAGCGCCGGTCGAGGTCGGGATCATCGACATCGCCGCGGCGCGGCCGCGGTAGAGATCCTTGTGCAGCGTGTCCAGCGTCGGCTGGTCGCCGGTGTAAGCGTGGATCGTGGTCATGAAGCCGGTCTCGATGCCGACGAGATCGTTCAGCACCTTGGCGACCGGCGCGAGGCAGTTGGTGGTGCAGCTTCCGTTGGAGACGACGAGGTGATCCCTGGTCAGCGTCTCGTGATTGACGCCGTAGACGATGGTGGCGTCGGCGCCGTCGGCGGGCGCGGAGACCAGCACACGCTTGGCGCCGGCGGTCAGATGCGCGGAAGCCTTGTCCTTCGAGGTGAAGATGCCGGTGCATTCCAGCGCGATGTCGACGCCGAGATCCTTCCACGGCAGCTTCGAAGGATCGCGCTCGGCGGTCACCTTGATCTTGCCGCTGCCGAGGCTGATGGAGTCGCCCTCGACGGTGACGGTGCCGGGGAAACGGCCATGGACGCTGTCGTAGCGGAGGAGATGGGCGTTGGTCTCGACCGGGCCGAGATCGTTGATGCCGACGACCTCGATGTCCTTGCGGCCTGACTCGGCGATAGCCCGCAGGACGTTGCGGCCGATGCGGCCAAAACCGTTAATTCCGACGCGGACTGCCATGTTTCGTCTCCTTCAATGACCGTTGTCATCCCGCACAACGCGCGCTTGGCGCGCTTGCGAGGGTTTTTTAGGGGCGGACGCCCGGTTCGGCCGGGCGGTGCTTGATCATATGGGAGATTACGTAGTCCTTTTTTGCGGCAAGCTCAACTCTCAGGAAACGCGCTTCAGCACAGCGTTAACCGCGGCCTCGGCGGTAATGCCGAAATGCTTGTAAAGCTCCTTGGCAGGACCGCTTTCGCCGAAGGAATGCATGCCGATGAACTCGCCGTCCTGGCCGATCACGGCATCCCAGCCCCAGCGCACGGCGGCCTCGATCGCAATCTTGACCGGCGCGTTGCCGATGATTGCGGCGCGTTTCGCCTCTGGTTGCGCTAACAACAGCTCGAGCGAAGGAACAGAGACAACGCGTGACGCGATGCCGCGTTCCGTGAGCTGTTTTTGGGCAGCGACCGCGATCTCGACCTCGGAGCCGGAAGCGAACAGCGTCACCTTGGCTTCGCCCTGGGCTGGGACCAGCTCATAGGCGCCGGCCGCACAGGGATTGTCGTTCGGTGCGGTGGTACGCAGCTGCGGCAGGTTCTGCCGCGTCAGCGCCAGCACGGTCGGTCCGTCCACGCGGTTGAGCGCGAGCTCCCAGCACTCGGCGACCTCGATGGCATCGCAGGGACGGAACACGCGCATGTTGGGAATGGCGCGAAGCGCGGCGAGATGCTCGACCGGCTGATGGGTCGGGCCGTCCTCGCCGAGGCCGATGGAGTCGTGAGTCATCACGTAGACGACGCCGGCACCCATCAGCGCGGCAAGGCGCATCGCGGGACGGGCGTAGTCGGTGAATACCAGAAACGTCGCGCCGTTCGGCGCGAAGCCGCCGTGCAGGAAGATGCCGTTCATCGCAGCCGCCATGCCGTGCTCGCGGATGCCGTAATGGATGAAGCGGCCCTTCGGCGTCTTGGCCGAGAAGGCAGTCGCCGATTTCGCTTTGTTGTTGTTGGAGCCGGTGAGATCGGCGGAGCCGGCCAGGAATTCCATCGGCATCGCGGCGGCGATCGCCTCGATCGCGGCTTCCGATGATTTGCGGGTTGCCGCCGTCAGCGGCTTCTCGAGCAATTCCTTCTTGTGCGCGCGCAGCGCCTTTGCGAGCGACGCCGGACGCTCATGTCGCAGGCGGCGCTCGAACTCGGCACGCTTGCGGCTGCCGAGCTCACTGATCCGTCCTTCCCATTCCTGCCGCGCCACAGCGCCGCGGCTGCCGGCTGCGCGCCAGGCCTTCAGCACGTCGTCAGGCACGGAGAACGGCTCGAGCGAGATGCCGAGATTTTCCTTGGCGGCCTTGAGCTCGTCGGCCCCGAGCGCCTCGCCATGCACCTTCGCGGTGCCGGCCTTGTGCGGCGCGCCGAAACCGATGGTGGTGCGGCAGGCAATCAGCGTCGGCTTGTTCGATTTCCTGGCGCGCGTGATGGCGTCGGCGATCGCGGCCTGGTCCTGGCCGTCGATCTTCTCGGCCGCCCAGCCCGCCGCTTTGAAGCGCTTCACCTGGTCGACGGAATCCGCGATCGAGGTTGGGCCATCGATCGAGATGCCGTTGTCGTCGTAGAGCACGATCAGCTTGTTGAGCTTCCAATGCCCGGCCATCGCGATCGCTTCCTGCGACACGCCTTCCATCAGGTCGCCGTCGGATGCGAGCACATAGGTATGGTGGTCGACGATCTTCTTGCCGAACTCGGCGGCGAGCATCTTCTCGGCGAGCGCCATGCCGACTGCAGTCGAGATGCCCTGGCCGAGCGGTCCCGTGGTGGTTTCGATGCCTTTGGTGCGGAAATTCTCGGGGTGGCCGGGAGTGAGCGAGTTGACCTGGCGAAACTGCTTGATCTGGTCCAGCGTCATCTCGGTATTGCCGGTGAGATACAGCAGCGAATAGAGCAGCATCGAGCCGTGGCCGGCCGAGAGCACGAAGCGGTCGCGGTCAGGCCAGGCTGGCGCGGCGGCATCGAATTTCAGGAACTGCGTGAACAGCACGGTGGCGATGTCGGCGGCACCCATCGGCAGGCCGGGATGGCCCGATTTGGCCTTCTCGACAGCGTCCATCGAAAGGCCGCGGATCGCGTTGGCCATGCGGGTGTGGTCGACCTGCGTATGGGCCATACGGGTGGCATCGAGCTGCATCATGGTGAAAATCCGTCTGGAATGAGGTGCTTGATGGCCGTGTGCGCCGCGCTGGATCGAGACTGGCGGTCACGGGAGCTGGGGCTGGATAGCATCTCGGTTCCGGGAGTCCAAGGCAATCAAGCGCGTTCCGAGCGCGAAAAATCGCCCAAGTATCATCCAGGTATTATCAAGGCATGATCCGGAAAGTGGGAACCGTTTTTCCGAAAGATCATGCACACGGGAACCGGTAGGCCGGGATGCCGGATCCCATCTATCGGTGCATAGCTTTGCGGCGGCGTTGCGCTGGGCTTTCCTGCCACGTAAATTTCTGCTTCTAACCGCTTGCCGAACCGAGTCTTTTGCCGGACGGCAAGCTCCAGGGAAAGGCCACTGGGCAAAGGCCGCCAGGTTCCGCCGCTGACTGCATGAACGATCGCGTATCAAACAGTTCCGCCATGACGGAGTCATCTGCCGTCGAGATCGAGATTGCGACCCGCCGGCTCACGGCGGCGCTCGACGCGCTCGAAAGTGCGGTGGAGCGGCGGCGCGATGCCGATCGCGACGAGAACGAGCTCGCGGCGCGGATTCAGGCGCTCGGCGCGGATCGCTCGCGCCTTGCCGACGAGCTCGACGGCGCACTGGTGAAGGCGCGCAAGCTCGAGCGCGCCAATCGCGAGATCTCTGACCGGCTGGATTCCGCAATCGTCACGATACGCTCGGTGCTCGATACCGGAGAGGACGGATGAGCCACATCAACGTCACCATCAACGGCCGGCAATACCGCATGGCCTGCGAGGAGGGCCAGGAGGTGCGGCTGCTCAAGCTCGCCGAAACCCTGGAGACACGCATCCAGTCGCTGCGCGGAAAATTCGGCGAGATCGGCGATGCGCGGCTCACCGTGATGGCGGCGCTGACCGTGTGTGACGAATTGATCGACACCAGCAACCGTGTCCGAACCCTCGAGCAGGAGCTGACCGAGCTCCGGGATTTCCGCAACGCCGCCGTCGAGCGCGCCAGGATGACGCAGACCGCCGTGGTCAACGCACTGAACGCCGCCGCCGAACGCATCGAGAAGTCGACCCAGGTGCTGAACCGCACCGTCGGCAACGGGATTGCGATCGGGTAGGCGAGAGCCACGCGACCGGTGCGCTCCCTCCCCAGCTCGCGGGCAGGGCTATCGCATATGGGTCGTGGCTGCAGCCTGCGCGCACGCCTCGTCCTTCGAGAGCCCGCCTAAGGCGGGCGTCTCGAAGGATGGCCGCAGGGAAAGGATCTCAGATGCGATAGCCCTGCGCTCGCGGGGGAGGGTTGCGGAGAGGGTGTTTCCGCTGGGCGAGAACCCCCAGGAGGAGAGAGCCCTCACCCGCCGCGCTTCGCGCGTCGACCTCTCGCGCAAGGAGTTGCGAACCAGCCGCGACTCGGGCTGGCGATTCGTCAGTATCGTTGTTAGATTGCCTGAGCGAGGCTGCGACGTGCGTCAGGAGCCATATATCCCCGGGGCCTTATCGATCCTTTAGGGAACTGTCCCTGGCCGGGCCCGTGGGCCCGGACATATGGTGCCCACCTACTTTCGTAGGGAACTCCGGGATCGAGTGCTTCAACGGCGTACGCGGCTTCGCACTTGTCTGCTTGATTTGTTGTCTGCTTGATTTGTGCTTGTTGAAACGACTGCGGCCGGTTCAACAGGTGTCATGCTCCGCCTGGTGCGCAATTGCGTACGGGGGCGGGGCATCCAGTACGCCGCGGCCTTTGTGTGAATCACCACCGGCTCTGGAATACTGGATCGCCTGCTCCAGTGCGCAATGGCGCACAAGGCGGGTGATGACTTTGGGGGACCAGCACATGTCCAACTCGAAATCCGAGCTCCGCGCCAAAGCCCTCGCCAAGCGCGATGCGCTGAGCGAGAAGAAGCGCACTGCCGCCGCCGCAAAGCTCGCCAAGCGCGGGCTGCCGTTCAAGCTGCTGCCGGGCAGCATCGTCTCCGGCTATTCGCCGATCCGCAGCGAGATCGATCCGATGCCGCTTTTGACCAAGCTCGCGGAGGAGGGCGCGAGGCTGGCGCTGCCTTGCGTCACTGCGCGCGGCCAGTCGCTGATCTTCCGCCTCTTCCATCCGAACGATCGCCTGATGCTCGGCCCACTCGGCATTCCCGAGCCGTCGCCTGCAGCGGCCGAGGTCGTCCCCGATATCATGCTGACGCCGCTCGCCGCGTTCGACCGCCTCGGCCATCGCATCGGCTATGGCGCGGGACATTACGATTTCACCTTCGCGCATCTGCGGAAAGCCAAGCACATCGTCGGCATCGGCCTTGCGTTTGCAGCACAGGAGATCGAGACGGTTCCGGCACTATCGCACGACGTCGCGCTGGATTATGTGCTAACGGAAACGGACGTGTTCGATTTCCGGAGTTCTGAAGTTGCGCATTCTCTTCGTGGGTGACGTCGTCGGCCGTAGCGGGCGCGAGGCCGTCGCCGAATATCTGCCCGGCATGGTCAAGGACTGGTCGCTCGATTTCGTCGTGGTCAACGGCGAGAATTCGGCCGGCGGCTTCGGCATCACGGAAGCGATCTACCAGGAGTTTCTCGAGGCCGGCGCCGACGCGGTGACGCTCGGCAATCATTCCTGGGATCAGCGCGAGGCGCTCGTCTTCATCGAGCGCGCCGACCGCCTGGTGCGGCCCGCGAACTATCCGCGCGGCACGCCCGGCCGCGGCGCCGCCTTGGTCGAGACCAAGAACGGCAAGCATGCACTCGTCGTCAACGCTTTGGGCCGCGTGTTCATGACCCCGTTCGACGATCCCTTCGCCGCGCTCGAGCGCGAATTGGGAGCCTGCCCGCTCGGCGTCGCCGCCGACGCCATCGTCGTCGACTTCCATTGCGAGGCGAGCAGCGAGAAACAGGGCATCGGCTTCTTCTGCGACGGTCGCGCCAGCCTCGTCGTCGGCACCCACACGCATGTCCCGACCGCCGACCACCAGATCCTGTCCGGCGGCACCGCCTACATGACCGACGCCGGCATGACCGGCGATTACGACTCCATCATCGGCATGCAGAAGGAAGAGCCGCTGCGCCGGTTCACCACGGGGATTCCGTCGGGGCGCTTCGAGCCGGCCGCAGGCGCTGCGACGCTCAGCGCCGTTGCGGTCGAGACGGACGATGCAACGGGCCTCGCGCTCAGGATCGCGCCGGTGCGTGTGGGCGGAAGGCTGGAGCCCGCGACGCCGAAGTTCTGGTTGAGTTGACGGTCATGCAGCAATCGCCCCTGCCACCCTCCAGGGGAGGGTAAGAGCGGCGCGCTACTCCGCCGTCTGACCCCGCAACTCCGCCACGTCCTTCGCCGTCAGCTTCGAGCCCTTCGCACCGAACCGCGCCGTGACGTAGTTCGCCACCGCCGCGATCTCGTCGTCGGTATACGCATTGCCGAACGCGGGCATCGACAGTGCACCATCAGGCGTATGCCGCTTGGTGCCCGAGATCACGATCTGCGCGACGTTGGTGGCGGCGGGGTCGTTGACGGCCCAGGTGCCGGTCAGCGTCGCCATCGGCGAGACAGGGCTCTCGCCGCTCCAGCCGTGGCAGCTGGCGCAGGCGCTGGCGAACACCTTCTTGCCGCGCGCGTCCGCGGTGACGCCGTCGCGGTGCGAGGCGGGGGCGACGGGCGCCGTGGTGGCCGGCAGGTCGGGCGAGGGCTGCGGCGGCACGCTGCGCAAGTAGGCAACGATGCTGCTGATGTCTTCGGGTGCGAACCGGCTGAAACTGTGGTCGACCGCTTCACCCATCGGACCCGAGGCCGAGCCGTGGCTAGGTGCATGGCCGAGCGACAGATACGAGATCAGATCCTGATCGCTCCAGTTGCCGAGACCGGTCGCCTTGTCGGAAGAAATGTTGAAGGCGCGCCAGCCCGCCGTGATGGCGCCGGCGAACTTCTTGCGGTTGTCGAGCGCGAAGCCGAGATTGCGCGGGGTGTGGCATTCGCCGCAATGCGCCAGCGCCTCGACGAGATACGCACCACGATTCCACTCCGGGCTCTTCGAGGTATCAGGCGCAAAGCGCGTATCCGGATTGAACACCGCCGACCAGACAATCATCGCCCAGCGCTGGTTGAACGGGAAGGACAGCGTGTTCTCGGGCGCCTTGGCGCGCACCGCCGGCAGGCTGAACAGATAGGCCTTCACCGCCAGCACGTCCTCGTCGGTCATGAAGGTGTAGGACGTGTACGGCATCGCCGGATAGAGCCGCGCGCCGTCACGGCGCTTGCCGTGCTGGACCGCGTTCAGGAAATCCTGATCGCTGTAATTGCCGATGCCGGTGTCCTTGTCCGGGGTGATGTTGGTCGAATAGAGCGTGCCGAACGGCAGCTTGAAGGCGAGCCCGCCGGAATACTCCTTCTCGCCAGGCTTGGTGTGGCAGACCATGCAGTCGGCCGCCTTTGCGAGATACTCACCGCGTTCGGCCAGGCTTGCCTTCTCCAGCTTGGCCGGCACGCCCGTCGGCTTGCCGGCGCGGTAGTCCGCCAGCGCCACCTTGGTGCCGCCTGCAAAGTCGAGCGGGCCGGGCCCGCGGATGATCCAGACGCCGAGCGCCACCGCGACGATGGCGATCACGAGCAGGCTCGTGAGGATACGCATCTTGCCGCTCATGCCTTCTTCCCCGCAGCCAGCAGTTTCCGATCGATTGGCAGGCGCCGCAGCGCCACACCGGTTGCCGCATAAATCGCGTTGCGCAACGCCGGTGGTCCGGCATTGACGCCGGCCTCGCCGATGCCGCCCGGCGCCTCGCCGCTCTTGACGACGATCACCTCGATCTTCGGCGTCTCGTTGATGCGCATCATGCGGTAGTCTTGGAAGTTCGACTGCTGCACGCGGCCCTTGTCGATGGTGATCTCGCCATAGAGTGCGGCGGTGAGGCCGAAGATCAAGCCACCCTCGATCTGCGCCTTCACCGTATCGGGGTTGACCGCGATACCGGTGTCGACCACCGAGGTAACGCGGCGGAGCGTGATCTCGCCGATGTCGTCGATCTCGGCCTCGACCACCGTCGCGATGAAGCTTGCGAATGAGGGCTGCACGCAGACGCCGCGGCCGACGCGCGGAGGCAGCGGTTGGCCCCAGCCGGATTTCTCCGCGACCTGGTCGAGCACCGCCAGCATGCGCGGGTTTTTCGTCAGCATGGACTTGCGGAATTCAATGGGGTCCTTGCCCGCCTTGCGCGCGAGCTCGTCCATCGCGCATTCGACCGCGAACACATTGTTGTTCGGGCCGACGCCGCGCCAGAAGCCTGTCGGCACCGACAGCGGTTCGGCACGGACATATTCGACGTGGAAGTTGGCGAAGTCGTAGGGCGCATCGACGGCAGCGTCGACTGCATCGATATCGATTCCCTTCTGGAACGCCGGCGGCAGCCAGCGCGCCAGCACGGCGGAGCCGGCGACCTTGTACTTCCACCCCGAGACCTTGCCGTCGACCAGCGACGCCGTGATCTGATCGCGATAGACCGGGCGGTAGACGTCGTGCTGGATGTCCTCCTCGCGGGTCCACACCACCTTCACGGGGTAGTCGACCTGTTTTGCGATCTTGACCGCCGCGACAACCATGTCCGGCTCGAGCTTGCGGCCGAAGCCGCCGCCGAGCAGATGGTTGTTGACGATGACCTTGTCGACCGGCAGCCCCGCGGCCTTCGCCGCCTCCGACTGCACGCGCGTCATGATCTGCGTGCCGGTCCAGATCTCGCAGGAGTCGGGCTTCACGTGCACCGTGGCGTTGATCGGCTCCATCGAGGCATGCGCCAGGAACGGCAGCTCGTAAGCCGCTTCGAACTTGTCGCCGCTCGCCAGCGCCTTGGCGATGTCGCCGTCGGATCTGGCGATCGCGCCGTCTTTCTGGCTGGCCTTGCGCAGATCGTCCCAGATGTCCTTGGTGGAGATCTCAGCGTTCGACCCCTCGTTCCACTCGATCTTGAGCGCTTCGAGACCTTTCTTTGCCGCCCACATGTGATCGCCGATCACGGCGACTGCGTCATCGAGTACGACGACCTTGCGCACGCCGGCGACTTTCGTCGCGGCGCTGTCGTCGACCTTGCCGACCTTGCCACCAAATACCGGGCAATTGGCGATCGCGGCGATCTTCATGCCGGGGAGGATCGCGTCGATGCCGTAGAGCGCCTTGCCGTTGACCTTGTCCGGCGTATCGAGCCGCTTCAACGGCTGACCGATGAGGACGAAGTCCTTGGGATCCTTGATTGCGACATCTTTCGGAGGCGTCTGGGCCTGCGCGGCAAGCGCCAGTTCGCCATAGCCGAGCTTGCGGCCGCTCGCGTCATGCGCGACCTCGCCCTTCGACGCGCTGCAGCTTGCAGGCTCGACGCCCCATTGGGCGGCTGCGGCCTGCACCAGCATCGCGCGCGCGGTCGCGCCGGCCTTGCGCAGCGGCAGCCACCAGGCGCGGATCGAGTTGGAGTTGCCGGTGACTTGCAGGCCGAAGGTGGGATTGCCGTAGAGCTTGTCATTCGGCGGGGCGTGCTGCACCTCGACCTTGCTCCAGTCGGCATCCAGTTCCTCGGCGAGTACCGCGGAGATCGACGTGTACGTGCCCTGGCCCATCTCGACCTGCGGCATGATCAGCACCGTGCGGCCGGTCTCGTCGATGCGGATGAACGCGTTGGGCGCGAACTTTCCCTGGGTGTTGTCGAGCGGCTGCACCGGCTCGTTGATTGCGGCGCGCAGCGGCAGATGGAAGGCGAGCAGGAAGCCGCCCGCGAGACCGCCGGTCAGCAGCGAGCGGCGGGAGAGGCTGTTGCGTGCATTCATGGCGAACCTCAGGACTGGCGGCCGTTGGCGGCCTGCTTGATGGCCTCGCGGATGCGCACATAGGTGCCGCAGCGGCAGATGTTGCCGGCCATCGCGGCGTCGATATCGGAATCGTCAGGATTCGGCGTTGCCGCCAGCAGCGCCGCGGCCGCCATGATCTGGCCTGACTGGCAGTAACCGCACTGGATCACTTCGGCCTCGAGCCAGGCCTTCTGCACCTTCGCGCCCGCCGGCGTGCTGCCGACATGCTCGATGGTGGTCACATTGCGGTTCTCGACCGCGCTCACCGGCAACACGCAGGAGCGCACCGCCTTGCCGTCGATATGCACCGTGCAGGCGCCGCATTGCGCGATGCCGCAGCCGAACTTGGTGCCGGTCATGCCGAGGATGTCGCGCAGCACCCACAGCAGCGGCATGTCGGGTGGCGCGTCGAACGATTTCGTTTCGCCGTTGATAGAGAGTGTTGTTGCCATGTGCATCCCCTTGCTCGACGAGCGCTTACGGCGTCGGCGATTTGCGCGTGACCCTAATCATATCGATGCGACGCGATGAAGCTTCCAAATTCGCAGCAATGCATATTTGGGCGGTCGAAGCGGCAGACCATGACATTCACGAATTTGTGCGGCGACCGCTGCGCCTATTCCAGGCTATTTGATATGATAAACGTCATATTTCGATGCATTTTCGTCGCTTTGCGTGGTCTAACGCCGCAGATCGTCGTGCGAATGCGCAAAATCATGCGATGACGAAAATCGTGCGATTGGGAAAGTCGGGCGGCCCATTGCTGTGCCCTCTCCCCTTGGGCCCCCTTGAGGCACTTCCAGCAAGTTGAAAGCAAAGAGCTGGAAGTTGGACGGTTGCGCTCGCTGAACAGCGGCGGTCGCCGTCAAACCTGCTCGATCCTTTGATATAGCTCAAAGCGACCTCGCAGTGCGTGATCATTTCTGCGACGGAGCCTGGGGGCGTAACCTACCTGGGAGATTGCCATGTTGAAGACAGTAGTGATCGGAACAACCGCGCTCTTCCTTGCTGCCTCCTCGATTGCCAACGCACAATCCTCGCAAACCTCCTCTCCTGCGATACCGGAACGGTTAAATGCAACCGACCAGAATACACTTACGGATATGAGGGTTGATCTGGTGAAGGCCGCGTTGCAGTTGACACCTGACCAGGAAAAGCTTTGGCCGCCCGTAGAGAGCGCCATTCGTGCCAATGCGGAGGATCGGAGAGCCCGTATTGCAAAAATCCAGGAAACAGTGGGTAGAGCGGCCAACGAAATCCGTGTCGAACTCATGCGCAATCGTGACCCCATCGCCTTTTTGCAACAACGCTCGCAAGCATTGGCTCAACGTTCAGCCGATTTGGATAAGCTCGCCGAGGCGTGGCAGCCACTCTACGGTACGCTTAGCCAAGAACAGAGGCGGCGCATGGCGGCGCTCGCGATCTTTGTAATCCACGATATGAGCAACGTCGTAGATCGGCGCCGTGCGCAGTTTCAGGAGAACGAGGACTGAAGCAAAGTAGTTCGATGCTCAGGCTTAAATAGCCGCGTGTGCTCCGCCCATTATACGGCAGCAGCGGCGATGTCTGCTTTTGTGCAAGGCCGACATCCCCCAGGGTTTGGCGAAGCCGAAGCGTTCGCCAGCCCATGGCAAAGCCGTTTCGGAACTCCGGATCTGTGCCCATCGCGACCGTTTGGGCGCAGCAGGGACATGTCCGAAGTGGAGCGCAGACCGGAAGTCTACTCCGAGAAAGGAGCTATATGATTTCGGTGCAGGACAGTTGGTCTTGTGGCGCCATCGAACAGCACTGTAATGCCTGTTGTGCGAAGGCCGACTTCGACAACAGTGCCGGTGCGAGCCAAATCTGGGCACCGAAGGCCCTAAAGCATGATCCGGAAAAGCGTGCAGCGGTTTTCCGAAAAGATCATGCTCAAACAATAACCTGAAGCGCGATGGTGATTCATCCTGATCCCATCGCGCTTTAGGCTCGCTCATCTTGAGTGCCGACAACAAGCCTGTCGGTCTCTGCGTTTGCCAACAATCATACTGAAAACAGAAGGGCTCAGTGTATCCGATTGGTCAGCACTTCTGCCACAACTGGAAGGTGCATAATCGTACCTCCCGTAAACCGCGCGCTGGCCAAAATCGAAACTTCGAGTGTTGCCGCCCCGATACATCGCATGCTCATCAAATCAGCTACGTTCAGGTCGGAATGCCGCAACAAGTAACTCGCGGTCGTTTCAGACCGAAACGACGGGATGGAGCAATGACAATGAAGAAGTTTTTGCTGAGCACCGTGGCCTTGCTGGCCGTGGGCATGGCCGCGCCCGCGTCGGCGGCTGATCTGGCTGCTAAACCTTACGTCAAGGCGCCGCCCCCGGTCGCGCCGATCTATGATTGGACCGGTTTCTACATCGGCGCCAACGGCGGGTGGGGCCAAAGCCACAATTGCGTGGATTTCGTCACGCTCGCAGGAACAGTCGCAAGCGGTTGCCGTGACCGTTCCGGAGGGGTTGTCGGCGGGCAGATCGGATATCGCTGGCAGACCAATCAGTTTGTGTTCGGATTGGAGGCACAGGGCGATTGGGCCGACCTCAGCAACACCCGTGTCAGCCTGTTCAACCCGACGCTTTCAACCACGGTGAAGACCGATGCCATCGGCCTCTTCACGGGCCAACTCGGTTGGGCATGGAACGCCTCACTGTTCTACGTGAAGGGCGGCGCGGCCGTGACCAGAAACCGCTTTACAATCTTCGACAACACCACCGGGATCGGGCTGGTCTCGGCAGATAACACGCGCTGGGGCGGCACCCTGGGTGTCGGCTGGGAGTATGGTTTCGCACCGAACTGGTCGGTCGGTCTTGAATACGACCATCTGTGGATGGGACACGCCAATAACTCCTTCTCCGTCGCCGATCCGCGCCTTGCGGCCGTACTCAACGATCGGATTAGCCAGGACGTGGATATGGTCACTGTGCGGTTTAACTACCGCTTCGGCGGCTACGGCTATCCTCCGGTCGCGGCCAAATACTGACCCTCTTCTCGACGCTTTTTCCAGCATGATGGGCCGGGCAGGTTTGCCCGGCCTTTTTGTTGCATGCGGATGTCCGAAAAGATTGCGAAGCGATCTATCAGATCATCTCGAACGAACCGCCAAGCGATTGCGGAACGCATCAACGCCGCATTCGAGACCAGCGATATCGCCGAGATTTGTGACGGGCATCCAATGGGCAATCGTTCGAGGTGAAAGTGGACCACGTTCCCGACCAATGGCGGAGGAGTGGGTCCGTGAGATCGAGAGCGCGTGTCGCGAAGCGGCGCGGCATTTTTTTCAAACAATGGGGCGGCGTTCGCAAGAACCGTACTGGCAGGGCAGTATCGGGGGCGCACCTTCGATGAGATGCCGCTTGGGACACTATCGAGACGCCCGAGGTGGCAACTTCGGAATAATAGCATTATGCCCCTGTTTTGCCCGACAAGTCAAAGCGCGCCACGGCTTGCCTGCATAAGCCATTGATTTCGCACACCCCGGCTACTGTGCATGGGGTTGTTTTTCAGGTTTTTGATTCATGGGCCGCAGGAGCGCCCGTCAGCCCTGCCGGAAACCCATCCGGAAGGCGCCCCAGTGCCTGCCCAGGAGCAACTGTGTTGAAGTAGACCGGTGCAGGAGAGCGGGCACTACAGCTTGTAAGCCGTGCGGAATCCGCCCCAGTGCCGTCCCTTGACGCGGATCGGCACGTCGATCTCGCGCATCATGACCGTGCTCCCGTTGCCCATGTCGCGGGCGTAGCTCTGGACCAGGTACGAGCGCTGGTTGTGCGCCGCAGCCAACCCCGCCGGATCGTTGAAGATGCGCCGGTTGCGGCTGTTGGCGGTGTTCCAGGCGATGTCGCCCGGCCGCTGCGGATGCGAATAGATCTTGTTGTGCACCGGCAGGAAGCCGTTGCGGTCGACCATGGCGCAGAACGCCATGCGCGGGTCCTTGGCGAGGAAGGCGTCCTGAAACGGCGGCAGCGCGCGGTCGGCCCAGTCGAGATATTTCGTGCGGTATTGCTGCGGATTGGTGCCGGCGATCTCCACATAGTCGGTGTCGAAGAGGTCCTCCATCTTGACCTCGCCGCGCGCAACCGCCTGCTCGAATATTTTCGTCAGCGCATTGCCCGCCTCCATGGCACGGGTGACGAACTCCGTATTCTCCTCATGGATCGACCAGAGCTTATCCTCGATCTTCTCGTTGAGCGCGGCGTTGGGACCGACGAATTGCGCGCGGGCGCCGGCGCTGGATTGTGCGACCACGCGCAGGCGGCAGGCGCCGATGTCTTCGAGGCTGCCTTCGATCATCGCTTGCGGTGCAAGCCCGCCTGCGTCCGGGCCGCCGATGAGTACGCCTTCCATCGCGATCTCATAGACCGGCATCACGCCACGCGTGGTCTCGAACTTGAGGTGACAGGGCAGCCGCTCGCTCTTGCGGCGGTCGTCGTGCTCGCTCTGACGCAGCAGCACGGCGCAGCGCGATTTCAGCTTCCGAGCAAATGTGGTGACGGCCTTGCCGGCACTGGCGACGCTCTCGCCATGGGTCTCGGCTGCCTTGGTCGCGGCATCGATCTCGGCCGCGCTCTCGCCGACCGAGATGATGAACTCCGAGGCGCTGGCGGCGTTGCCGGAGACTTCGCTCGTGGTGGCAGTCTGCTCGGCGACCGCGCCGTTGACGGTGTCGAACACCGGGCGGATCGCCTCGATCGCCTGCGAAATGCGATGCACGGCATCCGCAGAGCCGGCGGCGTCGCGCTGCAGCGCGTCGATCTTCCGGGTGATCTCTTCCGTGGCGCCTTGCGTCTGCACTGCGAGCGCCTTGACCTCGGTGGCGACGACCGCAAAACCCCTGCCGGCGTCGCCGGCGCGCGCGGCCTCGATCGTCGAGTTGAGCGCGAGCAGCGTGGTCTGCCGCGCGATCTGCGCGATCAGATTGACGACATTGCCGATGGCGGCGGAGGATTCGCGCAAGCGATCGACGTTGGCGCGGGCTTCCTGCGCCGCGGCGCTGGCCTCGTCGGCGAGGATGCCGGCTTCGCGGACCTGCGCGCCGATGCCCTGCGCGGACTGGGTGAACTTGTCGGCGGCATGGGCGAAGGTGGAGGCGGTCGACTGCGCCGCATTGGTGCGGCCGGTCAGGGCGTCGGTGCGGGCGCGAATGGCGGCGAGCGTCGCGGCGGTCGCCTCGGCGCCGCCGGCCACGGAATTGGCGGCGCGCTCGAGCTGGCGAATCATGGCGCCGAGCTCGAGTTCCAGCAGTTCCAGGATTTCCCTGGCGGAATCGCCCTCGCTGGCCGGGGCGGGCTCGGAATGGGCCGCCGTCTGCGCGGCCTGCGGAGCTGCCACGGGCGCAGCGATGTCAGGCAGACGCCTCCGAAATAGTCCGAACGCCATCACGTCTCTCTTGTCGGGGAACGGGCGGAGGCTATTTTTGCAGGCCGGAATGAAATCAGGGTTAACGATGCCCGATCTTTAGGCACGAACCATTACGGCGGCTACCTCTACAGTGCTACCTTGAGACAACCAGAGCCCTTTGATTCCGGTGGGTTGGCAGCCTATAAGGCCGCGCTTCCCACGCTCACCCTTGGCTGACGATTCCTTAAGAGACCACGCATGGCCGGACATTCCCAATTCAAGAACATCATGCACCGCAAGGGGCGGCAGGATGCCCAGAAGTCGAAGATCTTCGGCAAGCTGGCGCGGGAAATCACCGTCGCCGCCAAATTGGGTACGCCCGACCCCGCCATGAACCCGCGCCTGCGTGCCGCCGTGATCGCGGCGCGCCAGGAGAACATGCCGAAGGACAATATCGAGCGTGCCATCAAGAAGGCGATCGGCAGCGAGGGCGAGAACTATGACGAGATCCGCTACGAGGGTTACGGCCCCGGCGGCGTCGCCGTCATCGTCGAGGCGCTCACAGACAACCGCAACCGCGCCGCCTCCGACATCCGCTCCTTCTTCACCAAGTCCGGCGGCAATCTCGGCGAGACCGGCTCGGTGTCCTTCATGTTCGACCGCACCGGCATCATCGAATACGACCGCAGCGTCGCCTCCGACGACGCGGTGCTGGACGCCGCGATCGAGGCCGGCGCAGATGACGTGGTTTCCGGCGAGGGCGGCCACGAGATCTACGCCTCGACTGAAAGCTATCGCGACGTCGCCAAGGCGCTGGAAGCCAAGTTCGGCGAGCCGCGCAAGGCCGCGCTGATCTGGAAGCCGCAGAACACTGTTACGGTCGACGACGAAACCGGCGAGAAGCTGCTCAAGCTGATGGACCTGCTCAACGAGCACGACGACGTCCAGAACGTCTACGCCAATTTCGAGGTGTCGGACGCGCTGATGGCGAAGATGAGTGGCTGATAGCCAGCTCCGAATTCCACTGTCGTCGCCTGGCTTGACCGGGCGACCCAGTATTCCGGAGACACCTGCGAGATCCGGACCAGCCGCGGCGTACTGGATACCCCGCTTTCGCGGGGTATGACGGCATGCCCTGTGGTGGCAGCTCCTGCCCCACTTCCCCTGTTTACTTCCGTTCTGTTTCTGTTTCCCTCGGTCCGGCCAGCCGCTATCACTGGCCCATGACCGAGCTCCCGATTCGTGGCCCCGTTCGCATCATCGGCATCGACCCCGGCCTGCGCCGCACCGGCTGGGGCGTGATCGAGGCCGAGGGCAATCGCCTGATCTACGTCGCCTGCGGCTCGGTGGAACCGCCGGACAATCTGCCGCTGTCGGGTCGGCTGCTCGCGATCCATGAAGGGCTGGCGGCCGTTCTATCCGATCACCAGCCGATGGAAGCCGCGGTCGAGCAGACCTTCGTGAACAAGGACGGCGTCGCGACGCTGAAGCTGGGCCAGGCCCGCGGCGTCGCCATGCTGGCGCCCGCAATGTTCGGCATCTCTGTCGCCGAATACGCGCCCAACCAGGTGAAGAAGACGGTGGTCGGCGCCGGCCACGCCGAGAAGGCCCAGATCGCGATGATGCTGAAGATTTTGCTGCCGAAAGCCGAGCCGCCGTCCGCGGACGCTGCCGACGCGCTCGCCATCGCCATCACCCACGCCCATCACCGCCAGAGCGCGGCGCTCAGGCTGAAGGTGGTGGGGATATGAGTGATCGTCACGCGTCCTCGCCGTCATGCCCGGGCTTGTCCCAGGCATCCACGTTCTTTCTTGTCGGTATCGAAGGCGTGGATGGCCGGGTCAAGCCCGGCCATGACGATGGAGAAGTGTCTGTCGCGACTGAGGTCTGGCTGTGATCGGCAAGCTCAAGGGCCTGATCGATTCCTACGGCGAGGACTTCGTCATCCTCGACGTCGGCGGCGTCGGCTACCAGGTGCACTGCTCGTCGCGCACGTTGCAGCATCTGCCGTCGCCCGGCGAAGCTGCCGTGCTGTCGATCGAGACTTACGTCCGTGAGGATCAAATAAAGCTGTTCGGCTTTCGCACCGACCAGGAGCGCGAATGGTTTCGCCTGCTCCAGACCGTGCAGGGCGTGGGCGCTAAGGTCGCGCTCGCGGTGCTGGGCACGCTATCGCCGGCCGATCTCGCCAATGCCATTGCGCTGCGCGACAAGGCCGCTGTGTCGCGCACGCCCGGCGTTGGCCCCAAGGTCGCCGAGCGCATCGTCACCGAATTGAAGGACAAGGCGCCGGCCTTCGCCAATATCGATCCGCACGTCGTGCATCTTGCCGGCGCCGTCGACGATCAGCGCGCGCCGCGCCCGGTGGCGGATGCGATCTCCGCGCTGGTCAATCTCGGCTACGGGCAGCCGCAGGCCGCCGCGGCGATCGCATCGGCCTCGCGCAGCGCGGGTGACGGCGCCGGGACGGCGCAGCTCATTCGGCTTGGTCTGAAGGAACTGGCGAAGTGAGCGATCCCAAGGCCAGCCGCATGGTCTCGCCCGAACGCCGCAGCGACGATGTCGGCGACACCGCGCTGCGTCCGCAATCGCTGTCGGACTTCGTCGGCCAGCAGCAGGCGCGCAAGAACCTGTCGATCTTCATCGAGGCGGCGCGCAAGCGCGGCGAGGCGCTTGATCATGTGCTGTTCGTAGGTCCCCCCGGTCTCGGCAAGACCACGCTGGCGCAGATCGTGGCCAAGGAGCTCGGCGTCGGTTTCCGCGCGACGTCCGGCCCGGTGATTGCCAAGGCCGGCGACCTCGCCGCGCTCCTGACCAATCTCGAAGAGCGTGATGTGCTCTTCATCGACGAGATCCATCGCCTCAGCCCGGCGGTGGAAGAGGTGCTCTATCCCGCGATGGAGGATTTCCAGCTCGACCTCATCATCGGCGAGGGCCCCGCGGCGCGCTCGGTGAAGATCGAGCTGTCGAAATTCACCCTCGTCGGCGCCACCACGCG
The DNA here is from genome assembly GCF_045571455.1 of Bradyrhizobium sp. STM 3561. Lineage (NCBI taxonomy): Bacteria > Pseudomonadati > Pseudomonadota > Alphaproteobacteria > Hyphomicrobiales > Nitrobacteraceae > Bradyrhizobium > Bradyrhizobium sp. STM 3561. Next base: position 7,734,025 of record NZ_CP120695.1, read on the forward strand.
CGCCGGCCTGCTCACCAATCCCTTGCGCGACCGCTTCGGCATTCCGGTCCGGCTCAATTTCTACACGATCGAGGAGCTGGAGAGCATCGTCAGTCGCGGCGCGCGCGTGCTCAATGTCGGCATGAGCGCCGACGGCGCCAACGAGATCGCGCGCCGCGCCCGCGGCACGCCGCGCATCGCCGGCCGCCTCCTGCGTCGCGTGCGCGATTTCGCCTCCGCGGCCGATGCCGATAAGATCGATCGCAAGATCGCCGATCACGCGCTCAGCGCGCTCGAGGTCGATGCCGCAGGGCTCGACGCCATGGATCGGCGCTATCTCTCGACCATCGCTCTCAACTATGGCGGCGGCCCCGTCGGCGTCGAGACCATGGCCGCGGCCTTGTCGGAGCCGCGCGATGCCATCGAGGACATCATCGAGCCCTATCTGATCCAGTGCGGCTATCTGCAGCGCACGCCGCGCGGCCGGCTGCTGACCTCGCACGCCTTCCGCCATCTCGGCATCGCCGAACCCTCGCGCGATGCGGCGGCGCAGTTCGGCCTGTTCGGCACGGATGACGGCGACGAGTGACCTGCTGAAGCGTCCGCCGTTCCGGCTTTGATGAACTTCCGGTAATCTCGTGCAGACGATCTGCACGAACGCACCCCAATTCCGCTCCAATCAGATATCATCAAGACGCCGCATCACCATCGAGCTTCCATGATCACGCGCCGTCATCTCATCCGTTCCATCGGCGGCCTGTCCGCTCTCGGCGTCTCGACCGCGGCCTATGGCGTCGGTGTCGAGCCGATGCTGCGGCTCCGCGTTACCCGCTATCATCCGACGCCGCGGCAGTGGCCGGCGGATCTTCCGCTGAAGATCGCCGTCGTCGCCGACATCCATGCCTGCGATCCCTGGATGCCGCTGGACCGGATCGCGGCCATCGTCGATCGCACCAACGCGCTGAAGCCCGACCTCATCGTGCTGCTCGGCGACTACGTGGCCGGCCTGCATCAGGTCACGCGCATCATCCCGTCGAGCGAATGGGCGAGAGTGCTGGCGGGCCTCAAGGCGCCGCTCGGCGTCCATGCCGTCATGGGCAACCACGATTATTGGGACGACGGGACGGTGCAGCGGGCCGGGCAGGGGGCGACCGTCGCGCATCGTGCACTGGAGGCGGCCGGCATCCCCGTCTACGAGAACGATGTCGTGCGCCTCACCAAGGACGGCCGCTCGTTCTGGCTCGCCGGCCTCGGCGATCAGCTCGCCTTCCTGCCGGCGCGACGTTTCCGGAGCATGGTGCGCTTCGGTGCCGATGATCTCAATGCGACGCTCGCCAAGGTCACGGACGATGCGCCCATCATCCTGCTCGCGCATGAGCCCAACATCGCGCCGCGCGTGCCCGCGCGCGTCGCGCTGCAACTGTCCGGCCACACCCATGGCGGTCAGGTCCGCCTGCTCGGCTGGTCGCCGGCCGTTCCAAAGCAGCAGGGCATCCGGCTTGCCTATGGTCATCTCAGGCTGAAATGCGACGTCATCATCTCCGGCGGCCTCGGTTGCAGCATCATGCCCGTTCGTGTCGGCGTGCCGCCGGAGATCGTCGAGGTGACGCTGGGGCGGACTGCGCCGGTCGTGTCCTGACACGCTTGCGCGGACCTCGGTTTTTGCGCAAAACGGGGCCGACAGCGACAAGCGAAGAGGCTCGCGACGTGACTGCCCATCTCGACGGCGAGATCCGCGACGGCCGCCACCACATGCAGGTCCGTGTCTACTACGAGGACACGGATTTTTCCGGCATCGTCTATCACGCCAATTATCTGCGCTACATGGAGCGCGGACGCACCAATCACCTCAGGCTGATGGGCGCCGAGCAGCAGGCGCTGTTCGAGCAGACCGAGACGGAAGGCGCCGGTTTCGCCTTCGTGGTGCGCTCGATGCATCTGGACTTTTTGAAGCCCGCGCGGATGGACGACGTGCTCGATGTCGTGACCTGGCCGATCGCGGTGAAGGGCGCCTCCATCATGCTGGCGCAGGAGGTGCGACGCGGCAACGACGTGTTGGTGAAAGCCGAGGTCCGCGTCGCCTTCATCAGCGGTGGCCGCGCCCAGCCGATCCCGAAGTCGATCCGCACGCTGATGAAAGCCGATTTGATTTCCTGATCGCCCGATAAGTGATCGCCTGATTTGTGATGGCCTATCGACTCCGCCAAACGCGGCGATAAATTCTCGGCCCCCGATCAACCGATGAGGCCATCATGTCGCGCCCGCCGCTTCCACCCTTCACCCGCGAGACCGCCGCGCAAAAGGCCCGCATGGCCGAGGACGCCTGGAATTCACGCGATCCCGTGCGCGTATCGCTCGCCTATACCGAGGACAGCCGCTGGCGCAATCGTTCGGAAGTTTTTCAGGGCCGCGAAGCCATCGTCGCCTTTCTCACCCGCAAATGGGAGAAGGAGCAGGACTACCGCCTGATCAAGGATCTCTGGGCCTTCGACGGCAACCGCATCGCGGTGCGCTTCCAGTACGAATGGCACGATGCAAGCGGCCAGTGGTATCGCTCCTACGGCAACGAGCAGTGGGAGTTCGACGAGCACGGCCTGATGAAGCGGCGCGAGGCTTCGATCAACGACATCGTGATTGCAGAGAAGGATCGCCGGTTTCACTGGGCGGCGCCGGGACCGCGGCCGGCCGATGTGCCGGGGCTGGGGACGGATCCGTTCTGAGCCGCGCAGGCAACTCTCAATCCTCATGGTGAGGAGCCGCGAAGCGGCGTCTCGAACCATGCAGGCCCCGCTGGTGCAGCAGGGGCCTCCATCCTTCGAGACGCGCGCGAGAGCGCGCTCCTCAAGCTGAGGAGATCGCTTTGCGTGCCAGAAACCTAGTAATCGCCCCACCGAGCTTCGCGCTGTCCATCGGCTCCGCCAGCGACGCCCGCGCCGTCGCGACGACATCATCCGGCGCTTTCCCTTCGCGCAGTTCGCAGCAAACTTCCGCGAACGCTACATCGAATTCCGGATGCGGCTGCACTGTCAGCGTCGTGCCGTTGGCATAGAGCAGGCCAGCATGCGGGGTGAAGTCGGACGAGAGGATCGTCAGCGCGTCGTTTGGCGGCTCGATCACCTGATCCTGATGTGAGGCGGCGATCGCGACCGCTTCGCCATCGATGACGCCGTTTTCCGGCAGCACCTGATAGACGTGCCGCCCGATGCCCCAGCCCTTCTCGGATTTGCGCACGGTGCCGCCCAGCGCCTGCGCGATCAGCTGATGGCCGAAGCAGACGCCGACCATCGGTGTCTTGTTGGCGTAAGCCGTGCGCACGAAATCTTCCAGCGGCGCGATCCAGTCGAGCTCGTCATAGACGCCGGCCGCAGCGCCGGTGATCAAGACGGCCTCGAGCTTGCTCGGATCGGGAAGCGCATCGCCGTTCGGAATGCTGACGACCTCGACCGTCGCCGTCGAATCCTCGGCACGGATCATGCGTTCGAACATGTCCGGAAACGAACCGTGGTGCTCGCGATATTTCGGCGGTACCTGCCCGGTCTCGATGATCGTGATGCGTGCCATATGCCCCCAGGCTGAAACGTTGCGCGTGTGATCGCAAGCTCAGTTGCTTTCTGTCCCATGTTGCTGGTGAGGCGCTGTGCGCTCCAGCAGTGCGCTCTCCTTGCGGACCTCGTTGAGAAAGGCCTTCGCCAGACGCGACAGCGGTTCGGCTTCCGACCATAGCATATAGGCGACCGCCTGCGTCGTCGGAGTGAACGGACGGACGACGAGGCCGCTGCCGCCGTTCTGCCGCGGCGAAAAGGGATCGACCACCGCAGCGCCGACGCCCGCGGCCGCGAGCACGCAGGCCGTGTTGCAATAGCGCACCTCCACGCTCGGCTGGAACGGCGCGCCGGCGCGGGCAAAGCTGTCGCGCACGGCTTCGCCCAGCCGCGTGCCGCGCTCGAGGCCGATGAAGGGCAGGCCGGAGAGGTCCGCAGCCGAGATCACCGGCCTGTCGGCGAGCGGGTGCTGCGGCGGCAGCACGCAGACCATCTCGCCGGTGTGGACCACCTCGTGCGCGATGCCGGGATGATGCGTCAGCCCGAGCGCGAAGCCGAGTTCGGCGACACGGCTGAGCACGCCCTCGATGATGCCCTCGTAGCGGCGCACGTCGAAGAACATGCGCGTCTCCGGGCGGCGGCGCAGGAACCCGGACATTGCCGAGGGAATGATGCTGTAGGCGAGCGGCGGCGTCGCGACGATGGCGAGATGCCCGGAGCGGTTCTCGCGCAGATCGCGCACACGGTTTTCGAGCTTGGCGTGCAGCGCGAAGATCGCCTCGCTCTCCTTGTAGAGCGCCATCGCTTCGGCGGTCGGAAACAGCCGGTTGTTGACGCGCTCGAACAGCGCGAAGCCCGCCTGCGCTTCCATCGTTTTCAGCGCATTGCTGACCGCGGGCTGCGACAGCGCCAGTTCGTCCGCCGCCGCAACCGTGGTGCGGTGGCGGATGACGGCACGGAGAATCTCGAGCTGACGCAGGTTCATATCACTGCCGGTTATACTCAGGGCCAAAAGATCATAGCAGAGCGAATTGATTTTGCAGCCCCGCTCACTCGTAATGGCAGCGGATTTGCGCATCGCATCAAAGGGTTCACTCGCCCATTGAGGCAGCACTGCGCATAGATTGGAGGCAATCTTGGTTCGTGTCCTTCGCGCCGCCGCAGCCCAAATGGGGCCGACGCAAAAAGCAGATCCTCGCGAGCACACGCTGGCGCGAATGCTCGCGCTTCTGGAGGAGGCCGCCGGCCGTGGCGCCAGCCTCGTGGTGTTTCCGGAGCTTGCCTTCACGACCTTCTTTCCGCGCTGGCTGCTCGAAGGCGAGGCGCTCGACCGGTATTTCGAGCGCAGCATGCCGAACGCGGCGGTGGCAAAGCTGTTCGACCGCGCACGTATGCTCCGCGTCGGCTTCTATGTCGGCTATGCCGAGCTGACGCCGGACGGTCGGCGCTACAATTGCTCTATCCTGGTCGATCGCGACGGCGAGATTCTCGGCCGCTATCGCAAGGTGCATTTGCCGGGCTCGGTCGAGCCTCGCGAGGGCGCGCGCTACCAGCAGCTCGAGAAGCGCTATTTTGAATATGGCGACCTCGGCTTCCCCGCCTTCCGTGCCGGGTCGGCGTGGGCCCACGCCATCATGGGCATGATGATCTGCAACGATCGACGCTGGCCGGAATCCTGGCGCGTGCTCGGCCTGCAAGGCGTCGAGCTCGTCTGCATCGGTTACAATTCGGCGGCCTACGATCCCAATGGCGGTACGACGGAGGACGGAGCCTTGCGCACCTTCCATTCGACGCTGGTGACGCAAGCCAATGCCTACATGAACGCGACCTGGGCGATCTCGGTGGCGAAAGCGGGCGAGGAGGATGGCTCCGGCCTGATCGGCGGCTCCTGCATCGTCGATCCCAATGGGCGCATCGTCGCGCAGGCGCAGACGCTGGCCGACGAGGTTATCGTCGCCGACATCGATCTCGATCTCTGCCGTCAGGGCAAGGACAAGATGTTCAACTTCGCCGCCCACCGGCGGCCCGAGCAATACAGGGTGATCACCGAACGCGCTGGCGTGATCGAGCCGGCCGTTCTCGATGCCGACTGAGCAAGTGGCACGGCGCTGGCAACGGCGCTGGCAACGGAGCTGACATGGGCAAAGGAGCTGACATGACACGCCTCTCATTTTCTCTCGCTGTTGCCACGCTGGCTGCGGTGACCTCTGCACGAGCCGCCGAGCTGCCGGCGGAGATCAAGCAGGCGGGCGCGTTGAAGCTCACGGTCAACTCCACCTACGCGCCGATGGAATATCGCGATCCCGCGACGGGCGAGCTGGTCGGGCTCGACATCGATCTCGCCAATGAGCTCGCCAAGCGGCTCGGCGGCCTCAAGATCGTCTGGAGTGAGACGCCGTTCGCCGAGCTGATTCCTTCGCTTCAGACCAAGCGCGCCGATTTCATCATCTCCGGCATCTCCGATCGCGCCTCGCGGCGCGAGACCGCCGATTTCGTCGACTACCTCGCGACCGGCCCGCAGTTCTTCGCGATGGCGGACAGTCCGGTCAAGGATGCGACCGATCTGTGCGGCAAGAAGGTCGGCACCACCCGCAGCACCAGCTTCCCGGTCGAGATCGAGAAGTGGAGCAAGCAGAATTGCGAGCCGGCCGGCAAGCCGGCGATCCAGTACGTCCCCGGCGAGAACTCGATCGACGTCCGCAACCAGCTCAAACAGGGCCGCATCGACGCCGCCGTGCAGGGCAGCGAGACGCTGCCTTATGCGCAATCCCAGGAGCCCGGCAAATACCGCATCGTCGGCGAGGCGTTTGCAAAAGGCTACCAAGGCATCATGTTCCGCAAAGACGATGCCGCCTTGCGCGAGGTGGTGACGGAGAAGCTCGCCGCCATGATCGCCGACGGCTCCTACAAGGCCATTCTCGACAAATGGGGCCTCGGGGCCAATGCGGTGGCCCAGCCCATGCTGAACGCGGCGCCGCAATGAAGCCGGCGCCGGCACTCGCAGAGGGTTTCCCCGATCTGTCGGGCATGCGGATCGCGCGCGAGCCGCACTGGTTCCGCTGGCTCAGCGCGGCCCTGATCGTCCTCGTGCTCGCGGCGATCGCGCGCGCGTTTGCGAACGGTCAGATCGAATGGTCTTATGTCGGCCGCTTCCTGACCGTGAAGGTCATCCTCGAAGGCATCGTCAACACCATGGTGATGGCCGTGCTGGCGATGATGCTCGGCATTTTTCTCGGGATCGTCGTCGCGATCATGCGGCTGTCGCCCAATCCGGTGCTGAAGTCCGTTGCTGCCGGCTACACCTGGCTGTTCCGCGGCACGCCGCTGATCCTGCAACTGCTGCTGTGGTTCAACCTCGCGCTGGTGTTTCCAACGATCGGAATTCCTGGTCTGTGGTCCGCGCGGGCCGTCGACGTCATGACGCCGTTTCTCGCCGCGTTGCTCGGGCTCGGCATCAACCAGGGCGCCTACACCTCCGAGGTGATGCGCGCCGGCATGCTGTCGGTTGATGTCGGTCAGTACGAAGCGGCGCAGGCGATCGGCATGGGACGGCTGCGCGCACTGCGCCGGATCGTGCTGCCGCAGGCGATGCGCGTGGTGATCCCGCCGCTCGGCAACGAGTTCATCGGCATGGTGAAGGCGACCTCGCTGGCGAGCGTCATCCAATATCCGGAGCTGCTGCACAACGCCGAGAACATCTACTACGCCAACTCCCGCGTCATCGAGCTCCTGATCGTCGCCGGGCTGTGGTACCTGCTTGTGGTCTCGATCCTGACCCCGTTGCAGATGCTGCTCGAACGCCGCTTTGCGCGCGGCACATTGCGGCCGGCGCGATGACAAAGCCCCTCGTCGCGATCCGCTCCGCCAGCAAGAGCTTTGGAGAGTTCCAGGCTCTCAAGAACGTTTCGCTCGACGTCTGGCCCGGCGAGGTGATGTGCCTGATCGGCGCCTCCGGATCGGGCAAGACCACGCTGCTCCGCTGCATCAACCAGCTCACCACGATCGATGCCGGCGGCATCTGGCTCGACGGCGAGCTTCTGGGCGTGCGCGAGCACGGCGGGCGGCTGCATCGACTGAGCGAGCAACAGATCGGGCGGCAGCGGCTGAAGACCGGCATGGTGTTCCAGCGCTTCAACCTGTTTCCGCACAAGACCGCGCTGGAGAACATCACAGAAGGTCCGACCCAGGTTCAGGGGCGCAAAGCCGATGAGGTACGTGCCGAGGCACTCGAACTGCTCCGGCGCGTCGGGCTGGCAGCCAAGGCGGACTCGTATCCGGCACAGCTCTCCGGCGGCCAGCAGCAGCGCGTGGCGATTGCGCGCGCGCTCGCCATGAAGCCGATGCTGATGCTGTTCGACGAACCCACCAGCGCGCTCGATCCCGAGCTCGTCGGCGAGGTACTCGCGGTGATGAAGGAGCTGGCGAAGAGCGGCATGACCATGATGGTGGTGACGCACGAGCTCGGCTTCGCCCGCGAGGTCGCGGACCGCGTCGTCTACATGGACCAGGGCGCGATCGTCGAGCAGGGCCGCGCCTCGGACGTGTTGGGTGCGCCGCGCGAGGAGCGCACCAAGGCGTTTCTGTCGGCTGTAATCTGAAATAGGGGGCGTGGTGATGAAGAGACTTTTGCTTGCGGCGGCATTCCTGGGCGCCATGAGTGCATCGGTGATGGCGATCGAGTTGCCGCCCGACATCGTCAAGCGCGGCAGCCTCAAGGTGGCGCTGGTGCCGAACTATCCGCCGATGGAGTTCCGCGATCCCGCCACCAACGCGCTGTCCGGATTCGATATCGATCTCGGCGAGGCGATCGGCCGCAAGCTCGGCGTCAAGATCGAGTGGACCGAGACCAGCTTTGCCGAATTCATGCCGTCGATTTCGACGGGACGGGTGGATGCCATCCTGTCGGGTTTCACCGACTATGCCAGCCGGCACGAGATCGCGTCCTTCGTCGATTATTTGCGCAGCGGTCCAAAATTCTTCGTGCAGCAGTCCCGTGCGTCCGAGTTCAAGGACATGGCTGCGCTCTGCGGCAAGAAGGTCGGCGCCAGCCGCCGGACCATGTTTCCCGCTGAGATCGACAAGTGGAGCCAGAAGAACTGCGGCAGCAATCCGGTCCAGTTCGTCGGCACCGACGGCTCGGCCGATGCGCGTAACCAGCTCAGGCAGGGCCGTATCGACGCCGCCGTGCAGGGCAACGAGACGCTGCCCTATCTGATGGACCTCGAGCCGGGCACCTATGCGCCGGTCGGCGATCCCTTCGCGACGCAGTTCACGGGCATCGCGCTGCCGGTCAAGGAAAAGGCCCTTCAGCAGGCCATGCTCGAAGCCGTCGATGCGCTGATCGCGGACGGCACCTATAAGACCCTGCTGACGAAGTGGAAACTGAGCGACAACGCAATAGAGAAGGCGACCATCAATGCTGGACAGTAAGGCACTCGAGAGCATCCCGCTCGTTCCGGCCAACACCGCGGATCCCGCGCCAAACTATCCATGGCCGAAGCCGTACACATCCGCGATGTTCCTGTCGTTCGACGTCGACGCCGAGAGCGCCTGGACCAGCAAGGACGCAGGTCACGCGCAGCGGCTCATCACCATGAGCTATGGGGGCTATGAGGCGCGCGTCGGCACGCCGAAGCTGCTGGAGCTGCTCGACCAGCTCGATCTCAAGGCGACCTTCTTCGTCACGGGTTGGTCGGTCGATGCGCATCCGGCGATGGCCGAATCGATTCTGAAGGCCGGCCACGAGATCGGCCATCACGGCTACCACCATCTGCTGCCCGATCCCGGTGATCCCTGGATCGAGGAAGAGCTGGAGCGCGGCTTCGAGGCGCTGAAGCGCCGGCTCGGCGTCAAACCGACCGGCTATCGCGCCCCTTACGGCGAGTTCACCGAGGAGCTGCGCGTCGCGCTGGTGCGCCACGGCATCGTCTACACCTCATCGTTCCGCGATGACGTGCGGCCCTATCGCCATCGTCTTGCCGACGGCAAGCCCGGCACGATCGAGCTGCCGGTCACCGCGAGCTATGACGACTGGATGCATGGCCTCTCGGCACGCTTCAGTCCGCGCTCGATCTTCCCGAAAGAGCATGTGCTCTCAATGTGGAAGGACGAGCTCGACGAGGTCCGCGACTGGGGCGCGATGGTGACGACGGTGCTGCACCCGCAATGCAGCGGCCGTCCGATGCGGCTGCGGCTGCTGCGCGAGTTCCTGACTTACGTGAAGTCGTGCCCGGATGTCTGGATCACCACCGGCGAGAAGATCGCGGAGAACTTCCTACGCCACGAAGCCGGCAGCCGCTGAGCAGTGCCATGACCCGCCGCCGCATCCTCGTCATCAACCCCAACTCCTCGGCGTCCGTGACGGCGGCGATCGACGATGCAGTGGCGCCGCTGCGGATCGCCGGCGGGCCCGACATCGAAGTGATCGGACTTGCCGAGGGTCCGCCGGGCATCAGCTCGCAGCGCCATGCCGACAGCGTCGTCATGCCGCTGGTGAACCGCGTGGCGCGCCACGATGCGGATGCGTTCGTGCTCGCCTGCTTCAGCGATCCCGGCCTGCATGCGGTGCGTGAGGCGGCCGGCGGACGCCCGGTACTCGGCATTGCCGAATGCGGCATCTTTCGTGCTCTGATGCTGGGCGAACGCTTCGGCGTGATCGCACTGTCGCCGTCGAGCATCCGCCGCCAGCAGCGCATGGTGCGGGTGATGGGCGTCGATCGTCGCTATGCCGGAAGCTGGTCCGTCGGCGCGAGCGCAGCGGAGACGGCAGGCGCCGACATCCGCGGGCGGCTGATCGAAGCCGGCCGCGCGCTGGTCACCCAATGTCGCGCCGATGTTGTGGTGATGGGCTGCGCCGGCATGGCCTCGCATCGCGCGGCGATTGCGGATGCGATCGGCGTGCCCGTGGTCGAGCCGGCGCAGCAGGCGGTCGCGGCCGCGATCGGGGCGGTCTTGTTGAACACGTAAGATCCGGTCAGGAGCCCTTTGTGATGCCTATCTCTCGCCGTTCGCTCCTCAAGGCCGCCGTAGCCATGCCGGCGCTGTCGCTGCCGGGCATCGTCCGCGCCGAATCTCAATCCACGCTGCGCTTCATCCCGGTGATCGATCTCGCCTTCGTGGATCCCATCTACTCGACCGCGCAGGTGTCGCGTAACCACGGCTTCATGGTCTATGACACGCTCTATGGCATGAGCTCATCGCTCCAGGTTTCGCCGCAGATGCTGTCGGGCCATGTCGTCTCCGGCGACCAACTTCAGTGGGATCTCACCTTGCGCGACGGCCTGTTCTGGCATGACGGCGAGCGCGTGCTCGCGCGCGACTGCGTCGCCAGCATCCGCCGCTGGGCGGCGCGCGATGGCTTTGGCGGCGAGCTGATGGAGGCAACCAATGAGCTGTCGGCCGCCGACGACCGCACCATCCGCTTCCGTCTGAAGCGTCCATTCCCGCTGTTGCCGCAGGCGCTCGGCAAGGCCGCGATCAATGCCTGCTTCATGATGCCGGAACGGCTGGCGAGCCAGGATCCGTTCAAGCCGCTCACCGAGGTCATCGGCAGCGGCCCGTTCCGCTATCTCGCCGACGAGCGCGTGCAGGGCGCGCGCAACGCTTATGCCAAGTTCGAGCGCTACCAGCCGCGCACCGACGGCAAGCCGGATTGGACCGCCGGTCCGAAGATCGTGCATTACGATCGCGTGGTCTGGACCACTACGCCCGACGCCGGCACCGGCGTCGCCGCACTCCAGACCGGCGAGCAGGACTGGTAGGAGACCACGCCGCATGATCTCTTGCCGGTGATCAGGGCCGCCGGCGACATCGAGACCCGCATTCTCGATCCCCGTGGCTACGCCTGCATGCTGCGCCTCAATCATCTGCAGCCGCCGTTCGACAATCCCGCCATTCGCCGCGCGCTGCTGGGTGCGATCGACCAGTCCGCCTTCATGACCGCTGTCGCCGGCACCGATCCGGCGTTCCAGGTCTCGCCGATCGGCTATTTCGCCCCCGGCACACCGATGGCGAGCGATGTCGGCCTCGACGTGTTCCGCGGCCCGCGCAACTACGAAAAGGTCAAGGCCGACCTCAAGGCCGCCGGCTATAACGGGGAGAAGATCGTGCTGCTCGTCCCCACCAACTCGCTGGCGCAAAAGCCGCTCGGCGAGATCGCGGTGGACAGCTTGCGCAAGGCCGGCATGAACGTCGAATATGCCGGGCTCGATTTTGCCGTCGTGCTGCAGCGCCAGCTGAAGAAGGACCCGATCGGACAGGGCGGCTGGAGCGCAGCGGTCGGCAACTGGCAGGGCATCGACTGGCTCAACCCGGCCGGCAACACCAACATCCGTGGCGAAGGCAAGGTCGCCGGCTGGTATGCGAGCACGAAGATGGGCGCGTTGCGCAGCCAGTGGCTGGCGGCCTCCGAGCTCGCCGAGCAGCAGCGCATCTGCCGCGAGATTCAGGCGGTCGCGTTCGAGGAAATCCCCTATATTCCGATCGGCCTGTACAAGCAGCCGACCGCCTATCGCAAGGCCATCACCGGCATTCTCGACGGCACCGCCGTGTTCTGGAACGTACGCCCTGCATGAGCACCACAGCAATCTTCGGCAGCTATGTGTTGTCGCGCAAAGACGGCGCGCAGGATGTCTTGCGCGACCATTGGGTCCTGGTCGAAGGCAAGACAATCGCCGCGGTCACGCGCGACAAACCGCGCGCGGACCAGGTCTATGACCGCCCCGGCCGCTTCGTGCTGCCGGGCCTGCTGAATCTGCACAATCACTGCTTCTCGGAAGCCGTGGCGCGCAGCCACACCGAGGACGGCAACGGCCGCAAGAACAACCAGAGCATCGTCTATACGGTGCTGCTGCCGCTGACCAAGCGCGGCGCCGATATCTTGTCGGCGGAAGAGCGCATGGCGGTGGCCCGGCTCGGCATCCTCCAGCTGCTCAAGGGCGGCGCCACCACGGTGATGGAGCCGTTCCGCAATTCGATCCCCGAGATGTTCGACGCGGCCGAGGAGATGGGCATCCGCTTCTACGGGGCGCCCTATCTGTTCTCGACCTCGGATGCCAAGGCCGGCGCTGATGGCGTGGTCCGTTATTCCGGCGACGACGGCGCCGCCGACATGGCGACGTGGGATGCGCTCTACCAGCGCTGGAACAATCGCGGCGACGGCCGCATTGGCCTCGCCATGAGCCCGCATGCGACCGACACCTGCGGCCCCGATCTCCTGAAGGCCTGCGCGGCGCGGGCGCGCGAGCTCGGTGTACCCATCACGACGCACATGGCGCAGAGCCGCGCCGAGGTCGAGACCATCGGCAAGCGTTACTGCGGCCGCACGCCGGCGCAATATCTGGACTGGCTCGGCCTGCTGGCGCCCGACCTCATGGCCGCGCACTGCATGTTCAGCAGCGACGACGATCTCAAGCTGATGGCCGCGCGCGGCATGACCGTGCTGAACTGCCCGCGCGTGTTTGCGCGCGCCGGCATCACCGCCGCCTTCAGCCGCTTCGCCGAGCACGGCGTACGCACCGTGGTAGGCACCGACGGCTACAACATGGATCTGCTCGGCGAGCTCAATGCGGCCTCGCTGATCTCCAAGATCACCTCGGCGCGTCCTGACGTCGCGAACTCACCCGAGTTGATCGAGGCGAACACGGCGGTGGCCGCCGACGTCATCAAGCGGCCGGACCTCGGCCGCATCGAGCCGGGCGCGACCGCCGATCTTACCGTGGTCGATCTCACCCATCCGCATCTTCAGCCGCTGTTCGATCCGCGCCGCGCGCTGATCGCGCTCGCCAACCGTGCCAATATCGATCACGTCATGGTCGATGGCCGCGTGCTGGTCGACGAGGGATGCTATCTCGGCGCCGACGAGGCGGCGATCATTGCGGCGGGCACCGCCGCAATCGGCAAGATCTGGGATTTGCCGGAGGCGCAGGCGGCGTTCAACGGCTGACCACTGTCTCGCCCTGGTCCTCGAACTCCATCAACGCCTTGCGCATGGTCTCGACCAGATCCAGCGCGACCGGCGACGGGCTGCGCTGCGCCGGAAAGACCGCCGAGAATTCGAAGTCGATGCGCGGCAGGAAGCGGCGCACGACGACGCCGCGCGTTGCAAACTCCTGCGCGGTGAAGGGATCGCAGATCGAGACCCCGAGCCCTGACGAGACCATGCCGCACATGATCTCCGACAGCGTGGTCTCGACCCTGAGCACGCGGCGGACGTCGTGGCGGTGGAAGACCTGATCGACGAGATGCCGGCTCGACGATCCCGCCGACAGCGAGATGAAGGTCTCGCCCTCGAAATCGCGCGGCTCCAGCACCGCTTTCTCGGCCAGGCGATGACCGGTCGGCAGCACCGCGACGCGCGCCAATGCCGGCAGCCGCTGGCTCGGCAGGCCGGAATGTGCGATCGGCACTTCGGCAAAGCCGATGTCGCATTGGTTGTTCAGCACCCAATCGACCACGATCGGCGAGATCACGCCGAAGAAGGCGAGGTTGAGGTTGGGCCGCTCCATCAGGAAGTGCCCGGCAAGGCGTGGCAAGTAGCCGTTTGCCAGCGCCGGCAGCGCGGCTATGCGCAGCGAGCCGGTGCGGCGGCCGCGGATTTCCTCGGCTGCCGCCGTGATGCGCTCGAGGCCGACGAAGGAGCGCTCGACCTCGGTATAGAGCGCCATCGCCGCGGCAGTCGGCACCAGGCCGGTGCCGCGCCGCTCGAACAGCTCCATCTTGAGCAGTGCCTGGAGGTCGCGCAGCAGCCGGCTCACCGCCGGCTGGGTCACCACCATCAGCTTCGCCGCCTCGGTGACACTGCCGGTCAGCATCGTCGCCCGGAAGGCCTCGACCTGCCGCGAATTGATCCGCGCCATCCCATCCCTTCATAATATTTCGGCATGCAAAGGGTGCCATTATTCATTGGACGATGGAAGTATAGGTTGCGATCTTTTTCATCAGGACTGGAGACAGCCCGCTTTTTCGGCAGATTGGAGGGGTTCAAACCTCCAGATCGCGCCAAGACCCGCCGAATGGGGGCCGGAGCCCTGATCGGAAACGGATTGGTGCGGAAGGAAATGCGGCAGGCGCTTCAGCCAGCGAGATTCGTCGGCACGTCACCTCATTCCGGTATTGGAGATCGGTCCAAATGAAGACTCTTCGCCTTCTGACAGCGGTCAGCATCGCGGCGCTCATTGCCGCCCCGTCGGTCGCCTCGGCCCAGCAGAAAACGCTCTATGTCGCCGGCTATGGCGGCTCGTTCGAGAAGACCATCCGCGACGAGGTGATCCCGGCCTTCGAGAAGGAGAACGGCGTCAAGGTCGAATACGTCGCCGGCAATTCCACGGACACGCTGGCCAAGCTCCAGGCGCAGAAGGGCAACCAGCAGATCGACGTCGCCATCGTCGACGACGGCCCGATGTACCAGGCGATCCAGCTCGGCTTCTGCGGCAAGCTCGACGGCCTGCCCGCCGATCTCTACGACACCGCGCGCTTCAAGGACGATCGCGCGGTCGCGATCGGGATCGTCGCCACCGGCCTGATGTACAACACCAAGGTGTTCAAGGAAAAAGGCTGGGCGCCGCCGACCTCGTGGAACGACCTAAAGGACACGAAATACGCAAAACAGCTCGTGATCCCGCCGATCAACAACACCTACGGTCTCGAAGCCCTGGTGATGCTGTCGAAGATGAACGGCGGCGGCGAGACCAACGTCGATTCCGGCTTCAAGATCTTCAAGGAGCAGATCAATCCGAACGTGCTCGCCTATGAGCCGTCACCCGGCAAGATGACCGAGCTGTTCCAGTCCGGCCAGGCCGTGATCGCGGTGTGGGGCACCGGCCGCGTCCAGAGCTTTGCCAATACCGGCTTCCCCGTCGACTTCGTCTATCCCAAGGAAGGCGCGGCGACTCTGCTGACGACGGCGTGCCCGATCAACAAGCCCAATGCTTCTCCGCTGGCGGCGAGCTTCGTCAAGATGCTGCTTGATCCAAAAATCCAACTCGTGATGCTGAAGGATTACGGCTACGGCCCGGTGCTGAAGTCGCTGGTGATCCCGCCGGAGCTCGGCAAGATGGCGCCGATCGGCGAGCGCGCGGCCAAGCTCTATAATCCGGACTGGACCGTCATCAACGAGAAGCGCGAGGAGTGGACCAAGCGCTGGAATCGCGAGGTCGAGCGCTGATCTGATCGTCGGCAGCGGAGACAGCGTCATGGCCTATCTCGAGCTCGATCGGGTCGCAAAGCAGTTCGGCGCGCAGACTGTGGTCGATGACTTCAGTTTGTCGGTGGGGAAGGGGGAGTTCATCTCCTTCCTCGGCCCCTCCGGCTGCGGCAAGACCACGACGTTGCAGATGATCGCGGGCTTCCTCGATCCGACACGCGGCGCGATCCGCCTCGAGGGCAAGGACCTGACCGCGGTCCATCCGGCCAAGCGTGGTCTCGGCATCGTGTTCCAGAGCTACGCGCTGTTTCCGCACATGACCGCGGCGGAGAACGTCGCCTTCGGCCTGGAGATGCGCAACGTATCGCGCAATGAGCGGACCGAGCGCGTCCGCGCCGCGCTCGCGATGGTGGGGCTCGCCGGTTACGAGGACCGCCATCCGCGCCGCATGTCGGGTGGCCAGCAGCAGCGCGTGGCGCTGGCGCGGGCGCTGGTGATCAAGCCGAGCGTGCTGCTGCTCGACGAGCCGCTGTCGAATCTCGACGCAAAGCTGCGCGAGGAGATGCAGATCGAGCTGCGCCAGATCCAGCGCACCATCGGCACCACCACGATTCTCGTCACCCACGACCAGAACGAGGCGATGTCGCTGTCGGACCGCATCGTGGTGATGAGCCAGGGCAAGATCGAGCAGATCGGCACGCCGCAGGAAACCTATGAGAAGCCGGCCTCGGCCTTTGTCTCGCAATTCCTCGGCAAGACCAACGATTTTGCCGCGATGATCGATCGGACTGCCGCGGCCGCGAAGCTGGTGGCGGGCTCCTGGAGCGCACCGGCGCCGGCTGGCCTCAACGGTGCTGTGACCGTCAGCGTTCGCCCCGAGCGTATCGGCTTTGGCGATGCGGGCCTCACCGCAAAGATCGTCACGCGCATCTTCCAGGGCAATCACTGGCTGTTCCAGTGCGAGAGCGAATGCGGCCCAGCCATCGTGATCCGCCAGAATGACGGCCAGGCGCAGCCTGCCGAAGGCGAGGCCGTTCGCCTGTCCTGGCGTCCGGAAGACATGAGCGTGCGTGCGAGGGCGGTCGCATGAGCATGGCCGCCGAGGAACGCAGCGCGCGTGCGCCGTGGGCGCTGACGGCGCCCGCCTTGATGCTGTTCGTCGGCGTGCTGCTGATCCCGCTGGCCATGACGGTAATGCTGTCGTTCCACGATTGGGGCCAGTACAAGGGCATCGAACCGGTCTTCATCCTCAAGAACTGGCACGAGATCGCGACCGATCCCTATTACGCCGAAATGTTCTGGCGGACGTTTCGCATCGCGATCCTGACCACGCTGCTCACTGCATTGCTGGGCGCACCCGAAGCCTACATCCTCAACCGCATGAGTGGTCGCTGGAAGAGCTTCTTCCTGCTGGTCATTCTCGGACCACTGCTGATCTCCGTCGTCGCGCGCACGCTCGGCTGGGCGCTGCTGTTCGGCGGTAACAACGGCCTCGTCAACAAGCTGCTGATGTCGCTTGGCGCGATCCGCTCGCCAATTCCCTTCATGTTCACCGAGACGGGAATGGTCGTCGCGCTCGCCCACGTCATGATGCCGTTCATGGTGCTCTCGGTGTGGGCGGCCCTGCAGCGGCTCGATCCGCAGATCGAGAATGCCGCGATGTCGCTTGGCGCCAGCCCTGCGACCATCATCCGCCGCATCATCATGCCGCAGATCATGCCGGGCGTGCTGTCGGGCGCGATCATCGTGTTCTCGCTCTCGGCCAGCGCCTTTGCGACGCCTGCGATCATCGGCGGCCGCCGGCTCAAGGTCGCTGCGACGCTGGCCTATGACGAGTTCCTCAACACGCTGAACTGGCCGCTGGGGGCGGCGGTCGCGACGCTGCTGCTGGTGGCGCTGGTGCTGATCGTCGTCGGCAGCAACGCGCTGATCGAGCGGCGCTACGCGGAGGTGTTCCGATGAGACGGAATGGCCCGCTGGCGCTGATCTTCCACACCATCTTCGTTATCGTCATGGTGGCGCCGATCCTCGTGGTCTGCCTCGTCGCCTTCACGCCCGAAGGTTTTCTGTCGCTGCCGACCAATGGTTTTTCGCTGCGCTGGTTCAGGACGATCGCGAACTACCCCGAATTCATCCATGCCTTCTGGGTCAGCCTCGGCCTCGGAGCGCTATCGTCCTTGGTCGCGTTGCTGTTCGCAGTGCCTGCCGCGCTCGCGATCGCGCGCTATCGCTTCCGTGGCCGCGATGTGCTCGCAGCTCTCTTCCTGTCGCCGCTGATGATCCCGCATGTCGTACTCGGCATCGCTTTCCTGAGATTCTTTACGTCAGCCGGTCTCGGCGGCAGCTTTGCCGCGCTGATCATCGCGCATGTCATCATCGTGTTTCCATTCGCGCTGCGGCTGACACTGGCGGCGGCCACCGGCATGGATCGCTCGGTCGAAATGGCTGCGGTCTCACTCGGTGCGGGCAGCTGGACGCTGTTCCGCCGCGTCACCTTGCCGTTGATCCTGCCCGGCGTGATCAGCGGCTGGGCGCTCGCCTTCATCCAGTCCTTTGACGATCTCACCATGACCGTCTTCCTCGCAGCGCCCGGCACCGAGACGTTGCCGGTGCGCATGTTCCTTTATATCCAGGACAACATCGATCCGCTGGTGACGTCGGTCTCGGCCTGCGTGATCGCGATCACCATGACCGCCCTCATTCTGCTCGACCGCTTCTACGGGCTCGACCGCGTGCTCGCCGGCAAGGGCGACACGGGACGATAGGAGAACCCATGCGAACGGATTACGACGTCGCCGTCGTCGGCGGCGGACTGCTCGGCTCCGCCATTGCCTGGGGCCTCGGCCGCCTCGGCAAGAGCGTCGCCGTGCTCGACGAAGGCGACATCACCAAGCGTGCTTCGCGCGCGAACTTCGCGCTGGTATGGGTGCAGAGCAAGGGCCTCGGCATGCCCGCCTATACGGTCTGGACCGTGCAGGCCTCGCAGGCATGGGGCCGGCTTGCCTCCGAGCTGAAGCAACAGACCGGCCTCGACGTCTGCCTCCAGCAAAATGGCGGTTTTCATCTCACCCTCGGCGAGGACGAATTCGGCCAGCGCGCCGAGCTCGTCAAGCGCATGCACAACCAGGTCGGCGCTGCCGACTACAAGATGGAGATGTTGCGGCCCTCCGAGATCAAGAAGGCGCTGCCGCTGATCGGGCCCGAGGTCTCCGGCGGCAGCTATTGTCCGCTCGACGGCCACGTCAATTCGCTGCGCACCTTCCGCGCCTTCCACACCGGCTTCAGGGCGTTCGGCATCGATTATTTTCCGGAGCGTCCGGTCTCGGCGATCAGCAAGAGCGGCGGCGAATTCCGCCTGACGACGCCCAAGGGCGAACTGCGTGCCGCCAAGATCGTGCTCGCCGCCGGCAATGCGAACCAGACACTCGCACCGATGGTCGGTCTCTACGCGCCGATGGGGCCGACTCGCGGCCAGATCGTCGTGACCGAGCGCACCATGCCGTTCCTGCCGCATCCGCTGACCACGATCCGCCAGACCGACGAGGGCACGGTGATGATCGGCGACAGCAAGGAGGATGAGCTGGATGATCGCGTGCTGAAGCCTTCGATCAGCGGCGTCATGGCCGATCGCGCCCAGCGCATGTTCCCGCATCTGGCGCGGCTCAACGTGGTCAGGAGCTGGTCCGGCATTCGCGTCATGCCGCAGGACGGCTTTCCGATCTACGACCAGTCGGAGACGCATCCCGGCGCCTTCGTCGCCTGCTGCCATTCCGGCGTGACGCTCGCCTCCAACCACGCCTTCGAGATCGCGCGCATGGTGGCGCAGGGCGCGCTCGAGCCGGAGCTGGTCGGGGCGTTCTCGGCCAGCCGTTTCGGTGGCGCTGGCGCGGCGAACAGCAGCGGTTATTAGAGATATCAAGGAGCCAAGAGGCATCCCCATGTTTAGACGATCCGAACAGGACAAGCGGCCGCAGGTGCAGATCTTCGTCGACGGCGTTGCCGTCGCGGCGCGTCAGGGTGACACCGTCTCCGCCGCGCTGCTGGCCTCGGGCCGCGATGCGCGGCGCTCGACTGCGGTGAGCGGCGCGCCGCGCCTGCCTTATTGCATGATGGGCGTGTGCTTCGACTGTCTCGTCACCATCGATGGCGTCGGCAATCGACAGGGCTGCCTCGTGCCCGTCGCCGAGGGCATGCAGATCGAGATTCAGAAGGGCAAGCGGGAGATCGGAAAATGACTGTGGCTCCCAGGCGCGAAGACTACGACGTCGTGGTGATCGGCGCGGGGCCGGCGGGTCTTGCTGCTGCCGCGACCTCCGCCGAGGCCGGCCTGTCGACGCTGCTGCTCGACGAGAACATCGGCCCCGGCGGCCAGGTGTTCCGCGCCATCTCTTCCACGCCGGTGACCGAGCGCGATCAGCTCGGCGCCGATTATTGGGTCGGTGCCGATCTCGTGCAGACGCTGCGCGCCAGCAATGCGGAAGTGATCCAGCGTGCCACGGTCTGGAGTCTCGACCGCAATCTCGAGATCGCCGTCTCGATCGGCGGCGCCTCCGCCTTCATCAAGGCCAAGCGCGTGATCCTTGCGACCGGCGCGCTGGAGCGGCCGTTCCCGATTCCCGGCTGGACGCTGCCGGGCGTGATGACCGCGGGTGCCGCGCAGACCATGCTGAAGTCCTCGGCGATGGTGCCCGATGGCCGCACCGTGATCGCAGGGCAGGGCCCGCTGCTCTGGCTGCTCGCCGCGCAGATCCTGCGCCTCGGCGGTCGCATCGATCGCATCCTCGACACCACCGAGCGCGGCAACTACTTCGCGGCGCTGCCGCATGCCTTTGCATTCCTGACCTCGCCCTATTTCGCCAAGGGCCTGTCGATGATGCGCGAGGTGAAGGCCAAGGTGCAGGTCGTCTCCGGCCTCACCGAGCTTGCCGCGGCTGGCGACGGCCAGCTCGCGAGCGTCAGCTATGTCGCCGGCGGCAAGCGCGAGACCATTCCTGCGGATCTGTTGCTGCTGCATCAGGGCGTCGTGCCGAACGTCAACCTGGCGATGGCGGCCGGCATCGAGCATCGCTGGGACGACCTTCAATTGTGCTGGTCGCCGGTACTGGATGCGAGTGGCAACTCCTCAGTCGCCGGCATCGCGATCGCCGGTGACGGCGCAGGCATTGGGGGTGCCAATGCAGCCGTGGTGCGCGGTCGTATTGCCGCGCGCGCCGCGGTCGAAGCGTTGGCGCCCGCTTCTGCCGCCAAACTCCCCGCAACGGCGACGCTCCGTGCCGAGCTCGCGAAGGCCGAGCGTGGCCGCTTGTTCCTCGACACGCTGTTCCGTCCCGCGCCGCAGTTCCGCATTCCCTCTGACGACACCATCGTCTGCCGCTGCGAGGAGGTGACGGCAAAGGACGTTCTGGATTCCGTGGCGATCGGCGCGACCGGGCCGAACCAGCTCAAGGCCTATCGCCGCACCGGCATGGGCCCGTGCCAGGGCCGGCTCTGCGGCCTCACCGTCACCGAGCTGATGGCGCAGGCGCGCGGCAAGAGCCCGCAGGAGATCGGCTATTATCGGCTGCGCGCGCCGGTGAAGCCGATCACGCTCGCCGAGCTCGCCGCCGTTCCGAAGAGCGAGGCCGACGTCAAGGCCGTGGTGCGCGGATGAGCAAAAACGTGGATGCAATCGTCATCGGCGGCGGCATCCACGGATGCTCGACCGCGCTGCACCTGTGCCTTGCCGGCTTGAAGCCGGTGCTGATCGAGAAGGACTATGCCGGCCGCCACGCTTCCGGCGTCAATGCCGGCGGCGTCCGCCAGCTTGCACGGCACATCCCTGAGATTCCGCTGTCGATCCGTTCGATGGCGATCTGGGAGAAGATTTCGGAGCTCGTCGACGACGATTGCAGTTTCGAGAGCTACGGCCAGGTGCTGGTTGCCGAGAACGAGGACGAGCTCGCGGTCTGCCGCACCCGCGTCGCCGAGCTCAATGCGCTTGGCTTCACTCATGAAGAGCTGATCGATGCGGCGGAATTGCGCCGGCTGGTGCCCGCGGTGGCCGAGACCTGTCCCGGCGGCGTGATCTCGCGTCGTGACGGCGCGGCCAATCCGGCGCAGACGACGACGGCGTTCCGTCGCAAGGCTGAGCAGTCAGGTGTGACCGTGCGCGAGGGCGTGGCCGCTACCAACATCCGACATCGTGACGGCCTCTGGCACGTCGATGTCGGTTCGGAGAGCTTTGCCGCGCCGGTGCTGGTCAACGCTGCCGGCGCCTGGGCCGGCAAGATCGCGGCTGATCTCGGCGAGCCGGTCCCGGTCGAGACCGTGGCGCCGATGCTGATGATCACCTCGCGCGTGCCCCACTTCATCGACCCCGTCGTGATCCTGCGCGGGCGCAAGCTCTCGTTCAAGCAGTTCAAGAACGGTACGGTGCTGATCGGCGGCGGCCACCTCGCGACGCCGTACCAGGACCGCAACGAGACGGTGCTGGACTGGAAGAGTCTTGCGACCAGCGCGCAGACCGTGTTCGAGCTGTTCCCGGTGATGCGCAGCGCGACCATCGTCCGCGCCTGGGCCGGCATCGAGGCGAAGATGAAGGACGACATCCCCGTGTTCGGGCCGAGCAGCCGCCACAAGGGCCTCTATCACCAGTTCGGCTTCTCGCTGCACGGTTTTCAGCTCGGCCCCGGTGCCGGCGCCGTCATGGCGGAGCTGATCGTGAGCGGCGGCACCCAGACTCGCGTCAGCGATCTCGGCATCGACCGCTTCCATCCTTCCACGCACTAGCAACAAGAGGACATCATGAGCATCACCCGCGGCATCCGCACGCCCATCATGCATCGCGCCGTCGAGGCCAATGGCTTCGTCTTTCTCGGCGGCACCATCGCCGACGACACCTCGGTCTCGATGGGCGACCAGACCCGCAATATCCTCGGCAAGATCGCCGGCTATCTGAAGGAAGCCGGCACCGACAAGAGCCGCGTCGTCAGTGCCTCGATCTTCGTCACCGATCTCTCCAAGAAGAAGGAGATGGACGCAGCCTGGACCGAGTTCTTCGGCGATAATCTGCCGACCCGCGCCACCGTCGGCGTCGCCGATCTCGGCGGCGGCGCGCTGATCGAGGTGGTGGTCACCGCGCTCAAGGGCTGATCGCATCGACCCATGGGACGTCAGCGCTCGCCGCGCTGTCGTCTCCTCAAGCTGCGGCTTGATCCTGCACTTCTGCCGCGCAGTCCTGGAAGATTTTCAAAAGCCCGACGCCTGCACCCAGCGCGTCGGGCTGAAAGATTGACTATCAATCGGTGATCCCAACGCCGTTGTTGTGACGCGTATCTCACCGCTTTTCCATTCCGGGAAACTACCGCATCGGAACCGGACGTCGTGCTATGCACCTCCACCCGGTTCCAACGTCTCGCCGATCTCCAGCGGATGAGCCATGGTCTCGTGCAGCGCCTCGCGGTCGAGCTCGCCTTCGGAGATGCTGATGACGACGCAGGCGACGCCGTTGCCGATCAGATTGGTCAGCGCGCGGCATTCGCTCATGAACTTGTCGATGCCGACCAGGATCGCGATCGACTGGATGGGAATATCAGGCACGATCGAGAGCGTCGCGGCGAGCGTGATGAAGCCTGCGCCGGTGACGCCCGAAGCGCCCTTCGAGGTGATCATGGCGATGCCGAGGATGCCGAGCTCCTGCCAGATGGTCAGATGCGTGTTGGTGGCCTGCGCCAGGAACAGCGTCGCCAGTGTCATGTAGATGTTGGTGCCGTCGAGGTTGAAGCTGTAGCCGGTCGGGATCACGAGGCCGACCACCGAGCGCGAGGCGCCGAGATGCTCCATCTTCTGGATCATCTGCGGCAGTACCGTCTCGGAGGACGAGGTGCCCAGCACGATCAAGAGCTCGTCCTTGATATAGGCGATGAAGCGCAGGATCGAGAAGCCTGCCAGCCGCGCGATCGCACCCAGCACGATCAGGACGAACAGGATGCTGGTGAGATAGAACGTGCCGATCAGCGCGGCGAGATTGAGCAGCGAGCCGAGTCCGTAGGCCCCCACGGTGAACGCCATCGCGCCGAAGGCGCCGATCGGCGCGACGCGCACGATGATGCGAATGATGCCGAAGAACATTTTTGCGGCCTTGTCGATCGCGTCCGCAATGGGCTCGCCGGCCTTGCCGAGGAAGGCGATGGCGAAGCCGGAGAGAATCGAGATCAGCAGCACCTGCAAGAGGTCGCCGCGTGCGATGGCGCCCAGATAGCTGTCGGGAATGATCGCCATCAGATGGGCGACGATGCCCTCCTCCTTGGCCTTGGTGACGTAGGTCGCCACTGATCTCGGGTCGATGGTGGCGGGATCGATGTTGAAGCCGTGTCCGGGCTGGAGGATCTCGCCGACGAGCAGGCCAACCGCGAGCGCGACGGTCGAGACCGTCTCGAAATAGATCAGCGACTTCAATCCGACCCGGCCGACACGCTTGAGGTCGCCCATCGAGGAGATGCCGTGCACCACGGTGCAGAAGATGACAGGCGCGATCATCATCTTGATCAGCGCGATGAAGCCGTCGCCAAGCGGCTTCAAGGCTTTGCCGAGATCGGGATAGAAGTAGCCGATCAGCACGCCGAGCACGATCGCGATCAGCACCTGGACGTAAAGGATCTTGTACCAGGGCTGGTGCCGGCGGCGGATGGCTGGCTGGATCGCGACTTGTGTCATAATGTAGGCCCGGGAACGTATTGATCTTGCATGATTTCATCATGTGATGGGCGCCGCAGAAGCGACAATCACATTTTTGTCGGATCGCACGAACATCGATCGCTGGACCGCAACGGGGGGAACATGACGATCGCAACAGACTCGGACGCGCAGGCACAGGGCTATTTTCCGCGCTGGAGACTCAAGACCTCTGGCGTGATCATGCCGGAGGAGCGGCTGTCCTGGGGCCAGACCATCGTTTCCGGTTTGCAGCATTGCGTCGCGATGTCGGGATCGACGATCATCGCGCCGTTGCTGATGGGGTTCGATCCCAACGTTGCGGTGCTGTTCTCCGGCGTCGGCACACTGATCTTCTTCGTCATCGTCGCGGGGCGCGTGCCGAGCTATCTCGGCTCGAGCTTCGCGTTCATCGCCGTCGTCATCGCGGCCACCGGCTATGCCGGGCAGGGGCCGAACCCGAACCTGCCGGTTGCACTCGGCGGCATCGTCGGCGCCGGGGTGCTGTACGGTCTGATTTCGCTGATCGTGATGTGGTCCGGCGTCGGTTGGATCGAGAGGCTGCTGCCGCCCGCCGTCACCGGCGCCGTGGTCGCCGCGATCGGCCTCAACCTCGCGCCCGTGGCGGTCAAGGCGGTGAGCGCCAATGCGTTCGACACCTGGATCGGGCTCGCGACCGTTCTGATCATCGGCGTGGTTGCCGTTGCCGCGCCAGGCCTGTGGCGCCGCCTGCCGATCATCGTCGGTGCAATCGGTGGATATCTCCTGTACTTGCTGTTCGCGAACGGCCTCGGCTTCGGCAAGCCGATCGACTTCGCGCAACTCTCGGCCGCGCCGTGGCTCGGCCTGCCGAACTTCACTGCGCCGAGCTTCCATGCTGATGCAATCTTCCTCATCGCGCCGGTTGCCGTCATTCTCGTCGCCGAGAATCTCGGGCATATCAAGGCCGTCGGCGCCATGACGGGCCGGAGCCTCGACGCCTATCTCGGCCGCGCCCTGTTCGCCGACAGCCTCGCGACCATCGTTGCAGCCTGCGGCGGCGGCACCGGGGTCACCACCTATGCCGAGAACATCGGCGTCATGGCGGCGACGAAGGTCTATTCGACCTTGCTGTTTGCCTTCGCAGCCATTGTGTCGATCCTGCTCGGCTTCTCGCCGAAATTCGGTGCGTTGATCCTGTCGATCCCCGGCGCAGTCATCGGCGGCGTCTCGATCGTGCTGTTCGGGTTGATCGCGGCGATGGCGGGCCGAATCTGGATCGAGAACAAGGTCGACTTCGCCAATCCTGCAAACCTGATCACCGTTGCCGTGGCGCTGACCGCGGGTGCCGGTGATCTCACGCTGAAATTCGGCGCGTTCACGATCGGCGGGATCGGCACCGCGACCTTCGGGGCCATCATCCTTTATCAGATCCTGACTTCGCCGCCGGCGCAGCGCGCCGCGTGAATCCCGGCGATATGCCGGAGGGATGGAACAAAACGCCGGTTCCATCCATGATGATTCATTCCGGAGAGAACACATGCCGCAAACCGAACGCTCAACTTCCTTTCCATCGCGCCTCGTCGGCCAAAACGCCCTGGTGACCGGCGCCTCGCAAGGCATCGGCCGCGCCGTGGCCATCCGCCTGGCGCAGGAAGGCGCGACCGTCGCCATCAACTATTTCGATCACCCTGGGAGGGCCGAGGAGACGCTCGCCCTTGCGCGAACGGCATCGAGCGACCGCGGTCACGGCAGGCTCGATCACATCATCGTCAAGGCCGATGTCGGTAAGGAAGAGGATATCGCTGCGATGTTCGAAACGGTCCTCGCGCGCTGGAAGCGTCTCGACTGTCTCGTCAACAATGCCGGCTTCCAGCGAGAGTCGCCGAGCGAGGCGCTCGACGTCGAAACCTATCGCCGCATCATCGACGTCAACCTCAACGGCGCCGTGCTCTGCGCGCAGAAGGCGCTGGCGCATTTCGTCGCGCGCGGCGGAGGCGGCAGCATCATCAACTGCTCCAGCGTCCACCAGATCATCCCAAAGCCCGGCTATCTCGCTTATTCCATCAGCAAGGGCGGCATGGCCAATCTGACGCGCACGCTGGCGCTGGAATTCGCCGGCCGGGGCATTCGGGTCAATGCCGTTGGTCCAGGGGCGATCGACACACCGATCAACGCGGCCTGGACTGGCGATCCGGAAAAGCGCGGCGTCGTGACCAGCCACATTCCATTGGGCCGCGTGGGGACACCAGAAGAGATCGCCGCCGTGTTTGCCTTCCTCGCTTCCGATGATGCCAGCTACATCACCGGGCAGACCATCTACGCCTGCGGGGGTGTCACGTTGTTTCCGGAGTTTCGCGAGAACTGGGCGAGCTAAGTCGGGCCCGGCAGGCGGGGAGCCGCGCGGCATCTGGCAGAATCCGCCGGCACAGACTACATCTGCGCCATGGCAGATTCCCCACTCCAGGATTTCATCGGCCGGCACGAACGTCTGTTCGTGCTGACCGGCGCCGGCTGCAGCACCAATTCAGGCATTCCCGATTATCGCGACGGCCAAGGCAACTGGAAGCGGACCCAGCCGGTCAACTTCCAGGCCTTCATGTCGGACGAGCATACGCGCCGGCGTTATTGGGCGCGCAGCCTGGTCGGCTGGCGGCGGTTCGGTCAGGCGAAGCCGAACGATGCGCACCGTGCGCTGGCCCGGCTCGAGGCGAAAGGCCGGTGCGGGATGCTGCTGACCCAGAATGTCGACCGGCTGCATCAATCGGCCGGCCATCGGCAGGTCATCGACCTGCACGGTCGGCTCGATCTTGTCCGCTGCATGGCCTGCGGCCGCAAGACACCGCGCGAGGAGTTTCAACATGCGCTTGGTCGCGCGAACGCGGCGTGGCTGACGCTCGATGCCGCCGATGCACCTGATGGCGATGCCGATCTGGAGCACGAGGATTTCTCGTCGTTCCAGGTGCCTGCCTGCGAAGCCTGCGGCGGCATCCTCAAGCCCGACGTCGTGTTCTTCGGCGAGAACGTCCCCCGCGACGTCGTTGCCACCGCGCAGGATCATCTGGCAGAGGCCGACGCCATGCTCGTCGTCGGCTCCTCGCTAATGGTCTATTCCGGCTTCCGCTTCGTCCAGGCCGCCGCGCGCGGTAATATCCCGATCGCCGCGGTCAATCTCGGCCGCACCCGCGCCGACGATCTCCTGACGCTGAAGGTCGAGGAGCGCTGCGAGTCAGCGCTTGCATTCCTGCTCTGATCGCGCCAGCGGCGCACACGCCTTGCCTATTGTATAGGTGCCGCGCAGAATGGCCGGGCACAGCGTTGCCGGCATGCCTCACGGCACGGAAATTGCTGCGTTTTCGAAACCCGGTCTTGACGATCAGCACGGAGAATTTGGAATGCTTGAGGGAGCCGAGGTGCGGCTTGCCGTGGATATCGGTGGCACGTTCACGGACATCGTGCTGGACGTGGGACAGGACCGCAAGACGCGCAAGGTGCTGACGACGCCGCAGCGCCCCGAGCAGGCGGTGCTGGACGGCATCCGCCTCATCCTCACTGATGCGCGTGCGCATATCAGCGACATCGACGTCTTCATTCACGGCACCACGCTCGCGACCAATGCCATCATCGAGCGCCGCGGGGCCAAGACGGCGCTGATCGCGACCGAGGGCTTCCGTGACGTGCTCGATATCGGCACCGAAAGCCGCTACGACCAATATGATCTCAGCATCGACAAGCCGAAGCCGCTGGCGCCCCGTTCCCTGCGCTTCACCGTGCCAGAGCGCATCGACGCCCATGGCGCCGTCCGTCTCCCGCTGGACGAGACTGCCGTGCGCGCGCTCGCGCCGAAATTGCGTGAGCTGGGCGTCGAGAGCGTCGCGATCGCCTTTCTGCACTCCTATGCCAACCCCGAGCACGAGCGGCGCGCGGCCGCGATCATCGGGGAGGAGATGCCCGGCATTTCGGTGACGGTGTCATCGGCCGTGTGTCCGGAGATCCGCGAATATGAACGCACCTCCACCGCGGTCGCCAACGCCTATGTGCAACCGTTGATCGACGGCTATCTCGCCCGCATGGCCGATGCCCTGCAGGTCGAGCAGTTTCGCGGCGCGATCTATCTCGTCACGTCGGGCGGCGGCGTGACCTCGATCGAGACGGCGCGGCGCTTTCCCGTTCGTCTCGTCGAATCCGGTCCGGCCGGCGGCGCGATCTTCGCGGCACAGATCGCGGCGCGGCTCGGGGAGAGCAAGGTGCTGTCCTTCGACATGGGCGGCACCACGGCAAAGATCTGCCTGATCGAAAAATACCAGCCGGAGACCTCGCGCGTGTTCGAGGTCGATCGCGCCGCGCGCTTCCTCAAAGGCTCCGGCCTGCCGGTAAGGATTCCCGTGATCGAGATGGTCGAGATCGGCGCCGGCGGCGGCTCGATCGCGCATGTCGACGCGATGAAGCGCGTCACCGTGGGTCCGGAGAGCGCTTCCTCGGAGCCGGGGCCTGCCTGCTACGGCCGCGGCGGCCAGCGCCCGGCGGTGACGGATGCGGACGTCGCGCTCGGCATGATCGATCCTGATGCGTTTGCGGCCGGCACGATCAAGCTCGATCCGGAGCTTTCGAAGCAGGCGTTGCTGCGCGATGTCGGTGCGCCGCTCGGCCTGTCGGCGGAGACGGCCGCCTATGCCGTGCACGAGGTCGTCTGCGAGAACATGGCGAGCGCGGCGCGCGTGCATGCGGTCGAGCGCGGCGCCGTGGTCGGCCAGCACACGCTGATCGCGTTCGGCGGTGCCGCGCCGCTGCATGCGGCGCGGGTCGCCGAGAAGATCGGCGTCTCCCGCGTCATCGTGCCCTCGAATGCCGGCGTCGGCTCGGCCGTCGGTTTCCTCGCCGCGCCCATCGCCTATGAGTTGGTGCGCAGCCGGCATGTCCGCGTCGATGATTTCGACACCGAGGCGGTCTCCAATCTCTTGCAGGAAATGGCGAATGAGGCGCGTGCGCTGGTCGAGCCCGGCGCCGCCGGTGCGCCGGTGCGCGAGCGCCGCGCGGCCTTCATGCGCTATGTCGGCCAGGGCCACGAGATCACGGTCGAGCTGCCGAACCGGCGGCTGATGACGGCCGATCTCGCCGGTCTGCGGCAGAAGTTCGAGACGGATTATTCCGCAATGTTCGAGCGGCCGATCCCGGGCGCTGCGATCGAGGTGTTGAGTTGGTCGGTGCTCGCCACCACCGAGGCGCGCAACCCGCCCGCCGCCGCTTCCGTCGCGCGCAAGCCCGCGGCCAAGGCATCCGGCAGCCGAAAGTTCTTCGACGGCCGGGCGGGCGCAGTGATCGAGATCCCGCTCTATCGCCGCGAGGACATGACGCCGGGCGCGACCATTGCCGGTCCCGCGGTGATCGCGGAGGACGAAACCTCGACCTTCGTCTCCACCAGTTTCGACGCGCATATCGACGGTGCCGGCAGCATCGTCATGGAACGAAAGGCGGCCTGACCATGAGCAAGGCGAATGGCGCGAGCCTGATCGATCTCCAGATCATGTGGCACCGGCTGATCGCCGTGGTCGAGGAGCAGGCGCAGGTGCTGCTCCGCACCGCGTTCAGCCCGATTGTGCGCGAATGCGGCGACCTCTCGGCCGGCGTGTTCGACCTCAGCGGGCGGATGCTGGCGCAGGCGGTGACCGGTACGCCCGGCCACGTCAACTCGATGGCGGAATCGGTCAAGCATTTCATTGCTCACTTTCCGATCGCGACGATGAAGCAGGGCGATGCCTACATCACCAACGATCCCTGGATGGGCACCGGCCATCTCAACGACTTCGTGGTGACGACGCCCTGCTTCAAGGACGGCAAGGTCGTCGCGCTGTTCTCCTGCACCAGCCATCTCATGGACATCGGCGGCATCGGCTTCGGGCCTGACGCCACCGACGTGTTCATGGAGGGGCTCTACATCCCCATGCTGAAGCTGATCGACCAGGGCGTCGTCAACGAGACGCTGATGGCGATGATCCGCACCAACACGCGGCTGCCGATCGACACCGAAGGCGATACCTATTCGCTCGCCGGCTGCAACGACGTCGGCTGCGAGCGTCTGGTCGAGATGATGAACGAGTTTGGCATCGACACGCTCGACGAGCTCGGCGACTACATATGCGATCGCTCGCGCGAGGCCGTGCTGGCCGAGATCGCCAAGCTGCCGAAGGGCAGCTGGCACAACGCCATGGTGGTTGACGGCTATGATGAGCCGGTGACGCTGGCCGCGACGCTGACGATCTCGGACGACGGCATTCACGTCGATTTCGACGGTACCTCCGCGGCCTCGAAGTTCGGCATCAACGTGCCCTTGTCCTACACCACCGCCTACACCGTGTTCGGCCTCGGCTGCGTCGTCGCCTCACAAATCCCCAACAATGCCGGCTCGCTCTCGCCGCTGACGGTGTCGGCGCCGGCGGGCGCGATCCTCAATGCGCCGAAGCCGGCGCCGGTCGCCTCGCGCCACGTCATCGGCCAGATGCTGCCAGACGTCGTGTTCGGCTGCCTGCGCCAGATCATTCCCGAGCGCGTGCCGGCGGAGGGTACGTCGTGCCTGTGGAATCTCAACGTGCGCGGGCAGACGCGAAGCGGCGTCGGCGGCAATTACGGGTTCTCCATGGCGGTCACCTCCAATGGCGGCACCGGTGCGCGCTTCGGCAAAGATGGTTTGTCGGCAACCGCTTACCCAAGCGGCGTGCGCGGCACGCCGGTCGAGATCGCGGAAACGCAGACGCCGCTGATCTTCTGGCGCAAGGAGCTGCGCCCGGATTCCGGCGGGGCAGGGCGCACCCGCGGCGGCCTCGGCCAGATCATCGAGGTCGGCAGCGGCGTCGATGCGCCGTTCGACATTCTCGCTGCGTTCGACCGCATCGATCATCCGCCGCGCGGGCGCGATGGCGGCCGGGACGGCGAGGCTGGTTATGTCGGCCTGAAATCCGGGAAGAAGCTGCGCGGCAAGGGCTTTCAGCAGGTGCCTCCGGATGATCGCCTCGTGGTGCTGACGCCCGGCGGCGCCGGCATCGGTGCGCCAACCGAGCGCGATCGGGCGGCCATCGAGGACGACATCGAAAGCGGGCTCGTGTCTGCCGACAATGCGGCTTCAGTTTATGGATACGCGCGGTGACGCCATTCGGCGTCTGGCTAGCGAAAGGAGGGGAGCAATTCCTGCCGCGGGTGCTGTACGGATAATGTTTTGCGCCGCCCCGGCCTGCACGGCCGGGACGGCGTTTCCATTTCCGAGCCTTACGCCGCCGCCTTCTTCCGCGCCTGCTCGGCCTTGTACAACTCGAACTCCTCCGCGATCGCCCTAGCAATCGAAGGTCGCTGGCGCAGCCGCTCGTAGTACGCCTTCACGTTCGGCCATTTCGCGAGCTCGATCGGCGGCGTCGCCATGGTCCAGTTGATGACCGTGACGAGATAGGCATCGGCCACGCTGAAATGGTCGAGCAGGAAGTCGCGCCCCTTCAGGTGATTGTCGAGATAATCGAGCCGCGACAGGTACTTCTCGAGCGCATAGGCCTTTGTCTCCTGCGGTGCTTTGCGGTCGAGCACGGGAATGAAGAGGCCCTTGTGCAGCTCGGTGCCGATGAAGCAGAGCCATTGATGCAGCCGCGTGCGCTCGATGCCCGTTGCGGTGCCGAGGCCGGACTGCGGAAAATGGTCCGCGACATATTGCAGGATCGCGGCGTTCTCGGTCAGCACCACGCCTTCGTCGGTGCGCAGCGTCGGCACGAGCCCGATCGGATTGATGGTACGGAAGTCGGAGCCGTCGTTCAGCACCTTCTTGGTGGGTGGATCGACTTCGAGATAGTTCGCCTCGGCGCCGGCTTCATACAGCGCGACGCGTGTCGCCATCGAGCAGGCGAGCGGCGAGAAATAGAGATCCATCTGTAGCCTCCTTGGGCAATTCCTCTTTGGGTGTCGCTCAACCTGGCCAGATTGATTTTTGTACCATCTTGCATAATATGGCGTGGTCAAGGATTATTTTGCGAAATGGTACAAAAATCGAAGCCGCCAGCTGCTGCCAATGAGCCCGAGCGCCGCGGCGAACCCAAGCGCCGAGGCCGTCCCCGCGCCTACGAGCCCGATGTCGCGCTCGGCAAGGCGCTCGATCTGTTCCGCAAGCAAGGCTTCGCGGCCACCTCGCTCGACGATCTCAGTGAAGCGACCGGCATGAACCGGCCGAGCCTTTACGGCGCCTTCGGCGACAAGCGCGAGCTCTACATCAAGAGCTACCAGCGCTATCGCGAGGAGGCCGGCGCTTCCATGGTCGAGATTTTTCGCCAGGAGATGCCGCTGCGGCAGCGGCTGGAGCGCATCTACGCGTCCGCGCTGGACATCTATCTGTCCGGTGACACCGGCCCGCGCGGCTGCTTCACGGTCGTGACCGCGGCGTCCGAGGCCGTTGGCGATCCCGAGATCCGCGCCATGGTGCTCGACGGTCTCACCGGACTCGACAAGGCTTTTGCCAGTTGCTTCCGCCGCGCCAAGGAGAAAGGCGAGTTGCGAGAGAGCGCCGATCCAGTCGCGCTGGCACAGATCGCCTCCGCCACCATCCACACCATCGCCATCCGCTCGCGCGCGCGCGTCCCGCGCAAGGAGCTCGAGGCGATCGTGAAGGGCGCGATCGATGTGATGGTGGGAGCCAAGTCCTAGCTGTCGTCCCGGCCCCTGCGCGCAATTGCCAGCTACGCCGCGCGGATCTGCGCAAGAAAAAGATCGACCTCGTCGCGCAGCCGCTGCGACTGCTTCGACAACTCGATGGTCGAGCCCAGCACTTCCTCCGCGGCCGCATCCGTGGCTGCGATGCCGTCGGCGCCTGATGTCTCGCCTTGCACGGCAATGACCTGCGCGCCGATCTCTTCTGTCGCGAGCACGAGCCCAGCGCGGCGATGCCGATTGAAAGCCACCAGGCACGGTCGGCCGAGGCCTCGTAATCGGCATTGTCCATCACGAGCTCGACGGCGCCGAGCGGCTTGCCGGAAAAGTCCCTGATCGGTCCGAGCATGTGGGGACGACCGCGACTACGAGACGGTCGTACGCCTCTCCGCCGGCCTCAATACCCCCTGACCCGGTCCACCACGTTCTCCAGTGCGCCGCCGGCCTCGAACCGCGCGATCTGCTCGGCGACATAGGCCGAGATCGCGTCCGCATCGGTGTCGGCAGCGTTGTGGGGCGTCAACACCACCTTGGGATGGGTCCAGAACCGGCTGTCCTTCGGCTGCGGCTCCTGCACGAAGACGTCGAGCGAGGCGGCGCCCAGCGTGCCGTCGTCGAGACAGGCGAGAATGTCCGCTTCGTTCTGCAGACCACCGCGGCCGGCATTGATCAGCACGGGCGCGCCGAGCGGGCTGTTGCGGTGGAGCCTTGTGAAGAGGTCGCGCTTGAGGATGCCGTTTGTGTCAGGCGTCAGCGGGAGCAGGCAGACCAGAATGTCGGTCGTGCGCAGAAACGCGTCGATCTGCGCAGCGCCGTGGAAGCACACCACGCCGTCGATCGTCCGCGGGCTGCGGCTCCAGCCGGCGACACGGAAGCCGAGCCGCCGCAGCACGTCGGCCGCATCGGCCCCCAGTGTGCCCAATCCCATGACGCCGACCGTGATCGCGCTTGCCGGCCACTGATATTTTGGTTCCCAGCGTTTCTCGCGCTGCGATTGCCTGAGGTAAAGCTCCTGGCGGTGATGCATCAGCACGTGCAGGACGACATATTCGGTCATGCGATTGGTGAGATCGGGCACGGCGACGCGCACCAGCGGCACATCGGGCAGGCTCCTGTCCGCCATCAGCGCATCAACGCCCGCGCCGAGATTGAAGATGGCCCGAAGATTGGGGAACGCACCGAGATCGCCCGGCACCGGCTTCCACACCGCCGCATAGTGCACCTCCGCCGGATCGAGC
Source organism: Bradyrhizobium sp. STM 3561 (assembly GCF_045571455.1). NCBI lineage: Bacteria > Pseudomonadati > Pseudomonadota > Alphaproteobacteria > Hyphomicrobiales > Nitrobacteraceae > Bradyrhizobium > Bradyrhizobium sp. STM 3561. The sequence goes on from NZ_CP120695.1 coordinate 7,768,272, forward strand.
CCGGCGTCCGGCAGCAGCACCACGCGGCGGTCGCCGCAGACCGCTTCGAACCGAGCCTTCCAGCGCTCCGGCAGCCAGTTCTGCTGCGTGCTGTTGATGAGGACGGCCAGTGTGCCCAGGGTCATTCGAAGTGCCTCGTCGGTTCCGCTTGATGAAGGACCCTCCTTGGCACGATCTGCCGGATTTTTCTTGCAAATTTTTTCCGCAGCCCTGTCGGGGCGGGGCATATTGGCGCGTCTTCAGAACAGACGAGGAAAGTGCCGGCCATGCTTTACGCCATTCTTTGCTATCACGATGAGGACTTCGTCGGCTCCTGGAGCAAGGACCAGGACGAGGCCGTGATGAAGAAGCTCGCCGTGGTTCAGGAGAAGCTCACCAAACAGGGCCGGCTCGGGCCGGTGGCGCGGCTGTTGCCGACGACCGCGGCGGCGACGCTGCGCAAGGAGGATCCGCCACTGGTGCTCGACGGTCCCTATGCCGAGACCAAGGAGCAGCTGCTCGGCTTCTACATCGTCGACTGCAAGAATCTCGACGACGCGCTCGACGTCGCGCGTGAGCTTGGAGCCGCCAATCCCGGCGGCGCCTACGAGGTGCGTCCCGTTGGCGTGTTCCGGCCCGGAGGAAACCTGACGTGAGCGATGCCGACACCGCTTGGATCGAGACTGCGCTGACCTCGGCGCGACCCCAGGCGGTGGGCGCGCTGCTGCGCTATTTCCGCGATCTTGATACCGCAGAGGAGGCGTTTCAGAACGCCTGCCTGCGCGCGCTGAAAACCTGGCCGCAGAACGGGCCGCCGCGCGATCCCGCGGCCTGGCTGATCATGGTCGGCCGCAACGTCGCAATCGACGAGGTGCGGCGCGCCCGCAAGCAACAGCCGCTGCCCGAGGACGACCAGGCGATCTCCGATCTCGACGACGCCGAGGGCGCGCTCGCCGAGCGGCTCGACGGCTCACACTATCGCGACGACATTTTGCGGCTGATGTTCATCTGCTGCCATCCAGGGCTGCCGGCGACGCAGCAGATCGCGCTGGCGTTGCGCATCGTCTCCGGCCTCACGGTGAAGCAGATCGCGCGCGCGTTCCTGGTCTCGGAAGCCGCGATGGAGCAGCGCATCACGCGCGCCAAGGCGAAGGTCGCCGAGGCCGGGACGCCGTTCGAGGCGCCCGGCGCGGTCGAGCGCTCCGAACGGCTCGCCGGAGTCGCGGCGATGATCTACCTGATCTTCAACGAAGGCTATTCGGCGAGTGGCGACACCGCCGAAATCAGGAAGCCGCTGTGCGAGGAGGCGATCCGGCTGGCGCGGTTGCTGCTGCGGCTGTTTCCGAGCGAGCCGGAGATCATGGGCCTGACGGCGCTGATTCTCTTGCAACATGCGCGCAGCGCCGCGCGCTTTGCCGAGGACGGATCGCTGATCCTGCTGGACGATCAGGATCGTTCCTTGTGGAACGGCACCATGATTGCAGAAGGCCTCGCGCTGATCGACAAGGCGATGCGCCACCGCCGCAGCGGACCCTACCAGATCCAGGCCGCCATCGCCGCGCTGCATGCGCGCGCAGCGACGCCGGGGGAGACCGACTGGACCCAGATCGATCTGCTCTATGGGGCGCTCGAAGTGGTGCAGCCCTCGCCGGTGGTGACACTCAACCGCGCGGTCGCGGTCTCGAAGGTGCGCGGGCCCCAGGCTGCGCTCGACCTGATCGAGCCGCTGGCGCCGAAGCTCGCCAACTACTTCCATTTCTACGGCGTGCGCGGCGCCTTCCTGATGCAGCTCGGCCGCAACGACGAAGCCCGCATCGCCTTCGACCGCGCCATCGCGCTCGCCAATACATCGGCCGAAGCCGCCCACATCCGCATGCATCTCGATCGCCTGATCCGGGACAGCCAGCCGAAGCCGAAGGAGAGCGCCAATGCGAAATGATGTCTCACCGTCATTCCGGGGCGCCCGAAGCGCGAACCCGGAATGACGAGATTCCGGGTCTGGTCCTTCGGACCATCCCGGAATGACGGGCAAGAAAAATCTCATCGGCTCCTGTCGGCCCCTGCCGCGCCCCTTCGTCTTAATCCGGTATCCAAGGAGCCATTCATGCTGAGAGCCGTTGCCATCATTGCCGTCGTGCTCGCGATCGGAATCGCAGGCATTCTCGTCTTCGCCCTCACCAAGCCTGACACATTCCGCGTCGAGCGCAGCCTCGCCGTGAAGGCGCGGGCCGATGCGATTTATCCACTGGTTGCCGATTTCCGCCGTTGGACCGCCTGGTCGCCCTATGAGGGACGCGATCCCGCCATGAAGCGGACGTTCGGCGGAACCGCGGCGGGGAAGGGGGCGACCTATGCCTGGGACGGCAACAACAATGTCGGTGCCGGCCACATGGAGATCCTAGAGGCGAACGGGCCCTCGAAGCTCCGCATCAAGTTGGATTTCGAGCGGCCATTTGAAGGGCACAATGTCGCCGCGTTCACCTTTGTGCCGCAAGGCGATGCCACACTCGTCACATGGGCGATGTACGGTCCGGCCCCGTTCCTGTCCAAGCTGATGCAGGTCTTCATCAACATGGACAGCATGATCGGCAAGGATTTCGAAGCGGGCCTCGCCGGCCTGAAGAAGCTCACCGAGAAGCAATAGATCTCACTGCGAACGAAGAAGAGGAGAGAAACGATGCTCAATCCCTATCTGTTCTATCAGGACACCTGCGAAGCGGCGTTCAACTACTACGCAAAGGTTCTCGGCGGCAAGATCGATGCAATGATGCGGGCCTCGGAGGCGCCGCCGGACATGCCCGCGGCACCCGGCCGCGAGAAGATGATCATGCATGCGCGCATGTCGCTGCCCGACGGCAGCGTATTGATGGCCTCCGACGCGCCGCCCGAGCATTTTCAGAAGCCGCAGGGCTTCTCGATTTCCCTCACGGTCACGGACCTCGCGGATGCCGAGCGCAAGTTCAACGCGCTGGCCGACGGGGGCAGCCTCACCATGCCCTTCAGCAAGACTTTCTGGGCCAAGGGCTTTGGCATGTGCGTCGACAAGTTCGGCATTCCCTGGATGGTGAACTGCCCGGCGGAGGGAGTGTGACGGGCGCGACCGCGCGCGCGATCCGTTGAGTTGCGGTCCCCTCTCTCGATGCTGCGGGAGAGGGATATGCATGGACTCGTTACGGCGCCGATCGGCCGTCTGTCCTCTCACCGGATCGACCCGGTGACGTCCTCGCGCGGCGAAGGCTCCAGGCAACGAGGACAGATCACGAGCTTGCTGCCGAGCTGCCTGTCGTTCTCCGCCTGTATTTCGTCATGGACCGCCCACCATGCCTCGGAATATGGACGCAAAGTACCGAGTACCCTTTCCCGCTCCTGATTGGGATCACTTGCCGTGAGTGCGTGGTCCGTGACGCCCCGCTTCGCGACGTGAGGACGGTTCGGATCCTTGCCAAGACCATCCCACGCGATGGGGCGACGTTCCTGCGCTGGAGCGCCTGCGCCTCCGAGCAGCGCTGTGCAAAAAGTGAGCAAGATGAAGCCGTATCGAATCATGCCAGGCCTTCGCTACGTATGGGACGCACAGAATGCGGGTGAGACACACGCACCACGTCAGTTCGATGGAACTCAAAGCAAAAACAAATCTGCCGGCATGGCCGAATGTGAGTCGTGCTTTCGGCATCACTTTGCGGGCGCAGTGAGGCCGCTTCGTGAAACCAACTGCATCGCACAACAATTGGCGCAATATTGGGCTGTGATCTGCACGCCAGAATCGCTATTGGTGATTCATAAAAGCTACAAACTGGGATGGACGTCACTTGCAAGGGGAGCGACCGATGGCGGCGGCGCTACAGATCAATTTTGCTCTTTGGGGAATGCTCATCTGCGCCAGCGCAAAGCTGGTACCGGTGATACAGACTCTTTTCTGAACGTAGCCAGCGCCTGATGGCGCAGATCACCCGGTGCGCACGCTGGATGCGAGCGCAGGGAACATGGCGTATGGCCTTGAACCAGCCAGGCAAATCGCCTTGATGGTGATGCGGTTCCCAGCGCTCACTCACGTCACGCGCCTGGCGGCTGCCGGCTTTCATCAGCGACAACGCGGATAGATCGCGGCGAGATCACGTCCCTTCAACAGGAGCAACCGCGAGGTGAGGCCGCCACGGCGGCTGATCCAGTCGCGCACCGGGCCGGGATAGGCGGCAAGCACCGCGACCGATGCCTCCGGCTCGGCATAGAAATGTCCGCGCCGGTCCACCGAGCGCGCGGCGTGGAAGCCGAGCACCGCGCGCTTGGTGACGCAGATGCGCTCGCCTGGGACGATGCTGAGCACCAGCGTGCAGGCGGACAGGCAGGGACCATCGATCACCACGCGCTCGCCGCTCTCGCGCACTTTCTCGAACAGATCGAGGAACGGCCCGACCTGTCCGCCTGGGGACTGGATGATGCGGATCTCGGCTCGCGCCGGTCTCGCCGCGATCAACACGGCCGCGAGCATCGTGATGGTGACGAATGCGGCGCGTTGCATGAGCACTCCTACCCGTTGCGGCGCTGGCCGCGCAGCGTCGGCAGGCCGATACCTGCCGCATCGAAACCGCCATCGACGGCCAAAATTTGGCCGGTGATGTAGCTGGCGCGTTCCGAGCACAGAAAGTAGATCGCTTCCGCGAGTTCCTCCTCCAGGCCGTAGCGGTTGAGCGGGATGGCATCGTGGTAATCGGCGCGGATCTCCTTGGTGTGCACCTGCTTCGCCATCGCGGTGTCGACCGGTCCCGGCGCAACCGCGTTGACGCGGATGTTGAGGGAAGCGAGCTCGACCGCGAGCTGCTTGGTGAGGTGCGCAAGGCCCGCCTTGCTGGTGCCGTAGGCCGAACGCAGCGTCGAAGCACGCACGGCCGAGATCGAGGTGATGTTGACGATGGCGCCGCCATTGCCGTCGCGCATCAGCGGCACCGCCGCCTTGGTGCAGAGGAACGGTCCGGTGAGGTTGACCTCGAGCACGCGGCGCCAGTCAGCCTCCGACGTCTCCATCAGCGGCGCGAACACCGCGATGCCGGCGTTGTTGACCAGCGCATCCAACCGGCCGAACCGCCGCTCCATCGTCGTCATTGCAGCGCTGACTGCGGCTGCGTCGGAGACATCGCAGGTCAGCGCCAGCGTCGCCTCGTTTTGGCCGATGTCGGCGATCGCGCGGCCGAGCAGGTCGCCCTCGATATCGAGCAGCGCCACGCGCCAGCCCTCGGAAAGGAACTTCTTCGCGGTCGCAAGCCCGATGCCGCGTGCGGCTCCGGTGACGAGGGCGACTTTTTGCGCGGCTTGCGGCATTGGCTGATCTGTCCTTCTGGCGGAAACGGAAGCCGCACGGGCGGCCAGCGCCTTTTACTTCGCTTCCGTTGCGGTAAGAAGAGCGCCAGTCCATCTCCGTCAGCCTGGGGCCGCCGCTTCTTCAGCGGCAAGGGCAAAGGCCCGGCTGCGTCGGGCCGCTTCATCCTTGGAGGCTCGCCGCGCCTTGCACGGCCAGCGCCGCGCGCCGAGCTGCCAGATAATTTTCGTCATCCATGTCGGTTCCCTGACAGTTCATTCGTCTTGGAAGCGAGGGCGCGTGGCCCCGCCGCTGCTCGCCCCGACAGTGAAAGCAAGGAAACCTCATGCGATTCATGATGCTGATGATTCCGCTTGGCTACGAGAACGCGTCGCCGGACGTGCAGCTCGATCCCGAGCGGGTTGCCGCGATGATGCGCTACAACGAGGCGCTGAAGGATGCCGGCGTGCTGATCACGCTCGACGGCCTGCATCCGCCCTCGATGGGCGCGCGCGTCTCGTTCGCGACCGGCGTGCCTGTCGTGACCGACGGGCCCTTCGTGGAAGCCAAGGAAGTCCTGGGCGGCTATTGGATGATCGAGGTTGCCTCGCGCGAGGAGGCGATCGCCTGGGCGAAGAAGTGCCCGGCTTCGCCGAAAGAAATCATCGAGATCCGGCAGGTACAGGAGATGAGCGATTTTCCGCCCGACGTGCAGCAGGCCGCCGCCGGTTTGGAGGAACTGAAGAAGTAACCACCGCGGCCGCGATGAGATCGCGGCTGTCGTCAATCGATCAACAGATCAATCGATCAACAGAGGAGAGGCCGATGAGCACCGAACACAAATTCCTCGCCGTCTATCTCGGCAGCATGACCGGGTCGAAAATGGCGGCCTGGCGCGCGCTGCCCGAGGCCGAGCGAAAGGCGAAGGAGCAGGAGGGCATGGCTGCCTGGGACGGCTGGGTCGAGAAGCACAAGTCGGTCCTCGTCGAGCTGGGCGGCCCGCTCGGCAAGACCCGCAGGATCGACGCAAATGGCATCACCGAGATCAGCAACGCGCTCACCGGTTTCACCGTAGTGCGCGCCGCATCGCAAGAGGAAGCTGCCAAGCTGTTCGAGAACCATCCGCATTTCGCGATCTTTCCGGGCGAGGCGATCGAAGTGATGCCGGTGCTACCCATTCCGCAGATGTAGCTTCGGGTGAGGTCTTTGCGGGGCCGTTGGGGTCCCGCAGTCATTCCGGGCGATGCGAAGCATCGGACCCGGAATCTCGTGATTCCGGGTCCGGCTCTTCGAGCCGTCCCGGAATGACTGCGGAGAATACGGGGTTAATCCTGCCTCATCGCCGCTAGTGACCTTCACGCCCGGCTCATGTAAAGGTCGTTCACATGAGCTGGCGCAAGGAGCAGCGCCGCGCCGAGCGCGGCTATCACCACGGCAATCTGAAGGAGGCCCTGTTGCAGGCCGCTCTCGGCCTCATCGCCGAGAAGGGCGCGGCGGGCTTCACCTTTGCCGATGCCGCGCGCATGGCCGGCGTCAGCGCAGCGGCGCCCTATCGGCATTTCCGCGACCGTGACGAGCTGTTGTCCTCGATCGCCCAGCGTGGATTCGAGCAGTTCGAGGCGCGCCTGTCCGCGGCTTGGGATGACGGGCGGCCCGACACGGTCACCGCGTTCGAACGTGTCGGCAAGGCCTATCTCGCCTTCGCCCGCGAGGAGCCCGCCTTCTACAATGCCATGTTCGAATCCGGCGTGCCGGTCGATGCCAATCCCGCACTCCAGGCGGCCAGTGAACGGGCCTTCAACATCATCCGTGCCGCCGCCGAGCGCCTCGCCGCGCTGACGCCGCCCGGCACTCCCCGTCCGCCGGCGATGATGATGGCGCTGCACATCTGGTCGATGTCGCATGGCGTCGCCTCGCTGTTCTCGCGTGGCGATGCAGCGCGGCGGAAGCTGCCGATGTCGCCGGACGAGCTGCTGGAGGCCGAGGTGCTGATCTATCTGCGCGGGCTCGGCTTCCCGATTGACCGCCGTCCGGCCGGCAAGAGTGCCGAGCCGCCGCCGGTGCCGCCGGAGGCTCCCTCCGGTTCAGGCGTCCCGCCCGGCGGCCCCTGGGGCAAGCCGAAATAAGATTGCGCAAATAATCACGCGGGCGTGTCTCGCGGCCAGCTTGACAAAATCGCGGGATGGTCTAGCTATGTAAATGTTATTTACATTCACAACGGCGCGGATGCCGTGATGGAGATGGGAAATGGCCTACACCGCTGATGTCAATCGATGGCGCGGCCCTTCGGACCAATACCAACAGTACGAGCGTCCCGGCATGCTCGATACGCCCTGGCATCCCGGCTGGATCGCCGTGACCATTCTCGGCTTCATCATTTGGTGGCCGATCGGACTTGCCCTTCTCTTTTTCACACTCGGGAGCAGAAGAATGTCGTGCTGGAGCCATCAGGATCGCTGGCAGAACAAGATGGAGCGGATGCAGTACAAGATGGATCGCATGCGTGACCGCATGGAGCGCCGCGGCTTCGGCTTTGGCTTCGGCCCGCCGTCCTCCGGCAACCGCGCGTTCGACGAATATCGCGCCGAGACGCTGCAGCGCCTCGAGGAAGAGCAGCGCGAGTTCAAGGATTTCCTGACCCGTCTGCGCCACGCCAAGGACAAGGAAGAGTTCGACCAGTTCATGGCGCAGCACCGGACACGTCCGACCCCGCCGCCGACCGACCAGCAGCAAGGCTGATCTGAAGGTTCGCGCCTCTCAAAGCCTTCAGGCGCATGCCCCCAAAGTCCTGATGGCCCCGAGCCGCCCGTCTGCGTGACCCGCAGGCGGGCGGTTTGGCTTGTACAGCGCCTCGATCGTCAGGCCCCGCGGCCGACAGCAAGCACGTCGCGAAGGCGAGACTGGCGCCTCGATGTGGACCGCCTATATTCGCCGTCACGGCACAGGCGAGCGGAGCGACGATGGCGGAAGCTGCTATGGCGGGTAGCGACAGCCTTTGGCAAAAGGTTCGCGACGAGGCGCAGCGCTCGGCCAATGCCGATCCTGTTTTCGGCAAAGCCGTCGCCGGTGCCATTCTCGCTCATGATGATTTCGCCGCGGCCCTGGCCGATCTCATCGGGAGGCGGCTTGCGAGCAGCGCCACGGAGCGCGTGCGCTTCATGGCTTTTTGCCGCGCCGCCTTTGGGGGCGAGCCGGACTTGATCGAAGCGGCCGGCCGAGACCTCTTGGCCATCGCGCGCCGCGACCCCGCCGTCGCCGACCTGCTGCCGCCACTGCTGCATTACAAGGGGTACATCGCGCTGCAGGCCTGGCGCGTTTCGAACTGGCTCTGGCGCCATGATCATCGCGATGCCGCGCTGCTGTTTCAGAACGAGGCGTCGAACCTGCTCCAGGTCAGTATTCATCCGACGGCCAGCATGGGGTCCGCCGTGTATCTCGATCCCGCCACCGGCATCGTGATCGGCGCCGACGTCGTCGTCGGCGACGACGTCACCATCCTTCAGAACGTCAGCATCGGCCGCAGCAGCGAACTGCCGGCGCGCTCGCCGCGCATCGGCTGCGGCGTCTACATCGGCGCGGGCGCAAGCATCCTCGGCGACATCAGCATCGGCGATCTCGCAAAAATCGGCGCCGGCACTGTCGTGACGAGCGACGTCCCCGCTGGCTGCACGGCGGTCGGCAATCCTGCGCGACTGACCAACTGCCCCGAGTCCGCCTCGGCCGCCTGAGACGTCCTTCGCTTAAAGCATGATCCGGAAAAGTGCGAAGCGGTTTTCCGGAAAGATCATGCGTAAACAACAAGCTAAAGCGCGATGACGATTCATCCAAATCTCATCGCGCTTTAGGCGGCGCGGCGGTGGCTTTCGCCGCCATGAGGCGGCGTGACCGGCTCCGAGCTGGTCTGGCCCGGTGCATCCAGCACGGCGACGTGATGCCGGTAGACCATCTCCCACCCCTTCCATCCCGTGAACAGCAGGATGCCGACCACGACCAGCGAAAGCACCACGCCCCACGGCTTGATCGCAGCCTCCGCACCTTGCGCGTAGCGAAGATAGAAATTGACCAGTGCCAGCACGACGGCCGTGAGATTGCCGACCATGTGGTACCAGGCGTCATTGAGACTGCGGATGCGCGGCTCGCTCAGGAAGTCCGTAAATCCGGCTACGGCGGCAACCAGCGCCATGACGATGCCGGCGCCGATCAGCCACATCGCGGCGCGCGCCCAGAAGGCGTCGCCGGTTCCGATGAAGGCCAGATCGGCAATGGGCGCGCCAACCAGGAACGCGACGGGGAACGGGATGAGCATGGGGTGGAGCGGGTGATCGCCGATCGCGGCGGTCGTCTTTGGGTTGATGGTCATGGCAGGGGCTCGCCGAAAGTCATTTTCCGGACAATATTCTGGGGCGAGGGAGGTTCCCTCGGGTGCACGTGCGCGTGGAACTTACGCCCTCGGACGTCGCTTCGACGATGCGGTGCGTCCGGGACACGAGCCATGGCCGCCCGCCGCCATCCCCCTGCGCTGCCTGCCTTTCCGGCAGCCAAATTCGTGGCCGGTAACCCCGCATTAACTATCGCCGGGCTCTGGTAAGAGCGGACAGTCGCGCCCGAAGCCGTATCGAGGCCCTTAGTTTTGACATCTTGGCGGGGAATGCAGGCGGCCGGCTTTGGACGAGCCTTTGGACCAGCCCTGCACCTCAGAAAGACAAGGCTTTGAGCGGGCTTGCTGGCCCGCGCGCCGGTACTAGCGCGGCTGTTGGGGAATACAGGCAGCGATTTGCTGGCCGAATGACATTAGGTAACGATCGCCTTGAGAGGATACTGCTTATGAATCCGGCCGACGTGGCTCAGTCAGCCCTTCCGGTTGCTGCCTCCGCCGACGTGTCGCTGATTGCGCTGTTCTGGCAGGCTCACTGGATCGTGAAAGCGGTGATGCTGGGACTTCTGTCCTGCTCGGTCTGGGTCTGGGCGATCGCCATCGACAAGGTCTTTCTTTACGCGCGCACCCGGCGGTCGATGGACCGGTTCGAGCAGGCGTTCTGGTCCGGCGAGTCGATCGAGGAGCTCTATCGCACGCTGTCGGCCAAGCCGACGCATTCCATGGCGGCCTGCTTCGTAGCGGCGATGCGCGAGTGGAAGCGTTCCTTCGAGAGCCATGCCCGCTCGGTCGCGGGGCTCCAGATGCGCATCGACAAGGTGATGAACGTCTCTATCGCGCGCGAAGTCGAGCGCCTGGAACGGCGCCTGCTGGTGCTGGCGACCGTCGGCTCTGCCGGCCCTTTCGTCGGCCTGTTCGGCACGGTCTGGGGCATCATGTCGAGCTTCCAGTCGATCGCGGCGTCGAAAAATACCTCCCTGGCAGTCGTCGCCCCCGGTATCGCCGAGGCGCTGTTTGCGACCGCAGTCGGCCTTATCGCCGCCATTCCTGCCACTATTTTCTACAATAAGTTCACGTCCGAGGTGAACCGTCAGGCTCAGCGGCTGGAGGGCTTCGCTGATGAATTTTCAGCCATCTTGTCCCGTCAGATCGATGAGCGGGGCTGACGGACGGCATGTATAGTGTGAAGGGCAATTTGGGCACGCGATCATGGCCATGAACGTTGCGAGTTCGTCCGGCGGCGGTGGACGCCGCGGCCGGCGCAAGCCGGTCGTGGCCGAGATCAACGTCACGCCGATGGTCGACGTGATGCTGGTGCTGCTCATCATCTTCATGGTGTCCGCGCCGATGTTGACGGTCGGCGTGCCGCTCGACCTGCCCCAGACCCAGGCCAAGAGCCTCGAAAACAACGACCAGAAGCCGATCCAGATGTCGGTCGACATCAAGGGCAAGGTGTTCATCAACGATGCCGAGATCGCGATCAACGAGCTGATACCCAAGCTGAAGGCGATCACGGACGCGCGCGGCGGGCTCGAGGAGCGCATCTATCTGCGCGCCGACAAGAAGGCGGATTACGGCACGGTGGCCAAGGTGATGGGCCTGTTGTCCGGCGCCGGATTCAAGAAGCTGGCCCTCGTCACGGAAGCGGATCAGGGATCTTGAAGCCGTGAAGGTGAACGTCGACAAGACACTCGTTGCGTCGATTGCCCTCCATGTCCTGGTGCTGGGATGGGGCCTCCTTACCTTTAGCAGCAAGGCCTACATCGCGCCGGAGGAGTCGCTTCCGGTCGACATCATCTCCACCGATCAGCTCGCCAAGATGATGGCGGGACAGAAGACCGGCAAGAAAGAAGAGCCGAAGCCCAAGGTCGAGAAGATCGCGGAAGCCAAACCGGAGGAAGACGCGGTCGGCAAGGTCACCGAGAAGAAAGAGCTGATCAAGACCAATTCGCAGCCGGAGCCGCCGCCGAAGCCGGTCGAGAAGCCGGTGGAGAAGAAGCCCGAGCCGCCGAAGCCCGTCGCCGAGGCCAAGCCGAAGGAAGAGCCGAAGCCGCAGGAAAAGAAGCCTGATCCGGCCAAGGAAGATCCGATCGCCGAGCTCCAGAAGAAGCTGGAGACCAAGAAGCCGCCGCCCAAGCCCGTGGAGCAGAAGGTCGCGGCAGTGCAGCCGCAGCAGCAGCCGAAGCCGAAGGAGCGCACCTTCGATCCCGCGCAGATCCAGCGCGATCTCGACAAGCGCGCCGCGACCCGGCACGAACTTGCCGGCACGGCGCTGAATGCGTCGGCCTCTCTGGGGGCGGCGACCGGGACGGCCGCCAACAATGTCGCGACCTGGCGCGGTGCATTCCAGGGCGCGGTCAAGCGCTGCTTCACGCCCACCTACAACGGCCAGGACGCCGATCAATACGAAGCCGACATCGACATTCCCATGAAGATCGACGGATCGCTGGCGTCCGAGCCCATCGTCGTCGCGGTGAGGGGACCGTCGCGGTCGATCGCTCAGGCGGTTGCCGAGAGCGCCAAGCGCGCCATCGTGCAGTGCCAGGTCTATTCGTTCATGCCGAAGCAGCAGTATGAGAGCTGGAAGCTCATTCCGATGACCTTCGGTCTGAAAGATATGTTGTGACATCCGAACAAAAGAATTTTGCAATGAATGACGCCCGATCGATCACCCGCCGCCGCTTTATGACCGTCACCGGATCGGCACTTGCCATGCTCGGGGGCGGCCACGCCTTCGCCCAGAGTCAGCCGCGGCTTCGCATCGATCCCACCGAATTCCAGCCGATCCCGATCGCGATCTCCGGCTTCGTGCCAGGCTCCCCGTCCGACGGCGACGTCGGCAACGGCGTCACGCAGGTCATCACCAACAACCTGAAGCGCTCGGGCCTGTTCGCGCCGATCGATCAGGCCGCCTTCATCGAGCGCATCAGCAACATCGACGTCGCACCGCAATTCCAGAACTGGAAGACCATCAACGCGCAGGCCCTCGTCACCGGCCGCATGACGCGGCAGCCGGACGGCCGCCTCAAGGCCGAATTCCGCCTGTGGGACGTGGTCACCGGCCAGCAGCTCGCGGGACAGCAATATTTCACGTCGCCGGAATATTGGCGCCGCATCGCCCACATCATCTCCGACCAGATCTACGAGCGTATGACCGGCGAGAAGGGGTATTTCGACAGCCGCGTCGTGTTCGTTGACGAGACCGGATCGAAGGAGCGCCGCGTCAAGCGGCTTGCCATGATGGACCAGGACGGCGCCAATGTGCGCTACCTGACCCGCGGCTCCGACCTCGTGCTGACGCCGCGCTTCTCGCCGAATTCGCAAGAGATCACCTACATGGAGTTCGGCCAGGGCGATCCGAAGGTCTATCTCTTCAACATCGAGACTGGCCAGCGCGAGATCGTCGGTAACTTCCCCGGCATGACCTTTGCGCCGCGCTTCTCGCCGGACGGCCAGCGCGTCATCATGAGCCTGCAACAGGGCGGCAATTCCAACCTGTTCGTGATGGATCTGCGCTCGCGCTCGACCACGCGTCTCACCGACACGCCGGCGATCGACACGTCTCCGTCTTACTCACCGGACGGCAGCCGTATCTGCTTCGAGTCCGATCGTGGCGGCAGGTCGCAGATCTATGTGATGGCGGCAGGCGGAGGACAGGCTCAGCGCATCTCCTTCTCCAAGGATGACACCAACGCCAGCTATTCGACACCGGTGTGGTCGCCGAAGGGCGATTACATCGCCTTCACCAGGCAAGGCGGCGGGCAGTTCTCGATCGGCGTCATGAAGCCGGACGGCTCCGGCGAGCGGCTCCTCACTTCCGGCTTCCACAATGAAGGTCCGACCTTCTCGCCGAACGGCCGCGTGCTGATGTTCTTCCGCGATCCTGGCGGCAACAGCGGGCCTTCGCTCTACACCGTCGACATCTCCGGCCGCAACGAGCTGAAGGTGCCGACACCGGGCTTCGCCTCCGACCCCGCATGGTCGCCGCTGCTGTCCTCCACGTCGGGCTGACAACATCGCAGTTGAAGCATCGCGTGTTCAGACGCGCGATGTTTTCGAAAAAGCGCGCCGATTTTTCCGCGTTCGTTGCGAAGGGCAAGACTTCCTTCACCTTGTGCCCGGCAAGGCTTGCCTAGCTGCTTGATATGTAAGAAGAAATCGCTTCGCTATTGCCGAAAAACAACTCGGCTTTAACGATGTTCCCTCAGGAAAGCTTCATCTCGGCTCGGTAAGACTACGCGCCGAACAGGACGCGCGTACAAACCAAATGCAGTTCGCAAGCCAGAGCGGAGAGCAGGGGCAGCCGCGGCCGGTCAACCCGGCAGCGCAGATCGATTCGCTCTTTGAAGCGCCGGGACCACTGCTGGCCGGGCTCATCTTCGTATCGATCGGTGCTGCGCTGACGGCGCTGAAGACGGGCGAGCCCCTCGTTTGGGCGTGTGTGGCGTTTCTCGTCTTGGCCGGGTCGGTGCGGGCGATCGATTTGCGCCGCTATCAGGCGCGCAAGTCGAACGTGACCGCCGAGGCGGCCAAACGCTGGCAGACGCGCTATCAAATCGGGGCGATGATTCAGGCCGCTGCGATTGGCACCTGGTGCGGCACGACCCTGCTCGCTACCGACGACGCGGTCTCACATATGATTGCTCTGTCGGTCACTACAGGCATTGCCGCAGGGGGAGCGGGAAGGGCGTATGGACGACCGTCGATCTTCCATTTTCAGGCGGTGCTCATCTTCACCCCGGCGGTCTTGGCATTGGCGTGGCGCGGCACGCCCTACTATATCGCAATGGCCGTTGTGAGTGCTGCCTTCCTGCTCGCGATCATGCAGCTCTCGGCCAACCTCCACAGGATATTCATGGGAGCCGTGGTGGCGCGTGAGCGCGAGTCGGCGCTCGCGGGTCAGTTCGATACTGCCCTGAACAACATGCCGCACGGGCTTTGCATGTTCCACCTCGATGGGCAGCTCGCGGTGATGAATCACCGTTTCGCCGCGATGATGAGCCTGCCCGATAATCTGCCGCAGAGCGGCGCCAGCGCACGCGACATCATCGCCGCCTGTGTCAAAGCCGGGGCCATCTCGGCTGCGAACGGCGAGCAGATCATCGCTGGCCTCGAGAGTTCGCGGGAGAATGAGATCATCACCGTCGATACGAACATCGAGCGAAATCGGTCGCTGTCCTGGACCGTTCAGCCGATGGCGGACGGAGGAGCGGTGCTGCTGCTCGAGGATATTACGGAGCGGCGCAATGCCGAAGCCAAGATCAGTCACCTCGCGCGCTATGATGACCTCACGGCCCTGCCGAACAGGGTCAATTTTCGCGACGAAATCGAGCACCTGCTGGCTGTCTCGCACGACGCGGGGCAGCTCTCCGCGCTGCTGTTCATCGACCTCGACCAGTTCAAGCAGGTCAACGACACGCTGGGCCATCCCTGCGGCGACCAGCTCCTGTGCGCCGTCGCCAACCGCCTGCGCGAGATGCTGCGCCCCGAGGATTTCGTCGCCCGGTTCGGCGGCGACGAGTTCGTCGTGTTCCAGCAGAACCTCAACACGCCCGAGGACGCCGCAGCGCTCGCCCGCCGCATCGTCGAGCGGTTGAGCGAGCGGTATCGCATCGACAATCACCTGGTCGAGATCGGCGCCAGCGTCGGCATCGCACTGACCTCGCCGGACGGCACCAGCGCCGATACGCTGCTCAAGAACGCCGACATGGCGCTGTATCGCGCCAAGGCCGACGGCCGCGGCACGTTCTGTTTCTTCCGCGACGAGATGGCGGCGACCGTCGAGGCGCGCCGCATCCTCGAGCTCGACCTGCGCAAGGCGCTCGCCAACGAGGAATTCGAGCTGTTCTTCCAGCCGCTGGTCAATCTGAAGTCCGGCAAGATCACCACCTGTGAGGCGCTGCTGCGCTGGAATCATCCGGTGCGCGGCACGGTTTCGCCGGTCGATATCATCCCGGTCGCCGAGGACATGGGCCTGATCGTCGATCTCGGCCGCTGGATCCTGCGCCGCGCCTGCATGGAATGCATGAAGTGGCCGGAGAGCGTCAGCGTCGCCGTCAACTTCTCGCCGCAACAATTCCACCAGCGCGATGTCTTGAGCGAAATCCGCTACGCGCTCGAAGTGTCGAGCTTGCCGGCGCATCGACTGGAGATCGAGATCACCGAGTCCTCGCTGCTGCGCAATACCCAGCTCACGCACGACATCCTGTCGCAACTGCACGCGCTCGGCGTGCGCATCTCGCTCGATGATTTCGGCACCGGCTACTCCAGCCTCAGCTACCTGCACAATTTCCCGATGCAGAAAGTGAAGATCGACCGCTCCTTCCTCGAAGGCATCGATGCCGACCGGCCGTTGACGCTGCTGCGCGGCGTCGCGCGGCTGTCCGCCGACCTCGGGATGTCCGTCGTGGTCGAGGGTATCGAGACCAACGAGCAGCTCGAGCTGATCAGCGCCGACGGCACCGTGACCGAAGGGCAGGGTTACCTGTTCAGCCGGCCCGTTCCGGCGGTGCGAATCCGCCAATTGCTCAACGCCTCGCATGGCCGTCGTATGCCTGACGACCAGCTCGCCCTCGTGTCGTCGCGATCGGCCTGATCCTTTTCCGGCGGCTCCTTCATCGCAATCGGCTCGCGCTTGCTCCGTAATCTTGCGGACCCGCAAAGGTTAACCCTAACAGTTCTAAAGCTTTGCAATTTCGTTAAGGAACCATTAATCTGCTGCTACTCGCGGAAGTTGCTTGGAGTTTTGAGGTAGCAGATGAAGTCCGGAGCCGAACCGACCCCGGCGCTCCTTCCCCGAGGGGCCGCGTTGTTTGACCGTATCGATTACCGACTGATCGAGACTCCCGAGGACAAGGACAACCTGTATTTGATGCGCTACCGCGCCTATCTGCAGGCCGGTCTGATCGAGCCGTCGGCTTCACTGCGCGTCAGCGATCGCTTCGACGAAACGCCCAACACCTGGAATTTCGGGATTTATGTTGATGGAGAGCTTTGCAGCTCCGTCCGTATCCATCTTCTGACGTCGGAATGGCGGATGTCCTATACCACCGAGGTGTTCGGCGACATCCTGCATCCCCGCCTCGATCGCGGCGAGGTCTTTGTCGATCCGTGCCGGCTTGTTGCAGATCCCGACAAGCACCATCGCTTCCCCGAGTTGCCCTACCTGACGGTCCGCCTGGCCTTTGTCGCGTGCGATCATTTCAATGCCGACACCGGGCTTGCCATGATCCGGACCGATCATCAGGCATTTTACCGTCGCATTTTCCTGCATGAGACCATTTCGCCGGAGCCGCGGGGCTTTCCGGGCTGGCCCACCAAAAAGGCGGTCCTGATGGCCACCGACGTCCGGCGGCAGCGGGATAAGGTGCTGGCACGCTTTCCGATCATGCGCTCCAGTGCGTTTGAGCGGCGCATGCTGTTTGAGCGCAGCACCTCGCGGCCGGCTGCCACGCGGCCGGTGCTGCTGACCTCGCCGCGGAACCTGGATGTGACGGCCCCAGCATTCGGCTCCGCCTGCTAAAGCGCGATGAGATTTGGATGAATCGTCATCGCGCTTTAGCGTGTTGTTTACGCATGATCTTTCCGGAAAACCGCTTCGCACTTTTCCGGATCATGCTTTAGGACCATCCACACCTTCGATTCGGCCCAAATTTCCAGCAAAAGCCGGCGGGTTTGCCGACCGACGCGGCTTGCCTTCACCCTCGCGCCACATTTACAACTCATTAACCATGCCGGTTGCTTTTCGCTGGTTGGGGGCATTTGACCGGCTGTGGCAAGGTTCCGTCAAGGTTGACGGAACGTTCGCTTAACCAACCCCCTGTAGACCGGACAGCAGTGGACTAACGTGAGCGTGGAGGCTCCGGAATGAAACATCCTATGCGTATCCTCCAGGGATTGAAGCTGGCCGCGGTGCTCGCCGTCGCGCTGTCGATGGGCGCCTGCGCCAACAAGAATGCTGCGACGGATGCGATGGCCAATGCGGCGACGCCCGGCAGCCAGCAGGATTTCGTCGTCAACGTGGGCGACCGCGTGTTCTTCGAAAGCGACCAGACTGATCTGACCCCGCAGGCGATCGTGACCCTGGAGAAGCAGGCGCAGTGGCTCCAGACCTATCCGCGCTACAGCTTCACCATCGAAGGTCATGCCGACGAGCGCGGCACCCGCGAATACAACATCGCGCTCGGCGCCCGCCGTGCCCAGTCGGTGCGCTCGTTCCTCGCCTCGCGCGGCATCGATCCGAATCGCATGCGCACGATCTCCTACGGCAAGGAGCGGCCGGTGGCCGTCTGTAACGACATCTCCTGCTGGTCGCAGAACCGCCGCGCCGTCACTGTCTTGAACGCGAGCTCCTGACGTCCGGTCAGGTGCCGTTCAGCTTCGGAATTGGATGATGCCGGCGCCCTCTCGGGCGCCGGTTTCGTTTCAGCGTTCTGTGACTTAAAACCCCTTGGTACCAGTCACATTTTTGGCGTACTCCACTTCAATGTGTGGCGCGTCGAATGTTCCGCCGCAGGCCATTTCGCTTTTGTCGTCAGGGCAAGATGTCATCCAGATTTAAGGTCTTTACCGGCACCGTGGCGACCGCCGCGCTGCTTTCTTTGGGTTCGCCCGCACTTGCGCAATCGGTCTTCGCGCAGTCGGATGATGCCGACCCGGAGATGCGGATCGAGCGGCTGGAGAACCAGCTGCGCCAGCTCACCGGCCAGAACGAGGAGCTGCAATACCGCAACCGGCAGCTCGAAGAGCGGCTGCGGGCGCTCGAGGGCGGCGCGCAAGGCGCGCCCGGACAGGCACCCAACGTCGCGGCGATGCCGCCCGCGCAGGTGGCACCAAGTCAGATTGCGCCCGGCTATCGCCAGCCGCCGCAACAGCCGGCCGTGCAGCCGACCTACGAGCAGCCGCAGATCGCCGCGCCCGCGCCGATCGTTCAGGAGCAGCCGGCGCCCGGCGCACCCGGCACGCGCCGCCGCGGCGATGCCTTCGACCCGAGCCAGAACCCGAATGCGCCGGGCGCACCGCGCGCGCTCGGCGGCGGCCAGCAGCCGATGCCGGCAGGAACTCCGAGCGGGGCACCCGGCGGCCGTGGCGCCGGCGAGCCGCTCGATCTCGCCAATACCGGCCCCCGCTACCAGCAAGGTGTGCCGCCAGCCGCGCAGCCCGGCTATCCGCCGGCCCAACCCGGCTATCCCGCGCCATCGGGCGGCACTGGCCTGACGACGCTACCGCCCTCGGCGACGGCGCGCGACGAGTTCGACCTCGGCATCGGCTACATGCAGCGCAAGGACTATGCGCTTGCCGAGCAGACCATGAAGAACTTTGCGCAGAAATTTCCGAGCGACCCGCTCGTCGGAGACGCGCAATACTGGCTCGGCGAGAGCTACTTCCAGCGCCAGCAATATCGCGACTCCGCGGAGGCCTTCCTCGCCGTGACCACCAAATACGAAAAATCGGCCAAGGCGCCGGATGCGCTGCTGCGGCTCGGCCAGTCGCTCGCCGCGCTGAAGGAGAAGGAGGCCGCCTGCGCCGCCTTCGGCGAGATCGGCCGCAAATATCCGCGTGCCTCCGCCGGCGTCAAAGCCGCGGTCGACCGCGAACAGAAGCGGGTGAAGTGCTGACGTCCGGGGTCCTGACAACGCGGATGGTGCTGCGCTAGACATCGGAACCATCCGCCGGCGACTGTCAGGGCCGCGTCATGTCAGACGACGACAATTCTCCCATCTCGGCGCGCGAGGCGAGGCGGCTCTTCGCCGGCCTGAAGGCTGCGCCGGCGCTGGTGCTCGCGGTCTCCGGCGGGCCCGACTCGGTCGCGCTGATGTGGCTTGCCGCCCGCTGGCAGCGCAGCCTCGCGCGCGGCCCGCAACTCACCGTCGTCACCGTCGACCACGGCCTGCGCCCCGAGGCAGCCCGCGAGGCACGCGAGGTCAAGCGGCTCGCGAACCAGCTCGGATTGCCGCATCGGACCCTGCGCTGGCGTGGCGCAAAGCCGAAGACGGGCCTGCCTGCCGCTGCGCGCGAGGCCCGTTACCGCCTGCTCGCAGAGGCCGCACGTGCCGCCGGTGCGAGCCATGTGCTGACGGCCCACACCCGCGACGACCAGGCCGAGACCCTGTTGATGCGCCTCTTCCGCGGCAGCGGGCTGGCCGGGCTGTCGGCCATGGCGCCCCTCAGTGAGCGCGACGGAATCGTGCTGGCGCGTCCGCTGCTCGATGTTCCGAAATCGCAGCTGATCGCGACCTTGAGGCGGGCGAAGGTCGGCTTTGTCGAGGACCCCACCAATCGGGACACTGCCTTCACCCGGCCGCGGCTGCGCGCGCTGCTGCCGCTTCTCGCGGCCGAGGGCGGCGATGCCCGCAATCTGGCGCGGCTCGCGGCAAGGCTGGCGCGGGCCAATGCGGCGGTCGAGGTGCTGGCCGACGGCGCCGAGCGCTTCCTCCGTCTGCGGGATCGCGGCGGTGCGCCGCAGGCGGACGTCCGAAGCTTCGAGGCCTCGGCCTTTGCCGCCCTGCCGGAGGAGGTCCGGCTGCGGCTCCTGCTGCGGGCCATCAATGCGCTCGGACATGAAGGACCGGCGGAGCTCGGCAAGGTCGAAACCCTGCTGTCCGCATTGGACGAGGCCATTGCCGCAAGTCTCGATGCCCGCGCCACTGGCCGGCCGGTCCTGAAGCAAACCCTCGCGGGAGCCTTGATCAGCCTCGCCGGCGGGCGTATCCAAATCGCACCGGCGCCGGCAAGGCGCCGTGGGAGTGGATGAGCTCGGGACTGGGGCGGATCATGACACCAGCCATTTCGGCCCCGCGCCATCAGAACACCTTAACCAGGCAGGAAAAACCCCGCTCCGGGCGCCATTATTTCAGCGGGAATCGCTCTAAGATGGGCTAAATAGTCCCATCTCATTCCCTTGGCAGCGACCCGGACGGCACCTAAATTGTATGCGTCTAACCGAGAGGATTCCTTGGGGATTTTCTCTAGCTTGCCCAAGTAGCTCCTGAAGGACCAGGCCGCGATCCGCGCGACCACGAAGGAAGATCGATGAACGCCAATCTGCGCAATTTCGCCCTCTGGGTCATCATTGTTTTGCTGCTGTTGGCGTTGTTCACGCTCTTCCAGAATCCGGGTCAGCGGGCGTCCTCGCAGGACATCGCCTTCTCCCAGCTGCTGAGCGAAGTTGATCGCGGCAATGTCCGCGACGTCGTGATCCAGGGCCCGGACATCCACGGCACCTTCACCAACGGCTCGAGCTTCCAGACCTATGCGCCGAATGATCCGACGCTGGTGAAGCGGCTCTACGACAGCAAGGTGCAGATCACCGCGAAGCCGCCGGGCGACAACGTGCCCTGGTTCGTCTCGCTGCTGGTCTCCTGGCTGCCCTTCATCGCGCTGATCGGCGTCTGGATCTTCCTGTCGCGGCAGATGCAGGGCGGCGCCGGCAAGGCGATGGGCTTCGGCAAGTCGCGCGCGAAGATGCTGACCGAAGCGCATGGCCGCGTCACCTTCGAGGACGTCGCCGGCGTGGATGAGGCCAAGCAGGATCTGCAGGAGATCGTCGAATTCCTGCGCGACCCCGGCAAATTCCAGCGCCTCGGCGGCCGCATCCCGCGCGGCGTGCTGCTGGTCGGCCCGCCCGGCACCGGTAAGACCCTGATCGCGCGTGCGGTCGCGGGTGAAGCCAACGTGCCGTTCTTCACCATTTCCGGTTCGGATTTCGTCGAGATGTTCGTCGGCGTCGGCGCGAGCCGCGTCCGCGACATGTTCGAGCAGGCCAAGAAGAACGCGCCCTGCATCATCTTCATCGACGAGATCGACGCTGTCGGTCGTCACCGCGGCGCCGGCCTCGGCGGCGGCAACGACGAGCGCGAGCAGACGCTGAACCAGCTGCTGGTCGAGATGGACGGCTTCGAGGCCAACGAGGGCGTGATCCTGATCGCCGCGACCAACCGTCCTGACGTGCTCGATCCCGCGCTGCTGCGGCCAGGCCGCTTCGACCGCCAGGTCGTTGTGCCCAATCCCGATGTCGTCGGCCGCGAGCAGATCCTCAAGGTTCACGTCCGCAAGGTGCCGCTGGCCCCCGATATCAACCTCAAGACCATCGCGCGCGGCACGCCGGGCTTCTCCGGCGCCGACCTGATGAACCTCGTCAACGAGGCTGCGCTCACCGCCGCCCGCCGCAACAAACGGATGGTGACGCAGGCCGAGTTCGAGGAGGCCAAGGACAAGGTGATGATGGGCGCCGAGCGCAAGTCGCTCGTCATGACCGAAGAAGAGAAGCTCTTGACGGCCTATCACGAGGGCGGCCACGCCATCGTCGGTCTCAACGTGCCCGCGACCGATCCGATCCACAAGGCGACCATCATTCCGCGCGGCCGTGCGCTCGGTATGGTCATGCAGCTGCCCGAGCGCGACAAGCTGTCGATGTCGCTGGAGCAGATGACCTCGCGCCTTGCCATCATGATGGGCGGCCGCGTCGCCGAAGAGCTGATCTTCGGCCGCGAGAAGGTGACCTCGGGCGCCGCCTCCGACATCGAGCAGGCCACGCGCCTTGCCCGCATGATGGTGACGCGCTGGGGCCTGTCGGAGGAACTCGGCACCGTCTCCTATGGCGAGAACCAGGACGAGGTCTTCCTCGGCATGTCGGTGTCGCGCACGCAGAACGCATCCGAAGCCACCGTTCAGAAGATCGATTCCGAGATCAAACGCCTGGTCGAGGAAGGCTACAAGGAAGCGACCCGCATCCTCACCGAGAAGCGCGCCGATCTCGAGACGCTGGCCAAGGGCCTGCTCGAGTTCGAGACGCTGACCGGCGAGGAGATCGTCGACTTGCTCAGGGGCAAGAAGCCGAACCGCGAGTCCGTGCTCGAGCCGACCACGCCGCGCGCCTCCGCCGTGCCCCCGGCCGGCAAGCCGCGCCCGCGTCCGGATCCGGATCCTGGCCTCGAGCCACAGCCGCAGGCCTGATCGAGAAGCGGCAGATCGAGAAATGAAGAACGCGGCGGAAACGCCGCGTTTTTTTTGGGTAGCCCGCTGGGCGCAGCAAGCCAGCGTGTGAGGCCTGAAGCGGGGGGCAGAAGCGCACCGTGCTCGGGGCAAATGCGCCAAACACTAAAGAAGAACTTAACGCTTGCGGCCTATTTTGGCCCGCTATGACTGATCAAGCCGTCTACAGCGCGGTTCAACCGTTTTCGGCACGTGCCGTGCTCCCCTGGGCCGTGGGGCTCAGCCTCTACACCGTGTTGCTGGCGCTCGGCCCGCGATTGCTCGGCGATCCCGACAGCTATTCCCACATCGAGCTCGGACGCTGGATCATCGCGCACGGCACCTTGCCGACGAGCGACCTGTTTTCCTTTTCGAAGCACGGCGCGCCCTGGATCACCTTCGAATGGCTGTCCGAGGTCATCTATGCCGCCGTCTACGCGCTGGCCGGCTGGCCGGCCGTCGTCGCGATTGCGGCTGCGGCGATCGCGCTCGCCTTTGGCCTGCTCACGTTCTTCCTGCTGCGGGAGCTTTCCCCGGCCCTGACTGTGCTGATGGTGATCGCGGCCATCGTCCTGCTGGCGCCGCACATGCTGGCGCGGCCGCACGTCCTCGTGTTGCCGGTGATGGTGATCTGGGCGGCTGCCCTGGTGCGCTGCATGGATCGCAGCTCGCCTCCGCCATATTGGGCTCTGCCGCTGCTGGTGCTGTGGGCCAATCTGCACGGCAGCGGCGTGCTGGCGCTTGGGCTGATTGGCCCGGCGGTGCTCGAGGCGCTGCTGCGTGAGAAGCGAAGCGAATGGCTGCACGTGTTGCTGCGGTGGCTGCCATTCACGGCACTGGCGGTCGTAGCGTCCTGCCTGACGCCGCACGGGCCGGAACCATTGTTGATGCCGCTGACGACGCTGGCCGCAGGTCCCGCGCTCGCCTGGATCTCGGAATGGCGGCCGCAGGATTTCAGCCATAGCGGTGGCTTCGAATTGCTGCTGCTGGCTGGCATCTTTGCGCTCTCGCGCGGCGTGACACTGCCGGTCGTTCGGGTCCTGGTGGTGATCGGCTTGCTCCATTTCGCGCTGGCGCAAATCCGCAATGCGGATTTGCTGGGCATGCTGGCGCCGCTTTATCTGGCGGCCCCGCTGGGGCGGACGTTCGGCGGACCGACCGGGATCGATGCGGCCGGCCGCTCGCGCGGCCTCAATCTGGTCGCGCTCGGTGTCTTGGTCGCGATGAGCGGGGCGGCGCTGGCGCGGGACATCCGGCCGGCTCCGGCCATCACCCCGCAGGCTGCCATCGCTCAGGCCGACCTGGCCGGGACGGGACGCGTGCTCAACGATTACGCCTTCGGCGGCTATTTGATCTTTGCCGGCATTCCCACCTTTATCGATGGCCGCTCCGAACTGTACGGCGGGCCGTTCATCGACCGCTACAATCGCGCCCTGGCGCTGATCGACCTCGGAGATTTCCTCAGATTGCTCGACGAATACAACATCGACGCGACACTGCTCGCACCGCAAACGCCCGCGATAGCGATGCTCGACCGACTGCCCCAGTGGCAGCGCGTCTACAGCGACGATGTGGCGGTCGTTCACAAGCGGCGAGATACGCCGCGACAATAAGTCGGGCGCCAAGGCGACACATCGGCCCTCGATCGACCCGCTGCCGAAGACCTCTTCGAGGGACGCGTGCCAATTCAGGTTCGAAGTGAGCGGCGGGAAGAGCTCGCTCGTCCGCCGGGTCACTCGTTGATGGTGTGGATCGCCTGTGTCGACGCCGTCGCGTCGCGATCGAAGCCGATTCGTGCCTGCACCACGTAGAGCGGGCGGCGTTTCACCTCGGCATGGATGCGGCCGACATAGAGCCCAACGATGCCCGTCATCAGCATGTTGATGCCGCACAGCAGCGACATGAGGACGATCGTCGAAGACCAGCCGGTCACGAGATGGCTGTCCTTGCTGAGCCACAACAGAATCACCCAGCCGCCGTAGAGCAGCGCAAGGGCCGAGACCGTCAAGCCGCACCAGATCGCCAGCCGCAGCGGCAGATCGGAAAAGCCGAGCGCGGCGTTCACCGCCAGGCGGATCATCTTGAACAGCGGGTATTTGGTTTCGCCCGCGGCGCGCTCGAGGCGGTGGAAGGCGACCTCGGCCTGCCGGAAGCCGAGCCAGGCGATCATGCCGCGCACAAAGCGATCCTGCTCCGGCATCTGCCTGAGCGCGTCGAGCACCTTGCGGTCGATCAAGCGGAAGTCGCCGACATCCGCAGGGATGCCGACGGAGGACATCCTGCCGAGCAGCCGGTAGAACAGATGCGCGGTCGCGCGCTTGAAGCGGCTTTCGCCCTCGCGCGAGAGGCGGCGGGCGTGGACGATGTCGTTGCCCTCCTTCCACTTTGCGATCAACTGCTCGATCACCTCGGGCGGGTCCTGCAGATCGGCGTCCATGACGATGATGGCGTCGCCTTGCGCGGCGTCCATGCCGGCGGTGATGGCGATCTGATGGCCGAAGTTGCGCGACAGGCCGAGGTAGCGAAAGCGCGTGTCGCGCACGGCGAGCGCTCGCAGCACGATCGAGCTGGAATCGCTGCTGCCGTCGTCGACGAAGATCGCTTCCGCCGGCCCGTCGAGCTTGGACATGACCTGGTCGAGCCGGCGCAGCAGGACCGGCAGCACCGCTTCCTCGTTGAATACGGGAATGACGAGGCTGTAGCGGATCGATCTGGAATTGGCCGCCATGCGAAGGAGTCCCGCTGGGTTGGAGGGGCGCAAGTCTATGAGCAGGTGGTTAAGGTCGCCTTTCTCAGGACTTGCGGCGAATCCTGTAGAGAACAAACCGATCCGAGGTCTCCAATATCTCCAGCAGATCCGGCAGCGGATTTGCGGCCCGCGGTCCCAGCACATAGAGGTAGTCGAAATCCCGGTACCAGGTGAGGACAAAGCGCGGCGAGTCCGCCGGCGGGCGGCCCGTTGCAATCGCGGTGAGCAGGCCTGAGGACACCAGTCCGCCATCCGGAGTGGCGAGCTGGCGCACGGCCTCGACGGCCCGAACAGGTTGCTTGCCCGCTTCCGTGAAGAGATTGGGCACGAAGGCGTTGGCATAGTGCACCGCCAGCGTTGGCGCATAATACATCGGATACGCAGTGAGGTCGGCGAAGGGCGGATCGCCAGCTTCGTCCGCATTGCTGACGAGAACGCGCGAGCCGCGTTCGATCTTGCGGAACGACTCGATGGTGGCTGCGTAGTCAGCGCGGTAGGGCAGCCACACTGTGAAGACAACGGCGAGATTGATCAGTGTGATGCCGCTGATCGCAGCGAGCGCGCCCATTCTCCACGCCCGGCTCGGTAACGACAGCGAGCAGAACGCCGGCAGGATCAGCCCCGCAGCAGGAATCACGCGGAGGTCGGCAAACGAGGTCCCGAACAGCCTGGAGGGAATGGCCACGTACAGGAGCGCAAGACCGAGCGCGATCCAGATCCCGGGCGGCTCGAGCCTGAGAACGCCGCGCCTTGCGGCGAACAGCAGCGCGGTCATCATCGTCAGCCCGGTCACCGCCGCGGCCGTCAGATTGTAGCCGTTCATGATGCGGAGCGGCCAGACCGGCTTGAATGCGAGGAACCAATCGTTGCCTTGGCTTCCGATCGCGCCTGCCGTGACATGCATGATCGAAAGCAGCGCAAGCGC
Source organism: Bradyrhizobium sp. STM 3561 (assembly GCF_045571455.1). Lineage (NCBI taxonomy): Bacteria > Pseudomonadati > Pseudomonadota > Alphaproteobacteria > Hyphomicrobiales > Nitrobacteraceae > Bradyrhizobium > Bradyrhizobium sp. STM 3561. The sequence continues at coordinate 7,794,565 of NZ_CP120695.1, forward strand.
CGGCAGGGCCAGCGCGCCGAGCCGCGCGGCCACGACGGGATGCGTGGTCTGCCCTTGGCGGATGCGCGACAGCTCGACAAGGCCCAGCACTGCGCCGTAGACGCCGAGCGAAAAGAAATGCCCCACATAGAGCGCGGCGACGAAGGCCGAATGGGCGGCGAAGCGCAGCGGCCAGGCGCTTTCGGCCAGCATCAGGTAGACGGCCATGCCCCAGAGCGCGAGACCGATCCCGAACTCGAAATTCACAAAACCCCAGCTGAACGGCAGGCAATAGAGGAAAGCGAGCGCGGCGAAGCCGGCGAGATGGATGCGCTTTTTCCGGACCCATTCGAGCAGAAGCGCGCCGGTGACGATCAGGACCTGGCTCAGCAGGAGAAACAGCCGAGTGGCGTCCTCGACGCTCATCAGCCGCGCCAGCTGCGGGACCATCAGGTCCATTCCGAGGTTGGGATAGAAGGCCCAGGTCACCTCGTAATACGGATTGGCACCCGGTGTGCCGTTCTGGCTCAGGACGTACATGCGCGCGAGGTGATTGGGATAATCGACCATCGCGGGAATGGGTGTCAGGAGCACCGGGAGAAACGAGACCGCCGCCAGCAGCGCAAGAACGATGGTCGCCACGATTCGGTCCGGGTCGGGACGCGCCGGATTTTTCGGGGGCGGCTGGCTGGTGGGAACCATCTGATGGAGCAGCTGAGGCCGGAGACGAGCGCTGGAGCAGGTCCTCACTTCGAAGGCGCCGCCGCCGCGCCGTCTGCGGTGTCGCGCACGTGGATCACTGCGATGTCGTCCGCGTAGATCCGCTTCCAGCCCTTGAGCTGGTCGAGGATCTGCGGCCCCGGCGCGTCGGCGACCAATAGCGTCGCGTCGATCTTGTACTCGTCCAGCAGGCGCGGCAGCAGCTCGGGCTTCCTGCCTTCCGTCGCCTCGAAGAAGTCCATGACGAACTTCTCGCCATACAGTTCGGCGCGGCCGTCGACGAAAACGGGAATATCGCGCGAGATCAGATAGCCGCCGAACTGGTAGGCGTTGAAGATGCGCTGTACCTTGCATCGCTCGAGCAGGTCGACCGCCGCAACCGGCGTCTGCCTCATCGTGAAGGTGAAGCGGTGATGCCCCATATAGAGCGACGTCGACGTCCAGCCTGCCGCCACGATCATCAGCGCGGCAAGCGCGGTGACAGTGCGGGCCGGCCAGCGGTCGGCACCGGTGGCGTCAGGCGTCCGGCGCGGGAACATCTCGCCGAGCGGCCTTGCCAGCACCAGCGGCACCAGGAACGCAAATGCCTCGATGCTCCTGACATGGGTCAGCGCGCTCCAGGTCAGGAACAGGATCAGGAAGATCCGGGGCGCCGACAGCACCAGGCCGCGATAATAGCCGAATGCGATCAGGGCGAGCAGGGCGCCCTCGAACGGGGTGAACGTGGCGAAGTTCGCCGGCATCCATTCGCAGATCAGCGACAGCAGCTCGCCGAGTCTGAGGACGTTGCTCGCGCCCTGCAGCGTCCGCCATCCGTACGGCGTGCAGCAGCTCGCGATCAGCGCGCCGATTCCGAACAGCACCCAGCGCATGAACAGCGAAAGACGCCGTCCCTTCTCGGCGTGCTCGACCGCTTCGAGCGAGATCGGACCGATCAGCGCGAGGCCCAGCACGAAGCCGCCATGCAGGTTCGCCCAGAGCGCCATCAGCGGCAGCCAGGTCCAGGACGGCGCGCTCTTGCGATCGGCAGCTGCCATCAACAAGCCGACCCACGCCACCATGACGGGCAGCGCCAGAATACGTGCCAGCACGTGATGGATCGACAGCAGCAGCGCCAGCGTCGCGAACAGTACCGCGCGCGGTGCCTCGATCTGCGCGTCGAGCAGATGGACGAAGATTGCGACCGCGAGCGCGAGAGCGACTGCGGTGAGGATGACGGGACCTGCCCAGCCCCATTGCGCATGGGAGAAGGCGAACGCGACCTGCGACAGCCACGACGTCGATATCCACGGCGCGCCCATTCGCGTGAAGGAATAGAAGTCGGTGGTTGGCATGGCGCCGTGATCGAGGATCCATTGCCCGATCTTGATCTGCCAGAACGAGTCGGAATCCTGAAGCAGGCTATCGCCGAGAAAAAGGAAGAACAGATAGGCGCCGGCGCCGACGCACAGCGGCACCAGGGCCCGCGTGCGGCTCTGCACGGCGATGCTGTTGGCGAAGGAGAGGGACATGCCGTCTCGTTGTCCTGCTTGTTCTTGTCGAGCTGACCGAGCGGACGACATTGGAGCATGGGCGCTCATAACTTCGGGTAAACCGGCTGCGCCAGGCAGATTCAAAGTCTCGACAATTTAATGGACTGTTTTGGATTTCGATTTACCATCGGCGAATACACGCAAACCGCTCGGTGTTTACGCAGTCGAATTAACTGCGGCGCAATTCTTTGCCTCTAGGTTCGGTTCCATGGTCGGGCGGCGCTGGGAAGCCGAAAAGACCGGATCAGTTGTAAGCCTCGTGTACTCATTTGGAGCACTCTATGAAGAACCTCGTTGCGCGTTTCGTGAAGGATGAATCCGGCGCCACCGCCATTGAATACGGCCTGATCGCTGCCGGCATTGCGCTGGCGATCATCACCGTCGTCAACCAGCTCGGCGGCACGCTGAACACCAAATTCACCTCGATCCAGTCCAGCCTGAAGTAAGCTGGCGGACCATCAAGTTTCGAGAGCCCCGTCCTGGACGGGGCTCTTTTCTTTTTGGCGAATGATTCAAAGTCGCTGCCGCTACGCAAACGTGGTGACGGCTGGTGCAGCGTCATTCGGCGAGGCTGACCTGCCAGACCGCCGACGCGGCAGGCGCGCCGGAAATCCGTGACGCGCCGTGCAGCCAACGAACAAAGAGCTTCACCGCCCAGATCGATGCTGCAGCGACGGCGATGCCGCCGACGACGTCAATGACGTAGTGCGCGCCGATCACCGGCGTCGACGCGATCATCAGGAGGTTCAGGGCGGCTGCGATGATGCCGATGCCGCGCACCGGCCACAGCGCCCACATATAGAGCACCGCGGAGGCGGCGTGAAAGCTTGGAAACGAGACGATGCCGGAGAGGAAGAACAGGCGGAGCTCGTGCAGGCTGCCGTCACGAAGTGCGAGAATGTCGCGCAACTGCCCGGCGTAAACGGCGGTGTTGATTTCAGGCAGATGCGCGGCAGGCAGTTGCAGCGCGTAATAGGTGCCGATCGCCGGCACCACGGCGGAGATTGCGATGGTCACCGCAAGCGCGAGGCTCGTCGCAAGCATGAACGATTGCAGGCGCACATAGCGGCCCGTCAACGCCAGCACGACGGGAACGCCGAGCAGTGGCAGCTTGATCAGCCCGTAGCCGCGCGCGAAGATGGTCGCGAGCCAGGGATGATCGTTGACGTATCGCGCGATCGCTTCGGGATCGAGACCGAGCGCGCGGTCGATCGCAAGCAGCGCTTGGTCCTGGAGCGGCCAGCTCAGCTTGCCCGCGACGTAGCTGAGCGGTCCGACGATGGCGCAGGTGAGAATGACCTGCCCGATCGCACCGAGCGAAAACACCAGCTTCGGATCCGCAAGCTCCGCTTTGACGATCCGATGGCCATAGGCGACCGCGAGCAGGAATGCGGCGATCGCCAACGTCACGCCGTAAGCAACCGGCTCGAGGCTCAGGTCTGCCCAAGGCAGGCCGATCGCCAGCAGTCCGCCCATGGCCGCGATCGGAAGCCAGTTCAGATGGAAAAGCTGCCAGGCGGTCCGGGCGTCCGTGTCGACCATGCTGCACCGAGGTGAGATCGCAGTATCCCGTACAGTCGCGGCGCAGTCTTAAGATCGCGGTAACAATCGTGGTTAGCCGTCACCAACCAAGTCGCCGTTATTTTGGGGTGAAGTCCCGCCTCCTTGAGAGACGCTCCACGCATTTCCCATCTTGTCATTCACTCTGAATAGTTGTTCAGTCCTTGCGGGGCGATTTGCATCTTTTGACGTGACGAAGCGTTCGGCCGCAGGGCGTGTGGCTGGCGTGTGGGACAGGAAGCGCGCCATGGTTTATCGGCGGACGCATCAAGTGGTGAAGCGCCTTGCGGCGCGGCGCAGCGCGATTCTTGCGGCGGCGCGGGAAGCAGCGGCGGAAGGCGGAATGGCGGCGGTGCAGATCGCGCCGGTCGCGGTCCGGGCCAATGTCGCAGCCGGCACGGTGTACCGTTACTTTCCCTCCAAGGCCGAGCTGATCTCCGAACTCATTGCCGAGGTCTCTCGCGACGAGCTCGCGGCGATCCGCCGGGCGGCCGATGCCGCTCCAGGACCGTCCTCGGCGCTGGCGGCCGCCGTGACCACCGTGGCGGTCCATACGCTGTCGCAGCGGCGGCTGGCCTGGGGCATCCTGGCCGAGCCCGTCGATGTCGATGTCAGCGCCTCCAGGCTGGCCAGCCGACGCGAGATCGCCGGCGAGATCGCGAGCCGCATCGACGCCGCCGTGCGGGCCGGTCACCTGCCGGCGCAGGACACTGCGCTCGCCGCCACCGCGCTGCTGGGGGCGCTGCATGAGGCTCTGGTCGGGCCGCTTGCGCCCGACAATCTCGGAGATCCCGTCAAGATGCGCGATGCGGTGCAGACCGTGACGCTGCTGGCGCTGCGCGCCGTCGGCGTCATGGACGCCCGCGCCCGCGGCCTGGTGGTGCAGCAGACGCTACTGCCGACGACGAAGGCGCTGGTTGGGGCGTAAAATCGCGCCGCGGTCGAGGCGGCGCCCTGATCGCGCTCAGGTCATTGCCTGAGCGTGCCTTTTCGTGAAATCCCAGCGAGCCCGCCAGTCCGGCCAGGCTACTGTGCATGGGGTTGTTTTTCGACTTTTTTGTTTTGGCCGCGCTGGCGGGCCTACATATCCGCGTCGCCCCCGGGGCCGACCGAGGCGATGCGCACCATGTTGGTGGTGCCGGGAATGCCGAGCGGCACGCCGGCGACGATGATCACGCGCTGGCCCGCGCGGACGAAGCCATCGCGGAACGCAATCTGGCCGGCGCGGCCCACCATGTCGTCCTGGTCGCGCGCGTCCTCCGCCACGACGCAATGCACGCCCCACACCACCGCGAGGCGGCGCCCCGCCGTGATGTTCGGCGTGATCGCCACGATCGGCGGCTTGGGCCGCTCGCGTGCGACCCGCACGGCGGTCGAGCCCGATGAGGTCCAGCAGATCAAAGCGGGCAGGTCCAGGGTTTCCGCCATCACGCGCGCGGCGTCTGCGATGGCGTCGCCGACGGTCGATTCGGGGTCCGGCCGCTGGGCCATGATCACCGAGCGGTAGGTCGGGTCGCGCTCGACCTCCTCGCCGATGCGGTTCATGGTCGAGACAGCCTCGACCGGGAATTTGCCGGCCGCCGATTCCGCCGACAGCATGATGGCGTCGGCGCCCTCATAGACGGCGGTGGCGACGTCCGAGACCTCGGCGCGGGTCGGCACCGGCGACTGAATCATCGATTCCAGCATCTGGGTCGCGATCACCACCGGCTTGCCGGCGCGGCGCGCCATCCGCGTCATCTGCTTCTGCAGGCTCGGCACGCGCTCGAGCGGCAGCTCGACGCCGAGGTCGCCGCGCGCCACCATCAGCGCATCCGATGCCTCGATGATGTCGGCGAGGCGGTCGATCGCCTGCGGCTTCTCGATCTTGGCCATGACCGCGGCGCGGCCGCGGATCATCCTCTTGGCCTCGAGCACGTCCTCGGCGCGCTGCACGAAGGACAGCGCGATCCAGTCGACGCCGGTGACGAGGGCCGCCTCGAGGTCGGCGCGGTCCTTCGGCGTCATCGCCGAGACCGGCAGGTCGGTGTCGGGCAGGCTGACGCCCTTGCGGTCGCTCATCTTGCCGCCGACCACGACGCGGGTCACCGCATGCTCTTTCGAGGTCTCCTCCGCGATCAGCCGCACCTTGCCGTCGTCGAGCAGCAGCGCATGGCCCGGCCGCAGTGCGGCCAGGATCTCCGGATGCGGGAGGTGGACGCGCGTGGCATCGCCGGGCGTCTTGTCGGAATCCAGCGTGAAGGTCTGCCCGTTCTGGAGCTGGACCGCGCCGTCGGCGAAGGCGCCCAGTCTCAGCTTCGGTCCCTGAAGATCGACCAGGATGCCGATCGGCCGGCCATAGCTGCTCTCGACGTTGCGGATCGTCGCCACCAGCTCCCGCATCTTGTCATGCGGGGTGTGGCTCATGTTGATGCGGAACAGGTCGGCGCCGGCCTCGAACAGGCGGCGGATCATCGCGAGGTCTGAAGAGGCGGGGCCCAGGGTCGCGAGAATCTTGATACGGCGAAGACGCCTCATGGCTTATTTCCAGACGGGGGCGGGGGCGCCGGCGGAAGGCCGGGCGCGGCGGGGGGCGTACCACCGGGCGGACTATTGGGCAAACCCGGAACGCCGCCCGGGCCCACCGGCCCGGGCAGGCCAGGTACGCGTTGCTGCGCCGGCTGTTCGTTGGCGTCGGTCAGCTGCACCGTCCAGGCCCGCTGCTCACCGGTGTCGACCTCGAAATAGCCGGTTCGGTCATAGCCGCGCGCCAGGCAGTCCTCGGTGCCGCGGATGGTGAACTCCTTGTCGCGCGAGCACATGAAGGCCTGGCCGGACCACTCGCCGCCGCGGTCATAATCGACGGCGTAGATGTAGTAGTAGCGAGCGACCAGCGTGCCTCGCAGCAGCGTCTCACAGGAACGCGACGAGATGTTCCACCAGCCCTCGGTGGTCCAGCCCTCGGCGTCCTTGTAGCCGAGCGCAATGCCAACCCGGCTCGAAGTGTTGTTGCAGAGGCGGAAATCGGCGGAGGCCGGTCTGGCCCAGAGGCACAGCAGGGCAACCATCAGCACCGGGACCAACCGGGCGAGCAGGCGAAGCGGGAAGCGGGGAGATTCGGCAATCATTGTCGCGGAAGCTATACCAGATCATTGACGATTTGGCGTAGGGCCGGGGAACTGCCCCATAGCCGGGCTGTGGCCCGTTTGCGCCGCGATATGGCAAAATCTGTGACAGGACCCACCTGATCCCGTAAGGGTGACCGCCATCGGGACGGGCCTTAGGGAAGACAGCCATGGCAATCGACGACAAAACCAGAACGGAGCTCGAGGCGGCCGCTTTCCGGCGCCTGGTCGAGCATTTGCGGGGCCGGACGGACGTCCAGAACATCGACCTGATGAATCTGGCCGGCTTCTGCCGCAACTGCCTCTCCAACTGGCTCAAGGATGCCGCGGACGCCCAGGGCGTGCCCCTGAGCAAGGACGAGAGCCGGGAGGCCATCTACGGCATGCCCTACGAGACCTGGAAGGCAAAGTACCAGGGCACGGCCACGCCTGAGCAGCTCGAGGCGATGAAGAAGGTCCATCCCAACGGGCACTGACGCCTCGTCGCGCCGCTCTGAGTCGCACCACACAACAGCTTTCTTCGCGTCGGCGCAGGAAGGTGTGGGCGCGCTGTGGACGAGCGCGATGCTTGCTTGAACGCTGGGAGCGCCGACCCTAAGGGTCTACCCAGCACGCGCGGTGAGGGATGCCGGCGTCACCTCGTTTTGCCAGTTCCATTGGGAGTACCAAGATGGCCACCTCCGCCGCCGTCCGCGAAGACGAGCCCGCGACGAAATTTGCCAAGGACCAGCTCAAATCCATCATCGAGCGCATCGAGCGGCTGGAGGAAGAGAAGAAGGCGATCTCCGACGACATCCGCGACGTCTATGCCGAGAGCAAGGGCAACGGCTACGACGTCAAGGCGCTGCGCACCATCGTGCGCCTGCGCAAGCAGGACCCCAACGAGCGCGCGGAGGCCGAGACCATTCTCGAGACCTACATGCAGGCGCTGGGGATGCTCTGAGGCGTTTTGTCTAGAGGCGTTGCAGCGCACCAAGCTTGGGCGAAATCTCGTCATCTGCTAGAGTGCTCGGTGAAGGGACCGAGCGATGGATGTGCCGGGACCAGAGCGCAGGCTTGCCGCAGTTCTCGCCGCAGACATGGTCGGCTTCAGCCGACTGATGGAGGTCGACGAGGCCGGCACACTTGCGCGCCTCAAGACCCATCGGGTCGAACTCATCGATCCCGCTATTACCAAGAATCGCGGTCGTATCATCAAGACGACCGGCGACGGGTTGCTGGTCGAATTCCACAGCGTCGTCGATGCCGTGCTGTGTGCCGCTGAGGTTCAGCATCGCATGGCGCGGCGCAACGCGGATGTGCCGCCGCCGCGGTGGATACAATTCCGCATCGGCATCAATCTCGGCGATGTCATCGTCGATCAGAACGACATTTTCGGCGATGGCGTCAACGTCGCGGCGCGGCTGGAGACGCTCGCCGAGCCCGGAGGCATCTGCATCTCCAGCGCGGTTCGCGACCAGCTCGGCGAGCGCCTCGATGGCGTCGCATTCGAAGACATCGGCGAGCAGAACGTCAAGAACATCGCGCGCGCCATCCGCGTCTACCGGATCCGATTGGAGGATGTGCCGGCAAGCACGCCAGCCGGTGCGACGGCCGCCGCAAAGCCGACTGGCAAGTCGAAGAAGCCGTCGATCGCCGTGCTGCCGTTCGCCAATATGAGCGGCGATCCGGAGCAGGAGTTCTTCGCCGACGGTCTCACCGAGGACATCATCACCGAGCTTTCACGCTTCCACGATCTGCTGGTGATCTCGCGCAACTCGACCTTCGTGTACAAGGGAAAGTCGGTCAAGGTACAGGATGTTGGCCGCGAATTCGGTGTCGACTACGTCATCGAGGGAAGCGTGCGAAAGGCCGGGGATCGCGTCCGCGTCACCGTGCAGCTGATCGATGCGGAGACGGATCGGCACATTTGGGCCGAGCGTTACGATGGCGAGCTCAAGGACATCTTCGCCATCCAGGACGAGATGACCCGGGCGATCGCCGCCACGTTGCCCGGCCGCGTCGAGGCGGCGACGCACGATCGCGCGAACCGCAAGCCGACGGACAACATGGCGGCCTACGAATGCGTGCTGGCCGCGAAGGTCTTGCATCATCGCTCCAATCGCGAAGACAATGCGCGGGCGCAACTTCTGCTCGACCGGGCGCTCGAACTCGACGCGAGCTATGCGCACGCGCATGCGTGGAAGGCGTGCGTTCTGGGCCAGACCTGGGTCTATAATTGGTGCGCGGATCGCGACGCCACCTTCCAGCAGGTGGCTTCAGAGCTGGAAACCGCGCTGGTTCTCGACGACAATGACGCCGACGTCCACCGCATCCTCGCGGCACTCAATCTGAATCGCGACGACCATGATAAGGCCACTTACCATCAGGAACGCGCGCTCGCGCTCAACCCGAATTATGACCTCGTAGTGGTGCAGCAGGGCGAACTGCTGACCTGGCTGGGAAGACCGGAGGAGGGGATCGACTGGATCAAGAAGGCGATGCGGCTCAACCCGTATCACCCGGAACGATTCTGGAGCCATCTCGGGCGCGCCTATTACTGTGCCGAGAAATACGCCGAAGCCGCCGAAGCCCTCTCGCGGATCTCACGCCCCGATCACACCCATCATGCGTTCCTCGCCGGGATCTTCGCGCAGATGGGCAATGCCGTGGCTGCCGGCGCGCACGCGGCCGAAGTTCTCAAGCGTGAGCCGGCATTTTCCGTCGCCAATCATCTTTCCACCCAGCATTATAAGCGGGAGGTCGATCGTCAGCGCTATGAGGCAGGCCTCCTCCGGGCAGGCCTGCCTCCTTGATCTGGCGCACGGCGGAGACCGATTGCCGATCCATCGAGAGTGAGACTGTGACCGAGCCGATATTGCGGCGCGAGGTGAGCCGCGCCTTCGACGCCTTTCCGGCGCCAATGCGCCGGCGGCTCCTTCAGGTGCGCGATCTGATCTTTGCGACCGCCGCGGCGCATGAGGAGGTCGGCCGGCTCAGCGAAACGCTGAAATGGGGCGAGCCCGCCTATCTGACCGAAGAGACAGGCAGCGGCTCAACGATCAGGCTCGGCCGCCTGAAGGATTCCGATCACGCCGCCATTCTGTTCAACTGCAAGACGACACTGGTCGACACCTTTCGCGAGCGCTTTCCAGATCAGTTCGAGTACCGGCAGACCAGGGCGTTGCTGCTGCCGGTTGCGGGCAAATTGCCGAAGCGGGAGCTCGCCGTCTGCTTGTCGCTGGCGCTGACCTATCATCTGGATCGGCGGGGCAAAAAAGCGCGATAAGGCGGACTTGTAGCCCTGGTGGAGCGCAGCGAAATCCGGGGTCTCGCGCAGCACGCGCCGCTTTCCCGGGTTGCGCTTCGCTCCATCCGGGCTACGAGATTGATTTCTTGAAAATAGTAAGGGCGATCAGCGCAGCGCGGCGGTGCGCACGACGAACGAGGTCGTCTCGAGCTTTGCGGTCGCGCTGCCGGAGAAATTGTCGCAGGACAGGCCCTGCATCGGGTCGTCGGAGAAGCCCATCGCGATCACGGCCTTCGGCTTGACGAAATAGCCGCGCAGCGCAGCCAAATCGAGTTCGCCCATCAGCGTCACCGACATGGCGCGGCTGGCGCTCGGCGATAGCATCAGGATCTTGAGCCAGACGCTCTCGCCCTTGGCTGCGGAGAGGCGGGTCGCGGTTGCGATCCTGCCGTCGATGCTCTTGCCGACCACCGTGTTGATCTCCGTCGCCTGAGCCACGCTGCGGGACGTCGCGGCGGGGCGGGCCGTGCGCGGGATCGGCGCGGAGGCGGCGACGACATTGGCGCGATCGACGGGGGAGGCCGCGGGCGCGTAAGCCAGGGCCTGGAAGGCTGCGTTGGACACGCTCGCGGTTGGTTGCGGATCGGTGGTGGCGGCGAGTGCCTGGCGAGCCTTCAGTGCTGCGACCTGCGCTGGCGTGGCCTGCTGCGGCGCAGCCGGGACATCATCCCAGAAGCCGCGGGCATTGATGATGTCGGCCGGGGTCTCCGGCTTTCCGTCAACAGGCTTGCCAGTCGGCGGCTTGTCAGCCACGGGCCCGGCCTTCGGCTTGGGCGGCGCAACGATCTGCGCATCGGCCGAAGCAAGCTGGAGGGTTGCGCCGATCTGCGGCTTGGCGCGCGGCGTCGGCACCGGCTCGGCGGGCTTAGCGGCGGCTGCGACGACGGTCGGCACCGCCGGCTTCGCGGCCGGGGCGGGCGCGCCCTCGTCATCCTCGTCGCTGGCGGCTGGAGCTGCCGACTTGCCCTTGAACAAGGCGGCGAAGAAATTCGGTTTGCTGCCGGCATCGTCGCCGCTGCCGCGCCGCTCGATCTCGGCCTTGGCGAGCTCATAGCCCTTGAGCGGCGTGCCGTCGGTTGGCAGATGCACCGTCTTGCCGTCCGGGAACACGCGCGCGAGCTGGTCATGCGTCATGCGCGGCCAGTGCCGGATGCTGCCGGTGTCGAGGTGCACGAAAGGCGAGCCGGAGGTCGGGTAGAAGCCGACGCCGCCGCGCTGCAGGCGCAGGCCGGCGAAGCGGATCTGCTCCAGCGGCACGCCCGGGATGTAGAAGTCCATCGCATGTCCCAGCATGTGCTGGCTGAAGCGCGCCACACCGGATGAGCGGCGGCGGAGCATGGCGTTGGTGGCGGGAGAGCGATAGGAGGAGATGATCTGGATCGGCTGCTTGCCGTCGACGTCGCGATAGACTTCCCAGAGGATGTCGAAGAGGCGACGGTCCATCACCGTCTCCTCCTGGGTGCGCCAGTCGCGCAGGAAGTGGTTGAGCTGCTTCAGCGCCGCTTCGTCGTAGCGCCCGTCGCGCTTGAAGGTGACGGTGAGATCTTCGCCGGAATGGGTATGGTGGAAGGAGAGCGTCTTGGTCTCGTTCAGCGCGGCGGCATCATGAACCGAACCGGCGGCCGCAAGCAGCAATGCAGCCGCGAGGCCGATCCGGGATCCGGCCTTCACGCCCGCATGGGACAACGACAGCACAGCGAATTGGCGTGCGAAACCAGTCAGCACGTATGAGCCCACCCAGTCGACGAGCGTTCAAATGGACTCTCCCGCCAACCCCGTTAGCAGCGCGAAAGAGGATGAACGCTTTCTTAAAGCGAGAAGGTTAATTCGAGGTTGACCTTCCCGCCCCCAAACCAAGTCAGACTACGATCCTAAACGGTTGACTGTGGCAAAAAAACGCCCGCTGCCCGAACGCAGGTTGGAGAATGGTTAACGTTAAACGGCCCCATCCAGAGGACAGGGCCGCTGATTTCATTGCAGAATTCTTGTGAACCAGGCGCTGAGCCGGGCTCAGCGGGTAAACACCCGCTGCGGACGACGGCCGACTGGCGCTGGCGGTTGGGTCGAGGCCGGCGCTCCGAACAGCCGCTCGAAGAAGTTTGGTCCAGACGAGCCGAAGCCGCCGCCATTGTTGGCCACCGCGACCCCTGATGGCAGCGTCGTCGCCGGGCGGGAATAGCTCGGCTGAGAATGGGCCACGACGGCCTCGAGGTCCTTGCCGCGGTTGTTCTTCAGGATGTTGAGCATGGTCGCGTCGCGGCCGTAAACGTCCTTGCGGAATTGCAGCTTGCCGGCATCGTCCACGAACGCGGTCTGATAGGTGATGTTGACCGGGATCGGCGTCGGGAATTTCAGGTCGATCTCGCTCTTGCCATACATGCTGCGCACGCGCTCGGGCGTGTACTTCTCGCTCGGCATGGTGATGTTGAGCAGCACGGACGCGTATTGATCCGGATTCTGCACTCGCATGCAGCCATGGCTGAAGGCGCGGTCTTCCTTGGCGAACAGGTTCTTGTCCGGCGTGTCGTGCTGATAGACCAGGAACTTGTTCGGGAAGTTGAAGCGGATGCGGCCGAGCGCGTTGGCTTCACCCGGCGGCTGCGAGATGTGCACCGAGCCGTCGCGGTTCTGTTCGAGCTTGAGGCCCATGCGCTGGAGCACGGTCGGGTCCTGCTGAAGCGCCGGCAGATATTCGTTGTAGACGATCGACGGCGGCACGTTCCAGGTCGGGTTGACCGTGATGTACTTCATCGTCTCGGTCAGCAGCGGGGTGGCGTGCTGCCCCGGCTTGCCGGTGACGACGCGGGTGGTCCAGACCTGCTGGCCGTGCTGCATCACTTTCAGCGTGTAGTCGGGAATGTTGAGGATGACATAGGCATCGCCCAGTGAAGGCGCGCCGAGATCGCGCGGCAGCCAGCGCCAGCGCTCCATGTTCACCAGCACGGTGTCGATCTGCTTATCGCGCTTCGGGGTGTTGAGCGCCTTGACCGTCTTGTCGTCGAGAATGCCGGTCGGCTTCATCTCGGCGCCGCTCTGGAATTTGCGCACGGCGTCTGCGACCGCTGCGTCATAGCGGGTGTCGCTGGCGTTCTCGGTGATACCGAGCTTGGCGCGGAGCTGCGGCACGCGCGGATCTTCCACCACCACCTCAGCCTGCTTCTTGCCGGCCGGGGTGTATTTCAGCGAAGGGCCCTCGGCGATCTCGATCACCGGGCCATTGCCCTGGCCGCGCAGCTCGGCGAGCTTGGCCTTCAGCGCCTTGTAGAGCTTGTGCGGCGGGTTGTAGCTGTCGAGCGCCGCGGAGGCATCCGCCGCGGTCGTGACCTTGGTCAGCACCTCGCTCGGATCGACCGGATGCTCGGGATAGAGGATGTCGGCGCTGACTTGCGACCAGTGCATGCGGCCGCTCTGGGCATGGCGCGCATAGTCGAACATGCTGGCGGTGAGCTTGAGCTCGGCATCCGCCAGCGCATCGGGGGTGGTGGCGGCGGCGAAATCCGGCACCGGATAGTCGGCGGGATTGAGGCCGTCGGACGCCGCGTCCTTCAGCCGCGCGATCACGCCCTTGGCCGCGGCGGTCAGGGCGCCGCCTTGGGTCCAGACCGGCGCGAAATCGCGGGCGCCGTAAAACTTCTCGACCGCCGCGCGCTCGTTCTTGTGGTCGAAATAGCGCGAGGCCTTGGCGCCGATGACGTCCTTGAGCTTGTCCGCGACCGGCTGGTCGGCGGCGGGCACGTTGCTCGCTGCCTTCACGGGCTCAGCGGCGGGAGCCGCTGCGGCAGCAGGTGCCGTGGGAGCGGCCGGCGTGACGGTGGCGGTGTCAGCCTTGGCGGGCTCGGTTTTGGCGGGCTCGGTCTTGGCAGGCTCGGTCTTGGCAGGCTCGGTCTTGGCGGGCTCGGTCTTCGCCGTCTCGCTCTTCGGCGCTTCGGGCGCGGGCGTGGTGGCGACGTCGGACGGCTTGGTCTCGACCTTGTCCGGTGCCGGCGCGGCGTCCGCCTTAATCGACTCCCTCGCAGTTTCCTTGCTGGAGTCCTGCACTGTGGCGGTGCTGTCGAGCTTGATGTCGGCCGCAGTCGGAGGCGGGACGTTGGCCGGCTCGGGGCGCGGGATCGCAGCTTCGATCGCAAGCTCTGCTGCGCTGCTGCGCGCCTGATCCTGCGCCAGGGCCGAGCTGGCCGACACCGTGAGGAAGGTCGCCGCGACCGTCATCAAGACACGGTCAAAGCCCGCACGGTGGTTCAAACAGTCACGCATTGTGTCGCACCCCTCGGGTGAGCTGTCCCCTCGTGGAACAGCTTCGTTATCGCCTATTGGTGAGTTTCGGCTAAACCGCGCCGGCCTCTCGAAAGTTGCACGCCTGCACGCAACGATTCCTACGCAGACGATATACAGGCCCCGATTTTGCAGCCAGCGCTACCGGGAACAACTCACGACAAACTGACTTCAACGGAGCCTCTTGGCAACGGATTGTGCGCTTCTGCCACGCGCTTTTCCCTCTGTCTGTCACTTCCAGGTCACGGTTCAAATCGCAGTCGAATTCTGTCGTCATGCGAACGGCTTACGGCCGTCTCGCGCCGTTGCGCGAACCGCCGTTCGCACTGGACTCAGTGCGTCTCCTCACCGCTTTTGCCGCCATGTCCGGGAACCCCCGCCTCGTCGAGTTTGCGGTACAGCGTTGACCGGCCGATTTTGAGCCGGCGAGCCACTTCGGACATCTGGCCGCGATAGTGCGAGATCGCGAAGCGGATGATCTCGTTCTCCATGTCTTCCAGCGAGCGGACATCCCCCGTCGCGGTGAGCAGGGCGAGAGTTCCTACGGCGGGGAGCGGAGCGATTGGTATTTCACTACCTGAGACCACAGAAGGCATTGGGGGCTCGAGCATCAGCGGCGCGGTCGGAATATCCGTGATGGGATGCGCCTGGGAGGCGAGCAGGGGGAAATCGCAGAGGCCGAGCTGGTCGGCGTCGCTCATCACCACCGCGCGGTAGACCGCGTTCTCGAGCTGGCGGATGTTGCCGGGCCAGTCGAGCTGGGCAAGCTGAGCCACGGCCTCGCCGCTGATGCCGGTGATGGGGCGGTTCTCCTCGGCGGCAAAGCGCGCGATGAAATGTCTGAGCAGATGCGGGATATCCTCACGGCGGGCGCGCAGCGAAGGGATCGTCAGCGGCAGCACGTGCAGGCGATAGAACAGGTCTTCCCGGAAATGTCCCTGCTTCACCCGCTCCAGCAGCTTGCGATTGGTGGCCGAGATGATGCGGACGTCGACCTTGACCGGCTTGCGGCCGCCGACTGCCTCCACGGCTCCTTCCTGGAGCGCGCGCAGCAGCTTCACTTGCGCGGTCAGCGGCAGCTCGCTGACTTCATCCAGAAACAGCGTGCCGCCATGGGCCTCGACAAACTTGCCCATGTGCCGCTCGGTGGCGCCGGTGAAGGCGCCCTTCTCGTGGCCGAACAGGATGGACTCGACGAGATTGTCGGGAATCGCGCCGCAATTGACCGCGACGAACGGCTTGGCCTTGCGCTCGCCGCTGCCATGGATAGCGCGCGCAAACATCTCCTTGCCCACGCCGGACTCGCCCTCGATCAGCACGGGGATCGCGGAGTTTGCCGCCTTCTGTGCGGCTCGCATCACGCCCGTCATGGCCTCCGAGCGCGTGATGATGTCCGAGAAGGTCAGCCGGCCTTCGCGGCTGTGACGGATACGCTGCAATTCGCCTTTGAGCGCCGACGTGTTGAGCGCGTTGCGCAAGGACACCTGGAGCCGCTCCACGCCGACCGGCTTGACGACGAAATCGGCCGCGCCCGCCCGCATCGCCGAGATCACGTTGTCGATGCCGCCATGGGCGGTCTGCACGATGACGGGGATGCTCAGGCCCGCTTCGCGGATCTTCGCCAATACGCCCATGCCGTCGAGGCCGGGCATCACGAGATCGAGGATGACGGCGTCGATGGCCGGTGCATCGGGCGCGGTGAGGGCGGCGATTGCGGCGTCGCCGGAGTCCACGACGACCGTCTCATAGCCGCATTTCTGCACCATGTTCTCGACCAGCCGGCGGGCTACAGCGTCGTCGTCGGCGATCAAAATACTGGCAGCCATGGTGTTCCCCGCACGCTACTACTATCTGTCTCGAATCGGGGCACTCTGGCCGAAGCCGATTAACGCACGCTTAAACCTTGATGCCCCCGCCCGCCGCCGCGATTGTTGAACACAGGTTTCCCACACAATGAATTCGCGCTCCAAGACCGCTCTCACGAAGACCGCTCTCACGAAGACCGCTCTCACGAAGACCGCTCTCACAAAGTCTGCCCTCCGCAAGCCCGCCACCAAGACCACCGCCGCCAAGACATCTGCCGCTAAGACATCTGCCGCTAAGACATCTGCCGCCAAGACATCTGTCGCCAAGACATCTGCCGCCAAGACAAAACCCTCCAAGGCTGCGAGCAAGACCGGCAAGCTTCCGGAGTGGAACCTGGCCGATCTCTATTCCGGGATCGATGCGCCGGAAGTGGCGCGCGATCTCGAAACGTTGGACGCCGACTGCGTTGCCTTCGAGACGGACTACAAGGGCAAGCTGGCGACAGGGACAGCAAACGAAAATGGCGGAAAATGGCTCGCCGAGGCGGTGCGACGCTATGAGGCGATCGACGATCTCGCCGGCCGCCTCGGTTCCTATGCCGGCCTCGTGCATGCCGGCGACAGCGTGGACCCTGCGATTTCAAAGTTTTACGGCGACGTGTCCGAGCGCCTGACGGCGGCGTCCACGCATCTGTTGTTCTTCGCGCTCGAGCTCAATCGGATCGATGACGATATTTTGAATCGCGCGATGCAGGCCACCGAGCTCGCGCACTATCGTCCCTGGATCGAGGATCTGCGCAAGGAAAAGCCCTACCAGCTCGATGACAAGCTCGAGCAGCTCTTCCTGGAGAAGGCACAGACCGGCTATTCCGCCTTCAACCGGCTGTTCGATCAGACCATCTCGGGCCTGCGCTTCAAGGTCGGCTCCAAGGAGCTCGCGATCGAGCCGACGCTCAATCTGCTGCAGGACCGCGACGGCTTAAAGCGCAAGAGCGCGGCGGAGGCGCTGGCGAAAACCTTCAAGGCCAATGAACGCACCTTTGCGCTGATCACCAACACGCTTGCCAAGGACAAGGACATCTCCGACCGCTGGCGCGGTTTCAAGGACGTCGCGGATTCCCGCCATCTGAACAACCGCGTCGAGCGCGAGGTCGTCGACGCGCTGGTCGCCTCGGTGCGCGCAGCCTATCCAAAGCTGTCGCATCGCTATTACGCGCTCAAGGCGAAGTGGTTCGGCAAGAAGCGGCTGGCCTATTGGGACCGCAACGCGCCGCTGCCGTTCGCGGCGACCGACGTTATCGCCTGGCCGGAGGCGCGAAGCATGGTGCTGACGGCCTATCGCGGCTTCTCGTCTGAGATGGCCGATATCGCCGAGCGCTTCTTCACGGACCGCTGGATTGACGCGCCGGTGCGGCCGGGCAAGGTGCCGGGGGCGTTCTCGCATCCCACCACGCCGTCGGCACACCCCTACGTGCTGATGAACTACCAGGGCAAGCCGCGCGACGTGATGACGCTCGCCCACGAGCTCGGCCATGGCGTCCATCAGGTGCTGGCGGCAAAGAACGGCGCGCTGATGGCGCCGACGCCACTGACGCTGGCCGAAACTGCGAGCGTGTTCGGCGAGATGCTCACCTTCAAGCGTCTCCTTGCCCAGACCAGGAACGCAAAGCAGCGACAGGCGCTGCTCGCCGGCAAGGTCGAGGACATGATCAACACCGTGGTGCGGCAGATCGCGTTCTATTCCTTCGAGCGTGCGGTCCACACCGAGCGCAAGAACGGCGAGCTCACCGCGACCCGGCTCGGCGAGATCTGGCTGTCGGTGCAGGGGGAGAGCCTCGGTCCGGCGATCGAGATCAAGGCGGGCTACGAGAACTACTGGATGTACATCCCGCACTTCATCCACTCACCATTCTACGTCTACGCCTACGCCTTCGGCGACTGTCTCGTGAACTCGCTTTATGCGGTCTACGAGAACGCGGCCGAAGGCTTTGCGGAGCGCTATCTCGACATGCTCGCCGCCGGCGGCACCAAGCACTATTCCGAGCTGCTGCGCCCGTTCGGGTTGGACGCCAAGGACCCCAAGTTCTGGGATGGCGGTCTCTCGGTCATCGCCGGCATGATCGACGAGCTGGGGCAATGGGCTGAGGAGAGGGTGCCCGAATTCAGGGCAGGGGCGGCGCCGGGTATCCGTTGAACCGCGGTTCAGCAAAGGCAAGCGAGCGCTTTGGATCCGCGATAATCGGGATTCCAAATGAGCCTATTTGCTGGAAAACCGCCCCTCCGTGCCGTTGCCCTGTCCGACGGTTTAAGGTATCCCAGCCGAAGAATTCGACTTTCGACTGGGGACATCCATGGCAGATCATAGCGAAGTTGCGTACAGCACCGCCGACGGCAACGACTACGTTTCGCACGAGCAGACCTATGAGGGCTTCATCAAGCTGGTGAAGTACGGCACGGCTTCGGTCGCGCTCATCGTGATCCTGATGGCGATCTTCCTCACCTGACCCGTCTTCGGCAGCTGCACACGCCAACGGCAGCTGCTGCTCAGAAAACTTGCATACAAACCGGTCCCAGAACCGGTATCGAACGCCGCGGGAGTAACGCTTAGTTTGCGCGTGCGCTGTCCCGCGCCGCCGGAGGAGCTATGAAGATCGCCGTTGCCAAGGAAATCGATCCGCTCGAGCCGCGGGTCGCTGCTTCGCCCGATACGGTGAAGAAGTTCAAGGCGCTGGGCGCCGAGGTTGCTGTCGAGCCGGGTGCCGGTATCAAGTCGGGCCTGCCGGATTCCGAGTTCACCGCCGCCGGTGCCACCGTCAGCGCCGATGCGCTCAAGGACGCGGATATCATCATCAAGGTGAAACGCCCGGAGGCGTCCGAGCTTTCGCAGTACAAGCGCGGCGCGCTCGTCATCGCCATCATGGATCCCTATGGCAACGAGGCTGCGCTGAGGGCTATGGCCGATGCCGGCGTTGCTGCCTTCGCGATGGAATTGATGCCGCGCATCACCCGCGCGCAGGTGATGGACGTGCTGTCCTCGCAGGCCAACCTTGCGGGCTACCGCGCCGTGATCGAGGGCGCCGAGGCGTTCGGCCGCGCCTTCCCGATGATGATGACCGCGGCCGGCACCGTGCCCGCGGCGAAGGTGTTCGTGATGGGCGTCGGCGTCGCCGGCCTCCAGGCGATCGCGACCGCGCGCCGCCTCGGCGCGGTGGTCACCGCAACCGACGTCCGGCCCGCGACCAAGGAGCAGGTGGAATCGCTCGGTGCGAAATTCCTCGCCGTCGAGGACGAGGAGTTCAAGAACGCGCAGACGGCCGGCGGCTACGCCAAGGAAATGTCCAGGGAATACCAGGCCAAGCAGGCCGCGCTCACCGCCGAGCACATCAAGAAGCAGGACATCGTGATCACCACCGCGCTGATCCCGGGCCGCCCGGCGCCGAAGCTCGTCAGTGCCGACATGGTCAGGTCGATGAAGCCGGGCTCGGTGCTGGTCGATCTCGCCGTCGAGCGCGGCGGCAATGTCGAAGGCGTCAAGGCCGGCGAGGTCGTCGATCTCGATGGCATCAAGATCGTCGGCTACACCAACGTCGCCGGCCGCGTCGCGGCCTCGGCTTCCAGCCTCTATGCCCGCAATCTGTTCTCCTTCATCGAGACCATGGTCGACAAGAAGGAGAAGCAGCTCGCCGTGAACTGGGACGACGAGCTCGTCAAGGCGACCGCGCTGACGAAAGACGGTGCCGTGATCCACCCGAACTTCCAGCCGAAGGTTTAAGGAGAGCCGTCATGGAGCATGTTGCACAGGTCGTCGATCCCTTCATCTTCCGGCTGTCGATCTTCGTCCTCGCCGTCTTCGTCGGCTATTTCGTGGTGTGGTCGGTGACGCCGGCGCTGCACACGCCGCTGATGAGCGTGACCAACGCGATCTCCTCGGTGATTGTGGTCGGCGCGCTGCTCGCGGTCGGCGTCGGCATGGTTTCGAGCGGCTCGGGCTGGGCGCGCGGCTTCGGCTTCGTCGCGCTCATCTTCGCCTGCGTGAACATTTTTGGCGGCTTCCTTGTCACCCAGCGCATGCTGGCGATGTACAAGAAGAAGTCGAAGTAAGCGGCCACCTCGGGCTGAAGGGATCAATGGGGACCTGAGATGAGCGCCAATCTCTCTGCATTCTTGTATCTCGTGGCGGGGGTGCTGTTCATCCTGTCGCTGCGCGGGCTGTCGAGCCCGGCATCGTCGCGCCAGGGCAATCTGTTCGGCATGATCGGCATGGCGATCGCGGTCGCCACCACGCTGGCCAATCATCCGCCGGCGGATGGCCTCGCCTGGGTGCTGGTCATCCTCGCAGTCGCGATCGGCGGGGGCATCGGCGCGGTGATCGCGCGGCGCGTGCCGATGACCTCGATGCCGGAGCTGGTCGCCGCCTTCCACTCGCTGGTCGGCATGGCCGCGGTGCTGGTCGCGGCGGGAGCATATTATGCGCCCGAAGCCTTCGATATCGGTACGCCCGGGCACATCCACACCCAGAGCCTGGTCGAGATGTCGCTCGGCGTCGCCATCGGCGCGCTGACCTTCACCGGCTCGGTGATCGCCTTCCTGAAGCTGTCTGCCCGCATGAGCGGTGCGCCGATCATCCTGCCGGCGCGGCACCTCATCAACATCGCGCTCGCGATTGCGCTCGTCGTGTGCATCGTCGGCCTCGTGATGACCGGCAGCCCGGTGTTCTTCTGGCTGAACGTCATCCTGGCACTCTTGCTCGGCGTGCTCATGATCATCCCGATCGGCGGCGCCGACATGCCGGTCGTGATCTCGATGCTGAACTCCTACTCCGGCTGGGCCGCGGCCGGCATCGGCTTCACGCTCGGCAACTCCGCGCTGATCATCACCGGCGCGCTGGTCGGCTCGTCGGGCGCGATCCTGTCCTACATCATGTGCCACGCGATGAACCGGTCGTTCATCTCGGTCATCCTCGGCGGCTTCGGCGGCGAGACCGCTGCCGCCGGCGGCGGTACGGGCGAGCAGAAGCCGGCCAAGCTCGGTTCGGCGGACGACGCCGCCTTCATCATGAAGAACGCCTCCAAGGTCATCATCGTGCCCGGCTACGGCATGGCGGTGGCGCAGGCTCAGCACGCGCTGCGCGAAATGGCCGATGTCTTGAAGAAGGAAGGCGTCGAGGTGAAATACGCCATTCACCCGGTCGCCGGCCGCATGCCGGGCCACATGAACGTGCTGCTCGCCGAAGCCAACGTGCCCTATGACGAGGTGTTCGAGCTCGAGGACATCAACTCCGAGTTCGCGCAGGCCGACATCGCCTTCGTGATCGGCGCCAACGATGTCACCAATCCGGCTGCGGAAGAGGATAAGTCCTCTCCGATCTACGGCATGCCGGTGCTCCAGGTCTGGAAGGCCGGTACGGTGATGTTCATCAAGCGCTCGCTGGCCTCCGGCTATGCCGGCATCGACAACCCGCTATTCTATCGCGACAACACCATGATGCTGCTCGGCGACGCCAAGAAGGTCACCGAGAACATCGTCAAGGCGATGTAATCGCGGAAGGGACCGTCCCATCCGGGGCGGCCCAAAGCCATGCGCGAGCGGCGCGTCAAATGGCGCTGCCCACAAGGTGGCGTGCAGCTGCCTTGCTGCGGAGCCGTCGCAAGCCCTGGTCTCAACCCGAGGGCGGGCCGTGCAATGATGACCATCGTCAAGTGGATCGCCATTGTGCTCGTGACCGTCTATTGCGCCGGTCTCCTCGTGCTGTATGTCCGCCAGCGCGAGATGCTGTTTCCGATCCCGCCCGTCGGCCGCACCGCTCCCGATGCCGCCGGCCTTCCCGAGGCGGAAGAGCATGTCCTGACCACGTCGGACGGTGAGAGAGTCATCCTCTGGCACGTGCCGGCCAACCCCGGCCATTCCGTGATCCTGTACTTCCCGGGTAATGGCGATTTTCTCGCCGGCCGCATCAGCCGTTTCAAGGCGATGACCGCCGACGGCACCGGCCTCGTTGCCCTGTCCTATCGCGGCTATGCGGGCTCGAGCGGGATGCCGAGCGAGCAGGGGCTGCTGTACGACGCTGCGGCCGCTTACGCCTTCACCGCTGCGCGCTATGCAGCGGAACGAATCGTCGCGTGGGGCTTCTCTCTGGGGACGGGCGTGGCGGTTGCCATCGCCTCGGAACATCGCGTTGGAAAGCTCATCCTGGAGGCGCCTTATACATCGACCGTCGACGTTGCGGCTTCGTCGTTCTGGTTCGTGCCGGTCCGCCTTCTGATGCG
The DNA here is from genome assembly GCF_045571455.1 of Bradyrhizobium sp. STM 3561. NCBI lineage: Bacteria > Pseudomonadati > Pseudomonadota > Alphaproteobacteria > Hyphomicrobiales > Nitrobacteraceae > Bradyrhizobium > Bradyrhizobium sp. STM 3561. Next base: position 7,817,092 of record NZ_CP120695.1, read on the forward strand.
CGATCCGTTCCATTCGGACCGGCGCATGGCGCGCGTCACGGTGCCGCTGCTTGTCATGCATGGCACTAACGACCTTGCCATTTCGATCATCTTCGGAGAGCGTCTGTTCGCACTCGCCCATGAGCCCAAGCGGTTCGTTCGCATGGTGGGCGGCGGGCACGACAATCTCGATCAATATGGCGCGATCGAAACGGCGAGAGGGTTCATTGGCGGCTGACAGCTTAGTGCAACGTTGCGTTCTCGTACTCGCTGTCTTCTGCTTGACGCTTCTGCCGCAGAATGCGCTGGCGGCGACGGGGCTCGATGGTGCGGCGATGCGCTGGCCCTATGCGCTGCCCTTTGCCGGCTTGCTGCTGTCGATCGCCTTGGGGCCGCTGCTTTTTGCGAAATTCTGGCACCATCATTACGGCAAGATCGCCGCGGCTTGGGCGCTGCTGGCGCTCGCCTCGCTCGTCTTCTTTGCCGGCGGCATGGCGACGCTGGCGGCGCTCGTTCACGCCATGCTCGCCGAATATCTCGGCTTCATCGTGCTGCTGTTCTCGCTCTACGTCGTGGCCGGTGGCATCCTCATCACAGGGGACATCAAGGCGACGCCGGCGAGCAATTTGGGCATTCTTGCACTCGGCACGTTCGGGGCGAGCGTCGTCGGCACCACGGGTGCCGCGATGATTCTGATTCGCCCCTTGCTCCGCGCCAACCGGCTGCGGCGCCACAACACCCACGTCGTCATCTTGTTCATCATCCTCGTTGCCAATGTCGGCGGCGCGCTGAGCCCGCTTGGCGATCCCCCGCTCTTCGTCGGCTTCCTGCACGGCGTCGACTTCTTCTGGACCACGCGGACCATCTGGTTGCAGACCGTGATCGTGGCCGGGCTGCTGCTCGCGATCTTCGTCGCTGTCGACGTCTGGCGCTTCCGGAGCGAGCCGCCGCTCGATGACACCGGCCCGGCACAGCCGGTCCGCGTCCGCGGGCTGGTCAATTTGCTGCTGATCGCGGCCATCGTCGCCAGCCTGCTCGCATCGGCGCTCTGGAAGCCGGCCATCGCCTTCGACATTCTTGGCACCAAGCTGGAGCTGGAGGATGTCGTCCGCAATCTGGTGCTGCTGGTGATCGCGGCGCTCTCGGTGTGGCTGACGCCCGACGAGCACAGGCAAGCCAACGGCTTCACCTGGGAGCCGATCCGCGAGGTCGCCAAGCTGTTCGCAGGGATCTTCGTCGCCATCATCCCGGTCATTGCCATGCTCAATGCCGGCCATGACGGTGCGTTCGCCTGGCTGCTGTCGGCCGTGACGGAGCCGAACGGCGCACCACGCGAGGCCGCCTATTTCTGGTTCACCGGCCTGATGTCCGCGTTCCTCGACAATGCGCCGACATATCTGTTGTTCTTCGAGCTCGCCGGTGGCGACCCGCGGGTGCTGATGCATGAGCTCTCGGGCACGCTCGCGTCGATCTCCATGGGGGCGGTCTACATGGGTGCGCTCACCTATATCGGCAACGCGCCTAACTTCATGGTGAGCAGCATTGCCAGCGAGAATGGCGTCGAGATGCCGAGCTTCTTCGGCTATCTCCTGCGCGCGGGCGCCGTGCTGGTCCCGCTGTTCCTGCTGCTGACGTTCCTGCCGGTCGCCCCGATCCTGCAGTGGCATTGAATCTCGCGCCTGATTTGATACTGCTCATTCAAGCAACTGGAAGCGGTGGATGAGCGCATATAGTCCGATGCCCCGGTCGGCCTGGATCTTCCCCGCGCTCGCCGTGCTGTTGTTCGCAGCCGTCAGCGCGACCGGTTATGTGTTCACGCTGTCGTTTGGCGGGCTTCTCTTCGCCATCGTCCTTCTGGTTATCCTGTTCGGCACGGTGTTCGCCGCTGTTCATCATGCCGAAGTGATCGCGGAGCGGGTCGGCGAACCCTATGGCACGCTGGTGCTGACGCTCTCGGTGACCATCATCGAGGTGGTGCTGATCACCACGATCATGCTGGGCGACAAGCCTGCGCCGGAACTGGCCCGCGACACCGTGTTCGCCGTGGTCATGATCGTCTGCAACGGCCTCGTCGGCCTCTGCATTTTGATCGGCGGCCTGCGCTATCGCGAGCAGGGTTTTCAGCTCTCCGGCGCCAACGTCTATCTCAGCGTGCTGTTCGCGCTCGCGACCATCACGTTGATCCTGCCGAACTACACCATCACCACACCTGGCCCGGTCTATTCCTCGGTCCAGCTCGGCTTCGTCGATGTCGTCACGCTCGCGCTGTATGGGGTCTTTCTCTACACCCAGATCGTCCTGCACAAGGATTACTTCGTTCATGAACGGACGGAGGGCGAGGGCGGGGAGGGGCACCTGTCGGCCGGGATGTTCGGGCTCACCGTGGCGCTGCTCCTGGTCTCGCTGCTGGCAGTCGTGCTGCTGGCCAAGAAATTCTCGCTGGTGGTTGATGCCGTCGGCGCCAGGATCGGCGCGCCGCCGGCCTTCGCCGGCCTTCTGGTCGCGCTGCTGATCCTGATGCCCGAGGGTGTCGCGGCCATTGCGGCGGCCCGCAAGAACGACCTCCAGAAGAGCATCAATCTCGCGCTCGGCTCGTCGCTGGCGACCATCGGCCTGACCATCCCCGCCGTCGGCGTCGCCACCTACGCGCTCGACAAGGAGCTCGAACTCGGCCTCAGCGCCCAGGGCAGCGTGCTTTTGCTGCTGACCTTCTTCCTGAGCATGCTGACCTTCGGCACGGGCAGGACCAATGTCCTGTTCGGCCTGGTCCATATGGTGGTATTTGCCGTCTACGTGTTCATGGTTTTCGTGCCGTAAAAGGAACTCCAGATGCTTGCCGCCAGGTCCGAGGTTCAGGTCGACAACGAAGAGGTCCGGGTCACGGAATGGCGCCTTCCGCCTGGCAGCGCGACCGGCCATCACACCCACGGCATGGACTATGTGATCGTGCCCGTGGTCGCCGGCGAGATGACCATCGTGGCGCCCAATGGCGAACGGTCCAAGGCGCAACTCGCCGCCGGAAAATCCTACTTCCGCAAGGCGGGCGTCCAACATGACGTACTTAACGAAACCTCAACTGAGATCGTGTTCGTTGAAGTCGAGCTAAAACGTTGAGTTGGCGCGACCGTTTGCCATCGATCCGTCGCAGTTGATCCCTCACAATGCCCTAAAGTTCCCGCATCAGATCGCGCGGGGAGTGGTCGGAATGCTGAAATACCTCGCAAAAATTTCGATGGATATTTTCCCCTCGGTGCTCGCGACGATCATCGGGGCCTACATCGTTAATCATTACATCAACGCCAAGCCGGCGGCCGACACTCCAGCCGCCGCGGTCGCGCCTGCCAAGACCGGCAGTGACAAGCCCACCGATACCGCCAACCTTCCTGCCCCCGGCGTCAAAGCCAAGGGCATCTCCGAGAAGAACGTCACGGACAAGGCGGCGGCCGAGAAGCCTGCCGATCATCAGGCGCCTGTCGAGACCAAGGCCGCAGACGTGGCTCCCGCCGAAATCAGCCCGCGCGGCCGTCCGCGCGACAAGGCCGCGGCCAAGTCCGCTCCGGCTGCCTCTGCTCCTGTGGTTGAGGCCAATTCTGCCGCGACTGCGGCTTCTCCAGCCGCCACCCCCGACGCCAACGATCTCGCGCGTGCCGCGATCGAGCGCCTGCGCAAGTCGCCTGAGGGCAAGGCCGCTGAGGCCAGATCTTCCGAAACCAGGCCCGCCGAGGTTCGCTCGTCGGAGACCAAGCAAGCCGAGCGGCCGGCAGAGCCTGTGGTGCGGGAAGCCACCCGCACGCCGGAGGCTCCGCGGGTCGTCAGCATGGAGCCGGCCCCGGTTCGTCCGCTGCCGCCGCCGATCACTGTATCGACGCCCTCATCTGAGGCCTATGGCAATGGTGGCTCCAATCCGCCCTACACGGCCTCGGTCAGCAGCGACGATCCGAATCGGGTGACGCCGCCGGCTGACATTCCCGTGCCGGTCATCGCGCCACCGCTCGATCTGCGTGCCGACGCTGGCGCCTCCATGCCGCGGCCGAAGAAGACCAATGTCGCCGACGAGATGCTGTCGGGCATGAAGTCGATGTTCAACGCCGTTCTGCCGAAGAGCGCTACCCCCGACTGAGCTGCGCTCCGCGTTGCGCCAAACCGTCAGCCGCCGACGCGGGCGAGGCCGCTGCGGGCGGCGTCATCGCGTGGACGCAGCGCGACCGCCTTGGTGTAGGACGCCGCCGCCTTGGCCCTGTCGCCCAGCCGCTCATAGGCCTGTCCGCGCGTGGTCCAGACCTGGGCGTTGTGCGGATCGGCCTCGGAGGCTTCATCGAGATCGGCTGCGGCCTCCTTGTTCTTGCCGAGCGCAAGATAGCTGTTGGCGCGACCGAGCAGCGGCTCGGCCTTTTGCGGGTTGAGCCCGCTCGCAGCGCTGAAATCGGCGATCGCGAAGTCGTGCTGGTTCTTGCCCTGGTAGATCAGCGCGCGGCCATAAAGCGCCTGCGCATTGTAGGGGTCGAGCCCGACCGCGCGATTGAACTCGTCGAGCGCTGCCGCGGTCTCGCCTGACTTCGCCAGCGACTGGGCCTTTGCGGTGTGGGCCTGAGCTTCGGCGATGTTGCCGGCGCTCACCGCGCTCTCGGTGGGCGCGGCCGTCTTGGGTGCTTCTTGCGGCTTGTCCTTCTCGGGGAGTAGCGATCCGAGATCGAATGAGCAGCCGCAGAGCGCAATCCCCATCACGGCCAGCGCGAACGGCTGCCGCCAGATCTGGCGTAGCCGCGGCAAGCCACGCTCGGGGAAGGGAGAGGCCATCTACGGTTCGCTCGCGCTAGAGCATGCTCCGGAAGTCTGAAGCGGTTTTCCGAAGAGATCATGCTCGAACAAAACCAAAGCGCGATGATAATTCGTCCCAGTCTCATTCGCGCTTTAGCGCCGCATCGGTAGTGCCCGTCCCGGAAAGGCACCGCTCACAAACAATGACGCGGGCCAAGGGCCCGCGTCATCGAAAACTGAGGTCTTACAGGTTCGGCAAATCAGCGCGGGCCGCGCGGGCCTGCACCGGCGCCGCCACGAGCGCCGCGATCACCGCCCGGGCCGGCGCCGAACACCGGCTTCGGCTTCATCGGCAGCAGGCCTTCGCGCTGCAGCTTCTTGCGGGCCAGCTTGCGCGCACGGCGCACGGCTTCGGCCTTTTCGCGGGCCTTCTTCTCGGAGGGCTTCTCGTAATGACCGCGGAGCTTCATCTCGCGGAAAATTCCCTCGCGCTGCATCTTCTTCTTCAGCGCCTTGAGGGCTTGATCAACATTGTTATCGCGAACGAGAACCTGCACGCGGCATCCTCTTCAGGTGGATCGGATTTGAATTCTGGTAAGTCAAAGGGGATGGCAAAAGCCCGGCGCCCTTAACCTTGAGCGCGGGGATGTATCAGACAAAACCAGAGATGTCCACCGGCCAAGCGGGTTTTCGGGCCAAGTTCGGCCATTAAATGCGGCGAAAATACCTCCATGCGGCCCCGATTTTGGAGATTTGGCGCCATTTGGGGGGCCGTGACCGGGGCTTTGTTCCGGCCTCTTTGAAATGAGGGGACTGTCCATGGACATGAAAAAATACGCCGCCGAGGCCATCGGCACCTTCTGGCTCACTTTCGCAGGCTGCGGGAGCGCGGTCATCGCCGCCGGCTTCCCCCAGGTCGGCATCGGCCTGGTCGGTGTCTCCCTTGCGTTCGGCCTGAGCGTCGTCACCATGGCTTATGCGATCGGCCACATCTCGGGCTGCCATCTCAACCCGGCTGTCACGGTCGGTCTCGCCGCCGGTGGCCGCTTTCCGGCGGGTCAGATCCTGCCCTACGTGATCGCCCAGGTGGCGGGTGCGATCGTCGCCGCGTGGCTGCTGTACGTCATCGCGAGCGGAGCGCCCGGATTCGATGTCGGCAAGGGCTTCGCCTCCAACGGCTATGATGCGCATTCGCCCGGCCAGTACAGCATGATCGCGTGCTTCCTCACCGAGGCGGTGATGACCATGATGTTCCTGTTCATCATCATGGGTGCCACCCACGGCCGCGCGCCGGCGGGTTTCGCACCGCTCGCGATCGGGCTCGCGCTGGTGATGATCCATCTCGTCAGCATTCCCGTCACCAACACGTCGGTGAACCCGGCGGCACCGGCCCGGCACTGTTCGTCGGCGGCTGGGCGCTGTCGCAACTCTGGCTGTTCTGGGTTGCACCGCTGATCGGCGGCGCTCTGGGTGGGGTGATCTATCGCTGGGTCAGCGAGGAGCCTACCGGCGTCGTCGCGGGCGTGAAGACCGCGTGATCGCAAAGAGCGGGATCGCAGGTCGAAGCTGCGGTCCCGTTACTTGCCGATGGTGGGGCGCACTTCGGTGACGTGACCCATCTTGCGGCCGGGACGCGGCGCGCCCTTGCCGTAGATGTGGACGGTGGCGCCCGGCACGGTGAGCCACTTCTCGTAATCTTTGATCTCGTCCCCAATCAGGTTGGTCATGGTGACGACCTCGCCATGGCGCACCGGCTTGCCGAGCGGCCAGCCGGCGATCGCGCGGATGTGCTGCTCGAATTGCGAGACCGAAGCGCCGTCGAGCGTCCAGTGTCCGGAATTGTGCACGCGCGGGGCGATCTCGTTGACCAGTACCTTCGCTCCGGTGCCATTGGCGAGCACGAACATCTCGACGGCGAGCACGCCGACATAATCGAGCGCGTTTGCGATTTTGGTCGCGACGCTGCGCGCTTCATCGGCGAGAGCGTCCGGGATCGGTGCCGGTGCGCGGGAGATTTTCAGAATGTGGTCGCGGTGTTCGTTCTCGGTGACGTCGAAGCACTCGACCTGGCCTGTGGCCGACCGTGCAGCGATCACGGAGATCTCGCGCTCGAACGGCACGAAGGCCTCCAGGATCGCCGATTTGGTGCCGAGACTGGTCCACACCTTGGCGATGTCGTCGCCCTCGCGGATGATGGCCTGGCCCTTGCCGTCATAGCCGAAGCGGCGGGTTTTCACCACGGCCGGGAGGCCGATTCTCAGGATCGCCTCGCGTAGCGAGGAGACGGAGGTGACGTCGGCATAGGCCGCAGTGCCGATGCCGAGCTTCGTCACGAAATCCTTCTCGGCGAGCCGGTCCTGGGTGGTCTCGAGGATCCTGCGATTGGGCAGCACCGGGCGGCGCGCGTCCAGCACCATCGCGGCGGCGGCAGGCACGTTCTCGAATTCGTAGGTGATGACATCGACGTCGCTCGCGAACAGCTCGAGCGCTTCGACATCGGCGTATTCGGCGCAGGTCGCGTTCAGCACGACGTCGAAGGCCGGCGAATCCGGATCGGGCGAGAACACCTGACAGCGCAGGCCGAGCCGGGCCGCGGCCATGGCCAGCATCCGGCCCAATTGTCCGCCGCCGAGGATTCCGATGGTGTCACCGGGCTTCAGCTTCACGTGCCTGGTGTCGGTCACGCCTTGTCCTCCGGGCGCTCGGCGACCGCCTCAGTTTGAGCCTTGCGCCAGGCGGCGAGGCGATCGGACAAGGCCGGGTCGGACAATGCCAGCACGGCGGCTGCCAGCAGCGCGGCGTTGATCGCGCCAGCCTTGCCGATGGCGAGGGTGCCGACCGGGATGCCCGCTGGCATCTGGACGATCGAATAGAGCGAATCGACGCCCTTCAGCGTCTTGGATTCGACGGGAACGCCGAATACCGGGAGTTCCGTCAGCGCCGCCGCCATGCCGGGCAGATGTGCGGCGCCACCGGCGCCGGCGATGATGACCTTGTAACCCGCGGCCTTGGCGCCCTTGGCGAAAGCAAACAGCCGGTCGGGAGTGCGGTGGGCCGAGACGACGCGGCTGTCGGCGGCAATGCCGAGCGCGTCAAGCGTGTCGGCGGCATGCCGCATCGTGTCCCAGTCCGACTGGCTTCCCATGATGATGGCGATCGGCGCGGTCATGACATCAAATGTGCCCGGAAAAACAGAAAGATAGGCCAGATTAAAGGTTCCGGCCGGCGGCTCGCAAGGCGGTGGCAAGGAGAAGGGAATCCACTATCCTGTCTTGGTGAATCCCCGCAAGCCTTCATTGAGCAGGATGCCCATGAAGAAACCAAAAAGGGCTAGCGCCGCGAAGGCCAAAGAGGGCCGGAAGACCAGCGCCGGCCGATCCAATGCCGCCCCCAAACGGCCGACCAAGCGTCGGGCGAAGCCGTCGCGGCGCGCCGCGTTGGATGATGACGGAGCCAGAGACAACGTCAGGGCGACGATCCGGGGCTTGCGGGCCAAGCTCAAGGAAGCGCAGCGCCGGGTCGCGGAGCTGGAAGCTGCGGCCGACACCGATTTCCTGCTCGAAATTCACAACCGGCGCGGCTTCGAGCGCGAGCTCGCGCGCGCCATCGCCTATATGAAGCGCTACCGCGCCAGCGGGGCGCTGATCGTGCTCGACGTCGACCGGCTGAAGCCGATCAACGATTCCTTCGGCCATGCCGCCGGCGACGAGGTGCTCAAGGCGATTGTCGCCACGCTGACGCGACAGGTGCGCGCCTCCGACGTGGTCGGCCGGCTCGGGGGCGACGAGTTCGCGCTGCTGCTCTGGAATCTCAGCGAGACCGATGCCAAGGCGAAGGCCACGGCCTTGGAGCAGGCGATCGACGAATTGTCCTTCGTCTTCCGCGGGCAGCACGTGACCGCAGGCGCCTCTGCCGGCGTCGCGTTGCTCGGTCCCCACTCCGACGCAGGCCGCGCCCTGGAGGAGGCCGATGCCGCCATGTACGTCCGCAAGGCGCACCGCCGGCACGAGCCGCGGATCAGGCTGGCCAGCGGCGAGCGTTAGAGAGTCGCAAGATCTTCGGGCACGTTGCCGAATTTGCGCAGCAGCGTCGCGTCACCGAACTCGCCGGTCATGGGATCGCCGCTGCGGCTGAACGCGATCGCGCCGATATGGCCGGCGCCGCGCGCGAGAATCTCTGCGCGTCGTAGCGCCGCCGTCGAGGACTGACACTCCTCCGCGGCGCCCGCGACCGGCGAGCCGTCGGCATCGATCAAGAAGGGCATTGCAACGTAGTAGGTCACATCTGACATGGCGTTGCTCCAATGATGAACTCAGGCGGCGCTGCTCTTGCTCCGCGAGGTTTCCGGAATGCAGCCGGCCGAAATCGCCGCCTGCAATTCCTCCAGCTCGGCTTCCAGATATTCGTTGGCCATGATCAGCGCCTTGATGGTGCTGCGCAGATTGCCGTCGCACATCGCGATCGCCTGATCGCAGGCCTGTTCATAATGGCTGTTGTCGAGAAGAGGCGTTGCCGACATCTGCGTTGTCCTTGTGCCTTGTCTTTGCATTTTCCTGGGGCCGCTGGGATCCTTCGAATGTTCCTATTTTGTTCTTTTTGAGTCAAGTGGATTCAGCTGCGGCGAGCGCCGCGAAAGACCGGCTTAGGCTCAGGCGATGATGTCGGGGGTAATCTGGTCTTCGATGAACGCGATGCGGTCGCGCAACAACAGCTTGCGCTTCTTGAGCCGCTGTAACCGCAATAGGTCGGGCGCGGGCGATTGATGCAACGCATCGATCGCCGCATCGAGATCTCGGTGTTCCTGCTGCAACCGGGTGAGCTCGGCTTCGAGCTCACGCTCATCTTCATTGGTCATGTCTGCGGTGGCCGAAAACCGATAGCCGTGAATCTGGGCTGTGGATGCCCTGTGGAAATTATCGTCCTTGCGCGGCGTGATCGCAAGCGATCTGCGACCCTCGCTCGCCGATCTCCCGCAACATATTTCTGCGAGGAGCTGTGGCCTTGCGCAGCTGCATTGATATCATGGATTTTTCCCGCGTGGTTCCCTTGGTCACGCTTCCTTACATATGAACTTTCAAAAATGACGGCGCGACAACGGATACCCATCGACAGGACGAATCGGTGATGTAGACTTGGCTGTCCGGATCGAATCCTGAGGTTCAACCCTACCGAGGAGGTTTCGAATGACAATTCAGGCACATCTTGTTGAATTGGAACGGAAGCACAAACTTCTCGAAAACGAATTGCACGAAGCTCTTGTGCACCTTTCAACAGACGACCTGCAAATTGTTGAGTTGAAGCGCCGGAAGTTGATGGTCAAGGACCAGATCGAGCGTCTGAAGCAAGGCGACACGCTCCACTAGTAACCCCGTAACACCGCAGAGTTGATCACATCCTTCGCAGGGGTGAGAGCATTCGTGCTCATCCCTGCTGCAGGGTGCACGCCGTGCAAGATCTTTGCACGGCGCTGGTCTTTGTTTGGACGCGTTGCCCTGACGCGAACTGGTATCCACTTCGCACGAAGACGCTCTAGATGCCTGCGAGCTCGGCGACGTGATCGGCGATCGCGAGCGACGACGTCAATCCCGGCGATTCGATGCCGAACAGATTGATCAACCCTGCGACGCCGTGATCGTGCGGGCCTTGCATCAAAAAATCCTGCGTGGCCACGGCCGGCGGCACGATCTTCGGGCGGATGCCCGAATAGCTCGGCATCAGCGCGCCATCGGGCAGTGTCGGCCAGTATTTGCGGATCGCCGGGTAGAAGCGCTCGGCGCGTGAAGGATCGACCTCGTAGTTGATCGTTTCGATCCACTCGACGTCAGGCCCGAAGCGGGCCTGCCCTGCCATATCCAGCGTCAGGTGCACGCCCAATCCGCCGGGTTCGGGCACCGGATAGATCAGGCGCGAGAACGGCGCCTTGGCGTTGCAGCTGAAGTAGTTTCCCTTGGCGAGGTAGGCCGGCGGAATCCGGTCCAGCGGCATGCCGTCGATGTTGCGCGCCACATTCGTCGCCGAGAGGCCGGCAGCGTTGACGAGAAGGTCGCATTGCAGAGTCATCGGTGCCTCGCCGCCGGCATCGATCTCGATGACACCGGCCGCCGCCTTGGCGCGGATCAGCGGGGTGTGAAACGCGAAGGCGGCGCCGGCGTCCTCGGCCTCGCCGCGCAGCGAGAGCATGTAGGCGTGGCTGTCGATGATGCCGGTTGACGGCGACAGCAGCGCGGCGTCGCAGGCGAGCGCCGGCTCCAGCGCGCGTGCGGCCTCGCCCGAAAGCAGCTGCATGTCGAGCACGCCGTTGGCTTCGGCATGCGCCTTGATCGATTGCAGCTTCTCGGTCTCCTTCGGGCTGGTCGCGACGATCAGCTTGCCGCAATTCTTGTGAGGGATGCCGCGGTCGGCGCAGTAGCGGTAGAGCGCGTGCTTGCCGGCAACGCACATGCGCGCCATCCAGCTTCCGGCGCGGTAGTAGATGCCGGCATGGATCACCTCGCTGTTGCGCGAGGAGGTGATGGTCCCAATGGCCTCGGCTTCCTCGAGCACGATCACCTCGCGCCCGGTCTGCGCGAGCTTTCGGGCCACCGCGAGACCGATCACGCCGGCTCCGATGACGACGCAGTCGACCCTATCCATGGTTGCGCAGGATGTCCGCTGGAAGCGCCGGTGGCGTCAGGCCTGGAAGCGGCGGCGCAGGGGAATTTTCCGTTAAGAAAGCATTTATCATGTCAGGGCAATTGCCGTATTTCGCGTCACATTTTTCTATTGTGGGTACAAGCGTTTACCCGATCCAAACCCGCGAGGCCAGACAATCCACGTTGAAATCGCGGGTGGCTGATGGCTGAGAAGAACTGGCACGTGGGCAGCACGCTTCCGATTGCTGTGCAGGCCGTCATGTGCCTGGCCGGCGCGGCCGCGCCTGTGCGCGCCTTTGCGGCTTCGGTCGGGTTCACCGTTCCGGGCGATCTCACCAAGCTTGATCCCAACGTGATCTGGGAAGCCCTGATCGCGGGCATCGTCATCTGCGCGTTCCTCGGCGCGATCGCGCTGTGGATCCATTCCTCGCTGCGTCAGACCCGGCGTTTGCAGTTGCGGCGCAATGCCTTCATCTCGTCCGCCCTGAACAATCTCAACCAGGGCGTGGTGATGACGGATGCGCAGCGGCGCATCATCTTCTGCAACGACCGCTATCTCGATATTTACGGCCTGACCCGCTCCGACCTTTGGACCGGCATGACCGCCCATGATATCCTCGAGCTGAGGCGCAAGCGGGGCGTCCTCGGCGGCGTCTCTGACAACGAGTTCTACGAGAAGGCGGCAAGCCCTAATGGTCTGATCACCGAACTGCCCGACGGGCGGGCCATCCTGGTGAAATATTTCGTGCTGCCGAATGGCGGCTCGGTTGCGACGCATCTGGACGTCAGCGAGCAGCGGAGGCTGTCACGGCAGCTCGCCTCGACCAAGCAGTTCCTGGAGACGGTGCTGGACAACGTGCCGGCCTGCGTCGCGGCGAAGAACATCGAGGACGGCCGCTACATTTTCGCCAATAGCGCCTGCGAGCGGTTCTGGGGGTTCTCGCGGGATCATGTCGTCGGCAAGAATGCGCGCGAGTTGTTTGCGCCGGTCTCGGCAGCCACGATCGAGGCGACCGACCGGGCGGCGCTCAATTCGCCGGACGGCGAGTTCCGCAACGAATTCGAGCTCGAGCGGGGCGAAGAACGGCGCATGGTCGCTTCGATCCGGATCGTGGTCCGCAACGAGAGCGACAAGCCCGAATTCCTGCTCATCGTGTTCGAGGACATCACCGACCGCCGCTCGCTGTCGAAGGAGCTGGAGAGCACCAAGAAGTTCCTCGAGCTCGTGGTCGACAATATTCCGGTCGCGCTGATCGTGGAGCAGGTCAAGGACGGCCGCTATCTGCTCGCCAACCGCAGCGCGGAGACGATCCTCAACCGCAGGCGCGAGGAAGCCACCGGCCTGACCGCCTCCGACATCTTCAACGCCAAGGAAGCGAAGCTGATCATCGGGCGCGACGAGGCCGCGATCAAGAAACGCGGGATGATCACCGAGGAGCATCCGATCTCCACCAAGGACGGTCTGCGGCTGTTCCTGACCCGCCGCGCCACCGTGCTCAGCGACGCCGGCGAACCGCAATATCTGATCAAGACCCACGAGGACGTCACGGATCGCCGGCAGACCGAGTCGCGCATGGCGCACATGGCCTATCACGACGGTCTCACCGATCTGCCGAACCGCGCCGCCTTCCTGCAGGCGCTGACTCAGATGATCGAGGCCTGCGAAGGCACCGGCGAGGAGTTCGCCGTGCTCTGCGTCGACCTCGACGGGCTCAAGGAGGTCAACGACGTCTTCGGCCATGCGCTCGGCGACAAGCTCCTGATCGAGGTGGCCCAGCGGCTCCAGGACTCCGCCCGCGGCGGCGTGGTGGCGCGCCTGTCCGGCGACGAGTTCGGTCTCATCATCGACGGCAAGCAGCCGCAAGCGGGGCTCGCGCTGGCGCAGCAGATCGGCGAAGCCGTCGCGGAGGAGTTCCAGATCGATGGCCGGCCGGTCCGTGCCGGCGTCACCACCGGCATGTCGATCTTCCCGCACAACGGCACGGATGGCGCCTCGCTGCTCGCCAACGCCGGCGCCGCGCTGTTCCGCGCCAAGCAGAAGTCGCGCGGCACGATCAGCCTCTACCAGCCGGAGATGGACCAGCAGATCCGCAATCGCCGCGTGCTGCACCAGGATCTTTCGATGGCGATCAAGAACGGCGAGCTCTCGCTCGCCTTCCAGCCGCAGGGGGCCGCCCGCCACAGCGTCGCCGAGAGCGAGATCATCGGCTTCGAGGCGCTGGCGCGCTGGCAGCATCCGGTCCGCGGTCAGGTCTCGCCGGCCGAATTCATCCCGATCGCTGAGGAGAGCGGCCTGATCGTCGAGATGGGCGAGTGGATCCTGCGCGAGGCCTGTCGCGAGGCGGCGTCCTGGCCGAAGCCGCTGCAGGTCGCGGTCAATTTGTCGCCGGCGCAGTTCATGCACGGTGACGTGGTTGGCCTCGTCCATTCGATCCTGATCGAGACGGGCCTTGCACCGGGCCGGCTCGAACTCGAGATCACCGAGGGTGTGCTGATCGAGGATTTCGATCGGGGCCTTGCGCTGCTGCGCCGCCTCAAGGCGCTCGGCGTGCGCATCTCCATGGACGATTTCGGCAGCGGTTACTCCTCGCTGAGCTACCTCCAGGCGTTCCCGTTCGACAAGATCAAGATCGACCGCGCCTTCATCATCAATCTCGGCCGCAACCCGCAATCAGCGGCGATCGTGCGTGCCGTTATCGACCTCGGCCACGGCCTCGAAATGTCGATCATCGCCGAGGGCGTCGAGACGGTGGAGCAACTCGCCTTCCTCGCCAAGGAGGGCTGCGACGGCGTGCAGGGCTATCTGCTCGGCAAGCCGCTGCCGATCGGGAAATATGCCGATCTCGTCGGCCGCGCCGAGGTCATGGAGCTCGCGCTCAAGACCGGCTAGTGATGCTGAGCGCTACCAACGCTCCCATTCGACGGCCTCATGGCGGACTACGATCTTGCGATCATCGGCGGCGGCCTGAACGGTGTCAGCCTCGCGCGCGATGCGGCTGGCCGCGGCCTGCGCGTGATTCTGTTCGAGCAGGGTGATCTCGCCGGCGCCGCGTCGTCGGCGACACCGCGGCTGATCCATGGCGATCTCGCGGTGCTGGAGCGCCGTGGCTTCTGGCGGGTGCGCCGAGCGCTCGCCGAGCGCCGGATCTGGCTCGCCATCGCGCCGCACCTGGTCCGGCCGATGCGCTTCGTGATTCCGGCCCATGCGGACGAGCGTCCACCGTGGCTGCTGCGCGCTGGCCTGTTCCTCTATGACAGCCTCGCCAGCCGGAACGGCCTGCCCGGATCGACGACCCTCGACATCACGCATCATCCGGTGGGCAACGCGCTGAAACGTCCGTTCGGCACGGCGTTCGAATATTCGGACTGCGTGGTCGACGATTCCCGTCTTGTCGTGCTCACGGCCCTGGATGCCGCCGAGCGTGGCGCTGCGATCCGGACCGGGGCGCGCTGCGTCCGTGCCGACCGAAGCGAGATCTGGCGCCTCGCGGTGGTCGATCGCGGACACCGCCGTACCGTCACGGCGCGGGCGCTGGCCAACGCGACCGGCGGCTGGACCTCGATGGTCGCGGAGACCGTGCTGCGGCAGCCGCAGCCGGTGATGGCGGCTACTCAGATGAGCCAGATCATCGTGCCCAGGCTGTTCGATTCTGAAAACGTCTACGTCTTCCAGAACAATGATGGACAGCTGATCTTCGCCCGGCCCTTCGAGCGCGATTTCACGCTGATCGGCACGGTCACGCACGCCTTCACGGGCGATCCCGCCATCGTTGCGATGCGAGGAGCCGACATCAGCTATCTCTGCGAGGCCGTCAGCCGCTATTTCCGCGAGCGCGTCGCCCCGATCGACGTGGTCCGCACGGTCTCGGGCGTCAACCTGACGCTGGCGTCCGCGCGCGGCCGCGACGAGACGACGCTGTTCCACGCGCGCCGGGGCAAGGCGCCGCTGCTCACGATGTTCGGCGGCGACGTCACCACCTCGCGCTTGCGCGCGGAGTGGGCGGTGACGAAGCTGACCCCGTTCTATCCGATGTCGCCGCCCTGGACCGCGGGTGCGGCGTTGCCCGGCGGAGATTTCGCCTGGGATCGTTTTGACACCGAGGTCGATCTTGCGCGCGACCGCTGGCGCTTTCTGCCGGAGTCGGAAGCCCAGCGCCTGGTTGCGGCCTACGGCTCGGGATTGTCGGCCGTGCTCGGCGAAGCAAGGACACGCGAAGAGCTTGGTCCGGCTTTCGGTCCCCGACTGACCGGCGCCGAGGTGCGCTATCTCGTGACCCGCGAATGGGCGCGTTTTCCGGATGACGTTCTGTGGCGCCGTTCCAAGCTGGGCCTGACAATGCCTGCGGCGGACTGTGAGGCGCTGGCGGCGTTCATGGCGGATTTGACTTAGGCGGGACCTCGCGCACCCGGCATCCCTCCGGGATCGCGAGCCCCATGGCGGATGGCATATGCGGCAATTGCCGTTCTCTCGTCATCCGACAGGATGACAGGAGGCGCTGCATCGGTACCGGCAAGCTGGAGTACGATGCGGGCAATATCGTCCTGCGCGTCTGCGGGCAGACTGCGTGCGATCTCCAGGGCCTGATCCGGCAACTTGGTCATGTCCTGATCATACGCCCTTTGACGCGCGTCGCATGAAGGCCAATTTCCGGTCATCCGCCCTGAACCGGTTGAGCTAAACACGATCGACCGCTAGCGTGCGGCGGAATCGGGGTTGGCAGGGATCATGGCGGAAGAGCTGCCCGGAAGGGATGTTCAAGCGGATGTGACTGGCGGAGATGCGCTTCCCGCGGCGGGCCAGCCGTTGCTGCGCATCGAGGGCGTGGCCAAGCGCTTTGGAACGTTCCGGGCCGTGGACGGCGTGTCGCTCGACATCAAGTCCGGCGAATTCTTCGCGCTGCTGGGGCCGAGCGGCTGCGGCAAGACCACGCTGCTGCGCATGCTGGCGGGCTTCGAGGCGCCGGACGAGGGACACATCCTGCTCGGCGGCAAGGATATCGCGCAGGCGCTACCCCACGAGCGTCCGATCAACATGATGTTCCAGAACTATGCGCTGTTTCCGCATCTGTCGGTGCGCGACAACATCGCCTTCGGCCTCAAGCGTGCCGGCATGGCGCGCGCCGAGATCGCCACCCGCGTCGCGGAAATGGTCGCTCTGGTGAAGCTCGAGGGCCTGGAGAAACGCAAGCCGGACCAGCTCTCCGGCGGCCAGCGCCAGCGCGTGGCGCTCGCCCGCGCCCTGGCGCGCCGGCCGCAACTCCTGTTGCTCGACGAGCCGCTTGCGGCCCTCGACAAGAAGCTGCGCGAGAGCACGCAAGGTGAGCTGATGGAGCTGCAGCGCCGGCTCGGCATGACCTTCATCATCGTTACCCACGACCAGGAAGAAGCGATGACGATGGCGAGCCGGATCGGCGTGATGAAGGCCGGCAAGCTCGCGCAGGTGGCTAGTCCTCGCGAGCTCTATGAGGCACCACGCTCGCGCTGGATCGCCGAGTTCGTCGGCGACATCAATCTGTTCGACGGTGAGACAAAATTGCGCGACGGTCATCGTCTGGTCATCGGCACGCGTGATGCGGGTGCGCTGGTGGTCGCCGAGCCGCGCGAACCGCTCGGCACGGGAAAATTCGCGGTCGCGATCCGCCCCGAGAAGGTCAAGCTGTCGCGTCGCGCCCCAGTGAGCGAGGCGGGCCGTGAGACGGCGATCAACCTGCTGGACGGCGTCATCGCCGACATCTGCTATCTCGGCGGCACCACCACCTACAAGGTGAAGCTCGATTCCGGCGGGATGCTGCAGGCTTCGGTCGTCAACAGCGCGCGCCTCGACGTCGATGCCTACAGCCTCAACCAGCATGTCGTCGCCTGGTTCACGCCCGACGATTGCGTGGTGCTGCCGTCATGAGCTCCCGCCGCATCTTCGCGCGGCCGGCGCGCTTCGCTGCGATCGCACCCTATGTCTGGATGGCGCTGTTCTTCCTGGTGCCGTTCGCCTTCGTCCTCAAGATCAGCCTGTCGCAGACCGCGATCGCGCAGCCGCCCTATGAGCCCGTGTTCGACCTGACGGCGGGATGGGAAGCGCTCAAGGCCGCCTTAGCCGCGCTGTCGATCGACAATTTCAGGCTGCTCGGTTCCGACGACATCTATGTCTTTGCTTATGTCCGCAGCCTCACCGTCGCCGTGACCGCGACTGCACTGTTGCTGCTGTTCGGCTATCCCATCGCCTATGGCATGGCGCGATTGCCAAAACGCTGGCAGGCGGTGGCGATGGTGCTGGTGATCGTGCCGTTCTGGACCTCGTTCCTGATCCGCATCTATGCCTGGATCAACATCCTCCAGCATGATGGCCTGCTCAACCAGATCCTGCTGGCGCTGCATCTGGTCAGCCAGCCCGTGGTGTGGCTCTCCACCGACACCGCGATGTATATCGGCATCGTCTATTCCTATCTGCCGTTCATGATCCTGCCGCTCTACGCCACGCTCGCCAAGATGGAGCCGGCGCTGGAGGAGGCGGCCTCCGATCTCGGCGCGCCGCCCTGGCATGTGTTCTGGCTCGTCACCTTTCCGCTGTCGCTGCCCGGCGTCGGGGCCGGCGTGCTGCTGTGCTTCATCCCGATCGTCGGCGAGTTCGTGATCCCTGATCTCCTGGCCGGCTCCAATGCGCTGATGATCGGCCAGACCCTGTGGCTGGAATTCTTCACCAACAAGGACTGGCCGGTCGCCTCCGCCGCGGCCATCGTGCTGCTGGTCGTGCTGCTGCTGCCGCTGCTGCTGTACGAGCGGCTGCAGAAGCGGCAGCTGGAACAGAGGCGCTGAGACGATGCGCAAGGTTTCGCGCCTATCACGCTTCAACATCGCGTCGCTGGCGCTGGGCCTGGCGTTTCTCTATTTGCCGATTCTCATCCTCGTTCTCTATTCCTTCAACGCCTCCCGGCTGGTGACGGTGTGGGGCGGGTGGTCGCTGCGCTGGTACCGCGAGTTCTTCAAGGACCGCGCCATGATCGAGGCGGCCTGGATGAGCCTGCGGGTCGCGGTCTCCTCCGCGACGATCGCCACGCTGCTCGGCACGCTCGCGGCGGTGGCGCTGTCGCGCGGTGAACGCTTCCGCGGCCGCACGCTGTTTTCCGGCATGCTCTATGCGCCGCTGGTGATGCCGGAGGTGATCACCGGATTGTCGCTGCTCTTGCTGTTCGTCGCGCTGAACGCCGAGCGCGGCTTCTGGACGGTGACGATCGCCCACACCACGCTGACGATGTGCTTCGTCGCGGTGGTCGTGCAGTCCCGACTCGGCTCGCTCGATCGTTCGCTGGAGGAGGCCGCGATGGACCTCGGCTGCAACCCGGTTCGGGCGTTTATGGCCGTCACCCTGCCGCTGATCGCGCCTGCGATCGTCGCAGGCTGGATGCTCGCCTTCACGCTCTCGCTGGACGATCTCGTCATCGCGAGCTTCACCACCGGCCCCGGCTCGGCGACGCTGCCGATCCGCATCTATTCGGAGGTGCGGCTCGGTGTGAAGCCTGAGATCAACGCGATCTGTACGCTGGTGATCGCCCTGATCGCGGTCGTCATCGTCATTGCCTCGCTCGCCTCGAAGCTGTCGAGCTCGCAGGGCGAGAGCGCGGCACCGCTTTAGAGCAGGATGAGTTTTTGCTTGAAACGATGCGAGCCCAGGAGGCAGATCACCTCTCCCGACGGGAGAGGTCGGATCGCATCAAAGATGCGATCCGGGTGAGGGCTTGAGGTCTCGCTGATCGCTGCGGCCCCTCACCCGGATTGCTCAGGCGCGCAATTGCGCGCCGAAGCAATCCGACCTCTCTCCGCCGGGGAGAGGTGAACCGAAGCCGCCTCGATACGCACTCAGGACTTCACCGCACCCGCCGTGAGCCCGCCCACCATGTAGCGGCGGAAGGCGTAGTAGACCGCGGCCGGCGGCAGCGCGTAGATGAAGCCGGTCGTCATCAACAGCTCCCACGGCGAGTCGTCCGCGGCGAGGAAGTTGCCGAGCGCGACGGGGAGCGTGATCTCGCGATCGTTCGAGAGCAGCAGGAACGCGTAGAGATATTCGTTCCAGGCCAGCAGCACCGCATAGGTGCCGATCGCGACCAGCGAGGGCATCATCAGCGGCAGATAGACCAGTCGGAAGATCTGCAGCGTCGTGGCACCGTCCATCACCGCGGCCTCGTCCAGCTCCACCGGCAGCTTGTCGGAGGCCTGCTTGAGCACCCAGATCGCGTAAGGCGAGGCGATCGTCACCATGGCCAGGATCAGCGACCAGTGATTGTTGAGCAGGCCGTAATTGCCCATGGTGCGATACATCGGCACCGCGAGGAACGCCGCCGGGATGAAGTAGGTGAAGAGCGCGAGGTTCAGCACCATGCGTCCGCCCGGCACCTTCAGCCGCGAGATCGAGAACGCCGCGGCCGTGGCGATGAACAGCGTCAGCACGCCGACGGATGCCGCGATCAGCGTCGAATTCCAGAACTGGACGTAGAAGTCGCGCAGGAAATAGTGCTGCTGCTTGAACACGATCTCGAAGTTGTGCAGCGTCGGATGGTCCGGCCACAGCTTGCCCGAGAACGCGTCCTCCTTCGGGGAGATCGCGAACAGGAACATGTGATAGATCGGGATCATCGTCCACAGGAAGACGGGAATGCCGATCAGGAGCAGCCGCGCTTCCGTCGCGACGTCACGGAGAGAGGGAAGCTTCATCGCGACAACCGTTTCATCATGAAGTACACGAGCGGCAGGACGAACGGCATCGCGCAGACGATGGAGGCCATCGCGAGCGAGAGCTGGTCGAGCCGGAGATAGCGGATGCCGAGCGTCGACAGCACGTGCGTGAGGTCGGCCGGGCCACCGCCGGTGAGCAGGTAGACGCTGTTGAAATCGCCCAGCGTCCAGATCATCGAGAGCAGCGTGCAGGTCACGTACAGCGTCTGCATCGACGGCCAGGTGATGTAGCGGAACTTCTGCCACCAGCTGGCGCCGTCCACTTCGGCGGCCTCGAACAGATCGTGCGAGATCGCAAGGCGTCCGGTGATCAGGATCAACGTCCAGAACGGCAGCGATTTCCAGATGTGCACGGCGATCGCCATGCTCAGCGCCACTGTCGGATCGTTCAGCCAGTTCGGGCCGTCATCGCCGGTAAGAGAGAAGATGAAATGGTTGATCATGCCCCACTCGGGATTGAGCATGAAGCGCACCGACAAAATGGTGGGGATCGACGGCACCGCCCAGGGCAGGATGAAGATCACCGAGAGCCATTTGATCCAGGTGCGCTGCTGCGCGAAGAAGCCGGACAGGAACAGCGCGATCAGCATCTTGATGTTAATGCCGATGACCAGGAAGATCAGCGTGTTGACCGCGGCGCGCGCGAAGATCGGATCGTTGTAGAGCGCGACGTAGTTTTCCGGCGCGCGTGCCAGCCACAAGCCGTAGCCGACGGGATAGACGACGAAGGCCAGGAAAACGAGCAGATAGGGCGCGAGCAGGATGATGCCCCAGACCTGCGCCGGGCTCAGCCGCGACGACAGGGGCGGGCCGGGAATTGCCTGATCGCCAGAGAGCGTGATTGCCATTTTCGGACTCTTCAAAGAGAAGCCGGCCGCGAAACGCGGCCGGTGTTGTTCTTATACCTCTCCCTGCAACGCGGGGAGAGGGGCCGATGACTAACCTGCAACCTGCTTGATGCGGGCGATCAGTTCGTCGACAGCCTTGTCGACCGGAACCTTCTCGCTGACGACGCGGTTCATCGCCTTCGCCCACACGTTCTCGTTGTTGAGAATCGTGAACTTCCAGTTCTTGGTGAAGTCGAACGCCGCGGTGCCGCCCTTGAACTGCGTGTAGACGGCCTTGCGGTGCTTGTCAGCCTGCCAGAACGGGCTTTCCTGGCTTTCCTTCGTCACCGGGAACCAGCGGCCGAGCGCACCCTCGATATAGGGACGGACGTTCTCTTCCTGGAGCAGGAAGCTGATGAACTGCTTGGCCTCGGCTTTGTTCTTGGCCGCGGTGAAGATCAGACCGGTCTTGACGTCGGAGCGGTACTTGATGGTCGAACCATCCGGCGCCTTCGGGAAGGACGCCGTGATGATGTCCTGCTCATAAGCCTTCTTGCCGGCCTCGCGCTGTTCCGGCGTGAGGTTCTGATTCTGGGAATCCTCGTACCATTTCGCAGCGATCGAGATCGTGAAGTTGTGGGTCATCACGATCGTCTTGTTGTGGAAGGCGACGTTGTTGTCGGGATCCTTCCAGGTGGTCGAGGACGGCGGGGTGCAGCCCTTGATGTAGGTGTCGGTATAGTCCTTCATCGCCTTGATCAGGCCGTCGCGGACCTTGGGATCATCGACCAGCAGCTTGCCGTCGTCGTCGACCAGCTTGACGTGGTAGGCATCCATGAAGGTGTAGAAGGACTGGAAGGCGTCGGTGGATTCCACGCCCATCGGCTGGCCCACGGCGTAGATGCGCTGGCCGGTGGCCTTGCGGATCGCCGGCTGCACCTTGTCGCACCAGAACGTCCAATAACCCGTCCAGTCGTTCGGGATATCGCTCTGCTTGAAGCCGGCCTTCTCCAGCATGTCGTTCCAGATCTGGACGTGCATGCTCTGCTGCTTCAGCGGGAAGCCATAATAGGCCTTCTTCTTGGTGACATCATTGTAGAGGATCGACGCATCGAGCGTGTTCTGCACGAACCGGTCTTTGATCGGCTCCATGATGTCCGTGAGGTCCTCGAGCTTGCCCTCATAGGCCCACTTGCCCTGCGCCTGCACGTCATAGGAATCGGAATAAGCCACATCGGGAACGGTGCCGGCATCGAGCGCTGCGACCGTCTTCGGGATCATGTCCTGGATCGCGTATTGCGACAATTCGACCTTGATGCCGGTCTTGGCTTCGAATTTCTTGATCGTCTCCAGCAGCGCGTCGTCTTCGGAACGATAGAAGCCCTTGCCCCACCAGACCGTGATCGTCTTCTGCTGCGCAAAGGCGGGTGCAGTGGCGGCAAACAGCCCAACCGCAGCGACCGCCAATGATACTGCGCCAATAACCTTGGATTTCACGTTTTTCTCCCTCAAACGGCCGGTGTTTTAACCGGTCGTATAAAACACTAGCGCATGGCCGTCCTCCGATCTAGCGACTTCTTGTCAGACCAATGTCCTGGGGGTGGAGGGGCTGTGGCGAATTCGCGCATTGATCCAAAGCTCGCATCAATACATGCCAATCAATTCGCCTCGTGGCCTTGTCATCGTTTCCCTTTGAGGCCGGTCGAAGCGGCATTCGGGCTCGTGTCAGCGGATCGGGATCGTGGCCTGCCTTGTCCGCTCGTCCGGGAAGGCGAGCGCCATGCCTCGAGCAGCATCTTGAGAAATTGGCTGGCATGAGGAGATAGTGTCGCCCCATGCCTGCGCACGATTCCGATCGTCCGCGACACCTCCGGCTCGACCAACCGAACCGTGTGAATGATGGGGTGGCCGGCCGCCGGCGTCGCGAGCCTCGGCAGCACGGCGATGCCAAGTCCCGCTTCGACCAGGCCGAGCGAACCGGAGAGGTGGGCGACTTCATAGGACCAGTTCAGCTGCAGGCCATGTCGCGCCAGCGCATTGTCGATCAGCGCGCGATTGCCGCTGTTGCGACCGACCGTGATGACCCGGTGCGACACGATTTCCGACCAGCTGACCTGTTTGCGCGATGCCAGCGGATGGTCATGGCGGCAGGCCAGGACGAAAGGATCCTCGACCAGTTTCTCGAATTCGATTTCCGCATGCGAAGCGCCGATGAAGTTGATGCCGAAATCGGCTTCTCCGCGTGCGACCGCTTCCAATCCCTCGTTGGCACCGATGTCCAGAATCCGGATGCGAATGCGCGGATACGCTTCGGCAAATCGGCCGATCGCACGCGGCAGGAAGTAGAACACCGCCGTCGGCACCGCAGCCACCGAGACGAGGCCTGAACTGCGCGCGCCGATATCGTGGATGGCGAGCACCGAGGTCTCGAACTCGTCGATGAGGCGGCGCACCTTCGGCAGGAAGTCGCGGCCGGTCATGGTGAGATTGACGTGGCGCGTCGACCGTTCGAGCAACGGCGCACCGAGGCCTTCTTCCAGTTTCTGAATGCGTCGGCTCAGCGCCGGCTGCGACAGGTTCAGCGCCCTCGCGGTGCGGACGAAGCTTCCCGTCTCCGCCACGGTGATGAACGCCTTGAGGTCGAGCAGTTCTGCGTTCATGGCGGCAGCCTCCAATTATATCGATAATCGGAATAATACCTCAGATATTTGCATTTCACAAAAGAGTTCTGCCGGAGGATGCTCTGGCTCGCGCGAAGATGTCGCCAAACGGAAGAGCTCCATGAACGATCAGATTGCCATTCCCTGTGTGGTCATGCGTGGGGGAACCTCACGCGGGCCGTTTTTCCTGGCCCGTGATCTTCCGGCCGACCCCAAACTGCGCGACGCGGTCCTGCTGTCCGTGATGGGAGGAGGACACGACCTTGGAATCGATGGGATCGGCGGCGGCAATGCCGTCATCAACAAGGTCGCGATCGTCGGACCGGCAACGGTGGCCGGCGCCGATGTCGATTACCTGTTTGCCCAGGTGCGGGTTCGAGAGGGGATCGTCGATACCTCGCCGAATTGCGGGAACATGCTGGCGGCTGTGGGGCCGTTCGCAATTGAAGCCGGACTGGTCGCCGCCGCGGCAGATCGCACCCATGTGCGCATCCACAACGTCAATACCGGCAAGTTGATTGACGCGACCGTTCCGACACCCGCAGGACGCGTGACCTACGACGGCGAGGCGCGGATCGACGGTGTTCCGGGGACGGCCGCGCCGATCGAACTGTCGTTCCCCAACGCGGCCGGTGCACGCACTGGCCGCCTGCTGCCGACGGGACGTCCGGTCGACCGCATCGAAGGGATCGATGTGACCTGCCTCGACGCGGCGATGCCCGTCATGTTGGTCCGCGCGGCGGATCTGGGATGGACCGGCAGTGAGGCGCCCTCTGACTTCATCGACGGCCGCTTTCGCGCGCGTCTTGAAGACTTGCGCATCGAGGCGGGGCGCCGGATGGGCTTTCCAGATCCCGCAACGATGGTGATCCCGAAACCGGTTCTGATTGCGCCCGCGAGGGAGGCGACGTTGAACGTCAGGTACTTCATGCCGCATGACTGTCACAACGCGCTGGCGGTGACCGGCGCCGTCGCGATCGCGACGGCGTGCGTCACGCCTGGAACGATCGCGGCAGAGATGGTCGGATCACTGGCGCCGCCGGTGCCGATCACGCTTGCCCATCCTTCCGGCCAGCTCGTGGTCAGGCTGGAGCCCGGCCCGGTTGCACGGGTGCTGCGAACAGC
Organism: Bradyrhizobium sp. STM 3561; assembly: GCF_045571455.1. Lineage (NCBI taxonomy): Bacteria > Pseudomonadati > Pseudomonadota > Alphaproteobacteria > Hyphomicrobiales > Nitrobacteraceae > Bradyrhizobium > Bradyrhizobium sp. STM 3561. Next base: position 7,841,797 of record NZ_CP120695.1, read on the forward strand.
TCGGCGAATCTTTGAGGGCCACGTCTTTGCCCGTCGGTCGCACGTGACTCATTCGGTGCTGGCGGCCTGAAGCCCGCCGCTTCCGAAACCATCAAGAACAATCAGAGCCATGGGAGAAACGAGAATGCAAAAGGAAGCACCGGTTGGGCATCCGAGCACCGAGGCGGGAAAGCCATTCTACCGGATTCTCTATGTCCAGGTGCTGATCGGCCTCATGCTGGGTGTCCTCACGGGCCATTTCTGGCCTGAATTTGGCGCCGCGCTGAAGCCCTTTGGCGACGGCTTCGTCAAGCTCGTCAAGATGATGATCGCGCCGATCGTGTTCTGCACCATCGTCAGCGGCATCAACAGCATCAGCGATTCCCGCGAGGTCGGCCGCACGTTGGTGAAATCCATGGCGCTGTTCTACCTGCTGACCGGGCTCGCTTTGCTGGCCGGGCTGATCGCAGTGTCCCTGATCCAACCGGGCGCCGGCATGCATGTTGCGGTCAATACGCTGGACCCATCGGTGGCCGCGAAATTCACCAAGCAGGCCGGTGCGACCGGATTCGCGGACTTCATGCTGCACATCATCCCGCATTCGTTCTTTGGAGCGTTCGCCGATGGTGAGGTGCTGCCGGTCCTGCTGATCTCCATCCTGATCGCCTTTGGCCTCAGCCGTGCCGGCGATGGGGGTGTCGTGGTGACGAAGGCAGTCGCCTCGTTCTCACAGGTGCTGTTTGTGTCTTTCGGCTTCATCATGAAGCTCGCCCCGCTCGGCGCCTTCGGCGCCATGGCGTTCACCGTGGGCCGCTACGGCATCCGTTCGATCGGGTCGCTCGGACTGCTGATCCTGACCTTCTATATCGCTTGCTCCGTCTTCGTGGTGGTCGTGCTGGGTGCGCTGGCGCGGCTGAACGGCTTCAGCCTGTGGAAGACGATCCGCTACTTCAAGGAAGAGCTGCTGATCGTGCTCGGCACGTCGTCGTCGGAGCCGGCGCTGCCTGGAGCGCTGCGCAAGCTGGAGCAGCTTGGATGCCGGAAAGGCGTGTCGGGGCTCGTGTTGCCGATGGGCTATTCCTTCAATTTGGACGGCAGCGCCATTTATCTCACCCTGGCGTCCATCTTCATCGCGCAAGCCTGTGACATTCACCTGTCGTGGGGGCAGATCGCAGCAATGCTCGGACTGATGCTGCTGACGTCCAAAGGGGCCGCCGGTGTCACCGGCAGCGGCTTCGTCGCGCTTGTCGCCACCCTCTCTGTCATGCCGGATCTGCCCGTGACCGGCGTGGCGCTGCTCGTCGGCATCGACCGCTTCATGTCGGAGGCGCGGGCGCTGACCAGCATGATCAGCAACTGTGTCGCATCCATTACCATTTCGCTGTGGGAGGACGCCTGTGATCGCGAGGTGTTGGCCCGTGAGCTGGGACAAGGCAGCACTCTCACGCCCGCGGCAGGAATGAAGACCGGCGAGGCAACGGCGGTGCGGGAGGATAAAAGCTGGATCGCGACCACGCAATCGGCCGCTTGACGGCACGTTGCGATCGAGCCGCTCGCAATGTCCAATCAAGCAATCGAGCCCGTGGCGCTGAAGTGCCGAACCCGACAGAGCGCGTTAGTTGGACTTGGCGCTCTCTTTGGCGTTCTCCGCCGTCGGCGATTCCGCCGGTGCGGGACGCTTTCCGGTGCCGGTGATGCGCTCGATTGCGGAGCGCACGGCGTCACCCCCCTTGCGGTCCTTCAGCATGTCGAGCAGCGGCGCGGAGGCCGGCGAGCGGCGGATCAGGCTTTCCGGATCCGGGAAGATCAGCGGATCGTCCCAGGGGCCCTGCACCACGAAGGGCAGTTCGAACCCCGACGCGCCGTTGAGGCTCGCCACGCCCTTCATGTCGTATTCGCGTGCCGGCACCGAGGCGGTGCCGGTGAGCGTGATCTTCGTCGCCGGCCCCTCGACGCGGATGTCCTCGGCGGTGGCGATCCCGTCGGAGAATTTCACGGCGATGGTGAGATTGTCGTAGGGCGTCGAGCCGCTGCGGAAATTGCCGCCGCCCGACAGCGGCCGCCGCTCCAGCCGCTTCAGGAGCTGCTCGGCGTTGAAGCCCGAGATCGCACCGTCATGCCCGGTCACGGTGGCGCTTCCGTCGAGTGACTGCACGAGGCCGAACGGGCTCGATCCGGAGGCGAGCAGCGAGACGTTGATGTTGCCGCGGCCTGACAGCTTGTTGAGACCGAACAGTTCGGTGGCGCAGGCCTGGAGATCGACGTCGGTGAACTGGAATTGCGCCTTGATGTCGGCGACGGTGTCGGACCGCGCGATACCGAACGAGCCCTTTGCGATCCCGCCATAGACCTGCGCCTCGCCGACGGAGAGCGCCAGCGTGCCGTTGCGCAAATTGGCGCCGATCGCGGTGCGGCCGAGCTTCGTCGGCCCGACCGTCAGCCTTGCAGCCGACAGGCGCATGTCGAGGTCGGTGGTCGACAATCCATTGAGATCGAACAGCTGCCTGTTCCAGTCGCGCGCGCCGCTCGCGAGCAGGCGGAACGTCGAGATATAGGGCGTGAAGTCGAGCGCGTCGGCGGCGAGCGTCGCCTGCAGCGTCTGCCGGCCGTTGTTGGCGTAGGTCATGACGCCCTCGGCGGCATTGCCGTCGAGCTCGACATTGACATTGGTGAGCGCGATCGAGGCGCCGACGACGTTGGCGCGCGCCTTCAGCGCGAAGCGGCCGAAGCCGCCGCTGCCGGGCTGCGGCTGCGCGGTCCAGCGCAGCGCGTTGCGCAGGGACGGGCTGTCGACCGTGAGCGTGCCTTCCATCATCGGGCTGGTGCGATTGGCGACGCTGCCGTCGAAGGCGAGCTTGACCGGCGCGCTGGCGATTCGCGCCTTCAGGCCGGACCGGTCGCCGGAGAGGGCGGCAACGAAATCGGAGAAGCTGATCGAGCCGTCGACGCGCTCGCCGCGCCAGTCGAACTGTCCGGTCGCAGCAAAGGAGCGCGAGATCGAAGGCCAGGCCAGCGACAGGTCGATGTCCTCGAGCTTCTCGGTGGCATGCGTGGCGGGGTCCTCGTAGTCGAGCACGCCGTCCTGGATGCGGATTTCGGAGAACGAGACCTGGTTCTCCGCCCCGGGCTTCATGGTGCGTGCGATGGTCTGGATGAAGGGCGTCCAGTTGCTCTCGCGGTCCGGTTTGAGGCTGACGTGGATGCGTGGCCGCAGGAGCATCAGGTCGGCGATCTCGAATCGTTGCAGCAGCAGCGGCAGCAGCCGCAAATTCGCGGTGAGCACCTCGACCTGGAGCGCGGGAGCGCTGGTGCCGCCGCCCTTGAGGCCGACGTCGTGGAAGGAGATGTAGCTCGCCGGCAGCACCGAGATGTCGATGCTGCCCGCGACGCTGAGCTCGAGCCCGGTGACGTCGCGGATCTGCGTTTCGACCGCCCTGCGCAGCGCGTCGCGGTTGATGAGCCAGGAGGTCGCGATCAGGGCGATCAGCGCGACGCCGAGCAGCGCCGCGATCGGCGTCCCGAGGCGCTTCATTCCTTGGGCCATGGTCAATGGCATGTCCTGATCGGGTTGGTCGCTGGAGCCAGAAGGGCGGGCCGGGAAACCTGCGCGCCCACGCCCAACCCCCGCAACTTGATGGGTTTTCTTGACGCTTTCAAGGCCGCGGCACGGTTATGCCCACGGCGTGGGCAGCTTCTATCACCCAGCGGCGGAGCGGAGAACCCCGTATCATTGACGGCTTCGGACGATTTCGCCTAATAATCGCCGCCAATAAGGCGCGACGCCTGCAAGCCGAAGGTTCAGTCGAGGTTTTTTGCATGAATAAGGTCTATCCCGACGCCAAGTCGGCGCTGTCAGGCATTCTAAAAGACAACATGATGATCATGTCGGGCGGCTTCGGCCTCTGCGGCATCGCCGAGGAGCTGTCGGACGCGATCCGGGAGTCCGGCGTCAAGGGCCTGACGGTGGTCTCCAACAATGCCGGCGTCGACGGCATCGGCCTCAGCCGCCTTCTCGAAACCCGCCAGATCAAGAAGATGATCTCGTCCTATGTCGGCGAGAACAAGCTGTTCGCCCAGCAATTCCTCGCCGGCGAGCTGGAGCTCGAATTCAACCCGCAGGGCACGCTGGCCGAGCGCATCCGCGCCGGCGGCGCCGGCATCCCGGCCTTCTACACCAAGACCGGCGTCGGCACGCTGATCGCCGAAGGCAAGGAAGTGAAGGAGTTCGACGGCGAGAAATATCTGATGGAGCGCGGTCTGTTCGCCGACCTCGCCATCGTGCACGCCTGGAAGGGCGACACCGCCGGCAACCTCATCTACCGCAAGACCGCGCGCAATTTTAACCCGATGATGGCGACCGCCGCCAAGATCACCGTGGCCGAGGTCGAGCATCTGGTTCCGGCCGGTGAACTCAATCCCGACCACATCCATACGCCCGGCATCTTCGTGAAGCGCATCGTCGAGGTCGGTACGGCCAAGAAGCGCATCGAATTCCGCAACACCCGCCCGCGCCCCAGCGCATGATCCGGAAAAGTGGAAGCCGGTTTTCCGATCAGATCATGCGCCACTAAAGAATCGACAGGAGACCAAGATGGCCTGGACCCGTGAACAGATGGCTGCGCGCGCCGCGAAGGAATTGCGTGACGGTTACTACGTCAATCTCGGCATCGGCATCCCGACGCTGGTCTCGAACTACATCCCTGACGGCATGGACGTCTCCTTGCAGAGCGAGAACGGCATGCTCGGCATGGGCCCGTTCCCCTATGAGGGCGAGGAAGACGCCGATCTCATCAATGCCGGCAAGCAGACCGTGAGCGAGCTGCCCTCGACGTCCTATTTCTCCAGCGCGGATTCCTTCGGCATGATCCGCGGCGGCCACATGGATCTCTCGATCCTCGGCGCCATGCAGGTGGCTCAGAACGGCGATCTCGCCAACTGGATGATCCCGGGCAAGATGGTCAAAGGCATGGGCGGCGCGATGGATCTCGTCGCTGGCGTCAAGCGCGTCGTCGTGGTGATGGAGCATTCCGCCAAGGATGGTCCGAAGCTGCTGAAGAAGTGCAACTTGCCGCTGACCGGCGAACGCGTGGTCGACATGGTCGTCACGGATCTTGCCGTCTTCACCATCGACAAGCACGGCGACGGCGGCATGGCGCTGATCGAACTTGCCGACGGCGTCTCGCTCGACGAGGTCAAGGCCAAGACCGAAGCCGAATTCCGCATCGCGCTGAAGAACACCTGAGGCTTCAGAACACCTGAGGCTTCGCGAAGGGGGCGCGCATGACGATACGGTCTGCGCGTCCCGAAGAGATTCAGGGGCGGCGCTGATCAATGCGGCTCTGCGGGTCAACATCGGAAGCATCCTTCATCTGAAAAGGTTTTGATGACGGGTGCAGTGTGCGCCGATCACGATAAGAGTGTTTGCGCTGCGACAAGCTTTTGCCGGATTCACGCTGGCGCGCCGTCGCCACGATGGGCGTGCCGGCGCCGGCTCGCTGAACTCAAGCTGCAGTCGCCGAGGGCGGCACGGTGAGAGGCCGCACGCCCTTGCGCCAGTCGGTGATGGTGCAGCCGAACCGGCCGCGGAACCAGCGCGCCATGGCGCTCTGCGCGGAGAAGCCAAGCTGCACCGCGATGTCCGTCAGCGGCCGGCCGGGGTCGTCGATCAGCCGGGTCACGAGATCGGCGCGTTGCGCATCCAGGATGGCCGAGAAGCTGGTGCCCGATGCGGCGAGGCGGCGGTGGATGGTGCGGCGGGTGCAGGCAAGATGCTCGGCGACGCGCTCGACCGTGCAGTCGCCGCCGGCGAGCAGGAGGCGTACGACCTCGTCGACCTTCTGCTCCCAGCTTGCGGGCCGTGTTTCAATCGCCTCGATCCGCTTGCGTAGGTAATTCGCGATCAGTGGATGCGCGCTCGGGATCCGGCGTCCCAGATCGTGCGCCGACAACAGGATCGCGTCATGCTTCGCGTTGAAGACCACGCGGCAGCCGAAGAATTCGCGGTAGCGCTTGCGGTCGTGCGGCGGTGGATAATGCAGGTGCACCTCCTGCGGCCGCCAGTCGTGACCGAACAGCGACTGGATGATGCGGTGGACGCTGCCGAGCGCCATGTCGATCGACTGGCGCGACGCGCTCGGGTGCCGGCCACGCAGATGCATCGCGACGGTCACGGTCTGCTTGCCGCGCGCAACGTCCAGTCGCATGCCATCGTGATGGATATGGATGAAGCGCGAGAACGCATCGATGGCCTCACCGACGGTCGCTTGTTCGCGCACGATCAGGCTGACCGCGCCGAAATTGATCAGGCCGCCGCGCTCGGCGAGACGCAAGCCGAAATCTTCGGAGCCGGACGCCTCCGCCGACAATTCGAGCAGACGGCGCAGGGCGGCGACGGCAATGGGCGTGTCGGGCTTGTCGAGGCAGGCTGGCGGCAGCCTCGCCTTGCGCATCATCTGCATGGGGTCGAGCCCGACTGACCGGGCAACCTCCGGATAATAACTCAGGCTTGAGCTGCGAATGAGGTCGGTCATGCGAACCGTTCCTGCCAGCCATTCCCAAGGATGTCCCGAAATGTAAAATTTCTGTCCCGGTCAGTCAAATCCAGGAACGGGACGGAACATACATAGGGGGAGACCGAAGCACGGGCGTGAATGCCGTGTTGACGACGGTGCGGCAGGGCGATGGAGCCGGCTACCGTCTCGGGCCATTTGACCAGGACATTGCTGGATCGGGATCGTGCCGGGAAACATGCTTTCCAAGGGTGAGATATTCGTCGTCGATACCGACGCTGCCTCCCGCGAACAACTTTCGACCGCGCTCCAACAGAACGCCTATGAGGTGATCTGTTTCGCCGACGGTGCGTCTCTCTTGTCTGCAGCAAAGGCGCGGATGCCGGCCTGCGTGCTGCTGGAGCTGCCGTCCGATCACTCTGGCCTCGAGGTGCTCAAGCGGCTGCGCGGCGAGAACTGCATGGCGCCGGTACTGGTGACCTCCGCGAACGGCAGCATTGCCATGGCGGTCGACGCCATCAAGAGCGGCGCGGCCGACTTCATCGAAAAGCCGTTCCGCACCCACGACGTCGTCGGCCGGATTGATGCCGCCATCGATGAGTTCGCCCAGCCCGCAGCGATCCGGCAATGCTGGCTGCCCGGTTGCGAGCCCCTGACCGAGCGCGAAGGCGACGTGCTCGAGCATCTCGCCGTTGGTCTCACCAACAAGGAGATCGCCCGGCGGATGCATCTGAGCGCCCGGACGGTCGAAGGTTATCGCGCCAGCATCCTGAAGAAGGCCGGCGCCCGCAACGTGACCGATCTGCTCCGGCGCATCTTCGGCCAGGGCGCGCCGACCCAGGCCTAAAGGGACTTCAAAGCGTTCAGCGGCCATGGTGCCGCCGCGTCGGCGCCCGCGGAAACCCCAATCGAACCGGTTCCTTCCCTGCCGCGTCCAACCACGATGGCGAGGCATTTCATCGCGCGCGTCCGGCTGGCGGCGCGGCGATAGGCAGGAGGGACTTCATGCGCATCACCGCAAGAGACTTGGCAACCACGGGCCTGGTCCTGGTGACCACGGCCATTGCGTCGCCGTCAGGGCGGCCAACGTGGACGCCACGTCGACGATCGAGACGGTCACCGTCTATCCGGACGGCGCCACCGTCACCCGTGTCATTTCGTCGGACCTCGCCTCCGGTGATTCGACGCTGGTCGCCAAGGACTTTCCGCTCTCGCTCGATCCGTCTTCCCTCCGCGTTGAAGGCGAGGCGGGCGCCAAGCTCACCATCGGCACGATCGATGCGCGGCCGCCGAAGGCCGCACCGCCCGCGAACCTCTCCGGGCTGGACAAGCGCATCGAAGCACTGAGGGATCAACGGGCCGACCTGCAGGTGCGATCGACTCGGCCAACGCGCGGCGCAAGTTTGCGCAGCACTTTGCCGAAGCCTCGCCGGCCGGCCTCGGCGAGAAGGGCGAGGCGCGCCCGATTACCGAATGGCGCGCGGCCTTTGCGGCGGTTGCCGAGGAGATCGCGACCGCGGACACCGCAATTCGCGATGCCACGCGAAAACAGCGCGAGATCGATCGCCAGATCGCCGAATTGGAAGCCGAGCGCTCGGCCAAGCCGCCCAGCATGCTGGAGGTGCGGATCGACGTGGCATCGGCCGCCGCGACCAAGGCGACGCTGCGCGTGACCTACACCGTGCGCAACGCGCGCTGGGTGCCGCTCTACGATGCCCGGCTCGACACCGGCGCTAGGGATCGCAAGCCGCAACTCGAACTCGTCCGTCGCGCCGAGGTCACGCAGTCGACCGGCGAGGACTGGTCGAACGTGACGCTCGGCGTCTCCACCGTGCGTCTCGGCCGCGGCGGCAGCGCGCCGGAGCTGAGCTCGCTGGTGGCGCAATATCCGCAAGTGCCGAAGCCGCTGGCGCTCGGCACGGCCTCGGATCTGGCGCGGCCTGCACCGATGACGCGTCAGGCGCAATCACCGGCCATGGCCAAGATCGCAGAAGCGGCCGAGCCGCGCGAGCGCGCCGACGAGCAGCAGGCCGTCGCCGAGATCGGCGACTTTCAGGCCACCTTCAAAATTCCCGGCCGCGTCAGCCTCGGCGCTGCCGAGGGCGCCAAGAGCTTGCGTATCGCTTCGGTGAATGTGCCCGCCGATCTCGCCGTGCGCGCGGCGCCGGTGATCGATCCCACCGCCTTCCTCGAAGCCAGCTTCAAGCAGACGGACGACACGACGCTTCTGCCCGGCAAGGTCGCGATCTATCGCGACGGCGTCTTCGTCGGCCGTGGCAAGATCACGGCGTCCGCCAAGGACGACATCGTGCGGCTCGGCTTCGGCGCCGACGACAAGGTGAGAATCGAGCGCACGGTGCTCAAGCGCAACGAGGGCTCGGCCGGCTTGCTCGTGACGACGTCGAAGACCGACGAGCGCGCGTTCAAGACCACGATCCGCAACGGTCACGACTTCCCGATCAAGATCGCGATCGAAGACCAGTTGCCGGTCAGCGAGAACGAGGACATCATGGTCGAGATGCTGCCCTCGAGCACGCAGCCGACCGCAACCAACATCCGCGACAAGCGCGGCGTGCTGGAATGGTCGTTCGACGCCAAGCCCGGCGAGATCAGGGACATCAACTTCGCCTGGCGCGTCCGCTGGCCGAAGGACAAGAGCATGGTGATCGTGCCGGCGGGGTAGATTGCCAGCCGCGAACGAAGTGCGCTCCCTCTCCCGCTTGCGGGCTGGGGTGAGGGCTCACTCCTCTAAAGCATCATCCGGAAAAGTGCGAAGCGGTTTTCCGGAAAGATCATGCGTAAACAACAAGCTAAAGCGCGATGACGATTCATCCAAATCTCATCGCGCTTTAGGGGATTGTCCCGTTTTGGAGACACCCTCTCCCAACGCTCCCCCGCAAGCCCCGTCTACGGGAGAGACCGTGCCCGGGCCGTCTCCGCGACCTCATCGAGGACCGAAGTTCTATCCTCGTCATTGCGAGCGCAGCGAAGCAAATCCAGACTGTCTCCGTGGAAAAATTCTGGATTGCTTCGCTGCGCTACAATGGCGGAGGATGAGCATCTCTGTCATTTGCAACCCTCTCCCCGCAAGCGGGAAGAGGGAGAGAGCTTTACTTCGCCTTCAGGAAATCCGCGACCTCGAGCAGCACGAACTCGTTGTCGTCGGCCTTGTTGGGATCGCGGCTGGAGGAGAACGGCAGGTTATTGTCGTTGCCGACAATGATATGCGTGTCGTCGACGCGATCGACGTTCTCGATGGTGAAGAACGGGAAGGTGTAGACGCCGTCGTTGAGCGGCTTCTTCGCCTTCTTGTCGGGATCCCTGATCTTCATCAGGTCGATATAGCCGATCTTGCGCACGGGCTTGCCGACATTGGCGTCGGTGAGCTCGATCTTGTAGATGCGCTTGAACTTGGCAAGATCCGGGAAGCAATTCTCGCCGCGCGTACCCTGCGGGCACGCCTTGTCGGCGGTGCCTTCGCCGTTGTCGCGCTCGATGACGAGGCCGGAGGCCTGATCGATCATGTTGAAGTCGCCGATGGCGTTGCCGTTCTGCTCGAACACGTACTGCCAGTAGCGGCCGGTGAATTTCTCCGCGGCGACGTCGAATTCGAGGATCCGCGAGGCTTCCTTGCCGTCGACCTTCTCCCAGTCCTTCTTCTCCGCATCCCACAGCGGTCCTTCGAGCAAGCCGTAGATGAACTTGCCGTCCTTCGACGAGGCGAAGCCCTCAAAACCCTTGGAGCGGCGGAGATTGACGTTGGTGTAGGTTGCGCCGGGTGCGCCGGGCGTCGCGACGGCCCAGTTGTCCGGCGAGCGCACCGGCTTGCCGTCGGCGAGGGTCTCGAAAACCGCGAGGATCTTGCCCGATTTATCGGCCTTCAGGACGTAGGGACCGAACTCGTCGCCGATCCAGAAAGTGTCGCCGATGATCTGGAAACCCTCGGTGTCGAAATCGGAGCCGGTGAGATAGCGCTTCTCGGTGTCCTCATGGACGATGCGGAACGGCACCTTCTTGTCGGGATCATGCAGGAAGATGGTCTCCAGCCGCTCGATCTTGCCGTTCGCCCAATCCATCTTGTGGCGGTTGAGGTACAGCATCGAATCCGGCGAGTTGGCGCGCGCACCCATACCGTTATCGGTGATGACCCAGAAGCTGCCGTCGGGCATGGTCTTGATGCCGGAATGGCCCTGGAGTGGCTGGCCCTTGAACGGCAACGACACGCCGGTCGGTCGCTCATAGGACTTGCCCATGACAGTGCCAAGCGCGTCGACCCGCTTGCCAGTGGTGTATTTGCCGGAGGTCTTGAGATCGGTGGGGGCATCGGCCGGAGCATCGATGAAGGTGGCGGCCGGCATCACCACGTGGCCGGCGAGCTTGGCCGGGAATTCGCCCTCGCTCTGCGCGAGCGCGGTGCTTACGGTGAGAATGATCGTTGCGACGGAGCTGAGAAAAGTCGCGCGCATGTGCGTCTCCTGTTGGCGGACGCACGCCTTATGCGGATCGCATGTTGCAGTATTGTGAAGCCGGGCCAAAGGCCGCAGCCCTCTTCGCCTCTCCCCGCAACAACGGGGAGAGGCAGGGCGAGAGAGCGAGGCTACTCCTTCACCGCGCCGGTCAGCGAGGACACGTAATAGTCCACGAACAACGAGTAGAAGATCGCAACCGGCAGCGAGCCGAGCAGTGATCCCGCCATCAGCGCGCCCCATTGGTAGACGTCGCCGGTGACGAGCTCGGTCAGGATCGCGACCGGTACGGTCTTGTTGGCGCCGCTCTGGATGAAGGCGAGTGCGTAGATGAACTCGTTCCAGGACAGCGTGAAGGAGAAGATGCCGGCCGAGATCAGCCCGGGCACCGCAAGCGGCAGCGTAATCCGGCGCAGGATCTGCAGCCGCGTCGCGCCGTCCACCAGCGCACACTCCTCGAGCTCATAAGGGATCGACTTGAAATAGCCGATCAGGAGCCAGGTGCAGAACGGCACCAGGAAGGTCGGATAGACCAGGATCAGGGCCAGCGGCGAATCGAACAGGCCGAACTGCACCACCACGGTGGCGAGCGGAATGAACAGGATCGACGGCGGCACGAGATAGGCGAGATAGATGCCGAGGCCGACATAAGGACTGCCGCGGAAACGCAGGCGTTCGATGGCGTAGGCCGCCAGCGTGCTCGCGATCAGCGACAGCGTGGTCGCCCCGATCGCGACCATCATCGTCGTCCACAGCCAATGCGGATAAGCGGTGTTGAACAGCAGGTGCTTGATGTGCGCCAGCGTCGGCGAGGAAATCCAGAACGGATTGTGCTCCTTGTAATTCATCAACTCCGCGTTCGGCTTGAACGAGGTGATCGCCATCCAGTAGAACGGGAACAGCAGGATCAGCACGAAGCAGCCGAGCGGCAGATAGATCATCATCAGCCGCCGCAGCCCGGAATCCCAGGCCATCGTGTCGGGCGCTGCCTTCGCGTCGGCGACAGCGGCTTGCGCGACAGTATCAGTCATTGCTCTCTCCCTGCTGCCACTTGCGGCGGGCCAGGCCGAAATAGGAGAACAGCGTCGCGAACACCAGGAACGGGATCATCGACACCGCGATCGCGGCACCTTCACCGAGCTCGCCGCCGGCGATGCCGCGCTGGAACGCCAGCGTCGCCAGCAGATGAGTCGAGTTGCCGGGCCCGCCACGGGTGATGGCGTAGACCAGCTGGAAGTCGGTGAATGTGAAGATGATCGAGAAAGTCATGACGATGGCGAGGATCGGCATCATCATCGGAAAGGTGATGTAGCGGAATCGCTGCCAGGCGCTGGCGCCGTCGAGCATCGCAGCCTCGTAGAGCGAGGGCGAGATGGTCTGCAGCCCCGCCAGCAGCGAGATCGCGACGAAGGGAATGCCGCGCCAGATATTGGCGGCGATCAGCGAGAAGCGCGCCGGCCAGGGCGAGCCGAGGAAGTCGATGTTGTCGCTGCGCCAATGCAGCACGTCGACCAGCAGGTAGGAGATGATCGAGAATTGCGGATCGTAGATCCACCAGAACGCCAGCGCCGACAGCACGGTCGGCACGATCCACGGCAGCAGGATGATCGCGCGCAGCACGCTCTTGAACGGAAAATGGTTGTTGAGCAGCAGCGCGAGCCAGAAGCCGAGTGCGAATTTCCCGAACGTCGCGATGGCCGTGTAGACCACGCTGTAGAACACCGCGTTCCACCACAGGGAATCGGTGAGCAGATACTGGAAGTTCTCGAGTCCGACGTAGCTGCCACGCTGGCCGATCGTGGTGTCGGTGAAGGCGAGCCAGATACCGAGGCCGAGTGGATAGGTGAGGAAGACCGTAAGCAGCCCGATCGCAGGTGCCAGACACATCATGATCAGGAACGGCTTGTAGTCGAACAATCGCACCAGCCAGTTCGGTTGCCGCTGGGCCAGCGCGGGAGAGGGGAGGGTGGTCACGGACATCAGCTTTTTGTCCTGTCGTTGAACGTCATCCCACCGCCATTGCGAGGAGCGAAGCGTCGAAGCAATCCAGACTGTCTCCGCGGACGCGCTCCGGATTGCTTCGCTTCGCTCGCAATGACGATCGCTCAGCTGCCTAACGGTTTTGCCGCCGGAAGTACCGCTTGCAGCGCTGCTCGGCTTCCGCGGCCGCGGCCTCTGGCGTGGCCGCGCCGGTCGCGACCGACGAGAACATCTGAATCAGCACGTAGTCTGCGCTGACCGCCCCCGTCGCCGTCGAGATCGGGCCCTTGTAGCCGTCGTAATAGGTGCTGTTCATCGTGTCCTTGAACAGCTTCACTTTGGGATCCTGCGACCAAACGGCGGCCTCGGCATAGGCCGCGAGCGGCTGGGCCCAGTAGCCGGAATTGGCATTGAGCCACGGCTCGTACTGGTCCTTTTCCAGCATGTATTGCAGGAAGGCCTTGGCGGCGTTGGGGTACTGGCTGTGCTTGAACACCATCGCGTTCAGGGTCAGGCCCGCCATCGGCGAGACCTTGGCCAGGCCCTTCGGCAGCAGCTGATGTTCGCTGTCCTCGGCGATCGCCTTGGTGGCAGGATCGTTCTTCAATGAGAAGTACAGCGACACGCCGTTGGCGGTCAGGGAAATCTCCTGCGAGGAGTAGGCGCGGTTGTTGCTGACGTCGTTCCACGACGTCGTGCCGGCGATGAAGGTCGGGTACAACTGCTTGACCCAGTTCAGCGCGGCGATGGTCTCCTTGCTGTTGATGGTGAGGTTGCCCTCTTCGTCGAGCAGGGCGGCATTGTGTGACCACAGCGCCCAGTTCGCAAAACCGTTGCCGTCACCCTTGGCGTTGCCGAGCGCGAAACCGGCCGGCTTGCCGGCCTTGTGCAGCTTTTGGCACAGGTCGACGATTCCGGCATGGTCTTCCGGCACCTTGTCGAAGCCGACCGATTGCAGGACCGACTTGCGGTAGATCAGGGGCCCCGCGGTGGCGCCGAACGGCAGCCCGATCCAGGTCTCGCTCTTGTTCTTCTTGCCGTAGCGTTGCGCCAGCGGCAGCCAGCCGCCATACTTCTTGCCGACATAGTCCGCGATGTCGGTCAGCTCGATCAGCTTGTCGATATAGATGTGCGGCGCATCGGAGAAGCCGATGATGATGTCAGGACCGGCGCCGGAATTGGCGGTCACCGCGGTCTGCTGGTTGATGTCTTCCCAGCCGACGAAGTCGACCTTCACCTCAACGCCGGTCTCCTTGGTGAACTTCGCTGCATTCGCGCGGAATACATCCTCATCCGCCTGGACGAAACGTACGGGCCGCAGCATGCGTAAGGATGCGCCCTTCTCGATCGGCAGCTTGGGCGCCGGAACGTCGGCGGCCTTGATCGCTGATGGTGGTGTTTGCGCTGCAGCACCGGTGGCCGCGAGCGTTGCAGCGGACAGGCCCAGCGCCAAGGCATCACGACGTGTGATGTCGTTCCTCATCAGTAACCTCCCTATGATGTTCCCTTCCCGGCGTTGATCGCCGGTGAAGGGCCGTTTCGGTCGTCGGCGCGTTTTACGCCGGCCCGTCTAGCTGTTCGGTCCGCGGTCCATGCTGACGGGCTGCCAGCGGCGGAGTGCGGTGTTCTGCAGCACCGACGGATTGACGCAGCTTACCGGCCACATGCCCTGAAGCACCAGTGACAATTCGTAGCCCACCCGGCGCTTGCGCGCTTCGTCAAACCGTGCCGAGGCCGAGGCGACGTGGGCTGTCAGCGTCACGTTCTCCATGCCGAGCAGGGGATTGTTGTGCGAGGGGGGCTCCTTCTCCAGCACGTCGAGGGCGGCATGCGCGATCCAGCCCTCTTGCAGCGCCTTGATCAGGCTCTCCTCGTCCACGGTGGCACCGCGCCCGGTGTTGATGAAGATCGAGCCCTTCTTCATCTGCCGGAAGTGCTTTTCGGTCAGCATGTGATGCACCTCGGGCCTCGCCGGCGCGTGCATCGAGACGAAGTCGGATTGCGACAGCACCTCGTTCAGCGTCGCCGGCATCACGCCGTGGTCGTACATCAGCGTTTCCTGGATGAAGGGATCATAGGCCATCATGCGCAGGCCGAACGGCGCGGCGCGTTTCGCAACCGCACGCGCCACGCGGCCGAACGAGATGAAGCCGAGCGTCTGGCCCATCAGCCTCGGGATCTTGAGCAGTGCCGGCCGGCCCTCGGCCCAGCGGCCGTCGCGCACCATGCGGTCCTGCTCGACCAGGCGGCGGAAGCCCGCGAGCAGCAGCATCATGGCGTGGTCGGCGACCTCCTCGATGAAGGTGTCGGGGATGTTGGTGACGGGAATTCCGCGGGCGGTGGCGGCCTTGACGTCGACACTGTCGACACCGACCGAGCCGAGCGTGATGACCTTGCACCTCTCCAGCGCGTCGATGATGGATTTGGTGATCGGGATGCCCTTGGCATAGATGGCGTCGGCATTCTTGGCGGCGGCGATGAACCCGGCCTCGTCGGCCGGCGCCTCGACGATCTCGGCATCGATCGGATCGAGTGCCTCGCGCTCATAGGAATAATCGCTGCCCGCGACGGTGAAGCTCGCACCCTTCGGCGTCACCACCCTGTATTTCGGCATGTCCTGCTCCCGATTTGGTTTCTTGTTGTGACCCGCCTTCGTGGCGGGCCTTTGCGTCTTTTACGCGAAATCGCGGCCGGTGCGTACAATTCGCGGTTGTCGTGAGCGAGGTATATTTCCGATTTTCCGCGCGCGGTCCGGGCTTCTACGGAGGCACGTAAGTAACTTGCTAAGGGCTCGGCCACTAAAAATTGATTCGATTTTGATCGATCTGGTCGCGTGCCCGTGTCCCACTTTTGCCGGAGCTAACCTGTGAAGTTGAGCAATCTGAAGATCGCCCCCAAGCTGGGCATTCTCGTCGGCGTCACCTTGTTCGGCCTTTGCGCCTCCGGTGTTCTCGCCGGCTATCTGATGAAGCGCGAAATGGTGAATGCGCGCGTCGACCAGACCAAGGCAATCGTCGAGCTGGCCCGCAACTACGCCGCGACGCTGATGAAGCGGGTCAATGCCGGCGAGATGACCAAGGACGCCGCGCTCGCGGACCTGCGCCGCTACGGCAACGCGATGACTTACGACAAGGGCTCCGGCTATCTGTTCGGCACCACCTATGACGGCATCACGCAGCTCGCGCCGGATCCGAAGCAGATCGGCCAGAACCGCATGGACGTGGAGACGAATGGCCGCAAGCTGTCCCGCGAGATCATGGACGGCGTCAAGGCCAACGGCGAACTCCTGCTCTTCTATGAGTATGTGAAACCCGGACAGCCAAAGCCGATCCGCAAGCTCGGTTACGCGGTCGCCATCCCCGGCTTCGACATGTATCTGGGCACGGGTGCCTATCTCGATGACATCGATGAGAAGATGGGGCCGGCCTACTGGCTGCTCGGCCTTGCCATGCTCGGCATCGTCATCGTTGCCGGCAGCGTCGCCTGGATGATCGGACGCAGCATCAGCCGTCCGCTGGCGCTGCTCGGCATGCGCATGAAGGATCTCGCCGAGGGCAAGCTCGAAGGCGACATCCCCGGTGTCGGTCGCGGCGATGAGGTCGGTGAGATGGCTTCGACCGTACAGATCTTCAAGGACAATGCAGTCCGCATCCGCGAGATCGAGCGAGCCGAAGCCGATGCCAAGGAGCGCGCCGCGGCGGAACGTCGCAGCGCGATGGAGGATATCGCCAACGACTTCGAACGCAGCGTCAACGGCATCGTCCGCTCGGTCTCCTCGGCCGCGGCGGGCATGCAGACGACGGCGCAATCGATGACTGCCACTGCCAGCGACGCCTCCTCGCGTGCGGCAACGGTCGGCGCTGCCTCGCAAAAGGCTTCCGGCAATGTCGGGACGGTCGCGGCGGCCGCCGAAGAGCTGTCGAGCTCGGTTGCGGAAATCTCCCGCCAGGTCACGCGCTCGACCGAAGTGGCGAGCCGTGCCGTCAATGACGCCGAGCGTACCAACGCCACCGTTCAGGTGCTCTCCTCCGGCGCCGAGAAGATCGGCGAGGTCGTCAAGCTGATCCACTCGATCGCGGCGCAGACCAACCTGCTCGCGCTCAACGCTACCATCGAAGCGGCCCGAGCCGGCGAGTCCGGCCGCGGCTTCGCCGTGGTCGCCTCCGAGGTCAAGGCGCTCGCCAATCAGACCGCGAAGGCGACCGAGGAGATTTCCGCCCAGGTCGCTGCGATGCAGACCTCGACCAGCGACGCGGTCGCGGCCATCTCCGGCATCACCCAGACGATCGCCGAGATGAGCGAGATCACGGCCGGCATTTCCGCATCGATCGAGCAGCAGGGCGAGGCGACCCGCGAGATCGCGCGCAACATCCAGTCGGTCGCGGCCGGCTCGAGCGAAATCAACGCCCATATTGGCAGTGTCACCTCGGCCGCGGAAGCGACCGGCAGTGCCGCCACCGACGTGCTCTCCAACGCCCGCGAACTGGACAACCAATCCGGCGCGCTGCGCACCGCCGTCGACAACTTCCTCGCCAAGGTGCGCGCGGCGTAGTTTTCGCGCGTGCACCGACGCTTCGATCTGCTCCGCCGTCCGCCCGGGACAAGCCCGGCCATCACGGAGAATGCGGAGATCTCGTGCTCCGGACGCAGCGCAGCGCTCCTTCAGCGATGCGCTGCTGAGCCGGGGGCATGCGGCGGTCGGGATCCCGGCTCTGCGATGCATCGCGGACGCGCTGCATCTTGTCCGGAACACGGGGACTGATCCTACTGCTTTTCGATCTTCGCGTTGGTGATCAGCTTCTCCCACAGCACGAGCTGCTCATTGACGAAGGTGCCGAGCTCCTCCGGCGTACCGGAGAAGGCGTCCATGCCGAGTGTGGCGAGCTGCGCCTTGATTTCCGGCTTCTCGACGACCTTGCGGATCTCGGTGTTGAGCCGCGTCACGATCTCCTTCGGCATGCCGGCGGGGCCGAAATAGCCCTGCCAGGACGAGATGTCGAAATCCGGCACGCCCGCCTCCTGCATCGAGGGCAGGTGTGGCACCAGCGGCGAGCGCTCCTTGGTGGTGACGGCGAGCGCGCGCAGGGCGTTGCCGTTGACATGGGGCAGGCCGGTCAGGATGTCCACGAACATCATCGAGACGCGGCCGCCAATGACGTCGTTGAGCGCCGGCGGCGAGCTCTTGTAGGGCACGTGCAAGAGGTCGAGCCCGGCATTGTGCGCGAAGGTCGCACCCGACACGATCGCCGACGACGAGCCCGAGGCGTAGCTCAGCTTCCCGGGATTGGCCTTGCCATAAGCGACGAGCTCGGCGACGGACTTGGCCGGCACTTCCGGATTGATGACCAGCATAAAGGGCAGATCGCCGGTACGGGCGATCGGGGTAAAATCCTTGACCGGATCGTAAGTGAGACTCTTGAGCAGATAGGGGTTGGCCGAATGCGTGGTGTTGGTCGTCACCAGCAGCGTGTATCCGTCGGGGGCGGCCTTCGCGACGTAGGTCGCGGCGAGCATGCCGTTGGCACCCGCCTTGTTCTCGATGAAGATGCCGACGCCGAGCGCCTGCGACAGATGCTGCGAGATCAGGCGCGTCGTGGTGTCGGTGCCGCTTCCGGCCGCGAACGGCAAGACCAGCGTGATGTTGCGGCTGGGATAAGTGTCGGCCTGAGCCGTGCAAGCTGCGGCGAGGCAAAGTGCGGCCGCGCCGATGGTGCGCAGGTTTCGAATCAGCCCTGAAAGCATATGTGGTCGTTCCCTCTTTTTCGTTGGCGGGAAACTAGCGTCTGTTCGCTGAAATCGGAAGACGGGAGTTGCGTGCCCCGGGCGCAGTGCAGCGCGCCGCTTTCGCGGCGTGATGCGCTGCCGAACCGGGGCCGACATTCGCGGCACACTGGATCCCGGCTCCGCGATGCAGCGCTTAGGCGCTGCATCTTGTCCGGACACGAGATCGCACGCGCCCGTCCGTCACGCGGAATTACTTCGCCGCCGAGCCCTGGCGCGATGCGAGCACGACGCCGGCGAGCACCAGCGCATAGCCGATCAGGTGGAACGGCTGGAGCTTTTCGCCCAGCAGCAGGATCGCCATCGCCGAGCCGAACACCGGCACGAGATGGAAGAACGGCGAGGCGCGGTTCGGGCCGATCAGCGCCACGCCGCGATTGAAGAAGAGGTAGGCGAGGGTGGAGGGAAAGATCAGGATGTAGCCCAGCGTCGCCAGCGTCATCCCGTCGAAGTGCAGCACGCGGCCGCTTGCCGCCTCCCAGATCGCGGTGGGAAGCAGCATGGTCGCGCCGCAGCAGGTGGTGAAGGCCAGGAAGGAGAGCTGATGGATCTTCGGCCGCCGCGGGATGAAGGCTGAGTAGAGGCCGAACGCCACCAGCGAGGAGGCGAACATGATGTCGCCCCTGTTGAAGCTGATGCTCGCGAGCGCGGCGAGGTCGCCGCGCAGGATGATGATCAGCACGCCGGCCAGCGAGATCGCGATGCCGCCGAGCTGCGCTCCGGTCAACCGCACGCCGAACAGCACCAGCGACCACAGTGCCACGAACAGCGGCCCTGCCGATTGGATCAGCAGCGCGTTCAGCGCCTCTGTGTATTGCATCGCCCAGTACGAGATCGCATTGTTGAAGGCAAAGCCGACCAGCGACAGGAACAGCATCAAGGGCAGGCTCTTGCGCAAGGCAGGCCAGTCGCGCTTCAGATGCGGCCAGGCGAACGGCAACAGGATCAGGAACACGCCGAACCAGCGGATCGTGGTCATCGTCAGCGGCGGCACGTGCGCGCCGACATGGCGGGCGAGCACGATGTTGCCGGCCCAGAACAGCGAGCTCAGACTGAGCAGCAGATAAGGCTGGTTGTTGAGCCGACTGGCCGGACTGGCGGTCGGTGTTGCGGGCGAAGCGATCGTCATGGGCGTTGCATGCAAGCTTGCGCCGGATCGCCGAGATGACACAAGTCACAGGGCCGCAATGCTACAATGCGCGCATGAGCTGAGGAGGTGCCGTTGGCGGTTAATATGTTGAACATCGAGGGCCTGGAGAAGCTCGAACCGAATGCGCCGGTGGTGATGCTGAACCTGATGCGCTTCCGCGCGCGCTCGCGCGACGGCGATGGGTCCGGATGGGACGCGTATCTGCGCTACAGCGCGATCACGGTGCCGATGATCAGGGCGCGCGGCGGCACGCTGCTTTGGACCGGTGAAGCGAAGGCGGTCGCGCTCGGCCCGCATCGGGGTAACCAGTGGGACTTCGTCGCGCTGGTCTATTACCCGTCCGTCGCGGCCTTTCTCGACATGATGACGTCGGAAGCCTACGAGCGTGAAGCCGATCCCCATCGCGTCAACGCCTGCGCCGAGCACGTCATCATCGCGACAAGCGAAGCGTACAGCAAGTTCAGGCCCAAATAGGCATACCCGTCGCGCGGCGTGCACTTTTCCCCTCTCCCACAACAAGGACAACAAGGGGGAAGGAAGTGCAGAGCCGCGCTCCTGGTGGCGCCTACGCCGCCTGCTTCCTCGAGGCCGCGAACACGCCCGCCAGCACCAGCGCGAAGCCGATGAAGTGGAACGCCTGCGGGTGTTCGCCCAGAAATGCCATCGCCATGATCGAACCGAACACCGGCACGACGTGGAAGAACGGCGCGGCGCGATTGGCGCCGATCAGCCGCACGCCGCGATTGAAGCAGAGATAGGCGAGCGCCGAGGGGAAAACGGCGACGTAGAACAGGGTCAAGAGGTTCGGCCCGTCGAGCTTCATGACCGGACGCGCGGACAGTTCCCAGATCTCCAGCGGAACGAGACAGGCGGCGCCGCAGCCGAAGGTGAAGGCGAGGAACGAGAGGCCGTGCATCGGCGGCCGCTTCAGTGACAGCACCGAATAGAGCGCGAAGATCAGGAGCGCGAGGAGGAAGATCAGGTCGCCCTTGTTGAAGTCGATGCTCGACAGCGTGGTGAAATCGCCGTGCAGCAGGATGGTCAGCACGCCGCACATCGACAGCAGCACGCCGAAAGCCTGTGCCGCGGTGAGCCGGATGCCGAGGATGACCAGCGACCACAGCGCCACCAGCAGTGGCGCGGCCGACTGCAGCAGCAGCGTGTTGAGGGCCTGGGTATGCTCCAGCGCCCAATATTGCAGCGTGTTGAAGGCGCCGATGCCGGTGATCGAGAGCGTGACCATCAGGCCGAGCTTGCCGCGGATGGCCGGCCAGTCCTGCACGAGGTGCTTCCAGGCGAACGGCAGCACCAGCAGGAAGGCGAAGAACCAGCGCAGGAACGACAGCGTGACCGGCGGAATGTGGCCGGCGGCGAGCCGCCCGACGATGGCGTTGCCGGCCCAGCACAGCGCCGTGATGCTGAGCAGCAGATAAGGCTGGTTGGCGACCCAGCTGTGGCCGGATGTTTCCGCGCTCGTGGTCTGGCCGGTGGCGGACATTGTGATGATGCGGGCCCCGCGTGGAGTACGCCGAGCCCTCCGGCCCGGCGGGATCCGGGCCGGCTGATCACCCGGCAGCATCCAAAGACACGGAAAACGAGGTTGCATCAACGGGGGCGGACGCATCGCGACCATGCTGGCGGCGGAGGCGGCCTCTCAGGCTTTGGTCGAAGCCAGCGCGCCGGCTGCGAAGGTTTCTGGATTTTTCGGCGATATCAAAGGCTTGGAGCGCGCGCTGGGCCCGAAAAAAGCCCCGTTCTTGCTTGCCTAGAGGGGCCGCTTCCTTTATCCGGTTGGGCAGCCTCGCGTGCGACCGGCCTCGGCCGGGAATTGGGCTGGGCGCAGGCATGATCCCGGAAGAGTGGGTCCCGGTTTTCCGTTCGGATCATGCCACTTACAGAGAAATCTTCGAAGGATTACCCGCGCATGGCCAATGTTGTCGTCGTCGGCGCCCAGTGGGGCGACGAAGGAAAGGGCAAGATCGTCGACTGGTTGTCGGAGCAGGCGGATATCGTCGTTCGCTTCCAGGGCGGTCATAACGCCGGCCACACGCTGGTGATCAACGGCAAGACCTACAAGCTCGCGCTCCTGCCCTCCGGCGTGCTGCGCGAGGGCAAGCTGTCGGTGATCGGCAATGGCGTCGTGTTCGATCCCGCCGCGTTCCTCGACGAGGTCACCAAGCTCAGGGCCCAGGGCGTGGCGGTCTCTCCGGACAATTTGCGCATCGCCGAGAACGTCACGCTGATCCTGCCGCTGCACCGCGAGCTCGATGCGCACCGCGAATCCGCCAGCGCCGCGACCGCGATCGGCACCACCCGCCGCGGCATTGGCCCGGCCTATGAAGACAAGGTCGGCCGCCGCGCCATCCGCCTGATGGATCTCGCCGACCTCGATACGCTCCCGCACAAGATCGACCGGCTCCTGGCTCACCACAATGCACTGCGCCGTGGCCTCAATCTGCCGGAGTTCGACGGCAAGGAGATCCTGAAGGAGCTGACCGCGCTTGCGCCGCAGCTGCTGCCCTATGCCGAGACGGTGTGGCGGCTGCTCGACATCGAGAGGCGCGCCGGCAAACGCATGCTGTTCGAGGGCGCGCAAGGCGCGCTGCTCGATGTCGATCACGGCACCTATCCTTACGTCACCTCGTCCAACACGGTGGCGGCGCAGGCCGCGACCGGCGCCGGCCTCGGGCCTGGCGCGGTCGGCTACGTGCTCGGCCTGTGCAAGGCCTATACGACCCGCGTCGGCCAGGGCCCGTTCCCGACCGAGCAGGATAACGACATCGGCCGTAAGATCGGCGAGCGCGGCCGCGAGTTCGGCACCAATACCGGCCGTCCGCGCCGCTGCGGCTGGTTCGACGCCGTGCTGGTCCGCCAGGCGGTCCGGACCTGCGGCATCAATGGCCTCGCGCTGACCAAGCTCGACATCCTCGACGGCTTCGATTCGATCGAGGTCTGCACCGGCTACAAGCTCGACGGCAAGGAGATCGACCATTTCCCGGCCGGCGAGGGCGCGCAAAGCCGGGTCGAGCCGATCTACGAGACCATCGAGGGCTGGAAGGAGCCGACCGCCAGTGCGCGGTCCTGGGCCGACCTCCCGGCCCAGGCCATCAAATATGTCCGGCGGATCGAGGAATTGGTTGGGTGCCCGGTCGCGCTGCTTTCCACCAGCCCCGAACGCGAAGATACTATCCTGGTGCAAAATCCGTTTGAGGCTTAACGATATCTTACCGGGACGCGCGTATAGTTGAGTAGAAATGGCTGATTACTACCCGCTGATCGCCCGCGCTATTGCCGCCCTGGACCCCAACGCTCCCGGCGAAAGCCGTCGCGCGCTCTATGAACGGGCGCGCACGGCCCTGATCGCGCAGCTGCGCAGCGTGCAGCCGCCGCTTTCCGAATCCGAGATCACGCGCGAACGGCTGTCGCTGGAAGAGGCCGTCCGCAAGGTCGAATCGGAGGCCGCCCAGCGTGCCCGCGAGGCCTCGCGCCCAGGTGGGGCAGGTGGGGCAGGTGGGGCGGGGCGCCCTGGCGGCAGTGGCGATGCCTTCCGCCGCGCCAGCACCCGTGCCACCGAGGGCAACCCGGCTGCGGCTCCGCCGCGCACGCGTCCGGCCCCGACGCCGCCGCGGGCCGACCGCCCGTCCTTCAACGTCGATGATCAGGGGAGGCCCCGCGTCCGCCGCGCGCTCCCCGTTTCGACGCCCCGCGCCAGGGAGGACCCGCCGCCCCGCCGCCGACGCCGGAGCCGCCGGCCGGGCGCGATCGCCAAGGTGCGCGCCGTCCGCCCGACGCGGGACCGCCACCGCCGCTGCCGCCGTCGCCCGGCGTGCGCGGCTTCCGCGACATCACGGCCGATGCCAATGATCTCGGCGGCGCTGCCGCGCAGGCCAGCCGCGCCGCGCGGCGCACCTATGCCAACGTGCCCTCGCCCTCGCCGGAATTCGACCGGCTGGAGCCGAGCCTGGAAAACCGCGCCGGCGAGTCCGAGGCGCCCTATTCCTACGACGAATCGATCGAGGAGGCCGAGCGCTACGCGCCGCCGTCGCCGCGTCCGCGTATCGCGCCCGACCGCGACGCCAAGAAGCGCGCCCGCACCCGCTCGGGCTTTCCGTTCAAGAGCGCGATCGCCGCCGGCATCGTGCTGATTCTGGTCGGGGCCGGCATTCTCTGGGGCAAGCAGCTGGTGCAGACCGCCACCAATCTGTTCAAACCGTCGGCAACGCAGGTGGTGGAGGCGCCAAAGGATGCCTCGCAGCCGCAGAGCAAGCCAAAGATTCCCGATCGCGTCGGCCAGCCCAGCGACCAGCCGGTCGCACCGGTGGCGCAGAGGGCCGTGCTCTATGACGCGGATCCGTCCGACCCGAAGGGCAAGCAGTATGTCGGCTCGGTGGTGTGGCGGCTCGAGCCGATCAAGGCCTCCGGCAACCAGAAGGCCGACGTTGCCGTGCGCGCCGACATCGAGATCCCCGACCGCAAGTTCAAGATGACGATGTCGTTCCGCCGCAACACCGACTCCTCGCTGCCGGCGAGCCACACCGCGGAGCTGACCTTCATCCTGCCGCAGGATTTTCCCGGCGGCAGCGTCTCCAACGTGCCGGGCATCCTGATGAAGTCGAACGAGCAGGCGCGCGGCACGCCTCTCGCTGGCCTCGCGGTCAAGGTCACCGACGGCTTCTTCCTGGTCGGCCTCTCCAACGTCGACGCCGACCGCAGCCGCAACGTGCAGCTCCTGAAGGAGCGCTCCTGGTTCGACGTGCCCTTGGTCTACGCCGACCAGCGCCGCGCCATCATCGCCATCGAGAAGGGCGCCCCCGGCGAGCGCGCCTTCAACGACGCCTTCGCCCAGTGGGGCGACTGAACTCTTCACCTCTCACTACGGGAGAGGTGAAGCGAGTCCTCTCGCGACGATCATTCAACCAAGGTTGAGCCGGCTACTGCGCCGCGGCTTCCCGCTTGCGCGCTGCTGCGGCGGCTGCGTGCTCGCGGTCCATCACGGCGCGGCAGCCGGGGCTGACATGGGCCTTGTTCCTGACCATGCAGGCGGTGATCCGCGGGATGTCGGGAATCTCGCTGGAGCACAGCCGCATGGCGTCAGCCGAGCACATCTGCTGGGCTTCCTGCGAGAAGGCGAGACTGGGTGATGTCTGGAGTGCGAAGGTGCTGGCGAGTGCGAACAGCGAAGCGATGGTCTGATAGCGTGTCATGAAGGATGGTCCCCGAGTTCCCCTGGGCTTGAGCCGCTTGGTTTTGGGGCGCCGCACGCGGCTTGATCTGCCGCACGTCACAGCCTTCACGCCGGGATCTTGATCCCGCATGTGGTCGCTCGATTACTTGATGTTCGAATCGAAAGTGCTACGCCGCCCGAGCGAAGTATGCGCCATTGTCACGGACCTGCAATGGTCAGCGCAAAGGAATTCGCAATTGTTGCGCGCGAGTCACGTCGCGCGCGATCAGATCTGTTCCGCATCGATCCCGCCGAGAGCGGCGGCGTGTTCCTCGATGGCGGTGACGCCCTTGGCCGTGAGCTCGAACAGATCGCCGTCCTTCATCACGTAGCCCTCGGCGATAAGCTGCCCCACCATGCCCTGCCGGTCGTCGGCAAACGCAACGGATTGGCTGATGTCCCGCAGGATCGAGAGTTGTTCGTCGCGCAACATGGCTTCACACTCCGTTCGCGGGGGATGGGGTTCGGTCCTCACATGCCGTGGCTCTGAAAGACCTTGCTGCAAGCGCGCGACAATTTGGATCGGTTGGCTTGCAGGCAGCTCTGCACCGCGCCGTCATTGCCGAGATCCTTGCGGCAGAAGCGCGAGGCGTCCCGCGAGCAGGCCTTCTGCTCCTGCGGCGTGCCCATATGGTCTTGCGCAAGAGCGGGCACGTCGGACAGGCCGCTCAAGGCTGCCAGCGCGATCGTCGCCAGGAGAAGTTTGCGGGCCATCGGCCCCTCCAATCCGCGAGGGAAAATTCTGGTCCTGTCTGAACTCGTCGTCCTGCCACTTGTTCCCCTAGGCCGCGCCCGCGCCCCGGCTGTTCAAGGTTCCCGCGGCGCTGTTATAACGCTGGCGAAGTGTGAGGGTTGTTGGATGAAACGCTATCTGGTGTTTGCCCTGGTTGGCCCGTTCGTCGGCGGGTTCCTGCTGCTGCTGACGACGACCTACCAGTCCGGCTATTGGGCCCAGACCAGTCTCGGCGAGGTCGGCAAGCTGTTCGTCGTGTTTTTCAAGACCCTGCAATACAGCTATCTGTTCGGCTTCCTGCCCTCACTGATGATCGGCGCGGTCGACGACATCCTGATCCACATTCGCCGGATCGGCCCGGGTTTGCGGATGCTCCTGGTCGGCCTGTTCGCCTTCGCTCTGGCCTCGCTCACCTACAGCTCGCGCGGACCGGATTCGGGCGCGGTGCAGTTCATCCTGTATGGCCTCGTCGGGTTCGTGCCGGCGGTGATGTCGTCCTGGCTCGTGCATCGCTATATCGAGGAGCCGCGAGCGGCGGCGGCGTCGACCTGATGCGCCGCGTCAGGTCGCGGCAGCAACCTCCGCCGCGCTGGCGCGTTCACCGAAAGCCATGATCATGTCCGAGGACGACATCCTTGCTCCGCGCAAATCCCGTACGGGCAGCAGCTCGCGCGCGACCTTTTCTCGCCATGAGGCGCGCGGGCCGATCATCGACCAGGAGGGCCACGAGATCAGGCCGGAAAGCCTGGAGCAGGGGTTTCGCGAGTTTCGCTTCGAGTTCGGGCAAGCGAGCCCGTTCGGCAATCTGACACGCGAGCAGCGGATCGCGCGTTTCGAGGCGATCGCAAAGCTGCTCGACGTCGCCTTCATCCTGCCCGGCACCAACATCCGCTACGGCATCGACGGGCTGATCGGACTGATCCCCGTCGTCGGCGACATCATCACCACCGCGATCTCGCTGTGGCTCGTGCGCGAGGCCCGCGCGCTGGGAGCGCCCTGGTACCTCACCGCGCGCATGCTCGGCAATGTCGCGGTCGACGGCGTGGTCGGCCTGGTCCCGTTCGCGGGCGATGCCTTCGACGTGATGTTCCGAGCCAACATGCGCAACGTCCGTCTCTTGCGCCGCTGGCTGGAGAAGCAGCCGCGGATGTAGCGTCTCTCTAGTTCCTCTGCCTTGCTCTCGTGTCCCGGACGCACCGCAGCGCTCCTTCAGCGCTGCGCTGCGTCCGGGGCACGAGAGTCGTCGCCTCGCTTCCACAAGCGGGAGAGGGAGAACCCAAAACGCAAAAGGCGCGATGACCTCTCGGTCACCGCGCCTTTTGCGCACATCGAAGGTTTTTACGAAAAGCTTACGCCGCGTCGGCGTCAGTCTCCGCAGCCGGAGCCGGCTTGGGCCGACGGGGCAGCGGGAAGGCATCGCTCTCGTACAGCGAGCGAATGCCGTTCTGGTCGAAGCGCGCTTCCTCGACCTGGAGATAGGCGCCGTTCAGCGAGTCCGTCGGCAACTGCTCCATCGCGAACTGCACGGCCTCGGCCGCAGTGCCGAACCGCCGATAGGTGAAGCCTGCACGCTTCTTCTTGCGGATCGCGGCGGGGAAGAGTTCGGCGGAGGTGTTGAAGTTGAACGGACGCATTGGACGCATGGTCAAAGACCTCGTGATCTTCTCTGGGGCTTTAAGCGCGTGGGGTTTGGGGAGGGCAGGGGCCGCAATCGAGCGGGCCCGCCGCATGTCATTTTCGCCCACTAATATAAGCCGATTTGACAGAAATGCGACCCCCGCGATGCGAGATGATGAATCCACGCATGGCAGCTCCGCAGCCGGAATAAATCGAGTAATATCAATGTGTTAAATGGTTTAAATCTTGCCAAGAAGCAGTAGCACGATCAGCACCACGAGAACGACCCCGCCGATGCCCATGCCGGAATGGCCGAGGCCATAGCCGTAGCCGCCGAACCGGCCGGACAGGCCGCCGACCAGATAGATGATCACCAGGATGATCAGGATGGTCCCAAGCGTCATGGCATCCTCCCTGGGCGGTCGCCGAGATGCGATGATCGGCCGCACCGCCAGAGGAGAAAAGCACATCACGCCGCCGGGTTCCACGGGGGAACCCGGCGCGCGCGGCGTTTATTTCGGCTCCAGCTTCAGCGCCGCCGAGTTGATGCAGTAGCGCAGACCGGTCGGCCCGGGGCCGTCGGGAAAGACATGGCCGAGATGACCGCTGCATTTGGAGCAGAGCACTTCGGTGCGGATCATGCCGTGACTCGTATCCCGTTCCTCGTCGATATGGCTCTCGACCGCGGGCTGGGTGAAGCTCGGCCAGCCACAACCGGAATCGAACTTGGCGTCGGATTCGAACAGCACATTGCCGCAGCCGGCGCAGACGTACGTGCCGGCACGCTCTTCGTGCTCATATTCGCCGGAGAAGGGACGCTCGGTCGCCTTCTCGCGCAGCACGGCGTATTGCATCGGCGTCAATTCGCGCCGCCACTGCTCTTCGCTCTTGATGACCTTGTCGTCGGTGGTTTTCGTCTTGGTGTCGGGCATGGGTCTCCCGTTTTCTGGTGATCTCGCGATCAGTTGGTGGCCTTGCTGGCATTCACCAGCGTCGGCTTCTCAATGTAATTGTCCGCGAACAGCTTTTTCAGGTTCTCGACCTTCGGGATGTCGTTGTAGGCGATATAGGGCTGGTTCGGGTGCAGCGTCAGATAGTCCTGGTGGTAAGCCTCCGCCGGATAGAATGCCTCGAGCGCGCCGATCTTGGTCACGATCGGCTTGTTGAAGACCTTCGCACTGTTGAGCTGCGCGATATAGGCCTCCGCCACCTTCTTCTGCTCGTCGGAAGTGGTGAAGATCGCGGAGCGATATTGCGGGCCGACGTCAGGGCCCTGGCGATTGAGCTGGGTCGGGTCGTGCACCACCGAGAAGTAGATCTGGAGGATCTTGCCGTAGGAGATCTTCTTGGGGTCGTACTTGATCTCGACCGACTCGGCGTGGCCGGTGCGGCCGCTCGAGACCGTCTGGTAATCGGCGGTCGCCTTGGTGCCGCCGGCATAGCCGGAGACGGCGTTGACGACGCCTGCGGTGTGCTGGAAGACGCCTTGCACGCCCCAGAAGCAGCCGCCGGCGAGCACGGCGGTCTGGATGCCGCTCGCGGGCGCCGCGTCCACGGCGGGGGCGGGGATCACGACCGCATCCTCCGCGGCCCGGGACGGCATGGTGAAAGCCAGCGTCAGGGCGGTGGTTGCGGCGAGCAGGGAGGCGAGTGCGGTTCGGCGCATGGCAATCCTCTTTCGGAAGGGCTGACAGTCTAGGGCGGTCGCGACCGGGCGAACAGTCTGCCCGGGGATGTTTTCGCATCATTCGAGATACGGGCACCGCCGGTGATTGTTACGGCGGGGTGGACACGAGGCCGTGAAGACCGGCGCCTGGACCAATCGCGCCCGCGCGCGAACGCTGATGAAGGATTTCGACGGTGCAATCGCGGATTTCGCCGAGGCCGAGAAGATCGATCCGTCCGCGCCGCAGATCGCCGGCAACCGCTGAGTCACCTACGGCATGATGCGTAAATTCGACCAGGCCCTCGCAGCGGTTCTAAACTACGATGCTCAGCCTTTTCGCCGCCCGCGTGATCCCCGTGTACAGCCACCGCGCCCTGGACTCCTGAAACGCAAAGCTCTCATCGAACAGCACGACGTCGTCCCATTGCGAGCCCTGCGATTTGTGCACGGTCAGCACGTAGCCGTAGTCGAACTCGTCGTAGGGCTTGCGCTGCTCCCAGGCGATCTGCTCGATGCCGCCCTCGAAGCAATCGGCGCGCACCGAGACTTTCGTCACCTTGTGGCCGAAATCCTCGTCCGGCGACAGCCGCATGGAGAGGATGCGCGACTTCGAGCGCGAGGTGTTGCGCGACTTGACGCGCCACAGGCCGCCGTTGAACAGGCCTTTCTTGCGGTTGTTGCGCAGGCACACCAGCTTGTCGCCCGCGACTGGAAACTGGTCCTCGATGTTCTGGCGCTGGCGGACCCTCATGTTGTAGGCGCGGCGGGTGTTGTTGCGGCCGACCAGGATCTGGTCGGCGCCCATGACGCGGTCGGGGTCGAGCTCCTTGCGCGAGACGACCTCGCTCTCGCCATAGCGGCCGATGTCGAGCTCGCGTCCCTCGCGCACGTCCATCGACATCCGCACGATCGGATCGTCCTGAGCCTGGCGGTGCACCTCGGTCAGCATCGCGTCGGGCTCCGAATTGGTGAAGAAGCCGCCGCCCTGGATCGGCGGCAGCTGCGCGGGATCGCCCAGCACCAGGAGGGGACAGTCGAACGACATCAGGTCGCGCCCCAGTTCGGCGTCGACCATCGAGCATTCGTCGATCACGATCAGCTTCGCCTTGGAGGCCGGCGCGTCGTCCCACAGCTCGAAGCTCGGCTGCTCCTCGCCGGATTCCCGGGCACGGTAGATCAGCGAGTGGATGGTTGAGGCGCCGTCGCAGCCCTTGTTGCGCATGACGAGCGCCGCCTTGCCGGTGAACGCGGCGAACTTCACCTCGCCATCGACGCCATCGGCGATGTGCCGCGCCAGCGTGGTCTTGCCGGTGCCGGCGAAGCCGAACAGGCGGAAGATCGGCGGCGTGCCGCCCCGGCCCGGCTTGGCCTTGAGCCAGTCGCCGACGGCCTTCAGAGCGGCATCCTGATGCGGGGTGAAAGTGGCCATGTCTGTCTTGATGAAGGGCGAAAGGCGGCGATTCGCAATCCTCAAAACTAACCATTCGTCCCGCCGGTTCAAGCGCAGGGCAGGCCGTTTCTCTGCGGTCCATCCTTCGGGACGCCCGCCTCTGGCGGGCCCTCCTGCGCGTCGTCCGGATGCATCAAGCACACGCCCTCGGGGAAAGCTCTGAACAGCTCGGCCACGCGGCGTCACGGTGCCGGAATGTCAGTGCTCCAGCACGCGGCGGCCCGACAGCCAACAGGGAGAGTGCTGCTATGCCAGGCTCGGAATCGTTCTCCCGCGCGGCGAAATTGCAACGCCGTGGACAGCGCCGCCTCGCCTATTAAGATGACCTCAACGACAAGAATGCGGGAGAGCGACGCCATGAAGTTCGGCATCTTCTACGAGCTGCAATTGCCACGGCCCTGGGTGGCCGGCGACGAGCTCGCCCTCTACCAGAACGCGCTGTCGCAGATGGAGCTCGCCGACAAGCTCGGTTACGACCATGCCTGGGTGGTCGAGCATCACTTCCTCGAGGAATATTCGCATTCGCCTTCGCCGGAATCCTTCCTCGCCGCGGCGAGCCAGCGCACGCAGAAGATCAGGCTCGGCCACGGCATTCTCCAGCTCACCACCAATCACCCGGCGCGCGTCGCCGAGCGCGTTGCGGTGCTGGATCTGCTCAGCAACGGCCGCTGCGAGTTCGGCATGGGCGAGAGCGCATCCATTACCGAGCTCGAGCCGTTCGGCCGCGACATGGAGACCAAGAAGGAGGTGTTCGAGGAGGCGGTCGCCGCGATCTTTCCGATGTTCAAGGATGCCGGCAGCGAGCATCACGGCAAGTATTTCGACATTCCGTTGCGTAACGTCGTGCCGAAGCCGGTGCAGAAGCCGCACCCGCCGCTCTGGATGGCCTGCTCGCAGCTGCCGACCATCGAGCGCGCCGGCCGCCACGGCTTCGGCGCGCTCGGCTTCCAGTTCGTCAGCGCCGATGCCGCGCATGCCTGGGTGCACGCCTATTACAACGCGATGACCAAGCGGCTGCACAAGCTCGCCGACTACGAGATCAATCCGAACATGGCGCTGGTCTCGTTCTTCATGTGCGCCAAGACGGACGAGGAGGCGCGCGCCCGCGCCGACGGTGCCACCTTCTTCCAGTTCGCACTGCGCTTCTACGGCGCCGCGCAGAACCGCAAGCGTCCCGCGCCCTACACCGTCAACATGTGGGACGAGTACAACAAGTGGAAGCGCGACAACCCCGAGGCGCAGGAGGCGGCGCTGCGCGGCGGCCTGATCGGCTCGCCGGAGACCATCCGCAGGAAGCTGAAGCGCTTCCAGTCTTCGCATATCGACCAGGTGATCCTGCTCAATCAGGCCGGCAAGAACAGGCACGAGCACATCTGCGAATCGCTCGAGCTGTTCGGCCGCGAGGTGATGCCCGAGTTCCAGAACGATCCGGCGCAAGCGGCCTGGAAGCAAGGCGTGATGAGCGGCGAGATCAAGCTGGAAGAGATCGACACCCGGGCTTTTACGGATCGCTACGGCAAGCTCGCGATCAATGTCGCCCCGGTGAACGCCGCGGCGGGCTAGGCTGTCCGTTAAGTCATGTTGCTGACGCAATCTCTGTCTTAGTCGGTGACAACTTAAAACACTGCGTGGGAACCGCCCTGGTTCGCACACCGGTTCCATAGCCAAGGGGTTGGCGCGAATCCGCAAAACATCGGCGCAAGCATCATGAACGCATTCGCGTTCGCTTGCCCGCGTTTGCGGGGCCGGGAACCGGACGACGAAAAATCAGAGGAGTTATGATGACGTTCCGCTCGAGCGCCGCACTTTGCGGCGCCCTGGTTGCGCTTGCCGTGTCTGTTACCGTTGCTAGATGTGAAACGCGTGGGGTCCACTCAAACGCCGTCGCCGATGCCGCCTCCAGGGATGCGGTCGTCGGCGCTGCATCCATGTACAATCCATTCAAGCCGGGCAAGGAGGAGGGCGGACCGCGCACAGCCTCCGGCGAGCGTTATGATCCCTCTGCCTGGACGGCTGCGATCAAGACGAGCCTGCGAAAGAAATTTGGTGGGGTCCAATTTGGCGCGAGGCCGAAATATGCCCTCGTCGAGGCCGCAGGCAAGAAGGTCATCGTCAAGATCAATGACGTGGGTCCACTCAGGCCCGGCCGCATCATCGACTTCAACGAGCGCACGATGCGCCATTTCGATCCGAGCCTTGCGCGCGGAGTCATCAAGGACGTGAGAGTCAGCCCGCTCTCAGGGGGCGATTGGCCTTTGGGGCCGGTGGGCTGAACGTCGCACGCGGTCGAATGACAAGCCGAACTCGTCGCTTGAACTGCTCAGATGACGATCGGGGGGCTGAAAGGTCTCTGCCTTCCGCCGAAATCACCTTGCTGCTATCCTCCCGCAAAACAAGATCTTGCGGAGGAAACGATGCAATCTCAGGCGATGCCCGCAAATCCGGTACCTGGCGATGTCACGTCCGCGGTGCTCGCCATCGGCCGCCCCGATTTCCCAAAAGTCCTGATCGACACGCTGCGCCGGCAGGCAGAGGTCGGTCACTGCATGGTGTTCGCGCTGAGCCGGGCCGGTGCCGCGCGCTGCCTGCTCGATGCCGGCAACATCCCGATCGGTGGCGATCTCGGGGCGGCCTATGCCGGCCAGTTCCACGAATCCGATCCCAACCGCGATGCATTGTTCGAAGCCGAGGGCAGCGCGCCGATCGTGCTGCCTCAGTTCGCGCCGCGCATGTACGGCGCGCGTTACCGCAAGATCTTCTTCCAGGATTCCGGCATCGTCGACAAATGCGCGACCGCGATCTGGACCGGCGACACCTGCTTCTACATCAATTTCTACCGCATCGCCGCGCAGGGACGTTTCAGTGCCGCGCAGCGTGAGCGGCTTGAGGCCATCGCGCCGGCGATCGCGGCAAGCGTCGCCCGCCATTTTCAGGAGGCGGCAACGCCGGATCAGTCTCTCGCCGCACTGTTTGCGACCCGCCCGCCGCTCTCCGCTCTCACGCCGCGCGAGCAGGACGTCTGCCGCCGCATCCTGGCAGGCTTCAGCTCCGAGGCGATCTCGCAAGCGCTCCGCATCAGCCTGCATTCGACGCTGACCTACCGCAAGCGCGCCTATGAGCGGCTCGGTATCTCCTCGCAGAACGAGCTGTTCGCAATCGTGCTGCGGCTGCTCTCGGCGCCTCACGGCCTCAACTGAGTTGCCGAACTAGTTCGGCGTTAACCATCTCTGACGGTTCCGGCTTGGGCGATATCGCTTCGAAGTTTCTTAAATTTTGCTGGGTACCTCTTCCAGGCATGGTGACCTGGGGAAAGACATGAGCAAGCGGGCCAAACGCAGAAAGGCAGAGGCCCTCGCAATACCCATGGCCGCGAGAGTCGCAATCGGCGCCGTGGCTGTCGCCGCATTGGGGTACGGTCTGCTGTATCGCCCGGCGAGCGTGCAACCGGTCCGCAAGCCGTCCGCACAGGAAGCCAAGGCATCGTCAACTCCGGTTTACGTGGCACCTCCAGTTCATGCATCCGTGCCGGCTCCGGCACCGATTCCGGCCGCGGCGCCGCTGGTCGAACCACCAAAAGCCGACGCTGACGTTCCCGGAGCATTGGTTCGGCAGGTGGTCGACTACGCCAGTCACCAGGCGCCGGGCACCGTGATCATCGATACCGGAAACACGTTCCTCTATTTCGTCCTGAACGACAGGCAGGCAATGCGCTATGGCATCGGCGTCGGCCGCGAAGGTTTCACATGGTCCGGTGAGCAGACCGTGGCCCGTAAAGCCGAATGGCCGGATTGGCATCCGCCTGCGGAGATGGTCTCGCGTCAGCCTTATCTGCCGCGGTTCATGGCAGGCGGTCCCGGCAACCCGCTCGGCGCGCGCGCGATGTATCTGGGCGAGACCGAATATAGAATTCATGGCACCAACAAGCCCGATACGATCGGCAAGCGGGTTTCGTCCGGCTGTATCCGGTTGACCAACGAGGACGTCGTGGATCTCTATGAGCGGGTGAAGGTCGGAGCGAAAGTGATCGTGCTTCCGGCAAATGCTGCCCGCAGGCCGTCCCAGGGAGCGCCGGCCGACGCCGCCTCCCGATCGCCCGACCCGGCGTCGTCCAACCGGACCTCGGCAGCCAACGCGCAGATGCTGTCACCTGAACCGAAGATCGCCGAGGCCCGGTAACTCGGTCCTCCGTCTACGCGTAGGAAAGCGAAGGCAATCGCGACCGTAGCGAGCACGTCGACACGTACAGCGCTCGCGAAACGGTAAGCCGCGACTGGCGGGCTCACCCTGATCGCCTGGAATCGTTGGAGCTTCAACGCAGGCCCGGCAACGCGTCCCGGTGTGCGGCGTGGCTCACGATTGACGACAGCGGGAAGCCGAATGTCAGGCCGGCGCGAATTTCGTTCACTGGATGATGGTTCGTCAGTGCGTGACGGACGGCGATGTCGAAACTGAGATTGTCGCGAACCCGGTAGATCAAGCCGACCAGTCCCGATAGCGTCTCCGCCTTTCCGAACTCGTTTTCGTAGAAGACCTCGGCGACGGGCCGGACCGTCCAGGTCGACGGACCTTCGAGGATCGCACCGACGAAGACGTCGGCATGATGGTTTCGGGTCAGCACCGTCTCGACGTTCAAATGGATCGTTCCCCAGTCCCAGCGTTGCGAGACGATGCCGGCCAGGCTGGCACCGACGCCCGAATTGCCGGTGCTGTCGGGAAGCAGGACACCGAACTCCGTCGCAATGCTCGGCCCCGTCTTGTCCTGGAGGCTGCCGGGAACCACGACGTGCTTCAGGAATGCGCCCGCAGCCGTGAGGTTCGTTGCTCCAGGCGGCGAGAGCGGCGTCTGGCCGATCCCTTCGAGCACGGCCTCCCAATCCGCGGTCAGTCCATAGTTGATGACCGTGCCCGGCGCGATCAGGCTCGCCCCGCTCTCATCGCGCAGGCGTCCGGCAGGCTGCAGCTCGATTTCGACTTCGCCCTTCGCCGCGACCGCGGCATCGGTGCCGTCGAATGGACGATAGGCCAGCACGGGCCGGGACCATGCCACGAAGCACAACGCCGCGATGCAGCCCTTCACAAGCTCTTGCGGAATGCTCGCACAATGACGACGTCGCTTGGACATGGCGACCTCCCACCCGCATACGTCAAGGTCTTGGTCTCAATATCCATATCGCCGCTGGCCCGGCGAGGCTCTCTCGGACGGCCACGATCAGCCGATCCATCTCCGGAACGAACAGCGACGTCCGCGCTCCGGCGACGGTCGGAACGCGAGCTATTTGTCGATACGCGGCGCCATTTGCCTCGAGGACGTCGACAAAGCCCTGGCCGCAACTGACATAGATGCGCTTGCGCCTGGCATCGACAAAGAGATCGTCAACGTCCCTGCATGTCTCGACGGTCGCGACGGACTTGCCGCCGCTCAACTCGAGGACTCCGAGTTCGGGCGGTTCGCGGAACGCGATAAGAAGCGCATTTCGCTCGCGGTCGATCGCCATCGCATAGTTTCCGCTCTTCTCCACGGGCCAGTTGGCGAGCTGCCTGCCGGATTTTCCATCCACCACGGCCACGGCGTGAGCGCCGGGAAGGTTGATGAAAATTCGATTCGTGTCGGGATCGAGCTGAAAGCTCTCGGGGTGAGCCTTTAGCGGCGAGCTCCGGACCTTGCTGCGGGTCACCGGATCGATGTAGCCCAAAGAGCCCTTGCCGTAGCCGACAATCACGACCCGCGCGGCGACGTCGATGCGGATGTTGTCGGCATCTCTTCCGAGTTCGATTTGCCCCGCCGCCCTGTAGTCGTTGCCGTCAAACAGCTTGACCGTACCGTCCTTGGCGTTGGCAACGAAGACAGTGTCGGTCGTTGGCTCATAGCCGACGCCTTGCGGCTCCTTCAATCCGGAGATCGTGTGAATCACGCTGCGATTGGCGAGATCGACGATACCGACGCTGTCGTTGCCAAGCTCAGCTATGAACAGACGTTGACGCTTCAGATCGACCGCCATGTGATCGATCCGGCCCCGCACGTGGCCGAGCAATATTTTGGCTTCCAACTGCAAGGGCCCGCCGTCTTGCGATTCAGCGCCTGCCGGAACGCCGGCGAGCAAGACGCTGGCCAATGTCGCGACCAGTATCTTGAGCGATACGGAGGCGATGCCTTTGATCCTGAGACGAGCTTGCGTGACCCACACCGTGCGGCCGCGTCCGTTGTCCTCGGTGGCGATGTCGCTGCATCGGTGCCACGCCGCTCCTTCGCTCAGCGCCGGTGCAGCTGCCGTGCCGACCAATCGAGACGGTTTGTCGGGCGAAATGGAGGTGTATGCTGAAGACATGCGGCGCCCTCGGTGACTAAGGACGCGATACTTGGGCATGTCGCCTCGCGGGGAGATCGCAGATCCCCGAGCCCGGAATAGAACCCCTGATGAGGAGGCTGTCAACCCGCTCGAGCTCGACAGATCGCGCCGGAAACGTCACCAAGATTTCCCTGGTTCCAACCGCTCCTGCGATGCGACCCGAGCTGCGGTCCTGCACCCGAAATCCCGACCCGTCGTCTTGAAAGATCCAGACGTTCTCCCGTAGAGTGTTCCCAAGGGGGAAAGCAGACCCCCCTAGAGACTTCGGTCCAAGCTCTGCGCAGCACGCACCACGTGGAGCTCGCGCATGGACACCGAACATCGTTCCCCTCTCCGACATTCCGTAGCCATTCTCTCGCGGGGCGATGCTTCCGCCCGACGGGACGCGACCGCGCACAACAGCCGCTTCGTGCAGGTCTTCGACGCGCTCGCTGCCTTCGGCATCGATGCGCGCCCTGTGATCTACGATGAAAGTTTCGCCGAGGAGGTCCGCGAACAGCTGCTCGCGGTCGACGGCGTGCTCGTCTGGGTCAACCCAATCCAGGACGGCCGAACCCGCGCCGGTCTTGACGCCTTGCTGTGCGACGTCGCCGCGCGCGGCGTGTGGGTCAGCGCTCATCCGGACGTCATCCTCAAGATGGGCACCAAGGAGGTGCTCTATCGTACCCGCTCGATGGGCTGGGGAAGCGACACGGCGCTGTATCAAACCGTCGAGGCGATGCGCGACGAACTGCCGGAGCGGCTCGTCACCGGTCCACGTGTGATCAAGCGCAGCCGGGGCAATGGCGGCCAGGGCGTTTGGAAGGTCGAGAAGCTGCCGACTTCTGCCATGCTGAGGGTGCTGGACGCGACCAAGGACGCATCCGAGGAATTGACGCTTGACGATTTTCTCCGCCGCTGCGCCGAATACTTCGAAAACGGCAGCGTGGTCGATCAACCATACCTGCCTCGCTTGGGCGAAGGTGTCGTGCGCTGCTATATGGCAGGCGATCGCTGCGCCGGTTTCGGCCACCACAAAGTCAAAGCCCTGGTCGACTCGCCCGCCGCGCGTTCGGAGGCTGGACCGCGGCTGTACACATCCAACGCAGACCCGCGATTCCAGCGGTTGCGTCGGTTGATGGAAGACGAGTGGACGCCGCAGCTCGCCTCGTCGCTCGATATTGCGCGAGGTGACCTGCCGATGATCTGGGACGCCGACTTCATGCTTGGCCCGGTGCAGAGGGACGGGAGCGACAGCTACGTGCTGGGCGAGATCAACGTCAGCTCCGTGTATCCTTACCCGGACGAGGCGCCGGCGGAGATCGCCAGGCGGGTTGCCGACCGGCTGCGGGACAAGCTTTGACACATGCTGACGGTCGACGCGCTCAAGCGCTTGCACATCTGCGTCTCATTCGACTTGCATGACGGGGAATGCATCGCCCTGCAAGGACCGTCCGGCGCCGGGAAGACTCTGCTGCTTCGCTCCATCGCAGATCTCGATCCAAACGAAGGAACAGTCAAACTGGACGGAACGCTGAAGGAGGCCATGCCCGCCCCCGTCTGGCGGAAACGAGTGACCTACCTCGCTGCAGAGCCGGGCTGGTGGTCGGATACGGTGCAAGGGCACTTCAACGACTGGAATGATGCATTGCCGCTGGTCGAACGATTGGGATTGCCGCCCGGTTGCGGATCTTGGTCGATCCAGCGACTTTCCACCGGAGAGAAACAGCGGCTGGCACTTGCGCGGGCCCTGATGCTGCGATCGCGGGTTCTTCTCCTGGACGAGCCGACTTCGGCACTCGACGCGGCCTCGACCACGATCGTGGAATCCTTGATCGCTGAACGTATTTCGAATGGAACGAGCGTCATTTGGAGCACGCATGACAACGCCCAAGCCCGTCGCGTCGGGTCCAGGGTCCTGGTGATGAGTGCCGTCGGCGTGCTCGGGGAAGATCGGTCGTGACTTACATTCAATTGGCCTACGCTGATTTGATCCTGCCCGCGCTCCTCGTCGTCATGGACGGCGCCCTCTCGATTGTTTTGCGCCTCAAGCTTGAAAGACAACTGGCCATCGCGGCCCTGCGGATGGTGCTCCAGCTCGTCCTCGTTGGTTACGTACTGACGTTCCTGTTTGCCGCGGTTTCGCCGCTTTGGACCGCCCTCACGGCCTTCATCATGGTTCTCTTCGCCTCACGGGAAATCGTCGCGAGGCAGAAGCGGCGCCTGCCAGGCATTTTGAGCTACGGCCTGGGCGCGGGATGCACACTGCTCGCAGCCGGTACGGTTACGATCTTTGCGCTGTTGACGGAGCTGCGGCCGGATCCCTGGTATCATCCGCGCTATGCGCTACCCCTGTTGGGAATGATCCTTGGCAACACCATGACCGGGATAAGCTTGGGCTTGGATGTGCTGACAAATGGCTTGGTGCGTGAGAGAGCCGCGGTCGAAGCCTGTCTTGCGCTGGGGGGCACCCGGTACCAGGCCGTGCTGCCAGTCATACGGGACGCCCTAAGAAGCGGTTTCATGCCAATCATTAACAGCATGGCGGCGATCGGCCTTGTTTCCTTGCCGGGGATGATGACTGGCCAGATCCTTGCGGGCGTCGAACCGGTCGATGCAGCAAAATATCAACTGCTGATCATGTTCCTGATCGCCGGTGGGACCGGGCTGGGAACGCTGGCCGCCGTCTTGGGTGGCGCACATCTGCTGACCGACCATCGACATCGATTACGTCTCGATCGAATTGCGGCCGAAAGCTCAGTTTAACTGTTTCTCCTTTGGTTGCGATCGATGCAGGCTCGTCCCGAAGCCGCCCGTCCCAATCGCTGGGGACAGACGGCGGCCCCCTAAGGCGCTAGCCTCGGCTTTGAGGACACAACAAGGGAGCGAAGCTTGAGCACGGCGCCGCGCATCGAGATCGACCCCGCCGCATTCTGGGCAGATCCCTATCCGATGCTCGCCAGGATGCGGAAGGAGGCGCCGATCGCGTTCGTGCCGCAGCTCGGCTCGACGCTGCTGACGAGCCGCGACGACATCTCGATCTCCGAGAAGCAGATCGACGTGTTCTCCTCGCACCAGCCGGCCGGTCTGATGAACCGGCTGATGGGCCACAACATGATGCGCAAGGACGGCGAGGCGCACCTGGTCGAGCGCCGTGCGATGTTTCCGACGGTGTCGCCGAAGACGGTGAAGGCGCACTGGACTGCGCAGTTCCAGGCCCATGCCGATCGCATCCTCGACGCCATCGTGCCGGGGCGGATCGATTTCATGCGCGACTTCGCGCTGCCGTTTTCCGGCGAATGCCTGAAGTCGATCACCGGCCTCACCAATATCGGCTTTGAGGACATGGATGCGTGGTCGCAGGGCATGATCGAGGGCATCGCCAATTACGCCGGCGATCCCGCGGTCGAGGCACGCTGTCACGCCGCGACAGCGGGCATCGATGCCGCGATCGACGACATCCTGCCGGTGATGCGCAAGCATCCCGACCAGAGCATTTTGGGCGTGCTGCTCGCCTCGGGCATGCCGATGGAGAGCGTGCGCGCCAATGTCAAGCTCGCGATATCGGGTGGCCAGAACGAGCCGCGCAAGGCGATCGCCGGCACGGTATGGGCGCTGCTCACCCATCCCGAGCAGCTCGATCTGGTCCTGCGCGGTGAAGTGTCCTGGCTGCAGGCCTTCGAGGAATATGCCCGCTGGATCTCGCCGATCGGCATGTCGCCCCGCCGCATTGCCAAGCCCTGGACCATTCGCGATGTGTCGTTCGAGCTCGACGAGCGCGTGTTCCTGATGTTCGGCTCCGCCAACCGCGACGAGAAGCATTTTGACCGCGCCGATCAGTTCGACGTGCGTCGCGACACCACCAAGAGCGTCGCCTTCGGCGCCGGCCCGCATTTCTGCGCCGGCGCCTTCGCCTCGCGCGCGATGATCGCCGACGTCGCGCTGCCGACATTGTTCGCGCGTGCAAAGCGCATCGAGATTGCCGACGACGAGCCGGTGCGAATCGGCGGCTGGGCGTTCAGGGGGCTGCAGAATCTGCCGGTGATGTGGTTGCATTAGGCCGGTGGTGCTTGTGGCACGTGACCCGTCACACGTTCGGTGTCATCGCCCGGCTTGACCGGCGATCCAGTACTCCGAGGCAGTCGTGGCTGAATCGATGGGCCGCGGCGTACTGGATTCCCCAGTGCGCAATTGCGCACAAGGCGGGGAATGACAGCGAGGTGGTGGAGGGGCCTTGCGTCACTCCAGCCCCAGTCCGCGATGATGCCATTCTGCTCCTGTTTTGCCCGACGAGTCAAACGAACTTCGGATAATGCGTAAGTCGTTGTTTTCGCACGCCCCGTCTACGGTGCATGGGGTTGTTTTCCGACTTTTTATTCTCCGGTCGTCTGGGCTCGGACGGAATCCGAGCGGCTCTCACATTCGCGTGCGGAAAATTCCGTCTGAATCCTCGCGACCGCTTGAAAGATTAATCATGCGGTCCGCCGCACACGCAGTGCTCGCATCGCTATTTTTCCGCGCGTCTCGACACGTCCGATAAGGCGCACCATCATTCCCGAACGCAGACGAATGACGGCCGCGTGCGGCCGGGAGTGTGGAATGCAGCGTCGGGACTTTCTGAAACTGTCGATTGGAACAGCGGCCGCCGCTGTCTTCGCGTCACCCGCCATCGCGCAAGGCGCGGTGAAGGAAATTCGTATCGGCTATCAGAAGACCGGCGTGCTGGTCATCACGCGCCAGCAGGCCGCGCTGGAAAAACATTTCTCGCCGCAAGGCATCGAGGTGAAATGGATCGAGTTCTCCTCCGGTCCCCCGATGATGGAGGCGATGAACGTCGGCAGCGTGGATTTCGGCGCGGTCGGCGATTCCCCGCCGGTGTTCGCCCAGGCCGCGGGCGCCGCGATCGTCTATGCCGCCGGCCAACCTATCACCAACGGGCAGGGCATCCTGGTGCCGAAGGATTCACTGATCCGCGACATCGCCGACCTGAAAGGCAAGCGTATCGGCTTCACCAAGGGGTCCAGCGCCCACAACATCGCGGTGCAGACGCTCGAGAAGGCCGGCCTCACCTATGCCGACGTCACGCCGGTCTACCTGACGCCGCCGGACGCGGGCCCTGCGTTTGCCAATGGCAGCATCGAGGCCTGGGCGATCTGGGATCCGTATTTCGCGATCGGCGAGACCAAGCAGAACGGCCGCATCCTGATCAATGCGCGTGAGGTCACCAAGACCAATTCCTTCTACATCGCCAATCGCGAGTTCGCGAAGAATCACGGCGCGATCTTGCAGCAGATCGTCGATGTGACCACCGCGGCCGGCAAGTGGGCCGAACAGCATCGCGACGAAGTCGCCAAATCGCTGGCGGCGATCACCGGCCTGCCGCTGGATATCCAGACCGTCGCCGCCAATCGCGCGAACTTCGTGGTCGGCCCCGTCACCGACGACATCATCGCGACCCAGCAGGGCGTCGCCGACCGCTTCCACAAGCTCGGCCTGATCCCCAGGCCGATCGTGATCCGCGACATCGTCTGGCGCAACCCGGCGGCCTGATCGTGCCGACCGATCTTCCCATCCAAAAAGGTCTGAACATGAAGCGTATCGTTCAACGCTTGATCGCAGCCATCGTGCTGTCGATCGGCATCGTCGCGGCCGCTGTCGGCACCTCCTACGGTCAGGACAAGGTGGTCCGCATCGGCTACCAGAAATACGGCAAGCTGGTGCTGCTCAAGAGCAAGGGCACGCTGGAGCCGAAGCTCGCTGCCGATGGCTACAAGGTGGTGTGGACCGAGTTTCCGTCCGGGCCGCCTCTGCTCGAAGCGCTCAATGTCGGCGCGATCGATTTCGGCAACACCGGCGAAGCCCCGCCGATCTTCGCGCAGGCCGCCGGCGCGCCGATCCAGTATGTCGCCTATGAGCCGCCGGCGCCGAAGGGCGAGGCGATCCTGGTGCCGAAGGACAGCCCGCTGAAGTCGGTCACTGATCTCAAGGGCAAGAAGGTCGCGCTCAACAAGGGCTCCAACGTCCATTATCTGCTGGTCAAGGCGCTGGAGAAGGCCGGCGTCAAATACTCGGAGATCGAGCCGGTATTTCTCGCGCCGGCCGACGCCCGTGCCGCCTTCGAGCGCGGCGCTGTCGATGCCTGGGTGATCTGGGATCCGTTCCAGGCGGCGGCGGAAGCGGCCACCGGCGCGCGCACGCTGGCCGACGGCACCGGCACCGTTGCCAACTACCAGTTCTACTTCTCCTCCAAGAAATTCCTCGAAGCCAACCCGAAGATCGTCGAGGCCGTGTTAGCCGAGCTCAGCACGGTCGACGATTGGGCCAAGGGCGACATCCATGCGGTGGCCGAGCAGCTCGCGCCGTCGATCGGTCTTTCGGTCCCCGTGGTCGAGGTGGCGCTGAAGCGGCAGGCCTACGGCATCAAGCCGATCACCGACGCTGTCATCGCCGACCAACAGCAGGTTGCCGACGCATTCTTCGCGCTGGGCCTGATTCCCAAATCCATCAGGATTTCCGACGTGGCTCGGAAGTCAGGTTCGTGAGCACAGTCATGAGTAAGCAAGCAAGCGCCAACATCCTCTGGTTCCTGCCGACGCACGGTGACGGCCGCTATCTCGGCACCGGCATCGGCGGGCGCGAGGTCAACTTCAACTATCTGCGCCAGATCGCGCAGGCCGCGGACCAGCTCGGCTATTTCGGCGTGCTGCTGCCGACGGGGCGGTCCTGCGAGGATTCCTGGATCGTCGCTTCCTCAGTCGCGCCGTTCACCGAGCGCCTGCGCTATCTCGTGGCCGTGCGCCCCGGCCTGCAGTCACCGAGTGTCGCGGCGCGCATGACCGCGACGCTCGACCGTGTCACCAATGGCCGGCTTCTCGTCAACGTCGTCACGGGCGGCGATCCCGTCGAGAACAAGGGCGACGGCATCTTCCTCGCTCACGACGAGCGTTACGAGGTCACCCGCGAGTTCCTGGGCGTCTACAGCGACCTGCTTGCCGGCAAGACCGTGAACGTCGAAGGCAAGCACATCCATGTCGAAGGCGGCAAGTTGCTGTT
Source organism: Bradyrhizobium sp. STM 3561 (assembly GCF_045571455.1). Taxonomy (NCBI): domain Bacteria; kingdom Pseudomonadati; phylum Pseudomonadota; class Alphaproteobacteria; order Hyphomicrobiales; family Nitrobacteraceae; genus Bradyrhizobium; species Bradyrhizobium sp. STM 3561. The sequence goes on from NZ_CP120695.1 coordinate 7,885,731, forward strand.
CCCGCCGGTGCAGTCGCCGCGGCCGCCGCTCTATTTCGGCGGCTCGTCCGATGCGGGCATCGACGTCGCGGTCGACACCGTCGACAAATATCTCACCTGGGGCGAGCCGCCGGCGCTGGTCGCCGAGAAGATCGCGAAGGTGAGGGAGGTCGCGGCCGCGCGTGGCCGCAAGCTGTCATTCGGCATCCGCCTTCATGTGATTGTCCGCGAGACCAATGAGGAGGCCTGGCGCGCCGCCAACGAATTGATCAAGCACGTGAGCGACGACACCATCGCGCTGGCGCAGAAGAACTTTGCCCGCATGGACTCGGTCGGTCAGCAGCGCATGGCGCAGCTTCATGGCGGCAAGCGCGACAAGCTCGAGATCGCCCCGAACCTGTGGGCCGGTGTCGGCCTCGTGCGCGGCGGCGCCGGCACGGCGCTGGTCGGAGACGCCCAGACGGTGGCGGCGCGCATTAGGGAGTATCAGGACCTCGGCATCGATACCTTCATCATGTCGGGCTACCCGCATTTGGAGGAAGCCTATCGCTTCGCCGAGCTGGTGTTTCCGCTGCTCGCGCTGGATCAGCCCGGCAACGTGACCAGGCTGCATTTCAACGGCGGCCCCTTCGGCGAGACCGTCGGCAGCGATTTCCGTCCGCAGCATCGGGTGTCGCAATCATGAGCCTCATCGACAGCATCTCGCTTCCCCGCAGCATCCGCCTGCCGCGCGTGGACGGCCTGATCCAGTGGATCCTGCCGCTCGCCGTCATCGCGATCTGGCAAATCGCCTGCGTCACCGGCTTCGTGCCGACGCGCGTGTTGCCGGCCCCGAGCGACGTCGCGCTGGCCGGCTGGAAGCTGCTGCTCTCCGGCGAGCTCGTCCGCAACATCTGGGTCTCGTTCTGGCGCGCCTCGGTCGGCTTTTTGATCGGCGGCAGCATCGGCTTCGCCTTCGGCCTCGCCAACGGCCTGTCGCAGCTCTCGGCCAAGCTCACTGACACCACGCTGCAGATGGTGCGCAACGTGCCGCATCTGGCGCTGATCCCGCTGGTCATCCTGTGGTTCGGCATCGACGAGAGCGCCAAGCTCTTCCTGGTGGCGCTGGGCGTGTTCTTCCCGATCTACCTCAACACGCTGCACGGCATCCGCACCGTCGATCCGCAGCTGATCGAGATGGGTCGCATCTACGGCATGACCGATGGCGAACTGTTCCGCCGCGTCATCTTCCCGGGCGCGCTGCCCTCGATCTTCGTCGGCATCCGTTTCGCGCTCGGCATCATGTGGCTGACGCTGATCGTCGCGGAAACGATCGCGGCCTCGTCGGGCCTCGGCTACATGGCGATGCAGGCGCGCGAGTTCATGCTGATCGACGTCGTCGTGCTCTCGATCCTGATCTACGCCCTGCTCGGCAAGCTCGCCGACAGCGCCTCCCGCCTGCTGGAGCGGGCGACGCTCGCCTGGCACCCCGCCTTCCAGAAACGTTGAGCAGAAATACTGGGACTCACATGCAGACAGCGCTTCGCACCTCCCTTTCCGAGACCGAGCTCGCCAGCCGCTCCAATTTCGCGCCACATGCCCGCGTGGTGCGCGAAGAGCGCCCTGTTCACACCAGCGGCCTGCCGCTCAGCATCCGGGGCTTGCGCAAATCCTTCGGCGATAACGAGGTGCTGCGCGGCATTGATCTTCACATTCCCGCTGGCCAGTTCGTCGCGATCGTCGGCAAGAGCGGCTGCGGCAAGAGCACCCTGCTGCGCCTCATCGCTGGTCTGGAAAAAATCGATGCCGGGAGCATCAGCTTCGGCCAGGACATCCAGCCCGAAGACATCCGCGTGATGTTCCAGGAGCCGCGGCTGCTCCCCTGGGCGCGCGTGCTGGCCAATGTCGAGGTCGGCCTCGGCCGCGATCGTGCGTCGAAGGATGCGCATGCCCGCGCCGAGAAGGCGCTGACCGAGGTCGGCCTCGCCGACAAGCGCGACCAGTGGCCTTCGCTGCTCTCGGGCGGCCAGAAGCAGCGCGTCGCGCTTGCGCGCGCGCTGGTGTCCCGCCCGCGCGTGCTCGCCTTCGACGAGCCGCTCGGCGCCCTGGACGCGCTGACCCGGATCTCGATGCAGCGCCTCCTGGAGCGGGTCTGGCGCGACCAGGGCTTTACCGCGATCCTGGTGACCCACGACGTCTCCGAGGCGGTGGCGCTGGCGGACCGGGTGCTGGTGATCGAGGAGGGCCGCATCGCCCACGATGTCGTGGTTAATGCAGGCAGGCCGCGCCAGCGTGGATCGGCCGAGCTGGCCGGCCTCGAAGGCTCGATTCTGAGCCACCTTTTGTCGGCGGACGATCGTACCTAAATAGAGGGAACCCCATTTCGGGGAGCAATGCCATGAATGTAGTGCCCCGCGATCTCATGACTGAAATCCCCGTTTCGCCCGCCGATTTCCGCGGCGCCATGCGCCACCTCACCGGCGGCGTCAGCATCATCACCGCGGGGCGGGGCAAGGATATCACCGGCATGACCGTGACCTCGGTGACGTCACTGTCGGTCGAGCCGCCGACGCTGCTGGTCAGCATCAATCGCGACGCCTCGTCCTTCCCGCTGATTAAGCGGCATGGTGCCTTCGGCGTGAACATCCTCAATGCCGACCAGCTCGATGTTGCCGAGCGCTTTGCCGGCAAGGGTGGCTTCAAGGGTGCCGATCGATTCGCGGGCAGCCAGTGGGTGACGGCGGTCTCGGGTGTCCCGCTCCTGGTCGGCGCGCTCTCGGCCTTCGATTGCGAAGTCGAGGAGATCGTCGAACGCCATTCGCACGGCATCGTCATCGGACAGGTCAGGAACATCAGGAGCTCGGCTCGCACCGCTGCACTGGCCTATTGGCACGGCCAATATGTGGCGGTCGATCAGGACGAAGATGCGGCCAGGCTCGCAGATGTCAGCCTTCCCGCACGCGGCCGGCGCGGCATTTGATCGCCGCGGGCTATCGGCGCAGGGGCTGGCCTTTTCCCTGACACCGCTCTAGAAGCGCCCAGAGCCTTCCGCATCGGGACGGCAATGGAGCGGGACAATGAAGCGCGTGGCGACCTGGTTCTTCTACGCCATTGGTGCGCTCGCGATCGTCTATCTCGCGCTCTACGCTTACACGATGTTCTCGGGCCAGCCGATCGTGCCGGGCGATCCCATTCACATCTTCCGCAAGCCCGACGCGCCGAGTTATTCGTGAGGTGACCGCGCGCGGCGAATGTGGCGCGCGGCTCTCTCGACCGTCACGCCCGGATCAAGCCGGGCATGACGAGCGAGCGCGCAACGGCTACCCCCGCAAAATCGCCAGTGCCAGCGCCTGCGCACGCGGGACGATGCTGTCGATATCGAGATATTCCTCCGGCGTGTGCGCGAGCCCGCCGACCGGGCCGAGGCCGCAGATGGTCGGCGTGCCGACTGCGGCGGTGAAGCCGGAATCGGCGCAGCCGCCGGAGAACTCGCCCTGCAGCGTGGTGAGGCCGACCTGTCTTGCCGCGGCCTGATAGTTCTCGAACAGCGCCTTCGACTCGGCGCTCTGCACCACCGGCACGAACTCGCCCTTGATGGTGAGCGTCGCGCTCGTGCCCGGCACGTACGACGTCGCGGCGATGTTTTCGATCGCGGCCATCACGGTCGCCCGATCTGCCGGATCGACGTAGCGCAGGTCGATCTGGCCCTCGGCGTAAGGCGCCGTCGTGTTGACGGACTGACCGCCCGAGACGAGGCCGACATTGAGCGTGATGCCCTTGTCCAGATTGGTCAGCGCGTGGATCTGCACGATCTTGTGCGCGAGCTCGCCGATCGCGCTGACGCCGGCTGCGAAGTTCGCACCGGAATGCGCGGCCTTGCCGGTGATGGCGAGATGCATGAAGATGCCGCCTTTACGTCCTGTGACCACATTCCCGGTGGGACGGCCAGGCTCGGAATTGAACACGGCGCGCGCGGCGCGTCCCTCGCGTTCGATCACGGGCCGGGAGGAAGGCGAGCCGATCTCCTCGTCCGAGGTGATCAGCACCTTGATCGGATGCGGCGCGCCGCCGAATTTGTGGAAGGCTGTTGCGACGAACACGTTCATGACGAGGCCGGACTTCATGTCGGCGACACCAGGTCCATAGGCGCGGCCATCTCGGATCGTGAACGGACGCCGTCCAGCCTCGCCCTTGCCGAACACGGTGTCGCGATGCCCCATCAACAGCACCGGCTTCTCGTTGCTGCCGGGCTTGGCCACCTCGGCATGGATCGCATCGCCGAAGCTGTCGTTTTCCTCGCGCCGAAAAGGAATGCCATGCTCGGCAAAATGCCGCTCGAATCGTGCCCCGACCGCATCGACGCCTTCCTTGTCGTAGGACCCGGAATCGATGTTCACGACGTCGCGCAGCAGGTCGATCATGGCCTGCTTCTGCGACGCCAGCCATTGCGTGATTTGAGCTTCAGACATGTGGTCCCTCGCGTGGTTGTCGAGCGGGGTTATAGGGCCTGGCGCACGCGTGACCTAGTCGCCGGATGCGGTGCGGCCATGTGTTCAGCTCCCGTAGATGGGGTAACGGGCCGACCAACCAAGCCGCCCGCTCCCCCCATCTACGAGACCTTCCCGGTGGACGCACGAAACAAAATGCCCGGGACCAGCCCGGGCATTCGTATCCTCTCGACGATCGTAGCCGGTCACGCCCCCACCATCGGCATCCGCGGATACTCACCCGGCGTTCCCGCAGGGGGGATCGGGATGCCGCCGTCGGCGTATTCGTTGAGCTTGTTGCGCAGCGTGCGGATCGAGATGCCGAGGATGTTGGCGGCATGGGTGCGGTTGCCGAGGCAGTGCTTCAGCGTCTCCAAGATCAAGTCGCGTTCGACGTCGGCGACGGTGCGGCCCACGAGCGCGCGCGTCACCTGCTCGGCGGCCATGGTCGCATGCGCCACGGCCGGAGGCGTCCTGGCGAGATCGAGACGGTCGCCGTCCGGAGTGATGATCGCGTCGGGTCCGATCTCGTCGCCCTGCGCCATCAGCACGGCGCGGTGCATGGTGTTTTCGAGCTCGCGGACGTTGCCCTGCCAGCGGTTGGTGGAGAGCACGCGGCGGGCTTCCGCCGAGATCGGGCGCAGCGGCACGCCGTTGGCGTCGGCGTATTTCTTCACGAAATGCTGGGCGAGCTCCAGGATGTCGGCCGGTCGCTCGCGCAGCGGCGGGATCTTCAAATTGACCACGTTGAGGCGGAACAGCAGGTCTTCGCGGAACGTGCCCTCGCGCACGGCCTCCGCCAGGTTGCGGTTCGAGGTCGCGACGATGCGGATGTCGACCGGCACCGGCTTGGTGCCACCGACGCGATCGATCACGCGCTCCTGGATGGCGCGCAGCAGTTTCGATTGCAGGCGGACGTCCATCTCCGAGATTTCGTCGAGCAGCAGCGTGCCGCCGGTCGCTTCCTCGAACTTGCCGATACGACGCGCGACCGCGCCGGTGAAGGCGCCCTTCTCGTGGCCGAACAGCTCGGACTCCAGGAGATGCTCGGGGATCGCGGCGCAGTTGATCGAGATGAAGGGCCGCTTGGCGCGGGCCGAGCGGGAGTGAACGTAGCGGGCCAGCACTTCCTTGCCCGTGCCGGATTCGCCGGTGATCATCACCGAGGCGTCGGAGCCCGCGATCTGCTGGGCGAGCTTGATCACCTTTGCCATCGCTTCGTCACGATAGACCAGCTCGCGGGAATCGTTGGCGACGGCAGCCAGCACCGCGGCAATCAGCTCCGGATCCGGCGGCAAAGGGATGTATTCCTTGGCCCCCGCGTGGATCGCGGCGACGGCGGCGCGGGCGTCGTTGGTGATGCCGCAGGCGACGATCGGAGCGTGGATGTGCTCGGCCTCGAGCCGCAGCGCGAGGTCACGGATGTCGAGCGCGACATCGACGAGCAGGAGGTCGGCGCCCTTGCCGCCACGCAGCACACGCATCGCCTGCTCGTGATCTTCGGCATGGGTCACGGTGGCGCCGTTCTCCATCGCAATCTTGGTGGCGGTGGTGAGCTGGCCCTTCAATGTGCCAACGATGAGAAGCCGCATGTCAGTCTCCTGTCCGTCTGCCCGCGCTGCCGCGCGTCATGTCCTTGTGTGTTAGCCGCGTTCGGCCTTGATGATTTCCGTCATGGTTACGCCGAGCTTGTCCTCGACCAGGACGACTTCGCCGCGGGCGACCAGCTTGTTGTTGACGTAGATGTCGATGGCTTCGCCGACGCGGCGGTCCAGCTCGAGCACGGTGCCTGGTCCGAGCTTCAGGAGCTCGCCGACGTCCATCTTGGAGCGGCCGAGCACGGCCGAGACCTGCACGGGAACGTCGAACACCGCTTCGAGGTCGGCGGCCGCGCGCGCCGCATATTCGTCCTCGTTGTAGCCGATGTCGGTGCCGGCAGGCGGCATCGGCCCATTGAGATCGGGCAGCGGGACCTGTCCGTCAGTGTCGCTCATGGTTTAGCTCCCCCTGCGGGACGCGATATAGCGTCCGACCATTTCATCGATCTTGGCCGCGATGGCGCCGCGCTCCAGCACGACGCCGCCATCGGCCCATTCGATCCGGCAGTCGCCGGTGGCAATGTCCGGCTCGGCCAGGATCACCAGCCGGCCCTCGAAGCCGCTCTGCTTGGCGAGCCGCTCGATCTTCTCGCGTGCGCTGTCGTAGAGCGAATCGTTGATGCGGACGACGAGATGCGGCGTCGCGACCAGATGCGAGAAGCAGTCCTTGACCAGCGCGATGACCTCGCCGAGCGGCTCGGCCGCGATGAGATCGGCGCACAGCTTGCGCGCCACCGCGACGGCGACCTCGACCGCCTCGGTCTCCATCTTGGTCTCGATGCTGCCGATGCCCGAGGCGACGCCCCGAATTGAGATGTTGATTTCTTCCATGGCGAGTGCAACGCGGCGGTCGCTCTCGGCCTTGGCTTCGCGCTGGCCGGCGGCAAAGCCGTCCTGATAGGCGCGCGCCTCGGCTTCCGCGACCTTCTGAGCGATCTCGGCTGCGGTCGCGGCTTTCTCGTGCGTCGACCGCTCGGGGGCCGCGAAGTCGGTGTCGAACAAGAATTTTGCCGGAGCGGCCATCAGTACACCAGCTCGTCGTCGGCGCGGTTCTTGGTCAGCATGATCTCGCCCTTGGCGGCGAGGTCCTTGGCGAGGTTGACCAGCAGAGCCTGGGCCTCGTCGACGTCGCGAAGTCGGACCGGGCCCATCGCCGCCATGTCGTCCTGGAGCATCTTGGCCGCGCGCGAGGACATGTTGCCGAAGAAGAAGTTGCGGACGTCCTCGTTCGCGCTCTTGAGCGCGACGCCGAGCTTGTCCTTGTCGACGTTGCGCATCAGGGTCTGGGCGGAGCCGGAATCGAGCTTCACGAGGTCGTCGAAGGTGAACATCAGCGCCTTGATGCGCTCGGCGGATTCGCGGTTGTCCTCTTCCAGCGAGGTGATGAAGCGGGTCTCGGTCTGGCGGTCGAAGTTGTTGAAGATCTCCGCCATCACCTCGTGGGCGTCGCGGCGGCGGGTCTGCGACAGGTTGGACATGAATTCGGTCCGCAGCGTTTTTTCCACGCTCTCGATCACCTCCTTCTGCACCGCTTCCATCTTCAGCATGCGGTTGACGACGTCGAGCGCGAGCTCCTCGGGCAGGATGGCGAGCACCCGGGCGGCATGCTCCGGCTTCAGCTTCGACAGCACCACCGCGATGGTCTGCGGGTATTCGTTCTTGAGATAGTTGGCGAGAACCTCCTCCTGCACGTTGGAGAGCTTCTCCCACATGTTACGCCCCGCGGGACCGCGGATCTCGTCCATGATGCCGTTGACGCGCTCCGGCGGCAGGTATTGCTGGAGCAGGCGCTCGGTGGCGTCGAAATTGCCCATCAGCGCGCCCGAAGCCGACATGCGCGAGACGAATTCGAGCAGCATGTCCTCGACGGTGTCGACCTCGACCGTGCCGAGCGTCGACATCTCCAGCGAGAGCTGGCGCACCTCGTCGTCGTCGAGCAGCGACCAGATCTTGCCGCCATATTGCTCGCCGAGCGCCAGCATCAGGATCGCGGCGCGCTTCGGCCCGGTCAGACCTTCGGTCTTGGCGCCGCCCGCGCGGTTGCCGGCGCGCTGACCGAGCGTTGAGATCACGCTGGTGATGTCGTTGGAGTTGGCGTTTTGCAAAGAGGCGGCCATGTCAGATCACTTCTTGATTCGCTTGGCTGTTACTTGGCTGGCTCGGTCAGCCACTGGCGGATGATGGCGACGGTTTCGTTGGGGTTGCGCTCGGCGAGTTCGCCGACGCGATGAACGGACTGGGCGTGGACCTGGCCCTGGATGGTGGCGACGTCGATGGCGCTGGCGGCGCCGCTCGGCAGCAGCGGCTGGCCAGCTGCCGGTGCTGCCTCTTCCGAGGCGGCTGGGCCCGTCAGCACGCCGGAGATGGCGGCGGCGACCTCGTCGGAGGCCAGGATGCGCTTGACCAGCGGGCGGATCACCAGGAACAGGACGACGAGGCCGAGCAGCATCATCACGCCGAGCTCGACGAAGTACATGACATCGTCCTTCGTGAACTGCAGCATGCCGAGGAAGCCTGAGGGTTCACCGATCGGGGCGGTGGAGGGGGCGTCGGCGAAGCGCAGGTTGACAACCTCGACCTGGTCGCCGCGCTTCTGGTCGAAGCCGATCGCCGAGCGCACCAGCGCAGCGATGCGGTCGAGCTGCTCCTTGGTGCGGTCCTGATAGGCCAGCTCGCCCTTGTCGTTCTTGGTGTAGATGCCGTCGACCAGCACCGCGACCGAGATGCGGTTGACCCGGCCGGCCTCGGTCACCTCGGTCTTGGTGGTGCGGGAGATCTCGTAATTGTTGGTCTCCTCGGTCTTCTTGCTCTGGTCCTTGGCCGCGACGCCGTTGTTCTGCTGGTTGCCGGGCAGCTCGTTGTTCACGGTGACCTGGCCGTTGTTGTCGGCCGTCATGCGCTGCTCTTCGCGGGTCTGGCTCGAGCGCAGCACGCGGCCTTCGGGGTCGAACTTGTCCGAGGTCTGGGTGATCTTGTTGAAGTCGAAATCGGCGGAGAGCTGCACCCGGGCGCGGCCCGAGCCGACCACGGAGGAGACGATGTCCTCGACCTGCTTGCGCATCCGCTTTTCGAAGGCGATGCGGCGCTCGTCGCCGACCGCCTGTTCCGGATCGGTCGCCGCGCCATCGGCGAGCAGCTGGCCGGCCTCATCGACGATCGAGACCCGCTGCGGCTTCAGTCCGTTGACGGCGGAGGCGACGAGGTGGCGGATGGCGCGGATCTGCTGGGCTTCCAGCGAGCCGCGGACGCGCACCACGATCGAGGCCGACGGCTCCGGCGCCTCGCGCGCAAACAGGGGGCGCTCGGGCAGCACCAGATGGACGCGGGCGGCCTGGATGCGGTCGATGGCGCGGATGGTGCGGGCGAGTTCGCCTTCCAGCGCGCGCAGGTGATTGATGTTCTGGACGAAAGAGGTGGTGCCGAGGGCGTCGGACTTGTCGAACACCTCGTAGCCGACACCGCCGCCCTTGGGCAGGCCGCCCTCGGCGAGCTTCATCCGCAGCCGGGTGACCTTGTCCTTGGGCACCATGATGATGGAGCCCTCATTGCGGATCTCGAACTGGATGCCCTGGCGTTCCAGGTCTTTGATGATGCTGGAGGAATCCTCGACGGACAGATCGGTGAACAGCGTCGTCATCTGCGGCGTGGTGACGCGCATGATGACGAAGGCAAAGAAGCCGATGAGCGCGGCAGTGACCGCGATCATCGCCCCGAACCGGGCGGCACCGATACTCTTCAGAAAGTCCGCAAGCCCTTGCAAGCAACCGCCCCACAGATTCGGCTGCTTTCACCGGAAAGGCCGACTGGGCAATTATTGCCTAGGTGATGGTTTCCATATGGTTAACGAAGATTAAGAGGTCGGACAAAACTGCCTCATGAAAAAAATCGGCCTCGCAGGGCGAGGCCGATTTTCGTCGAAAGCCGCAGATTTCCGGATCGCTTACTGGCGATATTGCTGGATGCGGGTGGTGCGAAGACCCGCCAGACCGTGCTGGTCGATGGAAAACTGCCAGGAGAGGAATTCGTCGACCGTCAGGGTATAACGGCTGCAGGCCTCCTCGAGGGAGAGAAGTCCGCCACGGACAGCGGCGACGACTTCGGCCTTGCGGCGGATGACCCAGCGTTTGGTGCCGGGTGCAGGCAGATCCGCGATCGTCAACGGACTGCCGTCCGGCCCGATGACGTATTTTACCCTCGGGCGATGGGGTTCTGTCATGGCGTACTCACAAACTCTCAACCACTGAACTCACGCCGTAACCCTACGCCTCGCGGCTTAAAAATCCGCTAAGCCTAAGGCTTCAATACAATTCTCGTTGAAACTTGCGGGAACGCGGCCGGCCCGGCGGGCTGAAAGGCCGGCCGGGCAATGCAGAAGGTAAATACTTTACTAACGCCGAACGGCTTTTGCGGGCTCGGCGCGAGCCCGGAACTCTGATCCACCTCTCCCGGAGGGCCGGAGGGAGAGGTCGGACCGCATCCGAAGATGCGATCCGGGTGAGGGGTTACGCTCTCACCGGACGCTGCGGCTCCTCACCCGGACTGCTGCGCAATCCGACCTCTCCCCGTCGGGGAGAGGTGTTACGAGCCTCAATTGCTGCTCGCGATGATGCTCTTGACCTGGCTCAGCGTGTAGCTGGCGCCGTCGATGGTGAGCAGCGGCGGCGACTGGGTCAGGTCGACCGACGACACCACGCCCTGCACCTGCGCGGCGATGCCGACATTGTTGTTCGCAACGTCCTTGCCCGTGGCCGAGATCGTGTACTTGCCGTCGGGCCATTGCGTGCCGTCATTGCCCATGCCGTTCCAGGTGAAGGGGATGTCGGTGCCGGCGGCGGCAGTGTATTTGCCGGTGAACACGGTCTGGCCGCTGGAATTGGCGATGGTGATCTCGACAGTGGAGTCGGTGGGCACGTTGAGATGCCAGGTCGCCGACGAGTTCTTCATCGTCGCGGTCGAGCCGTCGACCAGGGCGGTCTTGCCCACGAAGCCCAGCGCCTGGGTCGCCTGCGTGGTCTGCTGCAGGGTGACGAGCTGCGACAGCGAATCGTTGGTCTTGAGTTGCTGCTCGACGCCGGCGAACTGCACCAGCTGTTGGGTGAACTGGTTGGTGTCGAGCGGATCGAGCGGGTTCTGGTTCTGCAGCTGCGTCGTCAGCAGCGTCAGGAAGGTCTGGAAATTGCCGGCGAGCGTCGACCCCGTGGTCGAGCTCATCGACGAACTCGACGAGGATTTCGGGATGTCGGTCGTCCCGGAGACGGGCGTCGGGGCGGTGGCGGCATTCGTGGTGGTCATTGTCGAATACTCCTCACACTCTGATGTCGACGCCGCCGCTCGATCCGAGCATGCGGCCATAGCCGCGCCCGACGGGCGCCGCGGGAACGCTGTCGTCCTCGCTGATGATCAGCCGGCGGGCATTGCCATTGTCGTTGTTTTGGCCGGACTGCTGTCCCGATGAATTCTGGTCGCGCAGACTGAAGGACAGCCCGTTGTTGCCGGTCTTGAAGCCGGCATCGTCGAGCGCGCGCTGCAATTGCGGCGCATCCTGACGCAGCATTTGCAGCGTCTCCGGCTTCTCCACGGTGAGGTGCGAGGTAACCTGGCCGTTGCGGTCGACATTGATGCGCACGTCGATGCGGCCGAGCTCGGCCGGGTCGAGGCTGATATCAAACCGGGATTTGCCGGCGCGAATGGCGGCTGCGATCTCGATCGGCACGCCGCTGATCGGCACGGCGGTGTGGGTCGCCGCGGTCGCGGTGAGCGTCGCGGTCGATGCCGTGGCAGCCGAGGTCGTGTTGGTCAGCGGCGCCTGTACGGCGGAAGCGGCTTGTGCGCTGGTGTCCGTCGGGGCGGCAGCGGCTTGCGTGCCCGCATGCGCGGGCGCGGCCGGCGCGCCTTGTGTCGGATCGGCGGGACCTGCCTTCGCGTCGGTCGCTCCGCCATCTGCCTGTGGCTTGACGCCTTGGGCATGCGAGGCGGTCACGGTCGCTGTTGCCGGAGCCTGCGTCGTCGCGGCGTTCGCCTTGCCGGCGTCCTGGCCGATATTCGAGACGTCGGTCTGAGCCTGCGCGGTGGCGGCGGCCTTGAACGAGGTTTTTGGCGTGCCCTGGCTGACGACGGCGATCAGCCCGCCATTGGCCTTGGCATCGGTCGCGGCGGCCTCGCTCGTGCCGGTCGCGATCTCGCCGAGCGCCGTCGTGGTGCCGGCATCGACCTCGGCGCCTGCAGTCTTGGCACCTGCAGCCTTGGCGCCTGCAGCCTTGGCGCTCTTGTCGCCGGCGGTGGCGGTATCGGTCTTGGTGCCGGCGATCTGCGCCGCAGTGGAGGCACTGGCGGCTAGACCTGCCGCGGCGATCGTCAACGGTGAGGCGGCGGCATCGCCGGCCTGGCTCGCAGCCGCATTCGGATCGACTGGGACGACCGGCGCGGCAACGACGACGCTGGGATCGGGCAGGGCAGTCTGCGCCGCATCGGCCGCCACGGCGGCAGCCGCATCGGACGCGGCGGTGAGGGCGTCGGTGCCCTCGGTCTTGTCGGCCTTCTCGTCGGATTTGTCCGCCGGTTTGGCGTCCGATGTCTCGGACTTGTTCTTGATCTTGCCGGCGTCCTTGCCCGCGTCCTTGGCCGGATCGCTGGTCGCATCGCTCTTGTCATTCTTCGCCGGCGCGGGCGTATCGGTATCGTCGCTCGCCTTGCTCTGCGCAGGCTGGTCCGTGGACGAGGTGTCGCGTGAACTCCGGTCGGATGCAGTCGAGGATGACGCGGAATCGCTCCGGCGCGGCGCGCTGTCCTGCGCCTGCGCATTGTTGCTGATCGCCTGGGTGTTGCTGTCGACCAGCGAGCCGAAGGAGTCTGTCGCGGACGCGTCCTTCGGGGCCTGTGAGCGGGCAGGTTTTTGCTGCGCGTTTTGGACTTGCGCGCTTGCCACGACATCTGACGTACGACCAACCACAGCAACCCCTTGGAAGCAACTTCGGACAAGTGGTAGCAAGGAGCGGGCCAGCGTCTCTTCGCGTCAGTTTATCTAGCAAAATCAACATTTTGACGATTTGCGGCGGCAGCCGGGCAGCGCTCTGCGGCCCCGCCATTTCTGCCGCCTCGGCAAGAATTGCCCAAAGCCGGCGGCCCGCGTGATTGCTTCACCGGAATGCCGCCTATATTAAAGAGGTTACTCTCAACCGCTTTCGACTTGGGCAGTCGTGCTCTTCGGGAACTAAAGTTCCGGGGGATTGCCGATGTCCCGCGAGAAGGCACAGCAATCGCGGATCGCGCTACGCCGCCGTCACAACGCTTTAGGGCCCATGCTCAATAGTCTGGATCTCGAAGGCCGTCCCGAGGACACAAGAGTCGTCGTCGCCATGTCGGGCGGTGTCGATTCCTCGACGACGGCTGCGCTGCTGAAGGCTGAGGGCTACGACGTCGTCGGCATCACGCTGCAGCTTTACGACCATGGCGCGGCTACCCACCGCAAGGGCGCCTGCTGCGCCGGCCAGGACATCCACGACGCCCGCGACGTCGCCGCCAAGCTCGGCATTCCCCATTACGTGCTCGATTACGAGGACCGCTTCCGCGAGTCCGTCATCGACAATTTCGCCGACTCCTATGCTCTTGGCGAGACGCCGGTGCCCTGCATCGAGTGCAACCGCAGCGTCAAATTCCGCGACCTCCTGAAGACCGCGCGCGAGCTTGGCGCCCAGGCGCTCGCCACCGGCCATTACGTCGCCTCGCGCCGTCAGCGCGACGGCTCGCGCGCGCTGGTTTGCGCGGCAGACAGCGACCGCGACCAGAGCTATTTCCTGTTCGCGACCACGCAGGAGCAGCTCGACTTCCTGCGTTTTCCGCTCGGCGACATGACCAAGCCCGAGACGCGCGAGCTCGCGCGACGCTTTGGGCTCGCGGTCGCCGACAAGCACGACAGCCAGGACATCTGCTTCGTGCCGACGGGCCGTTACACCGACATCATCACGCGCCTTCGCCCGAATGCGATGGATCCCGGCGACATCGTCGATCTCGACGGACGCGTGCTCGGTCAGCATCACGGCATCGCCAATTTCACCGTCGGCCAGCGCCGCGGCCTCGGCATCGCCTCCGGCTCGCCGTTGTTCGTGGTGCGGCTGGATGCAGCGCACCGCCGCGTCGTCGTCGGCCCGCGCGATGCGCTGAAGATGCACCGCATCAGCTTGCGCGACGTCAATTGGATCGGCGGCGGCGACATCGACCGCGCCATCGGCGGCGGCCTCGAAATGTTCGTACGCGTGCGCTCGACCCGCAGCCCCCAGGCAGCGTGGCTGCGCGGCGGCAATGGCCATTACGAGGTCGAGCTCGTTGCCGGCGAGGAAGGCGTCTCGCCGGGACAGGCCTGCGTGTTCTACGACGCACCTGGCGGCCAGGCCCGCGTGCTCGGCGGCGGCTTTATCCAGAGCGCCGCGGCGAAGGTCACGAACGATGCAGCGAGGCCACTGGTGGAAGCAGTCCGCGGCTGAGGGATGACGAAATCTAGCGCAACTGATTGGGCTGGGTTTACCTCTCCCCGACGGGGAGAGGTCGGATTGCGCCTGGCGATGCGAAGCATCGTCCCGTGCAATCCGGGTGAGGGGCCGCAGCTGTCATTCAGACCGCAACCCCTCACCCGGATCGCATCGTCGATGCGATCCGACCTCTCCCTCCGGGAGAGGTAAAGAAGGGCAGGGGGCATGGCAGCAGACATCTCGCGGGCCGGGGTCGAGAGGGCCTATGGCCGCTGGGCACCGGTCTATGATCTCGTGTTCGGCAAGGTGTTCGACGCCGGCCGGCAGTCGACCATTGCGGAAGCCGACCGCATCGGCGGCCGCATCCTCGACGTCGGCGTCGGCACCGGGCTGTCGCTATCGGACTACGCGCGCACCACGAAGATCTGCGGCGTCGACATCTCCGAGCCGATGCTGCGCAAGGCGCAGGCGCGCGTGCGCGCGCTGCGCCTCTCCAATGTCGAAGTGCTCTCGGTGATGGATGCGAAGAACCTCGCCTTCCCCGACAACGCCTTCGACGCGGTGGTCGCGCAATATGTCATCACCGCCGTGCCCGATCCCGAAGGCACGCTCGACGAGTTCGTGCGCGTGCTCAAGCCCGGCGGCGAGCTGATCCTCGTCAACCACATCGGCGCCGAAGACGGCCCTCGAAAATTGTTCGAGCTCGCCTTTGCCCCCATTGCCCGCCGCCTCGGCTGGCGCCCGGAATTCCCGTGGGCCCGCCTCGAGGGCTGGGCCGCCAAGCACGGCGGCATCACCCTCACCGAGCGCCGCCCCATGCCGCCGATGGGCCACTTCTCGCTGATCCGCTACCGCAAATCGTAATGTTCTGGGAGCGGAACAGCCCGCCCACCGCGCGCGTTTTTCTCTCATGCGCACGACATCAAACATCATTCTGGTCGGCCTCCTGATCGCCGCTTCAGGCGCTGCGATCGCGCAGGCCCCGCCCGCCCCGGCGACGCCGCAGCAACAGACCGCGCCGCCATCCCCGCAACATGCGACGGGTTGCACCCCGCAGGACCGTCCGAATCGCCAGTCCGACGGCACCACCACCGGCCAGTCCCGGGAACCGCTCGGAGACAAGCTGGCCAAATCGGAGGGCGTGCTTTGCCCGCCCTCCGGCATCGACCCCGAGATGCACGCCCCGGCCCCCGACACCGGCGCCAATACCCCGGTGATCCCGCCCCCCGGCAGCCCCGGTGGCGACCCCAATGTGAGACCGAAATAGGGGTCTCGTCCTTTGGCTCTCCCCGCGCGCGGGGAGAGGCCGAAATCCTGCACGGATTTCGGGTGAGGGGACTCAGCGCGAGTCTGAAGCCTGAAACAAGCGAATTCGATCGCTAAATCAGCCGGCCTCGCCGGCTACTTTGCTTGACAGCCCGCCGCCCCCTTCCTTATATGCCGCGCGTTCGCGAGATCGGCCTTATTCGCCGCCGCGATCCCTGTGGCGGGGTAGCTCAGCTGGTTAGAGCACGGGAATCATAATCCTGGGGTCGGGGGTTCGAGTCCCTCCCCCGCTACCACCTTTCCCCACACTCCTTTGACTTGGTTGGGATAGGCCTTTTCCCCAAGCAGGGCATTTAGCCGGCCTGCTATCTCCACGGCTACACCACCGGGCCGGGCTTTATCGCGGAACACAGTGACTGTGTCGACCAGGTCTCTGATGGCTTCGGCGGCCTCTCCGTCGCCCGCACTAGCACCTTTTGCTAGCGCTTCTTCAAGCCGGCCGAGCTGCTCCTCGTATCGTTTGAGGATGGCCGGATGCAGCGCGACTTCCTTCGGGGCGAGCGGTTCACTCTGCAACTCCTCAGATATCCGCCTTCGTTGGGCATCTAAGGCCGTCGATCGCGGCCCGAGAACGGATGGATCGCCATGTCCTTTTGCGATCGCATCCACCAGTCGTTCGATTTCCCGGTTTAGTTCCCCAAGCTGCTGCTCTAGGCGGTGCCGTTTTGCATTGGATGAAGCCGCGAGGCGCTTCCGCTCCTCGAGATACGTGCGCACGTATTCCGAAATAACCTTCGGCGCGCGCAATTCGGCCTTTAACCCACTGAGAACCGCACTCTCGACTGTGTCCAAATAGAAAGTCTTGCCATCAGGACATGTGCCGCTCTCTGTCGATGCCGAGCAGCGAATACGCACGCGCCCCGATTTGTCGCGCCCATTCGTTGCCATACCCGAGCCGCATGAACCGCAACGGAGTAAGCCAGATAGCATCCGACGGGCCCGACGTTGATGGCTGGGGTGGCCGTGGCTGCGCTCCCCTTTGCGTTGCTGGGCAGCAGTGAATAGTTCTGGATTGACAATCGCAAGATGCGGCACTTCAGCAACCTGCCAGTCACTCTTCGGATTAGGTCGTGACAGGCGCTTTCCCGAGTCGGGATCTTTCACCATCCTGACCTTATTCCAGATGAGGCGTCCTACATAAAGCTCGTTCTGCAGAATTCCGGCGCCGCGCTCAACGTTGCCATTGATAGTTGAAGCATTCCATGCACGCCCTCGCGGAGGTGATACCCTTTCCTTGTTGAGATCGTGTGCGATCTCGCGAGGCGTTCGACCGTCCACGTATTCCTGAAAGATGCGCCGGATCACTTGTGCCTCGGCCTCGAGGATGACCCGTTCGCCGCTTTTTCCCGCGACAGCGGCGTATCCGTATGTCAGGCCACCTCCCGCCAAACCTTGCTTGACCCGCCCTGCTTGGCCACGACGCACTTTGTGAGCGTTGTCCTCGCGATAGAGTTGCCCGACCAGGCCGCGAAGGCCGACCAGCACCGTGTTAACGACGCCTTCGTGAACCGCCCGGATCTCGATCCCGAGAAATGACAGCCGCTTATGAATGCCAGCGAGATCTTCCATGTCGCGAGAGAGGCGATCGAGCGCTTCGACGATCACCACGTCAAAGGATTTCTCCCGCGCTTGGTCCAACATCCGCAAAAGGCCTTCGCGGCCCATGACAGACCCACCTGAACGAGCCCGATCTTCATGGGTACTGACAACAGTCAAGCATTCGCGCTCGGCATAGCTCTGACAAAGTGAAACCTGATCCTCAATCGATCTCTCGTTCTGTAGATCGGTTGAGAATCGAGCATAGATCGTCGCCCTTTTCCTTATCGCTTCCATCGGTGAGCTGTCTTTCATGATCTTCCCTCGCGGCCACACGCGCAAGTACTCGCGCGAGACGTAAGATCGCCTTGTCTGGATTCGTATGCAACGAAAAGTTGCGATTGACATCCCGCACGATCGAACCTTTAAGCCATCGCGCAGCTCAACCAGGTGCACGCACCTGCGCTGGGGCCAGTGGACAAGACGTTGGGGGAGCTGATCATTTCGAGCATCCTGCTCGGATGAGAACTAATTGCAACGGGCCCTGTGAGCTCGTCGTGCAATCGGATGCCCAGGCGAAGAAAAAGAGAGAAGCCAATGGCTTTGCTTGTGCGGAATTGATACCGCTGGGAAGGTGCGCACCCTCTCCATCTAGCGCATACCTGAGTGGAAACTCCGGGCCTCGCCAGAGCTCTAGGTCTTTAGTCCCGGCATTTGCTGGAGCAGGTTGAGTTTGAATCGCTCTGGCTGGGACGTCCAGCTTTTGCAGATGTATTCGTAGGGTGTGAAGCCGGTCTTCAGCCGCCGGGCGTAGGTGAGCTTCGAGCTGATCGTGTAGATCGTAATGGTAGCGTTGGACGGTCGCTTACTTGATCGTGCGGTTCATGCGCTCGACCTGACCATTGGTCCAAGGACGCTTGATCTTGGTCTGCTGATCTTCGATCCCGTTTTCCTGGTGTCGAATAAGCGGCGCGACGTATTCGGGTTCGAATGGCCAATCCTGGGCCTTTCGTTTTGCAAATTGCTGCGCAGCTCTGTCAGCTTTCGGTAAGCTAGCCTCGATAAAAGATTCGTTGGGTTTAACGGGGCGTGGCAGAGACAGCGCATGAGCTGAAGGACCACCGTGTGCCGAGTCACGCTTCCGTTAAGCTCATTGCACTGCGGCAAAATAGTGCCTAATGATGCCCCCCACCGAAAGGCGCCGAGCCGCGTTCGCACCGCTTCTAACTCACGAATTACTTCTCGTTCTCTCGATTTTGCTCTTTTTGCGAGCTGATAAGCTCCCGATCAGCTTCTTGCCACCGGTTGAAGCTGAGTTTGGAGCAACTAGCTGGGTTGGAGGGACAGCGCTGCCCCTGTGTATGCGTGCGGGACAAGCGCTGGGTCAAGTTCTGCTAAGTTCAACTGGCAGTGCGGGCGGGGTAGGGACAGCGTCTGCTCCAGCGCAACCAAGCGACGCCGAGTCGCGTCCGCACTGCTTCCGAAATCACCAGCAACACCCAGGAAGAAAAGGGCATTGCCTGGCTGAATTCCGTCCGCTGTTGTCTTGATGCAATTGTCTCCGCCAAGGGGATGACCTCCCCCATTCTTCGGTACTTCCTGTCGCGTTTTTGAGGTCTCGGATAATCTTTCCAACGGACTGCTTCTATCGCGCTCAGTCTGGATTTACTCCGCCAACATCCTTGCGTCTCTAATGTGTGTTTGGCCTATCATTCTTGTTCATGCAACGCGCACGTGTCTGGACATGCTGGTGTCTCCAATTTCTTCAAGGCAAAGACCCAGCTTAGAGAGTCGCCGATGAGGACGGGACCAACCGATTTTGGTAGGTGCCCTTCGTTACTTCTCGAAGATAAAACTTGGTAGCCCTTGAGAATTTGAGCCACTTGGGAGCAAAGAGGAATTTTTGAACGCGACCCTGTTCACTTCGCTGGCCCAGGCCAGGGTCGAACTCGGACATTGGCGGGCCGACCACAACGATACGCGACCCCTCGCAGCTCGGATGGAAAACACACCATCCGAGTTCGCCGTCACCTGCAATCCGCGACGGGATCTGGCGCTGCGCTATGCCGATGGCTCCACACGGAATATCGTGGGGCCGAGAACTTTCTGTCCTGCAACATCACGACTTGCGCAATGGCGATCAGCGAACCAATTCGACAAACGTTGGTATAGTGCTTTTCACCTCAAGCTATATCACCCATTTACCTTTGTAGAGTTGAGCAGGCGTCAGATCGCTTGTACTTTCGATGTCGAACCTGGATCATTCGGTCTGCGAGTCAGTGCAACCTGAACTGATGCATTGCTATGAGCGCTTGATCAGGTGTCGGACCTTTGGCCGATAGCACGCAAGAAGACAGGGGCTTGATACAAAGTGCCCACCATCGAGATCGCGATCTGCCATATCAGAGCAACGGAATAGCATTCACTCGAGCGACGAAGATGGAAGCGAAGGATAAGGCGTCCGCGCTCGCGAGCCCTTAGAGTAGCGAACAGCACGTCCCTCATACGGGGGCTCTAGCACAGCCCCCGCATTGGTCATCATTGCCGCTTTACGAGTTGCGGCGAATTTGCCTCCCCCTTTTGAAACGCGAATCGAGATGGCATTTACCGAGCTTTTCATCAAACGTCCGGTATTGTCTATCATCGTCAGTTGCCTGATCTTACTGATCGGCTTTCGCGCGGCCGCCGTCCTGCCGATCCGGCAATATCCCAAGCTATCTAATACGGTCGTCAATATCACGACTTCCTATCCTGGGGCCTCTGCCGACATGATCCAGGGGTTCATCACCACTCCGCTAGAGCAGGCAGTCGCTTCCGCCGAGGGCGTCGACTACATTAGTTCCTCATCGGTGCTCGGTACCTCCACGATCCAAGTCTACATCAAGCTCAATTTCGATCCCAACGAAGCGCTCACCGAGGTGCTCTCGAAGGTCAACTCAGTCAAATACCTAATCCCGAAGGAATCAAACGATCCGGTCGTCAGTAAGTCGACCGGTCAGGCCACCGCTGTCATGTATATCGCCTTTTCCAGCGAGGAACTGGCGGCCAGCGCGATCTCCGACTACCTCTCGCGCGTTGTGCAACCTGTTATGTCAACCGTCGACGGCGTCGCAGCGGCAGACATTCTGGGCGGCCAGAGTTTTGCGATGCGGCTATGGCTCGATAGCGCGAAAATGGCAGGGCACGGCGTGTCGCCGGCTGAAGTTTCGGCTGCAATCGCCGCTAACAACTTCCAGGCCGCGGCGGGCCAGACCAAGGGTCATTTCACTATCTCCGATGTCACTGCAAACACGGATCTGCGGAGTGTGGATGACTTCAAGCGCATGATCGTCAAATCCAATGACGGTGGCTTTGTGCGCATGGAGGACATTGCGGTAGTCGAGCTTGCCGCGCAGACTACAGACACTAGCGTCGCGATGAACGGCGAGCACGCGGTCTTTGTCGGCGTTCGAGCAAGCCCGCAAGGCAATCCGCTAAACATAGCGCGAGGCGTTCGGGCGCTGTTTCCAGAAATGGAGCGCAACCTGCCGCCGTCACTGAAGATGAAAGTGGCCTATGACTCCACCAAATTCATTCAATCGTCGCTCGATGAAGTGGAGAAGACGCTCATCGAGGCCATCGTGATCGTGGTGGTGGTAATCTTCCTGTTCCTGGCCTCGCTGCGGTCTGTCATCATTCCTGTGGTCACTATTCCGTTCTCGCTCGTTGGTGTCTGCAGCATGATGCTGGCGCTGGGGTTTTCATTCAATCTCCTAACTTTTCTTGCAATGGTTCTCGCAATCGGTCTCGTGGTTGATGACGCGATCGTTGTGGTGGAGAACATTCATCGCCATTTAGAAGACGGTGCGCCGCCTCTACAGGCTGCTATAAGGGGCGCGCGCGAGATCGTCGGCCCCGTTGTCTCCATGACGATTACCTTAGCCGCCGTATATGCCCCAATTGGGTTTCTCGGTGGCCTCACTGGTGCGCTGTTCCGCGAGTTCGCATTTACGCTAGCGGGAGCGGTGATCGTGTCGGGCGTGATCGCTTTGACGCTGTCGCCGATGATGTGCTCGGTCTTTCTCAGGCGCGCTGAGGGGGGGCGGTTTGCAAGCATTGTGAACCGCGGGTTCAGCACCATGACACGATGGTACGGTGGCAAGCTTGACCGCTCGCTCGACTATCGTCCGATTACCGGCCTGTTTGCGCTGACCATGCTGGGCCTCGTCGCCTTTCTCTATATGAATACTTCCAAGGAGCTCGCACCTGAGGAGGATCAAGGTATCGTATTCGCTGTAACCAAGGCGCCGAAATACGCCAATATCGACTACCTCGACTATTACGGCACCAAGCTCGAACACGCGTTGCAGAAATTTCCAGAGACTGATTTAAGTTTTGTGCTCAATGGCGTTGGCGGCCAGCAGAGTGGCATGGCCGGCATGTTGCTCAAGTCATGGGACGAGCGCAAGCGATCATCGATCGTGCTAAAGTCCCTTGTCCAGGCCGAGCTGTCCAAAATCGAAGGCATCAACGCGTTTGCCTTTAGCTTGCCGCCACTTCCGGGCGGTTCGGATGGCTTACCAGTGCAGATGGTGATCAATTCGACGCTCGACTTCCAATCCGTCTACGAGCAGATGTCGAAGCTGAAGGAAGCCGCGCGGAAGAGCGGTCTGTTCGTGGTGAGCGACTCCGACCTCGAATTCAACCAGCCGGTGGTACGAATCAAGGTTGATCGATCCAAGGCCAACGAGCTTGGCATCACCATGCAGACCATCGGAAACGCGCTCGCCACCTTACTTGGCGGAAACTACGTCAACCGCTTCAATTTGCAGGGCCGCTCCTACCAGGTGATCCCGCAGGTGCCACGCGAGGAACGCTTGGTGCCGCAAGCAATCGGGAGCTATTATGTGAAAACTGCGGCGGGGTCGATGCTCCCGCTGTCGACAGTAGTCTCCATCGAGACTGCGGTCGATCCGAACGCGCTCACCCACTACAACCAGCTCAACTGCGCGACCTTTCAGGCCGTGCCGATGCCCGGCGTCACGATCGGTCAGGCTGTGGACTTCCTCGAAGCGGAGGCGAAGAAACTGCCCGCAGGTTTCAGCCACGATTTCCTCGCCGAGGCGCGCCAATATGTGCACGAGGGCAACCAACTGGCCATTGCCTTTGCATTTGCACTCATAATCATATTCTTGGTGCTTGCGGCACAGTTCGAAAGTCTGCGCGATCCCCTCATCATCCTAATCAGCGTGCCGATGGCAATCGTCGGCGCCTTGATTCCGCCATTCTTTGGCTGGGCGACGATGAACATCTACACCCAGGTGGGACTGTTGACACTGGTCGGGTTGATTTCCAAGCACGGCATCCTAATGGTTGAGTTCGCCAATGAGCTGCAGCTCAGGGAGAGACTTGACCGTCGCTCGGCTATTGAGATGGCGGCGCGCGTCCGACTGCGTCCAATCTTGATGACAACTGCGGCGATGGTCGCGGGCTTCATACCCTTGATGACCGCAACGGGAGCTGGCGCGGCGAGTCGCTTCTCGATCGGACTCGTGCTCGTCGCGGGCATGTCCGTGGGTACGCTGTTCACGCTCTTCGTGCTGCCGGCGGTCTATGTCGCGATCGCGTCCGATCATCGTGCCGATGCGAGCTCCGGCCGCGCGAAGTTTGGCACCGAGCTCAACCCCACCGGCGCTGCTGATGCCCAGATGGCCAAGCCATGATGATAAAATCAATCCGGGTTGGCTCAGTGTAGCGAGCGAAGCAGCCTGCGGTGCGCTCCCTACGCATTGAGATCGTCACGCCCGTGCTGCCGAGCTTGGCGATCATCAGTTGCCCGGTTGAGAACACGTCCGGTGATCCGCGGCTGCTCCGCTAAGGTGAATTGCACGCGACTTCACGGCAGCGGAACGCAAAAGCGCGACCTCGCCGATGAGAAGAGAATTCATGGTCTCCTGAAAGAAGATGGCGTTGCCTCTTGTGTCAAGGGCTTTTGAGGGACAACTAATTGCTTCCGCCCGACCGCGTTGCATTGCTATCTGAAAAAAGATACCGCTGGTTTGAACCGCCTTAGGATTGATTGAGTTCAATTCTCTGGACGAACGGATCGAGAACGGTCGTCGTCAGGAGCCCTCTATACATGACCGACGCAGGTCATCTTGAAGTTTTCGTCAACGTCCCCCCTCGTCAATCTGAAGGCCATGCCGGCGGCTTGGAGACGAGTGCCACCTTGCTTTTCTTGCCAGGCCTTGCGCAGCAGGCGCGGTGCGGGGAACAGCAAAAAAGGAATATTCGAATATCAAAATTGTTTTGGCTGACATTGACAGCCTGCGTACGATGGCGGTCGACTTAGTGAGTCAACGCGATTACTCGCGATGAGAGCTGCCGATTTTGCAGAAGCTGTCGGAAAACCTACGACGGGTTTCATGCCAGGTACATTTGTGGCGCGGGCGCCGTTGGCCTTCCAGGGTTTGTAGGCTTTGCGACAAAGCCATCCTGAGCGTTGCGCCTCCGTTGTCGCAGACCAGCGAGAACTGTCATCACCCCTCGCATGGCTAATCCATCCGGGAAGGGACAGCCGAAACACCGTATCTACGGGCTCGATGATTGCCGCCTAGTTGGCACTCGCCCAGTCACGTAGTCCAGTTTGCGACGGCATTGCATTTGCAGGGATAGAGAATGTCAACTTGAGGCATTGTCGATAGCCGTTTGCAGGCGGCGCACGCAGGATGAGGAGCGTCGCGCTCGCATGCCCGTTCTCTCAGGAGAGCCCGTGATACTGTCTGCTAATTGGTATGCGGGCCTGCTTGGGACACGGCTCGCATTCTTTGTTGCCGGGTTCGGCCTCGCGGCCTGGGCGCCTTTGGTGCCACTCGCCAAGCAGCGGCTCGCGGTGGATGACCGCATGCTTGGTCATCTACTGCTCTGTCTCGGAACGGGATCCGTTATCGCAATGGTTTTGACCAGCGTGTCGAGTGCGCGGTACGGCAGCAAGCCCATTATCCTCGCGGGTGGACTTGGACTCGCGATAATGCTGCCGTGCCTTGCAATTGCCGACACACCTGTCAGGCTCGGTGCTACGCTGTTTGCTTTCGGCGGTTCACTCGGTTCGATCGATGTAGCCATGAACATTCATGCGATTGATTGGAGCGCGCCACGGGGCGTCCATTGATGGCTGGCTTCCACGCCCACTACAGCATTGGGGAATTCACCGGCTCTGCCGCCGCGACCTCGTTCCTGTCGCTGCAGCTTGGCCCGTCTTTTTCGACGTTGGTCTGTTCCGCGTTAATGACGATCGCGATTGTATCAGCCTGGCCGGGGTTGCTCGCGACGGGTTCGGGACAGAAGGACCCATTATTTATCTTACCCCATCGCAGTGTGTTGCTAATAGCTGTGCTCGCGGCTATCACCTTTCTTGTCGAAGGTGCAATCCTCGATTGGAGCGCTTTGCTTCTCGTTGAACGAGATCTTGTCGCGGAGGCGCACGGGGGCGTTGGTTGTATGCTCTTCTCAATCGCAATGGCCGTAGGACGTCTCAGCGGAGATGCCGTGGTGGCACGAATCGGCGACCGTGCCACATTGATGCTGGGGACTCTGCCTATCGTGACAGGCTTCTTGGCTGTGATGGCCGCGCCATTTGCCTTAATTGGTATGGCGGGGTTCCTGCTTATTGGATTAGGTATATCAAATGTCGTACCCGTACTGTGTCGGTGCGCCGGCAAACAGAAAGTGATGCCAGTAGGCCTTGCGATCGCGGTCATCACGACTGGGGGCTATGCGGGTATACTCGTCGGACCCGCCGGCGTTGGGCTCGTCGCCTACATCTTTGGCTTACCTTTGGCGTTCGGGATGTTAGGCGCGCTCATGTGCATCGTTACGCTGTCGGCGAGAATAATAATGACAGACCATCGTTAACTCGTTGGTCGGAAGGAAAATTCCGGCTAACGACATTCCACGGCCGGCGTTTAGGGGCTTAGAGTCGATGAGCTCTCAAGTTGGTGGCGGCAGGTTTCGACCATGGTCACTCTCCTTTTCCTGGAAGTGGTTGGTCGCCTCGTATCGAGGATACGGCGCGTGACTCGGGGGTCTTGTCGGACTGAGCCCGGTTGTTGACAATGAACGCTTATCAATTGCGAAGCAAAGTAGGTCGTACGTGAGCGGCAAGTTCAGTAGGCTAGACATTCACTGCCGATTGGTAGCTTGGATTGGCTCGTTATGGGGGAACCGATCACTCTGGTGCCACTGCATCGCTGTCGGCGCGATACGCCCGGTATGCCAGCCGAATGCCGTCCTCAAGTGAGGTCGTGGCGCGCCAGCCGAGCCCGGACAGCCGCTGTACGTCGAGCAGCTTGCGCGGTGTGCCGTCAGGGCGGGACGTGTCGAAGCTGATCTCGCCGCCAAAACCGATCGCAGCCGCGACCATGAGTGCTAACTCGGCGATGGTGATGTCCTCGCCGGTGCCGATATTGATCAGTTCCGCTCCGGAATAGGTCTTCATCAGGTGCACGCAGGCGTCGGCCATGTCGTCGACATAGAGGAACTCGCGGCGCGGCGTGCCGGTGCCCCAGACCACCACGCTCTTCGAGCCCGCGAGCTTCGCCTCGTGGAAGCGGCGGATCAGGGCGGCGACCACGTGACTATACTCCGGGTGATAATTGTCGCCGGGACCGTAGAGATTGGTCGGCATCACGCTGATGAAGTCGCTGCCATACTGGCTGCGATAGGCCTCCGCCATCTTGATGCCGGCGATCTTGCCGATCGCATAGGGCTCGTTGGTCGGCTCCAGCGGGCCTGTCAGCACCGAGTCCTCGCGCAGGGGCTGCGGCGCGAGCTTCGGATAGATGCAGGAGGAGCCGAGTAACATCAGCTTCTCGGCGCCGCTTTGCTGCGCGGCCTGGATCACGTTCGCCGCGATCGTGATGTTGTCGTAGATGAACTCGGCGCGCAGCGTGTCGTTGGCGACGATGCCGCCGACCTTCGCGGCGGCGAGGAATACGACCTGCGGCCGCACCCGCGCGAACCACTCGAACACGGCGGCCTGGTTGCAGAGGTCGACCTCACGCCGGTCCACCGTGATGATCTTGACGTTCTCGCGCGCCAGCCGGCGCACCAGCGCGCTGCCGACCATGCCCCGATGGCCCGCGACGTAGACGCTCTTGCCAGTCAGCTCAAACGCTGCGCTTGCCATGGACCGCGTCCCGTTTCGCCTCGGCGAGATCGCTCGCCATCATCTCCTCGACGAGCTGGGCAAAGGTCCGCTTCGGCTTCCAGCCGAGCTTCTCGCGCGCCTTGCTGGCGTCGCCGACCAGGAGATCGACCTCGGTCGGCCGGAAATAGGTCGGATCGATCTTCACCACGGTCTTGCCGCTCTTGGCATCGATACCGATCTCATCGACGCCCTTGCCGCGCCATTCGATGCGGCGGCCGACCTGCGCGAAGGCAAGCTCGACCATCTCGCGCACCGATCGCGTCTCGCCGGTGGCGAGCACGAAATCGTCCGGCTTGTCGGCCTGAAGGATCATATGCATGCCCTCTACATAGTCTTTCGCGTGACCCCAGTCGCGCTTGGCCTCGAGATTGCCGAGATAGAGCGTCTGTTCGAGACCGACCTCGATGCGCGCGACGCCACGGGTGATCTTGCGGGTCACGAAGGTCTCGCCGCGAATCGGACTCTCGTGATTAAACAGGATGCCGTTGGACGCGAACATGCCATAGGCTTCGCGGTAGTTCACGGTGATCCAATAGCCGTAGAGCTTGGCGACGCCATAGGGCGAACGCGGATAAAACGGCGTCGTCTCCTTCTGCGGGATCTCCTGCACGAGGCCGTAGAGCTCGGAGGTCGAGGCCTGGTAGAACCGCGTCTCCTTCTCCATGCCGAGGATGCGGATCGCTTCCAGGAGCCGCAGCACGCCGATCGCATCGGCATTGGCGGTGTATTCGGGGCTCTCGAAGCTGACGGCGACGTGGCTTTGAGCTGCGAGATTGTAGATCTCGGTCGGCCGGATCTGCTGCACCAGGCGGATCAAATTGGTCGAATCCGTCATGTCGCCATAGTGCATCAGGAATGGAACCTCGCCGACATGCGGGTCCTGGTAGAGATGGTCGACACGCGCGGTGTTGAATGAGGACGAGCGCCGTTTGATGCCGTGCACGACGTAGCCGAGCGACAGCAGATGTTCGGCGAGATAGGCGCCGTCCTGGCCGGTGACGCCCGTCATCAGCGCAACGCGCCCCTTTGATTCCTGAGCCGCCATGGTCTCCCTTAGTTGCGCCGCAAAGAGCCTCGCTGTGAAACACCATTGCGAAGCCGTTTCTCGAAAAATCTAGATGCGCACGCGCGCTCCCACCCGCCATTAAAGGAAAGCGATCGTTAGCTCCAGTCATACACATCATGCAGGAATGCACACTATATACATTGATTTATATTTGGACTGGAGGAGCCTTGGGCTTCAAAGATGAATCTCACTAACCCCAGCGACGCGATACTTAGCAGGCGAGATGGATGGCAAAACGCCATTACGCCTGGGCGCGCTTGCCCTCGGGCAATCTTTCCAATGAGATCAAAGTGAGGTCCGTGCTGCTTATCTATCCGCGGGCGCATGTGCGCATTCGCGTGGTCTCGTCATGGCGGGAGAGAGCGCGACGTGCTGAGGCCGCATTCGTCAATGCATTTGTTGGAATGACGGCATGCAAGCCAGCACACAGACAAGCCTGCCCATAGAGCCGCAGTCTACAAAGCGCTGTTAACTGCCGAACAGAATACGAAGTCTGCAGGTCCACTCACAAAGCGCCGTTGCCAATAACCAACTCGCGGCAGGCAGTGGACGGTCGACGCGAGACAAAGTGAGAAGGAGTAGCAAACGTTGGTATAGATCGTCGAACGTTTTAATGCCGAGAGCTTACCTTCGTACAATGGAGCTTCGACGCCAATCCTTTAATCTTGACCGAGCGTAAGTTGCCTCGGTTCGAGTATGATAAGTCTCTTAAATCCGCGCCGGAAAAATGTCTCCACTAAGACAGGACAATTCAAGTTAGAGCTGCTGCGCGGTTTGAAATCGATCGGCGGCCAAAAGCGGGATGTAGCCGGGCGAAGCGATAGGGCTGAAAGAGATCTAACTCACGCTTGTGAATGCGGCGGCGATACAGGCGGCCTCGAAAGATCCCGAACTTGACACCGTTAGCATGGGACAAGCGAATTTCATGACCGAGTTCCTGTAGAGGACGTCGGAATCCTTAACTTGGGCTGCATTGATCGATATGTGTGGAATTGTTGGCATTCTGGGGCGCGGACCGGTCGTTGGGCAGTTGGTCGCGTCGCTCAAGCGATTGGAATATCGCGGGTACGACTCCGCAGGCCTCGCGACTCTCGAAGGTCTCCGTATCGAGCGCCGCCGCGCTGAAGGTAAGCTGAGAAACCTTGAGGAGCAGCTGCGCTATTGTCCTCCGTCGGGTCATACCGGCATCGGTCATACCCGCTGGGCGACACATGGAAGGCCGACTGAGAGCAATGCTCACCCGCATGCGACGGAGAACGTCGCGGTCGTTCATAATGGGATCATTGAGAATTTCCGCGAGCTGCGAGCCGAACTGGAGCGGAATGGGGCCCATTTTAACTCAGAGACAGACTCGGAGGTGGTGGCGCATCTCGTCGAATCTTATCTCCAGAAGGGCTACTCGCCGCAGGATGCGGTACAAGCATCGCTGCCGCGGCTGCGTGGTGCCTTCGCACTGGCATTCCTTTTCAAGGCCCACGATGACCTTTTGATCGGTGCGCGTAAGGGGTCGCCCCTTGCGATTGGACATGGTAACGGCGAAGTGTATCTAGGATCGGACGCGATTGCGCTCGCGCCTTTGACCGACACCATCACCTATCTTGAGGACGGCGACTGGGCAGTGCTTACGCGCACGATGTGCGTGATTTATAGCTCAGACGGATCTGTCGTCCAGCGGGAAACATCAAAGTCTGGCGTATCGTCGCTGCTTGTAGACAAATCGAATTATCGCCACTTCATGGCGAAGGAAATCCACGAGCAGTCGACGGTGGCCGGCAAGACATTGGCGCATTATCTCGACATCGCGGCCAAGCGCGTCGCCCTGCCGCTTACATTGCCGTTCGATTTTAAATCCATACAGCGCATCTCAATTACCGCGTGCGGCACTGCAAGCTATGCCGGACACATCGCCAAATACTGGTTTGAGCGGCTGGCGCGCTTACCTGTTGAGATCGATGTGGCGTCCGAGTTCCGCTACAGGGAGGCGCCTTTGCGCCGGGGCGATCTCGCGATCGTCATCTCGCAGTCGGGCGAAACCGCTGACACGCTAGCTGCCCTGCGATACGCCAAGGAGCAGGGCGTGCACACGATATCTGTGGTCAACGTCCCCACGTCGACGATTGCGCGGGAGAGCGAATCCGTTCTGCCGACGCTCGCGGGGCCGGAAATCGGCGTCGCCTCGACCAAGGCGTTCGTCTGCCAGCTAATGGTATTGGCCGCGCTTGCCGTGGCAGCGGGAAGAGAGCGCGGTAAGCTGTCTGAGATCGACGAATCGAACCTTGTGCGTGAGCTTATCGAAGTGCCGCGGTTGATTGCTGCGGCGCTGTTGATCGAGCCGCAGATCGAGAAGCTCGCGCGTTATATCGCCGATACAAGAGACGTGCTCTATCTCGGTCGTGGCACATCGGCCCCCTTAGCGTTGGAGGGCGCACTCAAGCTGAAGGAAGTTGCCTATATCCACTCAGAAGGCTATGCCGCCGGCGAGCTCAAGCACGGACCGATCGCACTGATAGATGAGGCAATGCCTGTGGTGGTGATCGCGCCTTATGACGAGGTCTTCGAGAAGACCGTCTCGAATATGCAAGAAGTGGCGGCTCGGGGCGGCAAGATCATCCTGATCACCGATTCGAGGGGTGCTTTGGAAGCGGCAGTGGACACACTCATGACCATTGTTCTGCCGGAGATGGTCGCAAGCTTTACGCCGATGGTCTATGCCATTCCGGTTCAGCTCTTGGCTTACCATACCGCCCTCGTAAGGGGCGCGGACGTGGATCAGCCGCGTAATCTAGCAAAATCGGTGACTGTGGAATAAGGCGGCAGTGTTATGTCTGCACTAATGCCTTGGGCGAGCTCAAGGAGAACAATCCCAGCTAAGACAGGTCAATCATAGACCGCGATCCAGCTCGATGAGCAGAGTTAGTCCTGCTCGCGTCACCACCGGCAACCAACTAACGTCAATAGGAGGGAGCCTTACCTTCCTGTCGCTCGAGCGGAGCAGTCGAGAACAAGTGGGAATTGCGGACAATTGGGAAATCCAGGTCGGCTTTCGGTTACCCAGCCTGCTATCTGCTTTGCAGGGCCAATTAGCCTGAAGCTCGGTGCAAAACAGATACTCTTTAACTCATCCTCCCGCCTTGCTGAAGCCGACGAGCAAGTCAGTGCACACATAGGCTTCGGGCCGCTTATTCGCTGGCAGCGCACACGCGCGACAACTTACCTTTCCCGATTGCCAGCATCCGCCCCATGGCGGGCAAGTTGAGCATGCACTTCGATCCCCGGGGACGATGGCTTAGGATTACCAGTTCAGTTTGTTTAGATCGCGCGTAGCAGCGGCTTACGCAATCCGGTTGGACTATACGCGCCACCGCGGCCTTCCCAGCTGCTGTGTGTCATCAAATGGATTCTCTACGTTGGTAAAAGGGTGGCAATATCCGTCGACGGACATGCTCTGCGCTTGGCCATAAGCGGCAGCTATCCCTGGAGAGACGAGGTGGAAATTACCGTCGAATCTGTGCCGCCAATCGCCCACACGCGCGCCCTGCGCCTGCCGGAGTGGTGCAGCGCGCCGGAGACGAGCAGCCTGAACGGCGAGCTTGTGAATTGCGAGCCGCGCAAGGGCTATTTACAGATTCGCCGAACGTGGCGGCAGGGAGATCGCGTCAAACTATGGCTGCCAATGCAAGTGCGTCGCGCATACGGCCATCCACAAATTCGCAATTTGGCCGGCAAGGTGGCCATCCAACGTGGCTCCTTAATTTATTGTTTGGAGGAAGCCGACAACGGGACCGAGTTACACAACGTGTGGCTTCATGCAGAGAGTCGGTTTTCCGTTATCGAAGGAACTGGTCTCTTTAGGGGCAACCCATCTCTTGCCTCGCCGAGCGCTCTCGCGCCAGCTCCACTCTCCAATGGAGTATGTAGCTTCGATCCAGAGGAGTTAAGAAGTGCTCAGGGCCGTCGATTGCCTTTGGAGAGCATTACGTTTGAAGTCGACCTACAGAATGAGTCGAGCTAGCGTGCCTTGCGGCCCTCGCCCGAGTTTTAGAGCAAGTGGCGTGTTTGACTGCGAAGAGGTTGATCGGTGGCGAGATCGACGCGCGGAGCGTTTAGATCGGACATCAATTCAAGCCACAGCTTGATTGCGTCAGATGCCGCTTCGGCCGTCATACGCGTTCAGTGCGGTGTCGAGGCACTCGATTAACGCTTGTCCGGCAAAGGGTTTGGCGAGGAAGCCAATCGCTCCGGCGCCCAGCGCTGACGCGCGCACGCGGTCGTTGGGAAAAGCGGTAATGAAAATGAATGGTGCGTCGTAACCACGTGTCCGCATCTCTGCCAACAGCTCCAGGCCGCTCATAGCCGACATCTGCATATCGGTAATGACACAGGATGTCTCGTCCAATTGCGGGGACGTCAGGAGTTCCTCGGCGGACGCAAATATTTGGGCGATGTAGCCACGCGATTTCAAAAGATTCTCTGTCGCCGCACGGACTGAGGCGTCGTCGTCAACGACGGAAATCAAAGACGTGGACAAGACGAGTCCTCCTCAAGCGGGAATAGCGGCTGCAAGCATTAGCCACCTTGCGCGAAAAGTGGGCTCGACTGATGAAATTGTAAAATCATACTTGGGTTTGCTCAGGACGATTAGTGCGAATTCCCAGCGTCTCAGTCATTCTGATCAGGTCGGCCAGCGAGCGTGCACGCATCTTTTTCATTACGTGTCCCCGGTAGATCTTGACCGTAATCTCGGCGAGCCCAAGCTCGGCGGCGACCTGCTTGTTCATCAGGCCGGCAGCGACCAGTTTCATCACCGCCTGCTCGCGCGGGCTTAAGGTCTCAAATAAAGACTGCAGATTCGCGACCGTCTGCTGAGCCTCCCGTCTTTTGCGATCGCGTTCGGTCGCCGCAACCACGGCATCAAGCAGTTCCTGATCGCGAAACGGTTTGCTGAGAAAATCGACCGCTCCCTCCTTCATGGCCCTGACAGTCATTGGAATGTCGCCATGACCGGTGATGAAAATGATCGGAATATGTATGTTCAACCTCGCTAGCTCAGTCTGGAAGTCAAGACCGCTCAAGCCTGGCAGCCGGACATCAAGAACTAGACAGCTAATAACGTCCGGAATTGTGCTCTGCAGCATTTCGCGGGCCGATCCGAATGCAATGACGTCTAACCCTACCGATTGAAAAAGGTTCGTAAGCGAGCGACGCATTGAGATGTCATCCTCGACGACGAAGACGGTCGCCTTCGTCGAGGCCTCGGCATTGCTGCCTTCAAGCGCGTCAAATCGTGCTGTCACGAGACGGCCTCCTTATGCTGCGGTAAGGCAAACTGGAAGGTCGCGCCCGGTCCACTTTTGTGGACCATTGACAGTCGTCCTCCATGAGCTTCCACGATCGACCGGCAGATCGAAAGACCCATTCCAAGGCCAGTCGATTTGGTGGTGAAGAAGGGATCCAAGACGCGGTCCGCGTCGTTCTCGGCGATGCCGACGCCGCAATCGGTCACGGCAAGGTGGACGTGCCCCGCATCGTCCTTCGATGATTGAATCAGCAGTTCGCGCGCCCTGTCTGTAACTGCGTCCATGGCTTCGATTCCGTTCATCACCAGATTGATGATGACCTGTTGTAGCTGAATCCGATCGCCGACGATCCTAGGCAGCCCTGCCGTCAACTCGGTTCGTAACGTCACTCGGTGGCTCACCAGCTCTCGTGTTACCAGCGCAATGACGTCCTTAACGACCTCATTGATATCGAGCGGCACCATCTCAATCTCGCCCTTCTTCGCGAGCGCGCGAATACGACGGATCACCTCGCTTGCCCGGATTGCGTCTTCGATGATCCACTCCACCGAAGAGCGTGCTGCGGAAAGATTAGGCGCTTCCCGCCCCATCCAACCGAGGCACGCATCGGCGTTGCTGATAATAGCGGCGAGTGGCTGGTTTATTTCGTGGGCGATGGAGGTTGTCAGCTCTCCTAAAGTCGTTACGCGCGTCACATGCGCGAGCTCCGACTGTGCCTTTCGTAGTTCTTGTTCGGCTTGATCGGCGCGAATGGTAGCGGTGATGTCAGTGCTGACGCCACGGTAGCCGAGAAAATTGCCCTTTCCATCGAAAAAAGGCTTGCCACTCGTGCGGACGTAGATCGGAGAACCTGTCCGATTCACGGTGCGGTAGACGAGATCCCGAAACGGAAGATGGGCCTCCAGCGTCGCCCGATGCTGCCGCCACTTCTCGGGTTCCTCTTCGACGTCGCACGCAATGTCCCAGCGAAGCAGGCCCATCAATCCTGTCGCCAAAATTCCCGCAGCGCTGGTGTGCTCGGATAAGCGAGTGACCTGATGATCCGGCCCGGTCTCCCAGAGCCAATCGGAAGCTGTTTCGGCGTAGTCGCGAAAGCGCTGTTCGCTTTCGCGCAGCGCGGCAAGTGTGTTTTCCAGGCGTTCCCTAGCTGCGTGTTGCTCGGTCACATCCATATGTGTTCCGATCAGCTCGCTGACGTTGCCATCGCTGCCAACCACCACGTGCGCAACGGAGTGTATGCGTCTTATCCCGCCATCTGGTAGAAGGATACGAAAATCATATTCGAACCGCCGCTCCTTGTGTTCAATCGCCTGGCGCTGCACCTCCTGTAGCCGCGGCAAGTCCTCCGGATGGATGCGCGATCGAATGGTCTCGATCGATACCGGCTCTTGTGGGCTAAAGCCAAACAGACGATCGACCTCGGCGGACCGATATATGAAATCTAGACCGTAGACGTCCCAGGACCAGCTGCCCGTGTGGCTGAGATGCTGGGCCTCGGCCAGATAGGCCTCGCTGCGGCGCAGCTGCTGTTCTGCTCGCCTCGCGGCCGTAATATCCGTAGCTGCCCCAACAAACTCGATGTCACCAGAGGCTGTTCTCGTCGCTCGTGCCTGCGCATGGATGTGCTTTACCGAGCCGTCCGGTAGCAGAAGCCGGTATTCGTGCTCGAAATCACTCAGCTCTCGCATCGCGCGATCGATAATTTCCTTAACCGAAGCCCTATCATCTGGATGAGTGCGCTCAACGACGAGCTGCGGCCCCGGCGGCACTGTCTCAGGATCTAATTGGAAAATCCGAAATGTTTCCTTTGACCAGAAGGCCTCGCCCGTAGTGGGGTTCCAGCTGAAGCTGCCTGTGTGACTCAACTCCTGCGCCTGGGCCAAATGTGCTTCGCTCCGCTGCAGGGCAAGTTCGGTCCGCCTTCGCTCCGTGATATCTTCGCAGGCGATAAGGACAATGGGCTGCTCATCGCCCCAGAGCATGGCTTTGGCTTTTTCACGTACCCACAACACCGAGCCGCCCTTCCTGACTTTCTGGACGTCCCACGTTCGCGTTTGTCCGACATCCTCAAGGCACGTCCGAACGCATTCGCGAACGAACGCGCGATCCTCCTCGAGAAATACGTCCAGCACGGATCGACCGATCAGTTCAGCACGAGCATAGCCGAGTTGTGTCGCGCCGAGCGTATTGACGTTGAGGACAGTGCCGGCTTCATCGACCATGAAGTACATGGCCGGATTGTGCTCGAAGATAGCGCGCCACCGCTTTTCGCGATCCTTCAAATCGGCCGCACTCCGCTGAAGCTTGGCCGCAACCACACGCGCAGCCTCTCTTTCCTGGCGGAGCTTTTCGATCAGGTGCGCTCCCACAATCGAGGCAATAAAGAATGCAACAACCACCGGCAGATCTTGGGGGTCATCGATTCGCAGGCTGAACGCCGGCGGCGCAAAGCAGTAAGCGAGAGCAGCGATGGCTACGATGCAAAGCGCAGACGACGCGATGAAGCTGCCCATCAACGAAAACAGCAATACCACTAACAAATAGGCGAACGCCGTCGCGGCGAAATGCGCGTGAAGGTACAAGTAGGCCAATGTTACCACGGCAAGCGTTATGCTGCCGAAGGTAAACTGAAGGGCTGAACGTTCTAAACTGCTGATTTGGCTACGCATTCTGATACCGTCCGGCCTGTTCTCCGGCGGGAGAGCTATAACGTTTTAGGCAAAAATAGGGCAATACTCGGCACCAGCACTCGCTGGCGAGCGCTTCCGAGATCGATTGCTTCGTGCTAAGCAGAGCACGCGCGGAGAAAAAATGCATCACAGACCTACGTATAGTTGTCCTAAACCTTTCAATATGGCGAGCTGACACGGCTGCAATCGAAACTCTGATGTCTGCCCCCGCTGCCTATTACTCCGGGCAGGCGCTCGAGGCTGCTGCCGAGGACAATTCCCTTACGCCAGCCGCACGAGGACAGCGGCTGCAGTTCAGTCAAGACTTTGAGCCGGAATAATCAGGCGCGCCTAGTCGAACCGGAAAGAACAGAGACAAGCTGCCGGACCACTCATCGCGCCGGTACGATCGGTCATGCGGAAGAAAGCGCAATGGCACTGTGCCGAGATACGAAGGCGAAGCTACGCGACTGCTTTGTATCTCCTAAGGCCGTCACGCCTGGGTGCGGAGGACTTGTCTGGTTGGCCCGAAACGAGCTCGCGCAGCGACGCCGAGCCCCACACTAGCCGTGTAGGACGCCACGGCTCCGCCGAGGTGCCATCTAATCAGTGCTGATCACAGCATCGATCTAATGCGGCAGCGCGGACCGTGACAAGGGATGACGAGTTGGGGCAGCAAGATCTCAACCAAGTCGTCGGTCGGACGGTCGGACGACGCAAGCGCAGAGCGCGCACATGGGCAATTGTAGGCGGAGCAGCACCTACGTCCGTCAGGCTGGACACGTTCTGTCGCAGTCCTGTTATGTTGCACGGCAGGCGTTCAGATGTCCGGGGGCTTGAAGGCGCAAGACGTGAAGGC
The DNA here is from genome assembly GCF_045571455.1 of Bradyrhizobium sp. STM 3561. Taxonomy (NCBI): domain Bacteria; kingdom Pseudomonadati; phylum Pseudomonadota; class Alphaproteobacteria; order Hyphomicrobiales; family Nitrobacteraceae; genus Bradyrhizobium; species Bradyrhizobium sp. STM 3561. Next base: position 7,922,179 of record NZ_CP120695.1, read on the forward strand.
GCAAGACGCGATTGAAAATGACGCTTGAAAGCTCCTACTGTTTTGCTCGGCTGGCATCTTTTCAGGGCGGCTGCGGGGGGCAGACGCGGGGCAAGGGCTGCGCACCGAAGATCGCGCGTGAAAGTTTGGGCTCGTCTCAAGTCGGCTGTGTCGATTCGAACAACGAGAAATGTGGCTGCGCTTGTATTCGGTGCGTCTTCGAACGGCGGTTGTTAAGTTACGGGGCCTATCTCATCGTGTGTCGATAGTGGTGGAAGCAGTGGGCTCGTTGAGCCGCGCCTGCAGCGTCGCGTGCTCGAGCTCGTCTTCCCACCAGGATACGAACACGGCGGCGATGCCATTGCCGGTGATGTTTGTAAGGGCGCGCACCTCGCTCATGAACTTGTCGATCGAAAATACGATTGCCATGCCCGGCACCAGCGCTGGGTTGACCACCGACAACGTCGCAGCAAGCGTGATGAAGCCCGCGCCGGTGACGCCGCTTGCTCCCTTCGACGTTAGCATCGCCACGAGCAGGATCGTGAGCTGCTGGCTAAAGGTGAGGTCCACCCCGAGTGCCTGGGCAATGAACAATGTCGCAAGTGTCATGTATATATTGGTGCCGTCCAGGTTGAAAGAGTAGCCAGTTGGCACCACCAGGCCGACCACGGGCTTCGAGCAGCCCAGCCGTTCGAGCTTCTCCATTAATTGCGGCAGCGCGCTTTCAGAGGACGATGTGCCGAGCACGATCAGAATCTCGTCCTTGATATAGGCAATGAACTTGAAGATTGAAAAGCCAACGAGGCGCGCGATCAAACCGAGCACGACCATGACAAATAACGCCGCCGTCGCGTAAAACAGCGCGATCAGGCCGATCAAATTGCCGAGTGCTGCCGGCCCGAATTTGCCGATAGTGAAGGCCATGGCGCCGAAAGCGCCGATCGGGGCCGCTTTCATGATGATAGCGATCACGCCGAACACCGCGTGCGCGACGTCGTCAATCATTCCTCGCAGCCGCTCCCCACGGCTTCCTAACGCCATCAGCGAAAAGCCGAATAGGATCGCGAACAGGAGAACCTGCAGAACATCGCCACGAGCGAAGGCGCCGACCACGCTATCGGGAATGATGTTGAGAAAGAAATCGACGGTCTTCGAGGCTTCCGCCTGCTTGACGTAATTGGCGACCGCCGCAGCATCCGGCTTCACCGCAAGGCCATGACCGATTTGGACCAGATTGCCCATAAGAAGGCCCAACACCAAGGCGAAGCTGGAGACGATCTCGAAATAGACCAGCGCCTTGACGCCGACGCGCCCGACTTTCTTTGCATCCTGAATATGCGCAATACCAGATGTGACGGTGCAGAAAATAATCGGCGCGATCACCATCTTGATAAGCTTGATAAACCCGTCACCGAGCGCCTTGACCCAGTCGTTGGTCGCGACAGACGGCCATAGGCAACCGACCATAGCGCCAATTAAGATCGCGATCAGCACCTGCACGTAGAGAATCTTATACCAAGCTTGCGACGCGCGTGCGGGCGCCGCAGTTGCCATGGTGGTCATGACGCTTCCTTCCCGAATATACTCGAATGTGAGCCGCCGCGTCATTGAGAGACGACAGCGTCATACGAGACTCATCGTTTTTAGCCGTGTCCGATTGAAGACGGTTCCGAGAGCCGGTGCGTCGTTCCAAAGGCAGGCGTTTAGTTGCGTTATCCTTTCTCGTTAAGCAAGATATGCACCAGTTGCCCAAAGTGCGCCCGATTAAGAGTCTCGGACAAACCGTCTGTCTCTGGGCTGCATCGGTTTGAGTGCTCGGCCCGCGTTCGCAAGGTCGAACAAAAAGTTGCAGTGAGACGCGTAACTTGATCGGCTGAGCGCATTAGCGGAGTCCCGTCTCGGGATGGAAGCCCGAGCGTTATCGATATGCGCCAACTGCTGAGATGGATGCAACAGTAGATGACATTGGTAAAATTGATAGTTTGGATTGTACTCATCCACGCGATGGAAGCCTGGTTTAGGAGCTCGATTGCGCGGCAATAATCTTGAATCGATGCACTGCCTTGTCACTAGCGGCAAAGCTCGTTCGTGCACGAGGCATTTGTCTCCAGGTCTGCGCTAACGATACGCATTAGGCAGGTTGGTCGAGAGACGGCCTTCGCTGTTGGCCCCTCAGCGCCTTTTGCCGCGTCGCAGAAGCACCGTCACGATGATTACTCAGCTAGATCGTTCGCGTTGCTGCCAAAGGGCAGGATTCCTGCGATCCGTTCTATTACCGGCAGCGAGTGCGGCGTTTGAGCGACCGACAAACCAAATAGGCATCTCTGGCGGCGTCAAATTCTGCCGTTCCGTTGCGCGACCGTCGCTGTCTGCTCGGCAACAGAGATGCCAGAAATCTGACATGGCGTTAGGTCCACGCCACAGCGACGTCGAACGTCTATGCGAATTTCCTCCATGTTGCGCATAGCGCGTCCCATAGTTCGCACGCGGCACAGGAATTGCTGATTTCAACGAGGAGGTGCCGCCGTCAGATGGATGGAAGCGGCCCTGTCACAGGAGTTGCCGATGAGACTTGCGACGCTACTCTTGCTCGTAGAAACGACGCGTGTGAATGTGACGGCCGCCATGAAGTGCGGCGCGACTAAAAGGCGATCCGCGCCACATACCTGGGCGAGCCGGACATGCAGGCGATCACTGGGCCCGTAAGCCGACCTACTTTCATTTTTGGGCTGACGCATATGGATGTCTTTTCGGCAGAGATTGCGCAATCCGTTGCGCTCACGATTGAGCTCGCCAGCGTAACAACCGTGATCCTCCTCGTGATTGGTGTGCCCCTCGCTTGGTGGCTAGCGCGCTCAAAGACTCTTTTGAGCGAGGCGGTGACGACGATGATCGCGCTGCCGCTAGTGCTACCGCCGACGGCTCTCGGCTTTTGCTTACTCGTGTTGCTCGGCCCAAACGGACCGGGTGGCGTTCTCGCCTCTTTGTGGGGCGAGCGCACGCTCGCTTTTACCTTCGCGGGAATCGTGATCGGATCGGTCCTCTCGGCGCTGCCGTTGGTGGTGCAGCCGATCCGTAACGCCTTTGTTGCGATAGGAGATCACCAGATGGAAACTACGGGGCGCGTTTCGTCATTGTATGCCCTCATTACCATCAGGGGGCCGCTGGCGCGATTGGAATTCGTTAAAGCCGCCGTGGTTGGCTTTTCTCATACGATTGGCACATTTGGCGTCGTGATGATGATCGGCGGCAACATTCCTGGGCGCACCAAGGTTTTGTCAGCCTACGTGGTAGACTACGTCCAAGCATCGCGCTGGCGCGAGGCAAGTGTGCTTGCCGGCGGTATGGTGATGTTCGCCTTTGCGGCAATCTTCACCTTATCCCTCATCGACAGACACTGTGCCAGGAGAGGCACCGAGCCGTCTTAGGTTAGCCGGCCGGACATATCCGATCACGACCGAGCAGCAGTAATGCAAGCCGGATCCATCAATCCTTGCGAGGCTACAATGAACAAGCTTGTTATGGCCGTAGCGGCTGCTGGAATCGGCTTCAATTCAGTGCACTCCGCGCCTCTGCCCGAAGCGACGGCCCATGACGTCGGCGTTTCTCAGCAGCGCCTCGCCAAGCTCGACGAGTTCTTCGCTCGCGAAGTCGCTAGTAAACGCGTGCCGGGTGCGGTGGTTGCAATCGCCAGGGACGGCAAGCTGATTCACTACAAGGCGTACGGGCAACTCGATCCTGCAAAAGGAAAGTCGATGCGGCTCGACGCGATGTTCGCACTTGCGTCTATGACCAAGCCGATGGTGGCCGTTGCGGGACTTATCCTCATGGAGCAAGGCCGCCTGCCTCTACGGGCCAGGCTTGCGGATTATTACCCGGAATTCGCAAACATGAAGGTGGGAGTGCCACAGCATGACGGCTCATTGGAATTTCAAACGCAGAGTTCTCCGATCTACATCCACGATCTCTATCGCCACACATCCGGGCTCACCTATGGCGTGCCCCCCGACAGCTCAGACCAAGTGGCGCGTCTCTATCCCGATTTCGCCGCTCCGCCACTAAGGGGCGATAAGCAGGCGTTCATCGAAGCAATTACTAAGCTGCCGCTAGCGCACCAACCGGGGACGGAATTCGAATACGGCTTCTCGACCGATGTGCTGGGAGCTGTCGTGGAACAGGTCAGCGAACAGCGATTGGGCGACTATCTGGCCAGAAATCTGTGGACGCCCATCGAAATGCAGGATGCCACTTTCCATTTGTCTGAATCGCAACGCGAACGCATCGCTCATCCATTTCCAGCCGACCCGCTTACGGGAAAGCCACAGGACATCGAGCTCCTCGAAAGTTCGACGAAGTTTGACTGCGGGGGAGCCTGCGCATTTGCGACAGTCGGTGACTACGTGCGCTTTGGACAAATGCTGCTCAACGGCGGGGAGCTCGATGGGCAGCGCATTCTCGGTCCGAAGACGGTGCGCCACATGATTTCCGACCATCTCGGGGCAGAGATCAAAAATAAGGTGGCCAATGTGGAGGCGCACCGTGCCGGCTTCGGCTTCGGGCTCGGAGTAGCTGTACGCATAAACGAGGGTCTCTCGGCGGTTCCGGGCAATCCAGGTGAGTTCACTTGGACTGGCGCCTACGGGACACAATTTTTCTGCGACCCAAAGGAGCGTCTCGTCGTGGTGGTCGGAACGGCAGCGCCCGGAGAAATCCGGAAGTATTACCGCGAACAAGTCCAATATATCGTCTATGCTGCAATAATCCGATAATCCGCTTTCGGCCGAAAGGCTCGGCCAACAATTTTTTGGGGTGGTCGGCAGACAGTGCTGCTACTGCGCATCAATTCGATTGAAGGTCGGCGCCGTTACCTGCTATCCGCGTTGGGGCGGATGGCGCCAGTGCTTCAACAACGAGATCGGCTTCGCTATCCCGAAGAAGCTCTTGCAAGCGGGTTTGCCGTCGCGATGCGCCAAGACGATCGCGCATTGCTGTCGATCGGCTCGCGCGATGAACGCTCCTGTGATAGCTCCGAACGTCCAGGCTCTCGCTTACGATCCTGCAGCGATGCCGTGCGGCAAGGCGCTTTGAATTAAAGGCAGACTGGATCGATCAGACCAAAAAAGCGAGGGCGGTGTCCGACTCACATTGCTGCTTCTCTTCGTCTATCGACAGACGCTTTGGTACGGGCTGCTTGCGCAGTTGCGACTATGAGCGGATTAACGCCCCTTTGGTCAACAATCGGCAAGTCTGATTAACACTGGGGGGCAGTTCGGTGCCCGTCAACTGCACCAATTCCATTGAACAACCGGCATAACACGTGAGTGTCGCGGTCATGCAAACGGGAGCAAGACGTAGTCGCCGTGCAGTGGTGAAACATCGTGCTGCTCTGTTGAAGTGCTCACATGGACGTCCAAAACCGGACACCATTGGCATGACAGATCAATCGCGCAGCTTGTGGCTCGCTGGCTGCTTTCGACAGTCCGCAAATCCCGAAGCGGTGACATGGTATCTGTCAAGTGTTTCGCTTCGGTGGCTTGTTTCTTGCTGAACGTCAGTAATTCGTTACGGCCGAAGACAACTCACATGGAACGCTTCATGAGTGGTGCAACGGAAACGTTCTACAGCGTGATCAGACGTCAGGGTATGACGCGTCGTAGTTTCCACAAATTCTGCAGTTTGACTGCCGCGAGCTTGGGGCTTGGTCCGCTCGCCGCAAGCAGTATTGCCAATGCCCTGGAGACCAAACCGCGTTTGCCCGTCATTTGGCTGCACGGGCTCGAGTGTACCTGCTGCTCGGAAAGTTTTATCCGCTCGGCCCATCCCTTGATCAAGGACGCGCTGCTGTCGATGATTTCGCTCGACTATGACGATACGATCATGGCGGCGGCGGGACACCAGGCCGAAGCCATCTTGGAGGAAACTCGTGCCAAGTACAAAGGCAGGTATGTGCTCGCCGTCGAAGGCAATCCACCGCTGAACGAGGGTGGCATGTTCTGCATTGACGGCGGCAAGCCGTTCGTTGAAAAGCTCAGGTCCATGGCGGAAGAGTCCATGGCCATCATCGCTTGGGGTACGTGTGCGTCTTGGGGATGCGTGCAAGCGGCCAAGCCCAATCCGACTGGCGCGGCGCCGATCGATAAGGTGATCACGAACAAGCCGATCATCAAGGTGCCTGGGTGCCCGCCTATCGCGGAGGTCATGAGTGGCCTCGTGACTTTCATCACCACGTTCGGAAAGCTTCCGGAGCTCGATCGCCAAGGGCGTCCAAGTATGTTCTATTCCGAGCGCATTCACGACAAGTGCTATCGGCGTTCCCATTTCGACGCTGGCCAATTCGTCGAAGAGTGGGACGATGAGTACGCACGCAAGGGCTATTGCCTGTACAAGATGGGCTGCAAGGGGCCAACCACCTACAATGCCTGTTCGTCCCTTCGGTGGAACGGCGGCGTTTCATTTCCGATTCAATCCGGCCATGGCTGCTTTGGCTGCTCCGAAGACGGCTTCTGGGATAAGGGGTCATTTTACGACCGACTCACAACCATCAAGCAGTTCGGGATCGAGGAGAACGCCGACCAGATCGGCATGGCCGCTGCCGGCGTAGTTGGGCTAACCGTCGCTGCACATGCGGCGATCACGGCCGTGAAGCGGATGACCCACAAGCCGGATCGCGCACCCCACAAAAGCAAACCGAGTTGAGGAGGGGGCGACGGTGGCCGTCCAGACACCGAATGGGTTCAATCTTGATCGTTCAGGCAGGCGAATCGTCATCGATCCGTTGACGCGGATCGAAGGCCACCTGCGTGTCGAAGCCAATCTCGATTCCGACAATGTGATCCGCAATGCGGTCTCGAGCGGGACGATGTGGCGTGGTATCGAAGTCATCCTGCGCGGGCGCGATCCTAGAGACGCCTGGGCGTTCACCGAGCGGATTTGCGGGGTCTGCACCGGCACCCATGCGCTCACCTCCGTGCGCGCGGTTGAAAATGCACTAGGAATTGCGATTCCGGAGAATGCCAATTCGATCCGCAACATCATGCAGCTGTGCCTGCTCGTGCATGATCACCTCGTACATTTCTATCACCTGCACGCACTGGATTGGGTCGACGTGGTCTCCGCGCTCAAGGCCGATCCGAAGTCGACCTCCGCGCTCGCGCAGTCTATCTCGCCCTGGCCGCTGTCGTCCCCTGGCTATTTTAAGGATTTGCAGATCCGGCTCACCAAATTCTTCGGATCAGGGCAACATGGTCCGTTCAAGAATGGCTATTGGGGGCATCCGGCCTACAAGCTGCCACCGGAAGCCAACCTCATGGCTGTAGCGCATTATCTGGAAGCGCTGGACTTCCAGAAGGAGATCGTCAAGATCCAAGCTATCTATGGTGGTAAGAACCCGCATCCGAACTGGCTGGTCGGCGGCGTGCCCTGTGCGATCAATATCGACGGAACTGGTGCGGTGGGTGCGATCAATATGGAGCGACTGAACATCGTCTCCTCGATCATCGACCGTTCGATCGAGTTTGTCGAACACGTCTATCTGCCCGACATTGTCGCGATCTGCTCGTTCTATAAGGACTGGCTCCATGGCGGCGGACTTTCGAGCAAGAACGTGATGTCGTATGGCGACATCCCCGAAAACGCAAATGACTGTTCCGCCAAAAGCTTTAAGCTGCCGCGCGGGGTCATTCTTGGGGGCAATCTGAACGAGATACTGCCGATCGACCATGGTGATCCCGAGCAGATCCAGGAATTCGTCGCGCATTCATGGTATAAATATCCAAGTGATTGCTGTGGACTGCATCCCTGGGACGGTATCACCGAGCCGCGTTTTGAACTTGGGCCAAAACTCAAAGGCAGCAAGACAGATATTAAGGAGCTCGACGAAGGCGGCAAGTATTCCTGGATCAAAGCGCCGCGCTGGCGCGGCCACGCGGTGGAAGTCGGGCCGTTGGCGCGATACATCATCGGTTATGCGCAAGGCAAAGCTGGGTTCAAGGAGCCGGCCGAGAGACTGCTCAAGGGGCTCAATCTTCCCCTGACTGCGCTGTTCTCGACGCTTGGCCGCACTGCGGCGCGGGCGCTCGAATGCCAGTGGGCGGCGCATCAGATGCGTTATTTCCAGGATAAGCTGGTAATGCACATCAAGGCAGGCAATACGGCAACTGCCGATGTCAGCAGGTGGAAGCCGGAAAGCTGGCACAAGGAGGCCAAGGGCTACGGGTTCAGTGAAGCCCCGCGCGGTGCGCTTGGGCACTGGATCAAGATCAAGGGCGCCAAGATCGACAATTATCAATGTGTCGTGCCAACGACGTGGAACGGATCTCCTCGCGATGCCAAGGGCAATATTGGCGCTTTTGAAGCCTCCTTGATCGGTACCCCGATGGTCGATCCACACCGGCCCCTGGAGATCTTGCGCACGATCCATTCCTTTGATCCGTGCTTGGCTTGCTCGACCCACGTGATGAGTCCCGACGGCCAAGAAATGGCTTCGGTCAATGTTCGTTAGCGACATGCTGGATAGAGCCCGAAAGCTCCTTGCCGCCGCCGATGCGGAACCCATTGACCGGAGCATCGGCGCTGGCACCGCCTACGCGCCGGTGCGACTGTGGCATTGGGTTAATGCGGCGGCAATTCTGATGCTGAGTTTAACCGGCTATCTCATTGGAACCGGTACACCCGCGATGTCGGGAGAGGCAAGCGGCAATTTCCTGTTCGGCTATATCCGCTTTGCTCATTTCTCGGCGGGATATGTGCTCAGTATCGGCTTTCTTCTGCGGATCTACTGGGCGTTGATCGGAAACGCGCATGCCATGCAGATATTTTGGTTGCCGCTCTGGCGCAGGTGCTTTTGGCGCGAAGTGTACCACGAGATTCGCTGGTACGGGTTCCTTACAGTTGAGCCCGAGAGGCGGCTCGGGCACAACCGTCTTGCTCAGTTAGCAATGTTCTTCATGTTTACGCAGACGATGACGTTCATGGTCGTCACCGGCTTTGCACTTTATGGGCAAGGTGCCGGTACTGACAGCTGGCAGTACAAGCTGTTTGGTTGGGTATTTTCAATTTGGCCGAACAGTCAGGATGTCCACACCGGGCATCATCTCGGCTTGTGGATGATCGTGACTTTTGCGCTGGTCCACATCTACGCGGCGGTTCGGGAAGACTCATGTCGCGCCGGAGCATCTCTTCAATGATATCGGGTGAGCGCGGGTTTCGCGATTGACTGGGCAGCGGATGAATCCGGAAAACAAGAAAAGGATTCTGGTGCTCGGCATCGGCAATATACTGTGGGCGGATGAGGGATTCGGCGTAAGGGTGGTCGAGGAGCTTCACCGCCGCTACGCGATCGATGACAACGTAACCGTCCTCGATGGCGGTACACAGGGACTCTATCTCGTCAGTTTTCTGGAGCAGGCCGATTGCCTGATCGTCTTCGATGCCGTCGACTATGGAATGCTGCCCGGGCAGTTGAAGCTGGTGCGAGATGACGAAGTGCCAAAATTTACCGCCGCCAAGAAGGTGAGCCTGCATCAGACCGGCTTCCAGGAGGTCTTGAGTGCGGCCGACCTGCTTGGTCGGTGCCCGCGGGAGCTCGCTCTCATCGGCTGTCAGCCGCTGGACCTAGAGCATTGGGGCGGTCCGCTGACAGTCCCGGTACGCCTTCAGATTGCGCCTGCGATTGAACTGGCTTGCAAACTCCTGGCGCAGTGGGACTCGCCGGCAAAGCCGCGGACCTCGCCGCTGCCTGCATCAGAACGGCTGTTAGCGAACAATATCGACGATGCAAACTATGAGATGGGGGCTTAGCTGGCGCCGACTGATCATGTGCCTTGGATTGCCAATGACGATTATCGAGACCGACGGCATCACAGCGCTGTGCGAGTATGGCGATGAACAGCGGCGCGTCTCGGTCGTGCTGCTCTCCGACGCCTCGGCCGGCGCCAAGGTGCTCGTTCATATCGACAGCGCGGTGCGGCTTTTGGACGAAAATGAAGCAAGGCTGATCTCGGAGGCACTTGAGGGGCTTGAGGCCAGCCTCAACGGCCAGGACTGCGATCGCTTCTTTGCGGACTTGATCGCTCATGAGCCGCAATTGCCGGAGCACCTGCGCTAGCAGTTCCGCTCGCCAGTTGCGCCGACCAGGCTTCTCACAAATCGTATCCCAGTCGCACGTACCTTTGCATCGAAAATGTCAGGCGCCTCGACCCGCTGGTTCGAGCGCGAGACGCGGACAGAAAGTGATTGGCATACCCCTTGCTATTACCCTGCTAGCGGAACCGAACATTGTCAGGGAAGGCGTGTGATGAAGTTGCAGCCGACGCAGCATGGTCTGGCGCGACCCGCTCCATTCGACGTGGAGGGCGTCAGCGTCGATGCGCGCCTGGTCGCGAACGCTCCCGTGAGGGCGGCCGTGATGCCGCTGCCGGTGGCCGATCCCCTATATTTGCTCCGGATCATCCACGTCGCATTCTTACTTCCTGAGATGGTCAATACGTTTCGGCGGCGCAGGCAAGGTGCAGTGCCTGCGCGCGGCGTAGGTGGCGAACTGGTTGAGTGGCTCGGCCTACGAGCCCCGTCGACGCTGATCCTCGGCCAACGGCACGATACACTCCGCCTGATCGGCAGGAGGCCGGTCCCTTTCATCGCGATCGATCGCATTTCGGTACCGATGGTTCGGCCACACGCCGGCAGCGCTTGTGTCGGCAAGTGCATTGCCTCTCGATCCAGCCAACGGATCATCGCATTATGAAAACAGCGATCCGCGTTATATCCGATGGCGCCGACGGGGCGGCGAATGACCTTGCCACGGGCACTAGAAGTCTCGATGTATTCTACAGCGGGTTGACGAGTGCGCGTGCGCTCGCCCAGCGAGCCTGGCGCGACGGCAACGAGCTTGCAAGGACCTATCCGAATGCCACCGCGGTACTATCGAACGCCGCTGCTGCCGTCGCCAGGCAGAGAAGCGGCGCTCGGACGCAACTGTACGGCCTCGCTAATCTCAGCGATCCCGAGCGCAAGCTGATAGCCGAAGTGCTCGGCGCAGGTGAGGTCGCCGGCGTGGTTGCGCTGCCAGATGGCTCTTTGGCGCAAATCCGTGAGTCCGTGCTTGCAGGAATTTGGCGCGTGCGCATCGGAAGCGGGCCAGCGCGCGAATATCTTGAGGTCGGAGCGATCCCGCAGATTGTCCGGCGCGCTGCAACTGACCTGACGTCCGTCGATCTTGCGATCGGCCCGGCGCCGGTGGGCGCAATGAACGTGCAACCGGTGCTCGCCGAAATACGCGAGCGGGCCCGCGGCTGGCGCTTTGGCATGCGCGCGCATGTCATCAATCTCACCTTGCTGCCGATGAGCGTTATCGACCTAGCATTCCTGCAGCAAAGCCTGGGCAATGGTCCGGTCCAACTCATCTTTCGCGGCTACAGCACGTGCCGTGTGCAGGCGACCGGGATCAGGAACGTCTGGTCGGTGCAGTTCTTCAATTCTACGGACAATATCATCCTTGATACGTTGGAGATCGGCGACGTTCCAATTGTTGCGTTGGCTGCCGACGAGGATTTCCAGGACTCTGCCGAGCGCATGCAGGAAATTATTGAGGCGTACTTCACATGAAGAGCTTGGAGAGCGCTCGCCGTCCGGTGAGATTCCGTAGATGGCGCGGGCGCAGCGACCGCCGGCTTACGTGGCGCAGGATGTTGGTGGAGCGGTGCGCATGAGCCTCGCTGCCGGCAACAAGATCGATGTCACCGTATCGCTAGCTTCCGACGTAGTCGCCGCGATCGAGATCCTGCCGCGAGTCCGGCCTCCGCTGGCACGGCTGTTCGCTGGCAAACAAGCCTCGTCGCTGCTCAACGTGCTGCCGCGGCTCTTCGCATTGTGTGCCGCTGCACAGCAAATTGCACTACTGTCCGCGGTCGAGACGGCGCGCGACGAAGCGATCACTCGCGCAACAAAACAGCGTCGTATTGCGCTTATCGTTATTGAGCGCATTGCGGATTTGCTACGCAGTCTGTTTGTCGGACATCTTGCGCAAGACGTCGCGGGTGCGGCGGCAATCCGCTCCTTGATGCGGGGAATGTCAGCGCTTCTTGGCAGCGCACACTCACCCTGGGGCTCTGCCCAATGCGAAGCAACAGCGCGGATCGTAGGTGCGCTGAACGCGCTCGGCATGTCGGATGAGGGGCGCGCGGTGAGGTCCGGTAGCCCATTGGCGCTTCGCATTGCAGCGCTTGATGAGATCGGCCTGAAGCCAATTCCAGCGGACCACTCGTTCCTGTCCGTTGCTGACGACCTCAATATCGTTAAACGGCTGCTCGTGGATGGCCCGACATTTTGCTATCGTCCGGATCTTGACGGACATGTGCCCGAGACGGGTCCATGGGCGCGCCAAATGACGCGTGATCGGCTCCCGCCGAGCCCCTCCGGTGCGGCCGAGCGGCTGGTTGCCAGAATTGCTGAAACGCTCCGATTATGTGCCTGGCTCAAGGCCGGTGCTCAGATTGACTCGGCGGAGCATGGGATTGTCGAAAGATATAAGTTAGGATTCGGCCGTGCGGCGGCCGCGGTCGAGTGCGCCAGGGGGCGTCTCTACCACGCGGTTGAGCTTGATCCTCAGGGCCGGATATCCCGCTTCGAATTCCTTGCGCCGACGGAGTGGAATTTCCACCCGTGCGGACCGCTTGTCCGCAGCCTGCAGGGCGCGGTGCTGACGGGTAGACCACGTCGGGATGCAGTCGATGCGGTGATTGCATCGCTCGATCCGTGCGTCGGGTTCACTCTCAGTTTTCGCGAAGTTGGCCATGCATGAAATGGCGATTTGTCTTGGCGTCATTCAAATTGTCGAGGAGGAAGTACGTCACGGATCGTTTTCGCGGGTGCGGAGCGTCTGCCTAGAGATGGGTGCGCTGAGTCATGCCGCGCCTGAAGCGATCAGGTTCTGCTTTTCTGCGGTTGCAGCGCGGACCGTTGCCGAAGGTGCAGTCCTTAACATCATCGAACTGCCAGGCGTTGCCTGGTGCATGAGCTGTTCGAAGAACGTCGAGATTGCGCAACGCGGTGAGTGCTGTCCTTGCTGCGGCAGCTATCAGTTGCAGGTAACCGCGGGCGAACAGATGCGCGTGAAAGAACTGGAGATCGATTGATGTGTACCGTTTGCGGCTGCAACGAAGGGTCGCCGTCGACCAAACGCGCCAAGGCGCATGATGTGGAGAGACATGAGCGATACGATGCCCATGTGCAGGTCGATTGCGATCACCATTATGCCCGTCCGCCTGGCGAGCAAGGCCTTCAGCGTTTAAACCATGCTGGCGATAGTCATAGTCGTCACCGCTGCTCTGCCCATCACCAGGCTCATGGCGGGCAGGCGCTTCTGAGCGGCGCCGAGCCGGCTGGCTTGAAGGTCGCCGGCGTGAGCAGGGAACGGGTCATTCAGATCGAGCGCGATATTCTTGCCAAGAATAATGGGATTGCGGCGGACAACCGCGCGTTCTTCGTCGCTGATGACCTGTTTGTATTTAATCTTTTGTCCAGTCCTGGTGCAGGTAAAACGACGCTGCTCGTCCGCGCCGTGTCTGAGCTCAAGCGCAGCCGGCCAGTCGGGGTCATCGAGGGCGACCAGCAGACCTCGAACGATGCCGAACGCATTCGGGCCGCCGGCGTGCCAGCCATCCAAGTTAACACCGGCAAGGGTTGCCATCTCGACGCGGCGATGATTGGCGAGGCCTATCGCCGTTTGCCGCAGCTCACGGGTGGTATTCTCTTCATCGAGAACGTCGGCAATCTGATCTGTCCCGCCGCCTTTGATCTTGGCGAGGCCTGCAAGATCGTAATGCTGTCGATTACCGAAGGTGAAGACAAGCCGCTCAAATATCCTGATACGTTTGCCGCGTCTTCGCTCATGGTGATCAACAAGATCGATCTGGCTCCGCTGCTTGATTTCGATTTCGGCAAGACGATCGAATACGCCAGACGAGTCAATCCAAAGATCGAGGTGCTTGTCGTTTCGGCTCGCACAGGCGAGGGGTTTGGCGCGCTCTACGCCTGGATCGATAGGCAGGCGGGGCATCAGAGGCGCTCCATAGAGGACACAAGGCGATGAGCGCCGCAACCACCTGCGGAACGCGGCTGCGCGTGCGCGTGAGTGGGACAGTGCAAGGGGTCGGGTTTCGTCCTTACGTCTATGGACTCGCCAAGCGCCACGGATTGGCGGGCTTTGTCATCAATGGCCCGGAGGGCGTTACGATCGAGGTCGAGGGCCGCCGCGCGTCGGAGTTTGTGGCAACGTTGCCGCTCGAGGCGCCTCCATTGGCACGCATCGACCACATCTGCGTTCGGGAGACTGCAGCGCTGGGGGCGAAAGACTTTTCGATCGGCACGAGCGAAGGCGGCAAGTTGTCAACGCAGATTGCCCGTGATGCCGCCGTCTGCCAGCAATGCCTCAATGAGCTGTTCGATCCAGAAAATCGCCATTACCTTTACCCCTTCATCAGTTGCTGCCATTGCGGCCCACGCTACACCATCTCCGAACGGATTCCGTACGACCGCCGCAACACTGTGATGAGGGCTTTTAGGCTGTGCGCCGCTTGCGCGGCCGAATATGCCGATCCGGCGAGCCGCAGGTTTCATGCGGAGGCGATCGCGTGTCCGACATGTGGGCCTCGGCTCAGCCATGCGATCAGCGCCATTGTCGCTGCAATCGCGGGAGGACAAATCGTGGCGATAAAGGGGCTGGGCGGATACCAGCTTCTTTGCGATGCGCGTAACCAGGATGCCGTGCAGCGTTTGCGCAGGAGAAAGCAGCGCCTTCAGAAGCCGTTCGCGGTCATGGTCGATACCGCGGCCCGCGTCAGCGACATCGCGGAGGCGAACGCACCCGAGCTTGCGCTGCTCCAATCCGTAGCACGTCCCATCGTCCTTCTGCCTTCGCGCAACAATCTGGCGCCCGCCATAGCTCCTGGCTTATCGCGTGTGGGTGTTATGCTGCCTGTGGCGCCGCTGCATCACCTCATCCTTCATGCGCTTCGCTCGGCAGGAGCATGTGCGGGGACCGGCCCGGTCATCGTCGCCACCAGTGCCAATCTTTGCGGCGAACCGCTCCTGATCGACAACGCGCAGGCGCTGCGTCGGCTCAACGGGATCTCCGACCTTATCGTGACCCATGATCGCGATATACTGACGCGTGCTGATGACTCCGTTGTGTCGGTGGTGGCTGGCCAGCCACAATTCATTCGTCGCGCCCGTGGCTATGTTCCCGAACCGATCAGGCTTGCGAAGTCTGTGCCGCCCGTGCTCGCCGTCGGCGGCGCGCTGAAATCGACCATCACCATCACGCGGGGCAACCAGGCGTTTGTCTCTCAGCATATTGGTGATCTGGATACGGCCGAAGGCATCTGTGCGTTCGAGGAGACGATCCGACACCTCACATCGAGCCTTGATGTGGAGCCTGTCGCGATCGCCCATGATCTGCATCCCGATATGGCTTCTACCCGGTTTGCGGAAGCAAATGGCCGCGAGCTGGTCGCGGTCCAGCATCACCACGCCCACGCTGCCGCAGTGATCGCCGAGCATGGCCATGCAGGACCTGCGCTTGCCCTCGTGCTCGATGGCCATGGCCTTGGCTCAGAGGGCGGTAACTGGGGTGGCGAGCTATTGTTGTGCGAAGGAACGAGGTGCCGACGCATCGGGCACTTGGCGCCCCTGCAAATGCCTGGTGGAGATCGTGCAGC
The DNA here is from genome assembly GCF_045571455.1 of Bradyrhizobium sp. STM 3561. Lineage (NCBI taxonomy): Bacteria > Pseudomonadati > Pseudomonadota > Alphaproteobacteria > Hyphomicrobiales > Nitrobacteraceae > Bradyrhizobium > Bradyrhizobium sp. STM 3561. The sequence goes on from NZ_CP120695.1 coordinate 7,937,871, forward strand.
CCGCGAGCCGTGGCGCATGGCCAGCGCAGTATTGCACTTGGTCGGCCGGGGTAACGAAATCGGGCTGCGCTTTGCGGCGCAACGACAGGCCGGATCTGTGTCGGCCTTGCTCGATCAGCCGGGCGGGGCCACCACGACCAGTGCGGGCCGGTTGTTCGACGCGGTGGCGGCGCTGCTGGGGATTGCGTGTTTGCAGAGCTATGAGGGCGAAGCGGCGATGAAGCTCGAGGCGCTGGTGCGGCGGACTGCGATTCTCGAAGGCGGCTGGACGATCGAGGACAGCGTGCTGTCACTTCGTCCGCTGTTTGCACGTTTCATTGAAGATGACATTGACGCGGTGGGCGGCGCCGGGCTGTTTCATGGCACCTTCGCCGCTGCCTGCGTTGACTGGGTCACGCGGTCTGCCCGGACAACGGGCGTTAATACCGTCGTTCTGAGCGGCGGCTGCTTCCTGAACGCGGCGCTGGCGGATGAAATCCCGCGCGGTTGCATCGCGTCTGGCCTTACGCCGCTCGTGCCTCGGCGGGTGCCGCCCAATGATGGCGGTTTGAGCCTTGGCCAGGCCTGGATTGCCGCTCTGCAGATAGCTCAACAGTCCGCCAGGGGAGGAACAGCCTGATATGTGCCTTTCGGTTCCGGCAAAGATTGCGAAGATTCTTCCCAATGACATGGCCATGGTGTCCATCGATGGCATCAGCCTGGAGATATCGATTGCTCTCCTCGACGGGCTCAAGGTCGGCGATTGCGTCCTTGTCCATGTCGGCTATGCGCTTGCCAAGATTGATCCGGCGGAAGCCAAGCGCACGCTGGAGCTGCTCCAGGAGCTAGGCAGCGCAGGGGAACGCCGATCATGAAATATGCCGACGAATTTCGCGACAAGGCCATCGCGCAGGGAATTGCGCGTGCGATTGGCGTCGAGGTCAATTCGCAAAGAGAGTATCGTTTCATGGAATTCTGCGGCGGGCACACTCATGCGATTTCCCGTTATGGCCTCGAGGATCTGCTGCCCGCGAACATCCGCATGATCCACGGGCCCGGTTGTCCCGTTTGCGTTCTGCCCGCCAGTCGAATCGATATGGCGATCCGGCTTGTCGACCGACCAGAGGTCACGCTGTGCGTCTACGGCGACCTGCTGCGCGCGCCTGGGTCGCACGGACAGTCCCTGTTGCGAGCTAAAGCGCTCGGCGGCGACATTCGGGTGGTCTACTCGACGCTCGACGCTATCCGGCTCGCCCAACAGGCGCCGAGCCGCGAGGTGGTCTTCTTTGCCATCGGATTTGAGACCACGACGCCCGCAACGGCGGTGATGATCCGAATTGCCGAGAAGAAGCGCCTGAAGAACCTCAGCGTGTTCTGCAACCACGTGCTTACACCCTCTGCGATGCACAGCATTCTCGAGAACCCCAAAATCCGCGACATCGGCGGGGTTTCAATTGACGGCTTCATCGGGCCTGCACATGTCAGCACCATTATCGGTACGCAATCTTACGAGCCCCTGGCAGAACAATTTGGCAAGCCCATCGTGGTCGCGGGATTTGAACCGCTCGATGTGATGCAGGCGATCCTGATGCTGGTGCGGCAGGTGAACGAAGATCGCTACGAGGTGGAGAACCAATATAGTCGAGCCGTGACGCGTGAAGGCAATCGGCGCGCCAAGGAGGAGGTATCGCAGATATTCGAGCTGCGCGAGCAGTTTGAATGGCGGGGGCTCGGAGCCGTGCCCAACAGCGGACTGGAGCTGAAACGGGCATACGCGCAATTCGACGCTGAGACGCGTTTTGCGATCCACGATCTACGTGTCGCAGACAATCCGGCGTGCGAGTGCTGCGCAATCCTGCGTGGCGCCAAGCGGCCGGTCGACTGTAAGCTGTTTGGAACGGTCTGCACGCCGGAAACTCCCATAGGGTCCTGCATGGTATCATCGGAAGGCGCCTGTGCGGCGTATTGGACCTATGGTCGAGTTCGCGATGAACCGTTGAGGCGGCCGTCATGAGCGCAAAGGGCTATCAACGCAAGCTCGACATCGCGAACGGACTCGTTGATCTTTCCCACGGATCGGGGGGCCGTGCCATGGCGCAGCTGATCTCCGGCCTTTTTCACCAAGCCTTTGGTAATGAATGGCTCGCCCGCTGCAACGATCAGTCCGCGTTTGACGTTGCCGCAGGCAGGATGGTGATGACGACCGACGGCTATGTGGTCTCGCCGCTGTTCTTTCCAGGCGGCAATATCGGGTCATTGGCTGTGCACGGCACGATCAATGACGTCGCGATGTCCGGCGCGCGTCCCCTCTATCTGTCAGCCAGTTTTATCATCGAGGAGGGTTTCCCCTTTTCTGATCTGAAGGCGATCGCGGATTCCATGGGTGCCGCAGCACGCAGGGCCGGCGTTCACATCATTGCCGGAGACACCAAGGTCGTCGAGCGCGGCAAGGCGGATGGTCTGTTCATCTCTACGACCGGGATCGGGATTGTGGCCGATGGGCTCGATCTCTCCGCCGACAAGGCAAGGGTCGGGGATCGTGTGCTTGTGTCCGGTAGCCTCGGTGATCATGGGGTGGCGATCATGTCAAAACGTCAGAACCTCGCTTTTCAGACCGAGGTCGTCTCGGATTCCGCCGCGTTGCATAACCTCGTAGCTTGCATGGTTGCCGCCGGCGGTAGCGGCATCCGGGTGATGCGCGACCCGACGCGCGGTGGGCTTGCCGCGACCCTCAACGAGATTGCGCATCAATCCGGGCTCGGGTTCCGTCTGCAGGAAGCATCCATTCCGGTGAAGCCGGCGGTCGCGGCTATCTGCGAACTCCTTGGACTCGATCCGATCCATGTCGCCAACGAAGGCAAGCTCGTTGCGATCGTCGCGCCTGATTTGGCCGATGCGGTGCTTGCAGCCATGAAGGCGCACCCGCTCGGGGCCGAGGCAGCTGATATCGGCGAAGCGGTGGCTGACGAACGGAAGTTTGTGCAGATGGCGACCGGTTTCGGCGGTCGACGAATCGTCGATTGGTTGTGGGGCGAACAATTGCCTCGCATCTGTTGAACGCGCTGCGCATCGTCCAGCTTTCGGAAACCAAGTTTATGATCAATGGTCATGAGCCGTTACCCATCACCCAGTAGCTGACGGAAACTATCCCTTCTATCGGCAATCTGCCCAACCGGCAGACTGCGACTTCGCTCTTTAGGCGTGCTGAGTTTCGCTTGTTAGCTTTTCCACGAGCCGAGAACGAAGTTCGAGACGATTCAGCGCCATCGCGCAGTTTCGACGGTAAAGCTCAGGGAGCATGGTGACACGACCCGCTCGGTACCCATGGGTTTGAAATCCTGCGAAGCTTGTCAAATATCGTTGAATTTCTGCGCCATTTTGATGGCTGGGTCGCAATATCGCTGCTCGCTTCCGATTAGAAAGGCGCTCCAGGCAGGGAGTTTTTAAATGAAGGTCGGAGTCCCCAAGGAAATCAAGGTGCACGAATATCGCGTGGGCCTTACCCCGGGAGCTGTCCGCGAATACGTGGCGGCAGGCCATAGCGTGATGATCGAGACCAATGCCGGCGCTGGCATTGGTGCAACCGACGACGATTATCGCAATGCTGGTGGAACGATTCTAACTTCCGCAGCTGAGGTATTCGCCTCGAGCGAGATGATCGTAAAGGTTAAGGAACCTCAGCCGTCCGAGTGGTGTCAGCTGCGGGAAAACCAAATCCTGTTCACTTATCTGCATCTTGCCCCCGACCTGGATCAGGCCAAGGGCCTCCTGAAATCTGGATGCACTGCGATCGCCTATGAGACCGTAACAGATGCGCATGGTGGTCTTCCGCTGCTCGCGCCGATGAGCGAGGTCGCGGGTAGGCTTGCGATCGAAGCGGCTGGTAGCGCCCTGAAGCGGAGTGCAGGCGGACGAGGGCTGTTGATCGGTGGGGTGCCCGGTGTTCAGCCTGCCCGGATCGTGGTGATCGGAGGTGGCGTCGTTGGTACGCACGCGGCACGCATGGCGGTTGGTCTGGGCGCAGAGGTGACCATCATCGACCGTTCGATACTCCGGCTCCGCGAGTTGGACGAGCTATTCGAAGGACGCGTTCGCACCAGGTTTTCGACTCTCGACTCCGTGGAGGAAGAGGTATTTGCGGCGGATGTGGTGATTGGTGCGGTGCTCGTTCCGGGTGCGAGCGCGCCGAAGTTGGTCCGCCGGAGCATGCTTAGCTCGATGCGCAAGAGGGCGGTGCTTGTGGACGTCGCTATCGATCAGGGTGGCTGCTTTGAGACGTCGCACCCAACCACTCACGCTGAACCTACTTACGAAGTGGATGGCATCATTCATTATTGCGTGGCCAATATGCCCGGGGCCGTGCCGCTAACCTCGAGCCAGGCACTGAATAACGCGACCCTCCCGTTTGGCTTGGCTCTGGCCAACAAGGGCTTTTCCGCCGTGCTCGAGAATCCGCATTTGCGCGCAGGCCTCAACGTCCATCGGGGCCGGCTAACTTACAAAGCGGTCGCCGAAAGCCTCGGACTGCCCTTCTCACCGATCGAACAGGCTGCGGCCTGATCCCAGAGGCCCTTATGGGCATTTTCCTCCCTGACTTAAGCCACCCTTCGGGGTGGCTTTTTTTTGCTCCATCGATCTGCCGACCGGCGGCGGCATTTATTTCCAACGCGAAGCGAAGCGGAGGATCACCAGACGAGCGCGCCTGGCTTTAGTCCCCGCACGACGCGAGACAATTCCATACAGCGCATATGAATGCCGGTTTTTGCCAGGTAATCCAAGGCAATTGAGAATGCGTCCCGCGGTTGGAGACGCCGACCGGCAGGCGATGAATGCGCGCATTGTTGTCGTGGTGTTGTCGATGAAGCCGCCGCCGCCCCGGTGAGTGGAACCATTAAGATGCGGCGGCGGGTCGACCTGACACACCGGCGGAGAACGTTTGGAAGTCGCGCGGCGCATCCATCATTGCCGCGGCATGGCGGCCTTAGGAAGGATCGCAGATCGTTCCCTGACGCTGGCGAACGCAGTTCACCTAATCGCTGACTGCCATGAGATGCGCAACCCCACAAGCGACTGTCATGCGCGTTGTAGGATTTGCGACACGCAGTCGAGGCGGCGACTTGCGTCAGTAGAAAATAGCTCAAACAAAATCAATTTTAACCCTGGCACGAGACTTGAAGGCCAACAAACTGTCCCGCAACTTTCGCTCATGGAATCGCAGTGATGGCCTACAAGATAATCGCATCCCAGTGCACGGTCTGCGGTGCATGTGAGTTCGAATGTCCCAATGCCGCGATCAGCCTGAAGAACGACATATATGTGATCAATCCGACCCAGTGTACCCAATGTGAGGGGCACTTTGACGTGCCGCAATGCGCCGTCGTTTGCCCGGTGCCCGACACCTGCGTGCCGGCATAGGTGGAGTTGCCGATGAGAGGAGCTCCTGCGCGAAACGTTATGAAGACGGTATCGACAGCCGTCGCCTATTGGACTCGTCTTCTGTTTCTCTCACTCGCTGGCCCCGCGTCGGCGGCGCCTTGCGCGATCCACTCAGAAAGATCGCGGCGGAACCCTCACCGGCGGGAGTTGTCGTTGCGCCGACGGAGCGGGCAATGGTAGCTGTACAAGAGACGATCGAGCGCGTCCGGCGCATCGACGTCGATCAGTATCGATATGGCTTTGAGACACTGATCGAGTCCGACAAGGCTCCGAAAGGGCTGTCGGAAGACACCGTCCGCTTTATCTCCGCAAAGAAGAGTGAACCAGCCTGGATGCTGCAGTGGCGGCTGGAGGCCTATCGGCGCTGGCTGACCATGACGGAGCCGACCTGGGCGCGCGTCGACTATCCCAAGATCGACTTCCAGGACCTCTATTACTACGCGGCACCGAAGCCGAAGAAGACCGTCACCTCGCTCGACGAGATCGACCCGGAGATCCTCAAGACCTACGAGAAGCTCGGCATCCCCTTGCGGGAAGTGGCCATGCTCGAAGGCGTGGAACCCAAGGTCGGCGAGGAAGACCCGGCCCGCCGCAAGATCGCGGTCGATGCGGTGTTCGACTCGGTTTCGGTCGCGACCACCTTCAAGGCCGAGCTGAAGAAGGCCGGCGTGATCTTCATGCCGATCTCGGAGGCGATCCGCGAGCATCCTGAACTGGTGCAGAAATATCTCGGCTCGGTTGTCCCGACCTCCGACAATTTCTACGCGACCCTGAACTCGGCGGTGTTCTCCGACGGCTCGTTCGTCTACGTGCCGCCGGGCGTGCGCTGCCCGATGGAGCTGTCGACCTATTTCCGCATCAACGAGCGCAATACCGGCCAGTTCGAGCGCACGCTGATCATCGCCGACAAGGGCTCCTACGTCTCCTATCTCGAAGGCTGCACCGCGCCGCAGCGCGACGAGAACCAGCTGCACGCCGCCGTGGTCGAGCTCGTCGCGCTCGACGATGCCGAGATCAAATATTCGACGGTGCAGAACTGGTACCCCGGCAATTCGGAAGGCAAGGGCGGCATCTACAATTTCGTCACCAAGCGTGGCGACTGCCGCGGCGCCCATTCGAAGATCTCGTGGACCCAGGTCGAAACGGGATCTGCGATCACCTGGAAATATCCGAGCTGTATCCTGCGCGGCGACAACTCCCGCGGCGAGTTCTACTCGATCGCGATCTCGAACGGATTCCAGCAGGTGGATTCCGGCACCAAGATGATCCATCTCGGCAAGAACACGTCGAGCCGCATCATCTCCAAGGGCATCGCCGCCGGCAAGTCGCAGAACACCTATCGCGGTCTCGTCACCGCGCATCGCAAGGCGACCGGCGCGCGCAACTTCACCGCCTGCGACTCGCTGCTGATCGGCGACAAATGCGGCGCGCACACCGTGCCCTACATCGAGGCCAAGAACTCCTCGGCGACGTTCGAGCACGAGGCGACGACCTCCAAGATCTCCGAGGACGTGCTGTTCTACTGCATCCAGCGCGGGCTCAGCCAGGAAGAAGCGGTCGGCCTCGTCGTCAACGGCTTCGTCAAGCAAGTTCTGCAAAAACTGCCGATGGAGTTCGCAGTGGAGGCGCAGAAGCTAATCTCGATCTCGCTCGACGGATCTGTCGGATAAACACCCCGCGAGCCGCCTCGAATGCGGCTCGCCAGATGACGCGTTTCAGGGATCAGATCAGAATGGCGTTACTCGAAATCCGAGATTTGCATGTTGGTGTCGAAAACCGCGAAATCATTCGCGGCCTGCATCTTAACGTCAATGCGGGTGAGGTGCACGCGATCATGGGGCCGAATGGCTCCGGCAAATCGACGCTCTCGCACGTCATCGCCGGCAAGCCGGGCTATGAGATCACTGGCGGGCAAGTCTTGTTCAGGGGCGAGAACCTCTTGCGGATGGAGCCAAATGAACGCGCTGCCAAGGGCGTGTTCCTGGCCTTTCAGTATCCGGTCGACATCCCCGGTGTGACCACCACGAACTTCCTGCGGGCGGCACTTAACGCCCAGCGCAAGGCGCGCGGCCAACAGGAATTCTCCACCCCCGAGTTTCTGAAAAGAGTCCGCGAGGTCGCCGGGTCGCTGAATATCCCGCAGGACATGCTCAAGCGCGGCGTCAATGTCGGCTTCTCCGGCGGCGAGAAGAAGCGCAACGAAATCTTGCAGATGGCATTGTTCGAGCCGAGTCTGTGTATCCTTGACGAGATCGATTCCGGCCTCGACATCGACGCGCTGCGCATCGTCGCCAGCGGCATCAACGCCTTGCGTTCGCCGGAACGAGCAATGATCGTGATCACGCACTATCGGCGGCTTCTCGACCATATCGTGCCCGACGTTGTGCACGTGATGTCGAAAGGGCGGGTCAGGAAGAGCGGGGGCAAGGAACTCGCGCTGGAGCTCGAGGCTCGTGGCTATGCCCAATTTGAAGACGCGGCCTGACGGCCTTAGGGATTCCCCGATGAAGCAGGTTTTGGCCAAAGCCGACGCCGAACGCGCAACGGGCGATGTTTTCGCTGCGGCGCGTGGACGGCTGCCTGGTGTAGGCCTTGTCGCCCAAATCCGGGCGAGGGCATTCGACGTCTACAAGCGTGCCGGCCTCCCGCATCGGCGCATGGAGGATTGGAAATACACTGATCTGCGCGCCCTGATCGGCGAGGTGCTGCCACTCGCTCCGCGACCGGACGCGGAGGCGCTGGTGCGCGCAAAGGTGTCGGCCAAGCAAGTGGCTGCCGATCAGGCGGTCAAACTCGTTTTGGTAAATGGCATATTCGCGCCGGAGCTATCCGATGTCGGCAGGGTAGAAAATGGAGTCGTTGTTCGGTCGCTGCGAGAGGTTCTGGAGGATTCGGCCACTGGGGCTATGGCCGGTCTGGTGCTGTCCACGACGAGCGATTCGGCGATCTCGCTCAATGCCGCAATGGCGACGGATGGTCTGGTGATTACGGTCAACGACGGCAATGCGGTGAAGCGTCCAATTCAAATCGTTCATGTCGCAACCGGCTCGTCGGTGTCCACCTATACACGCTCCTATCTGCAGCTCGGAAAAGAAGCGCATGCGGCCATCGTGGAAAGTTTCGTCCCGGCTGAAGGCGCGAGCGGCTATCAAGCCAACGATGCGATGATCGCCCTGGTTGGTGACGAGGCAAGCCTTTCGTATATCCGGGTGGCAGCCGCTGCCTCAGACGCCGTGAACATCTCGTCGGCAATCATCGCCGTCGGCGCAAGGGCTAAGCTCGACCTCTTCAGCATGACCTGTAGCGGCTCCATCAGCCGCTATCAGGGATTCATAACGCTGACCGGCGAAGGAACCAAGCTCTCGGCGAATGGCGTTAATCTCGTCAGGGACAAGCTCCACGCGGACACAACGATCGTGGTCGACCACGCTGTGCCATATTGCACCAGTCGGGAGAAGTTCCGCGCGGTTATCGACGATTGCGGCCGTTCGGTGTTTCAGGGCCGAATCGTCGTTCGTCCCGCCGCCCGGAAGACGGATGCCACCCTGATCAGCCGAGCATTGCTCCTCTCCGACCAGGCCGAGGCCGACAACAAGCCGGAACTTGAAATCTTAGCTGACGACGTGGTCTGCAGCCACGGAGCGACATCGGGTGCGCTGGATGATACTCTCTTGTTCTATCTGCGCGCTCGGGGGCTATCCGAGAAAGATGCGCAGATGTTGCTGATTAAAGCGTTCATTGGTGAGGCGATTGAGGAGATCACGTCCGGGAATCTGCGCGATTTTGTGACAGTGCAAACTGAACGCTGGCTGCAGGCGCGGCGATGAGCGCACATCCGGCCGTGAGCGATGGCAGTTACGAGGTGAACCGTCTGCGTACGGACTTTCCTGCGCTCGCCATGACGGTGCACGGCAAGCCACTTGTTTACCTCGATAACGCTGCATCCGCGCAAAAGCCCAACGCGGTTCTTGACCGTATGATGCAGGTGTACTCCAGCGAATACGCCAACGTTCATCGCGGCTTGCACTACCTCGCTAACGCGGCGACCGAGGCGTATGAAGGCGCCCGTACCAAGGTGGCGCGGTTTGTGAACGCGCGTCTAAACGAAGAGATCATCTTCACCCGGAGCGCCACGGAGGCAATCAATCTAGTCGCGCAGACTTTTGGCCGCGAGCGCATTACTCCAGGTGATGAGATCGTTCTCTCGATTATGGAACACCACTCGAACATTGTGCCATGGCACCTTCTCAGGGAACGACTCGGTGCAGTGATCAAATGGGCGCCAGTGGATGATGACGGAAACCTCTTGCTCGATGATTTTGAGCGACTGCTGACCCCGCGCACCAAGATGGTTGCAATCACACAAATGTCGAACGTGCTCGGCACGGTATTGCCCGTAAAAGACGTGGTGAGCATCGCGCACGCTCGTGGTATCCCAGTGCTGGTCGACGGCTCGCAAGGATGCGTCCATCTGAGCGCCGATGTCTGCGATATAGATTGCGATTTCTACGTCATGACGGGCCACAAACTCTATGGTCCGACTGGGATCGGTGTGCTTTACGGCAAGTCTGAGCATCTGGCATCGATGCCGCCCTTCAATGGGGGCGGGGAGATGATCCGCGAGGTCTCGTGTTCCGGCGTCATTTACGGCGATCCGCCACATCGCTTCGAAGCGGGTACGCCGCCGATCGTCGAAGCCATCGGGCTAGGCGCGGCTATCGATTACATCAATTCAATAGGCAAGGTGCAGATCCGCAGGCACGAGAGCGTACTGCTCGCTTACGCGCAGGAGAGATTGGCGGAGATCAATTTCGTGCGCATGATCGGGACCCCGGTCGACAAAGGACCGATCATTTCATTTGATATGAAGGGTGCGCATGCGCACGATATTGCAACCGTCATCGATCGCGCCGGTGTAGCGGTGCGGGCGGGGACCCATTGTGCGATGCCGCTGCTCAAGCGCTTCGGCGTGCTGGCGACGTGCCGTGCGTCCCTCGGACTTTACAATACACGTGATGAGATTGATGTGCTCGTGCGTGCGCTTATCAATGCGCGGCAGCTGTTCTCCTGACGGCGAGCCTACGATGTCCAGGTGGCAAGGCAGCTCGCATTGAGGTCTGGAGGATGAGGTCACGCACCTCATCGCATCGCAGCAGGTAAGCACCTGTAGCGCGCCGCAAGAATAGATAACATTGGCAGGCCTGTGTCGGCCAGCCGCCCCTGCGGCCGGTCTTGCGGTGCGGCGCCTTCGGCGAGCGCGATCGGAGAGTACTGCGACCCGCGGACACGCGCGAGAATTGGCGGGCAATTTTATAGCTAACCAGCCCTGTTTCATTTCGAACAGGGCCAAACCAAGAGTTTTCTGCCCAAAGCGTGATGTCGGGTTCGCAACAAATCCCCCCGTCACCGCACGAGGCGCGTTAAGCGATTTTGATTGCTCTGTTTTTTGCGCCCAAGAGACCCTGGCATGCTGGTTGCAAAAGTCTTGGTCAAGAAGTCGCCGTCGCAACAGCTAACCTTTGAAGGACATCAGATGAGTCTCGCCTCGACCCAGAGCATCGCAGAAATCAGGGCTCGCAACAAAGAACTGATCCAGGAGGTGCTGAAGGTCTATCCGGAGAAAACCGCGAAACGGCGTGCCAAGCACCTCAACGTTCACCAAGCCGGCAAGTCGGATTGCGGGGTGAAGTCCAACATCAAATCCATACCTGGCGTGATGACGATCAGAGGCTGCGCCTATGCAGGGTCAAAGGGGGTGGTCTGGGGACCGATCAAGGACATGGTCCATATCAGCCATGGCCCGGTCGGCTGCGGTCAGTATTCGTGGGGATCGCGACGCAATTATTACGTTGGCACGACGGGCATCGATAGCTTCGTGACCCTTCAGTTCACCTCCGACTTCCAGGAAAAGGATATCGTATTCGGCGGCGACAAGAAGCTGGTCAAAATTCTTGACGAAATCCAGGAGCTGTTTCCGCTCAACAACGGCATCACGATCCAATCGGAATGCCCGATCGGATTGATCGGTGACGACATTGAGGCCGTGTCGAGAGCGAAATCCAAGGAATATGGCGGCAAGACCATCGTGCCGGTCCGCTGTGAGGGCTTTCGGGGCGTGTCGCAGTCACTAGGCCATCACATTGCCAACGACGCGGTGCGCGATTGGATTTTCGACCAGGTCGAGGCCGATGGCAAACCAAAAGTTGAGCCGACGCCGTACGATGTTGCGATCATCGGAGACTACAATATCGGCGGCGACGCCTGGTCATCGCGAATTCTGCTGGAGGAGATGGGCCTGCGGGTGATCGCGCAGTGGTCTGGCGACGGTTCACTGGCTGAGCTCGAGGCAACGCCGAAGGCAAAGCTCAACATTCTGCATTGCTATCGTTCCATGAACTACATCTCGCGCCACATGGAAGAGAAGTTCGGTATCCCCTGGTGCGAGTACAACTTCTTCGGACCTTCAAAGATCGCAGAGTCTCTGCGCAGGATTGCGGGCTATTTCGACGACAAGATAAAGGAAGGCGCCGAGCGGGTGATTGAAAAGTACCAACCGCTGGTGAACGCTGTGATCGCAAAATATCGCCCGCGCCTGGAGGGCAAGACGGTGATGCTGTACGTCGGCGGGCTCCGTCCGCGTCATGTGATTGGCGCATACGAGGACCTCGGGATGGAAGTCATTGGCACCGGATACGAGTTCGGTCACAACGACGACTATCAGCGCACAGCTCAGCACTACGTAAAGGACGGCACGCTCATCTACGATGACGTCAATGGCTATGAGTTCGAGCGCTTCGTCGAAAAGCTCCAGCCTGACCTCGTCGGCTCGGGCATTAAGGAAAAATACGTTTTTCAAAAAATGGGTGTGCCGTTCCGGCAGATGCACTCCTGGGACTATTCGGGCCCATATCACGGCTATGACGGTTTTGCGATCTTCGCACGTGACATGGACATGGCGATCAACTCGCCGGTCTGGAAGAAAACGAAGGCCCCTTGGAAGGAAGCTTCGAGGGCCAATCTCCTGGCTGCAGAATAAACCAACTCATCTCGCTCTGTGGGAAAGCCGGGGCGACACCAATCTCGATAGTGAAGGATTTCAACAATGGCGCAGAGTGCCGAACACGTGCTCGATCACCTCGAGCTGTTCCGCGGTCCAGAATACCAGCAGATGCTGGCCAAGAAGAAGATGTTCGAGAATCCTCGCGATCCCGCCGAGGTCGAACGCATTAAGGAATGGACGAAAACGGCCGAATATCGCGAAAAGAACTTTGCGCGAGAGGCACTCGCGGTCAATCCGGCCAAGGCATGCCAGCCGCTTGGCGCCGTATTCGCCTCTGTTGGCTTTGAGGGCACGCTGCCCTTCGTCCACGGCTCGCAAGGCTGCGTGGCTTATTACCGCAGCCATCTGTCGCGGCACTTCAAGGAGCCGGCTTCCTGCGTCTCTTCGTCGATGACGGAAGACGCTGCTGTATTCGGCGGCCTGAACAACATGATCGACGGGCTCGCGAACAGCTACAACATGTACAAACCCAAAATGATTGCGGTCTCGACGACCTGCATGGCCGAGGTGATTGGCGATGACCTCAACGCCTTCATCAAGACGTCGAAAGAAAAAGGCTCAGTTCCGGCCGACTTCGACGTGCCATTCGCCCATACGCCGGCGTTCGTCGGCAGCCACGTCACCGGTTATGACAATGCGCTCAAGGGCATTCTTGAGCATTTTTGGGACGGTAAGGCCGGAACTGCGCCGAAGCTGGAGCGCAAGCAGAACGGGGCGATCAACATCATTGGTGGGTTCGATGGCTATACCGTCGGAAACCTTCGCGAGATCAAGCGCATCTTGGCGTTGATGGGCATCCAGCACACGATTCTGGCGGATAATTCTGAAGTCTTCGATACTCCGACCGACGGCGAATTTCGGATGTATGACGGTGGTACGACGCTGGAAGATGCGGCCAACGCGATACACGCCAAGGCGACAATCTCCATGCAGCAGTGGTGCACCGAAAAAACGCTGCCATTTGTGGCTGAGCACGGCCAGGATGTCGCATCGTTCAACTACCCGGTGGGCCTATCCGCGACGGATGACCTTATCGTGGCGCTGTCACGCATCAGCGGCAAGGAGATTCCCGAGCAACTCGCGCGAGAACGTGGCCGTCTGGTCGACGCCATCGCTGATTCTAGCGCGCATATCCATGGCAAGAAGTTCGCGATCTATGGCGATCCCGATCTTTGCTACGGGTTGGCTGCGTTTCTGCTCGAACTTGGCGCCGAACCCACACATGTGCTGTCCACCAATGGCAACAAGGCCTGGCACGAGAAAATGCAGGTGCTGCTTGCAAGCTCGCCATTTGGGCAGGACTGCCAAGCCTATCCGGGCCGAGACCTCTGGCACATGCGCTCACTCCTGTTCACCGAGCCGGTCGATTTTCTAATTGGCAACACCTATGGCAAGTATCTGGAGCGCGATACTGGAACGCCACTGATCCGCATCGGCTTTCCGATTTTTGATCGGCATCACCATCACCGCTCCCCCCTATGGGGGTACCAGGGCGGCCTGAATGTTTTGGTGAAGATCTTGGACAAGATCTTCGATGAGATCGACAAGAAGACGAACGTTCTTGGCAAAACTGACTCCAGCTTCGACATCATTCGCTGATGAGCGCCCGTGCCGTGCCATCGCCCAAGCACTCGACGATGGCACAAGCACATGACGGTCGACCATGCAATTAGCCCGCGCTGAGAGGAAAAAGGGATGAGTTCACTAGCGGCCACGGTCCGGAATATTTTCGACGAGCCTGGCTGCGCCAAGAACGGCAGTAAGTCGGAGGCTGAACGCAAGAACGGATGCACCAAGCAACTGCAGCCGGGTAGCGCTGCCGGCGGCTGTGCTTTCGATGGCGCGAAGGTTGCGCTGCAGCCGTTCACCGATGTCGCTCACTTGGTGCATGGTCCGATCGCGTGCGAAGGTAATTCCTGGGACAATCGCGGCGCGGCGTCGTCCGGCTCGAATCTGTGGCGGACCGCATTCACAACCGATTTGAGCGAAACCGATATTGTATTCGGAGGCGAGAAGCGGCTCTGCAAAGCGATCAAGGAAATCATCGACAAGTGCGACCCGCCCGCCATCTTCGTTTATCAAACCTGCATCCCGGCGATGATCGGCGACGACATCAACGCAGTCTGCAAGGCAGCATCTCAAAGGTTCACAAAGCCGGTGATCCCGATCAATTCCCCAGGCTTTGTCGGCTCGAAGAACCTCGGTAACAAGCTCGCCGGCGAGGCGTTGCTCGACTACGTGATTGGGACGCAAGAGCCGGATTACACTACGCCGTACGATATCAATCTGATCGGGGAATACAATCTTTCGGGAGAGCTCTGGCAAGTAAAGCCATTGCTAGACGAGCTTGGAGTACGGATTCTCTCCTGCATCTCCGGCGATGGCAAATATCGGGAAGTCGCCTCATCTCATCGCGCGCGGGCGGCGATGTTGGTCTGCTCAAAGTCCATGATCAACCTCGCACGCAAGATGGAGCAACGCTACGGGATCCCGTTCTTCGAGGGGTCGTTCTACGGTATTCAAGATTCGAGCAAATCGCTGCGTCAGCTTGCTCGCTTATTGGTTGAACGCGGCGCGCCGACAGATCTGCTCGGACGCACTGAAGCGGTGATCGAGCGCGAGGAAGCGCGAGCCTGGGCTACGATAGAGCCGTACAAGCCTCGATTTGAAGGCAAGAAGGCCTTGTTGATTACCGGCGGCGTCAAGTCATGGTCGGTCGTTGCGGCACTCCAGGAAGCCGGGCTCGAGTTAGTCGGAACCAGCGTCAAGAAATCAACCACGAAAGACAAGGAGCGCATCAAGGAGCTCATGGGGCGGGACGCCCACATGATCGAGGATATGACGCCGCGCGAAATGTACAAGATGTTGAAGGACGCAGAAGCGGACATCATGCTATCGGGCGGCAAGTCGCAGTTCGTCGCGCTGAAAGCGGCGATGCCCTGGCTCGATATCAATCAGGAGCGTTGCCACGCCTATATGGGCTATGTCGGAATGGTCAAGCTGGTGGAGGAGATCGACAAATCGCTCTCCAATCCCATGTGGGAGCAGCTACGTCGACCCGCACCATGGGAGGCATTGGCAAAGGCAGTGGAGCAGATGCAATCGCCGTTGGCCGCGATCGCCTGCGATCCGGCGTTCGCCGAAACCACGCGCCACGCGAGGAAAAACTGCGTGTGTAACACGGTCGATCTGGGCACGTTTGAGGATGCAATCTACGCGCACGGGCTGAGGAGCGTCGCAGCGGTCAGAGAGCATACCAATGCGGTCGGTGACTGCTGCCAAAGACGTCCCGAAGGGATCTTGGTGTCCGAGCCATCTGCCATGCGACAGGCCGCAGAATAGGGAGGCGTCATGGCCATTGTCACGGCGCCGACGAAAGCCTGCGCTGTCAACCCGCTGAAGATGAGTCAGCCGATCGGTGGCGCTTTCGCCTTCATGGGCCTGCGTGGGGCGATGCCGCTTCTGCACGGCTCCCAGGGATGCACATCCTTCGGGCTCACGCTCTTTGTCCGGCATTTCAAAGAGGCAGTACCGCTGCAGACCACCGCGATGAGCGAGGTCGCGACCGTGCTCGGCGGTTATGAGAATCTTGAGCAGGCGATACTGAACATCTACAGCCGTGCCAAGCCAAAGATCATCGGAATCTGCTCGACCGGTGTCACTGAGACCAACGGCGACGATGTGGATGCCTACCTCAAGCTAATCCGGGGCAAGCATCCGCAACTCGCAAACTTGCCACTGGTCTATGTCTCGACGCCTGATTTCAAGGGCGCGTTCCAGGACGGCTGGGAGAAGGCTGTGGAGCGCATTGTGGACGTGCTGGTGGAAGGGCCCAGCGCCAATGGGCTGCGGGATCCATCGAAGGTGAATGTTCTGCCGGGATGTCACCTCACGCCCGGCGATCTTGATGAACTCCGCGTCATAGTGGAGGATTTTGGCTTGTGCCCGTCCTTCCTGCCTGACCTGGCGGGATCGCTCGATGGGCATATCCCCGATGAGTTTACGCCAACGACCATCGGCGGCATCGGCGTCGACGAAATTGCGAGCATGGGCCGCGCCGGATGGACGATTGCAATCGGGGCGCAGATGCAGCGTGCGGCAGAGGTCATGCAGGTCAAGACCGGCGTGCCTTTTCGTGTGTTCGAGCGGCTGTGTGGTCTCGGTCCGAACGACGAATTCATGATGTTCTTGAGCGAGATCAGCGGCCGCCCCATACCCTTGAAATATCGGCGTCAGCGCGGTCAACTCGCCGATGCAATGCTGGATGCGCACTTCCATATTGGCGGTCGCAAAATTGCTATCGGCGCTGAGCCAGATCTTCTGTTCGATCTGTCCGGCATGCTGCATGACATGGGCGCGCAGGTGACCGCGGCCGTGACGACCACTCAGTCGGAGGTGATCGAGCGGATCAAGACCAAGGAGGTACTCATTGGCGATCTCGAGGATCTGGAAGCGCTTGCCAAGACAAACCATTGCGATCTGCTGATCACCCATTCGCATGGCAGGCAAGCGGCGGCTCGGCTGAAATTGCCCTTCTATCGTACGGGTTTTCCGATGTTCGATCGACTTGGTGCGGGACACCAACTGTCCGTGGGCTATCGTGGTACCCGGAATCTGATCTTCGAGATCGCCAACCTCGTGATCGCGCACCGCGAGGAGAACGATCAGCCTACGCCCGATACATGGCGGACTGCGGCCGGACTGCCGCGATGCTCAGGCAATCGCAGCTCCACCGGCGCGGCCGGGAGGTCAATTGCATGAAGGTCGCGTTTGCCACTCAAGATCTGAGACGAGTCGATGCCCATTTTGGTTGGGCAAAGAATATCGCGATTTACGATGTCGCCCCTGGCGGGCACGTGTTTCTCAAAGCGATTGAGTTTGACGGCGACCTTAAGGAAGACGGCAACGACGATAAGTTGGCGCCGAAAATCGAGGCGATCAAGGATTGCGCGATTCTTTACGTCGCTGCCATTGGCGGTGCCGGGGCTGCGCGAGTGGTGGCCAACAAGATTCTTCCTATCAAGGTGAATAAGCCCGAAAGCATTCTGGTGTTGCTCGAAAAACTCGAGCGCGTCCTGAAGGGCACGCCACCTCCCTGGCTACGCAAGGCTATGGCAAAGGACCGACGGCGTACGTTCGACTTCGACGAATGAGGTGATATGACCACAAAACGAGAGCAGAAAGGCAGCGCCGTCGACGCGCCGTTCCTAAAGGAGTTAATTAAGATTTGGCGCGTTCACGGTATCAATGGAGCCTTGAAGGCAAAGAGCGATCTAGATCTGCTCGAACCCTATATTCTGGACGGAGAGAAGGGGCGCGCATTGCCGATTATCGGTGATCCTGATCCCGATACGCTGCGGCGCCTTGAGCTGTTCTTCCATGCGGTCGCCCTCTCGATCGAGAGGGCGACCGGCGTGTTGATCCAGCCGATTCTGAACCTGCAATATGAAGGCGTGGGCCGCGTGGTGCTGATCTCCGGGCGGCTGATCGTCGTAAACAAGCAGCTTCGGGATGGACATCGCTTCGGTTTCGATAACTTGGCAAAGCTCGCGGAGGCGGGCGACAAATATGTCAGCGACGGAATCGCCCTGATTCGGAAATTTCCAGACGTGGCGAACCATTGGGGATACTCATGAAAGATCGTGAAACACTGAAGGCCGAACTAAGGAAGGTGTCCGCCAAGGCGACGCAGGCCAAGATGGATCTGCACGATCTTTCGGAAGAATTGCCCATCAACTGGACCTCGATCATGGTGGTGGCGCAGAAGGCGTACGATGCTTATGCCGAACTTGAGCGCAAGAGCCTCGACTTGAAGGCGCTGGAAAATACTTAAAGGGGCAATGCATGTCGTTTCAAACACGAGACGGACGCGACTGGACGCCACAATACCTGACCTCGATCGATGCCAAGAAGTGCATCGGCTGTGGCCGCTGTTTCAAAGTGTGCGGCCGAGATGTCATGACTTTGAAAGGAATCAGCGAGGATGGTGAATTTGTCAACCTCGATGACGACGACGATGAGATCGAAAAGAAGACTATGGTTCTGAATGATCAAGGTGCTTGCATTGGGTGCGGTGCATGCGCCAGGGTTTGCCCGGCCAACTGCCAGGCTCACATTTCAGCCGTACCGGAAGCGGCGTGAGCGAACACACTCGTCCTGTCGCGGCAGGCGAGATAAGATATAGGTGAGGAAAGATGCCATTTTGATCAGGTGAACTCAACGTGAGGACGGCGCGTTCAGAACGGTCTCGATTAGACATCGAATAGCTAAAGCGCAAGCATTGCCCGGTGATGGTTGGGCGGCGGCTATGCTGTGCCGATACAATAGGCGTTGCTCACAAACCACTCGTCTCCAAGGTGCGCCTATTCGTAGAAGGCGAGCTGCGTCTAGCGCAGGACCAAGTGGATCGAAGTGCCCGTCACGATGGAATCTGAAGACCATAGTTCAAAGGCAGGTAGCCATTACAAGGCGTCGATATTGCGCAGGCGCTGCCGGTTGCGAAGCTCGATCTGCCGTGCGCCGGAAAGGCCGAGAATGCCCTGTGAGTGAAGCTGCGAGAGCGCGCGCGAGACGGTTTCGAGCGTGAGGCCCAGATAGTCTCCGATGTCGCGGCGGCACATCGGCAGTGCCATCATGCCGGCGACTGCAAGGCGACGATCCATTTCGAGCAGGAAGGTTGCGACCCGCTCCATCGCGGTCTTGCGTCCCAGCAGCAGCATGTGGTCTTCAGCGTGGCGCAGCTGGCCGGAGGTCATGGCCCAGAGCTTGCGGGCAACGTGCACGTCGATGCCGGCGACCTTCTCCAGGCTCGCGCGATTTACAACGCGCACATTGGTCTCGATGATGGCTTCAGCGGTAAGGCGGTGGCTGGCGCCGGATTCGAGGCCGAACACGTCGCCGGGGAGGTGGAAGGCGCCGATCTGGCGGCGGCCGTCTGAGAGGAGCTTGTAAGTGCGGACCGCACCTGACACGACCTGGTAGACGTATTCGGCCGGCTCGTCCTCGCCATAGATCTCCTCCTCCTTGCGGTACGACAATTCGGTGGCGATCAGTCCGACATGGTCGGCGATGGCAACAAACTGGTCAGATGCGGGAAGTGCCGAGCCAATCTTGCCACGAACTTGCGTGTTGATTGCCTGGGTATTGATCGTTTGGGTCAGCATCCGCGCCATCTCCGTTGTGATGACGGAGTTCCTACGCCGTGCCGGGTCGGTTGAAAAGTTCGCGTGATATCTTAAGGGCGTACCCTTACGTAGAACTCCGTAGGTCACTTGCAGGGTCAGATACCGCTCGAGGGCGACCAGATAGCAGCCCCAACTTGGAGTGTTGCCTGTATGACCGATCTTGGCCCAAGAGCGTGCTGCGAACCGATCTGGATTTTTGCGATCCCCCAGCGAGGTTCGCCGCACAGGGAGCGCGGTCTAGCGCCGCACCGAGTTTCCACGTCTGCTCTGGATCGCGTGGCGGATGCGCTTGACCAGGTTTTCCGCCAGAAGCGGCTTCAAGATCACGTCCGTGACGCCGGCGGCGGCCGCCCGAGGCGAGATATTTTCGTCCGGATAGCCTGTGATCAGGATCACGGGGGGTTCGCCGTACGACTGGCGCAGCCGGTCGGCGAGCTCAATGCCGTTGATATCCGGCATCTTGTAGTCGATTACGTAGCAGTCAGCGCCAGGCTTGTTCATAGCACTTAGCAGCGCCGTGGCGTTCCGGAAAGTTCGCACCGCGAAGCCGTCGGTCTCCAATAGGAAGCGCAGCGATCGGAGCACGGCATCATCGTCGTCGACGACGTAGACAACCGGCTGTCCGGGTGCCTCCATTATCAGCCGATTACGATGGGAACCGATCTCGCTCATTCTGTTTGGTTTAGCACACGAGAAATGGGCCCGTGTTGACCTACCTCAAGACGGTTTGCCTTAATCCTTCACGATCCCGGCGCGCATGGCGAGTCGCACCAGTTCCGACAAGCTGCCCGCCTGCATCTTAGTCATCACATTGGCCCGGTAGACCTCGATGGTGCGCGGGCTGATGTCATAGTGGCGGGCGATCAGCTTGTTCGAGAGGCCCGCGACCAAGCCTTCCATCACTTGGCGCTCCCGCGGGCTCAAGGAGGCGACACGGGCGGCGATGTCCTGCGCGATGGCGTCGTTCTTGGCGGCCGGCGCCGCCTGGCGGATGGCTGTCTCGATCATCGCGGTGAGTCGGTCGTCCTCGAACGGTTTTTCCAAGAAGTCGACAGCCCCTAGCTTCATCGCCTCGACCGCGAGCGGCACGTCGCCATGACCGGTCATGATCAGGATCGGGAACGGGCTTTGCTGCGCCTTCATCCGCTTCAACAGCTCGATCCCGTCGAGACCCGGCATGCGCACGTCGGACATGACGCAGCCGAAGCCGAGGCCGGGCAGGGCATCGATGAAGCTCTGCGCATTGTCGAACAGCGTGACGCCGAAGCCGGCGGCATCCAGCAGGAAATTCAGCGAATCCCGGATCGCCGCGTCGTCGTCGATGACGTAAACATGTCCCTTGGTCGTCATGGCTCAGGTCTCGTCGGCTGTCGGCAAGGTGAAGCGGAATGTTGCGCCGCCCGACGCGTTGCTTTCGGCGACCATGCGGCCGCCGTGAGCCTCGATGATCGAGCGGCTGATCGACAATCCCACACCCATGCCGGTCTCTTTGGTGGTGAAGAAGGTCTGAAACAGGTTTGGAATGACATCGTCCCTGAAGCCGGAGCCGGTATCCGACACTTCCACCTCGATCATCTCGTTACCAACGCGCCGATTGGTGACGACGAGCTCTCGTCGCTGAGACTGCCCCATCGCTTCCAGCGCGTTGCGGAATAGATTGACAAGCACCTGCTGGATCTGCACGCGGTCGGCGAGGACGAGATCAGCGCTCGGATCGATGATGAAGCGGAGCTGCACGTTCTGTTCGCGCGCGCCAGCAAGTCCGAGCGCGCCGGCTTCCTCGATCAGCTTGGAGAGGCTTTCGACCCGCTTCTCGGATTCGCGGCGAGAGACGAAGTCGCGCAGGCGTCGGATGATCTGGCCGGCGCGCAAGGCCTGTTCGGCGGCGCGGTCCAATGCACTCTCGATCTTCGGCGTGTTCGGGTCCTGGCTTCCGGCCAGGAGGCGTCGCGATCCCTTCATGTAATTGCTGATCGCCGCCAGCGGCTGGTTCAGCTCATGCGCCAGGGCCGAGGCCATCTCGCCCATCGCGGTCAGCCGCGAGACATGGACGAGCTCGGACTGCAATTCCTGGAGCCGGGCCTGGGTCTGCTGATGCTCGGTGAGGTCGCGGACGAAGCCGGTGAAATAAAGCTCACCGCCGCGCTGCGTTTGCCCGACCGAAAGGTGCATCGGAAAGGTCGTGCCGTCGCGGCGCTTGCCGGTCACGATGCGGCCAATGCCGATGATGTGCGGGTCATTGGTCTTGAGATAGCGCTCCAGATAGCCGTCGTGACGTGACTTGTCCGGCTCCGGCATCAGGATGCTGACGTTCTGGCCGATGGCTTCCTGCTTGCTGTAGCCGAACAATCGCTCGGCTGCGCTGCTGAACAGCTCCATGATGCCGCGCGAATCGATGACGATCATGGCGTCCGGCACCGTTTCGAGAATCGAGCGCAGATGATTCTCCTGGGCGCGCAGGGCTGCCTCGAGATGCTTCTCCTCGTTGACGTCAAGGAATATCCCGCTCAGATGGCGGGCGGTACCGGTCTCGTCCCGGATCACGGCGGCCCGGGCGCGGATCCACTGTCCCGCGCGGGAGGCGCCAGCCACCTTGAACGACACGTCGAGGCCGCCGCCGCGTTCGGAGACGCGCCTGATCGCGCTCTCGACGCGTGCGCGGTCTTCGGGTTCGATGCGTGACAGGAACGACTCATAGCTCGGCTGTTCGCCTTCCGCGACACCGAGCAGGGTCCGCGCAGTATCAGACCATTCCAAATCCCGCGTGGCCAGGTCGAAATCCCAGGTGCCGACGCCGAACCCTTCGATCCGGACCCGGAAATGCTCACCGCGGCTATCGTCCGGCGGATGCGTGACTCGGATCGACGGCAACCGGGGCTCCCATTTCCGTGCGGCGGGCATGGCGCCGCAACCCTGGCGGCAATTTCGCCCAAGGCCGGGCCGGAGGCAAGTTCCGATGTCTGTTTCCATCGGCGATGCCCGCGACACGCCGCCCGGCGATTTGATCTATCTCATCCCGCCGGGCGCCAACGCGGCTAGATTTCGCCGCGGTCATTGCCTTTTCGGAGCATCCCGATGACATACGCGACCGTGATGGTCAGCCTGGCGCTCGATCAGCCCAACGAGCCGCGTCTAGAGGTCGCGGGCGAGCTCGCTGAACGATTCGAAGCCGCCATTGTCGGCGTTGCAGCCGCGCAGTTCGCTCCGCCGCTCTATTTCACGGACAGCGCCGAGGCGCAGGGGCTGATTGATGAAGGCGAAGCGTCCATCAAGCGGCGTCTGGCCGGGCTGGAAGCGGAGTTCCGGGCCGCCACGAAGAATCGCGGCGGACATGCGCAGTGGCGCAGCGCACTGGATTTTCCGGCGCGGTTCGTCCTGGCGCAGGCGCGCTGTGCCGACATCGTCGTCAGCGGCGCACGCAGCCCGGCCTTCTCCGACGCCTTCGCGCGCGCAAGTCCCAAGGACCTCGTCATGCAGGTCGGTCGTCCGCTTCTCGTCGTTCCCGACACCGTCAACTGGCTCGACCTGCGCAACGTCCTGGTGGCGTGGAAAGACACGCCAGAGGCACGGCGCGCGGTGGCCGACGCGCTGCCGCTGTTGCGCAAGGCGAGAGACGTCACCATTGCCATGATTCCGGAGCAGGGCGACGATCGCTCGGTCGCGATCGCCGGCGTCACCGACGTTGCCGACTGGCTCGCCCGTCACGGCATCACCGCGACGGCGCGCATCTGCGAGGGCGCGCCGAACGAATCCGCCGCCGCGCAGTTGGAGAGAGTCGCCGGTGACCTCGGTGCCGGCCTGATCATCGCGGGCGCCTATGGTCATTCGAGATTTCGCGAACTGATCCTTGGCGGCGTCACCCAGCATCTGGTCACGCAATCCGCGCGGAGCGTGCTGCTGTCGCACTGACGGCCGGCCGCAAAGGTCATCGAGGAGGACGCGCCGTGTACAAATTTCTGGAACAGACCGTCGACGGTTACATGACGCGCGAAGTCGCGACGGTGAGGCGCGACCTCGACATGCTCGCGCTTAGCGAGATGTTCGAACGCGACGATTTTAACTCATACCCGGTCGAGGACGACGGGCAGGTCGTCGGCATCGTCACCAAGTTCGACATCCTCAAGTGCTTCGCCTTCACGTCGGCCCAGATGCTGCCGCGCTATCACGAGCTGATGGGCCGCAAGGTCGGCGACGTCATGACGCCAGAGTTCATCTATGTCAGCCCCGACACGCGTCTGACTCGCGTGCTCCAGATCATGGTCGAGCACCGCATCCGGAGCATCATCGTGCTGAATGCCGCGCAGAAGCTGGTCGGCATCATCACCCGGGAGGACGTCATCGCAGCGCTCAAGGCGACGGCGAGCGACTGATAGGGACGCAGATCGGGCTATTCCCTTTGTTGCGGACTCCAACGCATCCTTCGAAACGCCCGCCTTGGCGGCCCTCAGGATGACAGTGGAGTACGCGTCGGAACTTTCAAGAGCGCGCAAGACGGCGCTGAGCCTCATCCTGAGGAGACGCGCGGCGGTCGTCTCGAAGGACGAGGCGCGCGTTCAGGCCGCATACGGACCATATGCGATCGCCCTGCGCACAAAGGAACAAGGGCATTTCAAGTCGTGACGCATCGGCCTCACATTAACAGAAATCCATCCATCTTGATTTCAATCAATTCCCCGCGAAGGCGAACGTGGTTTCTGGTGCTGTGTTCTTTCAGAGAGAATCCGCATGAGCCAGCCCTCCATCTCCAAATCCATGACCATCGGTGAAAGCGGATTGGCTGTGGTGTTCGCAGTCACTGCCTTCCTGTGCGTGGTCGCCTCGGCCAAGGCCCTCGATGCGCCCTTCGCCTTCCACGCCGCGCTTGGCGCGGCGGCGAGCGCGGCTGCGGTGTTCTGCATCATCAACCGTTACCTCGATCGCCCGGCGGCGCTGCCGCCGGCCGAGATCAACGGTTGGCCCAACTATAATATGGGTCCGATCAAGTTCTCGTCTTTCATGGCGATGTTCTGGGGCATTGCCGGCTTCCTGGTCGGTCTCATCATCGCCTCGGAGCTGGCCTGGCCGGCGCTCAACTTCGACCTGCCCTGGATCCAGTTCGGCCGGCTGCGGCCGCTGCACACCTCGGCGGTGATCTTCGCCTTCGGCGGCAACGTGCTGATCGCGACCTCGTTCTATGTGGTGCAGAAGTCGTGCCGCGTGCGCCTCGCTGGCGAGCTCGCCCCCTGGTTCGTCGTGCTCGGCTACAACTTTTTCATCCTAATCGCCGGTACCGGCTATCTGCTCGGCGTCACGCAAGGCAAGGAATACGCCGAGCCAGAATGGTACTCGGACTTGTGGCTGACCATCGTCTGGGTTGTCTATCTGCTCGTCTTCCTCGTCACCGTCATCAAGCGCCAGGAACCGCACATCTTCGTCGCGAACTGGTTCTTCCTCGCCTTCATCGTGACGATCGCGGTCCTGCATCTCGGCAACAATCCCCCGCTGCCCGTCTCGGTGTTCGGCTCGAAGTCCTACGTCGCCTGGGGCGGCATCCAGGACGCCATGTTCCAGTGGTGGTACGGCCACAACGCGGTGGGATTCTTCCTGACCGCCGGCTTCCTCGCGATCATGTACTATTTCATCCCCAAGCGCGCCGAGCGGCCGATCTATTCCTACCGCCTCTCGATCATCCACTTCTGGGCGCTGATCTTCCTCTACATCTGGGCCGGTCCGCACCATCTGCACTACACGGCGCTGCCGGACTGGACGCAGACGCTGGGCATGACCTTCTCGATCATGCTGTGGATGCCCTCCTGGGGCGGCATGATCAACGGCCTGATGACGCTGTCGGGCGCCTGGGACAAGCTGCGCACCGACCCCGTGCTGCGCATGCTGGTCGTCTCCGTCGCCTTCTACGGCATGTCGACCTTCGAAGGCCCGATGATGTCAATCAAGGTGGTCAACTCGCTCAGCCACTACACCGACTGGACCATCGGCCACGTGCATTCCGGCGCGCTCGGCTGGGTGGGCTTCGTCTCCTTCGGCGCGCTGTACTGCCTGGTGCCGTGGGCCTGGAATCGCAAGGGGCTCTACAGCCTGAAGCTCGTCAATTGGCACTTCTGGATCGCGACCCTCGGCATCGTGCTCTACATCTCGGCGATGTGGGTGTCCGGCATCCTCCAGGGCTTGATGTGGCGCGCTTACACCTCGCTCGGCTTCCTCGAATATTCGTTCATCGAGACCGTCGAGGCGATGCATCCCTTCTACATCATCCGTGCCGCCGGCGGCGCGCTGTTCCTGATCGGCTCGCTGATTATGGCCTACAATCTCTGGATGACAGTTCGCGTCGGCGAGCAGGAAGTCCAGATGCCCGTCGCTCTTCAGCCGGCGGAGTGAGGAGCAAGACAATGTCGTTCTGGACGCGCCACCAAGTCTTTGAGAAGAACTCGATCATCCTGGTCGTCGGCATCCTGCTGGTGATCGCGATCGGCGGTCTCGTCGAGATCACCCCGTTGTTCTACCTCAAGAGCACGATCGAGAAGGTCGATGGGGTGAGGCCCTACACGCCGCTGGAGCTCGCCGGGCGGAACGTCTACGTCCGCGAAGGCTGCTATCTCTGCCATTCGCAGATGATCCGGCCGCTGCGCGACGAGGTCGAGCGTTACGGCCATTTCTCGCTCGCGGCCGAGAGCATGTACGACCACCCGTTCCAGTGGGGCTCAAAGCGCACGGGGCCGGACCTTGCCCGCGTCGGCGCCAAATATTCCGACGACTGGCATGTGACCCATCTGACCAATCCGCGCGCGATCGTGCCGCAGTCGGTGATGCCCGGCTATCCGTTCCTCAGCGCCAGTGAGGTCGACCCTGACGCCATCGCCGACCACATGCGTACGCTGCGCACGGTGGGCGTGCCGTATACCGACGACCAGATCGCCAACGCTGGGGCCGATCTGAAGGCCCAGGCCGATCCCGACAATTCCGGCGCGGATGCCTTCAGCAAGCGCTACCTCAAGGCTGTCGTGCGCAATTTCGACGGCAAGCCTGGCACACCGACCGAGATGGACGCGCTGATCGCGTACCTGCAGATGCTCGGCACGCTGGTCGATTTCAAGATCTACAACGAGAAAGTCAATCTTCGCTGAGAAGGCATCAACGATGAAAGCCATCCTGACACTCGACAATCTCGCGTCCGGTCTGGTGACCACGATCTGGACGCCGGTGTTCGTCGTGATCTTTCTCGCGATCATCGCCTACGCATTCTGGCCCCGTAACAAGGCTACGTTCGACGAGGCGGCACGCCTGCCGTTGCGGGAGGAGTAGAGACCATGACCGATCATCATAGCGACATCGATTCCCTCTCCGGCAAGTCCACGACCGGACACGAATGGGACGGCATCAAGGAGCTCAACACGCCGCTGCCGCGCTGGTGGGTGATCACCTTCTATCTCACCATCTTCTGGGCGATCGGTTACTGGATCGTCTATCCGGCCTGGCCGCTGATCTCCAGCAACACGACCGGCGTGTTCGGCTACTCCTCGCGCGCCGACGTCGCCGTCGAGCTCGCCAATCTCGAGAAGATCCGCGGCGACAAGATGGTGGCGCTGGGCGCGGCCTCGCTCGCCGACATCGAGAAGGATCCGGCCCTGCTGGCGCTCGCCCGCGCCAAGGGTAAGACCGTATTCGGCGATAATTGTGCGCCCTGTCACGGCTCCGGCGCGGCCGGCGCCAAGGGGTACCCGAACCTGAACGATGACGACTGGCTGTGGGGCGGCACGCTCGACCAGATCATGCAGACCATCCAGTTCGGCGCGCGTTCCGGTCACGCCAAGGCCCATGAAGGCCAGATGCTCGCCTTCGGCAAGGACGGCGTGCTCAAGCCGGACGAGATCGTCACGGTCGCAAATTACGTCCGGGCGCTGTCGGGCCTCTCGATGCGGACGGGATACGACCCCGCCAGGGGCCAGAAGATCTTCGCCGAGAACTGCGTCGCCTGTCATGGCGATGGCGGCAAGGGCAACCAGGAGCTGGGCGCACCTGATCTGACTGACAAGATCTGGCTCTACGGCTCGGACGAGGCGATCTTGATCGAGACCATCAGCCAGGGCCGCGCCGGTGTCATGCCGGCCTGGGAAGGGCGGCTCGATCTCGCCACCATCAAGGCGATGGCCGTGTACGTCCACTCGCTCGGTGGCGGAAAATAGCAGACCGGCCGCAAAGGGAGGCGAACAAATGTGCCTCCGTTTGCGCTGGATCAACTGGCGCGACGATGTCCGGTCTAGGTTCAATCGCACCTCTCGAAAGCCGTTGGCGATGAACAAGACCGTGAACCCCAAAGACGTCATATCGGGTAACGACAACGGGCCACTCTACGCAGCCCGCAAAAAGGTCTATCCCCAGAGCGTCTCCGGCACCTTCCGCCGGATCAGATGGGGCCTGATGGCGTTCTGCCTCAGCGTCTACTATTTCCTGCCCTTCGCGCGCTGGAATCGCGGCCTCGGCGCGCCCAGCCAGGCGGTGCTGATCGACCTTCCCAACAGCCGCTTCTACTTTTTCTTCATCGAGCTGTGGCCGCAGGAGGTCTACTACTTCACCGGCCTGTTGATCGTTGCCGCGGTGGCACTGTTCCTGATGAACTCCATCGGCGGCCGGATCTGGTGCGGCTATCTGTGCCCGCAGACGGTGTGGACCGATTTGTTCTATGCAGTCGAGCGTCTGATCGAAGGCGACCGGCGCGAGCGCATGAAGAAGGATGCCTCGACTGATCCGATGAAGCTCGAGCGCATCTCCGAGATCGTGTTCAAGCATTCAATCTGGCTGCTGATCGCCTGGTGGACCGGCGGCGCCTGGGTGCTTTACTTCAACGACGCGCCGACGCTGGTGAAGGAGCTCGTCACCTTTCAGGGGCCGATGATCGCCTATATCTGGATCGGCATCCTCACAGCAACGACCTATCTGCTCGCCGGCTACATGCGCGAGCAGGTCTGCACCTATATGTGCCCGTGGCCGCGGATTCAGGCTGCGCTCACCGACGAATGGGCGCTCAACGTCACCTATCGCTACGATCGCGGCGAGAAGCGCACCTCGGTCAAGAAGGCCGCCGAACTTCGCGCGGTCGGCCAGCAGGTCGGCGATTGCGTCGATTGCTATCAGTGCGTCGCGGTTTGCCCGACCGGCATCGACATCCGCAACGGACCGCAGATGGAATGCATCCAGTGCGGCCTCTGCATCGACGCCTGCGACAACGTGATGAGCAAGATCGGCCGGCCGAAGCGGCTGATCGGCTACGATAACGACATCAACATCCATCGCCGCCAGGAAGGCAAGGCGCCGATCTACCGCATCGTCCGGGCCCGCACCATCGTCTACGGCGCGATCATCGCGGTCGTCGGCGGCTTCATGATCTACACGCTGGCGACCCGCAGGCTGCTCGACATCAACGTGCTGCACGATCGCAATCCGGTCGCGGTCAAGCTCAGCGACGGCTCGATCCGCAACGCCTACACCGTGCGGCTGCTTAACAAGAGCGGCTATGACCGCGTCATCGCGATCGACGCGAACGGGCCTGTCAACGCGACCGTCCACGTCGTCGGTGTCGATTCCGTGATCCCCGACAGGCCGATGATCGTGATCCCGCGCGACACGACCAGCGAGCTGCGGCTGCTCGTCACTGCACCAGCGGAGAACAATCCGGAGAAGTCGATTCCCGTCCATTTCCACGTCATGGATATCGGGCTTGGCGCGGCGGCGGGCACGACCGACAACTTCGTCTCGCCTTGAGGCTCAGGAGATCTACCATGGCATCCAATCCGCTGACCGGAACCAAGGTCTTCCTGATGCTCGTCGCCTTCTTCGGCGTCGTGATCGGCGTGAATGTCACCATGATGAAGCTCGCGATCGCAACGCTGCCCGGCACCGATGTCGACAGCCCCTATGCCGCAGGACTGACCTATGACCGCGAGATTTCGGCGGCGCACGACCAGGCCGCACGAAACTGGCAGGTCAACGCCCATATTGAGCGGCGCGCCGACGGCGGCGCCATGATCCAGCTCGAGCCGCGCGATGCCGCGGGACAGCCGATGACCGGATTGAAATTCGCCGGACGCCTGGAGCGGCCGACCGACAAGCGGGCTGATCTGTCGGTCGAGCTCAGCGAAGCAGGCATCGGGCTCTATCGCGGCAATGCTGCGGCGGTCGCGCCGGGGCAGTGGGACCTCGTGATCGAGGCTGAGGCGCGGGGACAGCGCGTCTTCCTGTCGCGCAACCGCGTGATCCTGAACTGAGGGACATTGTCATGCACGTCACGCGGGATTTCTCGCACTATGTCCGCAGCGCGGGCGAGGGCGTCCAGCACATCGACCTCGCTGTCGAAGGCGTTCACTGCGCCGGCTGCATGGCGAAGATCGAGCGCGGCTTAGCGGCTATGCCTGATGTCACGCTCGCACGCGTCAATCTCACCGATCGCCGTATTGCGCTGGAGTGGAAGGCCGGCACGCTCGATCCCGCGCACTTCATCGATCGCCTCGAGGAGCTCGGCTACAAGGCCTATCCTTACGAGACCGAGAGTGCAGAAGCGAGCGAGGTCGCCGAATCCCGCTTTCTGCTGCGCTGCCTCGGCGTCGCGGCGTTCGCCACCATGAATGTGATGATGCTCTCGATCCCTGTGTGGTCGGGCAATGTCTCGGACATGCTGCCCGAGCAGCGCGACTTCTTCCACTGGCTGTCGGCGCTGATCGCATTACCCGCCGCGGCGTATGCCGGCCAGCCGTTCTTCCGTTCGGCCTGGCGCGCGCTGTCGGCCAGGACCACCAACATGGACGTGCCGATCTCGATCGGAGTGATCCTTGCGCTCGGCATGTCCCTGGTCGAGACCGTCCATCACGCCGAGCACGCCTATTTCGATGCGGCGATCATGCTGCTCACCTTCCTCCTGGTCGGCCGTTTCCTCGACCAGAACATGCGGCGGCGGACCCGCGCGGTCGCCGGTAATCTCGCCGCCCTCAAGGCGGAGACCGCGGCCAAGTTTGTCGGCTCCGACGAGATCTCGCAGGTGCCGGTCGCGGCGATCCATCCTGGCGAGATCGTGCTGCTGCGCCCCGGCGAGCGCTGTGCGGTGGATGGGACCGTGATCGAGGGCCGTTCCGAGATCGACCAGAGCCTGATCACCGGCGAAACGCTCTACCTGACGGCCGAGCAGGGCACGCCGGTTTATGCCGGGTCGATGAACATCTCCGGCACGTTACGGGTGCGGGTTTCGGCGGCCTCGGAGGCGACGCTGCTCGCGGAGATCACGCGGCTGCTCGAAAACGCACTCCAGGCCCGCTCGCGCTACATGCGGCTCGCCGACCGGGCCTCACGGCTCTATGCGCCGGTGGTGCATGCGACCGCGCTCCTGACCATACTCGGCTGGGTCGCTCTTGGTGCGAGCTGGCACGATGCCATCGTCACCGGAATTGCCGTCCTGATCATCACCTGTCCCTGTGCACTCGGCCTTGCCATTCCGACGGTCCAGACCGTGGCCTCGGGTGCGATGTTCAAAGCGGGCGTGCTGCTCAATTCGGGCGATGCCATCGAGCGGCTGGCGGAGGCCGACCACGTCATCTTCGACAAAACAGGGACGCTGACGCTGCCCGATCTCGAAGTGATGAACGCGGCCGAGATTCCCGCAGAGAGTTTCGCACTTGCCGGTCGGCTCGCGCTGTCGAGCCATCACCCCGTGGCGGCCGCGATCGCGCAGGCCGCCGGCGCCGTTTCGCCGATCGTCGGTGCCGTGGAAGAGGCGGGACAGGGCGTTAGTGTGACGCTCGACGGCCAGGACCTTCGTCTCGGCCGCCCGTCCTTCTGCGGCACGGATGCGCTCCTCGACAAGCGCACCGTTGATCCCGAAGCCTCCATCGTCGCCTTCGCCAAGGGCGGCGAGAAGTTCATCCTTTTGGTGCGCCAGGGCCTGCGCCCGGACGCGAAGCCCGTCATCGCAGCACTGAAGGCACGCAATATCGGGGTCGAGATCCTCTCCGGCGACCGCGAGCCGGCGGTGCGGGCGGCGGCCGATGCGCTTGGTATCCCGGAATGGCGCGCCGGCGTAACGCCGGCCGACAAGATCGCGCGGATCGAGCAGCTGAAGCAACGCGGCGCAAAGGTGCTGATGGTCGGCGACGGCATGAATGATGCGCCCTCGCTCGCCGCGGCCCATGTCTCGATGTCGCCGATCTCGGCCGCACATCTGAGCCAGGCCACGGCCGATCTCGTCTTCCTGGGCCGTCCCTTGGTCCCGGTCGTTGCAGCCATTGATGCCTCGCACAAGGCCCTGCATTTGATGCGGCAAAATCTCTGGCTCGCGATCGGCTACAACGTCCTGGCCGTTCCGGTCGCGATCAGCGGGATTCTCACGCCGTTGATTGCGGCGGCAGCGATGAGCAGCTCATCGATCCTGGTCATGCTGAATTCGCTACGCGGACGCCGTCTGCGACGGGAGAATGAGCTATGGAAGTGATCGTGTTCCTCGTCCCGCTGGCATTGCTGCTTGGCGTGATCGGGCTAATGGCATTCCTATGGTCGTTGAAGAGTGGTCAGTTCGACGATCTCGACGGGGCCGCTTGGCGCGCGATTGCTGAGGACGCTATTGAGTCGCCATCGCTCCAGCCCAAGGTCCGTTCGACAGCAGCTGGCGGTGGTGAACTGCGCCCCATTTGACCTGGCGCAATGCAGGCGCCGCTCCGCGGTAGAATATTGCGTCTATTAAAATTCGTGAGGTTGCCATGACATCGATCACTAAATCAGCGTCGATCGCGGGCTGGTTGTTGGGAAGGATTGCGGATTGGTTCGAACGATTTCGCGAATCCGCCGACATCCGTGCACTCAGTGCCTCCGAGATCGAGTCCATTGCGCGCGACCTTCGCGTCCAGCGAGCTGAGCTCGAAGCCCTCATTGCTCATGGCCGGCACGGTGCCAAGGAATTGTCACGGCTGCTCGATGTGTTCGGGATTGATGAAAGGTCGATTGCGCGCAAGCAGCCAGGCGTGCTGCATGACTTGACAATGGTGTGCGCACTTTGTGCATCAAAGCCGCGATGCAATCGTGAGACGAGGGCAGGAACGGCGGCTTTGCAATATCCAGAGTACTGCCCGAACGCTTATACGATCGATGCGCTCAGAAAGGAATCTCTAATACCCCAGGCGGTCGACTTTCTTCGCAGGCCTGCCTGCTGCTGATTGCTTTGAGGATGGCCTTGGCGGGCGTGAAGGCAGCCGGGAAGAGCCCAGCCTCTTCCATTGTCTCATGGTAGCGAGCCTCGTGAGGAGCCCTGAGGTTAGACTGCACGGCTATGAGTGGCTGCGGAATGCACAAGGTGGGCGTCGAAGGCCGAAGCCACGCTCCTCACCAAGAATTCTGCCCCGGCGTTCACTGATAGGCCGTCCGTGGTCATTGTCACGGCGCCATGAGCGATGAGACTATCAATCCGAGCGCGATCAACTACGGCGGACTCCTGGTCGCGGCCATGCAGACGCGATACTTGGCGGAGATCAACCGCAAGATCGCACATGATTCGCTCGATGATAGCGGCGCGGAACCGGTCTTCGTCGGTTAGCACGTAGCCTTTCGCCGTGGCGAGGCGTTCCTCGGCAATGCGGGTGAGATAATCGCGTATGGGAACGACGTTCTGCACGAAGCCCTGAGCCATGCGGCCGATGGCGCTGGCGCCAAGACCGATGAGAGTGTCCGCGGTGTCGTCAGTGTAACCCTGGAAATTCCGTCGCAATCTGCCTTCCCGCCCTGCGGCGACAAGGCCGTCGTTGGCAAGCGCAAAGTGATCGAGGCCAATGCGTACGTACCCCGCATCAAGCAAGGCCTGAGCGATAGTCTCTGACTGGAGGTGTCGCTCGA
The DNA here is from genome assembly GCF_045571455.1 of Bradyrhizobium sp. STM 3561. Lineage (NCBI taxonomy): Bacteria > Pseudomonadati > Pseudomonadota > Alphaproteobacteria > Hyphomicrobiales > Nitrobacteraceae > Bradyrhizobium > Bradyrhizobium sp. STM 3561. Next base: position 7,971,390 of record NZ_CP120695.1, read on the forward strand.
GACTGTCTGGGAGCGAGTCATCGGAGATCGTTCGCTGATGCTTCTTGAATGATGGAACATGGGCGTAGCCGAAGACCGAAAAGCGATCAGGGCGCAGCTCGAGACATTTGCGAACGGTATCCAGGCAGGATTCCACCGTCTGCAGGGGAAGGCCATAGAGAAGGTCAAAGTTGATCCGGCCGATGCTCTGCCGGAGTAACCGCTCGACGGAGGTCGCGGTCTGATCGAAAGTCTGATGCCGGTTGATGGCCTGCTGGACGGCTGGGTCGAAGCTCTGAACACCCAGGCTCGCGCGGTTGACACCGCAGGAGGCAAGGGCCTCCGTCATCGGCTTAGTCAGGGTGCGAGGATCTATCTCGATGGCGATTTCGGCATGGGGAAGGACGAGAAACGAAGACCGCAAGAGATCGACCAGTTCCGCGAACGTCTCCGGTCGCATGACGGTCGGCGTACCGCCGCCAAAGTGGATGTGAGAGACCGGCAGCCTCTGCCCGATCGCCTCAGCGGTAAGCTGCGCCTCGCGGCGCAGACCAGAGGCATAGAGGGCGATTGGCTCATCGTGCTTCGTTACGAAGGTATGGCATCCGCAGTACCAGCACATCGAGCGGCAAAATGGCACATGCAGGTAAAGCGAAGCCGGCTGCTGGAGCGGCACGGATTTGAGCCATTTTCGATAATCGACTTCGGAAATCTCGGGCGAGAAGTGCGGGGCGGTTGGATAGCTCGTATACCGAGGGAGGCTGTCGTTGCCATAGGATTGCACTAAGTCGGGTCGCATGTGCGGTCCTCCATCTCCGGACTAGCTAACGCAGCGGTGCCCAGACGACCTTGCTCTGGCTCAATTCAACTGCCGTATTGGAACTTTATGTTTTCCGGAGAAGATTCGCTTCATTCCGAAGGAGCACCGCAATCAGCTGCGAGAGCTCGATAGCGAGCCGGCTATTTGATCGATGTCAATGAGAGACCTGAAGACCAGCCATAGTCTTAGGTTCGGGAAGAGAGGACAAAAAAATGCTGGAAGAGGTCGTCGAGTTCGCGGGCGAAGCGTTGCCCGGTGGGAATGCTGAGCCGCCATGCTCCGAGACCGAATTCCTGCTCGAACTCGGCGACCGTGTGCGCCGCTCGCGCATGCATTGCCGCATGTCGCGTCGGGAGCTCGCCCGCAGGTCTGGCATTTCGGAGCGATACATCGCTCAGATCGAGAGCGGGAAGGGCAACGTCTCGATTGTCCTCCTTCTGAGGCTTGCTTTGGCTATCCACCGCAGCCAGCGACCTGCGGCCTGACGTCCTGCTCGGGGCACTCACCAGCGCGTGGCAAGCTTTGGCCATCCAATTGTGCTGTTTAGGAGGCAAACTGCGCCGGCTCAGCCTGGGAGAGCAGTCGGACCTATCAGATAGCTGAAGAGTATGCCGGCGCCTGGCGGGCCATCACCTCATGAGGGGAAAATCGGCAGGCCGACGTCGATCCGGTCCGCGAGCAGCGACCACTCTCGGATCTCCCGGAGCTCGCAGAACTGCCGTTTGGCAAGGGATGCTGCTTCGGTCGCGTTACACGCATTGATGTCAATAACGCGCCGGCAGGCCTCACGGGCTTGTCCCTGATCTCCGGTAAGGGTCTTGAAGAACCGGACGATGTAGTGGGCCATGATGTCTCTTTCGCGTTCTCGGCGCCATTGTTTGGGTTAGTAGATGAAGGCCGGAGATTCGAGGAGACGATCATTCACCGTCGCTCGGTTGATTTGACTCTCTGACACATCGTGCAACTTGACGAAGTCCGCGGCACTTTCTGTCTCGCTGGTCAAGAGGCGCAGCCATAAGGTGTGTCGAGCGTTCGGGTCGGGCGATTTGATCCGAGTGGATGCTGTGCAGATCGCGGCTTGTCGCAGCGAGTATCTGTAACTCACGCGCAGAGTGCGTCGGGTAGTCACGCCGAAGCGCGCAGAGTGCTTTGGTCAGGTTGTGGTCAGCTAGGAATTTTATCCTAGTCGGCAGAGCTCGCACGGCACGAGCTCAATTGTGTGCAACTTTGCCGATAGGAGAGCGCTCTCATGTATGGCAGAAGCGTTGGCTCATCCAGCCAGTTCACTACCGGTAACCAAACTGACGATTCGTCAGAAGCGGGAGATAGTCCACGGTTTGCGGAAACAGTTGCAGCAATGGAGCGAGGTGGGTCGTCGTCCGAACCAGCGGCGTCATACTCTCTCGTTTCCGAACCGCCCATCAGAGAGATCGACCGAGAGTCCTTCTTGCGCGGAGTTGAGAGATTCTTGCGCAATGATATCAGGCACATCAGCGAGAACCCAGAAGAGTACTCGGACTTCGTCTCCCAGAAGGCTGAGCGCGCAGCGACGGTTGCTGGAAGTTACGCCAACACCTACGATGATCCAAATAAGCCAGCACGATTTTACAGCTACCGGTTGGGCGACGAAATTGTCGGGCTTCTAAGAGCAGGAGGCCCGGCTCGGATTAAAGGAGACCATTTTCAGCAGCAGTTTGGGCGCAACGATATCACATCCGTGGTAGATCTTAGGGTGACTCATCCGCTTGTCGAGAACGCTGGCGATATCTTGCTAGAACATCAACTGCGAGAGGACGGGGACCATCCGCTGATCTTGTCGCGGCCAGCCCTAGCTGGCATGGAACCTCGTCTAGCAGACATGGGTTTTGTTCCCGTGGGTCGTAACCACTGGGTGCTTGATCCTCACCAACGCCCCGATGTGTGGACGAAGAACGAGAACGACGAGTGGCAGCGGGTAGGCAAGCCTACGAAGTATCTTTCCAAAGATGGGGGCAGTGATGTCGGTCCTCAGAGAAGCTACGAAACGGATTCGTCGGACGATGACCCTTCATTTTACTTGGAGCGCGCTCTTAGAGGGATGCACATGGAGTAAATTGGCTGCAATAGCAGCATCGGGCCTGAAATGACGGACATTTGACCGTTCTATCCCGAGCTCAACGGCTTGCTTCAAAGGGGCGCGCGCTTGCTGCGTCGCCCTCGCCGGCTGAAACGTCCGTTCAACAACCTTCTCCGAAGGCGCTTACGAAGCTGCGGTCGGATGCGCGATCCGAGGTGGCGTAACGGGGGCTCCCTACGGAGTGGCCACAACGAGCAGCAACGAGCAGCAACGACCAGCCACCGCGGGCAGCTGTCCGACAAATAGTGCAGAGGGCTTGGACCCGAAAGCTGCAGCTGCACGGCCTGCATGGAAACGGCAGCAAGGCCTAAATTGTCGAACTGATTAGTCTGAATGATGCGGCGGGTAATTGGGCGAGCCAGCAAGGGCTGGCTTGCGCGTTGGATTACAACAGACACTATCAGACCGGCACTTGTACGGTTCTTGCAGGTTGATTGCACAGCGACAATGAAAAGCGTCTTGCAATCAACGGGCGATAAGTGAAGCCAAATCCCATCTACGCGATCTGCAGCTTTAACGACATTTCGAGCCGCCAGGCCAAGGGATTCCACCTGATGGTCGTCGACGATCACGGCAATCACCGGCCGTGGTCCATCATTGTGGTGCGCTGGGGCAAAAAGGTGCTTGGCTACGTCAATAAATGCCCGCACAACGGCGTCAATTTGGACTGGGAGCGGAACGTATTCCTTGATCCATACGGTATCCGGCTGATGTGCGGCAAGCATGGTTCGACCTTCGAACTCGGCACCGGCCTGTGCGTCGAAGGTCCATGTCAAGGTAGAACGCTCACGCCGATCGCGTTGGCAGTTCTGGACGGTGATATCTGCGTCGTTGGTGTGCATCTTGTCGAAGATGATGCATCGGCCAACAAGTGAAGACGGTGCTCAGACCGGCCGATTCTCGTTGCGGTTTTTCACGGGCTCCATCCTCTTTAGCCCTTCGTCGTACGAGATCTCCTCATAGGACAGGTCGAGATCCTTTGCGGCATCGAGGAGGTAATCAAGCTTGCCGCCCGGATCGAGCTTCTTGATGTCGTCCTTGTTGAGCCCGACCAGGTCCATCATCTCCTTCCAAACCGTGGATTCATCGCACGGTAGGACGTGGAAGCTAATATCACCGAACTTCACTCGGTACTTCGCCAGTAAATCAATGTTGTTGCAGAAGATGAAGTAGCTACCGGTTGGGCTTAAGGCGCCGTCAAGGACGCTCGCGACGTCAGCAAGATAGGCGAAGGAATGCAGATAGCCGGCCAGCACCGGAATAGTGCGTTCGCCGTCCTGTGCGATCGTCAACACCTGCTCAATCGAATAGTCTGGCGGCCGTTTCTCGTCCGCAACCTGAGTCTGGAATTTTAGTGCCACGTCGCCGCGAAAGCCGAACCGGCCCGGCTTGGTAGTCCCGCCTTTGAGTACGGCATTGAGCAGGCGGCCCTCCTTCTCAAGTCTGCCGAGTGCGGTGTTCTCGATTGCAGTCATTAAATTCTTCCTCGATCTAAACTCTTCCGACGCCTTGGCCGGTGCCAGATGCGATGCAAATTGCTTGCCGTCGCATGCGTAGCGGCCTTCGCCGCAGCTTAGAAGAAAACGCGTAAGTGGCTGCTAACACTCAGGGAGCCTGTCGGGAACCCGACACCGGTTTCAACGCCAACAGGCGCAATCCAAAAAAGTGAGCATCATCAAGCGTCTGCGCGCTGGCACGTGGCTTGCCCTTAGCAGCTAGATCGAAGCTGATGAGGGAAAGCCGTGATCAACCTGACGGATAGCGCAGTGAACGCAATCAAGAGCGCGATTTCATCGTCGACCCATCCGACCGGCGGTCTGCGCGTCATGATCGAAGCGGGCGGCTGCAATGGATTCAAATACAAGATGGGTCTGGTCGAAGAACCGAAGCCTGACGACACCGTGATCGACTGCGATGGGCTGAAGGTGTTCGTCGATAACAAGAGCCGTGAGCATCTGATCGGCACGACCATCGATTTCGTGATGGCACTGGAGAGTTCTGGCTTTACGTTTCACAACCCGAACGCCACTGCGAACTGCTCATGCGGAAAATCGTTCAGCTGATGAAACAAACCGTTCAGCTGATGAGGAGGACATAGAAGCATGCCGGCCGAACCGAAACAACTGAGGCAATCGTCGCCCATTGCGACAGACCGAGAGCGTCGCATTCGCGGCGCCATCGAACGAGATTCGACCCAATCTGCGACGCGATGGTGGCGACTGTCACCTGATCGGGATCGATGGCAGCAGGGTCATGGTCAGGCTGTCCACTGCCCGCACGTTGCTGTAAGCTTTCGAACATGAGGAAAGGCATTCAGGCGCGGCTTGTCGAAAACTTGGCGAATTGGTGCGCCTGATCCCCGTCGCGGCTGCAGGCGAGGCAGTGGATTGAGCGAAATCGAATGCTGATTTACCTCGATAATAATGCAACGACTCGAACTGATCCATCCGTCGTGCAAGCCATGTTGCCTTTCTTCACCGAGCAATTCGGCAATGCCTCGTCCACGCATGCCTTTGGCAGCGAGGTCGCAGTCGCTGTGAGGCAGGCCCGGCGTAGCTTGCGTATCCTGCTAGGGAACGCATACGATCATGAAATCGTTTTCACCTCGGGAGGGACCGAGGGCAATAATGCCGCCATCCTCTCTGCGCTTGCGACACAGGACGATCGCGACGAGATCGTCACCACCTCGGTAGAGCACTCCGCCGTTCTTGCGCTAACCGAGCAATTGGCGACAACAGGAGTCAAGACGCACATCGTACCCGTAGATTCCCGCGGCCGGCTCGACATCGAGGCGTTTCGCTGCGCACTCGGGCCACGCACAGCGATTGCCTCGGTTATGTGGGCCAACAACGAGACAGGAACGATCTTTCCTGTGGAGCTTCTAGCCGAGTTGACTCGGGAGGCGGGCGCGCTGTTTCACACTGATGCGGTGCAGGCCATCGGTAAGGTGTGCGTGAACCTGAAGGACAGTGCGATCGACATGCTGTCGCTATCCGGGCACAAACTGCACGGCCCCAAGGGGATCGGCGCGCTATATTTGCGCAAAGGGACAGAATTCCGGCCGCTGATCTGCGGCGGATCACAGGAACGAGGGCGCCGAGGCGGGACTGAGAATATTCCCGGCATTGTCGGCCTGGGAAAAGCCGCCGAGCTTGCGGCGGAGCGGCTTGAACCCGAGCGCGATCGCATTGCCGCGTTGCGCGACCGTCTTGAGCAGGGAATCTTGAAAAATGGCGAGTGCGTTGTGCTCGGCGACACCAGCAATCGGTTGGCGAACACGGCCAATATTGCCTTCGACCATCTCGAAGGCGAAGCCATCGCCCACCATCTCGATCGGACGGGCATCGCTGTGTCGCTAGGATCAGCCTGCAGCTCCGGCTCCATGCAGCCATCGCATGTTCTGCGTGCCATGCAGCTGCCGCGGTGGCGGATGCACGGCGCCATTCGCTTTTCTCTGTCGCGTGAAACCTCCTTTGCGGAGGTCGATGAGGTGGTGTGCGCGGTGTCAGACATCGTGGCTCGCATGCGCGCAATCTCCCGCGTCACAGTCAGGGAGTAGATGTCGTGAAAATCATGATCCGCCGGTCTCCGGAGGGCCTGTCGATCTACGTGCCAAAAAAGGATCTCGAAGAGCCAATCGTAGAATCCGAGTACGAGACACTGTGGGGCGGCTGGATCAAAGTGGCTAATGGCTGGGTGCTCGATTTGCCCGAGATGGCGAGCGACACCCCGTTACCGATCACAATCAACGCTAAAAAACGGGGAGAGAACGGGGACGGTTCGTGAAGGCGCCTCCGCAGATCGAGTTCGTCGATAGGGCCGATGCAAAGGCGCTCGTGGACGTCGCTGCCGGCCTGAGGGCTTCGAGCATTGCTTCCAATCTCAGTCCTGGCCGCGCCGAATTGTCCAAGCCCGATGTGCCGACCACACCAGAGGCGTTTGCCGGCTTCTTCGCCAATAAGGTTTGCGTTGCCGCGGCCGGCTAGAGCCAATGCCTAGGCGTCGGCAGCAAACGTCAACCCGCCGTGACGGCATCGATGACACAGGCCTTTGCTCGGCAGTCGAGCCGACGCTGGGGCGAAGTACAGGGTATCACCCGCGTCGGCATTGGCGAGAATCGCTGGCATCGCGTTTACGATGCGGTTGGCCAAGAGTCGCCGGTGCCATGGCTGGGAGCTGGGCGACGGTGCTGCACAGTCTGACACCGCTTGCGAATGGGCTCCCTTGCGCGCTTGAGATACTGCTCACCATTGGTGGCATTGGAAAGCCCCGGATTCCCGCCTCGTATCGGCATATTGTGAGAGCCCAACGCGAGAAAACCCGTTCAGATGGAGTTCTGGCGAGCTGCGTGAGAATGAACGCGCAAGCCATGGAGCTCTGCGTGAGAATAATGACGTATCTGTCGCATCGCTAACAAGCGCATCATTGCTGTTCTTCTATGCGCCAGCGACAATCGCTTCCGCTAACTCGTTGGCGCATGGCTGCAATTTCATCGTCTCCGCCATGGCATGCAAGTTGCTACCCAGATTCTTGAGGCTCGCTCACGGATGGTCCTGGGTGGTCGATGATGCCTGCAGGGAAAAACGAAAATGAACGCGGTCGTCGAACGCGGAAAACATGTCAAAGCTGGAGTGGATAGCGGCACGATTATGCAGTCCGCCGGCTGCCGCGCTTCTGCCAAGACCGGGCAGGCGAGCTGCGGCTCGCAGGCAGGTCAACGCGATCTGCCGTCCGAAATTTGGGAAAAGGTTAAGAACCATCCCTGCTACAGCGAAGAAGCGCATCATCATTACGCCCGCATGCATGTTGCGGTCGCGCCTGCCTGCAACATCCAGTGCAATTACTGCAACCGAAAATACGACTGCGCTAATGAATCGCGTCCGGGCGTGGTGAGCGAGAAGCTCACTCCTGAGCAGGCGGTAAGAAAAGTGCTCGCGGTCGCGACTAGAATTCCGCAGATGACAGTGCTTGGCATCGCTGGTCCCGGCGATCCCCTCGCCAATCCAGTAAAGACGTTCAAGACGTTCGAGCTGGTCGCCAAGGCCGCCCCCGACATCAAACTGTGCCTGTCAACCAACGGATTGGCTCTGCCAGACCATATTGATACCATCGCCAGGTCCAAAATTGACCACGTCACCGTCACCATCAACATGGTCGATCCCGAAATCGGCGCCAAGATCTATCCGTGGATCTTCTTCAACCACAAGCGCTACACCGGCATCGACGCGGCAAAGATACTGACCGATCGCCAGCTGCAGGGCCTCGAGATGCTTAGCGAACGGGGTATCCTGTGCAAGGTCAATTCGGTGATGATTCCAAACATCAACGACGACCACCTCGTCGAGGTCAACAAGGCGGTCAAGTCGCGCGGTGCCTTCCTTCACAATATCATGCCCCTGATCTCCGCGCCCGAGCACGGCACAGTATTTGGCCTCAACGGTCAGCGCGGACCGACGGCGCAGGAGTTGAAGGCGCTGCAAGATGCTTGCGAAGGAGAGATAAAAATGATGCGGCATTGCCGCCAGTGCCGCGCCGATGCGGTTGGCCTACTCGGGGAAGATCGCAGCGCAGAGTTCACCACGGATCAGGTCATGAGAATGGACGTCCAATATGATTTGGAGATGCGCGAGGCATATCAGGGCAGGGTAGAGGATGAGCGTGCCGCCAAAGTAGCGGCCGCTCAAAAGGAGCTTGCGGAATTTGCCGGAGAGATGAGCGCGATTACTCTTCTAGTGGCCGTCGCAACCAAGGGCTCGGGGTTGATCAACGAGCACTTTGGGCATGCAAAGGAATTCCAGGTTTACGAACTTTCTACATCCGGTGCCAAATTCGTCGGGCACCGCCGTGTGGACGTTTATTGCCAGGGCGGTTATGGCGAGGAGGACAGGCTTTCCGCCATCATGCGCGGCATCCATGACTGCCACGCGGTCTTCGTGTCTAAGATCGGCGGCTGCCCGAAAAGCAATCTGATCAAGGCGGGGATCGAGCCGGTCGATCAATACGCCCATGAGTTCATTGAGAAGTCGGCGATCGCCTGGTTCAAATCCTATCTGGACAAGGTGAAGCGCGGGGAGTTCCAGCACGTGCGGCGAGGAGGCGCCGCGCTCCCGCAAGGATCTCTGATCTCTGCAGCGTAAGGGGAAATATGTGCCATTTAAGATCATCGCCTCGCAGTGTACGAGCTGCTCAGCCTGCGAACCCCTATGCCCGAACGTTGCTATCTCGGAAAAGGGAGGAAGCTTTGTCATTGAAGCGGCGAAATGCACTGAATGTGTTGGCCATTTCGACGAGCCGCAATGTGTCGCCGCCTGTCCAGTCGACAATACCTGCGTGGTTGACACATCCGTGCCTCGCTACCAGGCGCCAGCCTAAAGCGTGAACCCCATGATCGGCATGCCACCAGTAGTGCTGGAAAGCATTGTAAGCTTCGTGCTGCGCGTTGGCGCCGGCATAGACGACGTTCGGTCCTCCATCACGCACGAGGACCGTGCTGGATTGCCCTCCGGCGTGCTGTTGCTGGTCGGCAGCACGTCCCTGGTGGGCATTTCATTCTGCGCGGCGATCCGAAGGCGCTTCGCGATGACGCAGGAGGATAACGTGATCCAGGATCTCGCCTGGGCGAGGCGGCCCGCGCATCTCTGAAGGAGCGATCCATGAGGCGCGGCACATGAACAGCATCGTTCGCGACAGCGACGTCGTCGAGCTCAGCGATCCGCCTGTCTTCAGCTTTGGCCAAAAGGTGCGAGCCAATCGCACCATCCGCAATGATGGCACCTATCGAGGCAAGGAGATTGGCGACGTGTTAGTGAAGAAGGGAGAGGTGGGTTACGTCGTCTCGATCGGCACATTCCTGCAGCAATTCTACATCTACGGCGTCGAATATCTGGAAAGCGGTTACCGCGTTGGCATGAAACGCAAGGAACTAGAGCCGGCGGACGCCTGCGAGGAGGTCGATGATCTGCCATTGCCGGAGGAGTCATGACGCAGCGCGGCTCTCCGAAATATCGGCGGGGACAGCGGGTCAAGACCGCAGTCGACCTTATCAACGACGACTCATTTCCCGATACGAAGCCCGATGGAGTCTTGCTCGCCGCCGGAGCGATCGGTGAGATCATCAACGTCGCGATCCATACGCAAGCGAACGTGCCGATCTACATTGTCGATTTTGGTGATCAGCTGCTCATCGGCTGTCTTGAAGAAGAAATTACAGTGCTTTGAATGGAGGCTTTCGCCATGAATGCTGCGCTGATGAGAAAGGCAAAGGCCGGGCTGGTGCCTCACCCCAACGAGCTCGATCGCAAGCGGATCGAGCACGGCTTAAGCTCGCGCAAACGCTATCTCTACGTCTCGCCCTACGTGACGCCGGTGAGGGGCGGCTACCTCGTCGAGAGTCCCTGTTGCTCGCGCAACATCGCCAAGGATGGCGCTCTCATCGATGTCGCGCTGCTTCTTTATGATGGCGTGAGCGGGATCTGGAAGCTGTTTCGTAAGAATCATGCGCGAGGAATCTGGGAATTTTACAGCCTTTACCATCGGTTGACCTCTGCAATCGACGAGTTGAATGCGGATCCGGAGCGTCTGTTCTGGCAATGACGAACCGTCTTTGACGAGTCAGAGGAACCACGATCGCGCTTACCGCGGAGGAATTGATCGAAGTCGAGCGGCTGGCAGCTTGCTTGGGCGCGGCTTTATGCCTCGGATTTGGCGAATCCGCCGTTCCGGCAGTATGCGCGTTTTCGACCTTCATCTGGTCGATGGATCGGATCGCTGCGTGCGGATTACGGCCAATCCGATACGGGCGATCGACATCGTGTTGGCCGAAAGGAATTTTGGGCGGTGAGCACTCAGCCAGCAGAGTATCGGCTTGATGGCGCGCACACTGTGGAGGAGAATACATTATTCATTCCACTGTCCGATCCCGATATCACCGCCGCCGAGCTCTCGGCGTGGAGACGCTGCTGTGTTCGCAGCAATTCTCCAGCGGGCGGATGCACTCGACTTAACCCCGCAAGAGAAAGCTACAGGCGAGCGCGAAGAAGGACTGATCGATAGTAGAGGAGGCGCCGGGTCCAAGCCGCGGCGAGAGGCCCACGCGCCAAGGTGCAGGAAACCAAGCACACTCACAGTTGAGATTCTCGGTGACCACTCAAGATCATTAGAGTTAGCAAAAATAGGGGATCGCTATGAACTCGCAACAAGTCATCATCCACGTCCGCTTCGCTCCCAACGGGAGGGTGATCCAAATCAGCGAGCGTCCGGCGAAGCTCACGCCGAACCAGTGGTTTGATGTCCTCAACGCCCATGCCAGCTCGGCGTTTCGGCCGCTCGCTCGTGGCCGTGGGATTTTTCAGCTGACCCGGGCTGCGATTGAAGCCTTCAAGCAGCAAACTGCGAGGCCGGGATGAGCGAACCTATAATCGGCAATGTGATGAGCGGTCGCACCGAGGTTTTTGTCGTCTGCCAGGGCGATGCCATCGAGCGGAGTGGGCCAATGAGCTTTAGCCTGTCGCAGATTGATGATAGGGGCGAGCGCCGGCCGTTTTATTGTGGTGCGCACCTTCGGCAATGACTATTTTGGTTACGTCAATCGTTGTCCGCATGAGAGTGTCTGGCTGAACATCGGCTGCGGTGCGTGTTTCTCGGCGGACCGTTCCTTTCTCCGCTGCGGCTGGCACGGTGCAAGATTCGAGATCGAAACTGGGGTGTGCATCGATGGCCCCTGAGATGGACAATCGCTTGACCCGGTAGCGCTCGCCGTGATCGAAGGTGATGTTTGCCTGTGCGGCGTCAAGCTGCTCGAGGACGATCGGTTTGCCGACCCCTTCGGAGACAGCGACGAAACCATGGATATCACGATCCACCCGGACTAACGGGCCTAGCGCTTTATTGTGCTCGAGCTGCCTGAGGCGCTTTACCCTCGAATGAGGCCATTGTGCTCGTGAGCGCTGTTAGATGCGTGTCACAGCCTTTAACCTCCGTAGCACCAAAGAGCTGCTCCTGCGCTGGCTCGCCAAATCGAGCCGGCAGGCGGGACATGCTTGCTACCGCCGCTGATATGTTTGAGCGGGAAATGCCCCCGGCGGCTGGAAGTTCGCCGAGGGCATCGTCTGGGCTTGGAGATGGCGGGACCCAGACTGACAGGATCGTCTTGGGATGAGGAACGACGATCCTGTGTCAGAAGGCCGGCCGGTACAGCTGGCTTTATTGCCTGCGCTGCAACTGGCGTGCCAAACGTCGGTTCGTGGGACGCTCTTAGCGAATGGCGCCACCATCGTCAGTTAGGGCTCGTTAGGAGCAAATGCATTAATGGGCCGTGCTCGTTGTTTCGCACTTTCCACTGCACGCTCGTCTTGACGCGTATCGTGTGAAGCGTGGTCCCAATCGCGGGCCGCTGTGTTGCGGGTCTAGCATTGATTGCGACCGGCTTGGTCTGCCGCCGCAAATGTGGCTCGGCGACTCTCGGGACAGACGGCATCTGTTGAGCAAACGACAGGTAGGCAGCGGCCGAACGCAGCGTCTAGCTTCAGGGCGAAAAAGATGCTGTGACCCGCGCCGGTCAATGCGGTCAGCAATGGCAGAACACGTGCTCGATTCACCACACCATCTTCGAGCTTCTCGCTAGACTGCTCGACGGTCATGAAGATCACTGCTCGTTCCAAGATATGATAGCGCAAGAGCTAGATAGAGTAGCCGAGCTTCAAGGTTATTCTGCGCACGGAAGGTTGAAGCGGAAGGTCAAACGCTATGCGAGGTTTGTCGTGTCCGAAACAGAAGCGAACGACATTGTCGCAACCTTCGCAACAATTGTGAGTCGCGCAAAGCAAGGGATCGTTGCAGAAAACGAAAGTTACGCATCTGGTGCGCAACTTGCTTTGGAGAAGTTGGACAGTGATGCCGGAGCGGAAAGACCGGAATGAGGGCAGAAGAGGTTGGAACTGATCAAGGGGGCTCCTCTGGTCGCGAGAATATCTATCACTGATCTAGCGACGACAATCACGATGGCGCCCACCCATTTCGTCTGCTTTCTCAAGCGCGAGTGGAAATGTTAGCATCGATTGGTTGATGCGCTGTTAGAATTGTGGGGGCGATGTGCTCGCAATCCAGGCTCTTTTCAGATGAAGCCCATTGACTCAGGAGAGGCAGGCGCATGAACTCAGAAACCGAATTCGAGCTTCCTCAGCTTTATAGGCATCATGTCTTTGCCTGCAACACGCAGCGTCCGCCAACTCATCCGCACGGCAGCTGTGGCGCCTCCGGCGCGCAAGCCCTATGGGATCGGATGGCTAAGGCGATCGAAGCGCAAGGTCTCAACGATATTGGCTTCACGATGGCAGGCTGCCTTGGCTTTTGTAACTCTGGTCCCTTGATGGTCGTCTATCCCGATGGAGTGTGGTACCGCGCGACCACGCCTGAGGATGTTGACGAAATCGTAAACTACCACCTCAAGCAGGGCAAACGTGTCGACCGCCTTGTGATGGTGCTGAAGCGAAGCTAGAGGCGTCGATTAGCTGCCACTTGCCCGGGCTAACAAGCATCGACGGCCTGTCCGACGATGAGCTGGCGGCTCGGAACTCAGATCGTCTGAGGGTTGAGCGTAGCCATCACGCTTCGGATGTGAGAACAGCAAGTAATTCAAGTTGCCGCCGCGTGCCGCCATTCTTCTCCCGCGCAATCTGCAAATGGCGCCTTTGCAACGCGCGACCAGTAAGAATATGAACATATGCTGGGTCGATCTGGTCGTGTACGGTCACTCCATACTGCACGATCCGTAGCTCAGAGAGCAGCGCTGCGAATAGCTCTCCGCATCTCGCGAGATGACGCATTCTTGACGCGTCATCTCGTTCTGCTTGCACTGCGGTAAGGCTAGGGGACGCGCTCGATGAGATCGCCGCGTCTCCCTTCATCAAACGGACTCCCCGTTTTGATCCTGTTCTAGCGCTAGAACTTGTATGTGACGCCGCCGCTGACGAGCCATGGGTCGATGTTGGCACGCCCGGTGACGGCAATCGCATTGTTTACGATCGCGGAGTACTCTGGCCGCAGCCACAGCTTCTTCACGTCAAAGTTGAGGCCCCAGTTACGATCAAGCATGTAATCGAAACCGAATTGGACCGCCGCGCCGAACTGGTTGCTGATGCGCAAATCCGTCACTGCAAGACCGGCGAGCGACGTATTGGCTGCCGATTGATTGAAGAATGCGGTGTAGTTGATGCCTGCGCCGATATAGGGCTTGAGCGGGCCGAAATCGGTGAAGTGATATTGCAGGGTCAGTGTTGGCGGCAACAGCCAGGCTTTGCCGATATCGAGGCCAGTGAGCGCGCCATTGCCGCTGATGTGATGGCTGGTCACGCCGAGAATGAGTTCGGCGGCAACGTTCTTTGTGAAGAAGTAGGTGATGTCGAGCTCGGGTATGGCTTGATCGCTGATTGATAGCCCAGAAGTCGGTGAGGACAGCGAGGGCGCCCCGGCGACGTTGACCGTGCTGCCTGCGGTATCTGGCAAAACGCCAAGCACGCGCAGGCGGATCATCCATGGATTAGAGGGTTCAATCGGAGGCGCTTTATAGTAGATCGGCGCCCGAGCCAGATCCGCAGCCTGTACCGGGATGCTGGCCAACGAGGTCGCTAAGGCGAGCAGCGATGCTATCGTCGTAACTGTCCTTGTTCTCATCGAATTCTCCATTCCAAAGTCCGCGCGAAGAGCCGCGCGAGATCTCTGTCACACAGGGCGGGTGAGGGAGGATTTGACGTCGATCAAAATGGGAGCGGCCATAAGGCAATTATGTCGCTAAGTTGCTTAAGGATCACGCCCGCGAAGGGTGGTGGTCTGTTCTAATTCTTATTCAGTTCAAGAGAGACAGATCTCTTCAAAAAACCACGTCTCTGATCGCTGCTCTGATCCAACCCAGGCCGCGGAGTTCATGCGTGATAAAGGGGCGTAACTGCTGCGGCCTCTCACCCACTGGAACGGTGAGAAGAACGGCATTCGAGCGTAGTATACGGATGCCGTTACAGAGCAGTCACTCGCGCAGGCCCGTGTCAGCGAAGGCCTCGTCGCCTATTTCCCGCGTAGGTCGGAAGGTGGAAACGTCATCTTTGCCTCGCTTGATGTGCTGGAGGTACGGTCCGCTGTTTTCTCACGTCTGCGGGCAACGCGTGCGGTTTGCGTCGTGTAAGCATCCCTCCAGATCATCTTGCGACGTGCGGCCAAGCAGGGACAGCAAGGGCTCATGTCCAGCACATCGTGCCCCGCCTACATCGATCAGCGGTCGTCGTATCAGGAGCGGATCGCCCACCATCAATGTGAGTGCGCTTGCCGCGTCGATAGTATCTGGATTGACTTCGCCTGACTTAATACGGGGCGCAGCTGGGTTGAACCAGAAGTCGACGGGCATGTTGCCGAAGAAGCCGCGCAAATCCTCCGTATCCCATGGCTGTTTCAAGATGTCTCGGGCGATCACGTCGTGGCCGGCGGACTTCAGCGCTCGAATCTGACGCGCGTTGGTGGCGCAGCCGGGCTTCTGATAAAAGATGATTGTCGCCATGACGTACCTATGTAGGTGCGTTGAGCTGAACGATTGGCATGGGGGTGCTACTCTCGAGAGTTGATCCGAGTTTATAGCCGATCATCTCAAATGCGGGCGGGCCAAGCGCCGTACCGTATATGCAACTCTTGCCGCTGGTGCGCCAGGTTTCCAGTCCGAGCGGCATATTCAGTGTCCTCAAGCCGGAGCAAGTTCCGTTCCGCACCTGAAGCCATCGGAACAGGTCACGCTAAATCTGCTTTTCGCGTTGATGGTTGTGGTCGTTGTTAGTTTTCTGACAGCCACGCAGATCGAAAACGCCCAGAGCCTCACTCACCCGCCGCCTGTTTTAGAAACGTAATCAGAAGCTTAGGGAGCACGGGCAAGCGTTGGCACGGCGGTTGCTGATAAGCGGCAGCAACACTGAGTGAGGGCTGAGTGCACGTCGACGCGTAAGACGAGCGATGCGCTCCTTCCCTTGAACCCGTGTGCCCCGTTTCTGAGAGAGAAACAAGTTTGCGTGCAAGAGGCGCGAAACGTTTGGTAAATCGGTTGATGGAGAGCAACATGTCTTCACTGAGACAAATCGCGTTCTACGGAAAGGGCGGCATCGGCAAGTCGACCACTTCGCAGAACACGCTGGCGGCGCTGGCCGAGATGGGTCAGAAAATTCTGATTGTAGGGTGCGACCCAAAAGCGGACTCGACCCGTCTGATTCTGCACGCTAAGGCGCAAGACACGATTTTGAGCCTTGCGGCGAACGCCGGCAGCGTGGAGGACCTCGAGCTCGAGGACGTAATGAAGATCGGCTACAAGGACATTCGCTGCGTGGAGTCCGGCGGTCCTGAGCCGGGTGTCGGCTGCGCCGGCCGCGGCGTCATCACCTCGATCAATTTCCTGGAGGAGAACGGCGCCTACGAAAACATTGACTATGTTTCATACGACGTGCTCGGTGACGTCGTCTGCGGTGGCTTTGCGATGCCAATCCGCGAGAACAAGGCACAGGAAATCTACATCGTGATGTCAGGTGAAATGATGGCGATGTATGCCGCGAACAACATTTCCAAGGGCATCCTGAAATACGCGAACTCTGGCGGCGTTCGGCTGGGCGGTCTGATCTGCAACGAGCGGCAGACCGAC
Organism: Bradyrhizobium sp. STM 3561; assembly: GCF_045571455.1. Classification (NCBI taxonomy): domain Bacteria; kingdom Pseudomonadati; phylum Pseudomonadota; class Alphaproteobacteria; order Hyphomicrobiales; family Nitrobacteraceae; genus Bradyrhizobium; species Bradyrhizobium sp. STM 3561. The sequence goes on from NZ_CP120695.1 coordinate 7,987,968, forward strand.
AAGGAGCTAGAACTGGCGGAAGCGTTGGCCAAGAAGCTAGGGACTCAGCTGATCTACTTCGTGCCGCGCGACAACGTGGTGCAGCATGCCGAGCTACGCCGCATGACGGTGCTCGAGTATGCACCCGATTCCAAGCAGGCCGATCACTATCGCAATCTTGCGACCAAGGTTCACAACAATGGCGGCAAAGGCATTATCCCGACCCCAATCTCTATGGACGAACTCGAGGACATGCTGATGGAGCATGGCATTATGAAGCCCGTGGACGAATCCATCATCGGCAAGACCGCCGCCGAGCTGGCGGTCTCGTAAAAGTCGCGAGTCGCGGCCTTGTGAAAGCGCGCGACGGATGCCGGTCTCCCCCCGTCGATCCCGGGAGGCCGGCATTCTACCGATCGACCCTGATCAAAAATATGCGGCAGCGCAAATCTGACTACTGTGGAAACCCAAAAAATCATGTCCGAAGCGCACTTCCTCCCGTTGATGGCTGCTTGCGCCATTGATGCGAGCAGCCAGGTGCATAGGGGAATTGCAACCTACCGCCTGCTCACCGGTGTGCCTCCTGCAGACGCCGACATTGCCCTTGAGAGCAATCTCGATCGCCATGTCCTGGCGTCGATCCTGGCGGCTGCCACAATGGATGGTGGCTTCCTTCCCGAAAAGGCTGGCCTGTCCGGCCTTGAACTGGCGGCCTTGCTGGAGCAGTACTTTCCTGCGCTTGAGATTAAGCTCGCGGAGCAGCTCTCGGCTTTCAAGTGCGAAGAGGACGACGAGATCGCAATGCTGCGCGATCTCTTGCTCAATCAACGCTCGACGGAAGGAAATATCGGGCGCTGGCTGGCTGCGATGATCGCGCGCCGTGCCATTGAGCCAGACCACCTGTGGGAAGCTCTCGGCTTGCGCAATCGTGGCGAACTATCTCGTCTGCTGAGCCGCCATTTCGCGCCGCTCGCCGCGCGCAATGTCAACAATATGCGCTGGAAGCGCTTCTTCTACCGCATGCTTTGCGAAAATGAAGGCCTTGTGATGTGCACGACACCCGTGTGCAATCAATGTCAGGACTTCAATCTCTGCTTCGGCGAAGAAAGCGGTGAGAGCCGGATGGCCGAGCGCCGGCGCGACTTTCTGTTGCAGGCCGCTCGGCCGTTCGTTGCCGGCGACTGGCCATCCGAACTGCCACAAGGCTCCGCTATCGCTCCGTCATCCGAGAGAGACTCGCCGGAGGTAAGGCGCGCGCGAGAGTGAGGACGCGGTTGATGCGGTTTCGATGCGAGCGAGTGACCATGTATGCAAGGCGGCGGCGGGCCCAAGCACTCCGCGACAATTCTCACATCCTGGCGCGCGACAATTGCATTAACGTTTGAATTCGGCGCAGCAACAGGCAAGCCATCCGCTTCACGAGCCTGTCGCATTTGCAACAATCTGTATGCTGAAGAAAGTCGAGGACGGAAGCGGTAGATTTCCCAACGGGTTGCCTGGGACGGCGGGCTGGCATGCTGGTTGCTGAAGCGTCGTAGGTCAAACTATGAGGAGCTCTCGCGTGATTGCCGCCAGCACCGCCGCCAAAACGTCTTGGTCCGACCAAGTGCGCGCCAAGCCCACCGTGCTCAACGACACGACATTGCGCGACGGCGAGCAGGCACCTGGCGTTGCGTTCACCACAGAGGAAAAGCTGGCAATCGCGCAGGCGCTGGCGCGGGCCGGTGTCACGGAGATCGAGGCGGGAACGCCGGCAATGGGCAACGACGAGATCGAGGCCATTCGCGCCATTGTCGAAGCAGATCTTCCGCTGACCACCATAGGCTGGTGCCGAATGCGCGAGTCCGATGTCGACGCGGCGATTGAAGCAAAGGTATCCATGATCAATTTGTCGATCCCGACCTCCGATGTCCAGATCGCGGCCAAGCTAGGTTGTCCTCGCGACCAGGCGCTGGAGCGGGTGAAGCGAGTGGTAGGATGTGCCTGTGAGCGCGGCCTTGAGGTCGCCGTCGGTGGTGAGGATGCCTCCCGCGCCGACATCGATTTTCTGATCAGGCTGATGGCAATTGCAAAAGCCGCGGGCGCGCGTCGCTTTCGTATTGCGGATACGCTAAGCGTGCTCGATCCTGACGCAACCTACGCGCTGGTCAGGAATTTGCGTGCGTCCACCGATCTCGAACTCGAATTTCACGGTCACGATGATCTCGGGCTCGCAACCGCCAACACGCTCTCCGCCATCAAGGCTGGCGCGAGCCACGCCTCAGTGACCGTCATGGGGCTGGGCGAGCGGGCCGGAAATGCACCGCTCGAGGAAATCGCGGTCGCACTCAAGCAGCTCTACGGGTGGGAGACCGGCATCATACTGCCGGAGCTCGAACACGTTGCCGCGGTGGTAGCAGCCGCGGCCGCACGTGCTATTCCTACGAACAAAGCGATTGTCGGAGAGCATGTATTTACGCACGAATCAGGCATTCATGTCGCTGCCCTTTTGAAGGATCAACGCACCTATCAATCGCTCGATCCCGTTTTGCTTGGTCGCTGCAACCGTTTTGTGATCGGCAAGCATTCCGGAGTTGCGGCGATCAGCGCGTTACTCGATGAACTGCAGCTCGACGCCAGCGCGGATCAAGTCAGACAGATCCTGTTGCAAGTCCGCAAATATGCTATCGAGCACAAGCTGCCGGTCGAGCGTGAAACCATCGCGGCGATCTGGCACGACGTGTGCGGATGCCTGGCATCGCGCCCCGCGTGAAAAGCAGTGTCCAGCGTTTGCGTCGACCATTCGCAACCGGCTGCGCCGCAAGGATGGTGTCCGATGTCGCTGATGGGCGAACGGCGTCCAACTGGCGAGCGTCAGCTCCGATCGCGGTTTGGCCATTAATCTCGGAACTTCATCGGGACTGACTATGTCACCGACGGACCTGCCGATCTGGGCCGGGAAGTTGAGGGCATGGCTTTCCGCAGTCACGCTATGGCGATGCGCACCAGCTGTGCAAGGCACGACGGCAGCACTCAACAGGCGCCAGGCCATCTCATTGGCCGTCCAGAGCTAATCCGAAGGAGAATTTTTGATGATAAACTCATCCCCCGCAGCCGGTATCCTGGATCGGCTCAGCAAGGCCTCATCGGCAGAGGATTTCTTTTCGCTGCTTGGCGTCGATTACGACCCTAAAATCGTGAACGTCGCGCGCCTTCACATCTTAAAACGCATGGGACAGTATTTTGCCAAAGAACAATTTACTGGTGCCGCAGAGCCGGAAATCAGAGCTCGGTGCAAGGCGATGCTCGAGCAGGCCTATGCCGATTTCGTGGCATCGACACCGATCGACCAGCGAGTGTTCAAGGTTTTGAAGGATGCCGTCGCAGACCCTAACAAGCCCGCGGCCTTCGTCCCGTTGAGCGAGCTGAAGTGATCTCGCGCTCCACTGCAAGCAAGGTTTGTCCGTCGGGGCGCCGTGGCAGCCCGATGTGGGGCTTTCGTTTCATCTGGGTCAACTCTCTGCGGCCGTGACCCGAGCGGTGCCTGTCGTATTCCCGACCCATGTGTGGACCGGTCGTGTCTACGGTACAGCGGCCATTTCAAGTGTCTGCCAAACCGGTACGTTTGACCGACCTTCAGTGGTTTTTGCAACTGGTACGACACTTGCTGTTGTCCTGCCAATCCGATCATCGATGCCGACAGATGGTAGTCGTCCGAGATGAGATTGAAGAAAGACCAAATGATGCTGCTTCTAGTGCCTGCCGAGCGCTTCACCATCATCTCGTGGCCTACGATCGCTTGGTCGGTTCGAAACGGTGTTTGATGCGACCGAAGCTGCGTGTCGACGGTGAGATGGTGGTCAATGGATAAGTTGCCTCTTCGCGCTACACCTGCAGAGGGTGTGCACAGCATCGTGCGCATCAAATCGATGCCTGATTCCGCTCAGGTTCGTATCCATTCTATGGCGGATAGCAACATGCGTCAGGGAGAGGGCCAGCGTCGGCCAATGGGGGTCTTCGATGCTGGAGGCTCGCCATGGATTGGGTGACAGGTGCGTGGCCGGGATTGCCCTCGTTGTCACCGTCAATGCGGAGCCGCTGGGCCGAAAGTGAGGCGCAGGTATTGCGCAGCGAACGGACTTACCAACTCAGGCATGGAAGCGACCGGTCAGAGCCCGCGGCGCCCTGGCCGCTGCGGTGGCGCTTGTCGAACCTGGCGCGCAAGCGCCCAGTTTGGAGGACCTCTCCAAATCCGGCCGGACCGGTACGTCTGTCGCGACGGCGCCTCTTGTTGTGCGGCCGATCGGACCAAGCAGACGGGCAGAGCAGCCGGCCCCTTGCTGACCAAAAGTGATCCTCAGTCAACGAAGCTTAAAAGTAAACCTGTGGCGCTGGCGCGCCTATCTTTGAGGGGAATTTAGAGTATGAGCAATGCCACCAGAACGGCCATGCCTGCGGGGACCGGCCGCGCAGCATCCAAAAAAGAACTGCCGGAGCACTTTAAGGCGTACAAGCACGTCTGGGTCTTTGTCGAGTTGGAGCGCGGCCAGGTGCATCCGGTTTCCTGGGAGCTCATGGGAGCGGGGCGCAAGCTTGCTGACAGGCTAAAGGTAAATCTTGCCGCTGTCGTTATCGGTCCAGAGGGGCAGCACACACGTAACGCCGCGCTTGACGCCTTTTGCTATGGCGCCGATCTGGCTTATATCGTGAGCGACAATGTTTTGTCGGATTACCGCAACGAATCCTATACCAAGGCGCTAACCGAACTCGTCAACACCTACAAGCCCGAGATCCTGCTGTTGGGGGCGACCACGCTCGGTCGTGATCTCGCAGGTTCCGTGGCGACGACTCTGTCGACGGGACTCACTGCCGACTGCACGGCGCTGGACGTCGACGCCGATGGTTCGCTCGCGGCCACGCGTCCGACCTTTGGCGGCTCGCTGCTCTGCACGATCTATACCTTGAACTATCGTCCCCAGATGGCAACCGTCCGCCCGCGAGTCATGCCGATGCCTGAGCGCGTCGTACGCGATGCCGCTCGTATCATCGTCCATCCGCTCGGCCTTCTCGAAGATGATATTGTCACAAAAGTATTGTCGTTCCTACCCGACCGCGATGCAGAAACCTCCAATCTGGCCTATGCCGATGTCGTGGTTGCGGGCGGCCTGGGACTGGGATCGCCTGAGAACTTTCAGCTGGTGCGCGAGCTCGCAACTCTGCTTGGCGCTGAATATGGCTGCTCGCGTCCTCTGGTACAAAAAGGGTGGGTTACGTCTGACCGGCAAATCGGCCAGACGGGCAAAACCATCCGGCCAAAGCTCTATATCGCCGCCGGCATTTCCGGCGCGATCCAGCACCGGGTTGGCGTGGAGGGCGCTGATCTGATCGTCGCCGTCAACACTGATAAGAACGCTCCGATCTTCGACTTCGCCCATCTCGCGATCGTCAGTGACGCCATCCAATTGCTACCGGCGCTGACCTCCGCATTTCGCGCCCGGCTTTTGCCGAATTCGCGGGCCCGGATCGCGGTCTAGAGGAGATGAAGATGATTGAAGAGAGATTCGATGCGATCGTGGTCGGAGCGGGTATGGCCGGCAACGCGGCGGCATTGACTATGGCCAAACGCGGCATGAAGGTGCTGCAGCTCGAGCGGGGCGAATATCCAGGATCGAAGAATGTGCAGGGCGCCATCCTTTATGCCGACATGATGGAAAAGCTGATCCCCGAGTTTCGAGAGGAGGCGCCGCTCGAGCGTCATCTGATTGAGCAGCGGTTCTGGATCATGGACGATCGCTCCCATGTCGGCATGCATTACCGTTCAGACGACTTCAATGAGGAACGGCCGAATCGATACACGATTATACGCGCCCAGTTTGACAAATGGTTCTCTTCCAAGGTGCGGGAGGCCGGCGCGACCGTGCTGTGCGAGACGACCGTCACTGACCTCGTACGGGACGAGCGTGAAAGGATCGTCGGCGTTCGTACAGATCGCCGCGACGGCGAAATACATGCCGATGTCGTCGTGCTGGCCGAGGGGGTCAATGGCCTGCTCGGGACGCGCGCGGGCCTGCGCGCGCGGCCGACACCCGATAACGTTGCGCTCGCGGTGAAGGAGATGCACTTCTTGCCTCGCGAGACTATCGAAGCGCGCTTCAATCTCAAGGGCGATGAAGGCGTCGTGATCGAGGCGGCCGGTACCATTTCCCGCGGCATGACGGGTATGGGTTTCATCTATGCCAACAAAGAGTGCATTTCGCTCGGCATCGGTTGTCTCGTCGCCGACTTCCAGCGCACGGGCCAGACACCCTACGGCCTGCTCGATCAATTCAAGAGCCATCCCTCTGTGGCGCCCCTGATAGCAGGGTCCGAAGTCAAGGAGTATTCGGCTCATCTCATTCCTGAAGGCGGGTACAAGTCGATCCCGCAGCTTTATGGGGAAGGCTGGGTCGTGGTGGGCGATGCGGCCCAACTTAACAATGCCATTCATCGTGAGGGCTCCAATCTCGCGATGACTTCCGGGCGCATCGCCGCAGAAGCAATAGGTCTGGTGAAGTCGCGCGGCGAGCCGATGACTGCAACAAATCTGTCGATCTACAAGAAGATGCTAGACGACTCCTTCGTCATCAAAGATCTAAAGAAGTACAAGGATTTGCCGCCCCTAATGCATACACAGTCACAAAACTTTTTTCTCACCTATCCGCAGCTCATCTCCAAGGCGATGCAAAACTTTGTGCGCGTCGATGGTACGCCCAAGGCTGAGAAGGAGAAGGCGACCCTGAAATCCTTTGTCAAGGCGCGGTCATGGACAGGTCTGTTTGGCGATGCTTGTCGTTTTGCTCGGGCCTGGCGTTGACCGCGACAGTATGAAGCTCAACAATGGAAGATCAATGCATGAATGCCGAACCCCCAGTGCGCGTCGAGGACAAGCTGTATTACAACCGCTATCTTGTCGATATCGGTAACCCTCACGTCAAGGTCCGTGCGCACACCACGCCATCGCCGCAGCTACTTGCACTCCTGAAAGCCTGCCCCGCGCGATGCTATGAGCTCAACGACGACGGCCAGGTCGAGATAACAGTTGACGGCTGCATCGAGTGCGGCACCTGCCGCGTGATCGCCGAGCCCACCGGCGACATCCAATGGACCCATCCGCGCGGTGGATATGGAGTGCTGTTCAAGTTTGGATGATGGTGGAATTAAGGGCGGTGGTGCGGCCGGCGTTAGGCGATAGGGTCTCACCGCATCTGTGGCGCCTCCCTTGCACGGCTCCTGGAACTCGAGCAAGCCACTCTTTCGTGGGGACGCTGCGCAAGACATGAATTGCAGAGTGGTTGTGGCGTCACTGAATGGCGCCACAACCAGCGATTGGATGCTAGAGGAAGGATCAACCCCTCGCCTGAGAGGGGTTGGGCCCAGCGGCCTCGATTGCGATCGCCACTGACTGCATGATCGCGGCAAAGCGCACGGCAGTCTGGATCGCTTCGGAATTGACGCCCGCGGCTCTCAGTGTCTTCTCATGGGCATCGAGGCAGGCACCGCAGCCGTTTATGGCGGAGACGGCAAGCGACCACAGCTCAAAGTCGGACTTGTCCACGCCGGGATTGCCGATGACGTTCATACGCAGCCGTGGCGGCATCGTCTTGTATTCCGGGTTGGAAACGAGATGGGCGAAGCGGTAGTAGACGTTGTTCATTGCCATCAGGGAGGCTGCGGATTTCGCTGCGGCAATCGCCGCGGATGTCATCACAGCGGACGCAGCCGATTCCATCGTGGCAATCAGGGCTGCATTGCGGGTGGCAATCGCGCTCGCCAGCAGCAGCCCGTATTTTCGCTGCGGCGGAAGCGTCTCATCGGCCACCAAGGAGGTCAAATTAAGCCTGACATCCTTCGCGAACTCGGGAATCCTGTCGCTTAGTTGTTCGATCGAAGACATGCTGCCTCAAGCAACCTTCAAGGTTTCGCCGCCGATCTCGCGGTTGCAGGGACAGAGCTCATCGGTTTGCAGCGCGTCCAGAACGCGGAGCGTGTCCTTAGGACTGCGCCCGACACTGAGATTGGTCGCATAGACGTGCTGGATCGTATTTTGGGGGTCAACAATAAAGGTGTAACGATAGGCAACCCCTTCGGGTGAACGCACGCCAAGACCATCGACGAGCGTTCCCTTTGTGTCGGCAAACTGCCAGATTGGCAATTTGTGCAGGTCGACATGTGAACGCCGCCAAGCGAGCTTGCAGAACTCATTGTCAGTCGAACCACCCAGTACAACCGCATCGCGGTCGGCGAATTCCTTGGAAAGCCGGGCAAACTCAGCGATCTCTGTCGGGCAGACGAAGGTAAAATCCTTGGGATAGAAGAAGATGATCTTCCATTTTCCTGGAAAGCTCGCTTCGGTCAACGTTTCGAATGCACTCTGTCCTCCTTCTTCCTGCGCTTGAAAACCGGGCTTCACGCCTGTGATTTCGAACGGCGGCAACTGACTTCCAACTCCGAGCATGCTGTCCTCACAAATTTGCTCTCTGTACATGGTGGCTTCACTGTTGAAGCAAGCTATGTGCCATCCGTTCTCAGGAGTGGAGTCCAGCGGCCTTTGATACAGGCGTGCCCGCGCGCTGGGAGCATCGATCAGAGAAAAATCTGTAGCCAAGCGCTTCCTTGCAAGGCTCATGAAAACAGCCTTGCTTCGCGCGACCGGCTGAGATGTTTCCTGCAAGGGTCTGGTCGAAGCCCATTCTGCGTCCCTCAGAGCAAACTGCCTCATCGCGCCATCAATGTGATGAATGACTTTCGACCTGCCGAGATCTAATGGAAATACTGAACCTGACGAAGCGCGAGGTTCGCAGCATCTGGAGCAAACAAGAGCGGCTGTAACGCCGCGACAACATTTGGCTTGTAAGTCCAGATGCTCGCCGTTGCTGAGCAAGGCGCGAGTAATCATAGGCTACGGCGCTTCGCTCATTGAGGCGCTGAAGCGGCCGGCAGGCTCGAGGATTTTCCGGATCCTGAAATGTTTGAGAGCCAACCAGGCTCCTCGTCGGTGCCGATGGGGGCTTGAACTCTACGTAGCGTCAGGTTGTACAGTCTGGATCATACATGCGGCGATCACTCTGAAGCCTCATCATCACGAGGAGAGAGCTCACTGTCTGAAGATCTTAGGTGTCGGGTAGGTAACTATGCAGGCATGGCCCGGTTTGTTGCGGATGTGAGGGCATTGGCGTGAAGAATTGAGTGAGAGCAAAAAGCTCAGTCGCAAGCATCAAATTCCGGCAGATCTTCCAACGCAATGGATCAGCTCAATTTCGACCCCGATGCGCCGCAGGCGACCTCGCCCGGGAGTAGTACGCGAGGTCGTTGCTCTTCGTATGAGGCAAGTTGGCCTTCGTCTCTCTCGGACCGTTTTCAGTTATTAGCGAGGCCAATCAGGAGCGGGCGCTCTGCAGCAGCACGCAATGCTGGGCAGGTGTGAGTAATGCGCGAGTTCGGAGAGGCGTGCGCTGGGGGTCTCTTTTGTTCAGGCATCGGTCTCGTCGGCCGGCTTCTTTAAGCTGGAGTATCTGTGGTCGGTGCACCGGAGCGTGACTCCGGGGCGACTATGAAGAGTTATGTCATCTAAGGAGAGTGGTATGGAGCCGGGATATAACGATCCGAACTATTGGATGCGCTGGTACGCCGAGCAACAAGAGCTGCAGCGTGCGCGGCAAGAGGCCGATGCTGAGCCTCCAGATCAAGCTGGCTTCGAGCAGCAGTTGGGTGAGCTGCAACTCCGCTCCGCTGAGGAGAGTTCGTCCGAGCCGAGTTCGCCCGAGGCTCCAGCTCTCCGGTCGCACGAAAATATCGACCGTCCGGATATCGGTGTGTCGGGCGACATGGGAAATTGCCCCCCTGACGACACGAGGAATTGACCCCCTCGCGACACGATCAAAACGGGGGTTTTATGCAGCGACTCAGTTCAGGTCCTCTGCGGTTCAAAGATCCGCGGAGGGAGGCCATGCTGGAGCCGGACGAGGTTTCGGCGATACTCCGGCTCAACGAGCTGGGGTGGGGTAGCAAACGGATTGCCCGGGAGCTCGGGATCAGCCGCAACACGGTGAAGGAGTACATCGCGGCCGGCGGCTGGACACCTTATCGGCAACCGCAGCGCAAAAAGGCACTTGAGGGCCAGGAGAGCTGGCTCAAGGAGCGTCTGCGGCAGCACCGCGGCAATGCTGACGTGATCCGCCAGGAGTTGGCAGCCGAGAAAGGCATCGTTGTCTGCCTGCGCACAGTTGAGCGGGCGGTACAGCGCTATCGCCAGGAGCTTGCGGCGGAAGCGCGCGCGACGGTGCGGTTCGAGACAGCGCCTGGCAAGCAACTGCAAATCGATTTTGGTGAACGGCTGGTTGAGATCGGCGGCGCCAAGGTTCGCGTCTACCTGTTCGTCGCCACGTTGGGCTACTCGCGCCGGCATCATGTCAGAGCCTTCCGCAACGAACGGCAAGAGAACTGGTTCGACGGCCTGGAAAGCGCGTTCATGAAGTTCGGCGGCGTGCCCGAAGAAGTGCTGTTCGACAATGCCCGTGCCTTGGTCGTAGAGCATGACGCCATCACGCGCACAGTGGTCTTCAACGACAAGCTGAGCGCATTTGCCAAGCACTGGGGCTTCCGGCCCCGTGCCTGCGCGCCATACCGAGCCCGGACCAAGGGCAAGACCGAGAACGGCGTTGGTTACGTAAAACGAAACGCGATCGCGGGCCGCGCCTTCCCGAGCTGGGACGCCCTTGAGGCGCATCTTGAGGCTTGGACGCGGGAGGTCGCCGACCTGCGCCAGCATGGCACGACCGGCGAGCCTCCGATCGAGCGGTTCAGGCGGGCGGAAGCGCAGGCACTCAAGCCCATCGTTGGGAGGCCGCCCTTCCAGGCTGCACGTGAAGTGATCCGCCGTGTGCAGGCCGACTGTGCCGTCGAGATCGATGGCAACGCCTACTCGGTGCCCTGGCGGCTAATCGGCGAGATGGTGCGAGTGATGATCGCCGACGGGCTGGTGCGCATCCACCATGGGATCCATGAGGTGGCCGTCCATCCGATTTGTGCCGGTCGTCGCCGCCGCGTCGTCGACCCCGAGCATTTTGCGGGCCTGACTGGCTTTAGATCGAACCGAGCTGCCGCGCTCGCAGGATCGTCCGTTGCGCCGCACTCGCCGGCGCTGCTGCGGCCGCTCGGCGAGTATGAGGCAATCGTCGGAGGGGGCTTCTGATGCGCGCCGCTGTCCCCGATCGCCTGAGCGATATGCTGACCCGCCTGAAGCTGACCGCCGTCCGCGACCAGTTGGATGGGCTATTGGACGAGGCCGGCCGACAAGAGCTGAGCCTGCGCGAGACCCTGGTGCTACTGTGCGAGCGCGAGATCGCCCGCAAGGACGAGCGGCGCATCGAGATGACCCTCAAACTCGCTCGCTTCCCGTTCGTTCGCGATCTCTCCGGCTTCGACTTCTCGGCCCAGCCGTCCCTAGACCCCAAGCAGGTACGTGAGCTTGCCGGTGCGCGCTGGATTGCCAATGGCGAGAACGTGCTGCTGCTTGGGCCGCCTGGCGTTGGCAAGACGCACCTGGCGGTCGCGCTGGGGCGTGAAGCGATCCTGGCTGGGCATTCCGTGCAGTTCGTCGCAGCCACGACGGTCGTTGCGCAACTCGCCAAAGGACACAGCGAAGGCAGGCTTGACGAGCGGCTCGCGCAATTTGCCAAGCCAAAGCTCCTGATCATCGACGAACTCGGCTATCTGCCCTTTGAGCCCAATGCCGCATCTCTTCTTCCAGCTCGTCAGCCGCCGTTACGAGAGAGGCGCGATCCTGCTCACCAGCAACCGCAGCGTCGGCGAGTGGGGCTCAGTCTTCGGCGACCCTGTGGTCGCCACCGCGATCCTTGATCGCCTGTTACACCACAGTCACGTGATCACAATCCGCGGCGACAGCTACCGCTTGAAAGAAAAGCGTCGTAGCGGGCTTTTGCAGAAGGCCGCCGCGCCAGAAGCTAAATCGGAGAAAAAGCCGTGAAGCAAGCCGCTCGCTCGCTACGGCGCTATGGGGGCGCGCTCCGCGAGCGGCTTGCCACATCCACCAAAACAACAAGGGGGTCACTTCTTCACGTCGCTACGGGGTTAAATCCGGACGTCGCTTGACAATCGGTGGTTCGATGCGGATGCCGCCCAGGTCCAACCTGCGGGACAGTTCCTTCAGCAGCACGCGTTACAGCGTCGATGTTCCGCACGCTCATCTTGGCTCGGCCGCAAGCGATTACCAATCTGACTTGCGGGACAGGCCATTCAGCAGCATGCGCTACACAGCGTCGTCGGAACTACAACCGGAGGCGCGGACCAAGGAGAGCAAGTCCCGTGGACTGTTCTCGCGGGTCAAATCAGGGCTCGGCAAGGTGTTTGGAGGAAGTCGCCGGGAGAAGTCGTCCGGCGGCTCGTCCTCCGACGCCGTCTATTCAGAGCTCCGCATGGATTTCGCAAAGCGCAGTCGACCGTCCGAGGAGGACCTGGAGCTGATTGAAGAGTTCAAGACGGCATTGGGTAGCGCGAACCGGAAGACCAAGACCATCGAGAACTACGTGACTGCTCTTCGAATGTTCAGCGAGTTCCTCCGACCCAAAGGGATCACGCTGAAGGACTTGCTTGGCAATGCTGATCGGCTAGCCGCCTATAAAGATGAGTTTATGAAGGTGGCGAGCGCCAATAGCAGGAACTATGTGGGTGGAGCATTGGAGACACTCCGAAATTTCCAGGCTGGAAATCCCATTCCGGCCCCAGCTTTTGTGACCACGCGAGAGCAACCGATGCATCCCCAGGACGAGCGGATGATCCGCCAGTTCGTGGAAAACGTCAAAGACTACAGAATTACTCCCGATGGTACCAGAGGCCGCGGGACTGGAAAGGTCCCGGCTGCTACGCTCAAGTCCAATGTGCAGGCGCTCAACACGTTCGCTCGTTGGCTCCGAGCCCAGAATAAGGGGCCATTGGCTCTTCGGGCGTTCAATGAACCAAGGTCGCTAGCCGCCGACATCGACGAATACGTCGAAGCTGGTGGTGATGATCGTGACCGCCTTAGCGCGGCACTGTCTCACCTGCGCAGGATCGGGGCTGACGGGCTCCAAGCTGTCGGTGCCGGGGCCCGCCTGATGGGGCGCGAAACATTGTCGGCTCATCCGGAGGACATCTCCACGATCGATGACTTCTTGACCGACGCTCTGTCCAAGCTTGGATCTGACGCGACCAAAAAAGAGAAAGCCGCCGTTTCGACGATGGTTTCCCGGCTACGCTCCTTTAGTGATTGGCTTCAAAGGGAGGGCAGGCCGAGCATCATGGACCGAATCGGCGGCAATCCTGCGCAGCAATCGTCATTGAACGCAGATTATGCGGCGTTCAGTAAGGCCACAAAGCGGACGGCCCCACTCGATCCATTTAGAGAGTACCTAGGTCTCGAGCCCCAACAAGGATTTCGCCCTTACGAGGACGACGCCCGCCTCATTGAGGGCCTCGCCAACGAAGAGCTGAGCAAGCTCGACCCGGGTTCCCAGCACAGGAGAAAAACCATTCAAGGTACGGCCTCGGCGCAACGCAAGTTCAGTGACTGGCTCCGCACAGAGGGTAGGGAGAGCATCGCGAGCCGAATCAACGGCAACAATGAGCAGCAACGCTCGCTGGATGCCGACTACCGGGCTTACGCCGATGCCAAAGGGAAATCTGGCGTGACTCTCAAGAAGCTCAGGCAGTATGTGCAAGTCGTCGAGGCAAACAGAGCGCTGGGTGTACCCTCTCCTCAGCAAAGAGCAGGCTCGGACTCAACCTCCATCCCGACCTGGATGCGAGATTTGCCGACGCCGCCGTCCGAAAGTGAGTGGCCGCCGATAGTAGCCCGGTTTGGGCAGGCCGGCTTGCAGGAGCCGGCTAGGTCGAGCTCGACTTGGTCTCCACAACTGCCGACCTATTTCGACTTTCCAACGCCGAACGGTGAGCCAGCTCGGTCCTCAGACATCTATCGGGGTCTCGGTTCTTTGGTTGACCTGCCGTCCACACCGCAGGACATGCGTGACGATGCCCAGTCAGGGCCGGTGCAGAGCCCTGCCGGCAGACCTCCGTTCTTCATCGGGCCATCAGGCGTACCTCAAGAGCTGGAGGATATCGGATATCTCGTCGGCGAGGATTGGCAGCATGGCTCACAGCCGGTGCCGGATTTCCTGCTCGATGTACTGGACAATAAAATGCTGTTACCAAGTTCGCGAATGGCTCCCCAGCCGGTCTCCATCAACGGGGAGACCTACTCCATCACGTTGGGTCCGCGAGGACGCCGCGACGCTCAGCTGATCCATCATGGTGGCCCATCCTCGGCTCCTAAGGCCAGGGTCGGCGGTTCGGCTGCGAGTGCCCCTGCCGGCGACCGCAGCGGGCGGGTGCTCGGAGCCAGGGACTGGCTGGGCGACGAGCATATCCAGCGGGACTACGAACTCCTGGCCCAGGAGTTGTGGGCGAGCAATCCAAATCTTGCCGCCCGGACCCGGTTTGCAGATCCTCTCACCGCCTTTCGGGTGGGCCAGGGTACCAACGCCGCCGCGCTATCCGCATTCCATCAGATTGTCGATGATCCCAATGGTAACGACACAGCCGACTTTCTGTTCTTACCGGTGAATGACGCCAGCACCATGGACCTCGATGACCGCGGGTCGCATTGGTCGTTGCTGCTGGTGGACCGCCGCGATCGCAACAATCCGGTCGCCTACCACTACGACTCCGCCCGGGGACGCAATGACAGACCCGCAGCAATGCTCGCAGCGCGAGTGGGAGCCGGAGACAACCTGCAAAACGCCCCCATACGCCAGCAGAGGAACGGCTACGATTGCGGGGTCTTTGTGCTCGACGGTACGCGGGCGCTGGCCAGGCGCTTAGCGGGAAGACGTCAGCCAGACCTGAACCTAAGCAATCTCGTCGTCGACCGGCAGGCACTGCAGAACCGACTGAGGGGTTGATATCGGCCGAACGGGCAGCTGGTTGAACTCTCGCCATAGAAGGTCCGCAATCGGCACGTTCGCAAGGCATCGCGGTGGCGCAGAGCGTGGGAGCGGACGCAAGAGCTAAGGCTGTTTTCGGAGGCGGCGAAAGAGCCTGATGGGCGATTTCGGAGACGGCGTGGACGACAGTGTCACTGTCGTCATCAAGCGATCCGGTATCATCGTCCCCAAGTGACCGCAGCCGGGGCTGAACGCCCCGCTGCGCGCCGGGCGCGTTGAGATCTCGCGCCACCACTGCTCCAAGGATTGACGATCACAAGGCAGCAGCGTGCCAACGCCCGCGGTGAAGGTTCGCCAGTCGGCAAGGCATTTTTTCGGAACGGCTGTCAGGACTGGTACGCCTCGGGTGATCGCGTCAACGAATTCGGTGCGCAGACCCCGGCCAGCGGCTTCCTGTTTCGCGAATTTGTTGATGACAAGAAGATCGATCTTGTTGCGAAGTGCCCGGGAAACGACAGCTGCGGCCTCGGCAAGCCCATTTGCATCGAGATTACAGGACATAGCTCCGCTGCCAAGTGGTTGGGAAATCGAGATCTCTTGTCCTGTGGTAACGTCGATTGCGAGCATGACATGCGTGCCATTTGCGCACCTCGCGTGTCGCTGCACGATGCCGCCGATGCGTACGCCTTGCTGCGCGATATCCTGAGCGAAATCGGCGAGTAGCCTATCCACATCGTCTTTTGGGCGGTAGAGAATGGCCGCCACACTTTTCGAATCTATATCATCCAGATTAACAATCACGACCGGGTTCCTGTTGATGTGTTTCTCGTGTCGGGCATAGCTGTCGAACGCTCTCATGCGGATCGTGGCAGTGCTTTGCAAGCACTGCTCGGCAGCCCGAGCGGAACGGCGCGCGCGACCTCCGCAAAGACGTCCGCTCCATTGCTGAGCCGCAGCGCATCAAAGGAGCGGCGCGTGATGCGCGCCAAAAGCGGCACGCCAGAACGGCCAGTTTCAAGAGCCAGCACCAAGGTGGCCTCCGCCTCTCCGAACGGCAGAGAGGCTTTGATGCGTGCCGGAAATACATTGAGGATCGAGCTTGCACGTCGTGGCTCGCACGCAATGTTGACGTCGCCGGCTGCGATGCGCAGACGCAGCTTCGCGCCCGGTCTAAGCGGCAATCCAGGTACCAGAAGGCGTGCTCCGTCGAGGCGGAGCATGATCAGCCCGTAGCGTCCGTCATAGCCGCCGACCAATGTATCAAGGCAGACTGCCGCTTCGCCGCGCCTGGCAAGCACCGGACCGCTCTGAACAACATTGAGCGGCCCGGCCGCAGTCACGAGGCCATCTTTCATCATGACAAGATGATCGGCAAAACGCTCGATATCAGCGATATCATGGGTGATGTAGATCATCGGCAATGAGAGCTTTTCCCGCATGCGCTCGAGAAATGGCAGGATCTCGCATTTGGCGGAGCGGTCGAGCACAATGAGTGGATCGTCTAGCAAAAGTAGCTGAGGCTGGCCCAACAGCGCGCTGCCAAGGGCAAGTCGCTGTCGTTCGGCCGCGGAAAGATGTGACGGCGAACGCTCGAGCAGCGGCGACAACTCGAGCAAGTCGACCACTCCATCAAAATCGATGAGTGTTGGTGTCGATTTTGACGCCTTGTATAGTAGGGTGCGCCGTACAGACCAATGAGAAAGAGGAATTGGTGGTCGGAATACATATGCGACGGGACGCAGATGAGGCGGTCGAAACGTCGTCTCGTCCTGCCAAATCTCTCCATCGACGGCACAAAATCCAGTCGGCACGTGCTGCACGCCAGCGATGCAGCGCGCGAGTGTGGTCTTGCCGCACCCGGGCGGACCAAAAATTGCTGTGACGCCCTTGGCTGGCAGGCTGAATTGCGCATCTAACGGAATGTTTGCGAGAGAGCCGTTGAACGCAACCTCAATACAGCCCGTTTTTCCTTCTCTCATGAACCTGCGCCTGCGCTGCATGTTCCTATCCGAGTCACGAGTACAATCGCTGCAATAGAGATGATGGCCATGCCTCAGATAATCCAGCCTGTGCCGCTCCAGCACGGCGTCTCTGCTCGCGTGAGGGCATAAGGTGCGGCGGAGGACTGCAGATCTGTGTTACGATCAGCGGCTTCTTGAGCATCTCCGCGCTGCGAAGATCGTGACGGTCGGACGCTGCCCAGTACGCTTGCCAATGAGAGGCAAAGCGCCTGTCCATTAGCGCGAGTTTTTCAGCCTGTTCGGCCCGCGCGGGCGCTTCTGCTGAATGTCCAAATTGCGCGGCTTGAGAGGTTTGGCGCTCAAAATGCCCGCTCAGGCCAGAGCTGAATACTGGCTCGGAGCCGGAAATCGGCATCAAGGATCCCACGGCTTTGCCAGCCGATTTGAAGTGTGCGCCGTGAGCCAGGGTCATGGCTTCTGCATTCCCGGGTGCGAGCAGCATCATAGCCAGGTCGATCAAGATGAATCGGATAAACTTCACTGGAACTTCGGCTACGCCGCGACGGCCTCCTTTGCGGCGACTGGCTGATCCACCCAGCAATCCGCGTGCCGTTTCAAGGAATATCTGCGCGTCTTGCAGCAAGGGAGACTTTGTATCGGTCTCCACTCCGCGTCTTCAATCGCCGTATCTTATTGTAGGACTTGGGACGCTCGCGTCACCAAGCGCACATTCAGGAGCTACCAGATGGAGGCTGAGGATGATCCCGCCCCGTGGATTTGGGATGGTGCTTTGGCGAACATGCCGCCGTAAAACTCGTAACTGACGCATAAGTCCATTGGAAAAGGGGGCTGATGTGAGGTGATATGCGATGCTCGCGAGCTAGGCAGAGCGTCTTCCTCGCAGCACCGGTTGCGGGCCATTTCAGGGCGCTGCCCTTCGTTGCATCGCGACGCGGCCCAGGATTGAGCTGCCCAAGATGGATGATTTGATCGAACCCTCACGAACCCTTTCGTCGGCGAGGAACGGGTTGGGGCTCGAGACTTGCAATCGGAGCCTGCTGAATGCTCCAGCGTGGACCGCCTAGCGTGCCACCATCATGAAGGCCTATTTGTCTAAGGAGGGCTTTGGCGTTGCAATGGTGCGCATGGGCAGTATCGGATACTCGATCACTGGCAGCTGCCCGGTGAGCGAATTCAGAAAGGCGACAATCTCGTCAGTTTCTTCATCGCTGAGCTTTGCGCCAAGCTGAACCTCACTCATCACGCCAACCGCTTGTTTAAGACTCCAAACCTGACCAGAATGAAAGTAGGGCGGGCGCAATGCGACGTTACGCAACGGGGCTGAGCGGAAACATACTCATCGCCAAGATCCCTGGTGACGGCAAAACGACCCTTGTCCTCCCTCGGAAGCAGGCTTTCAGCTGGCCTTTTAATCGCGCCGAACGGGAAGAAATCCTGTCCACCGATGTTGATTCCGTTGTGGCAACAGGAACAGCCCTTTTCGATGCATAGCTTTAGCCCGGCTTTCTGCTGATCGCTGAGAGCATATTCGTCGCCTTCGAGGTACTGATCGAAGGGGGCGGCGGGAGTAATCAAAGCCGCCTCGAAAGCCTCGATGGCCTTGGCGAACTTTTCAAGCGTAACTGGCACCGCATCGTTGGGAAAAGCCTTGCCGAACATAACGACATAATCGGTCATTGAATTCAATGTTCTGAGCACGCGATCGGGCGTCGCATTCATTTCGACACTGGCCTGGACAGGGCCTGCGGCTTGCGCCTTAAGATCCGCCGCGCCCATCCCAGAACTGCGCCACGTTGAAGACCGCGTTATAGACTGTTGGCGCACGACGTGACCCCAGCTGCCAGCGATGACCAATCGACGTCGGGCCGGCATCTACCCGCCCACCCCAAGGTTATGACACGTGTTGCAGCTAATAACCCCGCTCGCCGATAGCCTCGGATCGACAAACAAGGATTTGCCAAGTGTGACATTTTCATGGGTGATAGGATTGTCCTTCACCGCTGGGGCGATTGAGGGAATCGGCTTGAAAATCTGCTTGGCGGCGCTCATCAGATCCTCACTGGCACCTGCTGCTGGGGAAGCCAGAATGGCTGAGGCCACAACACTTAACCTGCCGGCCCTGGTAAGCTCGCCGCTAATTTCCTCATGTGAAGTCTTGCTTTCCTCCTAGATCGGGGGATCGTGAACGCAGCGCTCGGTCCGCGCTCGTCCTCAGAAAGACTGTGCAGTCAACGACGAATAGTCTTTTCCGAATGATGGACTAGGCGGCACCCAGGCTGACGCTCCGGACGTGACAGTTGCGACAACCACCATCCAGCCACGGCATCCTGGCCTGTCGGTCCAAACTTCGTGCTTCTCGGAAATTCAATCGTACTGCACTCTTTGACTCTGCAGGTCGGCTGGTTGAGACCGCGAACAAAGCGAGCTGCGCCGACGCACTTGTCGCTGATCGTCTCGATGTCGGCCCCCAACACTAGGCTGAGCGTCATCCACCAAAATCGGTGGCGTTCCGACCCGCGGGCTGTCGGTCAAGCGTGCAGTGGTCGGGAGTTCGTCCTACTGCTCGCAATGTGGGTCTTAGGACGTATTTACGCATGCCAGACGCTCAAAGTGCTTGAATCGTCCGTAGCGTCAGGTTGTAGGCATTGCGAAGCATAACACCATATTGGGAGCCAGCATCGCCACACCAGCGCTAAACGCCGAATCTCTGTTGTATCTCGGTCTTCGCAATGAGCGTGTTGCGTGGGGCAGGACGACGATCGGAGACCGCCCAATCCGGTAAACAGAATGCGCTCGCGGGCCAAAGAATAACAATGAAGGATATGCGACTTAAGGCAGGTTTGGTGAATCAAGAGCGGCGAATGAGCTGGGTCAGCAAGGCGCCCCGGTGTGCAGCCGCTCTCGCTCCGATCGTGATCGCGATCACAGCCATGTGGTGCGCAGGACAAGCTTGTGCGCGAGATCGGCAGGCCGAGGAAGTCTTGACGTCGTGCCGACCAGACGTGATGCGCTTCTGTGACCGCTTTACAGGGCGTAGCGATGTGGTCGTAGCCATGTTTTGTCTTAGGGACAACTTCAAGAACTTGCGCCGCGAATGCCGCCGCATGATCCCGATTGCGGCGGAGAGAAACGAGGGACCGAGACGGCGTCTCAACAGGATTCCAGTCGTCCTCCCTCGAGAGTGAGGCGTCCGAGCCGTAGCTTTCAGAAATCGGGCGACAATGACGAGCCTTAGGCTGACGGGCGCCGCAGTCTGGTCAGCTGGGCGGCAGAAGCATCATCCTGCTGAGCTGCAGTTCATCTATCAGGGGGACTGAGCTCCGTGAATCGATTGGCCTCGATCAGCGATCGATGTGCGTCCACGCGTGTTACGAGGTCGTAACGCGCTCTGAAGGGCGATTTTGTACTGCAGCAGTTGCGCTCTATTCAGTGCTGCAGCCATTCGCCCACTTCGAGGCCGTCGAGAGATGGCCATCGGCTTGCTGTAATGGTCGGAAGGAGAACCTGCGTAAACTGTGGTGGTTACGGCCGGACATCTGCAGGAATCCGTGCGGCCCATCAAGCCATAGCGTTGTGCTCGGGAACTAGGTATTTTCCGTCAGGTCGCTAACTCGGCTATATCTGCCAAAGATCGCCAGGAATGTTGGTGTTGCAGGTTAGTTCGATCGCGGTCTTCCCCAGATCTCAGCTGGGATGAGCCTGCTCTCGACAGCCGGGCTCAAACTACCGATAGAGCTAGAAAACCTCTTTTGTTAGCCGTCCATCGCGTTCCCGAATGGATGCGCCGTTCTCATGGGCCTTTCAGGGGGCGCTTGGCCCGATTGTGGTGCTCTTGGTCGAATACACTTTGGGGCGCAAGGTCAGAGGAAACGCCGTGGACAAGAGCCGTTCAAAGGCAGAAAGCTGTTCAAGAAGACGCTTCTCAACGGCCATGCGCTCCGCGCCAGGCAGGTCCGTTTTAAGGAATCGCCGGCAGTGTCAAGCGACGTCCGGATTTAACCCCGCATATTGCCTCAGATGACAATGTTACTGAAGCGCACCCTGGTGTCTTTCTGGATCGGCTGCCGCGAGTCGGAGCAAGCCGCTCGCGAAGCGCGCCCTCCAGAGCGCCGTAGCGAGCGAGCGGCTTGCGGTGCTTCGGCGAAAGAACCTGTCAGGATTAAATACGAAGGCGCGAAGCTTGGACCGATAGTGTGATCTCTGTGCTGCTGATGAGCTGTCGAGCGGCCTTTGATCGCCAATTCTTCACCAATCGCTGCACCGTGCGCCGCTGATGGCCGCTGAACCGACCGGGCGCATGCGCTTCCAGCCGGGAGAGAAGATCGACCGCGGACAAGTGCGGAGCCGCGGCGAGCCATTCCTCGATGATGGGAATGTAGGGGTCGAGCATCGATGGCCGACGTGGCACAGGCCTGCGCCGCACATAGCGACGACGATGAATGCCCCGCTGCTCACCCTGTTTCCAACCATCGCCGAGCTCTCGGGCAAAGGCCGCTAAGTCGCCATGCCCCTGCGCGACAGTCATCGCTGGCTTTCCAGCCCGTTGATCGACGCGCTTACCCAGCTCATTCTGAGCGTCCCGCATCTGTGCCAGCAATGCCACCGGATCAAGCGTCCGGTAAATCTCCCGCAGCCGACCTTTGAATGCCTCATTGAGCCTCGGGTGGACCAATGCTCTTTCGTACGGCGTAGCGGGAGGAAGATAGCGCTTGATCATCTTGGCACCTTCGCGGTGCTTCTCCTTCAGCTTAAACGAGGGCTGGAAGAAATTGATGTGCAGCCGTGCCGCCGCAAACAGGCGAGCTAATGAGCGAGCAATCAATGCCTTCAAACCGCCCGTAGCCCACCAGGCGGCGAACGATAGCTCCGTTCTTTTGTTCAACGAATGCCTGATCGTTCTTCTTGTAGGCCCTGGAACGAGTGACTTCGACATCGTGAGAACGGCACCACGACACGACCGTGTCGTTCATGAAGGCGCTGTCGTTGTCAAAATCGAGCCCCCGAACGGGCCAGGGAAATAGGTTCTGCGCGCGCTCGAGAGCTTCGACCACAAGAGCTGCTTCACGCACGACGAGCGGAAAGCATTCGGTCCACCCCGTTGCGATATCCACCATTGTTAGCGTCTGAATGAACGCGCCGGATACGGACATGCCGCCGTGCGCAACCAGATCCGCTTCGCAGTACCCCGGCGGAGGTGATCCCCAGTCATTGAATGTACGCACCGGGACTTGCCGCCGTACGGCACTGGAAAAGCCCGCCCGCCGTCGGCGTCCTCCGGCTGCTGCGATCTTTACGTCGCTCAGCAGGCGATCGATCGTCGCCGCGCTCACCTTCAAAACCTTCGACCTCTCATCGGCAGAAAGCTTCAATCTGCCGTGCCGTTCAAGAGCCGGAAGCAAAAACGGGATCATCGCGACGAGCCGCTTACTGCAGAGCCGGTCAGAGGCGTCCCATAGCACAATCAGTGCAACGCGAATGGAAGCTCCGTAGGTCCGGCTCCGTCGCCGCGGCACGGCCGATCCCGATGCCCCGTCCACCGACAGTGCTCGGATAGCGTGCTTGCGATGCCATCCCGTAACGGCACACAGCTCGTCCAGGATCCGTGCCTTCTCGAGCCGTCCGCTCGCCCGATAACGCTCCACCAGCGCTGATGTGATCTCGCGCTTTGCGCGCATGCTGATCTTCCCTGCCATACCCGCCACCGAACTGATTCGGCAGCTCCGCCCCAGACACGACAGGGAAGTTGTCCGGTAACATTTTTACTGAGGCAATGCGGGGGGCAATTTCCCATGTCGCCCGACAGGCAGCGCCAGATTTCGTTCCGAAGCGATCTGATCTCAGTTAATGTATCGTCAATTGAGGTCATCAGAGAGGCTTCGTCCCTGGAGTATCAAGCATAGCGATGGTCATGGAGCGGCCATTCCTTGGCTCCGCATTCCTGCCGAATAATTGCATCCGAGGACTTGCGACTTTCCCGTCCGTTCTTTCGGCGAGCAAAGATGCGCGTCCACTGAAGAGTCGTATACCGCAAATCATGCGTTCGCGACCCTTGAGAGCGCCATCGAAGAGCTACTCATGGGCTGAACCAGTAGATGGCGAGCAGATCGAAGTCTCAAGTAGCCCTTGTGCAACGTAGGCTGTCGATATCCGTGCCCCGAGATCGATAGGCCTTTCGCAGCATCACACTCGAATCCAGATCGCGGAACATGCTGTAGTTCCGCCGGATCCATTGATGCAGCTCGGTGGACCAGTCATTCTCGCTACGCAGATATCCAGTGAAGGAAAAGCTAAGCCGGTCTATATATCTCTTGAGAAATAGCGGAAGCGCGGGAATGCGAAGCACCCGCTCGCCATCCATCGCTTCAGGTAGTCCGCCACGCAGCACGAATTCATTGTGGACGGTGATCAGCGACGCCGGCGGAATTCGCCGCCGCAGCATTTCATAACCGCGATAGGAGATGCGGTCAGCGCCGGCGACGAAGAGAATGATGGGAGCGACATAGCAGCGTGCCGTCTCCTTTATGAAGCCGATCTCTTCGCACATCCTGAAGAATTCGTCGAAGGCATGAAAGCCGAGATCGATTACCTTGGCTACCTGGTCGTGGATAATGAGAGGGTCCA
Organism: Bradyrhizobium sp. STM 3561; assembly: GCF_045571455.1. NCBI lineage: Bacteria > Pseudomonadati > Pseudomonadota > Alphaproteobacteria > Hyphomicrobiales > Nitrobacteraceae > Bradyrhizobium > Bradyrhizobium sp. STM 3561. The sequence continues at coordinate 8,011,507 of NZ_CP120695.1, forward strand.
TCAGCTGCATCTTGCCATAAGTGTCGATTACATCCGCGGTCTCCGTGATGTTGGGGAGGTAGTCGAGCAACGACGGCTCTTTCAAATTGACATCAAACGACAGCACTGTGCCGTTTTTCAGCAGCAAAAACTCGCTCATCGCCCGAGCGATGAGAGTTTTACCGACCTGCGGGCTAGGAGAGCAAATGATGTAGATGGGGGTTGCTAACATAGCCAGCAGATCAATTTACGTTTCGTACGTGGGCCAGACCTGAGCTCGCCGAATATGCGACTACTTTTCGCCGGCCCGGGTGGCGGACTTGGCTCCGGCCAATTCCGTCAAGTTGATGCGATCAAATTCGCTCCAGACATTTGACAGCCAGTGCCGGACATAGCCGCGCAGCACGAAGGAGTTGTTCGCCGGTTCATCGTTCCGCCCCTTGTTTGCGACGAAGTCAATGAATGGCACGGATGCGACTTCCACCTGCTCATAGGCCATCTCGTTAAGCTTCGGTATGACCAATTCAGTCGCATGTTTGATGCGGTGAAAGTAGGAGTTGTAGGTCGCTTGATCCCACTGGAAGAATTGAGTGTCGTTGATGAAGTTCTTGACCAGGTAGTACTTTGCGCCGCTCATGAAGGTCGCGGTCTCCGCGATCTCGTCTAGCGAAGCGATGGATGATCCCAGGATATGGAACACGGCGAATGTTATCTGGCCAGACCGCGCCGACTCCAAAAATCCGATGTCGCGCAAGGAAGCCAGCGCAGAGGACAGTAAGCCTGCCCGGGCATCAATAACGGTGACTGACAGCCCGGAGTTCAGCGTATCGAAGATCTTCATCTGGTCCGCCGTCGCCGTCATGTCAACGATCTCAGTGATCTCGGGATAAAAGCGCTTCAGCGTTCCCCGCGGCGCCTCCGTGTCGAACGCGCGTGTTTGCACGTTGTTGACGCTGAAGTAGTCCAGCAGCGTTCGTGATACGGTCGTTTTGCCGACTCCTCCCTTGTCCGCACCTACCACAATTACAACTGGCTTCACCATGGAAATCTCCTGAGACACGCGCTATTGCCGCGCGCAAATTGCGCAACCGGCGCGTCCCTGCTTTGGGTGTGAACATGGCAGAAAGAAGGGGCAATGAGCCTTTGACGCGAGAGCTCTGCAACCGATGCACATTTTCAACATTATGGTGAGTGGCGTCCTTGGATCGCAACGACGATGCAGGCAGAGATGGGGAGTAAATCACTTGTACCGGTGATCTACGTGAGGTTTGTAAGCGGCTAGAATGCGCGCCGCCAAGACCAACGATCTGAACTGTGGTGGTCGTTGCGATTGCCATGTCTATTGCGCCGATATCTAGATTGGCATGAAGCGACCGAATCTTACGTAGCGTCAGATTCCGTGCTCGGGGAAGCACAATCGAGTCGGGCTACGCTGTCCGCATGGTTTGGCAAATGATCAAAGGTCTGGTGGTTCAGACCGATTTTTGTTCGGCAGACAAGTAGTGATATGAGCGTGAACGGCCGATGTCTCACTCTGCTGAAGAATATTGAGACATGCCAGTGCTGAAACGGGTTGCTAACGCAAATGGCAAGCATGCATCTGTTCAAGCTGAGGCGAGATTATCGTGTCATTGAGTGGAGATCGAAGGGTGAGCGGGACGAAGCCCGATGGAGCAACATCGGTACAAAGCGACACCGAGGACGCTGCGTCAAAAGAAGCCGGCGTCCCGGGACCGGCATTCTTCTTCGCCGACGGCGCTGCGTGGTACGGCCCAGAGCAGGTAATGAAGGATGGCCTGGCTGCATGCGCTCTCGTCACGTTTTAAAGCGCCCACTGTGGTCAGCCTTTTAATTTGCTGGGCAAGACCGGTTGACATGGAATACGAGGTGCGCGTCCAGTTCTCGTGTGTTCCGGTCGCTCGCGCTTTAGATAGTTGGTTTGCATATTCGGGCTAGGCGTAAAGCTACGCCATTCTTGTCCTCATGGGCAACCGCCGAAGTGTTGCCAGATCCCCAAAGTTTGCACTGGAGGGGCATCGATCTGCTGGCGCCACGGTACGCCAGCCTGTCGGCTTAACGCAGCTCGAGGACAACGGAACGCGACTACGGCGGCAACGCGATTGAGCAAAACTGCGCTTGAAAGACCGTACGGCAACAGTCCACGAGCGAATATCGCCGCGGGCCAAAGGCGCGTGGCTAGACTTACTTTGCGCGCAATAGCTAAACGCTTCTAAGCGCCTGAGCTGCTCGAAGAGTCAATTCGGTAGCGCCGTCGGGGCGGCGCCTAGCTGCTGGGCGCCTGACGAGGGTGTAATCGCCGATGGCATGGTGGTCGGCTGCGCTGCGTCCTTTGGGGAGCGGCCGACGATAATTGTGAGCAGACCCGCGCCCCACAGCCGTTGTGCTGCTCTTTTGGCGTCGTCCAAGGTCACAGCATCGACCGCGCCGTTGTGCTTTTCGAAATAGTCCATGGTCAACTTGTCGAGCTGATGCTGCAACAGCGTTCGCGCAAGCTTTGACGATGTGTTGAGTGCCAGCATTTGCGAGCCCTTCAGGTAGGACTTTGCATCATTGAGTTCCTGCTGTGTCGGTCCGTCCTCGGCGATGTGGCGGACCTGCTTCTCGATTTCTTCGACCGTTTGGTGGGCGCGATCGGTGCAGGTGCCACTATTGCCGAGAAGCACCGCTGAATGATCCAACCAGACCAGGTTCTCACGAACCGAATAGGCCAGGCCGCGCTTTTCGCGGACTTCGCGGAACAGGCGCGACGTCGGGCCGGCGCCGCCGAGGATGTGGTTGACGACATAGGCGGCCATGAAATCGGGCTCGCTGCGACGGACGGCTGGACCGCCGAAAGTCACAACTGTCTGTGGCACGTCGAGCGGAATAAAGACTCGCCGCGGCGGCTTTGCTGCGACGACTTCGGGAACCGGCGTCGCTTCCGCCTTGGTCGGCAGACTGCCAAACGTCTTGTCGAGGAGTTTGCAGAGGATCCCTGGATCGATGTCGCCGACCACCGCGATTTTGAGCGTGTCTTTTGCGATCACGCGTCGGACATAGCTCTTGAGATCCGCGGCCGCGATCCTCGGCACGCTTTCCAGCGATCCGCCGGCTGGGCGAGCATAAGCATGATCGCCAAAGGCGACTTCGAGGAACTTGCGACGGGCCAGAGACGAAGGATCGGTTGACTCGCGCCGAAGGCGTGCAAGCACAGCGGCACGGATCCGTTCGACATCGGCCGCGTCGAAACGGGGCGAGGTTAGCGCCATCCGCAAAAGGTCAAAGGCTTCGTCTGCATTGTCCTCCAGGGTGCGCAAGGAGCCGCGGAAGTGATCATGAGTCGAGTGAAAATGCAGATCAATCGCACGATGGTCGAGCCGCTTATGAAAGGTCTTGAAGTCAAGTCCGGCAGATCCTTCCTTGAGCAGGCCAGCAACCAGGTGGCTTACGCCAGGTTTTTGAGCGGGATCCTGAGTCGCGCCGCCGGTGAGGGCAAATTCCATCGCGATCAACGGGACAGTGGAATCCTGCACGAACCAGGCTTCTATACCGCAAGACGAAACCAGGCGCTTGATCCTGGTGCGGGCAAGTGTCCTCGTGGTGGCGAGCGAATTTGCCGAAGCGAGCATCGCGACTGAGAGCGAGGCTCCTCCGAGAAGGATCTCACGTCGTGTGCAAGGATGGATCATTAGAGCGTCTTCCCGTGTTTCGGGGTGGACTCTTTGATGAGATAGCCGGTCACCGACCGTTTCTTGTCGAGCCATTTCCGCGCGGCCTCGTGCACCTGCTGTGCACCGACCGCGCGGATGCGGTCCGGCCAGCCCCGAATATCGTCGACGGATAGTCCCGTTGTCAGGCCGCGGCCATACCAGCGCGCGAGCATTTCATGATTGTCCTGGGTGTAGGTTACCTGCGCGATCAGGCGCGTCTTGACCCTCTCGAGATCTTCGGTGCAAGCGGGATTACCCGCAATGTCGGCTATTACGTCGTCGATGGCGCGCTCGATCTGGCTCAGTCGGACGCCGGGTTTTGGCACGGCGGAAATCGCGAATAGTGAGGGATCGAGCGCGGCAGAATGGTAGCTCGCGCTGGCGGTGACCGCGAGCTGCTGTTCGACCACCAGCGAATGATAGAGATATGAGTTGACGCCGCCGCCCATCAACTGCTCGAGTACGTCAAGCACTGGACCTTCGCCGCCGGCCGCGGCTCGAGCCGGTGCTACAAGATAATAGCGGTGCAGGGCCGGCTGCTCGACGAGGGCGTGGGCGAACGTTACTATGCGCCGCGCTGCCGGCGTCGGCTCCTGCGGCCGCAGGCGTTCAAGGGGAATCGATGTTTGCGTGGGGATGCCAGCAAATGTCTCGGTCACCATCGAGCGGATTTCTTTGGGGGCGACGTCGCCAGCGACAATCAGGATCGCGTTGTTCGGTGCATAGAAGCGCTTGTAAAAGTTAAGCGCGTCCTCGCGGGTAAGCTTTTCGATTTCGTGGCGCCACCCGATAATGGGGCGACCGTAGGGGTGGTTGAGGTAAAGCGCCGCCATCATCTGCTCGGCGAGACGTTCACGTGGATTGTTGGCGACTCTCATGCTGAATTCCTCCAGCACGACGTCGCGCTCGCAAAGCACGTCCTCATTTTTGAGAATGAGACCGGTCATGCGGTCGGCTTCAAATTCCATCATCTTGCCGAGGTGCTCGCGCGGCACGTGCTGGAAGTAGCTGGTGTAGTCGAGCCCGGTGAAGGCGTTCTGATTGCCGCCGGCGCGCAAGACGGCCTTGGAGAATTCATTCGCGGGATGTTTGGAAGTGCCCTTGAACATCAGGTGTTCGAGGAAATGCGCAAGCCCCGATTTGCCAGGCGGCTCGTCGGCGGAACCGACCTTATACCAGATCATCTGAGTCACGACGGGTGTGCGATGATCTGGGATCACGAGCACCTGGAGGCCGTTCTGAAGCGTGAAGCTAGCTGGTCGATCCGATCTGACTCTGTCGTCAAAGACGCTCTCCTCTTCAGGTAGAGATAAGTCGGTGCTATCATCCATTCTGTGCTCGAGCGCCGGCGCGGTGGGCGTCCTCGAACCGGAGGTAATACCGGTGACATCTCCTGCCTCGGCGCCGGCCGAAATCCCGTTCTTCATGGCATCTTCCATACTGATCCACGTTCATGGTGGACAAATCTGACAAAGCGCTTAGCCGCGCGTCGTTCGCCAAACAGCAGAGCAAAGAGCGGACCAAATTGGCGGAGGGGCGTACTCACGGCCGCGCGCACGTCAACCGGACACAAAACAGAACTGGCGCGCACCATCCTGGCAGAAGGTGAGCCGTCGACCTGTCGTGAACACTACATTTACGTATGACGCGCCAGGATGCTTTGGCGCCAACTGGCAGATGGCAACCTGCAGAAGGGGGGATTGAGGGCGGTATGATGCCGATGCAACTTTCCGCAAGCGCGTAGTTACAGATCTCGCTCTACACGGTGAGTGGCTTGGCAATATTTCTCATGGTAGCGAGGCGGGAGTCGGCGAGCAGCTCCCTGGAGTACACTGCGCCGAAGTAGTCTAGGACGAAGGTACCAGAATAGCGTAGAGTATCGGCCGCGCGGATTAGGTTATCAAGAATTGTGCCGACTTGGCCAATGCGACCGCGATAGCGCGAGCGGATAACATTAACGGCGTTCATCGAGTGGACCGCCTCGTCGGCAATTATCTCCCGCAGCCAATGATGGAACGTGTTGTTCCCAAGGGCGTCATAAAACGGCTTTTCTGCTGCATAGGCGCGGCAAGTGCACATTTCATCAAAAGCGATCATAACCATCACGGAAAATTCGTCCTTCAGGTGTTCAACGATCGGCCCAAAATCATGAGATCGAGCCTCCAATCTCTCCCGAAGAGTCCTTTCGGATCCATTGGCGACAAGTTCAATGATCCGGATAAATCCGTCGGTGTGCCGCTCTTCGTCAACCGCCCAGGCGTTAAAGAATGCAGCAGCTTCATCGGAAGCGATAAGATTTCTCGCCACTAATTCTTGTTTTAAGTACCGGGCGTCATATTCGGTGTACAGATCAGGCCACAATTTGTCCCAACGTGCGCGGACAGCCGACGGCTCGGCGGCGAACATCGCTGGCGTAAGAGTATTGAATAATTCTTTTGGACTCCAGTTCCGTCGAAACGGCGTAATCATCCGAGTGCCCCTAAACCCGTAGGATGCGAGCGCGCCGGCCCACAATTGTTGTCATCCGTACGCTCGCAGAGCATATGCTACAAACAAGAGCCCGTCGTCTCCTTGTTTTGGTAGGCTGATGGCCAGAGGCCTTTCGGCTGGCTGAAGCGTCCCCTTGAATGGCGCAGTAGCCTTTTGTGATCCATACGGCGGCAAGACCAGGGACACTTGTCATTGCTAGTTGCGGGTCTAAAACGGCCTCCTTGACCTCGCGAGGGGCGCTCAGGCGGGCCGCCATGCTGACAGGCACGATAGTTTCAGCAGATCTACGACGCCGCATATTGAAGGGTAGGACTGCGGCACGTTTTGAAGCACAGTTAGCGGCACACGTGGCATCCGATGGGAAGCCCCGGCATCAATCGGGGTAGACCAATGGTGGTAGTCTGCGTCCCAGTGGATCCCGAACGTTAGCCTCGTTCCCATAGCCCTTTAATTTTCAGCAGTTGCGGCGATACGACTTCCCATGAGTATCGATGAGTATCTCTGGCCTTTCGATTCCGCTAAATTCTCGGTGAAACCCCGTGCACTCCGGCCGCGCAAGCGCACCGCTAAGTCAAGTAAACGGAGCTACGGAAGAGACTCGGAACGTTATGCGATAAGCTTACGCTAGATTGCATAGGGTTGCGCGATTGAGAGAATCCGTCGCTAAGCAGCATCTCGGTTGTCGACCAGCGAGGTAAACAACTGCTCAATCTCGCTAGCTTCGATGAGACGGAGGAAGTCACAGTTGCGTGCCGTTTGCTATCAAAGGATGGCGACAAAGCACCGGCTCTCTGTCTTTCAAATCACCAATAAACGGACTGCTCAAACGAGTTAGTGAGGATTCCAAAGACAGGCCAGTTCACAGTCATCCTGATTGAGATTGCAAGCCGAAACGTGCCTCTCTCGCGCTAGCTGTTGCTAACTCCGCTGTCCAACCAATAAACTGAGCCAACGGGGTGCAGAAGCGCCCGGATGGAGCACTGCCGAGCCGGGCTTTATGTGGATGTGCTCCTTGTGGAAGACATTCATTATCGGCCTCCGTCATGCCGGCAAGGTTCTGCCAACCATTCACGGCCTCCACTCCGACCGCTAACGGATCGAAAACGGTTTTCGAGCAAGTTCGTGCCCGGGATAGCAGGGGAGGAGATCCACACATGACCGGACCGGCCGTCATGGAAAACGTGCGCCGCTATCGCGCGATAGCTTCGTTGTGCCGTCAGTCCGCCGCATTTCGGCCGATCCAACGGGACTCATTGCTAGCGCAAGCTGCAGAGTGGGAGGAACGCGCGATCGCGGAGATCGAGAGATACTTCAGTTGTTCTGCTGCACGTCCTGCTTGATTGCGCGCTCGACGATGAAAAGAACCCACCGTCTGGCCAATAGGTCGGCCAAACGATCCAGTCGCGCAAGCGGCCGCGCTGGGAATTGATCGGCGGGAGTTTCGAATAGAACGCCCAAACAGCTTCATCATCTCCGCCAGCACATCCCGGGCCCTCGTCCAGCCACCGGATAGCTTAGCTCTATTGCTTCCGCCCTCGCCGACGCTGTGCCAAGGGCGCCGTTCCGTTGCACGGAGAGATGATGCCTTCGCTTTCGGCAAGAAGGAGTCCTTGGTTCGGCACCGTGCGTCGCGGTGCCATGCAAACATTAAGCCCTAAAGCCGACGTAAGAGGGGCATGCCGAGTAAATCTGCTAGCGCCGGGAGCTCAGATGTGTGATCGCCTGATGAATGTCGGCGCGCGCTGGTCAGCCGCAAGATCCGATGTTGCGCCGCGCAAGGAAAACGGAAACTCCGGCTTATCAAAAGCGGGATTCCGCGATCCTTGCGGATGCAGAAATCATTCAAGAGTTATATGGCGAAGTGCGTGAGATGCGAGGCTGACCTCGCCAAAGTCAATCTGGTCAATGAGGTGGGCTATCTTCATGTAGAGGCTGTACGCTCTACATAAATCATTGTCATCATCATACGGATCGTTCGTGGGCTTTGCTGCACTTTCGGTACACTTGGCATCGCCGCTATTGTCTTCAGTTGCGGCAAGATACAAAGGCGGTTTACCCGCTCGTTGCAATTTGCATCCGTTGTTGTTCCATTTGTCCTCGTGCTTGGTCGGATCAAGCACCATGATCGAGTCACTTACCTCAACAAGCCAAACGCTGCTGTGCGGGCTTCCGCTTCCGGATTGAAAGACTGAGAGAGGACGAGCGGTTCGTTGCCATCGATCCGGGGCTGATGTTAAAGCAAGAGATCGCCCGTGTTATCGACAACCGGATGAGTAGCCCGGAAATCTATTATTGAGGTGAGTTCATCTCACCCAGGAAATTGTTCGCGTCAATCATTCTTGCGCTTGAACAGCTCACTGGGGCGACCTCCGGCTTTCGTTCTCAGGAGCCCGGCGCTCTTGTTCGCGAGCTGATAGCTGAACTATCGCGCTTTCTCTGAACCAGATTTCGTGCCGAAGCAAAACGCAATGTCCGCCGTGCGTTGAGCCTTTCGGGACAGCCGAGCTAGAGTATCGCTGCGGATTCGCAGCAATATGCTCTATGTCTCCGCCATAAAACTCTGCCGGCTTGTTCTCGAATGAAGATCTTGAGATCTCAACCACCGGTCGGCTCGTCAACCAGCGCGTATGGCGGGACTTCAGTCGAAAATGATCAGAGGAGAAACTCGATGGCGCCGAGTTCAGGGAGGAGAGTATATCCGGCGAATCGTTGGCGATGCGCGTAGTACCGGTCGTTAGTCGCGCTCGTTCTCATTTCATTGGCCTCGGAAGCGCATTGTGTATCGGATAAATTGCTGGTGCGCTGAAACATGAAGCCTGCCAGTTGTACCGACGAGGTCGCGGGGGCCCGCCGCCGATTGAGTGTTCCGCGTTGATGGTAAGCCTAGCTGTCGACATGCTGACAGCTAAGCATCAAGACGTCACCATTCCGATCCGCTCCCGCATTGGCTCGTTCGAGATAGCGCCGCGAAGTGCCGGCCGTCCGCCTGCGGTGCAGGGTTGGCGCCGCCAATCTTACCTTCAAGGGCGAGGGACAGTTTGAAGTTATTGCGCAGCATCGGGTTTGCGGGTTCCACCGCGAGAGCTTGGCGATAGAGTTCTTGGGCCTCCCGATGTCGGCCCTCGTGATCGAGAACAACCGCTTTGGCATTCAATGCGCGCAGGTCGCCAGGGGCTGCCAATAAGATCCCATCGAGCACATCAAGCGCATCATTCGGGCATTTGCGTGCCAGCAAAGCCCGCGCAAGAGGAATCGCGGCATCAACATTGTCCGGTCGTTGCTTCAGCGCATCGCGCAAAGCCTTCTCGTCAGCATCCTGGCCGAGAGCGTGAGCGATGCGCTCGCGCATAGCTGGATCGACCTCCTTGGCCCCGACCAACTCTGCCGTAGACGCCGGCTGCTGTGAAAGACCCGACTTGTGCGAGTTAACGCAACCCGCGAGCAGCACAATAGCAAGCATGGGGAGAAAGGCCGAGCACGAATGGCGACGAAAGTTACACCAGCGCCGCAGAACGTTAATCTTACATGAATTCATAAGCGACCTCACGACCCTAAACCCGTGCTCGTCAGCCGGCCGCAGGGAGGAGGTCACGATGGCCGCCTGTAGGAGTGTTGTCCTTGCCGGGCGCAAGTTTGACGGAGCCAATCGGCTGGACGGTGAAATCCGAAGCGAGATCCTGATAGGAGAGAACAGGTAGGTCTATTCCATTCCGGGTGAGAAAGCCGCGGACGAAGCGCCGGATATCCATCGAGCCCAGGATAACTGGCTGGTTCTGACTGCGTGCGATGCTTGAATGGATCTGGCGAAATTGTGAAAGCAGCATCTCGCTTTGCCGATCCTCCAAAACGAGATAGGGACCGACAGCGGTGTCGCGCACCGCACTGCGCACGATATCCTCGGTCTCGCGCTCAACGATAAAAGCCGCCACGACACGATGGGCGTTGGCGTAGCGGTGACAGATCTGCCGCTTCAGAGCGGAGCGCACATATTCCGTGAGCAGTACGGCATTTTGTTCCCGTTCGCTCCATTCTGCAAGCGCTTCCAAAACCAAACGGGTGTTCCGGATCGGGATGCCCTCGTCCAGCAAGCGACGTAGGACATCCGCAATGCGAGGGATCGGTGTCGTGCGCAGCACCTCTTTCACCAGATCGGCATATTCCTGCTCCATCCGGCCAAGCAACTGACGCGTTTCCTGAATGCCCACCAGGCGCTGTGCATAGCGTGTCAACGTTGACTGGACGCGCAAGGCGATGACTTCGCTCGGACGGTGGTGCCCTATTCCGGCAGCTTTGAGAGCAGGCGCATGGGTTTGTTTGATCCAGATCCGATTCGTGTCTGGGTCGTGCCAAAAGGGGATCCCGCTCAAATCAATGTTCGCCACGTCGTCATTAAGTAAGAGTTGTGTAGGGTCAATGGCGCCCTCTTCCACGGGCACTCCTTCGACATCCACCCGGAATTGCGATTGGGCCAGGTGCTTTGCGCTTTGGGCGGGAATGCGTGGAATTGTGATGCCAAGATCAGCTGAAACCAGTGCCGAAACCCGAGCGACGCACTGCTCGAGTTCCCCTACGTCGATTGCTTGCATCAGGCTCGGCGCTAGCAACAGCGTAATTGGAAGTGCCTCCGCGGGCACGGCTTGCTTCTGACCCTGTGCGGAAGCGGGAGCCGAACCGGTGGGACCGGCGCCGGCTTTGGGAGCGGTCTTGCCCTCTTGCACGCTAACCTTGAGAAAGCTGGCGGCGGAGAAGAGCGCGGCCAGTATGACAAAGGGGGGCAAAGGGAAGCCAGGAACGAGCCCCATCACAAGCAAGACACAGGACGCCAAGCGTAGCGCTTGCGTGCTGGCTGTAAGTTGGTTGACGATATCAGCGCCGAGATTGAGTTTGGAAGGACCGTTGACACGAGTAACAATGGTTGCTGAGGTAATTGACAGCAGCAGGGCCGGAATCTGCGAAATGAGCGCATCACCGATCGTCAGGATGGTGTATTGATGCATCGCCTCCTCGAGGGACATGCCCTTGGAGAGCGATCCGATCGTGATGCCACCCAGCATATTGATGCAGATGACTATGAGTCCGGCTATGGCATCGCCCTTCACGAATTTCATAGCGCCGTCCATCGCGCCGTGCAGTTGGCTCTCTCGCTCCAGCGCGCCGCGCCGGCTGCGGGCTTCGTGCTGATCGATATGGCCGTTGCGCAGCTCCGCATCAATCGCCATCTGCTTTCCCGGCAGCGCATCGAGCGTGAAGCGCGCCGATACCTCCGCCACCCGTTCGGCGCCCTTGGCGAGAACCATGAACTGCACCATGGTCACGATCAGGAATATGACAATGCCGACGGCGATGTTGCCGGATATGACGAAATCGCCGAACGTATGGATGATGCTGCCGGCATCGCCCTCGGCTAGGATCAGTCGCGTCGTTGCAACGGTAAGAGCGAGACGAAAGACGGTGGAGATCAGGATGACGCCCGGTAGGGACGAAAAGTCGAGCGGCGTGTTGAGATACAGGGCGACCATCAACAGCAATATGGCAAACCCCAGATTGAAGCCGATCAGCATATCGATCACGATGATCGGGATCGGCATGATCATCATTCCGATCGCCAGAAGAAGCATCAACGCGACCATCAAATCCGGATGAGCCGGCGCGCGCGTGATGAGAGTTCGTAGAAGGTTGGCCATGAGAAGCCTTATTGTTGTTCGATTGCAGCTGTGCTGCCCCGCAACAAAACATAGCGTTTGAAGACGGCTTGCGCTTCGGTCATGCGGCCGGCGTGACGCAGGGCGTGGCTGCGCATCAGCATCAAGGGCAGACACGAAGACGGCTCGTCATCCAGTTTGTCAAGCTTATCCAATACCGACAGTGCTTCGTCACCGCGACGCTCCGAGATGAGAGCGTAGGCCAGGATGCGGAGCAGGCCGATGTCTTGGGACTGTTCGTGAGCGACCAGCCGCAACAGAGCCAGGCTCTTGGCGCTCTGTCCGCACGCAAGGTAGACATAAGAAAGCACGCAGAGCAAATCTCGCTCCGGCCCGGAGATCAGTTCGACAGCGCCGGCTTCGGAAACGCGCTGTGTAGATGTGAAGTGTTGCACTTTGTCTGGCGCGGCCATCGCTAGCCTTTGATCAAGCCGTTGTGACTCTGGCGAAACAGGATTAATCGCTGCAGCTCCAGTTGCAGAAGTGCGGCCCCTTCACGTGACACCAAATCCTCTGGCGCGGCTGATAGCGTATCAGCCAAACGCTCCAGAAGAAGGCCGTGTTGCTCTGGACGCAGAACATGCGAATGGCGTAAGCGCGGCGTCACGAAGGAGAGTAGACCGTGCGCGAGATTGGGCTCATTAAGCCAAGCGAGTTCCGAGCCTGGCTCGACCTGACCGGGCGGGGCGCGCGCCTCGTCGAGATTGACGCGCGAGACTGCATCGATCGAACTGAGCTCGAGCGCGCTCTCGATCGTGGCGTCGACCAACGGATCCAGCACGTCCCTGTGGCGAGAAATTGAGGTGTGGCTCTTGGTATCATTGCCACGGGTCCGATCAATCCCGATGGACTTGGCTCGAGAACTAACCGGCGTGGTGGCAGATGCATGATGATCGACGTTTGGCTCCTGAAAAGAGGTGCCAGGCTTGACGGGATTCGGGGGCAGCCTAGTCATGGCACTTTGCTTCCTTACATGCGGCCAAAAGCGCTAATAGGGTAGGGTGGCAAGCCGACCATCCCGGCTCAGCAGAACACGCCCTTCCTCAATCCCGCAGACGGTCCATCCATTGCTCAAGAGCGCGCCGACGAAATACTTTTGACCAGCAATGACAATATAGGGTTCGCTCCCGCGCCAAACAGCTTGGACCTCAATTGCGGGGGGCGTCTTCTCAACCTTGATGGCGACCGCATTGACGAGCGTATAAGCGCCATTGCTATTTTGATCAAACCGCTGCTGGACGTCTCGCCATGTGGCCAGCGAGGCGGGCGTAACGGTGCCGTCGGCGGTGACGACGCCCGCCCCAGAGGCGACCTTGATGCCGACAAGGCCCGCTCTGTCAACTTCCTCTTGCAGCCGCTCGGCAGCTGCATCGGTGGCCAGGGCATCAGGAGCGCTGAGCGCCAGCTTGGGTGCAATGGCTGTAGCAGGGGACGACGGACTTGACGCCACTGTGGCGTCGGTCTGGACAAAACTGGATGAGACTGCGCCAACCGCGGCAGAGCTGATCAGGACAAAAGTGAGAACGGCGAGCGATATACGCCGGCGGTCGATGGAGCCAGCTTGTTTGTAGTCCTCGATCGTCCAGCGCATGGACATCGCCCCGGCATGCAAAACGACAGGAAGAGGGACAACAATGGGCTCATTCGCTAAAACAGTCTCGTGCCCCTCGATCCTGACGTCCCTCGCAAGGGCCTCGATCTCGATTGAATTGGAATGCGGGGTGATACGGAAATGGTGCGGTTCGAGGCCTTGTTCGACGAAGATTAAGTCTGCATCGAGGCTGCTGCCAATCAGACACGGTCCGATCCCCACTTTACTTGTCAGCCCGGAATAACACCCCGACAGCACTTCGAAATGCAGGCAATTTGGTTCATTCACGGTCGGTTTCCTGAATAGCGAATGGGACCGTACGGCAAAACCGTACGGCCCGTTGCGACTTCACAGACTAAGCAGCCGGGGAAAGTGGTGGGGCGACGTCGCCCCACCTCATCCCTTACTGCACCCGCTCATCGGCCGCTTTTTTGACGGTCGAGAGCTCGGTCGAGACGACGCGAAGTTCCACATCCCTCTCAGCAGCCTTTGTGCTGGTCAAAGTCAGAGCGGCGATTTGCCGTTGGAATGCCGCCTCTCCAGCAGCTTCAGCAGCCGTGGAAGCTGCTGCAGCAGTAGCGGTGCCGGCTGCTCCACCTGCAGCCGAGGTATGAGACGCACCAACATTCTTAGTCATCCTATTTCTCCTGTGTGTTCAATTTCGCCGCCACGTGCGGCTCCTATTTCCTAACGTCGCAACATGCGACGTCAGGAATCCTCCTCTGTCTCGGCCATGACATCGTCGAAATGGCTCATTGCACTATTCACAAATTGGAGAGCAACGGCTCCCAGAGCGACGTTGAACGCTTGCTGCATAGCGGCTTCATGCGAGTTACCGCCCGGAGTGGACGCGCCGCCGTTTACGGGAATGTTTGCATCAGGCGATCGGCCATGATCGTCGCGCTCGCCAGGCTTGTGAGATCCTTTTTTGCCGCCGCTTTTGCCGCCAGCCGCATGGAGGTCAGCATCAACGTGCCCAGCGGCGCTAGAGCTCGTAACGCGCATCGGGTTCTCCTATGTCAATTCGATGTGCCAATCGAGGCAGTTTCCACCCTCCACTCTGCAAGGATTAGCTTTCGACAAGCTGACGAGTCGTAGAAAATACAATGAGCCGATGGTGGATCGTCACTAAACGGTTCACCAGCAGACCGTATTTGAAAGGTAGCCGGCGAAAGCTGGAGATCAGATGGTTAAGACAAACAATCGTTTGTGGAGCTTGATCGGGTGAGCACGTTGCTCATCTTCGAAAGCGTTCCATTGGCGAAATATCAAAGCCACCACTAAGTTTTGGGCTGAACGTGCTGCAATCTCGGGCTCATGTCTCTTGCGATGCCTCCGAGCTCTTTCGACAATTTGCTTGCGGTCAGGCGATGCTGCACGGAGTTTGACGTCGTCGGGAGCGAGGCTGAAAGCCAGAGTGACGGCCGATTCAGCGGCCAGAGCGGTCCATCGGCCCCGGCGGGCCCATGGCAGATCCTTCAATCGCGACCCACTTTCACGGAGACCGAGCAGGAGCCCGCTACTCGAGAAAGAGCCATTCGGCTCTACCGCTCTGGACCAATGTGCTCTCGATTCTTGCGCCCGGCAGGCTCCGCGGCTGTGGCCGGTCTGTCGGGTATTGTTAATGCATCGCGATGTTGACAGGCGGCGTATGCAGTCACTGGAACATCACCGCGGCAGCCTGACGATCGTGTCGGCCAACATAGCTTGTGCGCAGCGAAGGGCCGAAATAAGTTCCTCGGATTCGGGGCGGTCTCAAGTATGCTGGTGGAGCTTGCGCGACCTACTGCTCGGCAGAGAGGCCCAACCGCGCGGAGGTCGCGCAAGCTCAGTTTCCAGCGTGATCCTGAGAGGATAGCGTCGCTCCGCCTAGGCGTAGGCGCCTGCAGCTTGCAAGCGCTCGGACTCGATGCGAGCCTTCAGGTTATTCAAATAATCCTCCGCGTAGGACTGGGCCACCGAAACCGGCAGGTTGATGCCGGCCGTCGCGGCTTCTTGAATTGCCTGCTTCACCAAGCCTTCTCGCATTGCTAATTTGACCTCAGGTCCGGCGATGCAGCCCACCGCCTGTGCCGCAAGGCTCAGCCCGGCTTCTTCCAGCGCTTGCTTTATGTTGCCGCCACTGATGGCAGTGTGAAGAAGATTTGCAGCTTGCGCCTCGGCTTCGAGCACCATTGACGCCAGATCGGCCAATTCACCCAAACCTGGAATGAAGCCAAGTACACCGACTGCTGTCGCGGCCCAGTCGAATACCTTAGAGCCAACTTTGAGCACGTCATTAAGTGCGTGCATAAAGGCGCCACCGTTCTTTTTGGGAGACTTGATGTCGGGCTGGTCTGCCACGCCCATCGTCATGTCCGCGACCGCGTCCTGCTCGGCAGGCGTTCGGACGGCATGCGTCTTCACTTGGTGGACGGTGCGGTTCGCACCCGACATGTTGTTGAAGAACTGGTTGAAGTCGCTGTTGCTGATGTTGCCGGAATCGACCGTATGCCCGCCGCCGAAGTCGAAGAACTTATGGTGGGTTTTGTAGCCCGTAATTGCGTTGTTCATCAACCCGAACAACACGGGATCGGAGAGCAGCTGGGAGGCCGCCTTTCGCACCTCGGGCGTGAGGCTCTTATCATCGACCATGCTCGCCAGCTTTTCCCGGGTCAGATCACCGTTCCCGAAGAAAGCGTTTTGGTTCTTGTTGATCGTATTGAGCGTATCGAGCTCGGCTTGCGTGAGATTCATCGATGATGAAGCAATCTGCAGGAAGTCCTCTTTGTGGACCTTGTCTATCGAGCCACCATACAGCTGCTTCCATTCATCCGGGTGATCGAGGAAGTATTGAGCGGCCGCGAGAACCTGCGGCGGGCATTTGCCGGTTTTGGCTTCGCCGTCGACGATCCGCTTGAAATCCGCAAGGCTCAGGTTCTTAGGCAGGTTGTCGGAATACCGATAGAGCTCGCGCAATGCATCGGTCTGGGTCATAACCGATGGCTCGCCATTCCGGGTGCCGTCGGAAGGGATGTAGTTTTGCGTATAGTTCTTTGCCCGCTGCTCCTGGAACGCACCAACCTGAGGGTGGTGATCGGAGAAGCTGGAGAGATCACCTGCTTTAATCTTCCCGCCGCAGCGGCCGTCACCTTGCGAGCCTATCGCATAGAAGAGCTCTGGGTCCTGTTGCAGAGCCTCGATCGCCGCTTTTAGATCCGGTGGTGTGGAGGGATCGTTGGCCAAATCTCCAAGAGATTTCCAATCCAGCGGGCACTTGTCTTTGTGTCGGTTCAGCACCGACACAATCTGCAGCTCGGCATGAGTCAACGTGCCGCTGTTCCACGTGATCCTGGAGCTTTGTACGGGTGCCTCTGCAATCTTTGGTGCGCTCTCAGCGGAGGAGGACTCCGTGGAGGATGGCTCTGGCGCCTGCTGACATGCGTCCAGTGCGGCCTTGATCTCCGGCGGGAGGATGTTCCGCACCTCCTGCGTGAGTTCCTCCGTCAGCTGCTTGGCTGAGTCTGCAGCCGCCGGATCCTGCGGTGCGGAATGGTCATCGACCTTGTCTTTCAACGAGAAACTAGCCAGCATCGCCT
This sequence comes from Bradyrhizobium sp. STM 3561, assembly GCF_045571455.1. Classification (NCBI taxonomy): domain Bacteria; kingdom Pseudomonadati; phylum Pseudomonadota; class Alphaproteobacteria; order Hyphomicrobiales; family Nitrobacteraceae; genus Bradyrhizobium; species Bradyrhizobium sp. STM 3561. The sequence goes on from NZ_CP120695.1 coordinate 8,028,557, forward strand.
CGAAATTTGAAAGATCCCGCGCCGATGAGGGCCCGGGCGCCAGCCCGGACAAAGTGGAGCTGGCGGTTAGCGACAGGTTGTTGACTGACATTATAGGTCCTCTGATTTGAGATCGCACCACAGGCCGGGCATGTGGCGCAGCCCGAGAATCGCGACGAACAACGAGCAATAAATGTTGATAGGATCGATGGCTCCTACCAATTGCTTCCGATTGCTCAGTGCGCCCCAGCGCTCAGTTCCGCTACAATCTATAGGCACATCGCCGTCTAGATATTCACGCCGTATGGTAGGTTTGATTAGCTTTCCAAAAGCTGACGGCATTCAGAGGTTTCATAACGAGGCGCGAAATGACAGTGTGAAAGGCGGTGATGGTTCTTGATATCGGAATCGGCTTGCCTGTTTTGTTTCGATCGCTCGCCTCCACGCTAACTAGGTCGAATCAATGAACCCGAGTCTGCCGCTCTGCGGATGGTCACGTGCGCTGATTCCTGCAACAACGTCGCAGGTCTCCGCAGCATCTGATGGTGAAATCACCCACGCCTAGCGACCTCGCGCCTGCGCCCAACGAGAGTGTTGGCGTCTGCCCGATGAGCCAGATACAGAATGATCGTATCAGATTGACTGGCGCAGATGCTCGAAAGAGTCCGTCGGTATTGTGCCGACCATGTTGCCCCGAGCGGATCGAAGCTCAGCTGCGCCTGGCATTCTTCATGTCATCATGCTTATCCGCTTGGCGAGTGTTCGCTCGAGCCTACAGGCCAAAGGGCAGAGTCTAGCGATGGTTTGATACGAATTGAACCTTCTTCTCGCCATTCCGCCCTGACAGGCACACCCAGGTTGGTGAACGTGATTGTCTGTGAGCCCTGGTGGGTATGAGATTGCGGCTTCTTAGCATTTCGATCTGAGCAAGCGTAGCGGTTTGGCCAGTGAAGACCCACTCGCCCCTGGCGCGACGGCCGTTCGCCATGGCGAAATCTCCAAGTTCCGGCGGAGCAACCCGTGCGGGCACGCGAGTCCGCTTGAGACGGTCCAGCGTTGAGGTGACCCGGATCTTGCCAAACAAGGTCGTTGCCGAACTCGGAGGCGTCCACGCGGTGCTGAGCGATCGGCTGTTGGGAATTGGTCCGCTCGCCGCCGCTCAATGATGGCTCGACACGCGATGATCTGCCTCCGAGTTCCTGCCAAATTAGGTCCTGGCTGTATTCGGGTATTTTATGCAATGCGACTCTCTCGGACCGGCGGGCGACGAGGACGAGTGGGATGCTGGGCTGTTGTCCGCCGGGCTTAGCGAGTTGAAGTTCATCCTGTTCCTCCCTTTGGACAACTGAGGGGCTTTCATTCTTGCGCGATGAAGCTCATTTGCATGGCAGAGTTCGTAGAGTTGTTCAAAAGCTCGCATGAGGCGCTAAAGCGGCAAAGCACGGTCACCGATGCTGTTGGCCAGGACCTGGTTCGCGTCCGTGGCTCCGGCCTGGACGTTTATTTGCGCCGCCCTGCGGCATCGACCATCTACATATCCGCGCTTGGACACTGGCAGCAGTAGCTTTCGAAAAGCTGACAGAGGGCATAGACAGACGCATGGCACCTCTTCGTAGGCGATCTGTTGTCATCAGGTCATTTCTTACCTGCATCGGGTAGATGGACCATGCCGTCTTGATGTGGTGCCTCCGGCGAAGGAGCGTCATTCGGTCGTCCTTCGCGAATGACCACGCTGGAGGATCCCCGAAACAGCATCAAAACCGACTCGTGCGGTGGCTTTTCGCCACCGCTCGGGTTTCGCCGTGCCTGTGCCTCCGCCGCAAGTCCTTTGAGTGTTTGCTCCACAAGCGCGACAAAGCGGGGTGGACCAGAGGCGAAGACGAGGCCATCTCCCGGTACGGCTCTCACGATGTAACGCTCGTCGGAGATGTTGAGCGCATCGAGTGCCGCCTTGAGCGCATCAAAGCTGATTGGACTCAAGACCAAAAGGCGGCTTTGCGCCTCATGCGCGTCGGATACATAGAGCACCAGCCCATCGTAGTACCATTGAAGATTGTAGAGATTGATCAACCGTTCGAGGAACTCTCGCGGTGGGAGATCGGGCAGTCGCCCGCGAATCCGCCCCTTCACCCCGGTGCTGACATTGACTCTGATATTTAGGTTGTTGCCGAATTCCTGCAGTGCGGCCGCGAGGTCCTGATCCAGAACTGTGTAACTATAAGGCGTCGATGGCAGCGCCAGGGGAGCGCCGAGCGCCTCGACGACGCCCAAGCAAATGAAAACACCAGCATAGAGAAGTTTCTTCAAGATGTGCCGCCTTGTGGATGGAATGAGCATTCCTGCTTTTTACGCTTGAGAACAAGCACCGGAATTCGTCCCAAAATTTGGAAGCCGCTGCTTCGTCGAAAAATGGAAGCTGACCGTGATCATTGGATGACAGCTGCTCGTCAGTTTTTGGTCAGCTTACTTCTCTAGGGTGCCGGCCCGTTCGTGGGAACTGACGGCTCACCTCACTACGTGACAGAAATGATTTCCTCCATCTTGTTTGGCATTACGTCGACCCCTGTCAACTCCGTCGAGTGTGCCTCCAACGGCTGTTCGCCGGCAAACGCCCAGTTTGATCAGAGTCTTGCGCAGGCGGCCTCGAACCAAGGTGTCACCTCTTCTGTGACCGAGCGCACGCCAGCTCCATTGCTGGCGGAAGTGCCGCGCGCAGTCATATCGGCGAGCCCGCTCGGCGATCGCGTCCTTCAGAGCATTTCTGCTATCCATCAGGGCAAACCATTTCCGTCGGGTGCAGTTTCGCCGACGCTCGTCGGTGAGCCTGATCCTACTAAGGGTCTCCAGCTTGGGCCGGCAGCGCAACCAGTCTTGCGTGTTCAGCAAGTCGAGGTACATCCAGCGGGCAAACCGGAAGGTGCGGATCATTTCGACTCGGCGCTGGCGAATCTGCGGGATGTTTACAACGGCGTCATCCAGGTTTCGCTCCTCTCCAAGGGGACAGGTGCTGTCAGTTCATCTCTGAACAAGCTTCTATCGGCGGGCTGAGCGGGCCGTTGGCTGTCTTGACGAAAGACAAGATCGGTAACGGCTGCCCCGCAAGAAAGCGGCTTCATGCTCTCGTCCTGTTGCCGGTTTTGCTGGCCCTCGCCGGTTGCAAAGCTGATCTGTATACCAAAGTTCAAGAGCGCGAAGCCAACGAGATGCTTGGGCTGCTCCTGAGCAAGGGCGTCGATGCCATCCGTGTTGTCGGTAAGGATGGGACCAGCACAATTCAGGTGGAAGAAAAGCAGCTCGCCTACTCGATCGAGCTTCTGAATGACCAGGGCTTGCCGCGCCAACCCTTCAAGAGCCTTGGTGAGGTGTTCAAGGGGGCGGGCCTCGTTGCATCTCCGGTTGAGGAGCGAGCCCGCTACATCTATGCTCTCAGTGAAGAATTGTCGCGTACGATCAACGATATCGATGGTGTTCTCTCCGCCCGTGTTCATGTCGTTCTGCCGAAGAATGATCTTTTGCGACAGGATGCAACCCCGTCTTCGGCGTCGGTGTTCATTCGATACGCCTCGAACGCGAAGCTCTCAGCCTTGCTGCCGCAGATCAAGATGCTCGTCGCCAACAGCATCGAAGGCCTATCATACGACAAGGTGGCGGTCGTGTTCGTGCCGGTTGAGCGGGCTCAGCATGAGGTCTCCGTTGTGCCAGCGGCAGCTTCCGCCGAACCAACCAAGTTCAATGCAACCCACATTGCGATCGGTGCAGGAGGTGGGCTCGCCGCGTTGGGCATTCTATCTCACGTGCTGCTGAGCACACGTGGGCGACAGCTTCGTCAATCCTGGCGCAAAGTGACGAGTCTCGGCAGAGATGCCAGCAACCCAGCGGTCCAGTCCGCCGGCAAAAAGCTCTCCTCCGATCCGAAATAGCGGCAGCAGGTCCGTATCGATGGCATCCACTAACACAAGTTTTTCACTCAACCCGCATTCCGATCGCCTGCGTGAGCTTGCCGCTTTAATCCATCCCAGCCGGTTTTCCGGCCATCTTGATGAGCGCCTGTCGACCGCCACAGTGCTGCAGTTGCAAAAGTCTCCCAGACTGCAGCAAAGACTGGCCGAATTGCTGCTAAGTAGTGAGGAGCTGGTTTCGAACGGAACCGATTGGGGTAGGGACGTTCTGCTCGGGCATGATCCGCGTCGAGCGGCGCTGCTCGCTGGCAGTATCTGGCATGCCCGTTCTGTGCTGAAGTTTGTGTCAAGACATGATGTAGCGATTCTGATCGAAAATATTGGTGCCGAAGCACATGCTTTCGCAATCCGACACTTATCCAACGCCGTCGCAACCACATCGATTGACGATCCGCAGAAGCTGGCGAGCCAGATTGAACATGACGGATGTGCCTGCCTTGGCGCTTGGCTCAAGGACGCATCAGAGCTTGACCGTGTGCGCGTTCTTTTCCGCTTACCTGTGGGGACCACCGCAGAATCCCCAGCAGCCGAACACCACAACTCAGCGGGTCAGTTACTGTCTTTGGTGGTGGCCCACTTGGCCACGGAGGAGCCAGCGGCATGACGGCCAATGAAACAGTCTTGCCAGATAGCCCGCGGATACGGCCGCTTGGTCGGCTCATACCAGCCGCGGAACTTGGCATCTGGTACGATGCGGTGCAGACGCGCGCGCTAGCCGAGCGATACCTGCGGCAGGTTCGCAGTTGGGCAAGGAAGGCCTATCAGCAGGAGCGGGAGCGCGGGCACTGCGAGGGTCTAAGGTCAGGCTCGGACGAAATAGCACGGCTGATTGCCGGAGCTGCTTCCGATGTGGCCCGGCGAAAAGCCGTTCTGCAACAGGAGTTACCACAGCTCGTCATTGAGATATTGACCGATTTGTTGGGCTCCTTTGATCCGGGTGAGATGTTGGTAAGGACCGTTCGTCACGCCGTCGAGAAAAGATATGGCAGCGGAGAAGTATGCCTTCACGTGTCTCCTGTGAACGCTGATGCACTAAGACATGAATTCCTGGCGTTCGATGGAACGAATGGTCGGCCGAAAGTCAGAATTGATCCGGACCCTGCCGTGGGGCCGGACCAGTGCGTTCTGTGGAGTGAGTTCGGCAGTGTCGATTTAGGACTTGCCGCGCAGCTCCGCACATTGCGTCTCGGCCTTAATCCATCTTCTCAGGAAAGCTAACCGTGACGATGCAACGATCAGGCCAAGATCAAGCCGGCGGAGAAGGAGATGTGCATGCGGCGATAGCATCGCTGAGATTCGCAGCAAAGGATGTCGATACGCGTGCCGTGCGGGGACGGATCACGCGTGCGATCGGCACCTTGCTCCATGCCGTGTTGCCAGGGGCCCGTGTTGGAGAACTTTGCCTGCTGCAGGATCACGCTTCCGGATGGTCGCTTGAGGCGGAAGTCATCGGTTTGCTGCCGGACGGGGTGTTGCTGACGCCCATTGGCGATATGGTAGGCTTGTCCCACCGCGCGGAAGTGCTCCCGACCGGGCGCATGCAGGAAGTGTCAGTCGGGCCCGACCTGCTCGGCCGCGTGATCGATAGCTTCGGCCGTCCACTCGATGGCAAGGGGCCGATAAAGACGGTCCACACTTGTCCGCTCCGCGGCAAGGCGCCCAACCCGATGAGGCGGCGTGGCATCGAGGAGCCGTTTCCGCTTGGCGTTCGCGTGCTGGACGGACTTCTGACGTGTGGCGAAGGTCAGCGGATCGGAATCTATGGAGATGCCGGTTGCGGTAAGTCGACGCTGATGTCGCAAATTGTAAAAGGCGCAGCCGCCGATGTCACCGTGGTTGCGCTCATAGGGGAGCGTGGACGCGAGGTGCGTGAATTCATCGAACGTCATATTGGAGATGCTCTCGCTCGCACGATCGTTGTCGTTGAGACATCCGATCGATCGGCAATGGAGCGGGCGCAATGCGCTCATATGGCGACCGCACTCGCCGAGTATTTTCGTGATCAAGGTCTGCGGGTCGTTCTGATGATGGATTCGCTGACGCGATTTAGCCGTGCGATGCGCGAAATCGGCCTTGCCGCCGGCGAACCTCCCACCCGGCGCGGCTTTCCTCCTTCCGTCTTTGCGCTGCTTCCTGGTCTGTTGGAGCGAGCCGGTATGGGCGAGCGGGGCTCGATCACGGCATTCTATACCGTGCTTGTCGAAGGTGACGGCACGGGCGATCCGATTGCCGAAGAGTCGCGCGGAATTCTCGATGGTCACATCATTCTTTCGCGCGCGCTGGCCTCGCGAGAGCATTTTCCCGCCATCGACGTGCTGTCGAGCCGAAGTCGTGTCATGGATGCGGTCGCCTCTGGTCCACATCGCAAGGCGGCATCCACCTTCCGCGATCTGCTCTCGCGCTACAATGAGGCTGAGTTTCTGATCAAGGTCGGTGAATACAAGCCAGGCAGCGATCCACTGACTGATCGGGCAATCGAGTCAATCGAGGAACTGCGCGCATTCTTGCGCCAGGGACAGGACGAGCCGTGTAGCTTTGAGGAGACCGTTTCATGGATGTCGCGTCTGACGGCCTGAATCTCGTACAAGCGTCAAAATTGCGGCTGGTGAAAGACATGAGAGAGCGAAGCGCGCTTCGTGAATTGTCGAACATGGAAGACAGGCGCCAAATTGCGGTCGCAGCGCTGCAGCGAGCGTCTGAGAATCTTAAAGGCGCTGAGAATCGTCGCGCCAAGGCCGAAGCTGAACTTTATCAGGAGCTGGTGTCCCTCGAGATGATGTCCGTGGCCGAGCTCGATCGTCGCTGTCAAGTCGTCCTTGGGCGGCTGGCAGCAGAGATCGAATCGGCACGCCAGGCGCGTGAGCAGGCGCGCATCGCGCATGAGCAGGCCGAGCGGGCAGTGAATGAGGCGCGCACCATATGGGCCAAGCGGTCGGCGGCGAGCCAGAAATGGCAGGAGATTGAGGGCGATGTCCAGCGCACTACCGCTGTCCGTTCGGAGTTTGCAGCCGAAGTCGATGCCGACGATGAGGTTTTGCTCCGATATCAGGGTGGTTCGCGCAGCCAGACGGTCGATGGCTCGAACTAATGGCTGGTTCTCTTACCGCGTCGCGAGCTGCACCCGCGGAACCTGTCGATAAATGCCATGGGTGAACCCGCACTATTTCAGCCAGCGGCAAAGCTGTCGCATGAAGTGGTCTCCTGGCTCAACGAGACCGCCGCACCGCGCACGGTTCTGCAGAGCCGCATGGGCGATAAGCCGCTATCGATCCGTATGAGCCGGCTTGTTTGGCAGGCCGAGCCATATGCCATGTCGGTGCTCGACTGCGTATTTTGCGCCGGAGGCGAGACCGCTGTGTTGTCCTTGCCCCGCCTTCTCGTCGAGGCACTGATTTCAACGGTCCAGTCTGGCCTTACTTTACCTTCCGACCCAACCCGCTCGCTCCTTCTCGAACTTGCACTGGAACCTTGGCTCGCTCCACTCGAGATCGCGCTCGCGCGGAATTTGCAGCTGATCCGCGTCGAAGACGCAACGGCCAAAGACCCCTATTTGGAGTTCGACGTTACTTTCGGGCCGCTGGCGGCCAAGGCTCGCCTGTTCTTGTTCGCGCCTCTTGACGGTCTGGTTCCGTCTGCGTTTCGTGTCTTAGGCGAGCTGATCGGCCAATCACCGCGAGATTTAGGTAAGAGTTCTTCGGAATTGCCGGTCGTAATTGCGAGAGAGATCGGCTCGCTGCGCGCGCCCATCAAGCTTCTTCGCCAAGCACAGCCCGGCGACGCACTGCTGCCCGAAGTCATTCCCTTTGCTCATGGCCAGCTCATCCTCGCTGCGGACAAGTTGTGGGCGCCGGCGCAGGTCGCGGGCGACAGACTTATCCTTCGGGGACCATTCCGCCTGCAGTCCCATCCTCTAAGGTATGCAAATATGACGATACGCCCACAAGCTGAACAAGCAATCCCGCTCTCGGAAGCCGACATCGACAGTATTGAGATCACGCTTGTGTTCGAATGCGGCCGCTGGCCCATCCCGCTGGGTACGTTGAGAAGCATCAACGAGGGGCACGTGTTCGAGCTTGGCCGGCCGGTGGACGGTCCGGTCGATATTGTTGCCAATGGTCAATTGATCGGCCGCGGCGACATCGTACGTGTCGGTGAAGCGTTGGGCATCCGGTTACTTAGCAAGTTGGCGGTCAATGGTTGACATTCAACCGAGCATCCTTGCGCTTGTTGCGGCGACCGCCGGTCTTGGCCTGCTGGCGTTCGCAGTTGTCACAACAACGGCGTTCATCAAGGTTTCCGTCGTTCTCTTCCTGATCCGCAACGCGCTCGGCACTCAGTCCATACCACCGAATATCGTTCTGTATGGTGCTGCATTGATCCTTACCGTGTTCATAGGCGCCCCAGTATTCGAGCAAACCTACAACCGCGTGACCAATACGCAACTTCGTTACCAAACCGCCGATGACTGGTTGACCGCCGCCAAGGAGGGGAGCGAGCCGCTGCGCGCCCATCTCAAAAAGTTCACCACTGAGGAGCAGCGCACGTTCTTCCTGTCGTCGACGGAACATATCTGGTCGGAGGAGATGCGCGCCAACGCAACAGCCGATGATTTTGCGATCCTCGTGCCGTCTTTTTTGATCTCGGAGCTTAAGCGTGCGTTTGAAATCGGTTTCCTTCTCTATCTTCCGTTCATCACGATCGACCTTATTGTGACGACAATTCTGATGGCCATGGGCATGTCAATGGTATCACCAACAATGATATCCGTTCCTTTCAAGCTCTTTCTGTTCGTCACAATCGACGGCTGGTCGCGGCTCATGCACGGATTGGTCTTAAGCTACGCATCCCCGGGGGGGTGAGATGGACGAGGCGAGCATCCTCACCCATCTGAGCCGATCATTAGTCCTGTTCATGATCTGGGTTCTACCGCCGCTCCTGGCAGCCCTCGTGGCCGGATTGGGTATTGGCATCGTGCAGGCAGCAACCCAGCTCCAGGATCAAACCTTGCCGCTTACCGTGAAGCTCCTCGTCGTCGTCGCCGTGCTCGTTCTGTTTGCCCCGGTGCTGAGCGCGCCGCTGATCGAGCAAGCCCAGCATATCTTCACTGAGTTCCCCGCGCTCACAGCGAGGTATTAGGCTAGTGCGCGCGGAACGCAGGCCTGTCTAAGTTTCAGCTATAGCGTCGCGTTTGTTGGCGTTCATTGCGAACCACAAAAGGGCGAGTTCGTCAGCTTATCGAAAGCTCGCCTCACTATTCTGAGACGGATAAACATCCGAACTGTCCTGTTCGGCTCTATGAGCCTGCCGTATTCGGAGGAAGAATGACCCCATTTGGAATTTCTATCCGTTCGATTCAGGTTTGCTTACGATGTGATGGAATTACCTGCTGAGACCTGGTCCTCGATGCACAGCCTGGCGAGTTGTCGACGCAAGTGAACGGGCAAACCGCTTTGATTGCAAGCGGCCCCACGAGTCTGGCAGTCTGGTGAATGAGCCTACGAATGAAGGTGCCGCTCGAGACCGATCTCCATAGACTGCGAAATTGATGGAAGCTTTGAGGCCCTCAGATCTTCAAACCGCGCTCGGTGAGAGCGGAAGAAGCGTGGCTTGCAGGCGGCGCGAGATTTCGCCGGTGCTCTCATCGAATGGTCATACCTCTGCGCCGGATGGCTGTAGTCATATGGATAGTTGAAGCCGAAGTCATCTGCGAGGCCTGTCGCTCTGCAACCGCTGGGACACGAGATCTGCAGAGTTCTTGACGTCTCACACCATGACGACGTGAGTGCGACGGTTGCATTGGCTGAAGGAACGACGAGCTGAGCTCAAATGGATGCCTTGTCAGCCACCGAGACGCAAACTCTGATTCAGACTGCTGTCGAGTTCGTCGTTGCGGCCGGTCTTGGCGCGGCCCGGGCCCTCGGGATTATGCTGGTTCTTCCGGTATTCACGCGACCGCACATTGGCGGGATTATCCGCGCAAGCGCGACGGTTGTGATTGGATTGCCTTGTTTGATGCAGATCAGGAACGGCTTGCAGACACTAGATCCGGGCACCCGTATGGTTGCGGTCTCGCTCCTCGGTTTGAAGGAGATATTTATCGGCCTGCTGTTCGGGTTTCTGCTTAGTATACCACTTTGGAGCATCCAGGCCGTTGGTGACATCATTGATACCCAGCGCGGCATCTCCAGCCAGGTGGACGATCCTGCGACACGCAGTCAAACCGCCGCGATGGGGCTCTTTCTCGGGACTGCCGCGGTTACGATCTTCGTTGTATCAGGGGGTCTGCAGACCATGGTCAGATGCCTCTATGGAAGTTATCTGATCTGGCCCGTGTATCGGCTGCTACCGCCTCTGACCCAGCAAGGGGCAATGGAGTTTATCGGGCTCCTCGACCATATCATGCACACGACCCTCGTGGTCGCCGGGCCCGTGCTGGCTCTGCTGCTTCTGATTGACGTATCCCTCATGCTGCTGGGGCGCTTTGCGCCGCAAATCAAGCTGAACGATCTCTCTCCGACCATCAAGAACGCCGCCTTTGGCACCATCATGGTCAGCTACGCCGTCTTCCTGATCGAATATATGGGAGCAGAGATCATTCGGTTCAACGACGTGCTGGAGTGGCTCGAGAAGTTCTTGAAATGAACGACACGAGCGAAGAGAAAAACCTTCCACCAAGTCACAAGAAGCTGAGGGACGCGCGTAAGAAAGGGCAGAGCCCGCGCAGCGCCGAGTTTGTGACCGCGGCAAGCCTTTGCGCTGGTTTCGGTTGCCTGTGCTTCAGGGCCAGCTCGATCGAAGACGGATGGCGCGAAGCCGTGCGGCTCATCGACAAGCTGCAGGAACAGCCCTTCAACAGTGCGGCCCGGAAGGCGTTGCTCGGATTGATAGACCTTTCTATAGCAGCCGCGGCCCCCATCCTAGGTGCGGCGGTGGTTGCGGCGATTCTGGCCGGTGTCTTGGCCGGCGGGGGGCTAACGATTTCGGTTGAGCCGCTTAAACCCAGCTTTGAGAAATTGGATCCCGTCAAAGGGCTGAAGCGGATTGTCTCCCAGCGGTCGGCTGTCGAGCTTGGAAAGTCTATCGTCAAAGTTTTGGTTCTTGGCGCTACGTTCGTTTTCACTGTGCTCGCAAGTTGGAGGGCACTGGTATACTTGCCCGTGTGCGATTTGAGCTGCTTTGGTTTTGTCTTTAAAGAGCTCAAAGTGCTGATCGCGATCGCTGCCGGCGCTCTTCTGATTGGCGGCTTGGCTGATCTGCTCATTCAGCGTTGGTTGTTCTTGCGCGACATGCGCATGACGCAGAGCGAAGCCAAGCGCGAGTCCAAGGAACAGGATGGTAATCCGCAGATCAAGGGTGAACACCGCAGGCTCCGCCGGGAGTCGGCGAACGAGTCTCCGCTCGGCGTCCATCGGGCGACATTGATACTGACGGGGCGAGCGACATTGATTGGGCTGCGCTACGTTCGGGGCGAGACCGGCGTTCCGGTACTGGTGTGCCGCGGCGAGGGCGAAACGGCTTCACAGTTGCTGGCGGAGGCGCGCGCCCAACGTCTGAGCATTGTCGAGGATCATGTGTTGGCGCGTCAGCTGATCCGAAAAGGTACGATGGGCAAGGCCGTTCCGATGGAGTGTTTCGAGAGGGTTGCAAAGGCAGTCTTTGCCGCCGGCCTCGTTTAGCGTCGCGCAAACATCGATGCGCTCAAACCACTGGGCAATGACCGAACTGTCCCAGAACCTGATCTGCGAGCTGCACGATCCCCAAAAAAAGACCGAGCAAAGGCTGGAGTCCAGGAGGCTCGTCGGCCGATTCCAAACAGAATGCCAACCGACGTTCATGCTGTTCGGGTTCTACGAGCAGCTTATTGGGTTTCTGGCGCAACCCTGGTATGGGTGTCATCCTCCAAATTGCTCCTGTTGCCCACCGTCGTTGCCCCACGTGCGGTGATGGGAAGCACTGCACGATCACCACTGGTCGGCATGACAGCGTGATTGCCTAACAGGTCGCCAGGATCATTGATCGTGACCGCGAGGTTATTCCGGACTGAGCAGCCAAGGGTCGGGTTGAACGAATTCTCGTTCACCGTAGGACCGACGATGGAGAGCGAGGGGCAGACCGGAGGATGAGCTTCGAAAGTGATCGCTTCGATCCTCACCCCGGAACGAGCCGGCAGATCCACACGAGAAGCGGACAGGAGGATGTTGTAATTGGCAACACCCATGGCGCGAGCCTCGTCGGCGACCTGTGCGATGAGTCTGGGTGAGCCGATGACCCTCACATGGAGGGCATCCCGCCGGCCGCGACTGGTCGCTGCAATAAAGCTTCGCAGCCGATGCCGTTCGGGGCCACGAAGGCTCTGCAGGAACAGCACGCTACTCTTCTGCTCGACCTGGATCTCTTGGTCAGCCGGCGCGGGCTGGATCGAGGCCGGATTTGCGCAGCCACCCATTATTGCCGCAATAAAGATCGGGTAGCACAGATGTCGCAATGTCATTTGACGATCCTCATTCGACAATAAAGCCGGCGTTGCCGGTCAGTCCTGGCGCGCTGGCGCGAGGCGCATCGCGCTCTCGTGGCGGCCGGGCCACCGTGTTCGTCAAAATCCGCCCCGCGTCTGAGGGCGGCGAGATGCGGTCGCTTGGCGCACTCATCTTGTTCGGATTCGATGCGGGCCGCACGATGTAGGGCGTGACAATAATGACCAGTTCGGTTTCACGTTTTTGAAACGATGAGGAGCGAAAAAGTGCGCCCAGGATGGGCACATCACCAAGCCAGGGAAACTCGCCGATGTCAGTGTTGAAGTTGCGCCTGATGAGGCCGCCGATTGCAAAGCTCTGACCGCTGGCGAGCTCGACCACGGTGCTCGCCCGCCGAGTCGAGAGGGCAGGGACCGCCATGCCATTGATTTTGACTTCGCCTTCGCTCGACAGTTCGCTGACTTCGGGCTTCACCCGGACGTTGATCTGATTATTGTTGAGAACCGTCGGAACGAACTCGAGGCTCACGCCGAACTGGCGAAATTGGACCGAAACCTGCCGGTTATCCTGCATCACCGGAATGGGGAATTCGCCGCCGGCGAGGAAGCTTGCCGCTTCGCCGGACATCGCCGTCAGATTCGGCTCAGCCAGGATTGAGGCTAGGTGCTCGCTTGCGAGAGCGTCCAGAACAGCGCTCAAGTTGGTGTTGCCGGCGCTAAACCCAATCCCGATCGTGCCGCCGCCGCCGGCTGCGCCGGACCCTCCCCCTTTGCCGGTGACAAGGAAAGCGCCGTTTGGGCTCGAGGCGGTGAAGTTGATGTTGAGATCCTTGACCGCGCTGCGGGAGACCTCTGCCACCCGGACGCTGAGATTCACCTGTAATGAGCCGGCGACCTGGATCTTGTTGACTACCAGCGCGCCAGCCCCAAGAAACTGCTCAGTGACCTTCCTAGCGGTCTCGACGACCTCGGCATTAGGCGCCGTACCGCTAAGGATCGCACCGCGCGGGGTATAGCTGACCTGAATCGGATAGTCGCCGACCTCGGCCTTCAGCGCGGCCCGCAGATCCTCGATCGGTTGGGTGACGACAACACGCAGCTCGGCGAGAGCCTCTCCATTGTCGTTTAGCGCGAACAGGCTAGTCCGTCCCGACTTTTTGCCAAAGACGAAAATCGTGGTGTTCGAAGGCGCCTGATAATCCGCAATGGCCGGGTCGGCAATAAAAATGCTCGCAGCCGGTCCGGTCAGATGAACTGTCTTTCCCTGTGAGGAGGTAAGGTTGAGCGTGCCGGTGGTGCTGCCAGGCGCAGCACGTGGCGGTTCTCCTTTGCCCTCTCGCTTTGCCTGAGCTGCGGCAGCAAGCGGAAGTAGCAGAGCGACTGCGCACAGGGCGTAGCAGAGGCGGGGAAAAGCGGCAGAGTGCGAGCTGCTGGCGACCACCGACGGCTCATCGGCGGCGGCGTCATTGTTAACGACGTTCAAGGGATTGTTGCCTTCAAGTGAGACTGCTAGGCAGCCGATGCTGCGCCGATGAGTTCAAGGGTGTAGCCGACACCGCGCGCGGTCTTGATCCTGAGCGTTGCCCCGGCCTGGTTCAAATGCGCTCGTAAGCGGTAAATCCCGACCTCCAGCGCATTGGTCGAGACCTCGTCGTCAAATGCATACAAGCTTTCTTCGAGCGCTGTGCGGGGCACGGTACGGCCCGCGCGGTTGAGCAAATGTTCGAGAATGCACACTTCGCGGCGCGCAATTCTCAGTACTCGCCCACCGACGGAGACCTGTCTCGCGATCGGATCGAAATGCAGATTCCCGAATGTCACCACCGGCGCCGTCATCTGCGTTGATCGTCGCAAAATAGCTCGCATGCGAGCAATGAGTTCGTCGATAGACACTGGCTTTGGCAGAAAATCATCTGCGCCCGCATTGAAAATTGCAATCCGCCGGCTGAGATCATTGAGACTGCTCATCATCATAGCCGGCATTGATCGTCCCTCGCGCCGCAACTGCTTCAGCCAGTCCAATCCGTCTCCATCGGGCAAAACCGATTCGAGCAAGACCATGTGGTAGTTCGCGCAATCGAGCGCGGCCGACGCTTCATCCAGCGTGCGCGTCACGTCGACGACGAACCCACAATTTAAGAGCGTTTCCTTCACGGCGCGGCCAAAGTCCGCATGATCATCAACCAGGAGAATTCGCATTCATCGCCTCTCGTCCATCCTCGCCAGGACTTGAGCGTGTCACGCTTGACCATGAGAGTCGGCGGAACCCTGAGGCTGCCGCTTTGGCGTGAAATCGAAAAGCCGTAAACGACACGCAAGGGCTTGTTGGCAGGCGACCCATGTCTGCGCGTCCATCGTCATGGGATAGGTGGAGGCCTGCGGCGGATAGCTTGCGCGGGCGGCGCGGCTCACAATTTCCCTTACGCCGGCAAGAGCTCTGCAATCTCTGACGAGGCTGAGAGTCCTGGCCGCGCGCTGATGCATCTGTAGGCCGAGCATAGCGGTTCCTGCATGCGCTACGCGAGCGCCTGCAGTAGCGATAGCGTCAAACCGCCCGAGCGAAACGAAAGCGCAGGCGAGAGCGGCTGTATTTGGCGCCGAACAGACTTGCGAAACCGACATGGAAACTCCCTGATTCGTCTTGATCCGCGGTCAGTCCTGCAAGGCTGTTGAGCCCGTAGTGTCGTCACGTCACGACAACGCAAGTGTTCCGCGTTTGAGGACACTTCACCCGCTAAGCATCCGCCAATGGGCTGGAAAAGGCCGAGATGCGCGACGAGAGGATCAACACGCGCCCCATCGGCGGGATACACATCCTCTCGCTAGCCGATGATAGCCAAGCAAGATGTCAACTGCCCCGAAGTTCGGTCGCTCCGGAGACGTTATCCGCCGCAGTCGAGCAAATGCTGCCAACGGAGGACAAATTGAGTCCGGCGTTGCCATCATGCATTGTCTGAGGTGGTTACGCCGGCTCCGTTTCGTCAGACGGGGTGAACGGCGAAAGAATGATCTAATCTCGAGCTTGGACTCGGCCTGTGGTCGGCATAGGCGAAAGAGCGATTGTCCGCGTTGTTCTCGCGCGCTGGATCCTGGTCTGGCTGCGAGGAGGGTGCGGCATCCTGCGCTCACAGAGCAGATGAACGACGCAAGCTTTGAAGGGGAGCAGTCGAGCACTGTGACGAGGCGGATCGGCCGAGCATTGAGGTGTTGAGACGTTCGCAAGTGTTGCTACCTGTCAGGAAGAATTCACGCGAGCGGATTCTGTCGCGAGACTGTCGGAAATCCTACAATCTGACGCTGGGTAAGATTCAAGTGCCCTTAAAGGCTCCTTGTAGCGTGCCCTCAAATTCGGAATCGTTGCGAGGCAAACGGCGACACAGTTCGGCCATGCCGTCGACCTGCGCGTGACGGTCGGTCTCGCTCTTTCCTACGTCGTGAGCATTTGTCCATCCAATTGAGAGTAGCGCCAGAAACCCCTTTGACCTGCGCGAAGAGCCAGTCGTTGTTATCAGGCTTTGCGCAAACCATGACGCCAGGATCGGGCGATCCGATCCGCCTCATACGTGGCAATTTAGTGGGAAGATCATGGCGAGGCGCGGGATGCGTCCACCCGACGACAGGAGCGTCGTGCGAGCAAAGTTGTGCGGCAAGGGACTGAGGAGAGAATCGATTGCCAGACGTCATCTTGAATGCGGCCTCCATACATTGCGATCGACTATGGGGCGTTTAGGTGTGCTCGGCAAAATCGATTGTTTTGATGGAACGCATCCAGGGGGCGGATCGGCCGTACTGCAACAGCGCCGCTTGCTGCGGACGAGTGAATAACTGATACGATCACGGCCGAAACACCTGTTGGTTGACCGCGCGGTTAATGTCAGGCCGATCTAGCTAAGGCGGGGAGCGTTCAGCGGCTTACCTCATCAAAGCCGCCCGTCAGCCGCGAGGGGAGGCTAACAAATTGATGCCGGGCGGTGTCACAACACATCCAAGATGCAAGGATGCTCCAACGAGAGGGCTGGGGAGAGAGGATGATCCGGCGTCCTCCCGACCGTCGGAGGCGCGTTCTTCGTCGCAGCCCTCAGCCGCTGTACCGGTCGATCGGCGAGTTGATCGTGCCATCGGTCACGCCGCCATTATGCTCAAGCTGTTATGCGTGAGGCGGAGCTGGTGTGCCGTTTTCTAGTTCCTCCTTGGGCTGTGTTTTGGTGCTTGACGCCTACGAACCCGCCAAACGGCGCAGTCGACAGACCATCTACTCATTACCCTCGCGCTTGTAGGGATTTGCCTCGCTAGCGGTCCGGTAGCCTTCCAAATTGCCGCCCAGGAACAGGCGTTCGGTTTCTCGAGTTGGCGTTCTACCCAGTGAGCACATTAAATCGACGTCCCCATCGATGGTGTCCTGATCTTCGGCATTCATTCCAAGCGCAATGCTCCTCAGCACGTCGTCCGGCGTCCAGATAGTGGACTTCGGTACGGTGTAGGTGTGCAGCGCGTCCGCATTGTTGGCGATCGCTCTCGCCCAAGGATCGCGAGAGACGACGAGTTTTGTCGGATCCTCGACCAACGATACGAAGGGTGATGCTGTTGTCTTGCCGCGCATATGCCAGCCAGCTTGGCGCGCTCGGTCCATAGGATACCGCTCCAGAGGATCTCCAACGGAAGAATGATCCCGAGCTGTGTTGCGGACATGCGATATTGCGCTCGTGTTTTCTTCCGTGCGCGGCTTGCAATGATTGTCCTGATTTTGAAAACGCCGCAGCGTGACATATGACGACCCCGCTACGTCGTCGAATACGCGGTCTCGATCAATGTCACCATCGATCGCCGACGACCAACGTGCTGCTTGCTGCTTGGCAAGTGCGATCTCGTGCCGAAGTGCTTCAAGAGTGGCACCTGTCAGTGTTGCGGCAAGCTGAGCGCGCGCACTGACGAATGATGCGGCTGGATAGCGACTGGGTTCCGAGGCCGCCTCGTTTGGCGCAGATGAGGGCGTGGCGCTCGCAGGATCTGCCGCTAAGGAGACCGACTCCGAGGTTGGATAGCGCGAATTCAAGTTGTCTGGAGCCAAGTCATTCAGCTGCCGCTCAAAGCTTGCTTGAGCGTCTGAACTTGTCGGTGCGCTGGTGTAGGCGCTAAGCCCGTCCTGCTGCCCACCGACGTGGTGCGGCTGGTGAACCTCAAAGGAATTGTCTGGGGCATTCCGTGGATCGACATTCATCTCACTCTCCTTCGAAGTGCCGCCTGTCGGCGCGGATTGTTGCAGCTCCAGCTTTCCGGAAGCTGACGGACCATAAACGCCATTTAGCTTAAGCGCTGCCTTGTGGCTTCTGGCACTGCTGATTCGATTAGGTTCAGATCGGGGGCATCGACCGCCGCGAAGCGTTCGCTCCACCACCTCATTGCGGACGCCTCGCCTTGAGTAGACGGTCCTTGAGACTAAGAAGGACAAGCAAGCGGATGCGCCTGATCGAGTTATTCTTTCGTAGGTCGTCTGCTTGTGCAGATGTGACGGCTGCATTTTCTCGCTTAAAGGGCCTGCAGTTGGCGAGCGCGACCGCTCGCCGTTTTGTGTTCCAAACGGCCGACCATCAAACGAATCGTTCTAGTCGACGCCCGCGAGCCGAAGCCCCTAGAAAACCTGACCTACGAGGTTGTGACGTCGGAATAGCCGTCACAACCACTTGCGCCTGATTGCGGCAGGCTGCTTTTGTACAGGTGCGGGCGCGCTTGCTGAATGAAAACCAAACAAGTCGCCAGCACGACATCTTGAAAAACGTAAGCTGTGGTACTTACCGAGGGAGAAGAGCATATGAAGATTACCGGCAAAGGACTGACGATCCTGTTGTCGTCCTTGCTTTCGGTCGCGAGCGCTGGCACTTTGGCGAGAGCCGATGAGCCCTCACCGAAATACACCGAGGTGCTCAATGCGCTGCAGACGGGAAAGAATGTGAAGCTCATACTGGACATGAGCCGCTGTAACCCCGCGGAGGGTGGCAAGCCGGCATCGGCGACGCAGGCCGGTCTGGTTATCAACGCATTCAGGGTGACGGCCCAGAACGGAATCAGCTTCGCCAATGCTCATCAAACCGTCGACAGCTCTGGGCATGCCGTGACCGAGTACATCCGCCATAGTCTTAGCCGCGAAGGCAAGCTGACGGTGCGAGCCTCGAAGCTTGTTGTCGGAACCACCGAACTTGTGAATCAAGGCGAATTCATCTGCGAAGTCCCGGATGGCGCAAAGTTCATCTGGTAACGAAGAGCACAGAGAAGAGGGGCGATCCGAAGAGTTGCTTCTTTAATTCTGTAGAGACCGTCGCACTATGACTCGGATCCTTTCGATCTCAGGAACGCGGAGGTTTTCTGGCCGTCTTTTCGTCTGCGAAGGAGCGGGTTGCGGCAACTTGCTGCTGTTCGACCAAGGTAAGTCATGAGCGCCGTCGATCTCCCGTCGATCTCAGCGATTGGAGCATCGGCGGTCCGGCTTGTCATCATCTGGGTTGGAGCCAAGGCTTCTCAGTTGAACGCTCTAGATGAGCTGGGCGAGGTACGTCCCCACGCCCTCCGCGGCTGTTGAGGAGTGTATTTACAACCCGATCAAGCGGCGGACTCGCCATGATTTCGCGCGACCCGCGGCTGCCCCTGGATGCGCTCGTATCTTTCACCCCGCGTCTTTTGGAAGGCTTTCACTTGAAACTTCCGTGCTGCCCAATGCAGCCGTAAAGTGATTGAACGATCCCGCCTAAGATCATCGCTGTGAACGGGCGGTACAGGTTTGCTCCCGCCCGAATCATTCGTTGAGGCGCTCCTGATTTACCAAAATAAGCGATCCAACGTGGATTCGCGAGCTTGAGCGGCTGCCCGCGGTGTCGACCGCATATTGTTCAGCCAAATTGCGGCCGATGGAAGAGAAGAACGCGGCCACCGGGTAGGCTTTCAGCCGTGTAGGGCTCACCATGGATCAAAAAGCAGGTCATGGGGACGTCCTGGCTCGGCAGAAGGCCAAGGTTTTGGAGCATGTCAATCACGCGAGGCGAAGCTTCTCGCGGGCCGTGCCTCCAATCGTTGCCGAAAAATTCTCCGAGTTCAGGCACGTGTGGGAACGAGTGATGGCCCGGGACGGGCGCGGCGGACGGCAGTTGAAGGTTCGCCGCCTGTAATTCTAACCAAGAGGGAAGATCAAACCCAGATGAGAGACCGTAGGTTTGCGGGGGAGCCGCCGGCGACACGAGCGCAGCGTCACTCCTCGAAGCGAACCTTGGGTGATGGATGAGTTGAACGTCATTGGATCCTCTCGGCCCCAGCACGGCTGTATAGCGTTCTCCGCCAATCTCATAGTTCATGAGCGGATATTCCGCGTTAGGCAAGAAGTCCCACTTGCCCAGCTCTGAAAGCATCATGTCCGGAGCCGGCTGGGTGCGATGGAAAAAATCGTTGGGCGCTGCGAACGAAACGTCAAATGTATCGCCAACAGCGGGAGAGCGCAGATGGACGAGCTGAAGATCGCCATACCCACGCGGTCCGAACACACCCGAATAGCGTTCACCGTGAATGTCGTAGGTCTTTACCCGCTGTGCTGCATCCGGCATCTGACCCCACCGGCTGAGCTTGGAACGCAGCATGTCGGGTGCAGGCTGGGTGCCGTGGGAAAAACCTTCGGTAACGGCCAAGGAGGCGTCAAAGCTCTCGCCGGCGGTCTCCCCATCTTGATCCATCATTCGTGAAAAGTCTTTCTCAGAGGCGGGACCCTGCGGTCGTGAGCTGGACTGCCAAATCACGGCATCGAAAGGATCCGCTCCGCCGGCGCTATCGGCTGTCGCCTCCATTGCCGGCCATAACTTCGATACCTCCAGATCGAAAGCAGGCGCAAACTGGTCTCGATCCGCAGCATCGAAGAGCTCTTGCTGGACGACACTTTGCACGTGCGGAGGGGGGACCGAGCCGGCGGTTGGCCAACAGACCGGTGCATCGTTGGATGTCGTCGGCAAGGCCTCGCGATTAGCAGCACCTAGGAGCTGATCGCGGGCGACATCTTGCACGGGCGAGTGGGCGACCGAACTCATGCTCGGCCAAAGCACCGGTGCACTGACTGGCGGCAGGCCCTCGCGATCGGCGGCATCGAATAGCGCTTCCTGTTCGAAACTCTGCAGGGGCAAGGGGGCGGCGGCACGCATTTCCTGCCAAAGTACCGGCGCATCGAAGCTGACAGGTGGAGGCACATCGTTTTGGCGCACAGCGTCGAAAAGCATATCCTGTGCGACAAGCTGCGCTGGAGAACGAGGAGTTAAACCCATTCCCTCCCAAAACTGCAGAGCACTGAAACCGCCCGCCGGCAATGAGCTCTCCGCGTTCGCTAACGGCTGTTCACGTTCGAAAAGCTGGACGGGTAAATCGGCGGTCGGCTGCATTGACTGGCGCGAATCGCCCCCGTAGCCCGGCGAGTTGTCCCGCCCCGCGATGCGGCGATAGTCATCCAGCCTGTTCAACGCATAGATCAGTCTCTTGTCCTTCGGAAACAAAGCATCGGCATAGCCGAGCAGCGCTTTGTGGCTGAGCTTGGTGATCGACAAGGGGCGCAATGCTGCCGCTAGCTTGCGAAGACTGCTAGCGTAATTTCCGGCGGTTTTTGCGTCCATTGCTCGACCAAAGCCCGCATCAGTCGCCTCTCTGATGAGGTTGGCGTCTTCCTTGGACGGACGATAATGAGTTGTGGGGGGCGGAGCGGTATCGCTGGGCTCCCGGTACCTACTCACCATTGACAGTGCAGGGACGATGACCTTGTCTTCTGGCAGGAGCTGCTTGGAGCGCTCAAGCAACGTATCGTCATCGAGCTCAGCAATCGAGTGACCAGACTGCTTCAGAAGCTCCGCCAATTTGCGAAGCCGACGGTCATAGATTTCAATGGTAATCGCCTTTGGCGGTGGGCCTCGTTCAAGGGCAGCACCAGATGCTGCTTGGATGAGGCGATCGTCTTGTTCGGTGATGTCATAAAGCCCGCTATGGGAATATACCGGGCCAAGCTGTCGCGTCTCTCGCAAGTGTTGCTCGAACACCGCTTGCGGTTCTTTGGGCTGTTCGGCCCTGGTATCTGACGCAGCGGAATCTTTATACGCTGGGTTGATCGCGTCGTATCGATCCATGCTGCAGTCCGCGGGCTTCGTTTCCTCGTTCTCTCGCTATTCACGTTAGCTTTCCAAAATCTGACCTGGCCGGCCGACAAGTTAGAATGAATGTTGGTCGGCAAGTGCCTTTTCGAGCCCGACGACAAGTGCGGCGAACGTAAAGACGGTACAGGCTTCGGCTAAAACTCTGGTTTTCCAGGGGGGACGCGGAGACTCCCCCGACGGCCAGCTCGGCCGGAGCATTATAGACGGAGAAGGCTGCTTTCGATTTCCGAGCATCGAAAACAGCCGAGTTATCTTGCTAAGCCTCCACCCTCAATCTTCTTTGCCTGACTTTCTGTATGGATTCGATGTGCTCGCGGTCCGATAGTCATCCAGATTCCCGCCCAGAAACAATACCTCGCGCTCCTCAGTTGGGGTATCGCTCACCCAGGCCAGGTCGGGTTCATCATCCTCAGTCCCGTCCTCAAGAATACTGACGATCTCATCGGCCGTCCAAGCGGTGATCCTCGGCACCGTGTACGTGTGCAACTCATTCGCATTTTCCGCGATCACTTTGGCGCCATACTCGTTGTCGTCGTCCGGCGAGAGGAGCAATTGTGAGGCCTCCTCGGACAATGAAACAAAGGGCGAAGAAGTGGTGTCGCCCCTCATGTGTTCTGCCGCTGCGCGACCCAGATCAAGTCGTTGGCCTCCCCAGATATTCCAGGGGGCGGCGTCGAAACGCGCAGCCGCCATAGAACGCAAATGGGCCATCGCGGTTTGATTGGCCAACCCGCGCGGCTTGCAATGGCTGGCGTGGTTTTGGAAGCGCTGCAGCTCCGCGTATGAGGATGCCACCACGTCGTCGTAAACCCGGCTACTATCCACGCCGCCGGCCGACGGTCCAGTCGCTCCTGACCATGGCGTTGATGTCTGCGCAGCGAGTTCGATTTCTCTTCTGAGTTCCGCAATGTTCGCGCAGGTCAGCGTTGCGGCGAGTTGAGCGCGCGCTCTTACAAAGTTTGCGGCTGTGCACCGTTCGCTCTTCGGGATAAGGTCCGCTCTCCTATTGCCTTCCGTTGCAGTTCGGGACGATCCACCCCCGGCTGAAGCTGGTGCTGGGAGGACAGGCCGATGCTCTCCAAGCCGCAGCTCAAAGTCTGCTTGCGGCGCAGTCTCTTCCTGGTGCGGCTCGACGTAACTGATGCGAGCCGCGGACGCGTTGACGTTGTCAAATGGGTCCATTCCCTTCTCCCACTGGTTGCCTTGTCAATGTCATCGAGCAAAGTTGGTCCGATAAGGATCAGAGGCTGAGCCGGGCGCAACTCTCGATAAAATTGCGGCGGACGGTATGTTGAGGGCGTACGGAACGGGCTGAGCCAGGATCCAGGTCCTTCTCTTCCAGGTCTTGAGCCATCAAGTGGGCCTGCTAGTCCGAGAGAGATGTTGCTATGCTAAAGGGCTTAGCTGTCGAATAGCTGACCAGGCCCATAGGTTGAAGTAAAGTTCGGGCCCTTGCCGCTGTGCTGGAGGGCCTGTTGTTCATTGCAGAGTTGAGTTTGGCGGACCCTTCGCCCCTATCCAGCTCCACGGCAGTGCGGTGTGCATGGTCTGGGAGAAGCGGTGCGCGAAAGCGCTGCAATCGTTGAGCTTGCGCTGGGTGATAAGTTCATCTGGGCCAGCTTGCATTGTGCGCGAGTCGATGTCGTTGAAAGGTTCGTCCAGGAGCTAGCTCTGATCCGAGTAGTCGATGCCGCAGCCATCGGGCTGGTGATTGCGCCGGTCTGGCGCATTGTGCTTTGTTGGGACTGCTGTTTGGGGCGAGGAGTCGCGCGGGCGCGGCGAAGGCTGGTCGCAAAACACAACCCGCTCGATGCTATTTCAATCCAGGCATCCGCCGCGAGACGTTGAATTGCCAACCAGACGTGACAAGACCACGAACGATCCAGCCCAAGAGGCTCCCACTCCCATGTGCCGGTAAGTGTCGCGGTCCGATATCCTGCTGGGTGACTTCGTCGACGTTGATGCGCCGCGTTTCTTGATGCTCAAAGGCGCCTGTGTCCAAGCTAGCTGAGTCCCGATGCACATATCGGCGCGCTCGCGCGGCCGTGAAGACGGGCGTTTTTGGCAAATTGGCGGTGCGTCATCACACCCGTAGAGTACGCGAGGACATGCGCCGGGCGCGAGAGAATTAACGACGCTCCAGCATCCTCGAATCCAGCGCAGCTTCGAAGCGTTGCGCGTAACGCTGCATCTATAATCTAGAATGGTTCATCGCATTATTAGATGGTGGGCTTGGCGACGCCTTATTGATCGGATGTCACTTTGCGGGCGCAGCAGCAAGCGGTTGACCAATCATGTCGCGCCAAAACTGCCGTGTGCTCTCGAGCGCATCGGGTCATCTCTTTCGCATCGCGCCGGCGCTCCCAATTGCAGTCGCCGCAATTACGCAGAGCGTGTTCGGTGAGTCTGGTCAGAGAGCGCTTGGATTTGAGCGATCGAAAGTAAAACATCGCAATAGAAGAGGATGCCAAGAGACGATAGTAGATTGAAATACTCAACTATTGCGTTTGCACGGTCTGGACCTCTAAAGATCCTCTGATCATTGCTAGCCCGGCCCGGAGTCCAAACATTTGGATCGCGAATGCCATCCAAAACCTCTTCCTAAAAAGGGAGCGAGCTTCTGATGAATTCTGGAGAGGCGATGTGAGTGTACTCGTGTGGAAGCAACCAGCCGCTGGAAACAAGCTGCTACGTGCACGTCAATCGGCAACCCGCGTGGTCGAAGCTCTTCTCGTCCGCGCCTGCTCGGAGAAGATGGCAACACCTAGCAAAAGCTTCTTTGGTGACATTCTTCTCCCATCATCCGACTGTTTGTTGTCTATCGCTCAAATTGATTGCCCGGAGCGCATGAAAGTGAGCTTGCGCGAAAGCGCAGGGCTGCTGACGAGATCAACTTGTCCACAAAGCCCGCCAAGCAGCTCAGAAGCCGCCGCATGAGGGGCTGTGATGTCTTCGGGTAGCTCCATGCTTCATCTTGGCTTAAATCTTCATGGTGCGGGTGGTCATTCCGCCGCGTGGCGCTGGCCGGGCACAAATCCAAGCGCCTTTTTCGACATCGAGCACTACGTCCGCGCTGCGAAGATTGCGGAGCACGGTCTGCTGGATGCTGTATTCCTCGCCGATACCCCCGCGATAAGTTCCGACATCACGCACCAGCCGCCGCTTAATGGGCTCGAACCGACGCTGGTTCTCGCTGTGATTGCACGTGAAACGGAGCGAATTGGCCTGATTGCGACGGCCTCGACTACCTACAACGAACCATACAATCTTGCTCGGCGCTTCCAATCGCTCGATGTCATCAGCCGCGGGCGCGTTGCGTGGAACGCGGTCACGACGTCGAGTCCGGCGACGGTTGCGAACTTTGGCGGTCGAGAGCTCGGGCGAGCGGATCGCTACAGACGTGCGGAGGACTTCGTTGAAACGGTCCGTGCTCTCTGGCTGAGCTGGAGCGGCGAGATGGTCATCGCCGATCAGGCTGCGGGTGTTTACGCAGATCAGAGCCAGTTCCGCCTGCTCGATCCCGCTAGCAATAGTTTCGGCATCCGAGGACCACTTACGCATCCCGCCTCGCCCCAAGGCCACCCAGTTATCGTTCAGGCGGGCGGTTCGGATCCCGGACTACGGCTTGGCGCCCGCAGTGCAGATGTCGTGTTTGCGGCAGCCGGGGACTTGTCAACGGCTCAGCAGGAGGCAGAGCGCCTGCGCGCGCTTTCTCGGCACTTCGGCCGCCCTGCGGCCCCGCTCATCCTGCCAGGCCTTGTCACCTGTATCGGGGGCACCGAGGAAGAAGCGGCGCGTCGCAAAGAAAGCCTTGATGGGCTGCTCGATCTGGATCGCGCCGCCGCCGCTCTTGCACGAAGCATGGGCGTGGCGGTCGAGAAGCTCAGCCTCGAAAGGCCGATCCCGGAGGAGATTTTGCCCACTGCAGATGATGTTCCGTTTTCTGTCGGTCACCATCGCACGATTGAGACTCTGGCGCGTCAGGGTCGGACGGTCCGCGAAATCATCAGCAGCGTTCAAGCGTTTGGCCACCGCTTGCTCGTGGGGGCACCCGAGCAGATCGCGGATTCGATTGAGGCATGGTTCCGCGCTGGCGCGGTTGATGGTTTCAACATCATTCCGGACGTGCTGAAAGATGGTACTTCAGCGTTTGTCGACAATGTGGTGCCCATTCTGCAGAAGCGCGGGCTCTTTCGCAAAGAATATCGCGGGCAGACGCTGCGAGAGCATTTCGGACTTTCCATTCCATTCCAGCCGGGCCCGAGCCACAGCTAGCTCACCATTATGACGCTTCCTCAACATCAGATGATTTGGAGACTGGATATGCATTTGTCGAATGCGCGGTCAACGAGGCGCTTCACTGGACAGTCGAACTATCCAGCAAGAACCGTGAAGGCGACCCTTCTCGTGCTCCTGGGCCTGTCCCAACTGCCGTCAAGCATTCAGGCTCAAGAAGCCTCAGCCGGTAGCATAAAGCGAGGAGGCGTTATTCGTTACGGGCATTTTCAAGAGCCTTCTTGCCTGTTCGGGGGCTGGGTGCAGCAATGGTATCTGCAACGTCAGTACAGCGATAATCTGGTTGCGCGCAGCGAGGGCGGCAACATTGTGCCATGGCTTGCCGAGTCTTGGACGATCTCCGACGACAAGAAGGTGTACACATTCGAGATAAAGCCAAATGTCAAGTTTACCGACGGGACTGCGCTCGATGCGCAGGCTATAGCAGACAATATCAACGGATGGCTCAGCAACGACCCCGATCTTCGCAATCCGACTGCCGCTCCCTATCTTGGCGATAGCTTCGAGTCGGCAACTGCAATTGCTCCTCTGAGATTGCAGGTAAAGCTAAGGGTGCCGTTCCAACTCTTGCTGAACGTGTTCGCCCAATCCTCGCAAGGCATTCTCTCGCCATCGGCACTCAAACGTGGACTTACGGTCAATTGCGAGAACCCTGTCGGTTCCGGCCCATTCATTGTTGAGAAGTGGCGCCATGGACGAGAAGTCATCTTCCGCCGCAATCCCGACTACAATTCGGCCCCGGCCACCGCAAAACATCAAGGGCCAGCTTACGTTGATGGGATCACCTGGAAGTTTTTGCCAGATCAGACGGTCCGCTACGGCTCGCTGATCACGGGGGAGACCGATGCCATATACGATATCCCGGCTGTTGCATGGAAGGACGCCAACTCCCGGTTTTTCGTATTGCGGCACCTTACCGGCGGCACCCCCCTACGCTTGGCGTTGTATACGGCCCGGCCCCCATTTGACGACGTGCTCGTCCGCAAGGCCTTTGCCTATTCTACTGACCGAAGGGCCGCGGTTGACACATCGTTCCTTGGCTCTTTGCCGTTCGAGGGCAACGGGGCGCTAAGCCAGAGCTCGCCGGAATACCTGCCTGAGCTCGGCCATTCCTATGGATACGATGTCCGGAAGGCCAATCAGCTGCTTGATCAGGCCGGTTGGACCGAGCGCAATCGGAACGGAGTTCGTGTCAAGCACGGCAATCCGCTCATCGTGCGCGTTTCCTATTCGAACGCTTTTCTAAAGCCGGATGGTGAGCAAGCCTTGCAAGTTATCCAGCAGCAGGCACGGGAGGCCGGTTTTGACGTTCGTCTTCAACCCACCAATCCGGCTGATTTCTTCGCCGGCAAAAATCTCGGACCTGATGATTATGAGGTCGTTCTCCTCTATTGGGTTGCCCCCGGGGCCGAGATATTCCGAATCTCGTGGAAGCCCGATCAAAATGGCGAGTCCAATCGCTTCAATCCCTCACGCTACCAGGATCTGACGCTTTGGGACCTCATTCAAAAGGCGGAGCAGGAGTCTAATGCGGTTGAACGTACCACCCTCTACCAGCAGGCGGAACGGAAGATCGTGGATGACGCTCCTGTGATTGGCCTCACGGTGCTGGACGTAACTTTGGCGACTAAGCCGAACCTGAAAGACGTTTGGCTGGACCGCGGGTCAGTTGGCGAACCTGTCTTCTATGACGCTCATTTTGACGACAAATGATGCCATGAAGATAGCAGCCCATCATTCTATAGTTTGGTTCGGGCGTCGGATACTGTCAGGCCTAGTCGTGGTGTGGGCTGCCGCAACATTTGCGTTCGTAATTCAGTGTGTTCTGCCTGGCGATCGCGCGCAGATCATCATCAATGTGACAAGCGGCAACGTCGGACTGGCGTCCTCTGCAGAACTTGCAGCGATCAATGCGAAATACGGATTTGATCAACCCCTCGCGATTCAATACGGAAAATACATATCGGGAATCCTACATGGAGACCTTGGCGAGTCGTACCAGCAGCATCGGCCTGTCGCAGGGATCATCGCGGAACAGATCGGCCCCACCATTGGTTTGGCGGTCACCGCGCTGCTGTTCGCATGGATTATCGCAATTCTGACGACCTTGTTCATCGCCGGCAGAGACAACATATGGGCGAAGTTGCTCAATGACACGCAGGTCTTTTTTGCAACCGCGCCGCCTTATTGGTTGGCCACAATTCTGCTGGTTGTTTTTGCGGTAAAGCTGCGCATTTTTCCAGTCATCGGTGGAAGCTCTCCGGTCGGGCTCATTCTGCCGACAGTTGCGTTGGCTCTTGAACTCTCGGGCTTTTTTGGACAAGTCGTTCAGAACGAGTTCACACGCGTGCTCGAGCAGCCGTTCGTTACATCGGCGCGGGCGCGAGGTATGAGTGAGTTCGGCGTCAGGCTTCGCCATGTCCTCCGCCACGCCGCATTGCCCGGCATTACTTTATCAGGTTGGGCGCTCGGCAAACTTCTCTCGGGCGCGATTGTGATCGAGGTGGTTTTTGCCCGTCAAGGCCTAGGTGGAGTCCTTGTTGCTGCAACGTCCTCGCGAGACGTTCCGATTGTCTCGGGAGCTGTTTTGATTTCTGCGGGCCTGTTCGTTCTTGTCAGTTTGATTGTCGATCTGACTTACCGAGTCGTCGATCCGAGGATCAATTTGACATGAGCATGTTTGCCGAAGACACTGTGTCCCTGCTGCTCAAAGAAGTCCTGGCAATCGTCCGCCATGTTCCGTTCCGAGTTGCCGCCTGTCTTATCGTCATTGGCCTTTTTGCCCTCGCGGCTATAGGGCCAAAGGTGCTGCAGACGCACGATCCGCTCGCTATTGATTTGAGATCGTCATTGCAGCCACCGTCGTTCGCCCATTGGCTGGGAACTGATCAATTGGGTCGAGATCTTTACTCTCGAGTAGTCGAGGGGGCAGGCCAATCCGTGGCTATTGGATTAGGCGCGACGGCGCTGAGCATGTCCATTGCGATCGTTTTCGGCGGGGCCGCCGCACTTTTTGGTGGCGTATGCGACAGCATCCTGAGCCGGATTGTCGACGTGCTCTTCGCAATTCCCACGCTCCTGCTCGCCCTTGTAGTCGTGTCTGTTTTTGGGCCGTCGGTATTGACTGAGGTCATAGCCGTCGGAATCGGCACAGCGCCCGGCTATGCGCGCATGATCAGGGGCCAGATGCTTGCCATCAAGGGGATAGGGTATGTGGAGGCCGCTAAGGTGCTGGGGCATCCATTTTCCCGTATTGTCCGGAGGCATATTCTTCCCAACGCCATGAACCCGCTGACGGCAATGATGACGATCGGCGTAGGTCAGGCGATTATATGGGCCTCTGGGCTTGCTTTCCTAGGACTCGGCGTCGCTCCCCCGGCGGCCGAATGGGGCGCGCTGCTCAATGCCGGGCGCAATTATGTAATCTACGCCTGGTGGCTGGAGATCATACCCGGTCTGGCAGTTACGGCGTTTGCCCTGAGCCTCACCATCATCGGGCGCCATCTACAGGACCGTCTGGAAGGAAGAAAGTGAATGTCGCAGGGTCGCCCCCAGCCTGTCCCGCAGCAGCCAGACCTTCTCACGGTCGATTCGCTGCGTGTTTCCTTCGGTCGCGGCATCCACGAGAAAGCGGTTGTGCGGAATATATCGTTCTCCCTCCAACCGGGACGGTGTCTTGCGATTGTCGGTGAATCCGGCTCGGGCAAGAGCGTGACTGCGCGGGCTCTCATAGGGCTCGCTGGTCGCTACGCCAATGTTCA
This sequence comes from Bradyrhizobium sp. STM 3561, assembly GCF_045571455.1. Taxonomy (NCBI): domain Bacteria; kingdom Pseudomonadati; phylum Pseudomonadota; class Alphaproteobacteria; order Hyphomicrobiales; family Nitrobacteraceae; genus Bradyrhizobium; species Bradyrhizobium sp. STM 3561. Next base: position 8,058,189 of record NZ_CP120695.1, read on the forward strand.
TGCACGCCAGCTAAGCTTAGGCGGGATGGACCTGATGGGTCTTAGCGATCGTGCCTGGCGGCGCATCCGCGGCAACGAGATTGGCTTTGTATTACAGGATGCACTGGTTTCGCTTGACCCGCTTCGCCGGGTCGGCAAAGAGATTGGTGAATGCTTGCTCCTGCACGGTGCGGTATCATCACGCGAGGAGCTCGCGCAGCGCGTCGTTGCCCTCCTTAAGCTCGTCGGTGTCCCTGATCCCGAGACCAAGGCCGAGCAGCTGCCCCATCAATTATCAGGCGGCCAGCGTCAACGAGCTCTCATTGCTTCGGCACTTGCGCTCGATCCCCGCGTCCTGATCGCGGACGAGCCGACGACTGCTCTCGATGTGACGGCGCAAGCTCATGTGCTGTCACTCCTTGAGGAGACCAAAGCGAGAGGCAAGGCTCTGATTCTGATCAGTCACGATCTGGCAGTGGTCTCCCGCGCGGCGGATGAGGTCATCGTCATGCGAGGAGGCGAGGTCGTCGAACGCGGTAGCGCCGTCGAGATATTCAAAGATCCGAGGCACCCCTATACTCAGCAGCTGCTGGACGCCGTGCCATCGGGCCGGCCGCGCGGCTCGCGCCTCTCACCATCGACTATTCTGCCCTCGCCTGCCCGGCACACGCAGGCGGCTGCGCAATCGCCGCCGAAATCTCCTCCCATCCTGCTCGAAGCGACAAGTCTGGTGAAGCGCTTCAAGGGCCCCGATGGCGCTTTACGAGCGGCTGTGGATGGTGTCTCCTTCGAACTGCGATCCGGCGAGACGTTGGGCATCGTAGGTGAGTCCGGATCGGGAAAGTCAACGATGGCGCGCATGGTCCTGGCGCTCGAGGAGCCTGACGAGGGAGCCGTTCAGTTTGCAGGCCGCCCTTGGACCACGCTCGCCGAGCGCGAACGGCGAGCTCGGCGGCGGTCGCTATCGGTCATTTACCAGGATCCTCTTGGCTCGTTTGATCCACGTTGGACGGTCGGACGCATCATATCCGATAGCCTTCCGAGTGATGTTGAGACACGGCGCAAGCGGCAGGATCGCGTTATCGAGTTGCTCGATCTGGTCGGGCTATCCGAGGCCTTGCTGGACCGACGACCGCTCGAGCTCTCGGGCGGTCAGCGCCAGCGCGTTGCGATCGCACGCGCGATCGCACCAAATCCTGCCGTCATCGTCTGCGATGAGCCGGTTTCGGCGCTCGACGTCTCGATCCAGGCTCAGGTCCTCGACCTGCTCGGCTATCTGAAGGACCACGTCGGCGTAAGCTATCTCTTCATCTCGCATGATCTCAGTGTTGTTCGTCACATCAGCGATCGCGTCATAGTTATGCGACGGGGGAGAATCGTCGATAGTGGGGCCACTGAAGAGATATTTCGCCATCCACAGTCTGAATATACCAAGAGCCTTATCTCCGCCATGCCGCGTCTTGTGCGCGAACATCAGATAGGTCATCCAGGTACGATCCTCGAAGAAGGCATCGCATGAACGTCGATGTCCTCGAATTCGATCCTTTATCATAATTGTCTATCTCCGATCGCGAGGGCATTCGCCTTTGTGCACCGAGTTGGTCACAATAGCGCGCTCGTTCATCGCTCGATCAAGACAGTCTGTGGCACGGGTTCCCGCTACATGGACTGGTCGGCGCGCGGAGCAGGACTATCCGCGTTCGAACACTCGCTATCGGCGAGGTCGGCAATCCGCAAATGTCGGATTGCAACTCATCGATTGCGTGCCCGGAAAAGGACGGGCGGCTCTTGTGCTCCTGCGAATGAACTCGCAATCTTCGCTTTCACGATAGCCTTGCGCTCATGGTGCGGTCCCTGACAACGAGAGCGTGTTTGTCAGGTTCAAAACATTCGGCGGCAACATCGATTTGGTGACGTCTATTCAGCTCTTAGTGGCGACTGATGCGGCTGGCACGGTCATTGCTATCGGACATGAGGTAACGCCAAGTAGCGGCTGACGTCAGGTCTGTGAACGATCACGTTTCCGCCCGGAAGCCGTGGGTCCATTCTGAAAAAAGCAAGACCTTGAAGTTTTTTGCATTCGGCTTGATGGAGAGCGATTTGGATTTGCCTACAAGCGCCGAGACTAACCGCAACTACCGGATATATCGGCATTGTCGAACGACCGTTGCGTTGTCAGCGTTGGCGGGCTCAGTGAACAATCTTGGCGAGCGGATGACTAGAATTCGGCTGCCGTGCTCAAGCTCGCCGGCTGCGGAGGTCACCGACACAATAGGCGCTTCATCGAGGCATCGTGTCGCCATTTCGCCGACGAGTTGGCCACAGGTCGCATAGCGTACCGCCAAGGCGGAGCAAAAGAGGTCGATAACAGGCCCCCCGTAATCCGGGTAATACGGAATCGTCATGTCGCAAACGATCGACCCTGATAGCGAGTGCACCGCGAATGAAGGGGCAGAGCACTCGTCAGATCCGAAACACAATCTTTCATCAGATGGCGACTTTGTTCGGTACTGGAGCCGAGCTGCCGATCGGCTGCGCGCGGTGGCGGCCGTCGGGAGGCGAACCGAAGAGGCGATCAGAAGGACCGGGATTGGCTTGCAGCTATCCTCCGAGAACTTTAACGGTCATGACTTGTCAGATTTCCCGCTGCGACGCTGTACGCTCAATCGTGCGCAGCTCTACGGAGCAAAGTTGGATCGGGCAGACCTTTCTGGGGCGAACCTTATCTGTCCGGGGCTAGAAAGGGCAAGTTTCCGCGGCGCCAAGTTCGATTTTGCGTATATGCATGCGATTGCAGCGCAGGTCTGCAACTTCGATGATGCCAGTCTACGCAATGTAATTGATGCAACGGGCAGCCTGTTTCACGGTTGCAGCATGAAAAGGGCGCGCTTTGATAACGCCATGCTCAGCGGGCTTCTCGCTTACCAATGCGACGCGAGTGATGCTGTATTCGATGGCGCGGAGCTACAGGGATCGACCATCAATGAATGTTTCCTTCCTTCCGCTTCCTTCCGCTTTGCCAAGCTGAGCCAACTCACGATCACGAAAGCACATCTGGCGTCTTGCTCGTTCCTCCAGTCAAAGGGGAGCTGCTTATCGATTGTACGTCCCACCTCGGTCGATGGTCTTGTCCTGGAAGGCGCTCATCTTCCGTATCTGAGACTCTCAAAGGTAAGCGGCCGCATTAGAGCGAGAGGCATGAGCGCCCCATTTGCTGACATTCACTTGTCAAATCTTCCAAATGCGGAGCTTGAGCAGGCAGACTTGAGCCAGGCGCGGCTTTTGTCCGTAAGCTTGTCCAGCGGAAATCTTGTCGGTGCCGTGCTCAACGGTGCGTCCTTTCATTCCTGCCAGCTCGACGGAGCGGACCTGTCTCTGGCATCAGGCGAATGCATTTCGATAACAGAGAGCACAATGCGAGCCGTCAAATTATCGGGCTTTCGGGGGCGCTGTGCCTTTGTGCGCGACTGCGATCTCGAACGCGCAGACCTATCCAATGCTTATCTCTACAGGTCGATGATCACCGGTGATCCCCCACGATCAATGGCACTGGATGAGGCAAATCTCGAAGGATCGAATCTCGTTCAGGCATATCTCGCGGCAGGAATGACGAGAACCAATCTGGAGGCAACGCGGGCCGCGTATGTTCGCATGAACCAATCGTCCTTGCGCGAGGCGAACCTGAGTGGGATGTCGCCGTTCCAGGCCAGCTTCGTAAAGGTGGACTTTTCGGGCGCTAAGATAACCACGTTCGAGCCACCATTCTTTGCAGACCGATGTCCGGGCCTACAGGCCGCTCTGAAGGGGGATGAGCCACGCGAGCCATCAAGCTATCTAACTGAATTCTCATCGTTGATCAGACGGAGTCGCGAAGGGTCCACCTGACGGCTTCGAACGCTACAAAATAGAAGGGAATGTAGTGTCGGTGAGCTTAGGACAGGTCTGGGCGGCCGTCCGAGCTGTGAGCGGGCGCTAAAACGCTATGTGGCTCGTGGCCATTGCCCGCCGATACGATAGGCAGGGCAGACTGTCTGCGCGATCCGACCGATCAGATCGCTCTTTTGGCGTTCAAAGAGACTGGAGTAGGAAAATGCATTTTGCATGTCTTTCCGCTGGTAAAGCGTTCCTCCGGGAGGTGGCGAGGACAGGGCAGACTATCGGGACAGTACATACTCTCGGCGCCCTGCATCTTGGGCATGCAGAACTGATCAGAAGGGCGGCATCGGAGAATGACGTCGCGATCGTCACAGTCTACCCGAACAAGATCCAGCTTAGGCCAGGCGGGAGCTACGATTTCAATTTGGACGAGGATATTGGACTTGCATTGCGTTCGGGAGCAACTGCCGTGATTTCCTCCAACGACACCGAAATGTTCCCGCCTGGGTATCGAACCCTTGTATCGCAAGGCGACTGTCATTTGCGTCTAGGGGGGCCTGAGGCCTATTTGAAGGAAGCCGTTACCGGGGCAGTCCGCTGGATCTGCTATGCGAGGCCAACTCGCAGCTACTTCGGCCTGAAAGATATCGGTCAGGCGATCCTGGTGAAGCGCGCCGTCGCAGACCTCGTTCTGGATTGCGAGATAAGGTTTGTGCCGACCGTGAGATACAAGAACGGAGTGCCCATTTCGTCGCGTTTAAGGCGATTTAGCCGTTCCGAGCTTGATGAGCTGTCGTGCCTTTTTAGGGCACTCGACCATTCGAGGAAAGAGATCGCCCAAGGGGTATCTAGGGTCGAGGATCTGGTCGCGTCGGCCACATCTCAGATCAAGTTCCGAAACTTTCAGCTCGATTTTGTTCGGATCGTCGATGCTGACAATTTCGAAGACCTGGAGCAAGTCAAGCTCCCTTTTATAATTTTCGGAGCGGCAACGGCTCATGGTCTCAGGATCTTCGACAGTATCTACGTTCCAGATCGGGATACTCTCGTGAAGGGTCCTTCGGATATCTGGATCGATCTGCCTGAACCGTCCTAGCCAGACGAGTTTTCATCCGTGACCTTGAGAAAGCGATCCGCTCCGGCGGTACCTGAGGGCCGCGGGCGACCTTATGAAGGTGCATTCGGCTTGATGTTGCCTCCAGTGCATATCCACATCTAATCAGCGCTGATAGGTCTCATTGATTCCTGAGTAGATCGAGTCGGAAAGTCAATGCGATCCTGACTGCCCGACATGGTAGGGCGAGGCCAGCTGCACCGTGAGGTAGCCTGGTCGAGCGGCCCGTCGCAGCCAAGCGCAGCGGCAGCTCGAAACGATGAATGGCGCCACACCGTAAATTCTCGAGAGCAGAATCTGCAGGGATGATCATGACAAGGCGATCGGAAGATTATGGGGCTGAGGATTCGTGTGTTATCCCGCTGAGCAAGCTGGATGTAAGCGAGGGCAAGCGCTTTCAAGACGACAGCATGTGGGCTTGCTTTGAGCGGCTGCGAAAGCAAGATCCCGTTCACTACTGTCGAGACAGCGCTTATGGTCCATATTGGTCCGTAACGAAATACCGCGATATCGTGGCCGTCGACACAAACCACAAAGCGTTCTCGTCAGAAGAAGGTGTCACTATTGTCGACGTGCCAGGCGAGCACTGGACCCCGAGTTTCATCAAGATGGGGCCTCCCAAGCACGCCGAGCAGCGCAATACCGTGAGCCCGATCGTCGGACCGGAAAGGTTGACGAAGCTCGAAAGCTTGATCCGGTCTAGGGTCAGGGCGATTCTCGCGGGCTTGCCGCGCAATGAGACCTTCAACTGGGTGGACATGGTGTCCATAGAGTTGACGACGCAAATGCTCGCCACGCTGTTTGACTTTCCATTTGAGGATCGGCGACTGCTGACCTATTGGTCAGACGTCGCTGTTACAGCTCCGAAAGCGGGCCATGCGATCGACAGCTGGGACAAGCGAAGCGCAATCTTATCCGAGTGCCTGGACTATTTCAACGGGCTTTGGAACGAGCGCATCAAAGCCGAGCCGCGCCTCGACTTGATTTCCCTGATGGCGCATTCTCCTTTCACACGCCAGATGGAGCCGAACGAGTTTCTCGGAAATCTGATTTTGCTGATCGTTGGGGGCAATGACACCACGCGCAACTCAATTACCGGCGGCCTCCTGTTCATGAATCAGTACCCCTCCGAATTGCGAAAGGTAATTGACAATCCCAAGCTGATCTCGAGCGCCGTGTCGGAGATTATTCCCTACCAGACGCCAATTGCACATATGCGCCGTACAGCCACGATCGACAGCATCGTAGGTGGAAAACAGATCAGGAAAGGCGACAAGGTCGTCATGTGGTATATCTCCGGTAACAGGGACGAGGAGATCATTGAGAACGCCAACAATTTCGTGATCGATCGGAAAAATGTGAGCCAGCATCTCTCTTTTGGGTTCGGCATCCATCGCTGTCTTGGTCGACATCTTGCGCAACTGCAGTTGAGAGTCCTGTGGGAAGAGATTTTGTCTGCGGAATTGTGGTTCGAGGTTGTCGGCGAACCCGAGCGGATTGCGTCTAACTTCGTGCACGGCTATTCCGCTCTTCCCGTGCGGATTGCATCCTAGCCCCTGATTTGCTGTGCTCACGCAGAGGGCAGGCGGCGGAGCGGGCTTGTCCTGAACCATCTTTGGTTTGTGCAAGCAAGGCAGATTGGGTGATCGACGCGAAACAACGCTGCATGTCGAAAGCCAATTACCGGCCCGGCAGACGCTTGGAAGGACCTGCGAGAAGCGATAGGTGAGGCGCGCCTCTCGACTCGCAAGCGTTTAACATACCGAAAATTGAACTCAACTGCTACTCCGATGCAGGTCTCTTGGGCCACCTCGAGCAGCCGAACCACAGAGGCCGATGACCTTGATGTTGAAAATTGCGGCTATGGCGGCCATTTTCCTTGGAGAAGCGCTTTCGATTTGCGCCGAGTTGATTGCCTCAAGGCAATTCGGAAAGACCGGTGGCGATCTGACGATACTTTGGCCGATGTTTCTCCTGGTATGCTTGGGTGGCATCCTCCTCGTTTTCGGATACGCGCTGGGCTACATGCATCTGCAGAATATCTGGATCATTGTCGCGATATCGGTCGGAGCTATCCTGATCGTGGAGCCAATGCTCACATTTCTGCTCTTCAGAGATGTGCCGACGGCCGGTTCGCTGATTGGGCTGGTTCTCGGCGGGTTTGGTGTGCTCGCTGCGATATTTCTATGAAGGTGATCTCACCGGGCCCGGATGGGCGCCGCACTTTTGCGAAATGCAGCCTGAGGATCTGCGGAAGGTCGTTCGGCCCATTCGCAAGGAGAAAAAATATCGATGCTGATCGAGCCTTCAGCAACTCGTCGTCGGTGTAGGGGCCGTAGCTTGTTAAGCTCTTATGTCAAAGTCCCCTTACCGTTAGCAGGACGCATGTGGCGAGCGTCAGGTCTGCCAATCCAGAAGCTGGCCATTTCTGCTTGATCATAATTCGCCGATTAGGCCCGACTGTTCTCCCGGCTACTTACCCAAGTGTTGGGGACGACTTAACTCAGTCGGCGTGGACGACGCCACCGGCAGACGGCCAAGACTCGTACCGGATCGCGTCCGAGGCGAGGGCACTCAGCCGCGGTTACGTCGCGGCTGCTTACAGCGACACAGTTACCCGCATCGCTCTCTTCAGCGACATTAGAGCTCCGACGGAAATGGAACTTCAGGTGACATCGGCTTTCTTGTGCATCCGCAAGAACGCTTTTGGTCAGCTAGCCGTCAGTCAGGCGGTCTATCCAGACGGGCTGCACATTCGCGACTTTTATCGGAGACGAAGCATGACAAGCATTGGCCGCGCCGGCGCATCGGAAGCTGGGGCCGCAGGAGCGCGCAACACCGGAGACGTAAGCGGTTCGAACGTGGAGCCCCGCCTTTTTCCGGGAGCACTCAGTCAATCTTTCGATGCCGTCATCGAGCGGATGCGCTCTGGGCCTCAAGACAGAACCGCGGCGCTTGGCAACTCAAGTTCGGAGGTGGCAGCGCCCACCCGAGACGAGATAAAGGCAGCAAGGCGAAAAATGGGCGGCCTGCTCGAGGAGCTTGAAGCTAGCCGTCGAGCGGCCACGCACGCCCAGACCTTCCAACAAGCGCAAGAGCTGATCGATCAAGTCGTCAAAGCAGGCTCAACAGTTCTGGAGTATTACGCGGATTTGCCTGCCAATTTGGCGCGCCGCATCCTGCCCGACGATCGGGCTCGCCGGCTCCGCGATGACACGCTGAACGCGGCCGAAGAATGTAACGCAGTGGCCACCCGGATTATTTACGAGCTGGAGGACAAAAGAAAGGAAGCATTAGGCTGGCTCCCGAAGATCAGAGCCAGCGGTACGCCCGCCCAGGTGATCGGCGCGTTTAAAAGCGTGGCGAAACACTATGCCGCCTGCATGGAATGGTGGGGAAAAAAGGTGTTGCGCTCGGAGCGGACGCAGTCTGTCTGTGCGGCTACTGCCAACTTGCCAAGCAGCACGCCCGAGATGCGCAAGGCCGAAGAGGCCGCACTAAGACTGCATACCGGATGGGCTCTGAATACAAAGTGCATGTATCTGCAAGCGCGGATCGCTCTCGCGGAGCTCTTGATTGACTCCCGAACGAGCACGCTCGACCCAGACGTGCGCGAGGCCCTCATGGAGGAGAGCGGGCGGGTGCGTCTGCTCGGAACCTTTATCGAGGATGTTTTTCCGGCATTCGTCTCGACGAGCCAGGCCGTTCTATACAGCGATGGAGCAGTGCTCGACGCGGAGCATCGCGTCGTTCTTGAAGGAGTCATGGAGCGGCTTTCGGAATTTGCATCCGGGCTGAGCGGCATCGTTGCCAGCCTGAGGCAGGTCGGAACGGGCGCTGAAGTTCCCCTGCAGTTGCTGGACGAGATCGTGGAAGGGGCGTGGGTGACCGCGAACGAGGTCATGCGGCTGCTGGCATTGCAGCCAACTACGCCAGCCACGATTGAAGCGCCGGCTTGGGCTGCGATGCCGGAAAATACTGCCGGGGTGAGCCAAGGCAATTCAGGTCGCAGAAAAGGAAAAGCAAGAGATAGGCGCGCAGCGGCTGCAGGCGAGGGGAGTTCAACGGTCAGCTCATCCGAGCCACAACTCGCCAGACCCGATACCGCTACGGCTCCGACGCGCAAGGTTATCGTGCGCTCAGATCTCGGTACCAAGAAGCTGGCGACCACGGAGGAAGCACGCGCCTCATCCGCTGCAACCGAGCATCTGCAGGTGTGGCAGGCGCCGCCGTCCAAAGCAGCCCTGGCGGGATTACTTGAGCGATTGGATAAGCTGCTGCAGTTCGACCTGCGGGCGCAGCAGAGAGCGGTCTCGCAGGCGCGCCAGATGAAGCCTGAGGACGCCGAACACGTCTTGGATCGGGTTATTACGCGCTTGCGGACGCAGGCCGACGAAATTGATGGCTGTGTAACCGCGCTGCAGGAGCCGCGCCGACGTGGCCTGCTCACACCTTCGCAAGTTCCCGAGGTGCACGACAAAATAGTCCGGCTCAACGGGATGTTGTCCGAGCTGCAGGGACAGGCAAGATCATGGAAAGAGCAGAAGGCAGCGATCACGAGCGATTGCATGAAGACCTACCCGTTTCCATCGCAAAACTACCTCGAACAGTTACGCGCGGCGGGGGAACTGGAGTCAGTGGATCCGCCGCGCGCCTTGAAGGGAGAGCCAGGGAAGCTATTCGAGATCAAGCTGCAGCCGAAGGCGCTGCGCAGCGGCGCGATGCCACGGCCGATGTGGGTGCACATCCATACCGAGCAGCCGGTTCGTGCCCGGCAATTGGCAACGCTGAGCGATCGCGAATTCGCTGCATGCCACGTGAAGTCCGACGAACAGCGCGGATACAATCAGCATTGGCAGAACGCGCGAGCCGCTGAGGGCCACGAGAACGTCGTGATCCACCGGGGCAAACTGACGCCTGCGTTCTGTAGGTCCTTGTTGAGCACCGCCGCTGGCCAGCCGTGGCAGCCCCTTCCCGATCCCGGGCACGTTTCAGCGCACATTGCTCGACTGGGGATCTCGTGAGTGAGTTGTCTCGGGGGCAGCCGTTCGGTGGCAGCCTTCATGCCTTCGGATCGGCTCGGTGGATTGCCTGAGCAGCGCCGAGCCATCTCGGGCCCATCTTACAAAAAGATGGAGCCTCGGAAAGAATGCACCTCACGCGAGGGGTAGCGAGTGGGCCATTCCGGAGGATTGACCACGAGCAAGCTGCCATTCCGGGGTGTAGCAAACATCGGCGCTCGGGCGAGAAGCTAGGCCGCTGAGCATTGCAGACCGAAAACATGTACCTGATGCCGGCGGCGACCCGCTCGGATGTAACAGTGCTTTCGCCTGTTTGCCCGCGGCAAGCTGGCGCGCAAACCTTCGGCGGAGTTTCAACGGATCGCGAACGGTTCGGTGGCACGGGAGCTGAGCATCACGGCCGCTTTGACGAATCGGATCGGGCGGTGCACAATAACGTGGCCTGTTTGCTACTCTTGCATAAGGCTACGACGGCCCCAGCATCAAGCCTCCTTGGCCCCCAAGATGCTGGGGCTGTCGTTCTTGCTCGAGCGTCTCAAGCCAAGTGGCGTCGGAGCTGCTTCACTTCAACTGCGATGTCGCGCCGAGCCGTCCGACAATCCCAACATGTGGGCGTATGGTCAGTCATGTCGCTGCGTGTTCAGCCGCCGTCACGAGCACACGACGGCGGCATTGCCCAAGAGCAGCCTCCACCAGCCGATCAGCTTGGCGGAGGCTATCCATTGAGTTAAGACCGAGCTCACGATAGCAACCCGTACATAGGTCTGACCGTCTTTTTTAGCTCGACGCCATGAGCCGTAAGCGCCCGGTGCATCGCCGCGCCTTTGATCTCGCGAGCGAGCTCGTCGACAATTTGAGCCCCGACCGTTCGCTCGGCATTGCCCCTCAGGACTGGCTTTGGCGAGCCGTTGATTCAGCCGAGCGTGAAACTCGTCTTCCATCGCCTCGAGAGCCGCTCCTCAATTGCTGCATGATCTTCGGGAACACGTTCGCGGGTCAACGGCTCTCCCCTTGCGGCGCCGCATGTGCGGGAGCATGCAAGCCGACTGTCGCCTTGCTCGGACGATCCGTCGGATTCAAGCTTAACTCGAGTGCTCCCAGACGTCATCGACTACTCCGAGGCTCCTCCAGCGTTCGATCAAGCAGATTGCAGGTTCCGCGCGCGCTAACATCGAGCCTTACGGTGATGTCCGCACTTATCCATTCCCTAGATAGATCTGATCAAGAAAATCAATTTTACCGCTTGCAGCGTCCTCATATAGACCCGAGGAGGGTTGGGGCCAACCTAGGGAAGCGATTTCTCGCATGAAAAAGTCTGTGTTAGTGACGGCGAGCGCCCTCGCGCTCGCAACGGCGGCGGTGCCTCCTTTTGCTGCAACAGTTTCCGCGCAACCGGTGGCCGCCAGGGTGCATGTAGCCGATACTTCGTATCCTCAGTGCGCGGACGACCCGCTGGATGGTATCTGCGATCTGTTTTTTTGTTTGGCCGATCCCTCGTGCGTGCGACACTGAGAACGGAAAACAACTCAAGCAGAGAATGAGGATCGATCCTCGTGCGGCCGCTTGCTCAAACAGCGGCCGCGCCCTCCGCCGTACAGTTACACTGGCAGATGGTGCAGGCGGCGCCACCTTATTCAAAGCGATTGCTCACTTTCAGCCAGTCGGTAGCTAACGCGCAACCGCCGCATCAGCGAAGGTTGGGTAGACGGGAGAAGCCGTTGAGAGCGCCACGCTGTGTTCCGCTGCGAGCCCCTGCTCGATCCAAAACTAATCAATCATCAGTATCTGTTGCTCTTCCATGCTGCACCGATAGTCCTTTCCGATGATTCGAATTTCGGACGTCATGGATGTCCATTCTTCCCGCTATGCCTAGGGTAGCCGTCGTGGCGTCAGGAAGGATCATTTATGGTTGGGTGTAAAATTGAGTGGCGCCGTCTGCGGCATCATGAGCATGGCAAGGAGCCCGGCCGCGCTCGCGAAAAGCATGTACCATGCGGGCACGAGTGCGCTCCCGGTCAGGTGGATCAGCCAAGTGACGATTGGTTGAGCTGTGCCTCCGAAAATCGCTATCGCTAAAGCGTAAATCGTCGCGAGGGCGCCACCACGAAGGTTCCTGGGCAAACCTTCGGCCATGCTTACGTAGAAGGCGCTATACGGAATCGTTCCGGTCAGGGTGAGGGCGCCGAGACCTCCTAGAAGTGCGAACGCACTGCGACTCTCTGCAATCCACAAGAATACGGGATAGGTCATCAGCAATGCAGTAACCTGCGGCCATATCATGGTGCGGCGACGGCCTGCGCGGTCGGCGAGCAGGCCGCCCAGCAGTGCTGCAGCAATTCCCACCGCATTGCTGATGAGCGTAGTACCAAAGGCAAGCGGCGCGGAAACGTGAAGAGTGTTGATCGCGTAGGTCGTCATATATCCCGTAACATAAGTAGTGATCGTGCAGCTGGCCAGGATCACAAATCCCAAGCTCATGATGCGGCGATCGGCACGTGGTTGGCCCCAAGGCTGGGTGACCAGAACGTGCGCCTCGGGCCGGTGCAAAGTTTCAGGCAGAGCGCTCCGCAACCAAAGTCCAAACGGCAACGTAGCGGCGCCGAGCAACAACGCGATCCGCCATCCGTACGCATTGAGAGCTTCGCTCGTCATGGTGAACGAAAGTATTTCTCCAACCAACGCTCCAGCCGTCGCAGCTATCTGTTGGCTCGCGGGCTGAAAGGAGACAGTAAGACCGCGGGCGTCAGCGGGGGCGGCTTCCATCAAGTAGGCGGTCGTCGGCCCCACTTCACCTCCGAGGGCAAAGCCTTGCAGCAAGCGTGCGAAGACGACCAGTGACGGAGCGGCAAGTCCTATTGCCTCGTACGATGGCATCATAGCTAACAATAGGACCGCCGCGCTCATCATGGTAAAGCTAGCGGTCATCGCGGGTCGTCGGCCGACCCGATCCGAATACGAGCCGAGTACGATCGCGCCGATCGGTCTGGTCACGAAACCTGCACCGAAGGTTGCGAGTGACAGCATGAGGCTGGCGAACGGGTCGGTTGCCGGGAAGAACGCTTGGCCGATCTGTATCGCGAAAAAGCTGTAGGTCCCGAAATCGTAGAATTCGAGAATATTGCCGATGGTTGCGCCCAGCACAGCGCGGCTCGTCAGGCGTTCGTCTGCGGGATCGAGGACCGGCTCCAGCCTCTCTCGAGTAGATTGGCTCGACATCCTCGACCTAATCTGAAGCGCGCTCCCTGACCCAAACATTTTGGACAGGTAGGTCGCAACTGTTGCATTCCACGCGCCGAACTCGTCCCTGAAGGCCATTGCGCCAGTCAACATGTTGGCTGAAGCGAGTCACGACGAAGCTGACCGTAACATCTGCAATAAAAATGCCGGTCTCTGCGCCAACCATATAGCCCTTGATCTGATGGTTGGCCTGCCAGCAAGGACAAATATGCGGACCTGCTGCTGCTGTCGGGCGCCGCAGATATTGCGCGGCTGTCGCGAGTTTGCGACAAATTGGCGTCCGCCGAACACGATTGACCACGACTTGAGCCATTTCAGCGTCACCTGGTTGCGTCCACACCTTAAGGAGAAGTGGGCCACGGCCTTCAGCGCCAGGCGCTTGCCCCCACTCAGGGCGCCTGCGCCGGTCCCACGCGCCTGCAAGATCGCCATTTATAGATGCTCCACCTACGGCCGCCGCCGGGTCGCCAGCGGGCGACTCAGTCTGCTCAGGGGCCGCTCGCATCTGCCGACAATCAAGACCCGGACCATCTTCGTCCGTGCGTTCGGCGCCGCTCGACGTGTATCTCGGCTATCTCCGGCACGAGGGCGTCACCGGGACGGGGGACAAGAGCGGCTTATTCGGCCCGGAGGCCGACGATGCGATCTCAAGTCGTTCGGTCAGCGCTGCCAAAGTGTCAGGGTCGTACATCTTGGTCAGCCGCTCGGGGAGCTGGTAACGCAAATCAGTGACGCGACACGTAGGAGCTAGCGTTAGTGTGCCCGGACGGGCGAGCACCAATGCGGCCTACATTTCCTCGCCAGCGGAGCGTTGGAATGAGAATTCACTCGTGTCCTGAATAAAGAAAATCGTCGCAATTCGTACACGGGATGCCGAAGTTGCCACTGAAATGTCCGCTCCCTGTAAGCGCACCGTGACACGAGCGCCATCTGCATGACGCTGAGCGACAATAACGTCCGGGACAAAGTTGGCCGTTCGTATTGCCTCACCTGAGGATGTAACATTCCGCTTGACCGATCTAGCTCCGGCGTCAGTCCGAGATTGCGTCATGGCGCGCAGGATCGGAGACACTGGGGACGTCGCGGAGTGCCCATTACCGCAGTGGCATCCGCAGTCCCGGGATCCCAGTTCCCTCCGCGGTTGCCTGCTCTCACGTAGGTCGCGCTCTCGTCTGTTCTCGCTGGCGCGGCTACGGTTAGCGGCCAGAGTATAGGCTCGAAGTGTGAGCCAGGACGACTGGTCGAGAGCAGAGATCGAAATGTAGATGTTCGGTGCAAGACTGTGTCTGGCCGCGGTACACATGGCCTGGCCCTTCTAACCAGCTTTACGGCCAGGTGAATGCGATGCCATGGACGACGCAGACCTGCGCCGCCGACCGGGAGATCAGGCGGAATGAGATTTGGCTCGGAGATGATCGTATCCGACGTGACAGATGCGGTCGCGGGTTTGCCTCCCTTTGTTCGATCTTTGTCAGCTTCTCGAAAGCCAACCTCCTTAACATTCGAACTTGGCCTCTCGATGACGAAGCCGCCCATATCTGAATTCGTGACGAGCTTCAGCTCATTCCCTGGGGAGATCTTCAAGAGGCCTTGTTCTCATAACAGAAAGGAGAGCTTTATGGATCCGAACCGGATCGGCCATTCCCGTCCACCAGAATCACCAACGGCGCACGTCTGGACACAGGAAGATCATGATCTGTTCAGTCAGTTCATGAATGAAGCGGGACCATCATCATCTGCCGCACGTGAGGAAGCGGTAGATGTCTCATTCGCCGCTCCCCAGAGATTTTCACACGGTTCGCAAATCGCGCCTGACTTCATGGTCGAGAGGCTGTTCCACCAGGGTCTCTTGCCGGACTCGGACCAGCCGACGATGACCTATGAAATCCGAGGTCACCGCTACACGGCCGGTTTGGATGGGTCCAATCGTGTTCTTCTTGTTCATAACCCTGCGGAGGACCAACTGGTTGGGGCCGGCCGGGCGGGGGTGCCGGACTTCGGAGCATTCTTCACGGAGCACCGGCGCTTCGGAACGCCGCTAGCGCAGCAATGGGCCACACCTGCCCTGATGGACAAGCTGCGCGAAGAAGGTTTCATGCCGACCGCTAATAACCCCACAACAATCCAGCTTAACGGACGGGCCTACAAAGCCGAATTAGCTGAAGGAGGGTTCGTCAGGCTTACGCGGGTATGAGACGCAAGGCGGGGTGAAGCGGATCGCGCCGGACTGGCGCCCTGCGGTCACTTCGGTTGTCCTTACCTGGATAGACAATTCACCGCTTAGCAGTGGATTGCTCGCGCCGCCAGCGGGTACGCATCATCGGACCCGCTGCCAACCCACCAGATGCACGGTCATCCTGGCCATTTCGGTCTTGGTGACGCCAGACCCGTCATGCGGGCTGCAATATTACCTCCGCATTGCCTCCCCTGAGGATGTTACTTTCGCTTGACCGATGTAGCTCCGGCTGTCCGCCAGTCCGAGGTTGCACCATAGCACGTAGGATCGGAGGACTGGAGGACATCGTGGAATGCCCATTACACGCGGCCAGCGCTCGCAGCTTTAGCCGTGCGCGGGATGATCGTCTCGGCTGCTTTGCGTCTGAGCGATCCCAACAAGCTCTGCACGACAGTGTGCTGTGGCCGCCCGAACTGTCCGAGGTGTTGTTCAGCTACGCGGAGACTTGCCAGCGCCTCAGAGGGGGCTTGGCCGCCAAACCAGCGCTCGATGTCGACTGGGTTCGCGCAAATTGGGCAGCGAAATCGGCGGCCGTAGTGGGCACTCGGAAGCGGCCTAGTCTTTGCCGGTGCGAGCCTACATAGTCTTGGCGGAGGTATTCTTAAGGAAGTGGCAGCAAAGGTCGCGTAGCCGCAACCGACCGTCGCAAGTGGCGCAGTCGCTCTGCGTAGCAGTGGGACTGCGCCAGCGTATTTATCGGACTGTCAATTGGGCCCTACCAGATCTGGGCGTTTTGCAAGCAGTACCTCCAACGTAGGGTCAGGGTAGATCGTAAGCACATGGTCGTGTGCAGCCAGCTTCGACGCGGAGAAGAGCGCATGACGAACATCAATCTTAGCTGCCAATCCATTGCGGATGCATGCTCACAGCGAACCATCGCCGATCAAAACACGACATGGAGAACGCTTGGCCCGAGACGTCGAGGTTTCCAGATGATACGAGGAAAGAAGCCGATGGCGCGGATGGTCGTAGCAATCAGGCGCGCGTTCGCCATGTACGATCTCGATCGGTGCTGCGCAATTTGGTGGCTCTATCGTCTCCATTTCGGAGTCACCCGCGACGTGATGTTGGGGCTCGCCGCGGTCACAATTGCTCAGGAGAGATCCCGCTGCGGAATCTAGAAATAGTGGCATCGAGCGCATGCCGGCTCGGCCACCGAACCTGCCGCAGGTTACGCGTTTGGCTGGCGGACAAAAGCCTTGCCCAACGGCAATCGCTTCAAGTCTCTCCCGGCCAACAGGCCGCAAATCACATCGAGTACCGGGGGCCTGCGCGGTGCACTGATGGTGCCGGCCAACGCGATCAGCAGGGCGCGAAGATCGGACTTGTGCTCGCACTTCACACTTAACGTCGAAACTGTCGACGGATGATGCTGCCCATAGCCGAGTTGTGAGTGGCCGAACGGTGGCGCAAGCGATCGTCGAGGATTTACGTACTGCGACGAAGAGCAAGGCGGCCGCTGCGCAACATGCCGCTCTTGCTAAGAAGCGGTTGTCAGGTTTGAGACCGACGTTCAAAAGTTGACACTTGCATGGGGTGGAAACGACTGGAGAACCTCCAATTTTCAAGCGGCACGCTGCTTGCACCATGTGAAGCCAACGGACGCGGTTCCCGCATGCCAGCTCTTTGAAGCGGAGTATGCATCTTTCAAATGCTTCCACTCACCTAGGACGAGGCCCAAGTCCGCCTGGCTAACTTCAGGACACTCCCATGAAAAATTCGCTTTTTCTCGCAGCGTCGCTATCCATGAGCTGTTTGATGGCCGCGGGGCTGTCGCATGCGCTAGCGCCTGCGAGCGGGGCTGAGGATCCTTTTCTTTGGCTTGAGGAAATCGAAGGGCCGCGCGCATTGGATTGGGCTCACACCGAGAACGACAAGACACTCAGTGCGCTCCAATCTGATCCACGTTACCAGCGCTTCTACGGGGAAGCGCTCCACGTTCTTCAGGCCAGGGACCGAATTCCGTACGTCTCATTGGGACGGCGCGGCCTCGACAATTTCTGGCAGGACGAGAACCAGGTGCGCGGCGTCTTGCGACGCACGACGCTTGAAAGCTATCGCACCCAGAGCCCTCGATGGGAGACCATCCTCGACGTGGATGCTCTCGCCGACGCGGATAAGAAAAACTTGGTCCTTAAAGGGGTGAGCTGCCTTCCGCCCGAAGAGCGCCTATGCTTGCTCAACTTGTCTGACGGCGGAAAGGACGCTGTGTTCGTCCGGGAGTTCGACGCTATCGCCAAAACCTTCGTCACGAACGGCTTCGCACTTCCCGAGGGAAAACAGCAGGTCACTTGGGTAAACAGCGACACGGTCCTAATTGCACGAGATTGGGGCGAAGGGACCATGACGCAAGCCGGTTACCCTTTCGTCGTGAAGGAGCTCAAGCGCGGTCAGTCGCTCGCGGAAGCGCGCGAGGTCTTCCGTGGCGAGCCGACCGATGTCGGGGCCAGTCCATTCGTGCTGCGCGACAGTGAAGGCAGGGTCCATGCGACCGGCGCGGTGCGCGGCATCAGTTCGTTCGAACATGAGTATGTTCTCTTTGGGGCCAAGCCGACTAAGCTCAATCTGCCAAAGAAGGCGACCATCGGGGCCATCGCCAGTGGTCGCCTGCTGGTCACACTCAACGAAGACTGGATGCCACCATCCGGAGAGACCCCCTTCTCAGCTGGCTCGATCATCTCGTATGACCTGGCCGAATGGAAGCAGGATCCGCTGCGCGCCAGACCCTCGCTCGTTTTCAAGCCTGGGCCTCGACAAGCGCTCAGCGGATTCACCGCCACAAGAAACCTGTTAATCCTAACGATTCTCGACAATGTTCAGGGTAAGGCGTTCGTCTACAAGTACCATCAGGGCGCCTGGCGGGCCACGCCGATCCCGCTTCCAGAGAATGCGAGCGTCGGTCTGGCTGCAGCATCGCATGAAACGGACGAGGCGATGTTCACCGTCTCCAGCTTTCTTAGCCCGACGATGCTCTGGTACTTCGACGCGGCAACCGAACGCCTTGAGGCACTGAAAGCGACGCCTCCGAGGTTCGACGCCTCCAGACTTGTCGTCGAACAGTTCGAGGCAATCTCGCGCGATGGCACCCGCATTCCTTACTTTCTGCTACGACCCAAGAGTGCAAGGTTTGACGGATCAACTCCAACGCTTCTCTATGGTTATGGTGGCTTTCAGACTCCGCTCATCCCCTCTTACGTGGGCCTCACCGGACGACTCTGGCTCGAGCAGGGCAACGCGTATGTTGTCGCGAACCTGCGCGGCGGGGGTGAGTTCGGGCCGCAATGGCACCAGACTGCTCAAGGAGCAACGAAGCAGCGCACATGGGATGATTTTATCGCTGTCGCGGAGGACTTGATCCGGCGCAAAATTACTTCTCCCCGCCGACTGGGCGTAGTCGGCGGTAGCCAAGGAGGCCTCCTGGTAGGGGCAGCAATCACCCAACGACCCGAGCTCTTCAATGCGGCCATCTTACAAGTTCCGCTGTTCGACATGATTCGGTTCACTAAGCTGGGCGCCGGAGCCTCCTGGATCGGCGAGTATGGCGATCCCACCATTCCCGAACAGCGCAAGTGGCTCGAGGCCTACTCGCCCTATCAGAGGTTGGTGCCAGGCAAGACCTACCCGGCCCCCTTCATTCTCACGTCCACCAAGGACGACCGCGTGCATCCAGCGCATGGCCGCAAGGCGGCGGCGAAGCTCGCTGCGTTGGGCCAACCGTACCTCTACTATGAGAATATCGACGGGGGGCATAGCGCCGCCGCCAACCTCATTGAACAGGCACGCCGGATTTCTTTGGAATATACTTATGCATCCCGGCGGCTTGTCGATGAGTGATGTCGAGGACTAAGATCTACTTCAATGATGAGCTTGGCGGACGAAGTTTTCGGCAGCGGTGTCAGCAAGCCCGTCTTTGCTCATTCTGCGCAGACTATGTTGGGGATGAATACGAGCGATCCAGCTACGCCCTCAGTCTCGCCTATCAGTCCGGGTAGATCACTCAAGGCCGATTTCTCGTTAATACCCACGAGGCATTTGGTGTGAAGAGCCCCGAGAGCAAAGCCGATGCGTTAGCCTCTCGATCCCGTGGCTTCATTGGCAGTGCGGATGCGGATAGGGATAGCGCCTTTCTCATCAAGTCCCCGAAATCATCCGTTCGCTTCTCAGCATGTTTATGGAAGCAGTTATAAAAATCGTTCGCGACATGGAGGAAGTTCTTAAACGCATCCTCCAACTCGGGATAGCGTCCAGACCAAATGCGAGTGAGGAGCCAAGGACGAAGCTGTTGCAACTTTTCGTCCATTGATGCCTCAATCGAAGGCTGGCCACCGCCAAGAACCCAGCTTGTCCAAGCGGTCCAAGTAGCCAAGCCAGCCATCTCGGCCCACTTATCAACGACTTCGGCGTAATACTCATCCTCCCTTTGTTTTTCGGCATCGAAACCGAGTTGTTCGCGCACCCACTGCTCATGATCTGCTTTGATCTTGCGCAGACGTTCGAGCGTGTATTCTCCCACTTGCGCGTCGATCACCTTGTGGTGGTTACGGCAGAGAAGGATAAGGTTGTTGTAGCTATTGCGCCGCTCCATCGGAATTGTTGGGTCTGCGCGAGGACCATCATTGCTCTCTGCGACCATGTGGCAATTTTCGCCAACTAACGTGGGGTCATCAGTTTCGGTCTCGTCTTCGTAAAGATCGATCCGGCATTCAGGGTGAGAGCAACGTCCTGCGGCGCGTCCCCACAACATCTTCTGCGTTTTGACTGAGATTGCCATGCCTGGAGAGTGGCAGCCCCGTGAGCCAGATGCAACGGTTTCGGGGGACTTCTACGTGGACGTACGGTCCAATCCCCTCAACCGCCGTCCGATCTTCCTTCTTCGCCCACGCATCGCTATCTTGAGCGCTCCTCATCCGTCATCGGAATCATCGGCCTCGGCTTCGGACGGGCCGGTGAACGGGGGGTGGCAAGTGTCGAAGAAGTAATTTACCGGTTGATCCGCTGTCATGAGCATCACCTGTGCCCTGAACCAGAATTCGATGCCGTCGGGTCGGATGCGTCGCTTCCTTTCTTCGGGCGTCAGAGGAACTAAGTTGTAACCAGCAAATGGATCGCTATAATCCCTCGCGTTGGTCGTACCGAAGTGCTTCAAACCGGCCACCAGCTTGGCGTTCCCCATCGCTGCGTTATGCTTGAGGCGCTCTCTGAGTACGTGCCTCTTTGCCTTTATCAGGCCGGCGCTCGCTCCAGGGTGAATTCGGCTGTCATGAAACAATTTGTAGGCAGTTAACGATTTCAACTTTTCATTCTGTTCGGCCGTTATATCGAGCCAATTAATCGGATCTCTTCTTGCGATTCGGTCGATCTCGGTGGGCAGTAGTTTGTGGGAACTCCCAAGGGTCGTAAAGCCACATGCTGAGAATATCTCGCCAATCAACTCAGAGCAGAACACTCTCTGATGGCGCTTCCGGGTAATACGCAGGTTGTATTGATCGCCCGCTAGTGCAACAAACGCATTCTGAAACAAGCCAAGATTTGCGAAATCATCCTGCACCAAGAAAGCGTGTAGCGGCGCAAATCGCAGTATCCGGTAACTCGCCTTGGGGTGCATCACCTCCATGAAAACCGTCTCCTCGACGCCCGTTCTCACAGAATGAAATAGAGTGTACTTCCCAATAAACATCGCGGCGTGCGTGGCGATCGGCAATCCATCGTGATAAATGCACGTTGCCCGACACGACTTGCCGATTTCTCATCGCCGTAGATTAAAACGATATCGCCAAACATCGTTATGTCCCCCCGATGGCACTGAACCTGGGTGGCATTAAACCGGCATAAAAATCTTGAGAAAGTTAGCACGCGTTCATTGTACGTGCGACATTAAACTCCAAGGCCCGAAACGTCGTGCGCACCATCGCACCCGCGACATCTTACGGCCCCGTGTTGTGGGTCACAGGATCGGGACAGTCGGGGGGAGGGGCCGGGCATCGACTGCAAATTGCCGACGCAGCGATTGACTCTGCGGAAGAGCGCTAGGATGGCGGCTTGGTTGGTGGTGATCGATTAAAGATTGCACATCTCTGGGATCAGGCTTGGCTCAAAGGCGGTGGGACCGTCGCTGCGGCTTCAAATGCCTTGCGCAGCAGGCGCCTCAGCAAGACCTTCGCTTGTTCCTCGGTCGTTGGGTTTGAGGGCGCTGGATTTTTCCGGCGAGCGTGCCTTGACCAATTCGCGGTCTGTTTGAGCAGCTTCACTTCGTTACGCGGAGCCCAATCCAGAGCGAGGAAGGCGGTCTCACCACCACCAAACCTCTGCATCAGACATTCAAGGGCGTTGTAGAGGTCGAACCAAAATGTTGGTGGGCGCGCCGGGTCGGGCGGGAACGCTCGACCAAAGTAAATCAGCGCATCCTCCAAAAGATCATCGCCATCCGCGATCGCCGCCCAGCTTTGCGCTTCGCTTGGTATGGGAGGTGGCTGTGGCATTGGTTTGCCGTCAGCGCCTACCGTCACAGTCGCAGCGGCAGCTCTCAATCGCAAACGTCCGAAACCCTGGGCGAAAACTGTTCGGTGAACTTTGCCTTCGGGCGTAATTTCGGCAACACCAGAAAACTGGAGCGGCTGACAATCTCTCATCACTGACATAGCGCCATTTAATCGTTCAATGTGAGCGACCACGCGGTCGCGCACCTCGCTTGCTGATGTAAGGTCATCAAGGGAAGCTGATCGCAACACATGGTCGGTGCCATGTACCTCGACCCACGGGTCAAACGGGGGCTTGAGCATATCGCACCAGTCTTGGAGATCATTATCATCGCCGCGCAGTACGGCCCCCCAACTCTTGGACATTCCCGTCACCTTTCATCGTTCCCCCGGCCACCACGTTGACGGCGGATCGCTCGCCGAAATCTTCTTCGGCCGCAGCGCAATAAGATGGCTGCGCTTGTGCGGATAACCTCGCACCTGCGAGCAGTCCTTGCAACGCATGTAGCGTTCCAGCTCGTGGATCGGCGGGTCTCACAGCCAAGACACACTTCACTTCGAGATATAGGTACCCGGCGTTGAGAGCATCCCCGAGCGCTGGCGACGGCTGGGCCGGTCCTTGGAAGGCAAGCATACGCTTATTCCAGGCTTCGCAGGCAAGCCGGTCGGCGACCTTGCGCGCCTCCGTAGCCCGCTCTGCCGATGCGCATCTGTTGGGGAGGAGGCGCCCTTTGTTCCTTTCGCCCACCTAAAAGCGACTATCCGGTCGTGCGGTGGTGTTACTCCTCTAGCTGCTAGCTGATACACCGCACCGACGCTTAGGCCGCCCTAATGCCATGCTGCACTGCGAACCTAAAGCGAGCTAGATCGTCCGTAATTCTGCGGTCGTTGCGCATCCGGGATCGTCGGCATCTACTTCATTGACGATCGAGAACGCATGAGCGGGGCGTTCCAAGGAGGTGAGGGATGAAATTGCAACTAATTGCACTGAGCCTTCTGATCGCGACGCCGGTCGCGGCCGAGACCTACAAGGACTACGAGTGCCAGTATCACGGCAAGTTGTTCGACAATTGCGCGGTGCCTGCGAACAAGTGCGATCCTCTTCCACCGGAGCAGCGCGGGGGCGGCATGAGCCGGGCATGGTCCCAGCTTGCAGACGCACACCCGAAATTTAACTGGGAAAGGCTGAACGCGCTGTGCAAGCGGGTGTGTGACGGGCAAGCTCACACCGGACGAGGCGCTTCATGGCTACTGCGCGGTGCGGCCTAAACTGTAATCCAGCGTGCCTTCTCAACTGGACGTCCCCGCGTAGAATGTCTCCCGGAGAGCGCCAAAGACTGCACATGTGCAACGCACCAAACCTTAGCCTCGCAGCTCGTCCAAGCCGTTGCAGCACCGCGCTACGCAGATCACGATCAATCACCCTACAACTTCGGGATTGGCAAAGAATGATGGACGTTGAGTTTATCCGGGCGAGTTATCGTCCAGACCGAATTACCACGCTGTTTGTGGGTGAGAGCGCGCCAGCCAGTGGCGATTTTTTCTATTTTGGCAACAACGCCATGCTACGGCACATGCAGCGTGCCACAGAGGCAGCGCTCGGCCCCGCCGACGGGGAGTTTTTAGATCGCTTCAAGGCGTACGGCTGGTTCCTTGATGACCTAGTACTCACGCCCGTGGACAAATTGTCTCCTGCCGGACGTAAGGCGAAGTGTCTCGCTGCCATGGACAGCCTAAGAGATCGAATTGCTGCCTATCAACCTCTCGCGATCGTTTCTATGCTTATCAGTATCGAGAGCATTGTCGAGGCGGCCGCAAAGGCGGCTGGGAGCAATGCTCCACGATATGGCGTGCCATTTCCCGGCATGGGACAGCAAACACGCTTTCACAATGCTATGCTCGAAATACTTCCTTCACTTCCACGGAATGGGATGATCACGAACAGCGCTAGGTAAACTCGTGCTCAAGCGATCCTCTTGGCGAGCCTCGGGCAATCTCGAATTGGTCCCTCCCACCATGGAGCCTACGAAGTGATCCGGCTTGAAAGCAACTGGAAGGAGCGCCTGCACACTACGCAGCCGTACGGGCTAATGATAACTCAGCGTGACCGGAGCCATGCCATATGAACTCTGACAAAAGCGCGCGAGGCAACGCCAGTCAATTCTTTGTTGCGGGTGAACTATGTCGTCGCGGCTACTGTGCTGTTGTCACCCTCGGCAATACTCCCAATACCGACATCTTGTGCAGCAACCTTGCTGGCACTCGGTTTGTCCATATTCAGGTAAAGACATTCGTCCCCGGCCGACGTACTTGTAGCGTGGGACAGAAGGCCGAGCGAAACTTCGGCGACAATTTCTTTTGGGTGCTTGGCGGAATTCCCGAGCCGGGCTCAGCACGACCGTTCGAGTATTACGTCATTCCCGACAGTGTTATGGCGGAGAACGTTACCCGAGCGCACCAGCAGTGGCTCGCTACAGCGGGAGCGAAAGGCCAAGCTCGCAACGAAACTACGGTGCGGACGGTGCACTTGCCACCGTTCACATCGGTAAGCGGATGGGATGTTACTGAGTTTCGTGATCGCTGGGAGCTGATCGAAGCCAAGCTGAACGCGTCATGAACCGTGGGCCATTCACCCCATGGAAGCGGTCGTGCTCGGCGTCGATGGTGTCTCCGATTTCATTGGCCGAAGGCGGTGACGACCTCCGCATGCTCCCTCTGTCGACGCAGAAGGCGAGCTTGGAGCGCCTGCTGGCGCGACGTCCTGAGGGCGTCTTCATCAACCCCTTTGAGCGGGGCGAGCTTGGGCCTGATCTGTTTCGAGCGGCATGTCACATCGGTCTGGAGGGGCTGGTGTCAAAGCGGCGCGACCGGCAGTATCAGGCCGTAGTCGCGCTCCCCTGTCGAATTCAACCGCCCGATCCCCTCCTAGGAATTGACTCCGGCGATCACGTTTGTCACGCTATTGTTCTAGGCAGCAGCATTGCACCACGGCCCCGCACTGCTATCGAATGCTGATTTGGCAATGGACACAGCCTGTTTGGTTGGGTGTCAGATCGCGTAATCTGTACCAGACTGCTCTTCGCGGCTTCGTATTTCGCGGTTGGACCCCAATGATTTTCAGCGAAAACAAATGGTGGAGGTAGACATGGATTCTTCGCAGCGCGATCGGCTTGCTGAGGTTGTTGCGACTGTATGGCCGGCGCACGTACAAGCAATCAAGGGGTCTATGACCCTCGAAACCTTGATCGAGGCAGAGTCCACTGGCCAGGAAAAGACGCTGTTCAAGCAAACGAAGCATGGAGATAGCTTTGACTGGATTGCGTCAGCAGAGATCTTGCTTGTCGGAATAAAGGTGAGCAGGTCTCTAATAGAGTTATACTATTTCATAAAAGAAAAGCAGGGGGCGGCGCCGTCACCTGAGGCACTTAAGGAAGAATATTCGAAAACCTCCCCTGGTGAACTCGAAAACAAGGTTATCCAACGTGACCTTGGCCAAGTGGTAAAGGCAATCTCTGATTCGATCGGGCTCTTGAATTGAGGGCTTAACTACAATGCGCTTTATCGCGAAAGCCTGTGGACTAGTTGTTCATTTGGTTAGTGCGATAAAGTTCAATCCACTAGCCTTGATCGTTACTTTTGGCCTTATTCAGTCGCCGAACTGGTCGTCGGGATTGGTATTCCTTTTAGCATTCGTAGCAATTAGCTCCTCATGGATCAGCATTTCATTTCGAAAATCAGCAGCCAATACTTATCAATTCATCCATGATTTCACCACCGATCGCAAAGCGGCTGACTTGGTTGAACAAGACATTCGGAATTTTGTTCCGGACATAGAATTCTTCCAAAGCCACAAATTCAAACGAGATCCCCACCTTCAAGCCGTGGCCTCGGCCTACTGGAGACCGCTAGCAAGGTGCTTTGTTTATATGGGCAATGAGAGATTGGGTGCATGCAAGGCATACCCAACGTTTGTTGGCCCTGCGTTCGTCGTTTTGGACGGGCGGTTCGATAGGAGCAACCCCTTCGATCTATTTAGCCTGAACCACGAGTTGGCCCATCTCTATGACATTAGCTTTAGGCAGCAAGTAATGTACCTGTATTCTCGTGCGCCGTTGATTGTCAACGCGGTGGGGCTAGCACTTCTGCTCGTGAGCACAGTTCAGTGGGTTGTTGCAATTTTGGTGATCGGGTACTTGTTCGTCATCTCGCGACCCACGCTTTTGCTCGCGGAACGCGAGGGGTTCGCAGACACCATTGGCATCGTGCGCCTAGACAGTCGTGAGGCGCAGCTTGAAGTTCTAAGCAGTTTGATTGCTCGCTACACCGACTACTGTGAGTTGACTAATTTCCCCAGGTTTGAGTGGTCCTACAGGCTTCGCAACGCGCGATGGTTGCTAGCGGAGCTGGAACGTGAGAAGTCGCCGTTAAGACGCCCTATCTGGACCGCTCCAGGGTTCGTTTTGATCGACGCGGCAATTGTGATTGCAGCGTGGTATGGTGGTTCGCTGACATCTTCTGCGAGCCTATGGTTTTTTGCAGCGATGTTCTTGGTGGCTGTGTGGTCGATATTGAAGTGTAGAAAGTGGGCATGGAGGGCTCGTTTGGCGACTGAGGAGGCTGCCATGCTAACGGCAGGCGATAGCTTGATGACGATGCCTATGAAAGCGCTCTATCGAAAGACATCTCCTGAGAACGCCGAAGAAAGTATTAGAGTATTCAATAAGCAGCTTGCTGAGCGAATTGCGGAAGATAGTGCTCGATCACCAAACAAACCGTCAGGCCAGTGAGTCTTGTATGGCCCGATTTGGGTCAAAGGCTGCCTTTCGAAGCCAGCGTCATTTTGGTCAGCTTACCGCTCGGAGGCGGACATGACGGCGCTTTGGGTGGAGGTCAGCCAAGGGCCATAAACCGACTTCACTTCCGCTCTCTCCTCTCAGGGGACGGCGGCGTCCTGCCCCAAACAACCGTGAGCGTCACGATAGTATCACCGGTGCCCGGGCTTGACTTGCGCGGAATGCTTTGGATAGCGCGGTCGGGATGATTGACGCCGCCGGCGCGCGGTGATGGGGTGCCCCTGGTTCGGAGCGGGTAACGAGATCAGAATGACCAGCGAGTCGCAGCTGCGCGAGAAGCTTCGGAAGATCGAGGCCTTGTTCGCAGGTGCCGGAACTGCTGGTGAGCGCCTTGCGGCGGAAGCCGCGCTGCAGCGGGTGCGAGCTAGGGTCGAGGAACTCGCTCGCCATGATCCACCGATCGAACAGCAATTCTCGCTTCCCGACCAATGGTCTCGGCATCTTTTTCTGGCGCTTTGCCGCCGATATGGGCTGCGGCCGTTTCGTTATCACCGGCAGCGACGCAACACGGTGATGGTCCGTGCATCACGAGGCTTCGTCGATCGAGTCCTGCTGCCGGAGTTCACCGAGCTGGAGGGTGCGCTGCAAGTGTATCTGCACGAGGTGACGCTGCGCGTGATCCGCGAAGAGATCTACGACGACGCCAGCGATGCGCAGGAAGTTCCTGACGCCTTGCCGTCGAACTGATCAAGCGGCGAGCTTTGCCTCCGAACCGTCGCGTTCGGCCTTCCAATTCCACGGCAGCAGCGTGTTCAGCTGATTGATCTTGGTGCGTCCAGAGACGATGCGCTCGAGAACATCGGTCAGATAGTGCCGCGGGTCGATGTCTTGCAGCTTTGCCGAGTTGATGAGCGAGGCGAGAATGGCCCATGTCTCGGCGCCGCCTTCATTGCCGGCGAACAAGTAGTTCTTCTTTCCCAGGCCTATCGGCTTGATGCTGCGCTCGACCGTATTGCTGTCTATTTCGATGCGTCCGTCATCGATGAAGCGCGTCAGGCCGTCCCAATGGTTGAGGGTGTAGCGGATGGCTTTGCCCAGACCGGACTTCTTCGAGACTTCCAGCAGTCGCGCTTCGAGCCAGGGTTTGAAGTCCTCGATCAGCGGCTTGGTGTTGGTTTGCCGCACCGCAGCCCGATGCGCCGCTGGCAGACCGCGGATGCGATCCTCAATGGCGTAGAACATCGCGATCCGTTGCAGCGCTTCCGCGGCAATCGGCGACTTCGTCGCGACGTGAACGTCCCAGAACTTCCGCCGCGCATGCGCAAAGCAGAACGCGAGCTGCACCAGATGGCCGCCGTTCTTGATCAGGCCCTTGTAGGCGGCATAGCCGTCGACCTGCAGGATGCCGTGGTAGTCCCCGAACAGCTGCTTGGCGCGGATCGCCTTGCGATCCTCGGCAAACATGTAGACCACCGCCGGCGGCGCCGGGCCACCCCACGGACGGTCATCGGTGGCGATCGCCCAGAACTGGCAGACTTTGGTCCGGCCACGGCCGGGATCGAGAACTGGCAGCGGCGTCTCGTCGGCAAACAGCCGCGGGTAGGACATCACTGTGTCGCGCAACAACGTGTGAAGCGGCTTCAGCCACCAGGCGGCGCGGCCCATCCACGAGGCCAGCGTTTGCCGGTCGAGCGTGATGCCTTGGGCGGCAAACATCTGTTCCTGGCGATACAGCGGCAGCTGGTACCCGTATTTCATCACCGCGATGTGGGCCAGCAACGCTTCCGTCACCATCCCACCGTCGATCGCCTGGGCCGGCGCGGGTGCCTGCAGGACACCCTGGCGGCATCCCCGGCAGCCGTACCGCGGGCGCACAATGCGCTTGACCCGGTACTGCATCGGAATGACGTCGAAGGCTTCCTTGACGGTCTCCCCGATCTTGTGCAGCTGCTCGCCGCAGCAGGGGCAGATCTGGCTCTCCATATCGATCACGACATCGATGCGCGGCAAATGCTCCGGAAGCTTCCCACGGTTGCGTCGCGCCGGTCGCTTTCCACGGTCCTCCGCTCCGTCGGGCAGCCTGCCTCCGGTCACGTCGTCGTTGGCGGCGGCACGAACCGCCTGTGCCGTGATGGTGAAGAGAGACAGCTGTCCGAGATCCAGTGTCTCGGAGCGGGGACCGAAGATCGTGCGCTTGTACTGGGACAGGATCATCAGGAGCTTGTCGTTCTCCTGGATCGCAGCGTCGCGTTGGGCGATTGCCGCATCACGCTCGGCCGAAAGCGAGCTGCATTCCGCCGACAACGCCGCAAGCCGTGACGATAGCACTATCACGGTTTGACGGAGCAATGCTGGATCGAAAGGCAAATCACTCATGCAGAGTGATTCTACAACAACTCCGCATGAGTGACGAACGACTCTTAATAAGGATCAACCAGCTCGTAGTAGCTGATCCACAACTCGCATCGGCAGACGCTTCCAGTCCGAGCCATCGAGCAGCACCGAGAGCTGAGCATGAGATAGCGGCATGACGCCTCCCTTGATCGGCGGCCAGGTGAACTGTCCCTCGATTCTTTTGTAGTAAAGGACAAGGCCGCTCCCATCCCAGGTCAGGATCTTCACGCGATCTCGGCGCTTGGAGCGGAAGACATAAAGTCCGCCGTCGAACGGATCGGCTCCAAAGGCCTCGCTCACCAGCATCGCCAATGAGTCCATGCCGCGGCGGAAATCGACCGGCTGCGTCGCAATCCAGATCGACAACCCAGATCGAAGCCCGATCATCGACCAATCGCCCCGACTGCCGCCAGCACCTCGCACAGTGCCCGCCGGTCGATTGTCCCCCTGACACGGATCCGAACCGCGCCGACCTCGATCTCGATCGCCGCCTGCTCCCCACTCGGCAATTTGCTCCCGCAGCCGATGATCGCGGCCGGCACAAAGCCAGGTAGCATGCCTCTGTCCCCGCGCTCCGCGACTTGCGCCTGCGTTGCCTGGCGACGCCAGAGAAACAACAGGCTTGGACTGATATCGTGCCGCCGCGCCACCGCGGACACGCTCGCCCCCGGCGCAAAACTCTCCGCAACAATCGCCGCCTTCGCGTCGGTCGACCAGCGCCGACGCCGGCCCGTCCCCGTGATGATCTCGATGCGCTGCAGCGTGTCGGCGCCGTCTTCAAGGATAGACGTATGCCTATCCTTATCGCTATCCTTACGACTATCCTTACGACTATCCTTGGACATTGTGACCCCGCGACAAACCATTCCGCGAGATATTCTTAGCCGACCAGATCAGCCCTCAGTGCGTGGTCCCTGGATGACGCTCACAAACAACCGGCATCTCATTGCCTGCATCGAACTGCTCGCTTGCGATCTGCTCGATCTCCGCTCGATGCTTCTAAAACGTGCCCGCTATGTCCTCTGGGTCGGTGCCATCGGCGACCGCGCGATGGCGCCTTTGATCACGCCAAGCTGGCATTCTTCTGCGTGCGGCTTCGGAAGCCTATGACACCACGCGCAATCGCGCCAAGAAGCACAAGATCAGTTATCCCGAACGCGTCTGGCCCACGCCGGAGGAGCTGAAAGCTGGCTCCAAACTGCTCGAAGCGGTGATTGGCCCCCGCACGTCACCCATCATCAACAAATGGAGTGCCCACCTGTGCACCGCTAACGTTGTCTTAACGATTCGAACCGGTCGGAAGGGGAGCAAGGGCTAGATTGCCTGCATCGCGACGGGACTTACCGGACAAATTGAAACGACCTAATTTTGGAAGTTTAAGTCGATGAACCGGTTATTGACCGGCAAGGAAGCCGCCGCAAGGCTCGGCATCACCGCCGATCAGCTTGCGGCGCTGGTTCACGATGGCGAGATTTCTTTCATCAACATGGGGCGCGGATCGAAACGGCCTCGGAGACGATACACTGAAGCGGACCTTGACGATTTGATCGAGCGGCGACGGAGGCGGGAAGCATGTCCATCTGGAAGCCCAAAAACTCGACCTTCTATCGATACGACTTCTGGCTTGGGGGTCATCGGTTTCACGGCCCTACGGAATGCACAACTCGCAAAGAAGCGAAAGCCGTCGAAGCCCTGAAGCGAGAGGACGCCAAGAAGCTCGCGAAGGCGATGAAGCGCTCGCGCACGTCGCTGCTGATCGACGACGTTGCCGCGCGACTATGGACTGATCGCGCCCAGTACGATGCCGATCCCGATGCAACCTCGACCAACCTCGCACGGCTTGTGAGCTATTTCGGCAAGGTGACGCCGCTCACCGACATCGACCACACTAAGGCTAAGCAACTAGTGGCATGGCGGCGCAGTCATCGCGTCACGCGGCGCGGCAAGCTGACCAAGGAGCAAAAGGACGCCTTGCCGCTGGTCACGAATTCGACGGTCAACCGCTCGACCATCGCGGTCCTGCGGCGGCTGTTCTCGTTCGCTAAGGACGAAGGCGCGCAGTTCGAGAACGAGCCGAAGTGGGCGGAGCTGTTCCTGCCTGAGCCGGAGGAGCGGGTGCGGGAGCTGCAGGACGGCGAGGCGGCGGCATTCGATGAAGCCATGCGCGCCGACTATGGCCCGTTCTTCGAACTTGTCCGGGCAAGCGGCCTGCGCTTCAAGGAATGCGTGACGCTGCGCTGGTCCGAGGTGAACTTCGGCACCAAGCAGATTGTGCGTACCGGCAAGGGGGGCAGGCGCGGTGTTCCCAATCACCGACACTATCCGGGACATCCTGCTCCCGCTGGAGGGCCAGCACCCCGAGTTCGTGTTCACCTACGTCGCGAAGTACGGCCACAAGCGGCTGGAGCGGGTGAGGGGTCAACGCTACCCGATGACCTACAACGGCACCAAGGCGGCCTGGCAGCTACGGGCGCGGGCGGGAGTGCAGGATTTCCGCTTCCACGATTTCCGTCATGACTTCGGCACCAAGGTGCTGCGCGAGACCGGCAACCTCAAGCTCGCGCAAAAGGCATTGAACCATCGCGACATCAAGAGCACGCTGCGCTATGCCCATGTGCTTGACGAGGATGTGGCTGACGCTGTCGAACGCGTAGCAAAGTCCCAAAAAAAGTCCCAATCCAAGCTCCGCGAAGTGGGATAACGCGCTGACCTAACAATCGAAATCGGAAACAGCGTCAAACCTTCCAGATCCAGGATGGGCTGTGCTCGTTGTGATCGCCGCGGCGAGTAGGTTCCTGGGGCTCAAGTTGTTGACCGGCTAGGCGTCCCGCAGCTGCTGCTCTCTTGAAGGTTCTTGCATCTTCAACGCGGCGTGCAGGCGAGCCTTTTCCAGCCGTTGCCTGACTCCGCTAAGGCAACTAGCCAGCTTTGCAAAGTTCGTAATGTCTAGATAACCAGAAACAAACTCATCGAGTTCTTCCTGCTGCGCCGCGATGCTCGCAAGTTGTCTGCGAGCGCTGTCGGTTAGCGACAGATTGACAATTCGTGCATCGCTCGCGCAGCGCTTACGTCGCACAAATCGCTTATCCTCAAGCTGTTTCGAATGCCTCGTAATGAAGGCCGACTCAACTTTCATCAACTTTGCAACCACGTTGACCGGAACTCCGCCGTCCTGTTCCAAGTCGATCAGCGCCATCAAGATCATCATTTGTGGTGCAGCGATGCCCAGCGCATGGGCCTGGAAATAGCGAAGGTCGTCCAGACACAGGTTAATGGCTCTGATCTCCCACGTGAATCGCCTGAGTACATCCTGACTCGCGACAGGGCTCTTCTCGAGCCGTCTTTTCAATCCTGGCAGCTTGGACGGCATCAGATTTCAGGGCGCCTCTATCTTAAAACTATTCCGGGCCGAGCAGAGCGCAGTTGCCGGGGACAACATATGCGCCGAGTTCGAAGCGTCGAATCTCGGGTCAATAAGCAATCCCACCAACTCGCTTCCGTGCCAACCCTCTTTGCAGACACGTCCGGTGCCGAAGCTGCCTAGGTGCAAAGCAGCTTCACACACTCATCCCGGTGAAATCACTCAAAAAACCATTTCCATATGCAGAATTCTGGCTTCATGAACCGCTTTTGTACCCGATTACAGCGTGTAACGCCCTGAACATCGCGCGTCCGCTCCAAAAGCCACACTGCTCCGCCGCGCGATTGGACGGCGAGAATTTTTAGGGTGTCGAGAGCTGCTCACTGAATCACTAGAACAACGCGTACAGCGCAGGATCAACCTGTCGGAGCCGGCTCCACGCTGCTTCGAAAGCAGGGCCGGAGGTCGACAATGGCTCCTTATTCCACGATAAGTCACACCCTGAATCGAAAGACAAGTAATCGCAAGTAAGTTCTTCACCAGGTTGTACGTCACGGGCTGTGAAATAACGCGCCTTTAGCCAAACAAGTCGCGGAGAAAAGTCCAACACCGCCAAACTGGTCTGGCTTCAAAATGGTTTCAAAATCAACACCGAAGAAATCTCCCAAAGTAACCAACACCCAGCAAGCTAACTGACGTGAGCTGCGAAATCTCCTGCACGAACTGGTAGGGGATCCGCGCCTTCACCACAATTTGGAGTTCCTCGCGTTTCGTTTCGGCTGCATGCTCCGGGTCGCCTTCCGCGGCACCGCGATCGTGGTGATGCTGGAAAGGGGCTGCAGGTCGGTGGGATTCCGGGTAAAGATCCGCGCCGATTAAAGAGGCGAGCGGTCGTGTCCTGTAGACTCTCAGCGCGGCGCTGGGCTTTCTCGCGGTAAGAGCATCGGCCGAATGCGTCAACGCCCATTCCTCCCTGTGCCTCGCCAGAAAGACACACATTATAGCGACGACGGCCCCCTGAGGGGGGCGGCAGTCACCTCCGAGTTTTCTGCACTATCACCTCGCCGCAAGCAGCCCGCAGCGTGATCCCCCCTCTTCGCAAACAAAAGGGGCCATCGCTGTTCGGCTCAACAAGGAGCCGCTAAACGATGGCGCCCGCAAGTTCATGGGGCCGGCTGCGCTCATCCGCACCGCACAGAACCTCACTAAGCTCGCAAGTGTCGCTGAAGCAAGCTAGCGTCCATCAACGAATCCGCTACCTGAGCTATCTGGACTGGCCACTCACGTAGCGACTGTCCCTGGTGTCTACATCTGTGGATGGTGGATGAGCCGAACGTCGTTCGGTCCGCCCGGCCCCAAGAGAGCCGTGTAACGCTCGCCGCGAATGTCGTATTGCTTCATCGGCTCCGCTGCGTCCGGCAAGAGGCCCCAGCGGGCGAGCTTTGAGATCATTGTGATTGGGGCGGCTTGGGTCCCGTGCGAAAAGCCCTCAGGAACGGCGAATGATGCGGCGTAAATCTCGCGGGCCGCGAGCGGCGTCGTCTCAGCTCTGGCGGACGCCGGAGCGGCTTGCTCCACCGTCTGCGCAAGCAGTGCTGGCGAGAGCCGATTCG
Source organism: Bradyrhizobium sp. STM 3561 (assembly GCF_045571455.1). NCBI lineage: Bacteria > Pseudomonadati > Pseudomonadota > Alphaproteobacteria > Hyphomicrobiales > Nitrobacteraceae > Bradyrhizobium > Bradyrhizobium sp. STM 3561. Next base: position 8,092,289 of record NZ_CP120695.1, read on the forward strand.
CCGGCTGTGCGCTCGGCTGCGAAACGCTTTCCGGTCGAGATCCGAAATGAATGGTTGCGCCTGATAGATTGAGTGGAGAGCCGCCCCTCATTGCCGCCGCGGGTACGAACAGCGCCGTGAAGCGATCGTTATGAACTATGAAAGGAGCCGGTGGGCTGTCCTGGCTCGGCGGGATGCTGCTACCCTCATGCGCAGCTGACGTGCGCTGGTCTTCCTGCCGCGCGTTGACGGAACGAACGGCCGCTTCTGAATCCAAGGCGTGGTCATGAGGGGCGGTTGCCTCGAGAGACGACGATGAGCCGGCGTTTCCCAGCATCGCCCACAGCAGATCCTGATCGTACTCTTCCGCAGGAAGGATCAACGGCCCGCTGGCCCGAAACGGTGTGCCGGCGTCTTCAATCAGCTCGCGAGCGGCTGAATTGCTAGGGTCGCGGGGCTGGCGCTCAATGGCATCGCCTTCCGTCTGGCTTACTGTCCTCTGCCTCTTCGTAGGCCTCAACTGGCCGGTGTAGTCCTCGTCCATTAGGGCAGCGGCGTCCTCGCGTCCGGTGACCGCGTGTTCGGAATGAGAACCGTCGGCCCTCTGGTGCTCAAGTCCGAAGGCCTCGGCGAGCCTAAGGCCTTCTTCAGACAGATGAGGATAGTAGGGATCAGGAGAAGCCGGATCCTCTGCGACGGCAGAGGTACCAAGCTGAGGCACTTCATCCAAGTACGGCTCAAACTCCGCTTGCTGCTGTTGCGCTTGCGGCATCGCGGCGTTGTAAGCAGAGAACTCTGGGTCGAATGGGTTGATGCTGTTAAATGGGTCCATGTCCCCCTCGCTTCGAATGTGTCGCTCTCTAGTTCTCGCTCTATTAGGACCAGCTGTCGACAAGCTGACGTACTCAGAGAATTCGGTGGGCCTGCCCGATCTCCACACTTTGCTCGAGAGACGCGGCAAGATGCCGGATTGCGCTTCAATTAGCGCGCCTTGCGGCCTTCGCGGGGGCCGGCTGGATCGTGGGCGACCTAAGCCAACACCAGTTCAGACCTTTGCCGGCATAGCAGTTCAGGTTAAGATGGACCGATACGGCTATCTTTTCAAATCGGACGACCACGACACTGCGATGGATATGGAAGCCATAGATTCAAAAAGCAGTGGCGTCAGAGCATTTGGTCAAGATTGTCTCTTTCTACGATGGCACCACTTATTGCGTTCCGGATGAGATTGCCCTTGCTGCGCACACCGATCCGCAATGCAGACCCAAATGAGCGCCGACGTGTTCTTGTAAGCGGGGCCATCGGTGCCAATGCCAAGTCCCCTTACGACGGGTATCCCACGTAATACCAAACCGGACCGTTGGGACGCTACGATCAGGCTGGAAGCGGAAATGGCTTCCGCATTGGTCTTCAGGGCTGGCCAACATCATTCTGTCACGGTCAAGCTGAGGCATGTGGTGGTGCCTCCGCAAAACCCTGCTGACCCTTCTCCTGCTTGTGCATGCGGGATTGTTCTTTGGCAAAATCATTATTGTGGTGTTGGGCAGCGGAGGCTGCGCCCGTGCTCTCGGCACAGCCACCAACTGGGAAATGTTCTATCCGGCGTACGGAGGGAGAATGGACCAATAGTAGGCCGGATCGGCCGTTCTTTTTTGCGGTTCAACCAAGGACGGCATGGTCCCTGTCTTCGGGCCGATGGGCGCAGGCAAAGGAACAGGCATGGTTATAATCAACCTCTGTCCTACAAGGGCTCGGTCGTCTGCACGGACATCAAGGGCGAAAACCGCGCTTTCACGGAGCGCCAGCGACAGAAGATGGGTAGGGTGCGTGCGCTCGACACCCTGAAACCCCGCTGCTCGGACAAATTCAATCCGCTCGGACATGGTGCGAACCGGCACCTGGCATGGGCGGCATGACGCCGAAGCGCCGGCGAAGCTGATGGCTGCTCGACCCACGGAAATCCTGAGGCTTCCGGGCAAGCGCTCCATCGTGCTGTACCGCTCCGACATACTGCGATTTGCGTTGCTGGCCAGGAAGGTCAACCGCCTAACGTTTCGCACCGTACGCGGGTGATCAAATCGGACTCAAGGCGCGATCAGGCTGTGGCTTCTCAGATTGTGCGAGGGATGCTGGTTGGCTGCAGGCCACGATAAAAGGATCGCCTGATCCTCTGTCTTACCGGCAGAAGCGATTTCGCGTTTTGGCGGCGTCGCAAGTGCAAGCTGAGCGGTGCTCAACCCAAGGTTTGCGAAAGCACAACTGAAGATTCTCTGATTCGGTCCGATCGGGAGCCGTTGCGACCAAGCCGAGAGTGTGTCGACATGCAGTGGTTTAGTTTTCGTTGAGCGGTTTTCATCATGCGAATTTGTGGGCTTCTGCTTTGCGCGGCAGCTATTGCCCTTTTCGTCGGGGGCTGCGGGGCTTACGTCCCGAAGATGCAGGAGTGGCACGAGCCTCCTGAAACCCAGAAAATTACAGAGAATCGTATCATCAACCACATCAAGTGCGAGCTGCACAAGGGAGTGGATGATGCGATCCGGAAATACTATGGGGCGGGTCAACGGAGCGGCAACAAGGCTGATTGGATCAAACACTGGCTGGCAACAGTTACTCTAAAGTTGACTGTTGATGAGAAGGGCAGCGCGAACCCAGGCCTGTCGCGGGTGCGAACTCTTTCCGATACGAGGTCATTCACGCTCGGCGCTGGAGGGAATGCCTCTTCAGAAGCGACAAGAATAGAAACGATCTCCTTCACTTACCCGCTCAGGGAGCTGCGCTCAGCTCGGCCGGTTGTAAATCCGTGCGAGAAGGCAGGAGAGTTACTGATCGAGGGAGATCTCAAGATTGGCCAGTTCCTGGATAAGAAGATCTTCTTATCGACCGTGCCAGGAACAATCATTGGTCCTTACCGCGCATTCAGCTACGAGGTGACCTTCGTGGTTGTTTATGGTAGTTCGGTTACGCCAACGTGGAAGCTGGTGGAGTTTAAGGCCAACCCGGACTCTCCATTCTTGAACGCTACGCGCACACGTACTCACGAGGTGACCATCACCATCGCGCCGCCTGGGGACGCCGCCGCCGAAGCCGCCGCAATCCACAACGCCGCACTGATCGGACAAGCCGCCGCGGCAGCCATTCGCAAAGGAGGGCCGTAAATGGCAGACGCCGTAGGGATTCCGCAGACGGTCGAGGAAGCGCATCAGCTGGGTTACGCAACGGAGCGGAAGACGCCTGAAGAGGCGCAAGCAATAATGAGGGCGAGAGCCATCGCCGGTATCCTGCGCGAGGGCCCGCACCGGGATTGCAGCACCCTTCCTCCGGACCATAAATGCTGGGAGGGAGACTGTGACCCCTCCGGATGGAAAGAGGTTTTGTTCTGCGACGGGACGCAGGGCTGCACAATTTATGCGAAGGTGCGCTGCCGTTAGATGGCCCCGCGGCTAGCAAACATACGGGGGAAAGATTGACTGCGAAGCACTTCTTCAATTTGGCGAGCCGCTCTAGCGATCCTGGCCGCCGGTTTGTGGTTCTTGTCTGCGAAGGTGAATTCAGGAAACAAGTTTGCCGGAGTCAAAGGGACGATTGGGATGAGGGAAGAGGCTGAAAAGCTCAACGCGCTGGGAGCTGCCTATAACCTGCAGAGCACCTTCAATGCCTTGGCTGCTAGTGCAGCTGGTGCTTCGGCTCTTTGTCAGACGGTTGTTGTATTTTTGGACTGGTAGGAGCGCGGAGGTCGTGGCGAAACGCCTGAAATTCTCCAACTCGAGTTGCCCGAGATTCGGTGTTTTCGAATGGCAGATGGCGTAGGGCGCGCCTGTAATGTCGCGGAAAGCATAAGACTATAGTAGTTGTTTGCGATGCGGTAGGTGGTGGGAAGCAAATAATATCCGGCACTTAGATGGAAAGCTCTGGTTTTTTTATCGACTCTCTTGAACCGCTTCTTTCGCCTTCCAACATGATGAGAGCGAGCAACTCTACTGCTCGCATGGAGGATCTGATGCGCAGCTCTCGTCCGTCGGCACCGGTCATCGTCAGGGCAAACTCGACGCTCTGCGGCGGTTAAGGATGCAAAAGGCTTCTCGGGCGTTTTGCGCCCGAGAAGTTCTTTGGGGTGGGAGCATGGGTAAGTCGCGCAAGGCACGAGCTGGCAAAGAGCTTGTATTACCTCCGAGATTTCTGCTCGCAAAAAGCTATTGGAAGCGGGCTCGCGACGCGGTGCGGCCGCTGGCGCCTGATCTGGCGCGTCAGGGCCTGAAAGCAGCGCTAGGCTTTGTCGTGGCAGCTGTCGTCGTCGGCTTTATTCGTGACCCGTTCGAGCAAAACGTCATCCCTTGGCTCATACGGCTGATGAGTCTTGAGCAGGCGCTGTACATCTACACTGATCCTTCTGATGGTCCTGCTGATCAATACGAATTCCTAGTGCCCCGGCACGTTCTGGCCTCTGGAAGGATGATCCAGGATCGAGACGTTGCCGAGCGTACCAACAGAAAAGGGAATCCCCGGAACTTCAAAGTGAAGGGCTCCCGTTCCGGAGATCTTTTGATGTTCACGTACATTTCGAGTACTGACAAGCTAGGGATGGGCGCATTTGTTGGGCAGCGGCTCGAAACGGATAACGACGACATCTTCATTGGAAACCTTACTGGGTGGGGCCACGGCAAGAATGGGCACTGCACGATCGTCTCGTACTGGGCGGTAATCGGCCCTGCCGAGGAGAAACAAAGGTTTGGCGATCTGCTCAAAAACTCCGTAGGAGGTGCTTCACCAGCAAAGGCAACCACTTCTGATGCATCTCTGAAATGCAGCGAACCTAAAGGATGATCCCGAAATTAGTCCAACAAAAGTGCCCCGCATCGTTTCCAATGCGGGCAAGTAGCTCTGCACCTTGCGGGTCATCAGCTCTCAACGGACTTCAACCATTCCAAGGCTTGAGGATGGTCTCCCTTGCCACGCCAGCGCGCCTCGCCGCTGCTCCGGGAAGAATCGCACAGAGCCACGTCGGTGTCCTCAGGCTCCTGACATGATCAGCCGCTGGCTTCCTTACGCACGCGGATGACGCGCCGTCCGCCGCCGGGTAGGCCGATCAGATCGACGTTGAAGCTCTTGCCGTCGTCATGCGCGCGCTCGATACCACTGCACGACTGCAACGAGCCCGTGGTGCAGGAACAGCTGGCGTCGCTGCGCTGGCGCTGCTGCCGTTGAGCCGGCTCTGGGCGGGAAAACGCCACGGGCAGGCGCACCTTCGCCTTTGGCTGGATCATCAGCAGCAATCGGACGCTTGTGGCGCATGCCTCAAGAACTGAGCTGCCCAGCCCGAGCGGCCACTCGCCAGAATCGGATTCTGGCCGCGCGCAGCGACCCTGAGAAACGACAGGGCAGCGACTGTTTGGAATTCTGCAAGATGCCCTCGTAGAGCGAAGATTCTCGCCGTTATGCCGCCCGTTCTTCCCGATTTTGCAGAGAAACAACTTGGCCTTTCGACTAGAAGGGGGCGTCCAACGAGGAGATTGCATATGAAGGTCGGGGTGCCTAAGGAAATCAAGACGCACGAATACCGCGTGGGTCTAACCCCTGGCGCCGTCCGAGAATATGTAGCTGCCGGTCACAGTGTACTGGTCGAGACCAATGCGGGTGCCGGCATTGGCGCGAGCGATGACAATTATCGCAACGCCGGCGCATCGATTGTCGGCTCAGCTCGTGAGGTCTTCGCATCCAGCGAGATGATCGTAAAGGTGAAGGAGCCGCAACCCTCCGAATGGACTGAGCTGCGAGAGGAGCAGATCCTTTTCACCTACCTGCATCTGGCGCCAGACCCGGAACAGGCGAAGGGACTCCTCGAATCTGGATGCACCGCCATCGCCTATGAGACGGTGACGGATGCGCAGGGCGGGCTTCCGCTGCTTGCGCCGATGAGCGAAGTTGCGGGAAGGCTTGCGGTCGAAGCGGCAGGCAGTGCCCTGATGCGCTATACCGGCGGGCGGGGGCTGTTGATTGGCGGCGTTCCTGGCGTGCAGCCGGCTCGCATCGTCGTGATCGGAGGCGGCGTCGTTGGGACCCATGCAGCCCGAATAGCCGCCGGCCTGGGTGCCGAGGTCACGATCCTCGACCGCTCGATCCCGCGCCTTCGCGAGCTGGATGAACTGTTCGAAGGCCGCGTCCGTACCAGATTCTCGACCATAGACGCCGTCGAAGAGGAAGTCTTTGCAGCAGACGTTGTCATCGGCGCGGTCCTCGTTCCCGGTGCAAGCGCGCCGAAACTCGTCAGCCGCAGCATGCTGACCTCAATGCGCAAGGGCTCCGTCATCGTTGACGTCGCCATCGATCAAGGGGGCTGCTTCGAAACATCGCGCCCCACCACGCACGCGGATCCAACTTACGAGGTTGATGGCGTAATTCACTATTGCGTCGCCAATATGCCCGGAGCCGTCCCGCTCACGTCGAGCCAAGCACTGAACAATGCCACACTGCCGTTCGGGTTGGCGCTGGCCAATAAGGGTTTCGCGGCGGTCCTCGAAAATCCGCATCTGCGCGCTGGCCTCAATATCTATCGCGGCCGGCTCACTTACAAGACTGTAGCCGAGAGCCTTGGCCTGCCATTCTCCCCGATCGAACAGGCTGCGGCCTGATCCCAGAAGTCCCTATGGGACGTTTCCTCCCTCACTTAAGGGCCGCTCCTTGGAGTGGCCCTTTTTTTGAGGACGCGAAGAATATGCGGCTTGCAACCTTGCTCAGCCGAAGCCGAGAATTCGTGTTTGTTGGCTTGGCCCCTTTTAAAGCGTGATTGAATCTACGTGAAGCATCCCCCGGGCTCTTCCTCAGAACCTGCGCAGATGATCAGGGCGTAGGTGCATCAGAACGAGAAGATCCGAAGCAGACGCATCCAGACCAAGCGCCTCGTCGCGGGTGTCACGGCTCGATACGTTCCGACCAGACCGATACCGTCTTCGATTTATCCAGATACTTCTCGTAATTGTCGTCGATCCGTTCCTTGCCGGCGACGGCGAGTTCAGCCTCGCAGACCGCACGATCGGTCTACGCTCAATATAGTCCCGCGGGCCACAGGAGAGGTCGTTTCGGTGATTCGATGCGTGCGATAGCTCACGATCGACTTCAACTTCGAAGCAAACACATATTCCACGTCGCGTTCGAATCGTTCATAGTCAACTGCGCTGACCTCAAGGCTTCAATGTCGCAAAAACAAACCGGACAACAGCCATCTTGAACTCGAGCTCCTCAGCACCGCGGCTCTAACATTTATAGACGTCCTTATCAGACCAGGTGACAGGCCACGAACCGGCCGGGCGCAACCTCCTTCAAAGGCGGTCTTTCCGCGCATACAGGTTTGGCCAACGGACAGCGACCTCTCAGCCTGCATCCAGGCGCGATATCGATAGGGCTTGGAATTTCGCCCGACAAAGCGAAATCGTCACGCTTTGCGTCGGGATCCGGAACTGGAACGGCCGCTAGCAAAGCGCGCGAGTAGGGATGCAAGGGCTTTGCAAACAGATCCTTGGTGCCCGACATCTCCACTATGCTGCCGAGATACATCACCGCAACGCGGCTCGCCAGGTACTTCACAGTGGCCAGATCGTGTGAAATGAACAGGTAAGACAACCCGAGTTGCTCGCGCAGTTTCTCCAACAGGAGAATTGCCCGCGAGCGTAGCGATACGTCCAGTGCGGAGGTTGGCTCGTCAAGAACAACGAAGCGGGGATTCGTTGCAATCGCCCTGGCTATATTGACGCGCTGGCGTTGACCGCCCGAAAGCTCGTGCGGATACCGGTCCAACAGATCGCGGCCGAGCCCCACCTCCTGCATGAGCTCCTCGACGCGGTCGCGCCGCTCCTTCGCCGGAAGCTTGGTATGCAGCGTGAGCGCCTCCTCCACCATCCGTCTCACCGATAGTCTAGGATTGAGCGAGGCAGTAGGATCCTGAAACACCATCTGGATATCGCGGCGCAAAGGCTTCATGGCATGGGCATCAAGCCTCGCTATGTCCGTGCCATCATAGCGGACGGATCCCGCCGTCGGCTCGACTAGCCGAACCAAGCAACGCGCGACGGTCGATTTTCCGCAGCCGGATTCGCCAACCAATCCAACCGTCTCGCCGGCTTCTATATCGAAGGAGACTGAATCGACCGCCCGCACGACAGGCTGTTCCTGACCGCGCAGGCGCGCGAGAGTGCCGGCCACCCCGCCGAGCGGAAAATGCATCTGCAGATCACGTATCTCAACAAGTGCCACGGCGTTCCTCGAATCCATAACATGCTACAACATGGCCGGGGCCGGCCTCGATCATCGTAGGGCGTGCGACACGACAGCGATCCATCACCCACTCACAGCGTCCTGCGTAACGGCACCCGCTCGGCGGGTTGACCAGGGACGGAACCGACCCTGGTATGGGCTCTAGAACGACGTCTCGATCGACCCTCGGTATCGATCGGACGAGCGCCTTCGTGTAGGGATGGGCCGGATTATGAAACAGCTCCCGCACGGGCGCGCATTCAACCACCTGGCCGGCATGCATAACGGCGACGCGATCGCAGATCTCAGCAACGACGCCAAGATCGTGCGTGACGAGCATGATCGCCGCACCTGTTTTCGCGCTCAATTCGCGCAGCAGATCAAGAATCTTGGCCGCGATCGAAACGTCGAGCCCGGTCGTTGGCTCGTCCGCGAGCAGGAGCTGAGGGGAGGTTGCAAGCGCCATAGCGATCATGATCCGCTGACACATTCCTCCCGAGAGCTGATGCGGGTATTGCTTGGCTCTCTTTTCGGGCGCCGGAATGCGGACAAGGCGCAGCATCTCCAGCATTTTCTTGTCGGCCTCTCGTGGCGACAAGCCGGCGTGGACCATCAGCAAGCGTGAAATCTGCTTTCCAACAGTCAGGAGCGGGTTGAGCGCGGTTCGCGGCGTCTGCGATACCATCGCGATCTTTGCGCCGCGCATGCGCCGCATCTCTTCCTCAGAAAGCCTGCCAAGGTCTACGCCGTCAAAGTGAACGCTGCCGGAGACACGCCCTGGCGGACGGATCAGGCGCAGAATGGCAAAAGACGTGACCGACTTTCCCGACCCGGACTCGCCAACCAGCCCGAGAACCTCGCCCCGACGGATCGTCAGGTTGATGTGGTCGACTGCTTCGATAGCGCCCTGGTTGATCTCAAAATGCACGGTCAAATCAGAGATCTCAAGCAGCTCGGTCATCTCAAACCCCTCATGCGCGGGTCCAGCAAATCACGCAATCCGTCGCCGATAAGGTTGAATGCGAGAACGGAGGTCATGATCGCAAGGCCAGGAAACAGGAACAGCCACCATTCTCCGGTAACGATCTGTGAGGCACCTTCCGCGGTCATCACGCCCCATTCGCTCTGTGGCGGCTGAATTCCAAGTCCAATGAAGGATAGCGAGGCCATCGTCAGAAGGGCAAAACCCGTCGAAAGCGTGGCCTGCACAATCAGCGGCGGAAGACAGTTCGGCAGCAGGTGAATCAACACGATCCTCCAGGTCGGATTGCCGAGCGTGCGAGCAGCATCGGCATATTCCATCTCGCGGAGCCGAAGCATCTCTCCACGGGTCAGCCGTAGGTAGGCCGGGATTTGCGTGATCGAGATAGCAATTGCGACATTGGTGGTGGAATTGCCAAGCCCCGCCGTAATGCCCATAGCCAGTACAAAGGCCGGGAAGGCCATCAGAGCATCGACGATGCGCATCGCGATCGTATCAGTCCACCCCCGGCTGTAGCCGACGACCGCTCCAAGCAACCCTCCGATCGAAACGGCAACAAACGTTGCCGCAAAGGCAACCAGGAGGTCGACACGTGCGGCAAAAATGATCCGCGAGAGTTGATCGCGGCCGAACTCGTCAGTGCCGAGCGCATGATGCCAGGAAGGCGGCTGCAAAGAGGCTGCGGGGTCGGTGGCGTCGGGCGCGTAGGGCGCCACGATCGGCGCCGATATCGCCGCCGCCGCGATCAGCACGATCACGCACAGTGCGGCAAAGGAGACGGGATTGCGCTGAAGCCGCTGCCACACCAGTGATGAAGCCGCTGGTTGCGAAATCGAAGAGGAGATAGACAATGATGAGGACATCAGCTGAACCTAATCCGGGGATCAACGAGACCGTACGCAATATCGACCGCCAAATTGACCGTGACACACGTCACTGCGACGAAGAGGATGAAAGACTGGATCGGAGCCGAGTCCTTCGTAAGCAATGCGGTCACCGCGTAATTGCCGATACCAGGCCATGAGAACACGCTTTCGACGACCGCATTCCCGGCCATTAGAAATCCAAAAACAATTCCGGAAATCGTGATGACGGGTATCAGCGCATTTCGCAGCGCGTCCCGATAGATCACCGTTCTTCGCGGCAATCCGGCCGCCCACGCCGCCTTGATGTAATCGGACTCGAGGATCTCAAGCATGGTGGATCGCACCATGCGCGCAACTGGCGCGATTGCGCTAAGCCCGAGGGTCGCTGTAGGCAGCATGAGCTGATTCAGACTTGATCGTAAGGTGGTCCAGTTGCCGGTAAGCAGGGAGTCGATCACATAAAGCCCTGTTATATGTGCGGGAGGTTCTATGCCGGATCCCAGGCGACCCAGCGGTGAGGGGGCCAGGTTGAGCATGTAGAAGAAGACGTAAACGAACAGGAGCCCGGTCAGAAAACTCGGCATTGCGACACCCATGATGCCGACCACGCGTCCGATATGGTCGATCAATGTGTCGCGATGCACCGCAGAAAGGACCCCAAGCGGCAGTCCGATCACGATCGCGATGAGAAGGCTCGCAAGATTGAGCTCGAGAGTGGCGGGCAGGCGCTGAAGAAAGTCCTGCGAAACCGGCCGTCCCGTCGAGGCACTCTCACCAAGATCACCTTTGAAGATGCCGGATACGTAGCGGTAGTATTGCTCCGGGAACGGGCGATCCAGGCCCATTTGGTGCTCCATTTCAGCGAGATGTTCGGGCGTGGCGAACGGGCCCGCCTTGACCATGGCCGGATTGCCAGGGAGCAGGTAGGTGAGAGTGAAGCAGATCACGCTAACGCCGAACAAGGTCGGCAGAGCCAGCGCAAACCGTCGCATGACATAATTGAAGAAACCCATTGAAGCGCTCTCTCTATTGAGACGAAGACGACGTGCTCAGGCGAGCTTCATGCTGAAAAAGCGCTCATAACTATCCCAACGCTTCTCAATACCAATGAGGTCGGATCGCATGACGCGGGTCCAGTTCTCGTACCAGAGATGCCCCCAGACGGCGTCGCCGATAATGATCTCCTGCAGGCGTTTTGCCGCGGCAAGACGCTTGCTGGTGTCGGTTTCATGCATGTTCTCATCGATCAGCTTGTCGACTTCCGGATTGGAATAGAATGAGGTGTTGGTGCCTTTCGCTGTGCTGTGGAAGTTGAAGAACAGGTGATAGAAGGGATCGTTGATCCACGACTGCCAAGACTCGATCGAAAGCTGGTGATCGCCCTTGGTTGCGATCTGGCGGAAGGTGGCTTCGGTTTCCTTGACGATGTTCACCTTGAAGCCGATCTTCTCCAGCTCAGTCTGAAGCCAGACCGAGGCCTGCTCGTGCGGCTGCCATCCAGCGCGTACCGCAAGATCGATCGGAATAGGCTCATTGCCGAAGCCCGCTTCGCGCATCAACTCCTTGGCCTTTGCGATGTTGTACTTGTAGGGGCTGATCGTGCTGTCGTAACCGGGTGTCAAACTCGGCACAGGGCTCTTCATCTCGGTGCCAAAACCATACAGCACGCTCGGTATGATGGCTTGCACCGGGATGGCGTAGTTGATGGCCTGGCGCACTTTGACATTGTTAAGCGGCGCCTTCTGCGTGTTCATGCAAAGCCAGTGACACAGGGTGTCCGGCACGGAGACGGTCTTCAAACCTGGCTCCGCCTCGAGACTCTTCACATTGCGCGGAGATAGCGTTGATCTGCCGACCACCATGTCGATGGCCTTGCGCTTGAGCAGCAGCACGCGGTCAGCTTCGTTCGGCACATATTTGAGGACGACCCGATCGAAATAGGGGCGACCACGCCAGTGATCGGCCTGCGCTTCCAACACGACCTCGACGCCTGGCTGGTTCTTCACCAGCTGGTACGGCCCGAGACCGGCTGTGTTTCGCTTCAACCAGTTGGCGGCCCAGGGATCATCGGCGGTCGCATTCGCCTTGACCTCTTCCGGATCAAGCAGCGCGTTGTTCATAAGCGCCATCATGTCCAGCGCCATCGGGCTTGGCGAGGGCATGTTGATTTCGATCGTGAAGTTGTCGCGCACCTTGAATTGCTCGGGCTTGGTTACCCCGAGAAGGCGCGGAAACAGGAGGCGCATATAACCGGGCGACTGCAGCCCGCGGTCGAGGAGATACTTCAGGGTCGTGGCGTTGACGTCGCGGCCGCTCGGTAATTTCAAGCCTTTGCGGATGTTCAGCACCAGCGTGGCGTCGCCATTTTCAAAGGACCAGGACTGGGCGATGCCACCCTCGATCTCGCCAGGCTTTGCTTGCGACACCCCCGGCTTTCCTTCGACCGGCTGCACCTTCCACATCAGCGGGCTGTCGTAAACGTTGGCCTGCACGGTGTAGCCGGCCGACGTCTTGAAGGATGCCGGATCGAGCGTGTCGATATCGGCATCCCAGGCGACTGTCAGGGTTCGCTTTTCCTGAGCGGCAGCCAAGCGAGCTGTGCTCGTGAATGTAAGGGCCGCGACGCTCGTTGCGGCAAACTTCAAGAAATCCCGACGGCGTGTATCGCTTGTCATCTCATTCCCCTCCTGACCTTACGCGAAGATTTGCCGGTCATCCGGTGCGCGATGGCTTGCATTATTGTCATCGTTCTGTTATTGTCAACTCAGTTTCAATATACGAAACTAGGTGATTAAAAAGTGGGCTCGATAGAAAACGCAGCGCAAATCCTTAGACTTTTCGGGCCGGGCAGGCTCGAAGTCTCGGTGACAGATGTCTCGCAGCTTTTGAATATGCCTAAAAGTTCGGCATCTCGGCTGCTGAAGACGATGCTGCTTGAGGGGCTGCTGTCGCGCTCGGAAAATCCGCCGCGCTATAAGGTTGGAAATCTGCTTTTCGAGATTTCGCGCCTCTACAAGCTGAACTCTTCCCTGATTGACGCCGTCGATGAGGCCGTAAAGGAGATCACTCGAGAGACCGGGCACACCGGTTATGTCTCGATCCTTGATGGTGCGGATGTTCTGGTCATCCGCATGCATCAGGGCTCCCACGCCTTGCGTGTCTTCACGCCGCTGGGTCAGCGTGCTCCTGCCTTTGCGACTGCGATTGGACGCAGTCTGCTCTCGCGCTTTCCGGATAGTGTGGTGCGCTCGCTTCATGCTGAAGGTGTCACTCCGCCTTCGCCGCGCGCGCCTCAAAATGTCGACGAGCTGGTGGCGGCGCTGGATCGGCCGCGCCGGTTCGGCTGGGCCGAGGCCCTCGATGAGGCGATCCCCGGGGTCGGCTCAATCTCAGTGAGCGTCTCCGATCCAGAAATCCGCGAGACCGTGGGGTTCTGTATTTCTTATCCAGCCTCGCACATGAGCGATGAGGAGAGGAATCGCGCGATCACGCTGCTTACAACTGCCGCTCAGCGCATAGCGCACCGCTTCGGCGATCAGTTTCTCTTGCAGCGGGCGCAGCGCGCGCTTGACGGAGGCGGCGGTCCGGTTGCTGCTTGATCGGTTTTTTATCGCCGCAATCGATGCGGCTTGGAGGATATAGATGAGGCAATTGAGTCCAGAGGATATCGAGGCGCTCTCGGTCGGTGCCTGGATTCTCGGAACAGGCGGGGGCGGGAGTCCGTATCACGCGCTCTTGAATTTGCGACGTTTCTACGATGCGGGCGTTCGCGTCGATCTGATCGATCCCGACGAGCTGGACGATGATGATGCGATCGCGGTTGTCTCCATCATGGGCGCGCCGCTTGTCTTCCAGGAACGTCTGGTCGACAGCACGCTAATCGCTCGCGCCGTTTCGGCCATGGAGGAGCATCTTGGCCGCAAGTTCAGGGCGGTGATGGCGGTCGAGATCGGCGGCGGCAATGGCATGCAGTCCTTGCTTGCTGCCGTTCACCTGAAAATTCCAGTTGTCGACGCCGATGCGATGGGCCGGGCCTATCCCGAAGCGCAAATGACAAGCTTTGCAGTGGGCAATCTCGCTCCTTATCCGCTGACCTCAGTAGACCCGCGCGGTAATGAGGCCATCGTTGGCAAAACCTCCTCCTGGAAATGGATGGAGCGCGTGAGCCGAAAGCTTTGCACTGAGTTCGGATCCATCGTTGCGACCTGCAAGGCGCCGCGCACCGGTGCTGAGGTGAAAAAGTGGGCCATTCCCCATACCACATCCAAGGCCATTAATCTCGGACGGGCGGTTGCTGAGGCCAACCGGCAACACGCCGACCCGATTGCGGCCATTCTGAAGGCGGAATCCGGCAAGTTCCTGTTCTCCGGCAAGGTCGTTGAAGTCGAGCGGCGGACAACGGAGGGCTTCCTGCGCGGCCGCACATTCGTGGAGGGGCTTGGCGATGACCACGGCAGCCGGATCCGGATCGACTTCCAGAATGAGTGGATCGTCGTGTGGCGTGATGGGCAGGCGCTCGTCTCGACGCCGGACCTTATTTGCGTTCTCGACAGCGAATCCGGGGAAGCGATCGGAACGGAAACCATTCGTTACGGGCAGCGGACGACGGTGATCGCGCTGCCGGCGGCTCCAGTCTTCCTCTCGCCGCGCGGACTCGACCATGTCGGCCCCCGCGCCTTTGGTTATGACATCGATTTCAAGTCGGTATTCTGCTCATGAGACGCATTGGGATTGACGTAGGTGGCACCAATACGGATGCCGTGCTGATCGACGGCGGAAAGGTCGTGCAGGGCGTGAAGGTCGCGACCACGGCCGACGTCACCAGTGGTGTGGCTGCGGCCATCGAGGCACTCGATCTGAGTGCCGAGCATGGGAGCGGTCTCGACGCGCTGATGATCGGCACGACCCACTTCATCAATGCGGTCGTTCAGCGCCGTGATCTGACAAAAGTGGCGGTGATCCGGGTCGCGCTCCCCGCCACGAGCTCCTTGCCGCCCTTCACCGATTGGCCGGCTGGCCTCGCTGAGCTCGCCAATGGCGGGGTCTTTCAAATCGAAGGCGGCCATGACTACGACGGGCGCAGGTTCGCCCCTCTGGATACTGCCGGAGCCAGAAGAATTGCGCGCGAAATACGCAATCTCGGCCTCAAATACGTCGTGGTCAACGCACTGTTCTCTCCGCTTGATCCGTCCGACGAAGAAGCGGTCGCCGCCATCCTGCGCGAAGAAATCCCCGATGTGTCGGTGACCTGCGCACATTTGCTCGGCGGGATCGGATTGCTCGAACGTGAGAACGCGGCAATTCTCAATGCATCTCTCATTGCGCTTGCGCGGGAGACCATCACGGCCTTTGAGCATGCCAAGTCAAAAGTCGGGCTGAACGCGCCGCTTTTTGTCACGCAAAACGACGGCACGGTCGCGGAGGCCTCGCGTGCCGCTACCTACCCGGTGTTCAGCTTTGCTTCCGGTGCGACCAACTCAATGCGCGGTGCGGCCTATCTTTCGGGGCTCAAGGATGCGGTGGTGGTCGACGTCGGCGGCACGACGGCGGACTTTGGCTACTTGAGAAATGGCTTTCCCCGTGAAGCCAACGCGGTCGTTCATATTGGAGGCGTCAGGACCCTGTTCCGTATGCCGGATCTCGTTTCGATCGGACTAGGTGGCGGCAGCCATATCGACCTTGAAGCGGCAACCATCGGGCCGCTTAGCGTTGGGTATCGCCTGTCCACGGAAGCGCTGGTGTTTGGCGGCAATAGCGTGACGGCGACGGACATCGGCGTTGCCGCCGGGCTGATCGAACTCGGCGATCGCAAGCGTGTGGCACACATCGCTGCCGATGACGTGAAAAGGATTCTGCGCCGCTGCAAGCAGATGCTGGAAGAGAACGTCGACCGGATGAAGACAAGCGCTTCAGACATCACGCTGATTGCTGTCGGTGGCGGCGCGTTTCTTGTTCCGGAAGAATTGCAGGGCGTCGGGCGTGTCGTTCGGGTTCAGCATGGTGGTTGCGCGAATGCTGTTGGCGCAGCCATTGCCCAGGTCAGTGGTGAAGTCGACCAGGTGTTTCAGGGCCTGACGCGAGACGAGGCGGTTACTTCAGCACGCAAGCTTGCCGAATCCCGGGCAGTGGAGGCCGGCGCGGATTCAGAATCGCTCGCGCTGGTCGAGGCGGAGGATACGCCGATCGCCTATCTGCCCGGAAATGCCATGCGCGTGCGTGTCAAAGTGGTCGGCAATATTCGATCAACCCGAATGGGGCAAACAGCCAAGGAGAAAGTCACATGCCAGTCCGTTTCCTGATTAGCACGCTCAAGGAAGGGGTCGACCCGGCGGAATATGAGGCTTGGGTGCGCGAGCGCGACTACGCTCTCGTGCGTAGCCTCGACAATTACTTGAGCTACAAGGTTCATCGCATTCGCCGCCCCATCCAGGGCGCCGAAAACTCAACGTGGCAATATATCGAAAGGATCGAAGTCAAGAGCCTGGAGCAACACGACAAGGACCTTGCCTCACCGGCTGGTGTTGCACTGCGAGAAGAGCTTTATGGCAAGTTTCTCGATCGCTCGAAGAACATCTATTTCGTCAGCGACGAGATAGAATGATCCCTTCTTCGCGTTGAGCTCTGCCTGATCCAAGACGTAAGCGCAAACAGGACACCAACAAGATGACCCTCGACCTGCTGATTCTCGGCAACGCGCCCATGGTCAAGATGCTTGATCGCGTCAAGCTCGCCGAAGCGAGCGGATACGACACGGTCTGGCTTGCCGATGAACGGTTCTATCGGGAGGTCTATTCGTGCCTGGGATATTTCGCGCAAAATACGTCTCGGGTCAGGCTCGGACCTTGCGTGACAGATCCCTACGCCAGACATCCTGCACTGACGGCCATGGCGATTGCGACACTCGACGAGATTTCCAACAAGCGCGCAATTCTCGGCCTCGGCGCCGGTATTTCCGGCTTCGCTGAGCTTGGCATCGATCGGAAGAAGCCGGCGCGCGCTATCAGCGAAGCGATCGAGGTGATCCGGATGCTCCTGCGTGGCGAGACCGTCACCTACGAGGGAGAGGTCATTCAGTTCAAGGAGGGCAAGCTGAACTTCACTCCTGTTCGCGCTGATATCCCAATCTATGTGGCCAGCAACGGTCCGCTCGGCCAACGGACGGCAGGCGCTTGCGCCGACGCTGCGTTCATGGAGGCAGGCGGCAATGCTCCGGAAGTCAAGGCGTTCCGTGCGAGACTGGATGATGGAGCGAAGAAGGCAGGTCGCGATGCCAAGTCCGTCAGGCTGATCGTCCGCCTCAACGCCTGTGTTGCCCCAGACGGTCAGGCCGCCCGCGACGCGCTGCGGCCGACGGTTGCAAGATTGCTCGGTGCGGGGCGTCTCAAATTCGAAACGGCCGAAGAGCAGGGGCTGACCTTGCGGGAGGATATACTCGCCTCGGTTCAGGGCGCCCATTACGCCGCTGGCGTGACGCCTTATCTTCCTCTGCTGCCATATGTGACCGATCGCCATATCAATGCCTTCACTCTGGCCGGCAATGTCGAGGAGGTGACCGCGCGCGTGATCGAGCTGCGCCAGGCCGGCGTCGACGGGATCATCATCATGCCCTTCGCGCCTGAAGGAGGTACGATCGAGGAGACGATCGCGACGATGGGCTCCCAAGTCTGGCCTGCTGTTGCCCAGGCGAAGGGAGGGTAGCAAGTCATGAGCTTTGATCTGCATCGTCCAGCCAGCGTCACCGAAGCTATCGACCTTGCTCAACGGTTTGCGCCCACGGCACGCTATGTTGCCGGCGGAACCGATACAGTCATCCAGATCAATCGGAAGAAGATCGATCCGGTCCATCTGATCGATGTCGCGTGCCTGCCCGGCATGAGCGAAATCACCGAGACTGCCGACGCGTTCACTCTTGGGGCGCTGACGAGGTACCGCGCGATCGAAACGCATCCTGCGTTTCGGGTTAACCTGCGGGCGCTGCAAGAGGCCGCCAGCGTGGTCGGTGGCCATCAGGTACGAAACATCGCGACCATCGGCGGCAACATCGTCAATGCGTCGCCTGCCGCCGATTTTGTGCCGCCGCTGCTCGCGCTCGATGCCAGTGTCGACATGGCAGGTCCCAATGGACAACGCTCTTCCCCGTTGCTCAACTTCATCGTCGGTCCGGGAAAGACAGCTCTCTTGCCCGCCGAGATCGTGACCAATATCCGGTTTGCCAAGCTTCCAGCCAGATCCGCAACCGCCTTCCTGAAGGAAGGTCGCCGGCGCGCCATGGAAATATCGGTGGTTTGTGTTGCTGCTTGTTTGACGCTGGAGGCTTCCACCTCGCGCTGCGCTTCCGTGCGCCTCGCCATCGGGGCCGCAAGTCCAAAGGCATTCCGTCCCGAACAGGCGGAGAGCTATCTCCTTGGCCAGTCCGCCAGCAAGGAAAATTTTGCGGAGGCAGGCAGGCTCGCTGCGGAGGCGTCCAGTCCGATCTCCGATGTCCGCGCCTCGGCCGGC
This sequence comes from Bradyrhizobium sp. STM 3561, assembly GCF_045571455.1. Lineage (NCBI taxonomy): Bacteria > Pseudomonadati > Pseudomonadota > Alphaproteobacteria > Hyphomicrobiales > Nitrobacteraceae > Bradyrhizobium > Bradyrhizobium sp. STM 3561. The sequence continues at coordinate 8,110,859 of NZ_CP120695.1, forward strand.
TACCGCCGTGCCCTTGTCGCGGTGATGGTCGAGCGCGCGCTTGAGACGTGTTTGCAACGAATTCGGGAACAGGATCAATGAACCGGAAAATTCTCAATATCGTTGTCAATGGCGAGAGCCATCAGCTGCTCATCGAGCCCCATTGGACGCTGCTGCAGGTCCTGCGCAACGAGATCGGCATGATGGGCACCAAGGAGAACTGCCTGGAAGCAGAGTGCGGCGTCTGCACGGTGCTGCTTGATGGAGGGGCCGTCAATTCCTGCATCCTGCTTGCGGGCCAGGCTGAGGGATGCTCGATCACCACGATCGAGGGGATCGGCGATCCCGAGAATCTGCATCCCCTTCAGGAAGCGTTCATCGAATGCGGCGCCGTTCAGTGCGGCTACTGCATCCCGGGAATGATCCTGACGGCAAAGTCATTCCTGGACGAACATCCGGGCTGCCGCCCCTCGCGCGAGGAGATCAGGGAAGCCATCGCAGGAACCCTGTGCCGCTGCACCGGCTATCGCAAGATCATCGATGCCGTGGAAACCGCGGCAGACCGCATCGCACTTTCGGGAGCCAAGCAATGAACGCTCAAACCCATCGCGTTGCCGGTCACCGCCTGCCCCGGCGGGATGGCGTCGGCAAAGTTACCGGAAAGCACGTTTATGCTGCGGATTTCAAGCTGCCCGGTATGCTCTACGGCAAGATCCTACGCAGTGCTCGCGCGCACGCTCTGATCAAGAACATCGACGTCTCTCGCGCGGCTGCGATCGCCGGCGTGCGCGGGATCATCACCGCCGCTGATATCCCGCAGGTCCGCTATGGAACTGCGGTGCGCGACACGACCGTGTTCGCAACCGATCGTGTCCTGTTCATGGGACATGCAGTCGCCGCGGTCGCTGCCACCTCCTCCGAGATCGCCGAGCGCGCGATTGAAGCCATCAAGGTTGAATACCAGGATCTGCCGGCACTGTACGATCCGGAGGAGGCGCTCACAAGCGATATCCGCATCCATCCTGATTGGGAAACCTACAAGGCGCTTCCGATCATTTCGCGCAAGGACAACATCGCAGGCCAAGCCCGTATTCACGTCGGCGATGTCGAGGCAGCCTTCGCAAAAGCTCATAAGATCTACGAGCATCGTTTCACGACCTCGCTGCAGCATCCAGGCTACACCGAGCCGCGCGTTGCGACCGCGGATTGGGACGCGAACGGAATCGTGACGGTCTGGTGCAACACCCAATTGCCGTTCGACACGCAAACGACACTCGCCGAAATTCTCGATTTGCCGGCCGCGCGCGTGCGCGTGACCGTGCCAGGAATTGGTGGTGGCTTCGGCGGCAAGCTGAGGATTGGTGTCGAGCACTTCGCAGCTCTCTTAGCGCGCAAGACCGCCCGCCCGGTCAAGGTGATGTCGACGAGTGAAGAGGAGCTCACAGCCGCGCTTCCGCGTCAGGCCTCCGTCGTTCTGCTCAAAACTGCCGTCGACAAGGAAGGGCATCTTCTTGCCCGAAGCGGGCGCGTCATCGTGGATTGTGGCGCTTATGCAGGCTCAGGTCCCGGCACGGCTGCAATCGCACTTCAGGTCATGGCCGGTCCCTATAAGACCGGAGCGCTCGCGTTCGAAAGCATCGCTGTCTACACGAACAAAGTCCATTCGGGCTCCTTCCGTGCTCCGGCGGGGCCGATGGCGAATTTCGCGATGGAAAGCCAGATCGACATGATCGCAAAGGATCTCGGCCTGGATCCTCTCGAAATGCGCCTGCGCAACGTCGTCAAGGAGGGGGATCCCGGTCCTTCGGGCGAGACGCACACCTCCGTGAGCATCGAGGAATGTCTGCGCAAGGCAGCCGATGCGATCGGCTGGCACGATCGTAATCCCGAGCCAGGACGCGGCAAGGGGATCGCCTGCAGCTGGTGGATGACGACGGGTGGCTCGTCTGGGGTCTATGTCAAAATCAATCCCGATGGGAGTGCGACGCTCGTCAGCGGCGCCGTCGAAATCGGCACCGGCGCGATCACGGGAGCTGCTCAAGTGCTGGCCGAGGAGCTGTCTCTCGACTTGACGGACATCAACGTCACCGGGGTGGACACTCAGGCCGCGCCGTTCGACTACGGCGCTCAAGGCAGCCGCACGACCTTCTCTGTCGGCAACGCGTGCCTTGCGGCGGCTAAAGAGCTGCGACGGCAGATGTTCGAGCTCGCAGCCAAGCAGCTAGAAGCACCGATTGAGAACATGAAGCTGCAGGACAAGCACGTGGTCGCAGGCAACAAGTCCATTTCGATCGCGGAGCTGGCCCGCATCTCGCGTTTGGCCGGCGGTGGCCTTATCGCGCATGGCACGGCCATTTCGCCGGCGCCACCCTATGATCCGGCACGCGTCAAGAACCATCCGCTCCCCGTCTGGAATACGCCGAGCTACCATGCCCACGCCGTCGATCTTTCAGTCGATCAAGCCACGGGCAAGGTTACGATCAATCGTTATGTCGTGGCCCAGGACGTCGGATATGCGATCAATCCGACCTATATCGAGGGCCAGATCGAGGGTGGCGTGGCGCAAGGTATAGGCCAGGCGCTGTCGGAAGAGATCGTCTATCAGGATGGCCGCGTCATGAATGCGAACCTGACCGATTACAAGATGCCGACGGCGATGGATGTCCCGGAGATCGAGAGCATTATCGTCGAATGCCGCTCCGCTGCCGGTCCTTACGGTGCCAAGGGCGTCGGCGAGCCACCGTGCATCGAGCCACCGGCTGCTATCGGCAATGCGATCGCGGCGGCGACCGGCTGCTGGCCGAACTCGCTGCCGATGACCGCTGAAAAAATTGCCGCCGCAATGCGAGCCCGGCACCCATGATCCGCGTCGAGGTCAATATGCATGGAAATCTCCGCCGGTTCTTGCCCGGCGGAGTTGGATCCATTCAGCTTGACCTCCCCGACGGAGCGACGATTCTCAACGTGATCGGCTCCTTGAGCGCCGAGCATGAGGTCTGGCTGGCTTCGATCGGTGACATGGTCGTACCGCTATCGGCCGAAGTCAAAGACGGAGCTGAACTTAATTTCTTTCCCTATCTTGAAGGCGGCTAGCATGAACTCCTTTGGTCGGGCAGGAACGGAGAATTGTTGACCCCCCACCGAGCCGTCTTTGAATTATTTCGTTCACGTGAAGTGGCGGTGTACGACTGACCTGTTGAGTGTTCGGCCTGGTGTAAATACCGTCCGACATGGCTCAAGCCAAGCAGAGTGTTCACCGTCAGACGTCATGCCGCAAGCAAAGGAGTGTAAGCCAAATGTCGAACGCGCCCCTTCCGACTTTGTCAATCGTCGGCGGCACTGGAGATCTCGGATCCGGCCTTGCCCGCAGCTGGAGTCGCGCCGGATACTCCGTCATTCTTGGATCGCGCTCGATTGAGCGTGCTCAAGATGCAGTCGCGCTCTTAAAATCCGACGGGTTCGCCAATGTGAGTGGCGACACCAACGTTGCCGCCGCGGCAAAGAGCGATATTGTCGTCGTTGCCGTGCCTTTCGCCAGCTATGAGACAAGCTTGGCCGAGATCAAGGACGCGGCCAAGGGCAAGATCGTTGTCACCGCGGTCGTGCCGCTCGTGCCGCCGAAGGTCTCCGTTGTTCAACTCCCGAGCGCCGGGTCGGCCGCGCTGATCGCTCAGTCGCAGCTTGATCCGAGCTCGCGGGTGGTCGGGGCGTTTCACAATGTTGGCTCACAGAAGCTCCATGACGGAGGCAAGGCGGACTGCGACGTCCTCGTGTTCAGCGATGATCCTGAGGCCCGCAAGGAGGTGATGCTGCTGGCGGATGCGGTGAGCAATCGCGGGATCGATGGCGGTGCGCTCGCGAACTCGGCCGCAGCCGAGGCTCTTACCTCCGTCCTGATCGCGATCAACCGCAAATACAAAGTGAAGGGTGCCGGCATCACGATTTCCGGCCTGACGTGAATGGAAAACCTCCCGGGCGTTCGCAACGATGCTCACAGCCCTCGATCCTCTGGACCGTAAAATCCTAAGCGAGCTCATTCGGGATGCCCGAATAAGTCAGCTGGCGTTGGCCGAACGGGTCGGCCTCTCGGCAACGTCTTGCGCAAGGCGCGTGCTGCAAATGGAGAAAGCCGGGGTCATTAAAGGCTACTCAGCCGAGATCGATGCAAACTCGCTTGGGTTTCCTCTGACCGTGATCGTCCACATCACGCTCGACCGCCAAAGCGAGGACGCGCTCAGGGTTTTCGAGGCCGAAATTCAGAAATGCCCCGACGTTGTCGCCTGCCATTTGATGTCCGGTACGGACGATTATCGGCTTTCGGTGCTGGCGCGCGACATGGAGGATTACGAACGCATTCATAAACAGCATCTCTCACGCCTGCCAGGCGTGGCAAGACTGCAATCGAGCTTCGCAATGCGCACTGTCGTAAAGCGGTCAATTTCTCCGGCTGCGCTCCATGGCTAGCGTTGCCGGTTGCGAAGCGGGGTCCGGAATAAGGCAGGACGTGGCGCTCGTCAGCACGCCTACAGGATCCCAACGAAGACTTATCCAGGAGGTATGCCAGCTAGTCTGCTTAAGGAGAAGCGTTAGGATACCGAACTGATTTCGGGTACGGCTCTAGATCGTATTCGAGGAGAGATGCCCACGCGCCAGAGACAACAAGACATAGGGCAGCGGCCAAGGAGGAAGAAGTTGCGATGACGAGGAGCATCACTTACACCGCGCTCCCCGGGATTCCTCTGGTGGGACCGGGCGACGATCTGGTTGACGTCATCGTGGATGGCGTGAGGGCCGGAGGGATCGCCGTCGCATCCGGCGATATTTTTGTCATTGCGCAAAAGATCGTGTCGAAGGCGGAAAACAGGTACGTCTATCTCGATGATGTGAGCCCTTCCGACCGCGCTCTGGAGCTTGCAGAAACGGTCGGCAAGGATCCGCGGCACATCGAGGTGGTGCTCTCAGAATCGACCGAGGTTCTTCGCGCAAGACAGAATATAATCATCGTCGCTCACCGTCTCGGCTTCGTGATGGCGAACGCCGGCATAGATGAATCCAATATCGAGCAGGATCGCGGCCATCGCGTGTTGTTGCTGCCCGAAGATCCAGATACCAGTTGCCAGCGCCTCAAGACTGGCCTCGATCGACAATTCGGTGTCGATGTCGGCGTCATTATAAACGACAGCTTCGGCCGCCCGTGGCGCAACGGCGTCGTTGGCGTGGCGCTCGGAAGTGCTGGAATTCCTGCCCTTCAGAGCATGATCGGCAAGCCCGATCTGTTCGGGCGGCCCATGCAGGTGACAGAGATCGCGCTAGCGGATGAGCTGGCAGCCGCCGCCTCGCTCTTGATGGGACAGGCAGCCGAAGGACAGCCCGTCATCCATGTCCGTGGATTCTCCTCTCGCGCGCCAATCAATTCGGCGTCCGCGCTCATGCGTGCGAAAGAACGGGATATGTTCAGATGAACGGGCGGTCACAGTATTTGTCGGGACAAGGACGTGTTGTGGCGCTCTGCGGCGGCGTCGGAGGAGCAAAGCTCGCTGTTGGATTACAGCACGTTCTCGGAGAACGATTGAGCGTGGTCGTCAATGTGGCCGACGATTTCGAGCATCTCGGACTCCATATCTCGCCGGACCTGGACACAGTCCTTTATACGCTCGCAGGTCTCAGCGACCCGGTGCGCGGTTGGGGTCGATCTGATGAGACCTGGAATTTCATGGAGGCTTTGAAGCAGATCGGCGGCGAGACCTGGTTCTTGCTCGGCGATCGCGATATGGCCATGCATATCGAGCGGACCCGCCGTCGCCTAAGCGGCGAAAGTCTCACAATCATTACGAGCGACTTTGCACGCCGGCTCGGTATTTCTTCAGCTGTGCTGCCCGTCACCAACGACAGGCTTTCCACCATCGTCGACACCACGGAAGGCGAGCTCGAATTCCAGCGCTATTTCGTCGAACGTCGGTGCGAACCGCTTGTCAAGCAGATCCGGTTCAGGTGGGCCCAAAGCGCTCGCCTGAGCGAGCAGGTGCTTGCGTTATTTGACGCCGAGGATCTTCGTCTCATCATCATATGTCCTTCCAATCCCTATCTCAGCATCGATCCGATCTTGGCTGTTCCGGGAATGGCTGAACAACTGCGTGCGACCAGCGTTCCCGTTGTGGCCATTTCGCCAATTATCGGTGGTCAGGCAATCAAAGGGCCCACGCGCAAGATCATGGACGAACTCGGCCTCGAACCGTCAAATGCAGAGATTTCCAGACATTATGCCGGGCTGCTCGATGGCCTCGTTATAGATACCGCCGATGCGGCAGGGGCGGACGACCTGGGGATCGATGTACACCCGGTACCTACGCTCATGACAGACATGCAGTCGAAGATCACGCTCGCCGAGCATGCGCTTGCCTTCGGCGACAGCCTTCGCGCAAGGCACGAGCGGGGGCCCAGGCCACTTCGAAGGGAGACGCATGATGACGACACGTGATGCATGGGTAGTCATCCCGGCAAAATCGTTCTCGCGCGCGAAGCAGCGGCTCTCTCCATTGCTGACGTCATCCGAGCGCATCCTGTTGGCCCGGTCGATGCTGGCCGACGTTCTGAGTGCGGCATGCGGGGTGATAAAATTGAACCATGTCGCCGTGGTAACCAATGCGGAGGATGTCGCTCAAGAGGCGGCTCGTCTGGGGACTGTCGTGATTGATGACGGCGGTGCGGACGGAACCAACTCTGCAGTGGTGGCCGGACTCGCTGACATCGAAAACCGTGGAGGCGAACTCATCCTTGTTCTGCCCAGCGATGTGCCGGCAATCTTGAGCGAGGACGTTTCGACGCTCCTCCAAGCCGCGCAAGGCAACGCCGCAGTGATCGTGCCGGCACCGCGCGATGGCGGCACCAACGCGGTTGCATTCACCTTGGCGCGGCCGTTGCAGCCGTGTTTCGGCCCCGATAGCTTCGCCCGCCACATCGCCGCAGCCGATCGGCTCGGCATTGAACCTATCGTGTGGCGGAATGCAAGAATTGGGCTGGATCTCGATGCTCCCGCCGATCTCTTTGATTTTCTTGACCTGAACACGTCCACAGCCACCGATCGTTATTTGCGTTCGATTGATCTGGGCCAAAGGCGGCTGGGCATGGGAGCCGGAAAGACGGGGCGCGCAAGCGTCGATGCGGCGGCCGAACTGAGCTCGGGGTTGGTTGCTCAAAATGGAGAGACCTCCGCCGTTTTTCGCGGAGCGTGAGGAGTTCTGAGAATGGTGGATCGGATGCTTCTGGAATCGTTAAGGCGAAGCGACATTTCCGCTTCGGAGGCCCTGTCTCTCGTCAGCGACGTGTCCCTTCCCGATCTCATGCGGATGGCGGCGTCAAAGCGGGATGAGGCTCACGGCAGAAAGATCTCCTACTCGCGAAAAGTCTTCATTCCGCTGACCCAGTTATGCCGTGATGTCTGCCACTACTGCACATTCGCCCATCCGCCCCAAAAAGGACAGCGTGCCTACCTCAGCATCGATGAGGTGCTGGCGATCGCGCGTGCCGGTCGTGAGGCCGGCTGCAAGGAGGCGCTATTTACGCTGGGCGACAAGCCTGAGCTGCGCTACCGCCAGGCCGAGCGAGAGCTGCACGAGATGGGCTTTGTATCGACGCTGGCGTACCTCCAGGAAGCCGCGCGCGTGGTTTTCCGCGAGACCGGCTTGTTGCCGCACCTCAATCCAGGTTTGATGGAGGCCGACGATATCGCAGCCTTGCGCAAGGTCTCCATCTCGCAAGGGATCATGCTCGAGAGCGCATCGGCACGGCTGTGCGAGCCCGGGGGGCCACATTTCGGCTCTCCTGACAAGGAGCCCACAAGTCGGCTGCGAACAATTGAACTCGCAGGCCAGCTCTCGGTCCCGTTCACGAGCGGATTGCTGATCGGCATCGGCGAGACGCCGCTTGAGCGCATCTCCTCGCTGCTTGCATTGCGCAATCTCGACGAACGCTACGGGCACATTCAGGAAGTCATTATCCAGAACTTCAGGCCGAAGCCGGAAACCCGCATGAGGGACGCGCCGGCGCCGACTATGGAAGAGCATCTGTGGACCCTTGCGCTCACGCGATTGCTGTTCCGACCCGACATGAACATCCAGGCGCCCCCCAATCTCAGCCCGGGCGTACTGCACATGATCCTGGCCGCTGGCATTAATGATTGGGGCGGCGTATCCCCGGTTACACCGGACCACGTCAATCCGGAGGCGCCTTGGCCGCATGTGACACGCCTGTCCGAGGCCACCGCTGAATGCGGCAAGACGCTCGTCGAACGCCTCGCAGTTTACCCGGCCTATGCGCGTCAATATGCTCGCTGGACTGACGCGTCCCTGCAGAAAAACCTGCTCGGTCTTGTCGACGGAAACGGCTGGCCGCGTTTGGACGAATGGTGCCCTGGAGCGAGGTGCGATCCGCCTGCCGGCGAGCTCGCGATGCTGCGTGAAGATGCCAGCTCGCCCGCCGTCTCAACCGGCAGTTTTCGGGGAATTGTCGCAAAGGCTCATTCTGGGGCACGACTCGACGAGGCAGAGATCGTGTCGCTGTTCGAGGCCGAGGGTCGCGATTTCACGACCGTGTGCCGCGCTGCTGACGAGCTGCGCCGCTCCGTCAATGGGGATTCCGTTAGTTATGTCGTCAACCGCAACATCAACTACACCAATATCTGCTACTTCAGGTGTCAGTTCTGCGCTTTCTCGAAAGGAAAGCTCGCCGAGAACTTGCGCGGGCGGCCGTACGATATCTCCATGGATGAGATCGGGCGGCGCGCGTGCGAAGCCTGGGAGCGCGGAGCGACCGAAGTCTGCATGCAGGGCGGCATCCATCCCGCCTACACCGGCGCCAAGTATCTTGAGATTTGTCGGACCGTAAAGCAGTTCACCCCCGAAATGCATATCCATGCTTTCTCGCCCCTCGAGGTGTTTCAGGGGGCCAAGACGCTCGGAATTTCAGTTGATGAGTTTCTGCGCGAGTTGAAGGACGCTGGTCTTAGTACATTGCCCGGGACGGCTGCAGAAATCCTGGACGACGAGGTTCGCGCAATCCTATGTCCCGACAAGATCAACACCGCGCAATGGCTGCAGGTCATGGCAGCGGCCCATAGAGCGGGATTGCGCAGCACCGCGACGATCATGTTCGGTCATGTCGACCGTTACGAGCATTGGGCAAAGCATCTGTTGCGTATCCGGGATCTTCAGACCGAGACCGGTGGCTTCACTGAATTTGTCCCATTGCCGTTCGTGCACATGGAAGCCCCGATCTACTTGAAAGGGCGCTCGCGCAAGGGGCCGACCTTCCGCGAAGTCGTTCTCATGCATGCGATCGGACGTCTCGTCTTCCACTCGAAAATCTCCAACATCCAGACCTCTTGGGTGAAGCTCGGCGAAAAAGGCGTTCGCGCCTGCCTTGAGGCTGGTGTGAACGATCTCGGCGGCACGCTGATGGACGAAACGATCTCGCGTTCAGCCGGCGCCCAACATGGCCACGAGATGGCTCCAAAACAAATGGAAGAGCTCATCCGGGCCATGGCACGCCTGCCGCGCCAACGTACGACGCTCTATGGCGAAGTTGCTGATGATCGTTATCTCGCCTCGCTGAACCCTCCGCCGCTCACTCCGATTGTTACGGGACTGGACAACCATCGCGATGGAGGAGACATCCCTCGGCCCCGCGCTCTTGAAATGACTTAGCCGGAGCGCGTCGCGCGCGAGCCTCAGACGATGCCGGTGCGTGTGGGGCCGGTCTTGACGCATCATTTGATTTGTGATCACATATCTGAAACGGAGGGTCCTTAGAGTGAGCCGCATTATCATGCCCGCAGCACGCTTTCGGCTGGGCGTTGATCGCCCAAGCAAGGTTCACTCTGCCAGCGTTTCGCGCATTTGTGAGCGGTCCCAGTGCATCCTAATCGCCCGCGACATTAGTCGATCACGAGGAACGATGGCGTCGTCCCGCTTTAGCTCTCGCGATTTTGCGTCTTCTTGGCGCGCCCTCAGCTGAGCCGCTCAGAGCTGCTGTCCAGAAGCGACTGCCGGCGGCCGAGGCTCAAGCACGAGAATCTGCCTTGGTCTTTGCACCCGAGGCCGATGAGTCGCCGATACGCGGGGGATTTCCCGGCGGCCAATTTTAGGATCACACCATCCAGGAGCATCCATGCCGACTTTAGATGAGGACCGAGCAGCCATTTTGAAAGTGCATCGCGACTGGTGGATTGCCAATCACAAGTGGGATATCCCCTTGATGCGAACCTGCTTCCCGAGTGGCACCGCGTTCTTAAATTTCAACCTTAGCGGCGATCCGTACTTCGGGCGGGAGGAACTGACCGCCTTTTGGGAGTCGTTCAAGGACAGGCCGCGATCGAAGCCTGCAGTCATGCACATCTGGCGTTTGGATGTCCATGGCGACATGGCCTACCTGCTTTGCGAGGGCAATTTCGAAGAAGCCGACAAACCGGACCAGTACCTGCGCAGCACCGAAATCTACGTGCGCAACGACGGAGAGGGGAAGCCGGAGTGGAAGATCTGGCACTTCCACTGCTCGGAGATGGCGCCCAAAGACAAGATCCGGCAGCCGTTCGGCGATAGCTATGCCAGCCGCGGCGTGGGCTATCTGCCGCCCAGCTTCGGCAAGAGCTTTTCGGTTACGGACGACCAAAGGCCGTAATCAAAGCGAGCGCCCTGCCGGGCTGGCCGCGCATCCTGCACCCGGCGGACGGACTGACCCCGCCGGGGCGAAGAACATCCAGAGAAGATTTTCCAGCTGAAGTTGCCGCCCAATGTGGCCGCCGAGAAGCGGATGGACCGTAGTGAGCGAGCGTCACTGGAAAGGAAAAGCGACACGCAATCGAGCGTCCCTTCGTTCGGAGCGTCGTCCGTGGAGGACTCATGAGGCGGCTCACTATCAAGCGACCAGTCGGTCCGATTGCGGTTTCTTACCATGGGGAAGCCGACGCGAGCAGGCCGCCAATCCTGTTCGTGCATCCCATCAATCTCAAGGGCGCGGCCTGGGCCGAGATCGTGCCGGCATTCGCCGACCGGTTCACGATTGTCCCCGACATGCGTGGATTCGGTGACTCGCCGCCGGCCGAACAGTACGACCTTGCCCGGTGGGCGCAGGACTGCATCGATGCCGTCGACCGGGCGGGCATCGATCGCTTCCACGCCATCGGCGGTTCGCTTGGTGGAGCGATTTCGGTCTATCTCGCCGCTGCCGAGCCCAAACGGGTCCTCTCGGTTGTCGCGGTAGGCAGTCAGCTCTACTCGCAAGATCCTGACAATGCGGCTGTTCTAGCCACCCTCGAGCATCACACCGTCAAGGAGATGTTTGAGCTCATCCTGCCGAAATATGCACTCGGTCCAAACGCGTCTGCCGAAGTGGTGGCCAAGACCATTGCGCTGCGTAATCCAAACGAAAAGGACGACATCCGTCGCGTGTGGAGAGCCGCCTGCGCGGCCGATATCCGGGCCCATGTGGCCAGCGTCAGTTGTCCTGTGACGGTTCTGACCGGCGAGTTCGACCTGACCTGCCCTCCCGCAGCCGGCGCAGAAATGGCAGCCGCGCTGCATGCTCCGCACGTTCTCCTGCCAGGCATTGGTCACTTGCCGATGCTGGAGGATCCGCCAGCTTTGATCGCCGCAATCAAGGCACACCTTGCGCATGCGGAGTCCAGAAGATGACATACTCGATTATCGCCCGAGACCCGATCACCGGTGAATTGGGTGTTGCCAGCCAATCGCATTATTTCGCGCTCGGGCGCGTTGTGACGTTTGCGCGAGCCGGTGTTGGCGTTGTTGCGACCCAGTCGTTCGTTAACCCAGCTTACGGGCCGAACGGGCTGGATCTCATGGCCTCCGGCGCATCGGCGGCGCCAGCGCTCACGAGCCTTCTTGCAAAGGACGAAGACCGAGAGTTGCGCCAAGTCGCCTTTCTCGATGCCGGCGGCGGCAAAGCCATGTTCACTGGCGATCGCTGCGTTCCCCACCGCGCTCAGCTCGAGGCCAGCAACGTTGTCGTGCTGGGAAATATGCTCGCCAGCGACGCTGTGGTTCCCGCCATGCTAGCAGCGTACGAGGATACTGGCGGCCCACTTCTCGACCGAATGCTCGCGGCAATGGATGCAGGTGAAGCCGCTGGAGGTGACGCCCGTGGCCGGATGTCCGCCGCGCTCCTTTTGGTGCCCGCCGCCATCACTCCAGCGCCCTGGGCTAACCGGCTCATCGATGTGCGAGTTGATGAACATCCGGAGCCGCTCGCCGAATTGCGCAGACTCGCCAAGCTCTCTCAGGCACACACGATCTTCGGCGCATCTGTCTTCACACCTGGGCTGCTCTCGGGCGAGGCAGCGACAGGTCCGCAGCTTGCAGAGGCGCTGCGCATGCTCACGGAGGCCCAGGCATTGATCGGCGCTGACCCAGAGCCAACCTTCTGGAAGGGCGTGCTGCTGATCCGCGCCGGCGAAATTGCCCCAGGGAGGAGGCTCGTTGCCGCCATCGCCGCGGCGCGACCGCAGTACCGGACCTTCGTGGATGGACTCTACGCAGTCGGCATCCTTCAGCTGTCATCGAACGAACTCCTCGGTGCGTGAAAAGCTCAACACTCTTTGCCTCTGCGAGGCGTTTTACTGGCGCTGGAGCCGGGGCCGCGACTGCCTCACCGCGCGATTCGGACTACCGAGAGGCTCGCCGATCGATGCTTGACGGAATTTTCACAATGTGATCACATATCTCAAACGTGGAGGGGACGTTGGAATCGCGCAATCTCATCGCCTTGCTGCCGTTGCCGCCCCTTGTCCGCCACTCGATGGAGGATCAGGTCTATCGGCATTTGCGACATGGTCTGATGGCCGGACGCTTTGCGCCGGGTCAGAGGCTGACGGTCCGGGGTCTTGCCGAGGTGCTGGGTTCAAGCCCGACGCCGGTACGCGAGGCGCTGCGCCGTCTGCAAGCCGAGGGCGTCTTCGAATTCAGCGGTTCGGCGCGGCTGAGCGTTGGGAGGCTATCCGAGGCACAGCTGCGGGATGTGCGCGATGCGCGCGTAGCCCTCGAGGGGCTGCTGGCCGAGCGCGCAGCTTCGCGTATGACGCGCGCCGATGATGCCGAGGTGACCCAACTCTACGGCCGGCTGCAGAGCGCCGCTGATGCAGTCGATGGCCGAACTTATCTTTGGACCAATTTCGCCTTCCACCGGCGGATCTACCAAATCGCACAGGCGTCGGCGATTCTCGGCGCCGTCGAACATTTTTGGCTGCTCGTCGGTCCGTGCTTCGTGCTCGTTGCTCTCGATGCTGCCCACCTGCAGCGTTCCATGGACGCGCACCGCCAGATACTCGATGCGCTCTTGAACCGCGATGCGCCCGCCGCACGCGCTGCAGTGACAGACGACATCATGCAGGCCGCCAATAGTCTGTCCCGCATTCTCGATAATGCGGGCAGCGAGCGCGCCGCGGCCGTTCCGAGACGGGGGCGACCGGCATGAGCGTGCTGCAGCGTCTTGTGCCTCATCCCGAGCTGCGCGTCCTGATCTCGGCCGGCGCGTCCGGCATTGGCGCCGCACTTGCCGGTGCCTTCGTCGAGGCTGGTGCGCATGTGCATATCTGCGACATCAACGACGATGCGCTTGCAACCTTCCGCAATCAACATCCGCAGGTGCTTGCCACCAAGGCCGACGTATCGGACCGCGACGCGGTCGCCGACGTTTTTCGCGCGCAGGTTGCGCGTTGGCGTGGGCTCGACGTGCTCATCAACAATGCAGGTATTGCCGGACCGACCGGCGGAATCGATGCCATTGCAGAGTCCGACTGGCGGCGAACGATCGATATCAATCTTAATGCACAGTACCGCTTAGCCCATCATGCTATCCCGATGCTTCGCCAATCTCGCTATGGGCAAATCCTCTGCATGGCCTCCGTTGCCGGCCGCCTCGGTTATGCCTGGCGTACCCCATACGCCGCAACAAAATGGGCCATCATTGGGCTCGTCAAATCGCTTGCCGCCGAGCTCGGCCCCGACGACATCCGCGTCAATGCGCTCTTGCCGGGTATCGTCGAGGGCCCGCGCATTGAGGGCGTGATCCGCGCGCGCGCCGAGCAGCTCCAGACCAGCTACGAGGCGATGCGCCAGGAATACCTCAAGAAGATCTCGCTGCGTCGCATGGTAACGGCCGAGGACGTTGCGGCCATGGCCTTATTCCTTTGCTCGCCAGGTGGACGCAACGTGACTGGCCAGGCGATCAGCATTGACGGGAATGTGGAATACCTGTGAACCGTAAGATTGGGGGGATCGCTTGCAGATCGAGATCATAGCGGATCTGAAGACGACGCTTGGCGAAGGCCCGCTTTGGGACACCGAGCAGCAGCGTCTGTACTGGATAGACAGTATCGACGGCCGCATTTTTCGTGCGACCGCAGATGGACGAGAGCTTCGCGCTTGGGATGTCGGGGCGAAAATCGGCTCGATGGCGCTTCGTCGTGACGGTACGCATGCGCTCGTCGCGCTGCAATCCGGCGTACATGATCTCGATCTGGAGAGCGGGGAGCTGAAGCTGATCGCGGCACCCGAGGCGCATTTGCCGCGCAATCGGTTGAATGACGGCAAAGTCGATCGCCGCGGGCGTTTCGTCTTCGGTTCCATGGATACGCTGGAGGATGAGGCCTCCGGCCGCCTTTATCGGCTCGATCCCGATCTCTCGCTGCACGTCCTGGACGAGAAGATCATCGTGTCCAATGGCCCGTGCTGGAGCCCGGACGACCGGACCTTCTATTTCGCTGACACCTGGACTGGGGAAATCTGGGCCTACGACTATGACATCGAGACCGGCGCTGCCACCAAGCGGCGCCGTTTCGCGCCAGTTGATCGCTCAAACGGCGGTGCTGCCGATGGCGCCACGGTCGATGCAGAAGGATTTCTTTGGCAAGCGCTCGTCTATGATGGAAAGCTCGTGCGCTACGCGCCCGACGGTAGCGTTGAGCGCGTTATCGAGATGCCGGTGCGCAAGGTCACGAGCGTGATGTTCGGTGGTCCCGACCTCGACATTCTCTACGTGACCTCCATGGCGAAGCCGCCCTTGCCGCGATTTCCCGATGACGGACCGCAGCGCGGGGCCCTATTTGCAATCAAAGGGCTTGGCGTCCAGGGCATTCCGGAGCCGCGGTTCGCCAGCTGACCTGCGAAAAGCTGCTTCATCAATCAGCGGCGAGGACATCCATCGTGCGCAAGCGCGGTGGCACTCCTGATCCTGGCGGCTGTCCTGCCATCAAAGCCGAAAATGCCGCGGCCGCCGCTTACCATCACCGCTTTACTCTGGAGGTTTCACATGGCCAGGACTGGCAAGGTCATTCTCACATCTGCCCTGACCGGCGCGATCCACACGCCCTCAATGTCCGCGCACCTCCCGGTGACACCGGAGGAGATCATCGAAGAGGGCGTGCGAGCTGCGGAAGCGGGAGCTGCGATTCTGCATGTGCATGCACGCGACCCGAAAACCGGTCAGCCGGACCAATCGGTCGAAGGATTTGCGAAGATTCTGCCGGAGTTGAGCCGCAGGTCGGGGGCCGTGATCAACATTACGACCGGTGGCAGCCCATTCATGACAGTTGCCGAACGCGTGGAGCCCGCCCGGCATTTCAGGCCCGAGCTGGCTTCCCTCAACATGGGCTCCTTCAATTTCGGCCTATTTCCCATGCTCAAGCGCTATCACGAGTTCACCCACCAGTGGGAACGCGAGCATCTGGAGTCCTCACGCAACCTCGTTTTCCGCAACACCTTCGCCGATATCGAGCAGGTCCTCACACTGTGCGCGCCCGGTGGTACACGATTTGAATTCGAGTGCTACGATGTTGGCCACCTCTATAATCTTAAGCACTTTGTCGACCGCGGGCTCGTGCGGCCGCCATTCTTCATCCAGTCCGTCTTCGGGTTGCTCGGCGGGATCGGCGCGCATCATGAGGACATCGCTACCATGCGCCGCACGGCCGAGCGGCTGTTCGGCAATGACTATGTCTGGTCGGTACTCGGCGCGGGCGCGGCGCAGATGCGCATAGGCGCGATGGCCGTAGCGATGGGCGGCCATATCCGCGTGGGACTCGAGGACAGTCTTTGGGCAGGGCCCGGTAAGCTCGCCACCTCCAGCGCGGAGCAAGTAAGGCTAGCCCGCTCGATCCTGAAAGGACTCGGCTTAGAGGCGGCAACGCCGGAGGAGGCTCGGGCCATGCTGAAGCTGAAAGGGACGAGCGATGTCGGCTTCTGACCGTCCGATCTGTGTGGCGCCCTTTGGGCGAATGAGACCGGCGCCAGCTCTGACGACACCCGCCGGCGGCTCCCGATCAGCGCCCGGAGGCGACGACCGGAGAGCTCGGTGTAGCGACATCGCTGTAAATCGCGCCTGGCTCTCTGCAGTAAGCGCGTACGGCGTCATCAGCTAGATTCCGCCGGGCGTAGTCGAACACGAAATGGTCTCACGTCGCACGCGCCGAGCCCACGGCGATCCAATCTGACCAACCGGCATAAATCGGCGCGTCTTCTGATTCGAGCATGAGTTCAAATAGCATCGCAAGCGCGCGCCGTACCATATGACATGTCGCCACGTGTCAATTCAGCGCTCGGATGAACAAAAATGATCGACCGCCAAGAACAAAGGCGTTCTACGCGGCCTAACAGGGAGGGCAGGGTGATGCAAGAACAGGCGAAAAGTGTCCACTGCTCGCCCAGATATGACGCTGACGGCTGGACCCACTGGCCGGATCATGAGGTCGAGAGCACGCAGCTGAGACGCCTGCTGGGAGATGCCCAAGAGGGCGCAAGCTTCGTGTCCGAGTGCCTCATGATTGCGGGCAAGATCGTTGTCGGCGACGACGAGAGCTGGCTCGGTGAGTGGCGTGGCTTAGCCGACCGGATCGCAAGGCGCGCGCGCCTGTCAAGCGCAGAAGGTCACTTTACAACTGCAAGGAACGAATGGCTGCGCGCCTTGAACTATTATCGCACGGCTTCCGCCTTTCTTATTCACAGCGATCCCAGAATCGCCGAACTGTCTCGCATCGCGCGGTCATGTGCCGAAGGGTTCCTGGAGCTGCTGTCTCCGCGCGGAGAGGTGCTGGAGATCCGCTTCGGCACCGATTTGCTTCAAGGCTATCTCATTCGTTCATCCGCCGCGCCACTCAAATCCCCGGTGGTCGTGGCGTTCGGAGAGGAAAGAGATACCAAAGAGGACCTATTGGTGAGATTTCAATCTCATGCCATTGCGAGCGGCCTGTCATTGCTCGTTATCGATCTGCCGCAAGAGATCGAGTGCTTTCAGGATTCCCCGGTTCACCATTATCAAGACATGGCTCTACGCCGCTGGTTAGACTATCTACTTAGCCGCGATGATATCGATCAGAGGCGAATCGCGTTGATAGGCGATGGTCTTGGAGGAGCCCTTGCCACGCGCGTGGCAGCAACTGAAATGAGGTGGGCTGCCGCCGTTTGCGACGGCGGAATTTGGGAAGATCTCGAGCAAAGATATGTCACGGCCAGCCTGTTCGGTGCAGGTATAAAACGATCCCCGTCCTGTAAGCTTGCCCGTCAGATCAAATGTCCATCCCTGATCGTTGTGGGAGAGCACGACTACGTCAGCCTGGAGGATATCACTGCCTTGCATGAGCACTGCCGCGCCGCGGGCGTACCCATGGATCTCAAGATCTTCAGAGGCGAGGAGACCGGTTCATCGCACCGGCAACTGGACAATCCGAGCATTGGGCGGCAGTTTATCTTCGATTGGCTAAGGGACAAGCTGCGCCTCGATCGAAAGGACCAGGCGCCTACCATTCCAACGCGAAAGAATTGCATAAAGAACGCTCCGCAGCGGGCGGTCAATGATACTCGCACTGCGTCGAGCGCCTAGAGTGCGAATTCAATTGGGATCAATCGCTCTCGCGCTTGAGCCTGCACAATCTGCTCATAAATTCTTCGGAGCCGAATTGGCGCCTGTAAGATAGCCACTCACACGTCAGGCTTGCTTGCATCCAGCTCGAGCTGAAGGGCCACTTTCTCCATTCTGCGCTTGATGGTGGAAAGCACTTCTCTGAAATCTTCCAGCCTTTCGTGCCCAAGGTCTGCAAAGATCGTCTCATCCAGTTTTCTGCGCTTGGCTGCAAGGCTTGTAATCGCCTTACGCGCCTTTTCGGTCAGCGACATCAAGACGACCCTGCCATCCGCGGGGGAGGCGGTGCGAGTTACGAAGCCTCCCTTTTCCAGCATCTTGGTTTCCGCGGTCACGAACGGTGAGCGGACGTTGATCTTCGCGGACACATCTCCGACGGAAACGCCCGCTCCTTGGTCCAGATCCCCAATCGCCATCAGGATCAGCCATTGAGGGCCGCTGACGCCAAGCGCCTTTGCCCACGTACGCCGGATGTCCTCCAGATGCACATTGATTGCCGCGATGTCCCAACCGACTTCTCCGATAATTCGGTCTGACGGCGCGGTCTGTTTGCTTGTCCTGTGACCTTTCGCGCTGGGCGAGGGCTGCTGCCGGGTCGTATCTCGGGGCATATCCGAGACCTCCTCTTCATTATTTCGCTTACTTACCTAACCCGCTTTGCGAGACACAGCAACAGTGCAGGCGCAACCGGTGTTGCTTGAATGTCACGGCGCTCTCCTGATCGAATTGTTTGTTAGCTTATATCAGTGACGTATATAAGTAACTTATATAATGTCCACGCGGTGACGAGGGCGGACCCTTGGTCGCACGTCAAGCAGATCGATCCATTCGCGAATGGCGAAGACGTCGAGGCGCGAGACGAAAAGCAACAGTCGTGAACTTGGGTTCATTCCCCGGCAACCGCCCATGGCGGGGCGCCGCCGAAAATTTTGGAGGGCTTTATGAAGACGTTTATCCGAATGCTCTGCGGTTCGGCCGCTGCGCTCAGTTTGATGGGGGGTGCGCAGGGCGCCGACCTGCCGACCAAGGCAAGGTCGGTTGAATACGTGAAGGTCTGCTCTCTTTATGGCGCCGGGTTCTACTACATCCCCGGCACCGACACCTGCATCAAGCTCGGAGGTTATCTGCGCGTTGATGCGGCGTTGAACACCAACTCGATCTACACGCAGGGCGCGGTGAATGGTGCGCCCGGAGCGGGCAATCGCCTGCGCAACTACTACTCCACCAATGCTCGGGAAGATCTGACGATCGATACGCGCACCGCGACACAATACGGTACGCTTCGCACCTTTTTCGATGGCGTGTTCGACTGGGGCTCGGGCGGCTATACCGGTGTCGGCACAGGCGGTGTTAATGGCTCGACCGTTTACGGCGGAACCGGCATCGCCAGTGGATCAGTTGGTGTCTATCTGGCCTTCATCCAGTTCGCCGGGTTCACGATGGGCAAGACCATCTCCCAGTTCTCAACGCCCTGGATCAATTACCCCGCGAATAACTTTGACGGTCTGCCAGGGGGCGGCGGTGCGGTTACAGGTGTGAATCAGTTCACGTACACGGCTGACTTCGGCCAGGGTATCACTGCATCATTCTCGGCGCAGGATCGGGTCCAATACTACACGACCAATATCTGGAACATCGGCGGCGCGACAGTGGCTGGTCTTGCAACAGGCGCGTACGGCGCGAACGACATTGCCGGTGCAAGCTCTCCTGACCTTGTCGCCATGCTTCGCGTCGATCAGGCTTGGGGCCTGTTTCAAGCCTCAGTTGCAGCACATGACAATCACGCCGCCTACTACGGCGCCGATGAGACGACCGGTCATCCCCGCGACAAATGGGGCTGGGCGGGTCAACTGGCGTTATCAATCAAGAATCTCCCGACAGGTCCGGGTGACACAATCAACGTGCAAGGCGTTTATACGTATGGCGCAAGCCGCTACAATTTCCAGGACCTCGTGCCCACCACCTACGCGATGTACGGCGGCTCGAGCCTTGCGGGGGCTTACCAGAGCGTCGGCCTTGCCGGTCTCGCCGACTCAGTGTTCGTGACCGGCTCCGGTCAGGAACTGACCACCACCTATGGCTTCCGCGGCGGCTATACCCATAACTGGGATCCTTACTGGAACACTGGCATCTACGGTGCGTGGGCTGCAGCACGATACAATGGCGCAGCGAAAAGCTATATCTGCGGTGCATTCGTCGCCGGCCTTGCGCTCTCGAGCGGCGCCGCCGGCTGCAACCCCGACTTCAACTATGCGGTCGCAGGCGTAATCACACGCTGGAGTCCGGTCAAGAACCTGACCTTCTCAGCCGATCTGGCATACAGCATCCTCGACCAGAAGTACGCCGCTGGCAGCACTGTGGTGTTACCGACGCAGGCGGGTATCGCCAAACCCGGCGCTACCTACGAGTTGAAGGACCAGAGCACGGTGAGTTTGCTCCTGCGAGCTCAGCGCAATTGGTGATCCGTTTTGGCAACTAGCTTGAAGGAGAAAGGAAGAAGCTTTTAGAACCGACTTTGACCTCCAATAAGACCTCCGGCATGCCCGCCGGAGGTCTTTCTAAACCGGCTTTGAAATGGGCCCGCGATCCGCGCGACGAACGATGCTTTGCCACTCGCCGTCCTGCTCGAAGTCTCTCGTTGGCCGATCACCCGCCAACTCTCGGACTTCACGCTCGAAAAAGACGAAGCGGTCAGTATGCAAACTTGACGCAAACGCGGGTTTGTGATCACATATCCGAAAGGAAAGATTGGGGGGACCCGCGAAGGTGAAGAACAACAATCCGCTGCCGCCACTGCCGTCCGTTGCCCGGGATTCGATGGCAGATCAGGTTTACCGACATTTGCGTGATGGCGTGATGGCCGGCCGCTTCGCGCCGGGCCAGAGGCTGACAATTCGCGGACTCGCCGAGGCGCTGGGGTCGAGCCCGATGCCGGTGCGCGAAGCGCTGCGCCGTCTGCAGGCTGAAGGTGCATTCGAGTTCAGCGACACTGCGCGCCTGAGCGTAGTTCATCTGTCAGGGGCGCAATTACGTGACGTGCGCGATGCACGAGTGGCGCTTGAGGGGCTGCTGGCCGAGCGCGCAGCAGTGCGCATGACAGGCGTTGATGATAGCGAGATCGCTCAGCTCTATGATCGTCTCCAGGCAGCGGCCGATGCGGTCGATGTGCCCGCTTATTTATCAGCGAACTTCGCCTTTCATAGGCGAATCTATGAGATCGCTCAAGCACCCATCATCCTTGGTGCGGTCGAGAATTTCTGGGTTTTGATTGGCCCGTGCTTCGTGCTCGTTGCGCCCGACGCTGCGCATCTGCGCCGCTCCATGGATGCTCATCGGCGCATCCTTGATGCGCTGACGCATCGCGACGGCCCCGCCGCCCGCGCGGCTGTAACCGATGACATCATGCAGGCGGCCAATTGCCTCTCGCGCGTTATCGACAAACCTGAAAAGAAACGATCGGCTGCCACTCCGAAAGGCAGGCGCGGAAGCGCCTCTGGCTGAGGACCCTGCAGCGGTTCGTGCTTTATGCCGAGCTGTGCGTCTGAGCACGTCAGTCGCATCTTTTATCTCCGCGATCGTCGATTGTACGGACGCAAACGGAACCTTCTGGGTCGCTCCTTTGCTGGAGCGCCTTCGAAGACTCGTGCGCACGAGACAGAACTATCCACGTCATTCGAGCTTGTTCACGCAAATCCAGAATCTACGCAGGGGGACTTGAATGTTTGGACACCAATCACGCCGCAACTTTCTCAGGCTGGCGGCAAGCGGAACTGCGATGTTCACGCCGGGCCTTTGTACCGGGACTGCAAATGCACAGGATGTTCCGACGCTCACGGTCGCCTGGGGCACGGATATCGATTCCTTCGATCCGGCGCAGTTCAAGTCCGACGGCGCCTATATCGTTCAGGCAAACATCTACGACACGCTGCTGGGCTGGGGTGCAGAGTCAGTCGTCGGATCGCCCAACCTTGCGATTTCCAAGCCCGGTGTTTTCACAGGCGGCATCGGCGAAAGCTGGACATATGAGAACGACAACAAAACCCTTGTCGTCAAGATCCGTCGCGGCCTGAAGTTTCCGAGTGGCCGGCCGGTGAATGCGAACGCGGTGAAATATCTCTTTGACCGTGGATTGCAATCCTCTGGCTACATGCGCCTCATCTTTCCGACCATGATCGGCGTCACGGAGGCAGATCAATTCGAGGTGCGCGACGATAGCACCTTTGCGATCAACCTGCCGGCGCCAAGTGCCATGTTGCTGGATGTGCTGGCCTTGTCGAACAACGCACTTCTCGATCCCGAAGAGATCAAGCTGCACGCGACCGCCGACGATCCTTGGGCCTCTCAATGGCTCAAGCGAAACACGGCTGGGCTTGGGCCCTACAAACCCGTCAGAAACGAGCCGGGTGTCGAGGTGGTCCTGGAAGCCACGCAAGGCTATTGGGGTGCGCCCCCCTATTTCAGACGCATCGTCATCAAATCCACGGCGAATGAAGCGGACCGGATTCTCCTGCTTAAACGCAAGGCCATCGACATGGTCATCGGACCCAACTCGATGTCGCCGAAGAATCTCAAGAGCCTTGAGGGCGAGCCCGGCCTCAATGTCGTGTCGCTGCCCGACACCAATTGCAATTTCCTCTGCATGAATCTGAAGAAAAAACCGTTCGATAACGTGAAGGTCCGTCAGGCGATCAACTACGCGATGCCGATCCACGCGATCATCCCGAACGTGCTCTACGGCTATGGCGAACAGATGAAAAGCCCGATTGCAGCTCAAACGCCCGGCTATGATGGTTCGCTCTCGCCGTACAATTATGATGTCGCCAAAGCAAAATCACTGATGGCAGAAGCGGGGTTCGGCTCTGCGCCGATCCCGGTCAAGCTCGCGGTGCGTGTCGGCTATGCGCCGCAAGAGCAAGCAGCGATATGGATTCAGCGCGAACTCGAGACGATCGGATTCCGGGTCAGCATCGAGAAGGAGACTGACGCGACCTTCCGCCAACTGTCATCGAGCGGCGGGCACGAGCTGTCGATCGAATCGTGGCAGTCCTGGATCAACGACCCATTCTATCACCTCTATTGGAACTTCCACAGCAAGGCTAACGCGACCAACAAGGGGGGGTACGCCAATCCTGCCCTCGACAAGATCATCGACGAGAATATCCGAGAGGCTGATCCAGCGAGGCGCATGGCCGCAGTCAGGGCGGCGCAGAAGATTCTTCTGGATGACGCGACCTGGGGTCTGCTTTGGTATGACAATTGGGCGAGGGTGACGCGTTCCGAGCTCGCGGGCGTTGCGAAGTACTGGGATTCCTTCGAGCGCTTCAACAAAATGAAACTGAGTTGAGAGCGGCCTGGACGCGCTGGCAAAGTCATGTCGTTCTTCGCTTTTCGTGCTTCGCCGGGCAGCTCTTTGCTGGCGCCGACCCGGTTTGGCGTCGGCGTGATCGGCTTTCTCCTCGACTATCTGTTGCGTGGTAATGCCGCCGTCGTGAAGGCCGGGGCCGGCGCCATGGCGAGGCCCGAATACGTCGCTCGGCGTCATTGCGCATTCGTCCGCAAGGGTCGGATGCGTCGTCTGGTTAGGGACCTAGCCGCGAGATCGGCGAGGCGGCAAGTCAAGCCATTTTCTTCATCACCTCTCGGCCGGATCAGCTGCTTGAGCGCGGACGGAGGCAATTCTCGGAGACGTTCATGTCGATAGAACTGTTGATGCTCGGCGACCAACCGGTGTCCCGCCTTGCCGCTCGTACCAGGCTTGCCGAAGAGAGCGGATTTGAAACCGTCTGGCTTGCGGATGAGCGCTTCTACCGGGAAACTTACTCGTGTCTGTCGTATCTGGCCGGGCAAACCTCACGCGTCAAGCTTGGTCCCTGCGTGACCGATCCGTTCGCGCGCCACCCGGCTTTGACTGCCATGGCCCTGGGAACCCTCGATGAAATTTCCGAGGGCCGCGCCATTCTCGGCATCGGGGCGGGCGTCTCCGGCTTCGCTGAGCTCGGGATCCAATCCCGCAAGCCGCCTCTCGCCATTCGCGAAGCCGTCGATCTGATCCGTCAGCTCATGGCTGGGCAGGAGGTCGACTACCGGGGCGAGATCATTCAATTTCACCGCGGCCGATTGAATTTCACGCCGCCGCGCGCGCGCGTCCCTGTTCGCGTCGCAAGCAATGGGCCGCTCGGTCAGAAAATGGGCGGCGCAGTCGCCGAGGGCGTGATGATGGAAGGGTGCGGCTCTGTCGAAGAAGCACAGGCCTTCGCGTCGGCCGTCGCCGAGGGAGCGACGAAGGCCGGCCGTTCTCCGGGCGAGATCAAGCTTATCGCGCGGCTTGATTGCTGTATCGCCGATGACGGTAAGCAGGCGCGCGATATATTGCGCCCTTCAGTGACGCGGATCATTGCGCAAGCCACTTCGCGGTTCTACACGCTTCAGACACAGGGACTTACATTGCCAAAAGAGGTCGTCGAAGCCATTGGTCCGGTCCCTTATGCTGCCGGCGTCGCCCCGTTCGCCGCATTATTTCCTCTCGTCACCGACCGCCATGTCGACGCTCTCACCCTCTGCGGGACTGTCGAAGAGGTCACGCAGCACGTCATTGACCTTCGCCGCGCCGGCGTCACCGGCTTCAACATCTTTCCGGTTCCGGCTCCTGGCGTCAGTTACGAAGACGTGATCATGCGCTTCGGAACGCAAGTCTGGCCGGCGGTCGAGGCGGCTTTCGCGAAAGCGTCGAGCGATCGACAGACATAAGCCTCGAGCTAACCTTTTTCACAAAGAGCATTGGCAGCCTCCTCGCGGGACTCTTTGCGCCGCGCTAATCGAAGCACGGCCAGGGATGTGACGGATGACGCGTGGAGCTTGGCGCCGGAGACCAGCGGGATGGTGAAGATGAATGGCTCGCTCTTGACGCTCAGAGGTACTTTATCGGCGCCCGCTGATCCAAACATTGAAATGTCCTGGCGGATGGTTAGCTTCGAGGCTGTCAAAGCTCGCTCGTCCTCTTTGAGCAATATTCATGAGGAGTAAATGATGACGACGGTCGTCTATGTCTTGACCGCCTTGAAACCCGGTGTCGACCCAGACGAATACGAACGCTTCGAGCGCGAGGTTGACTATCCGTTTACAGCAAAGCTGAAGACGATCATCAGCTATCGGATCCATCGCCTCACGGAGCCGGTGCCGTTCGACGGCGGCCCCTGGGATTACATCGAGCGCATCGAGGTGACCGATCGCGCCGCCTATGAGGCGGAGCTGGCCACATCCGCCAAGGATCTGATCGACCTGATACACGACAGGTATCTGGACGAGTCGAAGCTGAAGTTCATCTGGTCTAGGAGAATCGATCCATGAGTGCGGGCGAATGCGATCTCAACGGCAAGGTCGCCCTTGTCACGGGCTCCTCGTCAGGCGCCGGCGCTGCAATCGCACTCGAGCTCGCCCGCCGTGGGGCGCGTGTCGCGGTGCATTGCCGGCGTGCTTTGAGCGAAGGCGAAAGCATTGTCGCTCACATCGCCGCGATCGGGGGAAAAGCGACGTTGTTTCCGGTTGACCTGAGAGATCCAGAAGCGGCGGCAGCGCTTGTATGCCAGGTCACAGAGCGATTGGGAGCCTTAGGCATCCTGGTCAACAATGCGGGCCCCTATTCGGATACGCCGTTTCGGTCACTACCCCTGTCGGAGTGGGAGACGGTCATGGCGGTGAATCTGAGGACTCCGTACCAGCTTGCTCAAAGCGCGATCACAGGCATGGAGCGAATGGGCTGGGGCCGGATCATTAATGTGAGCGCAACCTCGGCCTATGCGAGGTCGCATTCGGTATACGGGCTTGCCAAAGAGGCTTTGATCCATTTGACACAGTGCCTCGCGCTGGAATTTGCGCCGCTCGTCACGGTCAATGCGATCGTGCCCGGCCAGATCGCCAGCGAGCGTACCGATACGATGGGCGACTACAAGGCCAGCGTCGTCAAGGAAACACCGATGGCGCGACTGGTCACAGAACAGGAGGTCGCCCGGATGGTGGCATTTCTCTGTACATCGGAGTTTTCCGCGGTGACGGGACAATCAATCGTCATGGACGGCGGGCGATCGCTGCCGCGCACGCTGAAACTCAACCTCACGACGACGGGTTAGGTCTGCGGCTGCGCCAGGAGCGCGCGACATTCGGTGCAGGTGCTTTCCGACCCTGATTCGATCGCGCGGTCTAAATTCATCGTATCTAGCAGAAATCGTTCGCTTACCTCCAATCTTTCGTGGAATTTCACCGTTAGTTTCCAACGAAGGCCGTCAGATCGCCGAGAAACGACGCCTTCCCGATGCTAGCTTGCCCGTGGACGCGAGGGGAAGTGCAATGGGACCGGGGGGAATGTGATGCACAATCGGCGGCTGCGCGCAGCACTGGCGCCTGATTGTGAGCTAGCTTTCGTTGCACGCGTGACGCGAAGGGACGGTATCCCGGCTTGGCGCAAGGCAGGATGATCCTGTCATGAAATGACGCGCCGGTAACATTGTCTCTTCATTCGGACGAGCAGATAGACTGAGAGTGTGGTCGGCAGATCGCGCCGACTGGGAGGGCGGCATAAAGTCGATCTCGGTCGAGAGAGCTTGAAATGCTCGGCGCCCCCAAGGGGCGGCGCAGGGCACCCGATAGAGTCTGCCAAACGAGCCTTATATTCAGTGCGAACAAGTCATCACTACGAATCAATTCGGGCGTTCTGCAGGCCGGCGCGCTCGGAATACTGCTGTACGAAGACAGACGGCGCTCGCCGGGAGGTTGCATGAAGATCGCCGTTGCCAAGGAAATCGATCCGCTCGAGCCGCGGGTCGCTGCTTCGCCCGATACGGTGAAGAAGTTCAAGGCGCTGGGCGCCGAGGTTGCTGTCGAGCCGGGTGCCGGTATCAAGTCGGGCCTGCCGGATTCCGAGTTCACCGCCGCCGGTGCCACCGTCAGCGCCGATGCGCTCAAGGACGCGGATATCATCATCAAGGTGAAGCGCCCGGAGGCGTCCGACCTTTCGCAGTACAAGCGCGGCGCGCTCGTCATCGCCATCATGGATCCCTATGGCAACGAGGCTGCGCTGAGGGCTATGGCCGATGCCGGCGTTGCTGCCTTCGCGATGGAATTGATGCCGCGCATCACCCGCGCGCAGGTGATGGACGTGCTGTCCTCGCAGGCCAATCTTGCGGGCTACCGCGCAGTGATCGAGGGCGCCGAGGCGTTCGGCCGCGCCTTCCCGATGATGATGACCGCGGCCGGCACCGTGCCCGCGGCGAAGGTGTTCGTGATGGGCGTCGGCGTCGCCGGCCTCCAGGCGATCGCGACCGCGCGCCGCCTCGGCGCGGTGGTCACCGCAACCGACGTCCGGCCCGCGACCAAGGAGCAGGTGGAATCGCTCGGTGCGAAATTCCTCGCTGTCGAGGACGAGGAGTTCAAGAACGCGCAGACGGCCGGCGGCTACGCCAAGGAAATGTCCAGGGAATACCAGGCCAAGCAGGCCGCGCTCACCGCCGAGCACATCAAGAAGCAGGACATCGTGATCACCACCGCGCTGATCCCGGGCCGCCCGGCGCCGAAGCTCGTCAGTGCCGACATGGTCAGGTCGATGAAGCCGGGCTCGGTGCTGGTCGATCTCGCCGTCGAGCGCGGCGGCAATGTCGAAGGCGCCAAGGCCGGCGAGGTCGTCGATCTCGATGGCATCAAGATCGTCGGCTACACCAACGTCGCCGGCCGCGTCGCGGCCTCGGCTTCCAGCCTCTATGCCCGCAATCTGTTCTCCTTCATCGAGACCATGGTCGACAAGAAGGAGAAGCAGCTCGCCGTGAACTGGGACGACGAGCTCGTCAAGGCGACCGCGCTGACGAAAGACGGTGCCGTGATCCACCCGAACTTCCAGCCGAAGGTTTAAGGAGACCCGTCATGGAGCATGTTGCACAGGTCGTCGACCCCTTCATCTTCCGGCTGTCGATCTTCGTCCTCGCCGTCTTCGTCGGCTATTTCGTGGTGTGGTCGGTGACGCCGGCGCTGCACACGCCGCTGATGAGCGTGACCAACGCGATCTCCTCCGTGATTGTGGTCGGCGCGCTGCTCGCGGTCGGCGTCGGCATGGTTTCGAGCGGCTCGGGCTGGGCGCGCGGCTTCGGCTTCGTCGCGCTCATCTTCGCCTGCGTGAACATTTTTGGCGGCTTCCTTGTCACCCAGCGCATGCTGGCGATGTACAAGAAGAAGTCGAAGTAAGCGGCCACCTCGGGCTGAAGGGATCAATGGGGACCTGAGATGAGCGCCAATCTCTCTGCATTCTTGTATCTCGTGGCGGGGGTGCTGTTCATCCTGTCGCTGCGCGGGCTGTCGAGCCCGGCATCGTCGCGCCAGGGCAATCTGTTCGGCATGATCGGCATGGCGATCGCGGTCGCCACCACGCTGGCCAATCATCCGCCGGCGGATGGCCTCGCCTGGGTGCTGGTCATCCTCGCCGTCGCGATCGGCGGGGGCATCGGCGCGGTGATCGCGCGGCGCGTGCCGATGACCTCGATGCCGGAGCTGGTCGCCGCCTTCCACTCGCTGGTCGGCATGGCCGCGGTGCTGGTCGCGGCGGGAGCATATTATGCGCCCGAAGCCTTCGATATCGGTACGCCCGGGCACATCCACACCCAGAGCCTGGTCGAGATGTCGCTCGGCGTCGCCATCGGCGCGCTGACCTTCACCGGCTCGGTGATCGCCTTCCTGAAGCTGTCTGCCCGCATGAGCGGCGCGCCGATCATCCTGCCGGCGCGGCACCTCATCAACATCGCGCTCGCGATTGCGCTCGTCGTGTGCATCGTCGGCCTCGTGATGACCGGCAGCCCGGTGTTCTTCTGGCTGAACGTCATCCTGGCACTCTTGCTCGGCGTGCTCATGATCATCCCGATCGGCGGCGCCGACATGCCGGTCGTGATCTCGATGCTGAACTCCTACTCCGGCTGGGCCGCGGCCGGCATCGGCTTCACGCTCGGCAACTCCGCGCTGATCATCACCGGCGCGCTGGTCGGCTCGTCGGGCGCGATCCTGTCCTACATCATGTGCCACGCGATGAACCGGTCGTTCATCTCGGTCATCCTCGGCGGCTTCGGCGGCGAGACCGCTGCCGCCGGCGGCGGTACGGGCGAGCAGAAGCCGGCCAAGCTCGGTTCGGCGGACGACGCCGCCTTCATCATGAAGAACGCCTCCAAGGTCATCATCGTGCCCGGCTACGGCATGGCGGTGGCGCAGGCTCAGCACGCGCTGCGCGAAATGGCCGATGTCTTGAAGAAGGAAGGCGTCGAGGTGAAATACGCCATTCACCCGGTCGCCGGCCGCATGCCGGGCCACATGAACGTGCTGCTCGCCGAAGCCAACGTGCCCTATGACGAGGTGTTCGAGCTCGAGGACATCAACTCCGAGTTCGCGCAGGCCGACATCGCCTTCGTGATCGGCGCCAACGATGTCACCAATCCGGCTGCGGAAGAGGATAAGTCCTCTCCGATCTACGGCATGCCGGTGCTCCAGGTCTGGAAGGCCGGTACGGTGATGTTCATCAAGCGCTCGCTGGCCTCGGGCTATGCCGGCATCGACAACCCGCTATTCTATCGCGACAACACCATGATGCTGCTCGGCGACGCCAAGAAGGTCACCGAGAACATCGTCAAGGCGATGTAAACGACAGGAGCTAAGCATGGTTCGGAGCCTATCGACTCTTGATCAAGATCAGCGCGGTAGCGCCATAGATTTGAGCAACTGGCTCGCCTCATGGCCATGAGGCAATTTATCTTGCTTGCTCGATCTGCTGCAATGCGAGCTTTCGGAGACATTGAGATGCCGCCGCCGCCCCTTTGGATACCAGATTCGCAAGATGCTCCAGACCTTTCGCCTGCGACCACTTGGTTGCTGGCGATCGTGGCCGCTCTCATTAATCTCGCTGTCGCTGCATTGGTCCTCTACTGGGCGTGAGCGCAAGCTGCGCTCTTGCGGTAACGGCGATTATCTCCACCTCCCGAAACCACATCACCGTTCAGGGTCAAAAGCGCCCGGACGCATGAGCATCAACTTTTTCATCTTCAGCTTGAGGAGCTAGCGTGACTTCATATCGTGGGCCAGTGTTCGAGATGGCCGTAAAGCAATTCGAGGTGATCGCGAATTATCTGAGCATACCGGATGATGCCAGACCGCGCCTGTTGCTGCCGAAGCGATCTGTCACAGTATCGTGTCCAATTCACCGGGATGATGGCACGACCGCGGTGTTCGAGGGCTATCGGGTACAGCATCATTTGACGCTTGGCCCGACAAAAGGGGGCACCAGGTTCGCGCCCACAGTCGACCTCGGCGAAGTTGCAGCGCTCGCCATTTGGATGAGCTGGAAATGTGCCCTGGTCGGATTGCCGTATGGCGGGGCCAAGGGCGGAATCAATGTCGACCCCTCGACCTTGTCGAAGCGCGAGCTTGAGGCGCTGTCGCGCCGTTATATGCAGGAAATGATCCCGTTTGTTGGGCCGCACACCGATGTTATGGCTCCTGACCTCGGTACGAACGAGCAGATCATGGCCTGGTTCATGGACACATATTCGATGTACCAGGGCCAAACCGTCACCGAGATCGTGACGGGCAAGCCCGTCAGCGCCGGTGGAACGCTTGGCCGCCGTGAAGCGACAGGACGGGGTGTGGCTCATCTGGTCAGGCGCGCTGCGGACGAGCTCAAAATCCGTCTCAATGGCTCAACGGCCGTGGTTCAAGGATTTGGCAACGTCGGTTCGATCGCCGCGCTTGAGCTGCATAACATGGGAGTGAAAGTGATCGCGGTCAGCGATCACACCGGCGCGCTCTACCGCCGTCAAGGGCTCGACATACCACAACTTGTCCGGCACGCTTCCTCGCAAGGAAGCCTTGATGGCTACTCCAACGAGCTCGCTCTCGATCCTGCGGAGATCCTGACCGTGCCGTGCGACGTGCTTGTTCCGGCTGCCGTCGAACGGGTCATCGACGCTGGAACGGCCGCTAAGCTGCGCTGCCGGATCCTTGCCGAAGGCGCCAACGGACCGACTACGCCGGAAGCTGACCGAATCCTGGAAGCACGCCAGGACGAGGTGTTCGTCATTCCCGATATTCTCTGCAATTCGGGAGGTGTTGTCGTCAGTTACTTTGAATGGGTGCAAGACCTTCAGCGATTGTTCTGGGAGGAGGAGGAAGTCATGCGCAGGGAGTATCAGCTCCTGGATCGAGCCTTCGATCGCGTCCTGGCGCGAAGCAAAGGCGAAAATCTGTTCAATCGCACAGCGGCCATGGCAATAGGCGTCGAGCGTGTTCGCGGTGCCAAGGAAACACGCGGACTGTTTCCGTAACAACCTAGTGTTTCCCTCGCGTGCAACCGCCGTGGGCCCCGATATGTTGCCGCAAACCAAGCCACTTGAATGACGAAGTCCAACTGGCCTGTGCTCTCGTCCTGACGGTTTTCTTTGCGAGCACCGATACACCCAATCCACTGGCAGGCCGATCTGTCTGCCACTTCGCCTAGACTTGGCTGGGCCGCTGCCGACATCGGCAGCAGCATTCTTCAGTGTTGAGTGACTGTCTCGCGTCTTACAGTGTTTCATCGTCCGCAGGATTGGCAAGGCACGCCATTTAGAAGGAAAGAAAGCATTGTTCTCAGCTCTCACACTTCGCGCACTTTCGCTTAAACCCACGTCATTGTGGCGCTTGCTCAAGCTGCCTAGTCTGGCCAACCGAACATTTAGTGCCTCCTTGCGATTAAAGATCGGCCTGCTTGGTATTATCGCGGTCATTGCGACTGGCTCGATCTGTCTGGTCGGGCTGAATCGCGCAGCGCAGGTCCAGGGCGATGCGGACGAGGCCGCTCGCGTCCGTGACCGGTTTGCGGCGCTCTCCCAGAGCTTTCTGGAATCGCAACATGTGACGACCGAATTCCTGCGTCGCCGCGACGATGCAATGATTGAGCGCCATGCGGAGCTGCTCAAGCAAGAAATGGCGATGCTCGGCGACATCGAAGCCTTTGCGGCGCGTTTGGCTGAGGGCGACCCTCTCAAGAGCTCCTCCGGACTGCGGAGCGGGATCGACCTCTACGCCGCTCGGTTTCAGAATATCGTCTCGGCCGAGCGCGCGCTTGGTTTTAACGGCGAGGAGGGGCTGCAGGGCGGACTGCGCATAGCCGAGCTTCAGCTGAAAGGGCGGCTTGCCGAGCTCGACCAGCCAAGGTTGACCGCGCTCATGGAGACGATGCGCGGGTACGAGAAGGATTTCATGCTGCACGGCGAAGAAAACTACAGCCAGGATCTTGACAAGTCTGGCACCGAGTTCGCCGGGCTGCTGGCCGCCTCAGATCTCTCACCGAGTATTCGCGCCGAACTAGAGGGTCTTCTCAAGTCCTATCAAGCCGCATTCTCGGCCTTCATGTTGGTCCAGCAGTCGCTGAACGATGAGATGGAGGATATTGCCAAGGTTTATGGCAGCCATCGACCGGCATTGGCACAGGCGATCGCAGAAGCTGATCGCCGAAGCGCCGCGGCTGGCTTACGCGCGGCAAATGCCCGCGATCTCCTGTTTTGGCTGGTGGTTGGGGCGATGGGCCTGGTCGCGACCTTTGCGATGCTGTTCGGCCATCGCATTGGCAGTGCCATTTCACGGATGACGGCGGCGATGCGTCAGCTTGGTGCCGGTCAGTTCGAGATTGTTCTGCCGGGTCTTGATCGTAAAGATGAGATCGGAGACATGGGACGTGCGGTCGAGGACTTCAAGCACGGCATACGCCAGAAGGCCGAGCGCGACCTTGCCGAACGGTTGGAGCGCGACCGCGTGCAGGGCGAGCGAAGCCGCGCGGAGCTCGTGCGGCTTGCTGATGGCTTCGAGGCAGCCGTCGGTAACGTTATTGAGACGGTGGCTAACGCCTCCTGCCAGCTTGAAAGCGCGGCACTTGGCCTTACTCAATCGGCCAAACACACGACCGGCGTTTCGAGCCACGTCTCGACAGCATCCGACAGCGCCTCTTCCAACATCCAGCTCATTGCTGCCGCGACGGAACAGATGATGACCTCCGCCTCCGAAATTGGGCGACAAGTGCAGGAATCCTCGAAAATTGCGCTGGAGGCGGTCCGCCAGGCGACGCAGACTGACAGCCAGATGTCCGAGCTCACTGAAGCGGCCGAACGAATCGGCGACGTCGTTCGGCTCATTGCGAAAGTGGCGCGCCAGACAAACCTGCTTGCCCTCAACGCCACGATTGAAGCCGCACGTGCGGGTGAATACGGGACCGGCTTTGCGGTGGTCGCGCAGGAAGTCAAGGCTCTGGCCGATCAGACTTCTGATGCCACCTCGGAGATTGCTGCGCAAATCGGCTCGATGCAGTCGGTCGCTCGCAAATCGGTGATTGAAATCGCTTCCATTGGCGCAACGATCGACCGCATCTCGCAGATTTCCGGTGCTGTGTCGGAGTCTGTTGAACAGCAGCTCTTGGCAACGCGCGAGATCGCGCAGAACATTCAGCAGACCGTCGCGCGAACCTCGGAGGTTGCGAGCGGAATGAGCCAGGTTGCCCATGCCGCCGGAAGCACGGATACAGCGGCAAGCGGCGTCCTGCAGTCGGCGCAGGCGCTGTCCAAAAGCAGTTCTAAGTTGAAGATTGAATTGAGCCGCTTCACTGCGTCCTTGCGACGAGCGTGAAAGGCCTACAGCGCAGCAATCGACGAGCCAAAATGTCTCTTGTGCAGGAACAGTCAATGCAGGCCGATGATCAGCGAGATGAAATGGCGCGAAAGAGCGGAGTAAAGGAGATCGGTCCTGCGAAAGGCGCCGTTCGGGCAATTCTGATGCCATCCATGGGACGACGCATTGTGTCGGAGTGGCTCGGAACGGCGTTCCTTGTCGCTGCCGTGGTCGGGTCCGGGATCATGGCGCAGCGGCTCGCCGGGGGCAACGTCGCGCTCGCGCTTCTCTGCAACACCATCTCCACTGGTGCGATCCTGGTGGTCCTGATCCTAGTCTTCGGTCCGCTCTCCGGAGCCCACTTCAATCCGGCAGTCAGTTTGGCTTTGACTTTGCGTGGCGAACTGACGTGGCGAGCCATGTGGGTCTATATTCTTGCGCAGATTGCCGGCTCGCTCGTGGGGGTCTTTGCGGCGCACTTGATGTTCGATATTCCGCTCTGGCAAGTCTCGCTCACACAACGAACCGGAGCCGGACAGTGGATCGCAGAAGCCGCCGCAACGTTCGGATTGCTCGTCACGATCTTCGGCTGCGCGAGCCGAACTCCCGCTGTGGTCCCTTACGGCGTTGGTTTGTATATAACTTCCGCTTATTGGTTCACCGCATCCACTTCGTTCGCCAATCCCGCGGTGACGATCGCACGATCGCTGTCGGACACCTTTGCCGGTATCGCTCCGAGTAGCGTTGTTCCATTCATCATAGCGCAACTGATTGGAGCCGTGGCGGCCACAACGCTCGCTGCATGGTTGTTTAGAAACACCGCCTGAAGGGCGATGAGATTAGGAGGAATCGTCATTGCGCTTTAGGTTTTTGTTTGAGCACAATCGTTTCGGAAAACACTGCTCACTTCCCCGATCACGCTCTCGAGCAGGTGTCAGACGGCCTCTAGGTCGGCGAGGACGCTGCAAATCACGACAGAAGCATCAGAAACGAGCGAGGGGGACTCCCGCTGCTGCGCGCCCTCTACGCCGCTTTGGCGGCCCCGACATCGTGCTGGCACCGCATGTGAAGCACCGATGTCTGATAGGAAGCGAGCGGGATCGTTATCTCCTGTTGTGCTTCGGGTGAGACCGAAGCGCGGATGCGCTGCTTGTCCTAAAGATCTTTCTCGTCGTCGGCGCTTGGGATGACATACGACTCGACGGCCCGTTTCTCGCTGGTCATCTTGCTGTCCAGCTTGGACTGCTGTGTCGCAGAACCTGTTGACATTATCCTTGTTTGGAAAATCCGTCCGCCAGTGATAGAGACCTTCAGCGGCTTTCCTCCCGGTAGAGTGAGGCGTGCGGGGCCATGTCGGCACGGTCCATGATCGATTGCACCCTCGAGGGCGTGGATCAGTTCGTGCGCGTTGCGCGCGATTATGCGCTCCTGCATCCTCCCGCGGCTCGGCGAGGCGGCGCATGCCGAGCTCATATTTGCGCGTGACCTCCGGTGGCTGGAGATAGTCGTTGACCAGGCGGCGCCCGCGCCAAAGGCCGGGTGATCTGCCTCTCCGCCGGCAACCCTGCAGGCACGACGGCCACGGCCGCCGAGCGACACTATCTCGATGCGCTCAAGCTCGCTCCGGAACGGCTCGTCGGCATCGCGGCCAGCGTCCGAAAACAACTGTCGCAGATCAAGGGTGGGCGGCTCGCGCGTGCCGGCCAGAGGTCGTGTCCCGAGGAGTGGTGTAGCTGATTAGCAAAGCCGCTCGCGAAGCGCGCCCTCAATAGCGCCGTAGCGAGCGAGCGGCTTTGCGGGTGGTCACCGATGATTCGTCGGTAAGGTTTGGATTGCGACAGCCAACCTGATTCGAGGAACCACCGATGACCGACGACATGATGAACCTGCGCACGCTCGTAGAGAAGACCCCCGATGCAGATCTCTTGCGCGAGATGATCGGCTTTGCCGCCCACCGGCTGATGGAGCTGGAGGTCGAGGGCCTGACCGGGGCCGCGTACGGCGAGAAGAGCCAGGAACGGCAGGTCCAGCGCAACGGCTACCGCGACCGGAGCTGGGAGACCCGCGCCGGCACCGTCGAGCTGCGCATTCCCAAGCTGCGCAAAGGCTCCTACTTCCCGGGCTTCCTCGAGCCGCGGCGGATGGCCGAGAAGGCGCTCACCGCCGTGGTGCAGGAGGCCTACGTGCAGGGCGTCTCCACCCGCTCGGTCGACGATCTGGTGCAGGCGATGGGCATGAGCGGGATCTCCAAGAGCCAGGTGTCGCGGCTGTGCGGCGAGATCGACGACAAGGTGAAGGCCTTCCTCAACCGCCCGATCGAGGGCGACTGGCCCTATCTGTGGATCGACGCGACCTACGTGAAGGTGCGCCAGAACGGGCGCATCGTCTCGGTCGCGGTGATCATCGCGGTGGGAGTCAACAGCGATGGCCGCCGCGAGGTGCTCGGCATGGATATCGGTCCGTCAGAGGCCGAGACGTTCTGGACGGCGTTCCTGCGCAAGCTGGCGCGGCGGGGCCTGCGCGGCGTCAAGCTCGTCGTCTCCGACGCCCATGAGGGCATCAAGGCGACCGTCAGCAAGGTGCTCAACGCCTCTTGGCAACGCTGCCGCGTGCACTTCATGCGCAACGCGCTGGCGCATGCCGGCAAGAGCGGCCGGCGCGTCGTCTCCGCCTTCATCGCCACCGCCTTTGCCCAGGACGACGCCGAGGCAGCACGGGCGCAATGGCGGCGCATCGCCGACCAGCTCCGCCCCAAGCTGCCGAAGCTCGCCGCCTTCCTCGACGAGGCCGAGACCGACGTGCTGGCCTATATGAGCTTCCCGGCCGCGCACCGCGCCAAGCTGCACTCGACCAATCCGCTCGAACGGGTCAACGGCGAGATCAAGCGCCGAACCGAAGTGGTTGGCATCTTCCCGAATGAGGACGCCATCACTCGCCTGATCGGTGCCATCCTGCTCGAACAGAACGACGAGTGGACGGTTCAACGCGGCCGCTACATGACACTGGAAACCATCGCCCCGTTGGGCGATGATCCCGCCGTCAGCTTCCCGGCAATCGCCAGCTGACCGATCCGGCCCATGCCGGCGAACGTGGTGACCCGCACTCAGCTACACCACGCCACGGGACACGATCCGGCCAGATGTTGCGGCAATCGTGACGCTCGCGATCTCCGGACGTGCCGGGTGATTACCGTCCGCGATCGCCTCCGGCCGCACGCTACCCGATCCGACGACATTGGCGGACGCCCGCGCCAGTGGATCGGCGTTGCGCGGGCGCATGATTCTGCACAACATCATCGGATACCAGCCTTTTGACCGCGCCCCAATCCTCTGTGCATATGCTGCTGCCAAGGGCCGCTTCATCGAGAGGCAGTGCTGACCTCGCAGAATGAAGCCAAGGGTCCGCCGCAGCTGACGTGGCCGACAATCTCCTGGTCGTCAGTTGACACGTATACCGAAGCGGTCTTTTTAAACTTTCGCTCTTGGTGCTGCTCACCCTTACGAACCAGGTCGATCGTCCAGCGAATGAATGATGGGTGAGGTCGCCGCGCAGATGACCACGCCTCAACGGTCGCGCCGGCAAGTTCCAGCACGGGGGGACCGGATGCGGCCAAGAAAAGCGGAATGTTTTGAGCGCTGTTGGAAAGACAGCGTCCCGATGACACGAAGCCTTGACCGTTATGCTGGATGGTCGCGCCCCGGGGGGAGGGCTGGCGCGATGCTGATTGACGGGATGTAAGAGCTGAGCGGCTACCGCCCAAGTCCGGCGCCTTGCAGTTCAGCTTAGGTTCAAAGGCGAGAGCCTAGCTGCGGCGCGCTGGACGCAACTTACCGATGCCACCAAGCCGCTCGAAGTACGCCAGATATTCTGGTGGTGAGCGTCGGATCGGCGAACCTATTCGACAGTGACCGACTTAGCGAGATTGCGTGGCTGGTCGACGTCTGTGCCCATCACCAACCCAGTATGATACGCCAACAGCTGCATCGGAATGTCATAAACTATCGGAGTAAAGGTGGTCCCCATGTCAGGCAATACGATGGTCGCGAGCGGGTTCACAGAGGCTGCCTCGGCGCCCTTTGCATCGGTTATTAGGATGATGTTGCCGTCTCTTGCTGCAACTTCCTGCATGTTTGCGACCGTCTTTTGGAACAGCGGGTCGGGAGGGGCGATCACCACGACTGGCACACCATCGCTGATCAACGCAAGCGGACCGTGCTTAAGCTCGCCGGCAGCATAGCCGTCGGCGTGGATATATGCGATTTCTTTCAGCTTCAGCGCGCCTTCCAGCGCCAGCGGAAAGGAGCTGCCGCGACCGATATATAGCACGCCACGCGACTTGGCGACCTGCCGCGCGAGCTTCTCGATTTGTGATTCGGTTGCAAGTGCGGCTGTCATCAGGCGAGGAACCTCAAGCAACTCTTGCACGAGCCTGGTCTCGCTGGCCGTGGACAATTCGCCACGCGATCTCCCGGTGGCGATCGCAACAGCCGCGAGCACGATCAATTGGCACGAGAAGGCTTTGGTCGAGGGGACGCCGATTTCGGGTCCGGCCAGCGTCTGCAGCACAGTCTCGCTCTCCCGCGCAATCGTCGACGTCGGCACGTTGACCACGGAGAGCGTGCGCAGTCCTTTCGATTTGGCAAAACGCAGCGCAGCCAGCGTATCAGCCGTCTCGCCGGATTGCGAAATAAGGATGGCGA
This sequence comes from Bradyrhizobium sp. STM 3561, assembly GCF_045571455.1. NCBI lineage: Bacteria > Pseudomonadati > Pseudomonadota > Alphaproteobacteria > Hyphomicrobiales > Nitrobacteraceae > Bradyrhizobium > Bradyrhizobium sp. STM 3561. The sequence goes on from NZ_CP120695.1 coordinate 8,149,117, forward strand.
GATCGCGCTCGCGCAAGGGCGGTTCCCGGTAGCGAAATTCGGAGGCGACATCGACCTCGACGGGGATGCGGGCCAGCCGCTCGAACCAGTATTTGGCGATGTGGCCGGCGTGGCTTGCGGAGCCGCAACCGGTGATCAGTATTCGACCAATGTCATTGAAGTCGAATGGGAGCGTCTGAGGCAATGCGACGCGATCGGCCGCCGGGTCGACATAGCGCGCCAGCGTATGGCCGGCAACTTCCGGCTGCTCGTGGATCTCCTTGATCATGAAATGACGGTGCTTTGCCTTTTCGATGAGGACCGGCGACGCTCTACATCTCAGCACCTCGCGATGGACGATGACGCCTTGCAGGTCGTAGATCGCGAAGGAGTTGCGGGTCAGAACGGCCCAGTCGCCGTCTTCCAAATGGGTGATGGTGTCCGTGAAAGGCGCAAGTGCAATCTCATCCGATGCCAGATACATTTCGCCGTCGCCGTGGCCGATAGCAAGCGGCGATCCGTTGCGAACGCCGATCAATAAATCGTCGTAGCCCTTAAACAGAAAAACCAGCGCGAACGCGCCCTGTAATTTGGGCAGCGAAGCCTTCACCGCGTCCTGAGGCGAATAGCCCTTAATCAGATGGGATTCGACCATGTGAGCGACTACCTCTGTGTCGGTCTCGGAGGCGAATTGTGCACCCTTTCGTTCCAATTCGGCGCGCAGCTCAAGATAATTCTCGATAATGCCGTTATGAACGACCGACACATTGTCGCTCGCATGCGGATGGGCGTTCTTCTCGCTCGGCTTTCCGTGGGTGGCCCAGCGGGTATGCCCGATGCCGATATGCCCAGACACCGGCTCGGCGCGCAGTCGGTTCTCTAACGCTTTGAGCTTGCCCTCGGCGCGCCGTCGGTAGAAATGACCGCCTTCCAGCGTTGCGACGCCTGCAGAGTCATAGCCCCGATACTCTAGCCGCTTCAGGGAAATGACTAATTGTTCAGAGACTGGACCGCGTCCCAAAATGCCGACAATTCCGCACATGTAGGTCAATAGGCTCCGCAGCTGGCGTTGAACCACATCGTCTTTCGAGGCGCAGGCGGCAAGCTAAGGGCGTTGGCAGGTCGATGATTCCGCCCCCATTTGCCTGACGCAGGCAGCAATTTGCATGCCAGTACCGAGCGACTTTACAAGCTATCAGGGCCTCGTCCCGGACGCGCTGCTCTGCGGATGTCATAATGCTGGCCAAGCATTCCGCACTCAGCAGAAAGCAATCGAAACAGCGCTGGCTCGCTGGCCCATCATCCGGTGCCTACCATCAATCGAGTAACACGGCTTGCATAGCCGGACAGGGACCCTGCTGACGATCGCTCGGCACCTAAATGGAGCAGGGCCGGCGCAAGCGCCCAGACGCTTCGGTCAGCGCGGCCAGATACCGACATCCGCCGTCGAGATCGCTGCCCCGATCCAACATCGATCGGTAATCGTGAGTAGCCGAGAAGAATTCACGTTCACCGGCGTGGTACATTCGGTCTACCCATTTTGCCTTCTTTATCGCCATGGCGGAAGTCGGCGAACGTGCCGAAATCTGCAGCACGGCAAAACCCTCGTCCACAACTCTCCCTCATGCGCACAAGAGCTCTGAGCCGCCCTCGGCCCAACGCGATTTTCCTTCCTCAGCGCCATCGACAGGGTGCAGAGCAGGCGCTTGCCGCCTCGAACTGTTTTCTCCTCGCCATCTTCACAGCTGTCTCTCTATGCAGACGAGTCTCGTCGATCCGATGTGTTTTGAGGCGGTACACAGCTATCCGCACTTTCGACGACTGTTTGCGTTTCCTTCCTACATTGCACTGGACAAAGAGGTGGGCAATCAGGCTGACCATGACCTTGCCTCGCGATCTTAATAGCAGTGCGACTGCCATCCAGTCGCCGTGGTCATATTCAGCCGTGTCTGGATCAAGACGTGCACGTGCGAAATGCGACAAGACCGGCCAAGTATTCCGCCGTGCGGCGGAAGTGGTTGTTGTGTCCGCCTGCTACGTAAGTTGCATAAGCCGTTCGTGGCACGCCCTTTGCTGAGGTCCTGCGCAAACTCGCTTCGATGTGACCGTCTGGTAGATAGCCGAGCCCGGAGTTCATATGGCGCTTAGTCAGTTAAACCCATCAAGGCGATCGACAAGCCGTCAATTGAAAACCGGTCGGGTTCGCCGCGATTGCCTCTGTCGTTCGTGCTGTACAGGAGTTCGCCCTTACTCACGCCCTGGAGAGCGGCAGCGGCGCGTAGGAATGCGCCGAGCATCACAGGCGACGATCGGCAGTCATCGAGCGCGTGCCAACTATCGCTCATGTTGCCAGGGGCAACATCATCGGTTTGTTCCTTTAGGGGACGAGGCGCTCTGCGCATTTTGCGCGAGCGCTTTCGCCGCGCAATGTCCATCGGCTAAAGCGAGCAGCGCAAGAGCGTCGCCCTGGAATGCAGCGAGGCGATCATCGCCTAGTCTCTTGGCTCAGAGCTGGCCCCTTGCATTTTGATATGCCACGAAACGAGAAGGATCGAAAATGGCTGTTGTCCGATTTGTATTTGCCGCACTGAAGCCGGGTGTCAGCGCAGCGGAGTATGAACGCTTCGAACGTGAGGTCGACTATGTCGTCGCCGGTAAATTGAAGACCATTCTCAGCTATTCGACGCACCGCATCACGGAAGCCGGCGCCGGCATATCAGGCGGGCCGTGGGACTATATCGAGCGCATTGAGGTGACCGATCGCAAAGCCTATCAAGCTGAGCTCGCCGTCGTCGGCAAGAAAATGCTCGAAGAACTCTACGAAAAGTATCTCGACAGATCTAAGACAGTGTCGGTCTGGTCAGAACGGATCGAAGCATGAGTCTCGCATCCTCACCGCTCGCAGCTAAAGTTGCGTTATCCGGCGGTTCTTGCCCGTCCCCCGAAGAAGAAACACTGGGTTCGTGCCAACATGAGTATGGCGAATGGAGAGGTGCGTCTGTGTCCGACAGCGCGGCCCAATTCGATGAATTTGCAAGCCTGCACGAGAATATGACTGAATGGCCCCTTCAAAAATACATCGAAGTGCCGAGCGTACTAGAGGTGATCGGCGATGTTGATGGCCTGTCCATCCTCGATTTTGGGTGCGGCGCGGGGGCATATTCGCGAATACTTAAGCAACGCGGAGCAGCCTATGTTGTAGGATATGATCCGGCGCCAGGCATGCTAAACTACGCGCGGCGTCGCGCAGAGAAAGAGGGGATCAATCTCTCCTTCGTGGCCCATCTCCATGCCAACATGGCAGCCCAATTCGACTTGGTACTTGCATCCTATGTGCTGCCCTATGCCACCACCAAAACTGAGCTGGACAGCATGTGCGCTGAAATGGCCGGCCTGTTGCGTCCTGGCGGGCGCTTGATATCGTTATCGACCCATCCAGCTTACAATCCACATCCAAACTGGTACGAACCCTGTGGCTTCAGGCTCGTCGTGGACGATCCTGAGAACCCATATTTAGAAGGTGGGCGTATCAAGGTCGAGTTCTGCAAAAATGGAGAACAAGGTGGGGTATTCGCATGGCATTGGCCCGCTCCTTCTTTGGAGAGTTCATTAGCACACGCCGGGTTCCGATCGTTAAAATGGCGAGAACTGTTTGTGCCAACAAACGCCCGTATAGATCAGCTTCCCAAGGAGCTGCATGCATATCTCCAAAGCCCGCACGCGATCATCATTGAAGGCATCCGTGCCCCACGCCATGCGGAACGACACCCATGACGTTTGTACCATTCAGGAGCACGTTGTCAGCCCCGTTCTCCTCAGCGGTCGCGGAAGGTCTATGCGGCTTTGACGAGCATGAATGGGATGCCCTCGTCGGTGACAACAATTTCTATAACAGCTACCGGTGGCTGCGAGCGCTCGAACATTCGTTCGGCGCAACAGACGTGCTTGCGGTCCGCGGGCCGGCCGGAGTCGTGGCTGCGTGCACGCTTTGGGAGGGAGACCAATCACCTGGTTTGTTCTTCCTACCAGATTGCATGGCGGGAATTCCCGGCCCTTGGCGACAAAGCTTTCTCTGGCTAGGTGGTCGGCGCAACACCCACAACGAGATACCCTGCATTCAGGGCAGGCGAAGGTACGAGGCTTTAGGCGAGTTTGGACGCAGCGCTCTAAAGTATGCGCAGGAGCGGGAATATACCGGCGTTGTAATGCCGTACATGCCCTACCCGGCGGCGGTGGAATTCGCGGAGCATATTGGGGGTACAGTCGTTTTGCATTCCGCCGAAGCCTATCTAGAAGTACCGGATACGGGGGTGACCGGGATGATGGCGCGCTCGTGCGCGCATGATCGTAATCAAAGCAAGTCTGAAGTCGCTGCGTTCCGGCGAGCCGGGGGGAAGATCGGATGGGCCTCAGCCGAAGAACTCGATGATTCCATAGTCGCGGATCTCATAACTCAAAACAGATCTCGACACGGAAGCACGCAGGGTCGCGACTGGATGGAAAGGATACTCGCCGGGCAGAGAAAGGCGGGGGTGTCGCAGTTCGGTGCCGCAGCAATTTCCGAGTTCAACAACGAGATAACCGGGCTGGCCGTTTTCTATCGTTTTGGAACGGCACTTCACTTGCGCTACTTCGGGGCAGACTACAGCCGCGATCTGAAGGATTATAGATATTTCGTGTTGTGCTATTACGAGCCCCTCGATTACGCTGCGGCGCGCGGTCTCACGACATTGCGGCTTTCTACTTCTTCGTTACGTGCGAAAGTGAACCGAGGGGCAAAGATCGAGCCGCAAGCGATCGTCGTCAAGTGCGTTGGTGAACCGCACATCCGCGACTCTGATGTCAAGGAGCACAATCTGCGTATGATCCGACAATATCAGGATCAGTTCGCGGGCCATCTTTGCAGGGACTGGGAGTTGGTCGAACATTACCAAGTTGGTGGGTGAGTAGCTGCGGGTAAGGGACTACAGTGCCCCTCGGCCCGACGCCAGGACTGGAGATGCCGCGCTGGTTCTTCAAGCCGGAGCATGACCAAGGGACAGTCAAGGAGAAACCGCTGCGCACATTCTGGAACACGGTGCCCGATGATGTCATGAAACTGCTGACTTGGGTCTCGAGGGTCGGCAGCGAGCCCTTTTGTGGTGCGAGATTTTGCGTCATTTCCGGCGCGGAGGGGGCAAGGCCGCAGCGGACACGCGAACAGGTTCGAAAGGCCGGTCGGGGAGCGATGCTTGCTTTGTGCAAGCGAGAGATCACACCTGACGTTGATAGGCGTTCGCGTGATCAGGTGCTCCCGGGAGGTGGCGGCAAGGCTGCCAACCATCGTTCAGATGAACGGATTAAGTCAGGTTATGATGCGATCCGGCGGATCCGAACTCAAGTGAGGCATCCGCGGTTCTCGTTAGGCGCCATCGAGGTCCTAGGGCGCGACGCCTTCGCTGCGGTTCAGCTAGGGCTTCCCGGCTGTACCACCGCGAGCGCCTCTTGATCGAATAGCCCGGCGCGCCGCTTCGTCCTTGGAGAACTGCAAGGGGGAGCTGCGCGTCCGGCCTGAGACCATGGACCTGGTGTCCACGCCGCGCGCATGCCTGCCCCTGCGCGATCTGATTTATCGACATTTTCGAAGCAATCGCGTTGCGCAAGCGGAGAAAATAATCCCTTTGAGCGCTGCGGGCCTGAGCTGCCGCATATTCATCCATTTGTAGGCGAGAACGACATCCTGCGGAACGCCATGACCTTTGTCATACATCAGGCCGAGCATCGCCTGGGCAAGTGGAATTCCGGCGTCTACGGCGTGAACATATAGACCGACTGCAGCATCGTAGGCCTCTGGTGCGCCGAAGCCTTTTTCGTACATGAAACCAAGCATCGCCTGTGCTTGCGCGTTCCCGCGTAAAGCAAGTGGGGTGAGCTGGCGACTGCGTTCTGATAGTCCCCATGCGCATAGGCGCTCCGTGCTGATGCAATGGGGTCTGCGCGTGCCGGCGCTAGCGCGACAAGCAGAGTCATTATCTGCGCCAGCACGAGCCAGATAAGGTTGCGTTGAGCCAACGGCGGGATATGACAATGATCAGCGGACGTTGCGGACACGCAGGTCATCTGTAATGCTCGCGCCGACTGCACCGCGAAACTTCGAACGTAGCTCCTCTGCCAGCTGATGCGCATCGCTGCCGGTCTGGATGATCTGGGGCCGAATGAAGATGATCAATTCCGTCCGCTTTCCCTCTTTACTCTGGTGTGAAAACAAATCATCAAGACCGGGAATCTCGTCAAGTAGCGGAATGCCGCTGCGATCCCCCTTCTGGTCTTCACTGATCAATCCGGCCAGGACCACGGCTTGGCCGTTTGCTACAGAGACCGCGCTCTTCACACTTGCGTTGGGACACCGTCGGCGTAAGCCCGGATGAACCGGCCGAGGATACGTGGCTGATCTCCTGTTCGATTTCGAGACTGACTTGTCCGCTTGTGGTGATACGGGGCACAACGCGAAGAATAATGCCCGTGTTGCGGTAGTCGTAGTACTAACCGTGGCGTCGGTTCGCGATAGATAATTCGTTTTGCTAGTCTCGACCGGAACGACATCACCGACCTGAAGGTTGCGGGCTGGTTGTTGGTGACAACGAGTGACGGATTGGACAACACATTGACGCTGGTTACCCCGTGCAGCGCATCGAGGATAATGGCGGGCTGGGACTCCGATCCGATCAGGAAGTTGAAGCCCGGAATTTGTGTGATTTAGCAGCGCGTTCGCCGCCTTACTCACTGCACCGCCGGTCGAGGTTGATTTAAGGACAGAACCCTGTCGGCCTTCAATCCAAGCTGCTTGCTGGTCAGATAGCTCTGGACACTGTAACTTAGCTCGTTGGTGAGCTTTACCTCCGCGATCGTGGCCTCGATGCCGACCTGCAGCACGGGTTGATCGAGCTGCTTCAATGTGGAACTGATGATCCGATTGTTTTCGCGACTGGCATAGATCAAGACAGAGTTATTCACCGTATCGGGGGCGATCCGTACGTTGGGCATGACCGGCGGTCCAGCACCGGTTGGTGCGTCAAGTCCACCGCTGGCATCCGTTCCGTTCGACGAATTCGAGTCTGATGGGGATGGGGTACTTACGCCGTTGCCGCCGACGCGGCGCTGGACGGGCCGACGGATGAGGCGGACGTATTGGCAGACAGCCGTTCGGCAACCGAGGTCGTGCGAGCGACCTCCTCATCGGCAATGTCGATCGACGTCGAGGCGCTGCCACCGAACATCTGGGTCAGCACCTTGGCCAAGTGGCGGGCGTCACCACAGCGGACACGATACACGCGAACGCCGGTTTGAGCTAAGTCTGCGTGATCGAGTCGATGGATCCAAGTCGCTACCGTCTGGAGCAAGGGCGGCTTGCGCGTTACAACCATGATGGCGTTCAACCTAGAGATGACCCGGAGCTTCACAAGGTCATGATTGAGCCCGTTGTCGCCGGAATCGATGATAGTCTCGAGCTCTGCGATCAGGGGCTCGGGCGCGGAATTGTTAATGGGATAGATGCCCGCGGATTGGCCTTTCATCCGCGCGAGACCATCGATCTTGCGTGCAATGCCGAACAGAACATTCATGTGCTTGACCGCCTCGGCCGCGATCGGCGCCCTGGCAAGCATGCTTCTCGTAGCCAGCAAGCTTGTCCACTTCTTCAGCTTTGTCAGCTTCTGGGCAAGCCTTGTCACCTTCGGCCAGCGCCTCCACCGGCTCCTGGCGCTCGGTCGTGTCGAGTTGGCTCAGACAGCGCGCGACGCTCTCCTCCAACGTAAGCGAGAAGCTGAGGCCGCTCAGGCTTTGAAGTGCCAGGGCATGAGAGCATCGATCTGAGAGATCGGCCAGCCCCGCGCGATCCGTTCGAGAGTTTGCGTGAGCCAGGCGTGCGGATCGACATCGTTCATCTTCGCGGTCTGCAGAAGCGTGGGGATGGTCGCCCAGGTCCGGCCGCCGCCAAGGCTGCCCGCAAAGAGCTCATTTTTTCTTGTGATGGTTTGCGGCCGGATTGCCCGCGCGACGGTGTTGGAGTCGATCTCGCTACGGCCGTTGCTTAGAAAGCGCTCGTATCGTGCAAGGGATGTCTGTCGAACAAGACTCGCTGCAATCCTCAAACTGGCCGAGGTCTCCGAGAAAAAGCTGGCGTCGCGTCGATGGCCACAACCAGTTGCCGAAACTCTCCGTGCGTAAATTCGCCAACGGAATCGAAGTCGCAGACCCAACTCAGTCCACCGCCGCCTAGTGCGCTCCGCCACCAACATTCGGCGATAGCACTTTAACCCACGATAAGTCGCACCTTGGATCGAAAGACAAGTAATCGCAAGTAAGTTCTTCATCCGGTTGCACGTCAAGGACTGTGAAAATTCGGCAATAATCGTCTTGGCACGTGTTTGGTTTGCTGCTGTGATTCATGAAACGGGCGTTGTCAGCATTGTACTCTAGAACACCATCATCTACGTCGAGGTCTCTTGGATAGGCATGCTTGTCAAGTAAAGCTTGAAAGGTTCGAGGTAAGGTTTCGTACTGTTCAGGTGTCACGGCAATGTCAACGATTGGATTATGAATCCAAATTAATGCACCTTTAGGCAAAAAAGTAGCAGAGAAAAGTCCAATACCGCCAAACTGGTCTGGCTTCAAAATAGTTTCAACAATCAACACGGACATATCTCCCAAAGTCTCTAACATCAGCAAGCTAGCCAACCTAAGCCGTGCAATCTTCTGCAAAAATTGGTAGGGTCGTTTAATTCGCGTCCCCGTCACAATCTCGAGTTTTCTTCGATCTCTCCATTCGTTTTCCGCAGCGGCTGCTACCGATCGGGATCTCGGCTGTCGCTCGACGAGGAGATGCTGCAGGACTGGCGCCATCGGTTCGCCTTCCGCGGTGGAAGTTCTGGAGAGGACCTGCAAGAAAGTCCCGGTAACGTTCCGCGTCGATCACGGCAGCGAATGGTGTCGCGCGATCTTGACCCGTGGGCATATGAGCGCTAGTGACGCGTGACCGATTTGCCGCAGGCCGTGCGGGTCGTAGAGCTCCTGGTGATCGCCCACCGCTTCCGCCGCAGCGCGCGTCCTGTGCGGAGGCCAGATCTTCACTGAGCGTTTCGCCGGCGGGATGGGCGTCATCCGCGCGACGCACGGCGGGGCTGGACTCTATGATCCAGCATCTCGGTCTGGTGCTTAGCGGTTGACGGACGGGGGTTTGCAAAACGGCTGGTGCTGCCAGTAAGCAAGGACAGGACTATGCGCTTTGTCCGACGCCCCAGCCGTTCGCAGGCCGATTGTCTGAAGGTCATCGGCAAACTCACCAGCCCCGGCTGGGGCGGCGCATGAACGAATGGCTATCTTCTCAGCGTCGAGACCCCAGAGCGGAGCCTGAACACAGGATAGACTTTCATTTCCCTGAATCGAAGGATCACCTCAAGAGATCATAGCCAACAGTTAATCGAACCATCAACCAGTGCCTGCCTTACTTGTTCGGCCCGTTCCCTGGACAGCTTCTCGGCCAAGCTGTGATCATTTAACAGCGCCGGCCCCTTGCGTTCTCGATCATAAACCATCCAGCCGGTGGTCCCCCTTCGAACGAGGAACCTGGACCGTTGCGGAGGTGATTCCTGGCTCAATAGTTTCTCCTACATTGACCTGTTACGAAATCGCGCCGAGTGTCCCAAGCAAAGACGGCACTCGTGTCACGAAAATACGCCGCGCCCTTTATTCCTGAGCCGGGACACGGAAATTCCCACGCAACAAATGCACTGCACGCCCTGTGCCACTGGTCGAGGCATCTTTCGATGCCGCGTTCGTCTATCCCACCGCCGCAGAACGGACATGCAAACGCCTCCTGGAATTGATCACCTCGCCGGAGGCCAGACGCGTCCATGAGCTTCCAATTTTTCGCGCTGGGCCGCGCTTCCCACATATGAGCGCGCTTTTCAAAGAGCATCATGATCAGGGGCGATGAGCAGGTCGAGACCGCTTACATGCCAGACTGAGGCGGGTCGTTCTCCCAACTCGCCCAGGCCACGACTCCGGCAAGTTCGGATGAATTGGAGGCGTGTACCTGCCTTCGACAGTCCAGCTCTTCGTGCGTCGCGTCGAGCTGCGAACGCAGTTCGTGCGCAACCCGACTTGAAAACAACCAGCCGAGCGGTACGGGGCCTCCTCAATCGTACATCTGAATCCAGGCGTGAAAATCGAAACGGTCCAGACGATGGACACATGCGGATACGACTCGGTGCTTAAGCTTCAGCGGCAAGCGCCTGGGCGGAAGGTCAGCCTCGGCCGTCGAGACGCCGGCGCGACGGAGCTACAGGCTAACCACGTGCCAAGAGATCGCACGGGCTATTTCATAGGCGTGCCCCTGACCCCGATCTCCCACCTCCACCGTCGACGCGTCGAGGTTGCGAAAGAAACATGACCTTGCCGGCTGTGTCGTTTGCATACACGCCCTTGTCGGGGATTGGCTTGTATAGCCACTTGCCCTGTTTCGTCGTCGATACGTTGGTCGCATTCCCGGGTTCGCCGGACTGCCAGGCGCTATCTGCGGTGAATAAATTAATCCAGTAAGTATCTGGATCGCCATCAATGGCTTTCCCGGTCAGGCTTATGTTTGGCATTGTTGCTGCGTCTCCTCTAGGTAAATCGTTCTAGGCAATGACGGGAGTGGACGGCGTGGCGTATTCAGACCCTCTCTTTCGAGGTCGTTTTGCGGGGAAGGAATCCATCTCTTCCGACGGGGCCGGCGCGACCGTAGCGCGCGAAAAGGCGAACGACAGAATTGAACTCATAGGCTCGAATGTACTCCCAAAGCGCGGCACGCCCCTCATTGGAGAGATGATTGATCCTGTCACCGGGTTGCGGGATTTCGCCGAGCAGGACCAGCCAATACGAGAAGAGCTCGCCGAAGCCGATGGCCCCGATGACGTCGTAGCGAATGAGATGTTCGATCCGCTCCAGCCAGAGTAAAAAGTTGTCGAAAGCGGAGCGGACGGCCAGATTTTGGTCCGTGAATGTTTCCTTTTCGGTTTGTCCAGTTGGGTCCAGCTTCCAGTGGACGGCGAGCGCGATGGGCAGGTCACGGACGTAGAAGGTCTGGCCCTTCAGCGTGTCTTCCTTCCAAAACTGGGCATTGCCGTAGTCCAAAAGGCGCATGACGAAACGCACGTCCGCATCTTCGAAGAATTCCTTTGTTTGGTCGGATGCCGCCAGCGCGCGCTCGCGCTGACGGGTCAAGTTCGATTGCTCGCTATTTATCCGATACTGATAGAGGCCGAAGGCAAAACCGGCTGCGGTCAAAGCCAGACCTATCAGTGCTGCTGCATTCGAGTCAGGCATAGCAGGGTCCTCAATCGTGAACGCTAGTGAGCGGTGTCGCCTTTCCCGCTCCCCTTGTAGGCTTTCGTCCCTAGGTAAGTCGCGTGGCTGATCAGCAGCACCGACGTGAAGGCACCTCCGGGGTCGGGCAGGCTCTGGATTCCAGTCAGCAGCACGTCTGGTGCGATTCCGCGGAGTTGCTCGACGAGCATCGCGAAATAGCCCAGGACCAGGGTGACGGTGAGCACGACATTTTGCAGCCGGGAAATATCGACGTCGCCAGAGTCGGCCACGTGTTCACCCACGAAGACGTCGGCAAGAGACGCCATCGTCGGGTCCGAACGGACTTCGACGGCTGAAGAGTCGCTCGACACCGTCAGCAGGCCACGATCGGCCTGGTCGTTACTGGCCTTTGGCCTGCCACCGATCGTCGTGATCTGATCCGACGGAGAGCCGGCCATTCCGAATGCCTTCGTATTGAGGATTAACGCGGAGATCATCGGTGAGGCAAAGGCGATCCCGAGTGCCGCGGCGATGGATGCCGGGATTTGTGGGAACGTACCTGGTCCGCCAAGGCCAACATTGAAAAGCGCCGCGGTGGCGAAGCCGCCAAGTGCGACGATGGTCCAGAGCGTCACTTGCGCCCGTGCCAGGGATACCCGGTTACGCTCGTCGACCCAGATGCCGACCATGCGCCCCTTGGTGCCCAGGCCGAGCGCGATGGCGAGTCCGCCAATACCGAGGGCCATCGCCAGAAATTGCACGATGATCGACCGCGTGCCGGGAGTGTCTCGCAGTCCGAGAAGCGCATTCGCGATGCCGGACCAAATGGACGTATTCGGCGTGATCGCGATAATGCCGGCATCGACTGCGCTACGCACCACAAGTTCGCACGACAGCGTCGCGTCCGTTGCGGCCGCGCCATCTGTTTCTGGCGGCTTCTTCGACGGAGCAGCCGCATTTGTGTCCGCCGCGGAAGGCCCATGGTCGAGGCAGCTCCGGATCGTAGCGAGAGCCACTCCTACCTTCGGTCCGTACGGAACGATCGGCTGGGCGGGAGCGGCCGGCGCAGGCGATGCGGCGGCCGGAGGCATCTGCGCGGCCGGTGGGACGGCCGGCGGAGGCGCGGCAGGGGCAACTGCGGCTGGCTTCACGTACTTGCCGCCGGCATCAAGGAAGCTGCAAACGCTCCGCTTCCAGTTGGGAAGCAGAGCTGCATCCGAAACGCAATTGTCGGCCAGCTTGTCGAGCACACGATACTGGATGTCGAGATTTCGGAGTTGGCTCCGTGCATTGCCGTCGCTCTGTCCCGACCATATGGCCGAGATGCCACCGAAAACGAAGATCAAGGCCGCGATCGATCCGAGGCCCCATGCCGCTATCCTCACCGGCTTGCGAACGCTCCATGATCGCGGCGCCAGGCCGGTTTGGCTATACGACGAGGTGAAGCCAAGTTTGCCGGGAGCCTCTTCGCTCGTTCCATAGAGGCGGTACGTCAGGCCTGATTTGTCCTGGAATTCGAGGCCCTCGGTCGCGCCGGTCTTGTAGATCCAGTCGGGCGGCGTGCCGACGTCCTTCGAGGGCGCGCCATTTCGATCGATCTGCCAGAGCGTTGCTTGCTTGGGCAATGCGACGGCACCGTCGTAGCGGTTCTGCGAGATCTTTTCGGCAACGGCCTTCATGATCGTGTAGTTCGCCGCTTCGTCGGCAGGCAGCATGTTGCCGGCGATTTTCATTTGATCCTGAAGCCCGTTCCAGCGCGCAGTTACTGCAATGCCTGCGACGACCGACCAGAGGCGTTCCAACGATTTTGCTGAATCCGTTCCCTTTGCGGTCAATCCGCTTGTTTCTCCCAAAATAATTTTGGCGAGTCTTTCCACGTCCCCGTCAGCCATTTGGTCCCCCGATGATGAGCGTTCCGCCGCTAGTCTCGCGATCGTAAGTCACGATTGACGAATGCCTGGACACGTCACACGTGTTTCCACGGGATCGGCATCGACATTCCGAGCACCATTCCTTTGGCGTCCGGAGGATTCATGTCGAGGTCCCCTTCGATCGTTTCGTACTGAAAGAAATCCAATGGAAACGACGGCGCGGTCTCGAGATAGCCGCCCCTCGCGCGCGTCTTTGGACGCAGAATGCGGAGGAAGCGGATCTGCCCGCCATCGCCGAGCTTTGGCCCCTCGTTCGGATCCTCGAATGTTGGCCAGTCGGGTTTGGCGAGGTCCAGCGATGTGGACGTGCCGTCCCAGAGCTTGACCGCAACAGGACGCTCCCGAACGCGATCGAGCGCATCGTGAATGTTGCGTGTCAGCACAAGCACGAGGACTTCCTCGAGCTGTCCCGCCTGCTGATCCGCCGCTGGCGCGAGCGATTGCAGTTTCTGCAACCGTCCTTGCGCGGTGGGCTTGCGCTCGATTGAGACTATGGTCCCCGTTACCGAGGCGGTGAGATCATCCGTCGATACCGTCGACGCAACTCCGTCGATCACGGCGTCGAACAGAGACATGGGCTCGGCAAACTGCCACCACAGCGATGGTGTAAACGTAGAAAGCCTTGCCGGCGAAACGGCTGCCTGAGCTCCCGTCGCCTTCATGACCATCGTGAGGGGCTGATTGATGGGAACCTCGATTGCACTGGTCAGCGGCAGGCACGCCACCGATAGCCAGCGATTTTCGGTCGGTAACAGAATCTCATCCGTCGTATCGCGTGCGATTCGCGCGCGCACCGCGATGTCACCGGCCGGCTTGTACGTTTCGCCTTTCTCCGGTTTGTCCCGGGCCGACACGATCAGACGTAACCGCACGTCGCCGCCGGCCGGGACGTCCAGTGTCCAGGTGCCGGCATCGCCTAACTGCGTGAAGAATTGGAAAGCGATGCTCCGCTTTGCGCCGTCGCCCTTCACGCTGAATGTGATACGAACGAACTCGCTGTCGCTGTCGTCAGTGAATTGAAAGCGGATCGCCGAGCCGTCTAGGTTTTCCGTGCTGGCGATGTCGATCGCGAGCCCTTCATGCTCGGCGGGGAAGATGCCCTTGCCGACGACGTCCTTGAGGTCTTTGAAGTCTTCCGGCGCAAAGTCCCGCATAATCTTGCGGCTGTTGGACAGCCGGAAGCGGTTGGATGCATCGTTCATCGCCAGAAGGCGCGGTTCGCAATAGAATTTATTGTACGATGCTGGAGCGAGGCCCTGGCCAGTGAGGGCAGTCGCAGGGTCGATGCTCTCCGGAGCCTCAAAACGACGAAACTTCAGTTTCACGAACGACCAGGGAACAACGTCGGGTTTGACGGGCGTTATCATCAAACCGGCATGATCGAAACGCCCGGCCTCTGTTGCAAGGTCGAAGGTGTAGCCGATGGGACCGTCGATCCGCAGCGGTATGATCGCGCCGCCGGACCCGATTCCGCTCCGGATCGAGTCCGGGCCGTGCTCCTGCCAGTATTTGAGGGCATCTGTCGGCCCGTCGGTGCCGCCGTCGATATTGCGTTGAAGCGCGGCTCGTTCCGCAACCAATCTGTCGAGCGCTTCGCCCGTCGGCGGTGCGGTGCCGTCCGATGGATTCAAAAGCTTATCGATCGTCGCGACACGCGTTTTTCGTTCGGCTCGTGTCATCGGATGCCGGGCCATTTCGACCATGACGTCGATGCCATCTCCGACATGGAAATTCGGATAGAGCGGTTCGTTAAACAAGGCCAGGAGCGGAGGAACGGTTCCCCACGCCATGGCGCGTTCGGTCAGTGGCAGAACGATCGCCAGACCCGGACGTTTGGGACGACGGTCATTGGAGCGATCGGCCAGCACCTTGTTCTGCCAGATCGCGCTGCCGTTCGGCCCCCGATGACTGGAGCGCATGAATTCCGGCCGTCCAGGGCGCATCGCCTTGTAGCGGCTCACGATGCGAAGACCGAAGCGCCACAAATTCATGCCGCCACGCCAGTCGAGGCTCTTGTCGAACAGGCGCGGAATGGGGTTGCTTGGGCCAGGATCGCTGCGCCGCCTCAATCCGCCATAGACATGGGCACGCTCGATGCGACGTTCGAAGACTTCGCCAACATCATCGTTGCGACGATCCGAGAACGATGTGTCGAACAGCTCCCGATACCGGGGTTGGTCGATTGCCTCGGCTCCGGTCGTGGCCAGCCGGTACCATTGGTCGTCCTGCGGTCTACCGCGCCAGCTCCAGCGTTGCGATTCGAGCGCAGCGAGATGGCAATAGCGCAAGGCCGGATAAGTCGACGTTCTTCCTGTGAACGCCGCCGTCAATGAAATCCATGCCTGCTCGGCATATTCGGGGGCGCGGCGCAGGTCGATGTTCAGCGGCTGTGTTCCCAAGATCTCGGGCACGTTTTCGGTCGCGACTTCGAGCGTCAGCACCAGGGGGCCCGCCAGCCGCATCTTCGCGTCGATCGGACAGTGTCTGAGCGTGGCCTTAACGGCAGGTGAAAGCCGCTGGTCGCGCGTGCAAGGGCAAAGCTTGTCTTGCTTGTCCGGCAATCCTGCATAGACGCGCAACTCGTAGATGCGACCCGGTAAGAGTGTGGCAGTATCGCCGGTCAGACCTTCCTGTCCGTTTGGATCGACCTTGATAGTCATGGACGGCATCGGCGCGACATGGCGACGGCCAGAGCCATCGAAGCCGAGCACGTCCTCGAGGGAGGTCCAGGCAGCTCCGACTGCTGCCATCTTGAACTTCTGAAAAGTTGGAAAGATGCATACCAGTTCACCGTACAATTGTGTCACGGCCGGATCATCGAGGGACCGATCGTCCTTGGTCTTGTTTGGGCTCGTTGCTACGCCGAGCGCGCCGTCGAGCGCCTTGGCAACGACCGGTCGACTGGCGACAACTCGATCGTCGAACAGGGGAGGGTTGATCCATCGCCCGTAAGTACCAAATTCCACCGTCGGTCGTTGCAATCGGATCGTCATCTGGCGAGCGCCCGTCGCGGCGCCGACCTGGATGCCGTCGAGCACGTAGGTCGCGCGCATTTGATGGCCCGATTCTGGCGCAATTCGCGGCTTACCGACAGCGACGCTTGCGAAGTTTCCCGCGCTGTCGAGCTGCCTGACGATCGGTGTGACGATCGGCGGTTCGATGTCGACGTCCTTGTCCGTCGCGATAATGATCAGGACGTCTCGCCATTGCGCGATGTCGCTGGCGGGCTGCTGCAAGTCTTGCGTTGCCGCCGGAAAATCAAACTCATCCTCGGCCCATTCGGGCTCGTCAACTCCCGCGGCGATCGTCGTTATGGCCGTGAACGCTTCGACCCGAA
The DNA here is from genome assembly GCF_045571455.1 of Bradyrhizobium sp. STM 3561. Taxonomy (NCBI): domain Bacteria; kingdom Pseudomonadati; phylum Pseudomonadota; class Alphaproteobacteria; order Hyphomicrobiales; family Nitrobacteraceae; genus Bradyrhizobium; species Bradyrhizobium sp. STM 3561. Next base: position 8,165,692 of record NZ_CP120695.1, read on the forward strand.
TCGCTCCGCTTCTGCCAACGTCGTGCGTCAATGTCAGCAGGTCGGTGATGGCTTCGCTCGGCCCCGAGCGACCCCGGAACGTGATGGACAGTTTGCGCGCTTCGTTTGTTTCAGGCCACTCCATGCGGCCGATGTCGATCCGCAAACCCGGGTCGGGACCAGCGCGGACTTCGAGAACGCCGGCACGTCCTTCCCGATTGAGGAAGAAACGTCCTTGCACATCGCCTCCGATGGTCACGGGAGCTGGCCGTATCGGTAATTCACCGGCGAGCGGCACGACGCCGTCGGGAATCGCTTTGGATCGGTCGCCCGCAAGCCTTGGCGCGCCGATTGGACGTGTTCGTCGGTAGAGCGCTGACCGACGCACCGCATCCGTGTTTGTTGCGATCTTGACCTGTCCCTTGAGCGGCCCGGTCGTTTCAATCGGCCGAATCGTCAATGGATCATTCGGATCATTCCGCAAGATCGGAGGTAGGGTCCCGCCGTGACCGATGACGTATGGGACGACGTGGAAGGCATAGCCGAATGATAGCGCGAACAGGCGATAGTCGGTGGCGCCATCACCCGTGGTCGGCGGAAACCGATAGGCTTCGATGCGGCGCGCGAACGAGGATGGGACGTTATCTAGCGCGGCATCGGTGACCATCTCGGCCACCGGCGAGCGATTGTCGTATGAAATCAAGGCAGCCCTTATGCCGCCGATCTCTCCGACCTGCAGTGGGACCGGATCAACGATGGCTCCGCTGGCCCAGGCAAGATTACGGACCATCACCGCGTTGGCTTCACTGAGCGCAGCTCGCGCCGGACCTTGCGACGAAGTATCGGGTGCATGCAGCGTGGCAACGTTGAGGCTACGCCACGCTTGGATCGGATCGCTCAAGGTGTCGGTACGGGCCATCAGGGCTCCGACACCAGACAGCCGGGTCCAAAGGTCGGCGGCACCGGCAATGCTCTGGAGCTGGTCGAAGCGGAAAACCAGTGGAGGCGAATCGACGGTGAGGCGGCGGCTGGAATCATCGCCGCCTCCTGACTCGTCTGTGGTTGATGGCACGAGGCTGCCGGCGTGACGAACGGCATCGCGGCGAGCGGCCTCGACGACGGCTTTCAGCAAATTGGCAAGTTTCTCCTCATCACTCCCGGGACTGGCAGCCGCGAGGCCCGCATCGGTGAGCGCTGCACTGATGATCAGATCATACAATGACGCGGCGGGACGGCTGCCGTCGGCACGCTCGGCGCCGACGAGGGCGGCAACGCTGGCTACCAGCCGCTCGTCGAGGGGAAGCTGCGCAGCCGCATCTTGCTCGTTCTGGGGTTGGGGCGCGTCCCATGTCAATCGTCCGGCCGTCAGTCCAGGAATGTACGGCCCGATCACCGCCAATGCGAGATCGGCGCGAAGGCCGGGTCCGGTCGTGATGCGGTCCAACGCGGTACGCAGCGGCGTTGCGGTCGCGTCGGGCATGACGATGGCAACGTCCGGAATGTCTGAAACATCTGCCTTCATCGACAGATAGAAGGCTGCCCCGAGCAGGCGGTCGGCCGGCACAGGCGCGGAACCGCCGGCCGATAACGTGACGGTGACGGCCGCATTTGCGTCGGGTCGGATGATCGCAATCTCGACGCGGATCGCCGCTCCACGCGCGAGCGTCGTTGAGATGACGGAGGCGCCATCCTGAAAGATGGCAACGTCCAACGTGGCAGACGCCGCCGTCCCGGCGATACGAATTTCGGGTGGGATGGGGCGACCTGGCGTCGTCACGAACGCGACGACCAGCTTGAAATCGCCTGCAGGTGGCGTGAGAGCGAGATCGAACGCCACTTTCGTCGGTGCCGCCGGCGCGATGGGGGCCGCGGATACGGCCGGCCCGAGATCCAGCACGGCGCCCCATACTGGTTGGCTGGCTCCAGGGCCGAACGCTTGAGCGTCGGGGGGAATAGTCAATGTCCGTGCGGCGATCGCGCGAGGCGCAGCGATCAGCAGCGGATGAGGACCGGCGGACGAAAGATCCGGTCCGCCGAGCCAATTGCGTGCCACGAACTTCCGCAGGCCATCGTCTGACTCGATGCTCTCGATTTCGGGGGCGATGGCCGCGGCCGGCGGATCGAGCGGCAAGCCGAGCTGCCCCTTCAACCTGCGTGAATTGATGGAAGCAAAGCGGGTGCGAAGCGGATTGTTGCTGACGCTTCCGGGGTCGCGTTCAGCGGCGCCCAGGATCAGGGCCGCTGTGAGATTCCAGAAGTCGGCTTGGCGGAGGGAGAGGCCTTCCAGTATCGAGAAGCCGGGTGGCAGCGCAATCGCGGAAGCGGCGCTGCGCCTGCCCACGACCCACCATGAAATCGAATCAAGGGCCATGAGAAACTTTGGCGTCGGTTCTGATGCGAGATCCCGGGCAAGCGCCCGCCGCAGCTCGTCGCCGCCCGCCCCCTTGGCGATTTCGCTCGTCACGGTCGCATCCAGCACGCCGAACACACGGGCCCACGGATCAACGACTTCAGCGATCCGTCGTGAGAGGGAGGCGGCCCAGTCCTCATCAGTCAAGCCGTGACCGACGGCTGGCCTCTTGATCAGCATGGTCTCCATGTCGATGAGCCGCTGGGGATCGCCGGACGGACTGAGATCATCCCATGACAAGCTCGGTCGCATGTCGACGGACCCGTTCGCGAACATGGGCGCGGGACCAGGACCAGGCGTCGGTACAAGGTCGACGCGACAGAAGTCGCCGTTTTGATCCGACATCACGGTGGGACCGGCCGGATCGAGCGTGTAGGTACCGCCGCCGGTCGGACCGAACAGCGGTGCCGCGATGAAAGTGGTGCTCTTGTCAGGCGCCGGGTCGATCGTGAAGACGGTGAACACCTTGTTGGCAACCGGAACCGGGTTCGGCAATCCTGTCAGGCTTTCGACAAGCCCAAACACAGTGCGCCCAGTCACCTCTGTCGTACCCGCCGGCATGCACAGGGCAGCTTCGAGGCCACTCGTGTTGACGATAGAGGCGATTTCCTCCTCGAGCCGGCGGTGAAAGCGCCTGCTTCCGTCGGCGCCCGGAAGATCGAAATCCGCCGGCGCGTTGGCGGCCGCAGTAACGGTGGTTCGGGCATCCAGATCCTGGACGGTGGGAACTCCGGCCATGTCGACGATGCGCCAGAATCGCCAGGCGGTGACGTCGTGCGGATTCCAGGCTCCGCTGCCGTCCGCCAGGCGCCACTTCCAGGGCAGGATCTCACCGAGCGCGTCCGTCAGAAGCGCTCCGCCGGAACCATCGATCACCGCGCTTACCCGTAGCGAGATCTGAGCCTTGTTGCTCACGTCCGGCAGACGATCCGCCTGGACCTTTATTCTGAGATTGCGCGGATCGGGAGCCATCGACGATCGGTCCTTGGGGTACGACAAAATCAAGCGTAAGAATCGGAATAGCCTTCAGACTGCTTTTTCTCGCCAGCGAACTGATACTCGACGTGCTGAGAGACGCGCAGCGTGTAGAAGACGCTGATCTTGAAACTCAGCCGGAGCGTTCCGGACCCGATCATCAGCGAGCCGTCATAGGTGACCTCCAGCAGCAGTGAAATGGCAGCCGTGATCAGGCCTGCGACGTCGACGTTGCCGCGCGCGAGTATGAAAACTGAAATTGCAGTGGTGTTGCCACCCGGGCCGGTCGACCACGTCATCGTTATCGAGCAGCCGACCTGAAGCCAGACGCCGCCCGATACCACGCCAAAGTTGAAGCCTAGTCCAACGCCGGCAACGATACCCACCTCGAGCGAATATGTCAGGATCGGGTGAGGTTTGGCGATTGGGAGAAACGATAGCCGCTGCGTCAGGAATCCGCCGCCGTTGAGGATCCAGACGCTCAGCGTGAATGGCATCGTCTTGGTGGCGACCGACAGTTCACACATCAACTCGAACTGAGGAACTGCGGCGATGCCGAACAGAATGTGCAACGAAAGGTTTGAGATTCCGAAAACGCCGAGCTGCAGGTCCGGCAGATCGATGTCGAGCGTGGCTGCGATGCCGGCGGGCACTCCGCCACGCATCAGCGGTTCAATGACCAGCCCGTCCCCCTCGCCGGAAGCGGCAAGAAAATCAGTCAGGAACGCGAGCGCGTCGGCGAGTTCGACACGTTCCGGGTCGATCTTGAAGTCGATTTTGCCGGAGTCGTCGAAATACAAGCCGGTCTGACGGAATGTGAGGATGTCCTGTCCGCTGGTCACGACTCGCCAATCGCCGAAAATGCGGCCCTTGAATATCTTTTGGGTCCCGTCGCGGCCAACCGACATCCGCGCCTTGGCATTGAACTTGGCTTCGTCGACGACGATCTGAACGGGGCCGAACGACAGGAGGGGCGCGGGCTCGGTGAAGGGGACGTCGATGTCGGTCTGAAGCCAGGCGCGCATCTGGACGTTGTCGAAACCGTGCTGAACCTTGATGGCCTTGGAGTCGTCAAGATCCGGGAAGGCAAATCTTTGAAGCAGTCCGCGGAAATCGATACCGCCCATATTCGGTATGAGATCCGCCACGGACAATTGCTTCAGCTTGTCGGGAATGAACTGCTCGGCGACGCCGCTCGAGGGCAGTCGCACGCCGAACGACTGAAGCATGTCGCCGACCGCCTTGCCGGCCTTATCGGCCGCCGCAAGCGTATCCGAAACCCGGTTGACCAGCGCAATCGCCGGGGTCATGTCGACGACCTTGTTGGCCTCGGCGAGCACGTAGGCGACTTCTGGTCGATTGAAGCCGAGCCGATCCGTTTTTGGAGGGTCACCGACCGCACGAAGGAGCCGTAAGGTATCGCTGCCTTCCTGATAGAGCCGATTGGCCTGGTCGGCCAATTCCACTGGATCTGTTCCCAGCGCATCGCGCAAAGTCTCCTGGACCGCGCCGGAGATCTGTCGTGCACGATTTTCGACCTCGCGCGTGACGCGTTCGGCTTCTTCCGCGGCACGCCGCTTCAGGTCTTCGACGGACCCCTGTGCATCGTTGATGGCTTGCTTTACCGCATCGTCCAACCGTCTCTTGTAACCGTCGACGTCGAGGGCATTCTGCAGCCAATCGGCGACCTTCTGCGCGTCCTTCCGTATCTCTCCTATAAAGTTGTCGAATACCGCGCAGGCATCCTTGAGTTCCTTCCCCACGTCATCGATCGCGGCGGTGATGCCGGTAGCGAGCGCGTCGAGTGTCTTCCGTAGAGCGGTTGCGACAATTTCGCCCTGCGCAACCACGGCCTTCTCTATCAACCCGCTGGCGTCAGCTATTGCCGTCAGCGCCCGATGGATAGCGCCGGTGGAATCGGCATCGTCGTCGGGATCTTCGGGAGCCGAGAGGGCAATGATCGCATCGGCTATCCGATCGAAGATGCTGGTTGCCTCGTCAAGGCCCGCGTCGATCGTGTCTTCGAGAAACACGACGAGGCCGCGCGCGGCATTCTGCGCCTCGGCGATGATTTGATCGAGTTTGGTGCCGAGCGCTTGGAGTGATCCGCCGGCGGTACCGAGACGGGCTTTCAATGCGTCCTCGAACTGCTTGAGTGACGCCTCGTAGGAGGCGAGAGCCGCCCTCACGTCGTCACTGATCGCAGCACCGACGTGAGTAAGACCATCGGCGAGGGTGATTGCCTGTCCCAACGTGTCGTGAATGGCCGGCAGGATGCGGCGCGCTGCCATGAGCGCTGCCGTATCGTCGATATGCGAAAGTTCGGTGTCGATTTGCTGCGCTTGCTTGCGAAGCTCGTCAAGCGTCGCGCGTGCGGACGCCGCGATCGAATCGTTGACCACCGTCGCCGTGCCAACGTCGTCCTTCAGCGTCTTGAACGCATCGTGGATCTTGCCGAGTGCGGCCGGAATTGCCACGTCTTGCGCTTCACCGAGTGAGGCGCCGGCGACTGCCTTGACGGCCTCGAGATCCGCCGTCACCCGCTTTGACAGCAGCTCGATGTCCGCTCGCACTTCGTCCGCCACGGTGGCAATCCGGTTCTGCAGTCCCGACAGCTTGTCGATCAGGTCGGCGCGTTCGTCCGGCGATAGCCATGCATCCTCGCTGTCGAGGAACACGCTCACGTCGCGAACGATGCCGGCGATGTTGCGGATCGGCCTCAGGCCACCGTCGAGTGTGGAATCGATCGCTTCGCCGGCGATCTTGCGCAGACGGTCGACCTGTCCCTCGGCAGCATCCTTCAGGCGGTTGACCAGCGAGGCGCAGGGCGATTTTGGGTCAACCTTGCTCAGATCGATCGACTTGAGCGAGTTCTTGACGTCGGAAGTCGCGGACCTGAGATCGCCGACGAAACTCGGATGGTCGAGCGCGGCGCCGATGGCTGCGACGGCGTCGTTTTTGACATCTGTGAGAGGCTTCTCGGGATCCAGTTTCTCGAGGACACCGAGCGCTTGGCCGACTTTGGCATCGATGGCCGCCCGTAGGTCTGAACTGTGTTGCGTCAGTGACTGCCCGAAAGTCGTCACTGGGCTTGGGGCGCCGACGGCGGTTAGTGGTGCGGCGCGAGCAATTGTTATGTTCTTGAGTATCGTGCCGGGGCCGCTGGGAGCCCGGCCGTGGGTGAGGACAGCCGGCTCCTTCGCACGGACCAGGCCGACGGTCATCCGCTCGAAACCAGGTGCGTGCGCCGGCTCTGACGGAATCATGGCGTCGGTGAGATTGGCGCTATTGGGCTTCATACGGCCGGCGGCCGGTGGCGGTAGATCGATGAAATCGATATCGCGCACCGATCGCCATGCATCGGTGTCGTCGCCGCTTTCGCCGTCGACCACAGAAGTGTAGAAGACAAGCTTTTCCGGCTCGTCGACCTCGACGGAAATTTCGCCGGCGCCTTCTCCCGCCAGCAGGAAACGAATCTGCGGCTTCGGATAGATCAGCGAGGGATCGTCCGGATTAATCGGGGGATCGCCTGGCCTCGTGGGGGCCAACACCGGAGGGAGGCTCGCGAAGGCCTTGTTCCACAGAGGCACTTGCCAGCCTTCACGGCGCACATCGCCGCCCCAGCGGCTATCGACACGGATTTTGCCCGACTTGAACTCCACGCCGACGAGAAATCCGGCGGCTGCGATCGACTTGCCGTCCTCGGGATAGCGGCGCACCGGCTGCAGCAGCTCGACGTACTCCTCGACCTTGCGAAGGATCGGGCGTCCGACGTGTTCGTCCTGTAACAGGCCGATCGGGTCGAAATTGAAGAATTGCGCGGAAGGTACGACGGACCGCTCATAGATGATGACGTGTTTGGCTCGATTCCAGAGGCCGCCGATGCGCCCGATGCGCTCGAGCTTGTAACGGTGGACGCGGCCCTGGCCGGTCTCGGTCTCGACAACGGTCTTCTTCTCGTCGAACAGCGCCCGCTGGCCGCCATAGCCGCCGTGGGCGGAGAGGTGGACGCCTTTCGCCGAACCCCCGTCCGCGTCCGGTCGGCTGTAGACCTTCATCAGGATATTAGCGCTCTCGAAAGCCCAGGCGACCCCGCCGGGAAAACTCTCCCGGTCGTCTTGGCTGGTCGAAAACGTCTGCGCGAGCTTCTTGGATTCGATTAGACCACCGGTATCTGCCGGGATTTCGCCTTGTACGGGCCAGCGAAGAGGGGTCGCGGGTCCATGCGCCGGGTCCAATCCTCCAGTGCGTAGCCTGAAACTTACGCCGTCCTCGATCTTCAGCTCGGCATCGGGGTGACCGCTCCAGAGCTTGTCGACGGCAAGTCGCCTGCGCTGGGCTCGCAGCACGAGGCTCGCGAGTTGCAGGTGGCTCTTCAGTGTCGCGCGAGACGCGCTCGCCGTATCGGACACGGGAGATACGGGCGCGCCGATCGTCGCGCCGATCTCGGTGACGAAGGCGTCGGTGCTCTTGTCGTTAGTGCTGATCCTCGTTGTCAAACCGTAGAGCAGCTCGAGCCGAAGCTCCTTCAAGCGGGAGCCCGGCGTTCGCATGGTCGGATAGCCCATGTTACGACGGAGATTCCAACCTGGCTCGCGGAAGTTGGTGTCCGCAAAGGTGGGGTCGACCTCGAGGCGTGCGTGCGCGCCAAACCGCGCGGCCGCCGGGCGGCCTGGTTCGATATCTTTCGGTGCGCCGGCGATTGCGGTTGCGTTCTTCTCCATCGCCTCGCCGATGACCTGAGGCGGCAGGACCATCCGTACCGCCTCGGAAGGATCAAGCACACGCCAGGACACGTCACCTTCGTCGCTCCATATCGCGACTTCGTTGCTCTGATCGGTTGCGGCCCGAGCGGGCTCGACATACTCCACGGCGGCGACCCGGAACGGGGTCGGGTCGATCACCAAGGCGAGCCGCCTTGGAGCGGCGCTGGTCGTCGTGGTCGATCTGATCGCGCGCAGCGAAAGTGAGACCGACTGATTTTCACCGGGCGCGAGTGATTCCGTGGCGACCAAGGCCTGAATGAGCTTTTCGTCATCGGGTTGCTCGGAGCCGCCGCGGTAGTCCAGTTCGAGCAGGAGCGGCTCGTCAGGGTCATCCGAAATGGGCGTCGGGCGACCGAGCAACTGCCTGCGGATCTGAGGAGGCAGGTCGTCCTGGCCGATTGGCTTCACGCGCTCGATGGGGAACTTAACGACCGCCTGCAATTGCGCATCTGGCAGATCGTCACCACCGGATCGGGCAAGAAGCCCGGTCAGATCGGCCTTGGTGACCATTGTGAGGTCGGGGGCCTTTAGAAGCGAGAAGCCCAGCGCGCCGAGTGCTATCTCGGAGCCATCGGTGCTTTCGAGCGAGAAGCCAAACTTGATCGTCGGCACAGTACCGAGATCGTCGGTCTGCGTGATAGCGGGCTGCCATGCCGGCCCGTCCGTGCACGCGCCGGGCTGGACATCGGTGCTCGCGGCGACGAACGGGGCGGAGATGCGCGCCTTGCAGACCGGCGCCGTGCCCTCCGTTGCGATCATACGAGCGAACGTCGCCGTACAGGGCGAGGCGAAGCGCGGATCCTGGTCCGACTTGCCTTTCTCGACGAGCTCGAACGCGGTGACCCCCTGCCACATATCGGGGATGAAGCGCGGCTCGAAGGACAGGAAAGCCGTTTGGCGCCGCTTATCGGCCGCATCCTTGACGGTGGCGGTGGTCGGCACGATCACACGGCGCCAGGCCGAATTCTCGCGCAGCAAGCCGACTGCGTGCCACGGCGTTCCGCGTTCCGACTTGCGTTTGGCCAGCGCGGGCATGACGCTCAGTGGCGTCCCGTCACGGACCTTGCGCAGACTGTCATGCTCATCCTCGATGACGGCATCGAACGCGTCGATGACGAAGTCGGTTATCTGATCGGGTCGCTGAAGTTTTGGGTTCGCTTTAGGGTCGACGTTGAGTGGATCGAGGCGGGCGGCGACGATCCATTGCACCGGTACGAACGGCTTGAGGCCGCGGGCGCCGATGTCACCGACGCGTTGCTCTTGGGAGAAGCGGACCCGGCCTTTGACCGGCAGGAGCTCGGGTTTGGAAAAGAACCGCTTGAGGATACTGCCGATCTTGCCGCTATAGTTCCAAAGGGTTAACTCGAAGCGCAGAGCGACACGGATGATGTCGTGGGAGCCCGTGTCCTTGTTGAATTGGTGCTCGACCGCACGAAGCCCGAATTCGCGGCGCGGACGGTTGGGCGGTTGACTGGGAATGCCCTGATCGACGAACAGGGGTATTACGTCGACCTGATCGGTGGATAGATTGCCGTCATCGGGTTTGACGATCGCGTCGATGAAATCGCTATCTGCATAGCGTAGTGGAACGATGCTGAGCGCGGGTTCTCCACGATCCCATGGACCAATCGTGAGCGCGATCTGGATAAGCCGGCAAAGCGCGCCTCTCGGCGCGGCGGCGGTTTTCCACAAGGATTGTGTCGTTGTCGCCTGGACCACGTCGAGGCCCACGTGAAAGCGGGTGTCATAGCGGTCGCCTGAGGTGGCGACTTTCCGTCTGATCCAGTGGCCGTTCAACGCGAGGCGAACTTGAAGCCTGATCGCGAGCGCTTTGAAGTTGCCTGATTTTCCGCTCGCCGGCGTAATGACGAGCTTCGAAACCTGCCATCGCGGCGCCGGCTTGTCGGCCAGCGTGCGGGCCAAGGCGATCGTATCGAAGCGGGCGAGGGGACCTTCGTCGAAGACATCCCAGGCCTTCTGCTGCCGCTTGACCGGATCCTTCTCCGCCGCATAGTTGGTCGGCGCGCGATATGCTGTGAACAGAGCGATGCCGCGAAGTTCGATCGCAGATGCTGGCGGGGTTGGGTCTTGATCGTCATCGACGGCGGCGTGACCCAGATGCGGGTCGTTCGCGTCGCTGCCGTCGTGATAACGGGCATTCGCCGCGTAGAGCGGGTTCTTCGGAGCGAACGGGTTGTCACGATCCCTGAGAAGGTTTTTGAAGACCGCAAGATCGTAGCAAACGTAGCGCCAGTCGGTTCCGTCCAGATCGTTGGTGCCGATGACGACGGCCTCAAGCGGCCCATCCGACCTGTCTTCCATCGCGCGAATGGCGATAAAGGAAATTCTAGCCGGCCCAGCGACGCCCGCCATGGTCCAATCCCCTAAGGAAAAACGTCGTGTCCGAAAATAGGAAGTCTAGAAATGCGGTCGGACGAAATGGTCCGAGATGCCCCTTGCAACTTGCCGTAGAACGCTTCATCGGTCAATATCGAACGTGTCTTACCCTCCACCGATTGCGAGAAGCGACATGACGGTCATCGATCCGCATCTGCAATGGATGTACGACGACACGCCCGCACACGAGCGGGCGACGACACGGGTGCCGGTCACGTTCGAATGGCATGGCGATCTTAAGGAACTTGTGGCCTTGGGAATGCGGCTGCACGCGACGGCCGGTGGCATCATCTCTGCCGAGATGCCCCTGTCGAGCCTGCCCGAGGTCCACCGCCTGGGCATCGAATATATAGAGCTCGCGCGCACGCTATACTCGCCATTCGACGTTAGCCGATCCGACATCAAGGCTGACGTGCTGCAGCCCGTGATCGGAAGCGAAGTGGGAAAGGGGGTGATCATCGGCATCGTCGATACTGGCATCGATTACACGCATGCGAGCTTTCGCAAACCCGATGGCAAGACCCGAATCCTCTCGATCTGGGACCAGCGCCTCGAACCCGTGCCGGCACGACCGGGTCGCCCTCCCCGCTTTCCCTCGGAAGGTTCTCCCGGAAACAATGTTGACGGTACGGCTCGCAGTGGTGTGGAATTCACCGAAACCGCCATAAATGACGCGTTGAGAACGGGTGGACGGCCGCTGCGCACCAAGGACGTGCCAGACGATCCACACGGAAGCCATGTCATGGGAATTGCCGCTGGCAATGGCGCCGCTTCGCCCGGCGGCCCGGCGACAGCTTTCGTCGGAATGGCTCCGGCCGCGGATCTGATCGTTGTCGCGACCAAGTTCAACTTCGCGCTGATACGGCAGGGGATCGAATACATCCAAGAACGAGCGAGAGCGCGCAACTGTCCCTGCGTTATCAATCTCAGTTTGGGCCAACCGTTGGGCGCGCGCGACGGTCGCAGCCTGGATGAAAAGGCGATTGATGCTGCGCTCGGGGCTGAGGGGCGCGCCATCGTCGTCTCAGCCGGCAACGATGGAAACAAGAACAAGCACGTTCGGGGCAGGGTCGCGCGCGGCGCCACGGATCGAATCACTTTCCGCATCGATGCCAGGCAGATGGCCAAGGAGCTCGACATCGAAATCTGGTACGGCCTAAAGTCGACTGCGGAAAGGTTCGATGTAGTTGTCACCGATCCTTCGGGCGTTTCAATGTCGCTCGCGGCAAGCGGGGGCTCGGTGCGGCGCACGCTGGGCCGCTCGACCGTTAGTCTCGCATCCGCCATTGCCGTTCCTCGCCACGACAAGAACCGGATCAGCATCGCCATTCGTCGGGACGGCCTGCGGATTGCTCCTGGGACATGGTCGATTACCTTGTCGGGTGTCACCGTGGGGACCAGTGCCGACGCTGGCGTTTATCATGGTTATCTGCGTGCCCCGAAAGGACGCAAGGGGATTCCCGCAACCGCGTTCACCTCGTCGCAAACGAGCGCCGCGAGTACCGGTACGATTCCGGCGACCGCGCTCAAGGCCATCTCGGTTGGAGCATACGTTACGAAACCGTCCGCCGATCTGCACAAGCCCGCGGCGTTCTCGAGCCAGGGACCGACGTTGGACGATCGTCAATTTCCGACCCTGTGCGCGCCCGGTCAGTTGATCATTTCGGCGAAGGCCATCAACGCCGAGCCGCACCCGGAGCTCGATGTTGCTGGCAAGCCATTTACGGTCAAGCAGGGTACCAGTATGGCGGCTCCACATGTTGCCGGCGTGGTTGCGGCAATGCTGCAGGTGAAGCCCACGCTCAAGCAAGATCAGATGGCCAAGCTGCTCGGTGACCACGCCGACGCCCCGCCGGCGCCATTGCCGAACATTTGGGGGCGCGGACGCGTCAATGCGCTAAATTCCGTGACAGCAGCGAAAGCACCAGTAGGAAGCTGATCGCAGCACGAGTTTGGCGCGACGGAGCGAATTCGACCTTGCGGCACGCTCGAACCTGCGGCGTCGAACACAGCTACAAAAAGCTATAGACGACCGCCATAGTGGGCCTTCTCCCATTTGAGCGCGATATCGTCAGCGGCCAAGTCTCGGCGCGTGCGGCGTGATCTGATCGAAGTAATACTTGAAGTCGACGTGTACGCTCATGTTGTCGGGACGATAGTTTCCCGTCGGCGTACAGCAGGACCGGCCCTGCCGCCACACGTCCATTGACGGTTTTGTGCAGCGGAGGTGGACTCGACCGCGTTTGGATCCACGGTTAGGCAGCGCATGCCGGCCTTGAGCAATCCGCCGGCCTGCTTGTTGTGCTGGGAGCCGGCCGGGTCCGGCGAAAGCTGCAGGAGCTTTGTCATGCTTGAGTCCGTCCGGGATAAGCGATCGAGCGGGGAGGCGAAATAAAGGTCCTCTTGAGGTGAGAAGAACTCTGAAACAGCTACCGGAAACAGGGCAGCGTCATCGGAGTTCGCGTGACCGAGACGAGCACATTGTTCACGTAATGCTCCGTCACAAGCTCCCCGCGAATGCTGCAAGAAGTCGCTCCTATCGCCGCCATGAATCCGCTTCGAGCACGCGAGGGAGAAGCCTTGCGACTTTCAGCAATGAAGCGAGCGGCTGCACCGGGAGTGCCGACCGCGTTTGATCGGGCGCTTCGCAAGGCTGCCACTAGCTGATTCCGATCTGTTTCCTTGATCTTGGTATCGCCGACCATTGACGGAACCATGTCAAGAAGATCCTTATCGGCAATTTCGCTAGCGAGTAGTCCGGGAAGCGCCTTGCGGAGAGACTGCTGAAAGGAAGCGGTGGTGCGCCCGGCGAGCTCCTCGCACCGGAGCATCGCCGAGATGTAGCTGAGGCGGGTTGTGTCCGCCGAGTCGAGCCAGACCTGCTCGCAATTGTAGAGCAGGGTCATTCGATCGACAGGTCCAAGATTCTCGATTGCTTCACGAATTTCGCGAAGCACCTCTGCGGCCGGCTTGCGCAACTCGTCGGGAAGACGATTGGTCGCCTGACCCCAGACGGCTGCGAGACCGCCCCACCGAGGCTCGAACTGCTGGATCGATAACGCCTGCATGTCGTTCGGAATCTTCGATTGAGCGTCAGCTATGCCTTTTTCCATGGCGTCGATCATGGTGACGACCGCTTCAGTGCGGGCGCGGAGCTTGCTCCCAAACCCCTTGGCTACAGCGGCGGCCACGTCGTCCGTGAATCCTGATACCGCTGCTGCGAGCTTGCTCGCGCCGGTCGCAAGCCGTGCGCTCTGCTTCTCGATGGCTCGTTCGATAGCGGACTTTACTGAATCATTCAGAAAGGCTTCCACAAAGCCGGCCAGGAAACCTACCGGCAGGCCGAGGTCCTCGTTGTTCTTCAGAACATCCATCATGGCGTCGACGCTTCCCTCGTAGGCGGCGCCAATTGCGCGCGCTCCCGTGGAAGCGAGAAGTTCTTCCGGAACAGTTCGCTTTTCTGCCGAGGACGCCTTCAGCTCCTTTTCAATCGCTTCCGCCGTTTCGAGCGACCATTGCGGCCGCGTTGCCCGCGCATCCGGGAATGTTACGGCGACCGAGGTCGGTTTGAGGGGAAGAGCCTGGTCAAATGGCTGGATCCGCCCACGATACGCGTGCGCGACCGACTGGAGAGCGAGCGGTGTAGCGGTGGGAGCATCCGATTTCGCGGGCGCAACACGGCGCTCGCTCAGCGGCTGGGATGCCCGTTTCTCTTGCAGCTTCTCCAGAGGCTGAAGGGGCCTGACGATCGGCGGTTCGTCGACGTTCAACAGTGACAAAGCGACCGAAGCGCTCGCCGGCGGAGGTCCCGGCGGACGTACAGGTGATGGTGTTGGTCCGTTCGGGGGGCCGTCGGGCCCGTTCAGCAGAGAGGGATATTGTCCTGGCAGATCGCCAAGCGCCTTTCGGAGCTTGTCGGCCAGGAGAACGATGTGTGGCCATTGCTGGTCATCATCATCCTTCTTTTTCGTCTCGTAGGTCTTCACGAGACGAGGCATCAGCTCGGCGAAAAGGACGGCTTTCGTTTCCAGAAGTACCTTTGCATATCGTTCATCAATCCGTTCGATGTGGTGCTCGATTGTCGCTATTCGTTGGGCGAGCAGGCCATCAGGACCTGCAACGATGCCGCCGAAGAAGGTAAGAGCGGTCAGCAGCGTCAGCCAGACGTAGGCGAAGCTTACCGATCGAAGATAGCCGCTGAAGACTCTAATTACCGTCCGATGGCTGGCCCAGACGGGTGCCACAAACAGAAAAATCAAGGCCAGATAAATAGAGAATTCCAACGCCGGAGAGGGTTTCAGAAAGGTGGCCAAAGTCCGCAAACGGGCCAGTTCCGTCTCCAATTCCCGGATGGTCCGGCTGGCTCCTTCGAGGTCGTCGGCAAGCGAGAGCCATATCTGAAGGCCGGAAAAGATTATGCCGGCAATAGCGAACGGTAGGAAGAAACGATTAAGGTTGCGCAATACTGCGCGCCAGAGTGACCCTTCCCTGGTCTTCGCGGCAACGTACCTTGTCAGGAGAAACCCGAACACGCCGCCTGCGGCTATCAAATAAGTAATCATGCTTGTCTCCTTAATGGGCCTCGAAGGAGCCCACCGGATCGAGCAGTAGAATGAATGGGGAAAACCTAGGGTCGTATCGATGCTAACGTCAATGCCCAAGATGGGACTTTTGGGCTAGCTCGCGGGCGACCGGCGACCAGTCGTGAAAGGGTCGATGGGCTGTCGTTGTCGCTCCTTGCGTTGATCTGCCGCGGCTCTGCCGCGCCGCCGGGCCACGGTGGTCTCGCGGCGGTCCGCCCTTGGCATCGCTCAACGAGCGGCCTGATCGGCCGCGTACGCTCTGAGCGGCTGCCCTTGCTACGGCACGCTGACCTTGACGCTGCAGAACTTCTCCTGAAACTCCGCCACCTTCGAGAGGAAGGCGTCTATCTGTCCCGGTGCCCGGTCGTTGAATCGCACCTTGTTGCTGGTCTGGTCGCCGTATCCAGTGTGTACGGAGACAGTTTGGCGCCGCTGCGGGCCAGGTAGACGATGCCGAAGTTGCCCGACATCGTCGGTGCCACCTCCAGCCGGTTGAGCTTGCTGAGGTCGGCGGTGGTGGTCTGGGCATCGCGCGTGGGCGTCGACCGTGAACCTGAACTGGCAGTGCTCTGGCTCCTGCAGCTCCTACGGTTTCGGCCCGCAAGAGACGCGAGGATATTGGTTTGCAGAAGCTGTCGATGAGCGGTTGCAGCATCTTCGCGGATTTATGCGTCGGATGCAGACGATTGCCGGTGCAGACCCGGTCGATGACATCGGCCGGAGCATTTTCCGGCAGGGGCACGTCACCCTTGGCAAGGAGGAAGGCCTGTTCCTGATGGTATTTCACGAACCCGCAGGACGAGGCCTACCGGTTCGGACAGATGAGATGGCCGACAGGCCGGAATCCTGCAGCCTGCCAGCAGTCAAGGAAGACATCGGCTCGACCCCACCCGTAGAAGGTCAGGCACAAAACCAGGGTTCTTCAGGACGCGCTGCATCTCGCGAAACGCTGGTCGGATCCACCACGTATTGTCGTCATTGCGGATGGTCTGCCCGCTACTCGATTGTATCGGCAGACACCCGTGAGCGAGATGTTGTAGTCCTCGCCGTCCTCGTGCGCCCCAGGCGGCGCCGACCTTGGTCCTGAGTCAGCTTCGCCTTACAGGTGTCGATAGGGGCCTAGTAGTGACAGGTCGCTGATAACCGCGGCGAGAGGTCCTTCGTCCCGTCAAAACTGGGCAATCATCGCATCCAGAAAGTATCCGGCTCAAGATCTTCGAGGTCGATGGGATGACCGGCATGATCGGCCAGAAGGAGGAAGAACGAAAGCTGCGTGCGACCATTGCGTTCGCGGAATGCCAGGATGACGTTGAGTTCGGAGAGGAAGTGGGCCGCCTTTTCTGCGAACTCCTCCGGCTCCAGGCCGGTCAGAAATTAGTCCTTCTTCAATTGCGCGAACTGCCTATTCCCCTGGTTCTCGATGCTTCTCGGGAAAGCAGAACATGTTGCCACCTTTTGACATGCGGACCGTCCGAATCTTCCCGGCCCAGTCGTAAACATCCTGGAAGAGGTGTCCGTGCACTGCTTTGAAGTGCGTGAAATCCACCTTGCCAGCGGGGAGTTCCTGGTCGGCTCTGACGTCGCTTGCTTCCGCCTCGAAAGCTGAAGTTCGTCTCTGTCCGTTAGATCGAGCTTATTCTTCAGGACCGTCGTGCCGGGATAACAGTAGTCATCAGCGACAGCATTATACATGCCGAATTAAGCCTTGCGATAGGCCTGAATAATCACCTTCAGCCGCTCTTCGGGGGGGGCGCGCCTTACCTCTTGCGACCGCGCTGCTGCCCTTCATCTTCGGCGAGTAGCGTTAGGAACTTGCGGAAGTCCCCACGTGCTCATCGTCCTCCTTTAAAGCGGCGTCTAGATGCTGTATCGGCCAGGCACATTCACGCGTCTTGGCCGGAAAGCCTTCCGGCTCTACGCTGGCACCATGGAAGGCATACCAATTCACATTGGCTGAGAATGTTTCATTGGGCTCTTGAGCGCCCTTATAGCAATGGCCTGGTATTCAAATGGGCGGTTCACGGCGTTCGAACGTCAATGGACTGGGTCAAGAATATGCTGCTTGATTTGAAGAAGTCGATCGATGACGCAAGCGCAAAAGAGGGCGGAGAGACATCGAGATGGTTGCGAGCAGGTAAGGCGCTCAAGCAATAGACGCTTTGGTAAAGCAACCCAATTGCATGGGGGTCGAGCGCCGATTCGGGACGCCCAAAGAGAACCAATGCGACTCGTCGGTCGCCTTTTTGGCGGTGTCCGGTTTGCTAAATGTTGGCACCGGGACATGGATTGTATTCGTCGCACACGCTCTAAGCAGAAGATTTGCGACAGGCGAAAGCGCACCGGAATTCTTACAAGTCGGTCTGCTGGAGGGCTCAATTATGGGTGAGCGCCTGCTTGGTCGTGGAGCGATGTTTTCGGTTTCATTTTCGGCTTCGGGCCTGCGAAGCTCTCATGCTGACGCTGCCGTGCCCATCGCCAGACATCATCGCTAAATACCGCAGCGACAAGACACGCAAAATATACGGCATATGGATTGGGAACTGATTCGCGAGTGAACACTGCTAGGCCACCAACAACTACTAAGTAGACCAAAATTGCCGCAGCCATTCCACGAATAAAAACCGTAATCGTAGCTCGATCGTTCGCTAGCGGCGGTCGGATAAATGTGGCAGAAACAGCACCAAAGAGTCCAAAACCGAGAAGGCCTGTCATTAAGGCAATGTCCCGCGATTCGGTTCTTAGAAGCCAGTCAGAGATTCTACCAATTGGGCCCAGTGTTTCGTCTGTTGGTTTCCTCTTCGGCACATCTGAGTTCGACAAAGCGGTGTTGAAGTCGCAGCCGCTCGTCATGCCAACCCCCATTAGTGGATTTGGCCAGGGTGGGAAATCCCCGTTTCCCTGCGGAGCACTTGCCGCGATCTTGATCCTATCGGTGAAGTCAGTGAACAGAGATAACTCTGAGCCAATCGCGTCACGGCATCTCTTGGCCGATAGCCCCCAATCGGAGATCCATTTTTGGAAGAAGCGAATAAGCTCATCTACGTGCGCTTGTGCTTGATGTGTTCCAAAGTGATCGTGGTTCTCAATTTCGAACTGTTGCGTCAAAAAGTCGATTTCCTCTTTGGTTCTTGGCCCAAATGCCTTTGGTTGATCTCCGAGCACGGAGGCGTAGAAATGGAGCTGATCTGCCAGCCGCTTGACATACTCACCTAATCCAGAGTTTTGCCGAACTGATTCCAGGAGAGGATCCAAATTGCCGAATTCCATCGTAATCGTGGTCGAGAATTGCTTTAACGTTTCGGGTACACCTCTGTTTGCGATTTTGGATAACCCTTGATCGAGGCGCGCTCTAGGGGCCGAAAGGTCGGAGAGCTTTGGATCAAAGATCTGCGTGGCCAGAATCGAGATCAACATCAGGTAAGTGGCAAAAGCCAATGCAGAAAGTAGTATGAGGCCATCTTTTGCCTGCTTGAGGCTAATGAAGCTAAACGTGTCGTCGTTTGTTTGCGATTGACCAAGGTGTGTTGTTCTAGACATGGCTGCCTCTTACAAACTTCAGCTTCGTAGCCAACCTTCAAAAATCAATTGACGCAGATCACCTTCCACAGGCCATAACCGCACTTATTCCCGGGGCGGTCCTGCAATTTGATCAAGCGATACTTCGGTAGTTCACGTGAATTTTGAATCTTGCAAGCCTGCTCTGCCCAGCCATTTATGGTGCCACAATAGGTAAAGGCCTCATGATCAGGACAACTCCGCTCATACTCTCCTTCGCAAACCGAGAAAGTAGTTGGCTGAGAAGAGGGTGGTGGTGTTTGAGCCGAAGCCGGCGAAACAAGAAATGAGGCAATGATACAGATTGAGGGGATAAGCTTTCCGAACATAACGTCTGGCTCCTTTCCTAGAGACGCCGCGATCGCTGCCAGATAGCACCAACAGTAGAATATCAGGTTGCTGTTCACAAATCAGCGACGTGCCCGGATCTAAACGTAGAAACGACCGAGCAGGCGTGGGCGGAGCAGGCGTCAGGCCGGAAAAGCCTCCGCCGCGTATTTCCCCGCCGTCAAGATGTTCCGCTCAGACTTTCTCGAAGGGGCGGTCTTCGATGCGTCTGTCAGACGGCGACAACAATCGCGATCTCGTGCCGGTGCGGGATAGCTTGCCATGGATCTCCCCTTATCACCTCGATGCGGGCCTGGCCGGATTGAAGGGCACGAAACAAGATGTTGGTTGGCGGTCCGAGCGGGCTCAGCACCCGGCTGTCGTCCGAGAGTATGCCGGTCGTGAAGACACCTAGCAGCTCGACTGCCGTCTCGCCTTCCAGAAGATGACCGCCGCTTGCTCCAAACATCAGTACGTCTCCCACCCGCACGTGCAGCACGGGTGGGAGGTCCTGGCCGGCCTGGATATCGACAAGGTGCGGCAAAGCGTTACGGCACCAGTTCCTCGTCCACCTCCACATCTTCCGACGGTGACCATTCGTCGGCGAGGCCCATTTGAGCTTGGATCGACGGTGCATCCTCTGATGAAAGTTTCGGGTAGATCTGTCCCGCGAAGGCATAGTCGGTGGCGTTGATGTCCGAACCTCCCCGGATCGGCTGACCGTCTTTGGTAATCGATCCCGGAAGTTGATAGCACATAATCGAATCTTGATCCGGTGGGGTGGCCATGATCGAGTCCTCGCTGAGCGGTGTCAGTACCTGCTGATCCACCATCTCACGAGACCACCCCTGTGTGCGCAGGAAGAAGTCATAGGCTTTTTGTGGGTCTATGAGGTCAACCAGCTCCTCACGCATGTGCTCGTGCGGGAAGCCGAGCGTGTGCCCAGCTTCATGACGCACCACACGATGGAATTCGCTGTCCGCCGTGTTCATGGTGAAACCCTGGAGGTTCAGCGTCGGCCGATTACTGGGAATGTGCAAGATGTCGGTCCCGAGATAGGACCAGTATCCGGCTTGATTCCGCGAGATGCGCACCTTTCCCACACCGCGGGTCTCCACGAATGAGATCCCCGCGCTTTGGTTCCAGGCATTCATGTGCTGAATGATCCGGCGGCGAAGATCACTTGGTCCGCCATCCAGGAAGCTGACGGTGAGCCGGCGCTGTTGCGGGCCCCAATACTTCCCAACAAGAACTGCAATCGCGGCCGGCGAGAGTACTAGACCGCGTGCCACAGAGCCGATGGCGCCGAAGTTAACTCGGTTCATCGGATTGATGGATGTTGCAGTCTTCGCCGCCTTTTCTGCTAGACGGCCGGGCAGCTGCTTGATTGAACAATGTGCGTTTTTTCCACCCGCGTGGTTATGCGGACGTCGCGCCGCTTCGCCGCCATTCGGCTTATCGTCCTCCTCCACATACCGTCCGGTATCCGCAGCTGCCTGAGCCACCTCTGCGATCCTCATTAATGCTTGGCGGAGTTTCTGTTCGCTATCGCTCATGTCATTCTCCTCCTGTTGCTAGTTGCTGGGCACCGACTGTCCACCAAAGAGATGGCATATACTGGATCGCGACAGTTGGTGGCGGCCGCCGCGCTTCGTCCATCTCTTCGAACCGCCTTTACCGTCAAGCTGGTCTGCTTGCGCTCGTATTCGGCGTTGATCCGTCACGGACTTGCGGATTGCGTAGCGAACGCGGCCGTCCGGGCCGAGGATGACGGTTGAGCCGCCGAAGACTTCACTGAACGTTCCCGACATCTGCTTGCACCAGTGCCGTTGGGTGATCTCGGCGACCGTATCGAAGGCGACCTGCCGATCCGGGCCGATGCGGCGAAGGGAGCGAATAGAACCAACAACTGCAGGATCGACGTGATCGCCGTTCAGTTTCACGTCGCCCGGCAAAGCGCAGCCGAACGCGCGTGCGTACCCTGGCCGCATGACGTAAGACCCGAGAGCTTCGGCCTGACGGCGCAGTTCGGTCTCGTCGGCTGCTCTTCCCGGGTCGCCCGCGAAGCGTAATCTCTTGAAGTGAAGGTCTTCGATCGGCTCCATTTCCTTGTCAGGTGGTCGCCATAACAGAGTGTCCTCCGCGAGATCGGGCACGTCATCCGGGTAGATGCGCCGACGGGCGAAGGAATCGATGATGGCCTCGCGATAGCCGAAGGAGTCGTCCTGAACGAGATCGAAATCCGCAGTGATAACTGCTCGCAGATACTCGCCAAAACACAGGTCGAACGGCGGGCAGTAGTCGATGGCACGTATGCAAACCGAAAGGAACTGTGATGCCAGTGTGCTTGCTTGGTCGGCGAGAATCTCGCAAAGCTCCGAAGCTGGAGCTTCACCGGGAGTCAGACGTGCCAGGCGAATGAATCGCTTTGTCTTCCGGCGAAGTATCGTCGCGAATGCTTCGAAAATGGCCGTTACTAGAAGCGAGCCACGCTCGTGCGGTTCGTCGCCAGCTTGATCATATCGTCGGACGCCGCGCTCCTCGTCTTGTCCAAGCCCCGCTGCATCGATGGCCGATCGCAACGGCCCGCCCGAACCCGTGGTATGTCCGAATTGGTTAGCGAGTGACAGAAGCAGCGCATCGGTCTCGAGTTTGCCCCCTGACCTCTCAATTGCGGCACGAACGACATCCGAATACGAGAAGTGCATGAGCATCGCCACGAGGTCGGCAAAACCCTCGTGAAAGGCCGCGACATCCGGGTGGGTCGGCAGCCGAAAGCGCGGCCGAAGACCGTCCAGCAACGCATGGGTCATCTCATGCACGATGATGTCGTGCGAGAGACTCGTGAACACCCGACCGCCGGGTCGATTTCGCCCCTGAACGCTATCATCGGCAGTGTAGTAGCCGAACTTGAGTTCCCCTGCTGATGAATCGTAATAGGCATTGCGGCCGCAGAAGGCCTGTGGCCGAATTCTGAGCTTTGCATAAGCTTGGCCAGGCCGAGAGTGAAAGCCCCAGCACGGATCGCGTCCGAGCGCGCGTCTGAAGACATCGTACGTGGCCGCGCAGACCGCGTAGACCATCTGCTGCCGGAACATAGGGTCGGACGGCGAAGGGGTCCGTCCATTTTCTATCAGGATGCGAGGATCATCCAACTCGACCGGCTTGTTGAGCCGCCCCGTCGTCTCGTCCCAATCGACCACCTCCAGGATGCTGCCCGCGGGCCCCGAGCGCAATCGCTCGAATGGGACATTTAACACGGCCACAGCGCCATCCTGCCGACTCGCCGCTGGATCAAGCGTGTAGATCCTGAGCGGCCGATGGATGGGGTCCTGATGCGTTCGTTGATACGGTTGCAAAGAGGCGGTAGCTAGAAAGACCGGGTCCACTACAAAATAGTTGGCGGGTGCAATCAGCTCACGCTGTACCTTGCCGATCTTCGGGAAAGGTACACTCGATGCCCTTTCAGGCTTCACGTAAGGAAGGGGCGGGTGCGCCTGAATATCCATAAAACGACTCCCCAGCACAATTCAGCCAGCAGAGCGCGATCCTTTTGGCGTAGATTTCAACCGGGTCACCGAAACACTTTTTGTACGAATGGCGACCCAAGTTTATCGAAATCGCACGTCAAAAGCGGCACGCAGATATTGCAACTTCATTGGCCGCCGTTGTGTGAGCCGGTTCACTCTACAAGCTCGAAAAAGCCACCCTACGCATTTAGCAGCCTAACTACGTTCAATTCTTGCCAAGAATGGCGGGTCCGCCAATGTGCCCGCGAAGAGTATTGCTAAAGGTAAAGTAACTCGCGCAGTCGACACTGCCGCGGCCACGGTTGTCGCGTTGCCTGCTCGGGTCGAAGGTCATGTATGCTGCCCTACGACAGATTTCGTAGTTTAGTCCAAATCTCAACCGCCAGGTAGTTTTTGTCTCTGGGACAACTTGTCGCGCAACCGTCGTCGCACTCATGAGACGTTCGCGGCTTCGAATCTGGAAAGTTCGATGCTGATGTCATCTTGTCTCGCGCCAGGGCCGTTTCGCATCGGGCATTGGCTTTCGGGAATTCGCATCGCACGGACGGTGGTTCGAACAGCCGATTCCTTCAAGCATACCGCGAGCTTTGTGGATCTTATTAGACATTTCGTCGTTCGGTGATGATGCGGCAGTCGATGGACTCGTGCACCAGGCGACCTGCGCATAATCGGCTCTGGCGTTCTAAAGTTATGTCCCGCACATCTCGTATTACGAGCAGCATGCAGGCATCGGAAACCCGTTTGTGGGGTTGGTTCCCAGTTTTCCCGAGGATCGTTTTGAACGCGTTCGCGTCACGCATGATCTGAATATCAGCCTCAATCTCTTCAGATCTCTGACCATTAATGTCTTGCAGGACGATGAAATGCGACAATACGCATCACAGCAAGTCACCTTCCTTGTGTGAAATTCGTGCACCACTTGGTGAAGGTACCGTCAGAATATTCAATTTCTTCAAGAATTCGTTTCCTTCGTTTCATCGAAGAGATCGCGTCGGGTCCGGATGGCATTACGGATCTGTTCGAGCTTTAGCTGGGTGTTACTCAGCTCTTCCGTCCGCGCAGCGAAGAACTTGGCGACGATTTGATACCCGTCGTCACGTTGCTCGAGACGCGAGCGGATCATTCGTTTTGTCTGCTTGGTGGCGCGATACAGGTCGTCAACTTGCATAATCAGATCGCGCAACGAGGCAAAATTAAATTCATTCGGCACTTTGGAATCACGTAAAGTAGACAAAACGAACGCGAAGAAGCCGCCGAAAAAGAACTGCAAGAATGAATTGCAGGCGCATCTCTTCTATCTTGGCTTTGGACAAATCAGGCGCCTCGATCGGCGTTGACTGGCCGAGAGATTTTGTGCCTGCCGCAGCAGCGTCAAGCGGCTGAGAAAAGCAGGTCGTTGGCGTCGCCATCAGACTGAAGCCCGATCCCGCGACAAGCACCAGGACGCTCTCAGCTACGACGGGGAGGAAAATCAGATCCTGATCACATGACCCCAAGTGGCGCGGTCGTGACATGGGGAGGACGAATTATTCTCGGCCCGACATCTGTCTCAATACCGGCTCGATCCCAACCCCGAGTGCGTAGGAAGCGTAAACGTGAGACGCTCACCGCGCAGGAGCGGGTGTAGACCGGCTCGCGCCGCGGGAGTGTTCGAGATTACCAAGCTCGCCGTCCGGCTGCTTCGCGATCAACTCCGCCATGATCGCACACACGGCGCTCTTGTTGTTGAAGAAGCGATGCTTCGGCAGAGCGGTCTCAGCTTGCGCACACGCTCTCTGCCGCCAACCAGGCGGTTCAGTGAGAAAGCGAACATCAGGAGCGCCGCGGCAAGATAAGTCGCGGCCTTTACTCTAACTTCATTTGAAAAAGTCTATTCTGAGTTACTTCAGGTCGGTCAGGCCCGGCTAATTTGTTTCGAATCCCAAAATTGGTGGAGGCGACTTGGACGAGAAAGCTTCCGCCAAAGAAGGCGATGATCCGCCCGATATCGCCAAGCTCCTCATCAAGACGATTGCTGCGCGTTCCAGCCGATCGTGATCACCGATTCCAGGCCATCGTGATCACGCGTTCCAGAGCATCGTGATCACCATTTCCAGCCGATCGTGATCGATCGGGGGCAACCAGGAGGCGTCCACCGCTGACAGTCTGCAACCTGGCTACCTTGGTCTTTTGCCTAACCGCAGAGGATCGAGATGCCGACCGAGAGACTGTCCATGCGCCACATTCGTGAAGTTCTACGCCTGCACTACAGCGTCGGCATGTCGCAACGCGCCGTTGCCCGCAGCCTCGGCCTGGCCCAAGGCACGGTCAGCAAGTACCTGAACCGAACCCGCCGCGCCGGCCTGACCTGGCCGTTGCCGCCGGAGCTGGATGACGATGTCCGGCTCGAGAACCGCCTATATCCGCCACCATCCGATCGGCCCAGCGACGAGCGTCCGCAGCCGGATTGGGCGCTGGTGCATCGCGAGCTGCGGCGCTCAAACGTCACGCTGATGCTGTTGTGGGAGGAGTATTGCGACGCAAACTCCGACAGCTTCAGCTACTCGTGGTTCTGTGAACGCTACAAGGAATGGGCCGGCCGCCTCAAGCCGACCCTGCGCCAGGTTCATGTCGCCGGCGAGAAGCTGTTCGTTGATTATTCCGGCCACACCATGGAGGTGGTTGACGGGCTCAGCGGTGAGGTGCGGAGCGCGCAGATCTTCGTCGCCGTGCTCGGCGCCTCGAACTACACCTACGCCGAGGCCAGCCTCAGCCAGAGCCTGCCGGACTGGATCGCCTCGCACGTTCGGGCGTTTGCCTATTTCGGCGGCGTGGCCCGGCAGACGGTGAGCGACAACCTGAAGGCCGGCATCACCCGGGCCTGCTTTCATGAGCCGATGGTCAACCGGACCTATGCCGATCTCGCCCGCCATTACCGCACCGCCATCGTCCCGGCGCGGCCGTATCGGCCGCGCGACAAGGCCAAGGTCGAAGTCGGCGTCCAAATCGTCGGACGATGGATTCTGGCGCGCCTGCGCAACCACCGCTTCTTCTCGCTTGCCGCCCTCAACGAGGCGATCCGTGTGCTTCTCGCCGATCTCAACAATCGACCGCTGCGCAGCTGGGGACGAAGTCGGCGCGACCTGTTCGAGGAGCTCGATCGTCCGGCGCTCACCCCCTTGCCGGATGAACCGTACGAGTATGCCGAGTGGAAGCGCTGCCGGGTCAATCTCGACTATCATGTCGAGATCGCCAAACATTACTACAGCGTTCCTCACAACCTCGTGCATCAGGAGGTCGAGGCTCGGATCACCGCGCGAACGGTCGAGATTTTCCTGCGCGGCAAGCGCATCGCCTCGCACCTGCGCAGCACGCTGCCGCATCGCCCAACGACGATTTCCGAGCATATGCCGAGCTCGCATCGCCGCTATCGTGACTGGACCCATGAGCGTATTCGTTCCGAAGCCGCCAAGGTCGGCCCCGACGTCGACACTCTGATCGACGTCATCCTGCGGTCGCGGCCGCACCCGGAACAGGGCTTCCGCTCCGCCATCGGCATTCTCGGGCTGGTCAAGCGCTACGGCCAGGAACGCGTCGACGCCGCCTGCGCCCGTGCCCTCCTGATCAACGCCCGTTCGTACAAATCGGTCGCCGCCATCCTCAAGAACGGCACTGACAGAACCGCTCCGCCCGCCGAGGAGGCGCCCATCCTCTTCCACGCCAACATCCGTGGCCGCAGTTACTACAATTGATCAGGAGAGATCAGCATGCTCATTCACCCTACCGTCGATCGCTTGCGCGCCCTCGGCCTCGCCGCCATGGCCGATACCCTCGTCGAACTGCAGAACAATCCCGAGGCGGCCGGGATGCCGCATCCCGATTGGCTCGGCCTCCTCGTCGATCGCGAGGTCACCGCCCGTGACAACCGCCGCCTCACGCGCCGCTTGACCAGTGCCAAGCTCCGCCAGGCGGCCGCCATCGAGAATGTCGATTATCGCACCGCCCGCGGCCTTGACCGTTCGCTCTTCCAGACCCTCGCCACCTGCCAATGGATCCGTGATGCCAACCACCTGGTCATCGTCGGCCCAACCGGCACCGGCAAGTCCTGGCTTGCCTGCGCGCTCGGCAACAAGGCTTGCCGCGACGGCTTCTCCGTCCTCTACAAGAGGGCATCTCGCCTGTTCGCCGATCTCGCCCAGGCGCGCGGCGAAGGCCGTCTGGCGCGCCTGATCGCCGCTCTGGAGCGCGTCAATCTCCTCATTCTCGACGACTGGGGACCCGAACCGCTCACCGCCGACCAGCGGCGCGATCTGCTCGAGATTGTCGATGATCGCTACGACAAGGGGTCGTTGTTGATCACAAGTCAGGTCCCCGTGTCGCAATGGCACGACGTCATTGC
Organism: Bradyrhizobium sp. STM 3561; assembly: GCF_045571455.1. Taxonomy (NCBI): domain Bacteria; kingdom Pseudomonadati; phylum Pseudomonadota; class Alphaproteobacteria; order Hyphomicrobiales; family Nitrobacteraceae; genus Bradyrhizobium; species Bradyrhizobium sp. STM 3561. The sequence continues at coordinate 8,192,592 of NZ_CP120695.1, forward strand.
CGACCCCACTCTTGGCGATGCGATATTGGACCGCATCATTCACAATGCGCATCGCCTTGAGCTCAAGGGCGACAGCCTGCGCCGTCAGGCCGGCGAAAAGAAAAAACCGTGAGCGCCTCGCGCACGATCGCCCCGCCGGCCCACAGGCCCCTCCCGCGCGCGTCGCTACGTCGCTCGTGGGGCACTCCGCGCCGCGCACGGGGCCCTCCCATGGACCGCCGGGACGATCTCCAAGCCAGCCCAACCATCCTTGACGAGGAGACTATTTCCAGCACACTTAAACCCGTCAGTCGTGTTCGTCTCCTGTGATCACGATCATCTGGAATCCGTGATCGCCATCGTCTGGAACACCTGATCACCATTCCTGGAATGCGCAGATTGCTTCGAAGTTCGTTCGGAAAGTTGGTATGCGCCTCAATCCACGTGAAAGGCGTGCCATCGTGCCAATTCTTGGACTCACAGATCCAACCGTTCAGTCCCTGAAGCCCGGTCTGTACATGAACGGGGGCGCCAGGGTTTGGCTTGCCGGTCGGCAAGCGTCGAAAGCCTGGATCGTTCTCAAAGAGCCCAACCGCACTAAAATTCGGCTGGGTCACTATCCAGATCTCAAGCTTGCAGAAGCGCGCCGCCGCGCCTTCCTAGCGCTCGGCACTCCCGTAGGAGAAAAGGAGATCAGCATTGTGTTCGAGCAAGTGAAGCTCGTCTTCATTGAGCAGAACTACAAGGACAAAGCAGCACGCATCAAATCTGAGACGCTTCATCTTCCCAATCGATTGAATTTCAGACGCACTCTCGCTGCCCTTGACGACGCAATGATTGAGCGCGAACTCGGGAAGCTAGCTGATGTACCAATGAGCATCCGTCGTATAGCGGTATCTTGTGCTCGCGCGCGCCACTCAGGCGACAGCAAGTGTCACGATTGCACTGCGAACGAACCGCTGCGCACGGGAGAACAGTAGATAGAGCTGACCCAATTTACCACGCGAACATGCCTTCACCGGTGCTCGCGAGAGCTTGCAGTCTTCTGATTGCTTGCGAACTAATCCGGGCGATCGATAAGATTGTTTCATTGTGAACCTCACCTCGGTTACTCATTACTGCCCAAACCAGGATTGTTAAAGCAATAGGCGGTCGACAGCGGGAACTGACAATGGCATCGATAGGCGCCACGAAAACGTCCTATGCTTTGTCTTTCGGGTTGGTGTTGCTTCGAAGATTCGGAGCTGCAGGCTTAATACCGGGGCACTCTCGCGCGCTGCGATCTCTCAGGCGTCGTAGTCCCCTTCAGCCTTACCGGCCCAACGTGTTCTGGGCTCCGCGGCGCATGCGGCTTGTCTCGAAGGATCGCGACAGGCCGTTCCGCGGCGGAAGACAGAAGCACTGGATCAAGGTGAAAAACGCCACCCGCGATGGAGCGAGAGCTGTGACCATCCATCTCCAGCCGGCATTGGAGCCGAGCAGGCCAACGCCGCCGGGCAGCGCGCGGAACGCTCATGTGCATCAGTGAACTGAAGCTTTCCTGGCCCAGCAATCACAAGTTCATTCCCGATTTACCATCGTCGAATACGATCCGGGCTGTTGCGGGAAAGCTGCAGGCGTCATACTTACGATTTGCCGGACATTCAAAAGTTGCAGCCTTCGCCCGACGCAACGACTATAAGTCGCTGAAAACGCGAAGAATTTTCGATTTGAACCATGCAGCTGATCTGGCGTTACCTCCTCAAGTTGCGTTTGACAAGCGGCCAGCGCTCTGTCACTGAAAACCCTGTCAAGTCGAATTCTAGGGAATCGGACATGTCGGCCTCCATGAATAGCGCATCATCGAGCGGTGACCGCTCGCTTGACCGCGACGAATCCCGCTTTAGATTTTTTTCCCCGAACGGCAAAGCCGTGATTCGGATTGATTACGAACGCTTTCTGACTGTGAAGACTAGTTTCGAGCGCGCCCAAGAGGCTGCGGGCAATTGAGCCGACGGGCTTCAACAGAATTGTATCCCTAGCGCTTTTGTTCTTTCAGAACTTCTGGTAGCACGACCGGCCCGCCTTTCGCGGACCGCGAGTCGCTATGATTAGCTTTGAACCGGATACGCTTTATGATTGGCTGTCGGACTATGACAGCTTCGCCTATGCCTTTAAGCGCTACTGCTTTCAGATCACACGGGCGTTGAGCCTCGCCATTGATTTCGACAGCAACACGCTGAAGCTCGTCCATGAAAAATGGTCAGCGGACTGCGAAATCTGGCGGACACAACATTTCCCTCAGGACACCGAGGCGCTCTCTCATGCGAAGGTTGGAGCGCTCCTTCTCTATAACCTTGCGCTGAACCCCTACATTTCGACAGTTCGGCTTCACGACTTCAATGAAGAGTTGCAATATCGCTTCACGGGCAATGCGGCGCAGTTAGAAGCAGCCCGCGCCGATCTAATCGCGGCTCGCGAAGTAGTTCTTGCCTTCGACTTCTGCTTGGCTGTGATTTGTTGGTACGAAGAAAATCGGGTCGACCGTAAAGAGCTGTTCGTGCTTCGTCTCACGCCCGAGCTGCGACACGATATCCTGTCATATCTCGTCTCGCGGCAGACTGATCCGAAGGCAATCTATCTTATCCTCGAATGCCTCTTTATCCGCAGCTCAAATTAAGCTGCTGCAGGCAAGGCAGAAATTGGTACTACCGGCCATGTTGCCGGCCGATGGGAGCATGGACCTCGTTTGATCCCGGCTGATTGAGCAGAAAGACAGCGGATAAGAGCCACTCTACGCCGATTATCACCGCGGCTGAGTTGCTAGTATCGGCCCCCTATTTGTCCGGCTCAACATGTCGTCGCATAAAATTTCCACCCAGTCGATCGCTGCAGCCGATCGGGATCTGATCTTCGTCGTGATCGAGCGTCATCGCGAGCTGTCGGCGTACTACGATGCGGCCTTGTCGGTATCGGCGAGGCTCGAGGATGAAGCCGAATTCAATGCCGCCGACGAAATCAGCGTTCAAACGAATCAGGTTCTCGCGGAGCACGCGAATGTACTCATCCGCTCAACGCCAACCACGATCGCGGGCGTTATTGCTTTGACCCGTTACGTCGGCAGCCTACGTGACTGGGAGCTTCCCGACGATGATGCGTGGTATCGGGTTTTTTTAGAAGGTCTGGCAGACGCGATCGATGGAATTCACCATGGCGCAGCGGCTTGGGCGAGACGGCGATTAACATGGCGCTCCCTTTCATTGTCCGCGGCACACTTTTTTGGGGAGCCATTGCTGGGCTTTTCTATTTCCTGTGGAAGTTGCCATTCTGAAGCCTGAGGATCAGGGACTCGGCCGGGCCGCTGTCGAGGAAATGAGGAGAGGCAGCTTCTCAACCCCGGTAATCCCCGATTATTGTGGGCCAGCGGGCGCGCTGAAAGGCCTTCTCGCTGCCCTTCCGAGTGACCATTTGCCGTCCGGCAAACTAGTTGGCGTACGATGATCGGCCTAAAGCGCAAACAGGAACAGTTCTGCGATCTCTATCCCGGGCAGACGCCGCGGCCGCACTCGGTATCGCGATCGCGGAGACGATGCGCGAACGCTACCATCGGGGGCCCGGGAACAGCAACCCGACGAGCCAACGGGCTTACCAGGATCAGCCGCGTCCAGTGACGACTATCTGTGATGCACCGATCACAAGAGTGAGGTGTGGTCATGCGGCGTTATTGCGCTCTAAGCGAATGAGTGAAGAAAAAGTGCGCAAGCTGGCGGATCGATAGCGAAAAACATCGACATCACGGGTCTTGATCCTCAGCATCGAAAATCTCTTGACGATTCAAGAGAATGTTCGATAAATCGCGCCACTACTGTAGGTTACGTTCTCAATTTTCAGAGCGGTGCCCGATAGGAGATCTCCGGTCAATTTGTTCCGGGCCGCCCGCTATCTACCACGCAGGCCTTCCGACGAGGGCTGGTACGAATTTCTAGAATCCAGACCTGTTTGCTCGCTCAGGACTATCTCCGATAACAGTATGGGAAATTGACGCGATGACTGTGCGCGAGCAGCTTTTTACATTATTGCGCAACCTCCGATGGATTGCTGTTCTTTCGGTCGTCATTTCAATTTTGCTGTACTTGCCAGATCAGATTCAGGAGCTCTACCGGATAGCCGCTGACGACATTGGATGGGTAACGCTCAAGGAGTTCGTCGCCGTGGGCGTGATTGCGCTAGCGATCTGGGCGGCCGCTTTTCAGCTTACTGCCGCAACCCTACCTCATATCCCGCCCGCTACGGGGCGCTTGGTCTTCTATATCAAAGCTGCACCCGTTGTGCTCGGAGCTCTGCCGATCGTCGCCGCGACGGCAGGTCAACTCGCCTCGCGCCCGGCTGAAAAGATCGGTGAGGTCGAAGAAGTCGGAAGTATTTTCCGCATTCAGGACCAAGCGCTCGCCTTCGAGCGGAACATGCTGCTCATCCTTGCGCTTGCCATGTTGATCCTGCTTGCCTCGTTTGTTGTATTCACTTGGCAGATGGGGTCAAAACATCGCTCGGCCGCACTCGCGAACCGGGCCAACATCGCCTATTTCATCCGCTATAGATTTCTCGCGCTCACGATCGGCGGCATCGCCCTGTTGACGACCGGGTTCGTTTTGTTTCCGGACAGGCTTGCACAATTCGTCGGATCGTTCGGTGTAATCGCTCTCTTTGCGATGTGCGTGGCCGGTCTCACCACCCACTTTGCGCTACTGACGATCAGGTTCAATTTTCCTTTTATACCGGTTGTGTTTGGCGGCTTGTTCCTGGTTGCGTCATTGTTCGGAGGCGATGACCACGGGCTGCGCGGCGTAGCCGCAGCAACCGGCCCATCAGAAGAGATGCGCATTTCTGCAGTCGAAGCATTTCGGGATTGGCTTCGGCAAAAACCGCGCCTAGCCGAGGCCGAGAGGCTCGGAGAATATCCGGTATTCATTGTGGCTGCCCAGGGCGGCGGCATCTACGCAGCCAACAATGCGGCGCGCTTTCTTGCCAGGATGCAGGATCTCTGTCCGGCATTTCGGCAGCATCTGTTTGCGATAAGCGGCGTCTCCGGAGGGAGCGTCGGCTCGGCAATTTTCGCAGCTGCGCTTCATGCCGATAGTGCGCCACTTGATACGATCGCTCCCGACGCAAAGACATGCCCGAAGATCGCCGACTTTCTGGCCGGCGTCGGCCGGGCTGAGGATATCGATGCCCCAGGGCAGGTAGAACAGCGTGTTGCAAGTGTCTTGGAGACGGATTTTCTCTCGCCCTTGGTTGCCGGTTTTCTATTTACTGACTTCACCCAGCTGTTTTCTCCACTCGCTATCCCAAGTTTTGATCGCGCGCGCTTTCTGGAGTACACACTGGAGAATGCTGCAGACAGAATGCTCAAGAACCAAAAGGGCGCTGGCGACCAATCCAATCTGCTAAAGGCCGATTTTCAGTCACATTGGACACCTTCCAACAATATGCCGGCGCTGTTGTTGAACACCACAGATGCCGGTAGCGGCAAACGCGTTGTCGTCTCTCCCTTTGATATCGACCCGCTTCACGCCAAAGACAAAGACCTCTGTATTCTCTCGATGCTTGATCGTGCCGGCACCGGAGCCGATCAAACTGTCAAGAGCCACTCGCTGCGGATCCCGCTTAGCGCTGCGGCCTTTACCAGCGCGCGGTTTCCATGGGTGACGCCGGCAGCGACGGTCTCCTTGCGGAATGATTGTATTACCGCCAATCCGCAGGCGCGCCTCGTGGACGGAGGATATGTCGAGAATTCCGGAATAGAGACCGCGCTCGATTTGATTGAGCGGCTCAACAGCATCAAGGGCACCTCTGACGCGCCAAAATTCCGGATTTATCTGCTGTCGCTTGTGAGCGGTCAGTTCGGAGATCACGGCTCTTTCATGTTCGGTGAGCTCATGGAGCCGGTGCGCGCGCTCTTGAGCACGCGAAGCTCTCGGACTTATGTTGCACTCAACCACGCGAACAATATCGATCGCCGGCCGACGAGCGATGTGACGCCCAGCGTGCAACGCTTTCCAACGTTCGGTCGAATAGACATAACAGGCTCGTTTTACAACCTGCCGCTTGGTTGGACGCTATCTCAGAAAACCGAAGACATCATCTCGCTAAGCAGCGGCCGCTTTTGGGATTGTGTGCCGAACGATGACTTCGATCAATCCCGCAAGAAGCAGAGCAATGCCGATTGCCTGCAAGTGAAGTTGTTTCATATCTTGAACGGCTCCGTCGCATCCGCCTTTGAAACGCTCAAAGAAGCCAAGCTTGCTCAGGCGGCTTACGCTGACGAGTTAGACAAAGAATACAGGCCCAATCCAAAGATCAAACCGCAGCCGTTACTTGCCTGCTATGAGAGCAAGTGGTTGCAGGAGCGCGGCTATCAGAAATACCAGGATAAAGTTTCTGCGTACGAGCACCAGCTGGCGCAGTCGATCAAGGACCATTCGCCGGCTCCTGCGCCAGTGCCGCCATATCGAAGGAGCTATATGGCGTATTTCCAGGCCGAGCAGGTCAAAGCCTTGCTGCAGGAATGGGACCGCATCGAAGAGACGGATCCGCGGATCCTGGCCTATATCCTGGGGGCAATCTCCTACGACAGCGCCGACTTTACCCGCAGCAGCGAAGACTTCTCTTACAGCGCGGTCTCGCAACTGCCGCGCAAATGGCGCGATCGGATAGAAAAGAACAACGCCGAACTAGCGGCAGCGAACAAATCGCCCGTCAGCTTGGACGCATTGCTCAACCATCCCAAGGAGTTGGCCAACTTTGTTCTTGGTTATGAGGGCAACCCGTTCGGAAATCAGGTGGGAACGGACGACGGTTGGCTGTTTCGCCCACGAGGAATGTATCAACTAGTGGGACGCGAGCAATATCAGGAAGCACAGAATCAAATGCAAAAGATCGGAGAACTGGCCGGGCTTGATCTCCTCACACTCCCCGACGCACTGCGCGATGCGAAGATCTCAGCCAAAGTCGCTTTCGCTCACTTTCGGCTTCATCCCTATCAGAATCGAACGCTGTTTGAGTTGCTCAAGGATCCCTCAAAGGACTGGATCGCCGTGCGCGCCTTGCAAACAGACATGGAGCATGGCCCTCTCGATAGGGAGCGTGTCAATGCAAGAAGCCAGATGTTTCTCGGCTGCATTGAAGAGGCGTTACATCCGACGCAACTCAAGACATTGCAGAGCAAATTTTACGGCAGCGAGTAAGCATCCTGATCCCCGGCCGCGGACGGGAATTATGTGACTGAAAGCAGTCTAGATCGGACTTTCGACTTTTCAATCTTACAGGGGAATTGCCGACGATGGCAAAAGATGAAATCCGCCGGTCAAAGCTTGGTCGGCTGTTTACAGCTCTGTCTGCAGCGGGACTGATCGTCGCCATTGCCTCGGGAGCAGGAATAGCCCGGGCCGAGACGCCATCGAAGCCGCTTTCGGCCAACGATGTGTCCATCCTGTTTCCTCCACCGAAAGCGCCAGCAGACCTCGTCAATCTGATCGCGCTGTCCGATCTCGCCGGCCCCACTGGGGCTCCGCAGCGGCTTTTGTCCGATGAGGATTTCACGCGTTTTATCGCAAACGCCGAAAATCCAGAACGCGACGGCGTGCCGGACTCGGGCGCGCGTCGCATTCAGCTGCCTGATGTCGTGAAAAAGGTCGATGCCTGGTTCGTTGCGGGTATCCGAATCGATCCCGGAGCCCCGGGATTATCTGCCGATGTCATCGCTCAGTTTGGCCGGCAACCGCAAATCCGTCTCATCATTCAGCCGGTGACCAATGGTCCGCAAGGATTCAAGGTCCATGACACTGCCGGTCATCTTATCTTCAGTTTCAACCGAGAACCGGAGTCGCCTCTTGATGGTTGTGCGCCATTCCCGCGATTTAAACCTGACGATCAAGCCTTTAAGGCAATCGTTCGTGACGTTGCATCTTTGCGTGATGAACTCGCGGCGGGAAAGTTCGGCAATGTCAAGGTCTCGACGGCCGGTGACATGAACGTGCACCCCGGCCTTGTCGGTGCATCCGCAAAACCATTTCGTGATGCCGTCAAAGCTCTGCTGGAAAAGCATCTCTCGCCGCAGCGTCTCAACACCATGGCTGTCATGGGGATTTCACCGCCCGAGCCCTGGGTGTTCGTCTCGATGCTGAGGGTCCCGCAGGCCGGGTTGATACCAGTGCCTGGCCCGACGCTCGATGGTCTTCATGCCGCGCAGATGTTCAGCATCGTCGGCGGGACGCACGTGGTCCCGCGGCCTGTCACGAATAACCAGAATCCGACGACGTGTCGCCACGCAGCGCTGCAGAAGCCTCCGCTGCCGCTTGCCAATCGTAAGGGCGTTTCGACAGCCGATTTCATCGATGCCAACGTGCCAAATAGCCGCGTACTCGAGATCGTCAATGTCATTGCTGATACGAAGAAGAGTCATTTTTTCAATACGGACTGCGTGAGCTGTCACACCGAAACCGCGCAGCCACTCGCCAGGAAAGTGCAAGGCTTCGCGGTGTCCGGCGTGAACCGGGCCGTTCTACCAAAAGAAGACTGGAATGTTCGTAATTTCGGTTGGTTCCCCTCGTTCTTGCATGGTGGCCCAGCGTCCGCGACCATAACGCGACGCGCGGCAGCCGAGACCGCTGACGTCGTCACCTTCATCAACAGCCAATTGCTGAACAAGTAATCAGCGCCATGTCGGAACTGGGCAGGCGCTCGCGAGGCGGCAGGCGCCTTTAAGATTAGGGAGAGGTTGCTATGGGGTCGCGTTCGTTCAGCGCATGGATCGGTGGACTGGTGAGGCGGTGGCCTCATGTCGTCGCTCTCTTGTTCGCCATTGTGTTCGTCGTGGTGGCGTCAATAGGGATGGCGTACTTCGCACCCGAGAAGCTTCGCGACGCGGCGCTCAAGGTCAAGAATGACGCAAATCTGGTTGCCCAATTGCTGCCCGCGACACTGCCTGCGCCATCGAAGATCGAGAGCGCATACTGGCTGCCACAGAACTGGAGTGCGCGGCAGCGTTACTGGTTCCACCACACGTCCCAAGGCACGGCGACTATTCCTGTGCCCTATAGATGGTTCCTGGCTTTAGAACGTCCTGAGTTGTCGGTCGGTTACACGAGCCTGGCGGACAGCGAGTACCTGCGACGCCTTGGTTTCATCCCAAGTCCGAGCTCAAAGGACTTTGACACTAGCTCACCTGCGTACGGCTACCAGGAGGATGCCAAGGGCGTTAGCTCCACTTGGACAGCGAGCACGCCTGACAATGCAAATGGTTTGCCTGTAGGTTTCGCGGTCCTGAAGGGGGGCGTCGACCCGACAACGGGGGGCTTCTACGAAGATCAGATCGGACTAACCTGCGCCGCCTGTCATACGGGTCATTTGGAGTACAAAAATGTCAGCATTCGCTACGATGGTGGGCCAGCGATGGTCAATCTTGGCGAGGTTGAACGGGTTATTGGTCTATCAATCGGCTATACGCTGATCTTGCCGTGGCGGTTTGAACGCTTCGCCGACCGGTTGGAAAGCATTGAAGGTCGAAGCCTCGACCGCGGGAAGCTTCGACGTGATCTCGAGCTCGCATTTCAAAAGATCAAGAAGCAAAAGGCCGCAAACGATAGCCTTTTGACGAGGCAGGGCGTGACGAATCTCGACGAGGGTTTCGGTCGACTTGATGCCTTGAACCGGATCGGCAACCAGGTCTTTTACACCAATTTTCTCGACCCTGTGACCGGAGAACTCCCAGATCCGCTCCTCAAGGGCAACTTCGCGCGCAACGACGCTCCTGTGAGTTTTCCGCCAATCTGGGACACGCCGTACTTCCTTTGGGCGCAGTACGACGCCTCTGTTCTCAACGAGCTTGTTCGCAATTCTGGCGAAGCGCTCGGCGTCAGCGCGAAAATCAACATGAGGGCACCCGCGCCGGGACGGCCGCTTTTTGAATCATCCATCCATCTATCGAATATTGTGGGTTTCGAGGAGCTTTTGCGCGGTACGGATCCCTTTTCGTCGGCGGAAGCAAGCGGCAGGAAATTCAACGGGCTTGTCGCGCCACGATGGAAGGATGCGCAGGACAGGTTTCGAGGCGACCCGGCCTGGACCATCGACGAAAACCTCGTTGAGAAAGGTCGCGATCTTTATCGCTCGCACTGCTTTGAATGCCACCGAGGGCCCGTCAACGATCCCGCATTCGATGCAAAGTGGCCGGAAGATTCGTTCTGGAAGCCGGATAACCCAGATCGCTCTGCCAAGGGCGAGAAAAATTGGGTGGAGATCGGCGGACGCCACTATTTCAACGTCGCTCAGCTACCGGTGAACATCATTGGCACCGATCGTCAACAATCCAATGTCCTGATGACGCGGCGTGTTCACTTACCCGAGGCACTCGGTCTCAATCCGATCGATGACTTGAACAAAGCCTGGGGGTGCGGCCTTCCGGCCGATAAGGCGGCAAATCCCTTGTTTGTGCTCGCCCTGATGGATGTCGTGGGTAAGACGATCGATCAATGGAACCTCGCCAACAACTCTTCCGAAAAAACCAAGCAGCAGATGTGGGGGCCGAGGAAGAACTGCCAAAACCCGCGAGCATACATTGGAGCGCAAGTGCGCCGTAACGGGAAGGACGAAGATGTCCTTGCTCTTGAACCTCAGTACCGGGCGCGTCCGCTGGACGGAGTTTGGGCAACAGCTCCGTATCTGCACAACGGATCGGTGCCGACGCTGAAGGACATGTTATTGCCGCAGGGCCGGCGGCCGAGTTCTTTTTGCGTTGGTAGCCGCAAATTCGATCCCGTTAATGTCGGGCTCGTTGCGAAGGTGCGAGCAAACGACGCCTGCGCGGCCGGTCTGACGGACTTCAACGTATCGCTGCTTGGCAACAGCAATCGCGGGCATTCCTTTGAAGGGCGAGAAACCGATTTAACGAAGCTGCCTCCCGGAGTCATCGGGCCAGAATTGACCGATACCGAACGGCGGGCGCTTCTTGAGTATTTGAAAACGCTGTGAGGAGGCCGTCACGTCGGATGCCCGGCGCTCCTCCCGGGCGCTAGGTGAGGTCGATTTTTGGCAAGAACATTATCCACGTAAACTAAGTGCGCACTCAGGACGCGTCACTCACTATCCTGAACGGGCGTAGCCGGACTTCGACTTTCCTCCGAGGATCAGATAGCGGCGCCGCTTCTTCAGTCGATTGCCAGTCATGCGAAGCCACGCCGGGCTTGGCTGATGAATTCAGACAGAGCAAGGCTGGCCGGAACTAGAGCCTTGATCAGGAGTAGAGCCGTGATGTTTTTTCGGTGCTGCTACAGGAGTTGCTCACGCGCTGGAGCTGGGAATGCAGGTTGCGCGGACACTTTCGGAACGTGAACTGGATCGCGCACGCGGTCATCCGCGTCGCCAACGGAGGTTGTTGGGTTCACGATATCGAATAAATCGCCGATCATTGGTGAGCGCCGCGAGCGGATCTCTTCAGCCGCGCGGCCCTGCTTGGCATCGAGAAGATCAAATTAGCCGAAACACTTTTCCGAAAGCGTCGGCGATCTTGCTGAGAGATCAGGGAGAAGACACGCAACCAAGTTTATTGTATGAGTTAGCAACCATAAGTAGGGGAGTGCAGAAAGCCATTTCCTTCCGTCGGCGCCGCCCATTCTAATATCTATGTCGTGAAGTTCGCGCCTGCAGTGGGGTCATTGCACCCCTCCATTGGAGAAGACCTTCTATGCTCGACTCCGAAACAACTGCCTGCCTTCGTCGAGTTCTGGACGAGGTTTGCCAAGGACTGTCCCCTAACGAGACCGGCACCCGGACGCATGTCGCTTCCAAAATTCTAGAAGCCGCCTGGCGAGGCGAGAGGTCCGTCGAAGTTCTACGGCAAGTCGGACAGAAAGCGCTAACCAGCGCTCCTTCGATGTGGCTTCAGCAACCTCGTCGTCGATCACCCGCAAGTAGCGATGCTGGCGAACCGGCCGACAGCTCAACCAAACAGGAGTAAGCACGCCGGTCTCGATCCATGACCAAGATATCCAAACATTCAAGGAGCACGCCATCCGCTAAGCGCACGAGACGGCATGAGCCGCGCTAAACCGACTAGTTCATGGACTGGCCAACAGCTCTTGCGGAGCGGGATCACAATCGGGTCCGCCGACCGACAAGCAGCCCGCAACGTACCTAGGCGGGCTTGGTTAGCATAGAACGCGACGAGCGCGAGTAAACTATTCTGCTGAATAAGACGGAATGGAAGCGCGCGCCTATATTCTGTTTGGCTTGTAGAGAGAGCAGGCCTGAATCGTGCAGACGACGCAAATTAACAATCGTGCGCTGGTGCAAGTGCTGTAAGATTGTTGCTCGAATGCTCCGGTGTTGCACCGTCAAACGCTGGACAAGAGCGTGAGTTAAGACGTGGGGTCGTTCGCGGCTGAAGCGAGTTAAGTACCTCTTGCCCAAAGCGTTGAATCACGGCAGTCCGGCCAAACGCAACGCTCCTGGCCCGACCGCTTACGGAAAGGAGCGGACATCAACCTCTCAATCTTTGCCAAATCCGTCAATATGACCCGAGTCGGAAGTCGATCGACCAAATTTGCTGTGATGCACAACCGGTCGCGACACGAACAAGCGCAAAAGCATAGGATTGCTAGCGTCTTGTGCTATTATATCTTCGGAAGCTGCTGTGGAATTGATCTGGAATCTCCAGGGTTGAGCGGGTGTGCTGGCCATGTCCATCGATGGGGACGCTCCAGAGGAAGAGGAATTCGGCGAGCCAGAGATGGGGGCCATGCGTGCGTTTCTTCAGCGCGCTGAAGTCCGCCTATCCACCATGCATCGCATCGGCGGAGCATTTCTCAGCGGTGCTGGATTGCTTTTCTTGTTACCGGTGTTTGCCAAAGATGCTTTCGTTGCGATTAGTGAAGCAGTTGTGCACGTCTGGCCGTTTATTCAAGCAACGAAGTCGCCAGACCTCTGGCTCGTGATTTATGGGATTCCTGTCGCCACAGCGTTCGTGATTCCAGTGGTCGCTCTTTGGGCTCTACTACGCGACCTTAGTCTCTTCTATTTCAGCGCAAACATTCCAAGCCACGCCAGCAGGTTCCATCCACGTTTTGCGCTCACGGCAATTCCGTTTTGTGATGAGCAGCCCAGGGTTAAGCGAAGGCTTCGCGAACTGCAGTTCAATGGCCAGCTCCGGTTCTTTTTGATCCCACGAAGCGAGACGAGAAAATATTGGCTGACCAAGCAAGTCAAAACAGAGGACGGTCAGACTGTGGCACTCCCAGATTCGTGCTGGCTGCCGAAGCAAAGGGGGCAGGATTTCAATGAGCTTCGGATGGCCTTTGGGTTGGCCGGCGCCTACGACCGTTAGCTTGGTGGAAGAAGTCGCGAAAAGCGAACTCTCCCTCATCCGACACAATCTGCTTCTGCGCCGGCTGGTTATGCGTTACATGAAGGCGCTACTATCCCTCATTTGGACCGCCATAGTCTGTTTCGCGCTCGTCGCGCTGCTACGAAACAAGCTGTTAATTCCAGAAACCGGATCACCTGAGAACACGCTCTTGGTTGTCACGCTTAGCTTTTTCCTCTGGGCTACGCTGACGCCTGCGATCATTCGATCGCCGGTACGCTGGACGTACTCAGAATATGATCAAAATACGAGCGATAGCACGCGCGATCCACACCTCGTTCATTTCGAGCGGGGGGTAACCGTGGTTTGTATCATCGCCTGTGTTCTGGGAATAGTGGGCCTGTTCCCCTTCTGGGAATATCGGAGCCTGTATCTTCTGGTTGGGCCCTTGTTTGCCGCGCTCGTACTTGCAAAGAGCTTTGGCCGTCTAGCGACGGGGCCACTTCGCTGGTTGTGAGCTTCCTCAGGAAAACTCGGGGGCGTTGCTCGCGCTGCAGCCCGCTAAGTGTGCGTCTCCACCTCGAAAGGTTCGCTGCCCGAGGCCGGCGTGCCGAGTACCGGTCTGCCCCTCCGGCTCCCGTGCGCTGCGCGGGCGCGGGAAATACAGCGCGCTCGCGATTTCGCGCGACGTTCGTCGCCAACGCCTCGGTCGACGGTTAAGTGATTTGGGATTTTGTTGCACCGCCCTTCGTCTTTTCCTGGCCCATCGCGACATAGTGCGCTGCCGCACGAAGTCGGTCGCTGTAGGGGCAAAGCAGACATTGATTTAGTCGCATCACGCCGCCGGTACCGAATGTCTATCAATTTGCGACGCATGTTTTCCGGGCGCTGGCCGGAGCTCAGCCGGAGATTATATACTTGACACGCAGAATCTAGTTCTGGCGCTGTGGACGGTGCTTCGGCGCCGTCCGCTGGCGCGCCCGCGGTTATGTCTTTCCCTTTTTATCTTCGAGATAGGGAAGTAGTCCTGAAAACAATCCGTAGGGAGTTGGATTGCTGGGATCGGACTCTGTTTTCTTCATCTGAAGTGGCGGAGTAGGTGTTAGAAGCGATGGAGGAGGCGGCGGCGCAGGAAAGCTTCCGCTAGGTGCTAAGGAGGCAAAAATTCCTCCCAATAGTCCGAAGGACTGCTTGTTTCTTTTTTCCTGCCTTTTCGACCACGCCTTAAATGCCGCCGATCTGTTGCCGTGTCGCTTCTTGCTCATCAGCCGTAAGGCATGGAGGCAGAGCGATACATAGCGCCATTGTGGCGGGTATTTGCTGGATTTTGCGAAATTTCGCTTTTGTCCCTTCGGCGCCGAAAGTTTGATTAGTTCATCTGCGATAAATGGATGATCAAAGTCCATGAGGCGTTTGGTGTGAGCGAATTTGTTTCGTATGTTCCTGATGACATCCAGGTTCGCGCGCATGCTGCTGTCTAGAATGCCGAGGTAGTTGGCGAACTTGATCTTGCGATCAAACGTGCCGAGCGGGCCGTCTTTATCGGTAAGGATGGCTTCCCATTCGTTTTGGGAAATGCGGCGAAGTCTGGCTTTGATTGAAAGCTCTAGTTCGTGCTCGACTGCTAGCGCGCCGATTAGGGCGTACGAGATGGCCACCGGCGGTGTTAGGATGGCGTCTAGCATGGCGTTACGCTCTTCGAGCGTAAGTTCCTTGGTGACGAAATCGCGCTTATCGCGCGCCTTTTTTCCGCGATTGCGAGGCATGTAAGGGCCTTATGAGCAAAGATAAGAACGGCACATACGACGAGAAGGACTCTCAAGAGCGTTTCGAGGCTGCGCTACGTGGCGCACTCAAGACGCCTCATGAGCCGCTGAAGGAAAAGCCCCGGAAGGTTGCGAAGAAAGCAGCATCAAAAAAGAAGGAAGCAGAGTGATGGGCAATCTCGAAAGGACCCGGCTTTCCTTTTTGGAAAGCCGGGTTTTGTTACTTCAAAGACAGCTTAGATTTCGTTCAGCGCCTGCTGAAGAACCTTCTTCGCTTCCGCAATCGCCAGATCCTTCTCTTTGCCTTCTCGCGCAGGTGGATCAAACGGAAAGGTGACTTGGAGCATTTTTGGCATATGGGGTGGATTGCCCGGAGTGGGCGGTGGCGGATTGTCGAAGGCAACCAGTGTTGCTTGTTCGTTCATCAAATCGACGTTGATGTTCTGCACTTTGAAGGCCATTCTGGCCCCTTTCTGAATGCGGGGCCGACCTTGACTGCATAGGAGAATCTGGAGTCTATTCCAGATGTGAATTCCCTATCGGACCGCGATCGACCCCTAATGTTGATTGCGGTATCGGAAGCCCGCCCCCGCGAAGGGCGGGCTTTTCGACTCAACGGAGAAGTGGAACCGATTCTCCGCTGCGAGTCTAGGTGATGGCAGACCACTTCCGCAGCTTCTTTGGCGGATACTTCTTCGCTCGGTCCCGCAGTGGCGACTTCAGAACGCCCGAGGCGAGAGCACGAGCGCAAGAGGGCAGACGTCGCGGATTGGATCCGGCAGTATCAAAACGAGCAGATAGCGACGCGTATCCTTGCTCCCATGACGTCTGAGCCTGAATAAATTGCGATTCAGCGCAGGGTTGAGACCAGGGCGAAGCGATTTCGCCTTTGGCCGGGTCCGTACCAATCGAGCGGGGCGGAGCCGGCATACGCCAAGCTCGGTCAGCCGAGAAACTCCGATTTAAAGCGCCCATGTGCCAATAGCGATGAGGGTGTCAGGAAAGAGTTGTTGCAGGAGACGGGGAGCCGCGCGAGGAAACTGGCCATGTGAGAGAATCCGATGCTGGTCCTGCTAGCCCACTATGCCAGCGCAACCAGTGATAGTAGCCTCGGCGCTCGCGTTGTGATCCCGCTGTAAGCGCTGGTCCTGGAAGCGCGGTTCCTAACAGATGCCGCAAGCCTCTGTGGTCAGCCAATGCCCGCCACCTTTGCTCCCGTGAGGGGGCAATCCCAATAGTGCTACCAATTGATCGCTGAGGGTCGTGTCCCGAGGAGTGGTGTAGCTGATTAGCAAAGCCGCTCGCGAAGCGCGCCCTCAATAGCGCCGTAGCGAGCGAGCGGCTTTGCGGGTGGTCACCGATGATTCGTCGGTAAGGTTTGGATTGCGACAGCCAACCTGATTCGAGGAACCACCGATGACCGACGACATGATGAACCTGCGCACGCTCGTAGAGAAGACCCCCGATGCAGATCTCTTGCGCGAGATGATCGGCTTTGCCGCCCACCGGCTGATGGAGCTGGAGGTCGAGGGCCTGACCGGGGCCGCGTACGGCGAGAAGAGCCAGGAACGGCAGGTCCAGCGCAACGGCTACCGCGACCGGAGCTGGGAGACCCGCGCCGGCACCGTCGAGCTGCGCATTCCCAAGCTGCGCAAAGGCTCCTACTTCCCGGGCTTCCTCGAGCCGCGGCGGATGGCCGAGAAGGCGCTCACCGCCGTGGTGCAGGAGGCCTACGTGCAGGGCGTCTCCACCCGCTCGGTCGACGATCTGGTGCAGGCGATGGGCATGAGCGGGATCTCCAAGAGCCAGGTGTCGCGGCTGTGCGGCGAGATCGACGACAAGGTGAAGGCCTTCCTCAACCGCCCGATCGAGGGCGACTGGCCCTATCTGTGGATCGACGCGACCTACGTGAAGGTGCGCCAGAACGGGCGCATCGTCTCGGTCGCGGTGATCATCGCGGTGGAGTCAACAGCGATGGCCGCCGCGAGGTGCTCGGCATGGATATCGGTCCGTCAGAGGCCGAGACGTTCTGGACGGCGTTCCTGCGCAAGCTGGCGCGGCGGGGCCTGCGCGGCGTCAAGCTCGTCGTCTCCGACGCCCATGAGGGCATCAAGGCGACCGTCAGCAAGGTGCTCAACGCCTCTTGGCAACGCTGCCGCGTGCACTTCATGCGCAACGCGCTGGCGCATGCTGGCAAGAGCGGCCGGCGCGTCGTCTCCGCCTTCATCGCCACCGCCTTTGCCCAGGACGATGCCGAGGCAGCACGGGCGCAATGGCGGCGCATCGCCGACCAGCTCCGCCCCAAGCTGCCGAAGCTCGCCGCCTTCCTCGACGAGGCCGAGACCGACGTGCTGGCCTATATGAGCTTCCCGGCCGCGCACCGCGCCAAGCTGCACTCGACCAATCCGCTCGAACGGGTCAACGGCGAGATCAAGCGCCGAACCGAAGTGGTTGGCATCTTCCCGAATGAGGACGCCATCACTCGCCTGATCGGTGCCATCCTGCTCGAACAGAACGACGAGTGGACGGTTCAACGCGGCCGCTACATGACACTGGAAACCATCGCCCCGTTGGGCGATGATCCCGCCGTCAGCTTCCCGGCAATCGCCAGCTGACCGATCCGGCCCATGCCGGCGAACGTGGTGACCCGCACTCAGCTACACCACGCCACGGGACACGATCATCGCTGAGAGCTACCGCAAGCGCACCTACCTGGAGTGGTGGGCAAGCCGTCAAAGACGACGCTGTCCCTACCGGACCAGCGACGTCAAAGGTTAGCGGCGACATGACTCGGCGCTCAAGGCTCTGAAAAGCGCTGTCCCTGCCACGCGCCGCTAACTTTGGTGCCAGCGTTGCCCCATTCGGTATCAACGCTGACACTTCGCCCCCCTGGGGTGCCCCAAGTTGTAGGCTTAGCACGACTGCCAATCACCTACCTGAATTGGTCGGATCGTCTGCTACTTTTAAGCTGGTCCGCTGCCTCGTGAAGAAATTGGAGATGCCCGGCATACTAAACCGCTCGGCTGCATGAAAAGGGCTTACGCGCCGCCGCTCATGACAGAGTTGAGAATGCTGGCGGGTAAGACGGGAGGCATGGAAGCAATCGCTTGAAAGACCACAAGCGCCTCAAACTTTAACATCGTCAGCCTCCCTCGGCACAAGCTGACCGGCTGTCCATGCCGGAAAGAAGCATGACGGTGGTGCCAGCAGGAGACGTTTCTCGGTGACCGGTAGCAGCGCGGGCGCGACTCGGCGCCGGTCGGTTGGCTAGATCGGCGCGTCCCTGCCGCGCCTGCGCTGCAGATTGAGGTTTAGCAGGAACGTGACTCGGCGCTGTCCCATTCTGGTAAGGCGCTGTCTCTACCACGTCGCTAACCCTAGCGCGTCTGTACTCAGGCTAGCTTTCCAAAAGCTGACGAATCCCCTGCGGCAATTCACAAACGAGCACAGCAGCTGTTCTGGCCGCTTACGGACCATGCTCACCGGCGGCCGCCACTTGTGAAGGCCGTATCAAGCTGCGCAACTTGCTGTCGACCGTGCCGGACCAGTGTTATGGGCGGGCAGCTTTGCCCTATACCGCGTGTCCATTCGGTTAGCTACTCGGCCGGCGAGTTGTTTAAATGGCGAATGCACATCGGTGCCGCCATCCCCCACAGCGGCAGGAAGTCGCAGTGGATCACCGCCTCCAAATAACGGCCAGTCGCGAGGAGCGGGTTCATCAGGCGCGAATAAGGCTCAGGGTCGTCAACCGGCCATCGATGAGTCGAGGCGATATCGCATGGCTCCGGGCCCGCGCCGCCAGAGCCCTACTCCGTTTTCCGAGCTGCGGCCAACGCCATCGACTCCGAACCATTCGATGCGCCAGCATCCGGTCTGCGAGCTGATGCGCGCCACCGCGTACTTATCGCATAAGAGCGCTGTCAATTGTCACTACCAGATCTGGGCGTTTGGAAAGCAGTACTTGCATCGTAAGGTTACGGAAAGGTCGGATGCACCTAAGCGTGTTCCCATCCAGCTACGAGACGCGCAAAGCAGTGCCATGGCAAACATGAATCTCAACTCTCAATCTTTTGCCGATGCACGCGCGCGACAGCGGGCCGTCACCGACCAAAAACTCACGAAACTTAGAGCACTGGTCCCGAGACGTTCAGGTCTCCAGATGAGACGTGGCATGAAGCCGATAGCGCGGATGGCCGCAGCAATAAAGCGCACTCGGGCCATCTCCGATCTCGACCGGTGCTGCGCAATCTGGTGGCTCTATCGCCTCCATTTCGGCATCAACCGCGACGTGATGTTGGGCCTCCCCGCGGTCGCCCGGGAGAGATCCCGCTGCGGCATTTAGGCCTCGTGACATCGACCACCTTCCATGCGAGCAGCTGGCGCTGCCCCACCGAATCTGCCACCAGGTTGCGCGTTTGGCTGGCGGACAAAGTCTCAGCCCAACGCCAAACGTGTCAAGTCTCCCCCAGCCGACCAAGGTCGCAATCACATCTAGTACCGGTGGACTGGCCGGGCGGCTGCATAATGGCGCCTGAAAATGCGGTGTGCAGACCGCAAAGGCCGAACTAGTGCGCCGTTCGCAGCATCAGCAGGCTGAGATTTGTGGTGCAGATGATGCTGCTCATTGAGTCCAGCAGCGTTGAAACGGCGGCCTAGTTGAGAGCGGCGGACGCCAAAATCAGACCGCTTGATTGGTAAATTCTGCCGATCGGGAGCAAGGACCGACGCTCGCATTTCACCAGGTGATCTTAAGCGATTACATGAAAAAAATATGCCGGGCCCGAGTCCGCAACGCCAAAAGTGGTCGAGCAGCTCATCAAGCAAGTCTGGCGAGCGTATTGCGGTGGATTGATCCTCTCACGCAAAGCCCAGGGGCAGGTTGCGTCTCTGTCGATCGAAGTCTCGGTGAGCCATTCGACCCTGCAGACGGCCAGCCGTTCAACCGTGCGCCGCCCGGGAATTATGCCCTGGTCGCCTATCGGGTTTGTGCTCGCCTCCGGGCTCTACGTGATGACACGACATCTCAGTTTCCAGCTCGTTCAAACGTGCTCGGATGAAAAGCAGCTGGGCCGCCGTATCTTCCGGCGTCGCGTGCGATCTGGGCGGTCTAGATCGGCGGATGGACGCAATTGTCGAGCTGTCCTTGTCGAAACCGCTCAAATTGTGAGGCTGGAGAGATGCCCGAGCTGACCGCGATTGGGTTGACGAGAACGAACATCAAGGAAGGGGGAAGGCTTTTCCAACTTCGGCATGCAACCAAGCTGTTTTAGAGGGGACTGCTGCGACATAGTATCAGTGCGGCCGCGAACGAGAAATCAGTTGAGACGATGATCGCTTTGGCCGGTCCGACTTGCGCACTCTTCATACAGGTCGTCGCGGGGTGATTATACAATATGCCGCCTTTTCTGGCCGTCGTCCACGTTCGGAGATGGCCTACAGTCGGAAAAAAAGGAGCGGCTATACCAAGTGACCGACCACTCCTTCATCCCGTTGGCTTGCTTGACACACCTCTCCGGAAACGACGAACGTCAGACTGACCGCTCGGGCTGAACGCGCCCACCAAAACTGGCGCGGCGTTCGCAGGATCACTGTCGCCACATACGAACACATCGGCGGCCCGTAGGACGCTCTCAGGCCAAGTATGTAGGGTCATGTGCGATTCAGCCAACAAGGTTATTGCGGAGACGCCGTGACCGGGACAAAACTTATGAACATGAAGGTGGAGGAGTGTCGCCCTCGCTGCACGATTGGCTTTTGGGATTGCGCTTTCCGCCAGCTCCGGATCATCGAGATGCTTCGCTCCCCATAGCTCGGTGAGCATATGGAGGCGCGCCTGTGATAGGTGGGGCGTCCTTCTCGTTATCCATAGTCATAAAGAAATCTCAGTTGAATAACGGCCAAATAGGCTGAGCTATGCGGATTTAGGTGAGGAGGTGATCAGGCGTTTTGTTCGCCGGTGCCAGCCCTTGGATGACCTCCATGCCGTCCGCGGGACTGGCAGCTCAAGCTTCGATAATTCATTCTAGGTTGAGCGCTGCCGGGTGCTTGATGCGACGATCACGGGCGCTTGAACACCATCGGTCTGGCGGTGGTTGCGAAAGGAGCCTTTCGCCCGGACAAACTGTATACCCGGTGGCGAACACGCTTTTGACGGGATAGGTGGTGCCGGCTCAAGTGCCGCGAAATCGGACAATTACGCTAATGACAAGCCGTAATGAGCCTGTGGGCGCGTTGAGGGCGGGTGCCATTCAGACGATGGCAGGTCCAGTACAAGAGTAGGTAGGTGCCAAAGTGGACTCAGGCTCGTAGCGTCATCCTGTCCCTCTGCTGATCATTGAGGCAGAAGCAAACACCGACAAGGTCATACGGACAAAACCTTGCGACGTGCGAAAGTCAGGGTGGCTGCGCATGCACAAGACGAGCTCCGGCGTTCCGATTTGGGCGCCGCAGAAGGCGACGAATGGCGGGGCGCGTGCCTACGGAAACTCAATCAGGCAAGAAGCAGTCTATGGAACGTCAACCGGTCGACGCAATCTCGGCGATCGATCGGCTTGCAAGTTCGGATCCGGAGAGAGTCGCGCTGAGGCACGGCGCAGACGAACTCACATATGAGGCGCTACGATCCAGATCGGATGCCCTTGCGAGGACCTTAAGAGAGCAGGGTGCTCGGGACACGGTTGTCGGCTATTGGGGGGAACGGGACCTCGACTGGGCGACAGCGGTCATCGCAATTTTGAAAGCTGGATCAACGTACCTACCGCTCGATCCATCGCTGCCGGCTTGCCGTACATCATTCATGATCGAGCAGAGCCGCTGCGCTTTGTTGATGGGCCGAGACCGGCCGGGGCCGCTCAGCCTGTTCCAGGAGAACAAAGGCACCCCACAATTCCTGGCTATCGAGGCGGCACTGCGCCGGGTCCAGACTTCGTCTTTGGTGCCACCGCCCGGCAGGGATGGGCTTGCCTACATCCTGTTTACGTCTGGTTCGACGGGACAGCCTAAGGGCGCAATGATCGAGCGCGCCGGCCTAAACAATCATTTGGCGGCAAAGATCGATGCTCTAAGTCTCACTCGGACGGATTGCGTCGCGCAAACCGCATCGCACTGCTTTGACATCTCACTGTGGCAGCTTCTGGCTGGGCTTTGCGTCGGAGCCCCTATAGCAATTATCGATGATGCGACACTGAGGTCGCCGTCATCCCTCCTTCAAGCAATTCAACGGTGCGGCGCCACGGTTGTGCAATTCGTTCCTTCCATGCTGGCAGCGTTTGTTGAATACCTGCAGTCGCTTGCTGCGGCCGAGCGAGCCATGGACGGTTTGCGGATTATTTCGACGGTCGGAGAACCTCTAACACCCGGATTGGCGCGCGCGTGGCTTGCCTTGTATCCCCGCGTTTCCATTCTCAACCACTACGGGCCGACCGAGTGCGCGGACGGCGTGACGCATCATCTGGTTTCCGTGCCGCCTGCGCTGGCTGAGCCTTATGTACCGATCGGCAGGCCAATTGAAAACGTTCAGGTTTATATCGCGGACGGATCACGGCTCTGCAACGTAGGAGAGGTCGGCGAAATCTGTGTTAGCGGCGTTGGCGTCGCTGCCGGTTACGTCAATGACCATGTCCGGACTACGGACGCCTTTGGGCCAAACCCTTTCTCAAACGACCTGTCTTTTGGGCGCCTATATCGTACAGGCGATCTCGGCCGCCTTCGCTCCGACGGCCTTTTGGAATGTCTCGGTCGACGGGATCGTCAGGTCAAAATTCGCGGGCACAGAATCGAGCTGGGAGAAATCGAAGCTCGTTTGTCCGCTCATCCCTTGGTGCATGGCGCCGTCGCAGTCGCCTCTGTCTGCGCAGGCGTAAAGCTTACCGCGCGAGATATAGGTGGGGCCGAGGCGCAAGCTGGATCGCGGCGACTAGTTGCGTATGTTTCAGCTCCAGCTGAACTGACAGAAAGCGAACTTCAGAAGTTTCTCGCCGAAGCACTCCCCAGCTACATGCTTCCGGAAAGAGTCATCCGTGTCAGCAGTATTCCACTGACCAGGAACGGAAAGGTCGATTTTGCAGCGTTGCCTGACCCGGCCACTGTTCGCCCTCCATTGTCAACGCCATTCGAGGAGCCGCAAACGGACCTCGAAGTCCGGCTGCGTCAAATCTGGTCCGGTATTTTGCGGATCGACAAGATAGGCGTGAATGACCAATTCATAAGCCTCGGTGGAGATTCGCTCCGTGCAATGCTCATATTGGGACAGTTGCAGACCTCGCTCGGAGTGAGAGCTGATTTCAGGCTAGTCCTGAACGGGACCATTCGATCTCTTGCCGCTTCGATCGCGCCCAGCGCCAAGCCCAATTCCCGCGCAGCCTTTACATACCGAAAGCTCAACCGATCGCCTCTGACGCGACTCCAGGAGCACCTATGGTTCCTCTCGCAGCTCGATCCATCTGCAAGGAACTACATCATTCAGGGAGGCCTGCGAATTAGGGGAAACATCGATTTAGCTCGCTTCACTCGCGCCTGGGCCGAGGTCATTCAATCCCACCAGGCACTTTCGGCGCGCTTCATCGACGAAGACGGTCCGGTTCAATGCTTCGATGCTCCGCCATGTACTAGCCTTGGATTGACCGATGTATCTCATCTCACCTCGTCGGAAGCTGAGGAGCTCATCGCGCAGTTTCGACGAACAGAGGTGAAAGACGGTTTTGACCTCCGAGAAGGCCGCTTGTTTCGCGCGCGTATGGTCCGGTCTGGGCCCGACAACCATCTCATATTGATCACCGCTCATGAAATCATCCTCGATGCCTGGTCGATTTCTGTTCTCCTCAGAGATCTTCAGCGAAGATATTTAGATGCTGCGCCGCCTTGGCCAGAAAACCGTGCATCACTCTCGGGCTACGCGGCGTGGGAAACACAACACGCTTCTCTAGAAGCGCTGGAGGGCCAACGTCACTATTGGCGTCGTCAGATTGGTGATGATCCGCCGGTGCTTTCGCTTGGAATGGGACGAGCGCGCCCGCAGACAAATTCATACCGCGGCGCCTCGCATCCAGTGCTGCTTGGCAGCGATCTCTCCAGTCGCGTAAGAGAATTTGCGCGCCAAAACAGCTGCACCACGTCGACAACACTGCTGGCGTGCTTCAAACTGCTGCTACGAATGTATAGCGGTCAGAACGATATTGTCGTCGGCATACCACACGCTGTACGCGATCAACCCGGCAGCGCCGACATCGTCGGCTTTTTCCTGAATATGCTGCCAATTCGTGCCACGGTCGATGGCGGTGAATGCTTTGCTGCTCATGCCACGCGCATCCAGGGCCTGGTCAGCGATGCCATCGCGAATTCGGCCTATCCATTCGGATGGATGGTCAGGGATAGTAGGTTATGTCGCGAACCGGGGCGATCACCGATCTTCCAGGTCATGTTCAACATGTACTCCGAAGCCGCCGAGCCACTTGGTCAAGACGAGTTGGCTCTAACATTCCGCGAGTACGACACAGGCTATGTCAAATTCGACCTAACACTTTACGCGCAAGATCTGGGCGATGAAATTGCACTCCAGCTAGCATATGCGGAAGACATCATCTCGAGTGACCTGGCTATTCGCATGGCCAACAATCTGCGCTCTCTGATTGCTGCCTGCGTTGATAAGCCGCTCGTGCCCATTGAGGAACTAAGCTGCCTCAGCGCCTCAGACCGCACCATACTGGATTCGCTGGAGGGGTCTACCCAGCGATATGAATCTGAATGTCCGCTTGTTGAAGCCTTCGAGCAAATCAGCCTCTCCAATCAGAGCAATTTAGCATATTTTGGCGAGTTCGGGGAGGTCACATTCGGCCAGCTGCGTGAGCGCGTAGCCGCTATCCGCTCGTCACTGCGGAATATGGACGTGGGGGCCGGCGATCTGGTCGCGATGCTTGTTGACCGGTCGCCCGACGTTGCCGCTATCATGCTTGCGGCGCGAGGCTTGGATGCTGTCGTTGTGCCGATAGCGCCGGATTATCCGCGTGATCGGATCCAACACATCCTGCGAGATAGTCAGTCAAAGCTCTTGGTTCACGCGAATATAACGGAGCCTGGCTTTGAGATACCTTCGATTTGTCTGTTGGCCTTAGAAACGTGCAGTGTGTCGAGGGATGATTTCGCGCCCAGCAACACACCGTCAGATCATCCAATTGCGAACCTCATATACACGTCCTCCTCAACAGGCCGGGCGAAGGGGGTTCTTATACCGGAATCGGCCATTCTTAATCGACTGAACTGGATGTGGCGACGCTTTCCCTTTGACAGCACCGACGTCATGGTTGTCCAGAAGTCCGCCTGCCTTGTTGCGTCCGCTTGGGAGTATTTTGGTGGACTTCTGAGAGGTGTGCCCACGCTGATCCTGACCCAAGGGCAGGTGCTAGCTCCGGATTTGTTGTTGTGCAGTTTGGCAATACATCGCGTGACCCGCTTTTTTGCCTCTCCACCACTCCTGTCCGGTCTCATCGAGTCTCAGGAACGGCAACCGCAAAGGATCGCCTTGAGATTGGTCACAAGCAGCGCCGAACCGATGCCTTCCTCGCTGCCCGCTCGCTGGCGTAGGTCTTTTCCGGGCGTGCCGTTGTGGAACTTCTATGGCGCGACGGAATGTGCGTCCAATGCAGCCGTGCACGAAACATCGGATACGGATGACAACTCGGCGCTTGTCCCAGTGGGGCGGCCAATCGACAACGTCAAACTCTATGTGCTCGATGCACGATTGAAGAGAGTGCCTGTGGGAGGCCCCGGCGAACTGTGCATCGCGGGCCGCTGTCTGAGCGCTGGGTACTGGCAGGATCAAGATCGAACTGACCGCTGTTTCGTGCCGAATCCGTATGATGGCGGACAATACAACGTGCTTTATCGAAGTGGGGACATCGCACGCATCTCAACCAGCGGCCTTCTCGAGATTTGCGGCCGATCGGACAACCAGATCAAGGTGAGGGGCTTTCGCATCGAACCGGAGGAGGTCGAAGTTGCCCTTGAGTCTCATCCGGCAATCGCAAAGGCCGCGGTCTTCACAGAAGGCACCGATGACGATCGCCGCTTGACGGCGAGCGTGGTGCCCGCTCGGGAGAATCTAAGCTCCGGAGAGATTCTCGCCCACCTGCGCAAAAAATTGCCATCTTACATGATTCCCGCAGCGTTCCGGTTGGTCGACAGTATTCCCCTGACGACGAGCGGAAAGATAGAGCGAGCTCGCCTATCCTCCGTTCCTTACCGCGAAATCGAGACCAATCCATCTGCTGAGCCCCGCACCAGGAACGAGCAAGTTCTTGCTCGGATCTGGGAGGATCTATTAGGCGCCAAGGGGGTAGGAATCGACAGCAGTTTTTTTGATATCGGAGGCGATTCTCTTCTGAGCGTACGTTGCGTCACGCTGGCGCGCAAAGCCGGGCTGAATCTCACCGTCAACCAACTTTATCGAACACCGACCATCAGGGATTTGGCGGCCGGGGAAGCGGAGGCGGCACCCCACAACGTCGCTTCCGAGGACGGCTTACTGCCTGTGCCTCCCGTAATATCGTATTGGAATTCTCTTGTCGGCTTTGACGAGCATTTTAACATCGGGGATCTGTTCTTCTTGCCCGGTGGCATCCTGAACATCAAGATCCTGGACCGCGCGCTCGCCCATATCATCAAGCGGCACGAAGGCCTCAGGCTGCGCGTTGCCCGAACCCAAGATGGACTCCGGCTGGGAATTGGGCCTTGTCCGGCCGAGCGCATCGTGGAGGAGATCGATCTCGCCCGAATGACCGGCCCAGACCAGCGCAGGACAATCGAGAGTGTCTCGGCAAAACGTCAGCACATGTTTCGGTTTGACGGGCACACGCCTCTTGTTCACGTTACGGCCTTCCGTACTTCGGAAAGCGGCGATTACTATCTGCTGCTGCTGATACATCATTTCGTGGTGGATGGAATAGGCTATCGGCTATTCCTGGAAGCATTGGAGGACGCATACAACGCTCTTGCTGCAGGCCATGATGTGAATGGTCCCGAGACCGTACAAAGGCTCTCTCCCTGGTTGAAGCGCCTCGAGCACTACGCGAACAGCGAAGCACTACACGAGCTCAAGCACTGGGAGGGCATTGACTACGATCAGTTCAACTTGCGTGTCAGCGACGCGTCATGGCGCGGTACGAGTGTCGCCGAAGAAAGCGCGAGAGAACTTCACGATCCAAGTCTCGGAGATCGGCGGGAGGATTCGAACGGCCGTTCGCTTCGGGTAGATCAGGCAAAGTACCATCTTGAGATCGATGGGGAGGCGACAGCGGGTCTCCTCAGTATTGGAGCCAGATCAGCGCATTGTCAGGACTTTGATGTGTTTCTTGCTGCCCTGTCCGGTGCGTTTGGCGCCTTGTTCGGCAACTATTCGCTCTGGATTGATAGCCTGACCTCGACACGAGGTCGGCTGTTTGACGATTTCGATTCATCTCAGATCATTGGCCTTATCAGCGAGCTCGTACCGCTTCCATTGAATTTCACCGGAAGGGAGGCGCGTTCCGACCGTGCTCGTTCAATATACCGGCAGCGCAATGCGCTGCCGCGTGGAGGAATAGGCTTTCGGGCCCTGAAATTCCTAAACCGAGATCCAGCCGTGCGGTGTCGGCTCGATCGTCTGCCACTGCCCAGGATTGGGGTGAATTATCGCGCCGGTCTGCAGCGCCATTTCGCGCGCCGTTTTCTAGATGCAGACCCTTCTCCACTTTGGATCGGCGAACACATGGCTCAAGCGGCGGCGATCCACCTCTTCTGGTTCGATGTCGGATATCAATCCGGCCGTCTACAGATCGAAATGAGGTATGATCCGAGCCATGTCGGTTATGAGGTGACCCGCCATCTTTGCACGGTCTTGCAACAGGAGCTGTTGCAGACGATCAATGAATTCGCAGCGCTCACGAGAGTCAACCATGAATGAGCGCGCGACGCGAAAGAAAAGCCGGCACGTAGATCTATCGGACCAAAGACTCCCAAGCCTTCTTCTGCGGCTTGCCATTCCATCTGTTATCGGGTTGTCGATCAACGCCCTACAGCAGCTCCTCAACGCTATCTTTGTTGGCTCACTTGGTGCGCAGGCGATCGCGGCCGTGAGCATGACTATGCCGGTCATTATCCTGCTTGCGGCGGTGGGCGAGGGGATCGGTGTGGGTACTGCCTCCTTCATATCCCGTCATCTTGGTGCTGGTAATGAGTTAGAGGCGAGTCGAGGTGCTAGTACGGCGCTCGCGCTCGCCGCTCCGATCGGCGTGATCATGACCGTCGCCCTGCTTCTGAGCCTACGAGGCATCTTCGTCGCACTCGGGGCGACCCCAACCATCCTGCCCATCGCGCTCGACTACGCTACGATCCTCTTGCCGGGGTCTACTTTGATGCTCCTAAACATCGTCAGCGGCTTCATCGCAAGAGCTGAAGGCAACACACGATTCAGTATGTGGACCATGCTTAGCGCTTTCATACTGAACGCCTTGCTTGATCCCCTTTTTATATTCTTACTAGACTTAGGTGTGCGAGGCGCAGCCCTGGCGACGTTGCTATCTCAGATCGCTGCCATAAGCCTCTACATCGGATATTTTACCAAGCGACGCGGCACTGCCTTCGTCAGAATGTCTCAGGTCTCGTTCCGGGTGGATCGCATCAGAGAACTCGCGTTCATTGGGGCGCCGGCGACGATGACGAGTATCTTATCGGCTCTTGCCGGTATGTTCTTGTTCGGAGCCGCTGCCCGGTTCGGTGATGAGTTCGTTGCGGCCGTGGGAATAGCTGTAAGAATTTTGACAATCGGGGCGCTGCCGATCAGCGGCTTTTGTATCGGCTCTCAAGCTGTCCTGGGGTTCGGTTGGGGCGCTCGCGACTTTGCCCGTGTGCTGAAGGTTGCGAAGTTCATGCTCTCTATTACGGTTGCGCTTTCCTTTGCGTATTCGGCAGCCGTCATGCTTTTTGTCCGGCCTTTGGTCAGGTTGTTCAGCGATAACGACAAGGTCACCGACATTGCCGTCTTGACCTGCATCGTCTTTCACCTGTTTTTTGGACTTTACGGTATTCAAAGTTTCGTGACGACAATGCTTCAGTCGCTTGGCAGAGCACGACTCAGCGCGGTCGTATCTTTCGCAAGGCAGGGATATCTCTTCATACCGGCGGTACTTCTGTTCCCTGTCATATCGGGCTTCAGTGGATTGCTGGCCAGCCAAGCCATCGCTGAGCTCGGCGCTGGAATGATCGCGCTATTCGTCATGTTGCGCCAGTTCGCTGAGCTCAGGCGAGGAGGACCAGCACATTCAGCCAGGAATAGAGAGTGCTCCTTGACTTAATCAGGCATCATTCTGACTCGCGGGCGAAACAGCCAGCCCTCATCCGTTCCGGGCTGGTGGTTGCCGAAGTCGTTGCCGTCTGAGGCGAGAACGAAGTTGGTTGGTTCGTTGAATGATTAAGCGAAGAGTTCAGGTCGACTGCGGGCTTGGGCTCATGCACAACATGCGCGGCCGTTGCTTTCAAGTTCATGAGCCCCCTTGTCTGTCTCTATGCTGCCGGAATGAAGGTGATCCGGCCAGCTTCGCCGCGCTTACGATGCGGCTTTACTGTGATTTCCACATCCTGGCCGAACGCGGTAAGCATCCGCAGCAGCTTTTCCACCGAAACCAGCTTGAGCTGGCCTCGGAGGAGCTTGGAGAGGTCTGGCTGTTTCATCTCCACGAGCTTGGTCGCGGCGACCTGGGACAGTTCCCTGGAGAGCACCTGGCATTCAAGTAAACGAGCGGTTCAGCGGGAAACGCCCCGATTGGAGAACGAGCACTACAGGCTGGCGATGTGACAGGCAGAACTGATGATAGCGGAAAGACCAGAGAATAGAGGCGATCAAAGGGGTGCTGGCTTCTTTATTCGCTTCGCAACGTACGCCGAAGTCGCTCGCTCCTCTTTCAGATGGGCGGGCTTGGCAACCTGCTGGGTGACTATGGCGAGTTTATTGCCACCGAGGTGTACGGCCTGACGCAAGCCCCTCGTGGAGCAAACGGCTACGACGCTGTCAGGGCGGATGGGAGGACAGTTCAAGTCAAGACCAGCTTCGCCGCGTCCCAGATCGGTTTCAGGGGGAAGCCGACCTGCTTCTTTGTTTGAAAATTGGTCTCACGGGCGACTGGACAGAGGTGTACTATGGCGACTTTGTGCTGGTGAAACAGGCGGCGCGCTACTCTTCGCCGGGTAAGAGACACATGGCGCCTCTCGTGGCTTTGCAGCGCATCGCGGAATCTGGTTATGTTCCGATAACGCTACCAGAAACCCAAAATACAAAGTGCAGATACCGCAGAGCCAATCTGAGACGTAGCTCGGTCACGAGTCATGCCGGTGACCACCGCCACGAAGACCTTTGTCACGGGCCCAGTTCGCTCATCCCTTTTTCCCTGCTTGACCCCTCAGCGCGCGAGCCTGGTCCTTCTTGTCAAGGATCTCCAGACACCTCGCCCAATCGTCATAAAGCGTCGTCAATTTGTGCGATCTCTCGGCCTGGGTGAGTTGCTCGTCGGCTTTGGTGCAGTTCTGTTTAGCTTCTGCCGAAGTTGGATTGCCCTGCTGCGTCAGTGTTAAGTACACATTTCCCAGGTTCGCCCGAGCTGGCCAGTTTGAGGGATCTATCGCGATTGCCTGTTCGCACTCCTTTTGCGCGTCTGCGATTTTATAAAGGCGAAGGTAAGCGGCGCATTTTAGGTTGTGCGCGTAATAAGGGTCCGTACCATTCTTTATCATGTAATTCAGAACAGTCATCGTCCGGTCGAACGCCGTAGGCGCAACCGCTTTCTCATCGTTGTACAGGCTGGCTGCGAGCACATATGGATAAGCCAATTGCATTGCTAGCTCGGAGCTAGCTTTCACAATTGCCTCGGCATCAGCGGTATCGCCGGTTGATGAGATCTTTGCGTCGAGGTGCTCGCCACCGATTACCCTGAAGGAAATGTCGAAATCTTTTTCAGTTTTAGTCACGCTGCCAGTAAGCTGATTGCTTGGGAGAGCAAAAACATCAGAAACAAACTGAGCGGCTGATCTCGTTGTAAAATCCGAACCCGGTATCTTCGCTTCAATGACTTGAGTACCGATCCACTTCCGAGGGTAAGCTTCATCGAAATCACGCTTCGCGTTCTCGGCGATGGCCTGCGTTCTATCCGATACCTTTTGGGCGAAGGTCTCTGGTGTATAGCCCCACTGCTGTACAGAGGTTGGGATGGAAACACTCTCGATTGTGGGTCTTGGCCATATCACTTGCTTCGCCACGACCAAAATGAGCGTCAGGACGAGCAGAAACGAGGCTATGGTCGCAATGTTCTTTATCGCACCAACAATCCGCTTCATGTGAGCCTCTCTCTGGGTGCAGCCTGAAGATGATAATCTAGAATACTACATGTCAGCAGGATGGTCAGTGCGGCAGAAAAATTGAGTTCGGTGCCCGCATGCCGAACAGTTTGGAGTCGCGCTGGTTCTTCCGGCGCTTGATGCGGTCTGCGAGGCCACTCTCGAAGGTTGGCGCAAACCTCTCTAAGAGCGGATTCGGAGCTTGGGTTGCCAGATCGGACGGCTTGAACCGGCCATCCACGATTTTGCAGAGAAGAACGCTATAGCGCCAAAGATCCTCCAGGTTTGTCGCCGCGGCCATCTGATGTGACCAATGCTTTGACCATCTGTGACGATCCATTGCGTAGGTGGCACCCTTGTATGCTTCATGCAGGAAGCCCTTGCTGTTCTTGAGCATCTCTATCGTTTCGAGCGCCCAGGGTTCGGCTGGGGATAGCCCAGCTAGCATCGCGGCGCGTGCTCGATGGGCAGGTTCGACTCGGTTGCGACGGTCGAGGACGTAGGCTCGAAGGTCTTCCTCCCGGCTTGCGCGAATGGCCGCAAGCACCTCGTTGGCCAGATCATAGTCGTTTCCGATGCGATCGAGCCTCGCAAACCGAAGTGCTGTGGTCTCAACGTCGGTCGCGGCCGACCAGACTGTCACCGCGTCAATGCTAAGGTGATTTCTGCCGAAAGTGGCGCGGACGGGAGGTGCTCCCCGGGAGAGGCGTTCCATCAACGTGCGCGCGCCCGTTGAATCCCGATACGAAACCGCTTCCGCCACCGCTGATGCGGTGTTGTGCAAGTTGTTCAGCGCTTCCTGGTCGATGGTCAGGAACAGCTTGAGCCATTTGTCGACGGTCTGCGGGCTCGCCTTGTCGATGTCCCGGATGAGGCCGGATGTAACGGATCGGATGATAAGTTGCGCTCCAGCTTCAGAAAGCTCGCGCTCAAACTGTTCAGCGGCATCGTAGTTGCGCTTTTGCCTCTCGTACCAAGCGTCGCCAGCGTCGGACAGCTCACTGAGCTGTTCAGGCGAGAAGTTTTTATTGGAAGTGGGCCGGTCTGAAACATTGAGAAGAGACGACCAGTGCCGGTCTTCAACGCGCTGCTCGATATCCGGAAGATTGCGCCGGATCTTGAAGCCTGCAGCCTTCTCAATCGCAATGTCCAGCCGACCTGCAATTGCCGATGCTGCGGGTGGACCGAGAAGCTCCACCAATTTGCGGTAAGCCGAGAAGTCAATGCGTTCCAGACAGGTTTCGATCGAGATAAGGCCGATTTTCGACGCCAAGACCAACGCCTCCGACCCGTGTGTGATCTCGACCCTGTCTGAGGCACTGTCGAGTGCAGTGGCGGTCCAGCCGCTGCCGACCACAGCTGCCAGGAGACCGGCATCCTGCGAGGTCCGGATGAGACCCAAACACGACAAGCGGACGTGCCTATGCGTTGACGTCAAGAGGCCGCCCGCCAGCTCCCTGGTACGCGGGGTGAGAGGTGTCCGGGAATGCTCCGCGAAGGCGAGCGCGCGGAATTGTGCGACTTCGTTGCCCTCGGCAATCGCTTTTGTAAGATCGGCTTCCAGTCGCATTGGATCGCAAGGCTGAAACAGGTCTGCCAGTCCCCGCAGGAAGGTGACATCTTTGGGATGCGCAAGAAGAGCGTCGAGCTGTTCATCCCCGCTCATGTGGGGAAATGCAATGAGGAGCGCATACTGGGCAGCGACCTGCATCTGATCGTTCTTGTCATGCTCCAATGCTTCGGTCGCAAGTGCTGCAGCTTTCTCGATGAATCGCCGTGCGAGGGAAGCATCGAGAGCGGCGGTGTGCTTTTCAAGTGTGAGCGCCGCAATGCGGAAATCTTCCGATGACCTGGATAGCGCCTGGTCGGCGAAGCGGCGCATCACCGCGACGGCGACGTGCGGCTCGAAGCGAGCCAGGCCAGCGCGCGCCATTTCAAAGAAATGATCCTCCTGGCGATTCCCCATGCACAAGCGAAGCTTGGAGACGTCGATCGTCCCGTATTTCCGAGCGGTCTTCTCGATGTTGACAGGACATGAGGTTGAGGGATCGCAGGGGTCGGTGGCGCAGTAATCTTCGACAAGACGCCCTCCGCCAAAGCGCTCTCGGTCTTTTGTCAGCGCTTGGACGATTTTATCCGCAACCGCAGCGTCGTCGCTGTCTGCGGTCGCGTAGAGCAAGTATGCCAGGGCCCATCGGCCGGTATCGGATGTACCTGGGCTCTGCAAGACTTTGGCGGACTCAAGAATCGCTGTACGGGTTTCGCTCCAATCTGTGACGTTCAACTGGATCAGATCATTGAAATCCTGATGGTGATCGCGGAATCCGCCGTTGAAAGCCGCCGCAAAGGCCCAGTTGCGAAAACTGTCCGCATATTCGGCCAGTGGGTAGCCGCCCAAAAACTGGAAGGCCAGAGCACTAAGTCGGCTGTAGTCGCCGCGTTTCTGGAGAATGAGGCCGTCCAAAACCGCTCGTTCTGAATCGCACAGATTCTTTAGCTTGTCGGCGATCTCGGCTTCGCGTTTCGCGCGTTCCTCCTTACGCTTCTCGTCCGGCGTCCCCTCGTGAGTTGGCGCCATCATCCGTTCCGGCTGATCGGAGTACATGCTCAGCCAACGGCGGATTGCGTCCTTCAGCGCGGCTGAACACGCTGGCGTTGCCCGTCCGTCCTGTACCGCTTGAATGAGCCATGATTGGTTGGCTGTAACACCTTCCGTGAGTGCTGAGTTTTCAAGCGCAGCAAGGAAAGAGACTGGATCTTGCCGCAGCAATGCCTGGAATTCGGGGTAAAGCGTCTGATCGAGATTCTGGAGGGCGATGAAGGACTGTACTAGAGCCGCCGTGACTTCCTTCGGAGCTTCATCCAGAACGGAAGCTACGATGGCGGCGATAAGAACGTCGCTGGTTCTATCCAGTGCGGCTATAGGATCGAGTACGTTCCCAAGAGCCTCAAGGACGTTTTTACCTTGTCGAAATGCGGTTCGCGCAGAACTCACGAGCGACAGTCCCAGAGCGAGCGAAAGCCCGTCCTCTTTCAGAATGTACTTGGCCGGATCGTCCTCAAGGATTTCAAAGAAGCGTCCGGCGGAGATAAGGGCAAATTGCTCGGCCACCGTTTGAGGAGAGTGACCGGTAACCGGGCTGGGGCGGTCGAAGACGGTCAGGTCGGCCTGTTGGTGGTCCTTCAGTCGCTTGATGATCTGATCGGCATGCAGGCGGATGTCTTGAACAAATTGACGCGGCGCGATCGAATTGTTGTCGGAAACCGCACCGAGCCGGATGTGCTCGAAGAGCAGACGGTTGACGCTGAGCTCTCCGAATTCATCGATCTTTCGATCTTTGAGGAGGGCCGCTGCAATCCCGAACAGTCGGGGATTACGCAGGCTGCGGACAACGTTGGCATTGAGCTGTGAAATTGAGGTACCAAGCGGCGTCAACAGCGATTCCAGCTCGGAGTCGCTCCATTCAGGCACATCAAACTTCCTGATATTGCTGACGAGGCGTCCTTCCAGATTGTCCCTGTAGAAGAGCGTTCTGCAGCTGATGACAAGCTTGCCGCCGATTTCCGCGACCAGTTCACTCAGGATATCGATCAGGTGAGGCCAGTTGCCGATTTCCCGCTGGTTCAGGCCATCGACGAAAACGACCAGTCGGGGCTTCTCGGTGTTCTTGTGCCGCTGCCATCTTTTCAGATGATCGCGCCAACGGTTTTCCGCGATTGCGGTGCGGTTGTCGCCGCTTTGTCCAATCAGCTTCGCAATGAGAAGATCACGCATAGATTCAAGCGAAGACGGCAACTTGAAATCGTCAGGTAGCAGGATGATCGTCAGCGGCTTGACCTGTTGATGCATCCAAGCATGCGCGAAGATCCACGATTTACCGTTGCCATCTGCCCCAAGGATTGCGGCCACCGAGCCGTCCGGTTTGGCGAAGATGGCATCCGCAAGCTTCGCCCGCAGATGAGGACGGTCCAGCACTCCCGCTGTCGATGCATCGTCCGGAGACAGCGCCTGCCCAAACACCACGCGCGCCCGCTTCTTGTTTGCGAATGCTGCCGATAACCAGGAAATGTTGTCCTGGAGAGCGAACGCAGGTGCCAGGCTCGGCTGCTGGAGGTCCGCCTTGAGTTCGGCGGATCTTGCGGAAAACTGGGGATGGAAGGTGACCGCCTGCAACTGGGCGTCGGCATCGGCATGGGATGTCGAGGTGTTGCGAGCAAGGAAGTCGGCCGACGCGGCGGGTGCCATAGCAAGCAGCGCCGCCAGTTCGGACAAGCCGGTTGCTGGCCAGGAGAGCACCTTGACAGCGATACCGAGTTTTCTGCCAGCCTTTTGCGCCGTATTAATATGCTGCACCGAGATGGGGCCTGTTGATGCCAATATCCAGAGTTCGGTTTGGCCTTCCTCATCAGCAGCTATTTCCGCAATCTTTGAGAGGATTTGGTCTTTCGCCACGGCGTCCTCGTAGAGCTTGCCCTCAAAAGAGATCGCGCCATCGTC
This sequence comes from Bradyrhizobium sp. STM 3561, assembly GCF_045571455.1. NCBI lineage: Bacteria > Pseudomonadati > Pseudomonadota > Alphaproteobacteria > Hyphomicrobiales > Nitrobacteraceae > Bradyrhizobium > Bradyrhizobium sp. STM 3561. The sequence continues at coordinate 8,228,527 of NZ_CP120695.1, forward strand.
CAGAGACGACTGACCATCCTTCCCACGTTGGGACCCGGAGCTGGCAAGCGCAAAGGTGCGACCTGTAAGCTCTGTCAGAACGGCCGCCATCAAGCCTTCGAATCCATTTGGGCCGGTGGCGTCGAGCTTGCGGACAGTCTCGCGGAGGTCGTCAATGGTCTGCATGTTTGGCTCTATGAATGCTTATGTGCTTTCCGTCGGCTCCACGGACTTTATCTTTGCAGCAATCGCAAGCCCCACCACAGGGGCGGTGAATCGAGGACCAGAATGGCTGCGAATACGCAACCGGCGGCAATGTTGAACATCGTGAATTTGCGCGTGGCGACGCGGGCATTGACGGATATCTGAACGCATAGGTCATCGAGATAGCGCTCGGTGACACTGTGGTTCTCGCCTGGCTTGTAGCGTTCCGTGACGCGCTTATGGTATCGGCCCACGGGGATGTCGGCGATATGCTCCCAGTAAAGAAGGCTCTTTGCATTATCCGCAGGCTGATAGAAGCGCTCCAGTACTTGCGGAGTAAAAGACAGAATGCTGACGAGTCCGGCGAGTGCAAAAAGCGGCAGAGCTACGCAGAAGGCAACGTTATAGCCAAGAGGGAGTGTGCTTTGGCCGGTCAGCAGATTGATGGAGCCGATAATCCAGGCTGAAGAAAACGTAAGCAGCACGGCATTCTTGGTCTCCGCAAACTTAACGAAGTCGATGTTACGGCTGAGTAGCCTTGAGAGAATCTTCTCAAATGCCTCTTCTTGATCGTCTTTCATGGTCAACTATCAGGTTTTCAAATCTATGAGCGAGTAGCTCGTGCTCCGGCCTCCGGCTGCGTCCTTCTTGAGAATACCGTGGCCCACAAGTTCATCGATGTCTCTCGCGGCGGTCGCCTGGGACACTTTCGTGAGTTTCGCCCATTTCGACGACGTGAGCTTTCCTTCGAATCCATCGAAGAGGCGGTTGAGTACCAGCCGTTGACGCTCATTAAGTTGCCGCGCCGCGTGAAGGTCCCAGAAGTCCGCCTTGCGGAGAATGCTGCCGAGAATGGTGTCGGCGCCGTCGAAGGCGCGATCCAGGCAGTCGAGAGACCACGTCAGCCAGTCGGTGACGTCGAGACTACCTCTCTGGGTCCTCTCAAGGATGGTGTAATACTCATTCCTCTCACGGCGGATTTGAGCGGACATGCTGTAGAATCTCTGGGCGCTCTGCTCAGATCTGGCGAGAGCGAGATCAGCGATGGCGCGCGCGATGCGGCCATTGCCATCCTCAAAGGGATGGATGGTTACGAACCAGAGGTGCGCAAGCGCAGCTTTCAAAACAGGGTCGATGCGGCTGGCGTTGCCGTTGAACCAGTCAAGGAATGTCTGCATCTCCTTGTCGAGGCGATCGGCGGGTGGCGCTTCATAGTGGACACGCTCTCGCCCGATGGCGCCCGAGATCACCTGCATCGGTCCGGTTTCGGCAGTACGCCAGGCTCCGACAACAATTTTCGTCATGCCGCTCCGCCCGGTGGGGAAGAGCGCAGCGTGCCAGCCGAAGAGACGCTCGGCCGTAAGTTCGGCAGCGTAGTGTTCGGTGGCATCAAGGATCATTTCCACCACGCCCTCCACGTGGCGATCCGTCGGAGGCAGGGCGCCGATGTCCAGGCCAAGTCGGCGGGCAATGGATGACCGGACCTGGTCGCGATCCAGGACCTCTCCCTCAATTTCGCTGGACTTCACCACCTCTTCGGTGAGGGTCTGGAGAGTTGCTTCGGCTTTGAGCGGGAATCCGAGACGTTCCATCCGCCCGAGCAGGCGACCCTGCTTGTGACGCACGGAAGCCAAGCGGGCAGCAATTCGCTCCAAATTCCAGTGGAAGGTCGGCCACTCCCCGAGTTCATGAATGTAGACCATAATCTCATCATCCTTTGCAGAGATTATGGGTCCCAATCTCATCAGCGACAAGCCTATTCTTGTCAATTTTTGCAGAGAAAAGGTAGCTAAATCTCTGCAGCCCAGAAGTACGGGGAAAACTGCCTATATTTCTTCCATGCACATTCCGAAGGTTCCTTTTATGTTCTAAATATACCCGCTCCGCGTGCAAGGGCAATGAATACCTTCGCAGCGCGGACATCAAACAGCGCTGCTACTGCCGGTTGTGCCTCATTTCGGGTCCCCGCTCGTGCCGCGCAACAACGGAGCACAGCAATGGCAGGCCGGAATTGGAATAAGGAGCGGCTACAAAGCGGATCGACGCCACCTCCATTTGCTGCCACGCACGAGACATCGGAAATCTGCTCGACCCTACAGCTTGCGCCACTTCATTGGCGCTCAGCTCATTGCAGCCGGCGAGCATCGCCAGAAACGGCAATGCAACAATCAAACGAAGATTCTTCATTTTGTCCTCAGCATCGACAGCGTTCATCGCCGGAGAAAAGACGCAGTTCCGCCAGTAGATTGATGAGCTGGACAAGGCGGCGCCGCAAACACGCCGATAGGTCAGCGGCCTGCTAGCCACCGATACATGCGCAAAAATCCTGATTTACGCATGAGCTTGAAAAGTGCACGCTACGGGCCAAGAGGACGCCTAGCTCAAAGGCTTCAAAAATGAAAAACCGCACTGTCACGGCGACCGCCTCCAGTGCCTTTCAGAGATGAGGCATATAGCGATCGATGATGATGTGGGTGAGCTGCTCGCCTCGTTTGGTCAAAAGATGCAGATCTTTGGCCGGGATAGGCGCAAAGTCTGTCGGATACTGGCGCACTTCGTCGCGGCTCACCAAGTCAGCCGGACGATGGGGCAACCGTTGGTCCTGCTGGCCGAGATAGACCATTCCAAAAACCTCTAGGTCGCCCGTCTCAACATGGCGGTGAAGCCGGGAGTAGACGTGGTCTTGGGACTTCCGATGCACAGCCTCAAAAGACTTTGAGACACGGCTGGCCCACCAGAACGGGTGGTCGCCTCCGTCGAGCTGGCCGGGCCCTGCGTTCAGGCTGATGATGTGCGTGACGGGGTATGTGTCAGTAATGTCGCTATCCCGACCAGGTTCCAGTACAGCCACGCCCAAGTTATCGAACACCCCGCCATCGGTCAGGACGACGGTCTGCGTTTGTGTGCGACCAGCCTTGGTGAACGGGAAGGTTTCAATCAACGGCGGCAGAATGATCGGGAAGGCTGCTGAAGCGGCGACCGCCTTCGCGACTGTCGGAGCCACACCGTCGATCTGGCCATATCGCCAACCTCCAGACCTTTGCGAGCCAAATCGGAACGCCGTGCCCGTCTTCAGGTCACAGGCATTTATGACTACATGCAATCCTGGGCGCGCAACATCGCGGACGGTCTTCGATCCGAAGAGCCTGCTCAAAGCCTGCTCGAACGCCGTCGTGAGACTGCCCCAAACGGGGAGGGATTGCCGAAACGTTGCCAGGCGACGCTCAATGCTTCTCGTCGGAATTCTGGTGAAAATTCGCAGTAACGCGAAGAGTGATGATAGGCACCACAGCGCAAGGGTCGGCAGTCCGGTTATGATCAACGTCAGGAGGATTTTCGATCGTGTCCCGTGGCGTGGTGTAGCTGAGTGCGGGTCACCACGTTCGCCGGCATGGGCCGGATCGGTCAGCTGGCGATTGCCGGGAAGCTGACGGCGGGATCATCGCCCAACGGGGCGATGGTTTCCAGTGTCATGTAGCGGCCGCGTTGAACCGTCCACTCGTCGTTCTGTTCGAGCAGGATGGCACCGATCAGGCGAGTGATGGCGTCCTCATTCGGGAAGATGCCAACCACTTCGGTTCGGCGCTTGATCTCGCCGTTGACCCGTTCGAGCGGATTGGTAACCGGTATGAGATGTCTCGGTGCCAACGTTCCCGCTGCGGTGTTCTACATCGTGGCGTATGGTGCGACCATCGGGACAGAGGCACCGGGAGCACGAAGTGCGGGCAGGCCGATGTTATTCGATGAGCCGAGAGCTCGAGTTAGTAGCTGGCCGCCTCTGCGACTCGCCCGGTTGCGCTGGGAGCGCGAATCCGTAGTTGTCGTGTCGCCCGCAGCTCCCGTCATATGTCTGGCAGGAGGTGCGAATGCGACGGGTGATTGGCATCGACGTCCACCGAACTTTCGGCGAGGTGGTGTTTTGGGAGGACGGCAGGCTCCGACATGCGGGCCGCATCGATATGACGCGGACTGCGCTGGAGGGATTCGGCAAGACCCTGCTGGCCAGTGATGAGGTGGTGGTCGAAGCGACTGCCAACAGCATGGCGGTGTCGCGGGTTCTGGCGCCGTTCGTGGCACGGGTGATTATCGCCAATCCGCTGCAGGTGAAGGCGATCGCCCAGGCTCACGTTAAGACCGACAAGATCGATGCCGGCACGCTCGCCAGTCTGCAGGCGGCCGGGTACCTGCCGCAGATCTGGACGCCTGACGCGGAGACCGAACGCAAGCGTCGGCTGGTGGCGCGGCGCTACCAGGTCGTGCGGCATCGCACGCGGCTCAAGAACGAGGTGCATTCGATCCTGCACGCGCACCTAATCCCGAAGTGTCCGCATGCCGATCTTTTCAACGCCCGCGGCCGGGCGTGGTTGGGGGCCCAACAGCTGCCGCACGATGAGCGCGCGGCCATCGATCGGCATGTCCGTGAGCTTGACCGGCTGGCGGAAGACCTGGCTCTGCTCGACCGTGAGATCGCGCAGGACGCCATCGACGATCTCGCGGTCAACAGATTGATGACGATCACCGGCGTCAATCTGGCGGTCGCCGCCGGCATCGTGGCGGCGATCGGCGACATCAGCCGGTTCAACAGCCCGCAGAAGCTGGTGAGCTATTTCGGGCTGAACCCGCGGGTGCGGCAGTCGGGACTGGGAGCCGCCCATCACGGTCGCATCAGCAAGACCGGCCGCAGTCACGCGCGCGCCATGCTGGTCGAGGCCGCCTGGGCCGCGGCCAAGGCGCCCGGTCCACTGCATGCTTTTTTCGTGCGGATTCGCGCCCGGCGTGGCCATCAGGTCGCCGCGGTGGCCGTGGCTCGCAAGCTCACGGTGCTCTGCTGGCATTTGTTGACGAAGGGCGAGGATTACCTGTGGGCGCGTCCGGCGCTGGTCGCCAACAAGACCCGCGCAATGCAACTTCAAGCTGGACATCCGCAACAGAAGGGCAGCCGGCGCGGACCAGCCTATGCCTACAACATCGCGGCGCTGCGCAACCGTGAGATGTTGATTGCCGCCCAGGCGGAGCGAAACTACGAACGAATGGTGTCGCAATGGAAACCGCGGCGGCCAAAACCCGGCGCGCGGGCGCCTCAGCTCGGCAGGACAAAATAGGCAGTCCGGTGACGCTTTCAGCCGACGCGTCACGCTTCGCCACGAGGTCGCCCGCGCCCGACAACCATAACCGCCGCTGACGGCAAGTGCCAGCCAGGAATGCAGTCCCGTTCCACGCCAGCATGCCGCCGTGCTCGGGCCGGTCAAGGCCAAGCCGTGCGGTGGCCGCAAACGCGGCCAGCCTTGACCGACCCTGCGCGCGGCGGCTGCGAGATCGGTGGCCGGGACGGAAGAATGGCCCCGCCGCGGCCGAACAAAAGAATGGACGCGATTTCCCCAATCGTCATCGGGGCGATCATTAAAAATCGCTTGTCCATCTCATCCGTAAAAATCGCTTGTCCATCTCATCCGTCGAGTGCAGCTTGGCGCGGTGCGCGGCCGGGAAGCTCATATAGGCCAGCACGTCGGTCTCGGCCTCGTCGAGGAAGGCGGCGAGCTTCGGCAGCTTGGGCGGAGCTGGTCGGCGATGCGCCGCCATTGCGCCCGTGCTGCCTCGGCATCGTCCTGGGCAAAGGCGGTGGCGATGAAGGCGGAGACGACGCGCCGGCCGCTCTTGCCAGCATGCGCCAGCGCGTTGCGCATGAAGTGCACGCGGCAGCGTTGCCAAGAGGCGTTGAGCACCTTGCTGACGGTCGCCTTGATGCCCTCATGGGCGTCGGAGACGACGAGCTTGACGCCGCGCAGGCCCCGCCGCGCCAGCTTGCGCAGGAACGCCGTCCAGAACGTCTCGGCCTCTGACGGACCGATATCCATGCCGAGCACCTCGCGGCGGCCATCGCTGTTGACTCCCACCGCGATGATCACCGCGACCGAGACGATGCGCCCGTTCTGGCGCACCTTCACGTAGGTCGCGTCGATCCACAGATAGGGCCAGTCGCCCTCGATCGGGCGGTTGAGGAAGGCCTTCACCTTGTCGTCGATCTCGCCGCACAGCCGCGACACCTGGCTCTTGGAGATCCCGCTCATGCCCATCGCCTGCACCAGATCGTCGACCGAGCGGGTGGAGACGCCCTGCACGTAGGCCTCCTGCACCACGGCGGTGAGCGCCTTCTCGGCCATCCGCCGCGGCTCGAGGAAGCCCGGGAAGTAGGAGCCTTTGCGCAGCTTGGGAATGCGCAGCTCGACGGTGCCGGCGCGGGTCTCCCAGCTCCGGTCGCGGTAGCCGTTGCGCTGGACCTGCCGTTCCTGGCTCTTCTCGCCGTACGCGGCCCCGGTCAGGCCCTCGACCTCCAGCTCCATCAGCCGGTGGGCGGCAAAGCCGATCATCTCGCGCAAGAGATCTGCATCGGGGGTCTTCTCTACGAGCGTGCGCAGGTTCATCATGTCGTCGGTCATCGGTGGTTCCTCGAATCAGGTTGGCTGTCGCAATCCAAACCTTACCGACGAATCATCGGTGACCACCCGCAAAGCCGCTCGCTCGCTACGGCGCTATTGAGGGCGCGCTTCGCGAGCGGCTTTGCTAATCAGCTACACCACTCCTCGGGACACGACCGGATTTTCGCAATCTGAGAGCTTAGCAGCACCTCTTTCACGATCATCCGCTGGATGCCCTTTTGCAGCAGCTCGACCAGCTTCTTGTCGAATGTAGTGAAATCATCCGAACTGTAGGCATAGCATGCCCCGATCACGCTGCCTCCCGAGACGGTGGAGACCACTCTCACTTTGTCGAGAAGGCCCCGGTCGTGAAGTGCGCGCAAACATCCCAAGTGGAACGCCATTGCGCGCGCGCCCCCTCCGGATAAGGCGAGTCCGATAAACAGCCGCTTTGGCTGCGGACTAGGACTGGTAGTCGGCGCGCTCAAAGACCGCCCCCGAAATGAGGGGCCGCGACGAGTCACCCCCGATGATCATCATTAGAAATCGCTTGGCCTGGAATTCATCCCCGGTGAGGAGATTTGCCATCGCGCTATAATCCGTTCGGCTTGGAAGCGGCATTCCCCCCGGATGTGTGTGCCACATTCCGACAAAGGCGACAGATTTCCTGGTCCTCTTGATCTTTTCCGCATTCATTTCAGAAACGCCCGCTGTGCCGCAGATGAAGGCGGCGGCAGACTGAATGCTGTCCGGTGGCGGCCCACTGATCTCGTCGACCCAGATAATCTTCAAGAATTCATCGGTGTGGCCAAACAGGATACCGCCTGTCTCAACCTGCCGACCATTAACCCGCTCCGATCTTCGCATCCATGAGCGCATTCCGGAAAGGGCGGCTTGACTTACTCGGATTTGGTAATCGTTACGGCCGTCGGGAAGAATGACGTCGCTCGGCCAGCCAAACTCGAACTCACGGAGAGCGCCGGTGCGTTGTCCTGTCAGATCAAACGACCGAGCGCGCGAGGCGACGGCCGATGGATCTGCCAACCATCGGCTCGCAACATTTGTCATTTGCGCCGTAAGCGCCATAACGTCAGCAGCGGAACCGCGGAATGTCGGACTGGAGCATCCAGGTTCCGGCTGAAACAAGCGCGTTCGATCGGGACTTATGGGCCAGAATTCGTCAAGGACGTGCCTTGCTTTGGGGAGACTGGACAAGGCGATCTTTGTACGGCGGTCAATGTCCAGCGTAATGCCGGGGGCGTCTTGTACCGCCATCGTCATTAGCGCCTGATCGGCGTTGTGCCCAAGAGCCATGGAGATGATTGGCGGGTGTGTTTTGGGCCAGCCTCGAAATTGCTTCTCGAGTGAGGCCGCGACCATCGTCGATGCCGTTGCATTGATGATTACGTCAGCGACCAGGACGTCTGCCAGTCTCTCGGCGTTTTCAAGCAATCTAACGACATCCGCGCTCGACCGGAGAGCCTCGACAGAAGGATTCGCGAAGCGGACGTTTTCAGCAGTCGCTTTCGCTTTGTTGACGCCGATCTGATATCGGTCGAACAACTGCCTGACCAAGATGCCCGGCTTGACCGAGTCCTTGTCATACAGCTGCAGCTTGCCGACGCCTGCTCGAGCAAGCAGCATGGCGACAGCGCTCCCGATCGCTCCGCAACCAAACAGAACAACATGGCGTCCAGCCCACCATGCCGAAGCGCTTTCGGCATCCCTTCTCGTAACGATCTCGGGCCGGTCCTCAAGGACGCTGCACCACTCGATTTTGGCCTTTTCGGCCCAAATATAGAAATAGGCAATATCAACCGGACTATCGTCCGTAGAAGCCCTAATAGCCTCGCGGATTTCATCGACGCGCTTCGCGTCGATCTGCCAGCAGGCTAGGTGCTGCAGACGTTGTCCACCAGCAATGCCTCGCATGGCGGCGCCCAAAACGAAGATTAGTGGCTTGCCGCTTTCACTTCTCAGCACGCCGAGCTGGATCATCAACCGAATAACCTCGACGGGCACATCACGAGCTTTAAGCTCCTTCAGGAGGCCCGAGAGCGTGTCTGGATATTCGTGCGGCATCCCTGTTGGCAAAAGCACGACGGCAGCCAACCGGCCCTCAGGGATAGTTCCGGAGTGTTCAATCCATTGGCCGAGTTCGATGCGGTTCTCGTTCTCGCGCGTGATCTTGGCATAGCCTGCCCAGAAGGGCGGTTCCGGCGTGGGTGTATTCTGTGTGGGGACGACCTTTACGCCGCTGACTCCATAGGTGACGGGAGGATGGAGCGGCATCCCGGCCGGATCTAACTCGTTCGCGGCGGCGGCTCGAAGCCAATCATCGACCCGCTGCATAAAGCCGAAGAGCCCGTCTTCTGGCTGCCATTCACTATCCGTCGCTTGATAGAGGCAAATATAGTTGCCCCACTGTACGTGCGAGAAGTCGCGATAGCGCGTGTGCGCGAAGTGCAAGCGCGGCAATTCTAATGGAAAATTGGCGGGAAGCTTGAGAAGCAAGCGTTCCCGCGCCTTAAGGGGAATGCCGCCCACTTTGCGCGGATATCCTGAGCAATCCACCGACAGCGAGATGGAAACCATCTCGCCTTGGGCGGTCGGCTCGACGATTTCGATAATCTCGAGCGATCCGGAGGAGGCTTGAGCAATTTCAGCTAATTGGCCGAGGGCCCAAGCCTGTCCTTCTGATTTCATTCGCGGCCGAAACCAACTTTGGCGGTTGGAGGTGCTGCACGCCCGCGAGCTGCTGCCACGGCCGCTGCCAAAGTTTCTCGCGCGCTATCAGAGACCTCGTATTCATCGTCGTCGAGGAAAACGCCGTTCTCATTCACGGTGAAGATAATCGGCCGCAGATTTTCAGGCGTGCTGTATTCGCCAGTGCACAGGAAAGCGGTATTGACGATCTCCTCATAGCGGTTTCTCGCCTTTACGTGTGGCGGGTTGTCGCCAGAGGAGTTCGACGCCGGGAATTCCGGCGAGCTGGCGACGATGTAACCGATGTCGAGCTGAGGCGTTTGCAACTCATCCATCGCGTCCTGCTGAAGCACATCGTCTTCATACATGACTTTCTTCGAGCAATGATGCGGGGCAAGCAGCACGTTCCAATTCAACATTTGATCATTGTTGTGATCGTGCGTCTGCTGAAAGGTTTGCATCAAGGTCGGGTAGGAGACGTCGCCCAGGAACAGTCCGTACATCGGGTGGTCCTGAGACCCGATGATCACGCGCATCGTGACGCTGGTCTCGTTGCGGGCATCGGCTTCCCCCTCTTTGAAGGGGCCGTGGATGAAGGCGTGGAATCGGTCGCTGACGTCCGCGCCATCAAGCACCGTGATTGAAGAGCCGGGGCGAGTATAGAACTGCTTCGGCAGATCATGGTATTTTTCGCCAGGCTCGAACAGTGAGTTGTAACCGATGACCCTCACGCGATTCCCGGCACCGGGATCGCCGCCGACCTTAATCGTCTTTGCCGAACGACGATGAGCTTCCTTACGGAATACTTCCGCATCCTCGCACAGGACCTTCTCGTCTTCATACTCCCGGAAGATGTGCGGGCTATGCCATAGCTCCCCGATGACAACCCTCTTGAGCAGATCGGCGAAGCCACGACAGTGGTCCTGATCCGGATGCGTGAGCACGAAGCAAGACAAGTAGGGCTTCCCGTCGCGCTGGGGGAGCTTCGCGACCAGTTCATCAACTAGCGGGATGTGCTCGTTATCGTCGTCCTCCGCCATGACCTTGTCGTTCAAATCAATCTGGAGCACTTCGGATTCACTGATGACAATGGTCGTGCTGTCTCCGCAGCCAACAGGCCAAAAAATGAAGGATGGTCCTTTCACGTCTGAAAACATCACGTCTCCTCGGCCGAGCTGGCACTAATTTGATTTTCAAGCAATCCGGCAGCGCGAAAGGGGGCCATGGGACGGTCGGCTGCGGCTAGCCAAAAAATATACATCGATTTCGTAGATACAAGCCACGCGAGTGCGCAGAAAGTGGCAGATATCCAGTGGAAACATGGTGCGGCCGGCCGGACTCGGCACAGGCCTTGCGGCCCCACGGGGGCGAGATCAAACCGGTACAGGCGAGATCATCGGAATCCGCATTTCGGAAGAAATCCTGAAACTCGGGGTAATAGCGATTGACCTTGCCCCCAAGCGTTGTCCGGTTCTGAGTTTGCCCCGGTCGTTGGAGGCGATGGGATCGACGGGAGCTGGCGCAGAGCCTTCGGCATAGCGCAGCGCCAGCGTTTGCGGGGGCGCGCTGTTCTACACAACAGCCATCTGCCTCAGCGTCGAGGGCATCCGCTGACCTGCCAAGGCGTGTGCATCCAGGTTTCTCCAGACAATATCGCCGCTGGCATCAAGCTATCGGCGAAACCGTAAAGCTTATCGACGATTTCTGTCCGCGGATCGGCAAGTCTGTCAAGTCAACCGGTGGGCGCTCGAATGCGCCCTACTCGCCCCGGACAAGAACAGCTGCACAGATCACGCCGGCGAACACGAGGACCGGAAGCGAGGCCCGGCAACGGAGGCTAACCCAGCCGGACCTCGCCGCCGCCAATCCCGGAGGGGATCGAGGTGAAGTATCGCATAGAAAGAGTGCCGTTTTCCGTCTTAGTTGCGGATCGTTCGGCCGGAAAGCACCGCTTGGCGTCGGCTAGGCTTCGGCGGTGTCCACCTCAACACGGGCACCACACATCGGAAGCCCCAGCCGCGCCAGCCCCGGCTGGGGCTCGAGCGCACACGGCGGCAGAGCTAGGTGGCCAAGGGTGCGGCTATGATCGGCAAGTCCACTGCGAGCGGATCGCTTGCGCCGATCTGGAATCTTGTGGCCGAAGAGCTGCGGCCGAGCATGGCCCGGGAGTACGTTGCAACCGCGCAAAAGGTCATGGTGGTCAACGGCCAAGCCGAGGCGCGGCGGATCGTGCTAACCTACGCATTCAAGCACATCGCATTGCGCAGGCGAAGGAGAGCCTCACCGAAATCTATGGAATCGAGGAAGCGGTGAGAAAGCGCATCGATCTTGATGGTTCGGATTGGGGGAAGCGGCTGCATAATTTGATGGTGGCGGTGGAGACCGCGGTCGATACTGAAATCAAAAGTATCCCCACCGCCACCAGCATCTCATGCACATCTTAGAATCCGCCAAGCCGCGCCCAGACCTTTCCTTGAGCAGACGTCTGGGCCGCATGATCAAAAAGGGCCGCGGCGCATTGCAGAGGCTTGCTGTCGAACAGCCCTGGCGCAGCATTTGACCAAAAGAGCCCGCGCAGCTGATGCAGGGTGGCAAGATTAGCATCCGTGTCGGTCAGGAAGACGGACTCAGTAATCTCGAGCTCGAGCCGCTGGGGCGACAAGCCCGAATTGGCCATCGGCCGAAATTACCACATGCACCAGATTGCAGCGACGGCTGCGCCGGTAAGAGGTTGACCGCGCCGCTTACTGAGCGCGCGCAATATCTTGGTCCGTTCCGTACAAAGTTTGCGCGCCGATAAAGAGCGAGATTTTGCTGATCTTAACAAATTGCCGGCAAAATCCTGAGGCTTGAGTTTGGAAGGGCGCGCACCATGAAAACGCTGGTTCGCTTTTTGCGCGAGGAGTCTGGAGCGACCGCCATAGAATATGGGTTGATAGCGGCGGGTATCTCACTTGCTATCATTGCAGCTATGAATGAACTGGGCATGAAACTCAGTACAAAGTTGGCTTCGAATAACTTTCTGACCGGTGGCGCCCGCCGGCTCGCTCGCGCCGAATCGACCGATGCCTCGTAAACTGAACCGTAAGGGCCTCGGCCAGATTACGCGAGTGACATTCCTCGCCAGCCGGGGATGATACGGAACGCAGTAGGGGATAGCATGGATAACAGTGTCAAGAAATTGCGGCCGCCGCCGCACGGCGCCGCACTTTGCAACGAGGCTATCGAGGGATTTGCCGATCGAGCGGCGAAAGCCGCGATGATCGCGGAAGCGTCGCAGAAACTGGAGGAGTTATTCGACGTTCTGCGTATCGACCATGTCAACGATCATAACACCCGCGATACGCCGCGACGGGTCGCCAAGATGTTCGTTGAGGAAGTGCTGCGCGGGCGTTACGATGCGCCGCCGAAAATCACCGAATTCGAAAACGTCGAACGCTATGATCGTCTGATTGTCACCGGCCCCATCGACGTGCGCTCGACGTGTGCGCATCACCTCATGCCGATCCACGGACAAGCCTTCGTCGGCGTGCTTCCATCGCCCGAGGGCAAGATCATCGGCCTGTCGAAATACGACCGCATCGTCGAGTACTTCTGCGCGCGACTGCAGATCCAGGAGGAGCTCGTCTCCCAGATTGGCAACTACATCGTCGACGCGACTGCGCCGAAGGGGCTCGCCATCCGGATCAGCGCAGTTCACATGTGTAGAACCCACCGCGGGGTCCGCGCGAGCGAGCAGAGCCGGATGATCAACAGCGCCTTCTTCGGTGAGATGCTGCACAATCAAGATCTGAAGAACGAATTCCTGCACGAGGCGCTGGCGCTGGAGCGGCGCATCATCGCATGAGCGTTCGCCAAGACAAGGAACTGCGCATGGTAACTGGCCTGCTGCCTCAACCTTCCTCGCCGCCGCTTGCACCCGCCGCTGCCGGTCCGATCTACCGTTCGACCAAGACGTACGGTCACAGCGAAGGCTTGTCATGCTGCTTCCGGCAGTGGCGCGCGACGCACTCGCATTGCAGCCTGCTGCATGGGTACGCCCTGTCCTTCGCTTTTGTCTTCGCCACGCGCGAACTCGACGAATGCAACTGGTGCTTCGATTTCGGCGGCCTGAAGGAGGTCAAGGCGTGGCTACACCACATGTTCGATCACACGACGCTGGCCGCGGCGGACGATCCGTACCTGACCGTCTTTGAATCATTGCAGCGAGCGGGGCTGGCAGAGCTTCGCGTGTTGCCGGCGGTGGGGTGCGAAGCGATTGCAAGGCACGCTTTCGATCACGTATCGGACTATGTCGTGAAGAAGACCGCGGCCAGGGTGTGGCTTGAAAGCGTGGAAGTCCGCGAACATAGCGGCAACTCCGCGATTTACTGCAATCCGGCCGGAGCCTGACGCCCACAGCGACGCAAACGTTCAGGACGGTACGACATCTTCCCGTGAATCCGTGGGCGGCGCTTCGCGCCGACTCATGTCCCGAGAGGGCGCACGACTTCCGTCGCGAGCGGACGAAGACAGTGACGAAAACGAGGGACTATCCTCTTAGAATTCGTCTCCGCACGCCGCCTAGTCCTTCCTCGAGACGCCCTTCACGCGAGAGGATCACATTTCGATCGAACTTGCATTCCGAGTCGAGACTGTCGACTTCGCGGGGCTGGACAGTCGTTGACTTCACAAGAGGCCGCGATCGCAAGCCCGTTGATGCCCAGGAGTCCGTCCACTCCCATCCGCATGCTGCCACGCAATGGCTCACGACCTCGCGTCAGAGTTCATGATAATTGGCGAACTGCTTCATCGAGAGTTTATAGCGTAGCGGACCGAGCAACGGCAGGACGAGCCGGAGCACAGCGCTCAAGGCCCGTCCCGTGTGCCGGACGTAAAGATCGAGGCGCTCAAGTCTTGATAGCCAATGGAATTTCGGATCGTAGTTGAGGCCACTGCTCTTGTATTGCTTGTAACCTTCGGCCATTCGCGAAAGGTATTGGTAGAGATGCAGCTTCAACGCGACGGAATAGTCGAGCCGAGATACTCGTCCAAAATGCTGTCGCCATGAGCCATTCAAATGCTGAATGCTACTGCGCGCGCCCATCGACGCGCGAAATAAAGGAGGCATCGTTGCGCCAGCGCGCAGATATGTTCCGACGTCAGCTTCGTAAAATGCTGTCTCGATCGCGAGTAGACTTGAGTAACCGTGCAACGCGGCGGGGCAAAGCGCCGCCCGACAACTTCGGCCTAGGCCGCCGCCCCCCGGTTCGCACCGGGCGCCAGTAAATCTGCAATCTGTTTGCCTGGCATAGGCCGGAAGAAGTGAAAACCCTGCGCGTCGGTGCACCCGGCCGCTTGCAGGCTGTCTTTCTGTTGCACCGTTTCCACTCCCTCACCAGTCGTCTTCATGCGGAGCGTGTGCGCGAGATCGATTACGGACTGAATGATCGACATACAATCGGCATCGGTGGTCATCTCGCGGACGAATGTCTGGTCGATCTTGATCTTGTCGAACGGGAAGCGCCGAAGATAGCTGAGCGATGAGTATCCGGTGCCAAAGTCATCAAGCGCGATTCCGACCCCGAGTTCGCGCATCCGATGCAAGGTAGCCATCGTGGTGTCATTATCCTGCAGTAGGAGCGATTCAGTGATCTCGAGCTCTAGCCGTTCGGCTGGGAGACCTGAGGCCGCCAGCGCCATCACGACGTTGTGTGGAAGGTTCGGGTTCTTGAACTGCGCAGGTGACATGTTGACCGCGATCTTGACATCGGATGGCCACCCAGCCGCTTCATGGCAGGCCTGACGCAGCGTCCAATCACCGATCGCAGGAATAAAGCCCGCCTCTTCAGCGATGGGAATGAATTCGGACGGTGGCACAGGTCCCCGCACCGGGTGGTTCCAGCGAAGCAACGCCTCGCACCCGGTTATCCGGCCCGAGGCCAGATTGACCTGCGGCTGGTACACGAGGTGAAATTCACCTTCCGCCAGCGCAACCCGCAAGTCCAATTCGATCTGCCGCCGCGCCTGCAGCTCCAGATCCATTTCTGCCTCAAAAAAGCAGAAGGTCGCCCGGCCCGCTGCCTTCGCCTGATACAGGGCGAGGTCTGCATTCTTGAGCAGCTCATCAGGAGCATCGCCGTCGGCGAGTGCGAGCGCGATGCCGATGCTCGTTCCGATGTTGATGTGGTGTCCACCGGTCTCGAATGGTTCGGCGATCGCCCGAAGTATTCGGTCGGCACACTGGGAAATGTCATGATTGGATGCATCGATCGCCAGCACGGCGAATTCGTCTCCGCCGAGCCGGGCAACCAGATCGCCGGGCCGCACAGTCTCGCTCAGGCGTTCTGCGACAGATTTCAGCAGCGCATCTCCGACCGGATGGCCAAGCGTATCATTCACCGTCTTGAAACGGTCGAGGTCAAGCAGCATGACTGCAAACGCTCCGCCATCTTCGGCACGCTCAAGCGCCGCAATCATGCGCTCGTGAAACAACGTGCGGTTTGGCAGACCGGTCAAAGCATCATGGTGCGCCATGTGCGCGATCCGCGCCTCGGCACGCCTCCGTTCTGTGAGGTCCTCATATGTTGCCACCCAGCCTCCCTCGCTGAGCGGCTGATGTGATACGCCCACGGTCCGCCCATCGCTCAATTCCTCGAAGTAGGTCCGGGCCCTGTTCTCACGGATCAGGGTCTGTTGATTGGCATAAACCTGGTACAGGCTGGCGCCCTTGTCGCTGCTCGCGGAAAGGAACTCAGCGAGATGACGCATCGGCGTACCGGCCTTGAGGAGGTTTTTGTCGAAACCGAACATCGCCTGATAGCGCTGGTTGCAGATGACGAGTCGCTGCTGTGCATCCACCAGGCAAAGTGCCTGCGACATGTTGCCGAGTGCAGCCTCGAATCTTTCGTTTTGCGTGCGCAGGTCACGATCGCGCCGGACAAGCGTCTCGTTCTGCCGCTCCAGTTCGGCATTGGCGAACTGCACCTCCTGATGAGCTTCTGCCAGGTTTTCCGATGTGACCCGGAGGTCGTTGGTGAGCGCTTGCATCTCGTTATGGGCTCTCTGTAGCAGGCGATTGTGCCAGGCAAGCAAGATGATCAGTGCGATTCCACACACGATCAGCCCCGCCGCCATTGCCGAGAAGCTCCAGTGCAGGCGGATCAGCTCGCGCTGATCGTCCGCGACGCGGTCGCCGCCGACGCGATTGGCAGCGGCAGCAAGCTGGGCGAGACGGGCATCCACCGGCAGCAAGATCTGCAGCAGTCTCGGAACATGTGCCGGCTTCAGATCGTCGAGGTACGGCTGGACGGTATCAAGGGCTCGCGCGAGCGCATCGATGGTCGCGGCGTATTCCGCATCTCCTTTCACGAACTGCTCGACCTCGCCGGTGCGCAGGAGCGAAAGTCGATTGACGATGATGTCAAAGCGCAGGCGCACCTCGTCCACGCTGACCTTGCTGTCCGGGAGGCCGAACGCGCTTACCCGTTGCTGGAGACGCGTGTACTCCGATGTCGCCTGACCGACCAACCAAGCGACATTGTAACGCGAGACGCGCTCGAGCGCGCTTTGGCGCTCTATCACCAATGCGGAGATGTAGACGGTGGCGGCAACGAACACGCCGATGACTAGCGCGAGCAAGATCTTGATCGTGCGAAGGTTCGACATGGCTGTCATCGGTCGAGCGACACGTGAGTTTGCATGTTACTTCACGATCAGGCGGTTCACCTGCCACGCCGAGCGGCTGTAGAACTTCTGGCTTCGCAGCTCTGGGTCCGAATCGTATGGGTAGACGATGAACAGCGGCCCCTTGTCGCGGATCGGCATATATTCGCCGTCGCGCTTGATCGCGAGGATAGCATTGTATTTCGCGAAGTCCTCGACGGGAATCTCGGTGCTGTAGTCATTCAGCGCCATAGCGATCACACGCTGACCAGTAGCGCCGACGTTCTGCATCAACTTGTCGAGCCGAATGCCTTCGAACTTGACGGGCTGCTTGTACCAGGGCGTGCTGGTTTCGAAGCTCACCATTCCCATCGCTTCGAGGTCGGAGCGGCGGAAGGTGAGGCCCGCTTCGGCGTCGGAAGCATTGATCTTGCCGCTGATGGTCAGGATCGGCTGTTCCTGCGCCATGCCGGCCTTGGGCAAGCAGGTGAACGCGAACGCCACGCAGGCGGTAACAACGAACGTTTTAACTGCGACGCGGCGCGTCTGAATCGGCATGCGGGATCTCCCGGAGCGGCTGGTTAAACGTAGCGATGAACTAACATTGCGCCTCTGCTGGAATTGCTAAAGGCGCCACTGGTGTGCCGGCTTTTTTGTACTTGAGAGTGACTCGTTTCCTAAGGCGAAATCGACAAAGCCGCATCACCTCTGTGTGGCGCGCGAAAGCGGCTACTTGATTGAGAGCGTGCGTATATATTGGTCCGTTCCGTACAAAGTTCGCGCGCCGATAACGAAGGAGAGTTTGCTGACTTTAACAAATTACCAGAAAGGTCCTGAGGGCACGAGCTTGACGGTGTGCTGCCCTGGCCGGGCCGCTCCAAACGCAAGTAGAGCGAAGAACCCGGTGTCGCGGGGCGTGTCCGATAGGCGATACCGCATAGCCGAGGCAGTTACTGGTCCCCGGAAAGCGTGGATAGGGGATTCTCGAACCGACGCGAAAACCGCCTGACGACTTCGGTCCGGACCGAGCAAGACGACGCCCGCGCTGACTCGACGCCGTCTTCCGGCGGTATTCCAATTGGCCTCGAGACGTCATCCATGAGCCTCGGGGAAGTCCGGGTCATGCATTGTTGCGGGGAAGCTTGCCGATCGGTTCGATCTCGCCAGCGTGCATCGCATGGCCAAGTGCAACGAACGAGGTGCACCCCGATCCGCCGCGTGATGCCTTGGCCGAACAGATACGGCAGCGTCCGCGCGAGGCAGCGAGCTCGGCCAGTCTGGCCGGGTTCGAGCGCTAGGCGTCGCTCTCGATGTAACGGCGGTACCGCAACCGAAGATTTCCCGGACAATGTGATAAATCACATTGGCCGGAGCCTACATAGCACGGACTATTTTGCGCTGTAGGCCGATTCCGATGAAGATTGTTGGATTTCGAGTATGCGGTCGCGGGGACCGAAGCTCCGCGTCCGAGGCGGGGACGGACCGAAGCGATCATACAGCCGGCCAGGTTCGGACCGTTGATTCCGGCGCCAATTGCCGGGCCAGGACGCGCCGTGGTAACAACGACCGAAATATCGCTATTCCGGAGATTCGGTGCCAACCAGGGATCATCACTCCGCGCTGCGCTCGGACGTCGTCGAGCGCGTGAACGCCGGGCGCGTCGCCGTCGCTCTCGTCAAGCTGCAGTCGGGCAAGGACGACGTGGTCTTCACGCTGCACGTCAATACCGCCGGCATCCAGACGCGCGAATGGCTGCAACTGCTCGGGTTCAGGGAGAACGCCGGCTGCGGGTTCATCGGCGGACTCCAGTGCTTCAGCAGGGAGGTGCCGGAAGGATACGACCTCCAGAACTTCGCGACGGCATTCAACGATGGATTCGCGCGTTTGGCAAAGGCGACCGGAGATTTCGAGGCCTGCGGGTTCTGGCTGCCGTTTCGCCGGGAGCTGTCTTCGCGGGCTCAACTCTACCGCGAGCCGCTGTCCGGCGACGGACACATGGTGTTCGACCGCAAGGACATGAAGACGAGCGAGGACGATAGCTTCCGTTACGTCTTCACCTTCGTGAACACCGGCCGGGACAAGGGATTCGTCACCCATTATATCCCGCGCCATCCGCCCCTATCGTCGGAGGTGTCCGCGGTGTTCGCCTATCTCGGCCTCAAGACATATCGCGAGTGTCCGGAGGCGGAATTCGAGCCGTGCCACTACCGGACCCTCAGGCTCTTTGAGGGCGACAATCCCTTTGACGGCAACGTTAATTTCGCGCATCAATCCTTCGACGCGCACGCCACGCGTTTCTCGCAGGCCGTTGAGGGGCTGCTGGCGGCCAACGCCGCGGCGGAGCGCGCCGGTCTCACGTTCCTGCCGATCGCAAAGCCCACCGAGCGGCTGCGAAACGACATCGTTCGGCAGATCGGAACGCCGATCGAGAAGAAGCGGAAGCGTCCGAATCCGGAGATGGCGTTCGACGCGGTGATGCCGTCGAACTTCGACGTCGCGATCTCCTTTGCCGGCACCGAGCGCAACTTGGCGGAGCAGCTTGCCGAGAAGCTCCGCGCCGCGGGCATCGCAGTCTTCTACGACAACTTCTACGCGGAGCATCTCTGGGGCAAGAACCTCACCGCCTTTCTCGACGAGATCTACGGAAAGAAGGCGAAGTTCTGCGTCGTGTTCGTCTCAAAGGAATACAGGGACCGCAAGTGGACGATCCACGAATTGCGGAGTGCGCAGGCAAAGGCGCTGGAACAGAAGGGAGACGAGTACATCTTGCCGGTGAGGGTGGACGACACCCCACTGGACGGTCTGCCCTCCAACGTCGGATACGTCGACGTCGCGATCGGCATCGACCGGATCGCCGAGATGCTGATAGCGAAGCTGAACGACTGAGCAACGGCATCGGATCGGTCGGCCCCCGCATGATCGTCAATCTTCCCACGCCGCAGAGCCTTAGCGAAACGGCGCTCAGGCTTTATTTTTCGGCTTGGTCCTCCCTGATCACGATCCGGACGGATTTCGACGCCGTATTCGAGCACGGCATCGATTGGTCGCAGGAGTGGTCGGAATACCTTGAAGGATACCAGCCCGAGCTGCAGGCGGTGTGCTCCGTAATCCAGCAGTCGAACGAGCTCGCGCTGAAGGCTAGGATCTGCGCCGTCAGCCCCTATCTGCTCCTGCTCGGGAGCGAGCCGAGATTCAGCGCGAAGGTACGCGACATCGACTTCTCCGAATTCGGTACGCTCGATGCGGTCGATCTTCCCGCCGCAGTGAACTCGCTGTGTCCGCACCCTTTGAGCGACAGCTACGTCGGCGACTACAACGAACTCCGGGTCCTCAGAAACAAGTTCACCCATCTCGGACAGGCCGGCCAGACATTCAAGCCCGAAGATCTGCTGGGTCTGCTGATCCGCCAATACACCGAGCTCTGGAGCGATCGGTCGTGGTTGGCCGACCGGGCGAATTTCGCTTCCCGGACGGGAGCTGCCTTTCTGCACGACGGAAAGTACAACTCCGCCGCGTCCGAGGTCATCGACCAGTTACCGCTGACGTTCGCGCAGATCGGGAAGAGCGCCTTCAATAAGCTGTTTGGCATCGCCAAGACGAAGAGAAGATACCTCTGCCACAAATGCATCCGCGAAGCGTCGACGCGCTTCTACGAAGTCGATCCGGACCTGAGCAAGACGGCCTATCTGAAGGATCCCGGCACGCTGCACTGCCTGATGTGCGACGAGGACCACGGAGTGGTCCGGCGCTCTTGCGTCAGCGACGGCTGTAAGGGCGACGTCATCAGCCTCGACGGGTACCGCCAGGCCGAGGTCTGCAACACCTGCGGGCAGCCTCAGCTGGAGGACGAGTGAGCGAGGTCGAGCGGCAAGTCCGCGCGTCCGCCGCCACGGGCGGGGTCCGACCTCGGCGCCGTCGGCACGTATCAAGCGCGCGGACGTGCCGATCGGAAGGCCGGCGATCGGGCGCTCGTCCGACCGGCATGTTCGAACGACGGCTCCGGTCGCCGGCGCCGCCGACCTACTTTCGTTGTTTCAAAGAGCCAGTGAGGATCCACGCCAGATGGCTGGCGAGCGATTGATCTGATACTCACACCCATTTGCGACAAAGATATCGTGCGCCTCGTTGCCGAAATTTGGACGAGTGCCAACGTAGCCTACGTATTGAGGATAAGTCATCTAATGCTGCTCTTACAGCACTGAGATCATACGCCCGGATGGAATTGGGCGGCGCGATTGTGGAAAAGCTCTTTTTAGTGCGAGGGCCCTAGTCTGGAGCCGCTGGCAACCTGACATCCATGCCTCGCGCCGGCGTGATCGAGTTTGTCCAGTCTAAATTTCCTCATCGTCGCACTGACGTGTCACCGGTTTCGTCGAGCTATCGGCGGTTTCACCGGGCCTTTTGCGTCGGCGCTATGCAGAGCCTCCAGCGAATGCTCTAAATATGGGACTGACAAGCAATACTAGTCAGTTCGCTCGTATGCACCGCGCGGATCGTTATGTCCCCGCTTGGCTCCTGTGAACATAGGTGACTGCCTGCTTCAGTATCGAAACCAACCTGATCGAGCTTGAAGTGACTTTGAGCTGGCTTCGTGTTCGACAGCGTCTCGCCTGCGATGCTCTCGTTACTGCGCCGCCACTGAAAAGAAAATGGACTTGTCCGCCTTTAATGTGAAGGCCTCGGCGCCGGCGCTGATGCGTCAGAGCAGCGGGCGCTGTAAGAGCGACGCCGAATTGAGCTGCCTCGTCCAACGCTCGTCGAGCCGCGTCCGGCAAAGTTCAAGCTGGAACACATGGGAGGGGCTTGATCATGTGTCATCATTTACGTGCTTCACAATTGTGGAGGTGAGTAAGAGAGCGATCATGAGGAAGATGAAAGCCCGGCTTGTGATCTGAAATCTGGCGTGGCGTTCAGTGTCGTGTCGCTCATAGGGAGGCAAAAATAGCCAGCAGGAATTTGCGGCTTGCAGTCTGAGAGCGCAAAGACGCCTTGCAGAACCAAAGGCGGGTCACCGCCAGGACACCTGCATTCGTGCCAAGTGCAAATTTCGGAGAAAATGGAGGGATTGAGTCCATTGTTAAGCTACATCGGAAGTTGCAGCCTTCTCGCTTTGCGCGGCTCTCCCGCTAGTCCAAGTGGATGACAGCAAAATCGGCTGATCAAACAGCCGCTCAATGAACAACTCGAAGTCGCAAAAAAATGATCATGAACCCGTTGAAGTGGTTACAGTAGTGATATACATCTATAGATAGAATTACTTTCGTATCCGCTTCGCAAGCGCAGGCCGCGAACCAGTTCCAATCTTCATCGTGCGCATGAGGCAGTCCAGCGGAGTCGTGTTCGAGGATTTTCCAAGCACGAGTTCTGAGACGAGGCGAACGTTGCGCGAGCTCAAAAAGAAAGCTGGTTTCGTTTCATGGACTAGACATGGATTGCGTCTATGATCTGCACTGTTGATCAGGCTGCAAATCGATCTGGGGGCCTCCTATGCGAGTCTCCTTGGATGAGAACGGCACTAGCCGTCTCGACACGCAGAGGGAGTCGGATTCTAAAATGCTGGTGGTGTGTATCAGAATTCTGCCGCCTAATTGAGCGGGGCGGTGATCCACGCTCAGTGAATTCTGGTGTGTAGCATCAAAGCTGGTTTCGCAGATTTGTCTCCAGACGCGATCACCACTGAGCTTGTTTAGACATGCACAGAAAGAGGCGCCGTCATGAGTGAAACAATGGCTGTTGAAAATGTCATTCCGCGAGCGGACATCGTCAAGCACGCGGAGCGGCTTGGTGCCGAAATCAAGAACATTGCGCTGTCGGACGATTTGCCTGACGATGTCATCGTAGCGTTCAACCGGCTTCTGCTAGAGCATAAGGTCATCTTCTTCCGTGATCAGGGACATCTCGACGATGCACAGCAGCAGCGCTTTGTGCGCCGGCTCGGCTCGCTGATACCGAATCCCACAATGGCGGACACAATGGGCGGTTCAACGATCCGGCAGGAGCTGTCTGATCGCGCCTGCGGTCATCTCAACCAGTTGAACGACGAGCGGGTCCGCACAGCCATTTCGGTGCTGCGGCTCGCCGCGGACCCGCCTTTTGGTGGCGACATTGCTTGGTCGAGCAGGGCGGCCGCTTATCTTGATCTTCCCGATCCCCTGCGGATGCTCGCAGATAACCTCTGGGCTGTGAGCTTCGTCGCATCTGATCTCACTGCGACAGAGAGGACCACCGAAGCCAACAAGCGGCGTTGGTGCGGCGTATCCACCGGAACGATCTACGAAACGACATATCCGATTGTTCGTGTTCATCCCGAGACGGGCGAACGCATGCTATCGCTCGGTCGTTCCGTGAACAACTTCGTCGGCCTGCAGCGCGATCCCAGCCAAAGACTGTTTGAACGGCTGCAATCCTATCTCATTGCGCCAAGGAACACCCTGTGCTGGAACTGGAAATCAGGCGACGTCGTAATCTGGGACAATCGCGCGACTGAGCCGTATCCTGTCAACAATACCGGTAGTCCTCACTCGGCCATGGACCAGCTTGCGATTGACGCCCGCGTACTGCACGTGAAGAGGCCAAAATCAAGGGCCGCAAAGGCTGCCTGACATTGTCCGCATCTCCCGGATTTCACAAGACGCCGGGAGACCTAACGCTAAGTTGCGGCCCTGCAATGTGGAGCGGAGCCGGGTTTCTTATGCGCCAGACCGGCTAACGGGCGCAGCTGGCACCTGCTCAACTTCTTCACGGCCCAATAGCATTAATCTTCAGGCATAGTCTCTGTTCGCCGGTCAAACCGGTGACGCTGGGTTTTTGATGATCTGATGCAACCGTTGGCTCTCGCTCGCCGAGCAGCATCCCCTTCATCGTATCGGGATAGTCAGGCCCGGCGTAGCTCACACCCAATTCAGAACATATTCGCACGATCCCGCGACGCGTCGGATGGCCTTGATTCACAGCGTCCGGCGCCGGCTGAAACTATCCCGCTCGCGATCGCGCCGGCGTCTTACGTGTCCCATAAACAAACCACCACTCCAGCCTTTCCAGGAGCGCCTAAATTGCGCCCCTGCAAGGGCGCCACACCTTCCCGATATTCGGCCAGCGAGAGATCCCATCCTCAAGCCGCACACCAGCTTGATCCTCGGACCGACAGCTCTAGACGAGGGATCTGCTCTCATGCTCTTGCGCACCAGGGTAGCAAGTCCCTCCATGCCCTTGCGGAAGTCTCTTTGTTGGGCGTTGCGATCACCCGAACCCCACAAACCGACCACAGCTCCAAACAGACTCTTCGAAAACCGCTGTTTCAAGCGACCGTCGATAGGTTTCCGGCGAGCGGGGCAAGCCCTCGTTTGAAGATGCTCGGCCTTATGACGGGTGCCCGGGTTCGCTAGGCGGGACCCTGCCGGGACGACATCGGCTGGAGCAGGAGATCGGAAGCGTCGGCTGTAGATCGATGAAGCATGTGGGCCGCTCCGGCTCCTCCTTCCCGTCGCTAGCTGAAACATCGCTCCCGCAATAATTACCTCCTGTTCCGACAGGGGGCGCGCCGGTTTGCGTCCAGCTTGGGGCATCGCATCCTTGGCCGGCTCAGCGAACAATTCGGACAAGTGAATACCCAAGGGCACGGCGATACGGTCCAGGAGATCAATGGTCGGGTTCTCTTTCTTTCTACTTAGTGCCGCCCATGTATGAGCCGTCAATCCCGGCATCATTGGCCAATTGCTCTTGCGGAATGCCGCTCTCTACGCGGATCCGGCGCACATTCCTGGCCAAAAGCGCACAAGCGTTCATGCGCAGGGGCAGCCATTCTGCTGATTATGAAACCACTGGTTATAGCCAGACTGTTACGATAAACTCGCAGCAGCAGTGGCTGTGCTCCCCAATTGCTTCGAGGAATCAGGCAACGGTGAGATGCAGACGCAGCTAGCGTGCCCGTCTTCTCGTTGACCATCACAAGCGTTCTCGCGGGGCAATAGCTTGCCACTAGTGGCAGAGAAGAAATAACGCTCAGAGGTATCTGCGGCGTTTTCCCGGGACCGCGACTAGATAGGACGAACGTTCAACTGTGGCTCGAAAGGGAAACGAATATTCTTCAGTTGGCCGGTTCTGGTTATTGCCTTTCACGAGTGCGACCGAGCCGGTCCACCGGGGACCACCGTGCCTTCGGCCGTAGGAACACAACAGCAAGGACAACCTTGTTACCTAGCACATCTGCAATCGCTTCCAGTATGGACTGCGGTGAAAACGTGAAAGCGCAGGATGGAGGCCACCAGGTCAGTGTGAGCCGATATGCGATTGCCGTCTTGGCGCGAAAAGGAGGTTGGCGTGCGACCATTGGGCAGGTACCAAACGACCTCAAACTAGTTATCGTTGCTCTGATTTCGGTAGATTTTTGAGCTGGGTAGGAGTTTCAGGCAGTGCCAGCCGAGCCGAAGATCGCAGAATTGGCGCCCAGCGTCGACGAGCTCACGTCATATGATAAGGAGCACGCTGTTGCCTACATCCGACTTCTTGATGCGGACGCGGCCAAGGCAGACTGGCGCGAAGTCGCGCGAATTGTGCTTGGGCTTGACCCCGCCGTTGAACCGGATCGTGCGCGACGCACATACGAAAGTCATCTGACGCGGGCCAAGTGGCTAGCGGGCCACGGCTATCGCGATCTGCTACGTAGCGGTTGGCCAAAACAATGATCAGCGCGGATGTCAGGATCGCCGGAATGCGTCGCGATCGCAAAAGTTGATCATTCCATCGATTTAGTGAGTGCAAGGCGCGCACACGGTAAGCAAGCAGCCGGAAAGAGCCACAATCATCGGATGCATTTCGCCGCGTCTGAAGATTGTGCGGGAAAAGTGCGATGCCGAATAGTGACTGGAGATCTGAGGAAGCGTACAGCGGCCTGAAGAAGGCGGATGCTGCCGACCTGGCCTGGGAGTGGCTGCGCCGGGATCGCGACTACCAAGAGGATTATAAGCGGCTGTCTCGCCGCGAACGTTCAAGCGCAGCGGCGGGCCAGTTCCGACGCAAGTGGGGGCTCTCGTTTTCCTGCTGACCCGCAAAGGACTTTCGACGAGCATTCAGTCTTTTGGGCACCCGAGGTGCTGCCGACCGTACTGGCTGTGCGGCCGGCCAACTGCATTGCGCCCAAAAGCTATCAGCTCGATTTCGACAATCTGCCGGGCGGCGAGCTTCGCCGTGCGCGGGACGGATGGCATGCGATCGTGCCGCTCGGGGGTACGAAGCATCGCCTTTGGCTGAAGGAGCTTCCAGTGAGCGGATATGCTGTCGTCGTTGATCTTCCGCTCGACGCCGATTTCGAGCTTCGGTTGGGGGCCGCACGTCGATTTTGGCTCGCCCTCGAGCGTCGGCCGCTCGGACAGCCTCCTCTTGCTATGCCTGCTTTGAAGCAGCGTCGGCTGATCCTTGCGCTGCGCGCAGTGGATGGATGGCAGGAAGGAAATAGCTATCGCCAAATTGCGCAAGGCCTGTTTGGAAGTCATCGTGTGGCCGAGCGCGCCTGGAAAACAGACGATTTGCGCAGCCGAACCATTCGGCTTGTTAAGCTGGGGCGGCGCCTCATGCGCCTTCGCTGGCGAGCATTGCTCGGCAAACGCAGGGGCAGGCATGACAAGTAAAGGGTTGCGGCGCCCATAAACGGCCTACCTTCCGTTCTGCCTGCCCATTCTTCTGCTGCGATGGCACGATGTCGGATAGGATGAAGTCTTTGCGCTCCGATCTCTCATTGTTGGCGTCTTGATTGCTGCACCAGAGCGGCGCCATCTCCGTAGGCTTCGACGACTGTGCTCGAATAGTTTCTTAACTCGAGCGCTCTCGACTTGAACATTTATCTCCTGCTGTACCGGATTGAGGAAGACCGCTAGACGTCAGGCAGCCTGCGCAAGTGCGACCTTCTTGCAAAGACGAGCCAGCCATCGGCAGAAAGAACGTGCAATCTCGGGGTGCGCGCTGCGATCCACAGCATAGGCGCGATATTGCATGCCACTTGGAGCGCGGGAGCCGGGGACGATTTGCAAAGCGCCCCCTCGCACCAGATCACTGACGATGATTTCTGGTGCGACAAGAAGGCATTTTCCTGTCATGACGGCCGGCAAAGCAAGATAGTTGTGATCATACCGTGCGCCCGCTCGTATGTCACTTGAAGACAGGTTCATGGCTCTCAGCCATGTCGGCAGAATGTCGGGACGGGACGTGATGTTCAGTATAGGGGTTGAGCGAACAATCGAGAGCTCTTTGCCCCCGACGAGCTTTGGCGGGCCGACGCACACCAGCTCTTCTTTGTAGATCTCCCAACTGTCGGCGGGTTCGATGACGGAAAGATCCCGTGTAATCAAAATATCGAAATCATCTGAAGATGTCGGCGGCGCCAGCGAGCTGACGATGTCCACAATCACGCCACCGGCTTCAGAAGAGAACGCCTGCAGATTTGGAATAAGAAGAGAGAAAGCAAAGGTCGATAATGATGTGCGGACCACAATCCGATTGCCTCCTGCGCCTGCACGGCGTCGCATTCTCTTCGCGGTGAAGCCGACCGTTTCGATCGGTTCAGAGACTGCGTTTGCGAATAGCCTCCCAAACTCCGTTAAATCACTGCGCCGTCCACGCCGCTCGATCAGGTCAGCGCCCAGATAGTCCCGCAGTACAGACAAATAGCGGCTGACTGAACTCTGTGTTGTTCCCAAAGTGGTGGCGGCGCGTGTGACGCTGCCTTCGCGGGCGACCGTCACAAAGGCGCGGATGGCGTTTAAAGGAACTTCGTCGTCTTGAGCCGCCACTGTCTGCTCCGGCGCCAGAATGAACATTCATCACATTACTCGATGTCCATAGGGGGATTGCAGCTTATAAAGGGTCGGTTGCGCTTAAACTCCACGCCGAGCCACTGAAACTGTTCCGGGACTGCAGAAGATCTGCGTCAACAGCTCGGTGCTGTAACGGGGGCTATATCCTTTTGCGGCGTGCCGACTTCGGCTTGCGACCTTTAGGTAAGGTAGCGGGCGGCGGCGCACCCTTGGACGGCCGAACAAATAGCTCCGAGACAGCAACGCCGAGTGTCTCGGCCAGGCGATCGAGAAGATCGATTGTCGGGTTTGCCTGTTGGCGCTCAAGTCCGCTCATGTAGGAGCGGTCAACACCTGCATCGTAGGCCAATTGCTCTTGCGGAATACCGCGTTCGACGCGGATCCGCCGCACATTGTAAGCCACAAGCGCACGAGCTCTCATGCGCGAAAGCAGCCATTTTGATGGTCATCAAACCACTGGCTATAACCGACCTAAAAACCCAGCAAATTTAAAGTTTTGATCGAATTATTCGATGGGTGTCACCGAATGGCTGTTCCCCGACGCTACTGGGGCGGGCCGCACAAGGGCTGGGTATATCGACCATCCATCAATGTGCGGCGGCGCAGATTTTGAGCACGGCGTCTGCTCGCCGCCGCTTCGGCCCCGTGTTCTCGTCCTCGAGCGTCTTCAGCCGCTTGGCCTCGGAGACCTCCGTCCCGCCGAACTTGGCCTTCCATTTGTAGCGTCGCTGACGCCATGCTTGCGGCACAAATCGGCGACCGAAACGCCGGCCTCATGCTCCTTTCAAATCCCGATGATCTGCTCTTCCGAGAAGCGGCTGCGCTCTATGCTCTGATCCTTGTCGTGGGGCCAAAACGAACTCCAAACTGGATTAGCCCCCTGGGGCAAGGTCAAATTCGGCAGCGCTGGCAGTCGTTTGAACCATGAATGAGCGCGATGGCGAGTTCGCCGTCGAGAGCGATCGCAATACGATGCTCAAGAGGAGGCAGCACATCGGTCTATCGGACCCATGCTCTGTGCTCACAAAAACCACGATCCACGCGCAGATAGCGTCAGCTGGTAGTGACCGCGATCAGTATGCTGGCGCCGAGAACACTGTACGGCGAACGGAAGGAGAGAAAGGTGGTTCTACAGTAAACCTCCAAGAAAGGCCTCCGACATGCCCATCGGGGCCTTTTTGGCGCCAATTGTCGCGCCACGCGGGATGTTCGCTTGGAGGATGATCGCGCGCTATTCGCCCCATGACCTGCCCCTGAAGCTTCGGTCCAGCGGCGCTAGCTGAGACCGGCACATTGGACCATTTTTGGCTAAAGTTTTCGCTGCCGAATCCTCTCGGCTGGGAGGAGCGGCAGACTATGAAGGCCTCGCGATCTTCCGGCATCGCGTCTGCAAGAGCTGCTGCCTTGGGAATGGAAGCTCCTGCGCCAAGCGGACAAGCCCGCCGATCCGCCGCCTGACCTTCAAGCAATGCCATCATAGAGCTCGCCGTGCGCGCGCATACGTCGATCGGGCGGTCTTCGTCGTATGCGTCGGTGGTCTTCCTCAAGGTCGCGGATATCGACAGCCGGTGGATGGTAATCTGGGTCGAGCAGGGCAAGGGCGGCAGGGACCGGTACGTCATGCTCTTGCAGCTTCTGAAGAGTCTAGAGGGCCTATTGGTGGCCAACCCGACCGACACGCTGGCTGTTTCCCGGCCGCGACGGTGAGCGGCTGCTTGATGCGACCGTGCTGCAATCAGCGTGCCGCTCGGCCCACATCGCAGCCCACTTTCGTTGAGGACATGCCTTGCGTCGAACAGCGCGCCAGAAAGTTGGTGGGGCAGGTCCGCAGCAGGCGCGCATTCGAACCTGCCCATCCGCTCGTCGTGAAACTTCTTGCACATGACGATGAGCGGCGGAAGGAATAATCTATCATGACTTGCGCGGCCGCCCTTGCTCGCGCACGACGCCTTGGACTGCCTTGAACGCCGGCGACCGGGCGCTTGCAAATGTGCGGCCGAGCTGGACAGAGTGCCTCTCTCAACTCTCGAGGCTGGTAGCCCTCACCACAGCAGGTAGGTATCGATCCACTATTGTTGCTGTAGAGTAGACGAGCAGATCGTATCGCATTGACCTGCCACTGAATTTTCATCCGGCAGCGGTTAGAGTCTCGGAGCTTTGTACGCCAAGTGGCGCGGTTGGAGCAACGGACGATCGGCGGAGCTGGTCGGGGTTGCGTAGCCGATCGTCCGTTGCGGTGAGGTGGGCGGCATAAGCCGCGGGGGTCATGTATTTCAGCGACGAGTGAGGCCGCTGAAGATTGTAGTCGGCAACCCAATTGGCGATCTTGGCGCGGGCATGGTCGAGATCGAAGAAGAGAGTCTCGTTGAGCAGCTCGTCACGCATCCGGCTGTTGAAACTCTCGACGAAGCCGTTCTGCATCGGCTTTCCCGGTGCAATGAAGTGCCAGTCGATAGCTGCGTCCCTGCACCAGGCGAGCATGGCATTGCAGGTGAACTCGGTGCCGTGGTCGGACACGATCATTCCTGGCTTGCCGCGTCGTTGGACGACGGCCGTCAGTTCGCGAGCGACGCGTCGTCCTGAGATCGACGTATCCGGAATGGCGCCCAGACATTCCTTGGTGACGTCGTCGACGATGTTGAGGATGCGGAAGCGCCGACCGTTGGCGAATTGGTCGTGGACGAAATCCAGCGACCAGCGCGCGTTGGGCATCGCCTCGACTAGGATCGGGGCACGGGTCCCCACGGCCTTGCGGCGAGCCCGCCGCTTGCGGACGGTGAGCCCTTCTTCCCGATAAAGCCGGTAGATCCGGTTGATCCCCGATGGCTCACCCTCCCGCCGCAGCAGCACGAACAGCCGGCGGTAGCCGAAACGCCGCCGCTCGTTGGCAAGGTCACGCAGCCGGCCACGGAGAGTCGCGTCCGGAGGACGGCTGGAGCGATAGCGGATCATCTTCCGATCCGCTCCGACAATCGAACAGGCCCGCCGCTCCGACAGGCTCATGACGGCCTGCAGATGCGCGACCGCAGCGCGCTTGGCGGCGGGCCCTACCATTTTTTGAAAGAAGCTCGCGAAGGGCGGCGGCGTCGAGCATCTGCTCGGCTAGAAGCTTCTTCAGCTTCGCGTTCTCGTCCTCCAGCGCCCTCAGCCGCTTCGCCTCTGAAACGTCCATGCCGCCGAATTTGGCCTTCCAATTGTAGATCGTTGCTTCCGAGACCCCGTGCTTGCGAGCCAGGTCGGCCGTCTTTGCCCCAGCCTCATGCTCCTTCAACACTGCGATAATCTGCTCTTCCGTGAACCTTGCTCGCTTCATCTGTCCGTCCTTCTTCGGGCCGGACTCTAACTCCATCTGGAGAAATACGCAGGGGCAGGTCACCATCAAACGCGCTGATCAGGACAGACGAGGTGTCGCAATGGAAACCATAGCTGATCCGCAGGATTGCAAAGCGCGCGTACTGAAGTTCATCGAAGAAACGCGCGTAGTTAGCGACAGCGAACTGCAAATCAACAACATCACGCCTTATCATGTCACAAAGTTCTATCGCGAGCAGATTGCCAAAGACAGGTACTACGATCAGCTGAAGCGCATTGTGGAGCCCTCACTGGACGAGTTCGAGAGCCCAGGCACCTTGGATACGAGCGGCGAACACGACAACACCGTCGTTCCGGGACTGCAGCACAAGTACCCGCAGACCGGCCTGTTGCTGGTGACGGAACGCTGCGGTTCATATTGCCGTTATTGTTTTCGCAAGCGAATCGTGGGCAAGGCTTCCGATGAAATCGCACCGGACTTCGATCAGGTCGCGCAGTATATTGCGCGCCATCCTGAGATGACCAACGTATTGCTATCGGGAGGCGACCCGTTCGTGCTTAGTACGGCCAAGCTGAATAGGATCCTTGACCACCTGCTGCCTATCAATCATTTGAGTTCGATCAGATTTGGCACAAAAATGCTGGCCTATGAACCAAGGCGGTTTGAAGATTCCGCTCTGCCGACACTGTTCGAGCGGATTCACAAGGCAGGCAAAACTCCAATAATCGTTACGCATTTCGATCACCTGGGTGAGATCTCGTCCGATGCGGAGCACAAACTTCGCTCGCTGCGAGCACAAGGCGTGCAGTTCCTCAACCAGGCCGTACTTCTCGCGAAGGTCAACGATGATCCCAAAATCCTCGCAGAAACCTTCGCCAAATGCCACGACATCGGAGTGCGCCCTTACTACCTCTTTCAAGCGAGGCCGGTGAAGGGCGCATCCCATTTTCAGGTTGCGCTCCGACGGGGGATAGAGATTGCTCGCAGCGTCAACCAGCGCCTTAGTGGGATCGAGAAGACGTTCAAATACATCATGTCTCATTACACAGGAAAGATCGAAATACTGGATTTGGGAGACGATGGCCGCGTGTACATGCGATATCACCAAAACAAAGTTCCCGAGAAGATCGGGCAGATCTTTTCCCGGCCTCACGTCGAGGCTGCCTGCTGGTTGGACGATCTGCCAGAAGAATGAGATCTAACGGCGCTCAATGCTGATTACGAACTCGAGCGAGTGCAGCGCGCCGGCGACGCTCATCGGAGCCGGCCAAGCCCGGCTGAATCTCCGTCGGGCAGTGCAGGGCAAGCCACCTCACTACTGCAGGAGTCTCGACATGTGGCCTGGGTTGGCCTCTGGCCGAGCTGGAGAACTTTGCTCCCGATACGGGTCCTTGCCGAGGAAACATGATTTCGGCCTTTGATGGTTGGGGCACGGGTCAGATTTCCCGGTGCCACGCTGGGATGCGTTCCGGTGAGAGTACGGCGTAGTGACGACCCTGCTCAGTAGGTCGCGGTCGTAGCTTTGGAAGTGCATTTCCTGTTCGGTTTGATCCGATTTCACGCCTGCATGCGGCGTAGGCCTGTCAATCGGCTTGCAAATTTGACCCCTCATCGGCGTCCAATTTTGACCCCTTCGGGCGGCGGGGTTTGGCGGTAGCGCTCGTCTCGTCGGAGCTGGCCGGGATAGCGGAGGCGAGACGAGCGCGGGTGGCGTGATCGTCGTCTCGGCTCTTGAACCGCCAGCTATCGTTTCCGGTCTCGACAATGTCGCAGTGATGGGTCAACCGGTCGAGCAGCGCGGTGGTCATCTTGGCGTCGCCGAACACGCTCGGCCATTCGCCAAAGGCTAGATTGGTGGTCACGATGACAGAGGCGCGCTCATAGAGCCGGCTGACGAGGTGGAAGAGAAGCTGACCACCAGACTGGGCGAAGGGCAAATAGCCGAGTTCATCTAACACGATGAAGTCCATCCGGGTCAGATGCTCGGCGAGCCGTCCTTGCCGTCCGTTGCGGGTCTCGGTCTCGAGGCGATTGACGAGGTCGACTACATTGAAGAAGCGACCGCGAGCCCCGGATCGGATGCAGCTTCGGGCGATGGCAATGGCCAGGTGGGTCTTGCCTGTGCCGGTGCCGCCAACCAGCACGAGGTTGCGTTGTTGGGCGATGAAGCCGCCGCCGGCAAGATCATTGACGAGCGTCTGGTTGATCGGCGTTCCGTCGAACTGGAAGTCGGCGATGTCTTTGGCGAGCGGCAGCTTGGCAATGGTGAGCTGGTATTTGATCGACCTGGCTTGCTTCTCGTTGATCTCGGCGTTGAGCAGATCGCCGACAATGCGTTGAGGCTCGTGCTGGCGCTTGACGGCAGTTGCCATGATCTCGTCGAAGGCAGCCTTCATGCCGTAGAGCTTAAGTTCGCCCATGAGGTCGAAGATTTGGGTTCGTTCCATCAGTTGGTCCTCCGGAGGTTGTCGTAGCGGGCACAATCGGCGATCGGCGCATGACGGAGCGTCAGTGCCGCCGGCGTCATGATGTTGGCCGGTGGAGCGGGTTCACGTTGACGGGCCAGGATATTGAGAACGACATCGCCGGAATGGACGCTGTGACTGAGCGCTTCGGCACAGGCCGCTTCAACCGCCGGCAGACCGTCAGTCAGCACGCCGTTGAGGATGTCGACCATCTGCCGATCGCCATCGTCGGTGCTGGCAAGCTTGCGCCGAATCCGCTCAATCGCGGCTGGCAGCACCCAGTCTTTGAAGGGAGCACCGTTGCGCAAGGCGCCGGGTTTGCGGGCGAGCACCGGCACATAATGCCAGGGGTCGTAGACGGTCTCGCCGCGGCCAAAGGATCGCGGGTGCTCGGCAACGATGCGTCCGTCCTGACGGATCACGATGCGATCGGCATAGGCTTGAACCTCGACCGGTCGTCCGACTGCGCTGGCTGCGACCGAGTACTTGTTGTTGTCGAAGCGCACCAGGCAGGTCTTCGAGACCGACGCCGTTACCGCATGGAAGCCGTCGAAGCGCCCGGCATAGGGAACGAGTTTGGGACGTTCGGCTTCGAACACCTCCCAGATCGTCTGATCGACCAGCTCCGGGTGGCGATGCGCCTTGGCGTAGGCGATGCATTTGTCGAGCAGCCAGGCGTTTAACTCGTCGAGGTTCTTGAACCGCAGCCGCGGGGTGAAGAAGCGCTCCCGGACCAGCCCGACCTGGTTCTCGACCTGCCCCTTCTCCCAGCCCGACGCTGGCGTACAGGCGACCGGATCGATCAGATAGTGGCTGCACATCTGCAGGAAGCGGCGATTGTAGAGACGCCCTTTACCGACGAAGATCGTCTCTACGGCGGTCTTCATGTTGTCGTAGATGCCGCGGCTGCAGGTGCCCTTGAACAGAGCGAACGCCCTGTCGTGGGCGTCGAACACCATCTCCTGTGTCTCCCGCGGATAGGCTCGCACGAACAGCATGCGGCTGTGACAGAGCCGGACATGGGCGGCCTTCACCATCACCGTGGTGCCGCTCAACAGGACGACCTCGTGGCTCCAATCGAACTGGTAGGCTTCGCCGGGTGCAAAGCTCAGCGGGACATAAGCGGCCGCGGTCGATTGCCCGCGTTCTTTGCTCCACCGCCTGGCATAACGCCGCACCGCATCGTAACCTCCGTCATAGCCGCGGCCGCGCAGCTCTTCGAAGATCCGGATCAACGTCAGCTGTTCACGAGCCGACTTAGCCGCGTTCGCCGCCAGCAGCCTATCGAGCTCCGATGCCCACCGGCCCAGCTTTGGTCGTGGCTGCACCTGCCGCTCGTACTCGAAGGAGGTCTCTCCCGACCTAAGCACCTTCCGGACCGTGTTCCGCGACACCTTCAGGTCACGGGCGATCTCCTTGATCGTCTTGCCCTTGATGAAGTGCTCGCGCCGAATCCGCGCAATCGTCTCCACGATCAGCATCCCCGACCACCTGCTTCGTTCCAAAGCAGGCAGCGCAACAGACCAATCTGTAGGGGGTCAATTTTGGACGCCGATCCCCCGGCTTAGGGGGTCAATATTGCAAGCCGAATGACAGTAGGCCTTCGTCGGCTTTCAATTACCCATAACTTTGACGACTCGGGCTGATCCGCTGATCGGCGAAATCTTGAATCGAAAGAATCACTTGTGATTCCTTGCTGAGCACCTGATTCGCGAGGGGGTGCTCTATGGGGCTGACATTAAGGGATCGATCGGCAAAAGGCTGTTTGCGGTCCTTGGAAGATGAATGTTGGATTGATCGAGAGAGTAGCGGATGCGAGTTTAGGGACGCGCGGCTCGGCGACAGATTCCGCAAACTGCTCACGCAGATTGGAAGCGCCATGGGACAAAGCATTCCGCTCGTCTGCCAGGATTGGGCGAATACCAAGGCAGCCTACCGCTTCTTCTCTAATGACCGGGTCAGCGAAGCGGACATTCTGGCCGGCCATTTCCAATCGACACGTAATCGTGCCGCCACTGAAGGTCTCGTTCTTGTGCTGCACGACACGACCGAATTTAGCTATCAACGCGAGAAGTCAGAAGCGATCGGCATCACGAAGAGCATAAACAGTGGACGGGATAAGGCGGGTCGCCTCAGATCGCACACGGTTTGCGGCATCCTGATGCATTCGAGCCTCGCGGTTACAATCGAAGGTGTGCCGCTGGGGTTGGCGGCCGTCAAGTTCTGGACCCGGAAGAAATTCAAGGGAACAGCAGCGCTTAAAAAGAAGATCAATCCGACCCGGATTCCCATCGAGAAAAAGGAAAGCGTCCGGTGGTTGGAAAATCTCAAGCAGTCTACGCAACTCTTGGATCATCCGGGACGATGCATCCATATCGGTGATCGCGAGAGTGACATCTACGAGCTTTTCTGCGCAGCGCAGGAGACCGGAACTCATTTCCTGATCAGGACCTGCGTCGACCGCTTAGCTGGAGACGGGGATCACACGATCGCCGACGAAATGGACGAGGTCGCCGTCAAAGGGCTCCATCGCATCGAAGTCAGAGACAGCAACGGCGATTCCGACCAGGCCGTTCTTGAGATCAGGTATCGCAAGATTCGAGTCCTGCCGCCGATTGGAAAGCAGAAGCGCTATCCCGCTCTGACCCTGACGGTGATCCATGCCGAAGAGCGCGGGACGCCGAAAAACAGAAAGAAGATCGATTGGAAGCTGATCACCGACCTGCCTGTTGGTTCCCGCGCCGACGCCATTGAGAAGCTCGAATGGTATGCTTTGAGATGGAAGATCGAGGTGTTCCACAAGATCCTCAAATCGGGCTGCAAAGCTGAGGAGTCGAAGCTCAGGACCGCCCAGCGTCTGACCAATCTGATCTCGCTGTTTTGCATCCTGACTTGGCGGGTCTTCTGGATGACGATGCTCAACCGCTCCGTCCCAGACGCGCCGCCAACCCTCGCGTTGACTGCGACTGAAATCGGCGTGCTCGATCGCCTCGTCAACGACAAACCAAAAGGAAGCCAGAAAACGCTCTCGCACTATCTGATCAAGATCGCCCGGCTCGGCGGTTATCTCGCCCGCGCCAGCGATCCGCCGCCCGGTAATACCGTCATGTGGCGCGGGCTGTCACGCCTCACCGACATCGCGCTGGGCGCCATGGTCGGAGCAGAATTTGTGGGTAATTGAAAGCTTCGTCGGACGCATACAGTTCTTTTTTGAGTTCGGTCCCGAGACGCCATCCGTCTGTTTTCGCTCTTCTTACGCCAGTCCACGCAGCTGTGAGTGGCGACAGCGAACCATAGCCATCCGAATTTGCGATGTGGGCGCTCTTTTGGGCAAAATATCTGGTTTATCCATCTGTTCTCGGGCCCGAAGCAGGCTATGAGCGCGCTTCCAGGCTCTTGGTCATGAAAACGCGGAATGCTCCGGGCGGGTCGCAAGGCGTTCGGCCGAAGGCCTTCCATCCGTTCCGAGTGTAGAAGTCCGGAAGATTGACGGTGTAAAGGAAGGCCGATCGACAGCCGCGCTGTCGGCCCTCTTCTTCAAATGTCTTCAATATCGCGTTTCCCAAACCCCTTCCACGCAATTGCCTTGGCAGAAAGAACGAGTCCAGAACAGCAGTCGTGCCGATAAAAGTCCTATCGCACCGCCGAGAGCCGCTTGGTCTGGGAATCCTGTAATACCACAGCAATGGGTCGGCTATTGCCGACGCCGGTGATGACACCACCGAAATCCTCATTACGCCGCTTGATCGCCTGTACCATGGAAGAAGCGATTACATCCGTTACGACGATGTCCGGCATGACTTCTCCATACGTTCAGACTGTTGTAGCTAGCAGCGTAGCCTCAGCCTCAGACGAGGCGACAATTCGAGATAACGCCAGCCGATCGAACTGACGGGCGCGAACCTATGCATAGGGGCTGTTGGCAGCACTCTCGTTGTACACTCACTTGTTGATCCTCGGCCAGTCGCCTTGCCAGCATGCTGGCTGCGACAGCATCCCCAGAGCGAAGCGAATCTCCGCGCTGCGTCGCGTTGCCGCGTCTTAACGGCCTCTCGACGTGGACGTCAGGTTCAGCGAAGTCGAACGGCTAGCAGAGTAACTATTGCGAATGCTTCTTCCACCTGACTGTTCTCTCATGAGGCTGAATCGGCGCGTGACTGAGACTATGTCGCGGGTTGCGCTTCGAAAACTATCGAGGTCCATAGTGGATGTTTCATGGTTGTTGCCCCGCAAAGCACGTTAGGGGCAGCGAGCGCTGCGCCGGCCCGCCTGGGCCTAGTCTAGAGCACTACCCTGCTCCTGGTTTTCGGAAGGCTTATACGTGGTCATGGCGGTTGGCACGGATGTGCCGGTTGAGGAACTCGCGCAACGCGGTGGCGAGGCGAGGAGGCAGCCTCGACAACGCGTAAGGCGGGCCGCGACGCAGGCTCGACAGATCAGGCCGATGGCGGGCCCACACAGCCGCACATCGCTGCGCATCTGCAAGTATCTCGATTTAGAGGCAGGGAAGGTGTTAGGGCACCGTGCAGACGCGCCCACTTTGCTGTCGTCCCCACCACCCCGGTTCGCGTGCCCCCTTTTTAAGCCCCGGTCTTTGCTACCCCGAGCCGAGACCAAGCATGCTCGTCCAAGCATGATCCTCTCCCGCCTTGCCCAGCCGTTTGGTAGAACGTAGGCTTCTCGCTACAGCCCGGATCGGCACCATAGATCCAGGGCCGTTTGAGATACCCGTGGTCTGATCGATCTCTTGACGCTCCCGCGTGCCGTCCGCGATCCTGTTGCAATTCATCAATGCGTTCTCAAAGATCGATAAGCAGAGAACGCAGGTCATTCCCTGTCTTTACGTCCTCGCACAGGTCATCTGCCGGTCTTTCAGTCGGCTATCATGTCACTTTCTCCATCTTTAGCGTCGGATGCTCGCGTTGCGCCTTCTTGGGGCGGGCCATTACGCACCCATTCCTTGCGAAAATCGAGATAGCGGAGATGATGAGGCGGCTCCAGCATTGTACTGAACGATGAAAAGCTGGGCTGTTGCCAGAAGCCCCGATCGAAACCTTGTCCTTGGTCCGACCTGGACCAGGTGTCTCACCCGCCATTCGTACGCGCTAGCCCTCGAGAAGCGCCCGAGGCGAACGCGGCGGAGTCGCCCTGGAGCCTGGTCTCAGCGCTGCCCGCCGCTTATCAGCAGCTAGTTCGACTCTCGATATCCCTATGGACCCCCCGACGGACTGCGGTCTCGCGAGCTCGCGACGTTCTCCAGACGATGGTGTTGGCCTCGATGCTGCGCAGAGGCCTAAGAAATCGGTGAAATCCTGCGCCGTTTGGCCGTTTGTCTCGCAACTTCTCGTCGCTGTTCCAATTAAAAAGGCTCAGTCGAACAGCGAACTGGAAATAGGGCTTCGATCCGGTGACCAAAATCAAAGCTGCGCAACGTCTTGCAAGCAGCCATCTGCGAACATTTCCCCGTTTGGCTCGTCGGGATGGGCAAGGCCGGGACCAGGAAGGCGGTATTGGAGGAACAGGCGGCATTTGTTGTAAGGACGCGCAGCCGCTCGCCATTGCGTTAATGCATCTTAAATGAAGAGCGCCATGCGGCCCAAACCTTACGACCTATCATGACGGGCGTGCTTCTGGGTCTTGAGCGATTGCAGTACTGCGGAAGACGATGAAATCGCGGTGAATACGTACTTTTGATCCTGTTATGAACTCGCACGGAGGGGGCCGGAATGCTGAGGGACGCTATGAATAGCGATGCTTTGCCAAGGACCGCGTTTCCGGTGGACAAATATTTCCAGCCAATTGTCCATTGGCCGATTGCCCCATTCATTGCTGAAGCGGAAGCGATTGAGCGGCGCGCTCGAATAGAGGTACATCCCTTTTTCGAGTACGCAAAGAATCACCCAGATGCTCTAGCGCTTTGGGCGAGCCAGGAGGCTGTCGTCACCAACCCGTTTTCGCAGATACTGCTTCGAGTGATTGCCAGGATTGCGAATGTTCATGTTCGCTCACTTCTGATGCCGGTCGTCGATGGCGAGCACAGCTCAGTCCGTGGCGGCATTGCAGATCGTTCTCACCCGTGGCTCATTTGGAAGTTGTGCAGGTCCATTGGGCTATCAGATCGACCGGTCAAAGTAACCGAAGCGGTAGCATCGTTCATCGAGGCTTTGCAGCAAACTGAGGCTGACCCGATGCGAGCGCTTGGAGCTCTTGGTGTCGGAAATGAGCAAATGCTTCTCGCCGAATATCGAGCGGTGGAGGCTTGTTTCGATGCCGCTTTGCCATCAGCAGACTACAAGAGCTTCCTTCACGCGAACATTGGAGAAGACGAGGCGCACACCCGCCTCATCGCTGAAGCGGCGACCGCGCTTGAAAAGCTCGGTTAT
Organism: Bradyrhizobium sp. STM 3561; assembly: GCF_045571455.1. Classification (NCBI taxonomy): domain Bacteria; kingdom Pseudomonadati; phylum Pseudomonadota; class Alphaproteobacteria; order Hyphomicrobiales; family Nitrobacteraceae; genus Bradyrhizobium; species Bradyrhizobium sp. STM 3561. Next base: position 8,268,445 of record NZ_CP120695.1, read on the forward strand.
GACGCGGGGCAGTATCTGGCCGGCGCGTCGCACGGCGTCAGCGCCAGAGTGCGCTACTATGACGAGCTGCTGCGCGAGGCGCAGCTGGGCGTTTAACAAAAAGGAAGTGACCATGTCAGACAAGATCTTGGTAACTGGCACCAGCGTCCGCAAGGAATTGCTAAAGCCGCTGGTTGAAGCGGGATTTGTGGTCGAGAATCCGACAAATCTGTTATCTGAGGATGAACTCGCGGCAGCCCTGGCCGACAAGGCGGGATACCTCTTGGGCGGAGACGAGTTTGCAACAGCAAAGGCACTTCAAGGCGCAAAGAAACTCAAGATAATCGCCTTTCTTGGAATGGGGTATCAATCATTTATCGATGCCGATGCGGCTGATAGGTGTGGGATCGCAGTCACTACCACGCCCGGTACTCTCAGCAATGCCGTTGCCGAATTCACAATTGGCCTGCTTTTGAACTCGACCCGCCGCATCCATCAATACGCGCTGGCGTACTCTGAGGGAAATTCCGGAAAAGAAGAAAAACAAAGAGACTTGGCGAATCTGCATGTCGGAATCGTGGGCCTCGGCGGCATTGGCACCCGTATTGCTGAAATTCTGAGATGGGGCATTAATTGTCCCGTCTCTTACTTCTCAAGAACCCGAAAGCCATCCGAGGAGGCGCGGCTTGGGTTGACTTACCGACCGCTTGACGAGCTTTCGGAGAGTGTCGACGTCCTGATTGTCATGACACCAGGCAATACCGAAACGCGCGGTTTGATCGGGCGAAAACAGTTTGACAGGTTCAGGCCCGGGCTCATTCTGATCAACAGCGCGCGCGCCGAGGTCGTAGACCCAACAGCTTTGTTGGACGCCCTTTTGTCAGGAAAGCTCGGCTATGCAGCCTTCGATGGGTTCTACGAGCAGGCCGACATCGTCGCTGCTGCCAAGTTGCTCATACCGACGCGACTGATGATAACCGGTCATATTGCTTCGCTTACCAGCGATGCGCGGGATGCGATGGCCAATCGGGCGGTCTCATCGATCATCAACATGATCAAGTCTGGCAAGGACCCCTATAGGGTCAGGTGACCGAAATGCGCGGCCCTGAACTGCGGCGCAATACGACTGACCAGATCGTGTTCGCGTTACTTTGGGTAGCTGTTCTGCTGCTGCTCTTCTTCTGTTTGATGCTCCTTACGCTCAATTACTGGGGCATTCGGCTCGGGGCAATTGATTATCAAAAATTCGGCTCATGGGGCCAGGTTGTATCCGGTAGCGCGACGTTTCTTGGCGTAATGACTGCGTTGGTGTCGCTCATCTGGCAGTTTGGAAAAAATCGAAAGGAACAAGAACAGAAGTCGATTGATGAACAGACGGCAGTCTATCTCTGGCTCACGTCGCAGCTTGTGAAAGAGGATGTCACAGATCTGGTGAGGGGCCGGCAATGGGATCTCGAAATACAGAACCTAACAAAGGCGCCGATCTATGTTTGGTGGGTCGAAGCTGAGGGCCGGCCCTTGGTGGATACGCAAAGGCCGATTTTGCCCAACCAGAACACATTCAATGTGCCGCTGCTGGACGATCGGGAGCCGAGCCAGATCCCAGAACCGGTCCTGTATTTTGTGTCTCGGGAAGGGGGGTATTGGAGACGCTCCGCGACCGGGACTCTGACGGCGCTGAGCCAATTTCCGCGTATGCGAGATTCGTAAAGGATATTGCGAGGAACAGATGGATGGCGATGGCCCGAAAAGGCAGCGAACTCCTGAAGAGAAAGTGATCAGAGTAGCACCATCATCGTCTTCCGTTCGAAGATCACTCGCCGACGGCGAAGCACAGTATTTGGCTGCAGCGATCGCCAAGCTGGATAGCCTGGAGTACGGAGACCCCGCCGAATTCGTCTTCGATCGGTCCGGTCGAGCTGCTGCCCGGCGTAGCAATCTCCGCGAGCTATGGGTGCCGCCGACGTTCCGAACTGCCGATGAACGAAATGTCGAGCGGGATATAAATGCTCTTTGGACGACCACAGAGCAATGTGCGGTCGTGATTGGCCATCCGGGATATGGCAAATCGACCCTTGCTCGGTTCCTGACCACCAGATTTGCTCAAGAATTTCTTGCAGGCAAGCTGGACCGCTTTGCGTTCTACGTGCCACTCGCGTCTTTGAAGCTAAAAGACAGGACCAATCAGCGGGCGATCGTAGAATGTGCACTGCGAGCAGTTGAACTCGAGCTGGACGAAGCGGCGCTCCTCGAATTGGAAAGATCCCTGAAGACCGCCACGTTGATCTTCGACGGCTTGGACGAGCTTCCAATGACGCACGGAACCGGCGACCAGATACCTACACGGATTGAGGCTGCCGCTTTGATACGAAGCGTCAACATCCCAAACAACGAAAGCTTCCGGACAGGTGGCCTCAGCACAATTGTGACCAGCCGCGTGGCCGACTGGCACGAGGACGATCGAACCAAGATAAGGCCAGCGACCCTGTTTGAAATCTCTAATTTCTCGCCAGAACAGGCAAGGGAAGCAGTGGTTCGCTGGCACGACGTTGCGATTGGACTTCGCGCAGAAGAAGGGCTTGACACAGCAGATCTGGAGAAGCGCAAACTCGATGTAGCCAGTGCAATTTCGACGAACTCCGAGCTCGGTGCTGTTTGCTTGACGCCGTTGATGCTTAACATCCTGCAAACGATCTATTCGGACGAGAGCCGGGATATCCCGTCGTCTGTGAGTCAATTGTGCCTCAGAGCTGTTGACCGGCTATTCATCAAGAAGCACTTGTTCGGCGAACAGAAGCTTCTCGTTACCGATCATGCCAGCTGGATACTGGACGCGCTTGCCGAAGCCGCCTTCACGGCGCAAGAGCGGCTCGTGCAGGGCGGGACAAAGATCCTGACTGACGAAGACCTTCGGCGCGTCTCAAAGAACACGTGCCGGCTCTCGGAAGCGACGCTCTTCGAGACCCGAGAGAACCTCATTACGAGCATTGCGGCTCATATTCGGCGCGGACATGGCATCTTGCCGCCGCTGCGGCGAAATGAATACGACTTCGCGCACAACGTGTTTCGAGAGGTGCTAGCCGGTTATGCGTTAGCGAAGCGGCCGGTCACTCAGCGACGCGGTTACGCATTGCTCGAGAAGTGGCATCCACCGATCCGGTATTGGGCCGGACTGCGGGCGGCAAGCGAAGAAGGAAAGAACGAAATAAACGCCTTCGTTGGTGAATTGAGAGGGGGGCCTGGAAGCCGCACGATCGAAGCTGCTCTGGCCCGAGCGGAAATGCTCAGCGAAGTAGTATCCGTCACGCATGGTCAGAACTTGATGCGGGACCTCAAACAGAGGATCCTGGCGACCCAATCCGAGTTGCTGAAGTGGCTGAGCAGGCGTTCGCTGCCGTTCTCGAAGAGAATGCGGATCGGCGATCTTCTGGGCACGTTAGGCGACCCGAGGCTCGAGGACGAGTTCAGTTCGAGGCTATTCTGGCTAGAGACCGGACCCAGGCAGATTGGGCGATCGACCAACCATATCACGAGAATAACGAAATATTCGAGCGTTCCTGCCTCACCACCGATCAAGGGAATGCTAAGCCGCTTTGCGTTATCGGCGTTCTTGGTGAGCAACGCCGAATACAAGCAGTTCCTGGATGATGGAGGCTACAAGCAGCGGGAGCACTGGCAGAGTGCCGAAGGATGGGCGTGGGCAAGCGGTGATGATGACTTCCGCAATGCCGTCCTGAACCGTGCTCGGGACGTCGCACCGACGCACCTCACGAGTGAAGTGCTTGGGCAGCGCCTGATTGCTGAAGACTTCCCCGATCAATGCGAGCGAATGATAAAGCGATCTTCCCCAATGTACTGGTCCGCCCCTTCACACAACAGGCCCAATCAACCGGTTGTCGGGGTGAATTGGTGGGAGGCGCTGGCGTATGCGAGCTGGATCGACGCCCGGCTTTGCAAGGAAGGAAAACTGGACAAAGGTCAACAGGTACGTCTGCCGACAGAAGCCGAGTGGGAGAGCGTGGCCCGGGAACTGAGTGGAGACAATCCCTATCCCTGGAGCGAGGGGGCTCCTTACGAGAACGCTCATTTGCGGGCGGCAGAAAGTAGCGAGGAGGCGAGAGCCCTTCGGCCCTGCGCTGTAGGGCTCTTTCCGTTCAATTCGAATGGTCTTCATGATATCGTCGGCAATGTCTGGGAATGGACGCTTTCAAAAGCAAAGCCATACTCTGAAGAGGCGTTCCGGCAAGAAGCAGACGTCTGTGGCCTGGATGATCGGGTTGCGCGCGGGTCCTCGTGGCTATCGTCCGAGATCGAAGCGGCCGAAATAACGTTCAGAAGCTTTGATCCTCCATACAATGCATATGAAGATCTTGGAATAAGGCTTTGCGTCGCTGAGCGAGGGAAGTGATATGCACCTTGTCAACGCCAAGATGACAGATGCATGGCGAATACTTGGACAGCTGAATTACGTCGACGCAATATTTAATCACATTTCAACCGCATGGGTCGACGGTCGAGGACGCATCTTTGTTTCCATGAATCCCGATGGTGTTCTTGCCGTTGAAATGACGCCATCGGACTGGATCACGGTTCCTCTCGATGAAATTGACAAGCTGAATCCAGAAAAGCTGGGTGTGAATGCCGACGGATACAAGCTTCATCGGCTGATCCATAAGGTACGGGCGCGACCAGGTAGCGCGTTGCACACGCATTCCGAAAATGCGTTGGCTGTCGGCACAACCTCCGCAGGGCTTCTTCCAGTCTCGCAGACAGCCATCGAACTCATTCCTGAAACGATTTGTGTCGAGTATCAGGGACTGTTCCGTGAGGCAGAGATTGACCCTGCCCTCATGCGACTGTTTGAGACAGGAGGAGTTAGCCTGCTGCGCAACCATGGGCTCCTCGTCGTGGCCCCAAACATCGAGGAAGCGGTCTATTTGCAGCATTATATGGAAGTTGCATGTAGAGTGCAGATTCTGGCTCTCTCGCTGGGAGGATCTCCATTGACGCCGCCGGATCATGTTGTGACGCAGACAGCAACGGAGTTGCGCAAAGATCGTGCCGCGGCCGCAGAAAAATTGTTCAAGGCGTTTCAGCGTGTGCTCTTAAATACGAGGGCTTCCCGATGACAAAGTCGATCTGCGTCGTGGGAGCTGGTGTCGTAGGTCTTACCACTGCAATCGTACTAGCCAGCCGGTATGAAGTGCAAATCATCGCTGACAAGTTCGGAGCCGATACTGATTCGGTCAAAGCCACAGCTGTGTGGCACGTGTATCTCGTCCCTGAAACCGCGGAAGTACTTGAGTGGTCTTCGGTGACGCTGCAACGATTGCTTGACATATCCCGTCTTTATCCGGAATCCGGCGTCGAAATCATTCGTGGCGTTGAGCTCTTTAGATCCCAGCGGAGGCATGTGCCCGCTTGGTCGCATATTCCACCCGAGTTCGCGTTTTTAACAGATGACGAGCTGCGGAGATTTAACGAGCCCGAACGGGCGCTCCATGGCTCCATTAGCTCACTTTCGAATGCCCCTGTGAAGTGGGGCTACCGATTGAAGGCGCCGGCGGCGAAAATGTCCTCTTATCTGAACTGGCTGGTCGAGCAGGCCGAGAAGAGGAACGTGCAGTTCAGGCGACAGCACGTCGAGCGCTTGGCTGATCTCAGCTGTCAACACGAGATTGTCGTAAATTGCACCGGATTGGGAGCCGCAACCCTCGTCAACGACGAAGCTTTTGAACCTTACAAAGGGCAATACTTTGTGGTCGCATCCAATGACGGATCGCCCATCGAATATATTGGAGACGACGACCATCCAGACGGCATGGCCTACGTGATACCCAGGGGGGGAGAGGTCATGATTGGCGGTAGTGCGGAGGCTGGCCTGAATGACCTCGTCGAAACCATCAAGTGGTCGGACGTGGTAGCCCGGGCCGGCCGTTACGTTCCTTGGGTTCGGCATAGTGCAAGCGAACGGCCTCGGCAACTCGTCGTCGGGGTACGGCCAGTAAGGCCGTCTGGCATCAGGCTTGAACGAGAGATGTTAGAGACGGGTACATGCGTAGTCCATAATTACGGACACGGTGGGTCCGGATTTAGTCTCTCTTGGGGATGCGCAAACGCCGTGTCGGCCCTTATCGGTTGATCAATCCAGTAGCTTGGACGGGAACAACTTCGGATGCATGAAGCTCGACGGTTGCTCAGATCTTCACGCAATCAGGCGGTGTGGCGGGTCGCGATCCATCGGCGGGACCGCATCGGGAGTATCGCTCCGGGCTTGCTAATGTCGCGACTGCAGCCTTAGTGGTGCGGCGTCTACATCGCTGGGGATCCGCATCAAGCCTCGCCTGAATAGTCAATTTCGTCGCCTTGCTGTGGGCTGTCGGAGCACTGAGACGCGGCGAGCGCTCGCCACTCTCTCTGGTAGGAGACCCATTCGTCGCCAGGTGGCATCCTTCCGCGCAGGTGGCGGCGACCCTCGTTGTCGAAGTGGAGGCGGTGGTGGAAGGTGGAAGCCCCGATCGTCGCGCAATAATCTGGCACGGCGTCCAGGATGCTCCTGAGCTCCCGTTCTCAACGAGGTCGACATCGGCCGGCTTCTATCGCTAATCGGACCGATCCGTATCCATAGAGGCGCTCCTCCGCGCGTCGCCTCAAGGCCGCCGCCCACGTTCGACGCGATGAATCCGCCGAAAAGGACGATTTGATGCGGGATTTTGGCGTGGTCAGGACGCTCATTGCGCAAAACAAGTTAGCAGAATCGCTAGATTCAGCTGCTCGGCTAGATCAATTGCCAAGAGACAGACCACACTATGAGCGACTGCGTGCCCGATGTCTTGGAAGGGCTCGACCGCCCCGGGGATGCCGTCCTGAAACAGGCGTCCCATACACAGCAAATGCTTCGCGGGCCTGGAAAGGCATGTTGTGGCGCTCGGTCCTTTGTCAGAAACGCAATTCTAGCGAAATGTTCTCCTGAAGACCTAGCGGCCCTAGGATCGTTCCTTGAGCCGATTGTGCTGAAAGAACGGGCGGTGCTACAGGAGCCGAAAAGGCCCCTTGATCATGTCTATTTTGTCGAGTCGGGGCTCGTCTCTCTCAGGATTGTCGCGACAGGTAGCCTCCTGGAGGTGGCGGTAATAGGGTATCGTGGCGCGATTGGTGCTTCGCATTTAATGGGCAGACAAATCTCGACGCATCAAGCTGTTGTGCTCTTTCCGGGAAGTGCGCACAGGATTCGTTTGGAGGATTTGCGCCGCGTGATGAACGATCGTCCTGAAATCCGGAAACATCTTTCCAGGTACGATCAAGCACTCGCCGTGCATTGCGCTCAGACAGGATTGTGCGGGGTTCGGCACGGCCTCGAAAGACGGCTCGCGACTTGGCTCTGTCTGGCTAGCGACGCCGCGGACGCTCGTGTGCTTCCAGTTACTCATGAGTATCTTTCGTCTGTCCTGGGATTGCGCCGGGCCGGGGTTACTGAGACTCTAAGCCAATTCCAAGAACAGAGGTTGATTCGCAAGAGGCGCGGTCTCTTAGAGATTGATGAACGCAAGTGCCTCGAGCAAAGGGCATGTGGTTGTTATAGTCTTGTTTCAGACGCTTATGCTTCGTGCGAATCGTACGCATCCAGCTAAGGCCCTGGCTAGGGTCGTTCTTGGGCGGAAGGCTGATGGTGCTTAAGCGGCGTGGGGACGCTTTGAGGCTGCCAATTCCAAGGCAGCAGTTCGTTGATGCGCTTGGCAGGGTGATCCGTTAGGCGCGCCAGCACGTCGGCAAGCCAAGCCTGCGGGTCGATATCATTGAGCTTGGCGGTGGCGATAAGGCTGTAGATGGCGGCCACACGTCGGCCGCCCGTAGCTCACGCTCGGCAGCATTGTTATAGGGCATGATGCTGTCGACGCCTCGTTTCCCGGTTAGCTTGCCAAGGCCGGGATAGGTCTGGAGCAGGAAACGGTGGCAGGCCGTCCTGTCCATGAGCCGCGGAAGCCGTCGCGGATTGGAAAGAAGCGGCTCAGATCGTATTGCATATGTAAGCCTCCGAGGAGAGACGCCTTGCGGCGGGCTGGCCTGATGGTTGAGAACTGTACGTATGGACAGCCATACGATCAGTACGTTGAATCGACTGGAAGTGGTTGATACGGGCCGGCGGCGGCGTTGGTCTGAGGAAGAGAAGGCGCGGATTGTTTTGGAGAGCCTATCCGAGCCGCGCCTGGTTGCGGCGACAGCCCGGCGGTACGGCTTGTCGCGTTCTCTATTGGTGACCTGGCGAAGAGCCTTCGCGGCGACGGGGACCAAATCCGAGGCTGGCTTTGTCAGGGCAGTTGTGGCCGAGGGGGTGCCCGCGGCGTCGGTGGCGGCGTCATCGGAGAGCGCGACCGTACATTCGACGGAGCGTCGGATCGAGATCGAGCTAACCGGCAGGCGGCGGGTCATTGTTGATGCGGGCGTTGACGTTGAGGCGCTTCGCCGGATCATCGAGGTTTTGGATCCGCGATGATTCCGGTTCCTACGGGAGTTCGGGTGTGGCTGGCGACGGGCCACACCGACATGCGTAAAGGCTTCGCCTCATTGTCACTGCAGGTGCAAGAGGTGCTGCGCCGCGATCCGCTGAGTGGTCATTTGTTCTGCTTCCGCGGACGCAGAGGCGATCTATTGAAAGTGATCTGGCATGACGGCCAGGGAGCATGCCTGTTTACGAAAAAACTCGAGAGAGGTCGTTTTGTCTGGCCGTCGCTGGCGGACGGCGTAGTGTCGATCTCGCAGGCGCAGATGAGCTATCTGTTGTCCGGCATCGACTGGCGCAATCCCCAGGAGTCCTGGCGTCCGACCAGTGTGGGCTGAGACTTTGTTATTTGAGTTTGGCCGCGAATGTGATTCCATCTGGCTATGGACTCCAGCGCCGACCTGCCGCCCGATCTTGTCGCCGCGCATGCAATGATCCTGGCCGAGCGCGCTGCCAGGCTTGCGGCGGAAGCCAGGCTTGCTGAAGCGGCCAATGCCCAGGCGAAGCAATCGAGCACCGAAGCGCTGATTGCCCACCTCAAGCTCGAGATCGAGAAGCTACGACGCACGATATATGGCGCACGCTCCGAGCGGTCGGCGCGGCTGCTCGATCAGCTGGAGCTAGAGCTTGAGGAACTCGAGGCGGGGGCGACCGAGGATGAGCTGGCCGCCGAGAAGGCGGCCGAGAAGACGCAGACGGTGCGTTCGTTTGAGCGCAAGCGGCCGGTGCGTCAGCCCTTCCCCGACGACATCGAGCGAGAACGCGTCATCCTGCCGGCTCCGACGCAATGCCCCTGCTGCGGGTCGACGCGGCTGTCGAAGCTCGGCGAAAGCGTGACCTCGACACTGGAGGAGATCCCACGCCGGTTCAAGGTGATCGACACAGTCCGGGAGAAGTTCAGTTGTCGGGATTGCGAGGCGATCACGCAGCCGCCGGCGCCGTTCCATGCCACAGCCCGGGGCTATATCGGACCGCAGCTTCTGGCGACGATCCTGTACGACAAATTTGGTCAGCATCAGCCGTTGAACCGACAGAGCCAGCGCTTCAAATGCGAGGGGATCGACCTGTCGGTCTCGACGCTGGCGGACCAGGTGGGCGCAGGAGCCTTTGCGGTCAGGCCGCTCTTTGAACTGATCGAAGCCTATGTGCTCTCCGCCGACAGGCTCCACGGTGACGACACCAAGATACCGATCCTGGCGAAAGGGAAAGCAGATACCGGCCGGATTTGGACCTATGTTCGCGACGATCGGCCATTCGGCGGGCGAGATCCACCGGCGGCGCTGTTCTACGCCTCACGTGATCGGCGCGGCGAGCATCCCGCGCGGCATCTTCAGAACTTCGCTGGCATCCTGCAGGCCGATGCCTATAGCGGGTTCAACGCTCTCTTCGATCCCGGACGCAAGGCGTTGCCGGCCACGCCCGCCTTCTGTTGGGCACATGGACGGAGGGCGTTCTTCGAACTTGCCGACATCGCCCAGAACGCTCGCCGCGGAAGATCGGCGACCGCGATCTCGCCCATTGCGCTGGAAGCGGTTCGTCGGATTGACCAATTGTTCGAGATCGAGCGCGACATCTATGGGCTGAGCGCTGAGGAGCGGCTGCAGATCCGCCGGGAGAGAAGCGCGCCACTGCTGACCGACCTTGAGGCTTGGCTCCGAGCGGAATCTGCCCGGCTCTCACGCTCGTCCAACGTGATTAAGCCGATCAACTATCTGCTCAACCGCTGGGAGGGCTTTGCCCGCCTTGTCCACGACGGACGGATCTGCATGACGAACAATGCAGCGGAGCGAGCGTTGCGCGGTTTTGCTCTGGGAAGAAAGGCATGGCTGTTCGCCGGTTCTGATCGCGGCGCCGAGCGGGCTGCCGTGATGGCCACGCTTCTCATGACGGCGCGTCTCAACGACATCGACCCGAAAGCCTGGCTTGCCGACGTCTTCGCGCGCATCGCCGACATGCCGCAGAACCGCCTGCGCGAGTTGCTGCCCTGGAACTGGACGCCTCCTGCGCCGAGGTCCTCCGCCCCGGCGGCGTAGCCATGCACGTCAACAAGGTTCACGCCGTCTTCACCATCGCTCGCGTCGCAAAAGACCTCGGCGAAGACGAGGACTGGCTCTGGGACGTGGCCAACGGAATGGACACTGAGGATGGCGTCATCTGGGTTTACGGCATAGGTGACGACCAGGTCATGGCGTTCACCGACTTCGGCATCGAGAACCTGACCGAGCTCATCAGGATGCACAAGGACGACCCCGAGCTCCTCAAGCGCTGGGATCGGTGAGCTCCTGTCCGCGGTCTAGCCCGGATGGATACTTGCATATCGATCCGCATGGCGAACCGGCGCGTGCTCGCACTGCGGATGACCGTCACCTGGCGCGAGCAAAATGGATGGCAGATCACGGGTACCGAGACCTGCTCGGCGGCGGAGTTGCGAAATAGCAAGAATCTGCCATCGCGCATCGTGTAACCGAGAACGAAGTTCTCCAGCCGAAACCCGTGCTCATCGCTTGATGCACAATTCGTCTCACCCCTGCGCGTACCCGTTTGACGCGGAAGGGGATCACAAATAAGGCGATCCTAATCCGCACGCCGGTACCCACGGACTTTTGCGGATTTGGCAATCACCGCGGCGAAGTCGCTTCCGTCAAATTCTCCTACCAGGCCAAGTCGGCACGCAAGTAGGTCCGAGTTCGCGAAGGGGGCGCACCGATCTTCCATCGGGCAGCATCCGACGGGCAACTAAGTGGCTGGCGTGGCGTACTGCCTAGCGGTCCTACGGCGACCCGCGTGATAGGCGATCGCGTGTAGTATCCAGACATAGCCACGGCGTGATCACCGGGCAAGACCTCGCCGCGGATTCGTGCTTTCAGCGTACCGAGCCGAACGGGCGCTCTAGCATGCGTCGGACGCGTACGGGCTCAGGACCTATATGGAACGCACTGGCTCGCCGGTCCAGCGCACGTTCCGATTGCGTCGCGCGGTTTCGTTGGCGCAAGTAATCGAGCCATGTTGGGCAATGATATCGCTCTGTCCACAGTTCAGGATCTGCAATGTCGCGAGCAATGGACCAGCCATAGGCTCCGTTGCGCTGCCGAAATAGCTGGACCTCTTGCATCACATTATGGAAGGCGCGTGCATTCTCCTGCAGGACGCGATATTCGATTTCCACGACAAGCGGTCCGCTGCGTCCGGTCAGCGGCAGGCGAACCTTAGGATCGTCGAGCATCTCGGGCTCTTCGTCTCGCGCGTCGATGCGCGGCATGGGCAGCCAAAGCCCAAGCAGCGGCGAACAAAGTAAGAGGGCGGCTGATATTAGGAGAGCCACGTCGACCCCGGCCGCATCTGTCACGTGTCCCCAAGTCCAACTGCCGATAGCAATCCCGCCGGAGCTCGCGGCCTGATAGGCTGCTAACGAGCGCCCCGCTACCCAGCGGGGCGCCGAGAGCTGCACGCCAACACTAAAGAGCAACCATGTCATCATCCACATGGCGCCCGCCAACACCAGCGCGATAGCAGTCAAAACTGGCTCGCGGCTGAGCGCCATTCCAGCTATCGCCCCGCCCATCGACACAGCGCAAGCACGGATCGCTGCCTCGCCGCTCATGCGCTTGCGGACCTCGGTGAGGTTGAGCGCCCCGATCACCGCGCCCAGCCCAAAGGCGCTGGCCATCATACCGTATATTTCTGCGCCTCCATGCAAGAGATCACGAGCCACTAATGGCAGCAGGGCGATGATCGCGCCTCCGATCAGCCCGATGACCATGGAGCGGATCAGAACGATCTTGATCGGCGGCGAATTCATAATGTAGCGCAGGCCAGAAACCATTGCGCGATTAAGCGTTTCCGGCGGAAGAGTCGGCGGTTCAGTGATGCGCTTCCAAAGAAACAGCGCGGCTATCAAGGGTAAATAGAGCAGAGCGTTGAGCGCGAACGCAGCCACCGCGCCCGCGGCAGCAACGACGATGCCGCCAATCGCAGGGCCCACGCTGCGTGCGATATTATAACTAATACCGTTGAGCGCGACGGCCGCAGGCACGGCTTCAGAGGGCACCTGTTCGCTTACCGAGGCTTGCCAAGCGGGTCCCATCAGAGCCATGCCGGTCCCGACGGTAAAGCAGAGTGCAAGCAGAATATTCGGCGTGACCATGCTCAACCAGGCGAGCATCGCTAGCGTAGTCGCGGCGGCGAGCGTGATACCCAGCGACACGAGTGCCACTATGCGCCGGTCATGCATGTCGGCGACCGCACCGGCCGGCATTGAAATCAACATGACCGGCAGCATCAGCGCGGTCTGCACCAGCGCGACCTTATCGGCCGATGATGTCATCTGTATCATCGCCCAGGCCGCGCCTACGCCCTGAATCAAAATACCAAGATTTGACAGCAGGCTCGCAAGCCAGATGCGGCGAAATGTTGGAAATCGTAACGGAGCAGTGATCCGATCCGTGGCCAATTCCTGGGCATTGGACAGATCGTTCATCACAGCTCCAATCTGGTTTCCGACCTATCAATCCTGACGGGGGTTCGCAGCGGCCGACGAGTGCTCGCGGCTCGCTGCTGCCTTAGCGCGTTTCCAACCTTGTCTACTTTGTACAGTTTGCCTCTGGAGCGCCCATGAGGCCGATACGCTTGTCGACACATCCCTCGCAATCGGGGATTCCCATCTCGACCGCCAGACGCTGTCTTTCGGCATGAGAAGCTGAGCGGCAGAAAGCCACTGTGATGCCTCACCATTTGGGTGAAAACATCGGCCCCAGTGCGTAGATGCGGCGCAAATTTTAAGCGTCCCAGCCAGTTAATGCCGCTCACGTTCTGGATGGACATCGTAGACAATATCTCAGTCCTTTAAGACCAGGTCGCGTTTGGGTCGCGCAACAAGGCAATATACAATACCCGACCTCTTGATCTTCTTTGATACTTTTCATCTAAATTCGTACATCACACCACAGTGAGCGCATGAGAGCGTGCTGGTTTTGCGGTGTTACGCGCAAGTGAGCGATAAAAAGTGTGCAAACGCAGAGTTCGCTCGTGAGTAACGCACTCACTCCTCGGCAGGGGCCTCAATCGGAATCGCAAAACCCGACTTCACACGGTCCATAATGACCATTGTCTTGACGCCCTTAATGTCCGCATTCTCATAAAAGAATCGCCGCGTGAACTGTTCATACTCTTCCATGCTGTGTGCGGTAACGTAGAGGACGAAATCTGAATCGCCCGTCACGTAAAATCCATTGACGACCTCGACTGACGATTTGATCGCCTTCTTGAACCTGTCGATGATATCTGAGCGCTCCCGTTCCAGGCTCACCAGCACAAGCATTTGAATAGGTCTTCCTACGGCCTTCGGAGAGACAATTGAGACATCGGCTTCGATGATGCCTTCCGAGCGGAGCCTCTTCAGCCGTCGTTGACACGCCGTCGCAGAAAGCCCGGCCAGTTCACCGATCACCTCTGAAGTTAGGCGGTTGTTTTTTTGCACGATCTCCAAGATCCGGGCATCTATTCGATCGTAGTTCATGATCTCTCTCCAGCCTTCAGGTGTGCTTCGCCGCAAAGTGCCTGTGCCATGCAGGAAATCCTCCCGACGGCAGGAAAATGCGATGCAAATCAGTTCGCGACATCAGTATCCTGATTGCCGAGGCAATTTCAACAAATGACGCGTTTGGACCCCGCCAATGGCCCATCAAATCGTTCGGCATCAAAGTTCGCATTTGGCTGGCCTTGCTACCAAGCACCTGCAGCGTCTGCACCGCCGCGATTTCTTGGCGGGGGCGGCGTTGGTCGACGGCCGATGGATCTCTGGCGATCAGCGAGATGTTGTGGCCGATCCGGCGACGGCCGAAGATATCGCGGATGTTGCTCATTGCTCTGCCGCGGACATGAACCAGGCGATCGCGGCAGCTGAGCGATCGTTTCCCGCGTGGCGAGAGCTCCTGCCAGCAAGGCGTGGCGCGATTCTTAGGTCTTGGGCGTCGTTGATGCTCGAGTATTCGGAAGAGTTGGCCATCCTGGTGACGAGCGAGCAGGGCAAGCCGCTCGCCGAAGCGCGCCATGAAGTCGCGTACGGTGCAGGATTTCTCGAGTGGTTCGCCGCAGAGGGTGAGCGCGCTTACGGAGAGACTATCCCCAGTCATAAGCCCGAAAGTCTGCTTCACGTCCGAATGCAGCCGATTGGTGTCGCCGCGGCCATCACTCCATGGAATTTTCCTGTCGCCATGATCACGCGAAAAGCTGGAGCTGCTCTTGCAGCCGGATGTCCGATGATCGTGAAGCCTGCTCCTGAGACGCCGCTCTCCGCTCTCGCAGTCGCTCGGTTGGCTGAACAAGCCGGGGTTCCGCCTGGCGTTCTTCAAGTGCTTACCGGCAATCCGATCGAGCTTTCGACGCCGCTGTTGCGTGACAAAAGAATACGGGCTCTGTCGTTTACAGGTTCTACGGAGGTGGGGCGTCGACTACTGGAGGGGGCGTCCGACACCGTCAAAAAGGTGTCGCTAGAACTGGGCGGCCACGCCCCTTCCTGATTTTTGATGATGTCGACCTTAAGAAGGCGGTCAGGGGTGCAGTGGCGGCGAAATTTGCGACCTCGGGTCAGGATTGCTTAGCCGCCAACCGCATCTACGTCCAAAGAGGCGTCTACCCTGCTTTTGTCGAGGAGTTTGCCGCCGTAATCGCCCAGTTCAAAGTCGGTCACGGTCTAGACCCACCAACTGAGATAGGCCCAATGACCAAGTTAACGGTCGCAAATAAATGTAGGGTCCAAATCGATGATGCGGTAAAGAAGGGCGCGCGGGTTCTCTTCACTCATCACGGCGCGGCGCTGGGGCCCAACTTTGTACCTCCGACGTTGCTAGCCGATGTCACGGAAGAGATGCTCATCGCGCAAGACGAAACATTTGGGCCGGTAGCTGCTGTACTTCCGTTCGATTCCGAAGAGGAAGTTATCGCCCGTGCCAACGCTAACGAAATGGGGCTGGCGGGATATGTCTACACAGACAGCCTACGTCGAGGGCTGCGACTTTCCGAGCAACTCGAGTGCGGCATGATCGGCGTCAATACGGCGTCGTTCACAGGCCCTCCCATTCCCTTCGGCGGTTGGAAGCAATCTGGGCTTGGTCGCGAAGGATCGCGGCACGGTTTGGCGGAGTACATGGAGCTGAAATACGTGTGTTTTGGCGATTTGGCGGCTTAGGAGAAACGGTATGATTGACATCAAGACAATCGCTGAGCTCGATCGCTCCAGTGTTCTGCATCCTTTCACTCAGCTCAAGGACTTTGCGCAAGGAAAACTCGGTGATCCTACGATCGTCACAGGCGGCCAAGGGATTCGCATTCAAGACGCCCAGGGACGTAGCTACATCGATGGTTTTGCCGGACTCTATTGTGTAAATATCGGCTACGGTCGCACCGAGGTGGCGCAGGCGATCGCCCGGCAGGCTTACAAGCTCGCCTACTACCACACGTATGCGGCCCACACGAGCGAAGAGCTGGCGATCCTCTCGGGTCGTCTCCTAGAAATGGCGCCAGGCAAGCCAAGCAAGGTATTCTTCGGGCTATCTGGATCAGACGCTAACGAAACGCAGGCAAAGCTCGTCTGGTATTACAATAATCTACGCGGGCAGCCGAAGAAGAAGAAGATTATCTCTCGCGAGCGAGGATACCATGGCTGCTCAGTCATTTCGGGTTCAATGACCGGCATGCCCTTTTACCATGACCACATGGACCTTCCCTTTCCGGGCATTTTGCATGCCGGCACGCCGCACCATTATTGGGGTGCCGAGCCAGGCGAGACAGAGGAATCCTTTTCCCGCAGGCGTGCCGCCGAGCTTGAACAACTGATCGTGCGAGAGGGGCCGGAAACGGTCGGTGCTTTCATTGCCGAGCCGGTGCTGGGTACTGGCGGGATTACACCGCCTCCCACCGGCTACTGGCGTGAAATTCAAGCTGTCCTCAAGCGTTACGACATTCTTCTGATCGCCGACGAGGTGATCTGTGGCTTTGGTCGAACCGGCGCAGACTTCGGAAGTATGCTCTATGGGATTGAGCCAGACCTGGTGACGGTCGCCAAAGGTCTGACATCCGGCTACGTCCCGCTCTCGGCAGCTATCGTCGGTGAAAAAGTCTACGCGGTTATGGAGGAGGCTGCGGATCGTGTCGGCGCGTTTTCACACGGATATACCTATTCCGGCCATCCGATTGCAGCCGCTGCTGCCAACGTAGTTCTCGACATTGTCAAAAAAGACCGATTAACCGACCGCGCGAGGATCGTCGGATCCCACTTCCATCGTCGACTCAAGGAGCGCTTTGCTCAGATGGAGATCGTTGGGGAGGTCCGAGGCGTCGGCTTACTCGGCGCAATAGAGTTCGTTGCGGATCGTCAGACCAAACGGCGCTTTGCCCCTGCGCTCAAGGTGGGGGCTCGCATTTCCAAGGCTGCTCGTGATCGTGGACTCATCGTACGAGCAATGCCGCATGGAGACATTCTGGGATTTGCTCCGCCTCTTGTTGTAACGGAGTCTGAGATAGACGAGATCGTTGATCTGGCCTATCAAGCGACCAAGGAAGTCATGGACGAACTTGCGAAAGAGTCAGCAATCGCTTGAATGTGCAGACCAGTGTGGCGCAGCCAACGCCAAACACGCAAGATATAGACGCCTTTCCGCTGCTGATGAGTTGCGCGCGGGTCGATCGAAAGAATGCGGCCCGCGTGTCCTTTGGCGTGCTGTTGCAGCGGCAAGCTCCGTCGCATCACATCTCTAGATATAATCATGAGTGCTATCCGAATCGACGGAAAAGCCATCGCTGAGATCCTTCGCGCTCGCATTACGCGAGAGGTGGCGTTGCTCCAGGCCGAGCACAACGTCACACCGGCATTGGCCGTGGTGCTGGTCGGCAAAGACCCGGCAAGTTCGGTTTACGTGAAGACCAAAGCCAAACAGGCTCAAACCGTAGGCATCAAGTCGCAACAATTCCTGCTGCCAAGCAATGTCGATGAAGCCGTATTGCTGGATTTGATCGGCCGGCTCAATGATGACGATTCCATTGATGGCATCCTCGTTCAGCTTCCTCTGCCCGGACACATCGATCGCTGGCGCGTGCTGGAGGCCATCGATCCGGCCAAGGACGTAGACGGCTTCCATCCCTACAACGTGGGACGATTGTCCGCGGGTCGACCAGCGCTCGCTCCTTGCACTCCACTGGGAGTGACCCATCTGATTAAGACAGTCGTGAGCGACCTAAATGGGCTTGACGTTGTCGTCATAGGTCGCTCGAATATCGTCGGAAAACCTTTGGCAGTTTTGCTCGGCGATGCCGGATGTACCGTCACAGGTGCGCAGCTGCAGACGCGAAACCTGCCGGGCCTCTGTAGGAAGGCTGATATTGTCGTTGCTGCGGCCGGTTGTGCAGGACTGGTTCGCGGCGATTGGCTTAAACCAGGTGTGGTTGTCATTGATGTCGGGATCAATCGATCGATCGATACGACTGGAACGGTCAGGCTTGTGGGGGATGTTGCTTTCGCCGAGGCGAGCACGCGCGCGAGCTACATAACTCCGGTACCTGGAGGTGTTGGGCCCATGACCGTCGCTTATTTGCTCGCAAACACAGTTAATGCGGCAGTTTCTCGGCGAGGCTTGGCGTTGGTGCTCAATCCCGAGGCCCGGCACGTTTTGCCATCATCCACGGGAGTGGCGCTCGAGCACGTCGATCTGCAGCGGGCAACTTAGGTCGCGTACGGCCGTTCGATTCAAGCGTCCTTGCGAGAGCACCGGGCAAGTCGGACAAAGATGCATGCGGCTCAGCATCCGCCGCTTATCGTGTCGAGCTCCCTGTCAGCAATTTCCCTTCCTGTGCACTTAACAATTTTCCGCGTGTCTCGCCGACGAGAAGCTTGTGGCGTTGCGCGCGTCAACCGCCGGCGTGAAGACGCAAAACCTCCGCTTTTTCCTATCCGACGCAGAATTTCTCTTTCATGGACGGCTACAATAGCGAAATTCTGATCGACGGCCCGATACTATTCGGCGAGACGACGCTTCCAGCTGACCAATCCGCGATCATGTGCGCGGAGGAGATCAAGTTTTGCATAGTTCAGTACAGCCTGCGCGCTCCAATGGGCACGCCTCGTTCGTAAGCGGCCGGAATCACCAGGCGCGACCATTGCGGAAAGGGGTTCGGCTTGGGTCCGATGGCTCATGAGGTTCACAGCGGAACCAACAACCCAACCGCATATCACGACCCGCCAGGTCGCCACCCTTAGAGCACCATCCTCTCGTTCATCCTTGGGATACGCTCAGACCTGCTTGAAACCATTTTTTTGAGTCACGGAATGCAAAGCAAGCTGCCCACCCACGCGGAATTCGTCGTCATCGGCGGTGGCATTATTGGCCTGTCCACTGCCTATCACCTCACGCGGCTTGGGCATCGCGATGTGCTGCTGCTCGAACGCGATCAGCTGACCTGCGGTACGACGTGGCATGCCGCGGGGCTCGTCACCCAGCTTCGAGCCAGCGAGAATATGGCGAAGCTGGCCCAGTACACCGCGGGATTGTTCCGCGAGCTCGAAGAGCTGACGGGTCAGCATACTGGCTTCCGGCAATGTGGGTCGATCACAGTCGCGGCGACACCCGCTCGGCTTGAGGAGTTGCGGCGAGGTGCCTCGATGGGGCGCTCTTTTGGCCTCGATGTCGAGATCATCGACGCCGCCGAAGCCAAGAAGCGTGTGCCGTTGCTCGATGTGGCCGATGTGCTGGGCGCGGCATGGATCGCGTCCGATGGTAAGACTAATCCGGTGGACACGGCGCGCGCGTTCGCGACCGGCGCGCGGCAGGGTGGCGCGAAGATACTGGAACGCACGCCAGTGACGCGCATCGTGGTCGAGAAAGGGCGGATCGTCGGTGTCGAGACGGCAGAAGGGATCGTTGGTACTGAAAAGGTCGTCATCTGCGCCGGGATGTGGAGTCGGACGTTAGCGGCCGATGTCAATTGGACAGTGCCGCTGCACGCGGCGGAGCATTTTTACGTCGTGACAGAGGCCATGGGGGGCTTGTCACCCGATACTCCCACTGTGCGAGATCTTGATGCGTGCTTCTACGCAAAAGAAGACGCGGGTAAATTGCTGGTCGGCTTTTTCGAACCGAAGGGCAAGCCCTGGGGGATGGCGGGGATCCCAGTTGAGTTCAGTTTCGATTCGCTTCCCGACGACTTCGAACACATCGAGCCTCACCTCGCCAATGCCATGCGGCGCATGCCGGCCCTGGAAAATGTGGGGTTGCAACTCAGTTTCAATGGCCCCGAGAGCTTCACGCCGGACAATCGGTTCTTGTTAGGACCCGCTCCCGACATCGCCGGCCTCTACGTGGCCTCGGGATTCAATTCATGCGGTATCGAGTCGTCCGGCGGGGCCGGCAAAGTGGTGGCCGAGTGGATGTCTACCGGCATGCCCGCAAATGACTATTGGGAAATGGACGTCCGCCGAGCGATGCCATTCCAGCGCAATCGGCGATATCTGCGCGACCGAACGGGTGAAGCGGTTGGACTCCTTTACGCGCTGCATTGGCCTCACAAGTCACCTGAGACGGCTCGTAATGTGCGGGTCTCGCCGCTGCACGATCGTTTAGCGGCCGCAGGCGCGAAGTTCGGCGAGGCCGCCGGCTGGGAGCGGGCGCAATGGTTCGGCACTCCCGAGGGGCCGGCCTATGCCCATGCTACATTTGGTCGCGACGACTGGTTCAAGTCGAGTGGGGCTGAACACGACGCGACGCGGTCCGGTGTCACGCTTTTCGATCAAACCTCCTTCGCGCACCTACTGGTGCAGGGGCGTGATGCGCTCTCTTTTCTTCAGCGCCTCTCCACTAACGACGTTGACGTGCCAGTGGGCCGCATCGTGTACACTCCGTGGCTCAATGAGCGGGGTGGCATGGAGTCCGATGTCACAATCGCGCGAACGGGAGATGAGGAATTCCTCGTTGTTACAGCCGCTGTGCAGCGCATCCGGGATCTCGCCTGGCTACGAATGCATGCCAAAGGCGCCGGCCACGTATTCGTCACGGACGTGTCGTCCGGATACACCTGCCTCTCTGTCATGGGGCCACATTCGCGAGAGCTCCTCACGCGCGTAAGCCCGGCGGATTTTTCTGAAGCCGCGTTTCCGTTCGCGACGGCGCGAGAAATCGAGATTGGCCATGGTACGGCCCTTGCGTTCCGCATGACCTTCGTCGGAGAACTCGGATGGGAGCTCCACATCCCGACTGACCAGACGCTGGGTATCTACGATGCGCTGGTCGCTGCGGGACGCGATCTCGATCTGCGCCACGCAGGTTACGTGGCACTCAATACGTTGCGCCTTGAAGCCGGTTACCGCGACTGGGGCGCGGACGTCAGCGATGAGGACACGCCGCTCGAAGCTGGATTGGGATTCACAATCGCCTGGAACAAGGGTGAAGATTTCATTGGGCGGGCGGTTCTCGAAACACAGCGCGGACAGACTCCGCGCCGGCGCCTCGTCCAGCTTGCTGCTCCCCTCGCGGTGCCGCTCCTGTTCGGAACAGAGCCTGTCTGGCGCAACGGATCACTCGTCGGATACTTGCGCTCCGCCGGGTTCGGTCACACCCTCGGATGCGGCGTAGGCATGGGGTACCTCCACTCCGAAAGCGGTGTGAACGCCGCATGGCTGTCCGAAGGAACTTTTGAAATCGAGATCGCCGGCGAACGGCACTCGGCCATCGCCTCCCTTCGTGCCTTCTACGATTCGAATCGTACGCGAGTGAAAGGCGAATGGCGGAAGCTCGAGGACCTCATCGCCCCAGAGCTCCTCAGAGCACGCTCTAAGGAATGATGGTCATCTTTTTGCTTGCCACAACGCAGTTACGAGGGACCCCGTAGGGCAATGACTGCTATGTTCGACCGTTCCATGATCCTCGCCTTGTCCTGCCCTGATCGTCCAGGCATCGTATCCGCGGTCTCGAGCCTTCTGTTTGAGTCGGGCTGCAACATTCTCGATGCTCAGCAGTTCGAGGATACCAGGACCACCCACTTTTTCATGCGCGTTGTCTTCGACCGTCTCGAGCAAGCCAAACCTGAAACAGATATTGCCGCCTCGATCGAGGAGCTCGCCAAACGTTTCGCCATGACGTTCACTTTGCGGAAAAGTTCCACAAAGAAGCGGGTGATGCTCCTGGTTTCAAAATTGGACCATTGTCTGGCCGATCTGCTTTATCGATGGCGCATCGGCGAACTGCCGATGGAGGTGACAGCGATCGTCTCCAACCACGGCCGCGAGCATTTGGCCTCCAGCGATTTGGCCGAGCTTCCGTTCCACCATTTGCCGGTCACCAAACAGACGAAGATGGAGCAAGAAGCGCGAATCTGGGAGCTCGTTCAGGAGACCAATACGGATCTTGTTGTTCTCGCGCGCTACATGCAAATTCTATCGGACGGCTTCTCGGCCAAGTTGTCGGGACGCTGCATCAACATTCACCACTCCTTTTTGCCAGGCTTCAAGGGCGCAAAGCCTTATCACCAGGCTCACGAGCGAGGCGTCAAGCTGATCGGCGCGACAGCGCATTACGTCACTTCCGATCTCGACGAGGGACCAATCATCGAGCAAGATGCCGAGCGTATCTCTCACCGTGACACGCCAGACGATCTCGTCCGTAGGGGCCGCGACATTGAACGACGTGTACTCGCCCGCGCCGTACGCCATCACCTGGAGGATCGCGTTGTGCTGAATGGCAAGAAGACTGTCGTCTTCACCGGCTGATCTGCACCGATTTTATAAGCCGATTGGCCCCGTTCGAGCGCGCGCTGGGCCAGGACTCCAGCTCACTCCCGGTACCAGCTGTAGTTTAGATTAGATTTCGCAATGCTGCTTCTTCGCGCGCGCCAGAGGAGCATGATGAGAGAGCGCAAAAAAGCGCAGATGCGTGGCCAACGTCAACGCATTACTCCTCTGCGGGAATCTCGATTGGAATAGCAAAGCCGGATTTTACGCGGTCCATTATGACCATCGTTTTGACGGCCTTTATGTCCGGATTCTCATAGAAGAACCGTCGTGTGAACTGTTCGTAGTCTTCCATCGTACGCGCGGTAATATAAAGGACGAAGTCCGCGTCGCCGGTGACATAGAAGCCATTGACGACTTCAGCTGACGATTTGATGGCCTTCTTGAACCTGTCGATGATGTCTGAACGCTCCCGCTCTAGAGTTACCAGCACGAGCATTTGAATTGGATTTCCGACCGCCTTCGGCGAGAGGATGGAGACATCGGCCTCGATGATTCCTTCCGAACGGAGCCTCTTCAGTCGCCGTTGACACGCGGTAGCAGAAAGACCGGCGAGTTCGCCGATCACCTCGGAAGTTAGACGGTTGTTTTTCTGCACTATCTCAAGGATACGGGCGTCTGTTCGATCATACTGCATATTCGGCTCAACCCTGAGTGAATGCGCCGAAGAATGCCTGTCGGATGCAGAAAATCATCCGAACGGCGGGAAAGTCCGGCGGAAATGCGTCAAACGTGACATATCCCGAACGCGTAGGCAATTTTCGGCGGGTCAACTCTGCCTAGACAGGCCTCCAGTCCCCTCCGATTGCTCCACTCGATGTCGGCCTGCATCCTCCCGGCAAACTACCGCCAAAAGAGCGCTCTCGGCTTCGTTGCAACTGGCGCACAAAACTGACAGGGTGCGGCTATAATGCGCAGAATTTCCGCCGCATCGCGCCGTATATTAGTGAAAAACAATTTTGGGGGAGGGGTAATATTTACGTGAGGGATGGAACTTCCGACTCGCTAGGCTGGCGGACGCAACGCGCGAGAGAGGTAGAACTTGTGAGATCGCTATAGGAGAACGCGGTCACGTCCGAGCACGTTGCGCAATCGGTGCTGCTGCTCCGTGCCTCGGCCTTGCGCCGTGGTTCCAACGATCGTCAGCTTGGGCAACGCGACGAAATCGTTTTTTCTCGTAGGAATCGGGCTGCCTGGCGAGGGTCACTTTCGGTTTGCGGACAGCCTTGCCTCCGCCACACCATCTTACCGGCTCAAAGAGCGGCTAGTCAGCTGACGCGTTCGGGATCTCGGAGCCCAAAACGCCAGGAGGGCGGTAAGTAGCCAGCATGCGCCGCATGGCGCGTGCTTCCGCTGACGCTAACTGGCTCGTTCGACTTCACTAAGGGGCAAGAGAGGAGATCGTGAAATGAAACGGCGAGCATTCTTAAAGTTCGCAACGACGGCTGCGGCCGGCGCCCTGGTCGCGCCCTATGTCCGTGCCCAATCGAAAAAATTCGCCGGCATTACGTTGCGCGTCAATGGATATGGTGGCCTTTACGACGAGGCTCTAAAAAGAGCGTCGTGGCTCCGCTCGATGAGAAGTACGGACTGAAGGTCCAATTCATCGCCGGCAGCACGGGAACGGACCTTGTCAAATTGGTCGCCAACAAGGACAAACCTCCGTACGACATGTTCATGGCCGATAGCTCTTTCATGGTCGAGCTCGTCAAGGCCGGTGTCGTTGACGAAATCAAGCCATCAGACGTTCCAAACCTCAAGCGGATTCTGCCGGGCTTCCGCGAATTCGGTGACTACGGGGTGCCTTTCGACATCGCGTCCATTGTCCCTGTCTACAACTCAAAATATGTCAATCAGCCGCTTACCTCTTACTCCGACATCGCCCGGCCCGATCTTGCAGGCCGCGTCGTCATTGCGGCGCCGGGACAAATCGCCAGCAACTTACATCTTCTTGCAATCGCCGAGGAAAACGGTGGCTCGGTTTCAAACATGGAGCCCGCGTTCAAGGTGCTCGAAGCCGCGAAGCCAAACATCGCTGCCTTCGCGCAACAAACGGTCGCACTCGTGCAGATGTACCAGAACGAAGAGGTTTACGCAGGCATTTGTTGGGACGGCCGCGCTCATGAATTGCGCACAAAGGGCGCTCCCATCGTGACCGTTGTGCCACCTAAAGGCATTTACTCGACGACAGATTACATCAACATCGTCAAGGGCACGAAGTATCCGGAAGCTGCGCACGCCTATGCTGAGCAGTTGCTTTCTGACCAGGGGATTCTCGCGACGCCGCAGGCATTTCGGTACAGCCCAACAACCGATGTCAAATTGCCTGATGAGCTCAGCAAGGAGCTTCTGTTCAATTCACCTGAACGCAGCGATCTGAAAAAGAAGATCGATTGGGATACCCTGTGGGCGAACCGGAGCGCCATGATCGAGCGGGTAAACCGAATCGTTCGAAGCTAGCTCAGAGATTGGTTCGACCCCTTGTGTTGCGCCGAGCCTCTGGCTTGCGTGCCCCCACTGCTTCGCCCACCGGCGTCATATCAACTATGAAAGGTCCATCGTGTGAAGGAACCTCTCCTTAATAGGCGCATCACAACCGCAGCCCTTTTGCTGGCCCCAATGGTCTTGCTTCTCATCGGCTTCCTGGTGGTCCCGGTGCTGGGATTGTTGCGATCAAGTTTTCTGCCGACTAGTCATCTTCTCGATGGTGGCGGCTTCAGCTTGACGCACTACGTACGGTTCTTTTCGGACTCCTATTACTCGTCAGTGCTATTGGAAACATTTGTGGATGGACTTTTTGTCAGCCTCATCTGCCTGGCACTTGGCTTTCCGGTCGGATATTCGCTTGCCCGCCAGCCACCTCTGGCGCGGCGCTGGCGAACAATCATCATTATCATGCCGCTGACGCTGAGCCTTGTGGTTGTCGTATTCGGGTGGCTGATCGTTCTTGGCCGTAACGGGCTCCTCAATGCACTGCTCGTGAACATCGGTATTCTTTCTTCGCCGAAAATATTCCTGTTTTCTCGAGCTGCCGTGATCATCGTTTTAGTGCAGCAGTTTCTTCCCCTCATGATTCTGTCCGTCATGAGCGTCGTGACGCAGATAAATCCGGTGCTCGAACAGGCAGCTGCCAATCTCCGCGCCAATCGTTTCGTTACGTTCCGAAAGGTTATCATTCCGCTCGCGCTTCCCGGCATTCTCGTTGGCTTCAATCTTGTCTTCGTGTTGTCGATTTCAGCATTCGTCACGCCCCGCCTCATTGGCGGAAGTCGGGTGAGCATGCTTGGAAGTCTTATCTACGAGCGCATTATGGCGGAACTGAACTGGCCGTCGGGCGCAGCCATGGCCTTTATCCTCTTCGTTAGCGGACTTGGCTTCACGGCGGCATTCAACGCGTTGGCTGCATCACGTTTGATCATGAAAGGACGCGGCTATGCGATCTGATCCCATCGACTATGTGATGGTCGTATCCGGCGCAGTCATTCGGGTTATCGTCTACACGATGCTTGCCTTACCGGCGATTCTGGTGGTTGTGTCATCGTTCACCAGCGGTGAGACAATGCAATTCCCGCCGAAAGGGTTTTCGCTGCGCTGGTATCAAAAGGTATGGGAAAATGAGCCGTTTATGACGGCGCTTTGGACGAGCACATACATCGCCGTTCTCGTTGCCATCATGGCCCTTGCGATTGGCTTCGCCGCGGCTTTCGCGATCAACCGCTTTTCCTTCCGAGGGAAATCACTCCTGCAGGGCTTGGCCTTTTCGCCATTGATCGTTCCAGCCGTCGTACTGGGGATAGGCTTGTTGCAGCTCTTCTCGTGGTTGCGGCTTACCCAGACGATCTATCCGTTGCTCTTTGGGCATCTTGTTCTCGCCATTCCGTACGTCGTTCGTACGATCCTTGCGAGCCTCGCGCTGCACGACCAACAGCTCGAACATGCGGCGATGAATCTCCGGGCCAGGCCATTGCAAGTCATCCGGCGTATTACGTTGCCACTCATTCTGCCCGGCTTGCTGTCCGCTTCGATTTTTGCCTTTGTGACATCGTTCGGAAACGCGACCGTTTCAGCGTTTCTCACCTACGGCGGCAATGTAACCCTGCCCGTACAGATCTTCACATATATCGACACCAGCTATGATCCGATGGTTGCGGCGATATCGAGCATTATGATCTTGGTGACATTGGCCGTCATTTTGACGATCGAGCGCTTAATTGGCGCGGAACGACTAACGTAGGAGTAGGAGAGGATGCTGGCTTTATCGAAAGAGGAGCAAACCACGGTGCAGGAAGCCGGTGATGTTGTTGTCGAGCTACGCTCTGTTTCCAAGCACTATGGTGATACGGTTGCTGTCGCGAACGCGTCCTTGAGTGCGCGTCGTGGCGAACTGGTTTGCCTGCTGGGTCCATCAGGCTGCGGCAAGACAACGACACTACGGATGGTTGCCGGATTTGTAGAGCCGACCTCGGGCACCGTGAGCATCAACGGCGTCGACATGACGCGTCAGCCGCCCTATCGGCGCGATACTGGAATGGTGTTCCAGAGCTACGCTCTCTTTCCGCATATGACCGTAGCCGAGAATATCGCATTCGGTCTGGAAAACTTGAAATGGGCCCGCGCTGACCGTGAAAAGCGCGTCAGCGAAATGCTCAAATTGGTCGAGCTGCCACATCTAGCGCAGCGACTGCCGAGCCAGCTTTCCGGAGGTCAGCAGCAACGTATTGCACTCGCGCGCGCATTGGCTATGCGGCCGGCCGTACTCCTTCTCGACGAGCCGTTCTCAAATCTGGACGCTCAGCTTCGAGTTCGCATGCGCGAAGAGCTTCGCGAGGTCATTCGCGGCGTTGACGTCACGACCCTGTTCGTTACACACGACCAGGAAGAGGCGCTGACCATGTCGGACCGCATTGTCGTCATGAATGCCGGTCAGATCGAACAGGTGGGTACACCGGGCGAAATTTATGAAGCGCCGTCGACGTCGTTCGTCGCAAAGTTCATCGGCTGGTGCTCATTGCTGAACGGAATTGTGGACGCGGACGGCGTCTTCACGTCAGGCGGAGGGCTTCGCTTGAAAGGTCACTGGAGTCCCGGCGCGGGCACGGCAGTCATCCGGCCGGAGCAAATCAAGCTTTCCAGCGACGGAGCGAGAGGGACGGCACTGACGGCCCTCGTGTTGCAGTCACACTATTATGGCGGCGCGACGCGACTCCTGCTGGAAGTCAATGGGGAGCAATTGACAATGGAGGATCGCTTTGCGTTCGGACGGCAACCGAAGGTGGGAGATGTTCTCGCCATCGTGATCTCTGCCGCCGATATTCGTGTCATCCAGTCAAAGTAGCGCGCGTTGTCGCAGCAACGCGTGGGCCGGATTTGCATCAATGCCCTCGATCTCCGTGGCGAGGTCGCCAATGCAGAGCGGCGGCAGTCAAGCCCTCGGAGTGTTCCACGCCGGGGTATCGGTGGGGCAGTGGAGAGATCCGCGGAGCTGATCGGGGGCTAGCCGTCCAACGCGAGGTGGACGGCTCAGCCTAAAGGGTTAGCTATCGCTGTGGTCGCCGACGGTTGCAGTAGGCGATCCAGTTTATCATCTTACGTGCGCCTCGCCGTTCAATTGAGCAACTCATCGCGTATCCAATTTGTCTCGGCGGATCGCGGTGAGCTCGAGAGGCAATCAAACCGCGAAGTTTCCGACGTGGCCCGCTGACCGTTCCTCGGTTATTTCCTCGACAGCATTGATAACTTAGAGAAGCGGCTCCCGCCACACGTTCAGTATTGCTTCTTCGCCATCTCCTGCAAAACAGGCGGGATGCCATCCGTTGAGTACGCCAGCTCGACTCTTTAGTTCAAGAAGATCCCGCGGTTGGAACTTAGTAGTGGCGTGATCGGGTTTAGACTCGTTCCGTGTGCGACGGGGCTTTTCAGCTTGAATGGACAACTCCGCCCACCGCATCCAAGAGAGCCGCTCCAGTACGTATTCCTTTCAGAAAGCAGTCAATTTTGATGTTCTCGTTCGGTGCGTGATTGGCTTCATCGGCATTGGCATAGGGCACGACGAATGATGGTACACCCAGGATCTTCGTGAATACG
This sequence comes from Bradyrhizobium sp. STM 3561, assembly GCF_045571455.1. Taxonomy (NCBI): domain Bacteria; kingdom Pseudomonadati; phylum Pseudomonadota; class Alphaproteobacteria; order Hyphomicrobiales; family Nitrobacteraceae; genus Bradyrhizobium; species Bradyrhizobium sp. STM 3561. Next base: position 8,296,779 of record NZ_CP120695.1, read on the forward strand.
TAGTCCGGCAGGGTCGCTCCGAGAGAGGGATAGATGAGGGGCTCTATGCCATGCGCAATTCGCACGGCTGACTGAACAACATTCGAAAACGGCGCATCAAGCGGCGTTCTCGATGGCGGCGTCGACTCGACGCGGACGAACTCGACGTCCGGAGCATGTCTTCTTACATGAGCCTTTATCTTGCGTAGGATGTCATCTGGATCTTGTCGCTCGACCAGACGGGCATCGCATTTAACGAACGCCTCGTGTGGTACAATCGTCTTCGATCCAGGTCCGCCATAGCCTCCGTGGAGTCCGTTGATCGTCATGGTTGGATAGAACATGAGTCTGTCTGCAAGCGGCCTGTCTGCTGGATAGTCGAGCCCCGCAAGTGCGAGGTCCCGCTTGATCTCTTCAGTATCTTGAGGCAACTGCGCTGCAGCGGCGCGCTCAATCTCTGTTGGTGCCATGACATCGTCATGAAACCCCTTGATCGTAATCTCCCCATCTGCATTCTTCATTGTCGCCAGCAACTGCACCAGCGTCCAGATAGGGTTTGGGACGATCCCACCAAAATTGCCTGAATGAACATCGCAGTTCGCAGCGCGAGCGCGTAGTTCGAATGCGGCTATGCCACGGACCCCGTATGTAATGATCGGCCGACCCGACTCGTGCAGCGGGCCGTCGGCTGTTACGACTAAGTCAGTCCTAAGTAGGTCGCGGTGCGTGCGCACGAAGTGCGCGATGTGGGGACTTCCGGTCTCCTCTTCTCCTTCCAGCACAATCAGGACGTTGCATGGTAAGCGGCCATGGACCGCCAGATGGGACTCCAGGGCTAGGAGCTGAGCGAAATGTTGGCCCTTGTTGTCACCGGCGCCGCGCGCGTACACGCGCCCATCGCGGACCGTTGGTTCGAATGGTGGACTAATCCAGGCGTCCAACGGGTCCGGCGGCTGGACGTCATAATGACCATACAGCAGGATCGTCGGCGCTCCAGGTGCGCGTTCCCAACGTCCCATCACCACCGGGTAGCCTGACGTTAGGATCATCTGTGATTGGAGCCCCAACCGGTTCAGCATGCTCACAAGGAGTTCGGCGACCTCACCCATGCCGATCTTCTGCGCGCTAATGCTAGGGTGTCTCAGATAGTCAAGCAAGCGGTTGACGAACTGATCTCGGTTCGCATCGATATGCTCAAAGACTCTGGATAATTCAGGACGCTCGCTCTGGATAGTATTCACATTCATGGGCGGCGCTTCCGATCTGAGTCAACCAAATCAAAACTAGCCAACAATCATAGCTTTGATGATGTAGCAAATACACCTATCCGGATGACATGTTCGCAGGGACGCTGCGTTTTGGAGCTGTCAAGGATGTTCTTCCGCGCGTGGATGCGCGCGCGGAAACGTATAGCAGTTGTTGGCTGGTCATACTCGATTGCCTTTGCGTCGGCCCCGTGGCCCCCGTGTTGCGAGCGACGGCTCCGGCCCGGAGTAGTCGATATAAGTGCGCGGCGACGTTTGTTCAAAGAGCCGCGGTCGCCGAGCTCGGTGCGCACGGCTCCAGGGAGCTCATCGGGCGATCATGGATGTCCCAGCGCGGGCGCGCGCCGATCGACGCGAGCCAGAAATGAGATAAGCGACATCCATGAGAGCCAAAGCGGTCAGCGCCTTAGATCTGGCTTCTGTCCTTGAGCTTCGAGGTCGAGGTGCCCTGAATGACCCGCCGGCATCCGCCTCATTTCTCGAACGTCAATGACTACCTTCATCTTGGCATAAATCTCCAGAGTGTTTCCATCTGGCGCCTATTTTAGGCGCTAGGGTCGTCAAAAGCGGAGAAAGCGGCATCAATCTCAGCTATGGTTCCAGATATGATGCCGCAACACCCTTGCTCTCAGCTGGAATCCTCCGTCTCGAGCGGGAGGCTTCCTGCAGCATGCTGCCAAAGCCTGGGCAGGGCGCGATGTTACGTCGATACGCATTCGATCTCCTGATTGAGAGCATAATCCATGGTCGGTCGGCGCTGCAAAATACTTACTGTCCAGCTCGCATCGTTGCGCGGACAGGGTGCGGTCGGCATCTGTCGTGCGAGGTCGCTTCTTTCTTGTAACTCATGGGCTCATGACCATCGCGGTGGCTATGGCGCCGTTGAGCCTGGCTCTGCCTCCATCTCGCTTCGGGACCTGCATGCGACGGCTGTGATGGCGATCGAGGCGCGCGACGAGGTACCTCACTGCCGACCTGTTCGGGAGCCGCGATCAGCGGGCGGGTTCGTGATCGTGATGCTCGAGCGCCCATGCACGCCAGGAATCGTCCCGCTGATCCGATTCATAGAGAGCGTCTCAGCTCGGCTAGTGCATTCTTTTCGCATCGAGAGAATGACCCGGTGCGAACAAGCAGAAAGGAATTGAAAGAATGGCATCCGCGTTTCCCAAGGTGGAGTATGAACAGCGGCTGACACGCTTGCGTCGGCAAATGAATGACAAGGGTCTCTCTCTGCTGGTGGTGGTGAATCCAGCGAACCTCAACTACCTCTCTGGATACGACGCTTGGAGTTATCAAAATACCCAAGCTCTGCTCGTGCCGAGCAGTGAGCTGGAGCCCGTCTGGATCGGCCGCAGTCTCGATGTTGCAGCTGCGCACAACACAAGTTGGCTCTCAGCTGACAATATTGTCGGCTATGCCGAGTCCTATGCGGACAATAGTCCGAAACACGCGATGGAAGCGGTCGCGGGCGAGATCAATCGTCGCGGCTGGAACACCGGGCGGATCGGGTACGAGGGCGATACGTTCTTTTTCAGTCTGCGCGGATTCTTCACTCTTCAGAAGGGTATTCCCGAGGCCGAATTGGTAGACGTCGGTGTTCTGATCAATTGGCTGAGAACGATCAAGACTCCCAGCGAGATCGAGTTCATGCGCAGGGCTGGCAAGGTTGTCGACAAAGTCATGCGGGTTGCGATCGATTCGCTTCGGCCAGGAATTCGCGAAAACGATTATGCCGCGCGGATTGTCCAAGCGCAGATCGAAGGTGACGCTGACTTCGGCGCTAGTTACCCGTGTATGATTCCGTTCATTCAGACCGGAACGCATGCGGGTATAAGCCATGCTCCATGGACAACGGACGTCATTCCAGACGGCAGCATTACAGTCTTGGAATTGTCAGGGTGCTACCTCAGGTACAATGCCACGCTCGCCCGTACCATTAGCCTCGGCAAACCGAGCGACCGTCTGGTCCGCCTGGCCAACACCGTGCAGGAAGGACATGCGGCTGCGATGGCGGCGATGAAGCCCGGAGTGACGTGTCACGATGTTTGGGCTGCATGGCAAGCCGTTTTGTCACCGAGTGGCTTTAAGAAGCACTCCCGAATTGGGTACACTCTTGGTCTGAATTATACGCCGACTTGGCGCGAATATACGGCTAGTTTAGAGCCAGGAAAGGAAGATGAACTCCGGGAAGGCATGTGCTTCCACCTCCTATGCGGAATGTGGACCGGAGACGGTACAAACAAAGGCGATCCAAACTATGGGCTCAGCGAAACTGTTCTAGTGACAAAGAACGGCTGCGAGACCCTGACGAACTTTGAACGAAAGCTGTTTGCGAAGCACTGAGCCAGGGATGGCGGCGAGAAATAGCTGCTGCCATCGTACGCTTTCTGCGATCGACTGAGTTCTAACGCGTGGCGTGATTTCGTCGGGAGCGAGAGGCACGAAATCGTCATTGTTCGCTGAGGGGATAAACGAAAGGAGACCGGAATGAAGAGGCGGACTTTCTTGAAAGTCGCGACAGCGGCAGCGGCCAGTGCTCTGGCCTCACCCTACGTGCACGCTCAATCCAGGAAGTTCGCTGGTATTACGCTGCGTGTGAACGGATACGGCGGTCTTTACGATGACGCCCTCAAGAAGAGCGTAGTCGCACCGTTGGAGGAGAAGTACGGCCTAAAGGTTCAATTCAACGCCGGGATGACGGCGTCGGATCTCGTCAAACTGATCGCGAACAAGAACAATCCACCGTACGATCTGTTTCAGGCCGACAGCTCCTATATGATCGAGCTACTTAAGGCCAACATCATCGAAGAAATCAAGGTGACGGAGGTCGCAAACATCAAGCGGATCCTTCCTGGATTCCGCGAATTTGGCGAATATGGTGTGCCGTATAGCGTCGCCTCTGTCGTTCCGGTCTACAACTCAAAATACATCAAGCAGCCACTCACGTCGTACTCAGACATCGCCCGGCCCGATCTGGCCGGTCGTGCCGTCATTCCAACGGCAGACACAATCGCCAGCAGTCTTTATATACTGGGCATAGCGGAAGAAAATGGTGGCTCGATCTCGGACTTGGAGCCTGCATTCAAGATACTTGCGGCTGCGAAGCCCAACATCGTCGCGCTCGCGCAGTCGAACGTAGCCGAGGTGCAGATGTTCCAAGGCGAAGAGGCGTATGCGGGGATCTTTTGGGATGGCCGCGCCCACGAGTTGCGCACCAAGGGCGTTCCAATCGTGACCGTGGTCCCGCCCAAGGGCGTTTACGCGACGACAAGCTACTTCAATATCATCAAGGGGATGAAGTATCCGGAAGCGGCACATGCGTTCGCCGAGCAGTTGCTCTCGGACCAAGGCATGCTCGGACTACCTGACGCGCTTCGGTATGGAGTAACCACCGACGTCAAGTTGCCGGAAGATCTTAGCAATGATCTTCTGTTCAACTCAGCCGAGCGCAACAAGCTGAAAAAGACGATTGATTGGGAAAAGCTCGACGAAACGCGCAGCGCTCGGATCGAACGGATCAACAAAATTGTGAGAAGTTAAATCGGCAGGGTGCTCAATGGACTGACGGTGTTACGCCAATTCAATAAGATCGGAGTAACGTCGCTGCATAGTCAATACGTCCATATAGGTTATGAAACGACATATTGACCCAGCGGCCGTACCGGGACTTTGCTGAGGTGGGCTCAAGGTGATGGGCGCCCATGATGCGGGACGCCACAGCAACGATCTGCCCCGTTACGAACGCGAGGAAACGTCGGCGATGATTCGGCCCTTGAAGACGAAGGGCGAGGTTGCAATTCGGCCCGACACCTGATGCCTAGATCTGCCTGAAGCCTTTCCGCAAATATGATCGTGCCCTCAGGCGACAGACGCTACCGTCAACCGGCAGAGGGTCGTGATATCGTAGACGGGCAAGTTGGTCGTGCGTCGGATTGCCGGCGCGACCAGCGGGAAGGCTGTGCATTCGAACAGTATAGCCGCGATCCCTTGATGGGCCGCGCGCAGGCGCGCAACGCAGGCGGTGACATCCGCCTCAACAGCAGCCACGTCGGCCGGTGGCAATGGGCGCTTGAGGCCGTCATGCCAGTACTTGCCGCCTTCAATGCCGCCGATCACAATTCGGGCTCGCTCAGTCTCGTCGTTCACTCCGAGCAGATCCTCACTGCAATGGGTGGAGTCGTAGGTCGCGACGGCAATCTTGGCAGATTTCGGCAGCTGACGAAGCAAGGTCGGCAACAGGAGCAGGCTGGACATCGCGACGGGCACATTTACCGAGGCGGCCACCGCCTCCTGATGCCGGATAGAGAAGCCACAATCCGAGCTGATTGCAACGGCTCCACGCTCGACCAAGCGGCGAGCGGCTGCGACGTAGGCCGGCTCCAGCGTTGGATCGCCGCGGACGACGTTCTCCACCCAAGCTCCTGGGACGATTTCCGAGATGATGGGAAAGTTAAGCATGGCCGAATCCCGCATTGAGCCAGACACCGCCGGTGGGGGCGGGGCCCCGGGCGGCAGCCCTCGTTCGAGAAGCAGGACTCCGAGCGAGCGCGGGATCTGCGATGTCATTGCGTGATTTTCCAGCAGAAATGAAGGGCTTCGTCTTTCCTGCAACTATTATCGCATTCCCTAAGCAGGTTTTCGCTAACGTGGGCGTCTCGTAGACTGCAATTATGCGTGAGGTCGGCAGAAAGCGAACGCCGAAGCCGATTTTGGCCGGACACGCGCGACACGAGCGCGCTTCTAATAAGCTTGGGCAAGCCCACCCTCGAAGGGGCATGGCCGAGCTTCCTGGCTGCCGTTCGCCTTGCTGCTATCTATATTGCTGTCTACTAAGCCAACGCGCCTCGTGCACGGTTTTGCGGCTCCAAGCGATCCGCTCCAATAGCGACCGCCATCGTCACCTACGGCATCGCTTTCGGCACGTGCGCAAACACATAGCTGCCGGGTTGCTAAGGCTCTGCATATCGCGCCCGAAGCGCTCAGAAACAGCCGCCCCAACACAGCCAACATAAACAGGCCGCGACATTTTGGTTGTACGATCGTTCACTAACCAAATTGCGAGTCTCGCTGTCGTTCGCCCGCCTTGTGATCGAAATCTTTGTCGTTCTAGAAAGAGGTGCTGGATTTCGGCATTGAATGTCGCAGGATCGGAGAAAACCGGCCGAGAGCTTGCAGTAGTATTGGCGCAAAGATGAAAGCTGCAGGCGTGGAATGGATAATTTCTGGCTGAAACAAGCGTTCGATCGTCTCGGAAAGCCCCGGGTGCAATCATTGTCGATGCACGTCACGGCCGATGTGACGATCGTGGGCGGTGGTTATTTGGGCTTATGGACAGCAATCCGAATCAAGGAAAGCTCGCCCTCGCTCAACGTCGCCATCGTTGAGAGAAATGTGTGCGGGTCGGGCGCAAGCGGCCGCAACGGCGGATTCGTCACGAGCTACTGGGCCAAATATCTCTCGTTGCACAAGCTATGCGGTACTGAAGAAGCGGCCAGGATAGCCAAAGCGTCGGCGGAGGCGGTGCTGGAAATCGGCGCCTTTTGCCGGGAGAATGGCATCGACGCGGAGTTTCGAGCGGATGGGTGGCTATGGACCGCGACTTCGCCGCCGCAAATCGGCTGCTGGAATATCCTCATCGACGAGTTGGATAAGCACAATGTTCGGCCCTTTCAGGCTCTCGACGGTGCAGATGTTGCCCGCTTGGGGGGGACTGACCGCAACCTGGCTGGGGTGTTCGAACCGAACGCTGCCACGGTTCAGCCGGCCATTCTTGCGCTCGGTTTGCGAGATCACGCCCAAAAGCTGGGTGTGGCGATCTACGAGCACTCGCCTATGATCCGTCTAGAGCGGACCAGAACGCCAAAGGTGATAACGCCTAAAGGTTCGGTCACGAGCAAGGCCGTCGTTCTGGCCATGAACGCCTGGGGAGCCCAGTTCACCTATCTGCGACGCAAGGTCGCCATCGTGTCTAGCGACATGATCGCAACGACGGCCAGACCAGAAAAGCTAAACGAGATCGGCTTTCAAAAAGGCGTCGCGATCTGTGATTCCCGGATGTTCCTGAATTACTACCGGAATACACCGGATGGCCGTATCGTCTTCGGCAAATCGCTTGGGCATTTCGCATTCGCCGGGCGGGTCGATGATCACTACGACGGGGCCTCACCCAGAGCCGCCGAAGTTGAAGAGAGCTTCCGCAAGCTTTACCCGGCGCTCGGTGACATGGAGATCGAATCATCATGGACCGGTCCAATCGACAGATCTGTAAATGGTCTCCCGTTCTTCGGCCGCTTAGACAATCACCCGGGCATAGTGTTCGGCATCGGCTTTTCCGGTCAGGGTGTCGCGCCAACCGTTCTTGGAGGAAAGATACTGGCGTCACTTGCTCTTGACGAAGCGAACCAGTGGTCCAACTGCGGACTGGTGCGCGAGAATGTCGAGAGATTCCCGATTGAGCCTTTTCGTTATGCCGGCTCAATCGTTGTGCGCGAAGCCTTGCGTCGTAAGGAAGGTTTGGAAGATCGGGCCAGGAGACCCGACCCCCTTACGCTTGCGATCGCAAACCTTGCTCCCGTCGGCTACGTGCCTTCGAGGCGAAACTGATATTGCACAAAATAACAGGAACAGATCATGACTCCGCTTGTCCTCAAGGCTTCTGTCCACCTGACTACAGACGAACTCGACAGTATCAGCCCGGTTTCTCGCCCGATCGGTGAGCCGATCTCCATCATGCGCAGCAAGGTCGCCTTCAAGTCCTCGACGGACGCGACCAGCGCCGGCGTTTGGGAGTGTTCACCTGGAAGATGGCGCCGTCAGGTCGCCGAAGCGGAATTCTCCACTTTCATATCAGGGCGTTGCACGTTTACACCCGACGACGGCCCGACAATCTCTCTCGAAGCCGGCGACTCGATATATTTTCATCCGAACACGAATGGCGAGTGGAATATTACTGAGCCGGTTAGGAAGGTTTACGTCATTTTTCCAGCAATACACCGGCCTCTGTGATCTGCGGCCGGAATAGAGCGGTGTCACGCCAAGTCTGATGGGCTCCGACCTCTGTCGGCGACCTATCTCCGTGGCTTGCCAGGTAGAGCCCGGCATGGCTGCCGTGATCCGCAATGGAAAACGCCCACAATCACCAGACGTTTGCACTGGGCGGCCACATACATTTGCTTTGTCACTTTGGGAGAACGCTATTGCATGCCGTCGTTCGATTTAACTGCCACCAAAGAGCTTAATGTTCGTCGCTCGCAATGGCCGGTTTGGCTGCGATACATCGTGCGAGCGCGCTTATTTCTGAAGCCGCGACGGCCTCTCATGCCCGTTCGACTCGATGTCCGCACGAATGGCTCCCGTTCTGCCAAGCAGGCGCAGGGTTTCGTCCATCAGCCCCTCTACATTGACGAAATCGGGCATTCGGGGGCGATAATAATATTACCGAGACGATATCGTCGCCCGCCGAGCTGCCCCGAACTCGACAAGTGTCAGGTGTTTTGCGTTTAGCGAAGCAGGCTCTGCAATAGAGCTTTCGATGTCCTCTTCTGCCGCCCTCGCCAATCTCGACGCATCTCAATGGAGCTAAGACAATGACGATCAGCAAAGCACCGCAGGCCTTCCCTCGCACAGAGTACATGCGCCGGCTTGCCGTGGTGAAATCAGAGATGGCGCGGCGAAAAGTCGAGGCGCTCGTTGTCAGCAACAGCTCAAATCAAAACTATCTCACGGGCTATACGGCTCGGTCGGGTTATGTCCCGCAGGCCCTCGTTGTTTCGATGGACCAGGAGGAGCCGACGTTCTTGATGCGAGAAATGGACGCGCCGGCCGCACTTCATCAGACGTTCCTGGAGCACGGCAAGGTCATCGGCTATCCAGAGTCGCTTGTCGGCAACCCGAACAAGGACGGCTACGACGCGATCATCGATTTCTTGCACGAATCGGGCCTCGCAAACCGCGCTGTGGGGCTCGAGAGGGGTGTACTGTCGGCACCTGCGGTAGAGAAATTCAACACGCGCCTGCTCGACGCGACACTCGTGGATTGCACCAGTGCCGTGAACTGGATCCGAATGGTTAAATCGGAACTTGAGATATCGGTCCTGAAAGAGGCGGCCGCCATTACCGACGCCGCTGTCGCGCGCGCGGCGGAGATCTTTCGTGCGGGAGTGCGGGAGGCTGATGCGATCGCAGAAATTGTGTCGACGTTGGCGCGCGGTGCCAATGGCAAGCCCGGGACCTGGATTGCAACTCCCTATTGTGCTCCTCGCCACGAACGGGAACGAGCCACATCACGTGGAGCGATGATGTCTTCCGCCCGGGCTCGCAGATCAATCTGGAAATCGCCGGTGTCCGTCATGGCTATACTGCCCCGATCAGCCGGACGTTCTCCATCGGCCAACCTTCCGACCGGTTACGCCGCGTACATGAGGCTCAGGCCGCGGGGCTGGAAGCTGCGCTGGCTACAATCTGCGCGGGACGCACCTGTGGTGAGGTCGCCGAGGCAGCCAATCGAGCGGTCGAGAAGTTCGGGGTCAAGAAAGAGTCCCGTTTTGGCTATCCTATCGGGATCGATTGGCAGGAGCAGACCGCCAGCATCAAGGTTGGCGACCAGACTATTCTGAAACCGAACATGACCTTTCATGTGCACCTTGGCAACTGGGCTATCGCGGAGGACTTTGGCTACGTGATCAGCGAGTGCGTGCGGGTAACTGAGTCCGGCGTCGAAGTATTGACGAATGTGCCACGAAAGCTTTCGACCTTATCTAGTCTATGCGGGTCTTTCGGAGGCCCAGTCATCGGCTACTTGCGTCTCAACTTGCGAGTTGCGCGCTGAGCGACTGGGCGCCCCCGTTAGATCCGCTATTGTGTTTCGATCCGGCGGAAGGCCGGACAGCAAGAGATTATTGCGCGCGGTGCTGTCTTGTTCTTGACGTCATGCTACACATTGCCGCCAGCAGGTCGCCGCACCAATCGAATACCGCGGCTCAGCATCGTGTTGCGCGCGGCCATCAATCGCCGCGTTATGCGTCAGCTCGATCAATCCGGTGCACATGCGACGGATGTACGCGTGCGCCCGGCCAGCCAAAAGGAAGGAGGTTCTAAGGCGCTCTTAATCCGATTGACCTCCGATCGACTACCGACGTCTGCCGGATCAGAGCGCAGACGACAGCGACCGTATGAACTGTAGGGCATAGACTTCCAAAACCGATCTGTATGGCTCTTTCACAGGTATTCGCATTCCTCAACGGCACGCCGGGTGCGGCCATCATTCAGCTGTGTCGGCTTTGCGGACGATTTCGGTTTCGGAAGACGGCGGTAAACACGTTGCTTCTCTTGCAACGGGGAACACGCGCCGATCTCCATTTTGATCTTTTGCGTGCCTGGTCCGGTTGGGCTCTCGCTCATCGCGTCATCGAACATAATTGCGACCCAACATCTCGTGTCATCTCTGGTCGTTTAAACCGCCGGCCCGACGCCACCAGCGGGAAAACGTCATTTCTTGCCGGCAAGACGCAGGAATCCTGCCGTATGAGACCGACATCAGTTTAATTTTAGTTCGTGGGACCGTGTAGTTCTAAGACCGCCATTCTTGATCTCCCAATGTGGCGAGATCTCATGGGAGCCACCGATCGGTGGCGATACCGAGATATATTCTGCCAAACGGCAATGAGCTCATAGTTTTCACGGGAGGAAGATCGGATATGACCCAGAGCGGCGGTGCACTCGGAATATTGCAGCTACAGAATACTCCGCAGACCATGTACGGGTCGCTCAGCCATCCAGCCACTTTCCCATTTCCAACCATTTCCCCGACCTGTTCTTGGCGCTTGGAGCAAGAATGTCGTCTTTGGCCATGAAGATAGCAAATTGGTGGCCGCGTACATAAGCACGGCAAAGGATTTGGTGCGTGAGGGCGCAGTCGCGATTACAAGCAACTGTGGATTTACGCTCAAATTCCAGAGTGCAATGACCGAGGCTCTGCCGGTGCCAGTGTCGATGTCTTCCCTATTGCTCCTGCCTTATCTCATTGCGACCATCAAAGGGCGTATCGGCATCTTGACGTTCGATTCGAGGCCATTGATCGCCGATCTGCTTAAGCTCGCCGGCGTCAGGTCGAATGAGCGCGTAGCCGTCGCCGGCATTGAAAACTCAGAGACATGGAGGGTTATGTCAGAACCTGAAAACAATTGCACGGTTGAACAGCTGACAAATGATGTGCTGTCCGCTATCGCGGTGATGCGCAAACGATACGATGACATCGAGGCCATCCTCTTCGAATGCGCGGGATTTCCCATAGCGGCTCAGCAGGTTCGCGAGCAGACGAACCTGCCGGTGTTCGACGCGGTTGCCAATGCGAGGTTATTGATGAGCGGGCGCAGCATGGCAGCTCCCAAGTCGATCTAGCAGGACTGCTGCGCGCCTCCCAGCGAAGAGGGGAGAACGACAAGCCAATCCTGGCGCGAGGCATCCGGCGCCATCCCGCGTAAGGCCGACGGCTCGCTTAGTGGTTCTTAGGCTTGGCCACGAGTTGAGGGGGCTCCTGCTGGCTGCCAAGGACGTAAACCAGTCGTCGCTGGCTCAGGCACTACCGTCCACGGGCAAGGCCGGTGAGGGGGGCAACTGCTCAATCCTGGGCATGGTCGCGAAGACCGCTGGGATGGGGCAGGGGCCGTGCTGTCGTCTGTTGCCAACTGCAGTCACAAGCTTCATTCACTACGGCCGGTGAGCCAAAAGACGCAACGGACGTTTGCGGCAGTGTCGCGCTTGGCTGAAGGTGAGCTGTTCGCATCAATTGGAAGGGATCGAGCCATGGCCGATTTCCACGATGGACTTCGGCGTCAGAGTTGAGAAAACGCCTCACAAATGCGCCCTTGCCAGGCAGTTAGCCGATCTTCTTCCTTGAGCCGGTGTAATCTTCGGCTGAAAGGAGCCCTGGTCGAAGGGCGGGGAGTCAAGCCGAATGAACAGCCGCAGCAACACGTTCCTATCCGATGCCGAGCGCGACGCGGTGATCGAGCTGCGTCATGCCATGCATCGCGAGCCTGAGCTTTCCAATGCGGAATGGAAGACGCAAGAACGGATACGCAGCGTGCTGGAGCGCTTCGGCCTCAGGGGCATCAAGGTCTTCCACAATACAGGCCTCTATGTCGACATCGAGGGCACTGCCTCGGGTCCAAAGCGATGGATCGCGGTACGTGGCGACATCGATGCGCTGCCAATCAAGGAGGCGCGAGGCGATCTGCCCTATCAATCCCAGATCGATGGGGTCATGCATGCCTGCGGCCACGACATGCACAGCTCGATCGCGCTCGGCATCGCGCTCGCATTCCACCGAATGCGGGACAACTTCGCGGGTCGGGTCCGCGTCTTCTTCCAGCCAGCCGAAGAGACTGAGCCTCTCGGTGGTCAAACGGTGGCAGACGAGAGGCTGCTCGAAGGCTTCGACCGAGCCGTCGGCTTTCACGTCAGTCCGGAAATTCCGGCTGGCAAATTCGGTGCCCGTGAAGGTGCGGTAAGCAAATCTGCCGACCAGTTCACCGTCACCATCTCTGGCAAAATGGCCCATGGTGCCGCACCACATAAGGGCATCGACGCGATCTCCATCGCTGCCGCCTTTGTCAATGAGGTACAGAAGTTAGTTTCGCGCGAAATGCCTGCCGATGACGGCGCAGTTGTGACGGTGGGTACTATTCATGGCGGAACCGCCGCCAACATCATCTGCCCTTCCGTTGTCATGAAGGGAACTATTAGGACCCGCAGCCCGGACCGCCGTGCGCTGCTATCGCAACGTTTGCGCGAAGTAGCCGACGGGGTCGCCGCCATGCACCGCGGCCAGGCCGACTGCGTCATCCGCTCCGGCGAGCCTCCCGTGATCAATGATTCCGACATGGTCAAGCGCTTTCGGCAACTCGTTCATGAGAGTGTTGGTCGCGACGCCTTCAATGATAGGAAAGAGATCGCGGGCAGTGACGATTTCGGCTTCTACTCGGCATGCGTGCCGTCGATCTATTTCTGGTTTGGCAGTCGCGCGCCCGGCAACGAGTCGCATGTTCACACGCCGACATTTGGAGCGTCGGACGACCTCATCATTCCAACGACTGAGCTTACGGTCCGCTACCTCCTCGATTTCCTGAACTCGTAGGTCGATCGCAGCCGTCGCCGATTCTGACCAATGCCCGCCATCGCGCCGCTCAACTTGATCAACCTGTCGCCATCCTGTGTGAGAGGAGCTCGTCTCCCACAATCCTCCGAATTCGTTCGACCAGCTCGTTGCCCAAGGCGTCGAGCGCGTCACCTGCGTGCCGGGCGAGAGCTATCTGGCGGCGCTCGATGCGCTGCATGACAGCCCGATCGACGTCGTGATCTGCCGCGCCGAAGGCGGCGCTGCGATGATGGCGGAGGCCTATGGCAAGCTCACCGGACGCCCCGGTGTCTGCTTCGTCACCCGCGGCCCGGGAGCGACCAATGCCAGCCACGGCGTCCACATCGCGATGCAGGATTCGACGCCGATGATCCTGTTCGTCGGCCAGGTCGACACCGGCATGCGCGAGCGCGAGGCGTTCCAGGAGCTCGACTACAAGGCGGTGTTCGGCTCCATGGCGAAATGGGCCGTCGAGATCGATCGTCCCGACCGCATTCCGGAGCGGGTCGCGCGCGCCTTCCGCGTTGCGGTGCAGGGTCGCCCCGGCCCCGTCGTGATCGCGCTGCCGGAGAACATGCTGACCGAGACCGCTGCCGTCGCCGATGCGATGCGCATCGAGCCGGTGGTGAGCTGGCCGGCGCCTGATGATATCGAGCGAGTCGGTGCGATGCTGGCGAGCGCCAAGGCGCCGCTCGTCATCCTCGGCGGCTCGCGCTGGACTGATGAAGCCACCAAGAGCATCGCGCGCTTCGCCGAACGGTTCGACCTGCCGGTCGCGACCTCGTCCCGCCGCGCCTCGCTGATCGACGCCGATCATTCGCACTATGCCGGCGATCTCGGCATCGGGCCGAGCCCGGGCCTGAAGGACCGCATCACCAAGGCCGACGTCATCCTGCTGATTGGCGGCCGCATGTCGGAGATGCCGTCCTCATCCTACACGCTGCTCGATATTCCGACCCCGCAGCAGAAGCTGATCCACGTCCATCCGGGCTCGGAAGAGCTCGGCCGCGTCTATCAGCCGGCGCTGGCGATCCAGGCGACGCCTGCCGCATTCGCCGCTGCCGTCGAGACGTTGAAGCCTTCTGGCGCGGTCGCCTGGAAGGGCGAGGCCGGCAAGGTGCATGCCGACTATCTCGCCTGGACCGAGAAGGCGCGCGAGCTGCCGGGCACCTTCCAATACGGCCAGGTCATGACCTGGCTGCGCGACCGCCTGCCGAAGGACGCGATCGTCTGCAACGGCGCAGGCAACTATGCCGGCTGGATTCATCCCCACCACCGCTTCCACAGCTTTGCCGCCCAGCTCGCGCCGACCTCGGGCTCGATGGGCTAGGCGTGCCTGCGGGCGTGCTCGCGAAGTGCAATATCCGGATCGCGTCTCGTCGCCTTTGCCGGCGACGGCTGCTTCCTGATGAACGGCCGGGAGTTCGCGACCGCCGTGCAATACGACGCGCCGCTGATCGTGATCGTGGTCGACAATTCGCAATACGGCACCATCCGCATGCACCAGGAGCGCGACTATCCCGGCCGCGTCGTCGGCACGCAGCTCAAGAATCCCGACTTTGCGATGTACGCAAAAGCGTTTCGGCGGCCACGGCGAGCGGGTCGAGCGCACGGAAGAATTCGCGCCGGCGTTCGAGCGTGCGCTGGCTTCGGGCAAGCCGGCGATCCTTCACGGCATCATCGATTCCAGGGCGATCTCGGTTGGCAAGGACCTTGTGCCGCAGGCGAAAGCACGTTGAAGCTGGATCCAAGGCCCGTGGAACCTCGATCGTTGCCAGTCCATCGCTGTAGGCTCGCCTGGCTCCGGGACAATGTCTTCCCGCCTTGACTAGAGCGGGCTCGCGATCTCCCCTGTGATTAAGTGGCCGACACGATCACGCGCCGATGTCGTCCGTCAGTGAATGGGCAAACAGGGCTCGAAAGCACCATCGTGACGCTGCTCGCAGTCATGGAAGGGGGCGTCTTGGACGAGCGCGCCAGGTAGATCGACCTTTCGATGCGTGGCTCCGCTATCGGACGACACTTCAGGCGCGCGGAAATCGATCCGTGTTCGGCCACTCGCGCAGAGAGCACGGTATATCCGATGCGTTCAGCGACCAACGATTTTATGTTCTCCAAAGAAGCGATTTCCATGACCACATTGGGCCTGTGGCCGTGCCGGGATGCTGCCCCGCTCAACCTCCTCTCTCAGCCCGTGCGGACGGCCTGGGAGGATCAGGGGTAAATCGAACAGTGCCGATACAGGCATCTCGCTGCACGAGGACACGGCCTCAGCGCCTTCAGCTCCCACCAGGTTCAAGTGCTCTCTGGCGAGCAGCTCCTTCGAAATTCCCGAGATGATGTTGCTGCCGAACACGAGCGCCAAATCGAGCTGGCCTGCCAGTAGCCATTGAGACATATGACACGACAAGCCTTCTGCGATACGAAGGCGGATGAGCGGGTACTGGCGGGGGATCGTTATTGCAAGCGGTACCCTCAACGCGATGCCGAGCGAGGTGGGCATTCCGACGATCACACTTCCCGACGGTTCCGCTTTTATACCTCGCACCTCTTCTGCGATTGTCCCTATATCCGTCAGAACCGACCGCGCGCGGCTAGCAAGCCTCCCCGCTCTCTGTCGGCACGATGCCCCGGGGGGGCGGTGAACCAGACTGCAGCCCAGTTCCTTCTCAAGCCGGTTCAGATGAAGACTGATGGCCGACTGGGCAACATGCAATTCGTCAGCCGCCCTAGCAATAGACCCGTGTTCCACGATACCAAGAAAATATCGGAGCTGACGAAGGTCCATGGGCGAACTCTCAGGGTAGGTGATACGCACATTTGCGCCGTTTGCAAAACGTACCGATCGCGCAAGCGCTGGCAACAATCCTGCTAAACCTTCCTTACCGAGAGCGATACGGAGCAATCATTAAGTGCACCCACAATATTGATTTCAGCCCCAACTAATTGGTGCTGCTGAAAGGGGCCTCTTTGAGCGGTCAGGAGTTCGACTATACCGCTCAGGCCCCAGTCCAGGGAGCTTTCTCATAACGAGAAGCGTACCATCGAGATTCTATTCTTCCGGTTTGAGACGAAGGCGCATAGTCCGGTTTCAGCATCATCACGCACTAATTCCGGAGCACGCCATGCAGCCGTCAACTAGGAAAACCCGCTTCTTCTCGACCAGCAACTCACTGACGAAGAAAGATTGGTCCGCCAAATGGCCCATTCCTACTGTCAGGAAAACCTGATGCCCCGGATCCTCGAAGCCAACCGGAGCGAGACTTTTCATCGGGAGATCATGACTGAAATGGGCGCGCTCGGATTTCTCGGTGCCACACTCCCTGAGGAATATGGCGGAGCTGGCCTTGGCTATGTCTCCTACTGCCTGATTGCACGCGAGGTCGAGCGCGTCAACAGCGGCTACAGATCTGCCATGAGTGTCCAATCGTCCCTTGTGATGCATCCAATATACGTCTACGGGACCGAGCAACAGAGGCGCAAGTACTTGCCCAAGCTGACGTCGGGAGAATGGGTTGGATGCTTCGGTCTAACCGAGCCGAACCACGGGTCCGATCCGGGTTCGATGATCACGCGTGCGAGGCCCGTGAAGGGCGGATTTGAGCTTACCGGCACGAAGATGTGGATCACCAACTCCCCCATAGCGGACGGTCGTCTGGGCCAAGACGGATGACGACCTCATTCGAGGATTCGTGCTCGAAAGAGGAATGGCCGGTTTGACCACGCCCAAGATTGAAGGCAAGTTCAGCCTGCGCGCATCCATTACGGGAGAGATCGTAATGGAAGGCGTCCGCGTGGGCGAAGATAATGTTCTACCAACGTCAAAGGCTTGAAGGGGCCGTTCGGCTGCCTCAATCGCGCCCGCTATGGCATCTCATGGGGTGCGATGGGAGCCGCTGAGTTCTGTTGGCACGCAGCGCGTCGGTACACGCTGGACCGCAAGCAATTTGGGCGGCCGCTCGCGGCTAATCAGATCGTGCAGGTCAAGCTCTCAAGTATGATGACCGAGACCGCGCTCGGTCTGCAAACGGCCCTAAGGGTCGGCCGATTGATGGACGAGGGTCGTGAAGCTCCCGAGATGATCTCCCTTGTGAAGCGCAACAATTGTGGCAAGGCACTCGATATTGCACGGCTCGCTCGGGATCTGCACGGCGGCAACGGCATCTCCGACGAATTCCATGTCATCAGACACGTGATGAACCTCGAAGCGGTGAACACCTACGAGGGGACGCACAACATCCACGCCCTCATCCTCGGGCGGGCGCAGACCATCACTGATTTCCCGGCACTCGACCGACCACTGGCTAACGGTTCTGGAGGCCGCCCGCGTCCCTTGCGGACCGATCAACACATTGGACCGGGTCTTCGATGACCCCCAGGTCAGACACCGCCAGATGTGCGTGAGTGTGGCTCATCCTTCCGGAGGAGACCTTCGCCTCGTAGGCTCTCCAATGAAGTTCTCGGCAGCAACAGTTTCCGAAGCTCAGGCGCCCCCAGCGCTCGGACAACATACCGATGCGGTTCTTTCCGAGTTGCTAGGAGTGCCGAAAGATGACATCGAGACACTGAGACTCCGCGGAATCATCTAGTCGCGGGTGCGCTTCCTACGGACGCACTCCGGGAGCAAAGGCGTGGAGCTTTTCACAGTCAGGCCCACCTTCTCGCCTTGGTCTGCAAACATACGCGTGGCTTGATTGATCTACATCCCCCCTTGATCGCCCGCGATTTTGAGGCTGGACGACAGAGGCCGACCGCCAACTTTACGAGACTCTCCGCTCGTCGTACCCGTTCGATCCGCGATCTCTGTCACTCTATCACTTGAGTGAGTACGCAAGCAGGAAGAAGCCGGCTCCCCGAGGTCCCGCGCCGGAAAATAGGCGACGGCACGGCAACACACCTGCTAGTAGATCACAGCCGCAAGGTGGTCATTCCTTGCAACGTCTTCCTCCTGCCGAATCCTGCCTCGATACGCTTTGGGGGCGCCTTTGAACTCTTAACCGCCGCTCCAGGTCGTACCCCTCAAAGGATCGTGTCCCTTAGCGTGGTGTAGCTGAGTGGGTGTGACCACGTTCGCCGGCATGGGCCGGATCGGTCAGCTGGCGATAGCCGGGAAGCTGACGGCGGGATCATCGCCCAAAGACGCGATCGTTTCCAGTGTCATGTAGCGACCGCGTTGGACGGCCCACTCGTCGTTCTGTTCGAGCAGGATGGCGCCGACCAGACGGGTGATGGCGTCCTCATTGGGGAAGATGCCGACCACTTCGGTCCGCCGCTTGATCTCGCCGTTGACGCGTTCAAGCGGATTGGTCGAGTGCAGCTTGGCCCGGTGCGCGGCCGGGAAGCTCATATAGGCCAGCACATCGGTTTCGGCCTCATCGAGGAACGCCGCGAGCTTTGGCAGTTTGGGACGCAGCTGATCGGCGATGCGCCGCCATTGCGCGCGCGCCGCCTCGGCATCGTCCTGGGCAAAGGCGGTGGCAATGAAGGCGGAGACGACGCGGCGGCCACTCTTGCCGGCATGCGCCAGCGCGTTGCGCATGAAGTGAACGCGGCAGCGCTGCCAGGTGGCGTTGAGGATCTTTCCGACCGTAGCCTTGATCCCCTCATGGGCGTCGGACACGACCAGCTTGACGCCGCGCAGGCCGCGGCGGGCGAGCTTGCGCAGGAACGCGGTCCAGAACGTCTCGGCCTCGGACGGACCGATGTCCATGCCGAGCACCTCGCGGCGGCCATCGCTGTTGACCCCGACCGCGATGATGACTGCGACCGAGACGATGCGCCCGTTCTGGCGCACCTTCACGTAGGTGGCGTCGATCCACAGATAAGGCCAATCCCCTTCGATCGGCCGCTGCAGGAAAGCCTTCACCTTGTCGTCGATCTCGCCGCACAGCCGCGACACCTGGCTCTTGGAGATGCCGCTCATGCCCATGGCCTGCACCAGGTCGTCGACCGAGCGGGTGGAGACGCCCTGCACATAGGCCTCCTGCACCACCGCCGTGAGCGCCTTCTCCGCCATCCGTCGCGGTTCGAGGAAGCCCGGGAAGTAGGAGCCCTTGCGCGGTTTGGGGATGCGAAGCTCGACGGTGCCGGCGCGGGTCTCCCAGCTCCGATCGCGGTAGCCGTTGCGCTGGACCAGGCGCTCCTGGTTCTTCTCGCCGTAGGCCGCTCCGGTCAGGCCCTCGACCTCGAGCTCCATCAGCCGGTGGGCGGCAAAGCCGATCATCTCGCGCAAAAGATCGGCGTCCGGGCTCTTCTCCACGAGCGCGCGCAGGTTCATCATGTCGTCGGTCATCGGTGGTTCCTCGAATCAGGTTGGTGTCGCAACCCAAACCTTACCGACGAATCATCGGTGACCACCGCAAAGCCGTCCGCCCGCTACGGCGCTATCTGTGGGCGCGCGTGCGGACGGCTTTGCACTACCGAGCTACACCATCACTGGGGACACGACCCCTCAAAGAGCCGCAGTCACTCGCGATGGTTTGCAAGATGCGGGGCGGGTCCCCTATCACCAACCAAAGATCTAGATCGACGTGATCAGTTTGCGCGGGAAACAGCAAGTGCCTCGTAGCATTGCGTTGATGGCGACAACTCGATAGATCGAAAACGTTTGCCACGAAGCCGACGGACCAGCCAGCTGACTAGATAGCTATGGCCGCGCAGGAATTATAGGTATCGCAGCTATTCCACGCAGGAAAACGGCGAGGCGATGCACTAAGCTCGAACTGGGAGAAGCGATGAATGAATTCGCGCGCCGCTCAGCCGGGAAATAGCCGAGATGGTCGCCTCAACTGCCGGGGCTGGCGACAGCTCTTAGACGGCAATCTCTCGCAAAGGGCCCTCTGTCCTAATGGCTGGGCTGATCTCATGCAAGCATGCGACCACGCACCTGGTCAATCAATATCTGGAGCTACAGCAGAATGAAAAAGCCACTTCCGTTTGATCAAGCCGAATTCGCAGCCCGTTTGGCGGCCGTAAAAAAAGAAATGTCCAACAGAGAGATTGATTTTCTTCTTCTGTCTGAGCCCCCCAACCAAAATTACCTAACCGGCTATGACAGCCTCTCGTTCTATACGCCCCAAATGGTCATCGTGGCGCTCTCTCACGACGAACCCCTGTGGATCGCGCGTTTCATGGAGCGGTCGCAGGCAATGATGGGCACTTATCTTGCGGACGAGAATATCAGAACCTATCCGGACGAATATGTAAACTCGCATACTGGTTTGTCGGCGTATGACGTTGTGGCCGATATCGTAAAAGAACTTGGCGGTGAAACGGCGCGAATTGGCGTGGAGATGGGAGGCTATTACTATTCCGCGCGCGCCCACGCGGATCTTGTACGGGCACTGCCCCTTGCAACGTTCGTAGACGCCGACCTGCTGGTCAATTGGATCCGGATTGTGAAGAGTCCGGCCGAACTCGTTTGCATGCGTCAAGCCGGCCGCATCGCCGATGCGATGATAAAGCGGGGCGTCGACATGATGGAGCCCGGTGTGCGTGAATGCGACATTGCAGCGGCCGTCTATTACCAGCAGATAGCGGGTACCCCCGAATTCGGCGGAAGCTATGATAGTTCCTGTCTGTTCTTTGGTGCGGGCGAACGCGCCCTTGCGCCACATCCGACCTGGACCGACGAGCGGCTGCCGGCGTCAACGACCGTTTATATGGAAGTTCACGGAGTTCGTCTTCGTTACCAGGTCAATCTCGCTCGCACAATTGTCGTCGGAAAGCCTAGCCCCGCTTACCAGAAGTTCTCGGAGATTGCCGTCGAAGCTCTAAATGCTGGCCTCGATAGCGTTCGTCCCGGTCGTACATGCTCAGAAGTCCAAGCAGCGTACGCCCAATCGCTCGCGCGTCATGGATATAAAAAAGAGGCAAGGCTCGGCTATCCTCAAGGAATAGGCTATCCGCCCGCATCAGCTGAGCGTACGGCTAGTTTGCGGAAGGGAGACAATACTGTACTTCAGCCGGGTATGTGCTTCCACATGATGGCTGCGCTCTGGCTGGAGGACAAGAGCATCTGCATCACGCAACCCTTCACCGTCACTGAGAGTGGCTATGAGCCCCTGACCTCAACGCCGCGCGCCTTGATCGTCAAATAATCGAATGGAAAACGTTCGCAATTCTTGCTGTTCAGCTCTTTCGACAGCAGTCTTGCTGCCGCCGAAAGAGCTGCGCGTCGATCGCCGTTAGTGGCTTAGATCGCCCGCACCGGTGGGATTATCGAAGCGGATCAGGACTTGGGCTCCGAACCGAATCGAAGCTAGCGATGCGATGTTCGATTGCCGCTAGGTTTGATCAAATGGCAGATGCGATCGCCAGTCGCGGCGACATCTGGATTACGCCAGA
The DNA here is from genome assembly GCF_045571455.1 of Bradyrhizobium sp. STM 3561. Lineage (NCBI taxonomy): Bacteria > Pseudomonadati > Pseudomonadota > Alphaproteobacteria > Hyphomicrobiales > Nitrobacteraceae > Bradyrhizobium > Bradyrhizobium sp. STM 3561. The sequence goes on from NZ_CP120695.1 coordinate 8,318,505, forward strand.
CTCTTGCCTCCACATTGACGATCGGAAGCTCAACCTTCTGGGAGCGATGGCCACCGCCGAGTCCACAATGTTCCCTTACCACCGGCCGTCTCGGTCCGGAGAATGCCGCGATGCCCTGAATCGGAATACCCAGGCGCTACGCGTCGAACCCGGATGCACCAAACACGGCCGCATCGCGTCTCCTGTCGTCCGCCAAAAAGTGTGCACTGGGATTTGACTCGCAGGTCAACGCCATTGTACATGATAAAGAATATGTTCGAACAAACGCCGTGCAGATCGAGTGACGACTTATCGAGCGGCAGGGGGGGGGTAGGTCCTTAATTGGGCTTTCTTGCAAGGCCAGCCAATACGTCTAAACACTGTGCCGCCTTCTCAGCTTTGATCATCGGCGCACCCGCCAATATCCTTGCTCTCCCAAGATTGGCGAACACAGATGGAGAGCCCCATTTATCGGCAACTAGACCCGCGTCTAAACCAGTGGGCCGCGTCATCGTCATCGTGACTAAAAGGTAACTATATGCTGAGCTCCCATATCTTCCGTAATATGTTTGGCGACGACGAGATGCGCGATATCTTCTCTGATAAGAGCCTCGTGCAGCGATATTTGGAAGTCGAGGTCGCGCTTGCACGAGCAGAAGCAAACGCAGGGATCGTTCCGCCTCAAGCCGCGGTGGCCATTGAGAGTGCCAGTAGGCAGCTCTCGGTCGACCTTGAGAGGTTGCAGCGCGAAACGGAGAACGTCGGTTATCCGATCCTGGGCATCGTTCATCAGCTCGCTGAGGCAGCGGGTGATGCCGGCGGCTTCGTTCATTGGGGTGCAACAACCCAGGATATCATGGATACTGCAACCGTTTTGCAGATCCGGCGCGCTCTAGAGCTCCTGAATCAGAAGCTGATGGTCATCAGGGCGAGCATGGTCAGACTGGCCGCGCGTCACCGCGACACGCCGATGGCGGGCCGTACCCATCTGCAACAGGCGCTGCCGATCACGTTCGGGTACAAGGTGGCCGTCTGGCTCTCGATGATTGACCGGCATCTGACTCGCCTGACTGATCTGCGCCGGCGCGTCCTTGTCGGTTCGTTCTCGGGCGCAGCCGGCACGCTCGCTTCGCTCGGCGACAAAGGGCTTGAGGTCCAAGCTGCACTTTGCGAGGAACTCGGCCTAGCGCAACCAACTATCACCTGGCACGTGGCAAGAGATGGCGTGGCCGAGACCATTGCCGTCTTGGGGCTGATCACCGCGTCGCTGGCGAAGGTCGCGACTGACGTGATGTTGATGATGTCGACCGAATTCGGCGAAGTCTCCGAGCCATTTGTCCAAGGTCGAGGCGCATCGAGCACAATGCCTCAGAAGCGCAATCCGATCTCCTGCGAACTGATCCTGGCAACGTCGAAGGCAGTACGGCAGCATGTTGGCCTCATTCTTGACGCAATGGTGCAGGATTTCGAGCGCGCGACCGGACCGTGGCATCTCGAATGGATCGCCGTGCCCGAAAGCTTCATTCTAACGGCTGCAGCTTGCTCACACATGATTTTCATGCTGGGCGGCCTTTCGGTCGACGCGAAGCGCATGCGTGAGAATTTGAGCCTCACGTCAGGGCTGATCGTCGCGGAGGCCGTGATGATGGCTGCTGCGCCAAAGCTCGGTAGGCAGCGTGCGCATGATATCGTCTATGTCGCCTGTCGTGAGGCACGTGAGCGCGCAAGCCGATTGCAGGACGTCCTGCTTGCCACACCTGAAATCGTCGAGGCGCTGGGCGGCGCTGAAGCCGTGGAACGCCATTGCGATCCTGTCAACTATCTCGGGCTGTCTGGAAAGATGGTCGATCGTGTACTCAGTCTGAACCCAGGCGCGCAGTCACCTTCAGGGTAGGCTCAACGCAAACAAAAATGAAGAGCTTCAGGTTCGGGAGGATGCAGAATACCGGCCGACAACGTTCGCAAGTGGTATTTGGCAATTTGGCGCGTTCCTGACGGATGAGCGTTGCCAGCTTCGGAAAGCCGCGATAGAAGCGCGTACCGTCTCGCCAAACGACTAACTGTGCCGAGCCGACTGACGGGCACTGTTGCGAGGCCGCGGACGTGTCATGACCATTCCACAAGAGTAGCAAACCAGCCCGCGCTCGAGCCTCGTTAGGAATGGCCGGATATGCCGCTACGAACGGCTGATGGCCATGAAGAATTTTGGCCAGAAATATGCCTACGGCGATCGCGAGGTGTGCTGTACGCCTATGGCATCGGCATGGGCGCCGATCTATTGGATGAGAATAAGCTCGCTTTTGTCAACAAGGCGACTGCGACAGCACGACCGTTGAAGGTGGTGCCGATCTTCGCTTCCGTAGCGCATGGGGCGCTGGCCCCGGCGAGATGTTCTCAACCGCCTCATGGTGCGGATGGCGAGCGCGACATCACCTTTCACAAACCGCTCGCGACGGCCACGCACGTCAGGCGGATTCATCCGTGCTCGCGGTATTTAAACGAGGGCCACGAGAAGGGCAGTGATCCGACATCGGACCGCGCTGAAGAATAGCGATGGCGAGCCGCTGGCAACGCTCGTGGCTTTGCGTTTTGCCCGCGTCGACGGAGGCTTTGGAGGATCGTCCGAGGGGCAACCCATCCCGCATCAGGTGCCCAACCGCGTTCCCGATAAGATCCTCGACGTCTCCACTCGCCTCAACCAAGCTCTAATCTACCGGCTCTGTGGAGACCGCAACCCGCTGCACTCCGATCCGGCATTTGCCAAACGCGCCGAATTTCCGCAGGCCATCCTTCACTGCATGTGCGCCTATGGCATCACCTGCCGCGGGATCTCGCAAACCTATGCCGACTACGATTCGATTGCTTTCAAGGCGCACGCAGCGCGATTTTCTTCCGGTTTATCCGGGCGAGGCCGTCCCTCTTGAGATGTGGAAGGATGGGGACGTCGCCTCCTTCGAAGCCAAAGTGAAGGCCCGCGGTATTACCGTGATTAAGAATAGCGGGCGCTACCAGGATGACGACGGCTGCTCCGGTTATCATCGTCACGGCTGGGTTTACGAAGGCTTTTCCGAGACGAGCGACGGCTGAAAAGTAGGCGGCTTGCCCAGGCGGTCACTTCATGGCCCGGAGGCCGTTCGTGGCCGGGGGGCGCCGCAATCGGCTTTCGTAAGAAAAGCGATCTGCGGGATGGATGCTGCGACTTACGATGAAAGCTCGGCCTTTGACGTCGCGGTAGATGCGGACGATCTCGAGCGCGTGTGATTCCGGTTTTGCGCGAAGGAGCTTGGCGATCCGCTTGGGCACGCCCGTGGCGGTCATCCGCTGCTGTATTTCGCTCGTCTGGTGTCCGGTGAACTCTTCGATGAGGTTGCTGATAAGTCCGCGGTAGCCATGAATCCGCTCTCGGACGAGAGGAGCGAATTTTGCATTCACATAAACGTCAGTCCAACACAACGGAGGGGCGGTCTTGGTCGCAGATAGACGAACGCTCGATACGCGAAGCCAGATCTGGCCCACCGACGATTCGAGGAGGGACGCGAGCGCCTCATCCACCGTCTCATTCTCGATCTCCTGGACTCTTCGCTCGGTTTTTGCGGCGTATTGGACGACGTCCTCGATGCTTGCCAAGGTCTGATTATAACTGCCCGGCCCGAGCGAACGGCGTGCGGCCTCGACTTTTGTTCCGGCATTACGGCGGCGTGAGATCATTCCGGCTTGCTGCAATTCCCTCAAAGCCGCCCGAATTGTGGACCGGCTGACGTCGAATTGCTGGGCAAGTTCCATCTCCGTCGGGATAATGGAACCAAGCGCGTATTCACCGCTCACGATGCGTTCTTCCAGCAACTTCGCAACAATCGCCCAACGTGTCGGCAAGCAGCTTTCCTCCATTTATCTTATTTTAGAATGCCTTCGAAAAATTTGCAGCGGCAATTGACAGTCATTCAGAACAAAAGCATATGTACGAACCTATCGATTACATTCTCATCTATGGTATTTGTTATGGCGCCTAGTTCACGATCTCCGCGGGAGATCTACCTCGATCACCTTCGCAAGGGGCAGCTAGCCTTTCAACGCGACGCGGCGGGTGCCCCCATTTTCTTTCCTCGCGTGGTGTCGCCGGCCGGGGACACGAACCTTCGTTGGGAGATCTCCAAAGGGCTCGGAACGATCTATTCGACGACCGCCATCCGGCCGAAAAACTGCCTCCCATATAACGTCTCCCTTGTTGATCTCGACGAAGGTTTTCGGTTGATGAGCCGCGTCGAGGGCGAACCGTCGAAGATCAGGATCGGATCGCGCGTCCGAGTTCGCATACTCGACGAGGGCGCCGAGCCGATCCCTGTTTTCGACCTGGTGATGCCCTCGGAGGTTGGTCAATGAAGACGGTCAGAAAGCTGGCGGTGGTCGGTGTGGCGGAATCGGATCTCGGCGTCGTTGCTCCCCATATGACTCCGGTCGACCTCATGGCGCAGGCAACCATGCGGGCGCTGGACGACGCGGGCCTTAAAATTTGGGACATTGATGGCATCTTCGCAGCTAGCGCTCAGGTCAGATTCGGCCCGATTATGCTGGCCGAATATCTCGGTCTCAATCCCCGGTATTTCGACGGGACCCAAGTCGGTGGATCCTCCTTCATGTCCCATGTGGCGCATGCGGCCGCAGCTATCGAGTGCGGCCTGTGCGAGGTTGCCTTGATCGCTTATGGGAGCACGCAGAAATCGGTATCGCGGCAATCGGCATCGCCGACCGATATCAATCCGTATGAGACCCCGTTCAACCCAGTGATGCCGGTGAGCGCGTACGCATTGGCTGCAGCGCGCCATATGCATCAGTTCGGCACAACCCGTGACCAGCTTGCCGACGTGGCCGTGGCAGCACGCCAATGGGCGCTCCGTAACCCGGCGGCTTGGGAAAAGGAGCCGCTTTCCAGAGCCGACGTGCTCGCATCGCGGATGGTCTCAGAGCCGCTCACGGTCCGTGACTGCTGTCTGGTCCTCGATGGCGGCGGCGCCGTGGTGGTCACTTCCGCCGAGCGCGCCCGCAATTGTCGTAAACCTGCCGTCTATGTTCTGGGCAGTGGCGAAGCCATCGGGCACGGATCGATATCGAACATGAAGGATCTCACAACCACGGCGGCGATCGTATCGGGACAGCGAGCGTTTGCGGCGGCTCGTTGTCGTCCCGGCGATGTCGATGTAGCAATGCTGTACGACGCCTTCACGATCACGCCGATTCTTTTTCTTGAGGACCTTGGATTCTGTGCCAAGGGCGAGGGTGGTCCTTTTGTACAGGACGGTGGCATCGCACCGGGTGGACGGCTCGCCGTAAACACGAATGGCGGTGGGCTTTCCTACTGTCATCCCGGCATGTACGGCCTGCTGGCCATGATTGAAGCCGTACGTCAGTTGCGCGGCGAATGCGGCGAGCGGCAGGTGAATGCGCCGAAGATCGCTCTCGCTCACGGCAATGGTGGCGTGCTTTCGAGCCAGTGCACGACGATCTTCGGCACAACAGACACGCTTTCGTCTAGATCGAATTAACCTCGGCGTCGGAAAACTCGTATGATACTCGAGAACAAGGTAGCTATCGTTACTGGCGCCGGTGGCGGCATCGGCCGTGAAATCGCGATAGCCATGGCAGCGCAAGGCGCGAAAGTGGTCGTCAATGACATCGGCACCGGCCTCTCAGGCGAGGGCGAAGCCTCTACGGCTCCGGGCGAACAAACGCGATCGATCATCCGGGAAGCGGGGGGGGAAGCCGTTGTCAGCGCGGATAGCGTCGCAACATGGGCATCCGCCACCAGAATTGTCGAGACCGCAATCGATCACTTCGGTCGCGTCGACATCGTGGTCAACAATGCCGGTATTCTTCGGGATAAGATGTTTCATAAGATGTCGTCGGAAGAGTGGACCACCGTCGTCGACGTCCACCTGAACGGGTCGTTCTTTGTGTCGAGAGCTGCCGCGGATCACTTTCGCGCTCAGAACTGCGGCGCATACGTCCACATGACGTCGAGCTCCGGGTTGATCGGCAATTTTGGTCAGGCCAATTATTCGGCGGCTAAGCTGGGCATCGCCGCGCTCTCCAAGTCTATCGCGTTGGATATGCAACGCTACGGCGTGCGCTCCAACTGCATTACGCCTTTCGCCTGGAGTCGGATGACAAATGCCATCCCCGCGAACACCCCGGAGCAGCGCGAGCGAATCGAAAAGATACGTCGAATGACGCCGAGCAAGAACGCGCCGCTGGCGGTTTTCCTGGCTTCGGATCGTGCAGCCGAAATAACCGGACAGATATTCGGAAGCCGCGGAAACGAACTGATTCTGTTTTCGCAGTGCCGGCCAGTGCGTTTCGTCCATCGTTCGGAGGGATGGGAGCCCCTGAGCATCGAGGAGCACGCCATCCCTGCGCTGCGATCTCAGTTCGCGCCTTTGGATAGATCACCGGACGTATTCTCTTGGGATCCGCTGTAACATCGTGATCGGTCGGGCTTTTCAGAGCGCGGCGCATGTCCAAATCCAGGAGGGAACGCTTATGTCGACTCTGCCGCTTTCTGGCATCAAGATCCTTGACCTCACGCGCGTGCTCGCCGAGCCCTTGTCGGCCCAGATGCTGGGCGATCTCGGTGCCGAGGTGATCAAGATCGAGCGGCCTGGCACTGGCGACGATGCGCGCGCCTTCGGCCCACCCTACCTCACTGACCCAGAAGGGAAGGAGAATAACAACAACTCGTTCTACCTCTGCGCCAATCGCAACAAGAAGTCCGTCACGGTCAACATCGCCAAGCCGGAAGGGCAGGAGATCATTCGCAAGCTTGTCAATGATGTCGACGTGTTCATGGAGAACTACAAGTTTGGCGACCTCAAGCGCTACGGGCTAGACTACGAAGAGATCCGGAAGATCAATCCCGGCATCATCTACTGCTCGGTGACCGGCTTCGGCCAGACGGGCCCATACGCGCCGCGCGCAGGCTACGACGCGATCTTCCAGGCCATGGGCGGCTTGATGAGCGTCACCGGCCACATGGACGGTGAGCCCGGCGCAGGGCCGATGAAGGTCGGTCCCTCCATCGTCGACTACATGACCGGCATGAACACCTCGATCGGCATCCTGTCTGCGCTCTATCATCGCAAGGTGAACGGCGGGCAGGGGCAGCACGTGGACGTTTGCCTGCTCGACACGGTCATCGCCTCGCTGTCCCACTATCTCCAGATCTATCACGGCGAGCTGATGCTGGTGGTCGGCAATGACGGCCAGTTCGCGCGGACCTGCGCCGTGCTGGGCGCACCGGAGCTCGCAACCAATCCAAAGTTCGTCAAGAACAACGACCGTGTCGTCAACAGCAAGGAGATCATGGCGATCTTCGCCGGACGTTTTCTGAAGAATAATGTCGCCTACTGGCTGAAGGAGCTGGAAATGGCTGGCGTCCCCTCTGGCCCAGTGAACGACTTTACGCAAGTCTTCGCCGATCCTCATGTGCGCTCGCGCGGGATGGAGGTGAAGGTTGACCATCCCTTCAAGCAGTCGCTGTCTCTGATCCGCAATGCGCTCACGTTCTCTGAGACTCCGGTCAAAAGTATCGTTACCCGCCGAGATTAGGCGAGCACACGTTGGAAATCTTGTCCGGAAAGCTCGGCTATAATGGCGCGAAGATCGCAGAGTTGAAGCGAACGGGGTCATCTAGCGTAGTAACCTCGAAACTCTATCCCCGCGCGTCCGGTGTGCCTCATGCTAGCAGGGGCTCGCTTATGGATGCTCGCTTGCATATTGCCTGGGAGAACAACACGCAGCCAAAAACTCCCGATGGGAAAGGGGTGGACTGGCGGGGCGAATGCGAGAAACGGGCTGTTCAGTGCCGACGTGCTCTGCCGAGCGGGTCGGTACTCAGGCAAGGCGACTAATGACACTCGAGGGGCGGCGGCGATCACGACCGGCTCAATGGTTCCAAAACTCTGCGGCCGCTTGTCTTGCTCGTGTAAACATGGAAATCGCCGTTGTTGCCAAGAAAACTTCGCCTTTCTCAATCGACGACGGAATTTCGGCAATGCGAGGTCCTAGATTAGGAAAATTCGGCCTTCTGAGCAGGTATACGTTTTTAACGGATGAGTATATCGGGCCACCGAGATCACGCCACCGCGTCCTGGAGAACGATCATCCTTTGGTAAGCCGGTGACGGGTCATGCCGGCGAGCTCCTCCGCATCGTGGGCAGCGCGCTGTTGAGCCAATCACAAATCTGGGAACAGAGGAGACATGATGATCCGCGTCACGACACGTTGAACGCGTTACTCGATTCCATTGAACGCTTCGTACGCGAGCGGCTTGTGCCGGCCGAGCATGTCGTCGCCGAAACCGACGAGATCCCCGAAGACATCATTGCCGAGATGAAGGAGCTCGGCCTGTTCGGTCTTACGATCCCCGAGGAGTACAATGGGCTAGGCCTTACGATGGAAGAAGAGGCGCTGGTCATCATGGCGATGGGCCAGACCTCACCGGCCTTCCGATCGGTATTCGGCACGACGGTGGGGATCGGTTCGCAAGGCATCCTGCTCGACGGTCTCGACTGGCGAAGAAAAAGTACTTGCCCAAGCTTTGCGACCGGCGAAATCATTGCATCGTTCGCATTAACCGAGCCCGAGGCCGGATCGGACTCCGCTTCGCTGTGCACGACCGCGATCCGCGACGGCGATTTCTACGTCGTCAATGGCACAAAGCGCTTCATCACCAATGCGCCGCATGCGGGCATCTTCACCCTAATGGCGCACAGAATCCCGAGAATAAGGGCGCTGGCGGCGTGACGGCGTTCATTGTCGAGCGCAAACGCCAGGCATTACCATCGCGCGCGCGCGATAGGAAAATGGGCCAAGGGCGCACACACGGCCGATGTGATCTTCGAGAATTGCCGCGTGCCAGCCTCGCAGGTCATCGGTGGCCGGGAAGGCCAAAGGTTTCAAAACCGCGATGAAGGTACTGGAGAAGGGCCGTATCCACCTTGCGGCCCTCGCGGTCGGCGCGGCAGAACGCATGTTGCGCGACGCGCTGAACTATTCGATCGAGCGCAAACAATTCAATCAGCCTATCGGGAATTCCAACTTGTGCAGGCGATGCTCGCCGATAGCCAAGCGGAACTCTACGCCGCCAAATCGATGGTAATCGATGCCGCACGTAGGCGCGACGACGGAAAGAACGTGTCGACGGAAGCATCATGCTGCAAGCTGTTCGCTACCGAGATGTGTGGCCGCGTGGCCGACCGTGCGCTGCAGATATTCGGCGGAGCGGGCTACATGACTGAATACAGCATTGAGCGCTTCTACCGCGACGTTCGGCTGTTCCGGTTGTACGAAGGGACAACTCAGATTCAGCAAATCGTCATTGCCCGTAACATGATCAAGAAGCACGCAGATAAATGCATCCATCCGCTCGTCGAGTCCGTGTGGCAAGAAGCGTCTTGCGCGTTACCCTGCTCGACCCGGATTAGCATCCGCCGACTGGTCCGCGACCTTAAGCACCAAAGCTTCTATGTGGTCGAAGGCTCGGGATTGCCGCTGACGATCATTTTGCGCGAAGCTATTCACTCCCTCGCTCGTGAAAGCGTAAAGGTCTAAAAAGCATGATGGCATTAGCTTCGATAGCCTGAGTTTTGAGGTAGTTGGCGCATTCCTCTGAGGTGAAGGCATCGAGTGCTTGGCCGATTGCAGCGCAGACGGCGTCGACGGTTCGCGCGGCAGCCTTGCGGACCAAGTGCTTAAGCTTGGAAAAGACCTGTTCGATGGGGTTCAGGTCTGGCGAGTATTTTGGCAGGAAGAAGAGTTTGGCGCCGTCCGAACGGATAAGTTGGCGAACCACTTTTGCTCTTGTGGCTACGAGATTGTCCAATACGACGATGTCACCGGGCTGAAGGGTCGGCAGGAGAACCTTCTCGACATAGGTACGGAAGCTTACGCCATCGATCGGCCCCTCGATGAACCATGGCGCATCGATCCGGTCATGGCGCAGGGCCGCCAGGAAGGTCATGGTCTTCCAGCGGCCATGAGGACTTTGTGTGAAGTCTGCTCCCGCGCGGCGCCCATCCCCGCAAGGGCCATATCAGTCTTAGTCCAAGTCTCGTCGATGAAGACCAGCCGTTCAGCTTTGACGCGATCTTGATACTTTGCCCACTGGGCTCGCCGCCGCGCGACCTCGGGACGATCGCGTTCGCCAGCCGCCACGCTTTTTTTGAAGCTGAACTTCTCGGCATGCACGAAGTCCCACACCGAGTGATAATCGACTTTCAGGCCGCACCCGGCGAGGCTCAGCAACGAGACCGCGTATGGTGAAATCGCCGTCCTTGATCCGCTGCGACAACCAAACTGCGTGCTCACCCGAAATTGCCTTCGGCTTGTAGCCGCCGATCTGGCCGGGCTCGACACCACCGGTCTCATCAACCGCTTCATCCAGCTGATGGCCGTGCTGATTGCCACCCCAAACTGCTTGGCGGCCCTGATTGCGGGACATCCGCCCTCGATCGCGGCCACAACACGCTTGCGAAGATCAAGAGAGTACGGCTTGCCCATCGATACTGGCCTCAATCCAGCCAGCATGGTGGATCAGAAACCGACTGATTTGGGAGTCCCAAATCGGTCAGACCCAAACCCATCCCGCTTTTAGTCGGACGAACTGTCAGGAAGCGAGCTGATCGCTTAATTTTTTCGCAGAATCGCCACTGCCGCGCGATCTTCAATTCCAAGTAGCCAGCGACCAGCGCACGAGTTCGTTTTCGAGTTGGGTGCTTGCGGTTGCTCTACTCCGCCCGGGAGGCCCGCCGACTTGATCTGCTCTGCGACAAGCGATGAACCGCATTTGACGCTCGCCAGAAGACGCTGAACTTCACGAATGTTCCGGCGTCCGTATCATTGTCATGTCGGCTCAACCAGACCTTGCGTGTGTCGTGCTCTCTCGGCGGAAACCGTGCGCCTTGCCAAATAGGAAGCAGAATTTCGGCAAAGCCTAGCACTGACATTGAGGAAATTCGGCTGGGAAGGCAAAGTTAATATTCCTGTGATCCGATAGTGGATCGGTATCAAAGAGGCGAACCGGATGTTGTGCGCTGCTTGGCCCCAAATATGGGGGGATCTTGCGTCCACACGGCGAGGTGCCGCGGTGTTCCTGGACAAGCTCGAGCGCATCTGGGCAGCAAGCAGTCGACAAAACTGGACCGCAAAGTGGATCAAGATCGGCGATGCTCAGTGCTTTCTTTGTGATCTGAATTTCTAAAAAGGGAGCGTTCACTGGGGCAACCGAGGCTTGGCTTAGCGCTGACCGCCTTCGAGGTCGCCAGGCGTAATCGATGAAGATGATGAGCTAAGCAAAGAAACTTCGGCGAAAGGTCAATCTGGCATTCAGAGATTCGGATCTTCCCTCAAGCAGAAGGTGGAGCGGGTAAAATTCGCCTGTGTTGATCAAGGCGAATTCGAAGCCTACTTCTTGCCCGGCGCCAAACCCGATGAACGTAGGCCGGCGGTCATTTGCATCAGCAGGGAAGAGGAGACACGGGCGACATTGCTCGGAGGCTCTTGCCCGTGGCGGTTGGCCGCGCGACATTTCACTCTCCTCGTTGTCTGTCACGACGACTTCTCAAATCACTCGCCCGGCCAACCGGAAAACTTCTTTTCTTATTGTGTGGATTACCTGTCAGCTAGGTCTGAGGTGGATGCCACTCGGATCGGCGTGTATGGGGGAAGGATTATCGGCTGCTCTAGCCACCGATTTCGCTGTGTTTGATCACCGGATCGCTGCGGCGGTCTGCGACGGTGGTCTTTGGAATTGGACTTCAACTGCGGCATCTGTCCGCTGGATGGCGAGGACAGCCGATATCGTAGACGAGGACGTCCAGTCGATCCGTCGTTTGCGGTTCGCGCGACATTTGAAATGTCCGGTTCTGGTGATTGCTGGGGGGCGCGGCATGGTCAGCGAGTCGGAGGCGATGAACCTGCAAGCCGACTGCACCGCTGCGCGCGTCGACCTGGAGGTGGCCGTATCACCGGTGGCCCAGACCCCCACCGGGCAGATCGAAAACTTCGTCACCTCGGACGATCGTATATTTGGATGGCTCGAAAACAAGCTCGCGGCGGTTCAGATTCTCAGGCATGGCGGCCGGTACAAGGTGAAGACCTCGCCAACGCTGTCGATATTCGGGCCGTCCCATAATTAGGTCGCCTTAATGGTGCTCCTTCTCGAGGGGCGCCATGGGGCAAGAAATTTGGGCAGTCGTTGTGGATTCGGCAGCTACAATATGCCTATGGTCAGTTTTGAGATGCCAATCGGCTATTCTTGGCAATCGAGGTGGGCGTTTGTTCAGGTACCGCAGTGACTCCTCATCAAGCTCGGCAAACATGGTCGAGTTGAGCGCCTGCCTCTTGATTGACAGATTGGCGATTTCAGACCGCGCCTTTTGGGTCAGCGATATCTCCAGAAATCGGGCGTCATCCGGCGAGCGTCACACGGACGAGGAATTCCATTTTTTCGAGCTTCTTCGTTTGGTTGGTAACGAAGGCGGTATGGATTCGCAGCTTATTCGCAACCGCTGTTCCCGAAACGCCGCGACCTTCATCGAGCTCATCGATCGCCATCAGGATCAACCACTGCGGTCGGAGATCCCGAGCATCTGCGCCCAACCCTTATGTATTTCTGCGAGTTGGGCGTTGATCTCGACAATGTTCCAGATGAAATCCCCGCACCGCTCTCTCAGGATATTCATTCTCTGCCATGTTGGTCTTTCGTTTCGCTGGCGATAGCGGCCGGGTAGTCAGGTATCCGCTTTAGCCGTCCGACATAGAGCCTAGGGGAAATTTTGCAATCTATATATTAATTAATGAATCCAATTGATTAGAACAATTAGATTTGCTGTCGCTTGGCTAGAGTCAAGGATTCCTCCACCAGATTACCTCTGGCCCCTCCCACCTGGTCGGATTTATAGAATTCGGCTCATGACGGCGCGCCTGTTGCCAGATCGTCACGCCTTCGCAACAAATATCGCTATCGAAAATTAATTAATTGCAGCAATTGATGTCTGAAATTACTGAGGTGTGGACGCGAGGGGGCCTCGAAGAAGTCGATCGGTCGAGACGCACCCATTGGATGCGGCTGCAGCGGCGGATCTGGAAGGGAATGACGTTTCCAACTTGGAGGTTCATCGATGAAATTGACGAAGACCCTTGTCCTCACTTCTGCGGCGATGTTCGTCGGCGGCGCGAGGCGGCCGATCTCCCGTAAAGGCGAAGGCCATCGAGTATGTGAAAGATCTGCTCGTTGTATGGTGCGGGTTCTATTACGTTCCGGGCACCATTGCCCGTCAAAGCTTGGTGGTTATTTGCGTGTCGAGGCTGGCTTACGCACGAATTCATATGGTTACCCGGCCGATAGCGGTTTGGGAGGCGCGCAAAACCGCCTAAAGCAACTACTATACGGCCTTTGCTCGTGAGGCCCTGAACATCGATACGCGGACCGCGACCGAATACAGTTTGGTCGTACCTACTTCCCAAGGTGTGTTCACTTGTTATTCGGGCGGATACAACAGGGCCGGTACGGGCCTGACCAGGCAACCGCGTACAATGCAGCTCCCCGCTGGAACGAACGGTACCGGCTCGATTGCTGGCGGCAGGCTCGGCGTTTATGACGCCTTTATCAGTTCGCTGGTTTCAATTGGTAAAGGGCGCAGTCGCAGTTTTCTGCTCCCTGGGCCGAATATCCAGCGAACTGGTACGAAATGCCAGGAGTGGCGGCTGGGGAGCGCGTGGTCGCAGCTCACGTATACGGCCGATTTTGGTCAGGGTATCACGGCCTCCTTCTCGGCTCAGGATCAAGTCACCAGTTACCAGGGCGGCATCTGGAACGTGAGCGCTGCGACGCCCGCCAATGCCTTTGGTCAGTACGGTGCCAATGACACCGGCAGTTCGCGCGCTCCCGATCTTGTCGCCATGCTCCGCGTTGATCAGGCCTGGGGCCTCTTCCAGGCGTCCGTCGCTGCTTTCGACAACCCATGCGGGCTACTATGGGGCGTCAGAGGTAACTGGATATCCGGGCGATAAGTGGGGTTGGGCTGGTCAGCTGTCTTTGTCGATCAGAATATCCCGAGTGGTCCGGGTGATACGATCAACATGTCGGCAGTTTATACTAAGGGTGCGAGCCGATATAACTTCCAAAGCTATGAGTCGAACGTCTTTGCAATGTACGGCGGTACGAGTTTGCCGGTGCCTACCAGAGCGTTGGACTTGCTGGTGTTTCTGACTCCGTCTTCGTCGCTGGTTCGGGCCAGGAGTTGACTTCGACCTATGGCTTCAACGGAGGTTTCACTCCACAACTGGGATCCGCGCTGGGCTAGCACCCTCTACGGTTCGTGGGCCGCTGTGCGCTATAGCAGGACGGCCAAGGGTTACATCTGCGGTGCAGTCGTGACGAACCTTGCGCTGTCGAGCGGGCTTCCTGGGTGTAACCCCAACTTCAACCATGCGACGATCGGTACATACACGTCCTGGACCCCAGTCAAGGGCCTGACCTTTCTGGCCGAGCTCAATTACATGATGCTGGACCAGAAATATGCGAGCGGAAGCACTGTAACGCTGCCGCTGCAGGCGAATATTGCAAAGCCGGGTGCAGCCTATGAGCTGAAGAACCAAAACAGCCTCCACGATGCTGCTTCACGCTCAACGCAACTGGTGATAGCTAAGGAAGTTGGATCTACTCTTGACGTCCAAACAGGCCTCCGGCATGCGTGCTGGAGGCCATTTTGTTGAACAAATGGTCTGTCAAGCTAGGTAGCAATCTCGCTAGTGTCCTGAACCAGAAGTTCGCAACACCACATCGGCGTTTTCAGGGCATTGTATCGGCAGAAGCGCTCGATTGAAGCAAGGATGTCATCGGCGGACTTGGTCCCATCGGAATGGTTTGGGATCGGCGTTGTGTCGTTCGATGAATGAAGCGATGTCGGCCCTGAGGGCGGCGACACTCGATAGACGCCGCGCCTGATCTTCTTGTCGGTAAGGAGCGCGAAGAAGCGCTCGACCTGATTGAGCCATGAGGAGCTGGTCGGGGTCAGGTGCACATGCCAACGCGGCCTTTTAGCTAGCCATCGCCGGATCAGCGAGGGTCTTGTGCGTGGCGTAGTTGTCCATGACGAGATGGACGTCGAGCTCGTGCGGCACGGCGGCCTCGATCTCATCGGGGGAACTTGCGAATTCGGCGGCACGGTGGCGTCCGTAGGACTTGCCGATGACCCGTCCGGTTGCAATATCGAGGGCGGCGAACAGCGACGTGGTGCCATGCCTTTTGTGGTCATGGCTCCTTCGGGCTGGCTGGCGGGACGCATCGGCATCATCGGTTGGCTACGGTCCAGAGCCTGGATTTGGGACTTTTCGTCCACACACAAACGATGGCGTGCTGGCGGCGAGACGTAAGGCCGACGACGTCGCGGACCTTGGCCACGAAGTTCGGATCGGTCGAGCTTGAACGTCTCCATCCGATGCGGCTGGAGCCGAAGGCCCGCGGAATACGTTGCACCGTCGACACCGACAGGCCGCTGGCCCTTTGCCATGCCGCGGGAACTCCAATGGGTGGCGTTCTCGGGGCAGTTCTCCAGCGTTCGCACGATCACGGCTTCGATGCGGGCATCGTCAACGGTGCGCGGGCCCCGGAACGCGGCTCGTCGTGAAGCCCGGCCACGCGCTGCTCTACAAAACGGCGCCGCCACTTGCCTACCGTGCCCGCTCCAGGCCCAGCTTGGCCGCCACTTCCTTGTTCTGTCCCCCTCCGCGCAGGTCAGCACGATCCGGGCTCTCAGAGCCAGCGCCCTGCGCCGTCTGCCGTCGCGTCGTCAGCGACTTCAGTTCGGCACACTCATCATCGCTCAATATCAGGGGCGCAAGTCGCTGGACCGACATCGGATCCTCCGTCGTTGTTCCAGCACATCTCACCAGCACAACCACGCAGATCTAATGCGATTCTACGATTGCGAACTTGTGACTCGGGACACTAGGCAACGCGGGTCTGACCTTGCCCAAGGTTTATCCAGTTACGGTCGATTACGGCATCATTCTCGATGGCGAGGTTGGCTCGAGCTCGATGATGGGCGGTAGACCGGCTGCGCAGGCACGATGTGTTCGTCAGCGGCGGCACCCGCCATGCCTGGCGCAAGGCGCTGCAGTGCGCAAGTCTCTGCTGAACTCGGTGAACGCGGTGATCTCAGACCCTGAAGTGAAGTCGACCGCTCTGACGTGCGTGGGTCGTGTCTTCATCGCCGGTGATGACATCATGGAATTTGGCAAGCCGGCCTAGCTGCCGTCGTGGAACGAGATGATGGCGCTGCTGGAAACTCGTCGAAGTCTATCGTCGCTTCGATCGACAACGGACTCGCGGAGGGCTCAAGGTGGCGTTGGTCTGTCACTTTCAGGTCGCGACGAACGATGCCAAACTCTGCTTGCCTGAAGTCAAGCGTGGCCTGCTGCCTGGGGCCGGCGGCACACAGCTTCTGCCGCGCGCAGTCGGACCAGGCTTGCGGTCAAAATGATCATTGGGGGTGAGCCGATCAGCGCGGTGGACGCGCTGAATTACGGACTGATCGACGAGATTGTTGCGGATCCGCTTCCGGTGGCGAGGCATTTGCCCGCAAGGTCCTTCGAGAAGCGACCGCTCCGCCGGCTGCGCGATTGCGACTCCCAAACCGGCGCGGCCAAGGCAGACCGCTCAATCTTTACGGACGCGATCGCATGATCAAGTAAGCATGCGGTCGGAAAGCGCCGTTCGCCTGCGGCGGATGCGGTAGGTGCGGCGACCGATTTACGATTTGAAGAAGGAGTTCGAAGGCTTTAATAACTCTTCGCCCGGCGAGCAGTGGAAGGCGCCGCAATATGCCTTCTTCGCCGAGCGCGAGGCCAAAATATTCCTGGCCTGCTCGAGTTGGCAGAGCCGCGTCCCGTCAATCGTGTCACGATCGTTGGCGCAGGTACCATGGACGGCGGAATCGCGATGTCTTTTGCTAATACTTGCATTCCCGTGATACTCATCGAGACCGGCGAGGAACAACTTAGGCGGGCATCATGCAGAAGAACTGGGATCCAACCGGCGAAGCGCGGCATTCCGGCAGATGCGCCCCCAAGCGCATGGCGCTGATCAAGGTTCGCGGACCGGAAAACGTCGACGCGGACCTGATCATCGAGGTCGTGTTCGAGACGATGGCGGCCAAGAAATTCTCGATACGGCTGTCATCCGTCTTGACGTAGCCGATGGCGACCGCCAAATGAAGTTCACCGCGCCGTGCTTTTGGCGCATGCATCGACGGACCGTTGCCGGACGACCGACAACTTCATCTCACTCATGTGCCCCTCATGCCAAGCAACAGGGGGTCATTGGGTGAGCGTGGATCATAGATGGCTTCTTCATCGACAATCAGCGATCACCGGGTGGTACGGATAGGCGATCTCGGCTTCGAATGTCAGAAACCCTGCACTATGGGGCCGGCTCAGACGGTGGTGCCGAGCATTGGGCCATCATCGACGCGCTGGTCGAAACTTGCCTATGCCGCACTCGGCATAGTGTATACCGCCCGCCGAACTATGCCGAACGGGTCCGGTATGGCACATCGTTGTCACGCCGGCATCTTCGATCGCGTGCACGGTTGCCCATTCCATTCGGCATAGTCTGATCGTTCGGAGCGCCTCTGGGAAGGCGAGCAGGCGATCGTTTGGCTGGAAGCGGATTCATGCTTTCCCAGGAGCGACTGGTTCCACTATCGGCACTGAGCCGGCCCCCGCGCACGTTGGGGAACAGCACTGTTGCTCCGCCTCGATCTCAGGCGCGTCAAGGTGTACCTGTCACTTGTTGTGCCGCTTGCGGTATAGCGAGCACGCGCTAGTCACGTGAATCTAAAGTTCATCGCATAAAGTCTGCTGGGCTTTGTGGCAGAAGCGTTTGACCGAAGCCAGAATCTGATCTGCGGACTTGGTCCATTTGAAGGGCTTCGGGTTTTTGTTGTGCAGCTCGATGAATGCACGAATGTCGGCCTCGAGCTTTGCCGGACGGAGGTGTGAACACCTCGCTGGATCTGCTTGCGGGTGAGTTCAGCGAACCAGCGCTCCTTACCGATGAAGATCAGGCGCGGCGTCTATCGCAGCGTCGCAGCCCTTAGGGCTGACATCACCTCGTTCATCGAGCGGCACAACGCCGATCCCAAACCGTTCCGATGGACCAAATCCGCCGATGACATCCTTGCTTCCATCGAGCGCTTCTGCCGATACAATGCTCCGGCAGAACACAACGCGATATTGCGAACTTCTGGTTCAGGACACTAGATCAACACACATGTGCCGGCTCCTCGAAGGACATCAGATCTGAAAAAAGATCAGATGGCAGGCAGACGCAGGTTACGCGTCTTCGCGCTGGCGCCGCGCTTTACGTCGAGATCAGTTAGGAAGCCGATGAAGGTTGCTTCCAAATCGGTGAGTGTCAGGCCATCTCAGCTGCACCTGTGCGAACATGAACTGCAGCCGGACCGCGTTCCTGTAGGAGGCGATCGTGTTGGCGTTAACATTGTGCTGGCGCATGAGGCGCTCGGTGAAGAAGCGCTTAATCAACGTGGCGACATTGCAGGCGGGCTTCATGGCGTCACCTCCTACGCCGATCGAGACGCCGCGCCGCTTCTTCCCATCAAGTCGAGGTAGCCCGAGGCATACCAGTAGGTCTTACGCAGGCCGGCGTGGCCGAGGTAAGTGGGGCGAACTGGGAGTTGCTGCTCGACGTCCTTGCCTTCGCGATAGCAGTTGATCTTCCCCGAAAAATGGACAGGGTTAAGCTGCTTTTAGCTCCATCTCGATCGGGCTGATATAGCCGATGGCGGAGTGACGACGCTTTCGATTGTAGAAGCCCTCGATGTAAGCAAAGATATCACGTCTGGCTTCCTCACGTGTTTCATAATGCTGCTGATGGACGAGTTCTGTTTTGAGCGTGTGGAAGAAACTCTCCATCGGTGCGTTATCGTAACAATCGGCCTTGCGGCTCATCGAGGCCCGAAAACCGGCGGCCTGCATCATCTTGCGATACTCCGCCGAAGCATATTGAACGCCACGATCTGAATGGTGGATCAAGCCGGCGCCAAGCCGCTGTGTCGCAATGGCCATCGCTAGGGCCGCCATCGGCAGTTCGGCGCGCAAATGATCTGCCATCGCCCAGCCGACGATTTTGCGGCTGTAGAGATCCATCAGCGTGGCCAGATAGAGCCAGCCCTGCTCGGTCTCGACGTAAGTGATGTCGGCGAGCCAGATCTGGTTCGGAGCAGTGGCGATGAAGTTGCGCTCGAGAAGATTCGGGGCGATCGGGAAATCGTGACGGCTGTCGGTGGTCCGCACCCGGCGGGCTTCGCCATGATGGCCCTGATGCCATGGCGGCGCATCAATCGCTCGATGCGACCGCGGCTGGCCCCGCGGCCATGAGCCCTCAACTCGGCATGGACGCGCGGGCTGCCATAGCGGCCATTGGTGTCGCGGTGAACCCGCCTGATGTCGTCGACGAGCTCACGATTGGCGGCGGATCCTGGCTCTCCGGGCGCGAGCGCCAGGCATAATAGCCGGCCGGCGAGACACTGAGCACGCCGCACATGATTGTCACCGGATAGTCGGCGCGGCGATCTTCGATGAAGCGGAATCTCATTTCGGAACTCCAGCAAAGATCGCAATGGACTTCCTAAGAAACAGCCGGATTGGCGTCCTCCGGAATGGCCTGTAAGACGAAGCCCAGCGATTTGGCTCTGCGTTGTAGGTTGGCGAGGACGGCTGCGATATTGTTGCTCATAGTGGGCGGCACCCGGATCTTTGTAGCTCATGCCATGCCGGAGTGTGTTGTAGAACAAACCGCAATCTTGCGGGCGGTCGCCGTCACGGCTTTCGACTTGCCCGCTCGGGAGGCTAGCCGACGATAGAATGCGCCGAGCGCTGTATCGCTTCTGCCAACGGTTGTGGCTGCCAACCGCAACAGTGCGGCTGCCCGACTTTCGAAGACCTTCGGGTACGTGAAGAAAGCACCTTGCCACCAGAGATTTTGTTGCCTGGCGCAAGGCGCAGCCAGGAGGTGAAGTGCTTGGCGCTCGGCCAAGCCCTCAGACAGTGCCACACTCCCCGACAAGCTTCAATGCCAGTGATGGACCCAACCCGTGGATCTCAGTCAGATCGACGCCGAGCACGCCGTACAGCGCGGTCGGACATCGAAGGTAGGTGCGTTGACCTGTTTGGTCTTGATGCGTGGCTTGGATAGCTTTCCGATCGGCTTTGCGCCCTTATTGTTCAGTGCCGCGATCAGGACTGCGCGTTCCAGCCGATCGTGATCCTCGATTCCAGGCCATCGTGATCACGCGTTCCAGCAGCATCGTGATCACCATTTCCAGCCGATCGTGATCGATCGGGGGCAACCAGGAAGGCGTCCACCGCTGACAGTCTGCAACCTGGCTACCTTGGTCTTTTGCCTAACCGCAGAGGATCGAGATGCCGACCGAGAGACTGTCCATGCGCCACATTCGTGAAGTTCTACGCCTGCACTACAGCGTCGGCATGTCGCAACGCGCCGTTGCCCGCAGCCTCGGCCTGGCCCAAGGCACGGTCAGCAAGTACCTGAACCGAACCCGCCGCGCCGGCCTGACCTGGCCGTTGCCGCCCGGAGCTGGATGACGATATTTCCGGCTCGAGAACCGCCTATATCCGCCACCATCCGATCGGCCCAGCGACGAGCGTCCTGCGGCCAGTTGGGCGCTGGTGCATCGCGAGCTGCGGCGCTCAAACGTCACGCTGATGCTGTTGTGGGAGGAGTATTGCGACGCAAGCTCCGACAGCTTCAGCTACTCGTGGTTCTGTGAACGCTACAAGGAATGGGCCGGCCGCCTCAAGCCGACCCTGCGCCGGGTTCATGTCGCCGGCGAGAAGCTGTTCGTTGTTGATTATTCCGGCCACACCATGGAGGTGGTTGACGGGCTCAGCGGTGAGGTGCGGAGCGCGCAGATCTTCGTCGCCGTGCTCGGCGCCTCGAACTACACCTACGCCGAGGCCAGCCTCGGCCAGAGCCTGCCGGACTGGATCGCCTCGCACGTTCGGGCGTTTGCCTATTTCCGGCGGCGTGGCCCGGCGAACGGTGAGCGACGAAGGCCGGCATCACCCGGGCCTGCTTTCATGAGCCGATGGTCCACCGGACCTATGCCGATCTCGCCCGCCATTACCGCACCGCCATCGTCGGCGCGGCCGTATCGGCAACCGCGCGACGAAACCAGGTCGAAGTCGGCGTCCAAATCGTCGGACGATGGATCCTGGGCGCGCCTGCGCACCACCACCGCTTCTTCTCGCTTGCCGCCCTCGGGCGATCCGTGCTTCTCGCCGATCTCAACAATCGACCACGCTGCGCAGCTGGGGACGAAGTCGGCGCGACCTGTTCGAGGAGCTCGATCGTCCGGCGCTCACCCCCTTGCCGGATGAACCGTACAGGTATGCCGAGTGGAAGCGCTGCGGGTCAATCTCGACTATCATGTCGAGATCGCCAAACATTACTACCTTTCCTCACAACCTCGTGCATCAGGAGGTCGAGGCTCGGATCACCGCGCGAACGGTCGAGATTTTCCTGCGCGGCAAGCGCATCGCCTCGCACCTGCGCAGCACGCTGCCGCATCGCCCAACGACGTTTCCGAGCATATGCCGAGCTCGCATCGCCGCTATCGTGACTGGACCCTTGGCGTATTCGTTCCGAAGCCGCCAAGGTCGGCCCCGACGTCGACACTCTGATCGACGTCATCCTGCGGTCGCGGCCGCACCCGGAACAGGGGCTTCCGCTCCGCCATCGGCATTCTCGGGCTGGTCAAGCGCTACGGCCAGGAACGCGTCGACGCCGCCTGCGCCGTGCCCTCCTGATCAACGCCCGTTCGTACAAATCGGTCGCCGCCATCCTCAAGAACGGCACTGACAGAACCGCTCCGCCCGCCGAGGAGGCTCCATCCTCTTCCACGCCAACATCCGTGGCCGCAGTTACTACAATTGATCAGGAGAGATCAGCATGCTCCATTCACCCTACCGTCGATCGCTTGCGCGCCCCTCGGCCTCGCCGCCATGGCCGATACCCTCGTCGAACTGCAGAACAATCCCGAGGCGGCCGGGATGCCGCACATCCCGATTGAAGCTCGGCCTCCTCGATCGCGAGGTCACCACCGCCCGTGACAACCGCCGCCTCACGCGCCGCTTGACCAGTGCCAAGCTCCGCCAGGCGGCCGCCATCATGAAATGTCGATTATCGCACCGCCCGCGGCCTTGACCGTTCGCTCTTCCAGACCCTCGCCACCTGCCAATGGATCCGTGATGCCAACCACCTGGTCATCGTCGGCCCAACCGGCACCGGCAAGTCCTGGCTTGCCTGCGCGCTCGGCAACAAGGCTTGCCGCGACGGCTTCTCCGTCCTCTACAAGGGCATCTCGCCTGTTCGCCGATCTCGCCGCACGCGCGGCGAAGGCCGTCTGGCGCGCCTGATCGCCGCTCTGGAGCGCGTCAATCTCCCTCATTCTCGACGACTGGGGACCCGAACCGCTCACCGCCGACCAGCGGCGCGATCTACTCGAGATTGTCGATGATCGCTACGACAAAGGGGGTCGTTGATCACAAGTCAGGTCCCCGTGTCGCAATGGCACGACGTCGTGCCGACCCCCACTCTTGGCGATGCGATATTGGACCGCATCATTCACAATGCGCATCGCCTTGAGCTCAAGGGCGACAGCCTGCCGTCAGGCCGGCGAAAAGAAAAACCGTGAGCGCCTCGCGCATCGATCCCGCCGGCCCACAGGCCCCTCCCGCGCGTCGCTACGTCGCTCGTGGGGCACTCCGCGCCGCGCACGGGCCCTCCCATGGACGATCTCCCAGCCCAACCATCCTTGACGAGGAGACTATTTTCCAGCACACTTAAACCCGTCCCAGTCGTGTTCGTCTCCTGTGATCACGATCATCTGGATCCGTGATCGCCATCGTCTGGAACACCTGATCACCATTCCTGGAATGCGCAATCAGGACCTCGAGCTTGCGGTCACAGTCCAGCATCTTCGCCTGGTAGACGTCGTAGAGCTCCAGCGACTGGGTCAGCGCGAAGGCATGTTCGTTGGTAAGTCGTTGCCCACCAGCGCCGCACGGATCGTCGCGATGGATGAATGTATGCGTCCCGATAGGTTGCCAAGACGTCAGGATTCCGCTCGCCTGCAACAATGGCTCGGATAATCCGCATGCCCGTCGCGCCGGTGATATCCGAGACCACATGATGGAGCTGCAGATTCATCTCCATCAGGGCCTTCTGCATATGCTGGATATGGGCGGCGGCATATTCCACCAGCCGCTCCCGTTGGCGCAGATACGCGCGCAGGGTTGCAATCTCGGCATCAGGTCGGAAGCTGCCGCGTAACAGGCCATAGGAATGAAGCTGGCGCAACCACGCGGCTTCGCTGACATCGGTCTTGCGCCCGGGCACGTTCTTGGCGTACCGCGCATTGACCAAGATCACCTCAAACCCGCGCTGCTCCAGGATCTCGTAAACCGGGATCAATAGACCCCGGTGGATTCCATCGCGACACTCGTCACGCCGCAGGCTCTGAACCAGTCCGCCAGCTCGGCAGGTCTTGCGTGAATGTACCGAAAGAGCGCACCGGCACGTCGGTGCAGCTGGGTCCACCGCGGCCATGTGCATCTTTGATCCAATGTCGATGGCGGCGGCCCCGACATTGACCAGCTTCAGTTCCGGTCGGTCGCCGATCGTCCTCTTGGCATGGCAATCCTCCGTTCAATGATGAGCAGGAGGGTCTGGGCTATGCCAATCGTCATCTTCTAATCGGGATCGTCGCCATGCGACGTCACCACTCTCAAGTTCGCATGCACCATGGACTATGTTTTTTAACAGGGATTGTGCCTCCAATAATCCAGGCGGCCGCTACCCTCCCAGCGCCGAGGATAGCACAAGGCTTGCTTTCTACGCCGCGCAGGCGCGCCACGTGCTGGACCGTTTTTAAAATATCGCGCTCCATGCGCAGCCGCTCGTTCTCCCGCTGCCGGAAAACGCGCGATCTCCGCCGCGTGGTCCGCCGACGGCAGCGTCGCCTGCGTTGTGGGGCGCCGCGTCGCCGCCGTCGGCTCCTAGCCGGGCCCCTCGCTGCTCCACCCACCGCCGCAGCACGGATCGCGCAGGCCAAGCTCCTGGCAACAGATCCGATCGAGCGCCCGCTCGACGCTACGAGATCAACCGCTTGCCGCTTGTAGTCATCCGTAAACGACCGACGTTGACGTCCTTCCATCCGAAACCTCCTGGCTCTTCGAGCCTACACAGGTGTCCTCACATCAATTCGGAGGAGGTTCAAGTCGAGCAGCGTCCGGAAGGCGAAGCGATGACGGAAGTTGTGCACGCTTGGCTCGGTACGATCATCTGGGCGCGCAGCCGGCCGATCTTTCTGGACAATCGCCAGAGGATGCGATGAACGGATTGGTGCAGCAAGCGGCCTCCCTGTTCGGCAACGAAAACCTCGAGCCGCAGTGTGATCCGAGCATCGCGTGCACCGTCGGCTAGTGTCGCGCACGCGCGGATGCAATGGCACGAGCCGCGACTTGCCGAACTTGGCCAGCCGGACCATCAGCCCGCCGACGTAGAGGTCGAGCTGATCGCGCTCCCGGCCCATGGTCTCGTATACGCATGCCCATCACGGCTATGGGCCCGAACAGGATATGGTGGGTCCATCGGCGCAGCCGCCCGCTGGCGGCAGAGCCAGCGCCGCCGTCAGCAACGCATCGATCTCCACGTCGCTCTAGACATAGGGCTTGGCGCGCTTCCATCCAGTCAGCACGCTGACGGGCGGTTCTCGGATCGAAGTTGGCGAAAATGGCGCGCGAACCCGCGCACGTCACTCAATCGCAGCGCCCAGGGTGCATGACGATCGGGCGACCAACGTTGCCTATTCACGGCCAGCTTCGTCGTGATGATCCTGGCATTGCGCTTCTCCGTGAAAACAACGGAAGTTGGTGAGCCGGCGGTCTGGTGCTCGTACTTGTATCCAAACCCTTACGCATGCTCAGGGTACTTATCGGGTGCGGCAGAGATTGGCCATTGCACGCGTCCCGGCCAGGGCAGGCTCAATCTTCAACGTATCGATATCGACCTTCGCGCAATTCGGGTAATGTCGTGATTCTCGCACCGCCTTTGTCTGATTTCCGATACGGTCCCGCCAGATCAGACTCGTAGCGAGACTATATTGGAAGATATGGGCCCCTCAGCGTGCGCACCGTCAATTCCAACGCGATCGAGGTGGCCTTGGCAATCATGGTGATCGCATCCGGAACAAACCCGATGTGCGGCGCGAGTGTGCGGACGAACAACCGTCGGCACGACGACTTTGGGCGGCGACTCCGCAGATATGCAATGATGGCCACGCCAACGTCTGGGTATCGGCATCCGTGCGTGCTGGCGGCCCTTGGCGCGAACGTAGTATCTCGCTGGCGCGCCAGTCGATATCATCGAGGGTGAGCGTCGCGACCTCGTTGGCCCACAGGCCGAGCTTGGCCAGCAACAACAGATTGGCGTAGTCGCGCCGTCCCATCACCGTCTCTCGGTCGCAACCGTCGAGAGCCTTCCGCACCTGAGCGGCAGGCAGATAGGTCGACAGAGTTGCGGGCTTCCATCACCGCATCGATGGACGCAATCAGCGAACGGGCGGGCGTTGAGCCCCGATGGTGAAGGTAACGGATAAAGGCGGGCAACGACCGGCACGTCGCCTGCCTGTTCCCGGGCTCAATCTTGGGCGCGGCGCTCAGCGTAGCGGATCGTCCTCTTGGTTGATCTTGCAGGGCGGTGACGCCGCCGGAGCACACCTCGTGTTAAAAAATGGGCATGACCGGGAGATGGACCTCGGGGCCAAGCCGCACTGGGATCGCAGGTAGGCATCGAACTGCTTGAAGATACGTTGGTGCTGGGTGAGAGGCGCTACCACCAACGGCGCGATCGCGCCGTCCTCGCAGCACTGATAGCCATCGCTTGAGCGTGGCGGTCACCGGGTTGGATAAACTGCCTCCCGCCTTAATGTCGGAAGTACCGCTCAACGAACTGCTCATCGACCAGCTCATAGCGACGGCTCGCAATCCAACTCAGAGCCCGCCAACTGGTCGGCCACGTCACCGGCTGGCGGTGGCAGGGTCAGATCACTCACGCCACCGGAACGGCCGAGGGCGCGCCTCGAGCATGCTCAGGTGAAGGCCAAAGAGGCCGGACGCCGGATCACGGTCGGCGAGAACACGGCCGATGACGCCGCCGATCACGTGGCCGACCTGCGTGGCCAACGTTGCGCCGCATGTGGCAATATAACAGCGCCTCAAACCGAGGACGTCAGAGCGCGATTGAGGGCCTCACCACTCGGCACGAGGGCTATGGTATGTCGCAATAGCGACGGGCGATGGTTGAATGCATCTTCGCTTGGGGCAAGCAGCACGGCACCATGCGAAAAACCGAACATCGCGGCGTGGTCCGCTCGCCGCCGACTTCATGCTGAATTTGATCGCCTACAACCTGATCCAGATCCCGAAGCTGATCGCGGCATAACCGCTCCAAACATCAAATCCCAACCCAGCAGGAAAAATCCAAGGCCCCAAACTCAAATTAATCAGGCGTAGGGGTTTTCAGTAGATGCTGGTATGAATCCACCCCGTCCATGTCCGATGATAGCGCCGATGTTCCGAAGTCGACAAAGAGCGTAGGCCGCTCCTTTCAGGATCCTGTGCGTTTCTCACCCTTCCTGAGCGAGCGCCTCATTCGGCGAGTGGCACGCTAGTTGCTCCCGGTAAAGAAGGCAGACGCAGCACGGAGATCATCAATGAAGATCGCTTCCGAACACAAAGCCTTTTGGGACGCCGGTAACGAGAACTACCCCGATCAGATGAGACCTGACGGATTCAGCGGTCAACTTTTTTACACCCGGGTGCTCTCGACGGAATAAAGGCCGTCCTGGATAATGATTGTTCTGATCGCTTTGCAAAGCCCTCCGATCGAGGTTGGATGTCGGCTATCTACCCTTGGACCGGTGACCGACGCACACCAAAATTGGAGCCTTGGCGAGAACTTATCGAGGCCTCATAATTATCAAGACTCCCTTTGATCTAGCTTTGTATCCAAGGCTCATTTGGGAGCTTCAGCCACGGACAATTATAGAGCTCGGCTCATGCCAGGGTGGTAGCGGATTGTGGTTCGCTGACAATATGTCAGTGCTTTGTGAGAAGCCCGGCGAAGTTCACTCGTTTGATTTGTATACCAAACTGGTTCATGAGAATGCAAGAGCATCCACTACTACTTACCTTTCATCAAGTTGACCTGTCTGACGTCGCAAACCTTGACAAAAATTTGCTGACCCTTCCTCATCCCTGGCTCGTGATCGACGACGCACACGTGCAAATATTTTCGGTGTTTTCTTACCTGAACAATTTTCTGGTGTCGGGTTGACTATTATGTGATTGAAGACAATCCTGCATTAGCAAATAGAGAGATCATCGATGGCTTCCAATTGATCGAGCAAGCAGGATTCCTAGTCGATACTTATTATACTGACGCGTTTTGGGACCAACGTTACCTGTGCTCCAAATGCATGGCTTCGAAAGTCAAAGTTGTTGACAGTTGCCCGATGCGAGGTGGCCACCAAGATCGAGCGGTGGCCAGTCGGCGAATGTCCGATCTCTATAGAAATCTCTATAGGAGGCCATTCGTGAATGGCGGAGTGGCCTACAGGCCGAGCTTGGCCAGCAACAACAGATTGGCGTGGTCGCGCCGTCCCATCACCGTCTCTCGGTCGCAACCGTCGAGAGCCTTCCGCACCTGAGCGGCAGGTGATGGGTCGACAGAGTTGCGGGCTTCCATCGCCGCATCGATGGACGCAATCAGCGAACGGCGGCGTTCAGCCCCGATGGTGGAGGTAACGGATAAAGGCGGGCAACGACCAGCACATCGCTGCTGCCTGTTCCCGGGCTCCAATCCTGGGCGTGGCGCTCAACGTAGCGGATCACGTCCTCTTCGTTGATCTTGGGGGCGGCGTCGCCGGAGCACACCTCATGCAGGAACCTGCGGATGACCGGGAGATGGCGTACGGTGGACCTCAGGGCCAAGCCCCGCTCTGACCGCAGGTAGGCATCGAACTCCTTGAAGATCCGTTCGTGCGTCGTGAGGAGGCGGAAGCACCAACGGCGCGATCGCGCCGTCCTCGCGCAACACTGATAGCCATCAGCAGGCGTGGCCCGGTCACCGGGTTGGATAAACTGCCTCCCGCCTCGATGTCGGAGGTACCGCTCAACGACCTGCTCATCGAGATCGACTAGCTTGTAGCGACGGCCTGCGATCTAACTCAGGAGCCCGCCAACCACGTTGAGGCAACGCACGTGCCGTGCGACGTCGCTAATTGCCCACCGCCTGCCGCTCCACACACAGTTTGTACGCCACTTCCGTGTTCTGACCACCTTCCGTCTTCTGTGCAGGTCAGCACGATCGGGGCGCTTCGGAGACAGCGCCTGCGCCGTCTTGCGCCGCATCGTCAGCGACTTCAGTTCGGCACGCTCATCATCACTCAAAGTCTAGGGGCAGGTTGCTGGACCGCCATTTAGATCCTCCATCGCTGTTTGCATTGCATGGCCGGAATTGACGTCGCCGAGCGACATCCGGTGATCACACCTCGTCTTACGAATTTGCCGAGGAGGCCTGAATAGGATTCGAAGCGAAAACGTTCGACTAGCTCCACTTAGCTGTTATTTGCGAAGCTGCCTGTGCGAGGGCGCGTGATCCGCACCTGCGTTCGCGAGGGATATCTTGAGGAGATGGTCCCGTTCATCAAGGACTACTTCCAATGTATC
>NZ_CP120696.1:0-326229 GCF_045571455.1 Bradyrhizobium sp. STM 3561
ATGCGCGATCTGGCTCGGGCCATGATCGACGATCCGCAACTGTTGCTTCCCGCCCTGGTCGACAGCGCCATGGACCAGTGTGAAGCCGCGTCGGGCGGCATCAGCCTGTACGAGCCGGACCCCGCACCCGGAATTTTCCGTTGGCGCCACGTCCGAGGCGAGATGGAGCGGTTCGCCGGCACGACAACGCCGAGATTCTACAGTCCGTGCGGAATCACGCTCGACCAGCGGAGGCCGATCCTCCTGGCGCGACCCGAACGCGCTTACACCTGGCTGCAGGAAGCCAATATCTCCATTCCGGAATGCTTGCTCGTGCCTTTGTACCGGGGAGCGGACGAGCCGCTGGGGACCCTGTGGCTGATCGCGAAGGCCGAAGGCCACTTCGACGCGAACCACGCCGAGATCGCCACGGAGATGGCCTCGTTCGCCGGTTTGGCGCTTCGGGTGGCCGAGCATGATCGTCAGATCGAACAGTCCCTCCGCCGGCAGGAGATGCTCGCCCGCGAAATGAGCCACCGATTGAAGAACGTGCTCGCCGTCGTCCAGGCGCTGCTCAACATGGGCGCAGAGCAGCATCTCACGGGCCGAGACCTGGCGGACGCAATGAGGGGCAAACTGCAGGCGCTTTCGCTTGCGCATGATCTGGTGCAGTCAAGCCGAGCGGAAGAAACCAATCGGGTGACCAGTCTGGCCGTCCTTCTCCGCACCATCCTTCGCCCTTACCCGGTTGAGACGGTCCGGCTCGAAGGGCCGGAGATCCAGCTTGGCAGAAGAGCGACGAATTTCCTCGCGCTAGTGTTCCACGAATTCGCAACGAACGCTGCGAAATATGGAGCGTTATCGACGGCTGGCGGCAAGCTCGACGTCCTATGGCGCCAGGAGGCTGATCGCGTTTACCTGCAATGGGAGGAGAGTGGTGGCCCTGTCGTCCGGAACATTCCGAATTCCGCCGGGTTCGGGTCTCTCCTCGCCGCGAAGAGCATAGATGGGTTGAACGGCTCCCTGTCCCGTGACTGGCCGGAGAGCGGTTTGATCGCAAGGCTCGAGCTGCCGTTAGATCGGCTGACGTCCTAAGTTATCGCATGGGGTGAGATCGCCGGGGACGCAAATTGCCCTTCAGCAAAGTTGCGGTGCGTCTGACCGGGGTCCGGTCATCGGGGCAGAACGGACCGGATTTGGTTCAAACCAAGTTCTTCGCATTTCATCCATTGCGAAAATACCACCGCCCGGTCAATGCGGTGTCCCTGAGGGAGTGCGACGGAAGCCCTGCGAGGATATGATCCAGTATGGACCGCACCTTACTGGAACGGCACCTTGCGTTGGCCGAGCGGCATGCGGCCAACGGACTGCGCCTCATTGAGCATCAAGAGCGACTGATCACAGAGCTTGACAGGTGGGGACACGACACCGGGGCGGCCCAGTCGGTGCTGGCCACCTTACGCGATACACAACGAATTCACGAGCAGGATGTCGAGCGCCTTCAACTTGCGCTGGCCAAGCCGCTGTCTTGAGAGAGTGTTGGCGGCGCGGGTTTCCGGTTTCTTTGGAACTTTGTGCACTTTTGCACTTTTCTATCCCGCCGCGATGTCGCGCAGTGAGGATGGGGCCGGTGCAAAACGAAATGCTGCTCGTCCTCGTTCTTGAGGATGACGTTCTTGTTCAGGATATGGTTCGAGACGCCCTGTCCGACGGTGGATTTGAAACGCAGGTTGTCCCCTCAGGAGAGGAAGCGATTCAACTCCTCGAAGCAGACAGCACCAAACACCGCGCTCTATTGACCGATATCAACGTGCGCGGTTCGCTATCAGGCTGGGACGTTGCCAAACGCGCCAGAGAGCTTAATCCAGAGTTACCAGTGATTTACATGACCGGGGCCGCAGCAGACGAGTGGCCTTCTCACGGCGTGCCGAATAGCATTCTTTTGCACAAGCCATTCGCGCCTGCCCAAGTCGTGACGGCCTTAGCTCAACTGCTCAACCAAACGCCGCCCCCGCATGCGTAAAGCCATCGCAAAAGCCTCCCGCTCGCCGACCATCGGCCGCGGCCCAACGGCCGCGCTGGCGCCTTAACGAGATAGCGACTGCTTCCAATCTCTCGTGTGGTGTGCCCCAGCTTAGCGGCATCATGACGGACGAACCCTCGCTGCCAGCCGTGGTGCGAAGCACGCGCTAGTTTTGTTTGACGTCATTCTCTGGATTTAGCTGTCTTCGATATTCTCGCGCGATCGTGTCGTAACAGGTGCAGGAAACTTGCCGCAGCGCTTGAGAGTTGATGATGTTTACGAGCCCGCGCGAACTGTGAATCAACCCGTCCTTCTCGAGGGCATCAAGGCATTCGGTCACGCTTGCTCGTCGAACACCAAGAAGATGACCCAAGACTTCGTGGGTGAGGGGTCACTTTTCATCATCGAGTGCGTTGCTGGCAACGAGCAACCAACGTGCCAGCCGTTGTTTGAGGGAGTGCACCGCATTGCAGACGCCCGATTGCGAGGTCTGCAGTAAAACGACATCCACATATCTGAGAAGAGCCTTCCTTAAACTCGGGAGCGTCGGCATCATGGAAAGAAATTCAGGGGCGGACAGTCGTATTGCCGTCCCACCGACCTGCACTACTCTGCGATGAGGAGGGCTCTGATCGATCTCCGTCAGCACCAGCGGAGCGCCAATCATTCCCTCGGAGCCAATGAGCCAGGCTTCGATGAACCGGTCCTGCTCCACTCGCGCTGAAACGGAGACCAGTCCGTGCTCTACAAAGTACACGTGCTCCATCGGCAGCCGCCAATGATGCAAGATTTGGCGCGGCGAAATCCGGACCGTCTCCGATCTCGACATGACTTCCAAAAGCTCATGATCCGGGATGAGCCGTAGAAGCCTGTTGCGAACCGGGGTGCCACGAAATGTCCCTTGAGCGTTGGTGTGGATCATCTCCTGTGCGTTCCTGGTTCGTCGGCGAGTCAAACGGAACCAGCCACTGGAAGTTCCATCCAGCGGTCAGTGCAGCGATTCTATTTGCTGTGAAGGGCTCGATAGCACTCCAGCCCCATCTTCTGCTACCCGGGAAAGAAACTCTCACCGCAAAAGCACCGTTACACTCCACCCTCGCGCTGAGGGGATCGCTCGTGCTCCTCGCCTCGATCTGAAACCTTCGCGCTGAAGCGGAGCGCCGTGCGTACCAGCGCGAGGTGACTGAGCGCCTGGGGGAAGTTGCCGGCAAGCCGTCCCGCATGCACGTCATATTCCTCTGACAGCAAGCCGAGATCGTTCGCTGCATCGAGTAGGCGCTGAAAAGTCCTCTCGGCCTCGGCCTTCCTGCTCTGCATCAGTTGACAATCCGCGAGCCAGCCGCTGCAAGCGAGGAAAGCGGCTTCCCTCACCTCTTTCTTCGGTCCCCAACGGTGCACATAACCTTCCTGAACCAACTCCCGCTCGATCGTCGCGATGGTCTTGCGGACGCGTTCATCCGTCACCGGCAGGAAGCCAACAAGAGGGAGATTCAGCAGGCTGGCGTCGACCTTCTCGCTGCCGTAGAACCCGACAAAAGTGCCGAGCGACGGATCGAAGGCCCGATCGCAAATCTCGCGATGCATCCTGTCCCTCAGCGCGCGCATCCGTTCGAGCTGATCTAGAGCCGAGCCAGAATGAAGGTCTTGGCGTCTGACGAAGCGGTCGACGGCTGCCCAGGCAGAGACCTTTGAATAGGTGTAGTGACGCGGTTTTCCCCTGAGCTCCCACAGACCGTGATCCGGAAGCTCCCAAACCCGCTCGTCGTGTTCGACGACAGAAGTGATGAGCATGACCTCGCGGCCGGAAGGGCTGATCCCAGCCTTCGCAGCTGCGGAAACCGAATCCACCAGCTCTCCATATACGTCGAGTTGGAATTGGGAGGCTGCAGCGTTCCCAATGCGGACCGGTTCAGCCCAGTTGCATCCCGGCAGCCAGGATGCAACCCACTCTTCGAGGCGCCTTGAACCATCGACGCGATACATAATCCGCATCTTGTCCGGCTCGCCGGCGACCGCTCGGAGAAGCCAGTCCCGAAATGATTCAGCTTCCTCGTGATAGCCGGCGTCCAGAAGCGCACTCAGAGTGAAGGTCGCGTCGCGAAGCCAGCAATAGCGGTAGTCCCAGTTCATATCGCCAGCCATGGCCTCAGGAAGAGAAGTCGTCGGCGCTGCGATGATGCCGCCCGACGGGCGAAAGATCATAGCCTTCAAAGTCAGGAGAGAGCGCCGGACTGCGTCCGGCCATTTCGTCTGAAACCGGAATTGCTGGATCCAGGTGCGCCAATATTGCTGCGTTGCGGACAAACTGCTCTTGACCCCGAGCGGCGGCGGCGGATGGGCATTGGAGGCACCGTATCGCAAGCAGAAATCGACCTGTCGTCCTTCTTCCACCTCGAGCTCCGCCACAATGCTGGAGCCCTCACGTCGGAGCGACGTCGGTGAATGCAGCACGACCAGGTCGGGTCCGACGAACGCGATTGCCCGCACATCTTCGACTTCGATCGAAGGGCGCAACGATCCGTAATCGAACCGAAGGTCCAGCTCGCTTCGGACTTGCACCTTTCCTCGAACCCCCTGCACCACTCTCATGATGGCGCAAGCTCCATCGTGGACGGGCATGAAGTCCACCAGCCTGATGCACCCCGAAAACGTTTCGAGTTCGGTCTCAAGGATGAGCGTATCAGCCTGATAGCGTCGACAGCTACAGCGGTATGACGCGCTTGGCGCCACCTTCCAGCGGCCATTCGCGGGAGTACCCAACAGCGCGGCGAAACAAGCATCGGAATCGAAACGAGGCCAGCACAACCAGTCTATCGAACCTTTGCGATCGATGAGCGCAGCCGTCTGGCCATCTCCGATCATCCCGTAGTCTTCGATCAATCTTGGCACGATCAGCGCGCCTTCAGCCGGTCAGTGCGCCGCTGTTCCGCACGCGCGGCACTCGAGCCGCTGCGCTTCGTGCTCCAGACAAACAGCACCCCAAGCAGCGTTCCTGCTAACAAGGTGGCGGCATGAGGCACCCATCGGTCGAGCGTGCCGAAGGAAATCGTGGCAGAGGACGCGGATTCAGCGCTGAAGCTTCCGCGCGTGCGGTGAAGCGAACGCACTGGCTCGTACAGATTATCGATCCGATCGGGACCGATCGGATCGTCGGTCTGCTGGCCTTCGACGCAAACCTTGGCTAGATATCGATCCAGCAGCCCCGGCATGAGCATATTGCCGAGGATGACCTTCAGAGTGCTCAAGCCGATCCAATACTCGCGGGCCGGCCTGCACGCCGCCCGGAAGACGGCTTCCGCGATGGCTTCTGGCTCCACCACCGGAGCGACAGGCCGTGGAGCTCGCGCCATGTGCGCTCTCGCCCAGTCGAACTGGGGGGTATTGACGGCAGGGAGCTGCAGCATTGTGAGCGTGATCCGGCTCCGTTCGTGGATCAATTCGGCACGGAGCGAATCCGTGAAGCCTCTGATTGCATGCTTTGCTCCACAGTAAGCTGATTGCAGGGGAATGCCGCGATACGACAGCGCCGATCCAATCTGGATAATGGATCCTCGATTGGCCGGCCGCATGTGGCGGAGCGCCGCCATCGTGCCGTGAACGAAGCCGAGATAGGTAACCTCGGTCACGCGCCGGAATTCATCCGGCGTTATCTTCCAGGTGGGTGAAAAAACGGTCACCATCGCGTCGTTCACCCAGACGTCGATGTGTCCGAAAACCCCGGCCACTCGGTCCGCCGCGGCAAACACCGCGGCCGCATCGGCCACATCCAAGGAGAGGACGATAGCCGATCCTCCAAGCTTTGCGACCTCGTCTCGCACTTCTTCGAGAGCCGCCGGGTCGCGGGCGATGAGTCCCATGGAGAAGCCTGCCCGCGCGAAGCGGTGGGCGACCGCGCGACCGACGCCTGCGGACGCACCGGTGATCACGACCACCTTGGTCGGCTTGACCGGCAAGTCATTCATGCCTGGGCTCCCTCTGTGCTGGTGGTCGATGTCTCGACGGCAGGAAATGCGATGGTGGTAAGCAGCGCCATCGCGGGCTGGCGGGAATCGAGCCTCGTATGTTGAACGACCACGGGCGCACTCGCCTCGATGAGAGACGCATAGCTTGTGTCGCGCGGCACCGGTGCCGGATCGGTCAGATCGTTGAAACGCATGTGGAGAGTGCGTTTGGCGGGTACCGTGACCAGATATGGACCGACCGGCTCCCGCGTCTCGAAGAACAGGGTGATCTTCACCTCGACGTCGCGGTCCCCCGTGTTCAGGAAGCACGCCGCTTCGTGAGAGACGAGATCATGGGCGTCGCTGACGCTGTCGCTTGGAATGTAGCCTTCCGGGATGGCCCAGACCGCGGAGCCAATCTTTCCCATCCTAGTTCTCCAGCCGGATCAGGGCCAATCCGCTCTCGGGATCGTGCCTCTTTCGCAGATGTGTTGGGCTTTCCTCGATAAGGACCTCGAGCGTCGGCCGCACCACGGCCGACCCCAAATGTCCGGCAAGTGCGGTCCCGTCGCGCCTGCCGACCACCAGATGAACGTGAACGGAAGGCTCGCCCGAGGGATCAAGGGCGACATCACCGATCAAAGAAGCGACCTCGACCTGTTCGTCAACCCGGTTGTCCAAGTACTCCTTCCTTTCCCAGTCGAAGTACTTCAGGACGACCTCGCTGAAGGCTCCGATGCCGGTGATCTGTGCCGCAGATATCCGTTGCTCCTTCGCGAAGGACGACAGGCAGCTCATCGCTTCTTCGCCGGTCTCGAGCACTACAGCCAAGGTCCGCTGGGCTCCGTTCTTGCTCAGAACTTTGTGTCTCATGTCATCCCTCTTTCGATCCCCAAGATATTCGCGCGCATCAGTGCCGCATCTCTCCTTGACGGGCCAAAGCACGGATGCGATCAGCCGTCCGGCACGCGATCGCCTGGATCGTCAACGATGGGTTGGCGCCCCCCACAGTCGGGAAGACAGAGCCATCGCAGATCCATAAGTTTGGAATGTCCCAGCTCCGGCAGTCCGCATCGACGACGCTGGTGCTGGCATCGCTGCCCATGCGCGCGGTGCCGTTCAGATGGCAAGTGTCGTCGTCTTGGATCCAGATGTCGGTTGCGTCCACCGCCTCGAGCGCGCGCCTCATGAATTTGAGCGAGTGATCGATCAGACGTTTGTCGTTGTCGCACCAGGAATAGGTGATCCGGGGAATCCGCAGTCCATACTGGTCGACCTCGTCGGCCAGGGTCACCCGATTCGATTCCTGCGGCAGCATCTCGCCGACGATCTTGAGACCGACCACGTGATTGTAGTCCTTCATGGTCTCGACGAGGCTGTTCCCCCATAGGCCGCGAGCACTGAACAAGGTGTTGGCCCAGAGTTGCGGCAGCGGACCCTGGCTCATGTACGAATAGCCGCCGAAAAAATCCTTGCCCTTGTCTTCATAATTCCAGTGCTCGGTGATGGCGAGCGAGGGCGGCCCCTTGTATGAACGCACCTCCTGCGCGAGCCGCCCCCACACAGCCTGATTGGACTGCGCCATCAGGTTCTTCCCGACCAAACCCGAACTGTTGGCAAGGCCGTCCGGATAGCGAGGCGTCGCAGAGTTCAACAATAGCCGTGGCGTCTCGATCGCGTAGCCGGCGACAACGACGTTGCGCGCGCGCTGAAAACGCCAAGCGCCTTCCCGGTAATAGTGAACCCCGGAGACGAGGCCCGACGGCTCAACCTCGATGCGGCCGACCATCGCGAGATCGCGGATCTCCGTGCCAGCGGCGATCGCGCGCGGAATCCAGGTGACCAACGCGCTCTGCTTGGCGTTCGTCGAGCAGCCGGTGACGCAAAACCCGCGATAGACGCAAGGATGAGCCGGCCCTCGCGGCGCAGACAGCGTTGCGAGCGGCGTCTCCGTCCACTTGATGCCCAGCGCCTCGCAACCCTTCGCCATCGCCCAAGCCGCGCCGTTCAACGGGTGCGCGCGATACGGGTATCGCGGACGCGGCGGGCCCCACGGATAGGTCACTGGGCCGGCTATTTTCAGCGCCTGCTCAACTTCGGTGTAGTAGCCCCACATCTCGCGCCAATCGAGTGGCCAGTCGGCGCCGTAGCCAAGCACGGTGCGCGACTTGAACCATTCCGGCCGGAAGCGCAGCGAGACCATGGCGAAGTGCACCGTGGAGCCGCCCACGGCCTTGCCGCTATTGTTGCTGCCGAGCTGCAGCGGATTGGCGCCGTCGACGATGCGATCATCGGTCCAATACAGCTTGGTCTGCTCGGATTCGTCGGAAGCAAAATCCTCAAGCGGCCTGAAATAGGGACCAGCGTCGAGCGCAACGACCGAGAACCCGTATTCGGCCAGCTTGCAGGCGAGTGTGCCCCCGCCCGCGCCCGTCCCGACGATAACAAAATCGACCGGCTCGCTTTCCCGGTGTTGCCGCATCGGCACCCAGCCGCCAGGACGGAAGACGTCCGGCGCCCGGCCAACACATGCTCGCGGGTGATGCAAGGGATCATCGGACATGGCGATTGCTCCGGCGCGCTGCAGCCTCGTTGCCGTCTTTCGCCTCGGCGGCTTCCCAGGGGTCGCGCTCGTCCATATCGAGGCGCACGTAGCCGCGTGGGCTCGCGGGACCGCCCCAGCCGACCTCGCTCCAGGCGGTCGGGTGGGCGTAGTAGGCAAGCACGATGTCGCGGCCCAGGCGATGCTTGAAGAAGACCTCGCATCGCATTTCGCCCCATTCGCCTGAATTCAATTCCCCGGATTGAGCGGCATGTAGCAGCTTGGCCTGCAAGGGCTCCGGCAGCTCCGTAAAACGCTTGCCGTAAGCCGCTGTGGCTTCCGCGTTCAGCGCTCGCAGGCCATGACGCCATGCCTCGCCGTCCCTGGGCATGCCGGACCTGCGGTATCCGTCCATGACCTGATCGATCAGCTTGCGATCGACCAGCGCGGCGATCGGCACCGGCGGACGGTCGCACGGCTGCGGAACGATGCGATCGGCGATCGCCACGACGGCCTTGTATTCGTCCGCTGTGAAGAAGCGCGGCTCGGGCACGATCGCCAGCCGCCGTCTGATGACCTCACGCGTCTTGTCGTTCCAAGATGGACCCGACCGTTTGGCGAGAACGTCATATCCTGGATACCGATCACTTCGTTCATGCATCGGGTTGCACCTTCATGAGACCGAGTGCGGCCAGACCCGCAAGCGCGAGGCCTGCAAAGCTTGGCGGCGCCGGCAGCGGCGGTCCGTTCAGGATGTTCTGGCTCCAGTTGCGCCAGCCGCCCATATTTCGCGAGACGCCGTACGCGTGGAAGCCGACACCGGCCACGCCCATGGCGGTCAGCAAACGCATCCACCAGCGGGTGAACAGATGCGTTCTGGCCGCCCCGCTTCCAGCGGCCCACAGCAGAAGAGCTGCTCCGATCGGCGGCAGTGTCACCGGCAAAAGCATGAAGGGGTTGTGATAGGCGCCGCGAAAATGGAGCAATCCTGCCTCACCGGTCGTGCCGAGCAGGCCTGCGCCCGCGACCGCGGCGATCGTACGTCCCGCCGGTAGACCGAAGATGCGCGGGCGCGTCCGCCTCGCTCCACGCACCCGTTCCGAACAGAAGCCGAGCAGCCCCGACAGCAGAATCGCCATGGGTGCGCCGAGCGGCGCGCCGTAGAACAGATTTTGCCAGCTGAAGCCACCCACGCGCTTGCCGACGTTATAGAGATGGAATCCGGAGCCGACCAGGCCGGTCGCCGCCGCAAGCAGATAAATGGCATCGCGCGCCTTGTGCGCGAAGGGGCGCATGTCAGCGGTGCCGTGCAGGCTCGTCGCCATCGTGAGCGCCGAAACCAGCAGCGGCGTGTACATGGCCTTATTCTTGAACGAGCCCCGGTAATGTTCGACGCTGGAATCGGCGAGCACCGAGGCTGCGAGCGTTCCTGCAGCCCGGTTGAGCTTTCGCGCCGTTTCCACGGTTTGCCCACAGCTGGAGCGATTGCGACGCGGGGCCAAGCGGGTTTCGGATCTGCCAGCCGGCGCGGATGCGGCCGACAACAGTGAGACAAGGACGACCCCGGATGCCGCGATTCCGGCCATCACCATCAGGTCGCGTTCTCCGGGCGACCTCATGCGGCCTCCGGTACGGCGTAGGCAGCGGCATCGGCGCGCTTGAAGATCAGCCCATTCCCCGGGACGGTCAGATCGGGGGTAATCCGGCCGTCATGGGGCCGCGCCGCGCCATCGAAAAGCATATGCTCGATGCGGACGTGATCGTGAAACCATTCGAGGTGACGCATGCGGGGCGCGGCACAGGCGACAGGCAGATGCAGGGCCGGCGCACAGTGAGCAGAAAGGTCGACGTGAAAGGAATTGCACAACGCTGCGATCTCGAGAAAGCCGGTGAAGCCGCCGCATCGCGTCGCGTCCGCCTGCTGCACATCCACCGCACCGCTCGCAAGCATGGTGCGCACATAGTCGACGGTGTAGGCGTACTCGCCGGCGGCCACATCCATTCCGAACGGCGCATGTTGCCGCACCATCGCCAGTCCAGGCAGGTCGTCAGACGAGACCGGCTCCTCGAACCATCTGACGTCCTGCTCGGCGAAGATGTGCGCCAGCCGGATCGCCTGCCTGGGGGTGAAGGCGCCGTTAGCGTCCACGAACAGTGCGGCATCGCCGATCGCGCGCTTGGCCACCGCCACGCGATGGGGATCCCGCTCAGGCTCGGAGCCGATCTTCATCTTGACGAATGCGCAGCCGTCCTTCGCAACCCAGCCTCCGAGCTGCTGCTCCAGCTCCGCGTCGGAATAGGTGGTGAAGCCGCCGCTGCCATAGATCGGTATGGAGGTGTGGCGCGCGCCGAGAAGCACGGCGAGCGGCAAATCGAGTAGGCGCGCCTTGAGGTCATGCAGCGCGGTATCGATCGCGGAGATAGCCGTTGCCGCGAGGCCTGCGCGGCCAAGGTTGCGGACAGCCCGCTGCATGGCCGCAAAACAGGCTTCGGGCGCCAGGGCATCCTTTCCCGCGATCACAGCACCGAGCTTGTCCCGAATCAACCCGACAATGCAGGCGCTCGCATAGGTGTAACCGAGGCCGACCCGTCCCCCGCCCTCGACCTCGACGAGCACGATGGTAGTGGAGTTCCAGGCGATCGTGCCGTCCGCCTCGGGTCGATCGGTCGGGACCGTGTACGCCTCGGCGCGCACGCTACGGATTGGGACGTCGGATCGCATCAGTCTTTCCCAGGCAAGACACTCGTCAACAATTCCTTCGCGCTGTTCTTGAGCACGCTTCCCAGCTCCGGCTCTGACGGGATCATGCTGACGAAGTTCTTGGCATCCTTCAGCGTGATGTGCGGAGGCAGCGGCGGCACGTTGGGATCGGTATACGCTTCGAGGATCACAGGCCGATCGGCCGCGAGCGCCTCGTCCCACGCCGCACCGACGCGATCGGGATTGTCCACAAAGATGCCTTTGAGGCCGAGCAGCTCGGCGTAGCGATGATAGGGGAAGTCAGGAATGCTTTGGGTCGACTCGGTCTTACCCGCGCCGAGCTGGATGCGCTCTTCCCAAGTCACCTGATTGAGATCGCGGTTGTTGAGCACCAGCACGATCAGCCGCGGGTTCGACCAGCGTTTCCAGTATTTGGAAATGGTGATCATGACGTTGAGGCCGTTCATCTGCATAGCGCCGTCGCCCATGCACGCGATGACGGTGCGATCGGGAAAAGCCATCTTTCCTGCAACGGCGTAAGGCGTCCCGGCGCCGAGCGAGGCAAGACCACCCGAGAGCGACGCCTTCATGCCCCGCCGCATCCGCAGATCGCGCGCGTACCAATTAGCTACTGAGCCGGAATCCGCGGTGATGATGGCGTTGTCAGGTAGCCGCGGCGACAACTCCCAGAACACCCGCTGCGGATTGAGCGGCTCGGCGGAATTCATCGCTCGTTCCTTCAGCGTGTCCCACCACTCGGCCATGCCCTTCTCGGTGTCGCGGCGCCAGGACGAGTCCTTCTTCTGCGTGAGCAGCGGCAGAAGCGCGCGCAGCGTCGTCGCGCTGTCGCCAACCATGTTGACCTCCATGGGATAGCGCAGGCTCAGTCGGCCGCCATCGATGTCGATTTGCACGCCGCGCGCGGCCCCTGGCTTCGGCAGAAACTCACTATAGGGAAAGGCGGAGCCTACCATCAGGAACGTGTCGCAGTTCTTCATGAGGTCCCAGCTTGGCCGCGTCCCCAACAGGCCGATGGATCCGGTGACGAACGGCAGGTCGTCCGGCACCGCGGCTTTGCCGAGCAGCGCCTTGGCGACTCCGGCCTGCAGGCGCTGGGCGACTTCGATCACCTCGTCCGTTGCCTCCAACGCACCTGCGCCGACGAGCATCGCCACCTTGCTGCCTGCATTGAGAACATCGGCAGCGGCGCGAAGCAGCGCCTCATCCGGCAGCTTGGCCGGACCGGCATAACCGACGCCGGTGTGAGTTGCGCCGTGCGCCATCGGCGGATCCTCGTAGTCGAGCTCCTGGAGATCGTTTGGCAGGATCACGCAAGTTACGGCGCGCTTAGTGTGCGCGATGCGCACCGCGCGGTCGATCAGATGACGGACCTGTTCGGGCACGCTCGCCATAGCCACATATTCGGTTACGCCCTGAAACAAGGTCTGGAGATCGACCTCCTGCTGATAGCTCGCACTGATCGCGCTGCGTGCCTGCTGCCCGACGAGAGCAACGACCGGGACGTGGTCCATTTTGGCGTCGTATAGGCCGTTCAGAAGGTGGATCGCTCCCGGTCCGGAGGTCGCGTAGCAAAGACCGACCTCGCCGGTGAACTTCGCATGCGCCGAGGCCATGAAGGCGGCCATCTCCTCGTGGCGAACTTGGACGTACTCGATCGTGTCTTTGGCCTTTTCAAGCGCCACGTCGAGGCCGCCCACTCCGTCACCGGGATAACCGTAGACGCGCTTCAAACCCCACTCGGACAGACGATGCCAAACGAATTCGCTGATGTTCATTGGAGGATCCCGATGAAAAGCGCCGCACGCGGCGAAGTCACACGAGAGCCAACGTGCACTGTGCTCAAACGTTGCAGCCTTGCGCGGATTTCAGGTCGTGCAGAGCGCGAAAAACGCTGCGCATTGTACGGTACCGCACAGATGGTCAATCCCTTCGGTCCGCTTGCTCTGCGTTGAAGACACTGGGCGTGCGACCGTCTGACGCCCACCTCCCAGAATGCGCAATCGGAACGCAAGGTGGCGAGCCGCCGTTTCATCGCACACGACAACTCAAGGAGTCATGCATGAGATTGCCACGTTCTCTTCTGTCACTCACCGCCATCGCGGTCTCGCTCACCGCGGGCTCCGCCGCGCTCGCGGCGCCCATCGCGCCTTCCTCGCTCGTCCCTCCGAGCGCACCCGTAGAACAGGTGCAGTACAGACATTGGCACCATGATTGGCACCGCCCGTACTGGCATAGGCACTACGGTCCGGGCGCTGCGGTCGTGGGCGGGCTTGCCGCTGGAGCTCTCATCGGGAGCGCGATCGCTAACAGCGAGGGGAGGGCCGATGCGAGCGCATACTGTGCACAACGCTACGAATCCTATGACCCGGCATCGGGCACTTACCTCGGCTACGACGGTGCCCGCCACCCGTGCCCATAGCGGCGACGCGGGATAGAGGGCCTGGGGCTCTCCGTGGTGTCAACTGCGCGCCTTCGGTGTGCGACTTCAAGGAGGCGATCGGAGGCGCGCGAATGGACAGAGCGGAATTCACGAAGCGGGTTGCGATCGTGGTGGGGATCGCGACCGTTCCGTTTTTGCTGTGGTACTTTCGATCAGTGGTCCTAGTCGCGGTGGGTGCCGCGCTGCTGTCGGTCGTCCTGGATCTCCTCAGCCATCCCTTGCGCTGGTGCGGACTTCCGAGGGCCGCCTCCATCGCCGTGACCCTTCTCGTCGTGTTTGGATTTCTGGCGGCGGGCGGGTACGTGTTCGGCACCACATTGGCCAACGAGATGCAAGACGTGATCGATCGCGCGGACACCGCCGCCCGGGCAATCGCGGGCGACCTGCAGCGATCGGCATGGGGCACAACACTTCTGAAGCATATGGGCGACAGCCAGCTGTCGCTCGCAAGCTGGGCAGGCAACATTGCAGCCGTGAGCAGCAGCGTATTCGGCTCGATAGTGGTGATGATCGCTGCCGCGGGATATGTCGCCGCTCAGCCCGGGCTGTATCGAGCGGAACTGCGCAGGCTTCTTCCAAGAACAAGTGCCGAGCAAGGCGAAGCGACCGCGAGGCGAATCGTGCGGACGCTGAAGCTGTGGTGCATTGGGCAAGCACTTCAGATGCTACTCGTTGGTGCGCTGACCACGTTTGCCGTATGGCTGATCGGCTTGCCCTCGCCGCTCGCGCTGGGCGTTATCGCCGGAGTTGCCGAACTTATTCCCTACATCGGCCCCTTCATCGCGGCAGTCCCCGCGCTGCTCGTGGCGACCGCCCAAGGCTGGTCGACCTTGGGCTGGACCCTGCTGGCCTACATTGCCATTCAGCAGATCGAAGGAAATCTGATGCTCCCGATCGTCCAGCGGCGCTTGGTGGCGATCCCTCCCGCAATAATGCTGTTCGGCATTCTCGCCGTAGGCACCTTGTTCGGTTTGCAGGGGGTGGTGTTCGCGGCGCCGATCACCGTCATGATCTATACCGCGATAAGTCAAACCTACTGCAAACCGAGCGGCGCTTGTAATCACCACTGAGGCTGGCGCACCAAGGCCGCGGTTCCATGCGCCTCGTCCGCCGGAGGTCACCCGATGTCTCAAATTAGCTCCGACATGACCGAGTCCGACAGGCAACCAACGATCCTTTTCGGACTACTTGCCCTCGTTCCGATCTCCTTGGGGCTCAAATATGCGGATGCGCCCGAGCTCGCGACCTTCGTTGCGAGCGCGGGCGCAATTGCGGTGCTTGCCGAGTGGATCCGCCGTGGAACGGAGCAATTGGCGCGGCACGCGGGCCCGACGATCGGCGGTCTCGTCATGGTGAGCTTTGGCAGCGTGGCGGAACTCGTGCTGGCTCTGTTTATCCTTGTAAGCGGCGAGACATCAGTGGTTCAGGCCCAGATCACGGGCTCGATCATCGGGACAAGTCTTTTCGGCTTGGGCATAGCCATTTTGGTGGGCGGGGCGTCGCGACGGCGCCAAAAATTCAGCTCCAGCAAAGCGAGCCTACTCTCGACCTTGTTGATTC
The DNA here is from genome assembly GCF_045571455.1 of Bradyrhizobium sp. STM 3561. Classification (NCBI taxonomy): domain Bacteria; kingdom Pseudomonadati; phylum Pseudomonadota; class Alphaproteobacteria; order Hyphomicrobiales; family Nitrobacteraceae; genus Bradyrhizobium; species Bradyrhizobium sp. STM 3561. Next base: position 15,208 of record NZ_CP120696.1, read on the forward strand.
TTGCTGTCATCGCACTCCTATTGCCTGCAATATTTGACTATACCGCCAGGCAGGACCACCTGCACGATGTCCGTTTAACGGACGAGGAGCTGAGCCTCGGCGCGTCTGTCGTGCTGCTCGTCCTCTACGGCGGAAACCTCGCTTATACTTTGATCACCCATCGCGACGCCTTCGCCGATGACGAGGCTCATGGCGAGCCGGCGTGGGGTCTTGGGATGTCCATCGGTGTTGTCGTGGGCTGCACTGCGATCATCGCCGTCGAGGCGGAGATCGTGTCCCGCGTGCTGACTCAGACTGCGGCGGCCCTGAGGATCTCGACCGCGTTTCTCGGCGCGATCGTGCTCGCACTTGTCGGCACCTGCGCAGACCTCTTCGCGGCAAGCTGGTTTGCCCATCGCGACAGGATGACCATCGCATTGAGCATTTGCATCGGATCCGCGATTCAGCTGGTACTTGTCGTGGCCCCTGTTCTTGTCCTGATCTCAACCTTCATGGACGAGCCGATGAGCCTCGTGTTCGACAACCCGCTCTATCTCTTTGCCATCGCGAGCACGGCATTCATCGTCAATGCTGTAGCGCGCGATGGCGAAACCACGTGGTTCGAGGGCCTGCTTCTGCTCGGCGTGTACGTTCTTTTCGCGCTCGGATTCTTCTTCATCGGCCCTGGTTGACGGCTGCGCGGCGCCAGGTCGTCTCAGGCCCGTCGGAAGGCGTCGGAAGGTACATCGGGTATGGACCGCTTCCGCGCTTCCGCTTCTTGTGTTCGCTCCGGAGAATGTGTCGGCTCGCGGTCCCTTTTGAAGGCGCCTTTCATCGCCTGATAGGCGCAATCGCAGGCGTCTCCTTCCATTTGTCAGCGCCGTAGCATGCCGAGCGAGGACCAGGACGCCCGCGCACGTCAGCGGAACATGGGATCATTTTGTTTCTCCTGTGCCCTGCGCGGCCTCACTTGCAATCGATTTCCGCACATCGCCGACTTTAGATGCAGAGACCGGAGGCGCCGAATTTCCCCAGGCGTTCCTGATGTAGGTGGCGAGATCTGCAATCTGTTGGTCCGAGAGCTTCCATTTGAAGGCGGGCATCGAGACCTGCGTAGGGCTCGCATCGGTCGTTGCCGCATGAGCTCCGTTCAAGATCAGCCGCACGATGGTGGTCGGATCTCGGTCTTGGACGGCGCTGTCACCCTGGAGCCGAGGAAACATCGCCGGCACGCCCTGGCCTTCGACCTGATGACAGCCCGAACAATTGTCGACATAGAGCGCTTTACCGGCGGTCGCAGCCTTGGGATCAGGCCGGGTTTGGCCCTCGTTGTGCTCTCCGGCACCTGAAGGCACGTCCTTGAGGTAGGTCGCGATCGCCTTCAGATCTTCATCATTCAGTTTCGAAGTCGAGAAGGTGATGACCTCTGACATCGGACCGTATGCGACCGTGCGCGAATTTCGCCCCGTTTTGAGAAACGCCACGATCTCATCCACCGACCAGTTTCCCAAACCGGAGCGAACATCGGCGGTTAGATTGGGAGCATACCAATTTTCGAGCTTCCCGCCCTGCAGGGCGGACTGCTTCTCGGAAGCTCCGAGCACGTTGTTTGGCGTGTGGCAGGCCCCGCAATGTCCGAGGCCCTCAACCAGATAGGCTCCCCGATTCCATTCAGGCGATTTCTGGCTGTCGGGCTTGTAGGTACCTTCACGGAAGAACAGCTCGTTCCAGCCCTTCATCACGACGCGTTCATTGAGCGGCCACGCGAGCTGGTTCGGCGGGGGGGAGTTGGAGACGGGATCTAGCGAGCTCAAAAACGCCTTTAGAGCGTCGGCATCCTCACGCGTGACTTTAGTGTACCAGGGGTATGGAAAGGCGGGATAAAGATAGCTGCCATCGGCCGATATGCCCTGATGGAGGGCGCGGTAGAACTGATCGTCTGTCCAGTCGCCTATTCCATTCTTTCGGTCGGGCGTGATGTTCGCGGAGTAGATCGTCCCGAAGGGTGTCGGAATGGCGCGTCCGCCGGCGAACGGCTTGCCCCCTGGGGCCGTGTGGCAGGCCTCGCAATCTCCGGCGGCCGCGAGATAGCGGCCTCGCTCGACCTGGCCGAAGGACTGTTGCTCGCCGCGGGCGGGAAATACGCAGAGTGAGGCAAAGGCGCAGGAGCAAGCCAACGCGAACCTTACGAGCGCAATCATCGCGCCTCTCCTACGCTTGGACCAGCGGCCCGGGATTCTTCAGATATTGCGTTCTGATGGCCTGCGCGGACCAGAGGGCCAGTGCGGCTACGGTACCAGTCGGGTTGTAGCCCGGGTTCTGCGGGAAAGCCGAGGAGCCCATCACGAACAAGTTCGAGACATCCCAATGCTGCAGATATCGATTGAGGACGCTCTCGGCGGGATTTGAACCCATGATCGCACCACCAGTATTGTGTGTCGTCTGGTAAGGCGTGATGTCGTAATGTCCCTTCCGGAAATTGCTCCTGATCTCGCGAGGCTTCATGGCGCGCCCGATCTCCTCTGCCTTGCGAGTGAGGAAATCCGACATCTTGTGCTCGTTGTCGGTATAGTCGAACGTCATTCGCATTAGCGGCCGACCGAGGAAGTCGCGGTAGGTCGTATCTAAATCTAGGTGGTTTCCCCGGTGGCTCATGACCGCCCCATGCGTGGAGATCGACATCGAGCGCAGGTAGTTTTGCACAACGGCCTTCTTCCACTTAGACCCCCATTTGGGCGTTCCGTCCGGAACGAGGTGGGTCTCGATAGGACGACCATTCGTATTCCAGCAGGCGATGTAACCGCCTCCGACGAAGCCTAGATTCGTATGGTCGAAATTGTCTCCGTTGAACTCGTCGACGACCGTCCCCAGCGCGCCGGCGCCGATGAAGGGGTTCAGGATCTTGTCGTCGTAGAACACGTCGACGCTCGAGACGATCTGATAGGCGTAGTTCTTGCCGAGCGTCCCGGCTCCTGAGTTGGGGTCGTACGGAGTGCCGATTCCTGACAGGAGCAGAAGATGGACGTTGTGCAAAACGAACGCGCTGAGAATGATCAGGTCGGCCGGCTGCTCGTACTCTTCGCCTTGAGTGTCGACGTAGGTGACGCTGACCGCCCTCTTCCCATCGCTGTCCAGGTTGATCTTGATGACCTCACACTCGGTCTTCAACGTGAAGTTCTTCTTGCGAAGCAGGACCGGGAGGATGGTCGTCTGCGGACTTGCCTTGGAATAGTTACCGCAACCGAATTTCTCGCAGAAGCCGCAATAGGTGCACGGTCCGAGCTGCACGCCGAGCGGGTTGGTGTAAGCGCGAGACATGTTCGCTGATGGCGCGGGGAACGGCGTCAACCCGATATCCCGTGCCGCTTCTGCGAAGAGTGTCGGACCATAGGTCATCGCCATGGGCGGGTTCGGATAGTCTCTGGCACGGGGACCTTCGAACGGATTTCCTCCGGGTTGGGTCTGTCCCCTGATATTGCCGGCCTTGCCCGAAATCCCGCAGAGATATTCCCACTTGTCGTAATGGGGCTCCAGATCGTCGTATGTGATCCCCCAATCCTGGATCGTCATGTTTTCGGGTATCGCCGCTGCGCCATACCGGCTGCTGTTGTGGCTGCGCGCGACGAAGTCGCTCGGCAGGAAGCGCCAGTTCTGTCCATTCCAATGAATTCCCGCCCCGCCGACGCCTGTCCCGGGGAGGAAGGAGCCGAGTTGGCGCATCGGCAGAGCGGTTTCGTTTGCCGAGTTTCGGAAGGTCAGCGTCTCGCGTGCGGGCTCCTGGAAAAGCTCATGGCGGTAATAGTAGCGGAGTTCATCTTGGATGAACGTAGTGGCGAAATCAGTGGTGGTGTCGCGCCATCCTCCCCGCTCCAGCGCCAGTACGTTCAGCCCGGCATCGGTCAGCTCCTGACCCATCAAGGCGCCGGTCCAGCCGAAGCCCACGAGAAGCGCATCGACGGCCGGCAACTTGGTGGCCATATCGATCTCCTATGCTTTCGACGTCCAGTCGGGCCGGCCGTAGATTGCAACGGGCGGCAACGGGTAGCGCTTGCCGTGTTGGTCGACGAAATCCCGATAGTCGTATCTCGCACCGGGAAAGCCGATCATCTTCCAAGCGGCCATGTCCTTGTTTCCGCCGTACATGGGATCGGCGAAGTAACCTTCCTGCGTGTTGAGGAGGAATTGTTTGAAGAATGCCTTGGCATCCACGTTCTGAAGCTTGGCTTTACCTTCTTCGAGTTCCCCGAGGACCGTGTCCTGCTGCTCCATGGAGAGCTCAACAAAGGGCTTCCCGCCGAATTTGTCCCTGCAATAGGCGTCCATCGCCTTGATCGCCGCGCGGTACATCTGCGCCGGCGTCATCCTCGACTGGTAGCCTTGACTATCCGTGCCCTTTGACCAGGGTCCCGCCATATACCAGCGCTCAGCTCTGCCGTAGGCTCCGGCGAGCTGGCGATCGATAAAGAGTGTGACCCCGAGCTCTCGCGCGCCGGGACCCGTCTCATCTTGTGGTATCAGTCGTGACACGGCAGCATCCAGCCAAGCCGCCTCGTCCGCTGACAAGAACCGATATTCACTCCCTGCGACCGGAGATGGTTTGTTCGCCTCGCCCGGCGCCCAAGGGACTTGCTGCGCGATTGTATCTGCCGTTACAGGGGCGGTGGGAAGGGCCAAGGAGCCGGCAGCAAGCCCGGCGGTAAGCAGGTCGCGTCGATTGACTCCCTGCTTCGTCCCTCTTGATGTGGACATGATCGGAACCCCTGTGTGGCGGCGTCAACACTTTGAAGAGGCCGAGGGTTCAACCTGCTGCCCGCGGACTCCAAGGAAAGTTGGTACGCTTCCGCACCGACCCGACGGCCTATGTCTCCGTCAGCTCAGTTGCGGCGCAAATCGGCCTCAAGCAGCCGTACGAACTCAAAGACGTTCTGCGCTTGCGCTGCCTTGAGAAGACAGCGATCCCGTTCTTCGCCGGGCGGCAGCTCTTGCGCCGCTTGCTTCGCTCTTTCGGCGAGCTGCTTCAGTCGCTCGGGGAGCGGCAGCAAGGCTTCGGTGTGGCGACGGCGCCGCCGCTTTTTTGGACTCTTCTGGCGACCTCGCCACGCCAACCGCCTCATGCCGCTCTCCGATTGGACTAGGTCATCAAAGTACGACGCCTACTTGGAATTCCCTTGGTGGGATGAAGTAGAGCCGGTGGTGTTCTGAGATGAGCTAGGCGATTGACCGCCTTTGCTGTCGACGTTCATGGCCTCGAAGACCGACATCCCGTGAGGGCCGATCGTCATCACCACCGGATTTCCGTCCTTGCTCTTGGCCTGGACCACGAAGGACTCTGCAACCACCTTCACGTCCGTGAAGCCCGCCTTCTGGAGGTCCTGCTGAATCTGCTGCGCGGCTGCGAGATTCTGATTGGAGGTGCTCGACTGCTGGGAGGAGGTGCTGGGCTGTTGTGATGCGGCTTGAGACCCTTTCGAAGCGTTCTGAGCGAGCGCGGGGCTTGCGAGAGCAAGTGCTGCGAGTGCCGAGGCAGTGATGATTGCGTGTTTCATTTGGGGCCTTTCTGGTGGGAGAACAGATGCCTGAATAGTGATCGAGATGGCGATACGTTCCGACAGCCGGCCTCTGTCGCAAGTGAAGGTCGGTACGTCAGCGAACGGTGGCCGCCTCGCCCGCGGCCACTGCGGGAATTGTACGGTAGCGTGCCAACATTCTGATGCTCTGCCGCGGGCGGTAGGCACGGAGCAGTTTCGAAATCGTTGAGCGTCACCGCGGCTGCGGGCCGCAGCCGCCAATGGGGGTTTCAGCTCATGTCATCCAAAAGAGCCGTCGTCCAAACTATCGTCGGTGCAAACGCCATCTCGGCACCATTTGCGCGCGAGGGTCATGGATGCATGCTTCGCCGATTCGACGTCCCGCACCGACAAGATGGCCGACGGGCGCACGCGACGTTGAGATGTTTTCAGCCGGGCCAGGTGCATGCAGATTTTCCGCCCAGGCGCTGACACGATCGCGAAAGTTCTCCTGGCCTCGTGCGGCGCCATCCCGATCATTCTAGTTGGACTCGCCTACAGCATAATGAGTTCGCCCTACGCCACCGGACAAGATGTAACGCTAAACCAGCCCGTTCCCTTCAGCCATGAACATCATGTGGGCGGTTTGGGTCTCGACTGCAGATATTGCCATACCTCCGTGGAGAAGGCGCGGTTTGCGGGCCTGCCGCCGACCGAGACCTGCATGACTTGTCATTCGCAGCTTTGGACGAACGCCGAGATGCTCGCGCCGGTAAGGACGAGCCTCGCGCGCAACGCACCGATCGCCTGGCACCGGGTCAACCGACTGCCGGATTACGTCTACTTCGATCACTCGGTCCATGTGACGAAGGGCGTCGGATGCACCACCTGCCACGGTCCCATCGACCAGATGAGACTGACGCGCCAGGGGGCGCCGTTGACGATGCAGTGGTGCATTGATTGTCACCGCTCGCCTCAGAAGGCACTGAGGCCACGAGACGCAGTGTTCGACCCGAAATGGTCACCGCCGCAAAACCAGGAGGCGCTCGGTCGGAAGCTGATAGCAGAGTATCACATTCGCATCGATCACCTCACGGACTGCTCGGTATGCCACAGGTAAACGAGCTGCCCATCAAAACTGCCGCCCTCTCCAGCCCAAGGATCGACCGTCGGCGCGCCTTGAGCCTCTTGGCTGCTGGGATCGCGGGAGGGCTGAGCGCTTGCAGCCGGCCCGACGAAGAGATCGTGCCCTATGTGACGACGCCGGATCGCCTGGTGCCCGGAGAGCCGATGAAGTTTGCGACCACGCTGGCACTGTCGGGCTACGGGCGCGGGGCGCTGGTCACTTCGGTAGACGGACGACCGATCAAGATCGAGGGCAATCCGAAGCATCCAGCGAGCCTCGGTGCAACAGACGTCTTCATGGAGGCCGCCGTACTCTCCCTTTACGATCCAGATCGGTCCCGGGCTGTACTGCACGAGGGAGCCATCGCTGCGGCTGAGGCCTTTCGCCGAGCTCTGCTCGAGCAAATCCAATTGATGAAGCAACGCCAGGGAAAGGGACTTCGAATCCTCACAGGTAAGGTCACCTCCCCCACCCTGTTGCGGCAGATCGATGATCTGCTCGGTAGATTTCCGGAGGCTTCTTGGCACGCCTATGATCCGATCGACGATGCATCGGCGCGCGCCGGAACCCTCTTGGCTTACGGGCGGGAGCTAGACCTCGTGCCGCATTTGGAGCGCGCGAAGATCGTGGTCGCTCTCGATTCGGATCCGATCGGCCACGGTCCCGATCAACTGCGAAACGCCAAGGGATTCGCGAACGGCCGCAAGCAGCCGGCAGGCGGCTTCTCGCGTTGGTACTGTTTGGAGTCCGCTCCGACGCTGACCGGGGCGAAGGCCGATCATCGTCTCGCCCTTCAGCCTGCCGTCATCGAGGAAGTTGCGATCGCGATCGCCGGCGCACTCGGTGCGAGCGCGCGAGCTCCCGCGCTACCGGAAAACGTACAGCGACTCGTGCAGCAAATCAGCTCCGACATCGGCTCAGCGTCCGGCAGATCCGTTGTTCTCGCCGGGCGAACCCTTTCAGCCGAAACTCACGCCCTTGTTCATTGGATCAACGCCCGTCTCAACGCGCCTCTCGATCTTGTCGAGCGGATCGATCGCACGCCATCGGGTCGCCAGGGGAGAACGCTCGCGGAACTTGTTCGCGATCTAGATGACAGCGCGGTCGAGCAGCTCCTCGTCCTCGGCGTCAACCCGGCTTACGATGCTCCCGCCGACCTTGATTTCGCTCGTGCGGCTCGCAAGGCGCCGTTTCGCCTGCACATGGGCTGCTATGCCGACGAGACGGCCGCGATCTCGAAGTGGCACATTCCGCAAACTCATCCGCTCGAAGCCTGGTCGGACCTGCGCAGCCCAGACGGAACCGCGAGTCTCGTCCAGCCGCTGATCCGGCCTCTCTATCATACTAGAACGGATCACGAGCTCCTCGCCCTCCTCACGGACGGCCTCGACGCGAGCCCGCGTGATCTGGTGCGTCAGACTTGGCAGCCGCACGCCGGAGTCGATTTGGAAGCCTGGTGGACGCGCGCGCTGCACGACGGAGTGATTTCCGGCAGCGGCAGCCCACCTGTGGCGTCGCATGAGCCCAACCTACCCGACCTGCCGAGAGCGAGCGCAACGTCGGTCTTTTCTTTGGTGCTGCAGCCCGATGCGGCCGTCTGGGACGGATCATTCGCGAATAATGCTTGGCTGCAGGAATGTCCGAGACCGCTCACGAAGCAGGTCTGGGGCAATGCTCTGGCGCTCAATCCGCGCGACGCCGAGCATTTTGGCGTGTCTGCGGGCGACGTCGTCTCGATCCGATCCGAACACGGCACGGCGGAGGCGCCGGTGCTCATCGATCCGGCCGCCGCTGCGGGGGTCGGCAGCCTTACACTCGGGTACGGCCGGACTCGAGCGGGTGCGATCGGCGATGGAATTGGCGCCGATGTGAACCGGCTGCGCGCCGTCAAGGCCCCGTGGATGGTGGCGGCTGCCTCCATCAACAAGACGGCTCGAAAACAGGAGCCGCTCACCACCCAGAATATCGTGCGCGCCGCAGACCACGTCACCGAACTCTACCCGGTGCGCAAGCTTGGGCAAATCGCGCGCCCGGTCGGATCCCCCGATGCGGAGCACGCTTCCAGCCTGCTGCCCGCGGCGCCGCCCCGAAGCGGCGATGGATATGCGTGGGCCATGGTGATCGACACTTCTCTGTGCATCGGCTGCAACGCATGCGTCGTTGCCTGCCAGGCCGAGAACAACGTGCCCGTTGTCGGGCCAGAAGAAGTTGCTCGCGGCCGGGACATGCATTGGTTACGGGTCGATGTCTACGATCACGGAACGGCGCATGGTCCAGCACTCGGTTTCCAGCCCGTCCCGTGCATGCATTGCGAACATGCCCCGTGCGAACCGGTCTGCCCAGTTGCTGCCTCCGTGCACGACAGCGAAGGCCTCAACGCGCAGGTGTACAACAGGTGCATCGGCACGCGCTTCTGCGAAGCCAATTGCCCGTACAAGGTCCGCCGTTTCAATTTCCGCGGTTACGCCGACGGGCAGGAATACGCCAATCTCGGTCTCGAATCGTACCGCGCGCAGAAGAATCCGGAAGTGACGGTCCGGGCACGCGGCGTAATGGAAAAATGCACCTACTGCGTCCAGCGGATCAGCGGAGCAAGGAGAGCGGCCGAACGCGAGGATCGCCCCATCGGTATCGATGAAGTGCGGACCGCCTGCCAGAGCGCCTGTCCGACGAACGCGATCGAATTCGGCGACCTCAATCAGAGCGGCTCGGCTGTCAATCGACGAAGGTCTGATCCACGGCATTATGCGCTGCTTGCCCATTTGGACACTCGCCCGCGCACAACTTACCTGGCCGATGTCCGAAATCCTTCTCCGCGTTCCGACGGGGATGGCGAATGACCGCCGTTCTGGAACCCAACGAGGCGGCAGCCGCGCCCTGGATCTCCGCCGATCGCGCGAGCGATGTGGAGATCACGCAGGCGGTAACTAGCCCCCTCTTCAGGAATCCTGGCAAGATTTGGTGGATCGCCCTTCTTCTCAGTGCGCCCTTCATGGCCTGGTTCGTGGTGGCCCTCGGCTGGGTCTTTTACCGCGGCATCGGCGTTTGGGGCGTCAACTCGACGATCGTGTGGGGCGTCGCGATCGCGGATTACGTATGGTGGATCGGCATCGGTAACGCTGGGACGCTGATCTCAGCCATGCTGCTGCTCACGCGGCAGAGATGGCGCGCTTCCATCAATCGCTTCGCCGAGGCCATGACGTTGTTCGCGGTGGCGATTGCCGGGCTGATGCCGATCGTGCATCTCGGCCGTCCCATCTACGCCTACTGGCTCGCTCCTTACCCCAACACCATGTCGCTCTGGCCGCAGTGGCGGAGCGCGCTGGTGTGGGATTTCTGGGCGATCATCAGCTATCTGCTGTTCTCAGTGCTGTTCTGGTACGTCAGCCTCATTCCCGATCTCGCAACGATGCGGGACAGAACGAGATCGCGGACCGGGCAGTTGTTGTACGGCGCGTTCGCTCTCGGCTGGTGCGGCTCGGTGCGGCAGTGGCGCGCCATGAAGATTCTCCATACGACCATGGCCGCTCTTGGCGTACCACTCGTCTGCTCGGTGCATTCTATCGTCGGCCTGGACTTTGCAGCCAGCCTAATGCCGGGTTGGCAGGAAAGCATCTTTCCACCCTACTTCGTGGTCGGCGCCATGTACTCCGGATTTGCCATGGTGGTCGTGCTGGCCCTGGCAATCCGCTGGGGCTTTGACCTTCAGGCGATCATCACACGCGAGCATTTGGACGTGATCGCGCGTGTGCTGCTGATGTCCTCGATCGTGATGGGTTATTCCTACGCGACCGAATGGTTCATGGGGTGGTACGGCGGGGCGCGTAGCGATCGGAGCCTTGTGGCGTTCGAGTTTGCCGGCACATACGCTCCGCTGTTTTGGGCATTGCTCGGCTGCAATGTCGTGCTGCCTCAAGCGCTGTGGTTTCCGCGCGTACGCGGATCTCTCCTCGCTTTGTTCGCGATTTCTGTCGCAATCAACGTTGGAATGTGGCTCGAGCGCATCCTGATCGTCTGGAACACGCTTTCGCACGGCTATATGCCGAGCCTTTGGCGGACCTTCCACTTCACGATCTGGGACTTGGCCTTCGTGATTGCGCCCCTCGGCTTCTTCGCCTTCCTGTTCCTGATGGTCGTGCGGCTCATCCCTGCAGTCTCCATGTTCGACATGCGCGAGCTCGCGCACAGGGAGGACATGGCATGAGGGGGCCTCTCCTCGCGGAATTCTCTGATCCTGCCACCCTGCTCGCCGCTGCCCGGGGGCTGAAAGGCAGTCCGCGCTTCACCGTCCTCGATGCCTTTACGCCTTTTCCGGTGGACGAACTCGATAAGCTCATCGACCTCAGCCGCCCAAGAATACGGGTCGCTATGTTCTTGGCCGGGTTCTCTACCGCCGCGTTCGCCTTCGGCCTGCAATGGTACAGCGCGGTGATCGACTATCCGATCAACAGTGGCGGCCGACCTCTGAATTCGTGGCCGGTTTTCCTCCTTGTTCCCTTCGAGGTCGGCATATTCGCTGCAGCTCTCGCCGGATTTATCGCCCTGCTCTGGACAACGGGTCTGCCCCAACTGCACCACCCGCTGTTCGACGTGCCGAGCTTCGAACGTTCGACACAGGACCACTATTTCCTGCTCGCAAAAGGAGAGAACGAGGAGACGTCGCACGCTCTTCGGGAGCTTCTTCGAACTTCCGGCGCGCTGAGAGTTACCGAGGTACGAGTGCCATGATCGAGCGGCTCGCGATCCCGTTATGCGCCGCGTTGCTGCTGTCCGCGTGCGATGACATCTCGATGACCCAGCAGAAGCGCTACGGAACGTTCACCCGCGCCGCGCTGTTCGGAAACGGCACTGAAGCACAGCCGCTGCCGGAGGGGGTGGTCGCACAGGGCGACCTGGAGCGGCAAAGCAGGACTCTGCAAAGACCGCAGATCAATGCCGAGCTGCTCGGGCGCGGCCGCGAGCGTTACGACATCTACTGTTCTCCGTGTCATGGTTTGTCAGGGAACGGCGACGGAGTGGTCGTCCAGCGCGGCTTCCCAGCGCCACCTTTATATCACACCAGCCGTCTACGGGCCGCACCCGCCCAGCACTTCTTTCATGTGATCACCAACGGTCATGGTGTGATGTTCTCGTATGCCGCTCGCGTCGATCCGAGCGATCGATGGGCCATCGTCGCCTACATACGGGCGCTCCAGGAGTCTCAGGGGGCAAACGTTGCGGACACGCCCGAACTGCGGACAAGATTGCCATGACTGCGCGAGCCGCCACCTTTCATTTGCAGAAGTTGCGCCGGCGGCCCGCGGTATGCGGACTTCTGCTGCTGGGCGGCGCCGTGATAGCGACGGTCGCCTGGCAAGGTCCAGCTCTCTCGCGTGGCTGGCTCGTTGCATTCGCCGTCTGGAGCTGCGTGCCGGTCGGAAGCATGATGCTGCTGCTGATACATTCCCTGACCGGCGGCCGGTGGGGCGAGGAGACGGCAGCGATCTTGAGACCTTCGGCTGCGCTCACATCCGTTGTCGCCATCGCGTTTCTTCCCGTCCTGGTGAGCTTCGGTCAGCTTTACCCATGGGCACATGCCGCCTCATCGGTCGCGCAAGACGTCGCCCATCAGTATCTGAATGGGCGAGGCTATGCCGTCCGCGCCGCTGTTGCGCTGTGCGGATGGGCGGTCCTGGGGATCACGTTCTCACTGGGCGAGCGGCGTCCTCTGCTGGCGGGCCTGGGACTTGCCTTTTATGGCGCGACGATCAGTCTCGTTGCCATCGATTGGTACCTTTCCGTGGAACCGCGCTATGTCGCCACCGCATTTCCGGCGACGATTGCCATCCAGCAGCTTGCTGCGGCTCTTGCCTTCGTCGCAGTATTTGCCGCCCCATCACTGGATGAATCCGTCGCATCCGACATCGGGGCGCTTCTTCTCGCCGCCCTAGTCGGCGTCGTCTACCTGGAATTCATGACTTATTTGGTTGCGTGGTATGGCGACCTGCCGGACAAAGCGGCCTGGTACCTGAAACGGAGCCCATCCATCTGGACGGCGAGCATCGTCGTTGCATTCGCGTTTGGAGCCGTTTTGCCATTCTGCATCCTGCTGCTGCGCAAAGGACGCCGGAGCCGTCACGGTCTGCGGTCGGCCGGGATGCTCGTGCTGTTCGGCACGGCCCTCCACTTCTGCTGGCTTCTCGTACCCGCATTTGAAGATCAGCTGGACGTTGTAGTGGCGGGCGCCGGTGTCCTCGCTATCTTGGGCGTCGGGTCGATGCTCGTCGGAAGCGCCTTGATCCCGGAGGCCGGTCATGTCCGATCGTGAAATGGCAGACCGCGCGCTTCCGCGATCGGCGGACGTCGCCACCGGGCGTATTCTCCTCGCTGTCGGGGGTTACCTCGGCTTCGTCGCCCTCGGCATGATCGCGATGTTCTTTTACGTCAAGGCGGACGCGCCGGCAGCTTTCACGCCTCCGCTCGAACGGCGGTTTCCGCAACCCTCCCTGCAAACATCTCCGCAACAGGATCTAGCCGAGATATTGCTGAAACAGCGACAGCCTCTGTCGGAATACGAGTGGATGGACAAAAGCAAGGGTCTTGCCAGAATTCCGATCGACAGAGCGATAGACATTGTGATCGCTCGAGGCGAGCGGGGCTATGATCCACTCGCAGCTTCTCCCGCGCCGACGGACCAGACTGCTCCGGGAGCGCAACAATGAGGCTGCTTGCGCTCGTTGTTGTTCTGACCACCTGGTCGTCAGCCGCTTCGGCGGGACTGACCGAACAGCAGCTCAGCGGCTTGGGACTTGCACCGGCTCCTCGAGGGCAGGTGCCGATGGAGCTCGAATTCAAGGACATCGAAGGCAACGGTAAATCGCTGGGCGAGGCTGTGGGCGGGAGGCCGGCCTTGTTGCTGCCTGTCGACTTCACCTGCTCGCAGATCTGCGGGCCCGCGCTAACCATTGTTGCGGGCGCGCTGCAGGAGACTGGATTGACCGCTGGTCGGGACTACAGCCTCGTGGTGTTCGGGATTGATCCGCGCGATGATGCGACCGCGGCCAGGCGGTTCGTCGCCAGCCAGGTTAGCGGACCGGGAGTGTCCGTTCTTATCGGCGACGACGCTGCCATCGAGCAGCTCACGACATCCATTGGTTATCGCTTCCAGACTGATGGGCAGAACGAGGCCATCGCCCATCCCGCGGCCTTCGTCACCCTGACGCGTGACGGTCACGTGTCGCACGCCTTCTCCAGCCTTGGCCTGCAACCGTTCGATCTCAGGCTGGGTTTGTTGGAAGCTGGACGCGGCGCGATAGGAGGCCTTGGCGGGCGCATAGCCCTGCTTTGCTATGGATTCGACGCGGTTCACGGTGTCTACAGCGGGCAGGTAGGGTTCGCACTGAAGCTCGGTTGCGCCGTCACCCTCGCGATTCTAGTCGGAGCGATAGCCATGATGTGCCGTCGCTCGCGCAGCGGGGTGGCCGCATGAACGCGATATTCACGCTGCCAGAGGCCAGTACGCAGGCGGTGCGAGTGGATGGCATTCTCGCCGCTCTCGTGATCGTCTCGGCACTCACGCTTGCGCTCGTCTTCGGCCTGCTCGTCTCCTTCGCCATCCGGTACCGGCGCGGCTCCAAGGCCACACGGGGCCGATTGCCGGAGATTGTCAATCGCGAATTCGAAGTGGGTTGGACGGCCGCGACATTCTTCCTCTTCGCATTCCTGTTCTGGTGGGCTGCCTCGGCCGATGTCGGCGCGTTGACGGCGCCGGCAAACGCGCTAGAAGTGCATGTGCTCGCGAAACAATGGATGTGGAAGACCCAGCACGCGAACGGCGCCCGTGAAATCGACGAACTGCACGTTCCGGTCGGACGGCCCGTTCGGCTCGTCATGACCTCCCAGGACGTCATTCACTCGTTCTTCGTGCCCGCGTTCCGCATCAAGCAGGACGCCCTGCCAGGGCGTAACACCGAGACCTGGTTTCAAGCGACCAAGCTCGGCGTCTTCCCCCTGCTCTGCGCCGAGTATTGCGGCACGAACCATTCGGCCATGCGCGGCCGGATCACGGTGATGCGCGAGGAAGACTATGCCCGCTGGCTGAGCGCACAGCCGGAAGGCGACGACCTCGCGCATCTCGGCGCGAAACTCTTCGTCTCGGAGGGCTGTTCCGGTTGTCACGCCCCATCTTCAGCCGTGCACGCTCCCAAGCTTGAGGGTCTCTACGGCCGAACCGTCCAGCTATCAGACGGGCGGCAGGTCAGGGCCGACGACGCCTACATCCGCGATTCGATGCTCCAGCCGAAGCGCGACATCGTCGCCGGTTTCGACCCGATCATGCCCAGCTTCGCCGGACTGCTCGATGACGGCGAGATACAAAGCCTGACGGCATACATCCGCTCTCTTGGACAGGAACAAAGCCATGACTGATGCGGCTCTTGCAGGCGAACTGCCGTTTCCGCCCCGCCCCGACTACCTCCGCGCCGGGAGCTCTCTCCTGTCCTGGTTGACTACCACGGATCACAAGCGCATCGCCATTCTGTATGCGCTGACCATCACCGTCTTCTTCTTCATGGGAGGCGCCGCGATCACAGCTGTCCGCCTCGAGCTGTTCGTTCCGAACGGCTGGCTCCTGACTTCCGACACCTACAATCGGCTGTTCTCGTTCCACGGCATCATCATGGTCTGGTTCTTCCTGGTGCCTTCAATCCCGAACACGTTCGGCAATTTTCTCATGCCCCTGATGATCGGAGCGCCCGATGTCGCCTTTCCGCGCCTCAACCTGTTCAGCTGGTACTTGACCCTGGTGGGCGGAATATTCGCCGTTTACACGCTCATCGCCGGAGGCGTGGATACGGG
This sequence comes from Bradyrhizobium sp. STM 3561, assembly GCF_045571455.1. Lineage (NCBI taxonomy): Bacteria > Pseudomonadati > Pseudomonadota > Alphaproteobacteria > Hyphomicrobiales > Nitrobacteraceae > Bradyrhizobium > Bradyrhizobium sp. STM 3561. The sequence continues at coordinate 30,655 of NZ_CP120696.1, forward strand.
CTGGACGTTCTACACGCCGTTCTCGACAATGTTCTCCAACACGCATGTCCTGACCGCAGCTGCTGCCGTGTTCGTCGTGGGTTTCGCGAGCATCGCGACTGGCGTGAACTTCATCGCGACTACGCATATGTTGCGCGCGCCCGGGATGACTTGGTTCAGGCTGCCGATGTTCGTGTGGTCAATCTACGCCACTTCGATCGTGATGGTGCTTTCGACGCCCGTGCTGGCGATCTCCCTAATGCTCGTCATAGCCGAGCGTTGGCTGGGGCTGCCCATTTTCGATCCCGCGCGTGGGGGAGATCCCATCCTGTTCCAGCACCTATTCTGGTTCTACTCCCATCCTGCAGTCTACATCATGGTGCTGCCCGCCATGGGCGTTGTTTCCGAGATCATTCCCTGCTTCGCCCGGCGTCGGCTGTTCGGCTATGATTTTATGGTCTATGCCATCGTCGCGATCGCCGGCATCGGCTTCTTCGTCTGGGGACACCACATGTTCGTGTCCGGACAGTCGCCCTACGCAAGCTTGATCTTCTCGTTTCTTTCCTTCGTCATCGCGGTACCCTCGGCGATCAAGGTCTTCAACTGGACCGCCTCGCTCTACCGCGGTCAGATCAGTTTCAACTCGCCGATGCTGTACGCGCTAGGCTTTGTCGGCTTGTTCACCACGGGTGGCCTCTCCGGATTGTTTCTGGCGTCCATCCCGGTGGACGTTCACGTGACCGACACCTACTTCGTCGTTGCGCATTTTCACTACATCATGGTCGGCGGCTCGGTGTCCGCCTTCTTCGGCGCCTTGCACTTCTGGTGGCCGAAGATCACAGGAAAAATGTATCCGGAATCCTGGGCGCAGTTTGCGGCCATCATCATGTATTTCGGCTTCAACATGACTTTTCTGCCGCAGTTCGTGGCCGGCTATCTAGGCATGCCGCGGCGGTACCACACCTATCCAGCCGAGTTCCAGGTCTACAATGTGATGTCGTCAGCCGGGGCAGCCGTTCTGGCGGTCGCATATCTTCTTCCGTTGCTGTATCTCACGTGGTCGCTTTTTCATGGCATGCGCGCTTCCAACAACCCTTGGGGAGCGACTGGATTAGAGTGGACGACGACCTCGCCGCCACCACCCCATAATTTCGACCTCCAGCCGCTGGTCGACCGCGCTCCTTACCAATACCACGCAGAGGGGGAGTCGGCGGGGACCGACGCCCCTGAAGTCCAGAACGCGAGGTCCCTGCGATGAGCGATGCATCCTCGCTGCTTCGAGAGCCCTGGGACCGCTTCGAGCGCCAGCGCCAGGCGGGCAAGTTCGGGATCTGGATCTTTCTTGCGAGCGAAACCCTGTTCTTTGGAGCTCTCATGCTCACGTATGCGGTCTGCCGGATCGAGCACCCGGACGCCTTCGCTGCAGCAGGTCGAGAGACCAATGTCTGGTACGGGACGATGAACACCGCCATTCTGCTCACGAGCAGCCTTACCATGGCGGTTGCCTCCCAAGCTGCGGCTCAGAGCGGACGCGTCAAGCCTCTGATCCTGTCCTGCCTCGGTGCCACTGTTGCGCTCGGCTTGGCCTTCATCGTCCTAAAGGGCTTCGAATACAAGGAGGACATCGATAAGCATCTTGTGCCCGGCGCGGGTTTCGCGCTGTCGCAGCCGGCACAGTTGTTCTATGGCTTTTACTGGCTGGTGACAGGCGTCCACGCTATCCATCTCACGATCGGCATTGCGGTTGTCGCCAGGCTCGTTGTGCTTGGACTCGCGAGGCGAATTCAATTACGTCGTAATCCCGAACTGGAAGTGACCGCGCTCTATTGGCACCTTGTCGACGTGGTCTGGATTTTTCTCTATCCCCTCATCTATCTGCCTGGGAGAGCCTGATGAGCACGGGAGGCGGGCGAAAAGAAAGGGGGTCCACGGGTTTATGGGTTAGGAATGCCTTCGTCTGGGCGGCATTGCTCGCGTTGCTCCTGCTCAGCCTCCTTCTGGCTTACGTCCCGATGGGATCGATCACGGTCGCTTCTGGGGTGGCCATCGCTGCCATCAAATCTGCCCTGGTGCTCGCGTTCTTCATGGAGCTGATCCGATCACGTGCGCTGGTCAGGCTTGCCGCCCTGGCCGGGTTGGTGTTCGTGGGGGTGATGTTCGCGCTGACACTGGCGGAGGTGCTGACGAGAACCGGGAAGATCTAGGCTCGCCGAACGGTCCGGCAGCGTACAATGCCTTGAACTCCCGCCGCGCAACCGCGTTGTACTCGCTAAGATGCCGCTCGGTGCAAGAGTCAAGCATGAACCTGCTATCGAAAAAGGATTCCCAGCTGGATGGTGGCTCTCTGAGAGAGCTCGCCGCGCTCGGGCAGCTGCGGGGCGCACTGACGGTCGACGAAATTCGGCACGCGCTCCCCGTCGATCGGATGAGCGACGAAGATATGACATTGGCGGTAGCTTACCTCGAGGAGAGAGGCATCGACATTGTGGTCGAGCCAAGCTTGCTGCGCGGCCCCGCATTGGTAAGGCAACCATCAGCGCTGGATCGTACCATCGGGGTGGAGCCACCGAGGACTATCGCTAAAACTACCGAATTAGACCAGCAGCCGGCGCATGGCGAAGCGGCGCAAGCCGCTACGCCAGCGGACGTTGGTCGCTCCGTCTCCCCGACGCTCTGTGTCTTGTTGGCGGCCATCGTGGTCGGCATTTTGGCTGCAATCCTCTTCTCGACGGTCTGGTGAGCCGCCCTAAGCCAAGCGCTCGACGTTGAAAATGCACGGGATGTGGATGGAGTAGCGTGTGATCCCAGTCTGGGGAAGCGCGGGCCTCTGGGGCCTGCTCGGAGCGTCTTCGTTGGTCGCCGGTGCAGCCGTCGCCTATCTGGTCTCGCTCCCAAGATGGCTTACAGCCGGCATCATGTCATTCGGATGCGGTGTCCTGATCTCGGCCGTCGCCTATGATCTTCTCGAAGACGGTTACCAGGAAGGAGGCATACTGGCGATAGTTGCGGGCGCTCTCGTTGGATCTGTGGCGTACGCAATCGCCGATCACATCGTCTCCAAAAAAGGAGCGCATCATCGGAAGCAGTCCGGAAATCAACAGCGACAGGCCAGCAAAGGAGGCGGTATGGCAATCGCTGTCGGATCGCTCCTGGACGGCATACCCGAAAGCGTCGTCTTGGGCCTCTCGCTGCTCAGCGGAAAAGGGGTGAGCGTGGCGATGCTCGCCGCAATCTTTCTCTCCAATTTTCCTGAAGGCCTATCTAGCGCGGTCGGTATGCGCAATGCGGGGCGAAGTGCTTCGTACGTGTTCGGGCTCTGGATCACGATCACTGCTTTGTCGGGCCTAAGCTCTCTTTGTGGTGCAGCATTCCTTGAGGGCGCCTCTCCGCAGCTGACAGCTGCGGTGAACGCGGTAGCGGCCGGCGCGCTTCTTACGATGGTGGTGAATACGATGATCCCCGAGGCGACCGAAGTGGAGCAGAAGATCACGGGCGTGCTTGTGGTGATCGGGCTTTTGGTCGCTTTTTCGCTTTCCAATCTTGGCGGCTAGGGGTTGGCGAGCACGGGCCCGCGGCCGATTCTGCGGGAAACAGAAGAGCGATGCGACGTTGCGGATTCTCGATGTAGCGGGTGCGGCGAGCAGCGGTCGAGTCGCACCAAACCCAGCGACAGTCGGTAGACGAACTCCCGCCGCTCGATTTGCAATCGGGCGCGAAGGGCACCCAGCAAGCCGTTTGCGTCGCGGCTCTCGCATCCTCACTTACAGGACTGCTGCCGGCGGGCGTCCGCGCATATGCGGAGCAGACCACCCTGCGAAGATGCCGAGCAGGTCGGGGGCACCGCGGTCTACGTGCGGCTCTCTGGACATTGGAAGCGATCGCGGGGTCGCCATCCCCTTGTCGTGGATAGGTCCTGGATGGTGGAGGAGGTCTCCGATTGCCATCCGTCGAGGACCGACCCGGCAACGCACACGCGACGGGGGCTCGAAATTCCCAGCCGGTCTCGCCGGTTTGGCGCTTAGCCAGCTATATCCCTACGAGCGCCGCGTCTCCGGCTTCGTTTCTCAGCTACAACCGCCTTCGCTCTTTCCTCGCACCGGGAACGCAACTCCTCCAATTCGTCGGCTGAGAGGTGCTCTATACCGACGAACGAGTTCTGCACCGTTCCGGTCCGAATGAGTTCGTCAAGCTTCACCTGTATTGCAGCGCTATCCCGGTTCTGCGAGTTCTGTATCAGGAAAACCATGAGGAACGTGATAATCGTAGTGCCCGTGTTGATGACCAGTTGCCATGTATCGGAAAACCGGAAAATGGGCCCCGTAACAGCCCATACGATCACAACAGAGCAAGCCAGAACGAAAGCCGACGCGCGGCCGGCTGCTTGAGAAGCTTTGTTGGCAATAGTCGGGAACAAGCTGCGACTGGGTCGATTCCTCCCCTGATCGGTCTCCCACATATCTGCCTCCTGGTCGTCGTTGATGGTCGTTGAAATACACTGCGCACAACAACGGTCTAATCGTGTGAGTTCCCATCCACGGGCGTCAGCAATCAAGCGCTCACCTTCACGCGGAGCGCGAGCGACGCGCATAGCTCACCCGGCTAGGGCCGTTTGGCGATCGAGCGGTGCAGGCCGCGCTTGTCGACGAATAGCGCGCTCGCATCCTCCGTTTGCGATTTCGTCTTCGACGGCGAGAACCCCGATGTGGTGAGCCATCTGCGTGACAATGACGGGGCGCCGCACCTGCTTTCTGCTTAAACGTCGGGGTCAGATTCTATGGAGCCTGCCACTCAGTCTCACCCTGCTCTTTGCCTCGTGAAGCGCTCTTGGCCCGGATGGGGCGTATCACTGCACCTTCGTGGAGGTGCCGTCTCATGCTGAGCGAGCAGCATCCGAAAGCGCCACGCGCAGCGAATTCGCCGATGGGATCGCAGGAGCAGTGTCTGCTGGCTCGGCTGCTAGACGTTCACCAGGAAGAAAGAAGCCGACGTCCTTCTATGCATCACGTCCCCTCCCCGCGTCAACTTACCCGTGGCTGGGACATGCAGCGCCGATAGAACGCCCGCGTTGACAGCGATCTGCACCGGCCCAGAAGCCAGCCCCTTCTGTTCAGTCCGCTACTGTACACAGAACGAAGAACCACCTCAGGAACGACCGTTGTAGAGCGTGATTGTGTTCCTGATTGGCGCGCCACTACAGGATTTGCACCGTGCGCACTCGTCGAAAATGCAGTGCGGATTTGGACCGCACTGCTGTTCGAATTCCCAAAGAATTCGGATGAGAACGTCTGCTCAAATCACCCGCTGGCGTGACAGTTCGCTTCAGCTTCGGTTGCAACTAGCTCGATGTAACGCCGCGCGGCTCCAAAAGACCGTAAGAAACCGCAAATGCAAGACTCCGTCAGAATCAAATCACCTCAAGATGGAGCAATGGCTCCCACCTTGAGTTCGGCCGACGATCGAATTGTTCTTACAAATTGGCTGCCGCCGCGGGTAGGGATCATTCCGCACATTCGCTTCGGTCAGCGGTGGGTGAATCTTCTCTGGGTCCTTCCAATTGGAGCTGCGGCATTAGTCCTGCTGATAGCTTTGGCCCAAAACCTGCGGGAGCTCTCGTCGGTCCAAGATTTCATCAAGCGATATCCCGGCATCGCGCAGAACGCACCATCCGTCGATACCGGCTTCCCCTGGTGGCTGCAGCTGCAGCACTTTCTCAATATGCTTTTCATGATGCTGATCATGCGAGCCGGCATCCAAATCCTGGCCGACCATCCCCGCCTCTACTGGAATCGAGACTGTACGCCCGGCACAGAGTGGTTTCGGTTTCAACACCCCGTTCCGAAGGGCCGGATCTGGACGGCAAAGGACGACGCCGTAACACTCCCCGGATGGCTGGGAATTCCTGGGCTACGCCACACAATCGGACTCGCCCGTTGGTGGCACTTCTCGGTCGATCTTCTCTGGGTTCTGAACGGCCTCGTGTTCTACATTATGCTTTTTAGCACGGACCAGTGGCTGAGACTTGTTCCCGTAACGTGGGATGTTTTGCCGAATGCGTTGTCGACGGCGATCCAATACGCGTCGCTAAACTTCCCTACGGAATCCAGCTGGACTCGATACAACGGGCTGCAGCAACTCAGCTACTTTGTGACGGTCTTTATCGCCGCACCGGTCTCGATTATCACGGGATTATTGCAGAGCCCCGCAATATCCAACCGCTTGGGTTTGCTCGGCTCAATTCTGAACCGGCAGGTCGCCCGTTCCATTCACTTCATTTCATTCATGTGGTTCGTATTGTTCATACTCGCGCATGGCATCATGGTGTTCATCACCGGCCTCCGGGAGAACACGAACCACATGTTCGCCGGAGTAAACAGCCGTGGATGGATCGGCTTTCCGATGTTCGTACTAGCGCTGGTGGCGGTCGGCTTGGCCTGGTGGGCCGCCTCGCCGTTCACCATCACGCACGCCCGTCTGGTGCAAAAGACGGGGCGGCTCATCGTCGGCTGGATGAAAGGGTTGTCCGAGTGGTGGGAACCGACCGCGGAGTTGAAAGAGGCCGAGATCTCTCCGCATCTTTGGCCGAACGGCACTATGCCGAGTTCGGCTGAATACGAGCGTCTACTCGCAGGTAAATTCGCCGATTACCGGATGCGCGTTGATGGAATGGTGGAGACACCCCGCGAATTCTCGTTAGCCGATCTCAAGAGCATGCGAAAGCAGCAGCAGATCACCACTCATTTCTGCATTCAAGGCTGGTCGGGCGTTGCCGAGTGGGGCGGCGTTCCTATGAGCGATATCCTCGAGCTCGTGAAACCCTTGGCTGGGGCCCGCTATGCCGTCTTCTACTCGTTGGCGGATGGATCGGACGGCGGCCGCTACTACGATGTCCATGAACTTTTCAACATGCGACACCGCCTGACCATTCTCGCTTACGAAATGAACGGCGAGCCTTTGAGCGTCTTGCATGGCGCCCCATTACGGCTTCGCTGCGAGAACGAGCTCGGCTTCAAGATGGTTAAATGGATTGCAGCCATCGAGTTCGTTCGCGACTTCAGTCATCTCGGCGCAGGACAGGGCGGCTACAACGAGGATCACGAGTTCTACGGCTACCGGATGCCGATTTGACCGCAGTCGCGCGCTTCCGGCGTTTTGTTCTGCCCGATTGAAGATCACGCCGCCGACGGACGAGAGAAACTGAGGGATATGATATGACGCAAACACCGACTCCGTCCAAGCAGTATGGGCTTTGGCTGCTGCTGGCCGGCAGCATCGCTGGTTGCATCGCCGCAGCAGTCGCCGCTTTCGATGAGGGCAATGGGATCGCCCATTCGGCAGGCGCCTATCTCGTGCTCGTCATGACGGCGCTTCTAGTCGTGGCCTCGGTGATACTCGCCCTGAGGAAACGCAAGCAGCGATGGCTTCTGGTCGCCCTGTCTGCCCTGACGTTGTTCGATCTCGTCGGCACAGGGTTTGCAGCCTACTTCCTGGAGACATTCCCCCTCGTGGCCTTCATGGCGGTCTGCCTGGTTGGTTGGCTCATTTATGTCGTCACGGGTCTGGTTGAAGACGATTTGACGCGGCACGCCGTAGGGAGGACCACATGAAAAAGCACGAGGGATTAGCTCTTGTCTTCACTGCTTCGATCTTGGTCTCAACGGTCCCGTTGACCCTCGCAAAGGCTCAAGTCGGGGGCGCCGCGGTGGGAGCATCTGCTGATCAGCAAGGAGGCCAACCGCAGGGAATTGGCAGCGGCTCTGGACAGGACCGGCAGCCCGGCCAGGCGACACACGGCTCTGCGAACGCCCCGTCTCCGGATGGCGCGGCAGAAACCACAACGACCACCCCAAGCGGCGGCACGATCAATACTCCTGCCGCCCAAGGGGCGGCCGACGAAGGCCCCTCTAACGCGTCCGCGGCGGTAGAGAGCTCACGCCGGCAGCCCGACAAATGGATGAGCGCGCCAAACACGTGGGCCACATTCAACGGCGACCTGAAGGCCCAGAAATTCTCGGATGCTGGCCAGATCACGCCAGACAATGTCAAAAAACTGCAGAAGGCCTGGGAATACCACACGGGTGACGTCTCGGATGGCAGCGGCGACAAGCCCATGTCTGTGTGGTCGGCCACGCCGCTCTTCGTCAACAACACGCTCTATGTCGGAACACCATTTTACAAGATCATCGCGCTCGATCCCGGCACGGGAACGCAGAAATGGAAATTCGACCCGCACGCCGTTCTTAAGGCGCTCACGCAACCGGATCTGAAGAACCGCGGTGTGGCCTATTGGCAGGCCGAGAACGTGCAAGCGGGCGTGCCGTGCCAAAAGATGGTCTATATCGGCACGATGGACGCGAAGTTGTACGGTGTCGATGCCGATACGGGCATACCCTGCTCCGATTTCGGCCGGCATGGCATGGTCGACGTCAATCAGTGGAACACGGTCAACTCGAAATGGCCGCTGTCGCTCTTGCAGCCGCCGACCGTTTATCACGATACCCTCTATCTCGGCTGGGCCGGAAAGGACTGGGCGAACGAGGAAGCACCGCCCGGCACTCTATTCGCATTGGACGCGCGCAGCGGAAAGCTGAAATGGACTTTCCACGCCCTCGCCCCCGAGACCGCCAAGCATAGCGGAACGGCGAATGTCTGGGCATCGATGTCGATAGACCCCGAAAGGGGCATTCTCTTCGTACCGGTGAGCTCGCCCAGTCCGAACTTTTACGGCGGAGATCGGAAGGAGAAGATTCCACTCGCGACGTCAGTGACCGCCCTAGACGCCGAAACTGGAAAGGTCGTCTGGAGCCGTCAACTGGTACATCATGACATCTGGGATCTCGACACGAACGCAGCCCCGACCCTTGTGGACGTCGAGAAGCACGGAAAGAAGATACCAGCCCTCGTGCAGACGACGAAGCAGGGCTTCCTGTTCGTTCTCAACCGCGAGACTGGCGAGCCGATCTATCCCATTGAAGAACGGCCGGTGCCGAAATCTGACGTTCCGGGCGAAGAGGCCTCCCCCACCCAGCCCTACGTGGCCACGCCGGCTCCCACGATCCCTGATGAATGGCCGGGCGTGTTTCCGCTCGCGGATTGGATCAGCTTCGGGGCGTGCAGCAGAGAGGCCAAGAAGCTGCGATACGAGGGCCGGTTCACGCCCCCGAGTTTGCAAGGCACCATCACGTACCCACCGACGACCGGAGGTACCGAATGGGGTGGCGGTGCAGTCGATCCGCGCACCGGCGTCTTTGTGGTGAATTCAAGCAGCGTTGTGCAGATTTACCGGCTTATCAAGCGCCAGGAGTTCCAAAAGCAGGCGCAACACGGAGAAAGCTCGGGGTATTATCCTCAGGAGGGTGCACCTTATGGATTTCAGCTCGAAACCTTCCTCAACTGGGCCGGTATGCCTTGCTGGAAACCACCTTATGGGACGATCGCGGCTTACGATCTCAAGACAGGTGAGCGCTTGTGGAACGAGCCGTTCGGCGAGGTTCAAAAGTACGGGTTCTACATGCCGGAATCATGGGGTTCAGTTACAATCGGAGCACCCGCCATCACCCAATCAGGCTTGATCTTTATAGGCGCTTCCATGGATTCCCGCGTGCGCGCACTTGACTTGAAAACTGGCGCAGTCTTGTGGAGCAGCCTGGTAGATGCACCAGCAGTCTCCATGCCCGCCATCTATAATTACAACGGCAAGGAATACGTCACCTTCGTTGTCGGCGGAAACTCTATTCTTCTTCCTAAAGTAAGCGATCAGGTTATCTCGTTCGCTTTGCCGCACTGAGAGAGCCTGCTGAGCGTGCGTGAGGGTAGCGAACGCTACCGGCCGAATCGCGTAAAGTGCCGCGATCGCGCACAGCGCCTCCGGAGAAAACTTTGCTCACCAGCAGGCCTTTGACTGCCTAACCACAGCCTTCCACGCCTGCCACAGTACTCCAAGGGCGTAGAACTCCTCGATCTGCGTCCGAGCAATCTCTCAGTACCTCCGCATGCCCGACCAACTTCTGAACGCAAGGAAATGAGGAGTTGGTAGCGACGAACGTCTGGTGCGCAACAAGCTGAGAAGGGCTTCACTCATGGGCCGACGACTGCGACCGTTCGACTGTATCGTCATGCGAAATTCCGAGTACAATTCCCATTGCGATTATGCCCAGACCGGCGAGCAGCAGAAGCCGTCTCTATAGCTGCCCGTGTGGTCTCTGAGCCAGCCCATCGCGAAGGGGCCGGCGAAGCCCGCTAGATTCCCTATGGAGTTGATCACGGCAATGCCGGCGGCGGCCGCTGCTCCGGACAAGAAGGCCGTCGGCAATGTCCAGAACACCGGCAGGCAAGCGAAGATGCCAAAGCCGGCAAAACAGAAGGCCAGCATTTTCAGGCTTGGATTACCTAAAAAAGCAGCTCCTACGAGTCCGGCAGATGCCATGAACAGGGGGATCGCCGCATGATAGCGCCGCTCCGCAGCCCAATCCGACCGTCTTCCCCACCAGATCATGGCGATCACGCCAACAACGTAGGGGACTGCAGAGACAAGCGTGGTCAGAAAAGTATTGAACCCGAATGCCTTGACGATTTGCGGCAGAAAAAAGCTGAGCCCGTAATTGGTCGCGACCGCACCAAAGTAGACTAGACTGAGACCGATTACGCGCGAATCAAATAAGGCTTCGGCTACCGTGTACATGCGCACAGCCTCCCGGCTGCGACGTTCGGCCATAAGCCGCTGGCTGAGCCATTCCCGTTCGTCGCTTGCCAACCAGCCGGCGTCTTGCGGGCGATCGGTTAGGTAGAAGAACACGACCACGGCCAGGATAATCGCGGGTATCGCTTCGATCAGAAAAAGCCATTGCCACCCGGCAAGGCCAAAGCCGCCGTGGAGATAGAGCAGGAGCCCTGAAACCGGCGCGCCGATCACGGTCGAGAGTGGGATGGCAGCCATGAAATATCCGACGATCCTGGCGCGATACTCCGCCGGGAACCAAAGAGTGAGATAAAAGATGATCCCTGGAAAGAAGCCAGCCTCCGCCGCACCGAGCAACACGCGCAAGAGATAGAAACTATTCTCATTGCCAAGTCCGGAGACGCGTGCGATCCAGGGAAGGCATGCCATCAATCCTGATAGGATGCCCCAGCTGAGCATGATGCGGGCAATCCATGTGCGCGCACCTAGACGTTCGAGCAACAGGTTGGACGGCACTTCGAAGATGAAATAGGCGATAAAGAAGATGCCGGCTCCGAACCCGAACGCCGTCTGGGACAATCCGAGATCCGCGTTCATGGTGAGCGCGGCAAACCCCACATTCACCCGATCTAGATAGGCAACAAAATAGCAAACCACGAGAAACGGCACGAGACGTCTGGTGACCTTGGCGATTGTTCTGGTCTGGAGGTTTTGCAGCATGTGAACCGTCCTCTGAGGAGCAATTCACAGTTGCGACGCACGTTCCTGGCTGCCAATCGACTCCCAAATTGGACGGTGGGTCAATATCGTGGACCGAATGACACCTGATATGAACTTCGTAGTCCTGTCCCTTGGCAACACGGGGGCGATCATGGCGGCGCATGGCGCGTGAGACGGTGATCCTGCTTTCAGATCGCGATGTCGCGCGTAAGTCATGGCCAGATCGAGATTGGGGCCACGTGTGGACAGCTCCTGGTTAGCAATCATTGCCTCGAACCATAGCAGATCGAGGGCAAAGTAGATCGAGCGGTCCTGGTCGCCTCTGCCGAGGTCTGCCTGCAGCTCGGTGAAATCGGTGCGGCCCTCATGGGTGACGACGACTTCGCCGTCGACGATGGCTTGTCCCTCAATATCGAAGGCGGCAGCGATTGTCGAGAATCTGCTGACCAAATTATAGCCGTTGCGGGCGTAGGGCGGCAACCGTCGCCGTTGATCCGGAGCTTGATGCGATACCCATCGTATTGACTTCGTGAGTCCATGTACAATCCGGAGGTGCGTTCATCTTCAGGGCCGCCAGTTGGGCGCTGATGAACCCCGGCATCTGCTGGCTTCTCGACGGAGGCGTCGCTCTTGGACGCATCGCCACGCTACGCAATTCACAAAAAACCGCCGCCGGGTTGGGGCCGGCGGCGGGCAGTCTCCTACCTTACTCAACGAGTCTCGCAACTTCGAAGGCGGCGAGGAGTTCCTACGGCCTCGCTGGTTCTCAAGCTTTCCAATATGAGCGACCCGGCCCGTGTTTACTGCAGTGCCAATAAGGCCGGTCCCCCGCATCGAACTCCGGACCTCGGCCCGCGTTGACTGGCATCATGTCAGACGCATTCGACTACTTCCGCGCCTACGCCGTTCGCGCCCTCTGCAAAGCGAGAGCGATGCCGCGTGGCAAGATGAAGCATCTGCAGCTGGTGGCAGGTCGGATCTTCAATCTCCTCAAGAAAGAGGCGGCCTACGGTCCCAATATCCACCACCTGGACGATTTCCGTGTAGCTCAGAAGCTCGAGCGCTCTCTCGATCGACGGCGAAGTAACCGCGCGGGCCGCCCTACTCCGGCGCCGCCGCACAGCGTGGACCGGGAGGCTCGCTGATGCCTTCGCTCGACGCTCGCGGTGTAGCAAGTCTCCTGCGAGAGTACGCGCAGCGCACCGCCTTGCGAGGCGGCAATCCCTACCGGGCGAAAGCCTACTCTCGGGCCGCTGACAGCCTGGCGTCTCTGGTCGTTCCTCTGGACGTGCTCATCGCCGAAGATCGTCTTACGGAGATCCCGGGCGTCGGCGATGCGATCGCCGACATCATCGCTAAACTTTACAAGACGGGCACCCATCCCAGCCTGGAAAAGCTCAGGACCGAAATACCAGCTGGCGTGCTCGAGCTGCTTTCTGTACCGGGATTGCGACCCGAGAAGGTGCTGCGGCTCTACAGGGATCTCGGTATTGCCTCGCTCGCGGAACTGGAGGCCGCCGCCAAGGACGATCGCATCAAGAAGGCGAAGGGACTCGGTGCCGCGCTGCAGAGCAAGATCCTGCAGAACCTCGCCATCGCCAAGAGCGCAGAAGGCCGCCTCCACCTGCACCGCGCCGCCGCCCTGCTCGCGCACGCGAAGAACTCCATCCGGAGGGCTCGGCCCGAACTCAAGCGCGTGACGATCGCCGGCGATTTCCGTCGAGGCTGCGAGCTCGTCGCCGACCTCGCCATCGTTGCGGAGTCTGACAAATCAGACAAGACAGCGATGACATCGTCCGAAGGACTGCAAGTCCGGGTGTCCGACCGCAAACATTTCGGCGCGGCCCTTCTCTTCGCCACCGGCTCCGCCGCTCACATCGCGCAACTCCAAGCCTTGGCCGCCGAGAAGGGCATGCGGTTGGACGCTCACGGCCTGCACAAGGGCCGCGCACTGATCGCCGGCGAGGAGGCTGACATCTACCAGGCTCTCGGGCTGCCCTTCATCGATCCCGAGCTAAGGGAAGGCCGCGACGAGGTCGAGCTGGCCTTGAAGGGCAAGTTGCCGAAGCTGGTCACCGACAAGGACCTGCGCGGAATCCTGCACTGCCACACCGATGCTTCCGATGGGACGGAGACTCTGGAGACCATGGCGAAGGCAACGCGCCAGCGCGGCTTCGAGTACTTCGGGGTCGCCGACCATTCCAGGTCTGCGCACTATGCCGGAGGTCTGTCGGTCGAGGAGATTCGGCAGCAGCACCTGGAAGCCGACCGGCTGAACGAGCGCTTCGGCAATGATTTCCGGATCTTGAAAGGCATCGAGTCCGACATTCTGGTGGATGGGTCGCTCGACTATGACGATGAGGTGCTTGAACGTTTCGACTTCGTCGTCGCCAGCATCCACGGCCGTTTCAAGCTGGACCGCAAGGCGCAGACCCAGCGCCTGCTGCGGGCCATTTCAGATCCTCACACGACGATCATTGGCCACATGACGGGGCGGCAGCTTCAGCGGCGGCCGGGCTACGAAATCGACGTCGAGAAGGTGCTGCGGGCCTGCGCCAAGCATGACGTTGTCGTGGAGATCAACGCCCACCCATGGCGGCTCGACCTCGATTGGCGTTGGCACCAGGCGGCCCTCGAATTTGGCTGCATGCTGAGCATCAATCCGGACGCGCACTCGATTCCTGAGCTCGACCACATGCACTGGGGCGTCGAGATGGCCCGCAAGGGCGGCGTCCCCGCTGACCGCATCCTGAATGCGATGACGCTTCCCGAGATCACGCGCTACCTGCACCAGAAGCGGCGCTCGCTCGCCCGCGCTGCCTGATGTCGCACGCGCTCGACCTTTCGCGCGAGGGAAGGGTGATTGCGGTGGCTGCCGATCGCGGTCACCACTTCAGAAAGCCGCCACGGGATCAGATCGTTCTGGTGGAAGGCCACGGTGTCGAAGGCGACGCCCACGCCGGTCCGGCAATTGGAAATGGGATACGCCGTCCTTCCCGATCGCGACGACGTCGCCCCGGCATCGCCGCCGAAGTCGGCGGTGGCGAGTACGCTTCGATCCCAAAAAGTCGTGCTGGACGTCGCGACTACGAAAGCTTGGTCGAAGGCCATCGCATTACCAAGATCCGCGCCGTGAAGTAGTTGCCGATGGCGCACACCTCACGTGAAGCGCCTGGCTGGCCTACTTCGCACCCCGGACGGCGCTCGAATATCCAAGGGATCAAACCATAGGAACGATGGTTCAAGGCGAGACTTGGCTTTGCATGCGTTTTCGACGCATGAGGCTCTCCCGTGGATAGCCTGAGCGGCCCCAGCCCTGGACCAACGTCCAGGCCTGGGGTCGTTCGTTCTAGACGGGGCCAAGATCAGCCGCCTCTTGTTACGCCTCGGCGCCTGGGAACGGCCCTGGCTTTGGGGACCTCGCACGTGCGCAGGTTCGTTTGGAGCGGGCTTGGGCCGGCTTCGCCAACCGAGGTCAAGCCTGGTTGTCACTGACGTACGGGTCGCACCAGCTGGACGGCCCTTTGAAAAGCTCGCCTGGTACCTCTAGCTCGCCACTTCGGGTCGCCCACCACTTCTGCTTGTCGGCCGACGGCGAACCGCGCTGGCTTGCGCAGTGCATTTACTCCGGGGATCGTGTTTCGCTCCATGCCGTATGCGAAGCGGTACATTGATCACCGTCAGGTCTTCATCTCCCATTCGGAGGAGTCGTGAGCGCAGACGGGCCGCCCGATGCGTATGCAGAAGGTGCTGGTACCAGCGATCCTTCACCACGTCTGGAATCAAGACTGCAATGCGCTTGCCCGGATGGTCGGTTTTGATCTCGTTGATCAACTTGACCATGGGGACCTGCAGGTTTCGATACTGGGATTGCAGTATTACGAGACGGGGCGGCGACATCCCTGCCCGGCTCAGAGGCTCTTCCAGTTGAGTCCGCCAGCGCTCCTCAAGTCTCCGCCGCTCTTCTTCCTGATCCGGCCCAGATAGCTTCAGAAGATGGATCGCTGTCACGTTCGGCGAGATGCTCATTGCGAAGGTGAGGGCATTTTCGCTTAGCTTGGTCCAGCTCTCGAACGCGACCACGGCAATGGGTGCGCTCAACGTGCTTAGCTCGATGGGCGCAGCGGCACGAAGCTCGTCGAAAAGCCGATCGTAATAGCTTCGTATGCCCTTGAGCAAAACGATGACGATCGGAAGCACCAGAATTGTAATCCAGGCCCCTTCAAGAAATTTTGCAGCCACGATGACAATCAGAGCTAGGCCTGTCGTGAGCGCTCCCACCGTGTTCACGGCAAGATGGGTCTTGTTTTCCCTGGTTGAATGTCCGGCTGCTATGCTCCTGCGCCAATGCCAAACCATCCCAGCTTGGGACATCGTGAACGTCAGGAAAGCACCGATCGCAAAGAGCGGGATCAACCTGTCGGTAATCCCTCCGAATGCAATCAACAGAATTCCGGACGTCACTGCCAGGTAGAGGATTCCGACGTCAAAGACCAGCCTGCGGCCTGCGATGGCGAATGATTTTGGCAGAAATCCATCTTCGGCGACGACCCGGCAGAGGCGAGGGAAATCTACGAAGCTGGTATTGGCTGAAAAGGCCAGCACGCAGAGGAGCGATCCGATTGTCGTGTAATAGAGAACGCCTTCCCCCACCACCGCGGCTGAGATCTGAGAGAGGACGCTGCGATATCCGTCTTGTTCTTGAGACATCGCAGCGATCCCATAGGCGCGAGCGAGAAACGCGATCCCAAGCAGAAGAATGCCCAGAATGCCGACGATGGCAGTCAGAGTTCGATGCCCGTATTTCACTGCGGGCTCCCGGAAGGCCGTCATGCCGTTAGAGACAGCTTCGACGCCAGTCATCGCGGTGCAGCCGCTGGCGAAGGCGCGCAAAAGCAACCATAGCGTCGCCGCCTCCGTCGACTCTCCCATTGGTGGCGGCGGCACGATGGCTTGTGGATGACCGCCGGACGAGAGCGCTCGATAAATTCCGAGACCAATAACACAGCCGAAGCTCACAACGAACAGGTAAGCCGGCAATGCGAACACGCGTCCGGCATCCAAGGTGCCGCGCAGGTTGACCAAGCTGACTATGGCGAGGATGGCCAAACAAAGAGGAAGGATATATGGATGCAGCGCAGGCGCGGCGGATACCAAGGCGCCCACCCCTGCGGCAATCCCAACCGAGACGTTGAGGACATAATCCACCATCAGCGCAGCCGCAGCCAGGAGACTGGCGTTCGTGCGAGATTGTCTCTCGCGACGATGTACGCGCCGCCGTTGCTGGGATAGGCGCGGATGGTCTGCCAGTAGGAAGCAAAAAGAATCGCCAACAGGGCCACTATCGGCAACATGACCCAGCCGGTATAGGATGTCGCACCTGCTCCCAGTGGGATCAGGATCGAAAGCGCGGCTTCGGGTCCATATGCGGACGAGCCAAGCCCGTCCAGTCCCATCGCCGGCACCCCTTCGAAGGCCCCGATTTTCCGCTCGCTGAACTCGCGATTGGCTAACCGTCTGCCGAGAATAAAGTCGAGTACGCTCACAGAAGTATCCAGAAATAAGAGACGAAAGGAGGTCTCTTAAAAACGACTGTCTATTGTTCTTTCGCCAGTCTCGCGTCTCTGTATCCGCCTCCTTCAACCGGCAGCCCCCTGCTCGCTCGCCCGGTCGCAGGCATGCGGAGCTCCCTCCTGGGTGGTTGGACTGCTAACCAATCTGACGCAGTGGTGAATATTCCTCATTTTGGAGAGGCTCGCGGACGGGCCCAGCTGGTGCCCGCTACGGAGCAGGAGCTATCGCCATGGCATGCAAACGTCGATGCGTCATCAAGGCGGCGGTTGCCCTGCGGAGCCAAGACATGCCAGCGTTCATGTCGCCTGGGAGAAGCAATGCGGCGGGTGAGATCTTGTGGACCGAAGAGGATCCTGGCCGGCCGCAAGCGACGACATCTTGATCGGTGCAAGGCAAACCGGCGATCTGGTGCTCCCCTCCTACGATGCCGCATGCCGCTGATGGGCCAGAAACTCCATCGTCACCTTCTCGACGTTTGAGTCGATCCACGTCGCCATACGCTGCTCTTCCTTCAAAGATGCCTCCAGTTCCGCCTTGGCCTCGCTGACTCCGGCGGCGCCGCAGAGCGCAATGAGCGACTTGTAGGCCGCGATCTCGAAGTTCTCGAATGCATTGTTCGCGAAGGTATTCTTGAGGATTTCGTCATTGGCAGCCGAGTGGGCCATCGCCTGCATGTTGGCCATGACTGACTGCGCGGTGTCCTTGAGGCTGGACGTGCTCTCGCGGCAGAATTCCAGGCACCGCTCGAGCCGTTTCAGCTGCTCGTTGGTCTCCTCAAGGTGAGCTGCAAGCTTCGCCTTGACCTCCGGATACTCGTCCAGCCGTTCCGACTGCCTTTCCATCAACTCCCTCGCCTGCACCTCCATCGCATGTGCATTGCGTAGTCCAACCACGAATGTGTCGCGCGCGGCATTCGTCATGTACTGTCCTCCTTTTGACTGTTTCCTTGCGCAACGGCGGCCCGCAGTGATCGTTCCAAAGCCGCACAATCCGCCTTTTAGCTTCCGCCTTTCCGAAACAGGACAAGCGCTTAACATGCGATAACCGAACATCAAACACATAGGCCCATGCAGGAACGCTCCTGTAGAACGCCTGTTCTCCGCCGGCTGACTTTTCGTTTGAGCCGACGGCGTCCCGAGGGCCCAATGAGTAACGCTCCTCCGCAGACCGATATTCCCCACGATCTGAGGCGACCTGGCAACGGCGCGCCAGCGAATTCGTCAGATCCGTACTTCATGCAAATTCGCGATGATCTCGCCGACAAGGGGTTTTTCACCGCCACGGCGGAGGAGCTGATCACCTGGGCCCGCACCGGATCGCTGATGTGGATGACGTTCGGGCTCGCCTGCTGTGCCGTCGAGATGATGCAGATGTCGATGCCGCGCTATGACGCGGAGCGCTTCGGCTTCGCACCGCGAGCGTCGCCGCGGCAATCCGACGTCATCATCGTGGCGGGCACGTTGACCAACAAGATGGCGCCCGCCTTCCGCAAGATCTACGACCAGATGCCGGAGCCTCGCTACGTCATTTCAATGGGCTCCTGCGCCAACGGCGGCGGCTACTATCACTACTCCTATTCCGTCGTGCGCGGCTGCGACCGCATCGTACCCGTCGATATCTACGTTCCGGGCTGTCCGCCGACTGCCGAGGCTCTGCTCTATGGCGTGATGTTGCTTCAACAGAAGATCCGGCGGACGGGCACGATCGAACGATAGCTGCAGGCAGGACATGACGCAGATCCCTCTTTCTTCCAGCGCAGAAGCCGAACAGGCCGGCTTCGATCTCGATCGAAATGACGACACAAGGCAGATTGTAGCCGATGTCGCCTACCGGCAATTGGCCATCGTCAACGTCATTTTCGTCGGCTTCGAGCATGCCGGCGACGGAAATTGGGTACTGGTCGATGCGGGCATTGCGGGATCTGCCCGGGCGATCCGCTCCGCGGCAAGCGCACGGTTCGGTGGCAGCGGTCGTCCCGCCTGCATCATCTTGACGCATGGTCATTTCGACCACGTCGGCGTGCTCGAGACGTTGGCCAAGGAAGGGACGTACCGGTCTATGCGCATGCGGCCGAGCATCCCTATCTGGACGGAACGCGCGCTTACCCGCCGGCAAATCCTGGCGTCGGCGGAGGCCTGCTCGCATTGATCTCGCCGCTGTTTCCCACCCGGCCCGTCAATGTCGCATCACGCCTCTACGATCTTCCCAGCGATCACAACGTGCCGTTCATGCCGGAGTGGCAGTGGATTCACACGCCGGGTCATACGCCAGGACACGTCTCGCTCTGGCGAGAGCGCGACCGCGTCTTGATCGCGGGCGACGCATTCATCACCACACGGCAGGAATCGGTCTATTCAGCGGCGACGCAGGCGCCTGAGATGCATGGACCGCCGATGTATTTCACGCCGGATTGGAAGAGCGCGAAGGAGTCCGTGCGGGAGTTGGCGGCGCTTGCGCCGGAGATCGTCATTACAGGCCACGGCGCTGCGATGCATGGGCCTAAGATGCGAGCTGCGTTGGAGACGCTTGCCGCACGTTTTGATGATGTCGCCGTTCCCCACAAGGTATAGCCGCGACCCTGGCCTGCACCTCGGTCTGCGAATTTATGCCCAAGGAGCGGGGTCGGCGCTGTGGCAGCGCGAGCTGGTGCCCGATGCAGGCGGAGCTGGCCCGGCGGCGGCATCTCGCATGCAAAGCGCGCGGCAGACGCCGCATCGATCCGCCTCAACATTTGCAACGGATTGACGCCGCTGATGTAATCGACCCCGCCGACGTAATGCGCTTTAACTTGGGCACTAGAAGAAGGCCTCCGGGGTCGGACCAGAGGCCTTCTGGCTCACTGGGTTACATCCGCCCTAGTGAACTTCACTGCGATTGCCGAAGCTCTCGCTCGATTTCCAAGGCTTGCTCTGGGTTGCGGACCTTCTTGAGAAATTCGTTCTTCTCAGTGCCGACCGGTTTGGCGGTCAGCTTACTCCTCATGAGCTCCGCGAATCCAACCAAGCGGTGCTCCAGAGAAGTTGTCTGCCTGATCCGCCTGCGCTTCACCCCCATAGCATTTCCTTTTCTTGATTTGATGAGGATATGCAATTGGGCACTAGGCCCCCACAACACAGGTTAATCTTAGGCGACCGCTTTATCTGAAGCGAGGATGCAACCACTTCATAACAAATGTTAGTAGCTGGCAGTCGATATCGAAGCGGAGCAACCATTCTGCACAATTGCTGTTTTACAAAGCACAGACGCACGAATAGAGGCAGCCGAGACATTTGCACGAGCCCCGTCCCACAATCGATCCGCACGACCCCGCCGCCTGCACTAAATGGGCGCTTCGCTTGGGAACAAACGTCAGGGAGCTCAAGGCTGCGATTCATCAATTCGGCAGCGCCGCGGATGCGGTGGCCTACGGGCTCCAGCAGTGGCGACAGCGCGCCTCGTCCCGGCAGTGGCAAGCGCGCACTGGCGCGCCGCAGGTGGGCATTCTCTCCGACACGATGGTTGCACGCGGCGAGCATCTGTCGTCAGTTGCGATGATTTGCGTGAATGCCATCGGGCTCGTCGCCGGAGCCGTGCCGCGGATCCTGCCCGCGTCTCGCGAAGCCGACATCGACGCCTATCTCGATGGTCTTGACGGTCTCTTCGTGGGCGGCGGGCAGACCAACGTTCATCCATCCCGTTACGGCCAAACGGTTGACGAGGCTCGCGACGGCCCATTCGATGAATTCCGCGACGAAGTAGCGCTGCATCTGATCCCGCGCGCGCTGGCACGGGGCATTCCCGCACTCTTTGTCTGCCGCGGCATCCAGGAGCTGAACGTAACTTTTGGCGGTACGTTGGCGAAGGAGCCAGATGGCCTGCCCGAAGACCAGCGCCACGGCACGCCCGATGCGGACAATGAAGATGCGCGCTACCGGCTGCGGCAAAAGGTGAGGCTGCGCAAAGGGGGGGGCTTGCAACAGGTCTGCGGCGCAGACGCCATCACTGTGAACTCCCTGCACAGCTTCCTGATCAAGGATCTCGCACCGGGGCTCATCGCGGAAGCGGTGGCGGAGGATGGCTCGATAGAGGCCGTTAGCGTCGCAGGCGCCGGCGCTTTTGCGCTCGGCACGCTGTTTCATCCCGACTATTGGGCAAGCACAGATCACGCATCAGCGCGGATCCTTTCCGCCTTCGGAGATGCGGCTAGCCTGTACGCAAAGACAAAGGGGACAGCTTAGGGCTATGCACCGCTACCGCTTCGGCATCGAGGAGGAATACTTCCTGGTCAACCGGCAATCCGCAGCCCCTCGGTCCGAGCTGCCGAAGGCCTATATGACGGCAGCTCAGAAGCGCCTCGGCGAACGACTGACCACCGAGATACTGCAATCGCAGATCGAGGTCGCAACTCCGCCGCTGACCAATTCCGCCGATGCCTTGGCTGAGCTCGCGCGCTACCGCTCCGTCCTCGCCGAAGTCGGTAAGGACCACGGTATCCGCATCATTGCCGCCGGCACGCACCCGCTGGCGCAGCCGCAGCAGCAGCGCATGACGCGCAAGCGCCGTTACAGTAAGGTTATCAGCGATCTCGGGATGGTCGGTCTCGGCAACCCCATCAGCGGGCTACATGTTCATGTCGAGGTGCCGGAGCCTGATCTGCGGGTCGAGATCATGCACCGACTGGTACCGTTCCTCCCGCTCCTGCTGGCGCTGTCGACCTCCTCACCGTTCTGGTGTGGCTACCCAACGGGGTTGCTGGGCTACCGCAATGCCGCCAACGACGCCCTGCCCCGGACCGGCTTTCCCGAGATGTTTCGCAACCTCGCCGAATACGAGACTTACGTGAAGACATTGGTCGACGCTGGCATCGTCCCTAACGCAACCTATGTCTGGTGGGCCTTGCGGCCATCCCTCCAGCACCCCACCCTCGAGCTGCGTATCACCGACTGTTGCACGGCGATTGCGGACTCGGTCGCGATCGCGGCGCTGTTTCGTGCGCTAGTCAGGCACGCCGTCCATCATCCCGATCTGAATGCGAACCATTCGGCAGTCCACCGCGCGCTGATCGAGGAAAACCGCTGGCGGGCGCAGCGCTACGGGACCGATGGCACCTACATCGATCTCGTGTCGTTGGAGCCGATCTCGTTCAGAAGCTGGCTGGACGCAGTGACCGCCACGCTGGCGCCCGATATCGAGCATCTCGGCGTCGAAGACGACATCCAGCATCTCAAAACCATTCCGAAGCGAGGCACCTCGGCGCATCTTCAGCTCGAATATTTCCGCAGCTTAAGGAAGTTCGGCCGCTCGCCGCGGGAAGCAATCGGCGACGTGACGAAATGGCTAAGGACCTCGACGGAGATCGGCAATTTCACTGCGAGGAATGACGAGCCGAAGACGGCGCGGGAGCGTTTCGCAACACCGGTGTCCTTAGGATTGGAGACAGCTTCAGGTGATATCGTGTCCAAGTAAAGGTCAAAGCGATCTATTCGACATGGCACTGAGTAAAGACCTGGGGTCTAATGTTACACGACTCTCACCGATCGACCTCGCCGAACACGATGTCCAATGAACCCAGAATCGCCGAAACATCGGCGAGCAGGTGCCCCCTGCAGAGAAAGTCCATCGCCTGGAGGTGCGCAAAGCCCGGCGACCTGATCTTGCATTTATAGGCTTTATTCGTGCCGTCCGAGACCAGGAAGACGCCGAACTCGCCCTTGGGAGCTTCGACCGCGACATAGATCTCGCCGGCGGGAACGTGGAAGCCTTCGGTGTAGAGCTTGAAATGATGGATGAGGGCCTCCATCGAGCGCTTCATCTCGCCGCGCCGTGGCGGCGCGACCTTGTTGTCCTGCACGAGAACCGGGCCGCCTCCGCCTGGAGACTTCAGCTTGGCGATGCACTGCTTCATGATGCGGACTGACTGCCGCATTTCTTCCATGCGGATGAGATATCGGTCGTAGCAATCGCCGTTCCTGCCGATGGGGATGTCGAAGTCCATCTCGGCATAGCAGTCATAGGGCTGGGCCTTTCGCAGGTCCCAGGCGGCTCCAGAGCCGCGCACCATGACGCCCGAGAACCCCCACGCCCACGCCTGCTCCAGCGTGACCCTGCCAATATCGACGTTGCGCGCCTTGAAGATGCGGTTAAGCGAGAGCAACCGGTCGAGATCGTCGACAACACGCAGGAACGGATCGCACCAGGCCTCGATGTCATCGATGAGCTTCGGAGGGAGATCCTGGTGAACGCCGCCAGGTCGAAAATAGTTCGCATGCATACGGCTGCCGGACGCGCGTTCGTAGAACACCATGAGCTTCTCGCGCTCTTCGAAGCCCCACAGCGGAGGCGTCAAAGCGCCAACGTCCATGGCCTGGGTCGTGACGTTGAGCAGGTGCGACAGGATGCGGCTGATCTCGTGATAGAGCACCCTGATGAGCTGCCCGCGCCGCGGCACTTCGATGCCGATCAGTCTTTCGATCGCAAGGCAGAAGGCATGCTCCTGGGTCAGCGGAGCGACGTAGTCGAGCCGGTCGAAATAGGGGATGGCCTGAAGATATGGTTTGGCCTCGATCAGCTTCTCGGTGCCTCGGTGCAGCAATCCGATATGGGGATCGACGCGGGCGACGACTTCGCCATCGAGCTCGAGGACGAGCCGCAGCACGCCATGCGCCGCGGGATGTTGAGGACCAAAATTAATGGTGAAGTTTCGCAGGCTGGCAGACTGTTCGGGCATCCTGATTCCGTTCGAGCTGACGCGGGCCTCACCCTAGAGGAGATCTGCACCCAGCGGCTTCACACAGGTTAACGGATCGCTCTATTCGCGCGCCTGCGTGCCGGATCGGCATGTTGGAACGCCGATGCGTGCGCGACGTTCAATCGACATGGGTGCGGACCAACCTCTCACGGCCATCGTCTTCGCCGGGGGCCTGGGGCTTGGCGCCTACCACGGCGGTGCCTTCGAAGCGTTCGCCAGCCTGTCCCTGCCGCTCGATTGGGTAACCGGTTCATCGGCGGGCGCGATCACGGCGGCATTAGTCGCCGAGAGCCCCCATGCCGATCGACTGCAGAATTTGCGCAGCTACTGGCATGCCGCAGGCGGTCCGTCCCATGGGCCGAATATCAGCCGGCATCCGTTTGCGTGGCTTAATGCCATCAACACGCGCCTGTTTGGCCAGGCTGGTTTCTTTCATCCACGCCTGCCGATCCCGGCATCTCACTTCGGCGGTCTCTACGATCTCGGCCCGACGCGCGAACGCCTAAGGGCCTGATTGATTTCGGACGCCTCAACAGCGGCGATCCCCGCATCACCATCTGCGCCACCGATGTCGAAAGCGGCGACGCTGTCCTGTTCGACTCTGTTTCAGCCAGGATCGAGATGGATCACATCCTGGCCAGTTGCGGCTTCCTCCCCGAATTCGCCCCGGTGCAGATCGCCGGCAGATGGCTCTGTGACGGCGGTTTCTCGCTGAACGCGCCGTTCGATCCGGTCCTGGAAACCGCAGGCTCGCTGCGCCTCTACGTCATCGACCTGTTTGCGCGCGACGGGAAGGTCCCCGACGGCCTCGAAGCCGCGGCCGAGCGAAAAAGCGATCTGACCTTCGGCAACCAGACTTTTCTGCGCCTTCGCCTTGCCCTGGAAGCCCGCAAGCTTCGCGCCAAGTTGCAGAATCTCGACCGCGACGACGCCCTCTTTCTCCTCAGCTACCGCCCCGGCGCCGAGGAAGCCGGACCAGAAAAATCCTTCGACCTCTCGGCAACAGCCATGGCGCAGCGATGGCAGGCAGGGCTTCTGGACATGCAACAGGCCGCGACGATGACCTGCATTCCAAATGGAATCTGCAGCGTCCGCCGGCCATGAATCCCACCGCGGAGCAACACGGCTTTATGCCAGACGTTGGCGGATATCCAGCAGGAAGCGGTTGAGACCTTCGTCGGCAGCCATTCCCTCCGGCGGCGCAATCGTCGTGATTCCCCAATTCGCCAGCACGGCCTCCTGCACCGGGTTGCGCTGCGCGACGAACACAAAGGATTTCGGCCGATCTTGGCGATGCCCGGACTCCTCCCATGTCTGCCAGATCCGGTGCAGCAGCAGCCGTATGTTCGGATCCGACATGCTGTATCCGATGAACAGCAGAGTGCTTCCCAGGGCATCAGCGCGAAAACGGACGTCGAGCGGAGAGTCGAACGCGAGGCGGTTGAGGAAGTCGGTCTCGGTCAGGACCAGCGAGGCATCATCGTCGAAGTCGCCATGAAACTTGATGATGTGGGTGACGCCGGTCGCCGCACTCGCGATCTCCTTCGCATTGCTGATCTTCGCGTAGGGCTTTTGCAGCACATCGAAGGCAGTCTCGAGATTGCAGTCGTAGTTCGTCGTGTAGATGACGGGAAAGTCGAGCTCGACAATAGTCCGGTGGAGCTCTGACGTCGCGATCCTGTTTGGATCGACGCGCCAGTTGCGGTCGAGCCAGCTGCGGAGCGGGCCGATGCCGCCGCGCTTTAACCGGTAATACTCCGCCAGCATCTGATATCCGCCGTGCATTCCCTCGATGACGTCGCCTTCGAGACCTAGATCATCCAGCAGATGCTCGATCAGCGTGCCACGATGGCAATCCCACCGCCATCGAGACTCCGGCGCCGACGAACAGGATGGCGCGGCGCCGCCGGATGGCAGCGGCAAGCACGTCATGCGGCGACTGCTGCTCAGCGACGAGTCCTGCTAATGGCTTGTTCATCCAAAGGGAATGAATGTGCAGGCGGCGCGTTCCTATAACAGGGGTGCCTCTCACCCCGCCAGGATGGGCGTGCTCTTCCCGGTCTGCGCCGCGAAGCGGTTGATCAATCGACGAAGCTGCGCCTTGTGCACCAGACGGGCGGCCGTTTCCGCCGGGACCCGGATAGCCTCCCGCTCGCCCTTCTCCGGCCACCAGCGCTCCTGACCATGCACCTTCATGGGAAAGACTGCGACGTTCAAGGTCCACTTGCGCTCACCCTTCCGCTTGCGATGCTTGAAGCTGCCAAGCGCGCGCTTTGCCACGACTCCGATCAGGCCGGCCTCTTCACACGCCTCCAGCGCAGCCGTATGATGCGGCTCCTTGTTGCGCATAGGCGATCCCTTCGGGACACTCCACCGCCGCTTCCGCCGTGTCGTGATCAGCATCACGTGCAACTCGGAATTGTCCACACGAAACGGCAAAGCGGCGAATTGTTTCTTGCCCATTGAGCGCCTCCAGTGAAGTGATAAGCGATTCGCAGAAGCCGTGGTTCCTTTGCGCCGGTCAGAAGGCGGCAAAGCAATGCAACTGCAGGAGATCGTCCAGCGACAAGCCGAACATGACGATGCGAAGCGCCGGCGCTATCGCAATTGCGAGCAGCAGCAGGAAGATCAGGTATACCGCCACTGGTGGTGTGTACTTAACGAACCTGTAGGCGACCTTCAGCATGCACGCCCTCCCGTACGCCAGCTCGCGCCATGGCGGCGCCTATCACCATCATCGCCGCCCCCCACAACAGGAAGCCGATATCCCAGAAGATACGCTGTCCCTCGGGCACCGCTTCGTTCACCCGATGCAGCCCGAGGATCTCGTGATCGACCACGCCTTCGACCAGATTGAAAATTCCCCATCCAAGCAACACGGCGCCGATACACTGCCCGCTTGTCCACCGTGGCTCGCTGCCGCGCGACCGCTGCCAAAGCGAATAAAGCCCTGCGAGCACGAAAACGTACGCCGCGCTATGAAAGATGCCATCCCAGGTCGTGTTCAGCCTGACGTTGTCGAGAGAGTTAAGGGGATACCAGCCGCTTAACATATGATGCCATTGCAGCAGCTGATGGAAGACAATGCCGTCGAAGAAGGCGCCAAGGCCAAGTCCGAGAAGGACGCCTGCGGATGTGGGAAAGCCGGCTGGTCTGCTGTGTAGCATCTGATGAACTCGTCTGGGACCGCGATGTGAAAGCAAGGACAAGGCGTTCTTCACGCCGCCGTTCCTACGGCAAGCTACATGCGTTGCGCAGACGATTGAAATTCGTGACCCTGCGGGCTCGCCACTAACATGCGTTAAATGGAGGAGTGCTCCACGGTGAGAGCCAGCGCCGCGCCGTCATCTTGATCGGTCGATAGGAACGT
The DNA here is from genome assembly GCF_045571455.1 of Bradyrhizobium sp. STM 3561. Classification (NCBI taxonomy): domain Bacteria; kingdom Pseudomonadati; phylum Pseudomonadota; class Alphaproteobacteria; order Hyphomicrobiales; family Nitrobacteraceae; genus Bradyrhizobium; species Bradyrhizobium sp. STM 3561. Next base: position 57,700 of record NZ_CP120696.1, read on the forward strand.
TCAACGTAGCGAAGCGTCTGTCGCTCACACGCGGAGATGAACATGCTGAGAAGATCATTCCTACTTGCCCTCGGAGGGCTCGGGCTTTCGACCTGCGCCGTTCAGGCCCGGACAAATCCGCAGAGGATTTCAGGACCGCCGACCTCATGGGCGGCGCGTTCGCCATGCAAACGAGTCAGCTCGCGCTGACCCGCACTGGCAATCCCGGCGTTATCAACTTTGCGAACGCGGAGATTGCAGAACAGGTGCAGGTGGCAAGCGCGCTCGGCGCCGCCCCAGGCTCCGCGCCCCTGCGGCCGGACCATGCATGTTGACGGCTTCAGGCCACGCCCTCGGGCCCGTTCGACCGGATGTATGTACAAGGACAGATTCGGGGCCATCACGAACTGCTGGCGCTCAACAATTCCTACCTGAGGTCTGGCGGCAATCCGAAGGAGCAGCAGGTCGCGCAGATGTCCCTTCCGATCATCCAGCGGCATCTCGCCATACTGAGCAGTCTCAGGGAAATGGCCTAGCGGGGGACAGAAACGAGGCTGCCATGGCATACGCTTTGTTCAAGGACGAGGAAAAGCTGAGCCGGACGTTTCCAACCAAAAAGGAAGCTCTGGAGAAAGCGGAGCAGGCCGGGCTGGTCGAGCACCCCGGGGGCCAGCCCGCGCTGCCTTGTTCGGCCGACCCAATCCCCCACGACTATGCAGATCTCGACTGGACGCCGGACAAACCGGCATCCTGATCCTGAGCGACGTTAACAACCCTGCAGCCGTGCGGCGTGTGGAGACGATGCTCTGCCAACGTCCTCCCAAGAACTTCGACTCTTCTTTCTTTCAGAAAGAACAAATTTCTTTGAGAAAGAGCAAAAGAACAAAAAGGGAACTGAGAGCCGAGACCAACGTTGGTAAGGGAGATTTGTAGAAGGAGATTCGTCATGGCTGACAACACGCAGAAGGACCCGAAAGATTGGGTGTCCGGCGACGATCCGATGACGGGCGCGCAGGAATCCTATCTCGCCACGCTGGCGGAGCAGGCCCACAAGCCCGTCCCAAAGGAGAAGCTGACCAAGGCCGAAGCCTCCGAACTTATCGAGAAGATGAAGCATGCGGCGGGCCTGGAGCGCCCTTCACGGCGCAGAGCTGGCGGGTCGTGACCAGAGCCGCCAGCATCCGGCATATCGCTGAATCAGGCAGCGCCTGCGCAGATCGGCGCAGGATGAATGCAAAATTGATTGATACGCGAATTGATGCACGCGGCAGGCTTGCCGATCACGCGGACCGCTTGCGCTTGCGCGCAATCCAATGCGAGTGCCGGGAAGGCAAAGCCCAAGCTCGATGGCACGGGACCTGATCGACGCAATTGGCCGTTTCAGCTTCACGATCATCAACGTCAGGCTCTTTCCGGTTTCGCACATGGTGCGAAGCAGGCGGTCGTCGTCTTCCGACCAGCGTTGGTGGTCATAGGTGCGGGCAGCCATCGTCAGCGCCTCTGAGGCCGGTGAGGCAAGGCCAGATCATAAGGGAATAAGAAGGGCCCGGTCTGGGGCTGTTGGCCGGGTCAGTTGAAGGGCGGCTTGTTACGCTGCCGCCTGTCACAGAGATAGTTCACGCACATCGCGTTTCAATCATTTTGCGGATTTGTAATCGTGAGCCTTGAGATGCACAGGGTCATCGCACATTGGCGATGATGGCGGCGACGCGCCGGGAATGCTGATCGACGATGACGAGATCCTTGCCCGCAAGCAAATACTGATCGCCCCAGAATCCGTTGAGCACCTGCGTGGCTTCAGGCGGCAGGTCAGCGGTCTTGGTCTGTTGCGGGACGGATGTGCCGACCATCATCTCGAAATTGGGACGATCCATCGCGGGCCCTTGCGCGGACGAGATGATCGAGCGAAGCTGCTGGCGCTGCTGATCGGAGACTGTCGCAGGCGCAGTGCTCTGTTGAATTTGCCGCGCGCGCTTGCCCGACGACTCCTCGACGCCGGCGGGATCCTGCTTCGCAGTTGTGCTGATCGCCTCGCGCTGCGTCGGAACTCCCGTACCGACGGTGGTTGCGGGCGCGTTGCTGTCTGCGCCCGTCGGTGGGCGGCCGAGATAATCGGTCATCCCGAATATCTGGGGCACTGCAAACCAGACCGCAAATCCGACGAACAGGATCGCGGCGAGCGCCGATCCCCACATCATCACCTGGCGGGTACCATCTCTCTGCTCGTCGCGGGGAAGATTTGCGGCCATCATGCATCGCTCCGTTGCGACTGGCCAACCCGTGCGTCACGCCGCCGTTCCTATCGGCTGTCTGGCGGAAGCCAAACAACATCGCCGGTTACGGCAAGGCGCCGCTTCTCGCCCCTTCCATCGAATGCGGCTTGTCGAGAAAATACTTGCGGTTGCCGGTACGGCTTCGGCGTACTGGTCAAGGGCAACGACGATGGCCTAGACGGGCGCGTGGCACCACCTTCCTACGTTGCCCCGTGGCGGACGTCCTGAAGAGGCGCTAACTAAGCCAACCGGCAGCTGATGAAGAGAGACGGAAGTCTGCGGAGCGACAAAGAGACAGTAGCGATAGCAATGGCACCCGGGGTTCCGCTATTCAGGGCAAGAACGTGACCTATGCCCGAGCTCGCTAGCCCCGCCTCCCATATGGCGGCGGTACCAGCCCGAACTATATGTCATTGTACGTCCCACCGCGCATTCCCCTTGAAGAAGCCATTGCTCATCTTTCTATTCCTCATCTTCGCGCCGATTGCAGCATCCGCAGCGCGCTACTTTTGGCTGGGCGACGGCCGGGGGAACTGGCAGACAGCCGACCGCTCGAGCGCCGGACTGTTGCCTTCAGCGGCGGCGCATCCCCAAGCGGTTATCCGGGTCTTTGCTGCACGAACTGTCCGCTGGCGCAGCATCTTCGCCGTCCACACCTGGATTGTTGTGAAGGAAAAGGACGCAAGGTCCTACACCCGTTACGACTACACGGCATGGGGTGAGCCGATCCGAACCAATGGCTTTGCGCCAGATGGCCGATGGTTTGGCGCCGTGCCGGAAACGATCGTGGCTGTCGACGGCGAGCGCGCGGAAGCGCTTATCCCCAAAATCCGGTACGTGATCGAAAACTACAAGTTCCGATCCTATGGCGATTACAGCGCTTGGCCAGGTCCCAACTCGAACACTTTCGTGCAGGCGGCTCTGGATTCCGTCCCGGAGTTGCGAGCAGTCTTGCCCCCCACCGCGATCGGCAAGGACTTCCCTTATGACGGCCGTTGGGTCGGGATCACCCCATCGGGAACGGGTATTTTCGTCACCCTCGCGGGTTATGTCGGCGTTACCGTTGGCTGGGTCGAAGGTGTCGAACTCAACTTCTTCGGCGCAGTCCTCGGCTTCGATCTGCGGCGCCCGGCACTCAAGCTTCCTGGCCTCGGCCGCGTCGGAGTTACTGCCGGGCTCTGAGCAGAGGGTCCGCCAGTTGATTGCTAAAGCCCTAAAGACAAGCAACGAGCGGCTCGATGCCTATTACGAATCCGCGTGCCGTTAGCCGGCGGCTCCGCCCTGCTTGAAGCCAAGCTGGTCACGCGATGCGCTTGGGCCCTCACCGTTGACCAACCCCTATGCCGCGCGCTCCCGCGCCTCCTCCCAGAGGTCCGGCAACATATTCAAGACGCGGGCCATCCCCGCTGGCGCGCAAATAATTTCTGCCTTGCCAAAATCAATCGCAGCGCTCGGCATCTCAAAGCGGCGAGAACTGCGATCTTGAGCCATGGTGACTCCGCCGCCCTGCCTGACCACGCGAATGCCTTCGATGCCCGCGGGGAGCATCCCGCTAAGCACGATGGCAGCTGTGCGGCTGCCGAAGCGAGCGAAAATGCTTCGGATCATCTGGTCTCCGGAGGCCAACCAGCTGGCTGACGGTGCGGGAAGCACGTCGATTTCGATACCGGTGAGAGTCAGGAGAATGCCTGTTCCAGGCGGAGCGAGATAAATGCCTTTGAGGCTCGTCAAGGGTCCTGCCTCAGCCCATCGCACCGGCAGGCTTGTGTAGCACGCCAGGGTCTTATCCAGCGGTAGCGGAACGCGCGGCAAGTGCTGCGCGATGAATAGCGGGATTGGAAAATCGGTCCCGAGGGCGCCGATGATTTCGATCAGAGCTGGAATGCCGCCGGCCGACGCAATCATACCCACGGCTCCTGGACAGGAACGATCTGGGAATGCGCTGCTTGGGACAGAGACCATTGTAATCCAGATTACATAATCAATCCTGTCGCGAGGAGTTCCGCTTTGGACAACAAGCTTCTGGCAAAGCTTCCCGCGCGGGAGCTAGATCTGATCAAGCCCCATCTTCAATCTGTGGACTTACGCTACATGCAGGTGCTGGCCGAGACCGATGAACCGATTAACCATATGTATTTTCCCACCCGAGGTGTCCTCTCCATGGTGAACGAGCCGGAAGACGGAGACATCGTCGAGTTTGCAACAGTCGGCAATGAAGGGATGTCCGGTGTTCCCCTCCTTCTCGGCACATCGACCATGCCAAGCCGTGTTTTCGTGCAAGTCGAAGGCGCTGGCTTTCGCGCGGACGCCAAAAGGATGCTCGACGTCCTGAAGGAGACGCCGATATTTCACGCCCGGCTGATGCGCTACATCATGGCGCTTCTCAACCAAGTCGCTCAGGGAGCGTCGTGCAACCGACTTCATGAAGTCCAGGAGCGGTGCGCGCGTTGGCTGCTGCATACCCACGATAGGGTCAACGGCGAGAGCTTTGTGCTGACCCAGGAATTCCTGAGTCAGATGCTCGGGGTACACCGTCCTACAGTGACAATCGCCGCGCGGATGCTCCAGCAAGCTGGGTTGATCCGATACAGCCGTGGCCAAATCGAAGTGATCGACCGGCCCGGTCTCGAAGCCGCGGCATGTCCATGCTACCGCTTGATTATTGATCAATATGCTCGGTTATTGGACGAGACCTGACCTGCTCGAGCGACGATCGCAGAACTTGGTAGCCCTCCGCAGCTGCAAGCCATGAGGCTCGCAGCAGGGGATCCCTGGCTCCCTCTGCGGCCATGATGCAGCGCATGTGAAGGCGACGAAATCGCAGGGTGTCATTCAGGAATCTCTCGGTGGCTGCAGGCCCGAAGAATTGATCCATCCTTGTTCCCGCCGTTGCCAGAGTGTCTGCCCCTTCTTTTCAAGCAACAGCCGGCTATCCGGTTTGAGCATCCGTGAGAGCAGGCGGTACCAGAGCAGAAGGCATTTCATGCCGTGGGTTAGCGGGAAATCGGCACAGCGTCGGTCATGTACCGAACGGATGACTGGAAGATAGTGGCGAATACAGCAGTCGCGCCGCGCAAACCTCTGCGTTTGTCAGTCGGCTAAGTTGCGGAATCGCGCCGCCGCGAATCGGCGTATTGCCGGAGAGATCCGACCTCGTCGGGGTAATCGGCTCGCTGCTTACGACCTCCGTTACTTAACATACTTAAATACCCGTAACCCGGGAAACGGCTACATTGATTGGTCAACGGGCAAGAGATGAGCGTGCTCCGCCTGCGAGGCGAAGGAGCATTGCAATGCCACACAAGAAGCTGATCGAGCGCTTGCTTGCCATAGGTAACCTCTCCAACAACGAGCAGGCAGCGTTAGCCGGTCTTCCCTACACGGTGAGCAACCTGGCGAACGGGGACATTGCCGTGCATCAAGGTCGCCAATCGTCGGGGTGCACGGTCGTGATGGCAGGCTTCCTGTCACGCCAAAGGGTCATTTCCGATCGAAACCAAATTTCGGCGTTCTACGTGCCCGGAGATATTCCTGATCTTCACACGTTGCACTTGCCGATGATGGACCACGATCTGTGCAGCACCGGGCCGTCGACCGTCGCCTATGTTAGCCATGCTGCAATCAGACAGGTGTTGCGGGACTTTCCTGGGCTCACCTACGCCTTCTGGGGGGAAACCGTTGTTCACGAAGCCATATATCGCGAATGGGTGGAAAACTTGGGCGCGCGCCAGGCGCTTCCCCGTGTCGCTCATCTGATCTGCGAGATGGCCACCCGACTGAGGCAAGTTGGCTTGGCGAGGGAAGGCCGAATTGAACTCCCGTTCACACAGGCTGATATCGCCGATGCCTGCGGCCTGTCGATTGTGCATGTCAATCGAACCATCCAGGAACTTCGTCGTCGCGGGCTGTTGGAGTGGGAAGGGAAAGCAGTCAACCTGCTTGTGCAAGACAACCTTGAGCTACTTGCCGAATTTGATCGCAGGTACCTACGTTGCACACATCGACCTAATTCGTCCGTGCTTGATTCCTCCACCACCATCTAGCCTTGGAGCCCTTCAGCGACATCGGAAGGCTGAAGCTTCTCCGCCGCTGTGGGCCTCTACAGACATCGGTCCGCCAGCCGCTTAGACGTGGCGAGCTCGCGATTATTCGCATGATGAAGCGGACGTACGACGAGCACATATCCAAGTGCGACAGAGCTCAGTCAGTGGTCAGGCATGATGCCGGTTTTGGTATTCCCTAAATCCTGTACAGCTTGGTTCATTGTACTGTCGTTGACAAAACCACTTGCCGCCGATGACGAGCTCGGATTTGTCCGCTCGTTAGGGGTATTGCCCAGCCGGCTTCCTGTCGTTCTATGACTGAGAGCATTGCTCGTGTTTGGTCCGGGCGACCCTCCACTCCCGTTCACCGATCCAGGAGTCGACATCGACCCAGCGGCCGTGCTGCCCGAGCCAGCACCGCCACCGGCCCCGCCGCTGCTTTGTGCATGGACGATGGTGTTTAATGCGCTGAGGAATAGTACGGCCACTCCAGCCCGAGCTCTCATGGCAGGACCCTCATTGTGCTACGCTGACAAGTGCGAGGGTTCGCGGGCGTTCCAAGGAGCGAGCCGATGTTCGCCGAAGACGTCCCTTGCTGACAATCCGACGGCCGTTTCTCAGCGACAGGGACGCGTCGTCTGCATCAGGGTTCGATATGCGGCGAGTGTTGCCCCCGGGGTCCTAGTGCTCTGGCGTATTCGCACTGATGCGCCACACCGCGTTGCCTGTATCGTCGGCGACGAGTAGCGCGCCGGTACGGTCAAGTGCGACACCCACGGGCCGGCCCCGCACCGTGTCGTTGTCGTTGCCGAGAAATCCTGTGACGACCGGGACGGGTTTGCCCTCCGGCCGCCCGTTCACCAGCGGCACGAAAATAACCTGATAGCCGTTGACAGGGCTGCGGTCCCAGCTGCCGTGCTCGCCGACAAAGATGCCGTCACCAAATTTGGGTGACAGCTTCTCGCCTTTGCTGAACGCAAGACCAAGGGCGGCCACGTGCGAGCTTAGGCCGTAATCGGGCTTGATGGCCTTGGCCACGAGATCCGGCCTTTGCGGATGGACACGTATGTCAACATGTTGGCCCCAATAGCTGTAGGGCCAGCCATAGAAGGCGCCCTCCTGCACCATCGTGAGATAATCGGGCACCAAGTCCGGGCCGATCTCGTCCCGCTCGTTCACGACCGCAAACAACCGCCCGGTGTCGGGATCGATGGCGAGATTGGTCGGATTCCGTGTGCCCGACGCAAAAATGCGTTTTGCACCCGACGAGCGATCCACCTCGTAAATCGCTGCCCGCCCCTCTTCTGCGTCAAGGCCGTTTTCGGTGATGTTGCTGTTCGAGCCGACGCCGACATAGAGCTTGGATCCATCCGGACTGGCGACCAACGATTTGGTCCAGTGGTGGTCAATCGGTCCGGCTGGAAGGTCTGCAAGCTTCGTACCTGGCTCAGTGATCTTGGTCTCCCCGAGCGTGTACTTGAAAGCCATGATCGCGTCCGTGTTGGCCACGTAGAGCGTGCCGTCCACATAAGCCACGCCATAGGGCGAGTGAAGGTGGTCGACCAGAATCGTCTGTTCTTCCGGCTTTCCATCTCCGTTGGCATCGCGAAGCAGGGTGATGCGGTTGCCGCCCTTGCCGGCTGTGCCGGCTCGCGCTTTTACCTTGCCTTGGATGAAGTCCTTGGGCCGGAAGGGTGTGGTGCCGGGACTGTTACCCTCCACGACCAGGATATCGCCGTTCGGCAAGGGATAGACGATACGGGGATGCATCAGCCCCGTCGCCATCGCCTGCACTTTCAACCCATCAGTGGCCGTCGGCGTCTCCCCTGGCTTCCAGCCAATTTCCTTCGGGACGCTCATGGGCGGCAGCAGATAGTTCTGGGGCCCCGGGAGATAGGGATCAGCCCCGTATTGCCGCATGGGATCACCGCCCTGGTCGCCGCAGGCGGTCAGCGCGAGCAGAGTGCAAATGGCTGGCAAGGCACGAAGTGCATGAGTCACGGTCTCTCTCCGATCTCGGTCGTGCGAACCGTGCTCACCTTCCATCCGTTGAAGGCGGCCATCAGCAGCAGAATGGTCACAATTCCGGAGATCGAGATGCCCTGAGGCACGACTGAGGTCCAGGCGTCACGGCTGTGAATGAAAACGTTCAAGAGCGAGAGAAGTGCGGCCAGCGCGACGAGCGCGAAGGCGATCCAGTCGATCCGCCCCGCCCGGCCTGCGATAAAATCGACTATCAGGGCAATTGTCGCGACGAGAGCCAGAACCAGGCCAGCAGTAATGAGCCAAGCCGACAAATTGGCCCACTGCCCGTTTGAGGTTTCCCAGTACATGAGGTCGGTGACCAAGGCGGCAATCAATAGGGTCGCTCCCGCGCAGATGAAGCCGGGGTGCAGCAGCGATTTGGGACTGATTCCGGGCGATCTCGCCATGTGGTCTCCTCAACTTCCCTACCGCTCGCTGGCGACTGCCGTTCGTTCAAAGGATCGCGAGGATCGAATTCCTCCCCGTCGATCTGCCCACCAACGGAACCGGAAGGGGTGCGTTCCTAACGGAAATGAGCCAGCAAATGTTGCGCGGCGACCCCAGGTCGACCGTGACAGTCACGGTTGTCCGCAGCAAGCAAGAGCCCTTCGATGTCACACTCACCCGCCAAATCATTACGGTCGATTCGATCAAGTCGAAGCTCGAGCGCGGCGACATCGGCTTATATACGAATTAGCCAATTCGGAGACGACACTACGGACGGATTCAAAAAGGCGTTGTCCGGACTTAAACATCGTGCGAACGGCCGGATTGCTGGTCTCGTACTTGATCTGCGCGATGATACCGGCGGTCTTCTCGATGCAGCCGGTTGACGTGGCCGGAGATCTCCTCGACGGCGCCGCGGTCGGCATCCATGGCAGAGAGGCAGGTGAGGATCACGCTTTCGGACTACGCGCAGCTGAAGGCTGCGCTCGCGTATCTAGACCATGTGGCCAGCACGAGAGCGGATTCACATTGATCGGCTCCTATGGCCTTTCGCCGAAAGTCTATACCGCCGAAAGCCCGCAGCCGGAACCCAAGGGCGAGACGCCCATTGTCCACTGGGTAACTTGAATGGCTCGGATTGAAGACTACGCGTTCATCGGCGATTGTGAGACCGGAGCCCTGGTTGGGCGCGACGGATCGATCGATTGGCTCTGCCTCCCTCGTTTTGATTCCGATAGCTGCTTCGGACGGCTCCTCGGCAACGAGGAGAACGGGTACTGGAAGCTTTGCCCGGTCGATGCACATCCAAGCGAGCGCTTCTACCGGCCGGGCACCCTGATCCTCGAGACGGTGTTTACGACCGACCGGGGGCGTGTCCGCCTCATCGATTTCATGCCTCCGAAGACAGACGTTTCAAAGGTCGTGCGGGTCGTCGAGGGCCTGGAGGGCAAGGTCGACATGCGCAGCGAACTGGTCGCGCGCTTCGACTACGGGATCAGCGTGCCCTGGGTCAGTCGCATTGAAGACGGGGCGCTCAGCCTGGTTGCGGGCGATTCGATGCTGCTGCTCAGAACCGAGGTGCCTGTGCGCGGCGAATCCATGAAGAGCATCAGCTCGTTTTCGGTCAGGAAGGGCCAGCGCGTCGCGTTCGTTCTTTCCTACCAGATTTCGTACGAGGAGCCTGCGGCTGCTGAGGATCCCGACGCGCTATTGCACGCAGCGGAGCGTTTCTGGCGTGAATGGTCTGGCCGCTGCGAAGCGGCAGGAGCGTACTCCGAGGCCGTTCAGCGCTCTTTGATCGCCCTGAAGGCGCTGACGTTCGCACCAAGCGGCGGTATGGTTGCCGCGGCGACGACCTCCCTTCCTGAGCAGATCGGCGGCCCAAGAAACTGGGATTATCGGTTCTGCTGGGTGCGCGATGCCACGCTGACCCTCCTGGCCCTCATGGGAGCGGGCTACTACGACGAGGCGCGGGCCTGGCGAGATTGGCTCGTCCGCGCGGTGGCGGGAAGTCCCAAGCAACTCCAGATCATGTACGCGGTCACGGGAGAGCGCCGGCTGACCGAGTGGGAGGTGCCGTGGCTCTCGGGATATGAGAACTCCAAGCCCGTGCGCATTGGAAACGCGGCGCATTCCCAGCTTCAGCTCGATGTCTATGGCGAGTTGATGGACGCTCTCTATCAGGCGCGCCGCGGCGGGCTTCACGAAAACAAGCGGGCATGGGCGATCCAATGCGCCCTGCTCGATCACCTCAAGGGCATCTGGACCGAACCGGATGAAGGCATTTGGGAGGTCCGCGGCGGCGCCAAGCATTTCACCTACTCGAAGATCATGGCGTGGGTCGCCTTCGATCGTGCCATCAAGTCGGCGGTTGAATTCGGCATGCATGGTCCCATACGGGAGTGGGAAGCACAACGCGCCGCGATCCACGAAGATGTGTGTCGGCACGGTTACGATGAGCAGCGGCAGAGTTTCGTCCAGGTGTATGGCGAGCCGCAGCTCGATGCCAGTCTACTGCTCATTCCAGCAGTCGGCTTCTTGCCGCCCGATGATCCACGCGTGACCTCGACTATCAAGGCGATCGAGCGGGAATTGCTTCAGGACGGCTTCATCCGGCGGTACGACACTGGCGCGACGAACGACGGCCTTCCACCCGGCGAGGGCATGTTCCTCGCCTGCAGCTTTTGGCTTGCTGACGCCTATCACCTCACTGGCCGCGACGCCGACGCCAAGGCCTTGTTCGAACGGCTCCTGGCGCTGCGCAATGACGTTGGCCTGCTCTCGGAAGAGTACGACGTCCAGCGACGGCGCCTCGTCGGAAATTTCCCGCAAGCCTTCTCCCACATCGCACTGGTGAATACCGCGCACAACCTCACGCACCGCGAGAAACCGTCTGAGCACCGCGGCGGCAAGAAGCCGGTTCCCAGCAAAGAACGGCAAGCGACGAACTCGATTTAGGAGGCAAGCATGGCCGACACCGCGACCGCCCCCACATCACCGGCCCTCCCCACCGAGCGTCGTCGACCCGCAGCCCGCTTTCCGGTCGTGCTGGAGGGCCAGCCAGCCCTCGTCACCGGCGCAAACTCGGGCATCGGCCGCGCGGTGGCCTTGGGTCTCGCCGCCTCTGGTGCCGATGTCGTCGTCAACTACATCGTCGAGCCGCAAGCGGCTGAAGACGTCGCGCACCGGATCGAAGCGTTGGGCCGGAAGGCGATCACGGTCAAGGCGGACGTCAGCAGCGAGGAGGACGTACGTTCTATGTTTGCCAGAGCGGTCGAGCACTTCGGGACGCTGCACATTGTGGTGAACAACGCCGGACTGCAGCGGGATGCCCCCTTCCACGACATGAGCCTGGATCAATGGAACAAGGTTATCGGCGTCAACCTTACCGGTCAATTTCTCTGCGCCCGGGAAGCTATCCGCGAATTCAAGAGGCGAGGTGTCGTGAAGGACGTCTCTGTCGCAGCCGGCAAACTCATCTGCATGAGCTCTGTGCATCAGGAGATACCTTGGGCGGGACACGCGAACTATGCCGCCTCGAAAGGCGGCGTCATGCAAATGATGCGAAGCGTGGCTCAGGAGGTGGCTCCGTTCGCCATTCGTGTCAACGGGATTGCGCCGGGCGCCATTCGCACGCCCATCAACCGGCCGGCCTGGGAGACCAAAGAGGCCTACGAAAGCCTGATGACCCTGGTCCCCTATAAGCGCATAGGAGAGCCAGACGACATCGCTCAGGCCGTCGCCTGGCTGGTGTCGGATGCTGCCGACTACGTGACGGGCGCGACCCTGTTCATCGACGGGGGAATGATGCTCTTCCCTGGCTTTGCGACCGGAGGCTAGGTCGTGCCGCTGATGCGCGTCTCGGCCGCCTCGATGTCTGAGTTCCCCAACATGCCGGCAGCAACCGGCGACCGCTTCGCGCGTTACGCATCTGCTCCCTGCGGATCGCGTAGAGGGACATTCGGCTATTCCAACTGGCAAGCGCTTGCACGATAAACGAGGCAAATGACTCGAGCGGTCGTCAACATCGTCGATCTTTGCGTCCGCCGCTGGCGAGTCACCATCCTCGTGGGAGCGCTCTTGCTAGTTGCCTGCGCGTTCTACGCCGCAACGCGGTTTTCCATCAACACCGACATCCAGACCCTCGTATCGCAGAACCTTCCTTGGCATCAGCGCCAGGTCGAGCTCTCGAAAGCGTTTCCGCAAAAGGGAATCTCCGTCGTCGTGACCGCGACGACGCCGGAAAATGCTGATGTTGCGACCGATGAGCTTGCACAAAGGCTGAAGGAAAACCCAGAGCTGTTTCGCGACGTCGTCCAGCCCGACAGCGGCGAGTTCTTCGAGCGCAATAGCCTGCTGCTTGGCTCGACAGCAGATGTGCAACGGACGGCCGACGGGCTGTCTCGCGCCCGCCCCTTCCTGGAGGCCCTTGCGGCCGATCCAACATTGCGCGGCGCAGTCGAGGTACTGGGCTCGGCTGCGCAAGCCGTCGCGGCAGGTCGGCTGAAGCTGGAGCAGCTCGGCTGGCCACTTTCGCTCACGCGAAAAGTCTTGGATGACGTCCTCGCCCGCAAACCTGCATTCTTCTCCTGGCAGGCGCTTCTCCAAGGGCACGCGCTTGCCGATCGGCAATCGCGACACTTCATCGAGATTGCTCCGAAGCTCGACTTCAAAGCACTTCAACCCGGCCGGGCGGCAACCGACGCAATCGGGAAGGCAGCCTCCGATCTTCAGCTGAAGCAGCGTTTCGGAGCTGAGATCAGCCTCACGGGCGAGGTCCCGATGAATGACGATCAGTTCTCGGTGATCCGCGCCAGCGCGGTGCGCGACACCTTCACGGCGTTGATTGGCGTGCTGGTGATCCTTTGGCTTGCACTCCGTTCCTTCAGGCTCATTGCCGCAGTGTTCTTCAGCCTGGCTGTCGGGCTCGCCGCAACCGCCGCTCTGGGACTTCTCATGGTTGGCTCCTTCAACCTGATCTCGATTGCGTTCTTCGTGCTGTTCGTCGGGCTGGGCGTCGATTTCGGCATTCAGTTCAGCGTGCGTTACCGGACCGAACGGCACGAGCTGGATAACCTCCGTCACGCGCTGCGCTGCGCCGCGCACAAGGCGGGAGCGCCACTCGCGCTCGCGGCGGCCGCCACCGCGATTGGCTTTTTCGCTTTCTTGCCGACCGACTATCGCGGTCTGTCCGAGCTCGGATTGATTGCCGGGTTCGGTATGCTGATCGCTTTCGCCTGCAGCGTTACGTTAGTACCGGCGATGCTGACCGCGCTCAATCCGCCAGGCGAACCCGCCGCGGTGGGCTTCAAATGGCTTGCGCCCGTCGACGCATTTCTGCAGCGCCACCGCATCGCGGTGATCGTTGGCACTATTCTTGTCGTCTTAGCCGGCACGCCACTGCTGTTTCACCTCCCGTTCGATTTCAACCCCGTCGACCTTCAGAACCCCAATTCTCCATCGGTGGTCACCTACCGGAAGCTGCAATCGGAGCCCGAGACCAACGGAAACGATGCCGAGGTGCTGGCGGCATCGCAACAGCAGGCGGATCAGATCGCTAAACGGCTTTCGTCGCTTCCGGAGGTCGCGCGCGTGATGACGCTGACGAACTTCATTCCGACCGATCAGGAGCAGAAGCTCGCTGCCATCCATGCCGCCGACCGCGCGATCGGGCCGGCGCTCAATCCGCGCGGCAAGAGGCCCCAACCGAACGACGAGGATACCGTGAACGCGCTTCGCAACACGGCACAGGCGCTCTTGAAGGTGGCAACCGGCGCCAGTGGCACGGTGGGGGACGACGCACGCGCCGTCGCTTCGCAGTTTGATCAGCTGGCAAGTGCCTCGGCCGACGTTCGCCGCAAGGCCGATGCGGCGGTGGTTCCCTCCCTGAACCACGATCTGGACCGCCTTCGCAAGACCCTTTCGGCTCAACCGGTGACGCGGGAACGCCTCCCTGCCGACCTGGTCCGCGACTGGCAGTTGCAGGACGGTCGCGCGCGGGTGCAGGCGCTAGCCAAAGGCGATGCCAACAACGTCGATGTGCTGCGAAAATTCGCCGAAGCCGTTCTTACCGCCGAGCCTGCCGCTGCGGGGGCCGCGGTCAGCTACTACGAGTCCGCCAGAACAGTAACCCGCGCTTTCGTGGAAGCTGGAATCATGGCTCTGGTTGCGATCGCCATTCTCCTCGCGATCGCTTTGCGACGTATCACCGACGTCCTGCTCACTCTGATCCCATTGCTTGTCGCGGGGGCGCTCACGCTGGAGCTGTCCGTCCTGCTTGGTCCGCAGCTCAATTTCGCCAATATCATCGCACTTCCGCTGCTGCTCGGCGTTGGGGTGGCGTTCAAGATCTACTACATCATGGCCTGGCGGGCCGGCAAAACCGGACTGCTGCAATCGACATTGACGCGTGCCGTGGTGTTCAGCGCCATGACCAATGCGGCGGCTTTCGGCAGCATGTGGGCCTCCAACTACCCGGGCATGTCGAGCATGGGTAAGATGATGGCGCTGGCCCTCGCCTGCACCATGGCCGCCGCCGTGCTATTTCAGCCGGTTCTGATGGGGCAACCACGCCAGATCAAGCCGCATGCGGAGGTGCCTCCGTTGCGAGAGGCGGCGGAATAGCAGTCCGGTGAATGGATTCCCGTGTGGACAGCGTTCATCGCTGAGCCAGCTGAGAGACGTCAGCGATGGACAACTTGACGCTGCGGATTTGTCCTGCGCGGTCGAGGGTCAATTCGATCTGCTTGCCGATGCCCTCATCCTCTAGGATCGAAGTCAATTCCTCCATGCTGTGGACGGGCTTGCCGTTCACTTCGGTAATGACATCCCCGATCACTCCGTCCTCACTCACGCCTTCAATCCCAGCTTTAGCGGCCGGAGAGCCGGGCAAGGTTCGGAGGACTATGACGCCGTCAATTCCGAGGCTTGTTGCCTCGCCTTGCTTGGCCGCCACGATGCCGACCCCCGGCAAGGGAACGTGACCGCTACGGATCAACTCGGCTGCGACGCGATTGACGATGTCGACTGGAATGGCGAATCCGATTCCGGCCGATGCGCCCGAGCCGGAGATGATAGCGCTGTTCACTCCGATTAAGCGACCGCCACTATCGAGCAGCGGACCGCCGGAATTTCCGGGGTTGATGGGCGCGTCGGTCTGGATCATCCCCTTGACCTCGCGCGCAGTCACCGACGGCAGTGTTCGAGCAAGCGCACTCACGATCCCAGAGGTCAGAGTCTGGTCGAGCCCGTAGGGGTTTCCGATCGCAAATGTGCTCTGGCCTACCTGCAGATCAGCCGAACGGCCGACGGCAATCGGATGCAGGGCTGACCTTGGCCGCTCCAACTGAAGAACAGCGAGGTCGTAGTTTGGAGCGGCGCCGACGACATGCGCCGCGACGAATTCGCCTGACGTGAGTCGAATCCCGATCTGGGCGGTGCCGCTGATGACGTGATTGTTCGTGATTACATGCCCCGCGAGATCCCATATGATGCCTGACCCAGATTGCACAACACTGTCCTGTTCACCGGAAAATACGGACGCGCTGGGCCTGCCACGGGCAAACACATGCACGACCGACGGAGAAACCTCCTTGAAGAGACGGACAGTCGCCTGCTCGCTGGCAGCGAGCTCGGCGCGAGGTGTTACAGTCCTGGGAGTAGAGGCGGAAAACCAGAGCGCCGACAGGTACGGCTGCATCACCCAGACGGTTGCCAATACGAGCAACCAAACGATCGCCGCGCGCAGGAAACGAATGGGCATGTGACGCCTCCTTGCAGGAGCCCTCCCTTCTTGCGACCGTTTAGCGCGCCTAGCGATGGCTCAGTGCCTCTCGCAAATGACGTAACGCGCTTCGGGGAACAGGAAATGGGTGAGGCCACGCGTATGCCGCGGCCTCACGCGACCTTACTTTTGCGCTCCGGAACTGTTGGTATTGCCGGGCCCGGCGCTGCCCGCACCCGATCCCACAGTGCCTGATGAGCTGCCGGAGGTCATCGCCTCGAAAACCGACATGCCATGCGGACCAATCGTCATGACTACCGGATTCCCGTCCTTCGATTTCGCCTGCACGACGAAGGACTCGGCCACGACCTTCACATCGGTAAAGCCCGCGGCTTGCAGATCCTTCCTGATGCTCTCGATCGCCGACTTGTTTTGGGCACCGCCATTGAACTGGGCAGCATCGGCTGGGCTCTTCTGATCGTGGCTAGCGGACGCTGCGTCCATTTGCGAGCTGTTGGCGGGCGCCGTGGTTTGGGCAAAGGCCGGGACCACGAAGCAGGTGAACAGCGCAGCTGCCATAGCGAGTGTTTTCATGGAGCTTCTCCTGAATTGATGCGCGTGGCGCTTATGCGACTTTGAGCCGCAAATCAGAGAAGCAAGCTGCCGGTCCGATCGTTCCAAACATTCCACACTCGATAACTGGGTTGTTCGCCGCGAGAGATCGAGGCGACCCCAATAGGAACGCTTCTTTTCTCCTCGCCTTCTGATATCAAGGAGGAATTGACATGACCTATCCGAACGACAATCGACCTGTCGGCAATCTGAATCGGCGGAACAACTGGGGAGGTTGGGCAGCTTTGGCCATCTGCGCGATTCTGATCATCGTGGGTGCGTTCTACTATTCGGGCCGGCACAACACGACCGCATCGAACCAAAGCACTTCGCCAGCAACGACGACAGGATCAAACGCGACTGGTCCAGCAGCGCCGAAGAAATAGCGGCCCAAGGCCGGCCCCCCAGCCGCAGAACTAGTCGAGCCTAGCAGCACTGGGAGGCCGAACGGCTCAACAAGTGCTTCGGAAAGGCCGGTGCCGACGTGGCCGATGTACCGCCAGGCGTCGCTTTCGTGTAAACGCTGATCGAGTTCGGGCCCACGGCGATCATCGAGTTGAGGGGCCTTCGGACGCCCTGTCTCGTGATCGAACGTCTTCGAGCCGGCCTGAAAAGGCACGTGCTGTCGTCGGCGGAAACGGGGCCTCCATTCAAGTGCGGGGTGCTGGGAGTGGTTCGGGCCGGTGGAGCGGTAGCGGCCGGCGACATCGCGCGGGTGCGCCTCCCGTCCACCTCCTTTGAAACCTTGCCGGCGCTCTAAGAGCCCGGTGTACAACTCGGCCAATCGATGGCCGAATCGAAAAGCGCTCGGTAGATCGGGCTGGCATGGCCGCAAACAAGGTAACGGCGGTACGCTTGGGGCTGGGGAAGCAATCGACGGTCCGGGACTATCAAGCCGTCCAGCTTCGCTGGCGGCTTTTTCTTTGGCTCGACCGTCCCTCAAGAGGCATTCGCCCTCGCTCGTTCACGGGCCCCACGGCGACGCTCCCGGCGCTCGCGGCGACGCTTGGCACGATCGGCGGGCTGCGGCAGAGGAGGAACTTCGCGACCTCCATTGCAGCTGTAGTCTCCTCGACCACCGACGTCTGGCTCGGCTCGGGTGCAGCAGGGTGGGCCTCCATGAACTCAAGCGCCGCCCGTCCTTTGGACGTGATCTTCCAACCGCCGCTGGTGCGTTCGACGAGCCCTTGTGACCAGATGTCGAGATCCGGAACCCGCGCCGCGAGGCGTCTGGTCCGGTCCGCCCAATCGCGTCCGCTGGTCGCCAGGATCGCCATGTCCCTCTTGAGGTCCTCCATCACGGCAAACCCATCCGGATATGCCACCAGGATCTTGAGGACGGTCACCTGGAAGTTCACGTCCGCTCCTCCGGATCAGCGCCACATCGTGGGCGCGCGCGAGAGGGCATCGCGACCGCCCTGCTTAAGAGCCGCCGGAGAAATCTCGCCCCTGGTAGCGGCCTCCAGAATCTTCGAGCCGACGTGGGTACGAGCACCGATCTCGCGCTGCGAGACGCATTCGCAGACTTCATCGAGGACCGCGCGCAAAAGCGCGGTGGTTGCCGTGTCGAACATGAGGTGCCCCCAAGAGGGAAACGCCCATCCTAACCGGTCTTGCCGGCTTGTGGATTCAGGAATGTTAAGCTTCGCGGCAAGTACAGCTTCGAATTGGCGAGCAGAATTGTCACAACGGCCGCTCAGAACGTCGGCAGCGCACGCTGTGATGTTGCACGCCCGAGCTTTGGGACCTGGGCTCGCCATCTTCTTCGAGTGTCGCACGGAACTCAGGATACATACCACTCGTTCCTCCCGATCTCTCGTCCCGTCGTCCAGCCATGGCTCGAAAATCAGCCCTGCCTCGCCGCCTGCAGCCCATGCTGGCCACGCTGACCGATTCACCGTTCGACGATCCCAATTGGGTCTTCGAGGATAAATTCGATGGTTTCCGCATGGTCGCAGAAATCCGGGGTGGTCGGGTCGCGCTCTATAGCCGCAATGGGAAGATCATCAGCCACTCCTATGTCGAGGTCGCGAAAGCACTTGAAGGCGTGAAGGCGGACGCCGTCATCGATGGCGAGCTGGTTGCGATCGGAAAGGATGGCGTATCCCATTTCCAGTTGCTTCAGAACGCCCTGCGCCATGAGGCCAAGCTTTTGTACTGTGCGTTCGACCTCATGTTCGCAGACGGGGAGGATCTGCGTGCGCTGCCGCTCCTCGAGCGCAAGAAGCGGCTCAAGGCCATCCTCCCGCGCCACAAGCTGATCGCATTCAGCAAGCACCGCAAAGGCAGCGGCACGAAGTTCTTCGCAGAAGCCGAGCAGAGACATCTCGAAGGCATCATGGCCAAGCGGGCCGACAGCCCCTACGCGTCTGGACGCCGGACCGCCGACTGGCTGAAGGTGAAGACCGCGCAGCGGCAGGAGGTCGTGATCGCCGGCTTCACGGCGCCGAGGCGAACCCGGCCGTTCTTCGGCGCCCTCGTGCTGGCTGTACGCGAAGGCGATGCATGGCGGTACATCGGGCACGTCGGCACCGGCTTCAGTCACCAGGTTCTGGAACAGCTTCACGGCAAGCTCATGAGGCTCAAGACTGCCAAGTCGCCCTTTCCTGCCAAGGTAAAGGATGAGCAGGTTACGACCTGGGTGCGTCCTGCGTTGGTCGCAGAGGTGAAGTTCGCAGAGTGGACGAGCAAGGGCGAGCTACGCCAGCCGGTCTATCTCGGACTGCGGTCTGACAAAAAGGCCGCGGACGTCGTTCGCGAAAAGAGCTGGTCGCGAAAATAACTCCGAGACAAAGCGGACGACTTGGAATTCAGCCGGCTTCGCGCTCGGATGTCGAAGGCCACGGCGGCAGGGGCGGCAACCCGAGAGCCTTGCGTACCGGTCCGAACGACCGCCGGTGAGCTGCGCATGCGCCAAGTCTGGCGAGCGCATCATAATGAGCGGGCACCGGGTAGCCCTTGTGATCCGCAAATCCGTAGCCGGGGTGACGCACGTCGAGCGTCCGCATAACTGCGTCGCGCTCGACTTTCGCGAGAATGGAGGCGGCGGCGATGCTGGCGGACTTGGCGTCGCCTTTGATGATCGCCTGCTGAGGAATGTCGATTTCCTTCAACCGCTTCGCATCGATCAGCAAATGCTGCGGCGTCAATCCCAGTCCCCGGACCGCACGCTGCATAGCCTGGATGCCCGCCCAATAGATATTGATCGTGTCGATCTCCTCGACCTCCACGAACGCCACGCACCAACTCTCAGCCTTTTCCTTGATCTCCTCCGCGAGTGCTTCGCGAGCGGCGGCATCGAGTTTGTTCGAGTCGTCGATTCCCACTATCCGCGTGCCGGGTTTGAGGATCACGGCGCCAGCGGAGACCGGCCCGGCGAGAGGGCTCATTCCAGCCTCATCCACGCCTGCCACGGCATGATGGCCGCTCTCCCAGAGAGTGGTCTCGAAGCGAAGCATCTTGCGGAGGCGCTGCCCTTCGGACCGATTTTCGAAGCGCCGTTTATCGATTGCAGCCAGGATCGCACGCGCTCCCGCGCGGCTGTCGGCCCGCAAGATCTGCTCCACGCTGGCCTCGAGCGGTCTTTTCTCGATGACATAGCGCTGACGCAATACATCGAGTGAATACTGGGACATAACGGCCTTCGTGAAGACTGATTGTTGAGGAGCGTGTCGGTGAACTTTGTGGCGATTGTCTGAAGCACCGATGCCGCCTGGTTGCCTGCGCAACGCCCTCTCGAAGGAACCGGCCGGCTCTCATCTGGGCCCGATTTCGCGCCACCGGCACCGCGTCCATCAGCCTCAGAGGAACCAACTCGTGTGTTCATCCCGAGCGAGGCCAGTACGTCATGCAAGCGACGGAGAAGAGGCGATCGCGTGGTAACCGCGCTAGTTCGAGTGCTCGCTTAACCTCTTCCACGCCCCTATGCGCCGTTGCTTCGGCTTCGCCGCCCTGGCGCCGCGCACCCCTCGCCGCGCCATCTCAGCCTGCCGAATGATCTCACGTGACATAATCGGGTGGGATTTGCCATCCGCCAGAGCCTGGCGCGAGGACGACGTAGTGGCCGTCCGGCGTCACCAAATGCTTTACGACATACCTAAGCCGATTTCCGCTGCGGCTTGACCGCCGGCTTCTTGGCCGCGGCCTCTTTCGCAGGCTTCTTGCCGGCAATCGGCATCAGCATTTCCTTCTGCCCAGCTGCGGCCTTACGTGGCTTTTTGCCTGATTTTTTGGGCGCCTCCGTCGCGGCCGCAGCCTCTCGTCCGATGCTCTTGCGCAACGCGTCCATCAGGTCCACGACGTTCTCACCTCGAGGACGCGCTTTCGCAGTGATGGGCTTGCCGGCGCGCTTCTGATTGATGAGATCGATGAGGGCGGTTTCGTACTGGTCTTCGAACTTGTCCGGGTCGAAACGGCCCGCCTTTTGATCAACGATGTGTTTGGCGAGATCGAGCATTTCCTTCGTGACTTTGACGTCCTGGATTTCGTCGAAATACTCCTTCTCGGAGCGGACTTCGTAGGGATAGCGCAGCAGCGTTCCCATCAACCCTTTGTCCAGCGGATCGAGGGCGATGATGTGCTCCCGATTGGTCAGTACCACCCGCCCGATCGCGACCTTGTTCATCTCTCGGATGGTTTCGCGGATGACGGCGAAGGCGTCGTGGCCAACTTTCCCATCTGGCACCAGATAGTAGGGACGGATCAGATACCGTGGGTCGATCTCGCTCCGATCGACGAACTCGTCGATCTCGATGGTTCGCGTCGATTCCAGCGCGACATTCTCGAGTTCCTCCTT
The DNA here is from genome assembly GCF_045571455.1 of Bradyrhizobium sp. STM 3561. Classification (NCBI taxonomy): domain Bacteria; kingdom Pseudomonadati; phylum Pseudomonadota; class Alphaproteobacteria; order Hyphomicrobiales; family Nitrobacteraceae; genus Bradyrhizobium; species Bradyrhizobium sp. STM 3561. The sequence continues at coordinate 79,096 of NZ_CP120696.1, forward strand.
CGTCACCTCGATGTAGGTATCGGTGTCGACCTTGTAGCCCTTGACGATGTCCTCGTTGTCGACCTCTTCGCCGGTGTCGGCGTCGACCTTGGCGTACTTGATTCGATGGCCGGTCTTTCGGTTAAGCTGGTTGAACGAGACTTTTTCGGATTCCGAGGTGGCCGGATAGAGCGCGACCGGACAAGTGACGAGGGAAAGACGCAGGAAGCCTTTCCAGTTAGCGCGCGGGGGCATGCCGGGGGAACTCCGATACTGATACCGGATTCAAGACGAACGACCGGGCTTGGTTCCGACATCCCGACGCGCCTCATCGGAGGATTTTTCTCAGCGGCTTCCTGGTTGGACTCGACATTTGTTCTTGTTATGTTCTAATTCGGGCATGACCGACCGACCCGCGAGCTGGCGCATGCCGACCCCGAAACAGATGGAAAAACTGGCCGCTGAAGCCGCCCGTAGGCCGAGCCCCTCCGCTGCGGGTCCAAATGCTCCCCTCCCGGCCGAGTATTGGGAAGCTGTCCTCAAAGATCCTCGCGCCGGCACGACCGTGGCCCAGGCCCGACAGAGACGTCTTTCGGAAATCAAAGGCCACGTGCTGCGCGTCTCCTGCCGCCGCTGCGAGCGGACCGTGGAAATCCAGACCGCCGATGCCGTCCGCTTGTATGGCGCCAACGCAGCCTGGAAGGACGTGGCGCAGCGATTGCTCGACAACACCTGCCAGCAGCGCACCGGTAGGCATGAAGAAGACGGGTGCTGGCCAGCGTTCGAGACGCCGTAGTCGCTCTTGATATGCCGATCCGATCTCTTTGCGCCTGGATGTCCGGATGGCCCCGAAGTATCACCCTACGCCCCTGTCGGGCGGCGATCGCAAGGCTCTGGCGAAAGAGCTCGGCAAGGCACGCGCGATGACGAACATCCTGGCGACCCGATCGGCGGAGATGCGGGCCAAAGGCGAGGCAATGATCCAGCAAGCCGACAGGCTACTTTGCGAAAGCTGGAATGAGCGAATGTGGAGTGATGGCGAGCCAATCAATCCGTCGCCAACCATCGACCAGGCCGTGAACGGGGGATTCGCCTGGCTGGAGATCAGATGCGCGCGTTGCAAGACGCCGAGCGACGTAGACCTCGCGGCGATGAAGCACCCGCCGACCACCTTCGTGCACGATCTCGCCAGCCGACTGCGCTGTCGCAAATGTGCCAAGGCGGGCCGGCGTCCATCCGCGACTCTGCTACAGTTGACGTGGCAGCCGCGCCACCCTCGAACCGAATCCTGACCGATGTGCTGGTGTGGACGGCCTCTCATCCCCACGGTTCTATGGCGCTGTCAGCGTCACAGCTAGATGAGAGGAAAGTCTGATGAATCTTCCTGTTCGCATCGGTATGGACACTTCCAAGTCGGTTTTCCAGCTTCATAGTGTTGATGAGAACGAGGTGGTGGTGGTCCGCCGCCAGTTCCGGCGAGCCGAGATGATCCGCTACTTCGAGCGGCTTCCACCGGTTCTCGTCGCCATCGAGTCCTGCGGCAGCTCGCATCATTGGGCGCGCCTGCTGCAGTCGTTCGGTCACGAGGTGAAGCTGATCCCACCTCAGTACGTGAAGGCTTACGTGAAGCGCGGCAAGAACGACGCGGCCGATGCCGAAGCGTTGTGCGAGGCGGTCACCCGGCCGAATATGCGGTTTGTACCGGTCAAATCGAAGGAACGCCAAGCGGCCTGCATGTTAATGACTGTGCGGGAACGCCTGGTCAGCGTGAAGTCGCAGCTTTCCAATGCTTTCAGGAGCTATGCGGCTGAGTTTGGCATCGTCGGCCCCGCCGGTCGGCAGAATGTCGCGCAACTTATCAAGCGGGTGCTCGAGGATGATAGCTTGCCGGAAATGGCAAAAGATCTCTTCCGACTCCAAGCAGAGGAATATGCCGCGGTCGAAGCCCGCCTGGCAAAGATCGAAGCCAAGCTGATGAGGTGGCACCGCGACGATGATGTCAGCAGGCGGATCGCGACGATTCCCGGCGTCGGTCCGATTGGGTCGTCCATGCTAAGCATGAAGGCGCCGCCGCCGGAGACGTTCAGGTCAGGCCGCGACTTTGCCGCTTGGCTCGGACTGACACCCAAGGATCATTCGACGGGCGGCCGGCAAAGATATGGCGGAATCACAAAGGCCGGAGACTCAATGCTCCGATCGACGTTGATTGTCGGCGCGACCGCGCTGCTAAGGCACATTCGAAAGGGCCGTCATAGGCCGACACCCTGGCTTGCATCGCTACTGGAGCGAAAGCCGCCGAAATTGGTGGCGGTGGCCTTGGCTAACAAGTTCGCCCGTATCGCTTGGCGATTGATGATATCGGGCGGAGTATACAACCGACCGGTAGCCGCCATGCCCGTCTGATCTGAAATCGGCACCGCGAGCGAGGTTGCTCGGCGGATAGCCCACGAACTTGCAGGACGCAGTAGATGGAAGGACCGATCGGTCGATACGCGCGAGCTTCCGTAGATTACACTGGCATCATCAAGGTCGCCTATGTGCTTGGAGCGTGCGTAGCGAACACCATCTTGGCCAGCGGACTTTGTCCGCGCAAACAGGCCGGACATCTGATAGCAAGCGATCAGGTCAAAAGTCTGCTACCATCCTGACAAGTGGGGGGCCGTCCACATCTGCAATCTTTATTCGATCACGACCAACCAAGCCGCGATCACCGCGCTGTTCCGCGTCGTGAACCGATACGTTGGAAATCTGGCGCCGATGCCCGGCGTATTTCCCGACTACAAGGCACCGATCGTGCGGAACGGAGCCGAGGGCCGCGAACTCGCTACGGCGCGATGGGGTATGCCATCATCGTCAAAAGCGCTGATGGATGCCACGAAGAAACGAGCCGTAAAGCTGCAGGGCAAAGGCAAGGAAGTGGATTTTAAGGAATTGCTCAAAATGGAGCCGGACAGCGGAACGACCAATATCCGCAACGTGACGAGCAAGCACTGGACTCGCTGGCTCGGCGTCGAAAACCGCTGCGTGGTGCCGTTCAACTCCTTCAGCGAGTTCAACAAGGCCGAGGGTGGCGATATCTGGTTCGCGCTCGACGAGACCCGTCCGCTCGCCTGCTTCGCCGGCATCTGGACGAATTGGACGTCCGTCCGGAAGGTCAAGGAAGGCGAGACAACCAACGACCTCTACGCGTTCCTCACGACGGAGCCGAATGCAGAGGTCGGCGCCATCCACCCCAAGGCGATGCCGGTGATCCTGATGACGCCCGAAGAAGTCGATGCCTGGATGACGGCGCCTCCGGAGGCGGCGCTGAAACTGCAGCGGCCGCTGCCGGATGGATCGCTCCGTCGCCCGCGGCGTGAAGGAAGATCCAGCCGCGTCGGAGGAAAAATTTCGGTCTTGAAAGTTGAGGCGTAACTCCCTCGGGCGCAACACGCTGATCAAATCGCCAGCAACACGCCGCGAGCCGGCAACCCGGTCGACGCACTCACGGCCCTCGAATACAGTTGCACCTGCCGAACGTAACGATCACGGGCCTCAGAAAGCTCCCGATCCGTCTTGAAGTCCACGACGGTCCATCCGGCGAAATCGGGCAGTTCCTCTCGAAAAGCGAGGTCAACGACCCCTTCGATGAGGACTTCGTCTTGCAATAGCATTACCGGGATTTCCCGGCGTAATCGGCCGACTTTCGCCGCGGCCGCAGCTCGTTGCAATAGCGGATGCGTCTTGGCACGAGAGACAGTCGCAACCGCGGCGTCGATCTCTTCCTTCGTCGCGCCGACTATCTTGCCCTGAACAGCGGCAACCGCCGCTAGGTCAACACTGGACGACTGCAGGTCGATCAACGCCAGCACAGCGTGAACGAGTGTTCCAAAGCGTCGCCCCCCAGGACGATCAGTGCCATCCCTTGCCACCACGTGCACCTCGACAGGCTCAGCGTGCGGCTCTTGTGCTTCCCCGTCTTGAGCCAACGAAGTGATTGTTCGCATCCGCAATGTAGGCAGAGATGCTTCTGCCAACATCGTAAGACGTTGCGCCTTCCAGGTATCATGTCTCCGAACGCTGTCAGTGGCAGCAATCTCGCCGGGATCCGCTTCCAGAAGTCTCTGATGGCGAAGCGGCGCCAATTCTTCGGTCTGGAGACCGAGGGCAGCGGGGTCCCACCATGTGACCGGCACGTTACCAGGCTCCCGCAGATGCAGGCCCGGCCTCACCGATCCCGATAATGGCGGTTTGCCCTTTGGACCGCGGTCGAGGACGCTCTCTTCTCCGAAAATTGGGCATCCAGCCGCCGGAAGTGATCTCCGGCGCGTGGCATCCGCCGGATACAAAAGAGGGTTGAGGCTTTCGAACCATCCATCGATCGGTCCATCGCCGCAGGTCGGGACGACTAGAAGATCGCGGGCCCGCGTCGCAGCCACGTAAGCTACGCGCACAGCTTCAGCCCGATCACGCTTCAGCTCGAGATCACTAGCTTCCAAAAGTTCGACTGGCGATGCCCCGCAGATTTGCTCCAACCAGATAGAACGGTTGGCATCAATGTGTCGGCTTGGGCGATCGCGCGAGGAGGGACAGGTTGGATCGCCAAGAATCACGACAGGAAACTCCAATCCTTTAGCCTTGAACACGGTCATTACGCGAACGCCTTCAGTCCCCTCCTCTACGATGGGAGCTTCGTCAACTCCACCACGCTCGGCGTCGGTTTCGATGCTCTCGACGAACGCGCGGAACGAGGACGCGGTTCGCTCAAATCGCCGGGCTGTGTCTATCAGCCGTTGGCAATTTGCGAGCGCCTGTTCACCATTCTGCCAAAGAGCAATGCCAGCCTGCGCCCGGACTGCTTGCAAAAGCATCGTCAACGTTTCCGCAATTGGTCGGCTGTTACGGCCAGCATGAAGTTGCCGAAGGAGATCAAGGGCGTCGGCCACCTCCAGCGCCGCCGGCCGGAGAGTGGCGCGATCGGCAACGCGCGTTGGATCGAGCCGCCGAATTATCAGGTTCCCTTCTTCGTTGATTGACTGGCGATAGAGAAGAAGTGACTCGTCGCTCAAGGCGAACAGGGGGCCCCGGAGAGTCGCAAACACTTTGAGTTCATCGTCCGGCCATTCGATCGCTGTGACAGCATTTCGCAGCGCGACGACCTCCTCGCGGTCATGGAACGACCGACCGCCCACCAGCACGTGGGGTATGCGTCGGGCTTCCAGTTCGCGCACATATGGTCGCGTCACGTCAGTCCGGAAATTACGGAAGCGGCGGAATAGAATGGCAATATGGCGAGGTCGGATCGCGGTTTCCTGGCCTGCCTCTTCGACCGTCCACCCGCTTTCGTTGACTAACCAATCAACGAAAGCACCCACGGCGCCCGGTAAGGATTCATTGATGCGCCAGTCGGTAACTTTACCGAAGTCGCCGTAGGGTCGTGGGGCAGGCAGTGCAACGATCGTCGGGCGGCCGCTCACCTCGGCTCGCGCTTGTTCGAGCGCAACGTACCCGTCAGCCTCTTCATCTGCGGCGATGGCGGGCGCGAACGCCGAGTTGATGAATGCCTGAATCGACGGCGTCGCGCGAAAGCTCGTAGTCAGATGAAGCAATTCAGCGCCGACACCGAGCAGGAGCCTCTTGATTTCTGCGTACAGAGCGACGTCCGCGCGTCGAAACCGATAGATGGACTGCTTCGGATCGCCGACAAGAAAAAGCTTTCCGGGCACCGGCTTGACCGCCCGCCAATCCGTTGCCGCGTGATCGTCAGCGGCAAGCAACATAAGAATCTCCGCCTGAAGCGGATCGGTGTCTTGAAACTCGTCGACGAAGAAGTGAGAGAAGCGGCCCTGCAGTTCCTTTCGGACCTTCTCGTCGTCGCGGACGAGATTGCGCATCTTGATGAGTAGGTCCAGGAAGTCGAGAGAGCCCGTCTTCGACTTCAAGGACTCATAGACCACGATCGCCTCTTGCAGGGCGTCATGCACCAGAGGAGCAAGATCGGCGTCACTCGAGGCTACGAACGCCTTGAGCTTAGTCCGCACACCGTCCCGGCGCGCCAGCACCTCGTCGCGGGACAAACGTCCGAATGTCGTCCTCGGTGCGCCCTTGTAATCCCAACCCTTGAACCGTCGTCGGTTCGTGGCAAGGTCGCGGAGATCCGCTTCGAGTCCGTCGTAATCGCGTCCGCGGACAGCTTCGAGACGCGTCGCCTCCCTGACGAAGGAAGCGATTTCAGCCAGATTGCGCGTGAGATAGTCGTCCGTCCACGAGCTCAAGGACGCCAGCTCGCCAACTTCCGCCAACTCGTCGAGCAAAACGTCGATTGCCTTCTGGCGATCGAACGCATCCCGCCGCCAAGCCTGCGCGAAATCACGATGGTTGCACAGCGCGTGCATCGCCGTCCGGAGCTGCTCGTGCGGAGGCTCGCTGCCGGACCTCCTTCGCAGGATTCTCCTCGGGCCCTCCGGCGGATCCGCCAGGATCCTTTGCAGCCATCGTTCGAACGCCTGATCCGCGATCGCTTCGGCCGCCGTGTCATCGAGCATCTTGAAGGCAGGATCTACGCCTGCCTCCACCGGCCGCTCGCCCAAAAGGTCCCCGCAGAACGCATGGATCGTCCCGATATGTGCGAGCTCAAGCTCTTCGAGTGCTTTATCGAGGCGATTCCGCTCCGCCGGGTCGGCATGGAGCCGAGCCTTTTCGAGCTCGAGCCGAAGCCGCAGCTTCATTTCGCCCGCGGCCTTTTCCGTAAACGTCACCGCGACGATGCGGGCCAACGTCCCTTTTCCGCTACGGATCAGGCCAACGATCCTGCCGACCAAGACTGTCGTCTTCCCCGTCCCTGCCGCAGCTTCGACGAAGAGGGTCGTTTCGTAGTCATTAAGAATCCGATCGCGCGCCTTCGCGTCAACTAGTTCGGTCATTCCCAAGCCCTCAGCGTCTGCAGCGTGTCAAGGTCGCTTTGAGGCTTTCGTGCCGAGCGAATCTCCTCATAGGGACCGCAAACGGCCCGATAGTCACACTGCCCGCACTGCCCTTCAGCAGGCGCCGCCGGGAGGAAAGGCCTTTCGATGGCCCGTCCGATGATGGTCGCGACATCGAGCGCAGCGTCGCGCGCGCGCTGGTCGAGAGCAACGATTTGCTCAGAAAACTGGCCTGCCGACGTGCAGAAGTACAGGCGGCCCTCGGAAACCTTGTCGTCCTCGAACATTTTCTCCGCAGCTAGCGCGTACAGGACGGGTTGCAATGACTTCCCGCCCTCGATGACCGCCTCGCCTACCCCGGCGTTCCTGCCGGTCTTGTGATCTACGACCCTGAGCAAGCCGCTCGGATGGCGCTCCACGAGATCGATCGAGCCGCGAAGCCGTATGCCGCAGTCCAGCAGAACAGCGTCCGATACCGATTTCGGGTCTGCCTCGCCCCGGTCGGCACGCCGAGCGAGCCCGAACGAGAGTTCGAAATGCTTCGGAACGAAGCCTGACGTATCCTCGCTCATCCGCCGCAGCCACTCGCGGAGATCGGCCCGGATTTCGGTCACGGCATTCTGCCAAACCTGATCGATGGCCGGCGCTAACTCGTCCTCGTAGCGATCGGTCACCCCTACCATGACCTCTTCGAGCAAGGCTCCCGCCCGTTCGAGATTGCCCGGGCGTACGGGCAATAGCCTCTCCGCAGTCAAGCGGGCGAACAAGGCGAATTGGACGTCATGGATCAGGGAGCCACGCTGGAGCGGATCAAGATCGTCGATCGCAAATGCGATATCACGAGGTGCGATTCTCTGAATGGCGTGAAGAAAGAAGCTGTATGGGCAGCGCGAGAAGGTCTGCAGCGCAGTCGGCGAATATCCACGAGCGTTGAGCGCGTGCTTGGCCATCAGAGATCGGACATCGGCCGAGGAACTGAGTAGCCCGTCCGCGACCGTCCAGCCCCGATTCCAACGCTGATAGCGATTGCGCAAGGCTCGGGCGAGATACGGATTAGCCCCCAAGAGATAGCGCGCGCGGCCCGCGCCCCCGTCCGTCAGACCCATCAGCCCGCCGAGGACCGCGAGATCGTGCTCCGCGTCGTCGATTGCCTCGTTCGGATCGTCCGGTGCCGGCCAACCGAGCCGGCTCGCAGCAACCGTCTCCGCTCGGCGCGTGAGTTCCGCGAAATCCGGAAGCCTGCCCTCCGCCGATCTCACAGCTTCCAGCGCGTAGAAGGAGGGAACACGCGGACGCGATTGATCGAGATCGACGCGTGGGTAGGAGAAAAACATGCGCCGTTCGGCGGCGCCCACGGCAAGCGCCAGCGCAAGCCGCTCCTGGTCGAGTCGGGACCGATTGGTCGCCAGACCGCTGCCGAGCCGCGCGCGGACGACGTCGAGCAGGATCGGCTCCTCGACGATTTTCTTGGGAAACATCTTTTCCGCCAAGCCCGGGACGAAAACCGCCTCGAAGCTCAGTCCTCGGGCCGATTCGATAGTTCCAACAAAGAGCTTTCCGTGCCGCTGCGAAGACGGCGGCTCAGCCGCCTCCAACAGAAGGCTTCTGAGAACGGCAAGAATCTCGTCTAACGTCACCGGCCCCACCGACGCCATCGGCTGTAGCTCTGCCAGCACGGCGAGCACGCGCTGCGGCCGCCTGAGGCTTCGAGCCGCGAGGGCGCTCAAACGGTCGAGCCATTCTCGCCAAGTCGCGGAGATCGGCAGGTTTTCAAGTTCATCGATGAGCGGGAGGGCAAAGCAGGAAAACGCTGTGAGGTCGTCCAACTCACGGGAGATCGCAGCGGCTTGCGCGTCCTCCTGTCCTTCAGTCGCATCGAGTCTACGGCGTAGATCATTCGCGAGGCCGTCAAGTCGCCTCCGCCAACGATCGCTGCCACCTATTACCGCGGCCTCCACGAGCAGCCGTTCCCATCGCCGTGGCGCTCTGAGATGCCCATCCCGCACGGGCCGGTCCGACGGTTCCGAGACAGCTCGGCTCTGCGCTGGCACCGTCGTTGAGTCGCTCGTGCCAGCTATCGTCGAGATGGGAGCGGTCTCGGCGTCGGGCGCGACCCACAGATCGCCCTGGAGCGGCGCCTCGGGAGGTTCACCCGCGACCGCATCGGGCACCTGGCCTAGCGAAAGGTATTCGGCGAATCTTCCCGCCGAAAGGCCTTCGCTGGCACAATCGAGCAAACAGCAAAAGGCTCGCCCGGCGGGCTCCGGCCTCACGGCTCCGCGCGCAAAGTGAACGGGAATCCCTGACCGCGAAAACGCCTCCGCGAGATGCGAACGATAGAGATCGGCCGACCGCAATAGAACGGCCATCCGATCGAACGGAAGACCGTCCCGAGCAAGCAGTAGAATGCGGCGCGCGATCTCGACGCATTCGCGCCCCTCTCCCGGCGCCGAGAAAATCTCGATCTGATCGCCACTCTCGATCTCGGGCGGCTTCTCATGCTCGTTGAAGAGATGACGTTGGAGCCGCGCCAGAGCATCGTTCGGTTCGCCAGCAGACAGATCCAGATCGTTGACTTTGAAGCCCAATCGATCGCGAAATTGATGCAGAGTTTCCATATCGCCTGCAGGTACCGTTGCCAGCGTTTCCCGCGCGGCCGAGATGAATGCGGAAAGGAATCCGAATTCCGCCTCGTTTCGTATCGCGACGTCGAGCAGCAGCGTCGGCAGCCCGACGAGTCGATGCCTATCCTGTCCAGCGATCGCACTCGTCGCGAGCGCGAGAGTGCCGGACCAATCGATGAAGTCACCTTCCGCCAATTCGTGCTCATATTCGCGAACGATCGGCGCCAAATCCGGAGCGGCTGCATTGAGCTCGCCCGAGCGGACGCCGGCCAAGCGCAACTCCGCTATCACGCCGGCTATCGCTCGCGGAAAGCCGGGCGTTTCGCTCACGGAAGCGTACCGGCCGAGCTTGCGCTCGCCCCTCAGACGATGGATCAACCGCGTTGTGATCGCGTCCGCCCCGATTCTGGTGAGCGGCACGACCCCGCGGTGCGCGAGCTCTCGGGCCGCCACGATGGAGACGAGTTGCGAGAGACCGATCCGATGCCAACCGAAAGCCGCGCCCTTTCGAGACACAACCTGGCGCGCGAGTTCATTGGCGGCGTCGACCGTGGCGCCAACTACGAGGAGTTCCTCATCTGGCTCGCGCGCCTCAAGCCAAGCGCGTGCGCCCTCTAACCGGCGACGACTGGAGGCGGAAGTAACGGCAAGCAAGTTCATCTGAACAGGACCACACTTCAATGAATCAAAACAAGCAGTCCGATGCCACCTGAAATCCGGAGCTATTGCAGGGCACGCAGCATTTCGATCCGGTCGACAAGCCGCGCGAATTCCCTTTCTGGGTCACGATACCAATCCGTCGACCAAACCCGGTAGATGCGCCAGTTCAGACCTTCGAGCACGTCCTGCCTCAATCGATCGCGATCGCGCGCAGATTTCGACGAATGGTATGTCGCTCCATCGCATTCCACGCCGAGGATATAGCTCCCCGGCTTGTCGGGATGCACCACGCCGATATCGATCCGATATTTCGCCACGCCTACCTGCGGATGAGCTTCATAATTCGCCGATTTTAGTCGGAACAGGAACCATCGCTCGAAATCGCTGTCCGGCTCTTCCCCGGATCGTCGTCCAGGCGTAAACGAACCGCGACTTGCATATTCGAGGAACTCCTTGAGTACCCGCACCCCACGTCGGCTTCCATCGGCGACGATGCGCGCATGGTCGAGCGAAGTGAATACGGTCAGCTTACGTTTCGCACGGGTGAAAAGTACGTTCAGACGTCTATGGCCGTAGGCACGATTAAGGGGACCAAAATTCTGATGGAACACTCCCTCCGCCGTCGGACCATAGACCGTCGAGATCAGGATGATGTCGCGCTCGTCTCCCTGGACGTTCTCCAGGTTCTTGACGAAGAAGTCCTCGAGATTATCATCCCATCTTTCGCGATATGCCTGAATATCGGGATCCGCGGCTGCACGTTCGTCCATGAGCGTTTCAATGAGGTCCCGCTGAGCCTGGTTCATCGCGACGATGCCAATCGAACGATCGGCACGCGCACGCATCAGTCCGGCCGCCTCTTCGACAACTGCACGCGCCTCTTCCAGATTGCGGCCCTGCCCGACTTCGTAGGCTCCTTCGACCTTTCTGCAGGACACGCCGAAATCCGGGTCCTCGAGGACTGGACTCGGGTAAACCAACAACCGCTCCCCGTAGAACTCGCGGTTCGAATAGGCGATCAGGCTCTGATGACGTGAGCGATAGTGGACTTCGAGCATACGCATCGGGTGCCAGCATCGGCGGCCGAGCTCGAGGATGGATTCCTCCGGCGCGTCTTCCGCCTTTTCATCGTTCGCATCGACGGAGGTACTGAAGAAGTCCGTTGGCGGCAACTATTCCGGATCTCCCACGATCACCGCCTGATCGCAACGTAGCATCGCACCGAGCGCGTCCTCCGGTCGCATCTGGGAGGCCTCGTCGATCACGAGCAGGTCGAACTTATGACGACCCGGTTCGAGATATTGTGCAACCGACATCGGGCTCATCATCACGCACGGAGTATAAGCGCGAATCGCATTCCCCGCGTTGGAGAATAGCCGACGCAACGCGATCCGAGGCTGTTGCAGGCCGGTCTGATGCGTGAGCATCTCGTTCTCAGTGTAGTCGCGCGTAGAACCCGCACGTCGGCCGGGCGGAATCGGACGGGCATGAAGCTGGGCCGCGATCACTTTGCGATTGAGTTGCAGCATCTCGCGATCGAGGTCTTGGAAGCGTTTGCGTACCTGATCGTGGGTATTTCCCGCGTGCCGCGTCAACACCGGATGTTCCCGCATGAGCTTCTCCGCAACCGAGCGATAGAACGCGGCTTCGACGGCCTGCGCGACGCCAGCGTACCGAAGCCCCGCCGCGGGCCAGCATCGGACGAGATCGCTCAATCCGAGGTTGGCGGCTTCGAACTCCATCGATAGGAGCGTGATCTGCTTTTCGAGAGCATCGGGGGCTTGGGACGCCCGTTCGCACTTCTGCAACTGCAAGCGGATTGGCGCCGCATCCTGTGGCCCACCACACCATTCTTCAGGCCGCAGCATGAGAAGTTCGTCCGCCTTCCGAGCGGCCCCATCGACTTCGTCGATAGCGATCTTCAGAATTCGTGCGACTTGCTTCAACCCGGACAGCCGGTCGGCGTAGCCTTCTTGCAGAAGATAGCGCTTCACCGATGGCGGGAGCTCGCTCGCTTGAACTTTTCCGACAAAGCGGGTGGTAGCCAGAACACTTCCGGCACACTCCAATTCCGATCTCCCCGCCAGCGTAGCGCAGGCGTTCGTCGCCATGATGTCGGTTGCCATTTGTTGCCGAAGGCCCACTCATCGAGGGATTTTCGAGCCGCTTCGCCGGTTGCGAGGGCAAGGAGTCTCTCCTCGACCTCCGGTCCTGCCTCGGGCAAGCCCAAAATAACAGCCGCCGCGGCGAACGCCTCCGCTGGGGAGCTAAGTTCCTCCCACGAGCTCGTTGCAGAGAGCAACTCCATATTCTGGAGAAGCCGCTTCAGCGCCTCCGACCAACCCGCAACGACTTCGACCGCCTTGGCACGATCAAACCGGTTCAGATTGAGATTGCCAACACCGCGCCATGGCTGATGCGCCGGGTCGGCAGCATCCCCCATGGAAGCCGCCCAGTCGTCTAAAGCCTTGCCAGTTCCGACCAACTCACCGAGCTTGAAGCGGTCGATATCCAATGGATTCTGAAATCGAAATTCCAACGTTAGCTTTGGCGGCGCCGGATCTGGTGCGGCCCTGGTGAAATCGCCCCAAAGAACCTGATGCACGCTAAGGCCGGTGGAGCCCGCTGGGCTATTCATCAAGCCCGCATACTCAGTAAGGCGTTCTCGCGCCTGTCGGAGTGCTTCGCGGGCGCCTTCCGCCTCTTTGACGTTTGCGGCGCCACGCGGAGTTTCCATCCGCTCGCGTATCGACTTGAGCACCGAAGCCTTCGAGGCCTTAGCCGAGTGCACTTCCAAACAATAAAGACCAAGGCCCATGTGATCGAGCCGATCCTTAACCACCTTCAGCGCGGCCATCTTTTCGGAGACGAACAGGATCGTCTTCCCGTGCCACAAGGCGTTCGCGATGATGTTGGTGATCGCTTGGGATTTACCGGTGCCCGGCGGTCCCTGAACCACGAGATTCTTTCCGGCCGTGGCGTCGATGACCGCACTGAGCTGCGAGGCATCCGCTTCGATCACCAGTGCCGGCGCTTGCCGCTCGAGCTCCGGCTGATCGACGTCGTAGACCGGCGCGACGTTGTCGGTGTGTTCGCCTGCAACGTCGCCATACACGTGCCCTAGTAGCGCGTGCGCTTCCGGACGAGCATCTGCCGGCCATCGAGCCGAATCGAGATCGCTCCACATCGCCTGGCGGGCGAATGAGAAGAGGCCTATGGTCGCGAAACGTCGCACCTTCCATCGAGGCTTATTGTTGAGGCACCCTTCGACGCCGGAGAGATACGCTTCTACCCCCGACTCCGGATCGTATTCTGGAAGATCGATTGCAAAACGCTTCAGCTTTTCGCGAAGGGCGACGTTGCTGGCTTCGTCGTCGTCCCGCCCCATGATCGAGTAGATGTACTCGCCACTCGCTATGCGCTTCTCCATGTTGACGGGCAACAATACGAGAGGTGCGTAGGCCGGATCGACGGAATCGTCCTGTTCATACCACTCGAGAAAGCCGACGGCGATATAGAGGGCGCTGAGACCGGCGTCTTCCTGAAGGGCCCGCGCCGCGCTATGAACGCTTGAAAGCTTCGGTTCGAGGCGGTCCGGAAAGAAGAGGGTCTGCAGCGAATTGTCAGCATGGTGCCCTCGGCTCGCGCCCTTCGATGGCGAGAGGTCATATGACGGATCGATCCCAAGCTCGCGAGCCCGAGAACGCGGATCGGTCGCGACCCGCCACTCCGGCATTCCGAGCTGAGTACGCAACCGGTCGCGGAGCGCCCTTTCGGCCGCCTTGTCCTTCGAACGACGCCGATTACCAGCGGCACGGCGCGCGTCCTCGGCCGCCAACCATTCGGGATCGGCTTTCTTGGCGAGTTTTAGCGCAGCCCGGAATCCGTCGGTCTCTTCGTCCCGCGGGACTTGCTCCACAGGTGGGATCGGAATGATGTCGAGCGACTTGCGGGAGGCGAGCGCCCCCACCAGGAGCTCCAAGTCCTCGTCGACGATGCGGACGTGCTTCGCCGAAGTTTCTGAGTGCCGAAAGTTCAGCATGGTATTACGCATGCTGAGATCGATCAGCTTCTCCCGCGCTTTGCGAACGCCTTCCCGCACCAGATCGGCGACGGCCGCACCGTACTGACCGGGCGCGGTCTCATCAGAACGAAACGAAGTTTGCTTATTTGCTCCGAACGCTGCCATATCCCGAACTACCACCACAACTGGTCGGTCAGGCATGCCGCCTCGTTCTGCGCGAAATTGCCGAGTTCGGCCCCTCAGAACAGCGATGCCCCTTGATTTCACGTGCATAATGCATTGCCGACAACCGGCCTGCAAGTCAACGCGCCACCCCTTTTAGTTCAATCAAGGCTCCCAGACCTCCAATTTGGAGCCGGTGACGGGTAGAACTCCCGGACTCCCCTCGGGCCACCTATGCGCGCACTATTCCCGACCTTGGAACGCAGAACACCGCTTGCCGAGCTAAAGCCGGGAGCCCTATCGTCAATGGTTATGTGCTACTTAGACCGAGAGCTGAACTATCGGCCTGTCCAGTACATCCCTAAGCGACAAGCCCCATTAAGCTGTGCTGGTGATACAACGCTCTTTCTTCGCCTACTCGAAGCGGTTGTTACGATCCCTGTCCTCGTCCCGCTCGATCAATCGCTCAGCGTCGATGGTTTTTTGGACCCGCGCGTTTGCGGCTCGAACAATAGCGGCTAGCGCTGGGGTGGTTGCGCCCGGCAAGGTATTGAGCAGTTTTTGCCGTTTCTCCAACACGGTCGCAAGCGATCCACTCCACATGGACGGGTAGAGGCGCTGCACGATTTCATTCATAACCAATGTGGGATCGGGGGCTTTCTTGAGCAATTCACCAACAAGGGGCCGCCACTCCGTCGCGGCGTTCTCATCGTTACCGCTGAAGAGGATTGCCACGGAGGCCATGAGCGGATAGCGCAACAACGGCTCGCGATCACACCACTGCAGGATGGCCTCGTCGGTAACGCCGTCAAAAATATTCTGGCGGTGGCGCGAGAGGTTCTGAAAGAAGCCGACACTCCGCTTGATCTCCGTGGCCGTACCGGAGAAGAGTTCATCAAACACTTCCATCGAATGCACCCGCAACAGTGCGTTCATCAAATCATCATTGTCGTAGGCGCGGAAATCGCGGCTTGTTACGGCGGCGATCAACTTGCGGCTCAGTTCCCGCGCGACGCGGGCGCCTTCAGGTCCGCCGAGGGTACCCCGCACCACCACGCCGAGCTCTTGATCTTCGCGGCGAGCCCGGCCCTTTACCGGATGGAATTCGAATTTTTGAAGGATAAGACGGCCTGCCTCGCGCACCTCGCTCGCCGGCGGTCGCTTTGCTTCGGCATCAGAATGGAGCCGCATGGAAATGATTTCCAACGCAACGAGGATGCCGTCCGGCCGACGCGATATGGCAAGCAGCAAATCTCGGAACTCAGGCCCGGGAACGTTTTCGCACGCGCGGCCATAGGCTAGGCTGGTGAATGCTTCAATCGGAGCTTGGCCGAGCTCGAGGGATTTATGCAGGCGGCCAAGGGCAGCCCCATTGATCGGCGCCGACGCTTGGAGCAAGGGAAAGGACGCACCGAGCGTTGGGCTCGATAGCACTTCGTCAAGAATGACGTTCCCAAGCGCTTCATCGCGCTTCAACAGGCCCTGCAAGAATCCTCCGACCAGAGTCAGCCGCGCGTCCTTCATCCCTCCATACTGCTTGACCACCTGATCCCACATCGCTCGCGGGTTTTCCGCGTCCTCGGCAAGGGCCGCACCAAACATCCGCTCCTTATCGTTGCCGTTCATGAGCTCCGGCAGAAGGGTATGAAATGCATCTTCATCCGCGGCAACATCGTGAGCCAGTTCCCTGATCGCCTTGGCCGCGCGCGCCGCCCGCGCTTCATAGCTCTCTCGGGGTTTGCGAGGACTAACGGCCGCGCCTTGGGCGCCAGACGCTTCATCGTCTTCCTCATCCTCGAAATCTTCGAGATCGAGTGCCCCTCCGCGTTGCCCGCAAACGAGGCCTCGCACCCGGTTAACAAGGTCCTTCGGGCGAAGAAATTCCTCGAGATCCGTGAGCCGCTTTCGAAGCTCGGGCGTCATGGCGCTCCCGTCCAACCGGCGCGCCTCACGCGCCGCGACCCATCCATCGCGCCAGAACGTTGCGCCAGCGATGTCGCGGGCGAGATGATCAAGCTGCTCCGCCCGCCCCGAACGGCTCCACAGATCCCGAAACTCTTGCGTAAACGCCTTCTTGATGGCTGGTGCAACGGGACTGTTTGAGAGAGCCACGCTGCGCACCAACTTCAGCGTTGCATCAAACCAGGACCGGACTTCCCCGCCATTGGCCGGATGATAACCGTGATCCCGCGAACGAGCTCCGAAATCAAAATCATAGCTCGACATGAAATGATCGGTTTTTAGCAACGCCTCCAAGGCTGCGACGCCAACTACGCGCTCCTTCTCATCGGGGGATGACAAAAGCTCCCGAGCGACTTTAATCCGCATATCGATTGGCGCGTGGGTTCCGGACAGAACGATACAAAACAATGACGCGACTACCCGGTTGGCGTCGCTCTCGTTTTCGCTGTCGGGGTTGAGGGCCGCGAACCTCGTCAAAACAGCGATTGCGCGTTCAAAGAACCTTGGCTCGTACGCCAACGACCGCAACAAACGCACAAAATGCTTGCAGCGATTAAGCGTCTCCTCATCGCCTGACGCGACCGTACGTTCGATCGCCGTTAGAACGGCCTCGGGCGCGACAGGCGCGATATTTGCGAAAATAGCGCGACCGAGTTCATTGAGGTCGCTCACGTCGCCGAGAAGCCCGCCCGGTGCCAACCAGCCTTCCACGATGGCCTTTGCCGGCTTGCTGTCATCGAGATAACCGAGCCGCCTCGAGAACGACCGCAGCAAGCGCTCGGACGCATGATCGACCAGCAGCGACGTCACCCGGGCCTGCGGAAAGCTTTGAAGCGCCATTTTGGCAAGGCGGTTCGCAATGGCGTGCGGCAGAATCGCGCGCCATTGTGCACGCGCCTGAACAAGGTCGCGGTCAAGCAACTGGGCAACACCCCGATAGACCTCCTCGGCGGTTTTGCCAACTAATTGCCCGAGGATAGGAAGCTCGGCTTTGTCGTCATCCAGAGCTTCACCATCGAACGAATAGACCAACGAACATGCTTGCGCGATCAGCAGCAGCGATGGATCGGGGTCATGGCGCTGCTGGAACAGGCGCTTGAACAGCTCTTCATCGCTTAACTCAGAGACACGCTCGGTCTTTTCGATACGCGAGGCGAGTGCAAGCGCGACGCGCGCGTTGCCATCGGAAAACACGGCAATGGTACGCGCATCGACCTGGGAGAGGTCGGGATAACGCCGCACAACAAGCTTTTCGATCAACTCGATTGACGAGGTGTCGAGGCGGAATACATCGGTGCCTTCAGGCTGGTCGTCGCGAATGTCGTATTCGATCGTAATGACGCTGATGGAAGATCCCTGCGCGCGCGTCGCTTCCGAGAGCGTTCGGTGCAGCTCCGGCGGGCAGTTGTCGACCACGAGGATCGCACGGGTCTCATTGGCATTCAGGTCCGATGCCAAGCCAACCGGCGGTGGATTCGGCTCGTCGGCGACGTTAGTGTAGATCGCGAGGGACGGATCGAGAGCGGTATCTCCCACCGATGGATCGAACAACGCCTCTGCCAAACGGGTCTTACCCACGCCCGACAAGCCGGCCAGCCGGACTACGCGCCCTGGTCTAGACAACACCTCGCGGATCTTGTTGATGCCGTCGATGGCGGAGATGCCATCGCCTTCATCTTTGTCGCCTGTACGAATACGCGCGTGCGCGTCGAAGAGGTAGCTGCTCTCAGCACCCTCAGGCGCAAGTGACCATGACCCGAATGACTTCCATCCCGGCACGGCCTTGCCGACTTTCGCGCGTACCCATGGGATAACGCCGGCGTGGTCACGAACCCAGGTCGCCATGCGGTCGCGGTCGTAGAAATCAAGAAATAGCTTCCCCGTGGCGGATGTGCCGGCAAGTGCATCTACCATCGCGTCCCGGCGGTCGGTCAAGGCATTGTCCGTCACCGACCCCTTGGAGCTGACAATGACGTAGGCCCCGTCCATGTCGGCCAGCTCAATAATCGAGGGGCGCAGCGCCTTCCCAGGCTTAGGTTTCATCTCATTGAGAATATCGCCTCGCGCCATATCCTGGGCCTTTACCTGAAACCCGGTCTGGGCCTTGGGAATGAAGCCGCCAACGGTCGATCCGGCTGGTGCCGCCACCCGAACATCCAAGCCGCCATCCTTGGCAGTTTGATTTCCGCCGTAGGTTACCGCGGAGACCGGAAGGCCTCCTCGGCGCAACTCGGCTTCACACAGGCGACCCACGAGTGTGCGCAGGTCCGTGTCGTTCAAAGCCGCAATATCATCGCCGGTGATTTCGAACATGGTGCGAAGCTAGAAAAGCCATTCGATGTCGTCAATTGGAGATAGAAAGCGGCGGCACAGCTCAAGAGATTAAGCGAGCGCTCGCGGTTCAACTCCCTCAAGAGCCCGGCTACCCGTCGTTCAAGTCCCTACATTGCGACAGGCACATGCCCGAAGGCATACGGATCGACCTGCGTCGCTACGGTCTCGAAGGCCTCCAGCGCCGAGGCCGATCCAGCCGCCAGCTCGAGCGCGATGCCGCCGTGAAGCCGCCGCAGGAGTTCAGCGATCACCAAGACTCCAGCGATCAGCCCCACGAACGGGACGCCGACGGTCCGCGACGCAAGCTGGGTTAGACCGCACGCGTCCGCACCGGCCTTCTTCATAGCCCTGTAGGCCGGCATATCTTCGACATTTGCCGTCGCCGCGCCAATATCCTTGGACCAAATATCTTCGGCTCGACGCGACGCCGGGAAGGTGTGTACCGACAGGCTGCGGAAGGCCTCCGGTCCCGCACCGAGACCCGCTTCAACCACCAGCCCAAAGCCCGGATAGTCGAGCGCGGCACGCGCGATCGGATTGTCGACCCCGCACAGGGTCACGGCCGGATCCTCAATCGTGCGCGTGGTCCACTTTCCAAAGCGGCTCTCCAGCAAGTAGGTGTCGAACCCGCGGGCATCGAGCCATGCACCGATCTTGCGCGCTTTGCGATGGCCGACGTCGCCGACGAAGGACAGCAACGACGTGCTGTCGTTCGACCTTGCGAGCCGGTCGTCGTCCTGCAAGAGTAGCTTCACCATCTTGGGGTCGGCGTAAGGAAGCGCCGCCAACACCCAGGCAAAGGCCTGCCCAAGATTGCCAAGGCCAATAAGCCAAAGCGACGACGGGAGCCAAGCAAGAGCCGGCTCCGAACCGTCCGCTTCCAGCCAATCGGCACCGGGATTCCACAGCGAAAGGCCCAGGGGCCGATGGCCGGCCATCACGTGGTCCTTGGCGTGCCAGGCGAAGGCCTCGGCGGCGCAGCATGCCGCCGCCAGCACGGGTGCCAACGCAATCGCGGCATGGTTCGGCTCTGTGTCGCCCGCATCCGCCGGCACAACCCCGCCGCGCCAACCCGACCACCGGAGCCGCCAGGCGGGACGCTCTGTCTCCGGCTTCGATCTACGGCCAATGATGGCCACCGGCCATGCAGGGTTGGCCTGTGTTACGACGCGCCCCTTGTAGTCGGCGACGGCTCGGCCGAGCGAACGAGCCCGCGTCAAGCGCGTCAGCGGCTTGGCGTCCGGCAGGCCGACGACCTCGACGCCGCCAAGAAAACTTCTTCGTGCGACATTGACGAGCGTCAGCAACGCGATCTGCTCCTCGTGCGACGACGCGATCGACGCGTCGACCTGGATGGTGAGGCCGAAGCTTCGCAGCATCGCCATGGCTTCGTCGTGTGTGGCAGCGCGACCGCTGTCCATGAAGTATTTCGCGCCGCGATGAAGGGTTGAGGCGTCAAGCATCGTATTCCTCCATTATGCCCAGAAGCCGCGGTAGAAATACCGCGATGCCACAAGGCCACCCCGGTCGTGCCAGGTGTGGTCACCGACGTATTCGTAGACGCCGAGCTTGCCCGGCCGGATCGGCCAGCGCGCGAACTCAGGCACGATGATCGCGATATGGCCTGCGCGCGCGACCATCGGGTTCATACGATCGGACTGGCTCTGGAACGCCGCGCCCGGATGGGTGTGCGCATCCCCGACCACCGTCAGTTTCTTCTCACGGCAAAGGGACCAAAGCCGTGCGAATGCGTCGCCGTGCAGCACGCAGACGCCGGTGTCGTAGGCGTGAGCGTCAAGATCATCGTAGTAAACCACCTCCCGCACTTCCTTCCGGCCCCGGTCGTCGACGCCCAGAAGGAACGCACCGGCTTCGTGGCGACCTTCGCCGCGGCGTTCAAGTTCGGAAACGATCCCGCGCCAGAGCTGCGGTGAACACCGCAGCCGGTGGCTAGGCGCCGCGAATGCCCGAATAATCGCTTTCAAAGAAAAGGCCATTGAGTTGCTCCAGGTAACAGATGATCCCGCGATCCGGTTGCCAGAGCCGGCTCGGGTGTTCGTTGCGCCAGTTGTCATGTCCCTCGATCGACATGCGGTCGCACGGCAGATAGAGGCACTGCCCCTGCTTCCAGTCCGGCCGGAACACGGCCGAGACAAATTGCAGCCCCGTCGGCCAACGCGCCGGCGGCAGCGGCCGGCTGGCCGCGATATCCCAGGGCTGCGCCGTCACCGGCGTCCGGCGATACCCCGAACAGTTGAAGCGGAAGCCGAACTCCCGGGGCGCCCCGGGCCGCGGCGGAGCTGCGACGGCGATCACGACGTGTGGCCACTGCGTCGATACGTGGCAAAAGCGGCCTTCGATCTCGCCGCACCGGAACTCCGGTGCGACCAGATCAAGCTCAAGAAGAACGCGATCGGGAGGCAGCGGTGCGTTCATGTCAGCCCTCGACCCGCTTTTCCGGCACGAGATCGAAGCAGAGGGAGCAGCCGTGCCCTTCGACCAGCTCGTGCAACGGCGTGTCCGCCGCAGGGCGCTTCCTGGACTGGCAGATCTGGAGCACGTGCTCGGCCGCGTCTTTCGGAGTCAGCTTGAAGGTATGCACCGCCCACGCCTTCACCGCACGCACGCGCGCGCCGGGCGCAAACTCATGTTCGCCCGACCGTTCGAGATAATGGACGGTCGCCTTGATGCGCTTGCAGCGGCTGACATGCACGCGCATGCCACGCTTGAGCTCCGGCACCGCATGGTGATGCTCGCCGAGCAGGGGCTCTTCCGCCTCGTCGATGAAGATGTGGGTCTCGGCGTCGAGCGCCACGCCCACCGCTTCGATAGTGGCGCGCAGCTCGCCGATCG
Organism: Bradyrhizobium sp. STM 3561; assembly: GCF_045571455.1. NCBI lineage: Bacteria > Pseudomonadati > Pseudomonadota > Alphaproteobacteria > Hyphomicrobiales > Nitrobacteraceae > Bradyrhizobium > Bradyrhizobium sp. STM 3561. The sequence goes on from NZ_CP120696.1 coordinate 100,596, forward strand.
TCGCGGCTTCAATGACCTCCGCCTCGATGATCCCGGGCCGTTCCTGGACCTGAATGAAAATGATGTGCTTCGTCATGGCTTTCCTTTCTGGGGCCGATTGGCCCTCTTAAGGAAAGCGTCGCGACACTCAAAAAAACGGAAATCGCCTTAGGCGCCCGTGCAGATGAAGTAGCTGGGACAGTTCGGGCAGCGCCGCGCCTCGGGCACCGCGTGAAACTCGCCGCGCTCGATACCAGCGATCGCATCGGCATACTCGGCAAGAAGCTTGTCGTCGTTCCTAGCAGGTACCGGCGTCACTTCGCCGGTCGCGAGATAAAAGGCTTCGACAGACACCCGCCGTCCGCGGAACTCCTGAGCGGCGCCTTTGCGCAGCAATGCGTAGATGCGCTTGTCCGCCTCCGACTTCGTCTTCTTGCCGGTGCGGATACGCTGGACCCGAACCGATCCATCGGGATTGATGAAGACCCGGTCCGGCGTGATGAGCACGCGCCGCTTGCCGACCGGGATCGACCACTCACCGCGCGCATAGGTACCTTTCTCTGCGGCGATCGTCTCGGCCATCTTGCGCACCATGTCCTCGCCGTTGCGCCGATGGAACTTCTCGAAGGCATGACCGACCGGGCCTTCTTCAGCCCATACCTCGTCCAAATGCTGCAGCGCGCCGGCCACCGTCACGGGGTTTCCGCTTTCGTGCTGCTGTTCCAGCCAGCCGACCGTTATGTACACACAGCGATGAAACCGGATGTACGCAGATTCATCTCGGCCACCACGTAATCCGTCGATGAATTCGTTCCGATACCGTGCGGGGCACTGCACATAGATTTCGAGTTCACGCTCCGCGTAGGCGTCCTTCGCCTCAACCGGCGTACGCTCGCGTTCAGCGCCATAGTATTTGCCAGAGCCCGCAAAGGTCCGGGTCGATACGAAGCCGTTCAGCGTGTCGAGAAACTTTGAAGGCTTCGCTCCCCGGCTTGCCGTGTAACGCTCGGCCCGCGTCAACGACAACGCATCCCGCGCGCGGGAGAGCGCGACAAAAAACAAACACTCCTCCTCCGCCTCGTGTCCGCTCGGCTGAACCGCCAGCCGCTGAAGCGTCGGCGGAGGTTCGATACGCGCACCACGTCGGGGGCTCGGCATGTAACCCGTCGCGACGACCGCAAGATGCACCGCGCGGAATTCAAGCCCCTTGCTGCCGTGGATGGTCATCACCCGCACCGCATCAATCTCCGAGGCTTCCGATGATATCGCACGATACGCCGTATCCTCATTCAACGCCTCGATCCGCCGTATGCGATCGAGAAATCGCTTACGATTGGTCTCGTTCGTTGCGGCATACTCCCCGCACACCTTCAACAACTGATAGATCGCGATCAGTTGTTGCTGGGCGATCGCAGGTTGGCCTCCAAGCAGCCGGTGGAGGTAGTTACTCCGCTCGAATAGCCATGTCGTTAGAAGCAACCACGGCGAGGCGTGCTGGAGCCCATCGAGTTCGCTCCCCAGAAGCTTCAAGCCGTTTCGGCTTTCTTCCGAGAGTCCCTCAATCTCGTCTGTACGCTTCAGTGACTCGAAGATCGATTCTTTATTCTCCCGCGACCAGGCGATGACCGCCAGGGCGTCTGCCCTGGCAACGCCATAGTCAGGAAGGCCTGCAACACGGACGAGACCGATTCCCCCGCGCTCAGCATCGATGCTGACCAGCGACAGCAAATCGCGGACCTCTGCGCGCTCAAACAAGTCACCAAGATAAAGAAGAGGGACGCCGAGCTGCTCCAGAATGCCCGTAATGCGTCCGAGACTAAGGTGCGAACGCGCAAGGATTGCCTGATCGGCATAGGGAATGCCTGCTTTCCGCAACTCCTCGATCCTGCTACGGATTGCCTCGCCTTCAGCGGAGAGTGTTGGGGCTGATGTCATGGTCACTGCACCACCACCACCGCGGGTAGCCGTCCAGGCCCCTCTCATAGCACCACCGCCCATCGAACCCGAAAAGCGGGCGAAGGCGTTCACGATCGGCGCAAGCGAACGATAGTTGTTGGCCAGCGCTTGACGCTTGCCACCGAAGGTTGCCTCGAACGTCGACACGTTCGATGGCTCGGCGCCGCGGAAGCGGTAAATCGACTGACGCGGATCGGCAACCACCCAGACGTCTACGCCCGACTTGGTCAATGCGCGGAGGAGCTCGGCGCTCGCGAAGTTGACGTCCTGAAACTCATCGACAAGAATGTGTCTGAAGCCAGCAACGTAGGCCTGGACTTCGGGATGCTCCTTTACGAGTTCAGCCGCCATCGCGACCAGATCGCCGAAATCAACGGCATCAGCGTTCTTCAGCTCATCTTGATAAATGCGATAAATCGCCGCAACCTCAAGTGCGCGGTCGGCATCTTCATGCTCCTCTTCGGTGCGCGCTGTACACTTGAACGCCTCCGCGGCCGCTTCGTACTGATCGGGTGAGATCAATTCATCTTTGCAGCGCGAAATAACACGAAGCACCGGCACGAGTTCGTAGGCCGGTTCATAGAGGTTCTGAAAATGCTTGAGCGGCAACTTTTCAAGATTGGCTTCCAGCAATTCAAGCTGGCCCGTCTGATCCAGCGTCCGCACATTGCTGGTGCGCCCAAACCGCAATGGCCACTTCGTTACCAGTTCCAGCCCGAACTGGTGAAACGTCCCGACCCACATTTCGATAGAAGCATCGGGATTCATCCCAGCAATACGTTCGCGCATCTCTTCCGATGCCTTGCGGGAGAAGGTCAGCGCCAGAAACGAGGCCGGGTTCGGCTCTTTCTCTAGCTTGTGCTGAACCCGGCGGACAAGGGTACGCGTCTTGCCGGTACCGGGGCCTGCTTCTACGAGGAGCGGCCCACCGCTCCATACGACGGCTGCTTGCTGGCTGGCATCGAGATCGTGTACCACGGCCGGCGCAACTTCCGGAGCGGGTCCGACCGGCGGAAGCAAAACCGCGCGCACCATCTGGTTCAGCACCAGCGATACCGGCACGCCGAGTTCTCTTGCAATCGCCTTGGGCCGCCGGTTCTTCCTAACAAATTCCTCGCGCAACCAGTCACCGGGGCAAACGAGCTCGCCCGCGAAGATATCGGCTTGCACTTCCTTGCGCTCGTGCGGGGAATAGCCTTCGACTTTGCCCGCGCCGCTATCCACTGGATCACCACCCAAACCGTGCGACCGCGCGGTCACTTCGTTGTGGGGATCGCGGTGCAGATGGAAATGACCGATCTCGTGTGCGATCACCACAAGCTTTTCTGCCTCATCAAGGCCCTTCTTGACCTTGACCAGACGGAATGCGCGATCCAGCGCGCCCAGCACACCGGGCTCGAAGTCATGTCCCTCGACCTCAAGATCATCGAGTTTCAGTGCAGCGGCAATGATTTTGCCCGCCCGGCGGTCACCGTTCGTCTCTTTCAATGCCTTCGCATGGCATTCGCGCGCCTTGCGCCGTATGTCGATCCAGGCGTCCAAGAATCAATCCTCTTCCAGCCAATATCGCTGTCGCTCCGGGGTCATTGGACTGTCCCGGATTATATCATCGCAGTGCCGGGCACGAACGGTTGGCGCCGCGCTCGCCTTGGCGTGACCAAACCTTGGCTGGCTCAGGACAAGTGCCAGCGCCGCATCAAAGGCATCGCGCGTTATCGCAAGCAGACGGCAGACATGCTCAACGAGCCGCTGTCTGATGGGCGGCAACATCAGCCCGTTAAACAACGCCGCCAAAACACCGCGTGCGATGTCCATCTCGCGCGCCATCTGAACGACATCGATGTTGCGCGCCGCCGCCAAGTCCTGAAACGACTTAACATTTGCCTCGGCCTTTGCCCTCTGTTCGGCGCCGTAAAAGGCGTTCAACGCATTACTGAAGCCGCGGTCAAGCAAGGACTGGCTGACCTCAACTTCTGCGTCCGTCTCGCGCGCCGCCCAATCGAGGCTTACCGCCGCATGAGCCCGGATATCCTCGGCGTAGTCCGGGTACCGCTCAACCCAAGCGATGATCTGCTCCGTGGTCGGCCTCTCGCACTCCCGATGAAAGGCGATCAGGATGGCATCCCGTTCTTCCCTTTTCGCACTTTCGTTCATGATCTCTCTCCCACCTTCTTGCCTGTCAGTTCCTGGACCTCCCTCGTTTGCTTGAGGATGTCCTGAATCTCCTTGATCCATTTTTCGACGGTCTTCGAGCTGCGCCCGACGGCCTTAGCGATCGAGTAACCCTTCGTTGACCCGGCCGGGACTTTCTCCATATGCAGCCGAAATGCGAGGCGCTTGCGCCAATCCAAGTCCTTGATATGAGCGAGGACCCGCTCGACGTCCATGGTCTCTTCGAAATGCGTCAGCCCTTCGAGCAAGGCGGCACCGGGGTGGCCCGTGTTCGATACGGGGTCGTCGCCTACAAACCCGCTTACATCCTCCGCTTCTTCGTCCTGCTCGCTCGGTCCAACGAGCTGCCGGACCTCGGCCGCTTTCTCTTCGTCAAGCGGCACCTCGTCTTCGTTGGCTGTTCTCTTCTTCTTCGGCTCGTGCGTCAGCGGAATCCGGCTGTCGCGATATTCCTTGGCAATCGCGTCCTTCGCCCGGAACGACACGCGCGCCCAAAACTCGACGCGCAGCGCCTTTCCATCGGCGGACTTCTTGTCCAGCATTGCGACGAAGATATCGTAGTGGGTGCGGAGGATCACATCCTCGCCGCCGGCCGGATGGTTCTGGCCGATATAACGCCGCAGCCACCGCATCAGCATGAGGTTCAAATGCTGCGCGATCGGATTCCGGACCGCGGCGTCGAGACCCGGCCCAAGGTCTTGCAGCGCCGCCACCAGAGATTCGGGGGAAAACCGCGCGACCCGGCCGGACTCAGCCACCTTCCTCCAGCCGTCCAGATCACCCGGATCTGGAGGCGGCGTATCCTCGCCTTGTTTCGCCATCGCGCGATATACCTCGCTGTTGAACACTGCCTCTCAAGGAGAGCGTTCCAACACAGAAAAAAACGGAAGTCGTCCTAGAAAAGAATGCGGCGAGCTTGATACCACTTACAATCTGACGAAAATAAATCCCAATATATCAATACTTTAGACGGATGTCGCAGTTCAATACATTTTCTGTCGAAGCGCTTTACGCAGGAGGGAAATTCCGGCCCACCGCCCTCGTCGCGCGCTCGAGACCTCGTCCTGCACGGTCCGGTACTCCCCTTTCGAAGCGCCGTCAGACCCGGTCGAAGCTGATCCGCCCTTCCTGGTCCTGCTTGGCCTGAAACACCGCAATCTCCGGGTTGAGCGCCTTAGCCGTGGCGATGATCTCCTGCTTGTCGGCATCCGTCATGGCCGCACCGAGATAAAGCTCAGTGATCTCCTCGGGATGAAAGGGCTTCCCCGAACTCAGCAACGTCAGCATCCGCGAGATCGAGTCGATCACCGGCCACGGAGGGTTGCGCATCGAACGCGACATCCACTTCACGCGGACAAGTTTCTTTCACGCCTATGCCGAGGAAACGCGTCTTCATCAACGCACCGTGTCTTGAAGGGGCAACCATGACGAACACCGACCGCAAACCCCGTCGCGACATCTATCAAGAGATCACGACCCAGATCGTCTAAGAACCCGAAAAGGGCGTGCCGCCCTGGCACCAACATGGAATGCACGCGGGGCAACCCTTCCGCTGCGGAGACGAATTGCATATCGTTGTGGAGGTCGCTGCCGTTCGAACTGTGAAGGAGGTATTTCCGCGTGTGCGAGCGGATCGCGCTCTCAGAGTGTCGAAGGCACTGAACTTTAGCCGGCGATGGAAGCGAGAATAAGCTGCGGCTGCGCCAACTGATTAGCGTGACGGAGTTCGCAATTGTTCGCCGACGTTTATTCAACGGATATTCGACGACTTCTTCAGAACGGATCTAAGTCATTGAAATTGCTGGCGCTCCCTAGGGGAATCGAACCCCTGTTTCAGCCTTGAGAGGGCTAAGGATCTTATGCTGCCTTGCCGCGACTGATCAGAGCGGAACGGCAAAAGCCGCTGATGGCCATCTAGGCGCGATGCAGTGAATCCGAACTCGCTAAGGTCGCAGCCGTTCCGAGGATTAGATTACAATCCGAGTTCAAACGCTGCGAAAACTCGCTACAGCACGGCCGCAAGGATTCAAGCAGGTGCGGCCGCGCCATTTAAATTGCTTTAACTGACGTTTTCTTGGCGGAGAGGAACTCGCCCTCCGTCCCCACTTTTTATGATTCCCGCGCTCGCCTATCTGGTCGGCTCATCGCCTCGTGTTTTGTCGCGCCCCTCTTTACTGACGCCCTGCTCCGCGCCGCGCCGCCGCGTATTGGTAAGCTCCGAAAGCTCTCTCTTCAGCGCATGACGTCGGGTTTCGACAGCAGGCATGTCGTTAACGAATTGCCGAACTTGGCGAGCCAACTCGTGGTCTGCTGCCACTCCGGAGCGCTGTAGCTCGGCGGCATAGTCGAGATAACGCTGCCGGATCGCGTCTTGACGTGACTTGATCTGTTCGTCCCAAGGGTGTTTGGCAACCCTGCCCCTCACCTCCGACAGTACCTCCTTCCGGGCGAGCCGGTCGACATCGGGCGTGATCTTTCGCTTGCGCATAGCGAGGACCGCCCCGCGATCGGCTTTTCGAACCCGTCCGCGGGTTCGTCGAGGCGTTGCCTCCGCCGCGATCCCGCGAAGCCGGAGTTCGCCGGCGAACCGCTCCCGCCAGGCCTGAAGATCCGCCTTGCGGGGGTTGAGGCGCTTGCCGTCGTGGCCCCGCGACCGAACCGTCAAGTGCACGTGGGGATGTTTGTCGTCGAGGTGCTGGACGAAAACGTAGTCGTGATTATAGCCGAACGTCTCGACGGCAAATGCCCGAGCTGAATCCTTGACGGCGACAGCATCGGTACCAGCCGGCATCGACAGAATGATGTTGACCGAGAGCGACCCATCGCGGCGGCGCTTATCGTCGAGACCGGCATCATCCTCCCAGCGTTGCTGCAGATCTTTCAACCCTAAACGACCCGCTAGCGTCGCGCCCTGCTCTGTTTCCGCATCGAGCTCGCCATTTCGCGTGATGTATTCGAGGTGCGACTTGAGATGCGCCACGCTCTTGGTCCGACCGGTAATCTTGACCATCACCTCTGGTGCTCGACGGACGATGCGTTCGAGCTTTGCACGCATCGCCGGCGTAAGGCGGCCAGGAGCGGCCGGATCCGGGATATCCCACTCGGCCCGTCGCGGGCGCCGATTGGGCGTTTCCCAGACATACGAGATCGGCGGAAGTTCGGAGGCCAGGTCGGTCGGCCGCGGCGAGCGCCGGGTCATGGCCTTCCATCCCAATAATCCGCGTTGGTGTGCAGCGCACTGCGCAATTGCGCGAGCTCTCTTTCGATAACCGATTTGGCATCTTGAATTGCGGATAGATCGGGCTCAACCGCCCTGCCCTGCAGCACACTGGTGTTTGCGGCACGCGCGATCTGGTTGATGTTGCCGCCGATCCGGTTGAGCTCGCGAACGATCGCCCGAAGGGCGTCATGCTCATCCGGGGAATGCGGTACTGGTGACCCCAGTCGCGAGCGCACTAGTGCAACGATCCAGCCGGTTCGGGTCATGCCACGCTGATGTGACACTTCCGCGAGCTGCCGCATCTCGCTCTCGCGAAACCGCACCGTCACCTTTTCCGGCCGTCCGACCGGCATCGCCACGATGCGCGGCGCCGGCGCAGCGAGTGCATCAGCAATGAGACGCCGCAGCAGCGCGGATTTCCCGCCTTGGGTAGCTGCAAGAACTGAGAACTCCGCCGCGACTTCGTCGGAGACGCGAAGCGAGATCAGAGCCATGCTCTCCAATCCCAATCGCGAAGTAATACATCGCTGGCGCGAAGCCTATCCTGCACTAGAAAGCAAAAAAACTTGTCCCTCGATGTTGGTTCAAACCAACGCTCTCTGCATTCAGCGCTCGCCACTGTAAGGCGATCGAGGGCCCCTGCCCTCTGTGCCGAACTCCGCTCGCGGCGCTCGCTTGGCGGAGTAGGCATCGCGAATACCGATCCGCCGGCAACCGAGGAGACGAAGGCTCTAACTAACACCGGCACTGTCGACCGCGACTTTCCAGCAGCCTGCGGCCTCTCTACGGCGCTGTGGGGAGCGCGTTCGGCCTTCGGCTGCTGCGCTAACGCGCCATCCTTCGGATGGGAAAGTCGCTCCGCCGGCGCACACCGATGGTCTGCCGCCGCGGCAGCGAAAGTGTCGAACGAGTTCATCTCGACAGGATCTCCTCGATTGTAAGCGCCGATGCTGGAACTTCTTCTTCGTGGTCCGCGCCGTCGACCAACACCACAGCGTGACGGGAGCCTTGCGTCGCGAGCCGATCGACAACAAGCTGCCCGGTCCGATCCTGATACCGAACCCGGATTGCCAGAGATGCTGCCGACCTCGATTGCGCAACGACGCGAGTTTTTGGCTGAACCTCCGTTGCCGCTTCGCGGTCGTTCACAGTGTTCCGCGGGAGAAGTGCTTCCGGGAGGGGATCGGAGTTTTCGGATCGAGGGTACCCAACCGGTAATTCGTTCCGGGGATTGGCGCGGCCACCCTGCCCGCGAACGTCCCGGGCCAGCTGTCGAGCCTGTGCGTCGGTAAAGCTGTCCTGCGTCGCGCATCGCCGTTCGATCTCGTCGGGGTACGTGCGCCAGGCCTGATAGAGTTCATAAAGCGCACGGATCGAACTGCCCTCAAGTCGCGCCCGAAGGAATTCTGGCATGCTTTGGACCGAGGCGTAGCGCGACACCCAGTCTTTTGGCTTGCCCAGCTTGCGCGAGATCTCCGCCTGGGTATCGCCGGCGTCCAATCGGTCTGCGATGAACGTCGCGATCTCAGGCGCGCGCAGATCATCACGCTGGATATTCTCGATCATCTGAGCGTATCGGTCTGGCAGACCGAGGTCTTGAATGAACGCGGGTATTTCACGCAACCCCGCGCGCTGCGCGGCGCGGTAACGGCGCGCGCCCATGGCGATGACGTAGCGTCCACCCTCATTCGACCGGCGAAGCACGATGGGTTGCAGCACGCCATGTTCGGCAATGGATTGGGAGAGCTCCTCCAATTCCTGTTCGCTGAAGCTGCGGCGTGGTTGATCGGGATCCTCGTCAATGCAGTCAATCGCGACCAAAAGAGGCCGTCCGGTTGCGCCACCAGAGTTTGCAGCGACGTCGACGAGCTCCTTGAAGCTGAGATCAAGCGTCATTCGTCGTCTCCTGATCGAGCCGTTCTACGATCTTGGCGAGAACCGCGCGGATTTCCCGACCGGCTTCTTGCGCGGAGCGACGCTTCAAGCTCCACACCGGCACCCGTTCAGCTACGGCTTCGGCATAGCCGTCCCGTGCAACAATCTGGCCCGGGAACACGTACTTGCCGGCTTCGCGCAACAACTGCTCCAAGTGCGTTCGTTGACGCGGCGATTTAGTGTTGAAGTTCGACGGCAGCAGGCCGAGGAATTGCGTGTCCTGGCGACCGTAGCGTCGTTGCACCCCGATCACGGTCTGCATCAGGGCTTTGACGCCCTTTACAGAATAATCTTCCAGGTAAATCGGTGCCAACACATGCGAGGCGGCGACCAAGCAGGCGACGCTACGAAGGCCAAGCGATGGCGGGGTATCGATCACACAAACATCGAACCGGTCGGCGGCCTCAGTGAGATTCTGCTGCAGGGTCATGACAGCTGCAGCATTACCGCGATCGATATCCGTCAATGAGCTGTCGGCCGGCGCCAGTGTGATGCCGTTGTTTTCCGCAGCGACAACCCGGGCGGCCGGCTTGAAGAGGTCGGCCGCAGAAATCGACCCTGTATGGTGCTTGAGCGTGTCGGTCGCGTTGCCCTGCGCATCAACATCGATCATCAGAACCCGGCGGCCCGCTTCCGCCATGAACCAGGCCAGATGCACGGCAAGCGTGGTCTTGCCGACGCCGCCCTTTTGGTTGTTGATGACGATCGTGTTCACCGGGTCGACCTTGGTGCAACCATCTGCGCCCGCTTCATCCATGTTCCTCCAGACCGTGCCTCGCCTACCGGCTCGATCCTGATTTGACCGGCCTCTTCATCCTGGGTGTTGGTTTGAACCAACGCCCACTGCGAACCAGCACGCGGCAGAATCTTGAAAGCCAGGCAAAAAATCCCCTGCCAGAAGAGTCAGGGGGCAGCCACTAGGAACGAGGCGCTCAGTCGAAATGAGTTCGCATCGGTTGGGCAGGCGCACACCGGAGTTGAAGCAAGACAGCGAAAACCAAATGCGTGTGCCGCTAACCGTGTTGGTTCAAACCAACACGTTCTGAGGCAGCGCCACCTCGCAATCTCGTATAGTGTGGGAAGACGAGACGGAGCCGACGCCCACCAAACCTGGACGACGGTAAGAACCGCGCGGTGCTCTCGGGCGCAAATACAGCATCAACCTGCTGATGCTCTACCAGTTGATCGGATGCGCGAAGCCTCTGGCGACCGCGATGCGACGAGCAAATGGTTCGAAAGCGGCGTCCTGGATCTCGTTCTTGGCGATCAACGATTCCGAGACAGCGGACTATATCTCGAAGCGCTGTGGCGATACGACCGTGGAGGTCGATCAGCTCAGCCAGCCCTCGCAAATGTCGGCTTCGTCGCGGACACGATCGAAGCAACTCGCCCGCCGCCCGCTGATCATGCCGCACGAAGTGCTGCGCATGCGAACCGACGAACAGATCATCTTCACGGCCGGCAATCCGCCGCTGCGATGCGGTCACGCCATCTGGTTCCGACGCGCCGACATGCAGGCGTGTGTCGGTGAAAACAGGTTCTACCGGAAACAGGCTCAGGGACTTGAATGAGGATCGAAAGATGTGTCCACGGCCCGCGAGAGGATCGTCACGCGCATGCGCGGAGACCGCGCGCGGACTCCGGGAGCGCCGCGTTGGCGGCGCGAGTAGAGCCGTCCCCGAAGGGGCTCGCCCGATGCCCTCGGAGCGGTTATCGCGAGGAAGACGGTTCTGGGAAATTGGCGCGCAGGTACTCGGTCGCCGCCTCCGCCGTCGCGAACGAAGCGAGTTCAAGCATCTCCTCGTCGGGCCGCTGCGGCTGCCGGACCACCATCACCTGGCCTTCGTCAAGACAGGTACGCGGCTGCTCGCGGAACCGCAGCCATTCGGCCTGCTTGGCTTCGGCCAATGCGCAGGCAGCATCGTAGTCATCCGCAATGCCGAGACCCAGGCTCGGCCGTTCAGGCGCCGAACCTCGATGCGACCATCCGGACGGGTGAGGCCGTAGGGACGATCCCACCATTGCTCGAACTGTGCCTTGCTCCGCGCTTCGTTCGGCATCGCGTCAAAGGCCTTGGGCAGTTTTTCATGGTTGCCTTCATGGCAGCCGGCCTGTTTGCCTATCTTCAGCTGGAGCGTCAGGAGCATCCCAACTTCACCATCAAGACCATGGTGATCCAGGCGCAGTGGCCCGGCGCCGAGGAGATGACGCGTTAGGTCATCGACCGGATCGAGAAGAAGCTGGAGGAGCTCGAATCATGCGGAATGCCGCAGACCGATGCAGGCTCGGCTCTGACGGGGCTGAAGATCACGGCACACACGGCTGCAACGACATTGGTCCATGTCCGCATGTCAGGCCTACTATTCCCCATGACGACGTTGCAAGAATGCCGTTCTGTGTGACCGTTTTTGCGGCGTTGCAGGTGCCGGAAAAGCCTTCATTTCAGGCAGACGCTGAATGCAACACAGTCCGTCAGCGCGAGCTAACGGGTTGCCGCCACGATCGCACGCAGCAGTTTTGCGTTGCTGAAGCCGATATCCTCGCGCGTCATCCCCATGCGCAGGATCACCAGCTTGCGCGAGGGGATGATGGCGATCACCTGGCGGAGATGCCCTTCCATCATGAAGGTGTCGGCGGGAAGATCATAGCCCAGGCCCTTGGCCAGCCAGATCTGTCCGCGGCCGTAGACCGGCCCGTGGCCCTCGTCGGACACGGGAGATGGTGAGCGCATATAGTCGACGAAGCCCGCCGGCAGAAGCTGCTGGCCGTTCCAATTGCCGCCCAATCGCAGGAATTCGCCGAACCGCGCCCAATCATGCGCGGTGGCGAAAAGAAAACCTTCGCCGCGAAACGTGCCGACCTCGTCAGCCTCGAGCACGGCGCTGGTCATGCCCAACGGATTGAACAACCGCTCGCGCGGATAGGAGGGAGCGCCCTCGCCGACCGCGTCCTGCCAGAGCCGCGTCAGCAGGACGGTCTGGGCGCCGGAATAGTTGAATCGCGTTCCTGGCGGCGTGTCGAGCGGAAGGCCCCGCGCGAAAGCTGCGGCATCCCGCACCAGAAATTCCATGCGCCCGGGATCGGTGATGCGACCCTCGGCTTCGCTCCATTTCAGCCCGGCGGTCATGGCCATCAGATCGGCGATCGAGATCTCCGCGCGTCCGTCTCCGGCCCATTGCGGAAATAGATGCTTCTGCTCGAGCGACAGTTTTCCATCCTTGATGGCCATGCCAACCAGAGCCGCGGTGACGCTCTTGGTCATCGACCAGCCGTGCAGCGGCGTTGTCGCGCCAAATCCCTCGCCATAAGTTTCGGCGATGATACGCCCGTCATGTACGACGACGATGGCGCGCATGCCCGGCCCTTGCAGGGCCGGATCGTTCACCGCCGCTTGCAAGCGGGTATTCTCGGACACCTCCACCTTCTCGCCGGCGGGCCAGAGCGCATCCGCGCTCGCCCTGGGCGGAAGCGGCTGTGCCGCGGGGCGCTTCCAAGACTGGTCGTCCATGACGTTAGTGCAACCCCGGCCCTCGACATATTGGGCGTGACGTTTGGCGATGAACCCGAGAAGGGCGGCATCGACGCGGTGTTCAGCGGGGCTGACGTCGACCTTCACCAGATGAAAGATCTGATAGCCGAGGGCCAGCAGGTCGGCTTGCACGATCGCGTCCACCTCGCGTCCGGCCATGAAGACATTCGAGCAGACGGTCTTCGCCGTACCCGCGGTAACGAGCTGCAAGACGTCTTGGCGGGCGATGACGATCCAGGCGCCTAACCCCACGATCGTCAGCGCCAAAAGGCCGACGACGACACCGAAAATCCTGAGCGCCCGACCCATATCTTCCACCTCAACCACGGCGCTTTCTACTACAACGCGAAGGTGGTTCCAAGGTACTACCCTTGGCGACCAAGCAGAGTCCGCGACGGCAGAATGGGAGCTGAATCTGGCCGGGCCGGCACGCCAGATGGCTCATGCTCGTCGTCGACGCCGCTACAACTGCCCCCATCGAGGGATCGCGCGTGCACCTGCAATCGACCTATCAGGAAAATGAATCGATCACCCTTGTTCGATTCAACAATCCAATTGGACACAGATTCCAGATGACGCGACAATCGCTGCATGCCTCAGCTTCCGCCGGATCCTGTCCATCTTCGTCGTGTCGACGCAGCCCGCAATATGAGGCGGTTCTACCTGCTGTCCTTGCAGCCAACCCTGTTCGGCGGCGTAGCGGTAGTCCGCAACTGGGGCCGCATCGGCACGAGCGGTCAGACGATGATGCAAACCTTCGAAGACAGCGCGAGAGCCGGCGAGGCGTTTGACCGGCTCGAGCGAACAAAGCGACGCCGGGGCTATGCTCCGGCGGTTGAAAACCGCTGATCGGCGGGCGATGCGTCGCCGGACGTGGTTGGCTGGTTGCGTTCCGGATCAGCTTGGCGAGTTGCGCTTCGAGCGTCTTGCGCTCCGCGGGGCTGAACAGGCAGTCGCGCAGCTCGGCGCGCAGTTCCTCGATAACGTCAACTGTCATGAGCTTCTCTCCGTTCGAAGGGAAGAAGGCCCCGCCTCGCGGCGGAGCCCTCCTGGGAGGCTCAGTCCCGGTTCGGACGGGACCAGATCAGTTGGAGGCCTTCCGCACCTTCGACCTCGGTCAGGGTGGCGTAGATCGGAGCGGGGAAGCTCGGATCGTCCAGCTTGACGGAGAGGTAGTCGCGCTCGGTGTCCTTGGCGGTCTTCTGCCAGGCCGCACCCAGCTCGACGTTACCCGAGTAGATGCGGAAGTGCGGTCCCTTGTCGGAAGGATTTTCGACGCGGATCAGCTTGGCCTTGACGTTGAGGTTGAGCGTCTTGATCGCGCCGGAGAAGCCATTGCCCGTGGAGGTGAAGGTGCCGATGGTAGCCATTGTCTCATTCCCTTGGTTTTCTGGGCCGCGCCCATCGCGACCTCGATGGCGGTCGTGAGACCGGAGGCGATCGACCTGCACCTGAAGGGCCGAAACGAAGTGGAGGGCGGCCGGCAGCGACTTTCTTGCCTCGCGAGGAATGGCGCGCAGCGCCAGGGGAAGAAAGTCGAGGACGGCCGTTGCGGGGACAAGATCGAGGGCCCGCGCAGCGGGACCGTCCTTCGGTCAGACCAGCCGTAATCGAGGACGCAGATGGGCTGCCCGTCGTGAAAACTGTTGGAATGAAGACAGCCCTCGGCAACATCACATCGCGCGGTCACGAGCACGGGCGACAAGATCCGATTGCCCTGACGAGGCCGGCTGAAGACCGCATATCCCCGCGCAAAGGGTCCGGGGGAGCAGATGCGAGTCGGAGTCCGCCGCCGCAAGGTCGACAAACACCTGCCGACGAACTTGGTATGGCCGGACATCCTGCGTCTGCTGCATCGATGCTCGGATCTTCGATGAGGCCAACAGGGTCCACGATCCGGCCGGAGCATCGCGGTCGATGGCTCCGGAGGTTTGCGCCGGCGAGGCCAAGCGCGCCTCGAAGCGCCGTGCCGCCGAATGGGGCGATCAAGCCACGCCCGGGGCCAGACGTCACACCGTTTTCGCACTCGTTCGGCCATAGATCGAGCCGGCCACGGTCAGCATCCGTCGAGCGGATCAGCCTCGTCCAGCGGCGCGCAGGAGCGATGCAGAAAGACCTGGCCGCTGACACCGCAGTGCCCTGAGCGAAGCGCACGATCGGCATCGACGGCGTCGGTCCTGGCTTCGGGACGGTGATCGCAGATTTGACGCTGGCGCGCGTTATCGTGAAACGAGCACCTGGACGCCCTCTTCGGCGGGATCGGATAAGGCAACATCGCCTCGCGCAGCGAACGACATCGCTACGCGGCTGGAAGCCAAGCCAGCTGGGTCCACCCATGGCTCACGCCCGTCGCTTTTCGTGGCGCTGGGAGTTGATCTGCGACATCAGGATCGGCCCAAGAGAAAACTCTCCGACCTCCGCTTTCCGCGTCAGCCCGCGCAAGTAGCCGCCGGCTGATCTGATGGTCGTGCCACGCTGCAGGATGCAGGCGACGACGACCGCCGCTTGCGTTTCACCCAGGACGGTTTGCGCCTCCTCCCAGGCGCTCGGGCTGATCCCCAGCATTGATCTCACAACGGCCGCGGTGGCGAGGAAATCGCGCCAGTTCGAAATGCCACCCTTCGCATAGTCGACGATGTCAGGGCATGCACCGAGGACCATTCCCAACGGATACGAACCCTCGGCGACTCGCGACGGTTGAGGTTTAGGCTCAGCTCCCGCCGCCCTGCCTTCTCGGAGGCTAGGTTCAAAATCAATTAAGGGATCGGTATTTGAATTCTGTATGTGGCGCTCAGAATGGGACTCATTGGCGCTCGGATTCTTGGATTTGATGTGCGCTTCCAGAAGATTGAGCACGTCGTCAGCAAGTTGCGACAGCTCGTCGGCGATCGGCTCGAGCTCCTGGCGCGTCGCGGTGCGCGGAATCTGAGCGACCATTGCGCGGAAGGCGGCATGCACCTCCTGCCAATCCGCAGGCCCCTGCCCTGCCCTTCGCGTCGGGACACCTTCCTCGATGCCCGTTGCGATCATCTTCGCAATGTCGCGCCGGCACAGCGTGATCCGCTCACGCACGAGCTTGAGTGCGCGGGCTTCTGCATCGATAGCGGCAGCCAGGCTCTCGAACTCTTCCGCGCGGACAACGAGCGGTGACAGATCGAAGCCGAAGGCGAGCTCGATTTCGCCGGCATCGTCCTTCCGCGCATAGCGCTTGCCATTTGGGCTGTCGCGCCGAACGATCAGTCCCGCGTCGACCAGGACAGCAAGATGACGCCGCAGCGTCGACGCCGGCATGCCATGCGCCCGCCGACTGAGCTGATGGTTCGACGGGAAGACGATCAGATCATCCTCTCCTGTCAGCGCAGTCTCAGGATGGAAGGTCAGGAGCGCGTTTAACACCGAGAGCGAGCGCTCCGATACGCCAAGGCGCGGCCGGGCCGTGCAGATGGCGTGGAAGATCTTCCATTTGTGGACGATCTTTTCGGGAGGGCGTTCGGTTGCGACCATTTGGCTTGCCACATGGGCAAGCGTCAACGATCGCCGCCCGAAGGGCGTCGTTGGAGAGTGTGACTGCATGTCTTTGCCTCAGCTGGGCAAAGGAAACCTGCTCGCCGAAACGACGATAAAATCGCGTAGAAACTCTTGACTGCGATTCGCGAAAGTGATTCTCTGTCAGTCGCCAAACTTGAAGAGAGGGCTTCCGGAACTCCGTTTCGGGGGCCTTTTTCTTTTGCCTTGTCTGCTCCTGGTTCGTGTTTACGGGACGAGGCCGTCAGGCCTCGGTGTTTTCCTGACCGCTGCTCGTCTTAGAAAAGGCGTCGAACAGCGCCGGGAGTTGGTCGACAAGAAATGCCGCGAATGTCGCCGAGACATTCTTGTCGAGGGTAAGCTTCAATTCGCGCTCGGCGTGACGCACGTGCGCGATCTTGTCGCCGGATGCGGAAAAGACTGGCTTCTCTTCCGATGGCTTCGATGTCCCCGCGGAGGATGCACGGCTCGCCGCTGTATATGCTGCAAGAAACCGGGCGTCGGTTTCTCGTTCTGCAAATTTCGGTTCAGCGATCGCCGCTCTGACACGTTTGAGCGCGGCGGCATCCTTAACCAGGTCGGCGAATGACTGCCAGCGGCCGCGGCCAACTTTCGGAGCCTTTCCGATTGCTTGAATAACCTCGGTGGGAACTGACCGGGCCACGGCAAGAAGCTTCGAGGCCTCCGCTCGATCAATCGACAACGCATCCTGCACGACTGATCGGCTATGCCCGGCATCTTCGATATGCATCGCGAAGGTGGCGCGCTCAATGAAACTCAGATCTTCGCGTGGTGCGTTCTCGAGTCCTTGCGCCACGACGAGCGCTTCATCTGACAGCGCTCGCAGGATCGCTTTGACCGAAATGCCTAGTTCGCGCGTGGCGCGGACGCGGCGATGACCATAGGCACTCTGGTAGCGCCCTTTTGCTTCAGGATGCTCCCGAACGAGAATGGGCACCTCTTGACCACGCTGTGCGATCGACTGCTTAAGTGCCTCGAACGAGCTATCATCCTGATCGCGAAACCGATCGGCTAGCGGAGACGGATCGATAAGCGAGGGGTCGATTTCAAGGATCATTGCCCCGGAGGCAATCCTTTCGCGCAGCTCCTCGTTCTCTTTCTCGACTCCGGAAAAAGTGTCTTTCAGCGAGCGGACTGAGCCTGAGGAGACCCGCGGCAAGGCACCGGGCATGTTGTCAGCTGACAACGCAGGTGACTGCGGGGCCGTGAAAAGGCTCTTGATGGTGTCAGTACGTTTGCTCATCGACCCCACACCTTCTTGAGAAGTTGCGCGATTTCAGCATTGACCGCGTCGACCGATTCCAATGCCCGGTCGTAGGCGCCCCGCCCTACGGCGCCGCGCTCCAGCTCATAAAGTGATTGCTTGGTGAGACCCGCATTGGCAATCGCGGTCGATTTCCACACAGTGGCCTGGAGCACATCCGATCCAAAAAGGGTCCGGAGGAGAGCCACGATTTGCGCTTCGGGCACGTCATTGGGATCGTGACGCGTGATGACGTACCGGATGAAATCGTGATCAAGTCGTCCGCCAGCTTCCTCGATGACGGACATGAGATCCGAGGTCATGAGGAGAAATTGGCTCATGGATGCGACATCGACCATCTGAGGGTGGATGGTCACGAGCATCGCGGTCGCCGCGTTTAGCGCGCCCATGGTCAAGTAACCAAGTTGGGGTGGGCAGTCGATGACAACGACGTCATAGTCGTCGGCGACCTGGTCGATGGCGCTGGCGACGCGGCGAAAGAACAAGTCGTGTCCTCGTTCACGCCGCTCGACCATTGCTCGAGGCGTGGTGTGCTCGAACTCCATAAGTTCGAGATTGCCTGGAACGAGACCTATCCCGTCAAAATAGGTCGGCCGAACGATCTCGCGCATTGGCCGCCGGTGCTCATCATACCTTATGGCGCCGTAGAGGGTTTCGTTCGCCCCGATATCAAACTCGGGCTGGTACCCGAACATTGCTGACAGCGAGGCTTGCGGATCGAGGTCGATCGCGAGGACCCTAAAGCCGGCGAGGGCGAGGTATTGCGAGAGATACAATGCCGTCGTCGTCTTGGCGGAGCCGCCCTTGAAGTTCGCGACGGTGATGATTTGAAGCTTGTCGCCTGGGCGCCGACGCGGGAGAAATTCCAATGCTTCGCGCGGCCGCGCGGTGGCTAAATACCCGCGCAACTCGTGAATCTGCGCCAGGGTATAAGATCGCCGTCCCCCGATTCCCGTCGTTGGGGCAGGTCCAAGTCCGTCGAGAGAAAGTTGTCGAAGGTACCCATCGGACACGCCCGCAATTCGGGCGACCTCCCCTGAGGTAAACGAGCGCAGAGATTTGCTCGCTGAAGGCGGGAAAAGCGTCTTCGCGAGCGAGCGAAGCTGGCCGGAAAGAATGCCGGCATGCCGAGAGATCCGCGCAGACGCAGTCTCGCTCATCGTAACCGAATCTTCCGCTAAGCTACCCATTTTGCTTTCTCAAGACGGTTTCTGCGCGTCAGACGCCTAATCTCCGTCTTGACAGATGGCCACGATTCTATGATTTGAGCAAGAAATAAAGGGTTAACGAGTTCTTAACGCTCGATTGGGTGCCGAACTGCGGGAAGCGGCTTCTTGGGCGCATCGCCTTGCTGTTGTCAGCTGACAACAACGGCTCCAGCCGGTGGACTGAGCCTCTATTATAGATTATAGCCTGAGTCGGCTGGGCTGCGCGGGTCCCCAAGCTTTCATTTTGTACCTCGCCACCTGCTGCACCGATCGTTGTTGGTTATTGTACGCCGACGCCTCCGTCCATGTGGAGCAAAACCCCTCGTTTCTGGGGTCCAAGTCAGCGCGCACCGGCGCTTGACGAGCGGTTGATCTATCCCGGGCGAGCGTCCCTATTCCCCGCTTCCCAGCCAGTCGTCCCCCCCCCCCCCGAGAATCACGTTCTCGCAATGTAAGGTGGATCCGCTCAAGCTACCCAACCCCGATGCCGGGACGGGCGGTCCCACGTAAGGCGCCCTCCCCGCCTCGTTTGAAGCGTCCGGGCTGGATGGCGAGTGGCGGGAAGTTTGTGACGTTGGCTCGCCGGGTCCAGCGGTACGCCGGGCTGTCGCGGTGGGTCGACGCGCCAGTCCGGCATTTCGCTGGGCCGCCGCTCGCCCGGGGCCAGAGCGAGCGGCACGCGACAGCAGAGGTCTCTGCCAGCCGGTCGAATGAACAGGCGTCGAGCAAATCAACCGAGTACATTCCGGGTCATCCACGGTTGCTGTTGCGCTGCTTGGCCACACCGGGCGACCGCCAACCGCAAGGCCGACCAACCCCGGCGCTGCGGAGTGCCCTCCTCATCGGGGCACCTGCGATCCGTTGCGGCGAAGGATGACAATGCGCAGTCGGGCTACCACCTTAACCGGCACGGCCGTGCGGCGGATCGACCTCGCGCCGGGCCGGATCCAATCTCAACGCCTGGCGTCCATCGCGGACGACGCACAGATTGTTGTCAGCTGACAACATCCCCTTAAGTCCGAGCGCGCCCCAACGGGATGGCGGCTTCGCAGTCGGGCAGGCGGAGGCGCCGCCGGACCTTGGGTGATCACGGCAGGCATCGGGGTCGAGCCATGACCGTCGACCGTCGGGAAGAACCAGCCGAAGAGCAGGCTGAGCTCACGCCTCGATCCGGCCTGTCAGGAAGTTGATCCGCAGCATCCAGCGTCGGAACGGCACTCCATCGACATGCAGCAAGGTGGATCTACAATCCAATCTCGCGGAGTTGCGTGACGCCGAATGAGGCCGATCGGGAGCGGAGAGTCGCCTCACGCTGCGGTGCTAGGTAGCAATCGGCCGCTGGAGCGTTGTTGTCAGCTGACAACAAGAGGCTAGCCTACCAAGGAAACGGATGTTGTCAGCTGACAACAAACTGTGCCCTTGAGTCGCCGACGCGCGTCCTTCCAGTCCTCGTCGATCCGCGCCCCGATGAGTTCAGGAGCTGGGACGAGGTTGTCTTCGGCCGGAGTTCCGTCGAGGTGATGGGCGTGTGGTCTTGATAGGAAGCAGCGCCTGGAAGGCCAGAGGGTGGCATTCATAGAACGCTAACCATAGAAATCTACGGCCTCCGTGCGCTTTACGACCTTCTCCATCAGATTTGGCGAGAATCCCCAGTCTTCTCGCGGTGTATCCGGAATGTTATATAAGGATACACGATACGCGCTAGAGGAGCGCCCCATGGCCTTCCATATCAAGAATCCGGAGACCGACGCGCTGGCCCGCAGGGTCGCGGCGCTGAAGAAAATCGGACTGACCGAGGCCGTTCACACGGCACTCGCCCATGAACTCGAGCGCGAGCAGGGCAAGCCGTCCTTAGTCGACCTGGGCGTCCAGTTTTGTCGCGATTTGAAGGCAAAGGGCAATCCGCAGAGCGGCAAGCCTGCCGACAAGGCGTTCCGCGACAGTCTGTACGAGGATTCCTGATGTTCATCGACGCTTCGGCGCTAACCGCGATGTTGACCGACGAAGACGAGGCGCGCGAGTTGCTGGCGCGCGTGCAGCAAAGCACAACCCGGCTGACCTCGCCGCTGGCGGTGTGGGAGGCAGCGATTGCCATCGCCCGCGTGCTTGATCTGCCGATCGCCGCGGCGGCCGAAGCGGTCGAGAGCTATCTCGCGCTGATGGAGATCAAATTGGTGAACGTTGCGCCCGAAACAGCCCGCATCGCGCTCGACGCCTTCGACCGCTTCGGCAAGGGCCGACACCCGGCGCGGCTCAATTTCGGGGACTGTTTCGCCTACGCCTGCGCCCGCCATCTCGGTGAACCGCTGATGTTCAAGGGCGCCGATTTTCTGCAGACCGATATCGAGGTGGCCTGACAAGCGCTACTATCGGAGCAGTACGGAGCGTGGCAGAAGTAATGAACGCTGATTCGCGACGAAGCTACCGAACCGACGCGGGGTAGTCAGGCCGATAGCCGTGACCGCGGCAGTGCGGCCAGCCGACCTGACCGACGAGGACTCTCAGCGCAGGCGGCGCCCGAAGGCGTCCGGAAGAGGGCAGGGGACTGACCAGCGCATCTTGTCGGTGGTTTGGCGCCGGCGGCGCGCCCGCCTTGAAGTTGCCAGAGCTCGCTGGGACGGTCCCGAACCGACATCGCTATGACGGAAGCGAAAGCCGTGTTAGCTTCCGTTTCGCTGGTTCCCATTAAGGTTATCAGGACCTTGCTGCCCACCTACAAAATCCCCGATCCGCTGCCCTGGGCCCAGCTCGCCGGGCCGCTTGCCGCCGCCGAGGATGCCGTGGCCCGCTTCGACGAGCGGCTGGCCAAAAGCCCAATCCGCGACGGCGCAATCAGCCGGACACACTTCACCGATGCCTGCGCCAGTTTGTGGCTGGACGGCGAACTTGTCCACCTGGAAGACCTCGTGCTCCACGACGCCGGCATGGACGTCCGCGCTCCCACCCATGAGCTGACCCGCGCCCATGCCGTGCTGCGCGCCCGTCGGCGCATCGCCGAGGCGAAGCCCGATTGGGCGCTGTCGGCTCCGGGACTCTCCAACCTCCGCGGACGGGGCGAGCGAGAGCAGGAGACGAGCAACCGGAAGGAAGGTGAGGGAGTGTTTGAGATCGACGAGGCCCCCGAGCGGGAGGAGGTGGGTCTCGAATTGCCCCTCGGTGTCCTCGAGACCGATTCCCATCTGGCCGCCGCTTTCGACGCGGTCGACGCAGCGAACGCCAGGGCGGAGCGCAGGCTTGCCGACGAGACTCGGTTTCGGCCGGAGCGGGATTCTCTCATCTACGATCCCGACTGGGATGAGGAAGAACGCCTCGATCACTGGCGCGATGTGGTCGACCAGACTCGCGGCTTGCCGCCAACCCTGGCGG
This sequence comes from Bradyrhizobium sp. STM 3561, assembly GCF_045571455.1. Classification (NCBI taxonomy): domain Bacteria; kingdom Pseudomonadati; phylum Pseudomonadota; class Alphaproteobacteria; order Hyphomicrobiales; family Nitrobacteraceae; genus Bradyrhizobium; species Bradyrhizobium sp. STM 3561. Next base: position 122,771 of record NZ_CP120696.1, read on the forward strand.
GGGCGATTGCCGCCGACGCCTGGGGTGAGATCGAACCGCTCGAGCACACGCCTTGGCTCGGCCGCCTGCTCGCCGCGGCATTGTTGAGGGACCGCGGCAAAACGCGATCGCATCTGCCGTGCCTGCATGCTGGGCTGAAAAGCATTCCGCGTGAGCGCCGGCGGCCACGCGACGCCGCAGCGCGTTTGGTCGTGCAACTCGAGGCCATGACGGCCGCCGCCGAGTCTGGCCGCAAGGATCACGACCGCTGGCTGATGACCAGAAACCTGCTCGCCCGAAAACTCGCCGGCCGTCGCGCCACTTCAAAACTGCCGGCTCTCCTCGACTACGTGCTGACGAGGCCGATCGTCTCGGCGGGCATGATCGCAGCGGAACTCGGGATCACTCCCCGTGCTGCCCAAAACCTGGTCGCCGAGCTCGGCCTGCGCGAGGCGACCGGGCGGGGACGCTACCGGGCGTGGGGCCTCCTGTAGAGACGAAGGTCCGTGCGGCTGTGAACGCTCGGCAGGAAGACCGTCTCGTCCAGATGAAAAAGGCACCAACACAAGTGCCGCGCGGTTGAAATACAGCGCGGCGGCCGTTGTCAGCGACCGAGGGTGTACGAAAACTCCGGTCACGCTCGAGTCGCTGACCAAGGCTTTTATTCGTCCGGCTGCACGCGAGACGAAGGCTTGAAGATTTAGTTTGATCGTACTTATCGTAGCCAACCTACGATATAGGCAATAAATCGAAACTTGCCCGCCCAGCTGGTCGCACGATACAGAGCTGCCTCAATCGTCGTTGGTAAGTTCGTCGGGCCACATCTGCGCGCCATGGAGCACGCGCAAGATGCGAACGGTATCGCCGTCGACCAGGTACGCCGCGAGATAAGATGTACGCGGAATGACCAACTCGCGCGTCCCAGCGACACGCCCCGGCCGACCGCTATCCGGAAAGTCGAGCAGACGCCGCGCGGCATTGGCAATCTGTTCGTCGACATGAACCGCGGCACGAGGATTCTCGGCCTCGATGTAGCTGAAAATACCGTCGCGATCGGACAACGCGAAGCGCGACCAGACTAGTTTCACCGTTCCTGCTCCGGTGCCTTTCGAAGCGCAGCGGCACGACGTTGAGCGAAATGCGTTTCCACCTCGGAATCATCGATATCGGGCCGGGTGTCGGCCAGCGCCTGGCGCACCTTCTCACGAAACCAGGTATCGTAAGCTTGGCTGTTGCTCACGAGCTCCAGCGGAAGCATTCCTTCATTGGCCGTGCGCGTCAGCAGGATCCGCACGGCGTCGGATACCGTGAGACCCATATTTTCCAGAACGGCAGTGGCCTTTTCCTTCACGTCCGCATCGATGCGGGTTTGGACCAAGGCATTCGAAGCCATAGCGACCTCCATATTCGTAGCTAGATGTAATACATTTGAATGACATGCACCAGAGACTATCACGGCTCCGTGAGCCGAGGCTTTGACAGCGGGCAGGGGCCAGGACGGCCTACAGCTCATCTGCACCTCGGTGGCATAGATCGGAGCCGGCCCCAAACCTCGTCGCCGAGCTCGGCTTGCGCGAGGCGACGGGAGAGGTGACGGTGCCGTGAGGGCTCCGCACTCAACGCGCTGTCGCCCTGCGGGGCTCGCCGGCTTACGCGGCCGCGGCGAGTCCGAGGCGGGGAGTGAGGCATCCTTTAGGGCGCAGTCAGTGCGGTTCTCCGCCATGAAGCAGGTGGCGATAGCCGTGCTCGGCCATCCAGCGAGCACGCGCCAGATGGGTTTCCCAGGCGCGGCGCGCCCGGTCAGGCTCACGGTGAGGATCAATGTGCAGCACGATCCGCGATACGTCTTTCCAGTCAGCGCCGTCCGCGGCAGCGTGGAGCAGACGGAGATAAGTGATCAGGTGCTGCTCATCATAGCCGGTCGCGATCGGCGTGGTCGGCGCGTCATCGGCGACATCAGGATCGAGAAGCAGCTTCTGCATCATGTATTCGCCCGAAGGTTTGCCTGCGGAGACTAGGAGCGTTCATGTCGTCGTGAATAGACCCGAATTGCGCACCACGTGGTGCTTGATCGGCGTCACCGATCACAGTGCTGGCCGAACGCGATGGTGCCGACCTCGGTGAATGGGCGCACGACATTGCACGGAGCTCGGAGGGCTAGTCTCGCCCTGATGACGCGCTCACCTCGGCCGTTGTGGGGTGATCCCAGTGAAGTATCGGTCCAACGCTCCCAAGCCTTGGGAGCAAGACGGCAGCAACCACCTGTCGTCGGAATAAGCGGGCTGGCCTGCCGAACCACGAGCCAGTGCGCGGGATGCCCCGTTCCACGTCGCCCCATATCGCCAAGCAGCGCGCTTTTAGCCTCGCAAACAACGCAATTGCCGGAACTCTGCGTCCACGCAGCGGAACCTGGGCCGCGGAATCTGCGGTAAAACTACGGGTGTCACGTTCGATGGTCGTGGAAACCAGATCGCGCTAAACTTCGTGATGGGGGATTTTGTCACGGGTCGAACATGACGACGATGCAACCGAACTTCCGATCACCCAAAGCCCTGATGGCCGGAGCACGAGATGCCTGGCGTCGGCTGTTCGAGCATTCTCCGATCCCGATACTTCTGCTCACGCCGGACCTGAAGATCGTTGATGCCAACGACAGCTATCTTCGAGGCGTCTTCCGCTCACGGAATACGCTTGCCGGTTTGGACATGTTCGAGGCATTTCCCGACAACCCGCATCTCGCACGCGCAGACGGGGTGAGCAACCTGGCTGCCTCGTTCAGGAAGGTGCTTCGCGAAAAACGCGGACAGGTGATGCCCCTGCAGCGGTATGATATCCAGCCTGACGGACGACCTTGGCAGGTGCGTTATTGGCATCCCAAAAACTGGCCAGTCCTTGATGACGCCGGGTCAATCGTTGCGGTGGCCCATCATGTGACCGACGCGACCGCGTCTGTTCTGGCAAGGAAGGCTGTAAGAGCCGGCCCGGCTCCTTGTCCGTCGGACGCTCTGTTGCAATCCGCAGACCAGGCAATTTTCGAAGCGCGGGAGGCGGTCAGGGAAACGCGAGAGGCAATTTTGACGTCCCGCGCCCTGATCGAGGACAGTTTGCCTTTCTGCGCATCACAAAACAGTGGCGGTCGCAGTAGCGGCAGCACCGAGTAGCAGGCGATGCTAGCGTACTCCAAGGAAAGTGCCGAAGCTCGAAGCGTACTCAATTTCGCGCTTGCCGAAGCTCTGCGCCTCAGCGAGGCAGAGCTTGGTAACGTTCAACTGATGGATTGGGATGCGGGATGCCTGGAAATCGCATCTCAACACGGTTTCGGCGATGAGTTTTTGACCTTTTTCAAGAAGGTCACAATTGGTGGCGGGTCGGCATGTGCCCGCGCATTACGAGGTCGGGAGCCGATCATCATCGAGGATGTGATGTCGGACTTTGCATTTACGTCTTGCCGGACGATCGCGTGCAGCGCCGGTTTTCGTGCGGTTCAATCCACGCCGATGGTTTCGAGCAGCGGGGCCTTCATCGGAATCCTGTCGACCCACTTTCCGTCGCCGCACAAGCCGAGTGATGCGACAATGGCAGTCCTGAGAGCGTTGGCAGGGTCAACCGCGAACGCCATTGTCCGCAGCCGGTCTAAGATGAATGACGTCAAGACGACGATTGAGCGAAGTGTTGAGAGACTGGAAGAGTCTTATCGGCTTCTGAGGTTGACGGGTCACTCGACAAGGTAAGGCATCCCACGCCAACTTCGCGGGGCCGTCACTGATTGTCGAGGATGCGCACTAGTTCCAGGTCCAACTATATGCCGGGGATTGCTTTGCGAAGCGGGTGCGAAGCGCCCGTAGCGCTTGGCCTAGACAGTGAGGTCACGACGGGCGTGGAAATTTTTGCGGTGCATCTTAACCTTCGTGAATCCGAGAGCGCGCGGTGCCGGTTATCCTCTGCCTCCACCGACTGAGGGGCAATGTCCGATGTTCGACGCCCAAACTACCGCGCTGCTGCGCGCGGTCCTCGACGATGTCTGTCAAACCGTATCACGCTACGAAACGAGCACCCGGACGCACGTCGCCGCAAAGATCCTCGAAGCGGCCAGGCAGGGTGAAGCGACACCCGATAGTTTGATGCAGGTCGGCCGCAAGGCGCTCAGCGACGCCCCCACGATGTGGCGGTGAGGGGTTTGATCGCCGAGCTTCGCAAGAGAGCCTCCAGCCTGTCGCCATGATGGGGAGAGAGCCGCCGGTTGCTGACGTCAGGAATGGCAAATTCGTCGTGGGCGCACCACCTCGACAATAGGCGTCCAACGGGACGGGGAGGTGTAATGTCGACAATCGCAAAGCTGCTTGCGCGGAAGCAGGCGCTCATGGAGCGGCTGGAGAGCGATCCCGGACCGAACGAGCGCGAGGAAATCGAACGGCTGCTCGCCAAGGTCGAGACCGCGCTCAGCTTGCTTCAACCGGGAGATGCCGCCGCGCCGAGTTAGGGGTGATATCGGCCCTCCGTTCAAAGCGCGCTTAGATCGTCCGGCACCTCGCCGAACTTCCGGATCAGCTTGGCGTCGCTGAAGTCGCCGCTCGACGGGTCTCCCGTCCGAGAAAAAGCGATGGCGCCGACGTGTCCGGGCTTGCGGGCCAGCACTTCGGCCTTCATCACCGCGGAGTTCGGGTTGAAGCATTCCACGGCTTCCCCTGCTGCGAGGCCGTCGTCGGCGAGGACGAACGGCAGCGCGACGTAGTAGGTCACCTCACTCATGTCTCTCATCCTTGCCGATGGCCCGATCGGCGGCGAGATCAAGATCATCCTCGGCGGGTGCTGCAGGTTCGAGGGCTGCGGGCGCGCCACATGTTCTTTGTTTGTTCCTAAGGAGTCAATGGGGTCGTCGGCAGACTCCGTTGGCGCCCGCGGGTCGCGCGTGAAATCTCCGCCCCGGAAGCGTCCGCGTGTCGGAACCCGGTCGCCTCGTTCGTCTTGAATCAGGCCCGCCCCAACGGAGTTCTGCGTACCATGGCCCCGCGCGCCAACTGGAAAGGCTTCCTCAGACTGTCCCTGGTCACCTGTCCGGTGGCGCTCTATCCGGCGACGTCCGAGTCCGAGAAGATCTCCTTCAACCAGCTGAATAGGGCAACCGGCCATCGCATCAAATACCTGAAGGTGGACGCCGACACCGGCGACGAGGTGCCCAACGAGGACATCGTCAAGGGCTACCAGCTCGAAAAGGACCAGTTCATCGAGGTGACGAAGGACGAGCTCGAGGAGATCGCGCTGGAGTCCACGCGCACGATCGAGATCGACGAGTTCGTCGACAGGTCCGACATCGATCCGCGCTACCTGATCCGCCCCTACTACCTGCGTCCGGACGGCAAGGTCGGGCACGACGCCTTCGCGGTGATCCGCGAGACCATCCGGGAGATGGACAAGGTCGCGATCGGCCGAGTCGTGCTGACCAACCGCGAGCACATCATCGCGCTCGAGCCGCTGGACAAGGGCCTCGTCGGCACGCTGCTGCGCTATCCCTACGAAGTGCGCAGCGAGCAGGAGTATTTCGACGAGATCCAGAACGTCAAAGTCACGAAAGACATGCTCGATCTCGCCAAGCATATCGTCAATCAGAAGGCCGGCTCATTCGACCCCGAGAAGTTCGAGGATCACTATGAGACCGCGCTGATCGACCTCATCAACCAGAAGCGCTCCGGCAAGCCCATCGTGCCGAAGGAGCGGCCCGCATCGACCAACGTCGTCGACCTGATGGAGGCGCTGCGCCGATCGGTCGGCAAGGAGGCGGCGCCGGCGAAGGCGAGCAAGCCAGCCAAGAAGCCGCGCAAGGCATCCAGCGGTCAGAAGGAGATGCTGATGCCGCTCGAGGGCAAGAAGCCCAAGGAAGCCGCCGCCAAGAAACCGGCAGCGCGGCAGCACCGGAAGTCCGCGTGATCCAGCGTCCGCCACGCCAGATCTTGCGCTTCAGTAGGTGGCCTCGCGCAGCAGCGCTGTCGGATAGAAGGGCTTCGAGAAGAACGTGACGCCCTCGGGGAGCGCCGATGCGGGAGGTTGGCCGGAAATAACCACGACGCGCATCTGGGAATCGCCCGAACGCGCGACGCGGGCGAGCTCCAGGCCGTCGACCTTGCCGGCCAGGTTGACGTCGGTGACGAGCATAGATGGATGGCGCATCTTGAGGGCCAACAGCGCGGTTTCGGCATCCTCGCATTGGATCACGTCGAAACCGCTTTCCTCGAGAAGCAGAGCGATCATCTCGCGTTGAATTTCGTCGTCTTCGACCACCAGCGCGGTGGCGCGGAAAGGCTGCGACTGACCCATGCTGACCTCCCGGGTTTTAACTTAGGTTAAGTCCGGTGGGGTTGCCGGGTTCGGCCGGGCGCCCGAAAATGTGGAGCGGTTCCGACCCGGAACTCGGATGCAGCCGGAACGCATGCCCAGAAAGCTGAAGACCTACCAAACCTCGCTGGGCTTCTACGATCCCGCGGATCGCGGCGCCCTCAATGAATGCGGCGTTGGAAGCGTGGGGCGCCGGCAACTCCCGAAGGACTGAAGGCACCGGTCCACCATCGACGAGAGTTCTTGAGGCGCTTTGCGCGCTGGATGGGGGACCCCGACGCCCGTCCGGCGGCAAGCGGATGCGGCTCCGGTCGACCGAAGGATGCGCTGCGGCCTGAAAGGAGTACATCGAGGGCACCGCCCACGTCTTGATTTTTCGATCCGGGATCCCTTGTATTTTTCTTACGGACGCTATTGCGCACGGAGTAGCGCCCCATGCCCAACAGAGCACCTCACGATCCCCCGATGTTGCGGATCTACACGGCCACGCAAGAGGATGCCGAAACGCTGGCACGAGCCCGCGAAACCCTGAGGCGATCGATGCAAATCCTTCGCGAAAGTCGAAATACGACGAATCGCTCGGAGTATCGAAGGCAGTCGCCTGCTTTTGACGGGGATCGCGAATCCTGGGAAGCGACCGCGGTTTTAAGTTGAAAGGTCCGATCGATCTGCCGATAGTTCGTTCATCACTGGCCAAGATCCGGCCCTAGGCGCCAGTGGCTGAGAGACGACGCGCGCTCCCGCCTGGTGTAAGGGGACAGCGATGGCTCGGCTCAGCACTCAAACACAGGTACTGCTCGATCGCGTCGACAAGGCAATTGCGGTATCGGAACTTCTTCTGTCGGAAAGAGCGCGTCTGCGATCAGCCAGCCAAAGAATGGCTGCGGTAAGCGATCGCGAGACGATCGGTCTCGGCCCCTCATCGACTACGGCGAGCTGGCGTGATGAGTAGAGCCTGTCGCGTCCTGATCGTCGAGGACGAGTATTTTCTTGCGACTGATCTGGAAGAAGCGCTCCGATCGGAAGGCGCGGAGATCGTCGGTCCGATCTGCGAGTTCTCGCAAGCTCTCGCTCAGGTTAACCAAGACGGTTTCGACGCGGCGGTGATCGACATCAACCTGCGCGGTCAATCGGCTTATCCGATCGCCGACAAGCTCATCGAGCAGCGAATTCCGTTCGTTTTCGCCACAGGCTATAACCGAGAGGTTCTTCCTGATCGGTATTGGGAAGTGAAACGATTTGAAAAGCCCTATGACGCGTCCGCAATCGCAAACCATATCGTGCGATTGTATTGCCAGCGGCAAAGTACATCAGGCAAACAAGCACACCGGTAATCGCGAACCGTCAGCAGCAGCCCGCCGTTGAGCACTTCTGGAGGCGACTCGGTTCGCTGCCCGCGCTCAGACGCTGAGAGCGTCATTTAACCTACGTTGTTGCCGAGAGCCGCGGACACTTGCAGCATTTCGGGCAACCTGGTCAGCCGCCCTGGCCCGGGCCATGCAAGGGCACCAGTTGGGACCTTTGCGCCGCTCAAAACGTGCTCTGGTGAAAAAGAGACGGCGGTTCAAACAGACGACATCACTGCAGACCCGCTTGAACCAGGAAGCCGTTAGGCTGAAGCGGAAGGCGCGCGGCATGCGGCCGGGGAAGGAGCGCAGCATCCTCATTGGCAAGGCGCGGCAGATGGAGGAAGCGGCGCAGATCGCGGACTTCCTTGCTGTGCAGCAGACGAGCGCTGGGGGCTAAGCCCGCTCCGGAGCGCACTCCGGGCAGGTGTCGCCGATCGAATTTAGGACATCGTCCATCTCGGCGGCGGCTTCGCCCGGAGAGATGCCCGGCGGCGGGTCTCGGCGGGCGATGTCGAACGCTCGCTCGCGCGCGTGCGGGTCGGCGCGGTCCTGCATCCAGCCGTGCGCCTCGCATTCTCGGATGGCGCCGGTCTCTTGCAGCACGTCAATCGCCCAGCCGCGCAGCGTGCGGACCCGCGGTCTTTCCTTCGTCATCAGCATCGAGATCGCTCCCGTCGGCGGGCGAATCTTTCAGCCGCCCGCGTCGTTCCAAGCGGTTAGCACAAGGCAGGGATTCGCAATCGGCAGGACTCGCGCTTGTCCACCTGTTCCGTCCTGCCGTTGACCCGACGCGAACGCGCCTAGCCGTCCGCTTCGCGCGGTGCCGGGGGCGCGCGCGGCGCCTGCGGGGGCGCGAGCTCTTCGGCGCGCTCGATGATCTGCTGCCGTAGCCGCGGGTCGTCGATCCGAAAGAAGGCGCGCAACAGCCTCAATGCCTGGACATCCAAGAAGCCGGCCGATCTGAATACCCCGTCGTCCACCACTCACCCGCGCGCTTTGCCCCTTCGGCATAGTAATTCGGTCGCAGGCGGAAAAGGCGGCACGGCGATCAATTTGTTCGTGCGCGACATGTCGCGGCTGTCGGTGGATCGCTATCTTGTGCTTTGCCATCGCGCCCGAATGGGTCGCTACTGGGCGTACCGCATGTGGATCAGCCTCCGGGCGCCTACGGGCGAAGGCCCCGCCTCGCGGCGGGGCCAGCTGCGCGGCGTCTCAGTCGCGACTCGGGCGAGACCAGATGAGCGAGAAGCCTTCCTCGCCTTCGACCTCGACCAGCGTCGCGTAGATCGGGGCCGGGAAGCTCGGGTCGTCCAGCTTGACCGAGTGGTACTCGCGGCCCGTGTCCTGGGACTTCTTCTTCCACATGGCGCCGAACTCGATGTTTGCGCCCGCGAAGATGCGGTAGTCCGGGGCCTTGTCCGAAGTGCGTTCGGCCGGAACGATCTTGGTCTTGACGGTGCCCAGGGCGAGGGTCTTGACGGTGCCGACGAAGCCGTTGCCGTTGACGGTGAAGTTGCCGATGGTAGCCATGTTCGCGTCCTCTTTCGTTCTCGGGCCGCGACCATCGCGACCTCGATGGCTGTCGTTGACCGGAGGCGATCGGGCCGCACCCGAAGGGCCGCCACGCAGTAGAGGGCGGCCAGGGCGAGGCTTTCTTATCTCGCGAGGAATGGGCGCGCAGCGACCAGGGGAAGAAAGCCGAGAACGGCCGTTGCGGTCTTTTGATCGAGGCGGAGCGCAGCGACGACGGCCTTCGGTTAGACATGCCAAATCGAGGACGCATTGGGCGCGACAGGCCGAACGATGAGGATACGACTGAGCGACACGCAAGCCACACCGCACGACGACGGGCGCATTGGTGAAAGACACTCGCGCGCGCCGCGTAAGCTTTCGTCCAGTCCGGCGGACGCGGTAACAACCACGGACTGTCGCATCGTGGATGACATCGCCCTTCTGCGGCTTCGGAAAGACGCTGGCCCTGAAGCAGACGAGCATCTCGGAAGCCAGAAGAATCCGCCAGGCGCATCTCGCCTACGTCTCAGGATGGGGGGGAAGCACCGCCTCTCCAGTCACCAGCACACGCATGACGATGCACATAAGAAAGGCCCCGCCGTGAGGCGAGGCCTTCGTCATTTTCTAGAAAGGTGAACGATGAACGCAAGCAGCCGAGGCGCGGATCGTTGCGCCTCATGCCGCTTGGGCAATCTCGGCGGGCTTGGGTTGAAGATCGTGCAGATAGGTGACTGCCCGCTGAGCGTGGGCGGCCGCGGAGAAGATGAAGCGCTTCTCGTTTGACAGCACCTCCAACCACGACGCAAGATAACTTGCGTGATCGGCGCGCGGCTCGAGTTCGGGCACGATACCGAGATCCGCACTGAGGAAACAGGCGCCAAGTTCGGCGACCAACTCTTCTCGGGCGCGCTCGCTCCGATCTTTGGTGTAGCGGCTGAGATCGCGATTGACGCGATGCGCCGGCGCAGTCCAATGCACGCATTCGTGCGCGAGCGTGGCGGCGTAGCTCTCCGCGTCACGGAAGCTCTCGAATGGTGGCATCTGGATCAGATCGAGCGCCGGCGCGAAAAATGCCTTGTCGCCGCCATGTCGGATGGTTGCGCCCGTATTGGCGAAGAATCCGTCCACATGCGCAATGCGCTGCCCCGGCGCGATGCTTGGCGCCGGGCGCCCGTAATAGTGATCCGGCAAGTCGTCGATCTGATCGACGCAAAACACCGTATAGGCGCGCAGGAACGGAACGGTCCGTTCGACGTCGTCGCCATGCTCATCCGTCTCGGTCTTGGTGAACCTGTTGGCATAGACCACCATCGTTCCGCTCTCACCCTTGCGAACGTGACCGCCGAGTTCGAGCGACTGCTTGAAGGTCATCCAGATCGGTGATGTGAAGCCGCGCGCGACGGCCTCCGACCACAGCAGCACGACGTTGATGCCCTGATAGGGCATGCCGTTGTGGCGCAGCGGCCGCGTGATGCGTCCACCGGCGTTGGCCGCATTCCATGGCTTGACCCACGGACGTACGCCGCGCTCCAGGTCCGCGACGATGCGATCGGTGATCCGCGCATAGATGTCGGGGCGGGGTTTCGTTTCCTTACCTGTCATGATTCCAGTCTCCATTGAAGACCGCGCCCGTCGCGGCCCGTCACGGCGGTCCGCTGCGAAGGCCTGCGGGATCGCGCATCCGGTGGCGCTGGTGGTCTGAGTGACGACAGAGACGCCGGACCGGAACGTCAGTGGAGGACGGCAAAGCCGTTGCGCTGCGCGCGGGCCGCAGCATCGACCGAACGCCGCTACGGGCCGCGAGGGGCAGTCCACCCCGGTGATTTCTCTTTGCTCGTTTGCGCCGTCGCGCCCTGCGACATGAAAAAAGGTCGGCCCGCAGGGGCCGGCCGGCATTGAATGGTGAAAGAGAATGGCGGGGCCGAAGCCCCGCCGGCGGCATCAGTCGAACGCCGACATCTGTGCCTTGGCCGCCTTCCGGCCGACGGTGTCGGTCGTGTTGTCGACAGCACGCTCGAAAGGCTTCCAGGTCTCGCCGACGACTTTTTCGTAGGCGGCGACGGCGCCTTCAGCGGCCATGCGAAGCGCGTGAGACTGGACGCCCATGTCGGCGGCGAACTCACGCTTGCGTTGTGCCTGGCTATCGAAGCCGACCGGACCATCGAGGTCCTCATCGCGGCCGTCGTTGGCGAGCTTAGCGGTCGCATCTCGCGCTTCGGTGACAGCGCGGGTGTAGAACTGGCCGGCGCCATGCGCGGAGCCGACATAAGCGCCGACGATCCGTTGAAGGTGAATCTGCATTGCGCGTTCACTCAGGCCGTCTTTGAGCGCGTCGGCGGTTTCGATGATGAGCCGCTCATGCAGATCGCGGATGCCGTCGCTGTCCAGGATCGCAAGCCCGAAGCTTTCGGAGATGCGCTGTGCCTGCGCCGCGTCGGGGCAGGCGAGCCGGACCATTTCGAGAGTGGTGCCCTTGCGAAGCGGGATGACACGGGCGCTGGCGCGAGAGGAACGAGCAGGTTTGGTCATGGTGAATTCCTTGTCTGGTTTCGCCGTCGGTTCGATCCGGCCCCTGCCGGACCTCCCTTCGGGTGCGCTCGCCCAGCGCCGCCGGGATGAGGGCCGCTTCAAGGTCCGGGGACCGCCAGGCGAGCGAGGCCCGGTTGCGGACAAGCGGGGCTCAGCTTGCTGGAGCCCTGCGCCGGACGCGGCCGGGCCTGCCGAGAACGGAGGTCTCCGGTCGCTTGCGACTTGGCCTTGAAGCGGACCGCCGGGGGCGCAGACCGCAGCAAACCCGAGGGGAGAGCCGACAGGGTCCGGGCCGGGTTGGCGAAACCTTGGAAAGGTTCGAGCCAGCAGATCGCCAGTTTCGCGCCGTGCTCGAGATGTTCGCCTGAGCGAGCCGCAAGGTCGGCTTCGGCCCCACTAGGCCGCAGCGTCATGGCGCTTGCCCGGACGACAGTTCGCCGGACTGCGACCTTCATCCATGCGACGTGCACCCTCCGGGTCGTCACGAGCGGGTCGAGACTCCGGCGCGCATCGGGCTCGCAGCGTCTCGATCGCGACGTCCTGCCGGGCGAGCTTGCGCGACAGCGCGTCGATCTCCGGCTGGCGCTCTGCGGTGATCGCCGCAAGATTCGAACGATAGCGTTCGAGGAAAGCGCTCGGATCAGACGGCTTGCCGCGACGGTATCCGGAGCGCTTGCGGCCAAGCTGCGGGATCAGCGTGGTCATGCGGCGGATGATCTGCCGGTCGATCATGTCGAGCTGGCGCTGCGTCTGGCGACGCGCCTCCTCCATGCGCGAAAGCTGGGCAAGGCGTTCTGAGGAAGCCTTCATGGCGACGTCCTTCCCTGCCAACCGATGAAGCTCGATGGTCCGGAATAAACCGGGTGGCGGGTCTCATCGACGACAAAGCCGAAGCGGCCAATCCCGTACTCGTCGGACGGGACGAGAAAACGTCGCTCCTCGGTGCCCGCGCCGCGTCTGCCGCCCGGCGTGGCGACGACTTCGACAAAGCCCGGCTGCTGATCCGACGTGATCGCCGAGACCACGATCCAGTTGTTGGCGTGCTCCTTCTCGAAGGCGCGCCGATCCTTCTCACGGGATTCGCCGGGTCGTAGCACGATCCCGAAAATCGCCTCCCAAGCATCGGGCCAGCTATCCTTGATCGTACGCTCGGCGCAGCGCCGCTCGTAGCCGGTGAACAGATGCGGGAAGGTGATCGCCACGATCGCCCAGGCCTCATCTTCCTCGTACCAGCCGTCCGGCGCGCGCAGTACAGGATTGACCTTGCGGTTGGGCTCGGCCGAGAGATGGAAGCCGCCGTGGCCCGCAGTCGAATGGCAGATGACGCCTTCCGCATAGATGGTTGCACCCTGTGACGGACCCCATGGCGTGTTCGCATTGGAGCCGGTGTCGCGATGGCCGAGCGCACGCTTCTCGCGCTGATGCTCGGCGTTTTCCACGACCTTTGTCCGGAAGGCCGCCTCCTCGGCGAGCCCGCCGGAATGACCGTAGAAGTCAGAGCGCTTCCATTCGGCCATCGGCCGGTTGATACGCCAGCCGGTCGCGAGATAATGTCGGGCGTCGCGTCCCGGCAACATGGCGAAGGCCGTGTCGCCGACGCGAGCGACGAGATGGCCGTCGCCGCTGCGGCCGAACTCGACCTCGGGAAATCCAGAATTCGAGTCCGTCACTGTGGTGAGGGGTGAGGGCGTAGTCATGCGGCCGTCCTCCCCCCCGTGACGTCGGCTGCCGGCGCGCCGGCGGTCACCTCTTCGAGAACCGCATCCGGATAGCCGTGGCTCTGCAGCCAACATTCGGCGTCGGCGCGGCAGCTCGCGAGACAGACGAGTTCGGCGTCCTCGCCGGGTCGGTTGAGCACGCGGACCGCACCGACCCTCGGGCGTTCGGTCACGACGAACCTCAGGTCGCTCTCGACCGAGAAGGTCCGGTGGACGCGAAGCACCACAACACCGCCGCCGCCATAGTCGCCGGCGTGCAGTGTGATGGTGGCGCGGATGAGGGTGTTGCCGACGCGGCGTTCTGCCTGCTTGCGGATCAGCCGGCCGCCGCTGTTGCGGTGTTCCCAGGCGGCGAGCTTCTTGCGGTGCCGTTCCGGTGGCCGCAGCGTGCCGTCGGAAAACCGGATGATCGCGCCGAGCGGAGCGAGGTCGTAAATTAGCTGGGCGGACATGGACGTCCTCCTGTTCATGAGTGGTAGAAACGAAGCCGCCGCCCGCTGGGCCGGCGGCGGGGCGTCATCATTCGAATTATCGATGGCGGGCGGGCTATTCAGCCGCCTCACGGAACGCCTCGTCGGCTAAGGCTTCGCCGCTGTCCGCGTCGCCAGCAGCCGGGTCCTCGACCTGGTCGTCGGCCCCATCGGCGGCGGTGACGGCGTTCTTCGCCAGCCAGGCCAACAAGTTGACCTTATCCGGAGCGAACAGCGCTGCCGGATGGACGAAGCGGCCTTCCTTGAAGTGCTCGACCAAAGCGGCGCGGGTGTCCTTCACCTTTTGGCGCGGGAGAACCGAAGCGTCCTTGCACGAGCCTTCGAGCGCGGTGCGCGACAGGCACGACAGGAAGTCGTCGGTGCCCATGTTCGGCAGGAAGCTGTCCGCGCCGACCACCTCGCCGGCGACGCGCGCAACGATGCCGCTGTCGGTGCAGTTTTCCCGGCACGAGAGAACCTCAATGAGGATCGAGCGCGCCGCAACGCGCAGTGTGTCCATGTCGAGGACGAGCTTGCCATCCTTATCGAATAGCGTCGCGGAATGGCGCGCAATCCGGCGGTTGCCGTAATAGGTGCCGCTGCTACCGGAATCGACCGAGACGTTCTGACCGGCGAAGGCGAGGATCAACAGCGCCATCAGCGCGTCATCCTCGACGGGCGCGCGCGCCAGCGCCTCGTGGAGGGCGTCCGTCCGGAGGTCGCCTATGATCTCGACGCCCTTGCGCGTCACTTCAGGATGCGGCTTCGAGACCGCTGTGCTCTCATCGGCAGCATCCGCGCCGGCCGCCGTGCCCTTGTCCTTCGACTTCTTCGCCGCAGGCATGCGGTAATGCACGCTCGAGACCCGCCCGTCCCGGTCGAGATACATCGCCGTACAATCCGACTTCGACGGCTTGCCGTAGACGCGCTCCGCCTTTGGCGGCAGCTTGACCTCACCCCAGTTCGTCGTCTCGGCGATGATGCCCTTCTTCGGCAAGTTGTTCGTCATCCACTCCTGCTGCGCGCCGAGGAATGCCTCGACATCTGTGGTGTAGCGGCTGTCCTCGTCTGCTGGTGCGAACAGGTCCTCGACCCACTGAATGCCGTAGGCCTGGGCGAGGTCGTCACCGAAGCTGGCGTGACGAGCGTACATGCGGGCCTTGGTCAGGGCCTGCGCGACGCTTCCCCACGACACCTGCGGATCCGCCTTGGAGGGCTTGTGCTTCTTCCAAACCTCCTTCTGCTCATCGAGCGAGGCCGAGGCGATGGTACGAAGCTGACGTTCGTCTGGCATGTCGCCCCTGGCCATGTGATCGAGCATGATCGGCAGCACGTTCGCGAGCAGGCGGAGCTTCCTGATCTGCCGGACGGGCAGGGTCAATGCGACGCCGATTGCCTCTTCGGTCCACCCGAGCGCGACGAGGCGTTCGATCGCGCGCCACTGGTCGACGGGATTGAGCGCCTCGCGCGCGATGTTCTCGATCATCGAGCGCATGGCGCCGTTGTCGTTCGCCGCCTCGTCGACGAGGACGTCGATCTCCTCGAGGCCGGCGGCGATCGCCTGCTTGACGCGGCGATGACCGGCATTGATGACATAGCCGTTGCCGCCGCCGGTCTCGGGCGTGATGACGGGCGGCTGGACGATGCCGACGGCCTTGATTGTCGCAAGCAGCAGGGCGTCGGCCTGCGGCGTCGACTTCGTCTGGCGCATGCGGTCGGGATTTTCGTTCAGCGCACGCGGATCAATCTTGATGAGATGCATGGAATTTCTCCTGTTCGGGTTCGCGGACCCCGCCTTGCGGTCCTTCCTCGTCTTCTTCCCGAAGACACCCCCCGGCCCCGCGGAGCGGTCGGGCCTGCACAACTGCGGCCGAGCATCCCTGCCAGGCCGGACAAGCAGGGCTAACAGCCCTGCGAAGGACGACGGGCTGGGATCGCGCAGGCGGCGGTTGAGCGTCAGCGCTGCCGGCCTGACCGCTCTGCGAACGGGCCTTCCCTTCCTCCCTCATCACGCCGCGATTGCGCTCTCGCCCGCGCCCTCCACATCCGTCGCAAGAGCTTTCTCGACCTCCGCCAACTGTCGGCGCTTCTCGGCGAGATCGGCTGCGAATACGAATTCGCCGTCCTCGCGCGACCGGTACGAGGTGAGCCGGCGACCTGCGTCGGCGAGACGCTGGCGATAGCGCTCCCGCTCACCCTCGAAATCGTCGAGCGCATGCTCAAGGCGGGAGATTGCGCCCAGCGGCGTCATCGTGACGGGCAAATCGATCTCATGCTCTTCCCCAGTGCGGATCAGCATGGTGCCGTAGCGATAGCCGTCGCGGCCGTAACGCTCGCCGGAGTATTCGAGGTCGAACCCGCCGATCGCGGCGATGATGGTCTCGCCTTCCTGTTGGAGTTGCAGCAGGGTGAGGATTTCCTTCATCAGCGCGCGGCCGGCTTCCTTGCGCTCGACATAGCGCTCGCCGGCCACGGTCGCGGCGAAGGCGTCGCCGGCGGTCGGAACAAGGCGCTCGATATCCTTGCCGACCTCCGCGATCCGCCGCGTGCAGAACTCGATGTCGCGTTCCGCGTCCCGAATCTGCCGACGGACGGCGTGCTGGTCGTCGATATGGGCCGCGCGCAAACGCTCGAGCCGGGCGATGTCGGCTTCGAGCCCGGCCTTTAGCATCAGCCGCTGGTCGCCGCTCGCGATCGCCTTGGCCATCGCGAACTGGCTAGCTTGGCCTTCGCCGAGGTCCTCGAGCCGACGGATCGACGTGTCGCCGGAGAGCGCCGCGGCGATGAAGCGAGCCTTGCGCTCGTTGTTCTGCCACATGCTCGCGTCGAGCGAGCCCTCGGTCGCATAGGCGAAGATGTCGATGACGTCGTGCTGGTTGCCCTGTCGCTCGATCCGTCCCTCGCGCTGCGCGATCTGCGACGGCAGCCACGGCACGTCGAGGTGATGGAGGGCCTTTAGGCGAAGCTGCGCATTGACGCCCGTCCCCATTGTATCCGAGGAGCCGATCAGGAAGCGGACCTTGCCGGCGCGTACGTCGCCGAACAGACGCTGCTTGGCTTCTGACTTCCTAAAGTCCTGCATGAAGGCGATCTCGGACGGGGGCACGCCCATACGGACGAGTTCGTCTTTGATCCAGCGATAGGCCGAGAAGCCGCGCGTCTTCTCGACGCTGATCGTTCCAAGGTCGGAGAAGATCATTTGCGCGGCGCCCGACAGCTCGTACGGCTTGCCGTCGGCGCGCAGGTAACTGTTGCCTGACGTCTCATTCCAAATGCGAAAGGCGTTACCGACGAGAAGATTCAGCTTGTTGTTCGGCTCGTTATCGCAGTCCGGATCGACCAGACGCAGGTCAATCGCCGCATGCCGCCCGTCGGTGATGACAGAGAGCAAGATGTCGTCACCCGGCTCCGGCGGCCGGTCGCGCGTCTCGATCGCCTTGATCCGCGCGTCGAGCAGGGCCTGGTAGCGCTTGAACGCCGGCGTCGGCTTTGCCGTCAGGATCTGGCGCTTGCCCGTCGAGATCGCCGGGACCTTCACATACTGCCGCAAATCCTCCGGCATGACGACGTCGGCGAAGGACCGGAACATGGCGATCAGTTCAGGGACGTTTACGAAGGTGGCGAAGCGTGTGACCGGCTTGTACCTGCCCGAGGGCTGGAGCTCGAGCTCCGTCGAGACGTCGCCGAAGGTCGAGGCCCAGGCGTCGAACTCGTGCAGCTTGCGGTCCAGAAGAGCGCCGTGTCCGAGATAGCGTTGCACCGAGAACATCTCACCGAGCGTGTTGGTGATCGGCGTGCCCGAGGCGAGCACCAGCGCCCGCCCAGGGTTCTTGGTCTCGATGAAGCGCGACTTCACATAGAGATCCCAGGCGCGCTGCGAGCCGTTGGGGTCGACGCCCTTCAACGTCGACATATTGGTCGCAAAGGATAGCTTGCGGAACTCCTGCGCCTCGTCGACGATGATCTGATCGACGCCAATCTCCGAGATGGTCAGGAGATCGTCCTTGCGGGTGGCGAGGGATTCGAGCCGTTCCTTCAATCCCTCCTTCAGCCGCTCGAGCCGCTTGCGCGAGACGCGGTCGTCGCTTTCGACCTTGGTCAGGAGCTGCTCGTAGAGTTCGAGCTCGTCCTGGATCATTTGCTGCTCGAAGGCGGACGGCACGCCGATGAAGCGGAAGGCCGAATGGGTGATGATGATCGCATCCCACGTTGCGGTCGCGGCGCGCGACAGGAAGCGATGCCGCTTGTCCTTGGTGAAGTTGGTCTCATCGGCGACGAGGATGCGCGCGCCGGGATAGAGCGCCAGGAACTCGCGCGCCGCCTGCGCCAGGCAATGGCCGGGAACGACAAGCATGGCCTTGGCGATCAGGCCAAGACGCCGCTGTTCCATGATCGCGGCCGCCATCGTCATCGTCTTGCCGGCGCCGACGGCGTGGGCGAGATAGGTCGCTCCCGAGGCGATGATGCGCCAGATGCCGCGCTTCTGATGGTCGTAGAGAACGAAGGCGCCCGAGGCGCCCGGCAATTTCAGATGCGAGCCGTCGAAGGCGCGCGGCACGATGTTGTTGAAGCGGTCATTGTAGACCCGCGCCAGCCGGTCGGTCCGATCCGGATCGGACCAGATCCAATTCTGAAAGGCGGTCTTGATCTTCGAGAGCTTCTCCTTCGCAGCCTCGGTGTCGACGACGTTGAGGACGCGTCGCTCGCTATCGCCATCCTTGATGGTGTCGAAGATCTGCGGCACCGAGGAATTGAGCGCATCGGAGAGAAGCTGGCCGGCGTGCCGCCGTTCCGTGCCCCATTCGGATGTGCCGGCGGCCGTCCAGCCGAGCTGCCGGGCCTCCACGGTCCACGACGCCAGTTCCGGCATGTGGTGAATCCTGATCTCCGCGCCCATCATTTCCTTGACAAAGGCGACGATGTCGGCAGCGGGAATCCACGGCGCGCCAAGGCGCGCGGTGATGTCCGAGGGCCGGAGGTCGGCAGGCTGCACCTCCTGCAGGGCGGTCACGTTGCGGGCATAGGCGGGATCAAGCGCAGCCGCCGCTTCCGCGACCTTCAGCTTGTCGCGCACAGCACCCGACAGATAGGCGTCGGCGGTCTGCCACGAGCCGCCGCTGGGATCGCGGAAGATGGCGCTGCCGAGCTCGGCGATGACGTCGTCCGCGTCGCGGTGCACGAGCTCCGCGATGTGGTCGGGGTCGACATGGCCGCGCTCGTTGAGAACGACGGCCAGCGCGTCGGCGGCGTTAGTGATCACGGGCGGCGCCGGCGGAGCGATCACCCGCTCGGTGAAGATCGGACCTGGCTTGGCCGTATCCGACTCAAGGTCGTAGTCTTCGATCGAGGCCACCAGCCAGCAGTCCGGATCGTCAAGGAATGGCTGGAGATTCGGCCTGCGGTGCGTTTCGCGGACCTCCCCGGTCTCGTCGTCCTCGGCCGTCGACACAACGGTCGTGTTGATCGGGCCGAAGACGCGGACGAAGTTTGACCAGGCGATGCGCAGCCTGACCTGCGCGTCCTTCCACGGCCGGTCGAGCTCCTGGCACTTCAGCACCTCGCGGACCGCGTCGCGGATCGGGATCAGCTTCTGGATGATCCGAGCGTGCTTCTCCGGAACACCATCGGCACTGCGGCCCTTGCGCACTGTGACGGCAACTGGCCGGGCGTCAAGGATCTGCATCAAGCCATGCCGGTGATCGAGCAGATAGCTGCCCTCGCGCGACGTGAGGCTCGCCGAGCTCTCCGACTTCGCCGGCACGGCCTCGCACTCGCCGTCAGGGTCGATCGCCTCGGGTTCGCCGTCATAGATCGCGACCGGAAGGAAGATGATCGCATCGTCCAGCGCGGTCGCGAGGTCCTCGCCGTCGCTCGGCAGGCAGGTGTAGGTCTCGCCGAACGGGCCGGAGGTCAGCGCATGCGCGCCGAGCACAAGGTGGCGATGGCGCGCGAACCAGCGATTGACGCGAATGGCGCCCTCGTCCTCGGTCGCCGGGCGCACCTCGTCGAGCTCGAGCCAAGAGAGGTCGCCATCGGGCTCGCCGTGCTTGCGCCGCCGGAAGAACAGGATGTCGACCACAACGTCGGTGCCGGCATCGGCGCGGAAGCTACCCTCCGGCAGGCGGATGGCACTGAGGAGATCGGCGTGCTTCGCGATCAGCTCGCGCGCCGAGCCATCCGCTTTGTCCATCGTGCCGTGCGATGTAACAAAGGCGGCGAGCCCGCCCGGCTTCAGCAGCTTGATCGCCTTGATGATGAAATAATCGTGGAGCCGCAGACCGAGGGAGCGCAGCGAACGATCCGAGCGCACGGTGCGATCGGAGAAGGGCGGGTTGCCGATCACGAGGTCGAACCGCGCCGGCAGCTCGGTGCGCGCGAAATCGCCGGTGACGATCCGCGCCCGCGGCTGCAACAGCCGCGCGATGCGCGCCGTGACGGGATCGAGCTCGACGCCGGTGACCTGGGAGACCTCGCGCAGATCCTGCGGCATCAGCGCCGGAAACAGGCCGGTGCCGATGCCGGGCTCGAGCACGCGGCCGCCGCGCCAGCCGAGGCGCAGCAAACCCGCCCACATCGCTTGGACGATGAACTCCGGCGTGAAATGGGCATACTGCGTACAGCGTGCCAGCGAAGCGTAGTCAGCCTCATCGACCGCATCCTGCAGATCGGCCCCGATCTCGTCCCAACCCTTCGCGAATTTGGTTTCGCCCGGTCGGCGGAAGACGCCATTGGCGAGCTCTGAGGCGCCGAAGCCGGTAAAGCGGATCAGTTGCCGCTGCTCCTCGGCCGTCGCGGGGCGCTCCTGGGTCTCGATCTGTGCGGCGAGCCGAACTGCGGCGATGCTGTCGCGGGCGCGCTGCTTCCAGCCCTTTGCGAGGCCGCGCGCGCCGGAAAGATAGAGATTGTCGCCACGCTTGGGGGGACCGTCATAGGAGCGCCGCGCCAATTCGATTGCCGGCCTTACCGAGGCCGGCGTCGACGGCGGTGGATCATGCTCATGGTCGTAGTCACCGCCGAAATCGGCAGCGAAGGCCGTGACGCCGAGGCCGAGGCTGGATGAAAGGGCGGTATTGCCGAAGAGGTCGAGGGTGAAAGGATCGTCATGCGACATCGGAAATGTCCTCCAGTTGGGCGCGCGCCGCCGTCCGCCGGCGCGGGCTGCGACGGACGGCACGGCGTTGCGGGAGTTGATGAGGGGGCCGGCACCGGGCCGGGTGCTGAAATGCGGGCGCCCGGCGCGAGGCCGGGCTGCCGAGGGGCGGGGAGGGAGGTCGGGCTAGGCCGCGACCGTCTCCGGCAGATGGCGGAACTGCACCGGCAGCTTGGCCGCGATCTCTGCCTCGGTGAGGTCGTCGAGCAGCTTCAGGACCGTGCCGCCCTGGCCGGCATAGACGAGTACGGTGCGGCGACCGCGCATGGCCTGCGGCCAGCGCTCGCCAGCATAGCCGCGATAATCGTCATGCGTGCTCGACCAGATGTGCTCAAGCCGCTCCTCGCGGGTCATCGCGCGCACGGGCCGTGACTCGCGCTCGATGATCGCCGTCTTCATCCGATCAGGCGACAGCCGATCGGAAAGATCGCAATAGCCATGGAACCAGCGCCGCCTTCCGTCGATGGCAAGCGCGAAGAAGATGCTGGTGACGCTGCCCGTCATGAATTCGCGCATCGCGAACATGTCGGCGCGCATGAACAGCGGTGGCAGGATCTCGAGCATGTAGTCGTGCTCCCGCTCGTTGACCTCGAACCATTCTCCGGCGAAGAGAGGCTGGCCTTCACCTTCGGCCATCGCGGGGTCACCACGATGGCGGTTGAATAAGCGGTGCATGTCGTGGCGCGTCGCAACGCCCTCGAAGACTTTGCGGATGCTGGGGGAGGTGTGCATGGGCGGCTCCTCTTGGCCTGGCCGGACTGACAGCGCGAGCGATCCGCCTGATCTATTCGTCACTTCAGTCCTTCATCACACCTCCTCGCCGGCCGCATCGAAGGTCCGGCGGGTCAAGGGCCGCGGAACGCGGGCGAAGCTTCACCCTTGACGCGCCGGTCGCGCATGCGGCAGCGCTCCTCCCCACTTCATTTCCTCTACCTGATTGTTCGATCTCCTTTTTCCTTTCCTCAATACCAAGGCGTCAGAGACCCACTCATGCGGAGGCCTTGGCGCGGCGCCGCCACGCAGCCTGCGCGTCGCTCTCACGCGCTACATCAAGAGTTAGCCGTCAGGCCCCTAAATCCTCATTCCAGTCGCCCGCGCACGGCCGCAATCGGTCATACCGCGCACTTGCATCCGCCGCGATGACGCGAACACGGTCGGCGTAGATGTCACCTTGCCGATTGTTGTCGGTTGCTGCCACGAGCCAAGCGTTGGGGCGCTTGGCCAAGCCGCGGATCGCCCCGTCGGTCGCGGGCGACCAACCGCCGCCGGTGCTGACATAAAGGGTGTCAGAGCGCGTGATCTCGATCGCGGCGAGGCTCATCGCATCGATCGCCGCCTCGGTGATGCAGATCCTCTCGGCGTCCTCCGATCCGAACCGAAATAGCTCCTTGCTGCCGTCCGTGGCGAAGCCCCGCCATTCCGGCCCACGCTCCTCCCAGCCTGTGAGCTCTCCAGCAGAATCGCTGTGCGCCGCCCACATGCTGCCTTGAGGGCCCTCTCGCAACAGATCGCTAACAGCCGCCTGCTTCACGACGTCCACCGGCAGTCGTCGCTCGCAGGTCAGATAGCGCCAGGCTGGCGAGCCAGGGCGCGGCCTCACGCGATGTCTCCACCGCTCTACAATGGACGCAAGGGCCTTGGGCCTTGCCGGGTGCTGCCACGTAGGTGCGCTGGGAACGAAGCCAACCACGTCAGCAACACGGCCACACGCTTCAACAAAACCGTTGGCGCCGAGGTGTTCGGCAAGCGAAAACACGTCTCCTTTTGCCGGCGACAACGGATCGAACCAGCCGCGACCCTGGTGAATGACGATGATGATGTTGCTGTCGCGCCGAAATTTGATCGCGCGCCGCGTGCTTTCCTTGAGGTCGACCTTCCAGCCGTCTTTCTCCAAAAGGGCCGCGCAGCCAACCTTTTCGCGCAGCTCTTCGATTGCTCTCTTGTTCATTGTTTGCACCGGCGTTGCGCAGGCGACGTCCGGCCCTTTCTTCTGTTGGTCTCGCTTGTTCCTGGCCTTGCGGCACATCTCCGACCGGCCGCGAAGCCTGCCGGGCGCAAGGGCGCGCAGGCAAGCTGTCGAATTTGTCAGATGGCTGGGCGCGGCGAAGCTTCCCTTGCAGCCGGCATGGCGCCAGCGGCAGCCGGTCACCCGGCTCAATGAGCCGGGCACCAAGGGTCGCATTCATGGACGATGGCGTCCTGGTCGCCGTCGTATTCGCTGGAGACCATCACACCGAACTCGTTTTCAGCCTGGAAAAGTATCACCGGCACCATCAGCGTGCGGGCCAGATCGAAAGCGTGGTTCTGAGCGAGGGTGAGATTGTGCGACATGAAAGGCTCCCGTCTTGCGGCGGGGACCATCCCCGCTCGACAGGCGCCGACGTGTTCAGGGGCGGCTGCGGTCACCTCGAAGGCGAAGCCGGAGAGGTCGCACGCTTGCGTAGCGAACCCCTTGCGGGTTGATCGTGGAAGGCCGCACCAGAACCAAGGAAAGCCCCATTCGAGAGCGGGTTGGTCCTCTACCGGAAGCACGTGAGCCGAAACGCACATGGTTCGTTCCGTGGATGCAGTGCCGGTCTGATTGACCGCGAGAACTGCCGCCGTCCTTTTTGTCGAGCGAAAGTCGATTTGCCCACCTGGCGGTTGCTCGGCGCAATTTCCGCGTTCGTTCGATGTCCTCGAGGCCATAGGCATCGCTTGCATTTGGGAGTTCGCGTCCGACGCTTATGCGTGGGAGCTTCCGATAGACCAGCAGCTGGCTCGTTCGGGAACTTGGGCCGCTTCGCGTCAGGGATGGCAGCCCGTAAGGGGCGCGCCGTAGAGGCGTGGAGAAGAAGGGAGTGTTCGAAAGAATGGAGCCTGCTGGTTATGGCTCTTACTTGCCCGGCTTACCGGTGTCGGAAACGACTGAAACTCCGAAAGGGGAACGGGACCAGAGCATGCCGGGGAAACGTCTCGAAGTCGGGCGCCGCAGCCCGGTGGAGAGTACAAAGTAAAGGTATGCATGGTGAAAGCTGTATTGCCTGAATCCCAGTTTCCAGTTGCCAAAGGGCTGGCCGTAGCGAACGCGGCTGACACGCTATGCCACGCGGGGCGGATCGCACCTCCCAGTGCGAACTGCCACCAGTCCGCGTGGGACGACCACCGTCAGTGGATTAAGGAGACGAACGGGACACCTAAACATGCCGCAACTCCCCACGCACGTAACTACGGGATCGCCTACAGCAGGTTCTTTCGAGAACCTGTATGGCGACGGAGCCGTCATAGTACCCAAATGCCCGGCGTAATGGCCGGGACAGCCGCCGCGAGGTGGACGATCATGCGTATAAGGCCGGGCGACCGGACCGAAAGCGCCTCCGACCGGGGGAAGGACGATGCCGCTAACAGCGGCATTTGCAGTATGCGTAGAAGAGATTCTTCGACGGAGAGGTTCTGCTGATGCAGGCCGCTACCATCCAAAGAAGAATTGAATCACTGCCGACTTTGTCGCGGTCGGGTAAGCGCGTAAATGGCCTTCACCGCCTGATGAGATCTCCGCATCTCTTCGAGCGGGCCTACGAAAAGGTCTCCCGCAACAAGGGAGCCCTGACGCCCGGTGTAGATGGCAAGACCTTCGACGGCATGTCGCTGGCGAAGCTTGCCGATATTGCCAGGCGCGTAGCAGAGGGTACTTATCGCTTCCGGCCAGTCCGGAGGGTTTATATCCCGAAGGACAACGGCAAAACACGACCGCTGGGTATCCCCACGGTGGAAGACCGGCTCGTCCAGGAGGCGGTCAGGATATTGCTCGAAGCGATCTACGAACCTGTGTTCCTCGATGAGTCGCATGGGTTCCGCCCGGGCCGATCCTGCCATACCGCTCTCAAGACCATCAAGAAGACCTGGACGGGTTGTAAGTGGCTAGTCGAAGTGGATGTGCGTGGGTTCTTCGACAATATCGACCATGACATCCTGCTCGAGCTTCTGAGGAAACGGATCGATGACGATAGGTTCATCGGCCTGATCGAAGGAATGCTCAAAGCAGGTTACATGGAAGATTGGGTCTACGGACGCACGTACAGTGGTACGCCACAGGGCGGCGTTGTCTCGCCCTTGCTCGCCAACATCTATCTATCTGCATGAGCTGGATCAGCGAATGCAGACAATGAAAGCGGACTTCGACAAAGGCCGCGTGCGGCGTCCATTCCCGCGCTATGCCGCGCTGGAACGGCGCGTGCTCCGTCTCCGCCGCAAAATTGAACGGCTCCGTGCCAACGGCGCGGATCAGGCCGAGATCGACGCTGCTTTTGCAGAGATCAAAGCCGTCAACAAGGAGAGACGGAAAGTGCCTTCCGTCGATCCGATGGACCCCAACTTCAAAAGGCTCCGCTACTGCCGCTACGCCGACGACTTCCTCATCGGCGTGATCGGGAGCAAGCGGGAAGCGTGTGAGATCATGGCGGGCGTCGAACAGTTCTTGACGCACGCCTTGAAGCTCGCCGTGTCGCCCGAGAAAAGTGGAGTTCACGCCGCTTCAAAGGGAGTGACCTTCCTCAGCTATCGCATCTCGACATACACATCCTACGGGGCTGGACGGAAAACCAGCCGCACGGGACCGGACGGACGGACATGGCGCGTGCTACGCCGCCCGACCACCGACAATGTCAGCTTGCGAGTGCCTCGGCAAGAAGTCACCAAGTTCTGTAAGCGACACGGCTATGGCGACCTCGCCAGGAAGACTGGCCGTCATCGCGCACAGTTCCTTGTTACCAGCGACGTCGCAACCGTCCTCGCCTATAACTCAGAGTTCCGTGGATTCGCGAACTACCATTCGTTGGCCGACGACATCAAAAGCGCTTTGGGACTGTTGGAGCTTGTCGTGTTCCGCAGTGCCGTGAAGACGCTGGCGATGCGACATCGGACGACGACAGCGAGAACCATGGCACGTCTGTGGAATGGGACGGACTACGAGGTCAGCTCTGTGGTCCGTGGCAAGCTTCGCAGTATCAAGCTATGGAGACTGAAGTATCTCACTCAAACCTACTGGACGAGTCCTGTGGTGGATAATGTCACGGCAGGTGCGTGGTGGGTCAAAAACCCAAATGATCTCATCGATCGGCTTAGCGCTCGCAGATGCGAAGCGTGCGGCGGTATGAGCGGACCATTTGAGATGCATCACCTCCGCCGCGTCGGAGATCTGCGAAGCGTGCTGGCGGTTTGGAAACAGTCCGGTTGGCGGCGCAAGACCATTGTCCTGTGCCCGTCGTGCCGAACAACCGTTTCTGGTCGAAAGTATGCGCGTACGGAAAGCCGTGTGCATTGAAAGGTGCCCGCACGGTTTGGAGGGAGGCGTAGGGATATCCTCTTACGAGGTGTCCCGCGCCTACCCTACGGAAGACCCGCTCGCGGGGCTTCAGCGCAGCCAACAGCCCGACCCGCAGGGTGACGCCCATCTTCTTCGCAGTCTGAGGCGCACGGCAGACCGATGGCTTTCATCGCTGGTATTAAACTTCTGAATCGAGAGCCCTGATCGATTCGATAAGTTAATTGGACGGCGGTTTCGACAGTTGCGATTCTTGCGCATGTCCCAACTCACGGTGCCATGCCTTGTGCTCCAACGGTGCGATCCGGCCTGCAACATGGCCAGGTTCTATGTCCTCACGATCGAACCGACTCTGTTCGGTGATACAGCGTTGGTGCGCGAATGGGGGCGTCGCGGCCAACGCGGCTGGCGGCGGATGGATCTGTTTGCCGGGAGGGTCCAGGCCGTCGAAGCGCTCGAGGCTTGGCTTGTCCGCAAAACACGCCGCGGTTATGTACCAAAGAAATCCCGCGCCTTGAATGCAATCTCCCAACCTGCGAGCCTGATTGAATCGTGGCCAAGACACTTCATACAAGCGGACAGCTGTTTTGCACATTACGGGAGCAATCCCTGCCGAAACGCGAGCGCCACAGCGTGTGGGAGGGTTGATGCAGCAAGATTTTGCCTGGCATTGTCGAGGTGAAACTTTACTCCTCGCGGCTTGATCCCAAGAAGCTCCGCTACATCTTGCATTGTCTTGCCGTCAGAAATCCAACCGAGACACTGTCGCTCGCGCTGAGTCAGCACGCATTCCTGATGCCCGACCGGGATCGGGCGCCCGATTCTGGCGGCGCTTACATGTGCATGGTACGCGTGTCCAACCATCTCCAACATGTCCTGCGAGGTCTCGATGAAACGATCGAGTCCAAGGCTGCGCTCGTCCACCGCAAGCGTAAACGCCGTGAACTGATTTTGGCTCGAGGGAATACGAATCGTCAGGCCTGTTCTGATCTTGAAGCTGAGTGCATCGTCAAACAGACGGCGCTCTTTCGGTGATCTGGCGCTTCGCGCCTCACGTCCATCCCAGAAGAAGACCCGGCTTGTATTTCGCGGCTCCTGAAGAACGGGATCGATGTTGTGATAACCTTCCCGAAAATAATGGCTCGTCCAACTCTTTGGATAGGATGAGATCAGATTGGGTCCATTCCCGCGGTTGCCAAAATAGGCGAACCAACGGAAGCCCAATGCATGCGCGGTCCGTTCCGCCACCCGCCGAAAATCATCTTCCGTATGGGCCGAGTGAAGACAATCGACGAATTCATCGTATGCTCTTTTGACATCTTTCATTGCGCCACTTCAGTCACTTCTTAAGTTCCCGCAACGCGAACAATCTGATGATTCGCGTTCCACGTGCAGGCCGTATTGCGACGTTGCGGCAGCTTTGCGGCACGAACAATTCGATATCGCCCCGTCAGAACTACAGCAGCAACGGCGAACATAAAGACAGAGGAGAAATAGCTTCTGATCCGTCGCTCAAAGCAACAATTTTTCTCAATTTATATAAGTGACGGAATTACATTCCCTGCGCTGTCGGATTCGCGCATCGCGAACTTATAGAGTTTCCAAAGTGCGCGCGGATAGCCGCGCCTTGCGAATACCGTTCGCGGCCCAACAGATCCATAACGCCCTGTCAGAACTGACAGCGCAACGCCGTGACCGTGGCTGCTTTCTTAATCTCGAAGCTGTGATTCGTAAGTTTGAGGTTAAGAATGAAGGTCATTGTGCGTAGCCGTGCGGCACTCCTGCACGACTCCGAACTGACGCTAGGAATGCATCGCCTGCGAGGGCGCGTGTTCAAGGAACGGCTCGATTGGGATGTTTCTGTCTCCGACGGACTGGAGATCGATCAGTTCGACACCTTCGGGCCGACTTATCTCCTGGCTCTTGAACAGGGCGATGTTGTTGGCTGTGTTCGCTTGCTGCCGACCACCGGGCGCAACATGCTCGCCGATACGTTCCCAGTGTTGCTGGATGGCAACCCGGCTCCGAAGGCGACCACGATTTGGGAGAGCTCGCGCTTTTGCGTTGACACAGAGACTGTTGCTGCGACGGCAGAGAATGGTCTGCGCAAGGCGACGTTCCTGCTGTTTGCAGCCATGATCGAATGGGGTCAGCAGCACAATCTACAAGCCATTGCTACCGTCACTGATCTGCGCATGGAACGCATCCTGCGTCGCGCCGGATGGCATCTCGATCGCCTCGGCATGCCGCGCCAAATCGGCTCGACCAAAGCCGTCGCCGGTTTGTTGCCGATCACCGAGGAGGCTCTCGGTACGATCCGAGCGGCCGGGCAGATTTCAGGGTGTGCAATTGACGCGCCGTCGAGCCTGGCAATCGCGGCCTAACATCGAACGTCCTCAGCTCCTGACAAAAGGCTCTCACCATGGATCCCGCTGCATTCGCGGCTCTGGTCGAACGATGCGCCCCGACCGCAATGGCTCGGCACCTGACGGCCATCGTGCGGCAGGCGAGCTCATTCGAGCCCCTGCTCATCACGATTGAAGGGCGCAAACCGATTCCGATTCAAGCGACCGACCGAGACGAAGCCATCCAGCTCGCGACCGAGGCCGTCACCAACGGCCAGCAGGTCCGAACAGGCCTTGCTCAACTTAATGCTGCGGAAACAAAGATGGCCGGGCTGACGGCTACCACCACGTTTGATGCATGCCAGCACATTGCTGGCCTTGGCAGATTGTTCGATGCGCGACTGCAAGCGGCGAGCGTGAAAAACGCGGACCACGACCAGGCGATTGCCAAGGTTGTCGCGAGCTTCGCGTCCACGGCGTCCAGCCAAGCCGCCGAGCCTCGCGCCCAGCCGATGGCGACCACCGGTCACGATCGCCCCACTAGCGATACGACAATCAATCCGCCCGCAGCTTCTGCCGGCGAGCGCCCACGCTGGGACGTCTATCGCTCGGGACTAGGCACATCAGCCTTTGTTTACGAACGATGAGAACGGCCGTCTTTTCCTCTCAACACAATAGGCGGTCCGGGCCAGCGCCCCGGCTGCATCGCCGATCGGAGCCGTACCATGACTTCTCCTCTTAAACACTCCGCTGCCCTGCTTTGCATGGGGGCCGTTCTCAGCATCGCCTTGGTTGAGCCGGCGCTGGCGCAGACCGCGAACATCGAAGGCGTGCTGCAGAACATCGTCAACATGCTGACCGGCAACGTCGCTCGGCTACTGGCGACGCTGGCGGTCATCATTGTCGGCATCGCCTGGATGTTCGGCTATCTCGATCTGCGCAAGGCGGCCTACGTCGTGCTCGGCGTCGCCATCACTTTCGGCGCCTCCGAGGTGGTCTCGACGTTAACCGGAGGTCACTGATGAGCGAGGCCGCGCGTCTCACGGAGGACACCTTGTTCCTCGCCTGCACGCGTCCCGCCATGGTCGCCGGCGTCACCATGGAAGCCATGGCGCTCAACGTGATGTTCTCCTGCATCCTGTTCTTGGCAGCCGGGAGCATCGTCTACGGCCTGGTCGCGATTCCGATCCATGGACTTTGCCGCATCATCTGCCGGCACGATCCCAACATGTTCCGGATTCTGCTCGCCTGGATCGAAACCCGAGGCCGCGCGCGCAACGCCGCATTCTGGGGCGGCTCATCCTGCACGCCGCTCAAACTCCTGCGGCGATATCGAACAAGGGACCTCGGTTATGCGTAACAGGGCGCTGAAAACCCGGGAGATCGAGCCCGACGTCTACCTGCCGTTCGGCCGGCATGTCACCAACACGGTGATCAGTCTCACGACCCGAGCCCTGATGACGGTGATCCGGATTGACGGCACCTCGTTCGAGACCGCCGAGACCTCGGATCTGAACGATCTGCACGGCAAGCTGAACCTCACCCTGCGCAATGTTGCAGATCCGCAACTGGCGCTCTGGAGTCACGTGGTGCGCCGCCGGACGTCGGTCTGTCCCGACGGCACCTTCCGGTCGACTTTCGCAGCCGCGCTTGACGCACAATATCGAGAGCGGCTTTGCAAGGAAGCGCTGTTTCGCAACGATCTCTATCTGACCCTGGTTTGTCACCCCGGCCGTGCGGCAACAGATACGGCGGCTGCGTTCTTTCGGCGGCTCAGCCGAAGCACCTCAGATTCTGCCGAGGCCGACAGCGCCGCCCTGAAGCGGCTTGACGACGCAACGCGAGACATCGTTGCGGCCCTCGACCGTTACGGCGCCCGGGCAGTCGGATTGGTCGAGCGCGAGGGCATCACCTTCTCAGAACCGATGGAGTTGCTCCACGCTCTCACCTCTGGGGAATGGATGCCGATGCCGTTGCCGCAAGGACCGATCGGTCCCACGCTCTATTCCAACCGTGTCATCTTCGGCCGCGAAGCGCTCGAGATCCGCGGCGCCGGCGGATCGCGGTTCGCTGGCATGTTCGGCCTGAAGGAATATCCGGCATCCACCAAACCTGGCCTGTTGAACGCGCTGCTTTCCGCGCCGTTTGAGCTCATCGTCACGCAATCATTCGCGTTTTTGGCGAAGGCGGACGCCAAGACGGTCCTGACGCGGAAGCAGAACCAGCTGGTCTCGGCCCAGGATCCGGCCGCCTCACAGATCGACGAGCTCTCTGACGCGCTCGACGACCTCGAATCCAACCGTTTCGTGCTTGGAGACCATCACCTTTCGCTCCTGGTCTACGCCGATAGGCCGTCCCAGCTGCAGGACCACATGAGCGTGGCGCGGCGCTCGCTCGCCGAAGCGGGTGCGGTGGTCGCCCGGGAAGACCTCGGACTTGAAGCAGCTTATTGGGCGCAGCTTCCTGGGCTCTTCAAATACCGGGCGCGCACTGGCGCGATCAACTCGCGAAATTTCGCGGCATTCTCTCCGTTCCACACCTATCCCACAGGGAAGCCTGCGGGCAACCATTGGGGTCCGGCCGTTGCGATGCTCAAGACCGCGTCCGGCTCGCCCTTCTACTTTTCATTTCATCATGGCGACCTCGGCAACACCTTCATCTGCGGCCCCTCAGGGTCGGGTAAAACCGTCGTGCAGAACTTCCTGCTGTCACAGGCGGAGCGGTTAGGCGCGTCCTACGTCTTCTTCGACAAAGACCGTGGCGCGGAGATCTTCGTGCGCGCCCTCGGTGGCGCATATTTAACTCTCAACAACGGTGCCCCGACCGGATGCGCGCCGCTCAAGGCGCTGGAGCTGACGCCAGCGAACCTGTCTTTCCTGGGTCAACTTGTTCGGAAACTCGTCACGCCGGACGACCGCCCACTGACCGTGGTCGAGGAGGAACGGATCGATTCCGGACTGCGAGCGCTCGGTCAGTTGCAGCAATCGGAGCGTTCATTTGGGACATTGCGGGCTTTTCTTGGACAGCAGGACCGCGAGGGGATTGGCGCGCGGCTGGAGCGATGGTGCCGGGGCGCTCCGTTCGGCTGGGTGCTCGATGGCGATCAGGACGCCATCGGCTTAGAGGCCGCGTTCATCGGTTTCGACATGACCGCTCTCCTGGATCATCCCACGGTGCGCACGCCGCTGATGATGTATCTGTTCCATCGCGTGGAGCGGCTGATCGACGGACGACGCCTGATTATCGACATCGACGAGTTCTGGAAGGCGCTTGGAGACGAGGCGTTTCGTGATCTCGCCAACAACAAGCTCAAGACCATCCGCAAGCAGAACGGTGTCATGGTGTTCGGCACGCAGTCACCACGCGACGCGTTGGCATCGCCAATCGCGCACACCATTGTCGAACAGTGCCCGACCCAGATCTTCCTGCCGAATGCGCGGGGCACGCGCTCGGACTATGTCGACGGCTTCCATCTGACCGACACGGAATTCCGCCTGATCAAGGAGGAGCTCGCGCCCGAAAGCCGGCGCTTTCTGGTCAAACAGGGGCACAACTCGGTGGTGGCGGAACTTGATCTCCGCGGTTTCGACGACGCGCTCGCCGTCTTGTCGGGACGCACCAAAACCGTCGAGCTGCTCGACCGCGTCCGCAAGCAGGTCGGCGACGACCCTGCACAATGGCTGCCGGTGTTTCACGCGGAGCGGAGGAAAATCCCATGACAATCCAGCGTGGGCCGGCGGCGCTCGCCTGCCTGTCAGTCATCGCCCTACTGACGGCCTCACCCGCCGGGGCGGAGATCGTGTTCGACCCAAGCGTCTATGCGCGGCAGTTTGAGCAGCTGACGGAGCTGAAGAAACAGGTCGACACCCTGACATCACAGCTCAAGGTCGCACAGGATCAATTAAGCCAGGCCAAGCAGCTCTACGACAGTTTCAATAAGCGGACAAACGTCAACGACATCGGCGCGCTCCTGAACACGCCACAGTTCCGGAAAGTCCTGCCCCAACAGTTCTCGGACATCGAACGTCTTGTTGCAGGGCAGGGCGGCGGCAACTTCGCCGATGCTATCAATCACTATCTTTCGCAGAACCGCGCGTATTCCGGCAACAGCGGCAACTCCTACTACCAGAGCGAACTCGACCGGATCGCCCGACAGACTGGTGCGAAGCATTCCCTCGGCCAAGCCGTATACGACACCGCCTCGCAGCGGATTGATGCGCTCGAGGAGCTCCGGGCTCGCATAAGCTCAGCGACCGACGCCAAGGAGGTGCTCGATCTCTCGGCCCGGCTGCAGGCCGAACAGGCGCTGCTGCAGAACGATGTGCTCCGAATGCACGGGCTGGCGATGATCCAGCAGGCCCGCATGGACATGGATGGGCAGCGGGAGCGGGAGAGACGGCGACAACTGGTCGACGAAATGAAGGCGGCCCTACAATGAAGACCAGACTTGCCATTGTTCTCCTCACCGTCGCCACGGCTCTTGCGGGCTGCAACAACGCCGACAAGGACCAACAAGCCAAAACTGTCGGCTGGTTTCTGGATCATCGGGATGAGCTTGCGATGGCCCTCAAGGCGTGCCGCGACGATCCCGGAGCGCTCGGGACGACGCCGAATTGCATGAACGCGAATGAGGCCCGCAACAAGATCACCATACAAGAGATGAAAGACGCCCTGAAGTAAGGAATCTCCGCGTGGCCATAAACGTCTTCGACAGCTTCCTGAAGGAATTCGAGCAACCGATCACGGCATTCGTGTCGACCTCGGTCTCGAATCTCGCGTCCTATATCGACGGTCCACTTCGCACCGCCGTCACGCTCTATGTCATCCTCTACGGTTTTGCCGTGATGCGCGGCGCGATCTCCGAGCCGATCATGGAATTCGCCTGGCGGGCGATGCGGATCGTGGTGGTCGTGCTGCTCGCGACGAATTCCAGCGCGTTTCAGCAATACGTCACGAGTCTGTTCTTCGACTCGTTGCCGAAAGAAATCGGAAATGCGTTAGCGGGCTCAGGACTGAATACCAGTTCCGGAGCTCCATTCGATCAGCTCCTCTCCAAAGGAATTGACGTCGCAAATAAGATCTATGAGCAGGCTGGGCTAACCAATGTCGCACCCGCTCTCATTGCAGCCATCCTTCTGGTCTTTGTGGCCATCGGTGCGTTTCTGCAATTTGCCATCCTGCTCTACGCCAAGGTGGGTCTTGGGGTCGTCATCGCACTCGGCCCGCTCTTCATCGCACTGGGCCTATTTGAGGCAACCCGCCCGTTTACAGAAGCCTGGCTGCGGCAGCTCGCGAACTTCGTGATCCTTCTGGTCCTGGTGGTCGCCTTGGTCGGGTTAATGCTGACCACTGTCAGCGGCTTCATCGACAGATTCGCGGCAAATGCGGGGACGGCGGGCGAGATGCTGGTGGCCGCGGTCGCTATCAGCGCGGTGCTGGGTCTGTCGGGATACATCTCGCTCCAATTGCCTATCATTGCAGGCGGTCTCGCCGGCGGAGGGGCGTCGCTGGCAAGCCGACTGGTCACGAGCCCAATGATAGCCAATGCCACGGCCGCCGCCGGAGGTGCCTATGCCGGTGCCCGGTGGTCGGCCGGCCGCGGCCTCGCTGCACTCAGAGCCAGCCGTCAAGGCGGCAGCATACGGCGCGCGCAATCGCCGGGGACCTCGACAAGGTAAGCAAAGGTCGCCGGCATCAGGCGACAAGCAAGACAGGGGCATCAGAACGATGTGGCGTCGGCTATTCATTATTTGTGTCATCGCATGGCAGCTCGGGGGCTGCGCGAACTGGTCAAAAGGGCCGCCCTCATGTGATGGCTTGGCTCGGCGGCCACTCAATCGCTCGCTGTGGGATTGGGAGTCCGGCGCACCACCGGCGACACCGGAACCGCAAGCTTCGCCGTCCGCACCTATCATTCGGAAGGGCGAAGGCAGTCCGTCAGCGCCTTCGACCCATCTCGCTGCGTCCAGCCATTCAGCCGATATAGCGGCCTCTTACCGCGCCTGTGGCAAGGAGGCGTGAGATGGTCGGGCATGATGACCTGAAAAGCTATTTCGAGAATGCGCGGCGATGGGAACAGGATCTGCTTCTTTCGGCCCACCGCTCGCGGCGAACAGCGTGGGTGGTTGCTGCTGGGGCCTGCGTCTTGGCGGTGGCCTCAGTCGGGGCGGTCGCAGCCCTGGCGCCGCTGAAGACCGTCGAGCCGTTCGTGATCCGGGTCGATAACGCCACTGGCATTGTCGACACCGTCTCGGCCCTTAATTCGACGCCAGCACGCTATGACGAAGCCGTCACCAAGTATTTCCTTGGACGCTACGTCCGGGCGCGTGAAGGTTACAGCTATTCGGAGGCGGAAACCAATTTTCGGACGATTTCGTTGCTTTCCGGGCAGGGTGAACAAGCCCGCTTCGCAGCCTGGTACCGCGGCTCCAATCCCGAAAGCCCGCAAGTCGTTCAGGGCCGTTTCGGGGTAGCGACCGTACGGATCAAGGCGATCTCGCTGCTGGCCGATAACGTCGCATCTGTGCGGTTCCTGAAAGAGAGCCGCAAGGGCGAGGAAACCCATGTGACCCATTGGGTGTCGACCCTGACGTTCTCTTATGCCAGCGCACCGATGTCCTCCGCAGACCGCCTGATCAATCCGCTCGGCTTTCTGGTTTCGGAGTATCGCGCCGATCCGGAGGTCGTGCCATGAAACGTTTCGCCCTTTTGATGACTTTAGCTCTTGGATTTGCGGCACCCGTGCTGGCTTTGCAGCAGCCGGTACCCGGTCAGCACGATGCGCGTGTGCGTACCGTGACCTACGACCCAGCCAATGTGGTCCGCCTCAACGGCGTCATTCGCGCCTCGACCCAGGTCGTGTTTGCCGATGACGAGGAGATCGCGCATGTCGCTATCGGCGACGCGATCGCATGGGAGGTCGCGCCTGCGGGTTCGATTCTCTTCCTCAAGCCGCGCGAAAAACATCCACCGACCAATCTGCAGGTCGTCACCACCCGGCCCGACGGACGCAAGCGCTCCTATCAATTTGAATTGTCGATCGCCGAGACCACGCTAGCGGACAGCTACTTCGTCGTGCGTTTTGCCTACCCCGGCGACGAGATCGAGCGACGCCGCATCGAGGCGGCCGCCCGGGGCGCCGAGCGGGAAGGCGCGCTGATCGATCAGACGTTTGACTTGCATCATGCCTACGGCGCCCGCAACTGGCGCTTTTCCGCCCAAGGCTCGGTCGACCTCGAACCCGAAGCCGTCTTCGATGATGGCAAGGAAACCACCTTCCGCTTCGCTGGCAATCGCGAGATCCCGGCGATCTATCTGATCAACTCGGACGGCTCTGAAAGTCTGGTGCCCAAGGATGTCCGTGGCGAGCTCGTGGTGGTCCACGCCACGGCCCGCGAGTTTCGGCTGCGCAAGGGCCACATCGTGCTCTGCATCTTCAACGAAGCGTTCGATGCTGTCGGGATCAACCCCGGTACCAACACCACGAGCCCCTCGGTCGAGCGGCGGGCGAAGAGGTCATCTCCAACCCTTAAGGCACGATGAGGCGGGTGCAACATGACCGAGCTTGAACATGAGACGCTTGCCGGCGAGCGCGGAATTACCCCAGTGGGAGGAGGGGACAGCGGTCGAACGGCGATGCTCAAGCGCGGCTTCGGCGCGCTCGCGCTCACAGCATTCGCCTTTCTGATCATCTGGGGAACCTGGAAAAGCGATAAACCGGTCACGGATTCGGCCCGAAAGCTCATGATCCGCCAGGCGGCGGCCTTCGAGCCCGCCTCAGAGCCACCCACCGCACCGGTCACCACGGCATCCATTCCGATCGCGCCCATCTCAGCCACGCCGACGGCCGCCGCGCCGGCTCCCGACCAGATGCTCGAAAGCGCGCGGCGCGCGCCGGTACTGGCCTATAATCGGCCGGTCGCGTCGGGACGACCGGCCCGCAACGTCCCGACCGGAGGTGTCCCCGTTGATCCCTATGATTTCGGGCGGGCCGAGCCACGCAACGAACTTGCCGACAAGCTCAAACCCACGCCGATCGAGGGCGTGCGGGCGGCGCGGCTGCCCAATCGCAATCTTCTGGTTACCCAGGGCACTTCAATCCCTTGCGTGCTCGAGACCGCAATGTCGTCGGATGTGGCCGGCTTCGTCTCCTGCGTCGTGCTGCGCGACGTGATGTCGGATTCCGGCAACGTGGTTCTCATGGAAAAGGGCACGCAAGTCGTTGGCGAATACCGCGGCAATGTCCGGCGCGGCTCCAAAAGGATGTTCGTGCTATGGGCTCGCGCCAAGACACCGACAGGTGTCATCGTGGCGCTGGCCTCGCCCGCCACGGATGCGCTCGGCCGCGCCGGGTTCGACGGCGACATCGACACGCACTTCTGGGAGCGCTTCGGCTCGGCGCTGTTGTTGTCAATCGTCGGCGATGCCTCTTCGATCGGGCGCCAGCAATTGCAAGACGGCTCGATCCAGATCAACAACACGGCTGGTGCGACCAACACCGCCGCCGGCATTGCCGTCGAGCAGTCCATCAACATCCCGCCGACGCTGAGCAAGAATCAAGGCGAGCTGGTCAATATCTTTGTCGCGCGCGACCTCGATTTCTCGTCGGTCTACCAGCTCAGACGGATCGAAAGCCGCACCCAGATTCTCGACCGCACCCTCCCCGGAGGCCTCGTCGCGCCCGCCGAGGTGACGAAATGAGCCAAGTCGCATCCATCGGGCAGGACGGTGGTCGCCTGGTACTGGCGCGCTACCTCGAGCCGTTGGCTCCATACCTGGCCGACGTCACCCTCACTGAAATCGTCGTCAACCGCCCCGGCGAGATCTTCGTGGAGGGGCCGAACGGTTGGGCCCGGCATGAAGTCGCAGCCCTCACGCACACCTATCTCTCGCACCTTGCGACCGCCGCCGCCAGTCACACTCGTCAGGATATCGGGCCGGAATACCCGGTCGTATCGACCAGCCTGATCGGCGAGGAGCGCTGCCAGATCGTCGTTCCGCCAGCCGTGCCGGCTGGCGCGATCAGCCTCACGATCCGCAAACCCTCGACACTGAGCATGAACCTGGACGCTCTTGAGCAGGTAAAGCTGTTCGATGAGGTCCGCTCCGCGAGCGACGAGCTAGACGCCGACGAGCATCGATTGCTCGCGCTGAAAGAGACCGGCCAATGGCGCGAGTTCCTTGAGCTTGCGGTGCGAACCCGCCGCAATATTCTGATCTCGGGAGCGACGGGCTCCGGCAAGACGACCCTGTCCAAGGCGCTGATCGCGGCGATCCCGGCGCAAGAGCGGCTGCTCACCATTGAAGACACCGCTGAGCTCGTCATCCCGCATGAGAATTGTGTCCGACTCCTCTATGCCAAGGACGGGCACGGCGTGGCCAAAATCGGCCCCCGCGAACTGCTCGAGTCGTCCCTGCGCATGCGGCCAGATCGCATCCTGCTGCAGGAGCTCCGCGACGGCACCGCCTTCTTTTATCTCAGGAACGTCAATTCGGGGCACCCGGGATCGATTACGACAGTTCACGCGGACAGCGCTCGCCTCGCCTTCGAACAGATGACGTTGCTGGTCAAGGAGAGTGCGGAGGGACGGGACCTCCACCGCGACGATATCCGTTCGCTTTTGCTGCATCTGGTCGACGTGGTGGTCCAGATGCAGAAGCGTAACGGCCGCTACCGCATCTCGGAAATCTACTATGACCCCGTTCGCAAGCGCGACCACGCCCGTTAAGGCGGCCCGGGGCACGGCGCTTGCGCTCTTGGCCGGTGCAGTCTTCCTGCTCGTCGCCTCGAATGTTCTGCTGCTTGGGCTAAGGCTTCACGATGGCGGCTTTCACTGGTCAGAGATCGCCACAGGTTGGCCGCGTTATGGCGCTGACCCGCGTTTCGACCGCTGGCTGACGCTGTCAACTCTAGCCGGCTTGATTGTAGTCTTTGGCCTACTCGGCACCATCCTCCGGCAACGGCCGCTTCCCCTTCACGGCAAGGCCCGATTCGCTTCCGAGCGGGAGATCAAGGCCGCAGGCCTGCGATCCAGGGACGGTCTGCTGCTCGGCCGCAAAGATGGAAAAATGCTCTGCTTCGGCGGATCGGAGCACGTCCTCCTCTACGCCCCAACTCGCGCCGGGAAGGGGGTCGGCTATGTCATTCCGAATTTGCTCAATTGGCCCGATTCAGTTGTTGCGCTGGATGTGAAGAAGGAGAACTGGGATCGCTCGGCCGGCTTTCGCGCAGAACACGGGCAGGAGGTCCATCTGTTCGACCCGCTCGACGAGAACGGTCGCACCGCACGTTACAATCCCCTGGGTTATGTGCGCAGCGACCCCGCCGACCTCTATGACGATCTGCAGCGCATTGCAGTGATGCTGTTTCCGGCCGAGAGCCGCGGCGATCCATTCTGGTTCGAGGCCGCACGTTCGTCCTTTGTGGCGATCGGCGGCTATGTCGCGGAAACGCCGGGCTTGCCACTGACGATCGGCGAGATCCTGCGCCAGTTGTCAGCGACGCAGGACCTCAAAGCTCACTTCGACAAGATCATCGCCGACCGCAAGATCGGTCCTTCCCCGCTGTCCCGGCACTGCATCACGGCGCTGAATGATTTCCTCGCCGCCTCCGAGAACACGTTGAACTCGGTCCGCAAGACTGTAACGGCTCGGCTCGGTCTCTGGCTCAATCCCCGGATCGATTCTGCTACGTCCAGCAACGATTTCGACCTGCGGCAGCTGAGGCAGCAGCCCATGTCGATCTACCTTGGGGTAACACCTGACAATCTCGACCGCATGGCGCCGCTCTTGAACCTGTTCTTCCAGCAGGTGGTTGATCTCAATACCCGGGAGCTGCCGGAACAAAACCCCAAACTCAACCGCAAGGTACTGCTGCTGCTCGACGAGTTTCCTGCGCTCGGCAATGTCAATGTGCTGGCAAAATCAGTCGCCTTCGTCGCTGGCTACGGCATCCGCCTTCTCACCGTCGTCCAGAGCCCGGCGCAGCTGCGCGCCATCTACGGGATCGACGCAGCCCGCAACTTCATGACCAACCACGCCATTGAGGTCGTGTTTGCCCCAAAGGAGCAGGACGTGGCGAATGAGCTCTCGGAGCGCATCGGCTACGAGACTGTCAACGCCCGCAGCCGCAGCGGACCAAAAGGGCTCGCGATGCGTGCGATCAGCGAGACGGTGTCCGAGCATCGTCGCGCCCTGATGCTGCCGCAAGAGCTCAAGCTTCTTCCGAAATCCAAGGCCTTCATTCTCGGCACCGGCATTCCGCCAATCATCGCCGATAAGATCATCTACTACGAGGACAAGTCTTTCCTGAAGCGATTGCTGCCGGCGCCTGTCCCCCAGATGCCCAAAGGGCGTTCAAATGCACTGCTCGACGCCGAAATCAAGGAACTGCGGTCAGAGATTGCCGAGCTGCGCGTGGTGTTGCGAGCGCGGCCCATGACAGACGAGGAGGTGGCCGATCCCTCCACGATTCCTGCCAGCGCAAGTTTCGATTTCGGTAACGTGGATGTCGACCTCGAAGGCCTCTCCGAAGACGAGCTGAAAGCCTGGACCCTGAACTACATCGACGCTCAGGTCATTCCGCAGACGCAGCGGACCGGCCGCAAGCAGAAGCGTGAGCAGCATGAACGACAGGCATAACGTGAGCGAGGAATTCAGCCTAGAGCGGCAACGTCGCGCGGGGCGTGCTTCCGCTCGAGAAATGGAGGAAGACGGGTCCGTAGCAACAACCCCCAACAAGCCTTCGTCCGCGGAGGTCACCGATAGTGCGTTTCCGGACCGTATCCGTCGGAAATATTACGTGGTGGCCAGTGAGTCCGAAAAGGATGGATCTGGCCGCGAAGCGCGGCTGTATGCCGATGAGCGAAAAGAGTATCTTGCGTTCAAGTCTACTGACGATCGCCTCGTCACTCGCATAGCTACCGCCGAGGTAATCCGGGACATGGTCAGCGTGGCACAGCATCGCCAGTGGGAGGCACTTCACGTCCGTGGTTCCGTCGAGTTCCGGCGCGAGGCGTGGCTCGAGGCTGGCGCGCGCGGAATAGAGGTGCAGGGCTATCAGGCAAACGAGCTTGATCGCCAGGCGCTCACTGACCGACGAGCCGCATGGGATCGAGCCCAGGCCCGGACCAACGGTTTAGAGGCTCGCTCGGCCTCCGACAGGTCACTGCAGGCGGATAGGCTCGACAACGACAAGGGCGTTTCCGGACGTCTGATGGAAGTCGGTTTCGGCCCGTATCGCAACCGGGCCGACGCGGAACCGTCCACCTATGTAGCCATCGAACTGGATGATGGCCGGCGACATCAGGTCTGGGGCGCCGGCGTTGTAAACGACGTCGCAGACAGTGGCGCCAGGCCTGGCGACCGCATCTCTCTGCGAAAGGATGGCGTCGAACCCGTCATCAGGGCGATCAAAGTCATAGACGCCGCCACAGGAATCGCAGGCACTGAACGGCGGAAGATGTGGCGCAACATGTGGAGTGTGACAGTGGAGGAACGCCGTGCGGACCGACCGGCGGCCGCGCATGATTCCGACCTGCTGGCGGCCCAATCCCAGATGGTCGTCATCAACAAACTTGTCGAACGCGCTCTGCCGAACGATGAGCATGCCCGCCAGAGCATTATGGCCTTCGCCAAGGAGCGGATCGCGCACCATGTCGAAAACGGTCGTTCGTTTGCACGCGCAAGTGTCCTAGACTCTGTTCAGGAGCGCCAACGAGCGACAACCGACAAAGACCAGGTGCATTACGAGGGGGCAAGAATGAAGGAGCGAGAGCGCTGATATCCGCCATCCTATGCTGGCGGCAGCCCCAGCCGACCCAGCGTCGTTACGCATCTCCTTGAAAGGCTGTAGGCGCTGCTGCGCGGGTCCCAATAACCTTACAAGGGCAGCACGGCCACGTACGCAACTGCGTCGCTGAGTCTCCGTCTCAAAGGAAGCAACTCACTCGTTACGACCGGATACGTTTCACTCCGTCGAGCAATATCTCAAGTGATCGCGGACAGACCGTGCTTGATTGAAGTTCAGAACAACGTCGTTGAGGAGGCGACGATGACCGCAAAGCACCTTTTTGCTCTTGGCGCATCGATGCACGCCGCGACCCTCACCGGTGGTGCCGTCGCCCAGGAGGCCGACGAACAGTACGTACAGATTGCGCAGATCGAGGTCGATCCCGTCCAATTGGACGCCTACAGGGCCGCGGTGCAGGAGCAGATCGATGCGGCAATTCGCAAAGAGCCCGGCATCCTGGTCCTGTACGCCGTGTCCGAAAGAGACAACCCCACGAAGGTCAAGGTCTTCGAGATCTATCGGAACAGGGCCGCCTACGAATCTCACCTCGCAACGGATCATTTCAAGACGTACAAGGCTACCGTCGAAAAGATGGTGAGATCGCTCAAGCTAATCCAGACGACGCCGATC
The DNA here is from genome assembly GCF_045571455.1 of Bradyrhizobium sp. STM 3561. NCBI lineage: Bacteria > Pseudomonadati > Pseudomonadota > Alphaproteobacteria > Hyphomicrobiales > Nitrobacteraceae > Bradyrhizobium > Bradyrhizobium sp. STM 3561. The sequence goes on from NZ_CP120696.1 coordinate 164,875, forward strand.
ATGCTGGGCGCGCAAACGAAATGAGACGAGCCGACCGGGTCCTGAACCCGATGACGTTGCCGGAGATCACGCGCTATCTCCGCCAGAACGCTCGCTCGCCCGGGCCACCTGACGGTAAAGCCGCAGAGATCAAAGCAGCTATTCATCCCGAGCGGTATGCTCAAACATCCGATTCCAGTATTTGGGAGCGGCGAGCCAGTAATTCGTGACAGCACGCCGACATCGCGTGCTGCGCGTGCAAACTGATTGTGGTGTGGTCGACTGCGCAGTGATGCCGACCCGTCGTCGCCAGGGCGAACAGGTCCGCGGCAGGCAAGTCGCGATGGCCTAGCCGGCCATAAGAATTCGCTATGGCGGCAGACCGCAGTCGTGCTTCCCCTGTCATCGAACGTAAATCTATTTTTACCGTCGACCGCAGCAAAAAATTCCCAGGGCAAGACCACTGAAGTGGCAGAGTTCGCGGACGCATCATTTTGTAGCAGCAACGGAGCGGGGAAATGACGATCGAGTTGAGCCGTCGGGGATTTTGTATCGGAACCGCTCTGATTGGGCTTCAGACCATGTCGTCCGGTGCCTTCGCCCGGGGCGAGGATGGCACCGTCAAGCTCGGCTTGGTCGCGCCAATGAGCGGTCCGAATGCCCGCTACGGCGCTTTCTCGCTGCGCGGCGCCGAGATGGCCGCGAAGGAGATCAACGCAGGTGGCGGCGTCGGCGGCCGCAAGATCAATGTCATGCCTGCGGATAGCCAGGGCACGCCGGTCGAAGGCGTTTCGGCGACCCGGCGCCTGATCGACCAGAGCCAGGTCGACTACATCATCGGCGACGTCTCGAGCTCGGTGACGCTCGCAATGCAGCCAGTAGCCGAGGACGCCGGCGTGCTGCTGCTCAATGCCGCCTCCTCGAACCCGAAGATTACTTACAAGGCGGGCGTCGGCGGCTTCAAATGGACCTACCGCAACTATCCCACCGATGAGAACCGCGCCCTGATCGTGCTGCAATACGCTGCCGAGAAGAAAGGCTTCACCAAATACGCCGTGCTCTCCGTCGATACCGACTATGGGCGCGCGGCCATCGAGTTCACCAAGAAGTACCTGCCTCGCTTCAAGAGCCAGATCCTGACGGAAGACTATTATAAGGAAGGCGAGGTCGATTTCCGCAGCGTGCTCTCCAAGATCCGCGATTCCGGTGCTCAGGCGATCATCATGTACGGCAACGCGGATAGCACGCCCATTGTCGGGCGCCAGATGATCGAAGTCGGCATCGCCGGCAAGATTCCGCTGATCGGCAATGCCGAATTCAATACGGCGAGCTCGATCAAGGCAGCGCCGAAGGCGCTCGAAGGAGCCATCGAGGCGGCGGCCTGGCTTCCGGCGTATGATTCTCCGAAGAGCAAGGCCTTCGTCGAGAAGTTCGTTGCCGAGTACGGCGAGGCGCCGAACAATCACGCCTATGTGCATTGGGAGACGGTTCATCTGCTCGCAAAGGCGATCGAGCAGGCTCAGAGCATCGATCGCGAGAAGGTTCGCGCCGCGCTCTCCGCCATCCACTACGAAAGCGCAGTTGGCGAGGTGACCTTCGACGATCACAATCAGGCCCGCTTGCCGATGATCCTGCTGGAGATTGAGCACGGCAAGCCCGCGATCAAGGGAGCCTACTCGGCCGAGATCGACTATCCGAAGTAAGACGGCGCAACGGAACGCACATGTTCTACACGATCATCGAGCAAGTCGTTAACGGCATCGTGTCCGGATCGGTCTATGCGATCGTTGCCGTCGGCATGACGATGATCTTCGGCGTGCTGCGCGCCATCAACTTCGCCCATGGCGAATACTATATGCTGGGGACCTTCGGGGCCTGGTTCGCGATCGACTATTTCGATCTGCCCTATCCGGTGGCGATCGTGATCGGCGTGGTGGCGACGGCGATGATCGCCGTTGTGGTCGGCAATTTCGTGATGCAACGCATCGTGGGGGCGCCAGCCGAGGCTGGCGTGCTCGCAACTCTCGGTGTCGCGTTGATCCTGCAGAACACGGTTATCCTGGTGTTCGGTGGCAGCTACAAGTTCTTCTCCGGCGGCTACATCGAGCCGGTGAGTATATTCGGCTTCACGCTGGCCGAGCAGCGCATCCTGATCATCATCGTCGGCCTGATCGTGTTCGTTGGCCTCGAATTGATGGTCACCTACAGCAGGATGGGCAAGGCTATGCGCGCGGTGTCGCAGAACATCGAGTGCTGCGCGGTGGTCGGCATCGATGTCCGCCATATTGCTCTGTGGACCTTCATCCTCGGCGCCGGCCTTGCGGGGCTGTCCGGCGTGCTGACGGCGCCGGTCAATGTAAGTGTCTATGGCGGCATGGGAGAGCTCATCACCTTCAAAACGCTTCCGATCATCATCATGGGCGGGCTCGGCAATGTCCGCGGCACGTTCGTCGCGGCGATGATCCTCGGTATCGCCGAGAGCCTTGTTGCCACCTACGTCGGCCTGCAATTTCGCGACACCGTGGGCTTTGCGACCCTCATGCTGGTGCTGATGTGGCGACCGCACGGGCTGTTCTCCGCGCAGGCGCGCTTCTGATCGCATGGATGTGACATGACCGAGATCGTCCGGGACCAGACCATGACGCAAGCCGGAAGCCCGGTTGCGACGACGGGACGCGATCTTCGCATTCCCTTCGGCCTCGCGCTGATTGGGCTGGCCTGTATCGCACCGCTGTTCCTCGGCAATTATCCGCTGCATGCGATCATCATCGCGTTGATCTTCCTGCTGCCGGCGCATGGTCTCAACCTGCTGCTTGGCTATACCGGGCTGTTGTCGCTGGCGCAGGCAGCGTTCTTCGGCATCGGCGCCTACACGTCGGCGCTGCTGGCGGTGCATTTCGGCACGCCGTTCTATCTGAATTTCCTCGCTGCGGGCCTCGTGACCGGCGCCATCGCGCTGCCGCTTGGCATCCCGGCGCTGCGGTTGCGCTCGACGTCGTTCGTGATGTGCACGCTCGGTTTCGTCATCATCGGCCAGGCGATCGCCAAGAACTGGATCAGCCTGACGCGCGGCGACATGGGCCTGGCGGCAATTCCCAAGCCTCACTTCGCGCTCGGGCCGGCCTCATTCACGGTATCAGGGACCGTCGGTTTCTATTATTTGGTGCTTGCCATCGCGGCGCTGGCGACTCTCGCCGTCTATCTGATCGTGCGATCGCCTGCCGGTCGCAACATGATCGCCATTCGCGAGAACGAGACGCTGGCCGAATCCGTCGGAATCCCGACCTGGCACTACAAGCTCGTCGTCTTCATGATCAGCGCCGCCTTCGCCGGGCTCGGCGGCAGTCTCTATGCGCATTATTTGACCGTCGTCAGCCCATTGACCTTCCAGATGTACTACTCGACGACAATGCTGATCATCGTGCTTGGCGGCGGGGCGGGGACCATCTCGGGGGTGATCTTCGGCAGCCTACTATTCGTCGGCCTCACCGAAGCGCTGCGCGTTGCGCCGGAACTGCGCATGATCGCGTACGGCTTCTTCCTGCTCGCGCTCGTGTTCTGGTTCCCGAACGGGTTCGCCCCGTTGATCGGTCGCTTCTGGTCATTTCTCGAGAGGCGCAAATGAACGGGCTGCCGATCCTCGACATCTCCGGGCTCTGCAAATCCTACGGGGCCGTGCGCGCGGTCGACGGCGTCGATCTGCATGTCAATCGCGGCGAGATCTGCGGGCTGATCGGCCCCAACGGTTCCGGCAAGTCGACCTTCTTCGACTGCGTGACTGGACTTGCGCGGCCAAGCGCAGGTGCGGTGAAGCTCGACGGTCAGGACATCACCGGCTGGTCGCTGAACGATATCGCGCGCGAAGGACGCATGCTGCGCTCGTTCCAGAAGACGGTGGTATTCTCGGCGCTCGATATCGAGGAGAACCTCGTCATCGCCGGTCAGATGTTCACCTTCCCCGGAATCTGGTCGACCTTCGGCATCGGCGCCGCGGCGCGCAACCGCGTCGCGGCGTTGCGGGAGCGGGCGCGTGAGCTGATCAAGATCGCTGGCCTTTGGGACGTGCGCTTCCAGCCCGCGGGCAAGCTCTCGGGCGGGCAGCAGAAGCTGATCCAGTTCGCCTCGATGCTGATGCCCGAGCCAAAACTCATCCTGCTCGACGAGCCCATGGCCGGCATCAATCCAAAACTGATCGAGCGCGTGGTCGAGAGCATTCGTCTTGCTAACACCTCGTTCGGCGTCAGCTTCCTGATCATCGAGCACAATATCGACGTTGTCACGAGCCTGTGCAGGCGCGTGGTCGTGCTCGACCAGGGCCGCAAGCTCGCCGAGGGAACACCGGACGAGATCGTGCAAAACCAGGCAGTGCGGGAGGCCTATCTCGGTGGCTGAACCCTCTCTCTCGATCAAGGGACTGCGCGCGGGCTACGGCTCGCTCGATATTCTCAACGGCGTCGATCTCGACGTTCCGCAAGGGCAGTTCGTTGCGCTGATGGGTCCGAACGGCGCCGGGAAGTCGACCCTGCTCAAGACCCTGTATGGCATGACCACCGTCAAGGGCGGCAGCATCAACTGGCGGGGCAAGGACATTGGCACGCTGAAGTCGCGCGCGATCCTGGCCGAAGGCATCTCATGGGTACCGCAGGGCCGCTGCAATTTTCCGGTCATGACGGTCGACGAAAATCTGCAGATGGCGGCCTACACGCTGCGCGATGCCAGAGTGAAGGCGGAGCGCGACTATGTCTACGATCTCTTTCCGATCCTGAAGACCCGCCGCAACACGCTCGCGGGCAATATGTCCGGCGGCGAGCAGCAATTGCTCGAGGTCGCGATGGCCGTGCTGCAGCGACCAAAAATCCTGCTGGTCGACGAGCCCTCGGTCGGGCTGTCGCCGACCGCGATCGGTATCGTGTTCGACGAACTCGCACGCATCAACGCGGCCGGCCAGACCATCCTGCTGGTCGAGCAGAACACCAAGAAGGCCATGCAGGTCGCGCAGCGCGCCGTCATCCTGCGGCTCGGCAAGGTGATCTGGGATGGCCGGCCCGCCGACATAACGCACGAAGAACTCGGCGAGCTGTTCCTCACCGGGCGCATGCGCGGCGAAACCAACGTCGAGCACTGACACACTTTGCAACTCAAAGGACGACCACAGTGACGATCTTCGTGCCGGCCGCGCGCGTCTCGCGCATCAAGATATCCCCGACCACCGCAGCGTCTGCGCGCGTGCGCGAACTTAAGGCCGCCGGCCGCGACATCGTCGACATGGCGATCGGCGAGCCCGATTTCGACACTCCCGACGACGTCAAGGCGGCGGCACATGCGGCGATCGACCGTGGAGAAACGAAATACACCGCCGTCAACGGCACCATCGCGCTGCGCAAAGGTATCATTGCCGACTACAAGCGGCGCCTTGGGCTGGAGTATGCCGACAACGAGATCTGCGTTGGCGGCGGCGCCAAGCAGATCCTGTTCCTCGCGCTGATGGCAAGCGTGGAGGAGGGGGCGGAGGTGATCATTCCCGCACCCTATTGGGTCTCCTATCCCGACATGGTCATCGCCAATGACGGCAAGCCGGTCGTCATCCGCTGCTCGGAAAACCAGGGATTCAAGCTGACGGCTGATGCGCTGGAAGCTGCGATCACACCGAAGACGCGCTGGCTGATCCTCAACGCGCCATCGAACCCGACCGGCGCGGCCTATTCCCGCAGCGACCTCGAAGCGCTCGGCGCCGTTTTGCTGCGCCACCCCAACGTCCTCGTGCTCTCCGACGACATATACGATCAGATCTGGTATCGCGACGAGCCGGCAACGACGCTCGCCGCTGCAGTACCGGCCCTGAAGGATCGCGTCCTGCTCACCAACGGCGTGTCCAAAACCTACGCCATGACCGGATGGCGGATCGGCTATGCCGCAGGTCCCGCGCCGCTGGTCTCGGCGATCAACAAGCTGCAATCGCAGATGTCGTCCTGTCCGTCATCCATTAGCCAGGCAGCTGCGGCCCATGCGCTGACCGGCGACCAGTCCTTCGTACGCGACAGCGTCAAGCTCTACAAGGAGCGCCGCGACTATGCCTGTGCGCGGCTCAATGCGATTCCTGGCCTGTCATGCCTGGTGCCTGATGGCGCCTTCTATCTCTATCCCGGCTGCGCCGGCGTGATCGGCAAGACCACGCCCGAGGGCAAGGTTATCGAGAACGATCTTGACTTCGTGCTCTATCTGCTGGACGGCGTCGGCGTCGCCGCCGTGCAGGGGGCGGCCTATGGGCTCTCGCCCTATTTCCGCCTGTCGATCGCGACCTCTATGGAGGCGATCAAGGACGCCTGCGACCGTATCGAACAGGCCTGCCGGGCGCTGCGCTGAGAAACCGATTGAAATCAATGGGCTAGATAAGGGATACTGCCGGTCAGGAGCGTGGTTCCAGAGCAGCATTCCATCCTCATGAGCGTCGATTTCAGGAAGCTGAAGAGCTTCGTCAAGGTGGTCGATGCCGGCAGCGTTTCGCGCGCTGCCGGCCTCTTGCGCACCGCGCAACCGGCGCTGTCGCAGCAGATCGCGGCACTGGAGAGCCATTTCAAGCACAAGCTGCTGCTCCGCAGCAATCACGGCATCGTGCCGACCGAAGCCGGCCTGATCCTCTACCGTCATGCGCAATTGTTGCTGAAGCAGATCGAGCAGGCCCAGATCGATATCGACCAATCGACCAAGGCGCTGGCGGGACGGGTGTCGATTGGCTTGGCGACTTATTCGGCGTCGAGCACGCTGTCCCTGCCGATCTTGAAGGAGATGTCGGCGCTGCATCCGCAGATCATCGTCCATATCAATGACAGCTTTGGTCATGTCTTGAGCGAGCTGATCATGACCGGCAAGATGGACATGGCCATGATCTACGGCTCCGGTCCAATCAAGGGCGTCAAGTTGCAGCCGCTGTTTCGCGAGGAGCTGTATCTGGTTTCGCGCGCCGAGACGACGGCGAAGACGCCGACTGACGAGCCGTTGCCGCTATCGGCGTTGGCCGACGTCAAACTGCTGCTCCCGAGCCAAGGCCATTTCCTGCGCCGCCTGATCGACGAGTCCCTGGCGAGGGCGCGGGTGACGCCGAATGTCGCCTCGGAGATCGAATCGGTCTCCGCGCTTGGTGCGGCCGTGACCGAAGGGCTGGGCTCGACCATCCTGCCGGCCTCGGTCGCCGCCGCCAGCGCATCGAGCTTTGCCGGTGTCGAGGTGCGACGGCTGGTGCGTCCCGCGATCGAGGCGACCGTCTCGCTGTGCGTCTCCGACCATCTTCCGCTGTCGGAGCCAGCGCTTGCCACGCGATCGGTGCTTCTGACCGTGGTCGAGAAGCTGATGCGCAGCCATCCGCAGGGCATTAAGGCGGCCTAAGCAATACCGCTGAACGTCGAAGCCTGCGCTTTGCCGGTGCCCGGGCACTGGTTTCGCTAGGCCATAAACAAAACCTATGGCGGCAGACGTGAGTTGTGGTGGTCGTGTGCGACCGCTTTTCCTACGCTCGAAGACAATCGCTTCGAGGAAACAAATGGCCAAGCTCGCATTCGACACCGGAGGAACTTTCACCGATTTCGCGCTGCTCGACGACAACTGCGAATTGCATCTTCACAAGGTGCTGAGCACGCCGGCGAATCCTGCCGAGGCAGTGGTTCGCGGCGTCTCCGAACTGCTCGCGGAATTCGGCAGCGTCGTCGATCTCGATCATCTGCAGGTGCTCGGCGCAACCACCGTCGTCACCAATGCGGTGCTGGAGCGCAAGGGCGTCAAGACCGGCTTCATCTCGACCGCCGGCTTCCAGGACATGCTGCGCATTCGAAACGAGGGACGTTACGATCTCTATGATCTGAATCTCAAGTACCCCGATCCACTGGTGACGCGCGCGAACAGCTTTGGTGCGGTCGAGCGGATGTCGGCCAACGGCGAAGTGATCACGGCGCTGGAGGAGGACACGGTCCGCGAGATCGCCGGACGCTTGCGCCACGAAGGCATCAAGTCCGTCGCCGTTTGCCTGCTGCACGCTTACAAATATCCTGATCATGAGCAGCGCATCGCGGCGTTGCTGCGCGAAGAAGATCCCGATATCTTCGTGTCGCTGTCATCAGAGGTTTGCCCGGAGGTCCGCGAGTTCGACCGCGCCTCGACGACCGTCGTCAACGCGTATACGAGGCCGCAGATGTCCGGCCACGTCGCCCATCTCGAGCGTGAGTTCGCCGCAACGGGCATCAATCGCCAAGTGCTCTGGATGACCTCGTCGGGCGGTCTCGTGCCGAGCAGCCGCGCTGCGGAGCTGCCGGTGCGCCTGATTGAATCGGGCCCGGCTGCCGGCGCCGTTGCTGCTGCTGAATTCGGCCGCATCGCCGGGGAGGGCAGTGTGCTGTCCTTCGACATGGGCGGCACCACCGCTAAATTGTGCCTGATCCCGAACGGCGAGCCGACCGTCGGCACCGACCTCGAGGTCGCGCACTATCATCGCTTCCGCAAGGGCTCGGGCTTTCCGCTCAAAATCCAGTCGATCCGGATGATCGAGATCGGCGCCGGCGGCGGCTCGATCGCGGCCAAGAATCCACTCGGCCTGCTAGACGTCGGGCCGCGCTCGGCGGGCGCGATGCCTGGGCCGGCCGCCTATCAGCGCGGCGGCACCGAGCCGACCGTGACGGATGCAGACATCCTGCTCGGCTATATGGGCACCGAATCTTTCGTCGGCGGTTCGTTCAAGGTTTCGAAGGACGCGGCGTTGACGGCGATGACGAAGCTTGCGGCGTCGCTCGACGTCAGCGTTCCCCGCTGCGCCTTCGGCATCCACGATCTCGTCAATGAATCCATGAGCAAGGCGGCCGCCGTGCATGCGACCGACCTCGGCGTCGATCCGCGCAGCCTGCCGATGGTCGCGTTCGGCGGTGCCGGCCCCGTGCATGCCTATGGCATCGCGCGCAAGCTCGGCATCAAGCGCATCATCTGCCCGACAGGCGCCGGCGTCACGTCGGCGATCGGCCTCTTGATTGCGCCGGTCGCGGTCGATCTGTCGGCGAGCTTCCCGATGCAGGTGGACAATTGGGACTTTGAGACAATGGATCGCCTGCTTGGCGATCTCTCCGCGCAAGGTGCAGAAGTCGTCCGCGCCGCCGGGGTCGCGCCGGAGACGATCGTGAACAGCTACACGGTCGACATGCGCCATGTCGGTCAGGGCCACGAGATAACGGTCGCGCTGCCCAATCGCAGCCTGCCGCGCGAGAAATTCTTCGAACAGCTGCTCAGCAATTTCTACAAGCTCTATCGCGAGCTGTTCGGCCGCACCGTCGCGGGCTCGTCCGTCGAGGTGATCACCTGGCGCCTGCGCTCCAGCGGTGAGAAGGATCGGGTGACCCGTCCGCACACTCGCCATGCTGCCGAGGCGAAGAAGGGCACGCGCTCGGTCTATTTCAGCGAGCGCGGCGGCTTCGTCGAAACGCCGGTTTACGATCACTACAAGCTGCCGGTTGGCGAAGCCATCCAAGGGCCTGCCATCGTCGAGCAACGAGAGTCGACCGCCGTCGTCGGGCCGAGCGGCACGGCGCACGTCGACATCAACGGCAACCTCGTGATCAATATCGCCTAGGGAGGACGCCACCATGTCCGTGAACGCTGCCGATTTCAACGATCCCATCAATCTGCAGGTGATGTGGAATCGACTGATCTTCATCGCCGACCAGGCCGACATCGTGCTCGGCCGCACCGCGTTCTCGCCGATCGTGCGCGAGAACCACGACTATGTGACGGTGCTGCTCGACAGCCGCGGCCGCGCGCTCGCGCAATGCACTTGGTCGATCCCGGTGTTCATCACCTCGCTGCCGGTCGCCGCGCAGAAATACTTCTTGCCGAAGTTTCCGGCCGAGACGTTGCAAGAGGGCGACGTGCTCGCCACCAACGATCCCGAGATCGGCACCGGCCATCTGCCTGACGTCACCATGATCACGCCGATCTTCAAGAAAGGCAAGGTCGTGGCCTATGCGGGCTCGATCGCCCATCTTCCTGACATCGGCGGCGCGCCCTTACACTCCGAGGCCAGCGACATCTTCGAGGAGGGCATTCGCTTCCCAATCGTGAAGCTGCACAAGGCCGGCGTTCCCAACCAGGACGTCCTCGAGATCATTGCCGCCTCCGTCCGCCTGCCGACCGAGGTGATGGGCGACCTCGAATCCATGATCGCGGCCAACAACGTGATGGGCCGCGAGCTGGTCAAGTTCCTCGACGAGTATGATCTCGACGGGATCGACGAACTCGCGGACGCGATCCACACCCGCTCCGAAGCGCAGACCCGCCGCGCGATCCGGCAATGGCCGAACGGCACCTACAGCGCCGAGGTGCTGCTCGACGGCTACGATACCGACGTCACGCTCAGGGCGGCCGTGATCGTCCGCGACGATTCCATTCACGTCGACTACACCGGGACATCCGAGCAGATTCTTCACTCGATCAACTGCCGCACCAATTATCGCTATGCTCACTCGGTCTATGCGTTGAAATGCCTGCTCGACCCCGACACGCCGAACAACGAGGGCTGCATCACGCCGATCACGGACGAGGCGCCGCTCGGGTGTATCCTCAATCCGGAGGAATGGACGGCAGGCAATTCGCGCAACCTCATCGGGCATGTGATCCCATCCCTGATCTTCAAAGCGCTCGAAGGCGTGGTGCCCGGCAAGGTGATGGGCGACAGCGGCGGCGCGCCGATTTGGGCCGCCAATTGCGTCGGACGGCGTGACGATGGTTCGCAATATGGTTCGGTGCAGAATTTCCATGGCGGGCAGGGCGCCCGCGCTGAATTCGACGGACTTGACACGCTGAGCTTCCCGTCGAATTGCAAGGTCACGGCGATCGAGATGTTCGAGATTGCGGTGCCCGCGCTCACGGAGTGCAAGGAGCTGATCGCGGATTCCGGCGGCGCCGGCAAGAGCCGCGGCGGTCTCGGCCAGCGCGTCGTGCTGCGCAATCTCGGACGCAATCCCATGAACATCTACCTGGCGTCGGAGCGCGTGCGCCATCCCTGCTTCGGTGTGGTCGGCGGCAAGTCGGGCAGCGCCGGCAAGGTTTACCGGAATGGCGAACCGCAGTTTCCCAAGGGCAAGGTCGTCCTCAAGACCGGCGATCGCTTGGAGGTTGAGACGCCGGGCGGTGGCGGTTGGGGCAAGACGTCGGAGCGCAGTGCGGAATTGATCGAGCTCGACCTTGCGGAAGGGTTGATTACGACGGCTGCCGCGAGGCAGATTTACGGCTATCAGCCCTCAACCGTGGCGGCGACCGCCGCCGAATAGGACAATCATGGGTCTGCTCGATGGGAAGATCGCCCTCGTGACGGGTGCGGGAACAGGGATCGGGCGCGAGACCGCGATCCTGCTTGCGCGGGAAGGCGCGGCGGTGGTCGTGACGGGGCGCCGTATCGCGCCGCTCCGTGAAGTTGTGTCCGTGATCGAGAAGGCGGGTGGCAAAGCCGTCGCTCGCGCGCTCGACGTCGCGTCGCGGGATGCGATCCTCGAGACTGTCGCCTGGGTGAAAGGCCATGTCGGGTCGGTCGACATCCTCGTTAATAACGCCGGCAGCGCGAGCAAGGTGCTGAACGCGCGTTTCATCAGCGAGGCGGAGTGGAACGCCACGGTCAACGTCAATCTCACGGCTGTGTTCAACCTGACGCAGGCTGTGCTGGATGACATGATCGCCAAGAAGGATGGCACGATCATCACGGTCTCCTCGCTGGCCGTCGTCAATCCGAACCTGCTCGGCGGAGCGGCCTACGGTGCAGCCAAGGCCGGTGTGAAGAACTTCATGACGTTCCTGCACAACACGTTTCGTAACCAGGGGATCCGAGCAACGACGATCCTTCCAGGCGAGACCGACACCCCCATCATGGACAACCGTGCGCGGCCGCCGCTCGAGGGCGAGCGGGCGCTGATGCTCAATCCGCACGACGTCGCCCGCGCGGTGCTGCTCTGCGCCAGCCTGCAGAAGGGCGCTGTGGTCCCCGAGTTGCACATCTGTCCGACTTTCATGCGCGATACGTCCGCGGACATCGAGACGGCCCGTTGGGTCGGTGCACCAGCGGGCCTTGCCGACAAGCCGAAAAGCTAGCGAAGAGGATCTCCCATGAACGGAGCCAAGTTGCGCGAGCGCCTTGCCAAAGGCGAGGCGCTCACCATGTTCACGCCGCATCACTCGTCGTCGGGCCTGGCAGTCCGCCTGGTCGAGCTCGGTGCGGATGCCATCTTCGTCGATTGCGAGCACGGCACCTGGAGCTTCGAGGATGTCCGGGTCACCGCCCAGGCCATCCGCGGTGCCGGCGGCGCCGCGATCGTTCGCCCGCATTCTCATGAGCGGCCGGTCCTGATCCGTTATCTCAATGCCGGTGCCGACGGCCTGATGGTGCCGATGGTCGACACCGCCGAGCAGGCGCGCGCGATCGTCGATGCGGTGCGCTACGCATGCCCGGCCGATCACGAGAAGCGGTTGGTCATAGCCATGATCGAGACGCCCAAGGCGATCGAGGGCATCGACGAACTGGTCGCAGTGAACGGAATCGATGTGTTCTTCATCGGGCCCGGCGACCTCTCGCAGAACATGGGCTATCCGCCCGCGCCGCCGTTCGGTCAGCCGCGGCCGCAAGCGGTGATGGAGCGGGTTGCTTACGCCGTGAAGAAGATCTGCGCGGCCGGCAAGGTTGCCGGAACGCTCGTAACGTCGGATGAACTGCCTGCGCTGCTGGAGCAGGGGGTGCGGTATTTTTACATTCACTCCGACCCGTTCCTGCGTGTCGGCCTGGCTGGCGTCAAGAAGCTGCTTGCGCGCTGAGGCACACGCAGCGAGAGAGGGTCCCGTGGCATTCGAATTATTCAATCTCGCCGGCCGGCGCGCGCTGGTGACGGGATCGTCCCAAGGCATCGGGCTCGCTATCGCCCAAGGGCTGGCCGAGCACGGCGCCTCCGTGGTGCTGAATGGCCGCGACCGCAATAAACTGGATGCGGCCGCGGCAAGCGTCAGGGCCGGCGGCCATGACGTGGCAGTGACGAGCTTCGATGTGACCCGGTCCGACGCCGTTCGCGGCGGAATCTCACGTATTGAAGAGGCGATCGGGCCGATTGACATTCTCGTCAACAATGCCGGCATGCAATTCCGTACTCCGTTGGAGGAATTTCCGGCCGAGAAGTGGGAGGAGTTGCTCAAGACCAACGTTTCAAGCGCCTTCTACGTTGGCCAGGCAGTAGCACGCCATATGATTCCGCGCGGTAAAGGCAAGATCATCAACATCGCGTCGGTCCAGAGTGAATTGGCGCGGCCCGGGATCGCGCCGTACACCGCAACCAAGGGAGCAATCAAGAACCTGACCCGAGGCATGTGTGCCGATTGGGCCAGATATGGTCTCCAGATCAATGCGATCGCGCCCGGCTATTTCAAGACTCCCCTGAACCAGGCTTTGGTGGACAATCCCGAGTTCTCGGCATGGCTCGAAAAGCGCACGCCGGCGTCGCGCTGGGGCAACGTCGACGAGCTGATCGGCGCCGCCGTATTTCTGTCCGGCGAGGCGTCGTCCTTCGTCAACGGCCATACGCTCTATGTCGATGGCGGCATCACGACCTGTCTGTGATCAAGCGTCCCGTCGCCTCTTAATCAATTTTGCGGCCCTACACCGGGCTCGAAAGGAGTCCATACCATGTCGACGAAGCCCGCAGTGCTGATGATCGGAGCCTATCCTGCCTGGGATATGGAAGATCTCGACGCGCGCTACGTCGTGCACAAACTGTGGGAAGCGACGGATCGCGACCGCTTGATCGAAGAGCATCGCGATGGCATTCGGGCGATCGCCACGCGTGGAGAACTCGGCGCGTCCGCTGACCTCATGAAACGGTTGCCGGCACTCGAGATTATCTCATGCTATGGCGTGGGGACCGACGCTATAGATCTGGTCCACGCCAGGGTAAATGGAATCCGGGTGACCAACACGCCGGACGTGTTGACCGCCGATGTTGCCGACATGGCCATCGGCCTGTTGCTGGCGGTTGCGCGGAAGATTCCGCAGGCCGACCGGTTCGTGCGCGAGGGACGTTGGACCAAGGGCAATATGCCGCTGGTCACTCGGGTCACCGGCAAGAGCGCGGGCGTGGTCGGAATGGGCCGGGTCGGTGCGGCTGTCGCGAAGCGACTCGCCGCGTTCGATTGCGAGGTTGCCTATTTCGATCTCGCCAGACGGGCTGATCTTCCCTACACCTTCGTCCCCGATCTGGTGGAATTGGCCCGCCGCGCGGAGTTCCTGATCGTGACGCTGGCTGGTGGCGAGAGCACGAAAGGCATCGTCAATGCGCGCGTACTCGATGCGCTCGGGCCTGACGGTATTCTCGTCAATGTCTCCCGAGGATCGACCGTGGACGAAACGGCTCTGATCCGAGCGCTAGAAGCCAAGGCGATCAAGGGAGCAGGCCTTGACGTGTTCTGGAATGAGCCAAATATCGATGAACGGCTTTTACCCCTAGAAAATGTCGTCGTTCAACCGCATCACGCCTCAGGCACGACAGAAACACGACGCGCCATGGGCAAGCTGGTTCGCGACAACCTAGCGGCACATTTCTCGGGCTCGGCGCTGATCACACCCGTGGCCTGAGGAGAAAGCGATGAAAGTCGTCGTCATTCATGCCGCTCACGACCTCCGGATCGAGGATCGTGAATCCGAAACTCCCGGACCCGGCCAGGTCGAGGTTGCCATCGAAGCGGGCGGCATCTGTGGCTCCGACTTGCACTATTTCAATCATGGCGGCTTCGGCACGGTGCGGATTCGCGAGCCGATGATCTTGGGCCACGAGGTCGCTGGTACGATCAAGGCGATCGGCAGGGGCGTCTCCAAACTCGGCATCGGTGATCGGGTCGCCGTTTCTCCGAGCAGGCCTTGCAATGCCTGTGAGTACTGCCTGCGCGGTCTGCAAAACCAATGCCTCAATATGCGCTTCTATGGTAGCGCCATGCCGATGCCGCACATTCAAGGGGCATTCCGCGAGCGTCTCATTGCCGAGGAGTGGCAATGCTACAAGGTGCGCGACGGAGTTTCGATCAACGAGGCCGCCTTTGCCGAGCCGTTCGCCGTAGCTTTGCATGCGGTTGCGCGCGCTGGATCCTTGCTCGGTAAGCGCGTCCTCGTCACCGGCTGTGGTCCGATTGGGGCCCTGACAATCATCGCCGCTCTCGCGCACGGGGCACAAGAAATTGTCGCAACCGACGTTATAGACCCGGTGTTGAGCAACGCGAAGCAGATGGGAGCCAATCGTATCATCAACGTCGCGACTCATCCGGAGAAGCTTGCTGCCTATGCAGCAAACAAGGGTTACTTCGATGTGCATTTTGAGGCATCAGGAAACGAGCGCGCCATCCGTTCCGGGCTCGAGGTCTTGAGACCACGGGGCGTGTTGCTGCAGCTGGGACTCGGAGGCGATATCTTGTTTCCTCAGAACACGATCGTCGCGAAAGAGATCGAGGTTCGCGGGACTTTCAGGTTTCATGAAGAGTTTGGTCTCGCTGTCGACCTGATCAATAGGCGGGCCATCGATGTGAAGCCGCTTCTCACCGGCTGCTACGGTCTTGACGAGGTACAAACCGCCTTCGCCCTTGCTGGGGACCGGAGCCGGTCGTTGAAGGTCCAATTGAGTTTCTGAAGATTGCTGCGTTTCCCGGCCGCTGCCTCCGACGGCTCCGTGCGCGACTCAATCCTCAGTGAACCTACTCCTTAAGGAGATCTAACATGAACCTCTACAGCGGGCCCGTCTTCGAGATGGCGCGGGAGCAGTTTCATCTTGTTGCCGACCACATCGGGATCGAGGAGAAGGCACGCGACCGCCTGCTGTATCCCAAACGGGCTATCGCGGTTTCGATTCCAGTAAACATGGATGACGGACAAACGAGAGTCTTCCAGGGCTATCGTGTTCAGGATCACCTGACACTCGGCCCAACAAAGGGCGGCACTCGCTTTTCGCCGGATCTTGATGTCGGCGAGGTCGCTGCCTTAGCCATTTGGATGAGTTGGAAATGCGCCTTAGCCGGGCTTCCTTATGGCGGCGCCAAAGGCGGGGTGGCCTGCGATCCGCAGGAGCTCTCTTCGCGCGAACTCGAGGCCGTCAGCCGTCGCTATATGCAGGAGATGATCCCGTTCGTTGGACCAAACACCGACGTGATGGCACCCGACATGGGCACCAACGAGCAGGTAATGGCCTGGTTTATGGACACCTACTCCATGTACAACGGACACGCCATCAATGAAATCGTCACAGGAAAGCCGGTGGCGATCGGCGGCACTGCGGGAAGGCGGGAGGCGACGGGGCGCGGAGTTGCGCACCTTGTGAACCGAGCGCTCGAGCAGATCCAGGTCAGGGCATCCAGTGCCACGGCGATCGTTCAGGGGTTCGGCAACGTCGGCAGCATTTCGGCCTATATCCTTGCCCGAGAGATGGGTGTGAAAATCGTCGGCCTCGGTGACCACACCGCGGCCTACTATGACGCCTCTGGCCTGCCGTTAGAGGCCATCGAACGCCACGTCAGGCAGCACAGAAATCTGGCGGGCTGGTCGAAACAGGCGTTGATTGATCCCTCTGAACTGTTGAGCCGCAAGTGCGACATTCTGGTCCCCGCCGCGACCGAGCAAGTGATCACAGCTGCCAATGCCTCGAAGCTATCGTGCCGCGTTCTGGCCGAGGGTGCGAACGGACCCACGACGCCAGATGCCGACGCCATCATTGAGCAAAGAGGGGACATCTTCGTCATCCCCGACATCCTCTGCAACTCCGGCGGTGTGATCGTATCCTATTTTGAGTGGGTTCAGGACGTACAGCGGCTGTTCTGGACTGAGCGGAAAGTCAATGCGCGCTTGAACGACATTTTAGATGTTACCTTCGAGCGCGTCCTTAACCGTGCCAAACAAGATGGCGTATCGCACCGCATGGCTGCAATGGCGATTGGCGTCGAAAAGGTGCGCGAGGGCAAGAGGTTGCGTGGACTTTTTCCGTAACTGCCAAGCGCGATCTGCCGCTCACGCCCGCGGGGCGGGTGTCTTCCGATGAATACTGGGAACGGCTGCACACCTGGGCTTCGCGCGTCATACGGGAATCGATGCCGGCAGGAGTCCATCAGCTCGCGCTTCTCTACGGCCTCCTGCAACGAAAGAAGGTTCGTCAGATCCAGTTCCACAATGTGCAGGGAGCTCAGAACGATTTCGTCAAGGTCTATCACGACGAGGGCGATGTAAACCTATTGAACATCATACGTCTGCTCCGCGATACTCGATGGTAAGGTTCGCTGCTGGCGGACCACAGTCCCAAACATCCGGATGATCCTAAATACGTAATGAGATTGTTCGAACAGCGGCCGAACAGAGCACTGCGCAATTACCGGCGCACATAGGGTCGATCGGCCTCTGTCGAGTCCGAAGCCGAATACGGCGTGCCTGCTGATACGCTCAGCATCAGGAACAAGGCCCTGTGTGCATCATATCTGGCGGCCAGCCGGCTGCGTTGTGAGCCCGCCATGACCGGCGTGCCTTGCTCGTTCAAAAGGCACCATGACCAGCTCCGGCGGCGCCGCCTGAGTGAAATATCATAAAAAGAAAAAGCGTCAGACATCAGAAATAATTCTATCTGGCGCTAGGCCGGTTCTGCAAGAGGGACGCACTTCACTCGTCTGTGCTTATGAGATCGCGCCCAGATACATGTCGTTGCCAGCAGCTGATAAGTTAGATGACAGTTGTATATCCGGCGCGATGAAATTCGTCATGAAATGCGATGTTATGGCCGTTTTCGCCTTCGACTTACTTGCTTTTTTGACACCTCGCTTACGAGGTCTTCCGCATAAATTTGGCGCCCCGGAGCAAAGATGTATATTGTGGTGCTTTGCTAGCAATTCGAACTCTTCCTCATCCTATGATCCTTTGATAGGCCTTTCGGAGTGGCCCGTGCCGAGCGAAGCAACCATTGCTCTTCTTCGCACCGTGCTTGAGGAGTCTGCAGGGGCGTGCCGGCCAATGAGACCGGCCTTCGTGCGCACGTCGCTTCCAAGATGCTCGACGCCGCGGCGAGGAGTGAGATCGCGGCCGAGCGGCTAAAGCAAGTCGCGCTTGATGCCATGCGCTCTGCCCCGACGATGTGGCGCTAGCAAGCGCTGTCACCAGAGTACTGTGCGCGCTCAGCAACCAATCCTGCCACGTTCCCACAAAGCGAACTCAGGCTTGAAAAGAGAACTACAGCATTAGGCTGATTGACACCCTCGCTTGGGCAATCAACTCCTCACGACCTCTCCTCGTTTGTGCATTGTTGTCAGCGCGCAGAAATCGGCGCTTGTTTGCCTCTTCCCCAAAAGATGAACAACGAGAGGCTAAAGAGTAAGATGTTGAGCGGCACACCGCGCTTGACGGTGTATGCCGCACTCGGGTGCAGCTTGCTGCAGAGTGCGGCGATTATCTTCCACCTTTCGCGTGGCGAAGCCGGCTCTTTACGCTCTTTGGAAGCATGAAGCTGCTTATGCCTGTCGGACGAGGACTTGAGCTACCCATAATCCTGTTCTGAGGAGGGCTCCAGGCGCTGAATTCGACTGATCGCAGGAAGAATTACGCCAATGCCACCGAGAATGTCCAACAGTCCGGTGTGTGGCCCGGTTGTGGCGGTTGAGCTCGTTGGAAGTGCAAAAACCAGCTGGAAACCTGACCCGGCCAAATCCACATTGCAGCCAGCCAGTCGGTCATTTCATGTCTCTCGATGATTTGTACGTTATGCGGCTTGCCCGTTCAAAGAAGTGGCTGCGACCGTCTCGCCGAAGCGGAAACTCGACAGGGCCCAACTCCCGAGAAAATCGGGTTGATGATAGACGAGTGCAGCTGGCTCCTCTTCGGCGGCACCAAGCGCTACCATCAGCGGTATCAGGTGATCCTCGCGGGGATGTGCGATGCGTGCATCGGGCGCCAGAGTCCAGTTGACGACACGCTCACGCCGCTCGTCAGGCGATGAGTGGAGTAGTGTCTGCTGCAGCCACTGGTCAAACCGGCCGGATGGCGCGATTGCGGCAGGCCCCCTCAAGCCCAGATTATGAAAACTTGAGCCACTTCCCAGGATGACGACGCCATCTCGTCGCAACGGCGCAAGCAGACGTCCGAGCGAGAAGTACGTTTGGGGATCCAGATCGTGCCTGACCGACAACTGCACGATCGGCATGACAGCGTCCGGGTAGAAAGGCTGCAAAAGGCTGACCGTTCCGTGGTCGAAACCACGCTCCGGATCACACGCACAAGGAAAGCCGCCGGCCTGAAGCAAGGCCTGTACAGTCATTGCGAGCTCGGGCGATCCTGGCGCCCCGTACTTGATCTGGTAAAGATGTTCGGCAAATCCATGATAGTCGAACACCATGTTCGGTTGCGCGGCCGATGAGACGGCGAACTCCGCCGTCTCCCAGTGTCCCGAGATCACAAGCACGGCGCGCACTCCGTCATCCCACTCGCCGCGGATGGAGATCAGCGAACGCTCAAGCGCGCTGAAGCGCTTTCGTATCGCCCCTTCCATGTACGGCCAAGGGCCGCCGCCATGCGAAAGATAGTACGTCGGTAGGAACCTTGCCGCCGCCACGATCAGGCTCTCGCCAGTTGCTGCGGCCGGACAAACAGCCCCTCAAGGCTCCACGCGCCCGCACCGGCAAAGGTCAGGTAGAGGAAAATGAAGCAGAACAGGATCGCCGCATCGCCCTGATTGACGGCAGGCCAAAAGCTCTGGGTTGCATGAAACATGAAATAGGCAACCGCCATCTCGCCTGCGCAGATGAATGCTGCCAGGCGGGTGAACAATCCCACCGCAATCAGGGCACCCCCCGTAACCTCAAGGATGGCCCCGACGATCAAGATGCCGGGGAGGGGATTGGGAGCGCCCGGAATGGCCGCCGGGAAGGCAAACAGCTTCATCAACCCGTGTTCCATCAACAACAAGGCAGTGATGATCCTCATAGCGGCAAGAACGCGGGGGGACCAAGCTTCGAAATCAATCACTGGGCTATTCTCCGGGATTGCGGGACCAGAGCCCGAGTGTCGCGCGGCGATCAGGATGGAAGGCAGCGTCAATCAAGGTGAGAGTTTCGCTGGGCTCGTGACGTAGGGAGGGCGTAGCCCGACCGGAGTTACGAGCCCAGCGTCGGCGCGATCCCGAGGAGGACCGCGCCGACTGGTGATCGCGGCCGGCGGGTTATGCAAGTGGTTCTTCCGCCAAGAGGAATCACTCGCGTGCCCGGCCGACACATCACAGATCACCAGATGAGGCTCTACATGAAGTACCGTCAGACCGATAGCCCGCCGGTGGCGGCGGCCAAGGCGTCATTCAGTGCGTCGACCGCCTATCGGATCGAGAGAGACCCCCGACTTCCATCGCAAAGGAAGGCGCCTCGCGGCCGGCGACGACCGGACCCGTTGAGCGACGTGTTTGAGACCGAGATCGTCCCGATCCTGAAGGGGTCACCTGGCTTACGCCCGGTGGCGGTGTTCGAGGAGATGCTACGGCGTCATCCGGATCTCGGCAGCGGTATCCGTCGTACCCTGGAACGTCGGATCCGTGCATGGCGGGCGATCCACGGCGAGGAGCAGGAGGTGATCTTCCGCCAAACCCACGAGCCTGGCCAACTCGGCCTCTCCGACTTCACAGACATGGACGAGTTGGGTGTTACGATCGCGGGTGCACCGTTGGCTCATCGTCTCTATCACTTCCGTTTGGCCTATTGCGGGTTCGAGCACGCCCACGTCGTGCTTGGCGGCGAGAGCTTCGTTGCCCTGGCCGAAGGCCTGCAGAATGCCCTCTGGTCGCTCGGTGGGGCGCCGCGGGAGCATCGGACCGACAGTCTGTCGGCCGCATTCTGCAATCTCGATCGTGATGCACGGGACGATCTGACGCAGCGATACGAGGCCCTTTGTGCCCATTACGGCATGCGGCCTTCCCGCAACAATCGAGGTGTTGCTCACGAGAATGGTTCGATCGAAGGGTCCCACGGTCATCTCAAGCGAGCAATCGCGGATGCCTTGCTGCTGCGCGGAACTGTCGACTTCGACGATCTTGCCACCTATCGCGGCTTCATCGACGAGATCGTTAGCCGCCGCAATGCCCGCAACGCCAAGCGGATCGATAGCGAGCGCGTGGTGTTGCAGGAGCTGCCCGATCGCCGCACCTCCGACTACGAAGAGGTGATCGTCCGCGTGACGTCGTCCGGCGGCTTCACCCTGCGCAAGGTGTTCTACACGGTGCCATCGCGCCTGATCGGTCACCGGCTGCGGGTGCGCCTTTACGACGATCGTCTCGACGTGTTCGTCGGCGGCACCCATCTCGTCACCCTGCCGCGTGGGCGGCCGCATCCCAATGGCAAGTACGACCAGATCGTCGATTATCGGCACGTGATCCATTCCTTGCGGCGCAAGCCGATGGCGCTTCTCAATCTGGTCTACCGAGATCGGCTGTTCCCGCGCGATGCCTATCGGAAGACCTTCGATCGCTTGCGCGAACGCTTGCCGGACAAGAAGGCCTGCCGGATCATGGTCGATCTCCTCGCGCTCGCTAATGAGCGCGGCTGCGAGGCCGAACTCGCCGATCAGCTCACCGCCGACCTTGACGCCGGCCGACTGCCCGACCTCAACCAGTTGCGCGCTCACTTCGCTCCCGACCCGCCAACCTGCCGAACGTCGTGGTGCAGCTCGCGCCGCTTGCGACCTACGAATGCCTCATCGGTACCGCCGAGACCGGAGGTGCCGCATGAGCGTAACGAACACGGTTGATACCGCACGCCTCAATCTGTTGCTCAACGAGCTCCGCCTACCAGCCATCAAGGTGCTGTGGGCGCAATTTGCCGAGCAATCCGACAAGGAAGGCTGGCCGGCCGGCCGCTTCCTCGCCACCATCGCCGAGCACGAGATCGCCGAACGCGGCCGCCGTCGAATCGAACGGCACCTTGTCGAAGCACGTTTGCCCGCCGGAAAGACCTTCGACAGCTTCGACTTCGAAGCCGTGCCGATGATCTCCAAGGCGCAGGTGATGGCGCTCGCCGCCGGTGACAGCTGGCTGGGCAAGGGCGCCAATTTGCTGTTGTTCGGCCCGCCCGGCGGCGGAAAGAGCCACTTGGCGGCAGCGATTGGCCTGGCCCTCATCGAGAACGGATGGCGCGTCCTCTTCACCCGCACCACCGATCTCGTGCAGAAGCTCCAGCTGGCGCGACGCGAGCTCAACCTCGAGGCGGCCATCAATCGTCTCGATCGCTTCGATCTCCTGATCCTCGATGATCTTGCCTACGTCACCAAGGACCAGGCCGAGACCAGCGTGCTGTTCGAACTCATCAGCGCACGCTACGAGCGCCGCTCAATGCTGATCACCGCCAATCAGCCATTCGGCGAATGGAACAGGGTCTTCCCGGACCCCGCCATGACCCTCGCCGCTATCGATCGCCTCGTTCACCACGCCACCATCGTCGAGATGAACGTCGAGAGCTATCGCAGACGGACCGCCCTCGAACGAAAACGCGGCCCAGGACGGCCGCCATCGCACGCGACACCCAAAACCGTCGCTGATTGACGCTGCGCGACAATCAGACTTCAACAAAACTCTTGCGCGCGACAATCATCGCGGCAATCATCATCAGGCCGCGACACTGCCTCGCCATCCTGATTGCCGCGCTCTTCCTACCCAGATTGCCGCGCTACAGCCCGAGTGTGATCTTTTCCGCCGGATTGATCATCTGCAATATTGTTGAGGCATCATTTCCTGTCCTTTGATAATAGTCCGTCGCGAGACGGAGAAATCTATGGACACGTTGATGAGCCTTCGGGTGTTTTGTGCCGTGGCGGAGCTCAAGAGCTTTACCTCTGCAGCGAGCCGTCTTGGTGTCTCGCCCGCTATGGCCAGCAAGCACGTTGTCAGCCTGGAGGAGCGCCTCTCCGTGCGCCTGCTCCATCGTACGAGCAGGCATATCAGCCTCACGGAGACCGGCGCGCTGTTCTTCGAGCAGGCTCGTCAGATGGTTGATGGGTTTGACGAACTGGAAGCGGCCGTAAGCCAGACATCCGTCGCTCCAAGAGGACGACTGCGTTTGACGGCTCCGGTCTGGATGGCGGGACCGCTCTTCGCAAAATTATTGTCCGACTACAGGGCTCTCTATCCGGACGTGCTGATCGAGGTCGACCTCGATGGTCGCCTCGTCAATCTTGTGGAGGAGGGGTTCGACCTTGCGCTGCGGGTAACCGCCTCCCCGGACCCCGGTTTGATCGCCCGAAAGATCGCCGATGCCCCGTTTTTTTTGGTCGCCTCGCAAAGCTTTCTCGATAAGCGGGGACGTCCGGCCGCATTGGACGATCTGCGCGGCGCTCCGCTGCTAACTTATAGCCTGGTTCACGGCGATGGGGTGGTGGCTATGGAGACCAACCAAGGGCGCAAGACAATAAAATTCACCCCCGTCATGCAAAGCAGCAACGAAACTTTGATGCACCATGCATGCCTCGAAGGGATGGGTTTTGCTTTCTTGCCGAAATGGATGATCTCCCATGATCTCGCCGCCGGGCGATTGGAGCCGGTCTTTCCAGAAGAACTAATCTTCGCCGGCAAGCTCCTCGCCGTCTACCCGACGCGCAAATATCTGTCAGCCAAGGTGCGCACGTTCATTGACTTCATCGCGCGCGACCCGCGGCTCAAGTAGCCGCTCACAAGGCAAGGCCGAAGGTGACGACAAATATTGTCTCCCCGATCAGATCGATCACCTTTGCAAAGGACTCGGACGTCGGCGCTGCCAGACGTCAGGCGGCATGAAGAATGCCCTACAGGCTCAGCAACAACCCGTGTCGACCCAGACGCTGTCTGTTACCAAGGACACAAGGCATTTTGTCACTTTGCTCGGTGGTCTGGCATGCGGCGTGATTTTTCGGATTGCGTTTGAGGGACTGCCATCTAATCCTAATCTAAATTCACCCATCCCTGTCCGTAGGGACAGACACGAGGGTCAAAAGGCTAATATTGACTCGCCTCGCCATGTCCAGGGAGACAGGTCTTAAGTACCGCGCCACGAGTTGACATCGACCCGGCCCAGTTTTGGAGCGATCCCTATCCGACGCTGGCGATAATGCGGCGCGAAACACCAATCGCGTTCGTCTCTCAGCTTGGCTCGACGCTTTTGACCACACGCGAGGATATCTCAATCTCTGAGAAACAGATCGACGTATTCTCGTCCCATCAACCCGAGGGACTGATGAACCGCCTCATGGGCCACAACATGATGCGAAAGGATGGGGAAGCGCATCAAGTGGAGCGCCGCGCCTTCTTTCCCGCGGTATCGCCGAAAGCTATGACGGCGCATTGGAAGACACATTTCCAGGAACATGCGGATCATATCATTCGCGCAATCGAACCGGGCAGCCGCATCGACCTCATGCGCGATATCGCTCTGCCCTTCTCCGATAAATGCCTGAAATCCATCACTGGCCTCACCAATATTGGTTTTGCCGAGATGGATACCTGTCGCAAGCGATTATCGAGGGGATCGTCAATTGCGCGGGCGATCCTGGGATTGACGCGCGTTGCCATGCGGCGACATCGAGCATTGATGCTGCGATTGACGACATGCTGCCAGTCATGCGCAAACATCCAGACCAAAGCCTGCTCGGCGTGCTCCTTGCCTCGGGTATGGCGATAGAGAGCGTACTCGCCAACGTGAAGCTCGCAATCTCTGGCGGCCAGAATGAGCCGCGCAAAGCCATCGCGGGAACCTTATGGGCGGTCCTGACCCATCCCGACCAGCTTGACCTCGTCCGCACGGGCGAGGTGTCGTGGCTACAGGCCTTCGAGGAATATGCCCGCTGGATATCGCCCATTGGCATGTCGCCGCGGCGAATCGCAAAGCAGTGGACCATCCGCGAGGAGACGTTTGAAACTGACCACCGTGTGTCCCTGATGTTCGGTTCGGCCAATCGGGATGAATCCTGTTTTGCGCCGACCTATTCGACATACGCCGCGACGTAACCAAGAGCGTGGCGTTCGGGGCTGGGCCGCATTTTGTGCCGGTGCCTGGGCCTCCCGCGCCATGATTGCGGAGGTCGCGCTACCGACACTCTTCTCGCGCGCACCGAGAATCGAAATCGCAGCCGACGAGCCGGTGCGGATAGGCGGCTGGGCTTTTCGCGGATTGCTCAATTTGCCCGTACATGGTTATAATAGGCGAACCGGGCCCTTGGATCAGCCAAGCCCTCGAACAAACGCGCCTGAGTACGACCGCTGACAACCAAAGCCGCTTACCCTCGGCATCGAGGATCCATAAGAGCCAGGGTCAGGGGCGGGATCGTCGCCGCCTTGCTGGGGGAGGACAGGTGGTGTCTCGTACAATCAGCTCTGTCGGGATCAAAGTTGAACTAAACGGCGCATCCCTGTTGCTGATACGCTGCAGCAGCAACTGGACGGCCGCCCTTCCCACCTCGCCTCGGGGGATTGCGACCGTCGTCAAAGCTGGACGCCACAGAGTTGCTTCAGCGATGTCGTCAAAGCCTACGACGGAAAAGTCCTTTCCCGGCGTCAAATTGCGCGAGCGCAGGCCCAGCATCGCTCCGAAGGCGACGATATCGTTGAAACAGACGATGGCCGTAGGCGGCTCAGGCAGATCGAGAAGCTGGAGCAGGTGAGCCATTCCGACATCGCGCGTCTCTGCGCCTGATAAAACCAGGCGAGGCTCCAGTGGGATGCCATGTTTAGCAAGAGCTTCACGATAGCCAGCGAAACGGTCGCGGCCCGTCGAAATGTTTTCATTTGAACCGATCATTCCGATACGCGTGTGGCCGAGCTCGATAAGATGGTCCATGGCCTTCATCATGCCACCGCGATGATCCGGCGATACGTAGTCGACTTTCGCCCCAGGCACGGTACGCGAAACAAGCACACATGGCAGGTGCAGAGCATGCAAGGAGTTGATGAAAGCCGCATCCGTTCCGACAGCCGGGACCATCAGTAAGCCGTCGACATTGTATTCGCGGACCGTGTCGATAAAAGCGCTTTGGCGGGCGACCGATTCCCCCGAATTGGACATAAGGACAATGCGGTTCTCGGCCGTAAGGGAATCCTCGATCGCCGCAACAATCTCGGCAAAATAGGGGTTGGTGAGATTGTTCACAGCCAGCGCGATCATTCGCGTATGCGGAAGTCTAAGGCTGGCCGCGCCTCGATTATAGACGTAGCCGAGGCCCTTGGCGACCTCCAGCACCTTCTCGCGGGTCCGCTCCGGGATACTGGGACTGTTCCGCAGGACGAGCGAGACAGTCGCCTTTGAGACGCCGCTAGCCTTGGCAATGTCCACCAATGTCGGTCGCGACTCGCCAGATTTAGCCTTGGCCTCCACTATCCCGGCGTCCCTTATCTAACTTCTTGATGTTGAAACAGCATTCACAGAGGCGGACGCCAGTCAAGTGCTTGGCGCTATCCTATCCCGTACAGCTTCAACATCGTGCGCATGCGATCTGCCGCGCGCTCCGGATCTGCAAATAATCCAATCGAGGCTGCAAGCCGAAACACACGGCAAAGATGCAGAACTGAACGGGCGCCTTGCTGGGCCCCCAGCATGGTGAAGTGATCCTGATGCCCGCTTAGATAGGCGAGGAACACTATACCCGTCTTGTAGTATTGGGTCGGCGCCCGGAACAGCTCACGCGACAGCGCAACAGTCGGATCCAGAATCTCGCGGAAAGCTTTGGTGCCGGCGGTTCGATCCTGATTGCCTAGCGCCAACAGGGCAGCTGAAGCTGCCGGCGCAATCGCGTCGAAGATACCGAGCAAGGCGTGACTAGACCCTTGGTCGTCTCCGGCTATCAGCTCCGGATAATTGAAATCGTCGCCGGTGTACATTTTGACTGCCTTGGGCAATCGCCGGCGCATCGCAATCTCCTGCTTCTCGTCAAGAAGCGAGATCTTGATGCCGTCGATCTTGCTGGCGTTATCCTCGATCATGCCAAGGCAGACGTCCATCGCGGCGGCCACCTCGTTATGGCCCCAATACCCCGCTAGCGCCGGATCGAACATCTCGCCAAGCCAATGCAGGATCACGGGCTGGTCCGCTTGGGCGAGCACGCGTTTGTAGACTTCAACATAGTCGCCAGGACCGCGCGCGGCGCGAACCAAGGCGCGGCTCGCCATGATAATTACCCGCCCACCGAGACGCTGCACGAATGAGAGCTGCTCCGAATAGCCCTTGATCACCGCATTCAGATCGGCGTCGGGCGCCTCGATATGATCCGTGCCGACACCCGAGAAGACGATCGACCCCGGCCTGGCCTTGGCGCTCTCGACTGTATTCCGGATCAGAATTTGTGCGGACTGCCAATCAAGCCCCATGCCGCGTTGAGCCGTGTCCATGGCCTCCGCGATACCCAAACCAAGATCCCAGAGGTAGTCGCGGAAACGTTGGGTCGCTTCAAAATCAATCGCGATATCGCGCATCGGAGAAATGTCGGCGCGCGGATCGGACACGACGTGGCCGGCGGATAGTGCAATCCGCGCAAGAGGCTGGTTCGGCTTTGCCGTTCGCCATGTTGCTGAAGGAGGCATGACGAAGTCCTCCATGCCCCCGTCATCATGAGGCAGTCGAATGAGAGTCATTGAGCCTTACCTCCTTTGTCATTCCTGCGGCGCACGAGAAGCGTCGTTTCGCCTTCCTGGACGATCGTGTCGTCCTGCTTTGTGACTTCAAAGGCGAGTGTGAGAATGCCCTGGCCACTATGCGACAGTCGTGTGCCCGCGATTCTTACGCCGGCGCCGATCCGGTCGCCCGAGAAGATCGGCGCCCGAAACTTCCAGTTCCAGCCAAGCGACGCAATTGCTAGGATCCGGACCGCAGACCGGTTCTTGAGCCCGTCTGTCAACGCCAAGCCCAACAGGCCGTGCGCGACGCGCCCTGGAAATCCAACAGATCTTGCAAACTCATCGTCCATATGGACGTCAAAGAAGTCGCCGGACAGTCCTGCAAAGCCGACGATGTGCGCATCCGTTACCACGAGGCGTCCAGTCTGGTAGTGGTCGCCGACGACGAGATCCTCGAACCAGTATTCGCCCGCGCTCAGTGCGCGCTCTTCGCCGGCCATCACAAGCTCCTGAGCGCGAGCCCGCCATCGACGCGGACCACTTCGCCGGTTGAATAACCGAGCTGACCGCTTGCAAGCATTGCCGCGGCCCTTCCAATATCTTCGGGCTCGCCCCAGCGCTTGATCGGCGTTAATCCCTCACCGATCAGGCGGTCATACTTCTCCCGAGCAACCGCTGTCATCTGGGTGCGGATGATCCCGGGCCGGATCTCGTACGATCCGATGCCATGCTCGGCCAACCTGACCGCAAAGAGCCGAGCCATCATGGAAAGCCCCGTCTTAGAGATGCAATACTCGCCCCGATCGGTCGAGGCGAACTCAGCATTGATCGAAGACACGGTAATGATGCTGCGGAATGCGGGTGACTTCACGCCGACCATTCGGCGCACAATCTCTTGCGTCAGAAAGAAGGGCCCTCTCAGGTTGATCGCCATGACGCGGTCGTAACTTTCGGGGGTCATTTTCAGGAGATCATCGCGGACGGCTACGGAGACACCGGCATTGTTGACGAGGCATTCAAGGCCACCAAAGGCATTCCAAGCCCGATCGGCGGCATCGGCGTGATGCCTCACATCGGAGATGTCAAAGGGCAGGGGCTCGGCTTCGCCACCCTGGTCGCGGATAGCCGCAACGGTCTCAGACAGATCCGTCGAATTCGGCAGATCGTTTGCAATCACTGCGAAGCCTGCGCCAGACAGAGCAAGCGCGATCGCGCGGCCAATGCCGCGTCCGGCCCCGGTCACCAAGGCCCGCGGCCTTCCCTCATGCTTCATGGGCGTTCGTCGCTCCCCTGGTTCGGCGGCTCTCGAATGGCGCTTGCCAAGGCCCGAGAGACCTGCTACTAGATCGTTCTACTAGATCGATCTAGTATATCGTTCTAGCATCACAAGCAAGCAAAATTATCAAAGCCGCGGAGGGCCCAATGGATCGTCGTGTAGATCGCCGAACAATTGTCGCTGGAATGGGGGCGCTGGGGCTGATGGCCGTGGGCGCGCGAGCGCAGGGCCTCGGCCCAATGCCGTCCTCCCCCGTTGCGCTGAACGTGATCGACGTCGCGGGCAATCTTGCGCTGAGCCAGAAATCGATCGACGCCTACCGGCAGCAGAACGCAAAACTGGTCTCACGGATCGCCTACACGAAAGCGCCCGCCCCGGAGCTTGCCAGCAAGCTCAAGGCGCAGCAGTCGGCCAACCGCGTCGACATCGACATCGTGCTCACCGGCACCGACGGACTCTTTGCCGGTATCGAGCAACAGCTCTGGCAGGAGTTGCTGCCGCAATATGCAAACGCTCTGCCCAAACCGGAAGACATTTACGATGCCGGCCCACTCAAGATGCAGGCTCTCGCAAAAGGGCAGGGCATGGAAATCGCGTACACGCCGTCCGGACCCTTGTTCGAGTACATGCCAGACCGCGTGAAGAAGGCGCCCAAGACGGCTGACGAACTGCTCGCATATACTCGCGAGAACAAGAACCGCTTTCTTTATGCGAGGCCGGCCAACTCCGGCCCCGGCCGCACGTTCCTGATGGGACTTCCCTATCTGCTCGGAGACAAGGACCCCTCTGATCCGCTGAAGGGGTGGGACAAGACCTGGACCTATCTGAAGGCATTGGGCGAGAACATCGAATATTACCCCTCAGGGACCGGGCAGACGATGAAGGAGCTCGGCGACGGAACGCGGGACATGATTGTCTCGACCGTTGGCTGGTACATCAATCCGCGCGTGCTCGGCATTGTGCCGAAGGAGGCGGGTCTCTTCGCGCTGGACGGCTTCCACTGGGTCTCGGATGCTATGTTCTTCGCCGTGCCAAAAGGCGTCGCGCCGGAGAAGATGCCCGTCATCATCGACCTGCTCAAGCACATGCTCAAGCCGGAGCAACAGGCTTTCGCCTATGACGACGGCTACTTTTACCCGGGCCCTTCAGTGAAGACCTCGACACTCGCCATGGCCCCGAAGGAGAGCCAGGACGTGATCAAGGAGTTTGGCTGGCCCGACTATGATCGCCTGATTGGCGCCGCTCCGCTCGAGATCCAGCTTCCTGCCGATCAGCTTGTCGCCGCATTCCGCCGTTGGGACGAGGAAATCGGCGGCGCCAAGCGCAAGTAACCTCCCACGACTGGGGCTGCCCGACATGGGGCAGCCCCGCTCTTTTCTTATGGACAATCAACACCTCCCGCGCGGTCGGCACACAGGATCAACTCCATGACCATTGCTCTTCAGAAATTCGACGAGCTCCGCCTCGAGCAGGTCCGTCGCGAATTCGGAACCTTGAATGCACTCAAGGATGTGACACTCACCGTCAAACGCGGCGAGTTCATCGCGCTGCTTGGCCCCTCCGGGTGCGGGAAGTCGACGACGCTCAACTGCATTGCCGGCCTGCTTCCGGTCACCGGCGGATCCATTTGGCTCGACAAGCGCCGCATCGACATCTTGAGGCCGGAAGAGCGTGGCTTCGGCATGGTGTTTCAGAGCTATGCGCTTTTTCCTCATCTCACAGTCAAGCAGAATGTCGGCTTCGGCCTGAAAATGCGTGGGGTTTCGAAAGCAGAAATCTCGCGGAAGGTCGATGAAGCCTTGGCCCTCGTGCGCCTGACGGGACAGGCGCAGAAGCTGCCCGGCCAGCTGTCGGGCGGTCAGCAGCAGCGCGTTGCCATAGCTCGCGCCATCGTCATCGAGCCACCACTCGTCCTCATGGATGAGCCGCTATCCAATCTCGATGCCAAGCTTCGTCTCGAAATGCGCGCCGAGATCCGGCGCATTCACAACACGCTCGGAGCGACAACGATCTATGTGACACATGATCAGGACGAGGCTCTCTCGCTTGCCGATCGCATCGTCGTGTTGAAGGACGGTGTCATCCGTCAGGTCGGAACGCCGAACGACCTCTATGAGAAGCCGGCTCATATCGATGTCGCAGACTTCATGGGCTTCCGGAACCGCATCAAGGGCCGGGTCATCCGCCAAACTGGGGCTAAAGCAACGCTGGCGGTCGGCGACAGCGAAGTCACCGGTACGATGCGCGTCTCGGTGCAAGACGGCTCCCAAGCCTACGCCGCGATCCGCGCAGACGATCTGACCACCGGTGATCCCGGGGCCAACGCGTTCGCCGCGCAAGTGGAGACCATTGAATACAGAGGCCGTGAGTTCGTCGGAACCGCGCGGACTCCCGACGGCATCGATCTCGTCTTCAGGTCAGATCACGCGGTGAAACTGGGCGCGCAAGTCCATCTGCGGGCCGCTCCGGATCGCGTCCTCGTCTTCAGCGAATAGGAGACGCACATGGCTATTGCTACAATTGCCGAGAAGCAAGAGGTCGAAGCTGGCCCAAGCCTACGCCAGCGGCTAGCCGCACGCGGATTGGATGCCGTGACGCTTTTGGTGCTTCCTGCCTTCGTGCTGCTGGCGCTGCTCTTTCTCTACCCGTTTGCGTACGGCTTGGTGCTATCCTTCGAACCAAAGGCGGGCTCCGCCTGGTCGAACTATACGCGCTTCTTCACAGACCCCTATCTCTACGGCACAGTCTGGAAGACGTTGCTTCTGTCGGTCCCGGTCACTGTCGTCAATCTGCTGATCTCGCTGCCGGTCGCATTCCGCGTGCGGTTAATGTATCGACAACGGCTGCTAACGACCATCCTCGTCGTTCCGATCACACTCGGCACCGTTCTGATCGCAGAGGGGCTGCTGAACTATCTGGGACCGCAAGGATGGTTTAATCGCGTTCTCCTGGCGATCGGGTTGATCGATCATCCGTTGCGCCTCGTTCACAACTACTGGGGCGTCTTCGCCTCGCTCGTCATCAACGGCTTCCCTTTTACGTTCCTGCTAGTGCTGTCATATGTGACCGGCATCGATCCCGTGCTCGAACAGGCGGCGGCCACATTGGGGGCGAGCGCGCGGCAGCGCTTCACTGACGTGTATCTGCCGATTTTGATGCCTGGGCTTGCAATCACCTTCTGCCTCAGCTTCGTCCAGGCCTTTTCCGTGTTTCCCTCGGCTATCCTGCTTGGTGAGCCAGCAGGAGAAACCCGGGTGATTTCGATCGCGGCTTATCAAGCCGCCTTTGAAGAGTACGACTATTCCATGGCGTCGGCCATCGCGATGATCATGGGCTTTGTTCAGCTCGCGATCGTCATGGGCATGATGGCGACCCGCGGTCTGTTCTATCGCGGGCCGGCCTCAGGAGCAAAAGGATAAGGTCATGATCCGAGACACTTCGCTTGCCTCCAAGCTCTGGATTACCGCGGTCTGGGCATTCGTGGCGTTCTTCGTCCTCAACCTGCTCGCAATGATTGCCTCGGTCGTCACCAGCTCCTTCGCTACCCGCTGGCTCGGCACCTGGTTTCCTGCTGGCTGGACGACGCGCTGGTACGCCTCCGCCTGGAGCGAGTTTCAGCTTCAGGACGTCCTGATTGTCACGTTCGAAGTGGTTGGCGCGGTCGTTGTCGTATCGGGACTTTTGGGTGTTACCGCTGCCTATGCGCTCGCGCGCCGCGATTTCGTGGGCAAGAAGTTGGTCATGCTGGTGATCCTGCTTCCGCTGATCGTGCCACCGATCACCTTCGGCATCCCGCTCGCGACCGTGCTTTATCAAACCGGACTTGCCGGTACGTTCTGGGGTGTCGTTGCGGCCAATCTCGTTCCGACGGTGCCGTTTGTCATCCTGGTCATGATCCCATTCATTGAGCAGATTGATCCCAGGATCGAAGCGGCTGCCCGGGTCTTCGGCGCAAACACCTTCAAACTGTTCGTCCACGTGCTGATGCCGCTCTTGCTTCCCGGCATCCTGGCGGCATTGCTGCTCGTTCTCGTCCGGACCATTGCCATGTTCGAGCTCACATTCCTCGTGGCGGGACCGACAAGCCAGACGCTGGTCGTTGCTCTCTACTACGCGGTCTTCGCCGCCGGCGTGCGCGCGGTCCAGTCAATCGATGCAATGGCGGTCGTCTACATGGTGACGACGCTGATTTGGCTCATCATTGCGCTCAGGTTCGTCAATCCCACTCAGATTGTCACGCGCGCCAAACAGCAGCCGGCTCATTAGGCCCATTTGACGTAGGAGAATAAAGGTGAAAAACAAGATCATCACGGCGGCGAAAGCTGCAACCCTCGTTCGCGATGGCGATGTCGTTTGTATCGGGTCGTCTGCGGGGCTCAATTGTCCCGATCGCGTGCTCGCGGCAATCGGCAAACGATTCCAAGCTGAGGGGAGCCCACGCGATCTCACCGTGCTGTCGCCCATTGCTGCCGGCGATATGTACGGAATCAAAGGGATCGACCATTTGGCCCAGAAGGGCCTGCTCTCGTCAATTCTGGCCGGGTCATACCCAAGCGGACCGTCGTCGCTCCCGTCTCCTGCGATCTGGGAGATGATCGGTAAAAACGAGGTTGCGGCTTATAACATCCCGTCCGGCATCATGTACGACATGGCACGGGATGTTGCCGCCAAGCGGGCTGGTGTTCTGACGAAGGTGGGACTTGATACGTTTGTCGATCCCAGGCTCGGCGGCTGCAAGATGAATGAAGCTGCGTCTTCCCGCGGGGAGATCGTGCACCTTGTCGAGTTTGCGGGCGATTCCTGGCTGCATTTCCCCAATCATGCTCCGCATGTCGCGATCATTCGGGGTACCACTGCCGACGAGCGTGGCAACATCTCGATGGAGCACGAAGGCGCTGTGCTCGGAATGGTCGATCTCGCACTGGCAGCGCGCAACTCCGGCGGAATCGTCATCTGCCAGGTGAAGCGCACGACTGCGGCCGGCTCCCTTCCTGCCCACAACGTCCACGTGCCTTCGACTCTGGTCGACTATGTCGTGGTGGATCCGGAGCAAGCGCAGGCGACGGAGATCAGGTACGATCCTGCCATTAGCGGCGAAACACGCCGTCCACTCGCCTCGTTCGAGCCCGAGCCCTGGGGTGTCGACAAGATTATTGCGCGCCGGGCCGCCTTGGAGCTCGCAGATGACAGCGCGGTCAATCTTGGCTTTGGCATCTCGGCCATGGTGCCACAGATCCTTCTCGAAGAAGGCCAGGCAGAGGCGGTAACCTGGGCGATCGAGCAGGGCGCCGTGGGTGGAGTGCCACTAACGGGCTTTGCGTTCGGATGCGCCGCCAATGCGCAGGCGATCTTCCCGACGCCGCAGCAGTTCACTTATTTCCAGGGAGGAGGCTTTGACTGCTCTCTGCTGTCCTTCCTGGAGGTGGACGCGTTCGGCAACGTCAACGTATCCCGACTTGCTGCACGCCCCTACTTGACCGCGGGATGCGGCGGCTTCGTGGATATCACCGCGAATGCCCGGAAAATCGTCTTCAGTGGCTACTTCACCGCAGGCGGCCTTAAGGTGTCCGCGGGCGACGGTCGATTGCGCATCGAGCAGGAGGGCAAGATCGCGAAGTTCATCCCCGAAGTGAGCCATGTGACGTTTAGTGGCCGGCGCGCCGTCGATCGTGGGTGCGACGTCACTTACGTCACCGAGCGGTGCGTGCTGAAACTCAAGGCGAGCGGCCTGACCGTCGTTGAGATCGCCCCGGGTCTCGACCTCCAGCGCGACGTCATTGCGAAAGCAGGGACGCCCCTCGCAGTTGCCGACGATCTCAAGCTCATGGACGAGAAGCTGTTCCGTCCAGAAGCCATGGGCTTGAAGATGCGAGGCCGTTCCAGTCACGAGCCATCGTCCAAATGCGCCGAGTAGGAGAACAGAGCATGTCAACCACGCTGGTGACGAACGACGCTTTCGAAGCGAGCATTCCCCGTCCGGGCGTCTTGCTTATCCGGATCGTTTCCAAGCCAATGGGAGCCTTCACAATCCAGGCGCGGCGGGATCTGCGAACCTTTCTGGAGCGCGCTCACGTGGATCACGCGGCAAGATGCGTTGTGCTCACCGGAACAGGAGCGGCATTCTCTGTCGGCTCCAACATCCGCGAGTTTGAGGCGACGCCGGAGTGGATCGAAGCCGCTCGGCTCGCCGAAACCGGCCTCAACGAGACGATTGAACTCGGCCCGGTCCCGGTGATTGCGGCCTGCAACGGCTACACGCTCGGCGGCGGTGCCGTCATGGCGCTGGCATGCGACATCCGCATCGCCGGTCGCAGCGCGAGCTTCGGCGTGCCGGAAGCCAAGCTTGGCGCGATGCCGACGGCCACCGGGACCATGCGGCTGCCGCTGCTCGTCGGCCGCGGCCAGGCGCTGCGCTTGATTCTGACCGCGCAGCCGCTCGATGCGGAGGAGGCCTACAGGATCGGGATCTTCGATGAGCTCGTCGAGGACGATAAGCTTCTCGAGCGCGCGCTTGAGATGGCTCGTCAGATCGCGGCTGTCTCCCCGAAGGCGGTCAGCGCGTCCCGGCGATGTGTTTCCACAGCCCTGCGCCTTGGATATCACGCGGGCCTCGCGCTGGAAGCCGAAATCACCGTCCCCTTGGGGCTGTCGGACGATGCGATCGAAGGCAAGGCCGCCTTCGTGGAGAAGCGTGCCCCCAGGTTTAAGTAAAAAGCGAGATTTTTGATGCTCGATCGCCCGATCCGACCGCTGCCACTGTCCCGATGTTCAATCAACACCGCAACGCTTGGACATCGCTCTTCCATCCGAGACGTTATCGACCGCATCGCGCGGCATGGCTTTGGCGGCATTGCGCCCTGGCGGCGGGATCTCGAAGGACAGGACCACCGCCTCATTGGCAGGCATCTTCGCGATGCCGGGTTGTCCTTGAGCGGTTATTGCCGAGGGACCTACCTCCCTGGCGCAGATCGTAGTGCCTTTGAGGCGAACGTTGAAGACAACCGTCGCGCCATCGACGAAGCAGCGGCACTCGGTGCGCCCTGTTTCGTCTTGGTCGTTGGAAGCCTCCCGCAAGGGACGAAAGATCTCGCTTCGGCTCGGTCGCAGGTCATCGAAGGTTTAAGCGCATTGCTGCCTTATGCGCGAGAAGCGGGAGTTGGCCTTGCGGTCGAGCCCCTTCATCCGATGTACGCAGGTGACCGCTCATGCATAACTAGCCTCGGCGAAGCTCTGACGGTTTGCGAGACGCTCGACCCATCGCGCAAGGGCGGAATCGGAGTTGCCATCGACGTCTATCACGTCTGGTGGGACTGGCGTTTAAAGGACGATATCGCAGCAGCGGGGCAGGCCAAGCGCACCATGGCCTTTCATGTCTGCGATTGGCTTGTTCCAACGACCGACCTTTTGCTTGATCGGGGAATGACGGGCGAGGGGGTGATCGACCTCAAGACTATTCGCGCTCAAATTGAGGCGACCGGGTATGCCGGTTTTATCGAGGTCGAGGTTTTCTCAAAGCGCTGGTGGTCGACGCCTGAGGATGACGTTCTAGCCGCTTGTGCCAGGGGATTTGCATCAATCTGAAAAGAGATTGAAATGCTTCGGGAATCACTGTGAATGACTGGTGGCCGAGATCAAATGGACACGCGCGCTCGCTCCATTCTTGACGCATTGATGCAAGCCGCCCTTCGCAGCGCGGGCCCGGCGGGAAAGTTCGCCGGCCGCCTTCCTGATCCCCCCGCCGGCCGTACCATCGTCGTTGGCGCAGGCAAGGCCGCCGCAAGCATGGCTCAAGCCTTCGAGGCCGAGTGGCCGCACCCCGTCGAAGGGCTTGTCGTCACGCGCTATGGCCACAGCGCCAAGACGCGATCAATCAAGATCGTTGAAGCCTCTCACCCCGTGCCTGACGCTGCAGGCCAACAGGCGGCTCAGAAAATACTGGACCTTGTGAAGAGCGCCACTCCTGACGATCTCGTTATCGCTTTGATTTCGGGAGGGGCTTCCGCGCTGCTGAGCTTGCCTGCGTCCGGAATTACCCTTGAGGAGAAGCAGGCGCTGACATCGCAGCTACTCCGTTCCGGTGCGCCAATCAGCGCCATGAACGAAGTCAGGAAGGCGCTTTCTGCCATCAAGGCGGGCCGCCTCGCTGCAGCGAGCAGGGCACCGATGGTGACGTATGTCATTTCGGATGTGCCCGGTGACGATCCGGCGGTTGTAGGGTCCGGACCGACCATCGCACAAGGCTCAGTCCCGACGGATGCCACCACGATTCTTGATCGTTTCGGAATCACCGTGCCAGCCCATGTGCGGCACGCCATGTCGGCGAACGCCGCCCCTGTGACGATTCCGAATCCAGTCCACGTCATCGCGACGGCAAAGATGGCCCTCGATGCGGCCGCGCTTGCCGCGCGCCGCCTCGGCGTCCCGCCTCTCATTCTGGGAGACGCAATTGAAGGCGAGGCGCGAGAAGTCGGCGTCGTGATGGCCGGCATCGCGCGTTCTATCTTGAAGTACGGCAGGCCAGCCAAGCGGCCTTGCGTGTTACTGTCCGGCGGCGAGACCACGGTCTCGATGCGCGGAAAAGGAAAGGGTGGCCGGAACACCGAATTCCTGCTTGCGCTCGCATTGGCGCTCGATGGAGCCGAGGGCGTTTCGGGGATTGCTGTCGATACCGACGGGATCGATGGTTCGGAACAGAACGCAGGAGCCTGGTTTGATCCGAGATTTATCCCATCCGCTCGAGAGGCCGGTCTGGATCTTGCCGCTCTTCTCGCCGGCAACGATGCATATAGCGCCTTTTCTGCAATGGATCGGCTCGTCACAACCGGGCCGACTCTGACCAACGTCAACGACTTCCGCGCGATTCTAATTCGATGAATATCCTTGCGCGCCATAGAGCATCCAGCAAACGCCACACCTGAGACGCCGTGAGGCTTTTTCAGTATCGGCGAGCTTTCAATCGCTCAAACGCTAGCTATGTCTTCGTTTTTTCCAACCTTCATTCCTCGTGCGGCTTGGGCTTCATACGCACCAGCGCGCTCATAAGACGCTTCGTCTTATCAGATCGTCATCATCACTTCGGCCGACCATCATGGCTTGTAAAGCTCCCAAATTCGTCCAAACGCATAATCGCGTGCGAGCAAATCCATGCTTTAGCTTTCTCCACCGCGGCAAACCATCTCGCTCTGATGAGCGCGAAGCGTCGAGAAGCCTCCCGTCCCTCTGCATTGGGACAGACATGATTTAGGAATTCAGCTATCGCTCTACGAGCGGTCGGCCACATGCTGCGGCCGGCTTGATAGTGGCACGGCCTCAACAGCCGTCAGAGAGGCAGCAGAATGAGGAACGTCGGCACGGCATCCGCAATTTATCCCAGTGCGGCTTATGCGTGGTATGTCGTTTTTATGCTGCTCTTGGCAGGTATGACATCGTACCTTGACCGCTATCTGCTCGCATTGCTGATTGCTCCGGTTCGCGGATACCTGAAAATCACCGATACGCAGGTGAGCCTTCTCCAAGGCCTTGCATTCGCGCTTTTCTACGTTGCCGCTGGCCTACCGTTTGGCCGGCTAGTCGACCGCACCAACCGCCGAAATGTCATTCTCGTTGGGGTTCTGGTCTGGAGCCTTTTCACCATCGGCTGTGGCTTGGCGGAGACCTACGCTCAGATGTTCGTGGCGAGATTGGGCGTTGGTATCGGCGAAGCCTGTCTTGGGCCCGCGGCCTTCTCTCTGATCGCCGATTATTTTACCCGCGAACGGCGCGGGCGGGCGATGAGCGTCTATAACCTCTCCAATTATCTCGGCGGGGGAGCTTCCCTGCTTATTGGAGGCCTTATCCTTAAAGGCCTCACAGCTACCGCCACGGTAGATCTACCGCTATTAGGAGTAGTTCCAACCTGGAAAGCCGCGTTCTTTGTGGCCGCAGCGCCCGGGTTTGCGATTGCTGTTCTGTTGCTGACCGTCAAAGAGACCTCTCGCAAGGAAGTCGCACATCCGGCATTGACCGATGGTGCGATGCGCCTTGGCATCTATCTTCCGCGACACGCGAGGGTCTATTGCGCACTCTACCTCGTTTTTACGCTGAACGCCTTTGTCGGACTGACCTTCGCTTCCTGGGGACCGACTTTCTTTACGCGGCGGTTTGGCCTGAGCCCGGCCGAGGTCGGTCTCATCACCGGCCCCATCGGTATCGTCTTTGGCACTGCAGGCGCTCTTTTGAGCGGCATCCTGGGGGATTGGCTCGTCGGCAAAGGCCGCACGCGGTTTCTCATCCCGCTCATCTCCTGGCCGATCATGACGGCCGGCGTGATCTGCCTTTGTCTCGCTCCCAATCTGGCAATTGCACTTGCGGGGGAGGCGATCGTACTTTTCGGGAGCGGATTGGGCCTCGTCGCCGGCCCTCCGACCTTCCAGGACGTGACGCCTAATCAATTGCGAGGGCAAGTGCAGGCGCTTTATTTCATGTTGTCCGGGCTTCTGGGACTTGGCGTTGCACCGACTGCTGTTGCGCTGGTCACCGACTTTGTGTTCGGCCGTGATGATGCGATCCGCTACTCATTACTGGTTGTGCTAGTGCCCGTGGCGCTGCTCGCCTTTGTGGTCTGCTTTTTGTCCCAGTCGCGATACGCGCATCTTCGAAATGAGACTTGGCCGTTCGCCTACCCCTCGATTCAAAAACAGAATTGAACCAAGAGGCCGTCAATTCCGTAAAGCGCGCGTCGAGCTAGTGCCAAGCTCCGACGTCCTGATCGCATCGGCCCTTCGCACCCTCGGGCCTGCCGAGACTGTCGACGATAGGTCCGAAGAACAGCCGCAGATCCTGCTGCAGTTGTGGAAACGGGGGCGGCTTAAGACTAGGCTGAGTCCGGCGCAGGAAGCCCGTCCACAATCCACGCTTTTGGGTGACTGCGGCGAACGCCTCAGTGAGGCCCACAGGCATCTCGGTCGGGAACGCCGTCTCTCGGCGCCTGGTCGTTCCGCTGATCGCCTCTACTAAGATCGGCAGATCGAAGGGGAGCGTGCGCGTCGTGATCCAGATGTCGTAGAAATCTTTGATCCGGCCGTTTACCTCGCCGAAGCGGACGATCGCCTCGAATTTTTCGGCGATGGCGGTTTCAGGTGGGTACATTAGGATACCGGTGATGGCGACGACGAGGACGCGCTGCTCGATGGCGCCGCCGCCGAGCGGTTGCCGAACAGCCGGCTGTCCTGCCAGATCAAGATCACGCCGGGTCTCGACGGGCTCGTGCTGGAACTGCCGGGGCGGCAGGTCTGACTTCCAAGCGCGTCGCGAGCGACCGCTGCGGCGGATCAAACAGGGGGAACTGATGAAGCGACTGAAATGCACGCTCGCGTTTGTGGCGAGCCTGTGACCGGCCCGGCGAGCGCCGAGATATCCGACAGTGTCGTACGCGTCGGCGTTCTCAACGACATCTCCGGCATCTTCCAGGACACCAACGGCATGGGCTCGGTCGAGGCCGCGCGCAGCGACCGAGGATTTCAACGGCGGCGGCAAGAACATCAAAGTCGAGATCGTCTATGCCGACCACCAGAACAAAGGCGGACGTCGGCAACGCCATTGCGCGAAAATGGCTCGACGTCGAAGGCGTCGATGCTATCGTCCACGGAATTCCCCGGTCGGCTGTTTCCATCAACTCGCTGTTGCGAGACAGTCGCATGACCTTCCTTGCATCATTGACGGTCAGCTCCGATTTCACCATGCTCGCGCAACACCATCCAATGGGTCAACGACGCCTGGGCGACCGGCAATACCGTGGCGGCAGCGTGGTCTCGCGTGGCAGCGCGCTCAATGCTTTAGCACGACTTTGCCCTGAATGCCGGCGGCGACCGATTCCTGTGCAGCGCCAATCTCCGTGAGCGGTAAGGTCTTCGCAATCGGAATCATCAACAAACCACGCGATGCCGCATCGGCTACAGCTTCGAGCGTACTCGCGTCGGTGCGATGATAGAGTTCGTGAATGGTCACACGATTGCCAGCGTTCGCACCTTCCGGTACCGGAACGATGCTGGCGATCTGGCCCCCATCCCGTACGTGCCGGATGACTTCGGTAGCAACGGGTGCTGCAGCGCTGATCGCGTAGTCGAACATCGCTCTGCTGCGCGGCTCGGCGATATCGAGAGCTTCCCCCGCAACCCGACGTGCCTCCTCAAGCCTTGAAGGCCGTACGCCTGCCACAGGGGTTGCTCCGATTTGTTGAAGGTATTGAATCGCGGCGCGTCCGACTGCGCCCAAGCCGCCGGATATGAGGACGCGGTCTCCAGCCTTCACGCCGAGAGCGTCGACCGCCTGCCGTCCGGTGAGACCAGCCTTTGGGAGAGCCGCGCCTTGCTCGAATGTGAGATTTGCCGGAAGCCTAGCGAGAGCCGTAGCTGGCACAACCCCATACTCGGCGTGAGAGCCTCTGCCGTTCGGCGCGAAGTCAGCGATCACCCGATCGCCAACCGAGATTTCTGTTACACCGGATCCAACCTCGACGACCGTGCCGGCAGCGTCACCACCCAATATGGCGGGAAGTTGCAAGGGAATGAACTGAGCCACATAGCCTTGACGGATGATCAAATCGAAGTGATTGACCGCGGAGGCTTCGATCTTGATCAAAACTTCGCCGGGTTGAGGCTTGGGCGTTGGGACCTCGCCAATCACGAGCTGGCCGATGTCACCATAGGATCTGAGCAGAACAGCTTTCATAGTGGCTTCCTATTTCGAGCAGCCGCAACTGCGGACAAAACGCAACGCTGTGCGGCAACCTCGTTCGATTGCCCGATCGAGCTGACCGGATTGTGTCACGCGGCAATGCAAGTGATCGTCTGGCGGCCCAAGCCGGTGATCTCCCCAACCATCAAATCGCCCGGCTGCAGGAAGCGGTTGTAGTGGGTGCCGTTTCCAGCCGGAGAGCCGGTGCAGATCAGGTCGCCTGGCATCAAGCGCACATAGCGCGAGATATATTCGATCTGCCGACTAATATCGAAGATCATGTCGGCGGCGGCCTCATCCTGCATGATCTTGCCATTGATGCTGAGCGTCAGGCGCAAATGGGATGGATTGGTGACGAATTGTGCCGGAGCCAGCACGGGACCAAAGGGGAGAAATCCCGGCTGACCCTTTGCGCGTAACCAGTCGGTGCCGAGCTGCTTGTAGTCCGTGCGGGCAATCAAGCTGCGCGAGGTCACATCATTGATGATGGCATAGCCGGCAACATGGGACATCGCCTCATTTCGCGAGATGTTACGGCCGCCCCGCCCAATGATGACGCCGACCTCAATCTCCCAATCCGGCTTCTCGTCCGCCGCAGGCAGGACCAGCGCGTCATACGCGCCCGCAATTGCCGAGACTGGCTTGGTGAATACGTAAGGGTCACCAGTTGCTGCTCGCTCGTCCATCATGCCCTCTGCCCAACGTCTGAGGCCGGCTGCGTCTAGCCCTTCCGGTCCCACCCCCATATCGAGCGTCAGGTCCACGACATGCTTGCGATAATTGGCTCCGGTGCAGAAAACCTGATGGGGCAGATCAACCGGCGGGCAGATGGTAACGTCGGCAAATTCATGGAAGCGATCATGGACGAGTTCCTCCGTCACCGCCGCCCGCAAGTTGTTAAGGGCTTCCAGAGCAGGGTCCCAGTTCTGAAGAAGCTCGAGAATGCTCTTTGCCGCAAGGTGCTCAGAGCCAGCTATCGGGCATATGCGAAGGAGATCCTCGAGCGCCATGACACGCTCGCCAATGGCCAAACCTGCCCGCGGCCTCTCGGTACTCTTGCGAAACGTCGCGAGCGCATATTCCTGGAAGTTCATCGGTTGTGCTCCCGCCAATGACCAATGCTTTCGAGGAGATCGAAATCGACAAGATCCGAGTAGGTGAGATCGCCCCCGTGCAGCCGCGCGCGCTTTCGTTGCGCGATGAGGAGATCAACACCCTCCCGCTCCGGAACGAGAGAGTTCGGGACGAAGGAGATCATGTCCTCTGCAAGGCCTCCGGGTAGGCCAGTCTTTGTCAGATGCCAGACCGCGACATCCTTGTTTGTCAGCGCCAGTGCGCGCGCATGGTCTATCTCGGCAAGCCAGATCGCCATGCCTGCACGACAACGCTCATACGAGCTGCGTCGCATGACCAGTCCTTGGCCAGGGAAGGCTGGATATTGGTCGTTCACGCGCGACAGGACCTGCGCCCCCCGTGCTAAGGCCATCTGGTCGAATGGCGGACCGAGCAGGGTCGCATCCCCGCTTCCAGCTAACAATGCTTCAAAGCGTTCACGTACGCCGCCCGCACGTTTGAGTGCATAGGATCCATCGGGCAAACCGCATTCGTCCAGCAAAGCTCTAGCGGCCACGACGAAGCCGTTCGCAGGCGCATCGACGAGAAGAGTTTTGCCTCTTAGTCCTTGGATTCCCGTTACACCGGCACGGCTGACAAGGGAGAGGGGAATCGTTCGCTCGATCTGTGCGACGATACGGAAATCTCCCCCGCCCGCGCGCAGATTCCAGTCCATCACGTTGTCCATGGCCGTGATGGCTGCATCTGCCGCGCCGCTCAGAAGCGCCGCGAACTGGTCATCTGAGGATTTGGTGGCAACGCCGTCGACGTAAAGGCACCCCGCCGTCGATGAGCTGCGAGCGCGTGCAACGATCCCCACGGCTGGCTCGACGAACCAATGGACGGTGATAGGCATGCCAGGCCCTCCTCCTGGCCTAGGTAAACGATACGTCTCGTTTTGTAAAGGAGGGCCGGATGGGTATTTTGGTTTAGCGCATCTTTGCGGCCGCTTGCCTGAAGATGTCTCGTAGCCAGATGATGCCGGGATCGCGGCTGCGATAGTGGTGCCACTGCATCTGCTGTTCAAAACGCTCCATCGAAAAGGGGATTTCCAAGATCGAAATCGGCAGTTGGCTTGCCCAGAGCTTGGCCGTGCGGCGGTGGACGATTGCAATGCGATCGGTTCCGAGGACGAGATGGG
Organism: Bradyrhizobium sp. STM 3561; assembly: GCF_045571455.1. Taxonomy (NCBI): domain Bacteria; kingdom Pseudomonadati; phylum Pseudomonadota; class Alphaproteobacteria; order Hyphomicrobiales; family Nitrobacteraceae; genus Bradyrhizobium; species Bradyrhizobium sp. STM 3561. Next base: position 208,715 of record NZ_CP120696.1, read on the forward strand.
GCACCGAGGAAAAGGCAAACGTCGAGACCTCGGTTCGCCGTGCAACGCCCAATTGATCCAGAAGGACGGAGTCCAGAGCCCCAGACGTCGGCGAGGAAAGATATCGTACGTGCCCGGCTGCTGCGAACGACTTCCGGCTAAGCGGCCTCTTGCCGTATTTGCCGCGGCGCCACGCCACGCAACAATAGTCATCTTCGAACAACTTGATCGAGGGGTGTTCCGGAGAGCAAACGATGCGCGGCGCAATCAGCAGATCCGCCTCGCCCCGCTCAAGGAAGATGTTCGGCCGTTCGGTCTGCCGCAGGAATTGGAAACGGATATGATCGCCGAACGCGGCCGTGAGCTCCAAGACAGGCGGAATGATGGTGTGAAGTGAGTAGTCGGACACGAGCAGGCGGAATTCCCGATCGGCCTCTTTGGGATCGAACGCAGCCTTTCTGGCCAAAGCGGCTTCAATGCGCGTGAGAACGTCGGAAATTTCTGGGCGAAGTGTTTCCGCGCGTACCGTCAATTCCATTTTCTGACCGACGCGCACGAGCAGTGGGTCATCAAAGTACTGCCGAAGCCTTCCCAGCGCATTACTCATCGCGGATTGGCTGAGATTCATCCGCTCTGCCGTTTGGCTGATCGATTTTGTGACGATGAGATGGTCGAGCGCCACCAGCAAATTCAGATCGAGATTGTTGAAGCGCAAGGCGGCCTCCCGGATCTATGGATCGTATCAATATATGTGATTTAAACTATCCATTTCCGTGATGCAGCGCGAGCCCCTATTCTGGGGGTGAGGCGGACGATGCCGTCGTGAATGCGTTCCGCGCCAAACGCCGGGAGCTTTCACAAAAAAGGAGGAGGACTAGCGTGAAAATCATTGGCCCTGATGAGCTCGTGTTCGGCGTCGACAACGTAGAGGCATGCGCCGCGTTCATCACCGATTACGGATTGAAGCACGTTGGCGACAAGGATGGCTCCGGCTTCTACGAGGCGCTGGATGGTACCGGCCTTTCGATTCATGCCAAAGATAGCCTCCATCTGCCGCCGCCGTTGCCGACCGGCAACATGCTCAGAAAGACGATCTACGGCGTCGAAGATCAAGGCACGCTCGACCAGGTCAAGTATGAGTTGAGCAAGGACCGGCAGGTTCAGGTTCAGCCGGATGGCACGGTAGAGTCGGTCGATGATCTGGGTTTCGCGCTGGGATTCCGCCTGACGCGCCGCCGGAAGCTGGATCTCCTTCCCGAGCGCATCAATTCGCCAGGTGCCGCTCCACAACGCGGCATCAACGAAATCGGAGCCGACGAGGACGCTGCGGCATCGCCGCGAACCCTGTCGCATGTGGTTTATTTCGTGCCTGATGCGGCAAAGATGGAGGCATTCTACACCCAGCGCCTCGGCTTCACCGTCATGGACCGGTTTACGGGTGGCGGTCCGTTCTTGCGTCCGGCCTCGAATACCGATCATCACACGCTGTTTCTGATTCAAACCCCGGAATACATGAAGGGACTTGAGCATTTTGCGTTTCACATGCAAGGGCCGACCGAACTGATGCTCGCGGGCTCGCGCATGGTGAAAAAGGGCTATCAGTCGTTCTGGGGGCCGGGCCGCCACAAATTCGGCTCCAACTGGTTCTGGTACTTCAACAGCCCGATGGGTACCCACGCCGAGTTCGATGCCGACATGGATGTCCTGGATGACAAGTGGGAGCCGCGCGAACTACCGATGAAGACTGAGCATTCTCAAATCTTTTTGCTCGAACACCGAGAGAAGTGGGCTCCGGGCGGTTGAGGTACAACATCTGCAAGAGGAGCGCGGTCCGGCATTTCTCTCGCTTCTTTCAGAGATCGAACGAAGCCGCGGCCGGTAGGGCGCCAAGGCCTTGTCTTCCGTTCGTGCGACTTGTGATTTGAGCTCAGATGCAATGAAGCAGTTCACGCCGGCGCTTTGCCATCTCTCAGATCTGAGGGATGGCGAGGCTTGCGGGTTTGATCCTTTCAAGAAGGGGCGCGATAGCGTTTTCGTTGTGCGGAGGGGGGAAAGGATCCACGCCTTCCTCGACATTTGTCCTCACTATGGCCAGACCCCGCTACCTTGGAAGAAGAACGCGTATCTCACCAAGGACGGAAGCCGCATTCTATGCAGCGCGCATGGTGCGACATTCGACATCCCAACTGGTCTTTGCGTTCTCGGACCGTGCCTCGGTCAATCGCTGACCTCAGTCGAGGTCTCAATTTCTGAGGGGGGAGAAATTCGGCTCTTGCTCGATCCCGGGGGCGGTGCCGGCGGCGAACGGCTCGCGTCCGATTGACATGTCTCAGTCGCCGCCCCTTGCGCCCAACCCAAAATTGGGCGATATTGGGCGAATGGACGACATCACTGATTCTCGCCAACCTGCCTTTGAAGTGCTGCGGAAATACCTGAAAGAGCGCGGCTTCCGTCCCAATGAGCAATTGCCTCCCGAGCGGCAGCTCGCCGAAGATCTGAAGCTGACCCGTAGTCGCCTTCGGACCTCTCTGGCCCGGCTCGAGCGCGATGGGGTGATCTGGCGCCATGTGGGGCAGGGGACGTTCATGAGCGCCTCACCGGACCCTCAGCTACGCCCTGCGGCCACTGGGACGGGTCCTGACCTGGAAACGAACCCGTCAGAAATTCTGGAAGCCCGCCTTACCCTCGAGCCGCAGATCGCGTTTCTCGCGGCGCAGCGCGCGACCGGGACCGACGTTGAACGAATTGGGGCAATTCTTCAGAAGTCTAAGCAAATCGAGCCTTGGGAGGAATGGAGCGCCCTCGACAAGGACTTTCATCTGGCTATCGCCCGAGCGTCCAAGAACCAGTTGCTTTTGAACATCCTGGTCATGATCCAGGAGAGCCAGACCCAGAGGAATTGGGGGCGCCTGTCAGATTTGCCCACCGCGGTAGCTAGGCGCGCCCACATCACGCAGGAGCATGAGGCGATCTTTGGCGCAATCGAATCTCGCGAGGCGCGCGATGCAGCCACCCTCATGCGCAGCCACCTTGAGGAAGTCCGCAAGGCTTTGCTCGGTCCATTCGCGCCGCTCTAGACTAGGGCGCAAAGCCCACATTGCAACCTCCTAGGGCCCGGCCAGCGCGCTGGGCCGATCCCCTAAGCTATTCACAATCAGGCCTCGACACAGATTGGTTCATTGACTCTGCCAGATTGGTCGACTATTGATCGATATTGGGTGGATATTGGTTGACCAAGGATGGTGCCGTGGCTATATCTAACAAAGCCGTGAGCTTTGTCTCGGCTTCAGCGGTTTCGGAAATCCTGGATTGGAGACAGGTCATTGAAAGCCTCTCGCAGGCCTATTCCGTTGCGCATGGGCCGATGGTCAGTCCGCTTCGCACCGTGGCGCGGAATGGCCGCGTCTGGTTGCGAAGCCTGTCTGCGATTCCGCCGGGCGCACGCTTCATGGGTGGCAAGCTGTTCGGCATGGGGCCTAAGCCCGCGATCAATTATCTGATCCCTTTGTTCGAACAGGAAACCGGCGAGCTCCGTGCCCTTGTTGATGGAGCCTTCATCACCAGTTTCCGTACCGCCTCGACATCGGCGGCAGCACTTGAGGTGCTGGCGCCGAAAGACGAATTGATCGTTGGGGTCATAGGTAGCGGCCAAGAAGCCGCGGCGCACGCGCGTGCGATTCACGCCATCCGCAAGATCCGTGAGCTGCGTATCTTTAGCCCAACGCCGGCCAGCAGGGCCCGCTTTGCAGACGCATTTCAGGCAGAAACCGGCGTTCGCTGCCTGGCGACAGATACTGCTGAGGATGCCGTGAGACCGGCGACGCTCGCTGTTGCGGCCGCGCGCTCGCGGGATGAGTCGCCCATCCTCTACGGCGATTGGCTGGATAACTGCCGGGCCGTCGTCTCGGTCGGCTCCACAGTCCCCGAGCAGCGTGAAATCGACACCAGCGTGGTCGCGCGCTGCGATCTCATCGTATGCGACGTGCTTGACGAGGTGATGCACGAGACCGGTGACATGATCGCTGCGAAGGAGGCCGGCGTCAGCTTCGAGCACAAATGCGTGTCGCTCAACGAGCTCCTGTGCGGAACGATCGAGGACAGGGTCAAGGCCGCGCGCATGCCTATGTTCAAGAGCGTCGGCGCCGGTATCCAGGACATCGTCTGCGCCGAGCTTGCATATGAGCTCGCCAGCAAGGCCGATCGCCTGGTGACGTTGCCGATCGAATTCTACAGAAAAACAATCTAAGTCGCAGACCTGCGTTCGGTTAGCCGACCGCAGAGACTGACGGTTGCATATTCGCCAGCCCGAGGGAGAGAAAAGTGGCATCCTATTCGAAAAGCGAGACGCGCGCCTGGACGCGCGAAAGAATGGTCGGCGCCGTAAATTGCACGATTCCCTCCTTCACGAGCGATCTGAACGGCATCAATGAAAAGGCGATCCGTCACGATGTCGCGCTCGCCAAGGAGCACGGCTTTGTCGGTTCGCTGGCCATTGGTGAGGTCAATATCACGCTGCGTGAATATCTCGATTTCGTCCGGATCATGAAGGAGGAGGCCGGCAAGGACTTCTACGTCATGCACCATGCGAGCTGGAATACGCTCGGGCAGAACATCGAGGCCGCCAAGCTCGCTGAACGAGCCGGAGCAGACTACGTGCTGCTGACCTATCCTGCCAATTTTTATCCGCAATCCGAAGAGGACATCTTCCAATACACCAAGGCGTTCTGCGATGCGACCAATCTCGGCGTGCTCCTGTTTCCGATGGCAATCTGGGGATTCTCCCGCCTGCATCCGGCTGACATTTCGTCGAAACTGATCCGGCGCTTGCTCGATGCCTGTCCCAACATTGGCGCGATCAAGGCGGAAGGTGGTCACCCCTCGATCATGAGCGTGATCGAATGCCATCGCCTCTTTGGCCAAGAGGTGGTCATCTCGATGCCCCTAGAGTGGGATCTCATCCCGCTATCCCAGCTCTTTCCAATCCAGCTTTCCGCCACCTCCGACCATGAGTTCTGGGGACCATTGATTCCAAGGGTCATGAAGCTTCTGCGCGAGGGCAAATATGACGAGGCAACCGAGATCTACTGGCGCATGCATCCCGCCCGCAAGGTCAAGAACCAGATGACCCAGTCGATGACGGGCTCCTTCATGTTGAACCGCATGCAGTGGAAATTCCAGGGGTGGTTGCAGGGCTACAATGGCGGTCCGCTCCGCGCGCCGACGCCCCGGCTGCACGAAAATCACATGCTTGCACTTCGGAATGCTCAGAAGGCCTCGGGTCTCAATCCCAGCGAAGACCCGTTCCATGAATTCTTCATTGGCCGCAATCCCTCCTGACCAGGCGATGACATGACGATTTCGAGTAAGTATCAGTCCGGAAGCCATCCGATCCTGATTGGAGAGTGGCGTGATGGCGAGGCCGGTGCGACGATCGAGGTCCGAAATCCCTCGAACGACGAAGTGATCGCCCAGGTGGCCAATGCCAGCGTCGCCGATGCGCTGGCCGCGGTCGACGCTGCCGCGGCCGCTGCGCCAGCTTGGGCGGCCACCTCTCCGCGGCAGAGGGCCGAAATCCTGCGCAGATGCTTCGAACTGATGATCGAAGAGGAGAGGGAGCTGGCGCGCCTGATCTCGCTCGAAAACGGTAAGGCTTACCCGGACGCGCTCGGGGAAGTGCGCTACGCCGCTGAGTTCTTCCGCTGGTATAGCGAGGAAACGCCAAGGATCATCGGAGAGATGAGCCTGGCGCCTTCGGGGCAGAACCATATTCTGGTATCCTATGAGCCCGTCGGCATTGCCGTGCTGGTAACGCCGTGGAATTTTCCCGCAGCCATGGCGACGCGCAAGATGGCGCCCGCTCTCGCCGCCGGCTGCACCTGCGTCCTCAAGCCTGCCACGGAAACACCTCTGACTGCGCTCGCAGTCGCGGAAATCATGCTTAAAGCGGGCGTCCCGAAGGGCGCGATCAACGTGATCGTAACCTCCCAGTCTGGTAAGGCGGTCAGCGCCGTGTTGCATGACCCGAGAGTGCGGACCGTCTCGTTCACGGGCTCGACCGAAGTCGGTCGCGTCCTCCTCAAGGAAGCCGCCGATCAGGTGCTGACGAGCTCGATGGAGCTTGGCGGCAATGCTCCGTTTCTCGTTTGCCGCGACGCTAACCTCACTGACGCCCTCGATGGCGCCATGGTGGCGAAGATGCGCAACGGCGGAGAGGCGTGCACGGCGGCAAACAGATTCTACGTCTCGCGCAACCTCTATGAGGGCTTCACCGAAGGGCTGGCCAAAAGAATGGCGGCACTCAAGATCGGCGACGGGGTCGACGAGGACACTCAGCTTGGCCCCATGGTGAATGCCGAAGCGGTGGTCAAGATCGACGAGCTTGTGCGGGATGCTGTCGCGCGCGGCGCGCGCATTGTAACGGGTGGGCACCGGCTCAATCGTCCCGGCCATTTCTATGCCCCCACTGTGCTCGCCGATGTGCCGGAAGATGCAAATATTCTGAAACACGAAATCTTTGGCCCCGTCGCACCAATCGTTCCCTTCGACGATGAGGCGCGCGCCGTGAAGCTCGCCAACGATACGGACTTCGGGCTGATCTCTTACGTTTATACCGAGGATCTGAAGCGCGGCTTACGCCTGTGCGGGCAGATGCAGAGCGGTATGGTCGCGCTCAACAGGGGACTGGCATCCGACCCTGCCGCGCCGTTCGGTGGCTGCAAAGCAAGCGGTCTTGGTCGCGAGGGTTCGACTGAAGGCATCAAGGAATATCTTGAAACCAAGTACATCGCAGTTTCGCTGTAACGAACGATGGAGAGATGATGACTGTTCAGTAGGCGAGTCGGATTGACCTCGGCGACGCCGCTGAAATCGACGTGAGGGTCAGCGTCCCGCTGAATGTTGCGGCCAAGAGCAGGTTTAACTGCCGACCGAACACCAGCCCTTTGGGTAGATACGCATTGGCGGTCTGCACGGAGGCGCAGGTCGCCATTTAAGATGAAAAAGAAGAAGGAGGAAACATGACCGCGGTGAATAAGGTTATCGTCGTGGGTGGCGGAATTGGCGGCTTGACGGTCGCCCATGCGCTTCAGCGGATAGGCGTAGCCACCAGAGTCATTGAAATAGGCGATAAGCACGACCGGATTGGTACCGGCATCACGCTGCTCGGGAATGCCTTGCGGGCACTCTCCGAATTGGGGTTGGTAGAAGCCTGTCTTGAAGGCGGCTACGGTTGGGACGTTGTCTCCGTGCGTGATGCTGGCGGAAATATCCTGAGCGAGCAGTCTTCACCGCGGATTTGGAATCCCGATCGTCCAGCTGCACTGGGGATCATGCGGCCGCGCCTAGGGCAGGTCCTTGAAGAATTCGCAACGAACAGTGGCGCGAGGATCGACTTCAAGACAACGATCACTCGGATTGATCAGGACGACGACGGGGTTACGGTTCAACTCTCTAACGGCGATGTCGATCGGGCCGACCTTCTGATCGCGGCAGATGGTGTCTATTCCAAATCCCGCCAGAAGATCTTCGGCGAAGACTTCAAGACGCATTATGCCGGGCAAGGAGTGTGGCGTTACACGGTTCCTCGCACCGACGCTATCAATGGCTTCGTCATATATCGTGCTCCGACAGGCAGAATGGTGGGCGCCCTGCCGCTATCGAAGGAATTGTGCTATCTTTTCTCCTTAGAAAGCACGGATGAAAAGCTTCGCATTCCGAAAAATCAAGTATGCGACTATCTCCGTAATCTTCTCGCTCCATTTACAGCGCCCGAATTGGTCGAGGCTGCCAAGATGATCGGCGAGGACAAACACATAAGCTACCGCCCATTTGATGTCTTGATGATGCCAGCGCCGTGGCACCGCGGCCGCGTCGTGCTGCTGGGCGACGCGGCGCATTCACTAACGCCGCAGATGACATCCGGCGGTGGTATGGCAATCGAGGATGCGCTGGTTCTGTCTCAGGAACTGAATCGGCATAACGATTTGGAGACTGCGCTCGACGCCTACAGTCACCGGCGTGAGCAAAGGGTCAGGCGCGTATACGATACCGGATACGCGATTTGCCAGGAAGAACGAAAACCGGAGCATGGCCGGGAATATGCTTTGGGTCTTCTTCGCGACGGCTACGCTTTTCTGGCTTCGCCCGTTTGAGGTGGGACGGAGTGCCGACAGATGGCGCAGAGACAGAATCGCCTCGGATGGTCGCGGAACCTCGTGGACTGCGAATCAGCGCAATGAATGCGTCTATCTAGACGCGATCGAATGCATCTGCCAGTTGCCAAAGGCAACAATGATAACTCAAGCCCGATCGGAAACACTACTAGAGGAGGAATGAATGACGAGACAAGCGGGGTCGTTGCAGGGATGGATTTTGACTTCTTCTCCGTGGATGACCGTGTTTGGAGTTGTTCTGCTATCGCCGGTTCTGCCGTTCATGATGAAAGATTTTGCGCATCTTCCGAATGCCCAGGTTTTGGTTACGATCGTGCTTGCCGGACCAGCAGTCATCATAGCGCTTCTTTCACCCTTTGTCGGAGTTCTGGTGAGGCGTTTCGGACGCAAGAACTCCTTGGTGGCAGCCATCATCGTCTACGCGATCGCTGGATCCGCACCGGTATGGCTCAATGACATCTATTACATCATCGCAAGCCGCATGGTCGTCGGCGCTTCAGAGGCGATATTGACCGCGGTCGCGACCGTGTTGACGGTAGACTACTTCTCCGGGCGCGCTCGCGAGGGATGGTTAGCGTTCCAGTTCGGCTCCGCATCGGTGATTGCGGTGATCGCATTCGGCCTCGGGGGTGCCTTGGGCGGATTGGCATGGGGATGGCATACGCCGTTTCTCGTCTACGGCTTCATGATCGTGCTGCTGCCGCTTTTCATTTTTTTCCTCTGGGAGCCGGCGAACCCGATCGATCAGTTCAGCGAGGCGGCCCAAGGCTCGAAATCATTTCCCTGGAGGCAGATCGCGCCGCTCTGGTTGATGACCATGGTCGCCTCCATCGCCTTCTACGTAGTGCCGGTCCAGCTCAGCTTCATTCTCAATTCTCGTGGACTTTTGACCCCCGAAAGTATCGGTATCGCGAGCGCCATCGCCAATCTCGGCGTTCCACTCGGGTCCTACCTCTTCCAGGCCTTTGCGCGTCAACGCGTGATGCGTTTGTTGAGCTGCGGTTGGGTGTTGCTTGCAGGCGGATTCGCGCTCGTTTCGGCGGCTTCGACCCCGCCGATCACAGTCGTCGGAGCGTTTATCGCCTGTGTCGGTGGAGGCCTTGTGATCCCGCTCCATCTAACATGGATCATGTCCAGGCTCCCTTTCGAACAGCGCGGGTTGGGTTCTGGCGGATTCGCGGGCGCATTCTATATCGGTCAGTTCTTCAGCCCGATCATTGCTGGCATCCTTGCCGCGGGCGCAGGTGGGCTTGACGCTGCTGTAGGCATATTGGGCTGGGTCGCTGGGGCGGCCACGCTCATCATTCTTGTTTGCAGCCTGACCCCGTTGGGCGGAAACATCAGGCTAGAACTGGCAGAAGCAAAGTAGATGAACACGGGGTCGATGGCTCATTCCCATTCGCGATCGGGTGGACGCCGGTCAAGCCCACCACTTCCGCGTATTGCGTGCGCCCTGTCACCGTCAAGCAGGACGTCTGCGGAAGTATGCGATGTCATGAATGTCACAGACTGCTCGCTTTCGCGGCTGACCTAAACCGATGTTTCTGCGCAAGGATGCGCCGTTGGGCACATCGGCTGAGGGCCAGATTTATTGGCGGAGAAACATCGCTATCCTGATCAAACCAATTCTGGCGGCGCCAAAGCGATCATTAATAGATAGGCGCAGGCCAAAGGTCGGCGTAGCCGATGAGGCCTTCAACATTTGTCGTGGATGCCAAATATCCAGGATCGTTGCCTTCACTGCCGCACGAACTGAGGCGAAGCCAGTCGCAGCACGATTGCGAACAGTTCGTTCTGCGAGGAGATGCCAAGCTTGCCGTATGCGCGCTTGCGGTACGTCAGCACGGTTTGCAGGCCGATCCCTAGATCGGCCGAAATCGTCTCCGAGCCGAGGCCGGACAAGATGCGCACGCAAACCTCCTTTTCGCGAGGCGTGAGCCGGATGAGGGGCGGGCGCGAGAATAGCGCCTCGAGTCTTTGGAATGGATCCTCGTCTAGCAGACTTTCGCCCTGAAAATGGCGGGCCACGGCCGCGGCGACCGTCGGCGTAATGCGGGACAGACGCCCGACTTGGTCTTGGGTAAAAGGGCCCCGTTTCCTGGTCCTATAGAGGTTGACGTAGAAGCAGGAATAATCAACCCATATCGCGGCTGCAACTTTGTCGACGATGCCGGCATCTTCAAAAAACATCTTGGCGTAATTCGCATTGTACATCCTGCGAGAGAATGCCGGAAGCAGGATGGGAAAAGCGCTCGCTGCTTTGCCAAAGATCACATCTCGATTGGGATCCGCGAGATGAAAGTGGTCGGCATAGGCAGCTCCAAGCTCGCCGGCGATAGAAACGCTGCCGATGTCAAGCTGCGGCCGGACTGAACGCTCACCATGGAAGGCGAACACCATGCAGTGGTCGACACCTGCGATGCGCGACAATGCATCCATCAACGCACAGGAAAAGGCAGGCCGCCCGATCGCAAGTACGGCAGCCGTGACGTCACTCAAGTCTTCCGTCTCCGAGAGCCGGAGGGTTTGCATGGCTTCCTCCTCTGTTTTTTGAGCGCGCCTGGGCTTCGGTACCCGACAGCACAAGCAAGGCGTCTTGACGCGCCAGTTTCGAAACGATACGGTTAGTAACTAAAACAAGCAAGAACAAGAGTTGATGTGGGAGTCGACGCGAGGGAGGAATAACCGTGAGCGACGATGTTGGGTCACCAAGCGAGCTTTGGCGCGGCCGCAAGCTGATTGCAGGCTGCATGCTCGGCATGATGATGAGCGTCTCATCGATCTATTTCTACACGTCCGGGCTGTTTCTTAAGCCCATCGCAGCCGAATTCGGCTGGACGCGCGGGATGGCATCCCTAGGGCCGCTGGTCGGTATTCTGGTGATCGGTATCGCCAGTCCCTTTGCCGGCCGTCTGGTTGACCGCTTTGGCGCCTTCCGGATGGCGCTGCTCTCGGCAGGCGGCCTAGCGGTCTCGTTCCTGCTGCTGGCAATGGCGACCGCAGGTCTGGCGAGCTTCCTTGCCCTGACGCTTCTTCTGGCCGTTCTCGGCAGCGCGACCACACCGGTGTCTTACGGACGCATGGTCGTCGGCAATTTTCCAAGGCGCCTGGGGCTCGTCTATGGGATCGTGTATTGCGGCCCGGGCCTTGGCGCGCTTCTGTTTCCCTCGCTCGTCGGACCTCTTCTCGGTGCCTACGGCTGGCGCGGCGCTTACCTCGGCCTGGCCCTTTTGACCCTGGGAACGATCCCGACCATAGCTCTGTTGCTGAGGAACCAGAACAGCAGCGAAAGGGCTGAGTCAAGCCGGACGCAGCGGAATTGGGCACTCTATGCGGACCGTCGCTTCATGTTGCTTGCCGCCATTTTCCTGTTGGCCTCGACCGGGATCTTCGGAACAATCGTCCATTTCGTCCCGATGCTCACGGATCGTGGCATTGCGCCAGCGACAGCAGCCAAACTGGCCGGGCTGATCGGATTTGCCGTTATTGTCGGCCGCTTGATCACTGGATTTCTGCTCGATACCGTCGAGACTAATCTGCTTGCGGCCAGCATTTTTCTGCTGTCGGCCTGCGGGGTGCTGATGCTGGCCTCGGGCAATTCGGATCTGATCCTGCCGGGCACCTTGGCGATGGGGTTCACTATCGGCTCGGAGTTCGATCTAGCGCTTTTCCTGGTCGGCAGGCGCTTTCCTCCGGCGCACTTCAGCACCTTATTCGGCGGAATCTATCTGGCAGTGTCGATCGGCGGGGGCGGGGGACCCATTCTGGCTGGCGTGCTCTTTGACGCGGCCGGCAACTACCTGCCATGGTTCGTGGTCGGCGCAGGATGTCTACTGGTTTCCGCTCTTCTCTGCCTCATTGGCCGTCTCGCGGTGTTCCGAGATCAGTCGGTCGCACCACACACCGCTTAATGTTGCACAGTCTTTCGCCGACCGGTGATCATCACATTCCCTAGAGCCACCGCGGCCTAGCACTCCGAAATGGACCGTAACACTTCATGAATCTGGATCAGCAGTTCCTGCGTCAGCATGAAAAGGGCAGTGGTCTGCCCATCGCGGTCAACTCGACCGCGCTGGCGACATCCCTGGAGACCAAGCTGGAGGTGATCGATCTCTCAGGACCTCGCCTTGAGTTGTCATTCAAGGTAGGCACGCACTTCTTGCAGGCCGAGGACGTCGTTCACGGCGGGGCGCTCACGACAATGCTGGACTTTGCCATGGCCTATGCCGCGCTGCTGGCGATCCCCGACGGGCTTTCCGTTGCAACCATAAATATGAATGTCGCCTATCTCAGATCGGCAAAAATCGGCGGATACCGCGCGCTTGCGGAAATCGAGCGCTGCGGAAAAAACGTGGTCTTTGCCCGCGCTCAGCTTCAGGACCGTGACAAAAGAGCCATCGCAACGGCGACCTCCTCGCTTGCAATCGTGAGGCCCAGGCGCAAGCTCGCCATGAGCGGGGTTGCTGGCGCCGAGCCCGTGTGAGGAATGCGGGATCGCTACAGGCTATTTTTTGCCCTTCGGCCGGGCCCGTTTGGATTTTGGATCGCTCGAGAACAAGGTTTCCACGCTTCCGCAAAGCATCTCGATAAACTGCTCATTCAGCGGCTCACCAAAGATCAAGCGGCGATAAATCGGCGAGTACAGCATCTCGACGGCCCACGCCGCATCGACATCGGACCTGAACAGTCCATCGCGCTGGCCTCGCTCGAACGTCTCCTGGACCAAGCGCCGGCGGTTCTTGGCAAATCGCTCGTTGAATTCCGCCAGCAGCGCGTTGTTGTCGTGGCCCTCGCATAGAATCTGCACGACAAGCTTGCCGGCGCGGCCAGCGAAATAATGGACGAGCGAGGTGAGATGACGTTTGATGGCCGTCCGCGGATCGACGGCCGTCGGCATCGGCGTGTTGCTGAAATGCGATTCCATGAATGCATCAATCACCAGTGCGCCCTTACCCTCCCACCAGCGATAGATTGTCGCCTTCGAAACGCGCGCCTCTCGCGCTACGGCTTCGATCGCGAGGTCGGCAACGGAAGTCGTCTGCAGCAGGCTCATGGTGGCGGACAAGATAGAACGTCGCGATGCGAGATCGCGCGGCCTTCCGATCGGCCTTGCATCCGAGTTGTCCGGATCTTCGGCGAACTGTCCGCGTGCGGCTTTGGATACGCGGCGTGTTTGAATAGTTGATGCCATGAATGCTGCCGAGATCCACACAGTTTTTAACCTGACCCGTCTGCCTAGCACGGCCTCACCTCGTTCGACAAACACTTCGCGCTCACTCCGTGGGGGGAGCTAAAACTTCCAGCTTGACAGCAATGGCACAAACGATACGGTGCGTTCCGTATAACAAAAAGGGAGGAGCAACCATGAAGCTCGGACGCATTTCGGTCGACACTCCGTTCGGCCCGGTCAGCCGACTTGTCGCGGCCGAGCCTTCGAAGAGCCGGGTTGTCGATCTGGCGAGCGCGGAGGTGCTGCGCCGGCAAGCGAAGGGCGCAACCCGCGAGGCTGCCCAGCGACTCTCATCAGCGATCTTTCCTCCCAGCATGTCCGCTGCCATTGCGCTGGGTGAGGTGTTCCTGGAAACCGCGCATGAAGCGGTCACCTCGCGCGCAGACGACGCAGCAACAGCCATCTCGAACGTGAACTGGCTTAGCGCCGTCGATCCACCCGTCATTCGTGATGGCCTCACCTTCGTCACGCACATCAAACAATTCCACGAGCGTGTTGGCGTTGAACCTACCGAAGCGCTGCTCGAGATTCCCGGCTATTTCAAGGGGACGCCATTCACCGCGGTGGGGCACGATGCAGAAGTCCCGAAGCCGTTCTATACTGACTATTTCGACTATGAGCTGGAACTTGGCTATGTCGTCGGTCGCATCTGCCACAATCTGACGCCCGAAGAGGCACAAAAAGCTCTGTTCGGCGTCACGATCTTCAACGACTACAGCGCACGTGACGTTCAGAAGCTGGAGATGAAGATCGGAATGGGGCCCGGGAAGGGTAAGGATTTTGCCTTCGGGATCGGGCCCTGGATCGTGACGATGGACGAGATCGGCCGTCTTGATGATCTGGAGATGGCGGTTCGCATCAACGGCAAGGAGTGCTCTCGCGGCAACAGCAAGGAGACCATCTGGTCACCCGGCGAGTCATTGGCCTACATGTCAATCTCCGAATACGTCCAGCCAGGCGATCTGTTCGCCTCGGGCACGGTCGGCAATGGATCGGGTCTGGAGATCGGCCGCAAGCTCGAGCCCGGTGATGTGCTGGAGCTCGAAGTTTCTCGCATTGGAACGCTCCGCTCCAAGATCACCGCGCCGGAAGAGAAGCGGTGGTGGCCGGAGAAGCGCAAGAAATTCTGGTGAGGCTTGCCGTCACCTGACCGCTCCGGGTCGAAGATCGCTTCCTATACCTGAACTCGTTCGAAGCTAGAGAATTGCCCATGGCTAAGCCCGTTCGTCGTATTGTGACCGGACACGGCGAGGACGGCCGTTCCGTCATCATTTCGGATGGCGCGGCACCAAACGTTCGTGTTGTGCCTGGAACCCCGGGTCTTGCAGGTACGGTCGTTTGGGCTTGCGACAAGACACCTGCCGACCTCATGAAAGAGGCGGAAACTGCTCCCGCTGATCGCCAGCTCGCGATCGAGCCGCCACCAAGCGGCAACATCCTTCGTATTGCCGAATTTCCGCCCGATAGCCTCTACTCTCGCGAGAAGCTCGAGGAGTTCAGGCAGGGCATTGGTAGTCCTGACGCCTTCGATACCAAGGCGCGGCATTTCTTCTTCCACAAAACACATACGCTCGACTATGCGATCGTTCTGGAAGGAGAGATCTGGGCGATGCTCGATGAAGGTGAGACGCTCATGCGCGCAGGCGACGTTTTGATTCAACGCGGGACCAACCATGCATGGTCGAACCGCTCCGATCAGGTCAGCAGGGTTGCCTTCGTGCTGATCGATGGCGCACGCGAATAGCCGAGGGAGCGCATCGCATGTCCCATCCGACGATCATTACCTGCGCATTGACCGGTGCCGGTGACACGGTCGGCAAGAGTTCAGCGGTGCCCGTCACACCGAAGCAGATCGCCGATCAAGCGATCGATGCGGCCAAGGCAGGCGCAGCTGTCGTCCACATTCATGTGCGCGATCCTGCCACTGGCGCGCCGTCGGTTGAGTTCGACCTGTATGCAGATGTCGTAGACCGCATCAGGACGTCGTCGACGGATGTCGTCATCAACCTGACAAGCGGGCCGGGGTCGCTCTACACGCCAGACGGTGGTTTGTTGCTTCAGCCGGCGCCCGGGGTCAATCCACCGATGACACCGCAGCAGCGGCTCGACCATATCCTCAAGCTCAAGCCGGAAATCTGTAGCCTAGACGTTGCGACGTTGAACTTCGGTCGGATTGCGATGGTCAATCTCGTAGACGACCTCGAATTCATGGGGCGAACGATTTTCGAGGCGGGCGTCAAGCCGGAGATAGAGGTCTTCGACCTTGGACATATTCGGCTCGCCAAATATCTCTTGGAAACCGGCGTGCTGAAGGCTCCCGCCTTCTTCCAGTTTTGTCTCGGCATATCCTGGGGCGCCCCTGCCCAAGCCGACGTGCTTCAATTGATGCGCAGTCTGCTGCCGCCTGGAGCGCTCTGGAGCGCCTTCGGCATCTCGCTCGATCAGTTCAAAATCGCAGCCGCGGCCTGTGAGCTCGGAGGTCACGTCCGCGTTGGCCTCGAGGACAATCTCTACATCGCCAAGGGGAAGCTTGCGTCCAGCAACGCAGAACTTGTCGAAGAGGCGGTCCGGGTTGTAACGCGCGGCGGATCGAGGCCGGCCACTCCGACCGAGGCGAGAAGGATCTTGCTCGGCAGATAAAGCAAAAGGGGGACGTCTTGCTCGTTGAACAACGTCCAAAATCCTGTCGCTTTACTTGATCCGGAAAACTTGGAACCGATTAAACGGCGCAAGGCGATCGCAACGCTACTTCTTTCCATCAGTGTCGGGCTGATCATTCCCCACATGGCGTACCAAAGCTGTTTGGCTCGGCACAAACCTCGCTGAAGGACCCGTTGGGTGCCATAGCTGGGTCACTCGAACTGTTCTTCACGTCACGGCGCCAGCTCTTTTTGCCTGGCTGGTCGCCTGCTTGAGACTGGTAGCGCCGCTTGGTCATCATCGGCTTGGGGCCGCGCGCGTCACCTGTCTCTTCGTCGTCCAGATGATCCGCCCAACAAGCGGTTCTTCGCCAGCATGAGGTACATGCGCAAACCTCGAGAACGGCTTTCTCGTTCGTCGCGACGGGCGAGGTGATCTGACTTGTAGGCCGCATTCTCCCCCGGCTGAGCTTGAGCCTTAGTGAGGGCACCACCTGCTCTATCGACGAGCTCGCCGGCAACGAATCCATCCCGCTAGGGATCGCGATAAATGCAAGATGAACGAGTTGCTCGCTCATCCGCAGGCCCAATGACAGCAATGGCGATCCATTGCAATCAGCCTGGACGAGGACGAAGGGCGGAGGGAGTTCGAGGGGCGCGCATTCCCGATGATGAGATGAGACGCTCTCTGGCGGAGTTCAATAGTGCCTTCTCGTAAGCCCGACAGGTCCGTCGCGATCCTGCCGAGCCAAAGCGATTTGCGGCGGACATGGATCTGCTTTTGCACTCGTTTGGCCAAGGAATCGAAAGCACCGATGAGCCGCTCCGGAGCGTAAGTTGATGAAGCTCGACCTACTTCTCTCCGCTCAATCGGTCGCCGGACAATGCTTCGGTGAGGTCTATTCCGGTGGTCTGGCAGCGACACCTGTAAGAAGTATAGCGGCGTATTCATCAATGACCTGATCTATGTCAGCCGAACGTGGCCAGACATGCGCGCTGATCACCGAGTTGCAAAGGCCGAGCAGCGCGAAGGCCGCATATTCCGCGTTCAATGTCGGGCGGAACTCGCCGCTTGTCACCCCAGCGGTGAAGATGTCCTGCACGAGCTTCTGATATTCGCGCGACAACGCGACAATCCGCCGCCGCTCATCATCGGGAAGTTCGTGGCGGTGGCGCAAGAACACGCGGATATAGTCCCCATACGGCCTCTCGCGAAGCGGCGAGAGTTGAACCTGTATCGCAGCCCTGACTTTTTCCGCAGCGCTGGTGCTCTCGGCAACCGCCTTGCCGAGAGCAGCGATGAAGTTCGTTACTCCCGCCTCGCATACGGCGAAAAGCGCGGCCTCCTTGGACGGCACATAATAGTAAAGACTCGCGCTCCTCACTTGCAGAAGGTCGGCAATGTCCCGGATGCTGGACCCTTCATAGCCTCTTTCGGCAAACGCCGTCGCCGAGGCGTCGAGCACCTTCTGATACATGTGGGCCCATCGTCGCGTCGTCTTCGATTCCGTACCAAGAGGTTTGACAGCCATAGGCGACCTGTGTTTTTCTATCGACTAATCGATAGACTCGAAAAAGACTAATGCAATCAATATCTGACTGCTCAGAAGCTGTAACGCTTCGGGGCCCGTCGGGCAGGGAAGAAATAGCAGTCGGTTCCGCTCATGGCCATGACGTGCCAATGGGCGAGGCGGGAAGCATTGGGAGGACGTGCAATGAGAAAAGCATTCATCGGCGCTTGTCTGCTGGCCGTTTCTGTTCTTGCAGTGCAGCAAGCGCGCGCGGAGATCAAGGTCGGCATCGTCATCTCAGCCACCGGCCCGGGATCCGCGCTCGGGCAACCACAGCTCAAGACTGTCGCTGCGCTGCCCAAGCAAATCGGCGGCGAGAAAGTTACCTACATCACCTTGGATGACGAGTCCGACCCTACTAAGGGAGTCCAGAACGCCCGCCGCCTGGTGATCCAGGACGGCGTTGACGTGCTTGTTGGATCCTCGCTGACGCCGGTAACGATGCCGATGCTCGACATTGCGCTCGAGTCGAAGACGCCATTGCTCTCGCTTGCTGCTGCCACAGCCATCGTTCAGCCTATGGACGAGAAGCGCGCCTGGGCGTTCAAGGTCGTTCCCAATGATGATCTGATGGCGGCCGCAATTCTCAAGCATATCGCCAAATCCGGCGTGAAGACGCTCGGTTATGTCGGCGTCTCTGATGGATATGGAGAGGGATACTACAAGGAGGTAAGCCGCCTTGCTCCGACCCTGGGCCTCACGGTGACGACGCACGAAGTCTATGCGCGAGCCGACACAAGCGTCACGGGACAAGTGCTCAAGGTGATGTCGACCAATCCTGATGCGGTGTTCATTGCCTCCGCAGGTACCCCCGCCGTCTTGCCACAACAGGCCCTTCGTGAGCACGACTATGGCGGAAAGATCTTCCAAACTCACGGTGTGGCGACGGAAGAATTCATTAAGCTCGGCGGCGCGAACGTCGAGGGCGCGGTATTTGCCGGCGAAGCCTTTACCATCGCCGCCGATCTTCCATCTGGTGACCCTTTCCGTCGGGCGACGGAGGAGTTGACGGCGGCTTACGAGACAGCCAACGGGCAAAAGCCGAACCTTTTTGCGGCGCATCTGTGGGATGTCATCGCGCTGATCGGCAAAGCCGCGCCGAACGCACTGAAGGGGGCTAAACCGGGCACAGCGGAGTTTCGGGCAGCGCTTCGGGACGAGCTCGAACGCGGGCAGAACGTGTATCTCAACAATGGATTGTCCAACATGAGCAAGGCCGATCACAACGGCTACGACGAGCGCTCCGCCTTCCTGATCAAGGTCGAAGGCGGCAAGTTCCGTCTGATGCAATAGCGCCGACGCTCGTGGGAGACGAATGAATGAGCATTACCATTGAACAGCTGCGAACTGGAATTCCGTCGGTTGCAGGGTGGGGCAAGCTCGAATACACGGATTGGATCGACGAGAGTGAGTCCTGGAAGAGGGGCTGCTATCTTGGGGAATGGTCGTTTCTAGATGAACTGCACGTCTCAGGCCCCGATGCTCTGAGACTGTTCTCCGAATTTGCGGTGAACAGCTTTGCGAAGTTCGAGATCGGTCAGGCCAAGCACATCATCTGCTGCAACCACGACGGCAAGATTATCGGAGAGGGCATCTTGATGCGCCTTGGAGCCGACGAGTTCGAGTTTCAGGCGCTGGGTCCGGTTACGGCCTGGCTGGAATATCAGCTCCGGAAGGGTGGTTACAACGCCGAATGGGACTACCGCGTCAGCAAGTTCAAATTTCAGGTCCAAGGTCCCGCCTCGGTCGAAGTGCTCGAGAAGCTCGTCGGGCCGCGCCTGCGCGATGTTCGCTTCATGCACCAGCACTCGTTTGCCATTGCAGGCCATGCCACGCTCTTTCTGCGGCAAGGAATGGCCGGCGAGATCGGTTTTGAACTCCAGGGCCCGCTACCTCATGCAAACAGCGTTCGTCGAGCAATCCTGGAAGCCGGGCAGCCTGCGGGCATCCGCCGCCTCGGATCCCGCACCGCTATGATCAATCACCTGGAAGCGTGCTTCCCGACGGTGACCCATGATTATCTGCCTGCGGTTTGCGAACCGAGCGAGAGCGCGTTCTACGATGACCTTGCGGCCCGCGAGCGGCACGGCGCTTTGAACTTCAGACGCTGGACGCTGGATGGTTGCCTGAAAGCAAAGGGGAGCTTTCAGGCCGACCATGTGTCGGCTTATTATCGCAGTCCGGTGGAGCTTGGCTGGACCAGAAATATCAGGTTCGATCATGACTTCTACGGTCGAGAAGCCCTGGAGCGTGAGACTGCAGATCCACACCGCAAGATCATGACGCTGATCTGGGACGCCGAAGATTGTGAAGATGTCCAGAATTCCCTCTTCCGAGCTGATGAAGAGCCATACGATTTCATGGACATGCCACGTCAGCAGCGCTTCTGCATGGACGCCCATTCGGTGCTCGCGGGTGGACGAGAAGTCGGAGTCGCAACATCACGTAGCTTCAGCTTTACATTCCGGCAGATGATGTCTCATTGTGTGATCGATCTCGACAAAAGCGAGGTCGGCACCAAGGTCGAGGTTGTCTGGGGTAATCCTGGCAAGCGGCAAAAGCACATTCGCGCCACCGTCGCTCCATCTCCCTACAAGAAAGACAATCGACGTACAGATCTGAGAGCAGCGCAACTGGCCCCGTAGGCAGCTTCAGTCCCTTGGCTGGGCTTCCGGTCTGATCATCGCATCTAGAACTTATAACAAACCATTCGATTAGCGCGGCGACCCTCATTGAGACTTTGTCATGTATCTGACCCAGATGCTCCGAAGAGCTCTCCAGATTCAACCCCATCATCCGGCCACAGTCGATGGTCGCTGCCGGCGCACCTGGGCCGAAACAGCCGACCGGGTCTGCCGCTTGGCAGCATTTCTACAGGCAAGAGGCCTGGAGGC
Source organism: Bradyrhizobium sp. STM 3561 (assembly GCF_045571455.1). NCBI lineage: Bacteria > Pseudomonadati > Pseudomonadota > Alphaproteobacteria > Hyphomicrobiales > Nitrobacteraceae > Bradyrhizobium > Bradyrhizobium sp. STM 3561. Next base: position 229,199 of record NZ_CP120696.1, read on the forward strand.
AGGGGACCGCGTCGCAATCGTCTCACTCAACAATCACCGGTATTTTGAGGCGTTGTTTGCCATTCCCTGGGCGGGCGGCGTTGTGGTGCCCATCAATACCAGGCTCACGGCGCCAGAGATCGAATACCTCCTCATTGATTGCGGAGCGCGGACTCTTATAGTGGATCGTCATTTTCGAGACATCATCGACGCTCTTCCTGCGGCGAAAGGGATGCAAACAATCCTGGATTTCGATAGCACGCCAGGCCAGGGCAATGTCCTTGCCTATGACGCGGTGCTCTCCGCAGTCGGGCCCGCACAGGACGCGTTGCGGGGAGGGGAGGATCTTGCCGGCATCTACTACACAGGCGGAACCACCGGCCGTCCCAAGGGCGTGATGCTGTCTCACGCCAACCTTGTTACCAATGCCATGAACATGACAATCGGCATGGGTTTCGATGGCGGGTCAGTGTATCTGCACGCAGCTCCCATGTTCCACCTGTCTGACAGTTGTTCGACATACGGCGTGACCATGCTCGGCGGCCAGCACGTTTTCATGCCGAGGTTTGAGCCGATAAGTTTCCTTCAATCCGTGCAGGCTGAGCGGGTCACCAACGTTACCCTGGTCCCGACCATGATCAACATGATCGTCCGTCACGAGCGCTTCGATCAATTCGATCTGAGCAGCTTAAGGCGCGTTTGCTTCGGAGCCGCTCCCATGTCGGATGGTCTCCTCCAGGAGGTATTGCAGCAGCTGCCGCATGTTCGATTTCAGCAAGCCTGGGGCATGACTGAACTTTCACCGATCGCAACATTGATGGATGCGAAGTTTACGACTTCTGATCATCTGCAATCAGGTCTATTGCGCTCTTGCGGACAAGCGGTTGCAACCGTTGACGTTGCGGTCATTGACGAACAGGGCAACGAAGTGCCCCGGGGCAGCATCGGAGAAATCGTCGTCCGTGGACCAACGGTGATGAAGGGCTATTGGCAGCAGCCTGATGCGACCGCAGCGGCACTTCGCGAAGGCTGGATGCATTCAGGTGACGCCGGGCGGATGGATGCAGATGGCTTCCTCTACATCGTCGATCGTCTGAAGGATATGATCGTTACGGGAGGGGAGAATGTCTATTCCGCCGAAGTCGAGAATGTGATCTCACTTATGCCCGACGTCGCCGAGGTCGCCGTCATAGGCATTCCAGATGATACTTGGGGCGAGGCGGTCCACGCTTGTGTCGTACCGCGAGCTGGTGCAAGCCTTTCTGCGGAGAACATATTGACGTTTTGCAAAGACCGTCTCGCGAATTTCAAATGTCCTCGTAGCGTCGAAGTCAGGCTCCGCCCGCTGCCGCTGTCTGGAGCTGGCAAGATTTTGAAGGCCGAGTTGCGCAAGCCGTTTTGGACCACTCGCAGCCGTGCCGTGAATTAGGTCAAAGCGCACAGTGCTGTTGGCTCACATACAGGCCGAAACGAGCAGCGGACATTGTTCCGGATAGGATGGTCGAGAATGAATTGATCGCAGCGTTCTATCGCAGCAACCCGCCAATTGACAGTTTCGGTACGCCTCGTAGCATAACTTGGAAAGGGAGCCTTTCGTGGAAAGTCGTGCAAACGGCGCGAGAAGGTGCGACGCAGACCCGCAGCGCGTCTTTTCATGAGAGAACCGCACATCAAGGTTGCATCATTCAGCTTGCAACATTTGCAGGCCGATTGACACGCTGTAGCTCGCGTTGTTCGTTCCTTTGCCCAGATGTGGAACGCCGAGCTGTCCAGCACACCATGTCTCGTGCAGCAAGCCGATATTACTGGGGTCCGCCGACCATACGTTCGGACGAAAGGCCATATTGCTGCTCAACAACGGAATGCTGCGCGTTTATGAGGCCGAGCAACGCATTTCGAAGTGCGGCCCCCTAGTCTAGCCGTGCACGGCGTCGCTCAACGCGCCACGGGTCCGACTCGAGGGAACAACCACTTCGGCGATTCGAGAGCCGGCTTTAGATATGATTTAGGCCGGTCCAGTATGATACATTGGGCGCTTGCAAAATGTCGGCTAGCCATTCAACGTTTGCTAGCTTGACCCTCCGGCTTGAGTACCCGACGCACCGCAGTCGCCGACCCAAGCGAAATTCCGCAAGTGAATTCCTGATACCGTGTCATAAGCGAGCCGGAAGATATACGAAGCCTGAAAGTGACTTTTGGCGCTTTTCAGGCTTCAGCTTTCCCAAAGGGCTACATGTCGCTTGTCACTCGAGTGAACGACCAAAAAGTAGGCCTAGTCGGAATGGGGCGGCCCGGCGCGGCGGCTGCCAAACGGCTGGCACCGTCCGATTGCGAGATCGCCTATTTCGAAGTTAGTAGCCGGTCCGATCTTCCCTATTGCGCTTATGTCTGAGCTCGTCGATTTGACGCGTCGGACCGAGTTGTTGGTCGTTACGCTCGCCGGGTGAAAGCACGAAGAGCATCACAACGCCGATGCATCTGATGCATTGGGCCGAACGGCATTCTGATCGACCGTCAAATGAAATAGCGCTTCTCCGAGCCTTGAGATTCCGAGCGAGCCTCGCCGTGTTCTGGAAGAGCCGTGGATCGATAAGCCTTTGACTCTGCTCAAGGGTCGCAAAGAGAGTACCGAAAGCCCGGCGCTGTCGCGCAACTATAAACAACCGCAGCAATCAACAAAGGGAAATCACCACAGATCCCTTCAGCTCGTCCCCAGGTCCGAGAACCACGGTCCCGGTGTCAGCACACCCCCGAGCGAGCAGGTTGAATCCGTCCGCGACGTGGCTGACGGGCTCTGCGCAAAGATGTGCCGCATCAGCCGGCCGATGCAGCACAAAATGAGAAAATGCCGGATCCGCCCGCATCTCGATCCGGTCTCCATTCGCGCGGCGAATAATGCAGATCCCGCGCCAGCCGCTGCGATAAAGCGTCACCTCACCCGACGGCAATGAACCTGCCGTTGGGCCACCAGAGTCGGCCTGCGGCAGCGAGGCCAGATAGTCCGCCGTCACCGGCCAGTCGATCGGTGCTTCAAATTCTATGTTGTCCTCGAATTGGTATTCGAAATAAGGATGCAGGCCAATCCCGCCCGGCATCGGCGTCTGCGCCTCGTTTCGAAGACTCAGGCAAAATATGGCATGCGTTTGTTCAAGATCGACCTTAAAAGTTGCGCTGAACGGCCAAGGCCATTCGGCGCCTCCCTTATACGCGTATCGCATCGTCACTTGCGATGACGTCAGTGAGGTCGTCTCCCAAGGCATCCTGTGCGCATGCCCATGCAACGTATGCGGCTGCGCGTCGGGATGGGGCGCTAGCTCGTACCGCTTACCCTGGAAAAGAAGAACCCCGTCCCTCACGCGATTGCTATAGGGGACGAGGGGATAGATACCACCCTTCGGCCAGCGCCATAACTGAGCCGGTCCTACCCCAGCCGGGAACGGGCGCAGGACCCGTCGCGGCAAGCCGCCACCGTTGCTGCTGCACAGCTCGAGAAAGGTCACGCGTCCGCCAGCGGACGCCGAGAAGCCAAGTCGAGCCGCACCGGCTATCAAGAGCGGGCTGGTGATCATACGATGCAATTCAAACCATTTGAGACAGATAGTTTGGTCGCCCTTTCGCTGCCACGGCCTTAATGCTCAGCTGATTCCGCGACGAACGCTGCCAGCTCCGGCGTCGCCGGCGTCCGCAGGATGTCCGACGATCCCATTTCGTGCACCTTGCCATCGCGCATATAAAGGACGCGGTCCGCCACCTTGCGGGCAAAGGCCATTTCATGAGTCACCAGGATCATGGTCATGCCGTCGGCTGCGAGCTGCTCCATGACACGCAGGACTTCGCCCGTAAGCTGCGGGTCGAGCGCTGAGGTCACTTCATCGAACAGCATCAACTTGGGCTCCATAGCGAGGCTGCGGGCAATTGCTACGCGCTGCTGTTGCCCACCGGAAAGCTGCTCCGGATAGCAATCCATTTTCTCCCGCAGCCCCACCTTGGCGATCACGGTATCAGCAATTTCGCGGGCCTGCCGCTGCTTCATGCCTTTTACCATGCGGGGGGCTAGCATGATGTTTTCAGCCACGGTCAGGTGTGGGAAGAGGTTGTAGCTTTGAAACACGATTCCGACGTCGCGTCTCAGCGACTTTAAGTCGATGTTGTCATCATGGAGCTCGTGGCCGCAGATCAGCATCGAACCGCCTTGGATGGTCTCCAGGCGATCCATGCAACGGAGCGCCGTGCTCTTGCCCGATCCGCTCTGGCCGATGATGGCGGCGACCTCGCCCCTGTTTACCTCAAAGGTGACACCCTTAAGGACTTCCAGCTCGCCAAAGCTCTTGCGCACGTCCTTTAGTTCAACGATTGGCGACATTGAGTTTCCTTTCGAGGGCTCTGCTTTGAACCGACAGCGGATAGCAGATCGCAAAGTACATCAGGGCAGCGATGCCGAAGTAGAGAAACGGCTCAAATGTTGCGTTGTTGATGATCTTTGCGTTGTAGGAGAGCTCGGCGTATCCGACCACAAGTGAGGCGATCGACGTGTTCTTGACGATCTGGACCAAGAAACCGACTGTTGGAGGAATGGCGATGCGCAGAGCTTGTGGCAGGATGACGGCCCTCATGCGCTGCCAGCGCGTCAGGCCGAGGCACTCTGCCGCTTCCCATTGCGGCTTCGCCACCGCCTGAATGCTGCCGCGCCAGATCTCGCCCAGATAAGCGCTGCTGTAGAGCGTGCACGGCATGTACAGACTTCAGTTTAGTCCCAAGGTTACACTCGACCATTTCTGCGAAAAGGAGGGCTCGTACTCACATCGACCATAATCAAAACCCTACGAAAACTGTCTACCGAGCGAGCTATTTACACTTGCGACAATGTTACATTGCAGTCGGATGGCGCGCCAACGTTGATGGATTTGCCTTGTTGGTTTGCTCCTTGCAGTGCTGTTAACCCAGACGTATCCGCAGGACGCCTAAAGCGATAGCCCTGCTCGACAAACGACAAGATTTATTACGCTTGCATTGGGGGAAAAGAGAAAATGCGGCCTTGCGGTGAGCCGAATAGCTAGATTGCCGCGGATAGGCTCTAGTTGTCGCGGACACTTTCAGTCCGCGTGTATGTTGGCCTTCTTGATCAAAGCTCCCCATCGCTCTCTCTCGTCTCGCATGTAGCTGGCGAACTCGTCCGGTGTGCTTTGCCTGACGTCGATACCAGCCTCCTCAAGCTTGTGCTTGACTTCCACTTGCTGAATTGCGGCTAAATAGCTCGTTCGCAGCCTTTCAACGATTTCAGGGGGAGTTCGTGCCGGGGCCACAAAGCCCTGCCAAGCCCACACCTCGAAATCGGGATATCCGCTCGCCGCCATCGTGGGCACGTGGGGAAGTCCTGCAAGCTCCTCTAAGGAGGCAACCGCCAGCGCCTTGATTCCCGGCGTGGTCAGTTGCGATCGCGCGCTGGCGAAGTCTACGAACATCAAGCCGATCTGTCCCGCCACGAGATCCTGCAGCGCGGGCGCCGCCCCGCGATAAGGCACGTGATGGAGTTCGATCTCCGCGGCCCGCGCAAAGAGCTCGGACGCCAGATGAAAGGGGGTACCGATACCGCCGCTGGCGTAGTCTATCGAGCCCGGAGACTTCTTGGCAGCTTCGACCAGTTCGGCCACCGAGTGTACATTGAGCTTGTTCGTGTTGACCAGCAGCACTACAGCGAAGCGGCCCGTCAAACTTATCGGAGCAAAATCCCTTTGCGGATCATAGGATAGCTTCTTGTATAGACTCGGATTGATGGCATAGGTGGCGACATCGCCGAGAAGCAAAGTATAGCCGTCAGGCTCTGCGTGAGACACCACTTCGGCGCCGATGATGGAGCCGGCGCCCGGGCGATTCTCCACTACAATCGTTTGACCAAGCGATTGCGCCATCGATGAGCCCACGACGCGCGCGAAGAAATCGGTTCCCCCGCCGGGCGGATACGGCACGATCAGGCGTACCGGCCGGGCGGGATAGGAGGATTGGGCAAAAGCGACCTTCGCAGAGAGGGTCCCAACTGCGAGCAAGCCCAACGTGAAGTTGCGTCGTTCCAGCTGCATTACACACTCCGAAATCCGAAGAACAAGTGTTTGCTCCTACCGGGATCATTACTAACGAGCCGCCCGCATCAGGATAAATGGCATTGTCACCCGAAGAGAATCATGGCCACGAGTCTCTACCTTGATAACTGTCGGGATCCCTGCGATCCGAATGCGCAGGGACCCGCTAGTTTTCTTCCGGGGCTATGAGGATTGAATTGGCGACCGCGATGTGTTCAGGCTCCGGCCGGTTGGGGGACCACGTCGAGATCCTCGGCGCGCACTTGCAAATTGGTGACGGCTGCTCGATCGGCCGGGTAGAAGCGCGACCCCAGCACGAGCAGCAGCGCGGCGAGGCCGGAGGAAACGGGCATGATCGCCATGGCCGCCTGTAGTCCGAACGCGTCGGACAGGGCGCCGCTGAGCAGAAGGCCGAGACCGAGGCCGAACAGGTTTTGAATCACCGCAACCACGGACCCGGCAGTCGACCGCAAGGCGGGGTGCACGACATCTATGACCACAGCTGGCACGGGGCCGGTCGTCCCGGTCATCACAAAGGCGCCGAGCACAAGCATTGCGATTTGCAGTGGGCCCGGGTTGAGTGCGCCGAAGGCGGTCGCGAAGACGATCAAGGTGACAACGCTGCAGGCGGCTGGGGTCAGCATCCGGAAGCGCACATCGCGGTCAGCGAACCGGTCCGCCACGTTCGCCCAAACCACCGCACCAGCGGTCGCACAGATGATGATAGCTGCGGCCCAGACACCGCTGCGATCGGCAGGCTGGCCGTAGATGCGGTTGAAATAGCTCGGCAGCCACGCAATGACGGTGGATGCTGTAATGACCTGCAGAGCCCCGGCGAAGCAGGCGGCTAAACCGGAGCGCGCGCAAAATAATCCGGCCGCGATCGCCCAGACTATCCCGGCTTCCTGGGATGCTCCAACTTTCAACTCGGGCGCGCGGTAGTCGCGCACGTACATAAAGAGCACTGCGACCACGAGTCCAGGCACGCCGACGATCCCGAATGCCGACTGCCAGCCCCACCGAGCGGCGATCACGCCGCCGAGTACTACACCGAGGACCGCGCCAAAGGAGGCAGCCGCCAGAAATCCCCCAATGATGGTGGCGCGCATACGTGTCGGAAACATGCTCGAAAGGATAGCGCCCGCGGCGGGCCCGTAACCGGCTTCGCCGAGGCCGATGAAACCACGCGCGATCAGGAGCTGCTGATAAGTGGTCGCGAACCCGCAAGCGATCGTCGCCAAACTCCAGACTATCCCCATGGCGACGACGCTCTTAACGCGGCTCCAGCGATCAATGAGGAGCGATAGCGGAAAGGTGAAGACCGCGATCGTAACTGAAACCACTGACGTCAGCGCACCCAGCTGGGTGTCGGACAGTCCCCAATCCGCCTTCAAATAAGGAAACATCGAAACGATGATTTGCCGATCGATGAAGTCGAAGGTCATCAGCAAAAACGCCAATGCAAAAGCGATCCAAGCTTGCCGCTTAGGGACGAGATAGCCGTGTCCCGCCTGGGCGGGTCCGGTCATATGCATGGGGTAAGTCTCCCTTTAAGCGTTTCCTGCTGATGTCGTTTTTTTTGCCGCAGAACCGAATAGCGAGCGATTCTGCGGCGCGTTGCTAAAACCCCCGCAACTTCTTGAATAGAAATTCTACCAAGGATGCTTGCGGTTTGCATCGAACCGCTTGCTCAGATCGCGCCAGCAGTCGGCGTAAGTCTCGTCCAGTTCTTTGGACGTGGCCGCGTAGCGGGTCAGGCGCTGTGGGAAGCGCGTCTCGAACATGAACGAGAGCGTACTGGAAAGCTTCATCGGGGTAAGTTCGGCGTTGCTGCCGTGCTCGAAGGCCTTGCTGTCCGGCCCGTGAGGCAGCATCTGGTTGTGCAGGGAGATGGCGCCCGGTGGAAAGCCGTCAGGCTTGGCGTCGTAGACTCCGTAGATCAACCCCATGAATTCAGACATGAGGTTGCGGTGGTACCACGGCGGGCGGAAAGTCTTCTCCGCGACCATCCAACGCTCGGGAAAAATCACCAGATCGACGTTCGCCGTGCCGGGAGTTTCCGACGGCGCTGTCAACACTGTAAAAATCGAGGGGTCTGGATGATCGAAGAGGACCGCTCCGACCGGAGAGAAGTGCCGCAGGTCATACTTGTAGGGCGCATAATTACCGTGCCATGCCACAACATCGAGCGGCGATTGATCGATCTGCGTGGTATAGAGTTCGCCACCCCATTTGACGATGAGCGTGGAAGGCTCTTCCTTGTCTTCATACGCAGCGACTGGCGTCTTGAAGTCGCGAGGATTGGCGAGGCAGTTCGCCCCGATCGGACCGCGATCCGGCAATGTGAACGTCGAGCCGTAGTTCTCGCAAACGAAGGCGCGCGCCGGTCCGTTTAGCAGTTCGACAGCAAAAATCATTCCGCGAAGAATGACGCAGATCTCGCCTGGTTCAATGTCGATGGTTCCGAATTCGGTGCGGAAGCGGAGCTTTCCTTCCTGCGCCACGACAAGCAACTCGCCGTCAGCGTTGAAGAAGTACTCATTCTTCATTGAGGCCGTGACGAAGGCGACGTGGGCTGCCATGCCGACTTGCGTATCGGAATCTCCGGCGGTCGTCATTGTGCGAAGTCCGCTGACGAACGTCAGTTCTTCCGAGGGGATCGGCATGGGTTTCCAGCGCAACTGTCCGATCGGCAGTTCGCTTTCATCGCGGGCCTGAGGGGCAGTCCTGATGAGCCGCCGATCGATCCTGGTGAAACGGCCGGTATGCCTCACCGACGGCCTGATCCGGTACAGCCAGGAACGCTGATTGGTGGCTTGCGGAGCCGTGAAGGGCGAACCCGAAAGCTGCTCGGCATAGAGTCCGTAGTTGACCTTCTGGGGGGAGTTCTGCCCTACCGGAAGCACGTCCGGCAGCGCCTCGCTCTCGAACGTATTGCGGAAACCGGTCATGTACCGCGGCGCGGAATCGCTCTCGGTGGCTTTGCTGAACTTGCTAGATGACGTTTGAATGTTCATGCGATCTCTCCTATTTAGTTGCAAACGTGACCGTCAATTTTGCAACTATCAAGCATGAAAAAGCTCGTTCTGGAGGAGTTCATACCCTATCGGCTGAATAGGCTGGGGACGGCCGTCTCTGAGCGGCTCAAGGGGGTCTATTCGAAGAAATTCGGCCTGACGATTCCGCAATGGCGCGTCCTTGCAACTTTGGGGCAGTTCGAGCGGTTAACGGCAACCGAGATCGGTAGGCATTCCGCAATGCATAAGGCGAAGGTTAGCCGGGCGGTCCGGGATCTGGAGATACGTCGATGGTTGACCCGGCTTGAAACCGTGGAAGACCGCAGGTTCGAACTGCTGGTTCTTACTCCCGCGGGTCGAAGGGCTTACGATGCTATAGTTCCCGACATGGCGAACTTTGAGCAGAAGATGCGCAGCACGATCGGCTCGGAGAAGGCGAGGGTCGTTCTCGAAGCTTTGGATTGCCTCGAAAAAGCTCTCGATGTGAAAGCGAGCCGCCGAAATTGAGAGATGCGTAAAATGGCTTCTTTGCTATCGATCTTCAGGGGCCGAGTTTCGGTCAAAAGATGGAGTTATGCACGCCGCCGTCGATAATCAGGCTCTGACCGATCGTGTAGTTGGCGAACTCGCTGCAGAACAGTGCACAGAATGCACCGACATCGTCGGCCTCGCCAAATCTGCCGGCAGGAATCTGCAGCCTGTCGATGATCTTCTGCACTTCCGTCTCATACGAATCCGTCTTACCTGGCTTGTCCGACTTGAAGCGGTCCCGAATCCCGCCGGTGTGGTGCATTCCTGGCAGGATGTTGTTCAGGATGACATTGTCTTTGGCCAGTGGCTTGGCCATGGCCACGGTGTAGTTGGCCAGCGCAGATCGCGGAGGACCGGACAGGAGCCGGAAGTCGATGGGTGCTCGGGCCGCGAGGGTCAGGATATTTACGATCCGTCCCCATTTGCGCGATCGCATGCCTTCGATGGCACCCTTCATCAACTCGATCGGCCCAATCATCCCAGTCGCGAGAGCCTGCTGCCAGTCCTCCACGCTGATTTCTCGATAATCGGGCGTGAATCGTGGCGGCGAGCAGGTGATCACCAGAATGTCGGGTTCCGGAGAAGCGGCGAGCAGCCGAGCCCGCCCTTCCGCGGTGCTATGATCGGCCACCACCCATTTCACGGGGGTATTCGCTTTGCCTTGGATTTCTGTCGCAGCAGCAATCAGCCTTTCCTCGTTGCGTGCCGAAATGATCACGTCAACTCCCTCGCGTGCGAGCGCGAGTGCGCTGCTCTTGCCGAGGCCGGCGCTAGCTCCCGCGACAATGGCCTTCCGGCCGCGAATACCCAGGTCCATGCTTGTTTCCTTCTATTGTTGTCTCATGTTGTTGTCTATTCAGTGCCCGTTGGAGACGTAGCGAGAACTGACGTGGAAATTCTTTCTGGCATCATTGCCGGCTGGATAATCGTCGAGTGGTTGGCTCGAATGACCATCATCTAGCCTTTGCGCTGTTTCGGCTTTTGCACGCGAGACCGTTCGCTCCGCTCGGCGGCAGTAGCGAGCGTTCGAGCACGCGCGAGCAACTTGTCCACCATTGCCTCGAAGGCTAACTTTTCGGTGCAAGACAGCGGCTGGGTAAGGTATCTTTCGCGATCGATCGCCAGCGGCATGATCTTTCGGTAAAGGGCGCGGCCGGTCCGGGTTGAGCGGAAGATCTTCAGTCTGCCATCAGTCGGCGACTGCTCCCGGACTATATAGCCTTTCTCTTCGAGCAAGGACGAGGCGCGGCTCACCGACATAGCGTCCAGCGTAGTGTACTCTGATACGTCCGACGAAGAGATGGGCCCGTTATCGGCCAGCGCGGCCAGAATACGCCATTCCTGCCGGCTCAGCCCAAAACGCTCCTCGTACAGTTCGGAGAGTGATCTGGAAATTTGATCGGCCAGAACGACAAGCCGGTAGGGTAGGAAGTCCTTCAATCTTACCAGTTCGTCGTCTTCGGAATCGCTGTTGCGTGCGGAAGCGGCGTCGCTCATTTACGGCAGGTCCTCATCTAACCGAGATTTCTAACGGATGTTATTAATTCCCGATCGTGACTACAAGGGCTCACCAGTTCGGCGCTCGTTGACCGCGATCCGGGACATAGCGATTGTTAGAAGGATAAGGGCGCCATGCCGATCAAACCGTGCATCATGTTGGGGATCGCCGCAGGCACGCCAGTAAGACCGTCCAGATCTATAGGAACCTTCTAGACACGTTTTTTGGTACCGCATCATTCCCGCTGGGCGGCAGCTGCGCCTTCCCACTCCTCCAAAGGGAGCCGGCAAACGTTGGCTAGGAAGCAGCGCCGCAAGGGCGGCGGCTCCGAGTTGACTCAGGTACTAACAGGCGTTATGAAACTCATAACATCGGTTATAAAGTGGTGGAGGCGCGAATGCGTCGCGAAAACATCGCGGCGTTTCGCGATGTCGCCCTAAAGGGATGAAGCGGATGAGCGACGTAACGCCGAGCCTCCAAAACCACGAGCAGGCTTTAGCAACGTCGAGCTTGATTGCGGTTTCCGATTTCGGGTCCATCCGGCACGAATGCGAGTGTTCGGGGTAGGGCCCGTGATGCTCAAAACCTACAAGTTCCCGAAATTCGAGTACCGACCGTCGCCGGAACAGCAGCGGGGTGTTCCAGCTCGACATACGGTAGTGGTCGTCGGAGCGGGCCCTGTCGGCTTGACCGCGGCGTTGGAACTCGCTGCGCGCGGTATTCCTGCAGTCGTGCTCGATGACAACGATACCGTGTCCATCGGGTCGCGTGCGCTGGCCTATGCGAAGCGATCGCTGGAAGTGTGGGACCGTCTAGGTTGCGCAGATCGTCTGATCGAAAAGGGCGTGAGTTGGAAGGTCGGCAAGGTCTTTTTCCGGAATGAGCTTCGCTATCAGTTCGATTTGTTGCCTGAGACTGATCACAAGATGCCTGCGATGATCAACCTCCAGCAGTACTATCTGGAGGAGTCATTGATCGAGGAGATCAGCCGAAAGCCTTTGGTCGATCTGCGGTGGAAGCACAAGGTCGTCGGCCTGAGGCAGGCGCATGATCACGTAATTCTCTCGGTGGAGACGCCCGACGGCGTATTTACGACGACCGCCGAGTGGGTCTTGGCTTGCGACGGCGCTAATAGTGACGTTCGCGCGATGGTTGGCGCGACATTTTCCGGGCAGGCCTTTCAGGATCGTTTTCTCATCGCTGATGTCGTAATGAAAGCGGAATTTCCGCCCGAGCGGTGGTTCTGGTTCGATCCGCCCTTCCACCGAAATCAATCGGCGCTGCTGCACAGGCAGGCAAGCGACGTCTGGCGCATCGATTTTCAGCTCGGACGCGATGCCGATCCCGATGAGGAGAGAAAGCCGGAACGGGTCGTCCCGCGCATTCGCGCCATGCTAGGCGACGAGCACGATTTCGAGCTCGAGTGGGTATCCATCTATCAGTTCGCGTGCCGCCGCATCGACGATTTCCGGTACGGTCGGGTGCTTTTCGCAGGCGATTGCGCGCACCAGGTTTCCCCGTTCGGGGGTAGGGGCGCCAACACCGGCGTACAGGATATCGACAATCTCGGTTGGAAATTGAAGTTGATCATCGACGGGGATGCGCCGATCAGCCTAATAGATTCTTACAACGAGGAGCGAGGTGTCGCCGCAGACGACAATCTCCTCAATTCCACGCGTTCGACGGACTTCATCACGCCGAAGAGCGTGACCAGCCGGCGATATAGAGACGCGGTACTGGAGCTCGCGGCGGAAAACGAGTTCGCTCGCCCATTGCTTAACTCTGGGCGCCTGTCGCGTCCGACTCCCTATCTGAACTCCTCGCTGAATACACCAGACGAAGATATCTTCGATAGCAAGCTGGCTCCCGGCACGAATTGCGACGATGCGCCGATCCGTCGGAACGGCGAAAACGCATGGCTGCTGAACGAGCTCGGGGATGGCTTCATGGTGCTGACGTTCGGATTTTCTCCCGGGTTGAAGTTCATCGCTCAAGGGACGGCTAAAGCGCGCGTTCTCGTTGTCGGACGCGATATCGACGATCAAGGCGGCATTCTCTCGGCGCGTTACGATGCTCGCCCTGGCACCACCTATCTGATCCGACCGGACCAGTATGTCGCGGCGCGCTGGCGGCAATTCGACGCCGACAAGATCAAGAGGGCGCTGGCTCGCGCCATCGGAAGTTCCGGGAGATGAAATGGATTTGCTGACGACGCCAAATATCGCTGATCCGGACGGGTTCTATCAGGAGCTCATCGACTCGCAGCGGGACATGGATGAAGAGGAGGCCGAGCTGATGAACTGCAAGCTGGTGCTCATCCTGGCAAACCATATCGGCGACAGGGGCGTACTTCGCGAGGCCATCGAGCGTGCCCGCGGTTCATCGAGCCAAACCGGCTCAAAGACAGGCGTGGATTGATGATGACAGAATCGGCCAACGATCTCGATCAGACGCATGATCCCGCGCTGCGGAGCTGGGTCGACGCCGCAAACGATGAGAATGGTGACTTCCCCATTCAAAATCTCCCGATCGCAGTCTTCCGCAGGGCCGGATCTGGCGAGCAGTTTCGAGCGGGTATCGCCATAGGCGACTCGCTAGTCGATCTGTCCGCGTCCTGCCTTTCGCCTCATCTGAGTGAACCGGGACGGGCCGCGTTGAAGCTCGCCTCGTCGTCCCGCTTGAACGAGTTCATGGCGGCTGGACGTCCGGCGCAGCGAGCCTTGCGCAAAGATCTTTCTCGGATGCTGCGGCACGATTTCCCCGAGAAAAAGAGCGTTGCGGAAGCCCTGGTGGGACTTCGTGAAGTCGAATTCAAGATGCCGGCCCGAATTGGCGATTTTTCGGACTTCTACTGCTCCATTCATCACGCCACGAATGTAGGAAAGCTGTTTAGGCCCGAAAACCCGATCTTGCCGAATTATCGCTGGCTTCCTGTCGGGTATCAGGGGAGAACATCTTCGATCCTTCTATCAGAGCAATCGATCGTTCGCCCGAAGGGCCAGATTCTCCCGCCGGGTTCCGCCGAACCCGTCTACTCCGATTGCCGACGGCTCGACTACGAAGCCGAGCTCGGAGTGTTTGTCGGGGCAGGCAGCGCGCTCGGCGCGCCGATCTCGATCGACCGTATTGAAGACCATCTTTTCGGCGTTTGCTTGCTGAACGATTGGTCCGCCAGAGACATCCAGTCTTGGGAGTACCAACCGCTTGGACCATTCCTGGCGAAGAGCTTCGCGACGTCGATCTCGCCTTGGATAGTCAGCTTCGATGCCCTCGAGCCGTACCGCAGGCCTCATCGCAGGCCGGACGGAGATCCGGCTCCGCTACCGCATCTGACATCGTCCACCGACGCGAAACGGGGCGCGATCGATATCAAGGTTTCGATCGACCTTCTTAGCGCGACCATGCGCGCCCGGGGATTGTCGCCAGTTCGGCTCTCATTGTCGAACTACGCGGATGCGTACTGGACCATAGCACAGGTCGTCGCGCATCAAACCTCGAACGGCTGCAACCTGGCGCCCGGCGATCTTATTGGCACGGGAACGATATCCGGGCCGTCGCCCCAGTCGAGAGGATGCCTGTTGGAGCTCAGTGAGGGGGGCCGTTCGCCGGTGTCGCTGCCTTCCGGCGAGGCGCGGGTGTTCCTCGAGGACGGCGACACCGTGATCCTTAGGGCGTGGTGCGAGGCAAAAGGACGCGTCCGGATCGGCTTCGGAGAATGCCGAACGACTATCGGCAACGCCGTGTGATTTCATAGCGCCTCAACAGAGCACTCCTCGAAGAGAATAGGGAGTTCGGGATGAACATCGTAAGAAAGATCGGTTGGACGGGACTGATACTTATCGTCTCGACGGTCATCGCCATGGCTGCAGATCCAATCAAGGTCGGCGCCATCGTGTCCACGACGGGCGCGGCATCATTCTTGGGCGAGCCCCAACTCAAGACGTTCCGTATGGAGGTCGAGCGGCTCAACAGCGCGGGCGGGCTGCTGGGGCGTCCGCTCGAGCTGGTTGCCTACGATGACGGAAGCGAGGCTGCGAAAGCCAACACGTTTGCAAAACGGCTAATCGACGATGATAAGGTCGATGTCCTCATCGCAGGAACCACGACCGGCGCGTCCATGGCGATCATACCGTTGGTCGAGAAGGCGCAAATTCCATACATCTCGCTTGCCGGGGGAATTTCGATCGTCGAGCCCGTGAAAAAATGGGTCTTCAAGACGGCGCATACCGACAGAATGGCGGTCGCCAAAGTATTCGAGGATATCAAGAAGCGACACCTGTCCAGCGTTGCGCTGCTGTCCGATACAAGCGGCTTCGGTCAATCCGGCAGAAAGGCGGCGCTTGCTCTGGCGCCGCAATCCGGAATCGAGATCGTGACCGACGAAACATACGGACCCAAGGACACTGACGTCACGACGCAACTAACGAAGATACGAGGATCTAACGCACAGGCTTTGTTCGTATTCGGCTTTGGAGAGGGTGCCTCGATCGTCACCAAGAACGTCGCTCAGCTTGGCATCACGCTTCCTCATTACGAATCTCACGGAATCGCATCGCGGGAATACATCCAGCTCTCCGGCGCGGCCTCCGAAGGCGTGCGCTTTCCCGCTGCGGCCGTGGTCGTCGCCGACCAACTGCCCGAAAGTGATCCTCAGAAGGCGGTCGTGACGGATTACGCGGCACGGTATAAAGCGCGTTACAAAGAGGACGTCTCCACGTTCGGAGGACACGTGTACGACGCCCTCCAGATTTGGACGAAGGCGGTGGAGCGCGCGCAATCCACGGATCATGCAAAGGTCAGAGACGAAATAGAGAAAACCAAGAACTATGTCGGCACTGGTGGTGTCGTGAACATGTCCTCGAAAGATCATCTGGGGCTCGATTCGACCGCCTTTCGAATGCTCAAGGTGAGCTCGGGAACGTGGAGTCTGGCGGACTGAACAATCGTCGTTCGGAACGTCTTATCGGAATATGCGGATTGGTGCTCGATGGGAAAAGTATTCAAGAATGCACGCGACGCCGTTGAGGGGTTGATCAAGGAAGGCGCAACGCTGATGGCAGGCGGCTTCGGGCTCTGCGGGGTCCCGGGGGCACTCATCGAGGCAGTGAAGGAAACCGGAGCGAAGAACCTCACGGTCATTTCCAACAATGCTGGCGTGGACGGCGTGGGGCTCGGCATCCTGCTAGAGACAAGACAGATCAGAAAGATGATTTCCTCTTACGTGGGCGAGAACAAGCGTTTCGCCCAACAGTATCTTTCGGGTGAGCTGGAGCTCGAATTCAATCCGCAAGGGACACTTGCGGAGCGAATTCGCGCGGGAGGGGCCGGAATTCCGGCGTTCTACACCAAGACCGGAGTGGGTACTGTCATTGCCGACGGCAAGGAAGTCCGCGAGTTCGGCGGCGAGAAGTATCTGATGGAGCTGGGGCTCCGCGCCGATGTTTCGCTCATCCATGCGTGGAAGGCGGACACTGAAGGAAACCTCGTCTACCGCAAGACAGCTCGCAACTTCAATCCGATGATGGCGACGGCCGGTAGCGTGACCATCGTCCAGGTCGAGCACCTCCTTCAGCCGGGAGAACTCGATCCCGATTCAATCCACACGCCGGGAATCTATGTCGACCGCATCGTTCATATTCCGAACGTCGCTAAGCATATAGAGCAACGTACTGTGCGCAAACGGCCGAGCGCCTAGCCACCGACGGAACGGAGATCAAATGCCCTGGACTCGCGACCAGATAGCCGCCCGTGCCGCCAAGGAGCTGCACCAAGGTATGTATGTCAATCTGGGTATCGGCATTCCCACGCTCGTACCGAACTTCATCCCAGCCGGAATGAAGGTACAGTTGCAGAGCGAAAACGGCATGCTGGGAATGGGACCGTTTCCCTACGAAGGAGACGAAGACGCCGACGTGATCAATGCCGGCAAGCAAACCATCACTGAACTTACGACGACCAGCTATTTCTCGTCGGCGGAATCTTTCGCCATGATCCGCGGCGGGCACATTGACCTGTCCATCCTCGGGGCCCTTCAGGTGGCGCAGAACGGAGACCTCGCGAACTGGGCCATTCCCGGCAAGATCGTCAAGGGAATGGGAGGGGCGATGGATCTGGTGGCAGGCGTGAGGAAAGTCATCGTGGTGATGGAACACGTGAGCAAGGACGGCCCAAAGCTGCTCCGCGATTGCGGTCTACCTCTTACGGGATCGAGGGTCGTGGATATGGTCATCACCGACCTTGCTGTCTTCGAGATCGACAAGATCGGCTCGAACGGCATGGGTCTCATTGAGATCGCTGATGGAGTGAATCTCGACGAGATTAAGAGCAAGACCGAGGCGCCCTTCGACGTTCGCATCGCTGGCAACTGAACGCGGCACATCGCGAAAAGGACGTCAATGTCTCAATTCTTGCAGTTCGTATCTTCTGGACTGACAGTGGGCGCGATCTATGCACTCGCCGCGCTCGGCTTTTCGATCATCTACAACGCCTCGGGCGTGATCAATTTCGCCCAGGGCGAGTTCATGATGATGGGTGGCATCGTAGGCGCATTCTTGACGGCTGCAGGCATCCCGCTGCCGCTCGCAGCGCTCTTGAGCGTCTTGGTTATCGCACTCGTCGGCCTTCTCGTCGAAAAACTCGTCGTCGAACCTGCGAGCGGCGCGGATGTCGTCAGTCTCATCATCATAACGCTTGGAGTTGCGATGATATTGCGAGGCATCATCCAGGTGACGTTCGGCAAGGCCAATCACTCCCTGCCTGCATTCTCCGGAGACAAGCCTATCGCGGTCTTTGGAGCGACCATTCTGCCGCAAAGCATCTGGATCCTCTGCGTTTCCGCGGTTCTGGTGGTGGGACTAGGTGTCTTCTTCGGTCGTACGCGTATCGGCAAAGGCATGCTGGCCGCGGCATATAATCGGCTTGCCGCTGAGCTCGTCGGCATCGACACCCGCACCGTCTTGATGCTGAGCTTCGTTCTATCGGCGGCGATCGGCGCCATCGGCGGCATTCTTGTCGCCCCTATTGCGACGACCTCCTACGATTCGGGCGGAATGCTCGGATTGAAAGGGTTCGTCGCGGCAACGCTGGGCGGCCTTGGTAGCGGGGCGGGTGCTGTCCTGGGCGGGCTGTTGCTGGGCCTCCTCGAGGCGATGACCGCCGGCTACGCGTCGTCAGCATACAAGGATGCGGTCTCATTCGTTCTCGCGCTCTTGATCCTTGGGCTCAGGCCGCAGGGTTTGCTCGGTGCCAGACAGACGGATCGGGTATGAGTACAAGCGATTCCTTGCCGGACGTTCTCCTGCCGCGGAGCAGAGCTCCGGGGCTTCTGGCCGCGACGATCGTTCTCCTGCTTTTGCCGGCGTTTTTGCCGAACGCGTTCTATCTGGACGTCGCGATCCGGATCGCGATCAACGCGGTGCTTGCCATCACGCTGAACCTGCTGATTGGTTACACGGGCCAGATCAGTCTCGGTCATGCGGGCTTCGTAGGTATCGGGGCCTACGGGTCGGCCATTCTGACGTCCCGTTGGGACGTGCACCCCAGCCTGGCCCTCGTGGTCGCAGCGATAGCTGCGGGCCTGCTTGCCTGGGTCGTTGCTGGCCTGATCTTGCGCTTCAAGGGCCACTATCTGGCGATGGCGACGCTCGGTCTGGGCATCATCATCTCGATCGTCATCACGAACGAGACCGCCTTGACCGGCGGTCCGGACGGAATGTCGGTCGGCGACTTCGTGGTATTGGATTGGCGCCCCTTCGGCGAAGGGCAATGGTACTGGATATTTGCCGTTTTGCTCGTCGCGACGATCGCACTTGCCCAGAACCTCGTCGACTCGCCGGCAGGACGGGCCCTCCAGGCTTTGCACGGTTCGGAGGTCGCGGCGCGAGCAATGGGTATCGACACAGCCAGTTTTAAGACGCGCGTCTTCGTTCTGTCGACGTCGTACGCCGCCGTCATCGGAAGTCTCTTGGCGCACTACTTGGGCTTCATCACGCCCGGGCTAGCCGCCTTCCCGCATTCGGTCGAGCTCGTCACAATGGTTGTGGTCGGAGGCATGGCATCGGTCTGGGGAGCCGTGTTCGGGGCCGTGCTGCTGAGCCTTCTCCCCCAGCTTCTCGCAAGCTTCGAAGGATGGGAGACCATTACGTTCGGCGTCATCCTCGTCGCGACGATGATCTTTCTGCCGCGCGGGATCGTACCGAGCCTTGCGGACCTGTTCGGGCGCCGGAGAGCCTGAATGCTCAAGGTATCGCATCTATCGAAAAGCTTCGGCGGCGTCCATGCGATCGAGGACGTCTCCTTCGAGATTCCGCAGGGGGGCGTCTACGCCGTCATCGGACCGAACGGCGCAGGCAAGACGACGTTGTTCAATCTGATCACCGGCCTTTACGTTCCGTCGGCTGGATCGATCGCTCTCGCGGGCAAGGAGATTTCGGGCGTTTCGCCGAATATCCTCGCGAGCCGTGGCATGAGCCGCACGTTCCAGAATCTTCAGGTCTGCATGAATCTGAGCGCGATCGAGAATGTCATGGTGGGCGCCCATCTCAATCTCAACTCGAGCCTGCTTGCCGGCATGATCAGGTCGCCGGGGTTGCGGAGAGCCGATCGGTCCTGCCGGATGAAGGCGGCCGAGTTGCTCGCCTTCGTCGGCTGCGAGAAATTCGTCGCGGCTGATGCCAACGCGATGCCGTACGGGGCTCTGAAACGTCTCGAAATTGCCCGTGCGTTGGCGATGGAGCCGAAGATTCTGCTGCTCGACGAGCCTGCGGCCGGACTGAACCATACGGAAACGCACGAGATCGAGGAGCTTATTGTCAAGCTCGCAAAGTCCGGCATCACGGTCGTTCTCGTCGAACATGATATGAGACTCGTCATGAGCATCGCTGAATGCATACTGGTGCTCGACCACGGGAAGCGCCTCGCAGAGGGCACTCCCGACGAAATTCGTGTCAACCGTGATGTCATCGCGGCCTACCTCGGCAGCGAAGTGGGCGAGAGCTGAGATGCGGTCGCTTGACATCAGCCGGAGCGAGCATCGCACGATGTGGCAGCTTGCCACGGCGCTTTCGATGCTCGGCACGCGCCTCAGCGAGAACTGGGACACGCATGATCTGCATACGGTCGAGCTCATCCTCGACTATTTCGAGCAGTTTACCGAGCGTTTTCATCACCCCAAGGAAGACGACCATCTCTTTGCGCGGCTACGTCAGCGATCGAACGAGGCCGACGGCGTTCTTACGAAGCTCCATGACGAGCATGAGACAAGTCCCGAGCAGCTCGCTCGAATTCGCGCTCTGGTAAAGGCAGAGCCGGGGCCCCGGCGCGGGCAAGCTCTCGCGGAGTCGATCGAGAGTTTCCGCGCCCATCTCGACGCCCACATGAAGCTAGAGGAGGAGGGCACGTTCGCACTCGCGCGCAAGGTCCTCACGCCTGCCGACTGGGCTGAGATAGATGCGGCTTTCGAGTCCCATGCCGACCCGTTGACCCAGGCCGATGCTGCCGGCGAGATGGCTTTGCTGCGCCAACGCATCATCCAGCTCCTGCCCGCGCCCGAGGGGCTCGGCGGCGACGAGGACCCCGGGCCTGCCCACGCGAGTTTGACGGCTCCCCGTGCTGGCCGCGATCTTCTTCAAATACGGGACCTTCGCACCCGCTACGGCCGCATCCAGGTGCTTCATGGCATCTCCATCAGAGTAGGCGAGGGTGAACTCGTCGCCTTGGTGGGGGCCAACGGCGCCGGTAAGACGACGCTCTTGCGCTGCATTTCGGGTGTTCAGCCCACGAGCGCTGGTACGATCCTGTTCGGGAAAGAAGCGATCACTTCGACGAGGTCCGCCGCGCGAGTCCGGTCGGGGATCTGTCATTCGCCGGAAGGGCGACAAGTGTTCGGACCGATGTCGATCGAGGACAATCTGATCATGGGCGCCTACACGCGCCCATCTAAGGACATCGCCGCAGGACTGAGTGAGGTCTACGATCTCTTTCCGATTCTGCGCGAAAAGCGGGCTTTACCGGCGGGCACGCTGTCGGGCGGTCAGCAGCAGATGCTGGCGCTCGGCCGCGCCCTTATGGGTAGACCGAAATTGCTCTTGCTGGACGAACCGTCCATGGGATTGGCCCCGCTCATCGTAGAAGAAATCTTCCGGATCATCCGGACCTTGAAGCAGAGTGGCATGACCATCCTTCTGGTCGAGCAGAATGCACGCGCGGCGCTTTCCATCGCTGACTACGCCTATGTGTTGGAAACCGGCAAAGTGACGCTGGAGGGACTCGGCCATGAGCTACTCGCGAACGACGATGTTCGTCGCGCTTACCTAGGCATGTGAGTTCTCCCCGCGGCCGGCAAGCGCTCGCGTGATGATTGGCGTGGGAAGGCAATGGAAGCGAGTACATCGGGCGGATAGCGAGGGCCGGCCTCTGTAGAACTCGCTTCTGAGGCGTGTAGGAGAAGGGCATATGAGCAGCGAACAGGCATTGGCTGATTTCGTCTTGAAGGCGAGCTTCGAGGAATTTTCGGACAGCGCTCGTACGATCGTGAAGCAGATCGTGCTTGCCGTGATCGGCACGGGAATGGCCGGCGCTTCCGAGCAGGGTTGCCGCGAAGTCCAAAAGTATGTTCTAGAGGCGGGTGGCAAGAGCGAAGCCACGGTCTTTTTCACAGGCGCCAAAGTCCCGGCGCGTGCGGCCGCGTTCGCCAACGGAGTCATCTGTCGCGCACTCGACTATTGCGACGCAATGGCGCCGGGTCTGCACATGGGCTCTTCGATCGTGCCCGTAGCGTTCGCCATGGCCGAAAGCATCGGTGGTTGCAGCGGACGCGATCTGCTCGCAGCGATCGCGGTGGGCGCCGAGATCGGATCGCGCTTCAATCTGTCGGAAGCGGAGTACCATGGTTTCGATCCCACCGGCGTTGCCGGTGTGTTTGCAGCAACGGCGACCGCATGTCGAATAAGGCGGCTCCCGCCTCACGAGACGCTTCATGCACTCGCGTTGGCGTTCAATCGCGCGGGCGGCAGCTTCCAGAGCAATGTCGACGGTTCGCTCGCCGTGCGGGTCATCCAAGGATGGGTGGCCGAGTCCGGAGTGCTTTGTGCCGACTTGGCTGCCGTCGGCATCACCGGCCCGAAGAACTTCCTGAATGGCGTCTATGGCTATCGCCGGCTTTTCGCCGGCGACGCAACAGACGACCGTTTTACACACGCGCTAGGCGAGGAGTTCCGCCTCGAGCGGACCGTCTTCAAGCAGTTTCCGAGCTGCGGTCTGACGCAAGGCATCACGCAACTGACTCTCGAGGCCGTTCAGAGGCACGGCGTCCGTGCAGATCACGTGAGATCGATCTCGGTCCGGGTGCCGCCCTATGCCCATAAGCTGGTCGGCCATCAGTTCGTCGTGGGCGAGAACCCGCGCGTCAACGCGCAGTTCAGCATACAGTTCTGCGTGGCGAACGCTTTGCTTCACGGCTCGTCGGAGCTCAGTCATTTCACGCCCGAGTCGGTTGGCCGGGATGAGATCGTAAAGCTCGCACGGAATGTGGAGGTGCGAGTGGACCCGACGCTGGATGCCCGAGGACATACCGCAGTGGATCTCGACGTTACGACCGCGTCCGGCGAGTCCGTCAGCTTGAAACTGGATCACCCGGACGGATTTCCGGACAGTCCATTGAGCGCGGCGGCACACCAGCGCCGGTTCGAAGACTGCGTACGTTATTCTCCGGTCAAGAACGCGGAGGCGAGGGGCCAGGCGATCGCCCGAATGATCGAGAATCTTGAAGAGCTCGGCGATGTCCGGCACCTCGTCGGCCTGCTCGCCGCCAACTGATCGCGAGTTCAATCGAAAGGACGCATACATGGACGCTTATCTTATCGGATGGTCGCACACCGCATTCGGCAAGCTCACGGAAGATACGCTTGAGTCCCTTTTGGTCCGGGCCGTCAAGGAAGCTGTCGCCTCCGCGAAAGTGGATTTTGGCGCCATCGACGAGATCTTCGTGGGAAACTTCGGCGCCGGGTTCGTTCCCCAGGGATTCCCTGCGTCGCTGGCGCTGCAGGCTGATCCGGCTTTGCAGTTCAAGCCGGCGACGAGGGTCGAAAACGCATGCGCCACAGGATCCGCAGCTATCCTGCAAGGCATCCGCGCAATCGAGTCCGGAGCCGCACGCGTCGTCCTCGTCGTAGGAGCCGAAAAGATGACGTCGGCTTCCGCTGAAGAAGTCAACCGCGGCCTGATCAGCGCGAGCTACGTGGCCGCGGAAGCAGGAGCCGGGTCGTTCGCGGGGCTCTTCGGCCAGATCGCAAACAACTATTTCCAGAGGTTCGGTGATCAGTCGGACGCGCTCGCGCGCATCGCTGCCAAGAACCATCGCAACGGCGCAGCCAATCCGCTCGCCCACATGCAGAAGGATCTCGGCTACGAATTCTGCAGGACGGTGAGCGACAAGAATCCGCTGGTCGCCGGTCCCTTGCGCAGGACGGATTGCTCGATGGTATCCGACGGCGCGGCGGCCCTGCTGATCGCCTGTCCCGATATTGCGCGCCAGGCCGAGAAATCGGTTCGGATCCGATCGCTGGTTCAAGTGAACGACTTCCTCCCGATGAACCGGCGCGACATGACGCGTCTGGAGGGATGTTCGAAGGCTTGGCGAATGGCCCTGGATAGAGCCGGGCTACAGCTCATGGATCTCTCGTTCGTGGAGACTCACGACTGCTTCACGATTGCGGAGCTAATGGAGTACGAAGCCATGGGCTTGGCGAACCCGGGGGAGGGAGCGCGCGTCGTGTTGGATGGTGTGACGGAGCCCGGAGGCAGGTTGCCGGTCAACCTGTCCGGAGGCCTGAAGGCCAAGGGACACCCGATCGGAGCTACCGGAGTTTCCATGCACGTCATGGCCGCGATGCAGCTCGCCGGCGAATATCCCGGTGTCAAAGCGCGAGATCCCCGGATCGGCGGCGTATTCAACATGGGAGGCAGCGGCGTCGCGAACTACGTTTCGATCCTCGAAAGAGAGAGCTGAAATCGGTAGGGCGCCCTCAACTGGCCGCGGCGGTCAGCCGCAGGGCCGCCTTCAGGTCGAAGGTTATGTCTCCTGCTTCTTCAGGGGTGATCGCGCAGCCGGACTCCAAGAGCCTTCTGGCGGCGATGTGGTCGCCAGGCCGGTTCACCGATTCATCGCATCGCAGCGTTCCATCGGCGAAGCCGAATACCGAAAAAGCCGATGTTTTGGGATCGTCGCGTGAGACACACGTATCGCAGCCTCGCACGAGCCCGGCGATCTGAAGCTTGAGGCTGCCCTGGTTGCTCCAGAACCACGGCAAGCTATGGAAGGGCGCCGGCTTCCCGACCAGCCTGCGCGCTACGCATTTGACTTGGTCAGTGGCGTTCTGAACCGATCCCAGCCGGATCGTCGCGCGTGCGAAAGATTAGGGCGCGGGGCGCAATCGAGTGTGAGGTGACTCACATGTTTGCCGACGAAACACACGTCACCGTGCCGTGCACTTCAACCGCACGTTGGCGCAATGGCTCCATAGCTGATTACCGCGTGTTTATCGATCTTGAACCGGTGCGAGCGATCGAATCGAGCCTCTCCACACAGCGATAGCCACATCCAATAGGCTTACTGCAGCGAGAAGGCTGCCTCTGCTATAAGAAAAGAGCGCGCTGCCGAGCCAAGCGCCACTGGAGCGCCGTCCGCGCGACAAGCGGGCCAAACTTTTCAACTGGCAGAATCTCGTTCGACGGCATAAAACTCCGCAGGATATCAATAAGTTGGGGCGCTGGCGAATGAGTAGCAAGAAACGTCAAACCGGTGGTCGGCATCATGAGCCTTTGGGCGTCAATTCAATCGAAACCGGAATGCTCCTGTTGGAGGCGCTTGCTGCATCTTCTCGCCCACAGAATCTGAAGGCATTGTCTGCGTCCACTCGCATGCCGGCCCCTAAGGCGCATCGCTATCTCGTAAGCTTCATGCGGACCAAATTCGTCGAGCGCGAACCGAACGGAGCATACCGTTTGGGGCCGGCGGCATTGCGGGTTGGCATGTCCGCGCTTGGAAGCCTTAATATCGTGCGGCTGGCGGGGCAGGAATTGTCCAGCCTTCGTGACGAACTTGGCGTCACGGTGGGCCTAGCAGTCTGGGGTACGCATGGCCCATCGTACGTTTTAGTCGAGGAGGGAAGCAAGGCTGTTACTGTGAATGCCAAACCGGGAAGTGTTTTGCCGATTTTCGAATCAGCGACAGGTCGAGTCTTTGCAACCTTCTCAAGTGATAAGAAAGTGCTTCAATTTGTTGATTGGCAGTTGAAAAGCCTTCCCCACTCCGCTCGGAAGCAATTCGAATCGATAAAGAAAGAGACCAGGGCCAACGGCGTTGCCCGCTCATTAAGCGAGTACGCGCAAGGAATCGACGGCATCAGCGCGCCTGTTTTTGACCATCAGCAACAACTCGTCGCTGCCATTACGGTCATCGGCGCACGAGGGGAGTACGACACTGCTATTAACGGACTTCCGGTGACGTCACTCTTACATACAACTCGGCGTCTGTCAGCGAACCTTGGCTATGTGAGACCAGATTCGGCTGATTGACCAACAGTCGGACAGCCCGGCTACATATTAGCGATTTGGCGAGCGCCCCATTCGTACGAATGCACCGGTTGTGAGCGCCTTCTGAACAATTCACCGCCCGGATCTGAATACATGGGGAACAGGCTGAGGCATGGCGGCGCCCAGACTTCAAGTGTTCACTATTGCGGACTATGCGGCGGGTGTACGTGCCTTTGGCTTCTGGGGTTGAGCAGGTTGAAAATCCCCTTGGCGTCCTTCCGGCATTGCGGCCTGTGCGCGAGGCCGGGAGGCCTTCCTTGGCTAGGGGATCCTATCGCGAAAGATCGCCGCGCCCCTGGCGCTTCGAAGAGCTTCCCGGCATCCGCCTAAGGGAGTTTGCGAGCAAAGCGATCTTTATGAGGTGGCAAGTATGAAATTCCGTACTTTGTATCCCACGACGCAACTAGGCCGAGAAGCTCCCGCGCTTAAGAGGCCGCGCGGAAGAGTCTGGGCGCTTTTAATACCGAAGCAGCTGGCGAGTATGTTCTCCTGGCTATTTCGCAAGAAGTCGCCGCGCCCCCAGCGCTTTGAAGAGATTCTCAGCCAGAGAGTTGCGAGAATAGCAATCTCCACGAGGCTCATCGGCCAAAGATGAAATTCCGCTATTCGTAATTTCGTCACGTAATCATTTTCCGATTATATACTTGTCGATTGATCAACAATGAAGTAGGGTGAACAGAGAAGCCTAAGCGCCTTTAGGGGAGGCAACGTGGAAGAGTCTGGGTCGCTCTTAGTACTGGAGCAGCCGCGCGAGCATATTCTCGTCGTCACCATCAATCGCTACAGCCGGCGAAATGCCTTCGACGGTGCGACCGCGCGTGCAATGGAAGCGGCGATGGATGCCTACGATGGCGATGACAAGCTGCGGGCAGCCGTAATCACGGGCTCCGGGGGGGTATTCTGCTCGGGTCAAGACCTGATCGCGGCGGCGAAGGGCGATCTCGCCGAATCGCCGCGACGAGGTGGCTTCGGAATCATGAGGGAGCGGCCGAAGAAGCCGGTCATTGCGGCGGTTGAAGGGCACGCCCTCGCCGGCGGCCTCGAATTATGCCTGGCCTGCGATCTCATCGTATCGTCGCGGACTGCGACGATGGGGTTGCCCGAAGTCACTAGAGGATTGGCTGCCTTAGGCGGCGGGCTAGCCCGGCTGCCGAAGCGGCTTCCATATCACGTCGCTATGGAATTGGCGCTTATCGGTGAAGCTTGGCCGGCAGCCGAATTGCACCGGCTTGGGCTCGTGAACAGACTAGCGGAGCCAGGCAAGGCACTCGAGCTTGCGATCGATCTCGCGGAAAGGCTAGTGGCCAACGGTCCATTATCCGTCGCTGCCGGCGTTCAAATTGTCCGACAAGCTGCGGACTGGCCAGATGCGGAATTCTGGGAGCGGCAGCGAAAATATCTCGACCCAGTCATAAATTCAGAGGATCGCGCCGAAGGGCTGCGCGCCTTTGCCGAGAAGCGTAAGCCTGTCTGGAAGGGGTACTAAGTGCAGCCGAGTCCAACTCTCAAATCGAGCCTTCTGGAAGATCAGGTTGCCGTTGTCACGGGAGCCGGTCAAGGCATCGGCAGAGCCGTCGCCCACACGCTCGCCGCAAACGGGGCGCGCGTCTGCTTGGCGGATGTTGACGCCTCGGCCGTTGAAGCGGAGGCCGCGAATATCGGCGTCTTCGCGACTTCATTTGTGGGCGACTTGGTTGAGCCGGGCGTCCCGGATCTGCTCATTAAGCACGCAATCGACGCGTTCGGACGACTCGATATCATCGTCAATGCTGCTGGATATTATTGGAATTCCGTCGTTGAGAAAATGACGGATGAGCAGTTTCAATCCATGTTGGATATCCACGTCGTGGCGCCATTTCGCATTTGCCGTGCGGCAGCGCCCTACATGTGTGAACCCGCAAAGACCGAAGCAGCCACCGGCATAGAGCGATTTCGCAAAATCGTCAACGTCTCCGCGATCGCGGCAACTTTCGGCTCCTTCGGAGGGACGAACTATGCGACGGCGAAGGGGGCTTTGAACGGCTTCACCAAGTCGCTGGCGCTGGAGTGGGGGCGCTTCAAGATCAACGTCAACGCCGTCGCGTTTGGCGCGATCCAAACGCGTTTCGGCGCTCCGCTGACTGCTGCTCAAACTGTGAAGACTGGCGGTCGAGAAATCGCGCTGGGATTCAACGAAAAAACGAGCCAACGGCACGGCATTGCCCAGCAGTACGATCCCGCAAAAGTATACGAGCCCCGGCCGATCTCGTCCAACTTGGTGGGTCGAACAGGAACAGTCCAAGAGGCTGCAGATGCAATCTTCTGGCTTTCATCGCCCTTGGCCAACTACGTCACCGGTCAGATCGTGACCGTCAGCGGAGGCGAGCGCGGCGGGCTTTGCTAATCGGCTGCGTTCAATCCACGGCTCGTATTTGGCAGGGCTGCGTCGGAATTGGGGTACATCATGGCAATAGGGAAGCCTCCTTTTTCTCCCGAAGATCTCTCTACGATCGTTGCGTGCGAGGGAGGTCGAACACTTAGCTTCGCGGAATGGGAAGAACAGGCTGGTCGGCTTGCGGCGGGCCTCTCGGACCAGGGAATAGGTGCTGGTGATCGCGTAGCCGTCCGTATGCACAATAGGCTCGAGTGGCTGGTTACGAATCTTGCCCTCGCAAAGCTCCGCGCCGTTCATGTCGCCATTAACTACCGGCTGACCGCAACGGAGATGAAGGACATATTCAACGACTGCGGAGTCGTCGCGCTTGTTTGCGATGACGATGACCCAGCATCGCTGCGGGAGATGTGCCTGGCGCTGCACTTACGTGCAACGGTTTGCTTGGGCGACACGAAGCGCTTTGGCATTGCGTATTCTGACCTCCTTGCCTCAACGAAGCGGGTCACAGAGGAAGCGGGCGACTTTGCGCAGATGATCATCTACTCGTCGGGGACGACGGGCACCCCCAAGGGAACCCTGCGCACGCCTCCGCGGGACCTGCGGATCGCTGCAGAATACGCCAATTCCGTAAACTTCAACGGCGCGGCTGGAGGGCCAGGAGACCGAGCGCTGGTCAATCTCCCACTTCATCACGGTGTCGGGCCCGCGTTCACGCGGATAGCCCTGTCCACTGGCGGGATGGTTGTCTTTCAGCGCAAGTTCGATCCCGAACAAACGCTCGCCCTTATCGCATCCAAGCAGATCACGCACTGGGGCAGCGTGCCGACCATGATCCGCCGCGTGCTCAACCTGCCCGACGCAATTCTGCGTAAGTATGACGTAAGTTCGCTCAAGTGCTTGCAGTTTGGTGGCGCCCCGGCTGGGCCTGAGTTGAAGTTGCGGGCAACGGAGGTGTTTGGCGAGTGCCTGTATGAAAGCTACGGCACCGTCGAGGCCGGCATGATTGCTGGTGCCACGCCCCTGGAGCAACGCAAACGTCCCGGAACGGCTGGCCGCGCGTTCAAACACGTGTCCATCCGGATCGTAGATCAAGACGGCCGTGCATTGCCGCCGGGGCAAAATGGCGAAATTCGTGTTCACACGCCTTCGATCATTACCGGCTACATCGGCAAGGGCAAGCTGGGCTCGGATAAGATCGACGCTGACGGCTACTATCGGACGGGAGACGTCGGCTATCTCGATGAGGAAGGCTATTTGTTCATCACAGATCGCCTCACGGACATGATCATTGCTGGAGGAAGCAATGTTTACCCTGCCGAAATCGAACGCGCACTGTCGCTGCATCCGGCGGTGGCTTTGGCTGCGGTGATCGGCGTCCCGCATATGGACCTAGGAGAGCAGCCCGTTGCTTACGTTGAACTGAAGCAGGGGGCTGCGGCGAGCGAGAGCGAATTGATAGCCTTCTGCGAGGGACAATTGGCAAAGTACAAGTGGCCGCGCCGCATCTTCATGTTGCCGGAGATTCCGGTGAACACCGGCGGAAAACTTATCAAGAAAGATCTTCGCAAACTCTGGATGGATCATCAGCAACAGGACCGAACCGCAATCGGAGCTCAACGCAGCCATTAATGACAGTGCTGTTGGTATACGCATCGTCGTTGGAGGACATATGAGTATCGCAACCCTGCACGCCTCGCACGATCCCGCGACCGGTGCGGTTTACTACCCTCCGCGCCGCTTTGCCGCCGACGGAAGCCTTAGGGAGTGCGAGTCTCTGGAGATCGCGGCCGAGGGCGTCCTTGTAGCGTGGACCGAATATCTGGACACCGTGTACGGGCTACTTCGGCTGCCGATCGGGATCGAATTGGAAGTCGTACTTCAAGAACCTCCAAAGGCCGCAGGCGGCCATTTCATCGGAGTACGTGCCGAGAACGGGCGCCTCTTTTTTGAGAAGTCGACCTAGGAAGGCGGCACACTTTTGCGTCAGAGGCAGACGGCGGACGGAGAGTTTATGACTGACGTTTATGTGGTAGGCGTTGGGATGACCAACTTTGGTCGGCATGAAGTCGGCTCGGGTAAACGTCTGGCTGTCGAGGCCTCGTTGAGGGCCCTTGGCGACGCTGGACTGACATTCGATAAGATCGACGCAGTCTATGCGGGCACAGCTCACCCTCTCAGTCCGCGCGGTGTCTTCGTGGCCGAGGAACTGGGACTGACCGGCGTTCCTGTCCAGCATCTATCGAATGCATCGGCGACGGGCCTTTGCGTTGCGCATGAAGCAATCAGCGCAATCATGTCGGGGCGGGCGGAGACCGTCTTGGCGATCGGATATGATTGTCCTGACACAGAGATGTCGACCCTCAGCGTAATCGCAAACGAACGACAGGCGCCGCCAATTGTCCCGTTCGCCCTTCTCGCCGCGCGGCGGCTGCAAACCGGCGCCGCCGGCGAGCAACATCTCGCGGCGATTGCGGCGAAGAACTGGAACTACGCTCGAAACAACCCTCATGCGGCGCGTCGTGCTAGCGAGCCTGTGACGGCCGAAAAGGTTATTCGGAGCAAGTTGGCAGCCGCCCCGCTGACGGCGATGATGTGCACCACTTGGAGTGAGGGCGCCGCTGCCGCAGTGTTCTGCTCCGGCTCGGCGTTGAAGCGGACGCAGTCCGTTCCCATACGGGCCGTCGCCAGCGTGTTCCGCACGACATCGCACGAGGGGGGGCGCGGTGGAGCGCTTGAAGAACAGATGGCCGCAGCCCGATTGGTTGGCACAACGGCGCTGTCAAAGGCTGGATTGCGCCCTGCCGACGTGGACATCGTCCAAGTTCACGATGCTTTCGCTATCGAAGAGATGTTGTACTACGAGTCGCTCGGCTTCTCGGATCCCGACGAGACCCATTTGCTTATCGAACGTGGTGCGTTTGGTCCCAGCTCAAAACAACGGTTTGGCCTTCCCGAGTTCTCGACCGATGGCGGTTTGATAGCGCGAGGGCACCCTGGCGGACCGACGGGACTCGCCCAAATCTGGGAAACTGCTCGACGACTGCGTCAAGCGAACTCCGACCGTGTCGGCCTATGCCATCTCATCGGCCTCGGAGGATTATCCATTGGGCAGGTGTATGCAAGAGACTGAGCGTGAGGAACGCTCATCCGGAAAATCGTTTCTGAAGTTAGGTGGAGAGATCGCATGGATATCACCTGGTTTGGACATTCAAACTTTCGTATCGCATTTTCCGATGCGGTCGTCTTGATCGATCCGTTCTTTTCCGGAAATTCTCTATTTGCAGGAAATCTCGAAGCGGCGATTGACGGCGTTACCCACGTTCTTGTGACGCACGGTCATGCCGATCACGTGGGCGACACCATACCAATTGCCGACAAGACCAATGCCCTCGTCATCGCAGGTTACGAACTAGGAAACTGGCTCGCTGCCAACGGCGTGAAAAGAACCGACCTCTTGAATGTCGGAGGCACGATCGACGCGGGTGGGTTTCAGGTGACCGCAACGCGCGCCTATCACTCATCAGCTGAACTCGCAGTGACGATGCTGGCTCTTGCTGGTCGAACAACTTCACAACTGTCCGATCTTGGCGTTTCCATAAGCTTTGGCAATCCCAACGGGTTCGTTATTCGCTCAAAGGGGCAGCCAACAGTATATCACATGGGCGACACCGATGTGTTTTCGGATATGTCGCTTATCAATGAACTGTACAAGCCGGATGTTGTGATCGTTCCCGTCGGGGACCGCTTCACGATGGGTGCGGAGGGGGCCGCTTTAGCGGTGTGTCGCTATCTCAAGCCGCGCATCGCCATACCGTGTCACTATGGTGGATTCCCGATCCTCGAACAGACACCTGCCCGCTTCGTCGAAGCCGTTGCGCGACAGGATCCGCGTATCAAGGTCATCGTTCCGAAGGTCGGTGACGTCGTTCACGCCTAAGTAGTACAGGCCAGTTTGCAGATGGTGAGCCCGAAAAGATCACAAAAAATTGGTCGGGCTTTTCAAGGGGGAGGGAGGACGAGCATGCAAATCGAATGAGCAAACTCGCCGCGAAGGACCGATTTGTCAAAGACACTTAGTGCTTGAACTCTGGTGCTCGGAAGCGCGCGGCGGCATGTAGCCAGGGACTGCTACGTACAACATCCAACTTTCAGATCTATTCAATGTTCACGTCCCGCAGTGACCTCACTGCGGAACCGGATACGTCATGCTCGGGCTGCAAATGCACCAGAGCGTCCACAACATAGTAAAACGGGGAAAAGGAAATGCATCATAGATGGCTCCATGCATCGATAGCAGTGGCTCTCGTGGGGATGCTGCAATCAGTAGAAACTGTTTCAGCAGCGGACGTTCCACAGCCGCCGGTCAAAGTTATTCCGCCGAAGAAAGCGGCCAATCCGTTCCCATTCTTCTTCATCAATGACAATCGCCTTACATTCGCCTACGCGCCCGACGGAGCGTCTCCAGGCTTTCCCGGTCGAACGCCAGAAATGACATTTGCCTTCACCCATTTCGACGCGTGGAATTACGGAACCAATCTGATCAATGTGGGGCTTGTGAAATATTCGCAACATGCCCCGGCGTCCCCCTGCACGGTCTCCTATCAGGGATGTGCCGGATCAGTTCTCGACTATGCATCAATTCGAAGCACATTCGGGTTCAACGAGATCTTCGACACCAAACTCTTTACAGCGGCGCCGCTGAGAAACGTTTCGCTTGAGGTGGGCGCCGACCGTGGAATGCGAGATGTCGCATCTGCGCTGAACGTGACGGCGGTCACCGCTGGCCTCCAGTTCGCGTTTGATCTGCCGTACAAAGGCTTCCTGAATGTGGCGCCTCTGGTTTACAAGGAATGGATCTATTCTGGGACCATAACGCCGTTTGGACCATTCCGGCCCGGGGTGCCCGATGGCGTGCTGGAATTCCGCCCGACCTGGGCGGTCGAAGCAAATTACTACATGGATCTTGGCTTTCTACCAGAAACGATTCCGCTGGCGGTAAGCGGCCGTATGCTGATCATCGGCGAAATGGGCTCCGGTTATCCTGCCGGCGCTCTTCCATCCAAAATCTTCGTACCGTCGGCGACGCAAATTTACACCGAGCCGGTCCGACTAACTCTCGATGCCAGCAAACTGCTCTGGGGCAAAACTTACTCGCACGCCTTGGATCTGTGGGTCGCTTACAAGTGGAACCAGAATGTCCTAGGTCTCAACCATGAAACAAGTCCGTCATGTATAGGGGGCGCTTGTACAGCTTCGACGGTATACACGGGCGTGACTGTCAAGTTCTAATGGCCCGTCAGCACGCCTCCAACATTCTTGGATTCCTCCCAAACTTGAATCTCCGGCATGCCCGCCGGAGATTTCCTCTTCTCGCGTGCGCGGAGCAGGGCGGAAGATGGTCAACTCAAGGCCGGTGGTCGTGAATTGCGATCACTTAACGAGATCAATGCGGAGATAAACCATTTCGCGGCTTGTCCATGAGTAGTTGGCTTGATCGCTAATAGCCGACTCGGCGAGCAGCTTGCGGTAGCTGGAAGCGAACCAGGTCGGGCGAAGGAATTACAGGTCGACCAATGCAACAGGCGAAATTCGGCGCTAAGCGTAGGTTTTTCAGGTTACCTCCCGCTGTCGTCGGGGTGCGCAATCACCTGGTCTCCGGTACGTCGATCGTTCAACGAAATAGCGATGAGGACAGATGCGTTCCAAGTTGGACGGATTTCTGGTTCGGGAAGATCTCCGTGCGGCCGACGCCTTGTGATCCTATTGGCGAAAAGCACGTAAAGCCGAGCCGCACACTTTTCACGTCCGACCCGAAATGAGTGCTTGACCTTAGATCAGCGCTTTTTCGCGAGACGGACAGGAGCGTCAATTTGTGAGCGGATCATCGACTGTGCCATACGGATGACGGCTTGCAGGTCTATCGAATCAGGGTCCGCCAGCCATTGTAAGGCGACGCCGCGTAATATCCCCTCGATCACGACCGCTAGGCTTTGCACATCGACTTTTTGGGCTGAAGCGGACGCAGCCAATTCGGCATTGATAGATTCAATGATACCCGCCCGAATAACCGCGTTTGTCTCGGCAACAGCTGGTCTGAGGCCCGGGGTGGCTGTGACGGCTTCAACCAAAATGGTCAGCATGGCTCGTGCATTGGCGTCGTCGTCATGAAGCATCTTGAGCAGACCTAGAACCGACTCCGGCGCGCGCTTACCTTTGTTCGGGGGGAACAATCGTTCGGTCATCTCCTCCCTGATCGTCGAGACCACCGAACGCATGCAAGCTTCTTTCGAGCCGAAATGATGGCCTACCAAAGCGCGGCTCAGCTTCGCTTCCTTGCCGATCTCAACTAACGAAGCCTTTGCATAGCCGCGCGTGCTCAATAGTCTAATCGCTGCCTGCACGAGCCGAGACCGGGATTCAGCGCTCCTCTCAGCTTGCGTTCTTCTTTCTTTCAACATTCCCGCTTTCGTCCCATCCATTGTCTGATTTAACGAGCCAACCCGCGTGATCGATGAATCTCGTTCTAGGCGAAACCATCTCTGAAAACCATATTAGCTGCCCAGGATATTTGGCACAAACGGCACTACTGGTCAGCCACTATGCACTTCGCGATAACGCGATCCGACATCTTGGATCGTCCTTCGTCTCACTTCCAAAGCCTGATTCGGCTGGTAGCTCTACCGTGGACACAAGGGCAGAAACAATGTGGCGCAACCAGTGTGCGGCGATGCCGGAGAGATGGGAGGCCCGCATGAGATGGCAGATCAAGTGTCGCATCCAGTCGTTCTGGAATTCCCGCTAGTCGGAAATATGCTTGTACGAGACGTTCGGCGCATTCACCGGTGGGGCCCCGCGTCCGGCCGATCGATGCTCTTGACCCTTGCGGGTGGCTTGGAAACCACTCGTGTACGTCAATGTGTTGCTCAATGAGCTCATTGGAGCCAATGAATGCGATAGAGCCGTCCGAGGTTGGGCAAAGATTATAGGACGCTGCGGCCACTTGCGGTCGCGAGCCACTGGGCGCCAGGAACTTGCTGATTGACTGACAAGTAAATCTGATAGAGAATAGATTGTTCATAAAGCTAAAAACAACGAACGGAGGTCGCTCAATGTACAGCTCAAAAGCCAATACGTGGCGGTCAAGTACGACAGGTTCGCAATCATTTGGCCTCGAAGAGCACGTGCACGGCTGGCTTTAGTCTGCAAGTTGTCGTTGAGCCGCCTCGCGACCGCTCGATCATTGATCAATAATGTGGGGAAGTGCCTAAAGCGAGGTGCACTGCGTAGCTGTGTCGTTGCCGAAACAGCGTGAAAGGAAGCGGGCGAGGGGAGGGCTTTCGTTGAACCTGAAACGCATGGGGCCGTGCACCCGCGCGGGTTTCTTGTTCTCACCGCCCGAGCACGCAGACGAGACGAGATGACGCGGGCACAGCTGGTGCAGGGGACATCGCCTTTGCTCGCGGTTCGCGACGTCAGCGTCGTGTTCGGCGGCATCGTCGCGCTCAACGGTGTGTCCTTTGACATGCACAAGGGCCAGATCCTCGGATTGATCGGCCCCAACGGTGCCGGCAAGACCACGCTCTTCAACTGTCTCTCGCGGCTCTACCAGCCGTCGTCCGGCGACATCCTGATGGAGGGCGCGAGCATCCTGTCGCGGCCGCCGCACCGGATCGCCGAGATCGGCATCGGCCGCACCTTCCAGAACGTGGCGCTGTTTCCAAACCTGTCGGTGATGGACAATGTCCGCGTCGGCACCCATGCCCGCACCTCCTCTGACATCATCAGCGACTCGCTGCGCCTCGCCTGGATCCGCCGCAGCGAAACCGACATGAACAAGAAGGTGCACGAGATCCTCAGCTATCTCGATCTCGAGGACGTCGCCCACACCACTGTCTCCGGCCTGCCGTTCGGCACGCAGAAGCGCGTGGAGCTGGCGCGGGCGCTCGCGGCCGATCCGAAGATCCTGCTGCTGGACGAGCCCGCCGGCGGCCTCAACCACGAGGAAGTCTACGTGCTCGGCGACCTCATCCGCCGCATTCGCGACGAGCGCCACATGACCGTGCTCCTCGTCGAGCACCATATGGGCCTCGTGATGTCGATCGCCGACCACGTCGTCGCGCTCAATTTCGGCAAGAAGCTCGCGGAAGGCACGCCCGCGCAGGTGCAGGCCGACCCCGACGTCATCAAGGCCTATCTCGGGAGCAAGGACCAATGACGACACTGCTCAACGTCAAAGACCTGCGCGCCTATTACGGCCAGGTCCAGGCGCTCCATGGCCTGTCGTTCTCGCTCAACGAGGGCTCGCTGACGACGCTGCTAGGAGCCAACGGCGCCGGCAAGACCACCACGCTGCGCGCGATCTGCAACATGGTGCGCTCCACCGGTGGCATCGAGTTCGACGGCAAGCCCCTCAACAACCGCTCCACCGAGAGCATCGTGCGGTTCGGCATCGCCCACGTGCCGCAGGGCCGCGGCACATTCACCAACATGACGGTGGAGGAGAACCTCCAGCTCGGGGCCATCACGCGCAAGGACAGCGCCGGCATCGTCTCCGACATCGAGTGCATGTATGCGCATTTCCCGGTGCTGAAGCAGCGCCACACCCAGCAGGCCGGCACGCTCTCCGGCGGCGAGCAGCAGATGCTCGCGGTCGCCCGCGCGCTGATGCTGCGGCCGCGCCTGATGCTGCTCGACGAGCCGTCCTTCGGCCTTGCGCCCCTCGTCGTGCGCGACCTGTTCGGCATCCTCGGCAAGATCAACCGCGAGGACAAGGTGTCGATCCTGGTGGTCGAGCAGAACGCCCAGCTCGCGCTCGCGCTCGCCGACCAGGCCTATGTGATCGAGACCGGACGGATCGTGATGTCGGGCAACGCCAAGGACATCGCGAACAACGAAGAAATCCGCAAATCCTATCTGGGTTACTGAGGGAGCCGGGACAATGGAGCTGTTCACCAACCAAGTCCTGGCTGGGATTGCCACCGGCGCGATCTACGCCTGCATGGCGCTGGCCGTGGTCATGATCTACCAGGCCATCGGCCACCTCAACTTCGCGCAAGGCGAGATGGCGATGTTCTCGACCTTCATCTCCCGGCAGCTGATGCAGTGGGGCGTGCCGTACTGGGGAGCGTTCATTATCACGCTCGCGTTCTCCTTCATCGGCGGCATCGCGATCGAGCGGATCCTGTTCAAGCCGCTGGCCAAGGCGCCGGTGCTGACCAACGTCGCCGGCTTCATCGCGCTGTTCGCGATCATCAACTCCTCGGCCGGCCTGATCTGGGACTTCACTATCAAGCAGTACCCGACCCCGTTTGGCTCCTCGCCGTTCCTCGGCAGCCAGCTGATCTCGACCCACCAGGCCGGCATGATCGGCGTCACCGTGCTGCTGCTGCTCGGCCTCTACTTCTTCTTCCAGTACACCAGGATCGGCCTTGCCATGCGCGCGGCCGCCTCGGTGCCTGAATCGGCCCGGCTCGTCGGCATCAACACCAGCTGGATGATCGCGCTCGGCTGGGGCATGGCCTCGGCGATCGGCTCGATCGCCGGCATGCTGATCGCCCCGGTCGTGTTCCTCGAACCCAACATGATGGGCGGGGTCTTGATCTACGGCTTTGCCGCCGCCGTGCTCGGCGGCCTCACCAGCCCGTTCGGCGCCGTTGTCGGCGGCTTCCTGGTCGGCATCTTCGAGAACCTCGCCGGCACCTACATCCCCGGCGTCGGCAACGAGCTGAAACTTCCGATCGCGCTTGCGCTGATCATCTCCGTCCTGGTCGTCAAACCCGCTGGTCTGTTCGGCCGGCACATCGTCAAGCGAGTTTGATCATGAGCGCTGTCGAAGACGTCGTCACGGAAGATCCGGCCGTCGAGGCCGTGCCGAGGCGAGCCATGACGCTGGGCACCAGCACCTCGGTGGTGGTGCTGCTGCTCCTCCTTGTCGTGCCGGTGTTCGCGAGGAACTTCATCATCTTCCAGATGACAATGCTCTTAGTCTACGGACTTGCTGTGCTGGGCCTCAACATCCTCACTGGCGGCTCGGGACAATTTTCGCTTGGCCACAGTGCATTCTATGCCGTGGGCGCCTACGCAACCGCGATACTGATGGATCGTTACGAGCTGCACTATGTTCTCTGTCTACCTGTCGTAGCCGTATTTTGCTTTCTGTTCGGCTTCCTGTTTGGTCGGCCAGCGCTGCGACTGTCTGGCATTTACGTAGCATTGGCGACTTTCGCCCTCGCGACAGCCATGCCGCAGCTTCTCAAACTCAACGCACTCGAAAACTGGACGGGAGGTGTTCAGGGCCTCGTTGTGACGAAGCCGAACGCACCGTTTGGCTTGACGATTTCGCAGGATCTTTGGTTCTACTACCTCACGCTGGTCGTCGCCATTGCAATCTATGTGCTCTCGTCAAACCTGTTGCGCTCCCGCTCGGGCCGGGCCTTCATGGCCCTCCGCGACAACGATATTGCCGCTTCCGCCATGGGCGTCGACGTCGCACTCTACAAGACGCTGGCGTTCGGCATTTCTGCCGCGATCACGGGTATCGCCGGCGGCCTCGGAGCGATCACGATTCAATTTGTGGCACCGGATTCCTACACGATTAACTTCGCAATCTCGCTGTTCCTAGGGATGGTCGTCGGCGGCGTAGGCTGGTTGCCCGGCTCCCTTGTTGGAAGCGCCTTCATCGTATTCGTCCCAAACATCGCGGAGAGCATCTCCAAGGGACTCTCGGGCGCGACATTCGGCATCATCTTGTTCCTAATCATTTTCCTGATCCCGCACGGAGCCAAGCAGATTGCTTTTCTCGCTTGGCGTTGGGCCGACAATCTCCGCGGGTGAGCGGCGAGCGGATCTTTATTCTCGATGAGAGGCATGACGATTTGTTTGGATCCCTTTCCGCCCGCCGAGCCCCGAATGCGGTCAAATGATGTGCCGGAGGAGCGCAAGAGGAATGGAGTTGGCGCGACAAGTCAGTGCAGCAAGCGGCCTGATATTGGGGAACATCACAAAGTCAGTCGGTGAACCACGATTAAGCGCAGCACCGAGTCCGCATCCGAGCGGAGAACACCGGTACTAATTGTCGCCGCGGCGTGCGGCATTGAAAAGCTTGGAATATGGGAGGCAGCTCATGAGGATTGGTCTGATGCAACTCGTTAGGGGA
Source organism: Bradyrhizobium sp. STM 3561 (assembly GCF_045571455.1). Taxonomy (NCBI): domain Bacteria; kingdom Pseudomonadati; phylum Pseudomonadota; class Alphaproteobacteria; order Hyphomicrobiales; family Nitrobacteraceae; genus Bradyrhizobium; species Bradyrhizobium sp. STM 3561. Next base: position 268,422 of record NZ_CP120696.1, read on the forward strand.
GGAATGCTATTAGGTGCCATCGCGATCGGTGTGGCACACGTCCATGCAATCCAGGCGGCGGAACAGTATGGTCCAGGATACACAGAAACAGAGATTCGCCTGGGAAACTTGATGCCTTATAGCGGACCCGTATCAAGCCTTTCGGCGATAGGGAAAACCGCTGCGGCCTACTTCGAAATGATCAACAAGCAGGGGGGCGTGAATCATCGCCTGATCAAGTTTATCTCCTACGATGATGCTTATAGTCCTCCCAAGGCGGTCGAACAGGTTCGTCGGCTGGTGGAGAACGACGACGTCCTCGCGCTTTTTCAGAGTCTCGGGACACCCACAAATGCTGCGATCCAGAAGTATCTGAATGCGAAGAAAATTCCGCAGCTCTTCGTCGCGACCGGCGCCTCCAGGTTCAATGACCCTAAGGCGTACCCCTGGACTACGGGCTTTACTCCCACGATTGAAGCGGAAGCAGCCTTCTATGGGAAGTTCATTCGTGAAACCCGACCCGACGCAAAAGTGGCAATAATCTATCAAAACGACGATTCGGGTCGTGAGGCGATCAGAGGTCTCGAAATCGGATTGGAGGATGTCGGTTCCGAAAAGATTGCTGCGAGAATTTCGTACGAACCGACAGATCCTGTCATGGATTCACAAGTCGTTAGAGCAAAAGCCTCAGGCGCAAACGTGCTCGTAGCGTTTGGAACGCCAAAGGCCGGAGCCCAGGTTATCCGTAAGGTTGCCGAACTCGGATGGAAACCGCTCTTCATCGTTTCGAGCTCGCAAACGAATATTGCAACAGTGCTTCAGCCGGCCGGACTCGATAACGCCAAGGATATTTTCTCGATAACATATACCAAAGATCCCACCGATCCGACCTGGAAGGACGACCCAGATGTCGCCGAGTTCCGCGAATTTATGACGAAGTACAATCCCGACGTAGACTTGGCGAATCCGAGCGCCGTGATGGGATATATGGCGGCGCAAACGATGGTTTACGTCCTGAAGCAGTGCGGTGACGACCTCAGTCGGTCGAACGTGTTGAAGCAAGCCACAACTATAAGGGATTTCTCGCCAGGACTTCTCCTGCCCGGGCTGAAGGTAAATACGTCGCCGAACAACTACGTAGGCATTCGCGAATTTCGAATAGAACAATTTGATGGAGCGCGCTGGCAATTGCGAGATCCAAGATCTTCGCCTCTGTGACCGGCAGCCGATGCGCTACTTGCCGTGGCTCGCGGCCCGACGAATTATGAGGCGCTGTCTGAAGTGCGCATTTCGTATGTCCTTCGAATCGCGAGCGTCGCATCTGATATCCAGTCGATGACCTTGCCTGTGATCTGGTGAGCTACATCGACGATACGCTTGGCGCTTTGATGTTTAAACCTTGCAGCAAGCGTTCCGCCGCACCAATCTGGTGCGGCGTGTGGATGTTTCAGTGTGCAGCACGACGGGATGCGGTAGTTGTCGTGATCTAGGCTACCGCAAGACTTGGTCTTGTTCATCGTGCGACCCGGTTTCCAGGCCTGTCCGTAGATTCGGCGACGCTTGACCGAAGGGCCGCTCTCAAGAGCGGGTACCTCAAATCGAAGGGGTTTGACCCAAGAGGATCAAAAATGCCTGCGGGATCGACTGACACTCTGTTCCCCCTTACGCCCGCCCCATCCAACAAGCTCGGTATCTGCGGCTTGAAATCGAGGGCCACGAGACCGGATCTCTGCTCTTAATTGAGCTCCGCACTTGTCCGCGGTCGATCTTCTCTCCCGGCTGGCAGCGCATGCGCCCGCTCAGTTCAGTGGCCGTCAGCGGCGTATGGTGCAGCGGTTGGTGACGAATTGGCGATCAAAGGCCCCTCGAGAGCTCATCAGAAGCACAGAAACCATACTATCGGTCCAAGCTTCGTGGCTCGGTCTGTAGATGCCACGGGTTGCTTCGCCGAATCACCGGAAGCCGCTCGCTCGCTACGGCGCTCTGGAGGGCGCGCTTCGCGAGCGTGCTCGGAGCCGCGGCGTCCAACTTCGGCGACAGCTGGGGCGCTTCGGTAACATTGTTAACTGAGGCAATGCGGGGGGCCGTTTTCCATGGCACGCGACGGGTGGCGCCAGCGGATTTATTCCCAACTACACGCGAAAGACATGTTGTGGCCCGGTGGGTTTCGACATTCGAGGTCGACATTGATCAAATGTCTCGTTTGACTGTGGTCTCAGCGCCCGGATACCCAAGAGAAGGCGTAAGAGCAAAAGTCCGAATTTTCGGCAAGGCGATCGCTCTCAGCCGGGCAAAAACACAATGGCAGGTGATAGTTGCGGCCTAGGTCGTTTCAGCCAACTGGATTACGCCAAGATAGAGACTCTGTTCGAGCTTGAATCGTCGTGATACAACGTCACTGTCTCCCAAACACAAGACTAATTCAGCGGGACTGGGATTTAGATTTTGAATCTTGAAGTCTCCGAACACATCGGATTCAGTTTGGCCAACCAAGACGCCCTCTTTCAGCAGACGCACAGGCACGCCCGGCTTGCATTCCTCCACGCCCCCGACGTTTTGCACGATAGTCCCTCCCACAAACGCTGACGTAAATCGCTTCAAGTTTTGGTACAGGACACGAGGGCGCGACTTCAGGGCCGGCCGCAGATCGGACACGGTCCCGGTTGCAAGTAGGCTTTCGTATTCCTGATCAGACATTTTGAGCGCGCGCATAGCTCCTGTTGGACACGCTTGCGCTGCCCTGGGCGCGGTCCACCCCTGATCAATCAGATGCGCATCAAAGTTCCAGTGTTGAGGCACCTCCTCAATCTCGTTCCAATGAATGGCTCCATAAGGGCAGGCCTCCACCATACTCTTGCATCCGCGGCTTAGGTCTGGATCAATCAATACGATCCCGTCGGGCCGTCTCCGTACGGCTCCCGGCGGAGCAGCCGCAGCACAAGGAGGATCAGCACAGTGCTGGCACATGACGGCGAGATAGGCGACGTCGACCATATCTCCTTGCCCGCGCTCATTTGTGTGTATTTCTATCCACGCATGGCCGTTAGCGGCCATAGCGGCGGAATAACCGGGAAAGCTATTTCCGACGTGCTCATCTTGCGTAGCGAGCCGGCAGTTATTGCAGTTCGTGCATCGCCCGACGTCAAATAAAAGCGTCCACTTGTCCATGGCAAATATCCTGAGTCATCGGCAAACGGTTGATTCAGCGAATGCAGCCTCAATCTCGGCCAGGTCGCACCGTTCAATGTCAACTAGGCACGCACTGGCGGCAATAGAGTGCGAATTTGCGATCATGGGGCGCTTCGACGTCAGCGTATTGAGCGAACCGCCGCGGTCCATGATACCTGCCTGGCTTACAATCGGCTCGTAGCGCGCCGACGATTCGTAGCCATGGACCATGCCCCGTCCCAGCCGCGCCGTCGGAACAGCGACGCAGATAACGCTACCTCGGTCATTATAGACGCGGACCAAATCATTTTCTTGGATGCCGCGTTCGATCGCATCACTGATGTTGATCCTCAACACCAAGTAATAAGAATTGCCGACCTTTCTGCGGTGATCCCTCACTTCATTGAGAAAGCCACTCTTGCCATCGTTATGCGAGTGGAAGCTGAAGCGTGGATGGGGCGTGATCAGCTGAAACGGATAACGTTCATGCCGCTCGGAATGATAACCTTCCCACGAGCGCTGATACTTGAGAATCGGTGAACGCTCCTCGTCGTGAGGATCGTACGTTGCAAGACTCTGACATTCGAACTCGAATTTCCCGCTCTGAGTCTGAAAGCCGTTTCTGAATTGTCCGGCATATTCGCTTGCAAGCGGAGAAGGCTCAGGTGTGTCCTTTGGACGTCCCTCATAGAACCATCTGAACGCGACCGGAGGCCGGTGTTCGGGGCTGGGTGGCGGAACGACATAGTAACCGCGCTTTAGGAACCTTCGCCACGTTATCTTCTTGGACAAGTCGGACGCCTCGAACATGCGTTGGACCCAGCCGAGTTCATCCATGCCTTCGGAGAAGAGGGCACCTAAGCCGAGTTTCCTGGACAACGCATAGAAAATTTCATAGTCGGATCGCGATTCACCCAGGGGCTCTATGCATTTGTGCTGGAGCGTGATCACTCGATGGTTGACTTGGGCATGGCCGTGATGTCCATATCCAGCCATGTTGGCCCACTCACTGATGTCCCAACGTTCGAAGCTGGTGCAGGCAGGGAGAATGATGTCAGCGAAGCGGCTCTCCCCCTCATTCCAGATTGATTGATTGACGACGAACTCCAGGTTGGGAGAACGATACATCTCAACGTAGCGATTGCTTCCGGACATAGTCCCGAAATTGGAGCTCCCGTATTTGTAGATCATTCGGATCGGAGAAGCGCCTGGTGCTGGATAGCGAATTTTGGCGAACTGCCCGCCGATCGACCGCCCATCGCGGGGGAAACCTTCTGCCTTCCCCGTAAGTATAGCCTCGGGCAACTGCATTCTGGGCACTTGCTGCTGCACCGAATTCATCGTCGGCAGATGAGGCATGCGCTGATACAGCGCGATGGCTGCGCCCGTATTAGTCAAGTCCCCAGAGATGCCGCCGTCCGCGTATCCCGGGAACCAAAAGGTGTGGTCGATAGGCGTTCCAAACTGAAGGTTTCCGAAATTGACCCCCTCGCGTCCAAAGCCTTGTAGGGCAAGAAGGCAAACCATCGAACGCGCCCATTGCACACCTGTCGGTGCCCGTCCGGCACCTCCAAAGCCGTTACCCCAACCACCAGCTGCGAGATATGTGCGCTTGCGCCCCCATTCTCGCGCCAAGGCGCGAACGGTTCGCGCTGGCACGCCGGTCTCTTCCTGCTGCCACTCGGGAGACTTTGCGACACCGTCCGTGTAACCGAGGATGTAATCCTTCCAGGTTTCGAACCCCTCGGTACGACGACGCACGAAATCCCTATCGTAGAGGCCTTCCTGTATCCAAATGTAAGCGATTGCGAGTGCCATCGCCGTGTCAGTGCCTGGCCGGGGCGAGATCCACTTTCCGCCAAGGAAGGCGGCGGTGTTGTTGAGGTAGGGGTCGATGTGGACGGTCGGGATACCAAGCTCTCGGATCCAAAGTCGCCGAACTGTTCCCTCCTGCCCACCGTAAAGGCCGTTCGTAGCCTCCGGATCGCTCGACCAAAAGACCACCATCTCCGCGTGCTTAAGTAGATCCTCTACAGTGCTGTAGGGCTCCGCTGTTCCCAGGCGCATGCTTTGGCCCCAATGATGCATCGCGCCCCAAAACCAGCCCTCCCAACTGTCTGGATTGTGATTGACTTTGGTATGGCCGACTAGGTTCGCAAAACGATAGAGGCTGCTGAGCCAGTATCCAATATTTCCCCAATTGTGGTGTGCGGGATGATTAAAAGTGATTGCACTGGGACCATGCGCAGACTTCAGGCGGATGATCTCTGATGTAACAATATTGAGCGCTTCATCCCACGAGATACGCTCGTATCCAGACAGTCCGCGTTGACCGGGATTGCGTTCGCCATGTGGATCAAAATCAATACGCTTCATCGGATGAAGCAGGCGATCGGGGGAATAGACGAGTGACTTCCAGGTCAAGGTATGAGGCGAAATCGTTGCCTGCCTGGGCGGCACGAAACGCTTCCCGCGCGCTTCGATAGCCCACGATGGGCCGTCTTCAGCCGTGAGATCGATGGGCGTGATACGCACGATTCGCCCGTCTCGTACCCAGACGTGGCAAGGTCCACCATTGGTCATGGAAGTGAAGCGACGCGATCCATCCATCATTGCCTCGCCAACAGGCCAAGGAACCCGCGCCGCGGCCATGATCAATTGCACAAACCAGCAGGCAAACTCCTCCGGCCCATCCAGGGTCAGTTGGAAGTTCTTTTGGGCGTTAACCTGTTCCAGCCAATTGATAGGCGGCATCATCAGTCTGGCCCCGAGTGAGGCGGTCTCAAGCGTTAACACCGCGTCAGGATTTGCATGGAGTCCTGCATGCGTCCGGACATCCTTTCCGGAAAAGACGAAATAGCGTGCTACGCGGCCGTCCCTTGTTCGGATCTGCGCAATGCCCTTCTTTTCCCGAGTTCGCGCTCTGAAACTGCGATCGACTGCCGAGCGGCTGCGGAACAGCAAGGAGAGCGCGCGGAGGATCGCGCTAAACTTGATCTCATCTAACGCACCGGCTGCCCGGCTAAATCCGCCTCCCGCTGTCATTGGTGGCACCGCCTCTAGTTACTCAGGATGTAATCCGATTATGGATCGTGAAATCGGCTAAGGATGTCAAGGGTGGTGGCTCCCATCTTCTGGTCGGGGACAGGTGCGCTAAGAACAATGTCTGGGGGGACGCGTCAAACCATGAAGACGATGGCATCGGCGGCGAGTTCGATGAGCCCTGATGGACAGGGCGGCGTAGTTTCTATCTCAAACAGAAAAGGGCCTGCTGACGGCTTCGGCCAAGACGTGACACCTGCACATAGCGCGCTTGTTTGGCGCGCGAGCATCGACCGGTAAGCGCACCAATTTTTGACGCCCAGAGCCAATTGGTCGAGGCCGTAAGCATTGTTGATGTGGTGGGGAATATAGTCGTTCAAATGACAGCGGGCCCGCAACATCGCTTTTCAATGTGATGCGCCGCCTCTCCCACAGCTTGGGGCGCAGCCCAAAGATTAGCCAGTCAGTTCAGAAGAGCGACCTCCCACCCTCGGCACGAACGCGGGGAATTAGGCCGTTCAACTTCGTTCTTCGAGGAGTGTTTTATCGACCCAGGGACAAACCCCTGGGCTGAGCCGATAATTGCCGTCCATGACGTTAACCGGGTGACGTATACCGTCACGCGCAGCCTGCATTCGCATCTCGCGCGCCTCGGCCTGGCGTTCGGGCGGCAGCCATGTTCTCTCATGGCCCCACAAGCTGGGTCCCTCGGGGACTTCTCCGCCTGTCCAGTCAGGGTCGACGATCCGTCCACCCCACCCATACTCCACCATGAACCGTGAAGGGCTGAAGGAGTAGAACGAAGTCATGTAGTCATTGCTGTGCCGACCGAAAGTTGCGCCGATGCCCTCAGGTTGCGTGAGCTGAATGTCATAGGCTTGGCCTACATCGTCCAGATTGAACAACTCCATCATGATGTGGTGTATTCCGTTTGTGCCGGTCTCTAGCAGCGCCAAACTGTGATGTCGCTGATTGACATGAAAGAAGTAAATCCGAAATGGGCGTGTGAAATAGTCACTGAGCTTAAAGCCCAGGAGATCTCGATAAAACGGGATCACCGCGTCAAGCCGATCGACGCTTAGCACGATGTGGCCCATTCCCAACGCTCCAGTCACAAAGCCGGACAAATTTCTTCCAGGTACGAAATTGTCTTCGGCGACCTGCGGTCCGTAAAACGCTTCCAGCCGGTTTCCAACGGGATCACTGAATTCGATTAGTCCCGTGACGAACCGCTGCATCGCCAAGCTCTTGCTCCCCATGCGAACGGTCACGCCGGCGTTATCCAGACGCGCAGCAAGATGATTTAAGGCAGTCGCATCCGCAACTTCCCAACCGAAGAAGTCAAGCCCTTCGCCGCTTGTCTCATTAACGATGAGCCGCTGACGGCGATCATCCATCCGAAAAGCGCGGGTTGATCGACTCCGGTCAACTTCCTGTAAGCCCAGGAGATTGAGCGCATACGACGACCAGTTTTCGAGTTGTTGTGACCGAATCCCGACGTAGCCAAGTCCAGTAAGCGCCATAGCGAATGCTTTCGTTGGTCCCTGCCGTTCGCGTCCCTCCATTCGGAAACGCGATGCCGGTCATTTAGGGGGTTGACGTAAAAATTATATATAGCGTAATTGGATTACGGATTTGAGTCAACGATGCCTTTCTTTGAGATGAGCCGCAGTTTCGGATCAAGCGAATGAAAATCATTGCTCTCGCAGCAGCCTTAGCAATCATCGGCGGCCCGGTGTCTGCAGGCCAATCATCTATCAAGATCGGAATTCTTAATGATCAGAACGGTCCGTTTGCCGACTTAGGCGGCCCGGGGACCGTCCTGGCGGCCCGAATGGCGGTTCAGGACTTTGGCAACAGCGTTCTTGGAAGACCCATCGAAGTCGTCACGGCCGATACACAAAACAAACCTGACAATGCAGCGAGCATCGCCGCTCGCTGGATCGACGTCCAGGCCGTCGATGTCATTGCGGGCGTTCCCGTCACTTCCGTCGCGCTCGCAGTAAAGAATGTCACCGAGCGGAAGGGGCGGATCTTGTTGGCCACTGAACCGGCGTCAACTGAGATCACCTCCGATTGCCCCAAATATACTGTGCATTGGATGGACAATACCGATGCGCTTGCGTCTGGGACTGTTGCAGCAGTTGTAAAGGATGGCGGAAAGAAATGGTTCTTTCTCACCGCGGATTTTGCATTCGGCGCGACGATGGAAAGCGCCGCTCGCAAAAAGATCGCTGAGCTTGGAGCCCAGGTTGTTGGCGAGGTAAGATATCCTGTCGGAACTTTTGATTTTGCTTCATTCCTACTTGTTGCGGCAAACTCCCCAGCTGATGTGGTGGGCGTGACAAGCGTTGGGGCGGACACAGCTAACGCGGTTCGCCAAGCCGCCGAATTTGGTTTGTCGAGCTACGGCAAGAAGGTCATCGTATTTCTCACGTTCCTAACTGAGATCAACGCGATCGGCCTTGATCACGCGCAAGGCGCGTATGTTACGACCGGCCTTTACTGGGACGAGAATGACGCCACACGCAGTTGGTCAAAGAGATACTTTGCCAAGATGTCGAAGATGCCCACGCAGGCGCAAATGAACACTTATGCGGCCATCATGCATTACCTCAATTCCGTCAAACAGGTGGGATCCGACGATCCACTCAAGGTTATGGGGGCCATGCGCGCAAGCCCTGCCGACTATTTTGGAAAGCGGGCCTCGGTTCGAAAAGACGGGCGCGTGCTGTACGATCTCCAATTGTTTCGGATCAAGGCTCCTCGTGAGTCAAAGTATCCCTGGGATTATCTCCGGCCGGTCCGGACCATCAACGCGAACGAAGCCTTCGGTGATGGACCTCCAGGTTGCAGAGAGTGACGACATGGCGTTGTCAAGCCTGTCGCTGTTTGTCTTAATATGAGGAGTGCCGAAATGGCTGGAGAGTTGCCGACCTCTGATAGATCTATTGCCGCCGACCCCGGTCCTGAGCTCAGCAACGCCGAAGTCGTAGCTCGAACAATCGAGGCTTACGGCGCGAAACACCTGTTTACCCTGACAGGGCATCCGCAAGATCCAATTGCTGCCTTGTCCGAAGCCAAGCAGACCAAGGTCGTGCTCGCGCGCAGCGAGAGATCTGCCGTTTTTATGGCTGATGGCTATGCAAGGTTCAGTCGAAAGCCGACGTTCACTTACGCTCAATTCGGACCCGGCGTCACCGCTACGGTCGGCGGCCTGTCGGACCCATACTGGGGTAAGAGCCCAGTCGTCAGCCTGAGCAGTTCGGTGTCCACTCTGACACGAGGTCGGTTCGCCTATCAAGAGATTGACCAGGCCGCCTGCGTCGCTCCCGTTACGAAATGGCATGGCGAGGTTGCTGAGGCAAAGCGCATACCGGACATGATAACGCGCGCCGTAATCGAGGCCATCAGCGGAATACCTGGTCCGACACATCTCGACATTCCTGCGAACATCCTGCAGGGCAAGTTCCCCGGAAAGCCTGATTTGCGTGCCGCAAAGCGCTTTCTCGAGTTTCCCGCGTTTGCCGTTGCACCGTCGACCGCAAGTGTTGAGGCAGCCATTCGACTTCTTGTGGCGGCGAAACGTCCGGTAATTTTGGCAGGGGGCGGGGTTGTTCTGGCAAACGCGCATCATGAACTCACGGAGCTTGCCGAACTTCTCTCGATTCCTGTCCTGACAACGATACCCGGGAAGTCGGCTATCCGAGGCACCCATCCTCTCTGTATAGGTGTAGCGGGCGTGTATTCGCGTAAGGTGGCAAATGACGTTCTTGCGGAAGCGGACGTTGTGCTGGCGATTGGCACCAAGCTCGGCGTCATGGGCACAGCGGATTTCACTTTGCCGACCCAAGGCACGAAAATCATTCACGTCGATCTCGATGCACGGACGTTGGGCCGAACGTTTGTCGATGAGGAATTATCGATCGTCGCGGACGCCAAATCCGCTCTCCAAATGCTCATTGAAGCCGCGAGATCCACTCCAGGCAAGGAATGGACGTTGGGTGCTCAGGCGCGATTGCAGACGTGGCAGCAAGAGTTTGCGAGGCTGGCAAGCGTCCAGATGATAGACGGTGCTATCAACCCGCGCTTTCTCATCAAGCAGTTAGACGATTTCCTCTCGGAGACCGATATTGTGGTGGCTGACACCGGCTTCGCCGCAGCCTGGGCCGGTGCATTGCTCGATCAGAAAGGCGTGGGGGACGTCTTCTACCGAGCCGCTGGCTCACTAGGGTGGGCGTTCCCCGCGGCCATCGGGACACAAATAGCAGCCGGCTCGTCTCGGCGGGTCGTGTGCCTAACCGGCGACGGCGGTTTGGGGTATCATCTCAGTGACCTGGAGACGGCGCTGCGCGCCAACGTACCGACCATCACGGTAGTGTTGAACAACTCCTCCCTCGGCTTCGAATATATGGGTCATAAATTGCGGCACGGACACGTTGAGGATGATCTTCATCAGTTCCGTACAACCGACTACGCAGCAATCGCGCGCGCCTTTGGTGCGTTTGGCGAACGAGTGGAGAACCCGGCTGATATCACACCGGCGCTTCGCCGCGCATCGGAGTCGGGAAAACCGGCGATCTTGGACGTGGCGATTTCGAGGGAAATTGCTGCTCCGACCCGTCGGTTCGAAGTCTTTGAGGGAATTCGACCGATATAGTTTCAGGTACTTAGGTTGTCCCGGATCTTACATCGGATTGTCGAATGCGGCCTAAGCTTTTGGTGCGCGCCACGGCGAAGTTGTGACGCACCCGAATATCGCCGGCAAACAGCAAGCCGGCGACCCCGAAGGCGGAGGCACGACCACGCATGTCCGCATCCGAAGCGACACAAGATAGGATGCGTCGAAATCCAGGTCTGTTTTGACGGGACGGCAAGCAAGTTCGGATCGCCTTCAGCGCGCGATCATCACTTGGTGTCGTCCCTGAAGGTGGGGACAGCGCCAGTCGAGACACTATCTTATAGTGGTCCTCGGCGGGAGTGCCGGAAGCGGGGGTGGGAATATCGGGCCGCGCTCGAGGGTCTTCCTTCCCCAGTTTCGGCGCGGACAGCACGCGAGCGCCAGTGCCCTTCGGACGAACGTGGGCTACGACTTCGAATGATTGGGGGAGGAGGACACATGGACTCCATTGACTACAAAGCCGGCATGCGTAGGCTCGCCGGGACCGTCTGCGTGGTGACCACCGACCGGTCATCGGAGGACCCCGCGCCTCCAGCGGCGCCGGGTGGGCTTGGCGGGCTGACGTCCACGGCCGTGTGCAGTCTCAGCGCCGACCCGCCGCGGCTGCTCTGTTGCGTAAATCAGAACAGCAATACGGCCGCCGCCATACGGGCCAACGGCGTTTTTGCGGTCAACGTGCTCGCAGAAGAAGACGAGGAGGTCGCCAGGCAGTTCGCAACGGGTCTCCCAGCGCACCTGAAGTTCAAGGCAGGGGCATGGCGAGTCGGGCTGACCGGCGCGCCTGTGCTGTCCACGGCATCGGCAGTATTTGACTGCCGCGTGCGTCGGATTACCGAAGAAGGCAGTCACTTGCTCGTCATCGGTGACGTTGCCGCGGTGCACGCGGCCGGAAACGGCAAGCCGCTACTCTACGCCCATGGCGCCTATGGCCGCTTGGCGCATGTATCTGCCCTGGTCGGCTGACGAGTCCTAGATGGACGACGCGGCCGTGACGAATGCTCCGGAAGGCGCCCTTCCGTTGCTGGCGACTAGGTGCCCACTCCGAAATCAACCTATTCCATCCGAAGTTCAGTTCTGCTCTGGCGCAAGCTGGACGATGCATGCAGCCTTGAGGAATTCGGAATGGTGTGCTTCCCAGCACGTGTTGTTGGCCTCAAATGGCGTCGCGGTTCAGACGGCCGACGAGCGTTGCGACGAGCGCGCGCTTCGTGATTTAATCAAAGCGCTGCTGATGAAGCCTTTTAGCCTTTTGACGGCTCAAGCGACGCAGAATCCGCGCCAACAAACTCAACCGTGAGGCCGCGTCCATCCTGAGGGCACCGGCGATCGGCGCGGAATCAGTGCCATGAATAAGTCCGGCTCGCAGCCGCGGACCGGCATCGACACGGCGGTTGCGCTGACCGGCGAGATGTCGTGCGGCTGGCCACGGTCGAGGGCGCCTTCAGGGCGGTGAAGGGTGAAGGCACAGGCTGAACCGATCATCCCGGCGGTTTGGAACGAGTCCGAGCGGCTAGCCGCTCCGGTCCATGATGTCAGGCGGTAACGTCGCCCACGAACTTCTCTCCATCCCAGCGTGTGCTGCCAGCGCACTCCAGAGCCCCTTTCTTCTGTGCCTTTCGGCCAATCGCGATGAGCGCCATTGATCTCACTCCCCGACGTCTCCGGTGTCACCGGCAATCTGCACGACAACCTGAGCTGGGGCATAGCGAGCAACTAGGGCGCGCGGGTCGATCGGTCAATCTGGTTCAGATCGAAAACGGAGACGGTCCCTGTGTGGCGCGCCACACGTCTGATGGACAACGGCCGCAGAGATTTGGCAAGCTCGCGGTGGACGCGCGTCCACGCGTTTGTCGTAATGTGGTCGAACTGGATAGAGATTAGGCGGCCAGGCGCTTTCGCTTGACCGCCTCGATCTCTAGGCGGACGCCGCCAGACCCTTGGATGGGATGAAATCAGGAAGGACGTCGGCCGACTTGAGGATCGGGATCACTTTCTTCCAGAGTTCGGTGTGGTGCGACAACTGCTCTCGATTCAGAGCCACGGACTCGTAAACCGCGATGTTGGCGGCGCCCGTCTTACGGCATTGCTCGATGATGATCTCGGCAACGGTCTTCGGAGAACCGAAGATGTACTCTTCAGGCGAGATCCTCTCTGCCAGGGAAGGCGCGGGCTTAGGCGAAGATCCTGCGCTTGGAATGAATTGGGCGTCTTTGACCCCGGAGGCGATCCCTTCTTTTGTGGGCAGCTGACCGCCGATTCTCTCCAAAACCTTGGCGACCGGCTCCTCATACATTTTGTGCAGGATCTTCGCGGCGACCTCCGAGCATTCGCTGTGCAAGGCTGCGGCTTCGGCATCCGTATCCCAGATCATGACCTGACGCCGGATCAGTATGTCGTCAGGCGTGGCCGGGTGGTTTTCGGCCGCCATCGCCTCGCGATAGGTCTCGCAGAGGCGAGCCAAGCCTTCCGTCGACTGGAAGCCTAGAGCCAGCTTGGCGTTGCGCTTCGCGATCGAGACGACCGATGATTCAGTCTGGGCCGTCGCCCACTCGCGCCGGTAGCTGACCTTCCTGGGGCGCGGCATGGACAATACGTCCTCATAATTGAAATGGTCGCCGTGGAAGGTGACGTGCTTGTTTTGCTTGGCCAACTCGATGAAGCGGGCGGCTTCCGCATGCATCGCCCTGACGTCCTGAGGTGCGATGCCAAGAAACGCGAACTCCGGAGGTATGCCCACTGCGCTGCCGATTTCCAGGCGGCCATGCGTCAGATAGTCGAGCATGGCTAGCTCTTCGGCAAGTCGATGCGGCTGGTGCATGGCGAAGACGTTCCCCAACACGCCCAGCCGCAGCCGCTTCGTCCGCTGAGCCACCGCGGCGACCAGGAGGTTGGGGCAGGGGGAAAGCGTATTGACGAAGTGATGCTCGCTGAAGAACACGCCATCGAAGCCAGCGTCTTCCAAATCGACAAGATGATCAATGTTCTTGTCGAAGGTTTCTTGAACGACGCCTTCGTCTTCGTAGTCGGAATTAAGGCCGTTTCGGACACTCCAGAACTCGAACTGCCACGTCTTGATCATATTCTCGGAACCTCTGTCATCGCGAGCGTCAACCGGCTCTGATTTGTGACGATACCCAAGCGCGCCGGCGGCCACCCGCCGGTGAACGGTATCCAAGCGAGACTAGCGCGCACAATTGGGCCAAAGCCTTGATAGGACCCACCATCTCGGCATCCGTACTGAGGTATATTCCGCATACCGTCCCTGCCCTGTCTGTCCTCCTCCAGGGGGACATCCGAGTGTCCGAGCAACGGAAGCGCATGCGCATGGGTGGGACACTTGCTCGATACGGCTGGCCAAACCCGTCGGTGGCGCATCCTGAGGCGAACACGCTCGAGTTGGCCCGGGAGGCTCCGGCCGGGTCCCCGCGGATGGGGACAGAAGCCTCAATGGGGTCCCACTATTAAGGGGCTCAGCGTGGCCGCGGCGGAAGCGAGGCGCGAGCTGGGCAGCGGGCCGAAAGACCTCGCTACGAACCTAAGTTGGAACGTCTGGTCGAGCTCATTCGCATTCCGGCGAGTCGACTCGGCGAATTCGCAAACCAAAGCGTCGGCCGGAGCTTTATCGTTGACGGCGGCGTGCATCATTCGAATCTTGTGGACGCCGTCTGCAAACCGAGGCGGCGGAGCGGGCGGCACGACTTGACGGATGAGATGAACGGAGCTCTGACATGGACTTTGTAACCGAGACCATCGCCAGGTCCGACCAGCGCGCCATTTCCGTGGACGTTTTCCGTCCGGCCGCGAACGGCGCCGGCGCGACTGTGATCCTTCTTCACGGCGGCGGCTGGAGGTTCGGGGACCGTTCGGCTATGCATGGCTATGCGCGGTTGCTGGCCGAGAAGGGCTTCCTGGCCATCGCCGCGCAGTATGGCCTCCTTCCCGATGTCCGCTGGCCTGGCCAGCTTGAGGACGTCCGCGCCGTGATCCGCTGGGTTAAGGCCAATGCGCCTCGCCTGAACGTCGATCCGGCCAAAGTAGCAACGATCGGCTTTTCAGCCGGCGGCCACCTCGCGTTGTTGGCCGCAGGGACCAGCGACGGATCCGGCTACGAGCAAGTCCTTGGCAACGGGGCCGGCACGTCCGTGGCTGCGGTGGTTTCGTGCTTTGCTCCGCCGAGCCTGACATCCCGTGACTGGCAGGGTCGCCCACCTCAGGTCGACATGCTCCTGGACGGCGGGGGCGAGGAGAGGGCGCGCGCGCTCAGCCCGATCACCTACGTCAACCCGGCCTTTCCCACGCCGTTCCTTCTGGCCGGCGCTGCCGACATTGGGCTTCCTGTGACCGCGACGTTGGGCCTATACGCGGCGTTGAGCGAAGCTGGAGTCCATCCTGAACTGCACATCCTGCACGCCCAGAACCACGAATTTTCGGCGCTGCCGAGCATGATCGGTGGCTTCGTCGACGAGGTAGCGTTCTTCCTGCGCCGCGTGGTTGTCGAGCCCGAGCACTTCGCTGAGGAGGACCGGCGCCTGAACCTCTTCTCCCAACCCGAAAGGCTCAAGGCGTTGCTCGCGGGAAAACCGGCCGTCTGAAGCGCCCTCGACCTGTTCATCGCGCGAACAGATGCAAGAGCTTTCCGGCTTCGGCTCGAGCCTCAAGCGTTTAGGCCCCCGTCTGCGCCGTGTCAGCTACCGGCGAACATTCCAGGCGGTCCGCCAGTCGCGCAAGCCGACCTCAACAACACGCGTCCTGTCTCGCGCGCAGCGATCGAGACAAGCGGAAAGTGCACCTAGTGCCCCAGCGCACCCCGTTTGCGACGCCCATTGAAGGCGCCCGCCATCTGCAACCCGTGCCGCATGCTCCATTCATGCAGATACCACACGAGCAGTTCGCGTTGGCTGCCGATCGACAAGCGCTGATAGGCGCGCTTGCGATAGGTCATTGCCGTTTCCTCGCTGATGCATAGGTCGAGGGCCATTCCGGCGCTCGAAATGCCGTAAAGGATGCGAGCGCAAACCTCGACCTCGCGCCGGGGCAGCTTGATCGAACTCGCTTGCAACGTGGCTTCGATCTCGGACAGCGACGTCAGCGCGAGCGAGGAGTCGATTTCGTCCGACCTCGTCCTCACATGTCGATCAAGAATCGAGAATAGCGTGCCCGCAAACTGCTGGAGGCACTGCAGTTCTTGCGAAGTAATCTCGCCCTGTTCCTCCCGGCGCAAGATGCTCAAGCCGAGTTCCTGGTCCTCCATGCGGCCGCAGAGCAGGATGCGTTCGCCCACATTGGTAACGCCGTAGATCCGATCCCGCAGTTCGGCTTCGGGCATTTTCGCAGTCGTGATATGGCCGAGCGAGTAGCCGTGCGGCCCGATCGCCTTGCGCGTCGCAGCGAGGAAGGAGTCGCCGCGCCAATAGTCTTCGGTCAAATATTGCGACAGCTGGCGATGAGACGTGTCCGTGCCGTCACGGCTGACGGCGACCACCAGTGACGCAGATTCCTTGGTGATGCTGGACAACGAGCAGTGTTGCGCATCGCATGCCACGGCAAGCAGCCCGAGCAGCTCCTGCCCGAATTGCGCCTTACCGATCGCGGAGATCACGTGGGGCAGCTGGTTCAAGGTTACGGTCAACAGTTCCTGGTGCGCCAGGGTAGCATCGCGCCGGACCATCGCATCTCCATCCCGACGGGTCGCAATCTAAATCACGTCCCCCCAGATGGGGACATGGCGTCGGACTCCGCCCTGGTATCCTAGCCAAGCCGCCGGTTTCGCTCAAGCGGGCGACAGGTTTTGGCGCTGTGCACCCCCTAGCGGCAACGGGGACGCTCCTGACATGCCGAACGGTCGCTCCATCGTGCTGGAACGTCGACAGGGAGGGGCCGCAGCGGAGGGCTTTTGGTTCGAATCTCAGCGGCTTCTCGAGATCGAAAAAGGCGATAGGACGATCGTGGATTGAGCGAGTTTTCCCGAGCAGCCCAATGGGGCGGCCCGAACTTGAACCCGGCACGCCGTGCCGGGTTCACTTTTTTACGCTGATGGACGCGGGGGGATCGATCTCTTGCTCGCAAGCCCGGCCCTTTAGGGACCGCTTTAGGCCATCACCGATGCCGGCCATACAAGCGCGTGATTAACCGAACGCGCCTCGTGGGCCGTATTAGATGTTATCCCATCGGATCTTAGGAAGGGTTTTGGTGATCGGGCGCCACGGGTAGATTAGGCGCAGGTCTCGCCACGATATTTTAATGAACCAGCCAGCTCAGGTGTCTCAACCGGAGCAGATCAGATGTGGCGATAGGCGACGATCCAGATCAGGGAATCCAAGACGGCCGGCCCGCTGCCGACGAGACCGCTACAATTCGTGTCTAGTTCCTCGCGAAACCCGTTAGCGAAGCTTGGCTGCAAACGTCCATCAAAGTTTGGCTCCCGAGTTTCACCGCGATGCCGATCATGGTGATCGGACCGGACCACGTCGCGACGGTGCTCTTCCCGCGATCCTGGCGCACAAATTTCCATTGAAACTATTGCGGGCAGCGGTGCGGATCCCGGGATACCGAGAGAGCCTGCATGGCCTGCGTCGTTTCACTTGGACCCTGTTTGCGGGAGATAGTCTCGGAAGTCCGAGATCGATCGCACGCAGCCCTCGCGGATGATGTTTGAGTAGCGCGGCCATCCCGGGACGGGACGGCTTTACGCCATTGCCAATGGCGCCCGCAGAGATCAGCCGTCGTGGCCGATCACCGCAAGGATTTCGCACTCGATTAGCTTTCCCTGTTCAAGAGGGCGGTTGAGTGTCAGGCGTGCCGGCCTTGCATCGGGATCGGGGAACATCGCAACCCACACCTTGTTGATCTTTTCGCGGAGCATGCGATCCTCGACCCAAATCGTAATCCTCACGATGTCGCCGAGATGCCCGCCGGCCGCTTCGACGACCGCCTTGACGCCCGCAAACATGATGTTGCATTGCGCATCGAAAGATGGGGGGAAAGAGCCGGTCGCCGGATCACGCCCCGTGATCAGACTGGATGCCAGCAAATTTCCCACGATGCTTGCGGAAGGGATAGGGTTGGTGTGCGCGGCGTCCGGAGCGTGAATGCTTCGACTCATGAAAGTACTCCTTGTCTTCTACTGAGGCATAATTAACCTGTTAACAAACTGAGACCAAGAGGACTGGTGCCACAGGCGATGTTTGTAAGGATGGCGATCGATCCGGAGGCCGCCAAGACAGGTGTCGGTAGAGTAGAGCTTGCACAGCAAGTGTTAGGTCTTTTCCTCGTCGGGGGGCACAAGGTCTTCTAGAAGATTGAGGAGCAGCTCGACTTTCTGACGTCCCAGTCGGCGGTCGAGCTCTCGATCGGTGGCGCGGCCCTCGGTTGAACCTGGTGGATAAGATCGTGTCACTTTTTTGGGGTGATCGAGCGTAGCGAGACTCTGCATTATACGGGGCAGACTAGGAGCGGGAGCAGAACCGCCGAATCCACTGAAGGCTTCTTCCTGCTGGTCCCTGGTCCCGATAAGGCCCGCGATACACCGCAGCGTAAGCTCGGTGGGAGCCGGGCGAGTTATATTTGATGGTTGAGATGCTCGGGGAAGCCCTAATAGTCGCGGACCATCCCGGGAAGGCGCCGAAAATTCCCTCGTCTGCGGTGAGGCGTTGCTAAGGCGATCCGACGTCGGCCAGAAGGCCGCCGCTGACACAGCGAACTATGCGTTGGGGGACTAACCCTTTTTCATTGCGCCCGCTCCAAGCGACAGTGCTTCCATAAGCGCTTGAGCATAGATTGCCTCCTGCGTGCTTCCGCCAAGCATTTGGCGCGACGCGGCGGCTTGGTGACACTTTCGTAGCGATCAATAGCAAAATTGGCGGACGGCGGCCGCTCGGCTATGTTTGATCGCGCGCCGGCTGCTCGGAACTGACCCAACTCCGCAGACCCTGCACAGTACGAAATCCATCGGCTGCGTAGCAGCGGAGGTCCGGAAGAAAGGCCTGCGTCATCTCGGCGAGCGCATGTCCCGGACCGAGGTCCAGGACCCTGCTGACGCCCAGCTCCGCCAGGGTCTCCAGCGTCGCCGACCAGTCGATGGGGTGCGCGACCTGGCGGGCGAGCTTCGCTGTTGCACCGTTCGCGGAGAAGATGCGCTCGCCGTCACCTCCGGCGAGCAGGACTCGCTGGCTTCCGACCGGAAAGCGCCTGCTGGCGTCGAGCGCGTGTTGCAACGGTTTGCAGGCGCCCGCAAGCCGTGAGGTGTGCGAGGCGATTTTCACGGCGAGAAGGCCGCTGCGCGCGGCGCCTTGTCGCATGGCCTCCTGGCAGAGGTCGATCACGTCCTGCTCCGAGCCTCCGAGCACGACAAGACGTTCGGGGTTCCTGATCGCGATCTCGCAGCGGTATGTTTCGAGCAGGCGTTCGAGGGTGCTCTGATCGAGGCCGCGGACATAGCCGAGGCGACCATCCGGTCCCGCGGCGTCTTCCATCAGGCGGGCGCGCACATCCGTGAGACGCAAGGCTTCATCGGCTGCCCATATTCCTGCAACGCTCCAGGCCGCCATCTCGCCGACGCTGTAGCCCGCGACGGCGGTTTGCTCCGTCAGCAGGTCGGCAATGCAGGCGTGAATCGCGAGGGCCGATGTGACGGTCAGGATCTGGCTGGAATGATTCGCGGTCAGTTCGTCCGCACTGCGAGACCTGACGAACTCCCGGGGATCTTCACCGAGACAAGCCGTCGCCGCTACGAAAACCGGCTCTGCGGCCGGCTGGTCCGCGACAACATCAAAAATCTTGTCCGACAGCGTACCTTGTCCGCCGCAGAGCAGGGCAAGCATCAGAAATCCAGTCGATCGATGAACAGGGTCATGGCAAGCAGGTCAGCCGAGCCGCCGGGGCTCAGATTGCGCGCCACGAACGCGTGATGAATGTCCGCCGCGCGCCTGCGCCATTCCGGATGCCCGACGCTGCCCGCAGCGAGGAAGGCTGCCGCGCTGTCTTGCGCAAAGCGCAAGCCCTCCGCGCCGCCCCGGTGCAGCAGGTTGGTGTCGGTGACCTCAGTGATCAGCCTCATGCAGGTCTGAACGCGCACGGCTTCCTCGTCATGGGAGGCAAGCTTGCGCGCCGCATGTAGCGCGGGCAGGGCGATGTCATAGACCGACCGAAAGCCATCGGCAGCTTCCGCCCTGGCGCCGCCGGCGCCATAGCGCCGCGCGGCCACGGCGCCGTGGCTGCGAAGTGATGCCGGGCCGGAAAGGAT
The DNA here is from genome assembly GCF_045571455.1 of Bradyrhizobium sp. STM 3561. Classification (NCBI taxonomy): domain Bacteria; kingdom Pseudomonadati; phylum Pseudomonadota; class Alphaproteobacteria; order Hyphomicrobiales; family Nitrobacteraceae; genus Bradyrhizobium; species Bradyrhizobium sp. STM 3561. The sequence goes on from NZ_CP120696.1 coordinate 288,533, forward strand.
GTCTTCGCCCCAACGTTCCGAAACCAGCCTGCCCAGCGGTTTGCTGATGCCGACGACGTTGCGATATCCGGCCGCGGCGCAGAGCAAACCCAGTCCGAAGATCGCGCCGCGATGGGTGTTCACACCTGAGGTCGCCGCCAGCATCGCGCGCTCCGCCGCAACCCCGATCGCGCGCAACCGCTCCATGCCGGCGCCCTCCGCGCCCGCGGCGGCGAGCTCGCCGAAGAACGGCGCCAGCGTTTCGGCGCTCCGGCGGAGGAGGGGGGCGTCCATGTCGCGATGCGAGCCGTTATCGACATGGCTGACCAGCCCCGGCTTCGGATAGGTCTCGACTTCGAGCTTGAGACAAAGCGATGCAAGATGACCGAGCTGCTCCGCACGGAGCGCGCGTTGCCGCGGCGCCTGCCATCTCAGCGCAAGGTTCATGATGCGGCGCCCGACAGAAACGCCGCGCGCGTGATGTTCGCGACGCCGGCCGGACTCTTTACAAGGACTTCGTCCTCGTCGGCGCCGGTCAGCTCCCGCCATTGCACGCCGCCGGCGGGCCCGGTGATCTCGCCGTCCACCCGCATCGGCGCCTGCTTGGCAATCCCGGCAATGTCGAACGGCAGAGCGTTCGCTTCTCTCGCTGATGACAGCGGCCACAGCAGGTCGAGGTCCGACCCCTCAGTCAGATAGGGAAGGCCGGTGAGGTGCTGCCAGGCCAGGCTGCCGAACGTGCGCGTCTCCGGCATAAGCTGAAGCAGCAGGTCGATCGTTGTGCGCCAGTGCGCAGGCGCTGCCGCGGCGGCGTCGGCCAACAAGGGGGGCGGGGCGGATGCGACGATGTCGGTTGCGGCGAGCGAGACCGCAATGCGTCGTTTGCCGTGGCTGGGCGGCAGTGGCAGGCCGAGCGGAATTAGTCCGGCGACGTCGCTGCATCCAGGCCGGCGCACGATGAGGGGACGGCCGGCGTGAACCCAGCCTGCGACCATCGGCTCGCCGGCAAGCTCAGGATAGCGGTTCATCACCGCGGTCCATCCGGATGCCGAAGCCTTCACCATGCTGTGGCGCGCGAGGGTTTTATCCATGTTGCGCGTCCTGATGTGCGGCCGCCGCGAGAGCGACCACGCGATCGGCGATCTCGGCTGCCTTGCGCCGGCCGCCACGCGCGGCGCCGAGACGGCTGCGATCGTCCTGTCTCTGCGGCCGACGCAGCACGGCGGCAAGCTGCGGCGCCAAGGGAGCGCTGTCGTCCCAGACGACATGAATGCCGCCCGTCATCACCATGTTGTCGAGCCCGGGCGCGAACACCGGCGTCGCTTCGGCCTTAGCCTTCAGCACATCGATCGACAGCTTGGTGACCCGCGCCATCGACGGCAGATCCATCACCGCGGGATGCGCGCCGGGAAGGGCCACCAGCGTGCCGGTGGCAAGCGCGGTGGCGATAAACGCGCCGGCCGCGCTGCCGCCATAGAGCAGGCCGACGGTGCGGTGTCCTTCGGCTTCCGCCAGCAGCAGCGCCTTGGCGAGATGCGACAGATACTCGCTGAGGCCAAGCAACTCATCGCGCTTGCTCATGCGCTGACTGGCGGAATCGACCAGAACCAGGATCGGCGCCCGATCGCCTGATTTCACGATCTCGATCACACGGCCCGCGAGCACGATCGCTTCGTCCACGCCGAGCGGCTCCCCTTGCGTGATGCCGAGCACATGGATCGGACCGCCGTCAGGCAGCGTCGCCTGTCCCGCGATCAGCACGCCCGTGGTTTCGATCTTGCGACCGTTCGGGAACAGGCTCGCCAGGATGTCATCGAGCGTCATCGGCGTTCTCCCTGTCGTTGGCGGCGCGAAGAAAGGCGCCGGTCGGAAGTGCGGGAACATCGGTCGGATCGTCGATGCCGAGCGTCTGCCAGATCTCGACGGCGTCCTCGGCCTCGCCGAAGCGCTGCAACCGTCGCTCGAGGCGCTTCTGTTCTGCTTCGAGAGTCGCCGCGTTGCAGCTTCGCTTGGTCCCAAGCGCTTCGATCGCGGCTTGCCGAAACGCCAGCGCCTCGTCGTCGACGAAAATGTCGGCGCCGCCGATCAAATAGCGGTGCTTGCCGCCCATGGTGCGCCAGACCAGCGCGCGGTCGCGCGAGTCGAATTCCTCGATACCCCTGTTGGTCTCGATCACTTCGGGGCCGCTGACGCTGAGCCGGCCCTGTTCGGAGATGATCAGGCGCGAGCAGGTGCCGGCGATCAGGCTGCCGCCGCCATAGCAGCCGGCGCGGCCGCCAATCAGGCCGACGACGTTAACCCCGGCGCGGCGCGCCTCGATCACGGCGCGCATGATCTCCGCGATCGCGAGCTCGCCCGCATTGGCTTCCTGAAGCCGCACGCCCCCGGTGTCGAACAGGATCACCACGTCCTGCCTGAGCGCGCGCGCCGCGCGCAACAGCCCGGTGAGCTTGGCGCCGTGGACTTCGCCGAAAGCGCCGCCCATGAAGCGTCCCTCCTGCGCGGCGACGAGCACCGGCGCGCCGTCCAGGCGCCCGCATCCGACGACGATGCCGTCATCGAACTGCTCCGGCAGGTCGAAGATCGCCAGATGCGGGCTGATCTCGCGTAGCTCAGGGCCGATGAATTCGGCAAAGCTGCCGGTGTCGACCAGCGCGTCGATGCGCTGCCGGGCGCTCGCCTCGTACCAGCTCAGCGCGACAGTGTTGGCTGTAACGGCTGTCATCGTTCCGGCTCCTCGATCTTGCGGACGCCTTGTGCGAGGCGGAGCGCAACCGTGTCGGGCCGGGCCCCGCCGTCATTGACGGAGATGCGCAAGCCGCCGGCCGAGCGGCGCGCGACGAAGTCGCGGACCACGGCGTCCCACACCGTGCCGAAGCCATGGGCCGCCGTTGCGATGTCGATGGTACAGACATCCGCCGGGAGGCTGCGCTCCAGCAGGACTTCGAGATTGCCTGACGCGACCACGCCTACGATCGCCTGCGTGCGGCTGCCGGCGGCGCGACTGGGCGCAGACAGTTTGAAGCTGAGCTTTTCCATGCAAACCTCACCAATTGCGGAAACGGCTGGGCGGGCGGTAGAGGCCGCCGGAGGCCAGCATGAGATCCTTGATCGAGCGGGCCGCGAGCAGATTGCGGTCGGCGTCGAGCGGATCGATGCCGAGATCTTCGGGACGCTGGATCACGCCGCGTTGCCTGAGCTGCTCGACCAGCTTCGTATCGCGCGCGCGGCCGATCTCGGTGTAGCCGGCAACGCCGCGGATGGCCTGCTCGCGCTCGTCCTTGCTGCGGCACATCAGGAGGTTGGCGATGCCTTCCTCGGTCACGAGGTGGGTGACGTCGTCCGAGTAGACCATCACCGGTGCCAGATCGAGCTTGAGCTCTCGCGCCAGATCGAGCGCATCGAGCCGCTCGACGAACAAAGGCGTGTTGCGCTCGCCAAAAGTCTCGCCGATCTGCACGACCAGCTTGCGGCCGCGGCGCAGCGCGGCGTTGGTATCAGGATCAGCTTCTGCGCCGGCCTTGAGCCAGGGCTCGCTCGGATGGCGGCGGCCGCGCGGATCGGATCCCATGTTGGGCGCACCACCGAAGCCGGCGATGCGGCTGGTCGTCACGGTCGAGCTGTGGCCTTCGAGATCGATCTGCAGCGTCGATCCGATGAACATGTCGCAGGCATAGAGACCGGCGGTCTGGCAGAACGCGCGGTTCGAGCGCAGCGATCCGTCGGGTCCGGTGAAGAAGACGTCGGAGCGCGCCGCGACGTAGTCCTCCATGCCGACCTCCGATCCAAAGCAATGGATCTGCTCGACCCAGCCGGCTTCGATCGCCGGAATCATCGTGGGATGCGGGTTGAGCGCGAAATGGGTGCAGACCTTGCCCTTGAGGCCGAGCTTCTCGCCATAGGTCGGCAGCAGCAGCTCGATCGCGGCGGTGTTGAAGCCGATGCCGTGATTGAGCCGGCGCACGCCGTAGGGCGCATAGATGCCCTTGATCGCGAGCATCGCCGTCAGGATCTGGGTTTCGGTGATGGCGGCGGGATCGCGGGTGAACAGCGGCTCGACATAGAAGGGCCTGTTAGCCTCGACCACGAAATGCACGAGGTCGCCGGGAATGTCGACGCGCGGCACCTTGTCGACGATCTCGGTGACCTGCGCCACGACCAGACCGTTCTTGTAGCTGGTCGCCTCGACCACCGTCGGCGTGTCCTCGGTGTTCGGCCCCGTGTAGAGATTGCCGTCCTTGTCGGCGCTGACCGCCGCGATCAGCGCGACGTTCGGCGTGAGATCGATGAAGTAGCGCGCGAACAGCTCGAGATAGGTATGGACGGCACCGAGCTCGATCTTGCCGCCGAACAGCATGCGCGCGATGCGCGCCGATTGTGGGCCCGAATACGAGAAGTCAAGTCGCCGCGCGATGCCCTTCTCAAAGATATCGAGATGAGTGGGCAGCACCACGCCCGACTGAACCATGTGCAGGTCATGAACATCCGCCTGATCGAGGCTGGCGAGCGCCGAGGCGAGGATGTCGGCCTGCTTCTGGTTGTCACCCTCCAGGCACACCCGGTCGCCTGACCGGATCACTGCCTTCAGAAATGCGGGGAGGCGGGGGATTGGGACGACCTTCCCCTCTGCGAACTGTCGGCCGGCCACAAGGCGCTCGCCGAGCGCGGCCTTTTGCATACCCCAATCGCTCATCCTGGCTCCTTGGCATGCCAAATTGGCTTTTACGCCTCCAAATGTATGCGTATTGCCTTCTGATGTCAATTAGTGTATGCATTTCCTACAAAGCGATCGAAATTCGCATACACAGGAGGGAATTTGACATGCGAATGCATACAGCTCGCCCACGCTTAGAAAGCCTTGGCCTCTCCCTTCTCGGGAGGCGCCCGTGACCGTTTCCGGCGTAGCGCTGCTCTCGATCTGCACGCTGTTGGGTGTCTTCCTGGGTGACCTGCTGGGCGTCGCCTTAGGCGTGAAGGCCAATGTCGGCGGCGTCGGCATTGCGATGATCTTTCTGATCGCGGCCCGGCTCTGGCTGGTGCGATGGAAGCTGCTTAGTCATGGTCTTAAGACCGGTGTTGAGTTTTGGGGCAGCTTCTACATCCCGATCGTCGTCGCCATGGCCGCACAGCAGAACGTAGTGGCTGCAGCAAAAGGCGGCCCAATCGTGATCATCGCAGGGATCGGTGCAGTTGCGGTGTGTTTTGCCCAGGTAGCCTTGATTGGCCGGCTCAGCGGCCGTGTCGAGACCATGGACGAAATCGAGGCGCGAGAGGCGCTCGAGGCAAATGAGCCCCATTTCAAGTCCGGGAGGATCGGATGACCATGTTATCTCACGTGCTCGCCGCAAACGCGCTGATCACCGCATTCGCCGCCGTCGGCATCCTGATGTGGATCTCCGGGGCGATCTCGAAATACCTCACCTTCGGCCGCATCCACGGCTCGGCGATCGCGATCATGCTGGGTCTCGTGCTGGCTTTTTTTGGAGGAGTTGTCACCGGCGGCGAAAAGGGCGTCGCCGACCTGCCGGCGCTGACCGGGATCGCTTTAATGGGAGGCGCGATGCTGCGGGACTTCGCCATCGTCGCCACCGCGTTCGAGGTCGACGTTGTTCACGCGCGCAAGGCCGGATTGATTGGTGCGGTCGCGCTCGGACTGGGAACGGTCGTTCCGTTCATTCTGGGCGTTTTCGTCGCGGCCGCCTTTGGCTACACCGACGCCGAATCGCTGACCACGATTGGCGCCGGAGCGGTCACCTACATCGTCGGGCCGGTCACTGGGGCCGCGATCGGCGCATCGTCGCCTGTCATTGCACTCTCGATCGCCACCGGTGTATTCAAGGCAGTGATCGTGATGATTGGCACCCCCTTCGTCGCGAAGATGATCGGCCTCAACAATCCGCGCAGCGCAATGGTCTTCGGCGGCTTGATGGGAACGGTCAGCGGCGTCTCCGGAGGGCTTGCGGCGACCGATCGGCGCCTGGTGCCATACGGCGCGCTGACTGCGACGTTTCACACGGGCCTTGGATGCCTGGTCGCGCCGTCCATCCTCTACTTCACGGTGCGCGCAATCATAGGAAGCTGAATGACAGGTCTGTTCAAAGTCGCAGCCGAAGCCGAAGACGATGGCGGCCTCCTCTCCGATCGCATCCGCAATGCGCTCACCGACGAGATTACGTCCGGTGCGCTCGTTGCCGGTTCGGCCTTGGAAGAGCAGCAGCTTGCCGACCGCTTCGGAGCTTCCCGCACGCCGGTGCGGGAGGCTCTACGGCAGCTCTCCGTTAGCGGATTGGTGGAGGTTCGGGGGCGTCGCGGGGTCGTGGTGGCTCGGATGACCCCCGAACGGATCATGGACATGTTCGAAACGAGCGCTGAGGTAGAGGCCATGTGTGTCCGCCTCGCGACCTATCGCATGACGCCGCTGGAGCGCAGCCGCCTGATCGAGCTGCACGAAGGTTCGCGGGCCATGGTCGAGGCTGGTGACGTCGATGCCTATGATGCCTTCAACCGAGTGTTCCACGAATGCATCTATAGCGCGACGCACAATTCGTTCATGGCCGAGCAGGCCCAGGACGTCCGTGCGCGGCTAAGCGCCTTCCGCCGCACGCAGTTGCGGCAGGGTGATCGCATCCGGAAGTCTCGCGACGAGCATGATGCCATCATGCAGGCAATCGCCGAAGGCGACGGCGAGACGGCCTCACGTCGGATGCGTGCGCATATGCTAAACGCCGCCGCAGCGCTGCGGCGTTATATCGAAGATCGCATCAGACCCGTTGAAGGGCCTGAGCCCGACAATCCCTAACAGTGGCAGTCTCGCGCATCGCTTGAAGCAATCAGGGCAGGTGCACGCCAAGGCGCATTTTCTCAATTCTACAATCTTAAGGAGATACAGATGGCTGATAGCAATTCCGCCGTGGCTGTCTATGACGTCCCGACCGAGTGGTCAAAGCGCGCTCCCGATTCCGGAAGAGATAATTGCACTTCTAAGGCGGGCGGTTTAGACGTGAGATGCGCAGGCAACTCCGTGAGCGCTGCCACGCGCGCCCCAGCGGGCTTGCATCAGCTCCGCCGATCCCTCCTTCGCATTTGGCCAGACTCGCGAATACGACCAGGTGACTTTTCGCCCGAGTCCGCATTTCTCAGCTTCAGGAAATCGATTAAGGCACGCAGTGCCCCAGACATGTGCCGCTGTCTCGGGTAGTAGAGGAAGAATCCGGAGAGTGGCTGGCACCACTCGCCTAGTACGCGCACCAGGCGCCGGTTGCCGATATACTTCATCACCAAGCTCTCTGGAAGACAGGCGAGGCCCGCGCCCGCCAGACATGCCTTGAGCATCAGGTCGGTGTCGTTCAACGTAAGGGAACTCGCCACATCAACGTCAAACGGGCCCTGAGGCCCGTCAAAATGCCAGCGGTGAAGGGCCCCACTATTACTCCAGCGGTAGTTTATACACGAGTGATGTCGGTGGTCCTGCGGACTCTGCGGCCGCTCGCGGCCGGCGAAATATGAAGGCGCACCGACCACCGCGAAACGCAGGTGCGGCGTCAGCGGTACAGCAATCATGTCCCGCTGAACGTGTTCGCCGATACGCACTCCGGCGTCATAACCTGCCGCAACTACATCCGTCAGCGCGTCGTCGGTTCGAGATGAATATCTGGGTAGGCTTTGACTAAGCGCCCGAATACCGGCGCCAGCACGATCTCCGCCGCGAATCGGGACAGGTTCAGGCGAACCCTTCCTGAGGGTCTGGAGTGGAAGGCCCCGACTTCGGTGACCGCAGTCTCGATCTCCCCAACCGCCGGAAACAGCCGATCGAAAAGGGCCTGCCCGGCTTGGGTCGGTGAAACGCTGCGCGTCGTGCGATTGAGGAGTCGTGCTCCGAGCCGGTGCTCCAATTCGCGAATGGTGTGGCTAAGGGCGGACGGTGACAGGCCGAGCCGCCTGGCGGCGCGCCGAAAGCTGCGTTCCTGCGCAACGGCCATGAAAGCGGTCAACTCTTGCCGTCCCGAACATGGCCTGCCAGATCGTCGACGGGCGATTCAGGCCCATGGCGGCGGAGGCACCAGTAACGATTTCGGGCTAGCGGCGGCCTATGCGACGGCGCGTCTGCTGCGGTTGGCAGACGGCCCCGACGAAGTTCATCGTAATCAGATTGCTAGGCTGGAACTACGCAAGTAGAGCGCCGTTCGATAGACGAGTGGTCCGATCCATAAAACGCCGCGCCGCTCGACGTGAAGAGAGAATGTGTGATGTGAAGAGAGAATGTGTGGAGACACCTCATCTCATGCGTTCGGCACGGACCTGAAAATCGGACTCTCAGGCGCCTTGTGTTCGCATGCGTTTCGCTTCTTCGAGCACGACCTTCCGCAGCCAGATGCTGCCGGGATCACTGTTGTGTAGCGCCGGACATTGGATCGCTTCGGTGAAGGCGGGAAGTGACATTGGCAATCCGACAATGCGCAGCGCCGTTGTCTTGGCGAAATATTGCGCCAAACGTCTGTGCATAGTTGCGATACGCTCGGTTCCCAGCAGGATCTGCGGGATCATGCTGAAGTTCTGCACGCCGACCTCTATCCAGCGTTTAATGCCGTGCTCGAGCAACAGCCGCTGCGAGGATCACAATAGGTGCCTGGCTCACGTCTGCCGCTCAGGTACGTTAATCACGATCTGGTCTAGATCGGCGCTCATTCTGATCTGACAGGAAAGGCGGCTGTTGGGCTTCCTTTCTGTCGCGGTGCATTCGAGCATCTCGTCCTCCACCGCGTCAACCGGAGGTAATCGATGAACGAAATCCTCGGCGACGTACACGTGGCAAGTTGCACACATGGCCGAACCACCACACTCGGCAACGATGCCATCGACGCCATTTGCTTTCGCGGCATGCATGACGCTCATACCCACAGGGGCCTCCACGTCGACAACTGAGCCATCGTAGGCATGATAGATGATTTTCGGCATGATCCCTCAAGCAGGAATGATACGTACTGGCAGACTGGAAAGGGAGCGGAGAGTGTTGTTGAGACGGCGAACTGGTTCGCCAATGATTTCGATCGCCTTGATGCGTTTGATCATCGCCGTCAGGACGACCTCGGCCTCCATTCGAGCGACCATCTGCCCGACACAGCCGTGGATGCCCGTTCCGAAACCCACATGGCCCGCCGTGGAGCGGGTGATGTCAAAATGCTCCGGTTTCTCCCATTTACGCGGATCCCGATTGGCCGAACCGAGGAAGAGCAGCACCTTGGATCCGTCTGGGATTGTGGTCCCTCCGATTTGCACGTCCCGAGTCGTCGTGCGGAAAAATGTTTGAACGGGAGATGCCCAACGCAGCAATTCGTCGAACGAAGGACGAATGAGTGTTGGGTTCGCTCGCAACTTTTGCCATTGCTCTGGATAGAGCGCGAAACCGTGAATGGATGAGCCGATACCAATGACCGTGGTGTCCAACCCTGCCGTTAGCATGGCGCGCACGAGCACTGGCGCCTCGTCAGGCTGAATCTCGCCGCGATCGAGGGCTTCATAGACTTGGGCGCCGAAGCTGCCTGGAGCCAGCAGATCGCGTGCACATTGAGCGTATATCCAGGAGACGACCGGTTCCGCCTCTTTGATCGACTCCAAAAATATCTCGTTGCGCGGTCCGAACGAGTTGAAGACCATGTTGCCGAAGGGCAGGAGGTTTTCACGCCCTTCCTGACCGATCCCAATGGCGTCCGGGAACGCCCAGACCGGGAATACACTCGCCAAGTCCTTGACAGCGTCGAACGTCTCTCGCTCCACGAGCTTGTCGACCAGCGTATCCGCTCTCTTCTGCCAGTCCTCACGAAGACGCCGCATGTTCGCGGGACTAAGTATCTTGCTCATCACTGCGCGGGTGCGCGTGTGGAGAGGGGGATCGACCTCGAGGAGCAGGCTGGGGGGACGCCAGGCCTTCTTCTTCCGAAAGTCATCTATGCCTACGCCCGCGGCGGACGAATAGGTCTGCCAGTCCTGCATGGCAGCGTACACCTCGGCGTAGCGTGCCATACCCCAGACTTGGTAGCGCTCGAGCCAGACTACTGGTCCGGCATCGCGAAGCTCTTCATGGAAGGGATACGGGTCGGTCAAAAACTCGCGCTCGAACGGGTCCACCCGAGAGACTGGGCACCTGACGCCTTGTTCTGAGCTGAGTTCGGCTTGCAACTGGGCCGTCGACATGCTCGTCCTCCCTTTTTCCTTCATCTTCATTAGGGAGGTGGCGCGGACAGCAGACGGCGAGAGCCGTTCCAGCTCGATGGCACTTCCTTCCCCGTCGCTGGCTTCTTGCCCAGCTGACGAGCAAATGCTACTGTCAGTCAGTTGGCATGTCAACTCACTTTGAGTGCACGTATGAAGAATGGCGTGGTTGACAGGGGACAGGGGAGTTGTCGCAGCCGTCCGGGGGCTCAGGATTCGGGCGGGATTTCGACATCCCCGTTCACGATGTCGATGCGCATAAGCATTTTCTTGAGCGCCCGGATGAGCACTTCGCGCTCTTCGGGGACGAGGTCAGCAGTCAGCCGTCTTTCTCTTTCAAATGCGACTTGAACCATCCTATCGTGCAGTGCGGATCCCTTATCCGTGAGAGCGACTTCCAAAAAGCGGCTGCGCAGTTTGCTGGAGCGAACGCGTAGCAATCCGCTGTCCTCGAGTGTTCGGATCGCGCGGCTGACGGCCGCCTTGTCGATCGCGATGACTTGGCAAATACGGTTCGGCGAGATCCAGGGCTGAACTGCGAGAAGAGCCATGCAACGCCATTCAATCACTCCGACTCCGAAGTGCTTCCGATAGATCTGCGACGAACCATTTGTGAATTTGTTCGAAAGCCACACCAGCAGGACCGGTATGTGTCGATCGAGGTCCAGCGTCAGCCGTCCGTCCACTCGACGGGATCCCTCCGGATCGCGAAGCTTCCTCACTTGTCCGCTCAGCCTCTTTTCAGGCCTTTCGATCTGCATTGCTGGTTTTCTTGCCATCTGGCCGCCTCGTCGAACGTCGACGCAATATTGCACGCCAGGTCGTAAGTCTCCCTGCGTTGTTTGACAACTCCCGGCATTGAGTTGATAATTCAACTCACAATCACGAGCACCGTAGAGTGCGCAGGAGGAAACAGATGTTGCAGTTCACCGGATTCGTTAGACCGATACTACCTTTGTGCATAGCGTTTGGATTGATTTCGCTACCTCACGTTGCGCCGGCCGCGGAAACTACAGTCAAGATTGGGGCGTTTTTGACGACTACAGGGCCCGCCGCCTACCTCGGCGAGCCTGCAAAAAAGACGATGGAGGCCGAGATCGCCCGCATCAATTCAGGCGGGGGGCTTCTCGGAAAGCAGCTCGAACTCGTTCTCTATGATGATGGAGGAGCTGCCGACAAGGCGGTCGGTCTCGCCAAGCGTCTTATCGACAACGATAAGGTAGATGCTTTGATTGCGGGAAGCACGACCGCAACCACCATGGCAGTCGCACCGCTCGCGGAAAAGATGGGGATGCCCTTTATTTCATTCGCGGGTGCCAGCGTAATCGTCAATCCCGTGCGAAAATGGGTATTCAAAGTCTCTCACACTGACAGAATGGCGGCCGAGAAGATCTTCGCCGATCTCAAGCGGCGTGGCCTGACCAAGGTCGCGCTTCTCTCGGAGGATTCAGGTTTCGGCAAAGCCGGACGCGATCAAATACTGGATGCAGCTTCAAAGTCCGGAATTCAGATCGTTGCCGACGAGATCTATGGAGCCAAGGATACGGACACCACGGTCCAGCTCACCAAGATCCGGGGCAATCCCGAAGCGCAAGCCTTATTGATCTGGGGGTTTGGTTCGGGAGCCGTAATCGCCGTCCGCAATTACAGGCAGCTCGATCTGCGGCTGCCAATGTATCAGTCGCACGGCGTCGCCTCTAAGGAGTTCATAACTATGACTGGCGCTGCTGGCGAAGGCATTCGCATTCCCGCAGCCGCCGGCATTGTAGCCGACAAGGTGGCTGCCACCGATCGTCAGAAATCCGTGGTAATGGATTATCAGCAGCGGTACGAAGCGCAATACAAGGAGCCCGTATCTGCGTTCGGCGTCAATGCGCTCGATGGGGTTCTTTTGTATGTCGATGCGGTTAAGCGTGCTGGGAGCTTCGATAAGGAAAAGGTCCGGGACGCGCTTGAGCAGACGCACGATCTTGTGGGAGCAAATGGCATCTTCAATATGAGCGAGAAAGACCACAATGGTCTGTCGTACAATTCTCTCAGACTTCTCGAAATCGAGAAGGGCGACTGGAAGATCGTCGATTGAGGCGCCGACCAACCCACACATAAATTCCTCCCGAGCGACCCAGTAGGGCCGCCGGAACTTAAACCCGGCACACACTGTGCCGGGTTTTCTTTTCCCGCAAGAGACCTTCAGATTTCAAATGAGCGACTTGCTCGGGAGCTCTCTGGCCTCTTTGACTATTTATGCAATCGCGGCATGACCGGCGCGGCCGGTTCGTCGGGGGCCCATATCCGGTAGTTCAGCTGAGCGAAAATCGAAAATCCTTTAGGCGCCATGGCGGAGTCAAATCCAGGAGGGCCCGCTGTGCCGCCTGACGCGGTCGACGAAGGCTCCTGAGTGCCCCAGACGTTTACGCTAACGGGCCCGAAGTCGTGGCCAACCAAACCGCCGACGGCCCAAACATTGTACCGGCTCACATTTGTAGCGAAGTTGTAGAACGAACTTGACCGATCGTTGGTCACCTGCTCGACGTAATAGGCGACAGGACCAATTGTCCATTTTCCGATTCTCTTCGTTGCAGTGAACTCCGCATGGAAAACGTCGCCGCTGCGATAATTTGTAATGCTGTTTGCCGTGTTGATTTCTTGGAATACGTTTGGCGGTTAGGTTCCAGCCATCCTTCAGGTAGGAGAAAACCAGATTGGGTTGGAAGGTCCACCATTGATTGCCGACGTTGGTGAGCCCGGCAGGTCCCTGTTGCGTACCCGTTGGCGCGTAAATTCCGAGACCTGCTTTGACGAAGAACCCGCTATCGCCGAGCCGCCAACTCATTCGCAAAGAATGCGTTATGCATTCCGGCAGGCGCGGCATTGAATGGGCTTCCAACGCTTTCCGATAAGAACGGAATAACGGCGACGGCATCGTACGTTGCGCCAAGAAACGTCATCCAGCCACGTACAGGAAGCCCTGCGCGGCAAGGTCGGCCTTTAAGCCCGTCTGCGCGCCGCCAATATTGGGCGCACCCGGACCACCCAGCTTCGATTGGTAGGTCAGCAGTTGCGTAAAGCCGTACAAACCTGGCGGAGGTGCCGCTGCGGCAGCTCCCACTGCTCCGGGATCTCCGAATTCATGTGCATGCGAACTGCTCGTGATTGCCGAAGCCTTCAGCAAGCCTGCGACTACCGACTTTGTATTTTGCGTTCATGTATTTCCATCCCCTCTATGACCGCGTGGTCGGTAGGTCCGCCAACGCTACGTGGTTGTTTGTTGAAGCAATTGGATTGGAGAGCAATTCAGTTCACGTATCAACTCGCTGGGGCAGAGCTATTCTTTAAAACTCTGCGAAGAGTTAGAAAAGAAACATGGATACAAGAATTTGTATTCTAGATACTACTTTGCATTAACTTAGAATTACATGAGTCAGTTCGAGCGTGCGCTTGCGACGGCCGTAGACACACACCAGGTCCAGGCTCGCTCATGAACTCACAATGCCGGCGCTCTCAAATGCCTTGCGGATTTTTTCGACCGTATCGAAGTGTGCACAAATCGGTCCGCCTAATCCCTCGAGGCGCCTTATGGTCGAGATCGCTACACCAGCGTTGCATGCGTCTTCGGCGGCTTCTCGCCGGACTCGCTTGCGGGCCGTATCGAAGGCTGCGGGTCGAAGGTCGTCATCACGGCGGATGAGGGACTGCGCGGCGGTCGCAAAGTTGCATTGAAGTCCAATGTGGACGAAGCCATCGAAAAGTCCGGCGACGCCGTCAAGTCGCTGATCGTCGTCAAGCGCACCGGCGGAAACGTTGCGTGGAACGCCGGCCGCGACGTCTGGTATCACGAGGAGACAGCCAAGGCGTCCGCGCATTGCCTGCCCGCGGAGATGAAGGCGGAGGACCCGCTGTTCATCCTCTACACCTCGGGCTCGACCGGCGCTCCCAAGGGAGTTGTGCATGCGACGGGCGGCTATCTCGTGTTCGCCTCGATGACGCATCAATACGTCTTCGATTATCACGACGGCGACATCTACTGGTGCACCGCCGATGTCGGCTGGGTCACCGGCCACAGCTATATTTTCTACGGGCCGCTGGCGAAGGCGCGACCACGCTGATGTTCGAGGGCGTGCCGAACTACCCGGATAACTCCCGCTTCTGGAACGTCATCGACAAGCACAAGGTCAACATCTTCTACACCGCGCCGACCGCGATCCGCGCGCTGATGCAGTCGGGCGACGAGCCCGTGAAGAAAGACATCGCGCGCAAGCTTGCGCCTGCTCGGCTCGGTCGGCGAGCCCATCAATCCCGAAGCCTGGGAATGGTATCACCGCGTCGTCGGCGAGGGGCGATGCCCCATTGTCGACACCTGGTGGCAGACCGAGACCGGCGGCATCCTGATCACGCCCTTGCCCGGCGCGACCAAGCTCAAGCCGGGCTCGGCGACGCGGCCGTTCTTCGGCGTGGTCCCCGAGATCGTCGATGCCGAGGGCAAGACGCTGGACGGCGCGACCGAAGGCAATCTGTGCATCGCCAAATCCTGGCCGGGCCAGATGCGCACGGTCTATGGCGACCACGCCCGTTTCGAGCAGACCTATTTCTCGACCTACAAGGGCAAGTACTTCACCGGCAACGGCTGCCGGCGCGACGCCGACGGCTATTACTGGATCACCGGCCGCGTCGACGACGTCATCAACGTCTCCGGCCACCGCATGGGCACCGCCGAAGTCGAGAGCGCGCTGGTGGCACATGAGAAGGTGTCGGAAGCGGCCGCCGTCGGCTTCCCGCACGACATCAAGGGTCAGGGCATCTACGCCTATGTCACTTTGATGCAGGGCCAGGGGCGAGCGAAGCGTTGCGCAAGGAGCTCGTCGCCTGGGTGCGCAAGGACATAGGCCCGATCGCCTCGCCCGACCTGATCCAGTTCGCGCCGGGCCTGCCGAAAACCCGCTCCGGCAAGATCATGCGCCGCATCTTGCGCAAGATCGCCGAAGACGAGCCGGGCAGCCTCGGCGATACCTCGACGCTCGCCGATCCCGCTGTCGTCGACGATCTCGTCAAGAACCGGCAGAACAGGAAGAGCGGGCCGGCTTAATCGGCGACGAACATCGGTGCGATTGTGATCCGGCATGCGCCACTGACCCGCGCAGCCATTCGAAGCCGACTTGACGGAGGAATGATGAGGCTTGTTGTCCTAGGACCACCTGGCGCCGGTAAGGGAACGCAGGCGGGCAGGCTGTCTCAAACACTCGGGATCCCACAGCTCTCCACTGGTGACATGCTGCGCGCAGCCGTATCTGAGGGAACCGCGATCGGGCGACACGTGGCGGAGATCATGGAGCGGCGACCTCGTCCCGGATGGTCTCGTGGTCCGGCTGATCGCCGAGCGCATTACAAAGCCTGACGCGCAGCGTGGTTTCGTCCTGGACGGATTTCCGCGCACGGTGCCCAAGCTGAAAGTCTTGACCATCTCCTAAAGGGTCAGGAATTGAGCCACGTCCTCGAGTTGAAGGTCTGCGAGAAGCACTTGCTGGATCGGATCCTGGGACGAGCCATGCAGGCCCGCGAAAGTGGGAAGGCGGTGCGGGCCGACGACAATGAAGAGGCGCTCAGCGCGCGTCTGACAGCGTACGCGAACGAGATCAGGCTGCTGACCGACTATTACGCTGCCAAGGGATTGCTCAGAACGGTCGACGCGTCGCAGCCAGTTGATCATGTTACGGCGGCGCTTGTTCGAGTAATTGAGTGAGCGAAGTTGCCGCAACCCGGGGCGACAAATCTCCGGATAAGTTCAAGCAGGTCGGGCGCGGAGCTCTCTCACAGGCGCCGACCATCTGGTGTTGACGGCGGACGGGAGCGGGGTGAATTTCCAGGTGACGGTGCCGAAGATCCTGGTGAGCAACCCGGACGGACTTGCCGCGATGGCCTATCTCAAACGCGACATGGCGATCCTGGCGATAGCGGTCGAGAGTGGTCCGATCATACCAAGCGGTTGGCTGCGCGCGTTCCGGACCTTGACATCTTTTCGCATGGTCTGGTCGAGCGTGAAAACGGTAGCTGGGAGATCACTGCGAAGGGGCGAGCCGTGTCATAGAGGCCCGTCCTGGCATCGATCCGGCGGAGCCCGTTCAAGACTGTCGGATCCACTGCCGTAGCTTATACGGCAAACGGGACGATTCAGCTGCTCGCTATGGTTTTATTTCCGTTTGCAACGCTTGAACAAGGCATGCGCTCATTCCGCGGAACGCGTGTTATCCTCAAGCTGCGCAATGACCCAATCTGCAAAGGCTCGTACCGCAGATCTCTGTCGACTGGCGCGCGGGTAGATTAGACGGTGACCGACGTAGCGGATGTCGTTTGCGCGCCCTGCCAAAGGAGCGACCAATCGTCCGCTCGCCAGCTCGCGTTCAGCAAGAAGCGTTGATTCCAGCGCCACTCCCAATCCCTCTGCAGCCGTCGCGATCGCGAGAAAGCTGCGATCGAACCTCATGCCGTGGAGCGCAGGTGCTTCCAATCCGTTCGCAGTGAACCATTGGTGCCACTGAACCTGCTTCACGTCAGAGCGGATCAGCGTCTGATCGAGGAGATCGGCAGGCTTCCTGATCGATTTCGCGAGGGTAGGCGAGCAGAGCGGGGTGACCGTCTCCTCCGGGAGCGGAACAACCTCCACACCCTCCGCGCGCGGCGGACCGTAAACAATGTCGATATCAAAATCATCGTTGCTGAAGCGAGCGTAATCCGTGCTCGCAGCTAGGCGGACTTCGAGCTTCGGATAAGCGGCGAGAAACTGTGCAAGTCGCGGGGCAAGCCATTGCGCGGCAAAGCTCGGCGCGGAATGGACGCGCACCAATTGCGGCCCGCGCGCGGCGACTTCCTCGAGACCGCGGCGGAGCTGATCGAACGCCGCTCCGGTATGGCGCATCAGGTTTTCGCCGGCCGGCGTGAGCCGTACGGATCGCGCGCTCCGCTCAAACAATACCGTCCGAAGCGTGTCCTCCAGCTTGCGGATGGCATGACTGACCGCACTCGGTGTCAGGTGAAGCTCATTCGCCGCATCGCGAAACGATCCTGTGCGAGCAGCAGCTTCAAAGGCGCGAATTGCCGATATCGGGACGTTTGACAGCATCCCATAAGTGAACCAGATTCATCCATCCGTGACAACTGTGCGTTTGTCTGTTGCCCGTCCGCGGTGCATTCCTAGCCTTGCCAAGGAAAAACAAGGAGTGGAGGGAACTGATGCTGCTCAGCGGTAAGACGGCTATCATTTCGGGCGCAGCCTCGCCCCGCGGCATCGGGCTTGCCACGGCGCGCCGGTTCGCTACCGAGGGCGCGCGGGTTGCCATTCTCGATATCGATGCTGCAGCTGCAGCGGGTGCAGCGAGCACTCTTGGTACAGAGCATATCGGGCTGCCGTGCGACGTCGCTGACAAGTCATCATGCGAGCGGGCGGTCGCTCGCGTAGTGGAAGCATTCGGCGGCATTGACATCTTGATCAACAATGCCGGCATCACCCAGCCCGTCAAGCTTTTGGAGATTTCGGCGGCCGACTGGGATCGCATTCAGGACGTCAATCTGAAAGGGGTTCTTTTCCTCTCCCAGGCCGTGATCCCGCATATGCGTGCACGGAAGTCTGGATCAATCGCGTGTATGTCGTCCGTCTCGGCTCAGCGCGGCGGCGGAATCTTTGGAGGACCGCACTATTCGGCTGCGAAGGCAGGCGTGCTGGGTCTCGCCAAGGCGATGGCGCGCGAGTTCGGCCCCGACGGCATCCGCGTCAATTGCGTCACGCCCGGTCTGATCGGCACCGATATCACCGCCGGGAAGCTGACGGACGAAATGAGGGCGAAAATCCTGGAAGGCATTCCGCTCAATCGTCTCGGCACGGCAGAAGATGTCGCCGGCATCTACACTTTCCTGGCTTCGGATCTCTCCGCCTACGTCACTGGCGCCGTGATCGACGTCAATGGCGGCATGCTGATCCACTGAGGCGGAACAAGGTCCAGATCGATGGAAACCTCTACCAAGACGCTAACTAATACGCCGACGCTCGCGGATCGGGCCTACAACGTTCGACGCAATGCGTTGCGCATGGGGGAGGTTCAGGGCCAGGGCTATATCGCACAGGCGCTGGACATCTCTGACGTTCTCGCCGTGGCTTACTTTCACGCGATGCGCTACCGTCCTGAAGATCCATCATGGGAGGGGCGGGACCGCTTTCTGCTCTCCAACGGGCATTATGCCATTGCGCTCTATGCGGCTTTGATCGAGGCAGGAATCGTCCCCGAGGAAGAACTCGAAACCTATGGCAGCGATGAAAGCCGTCTGCCGATGTCGGGCATGGCCTCCTATACGCCGGGAATGGAAATCTCGGGCGGCTCGCTCGGGCTTGGGCTCAGCATCGCTGTCGGCATGGGCCTCGGCCTCAAGCGCAAGAAATCCGACGCGCGGGTTTATACGCTGTTCTCGGACGGCGAGTTGGACGAAGGCTCCGTCTGGGAAGCCATCCAGTCGGCGGGCCACTACAAGCTCGACAATCTGATCGGCATTGTCGATGTCAATAACCAGCAGGCGGACGGCCCGTCGACGCAGGTGATGGCGTTCGAACCGCTGGTCGACAAGCTTGAGGCCTTCGGCTGGTTCGTGCAGCGGATCGACGGCAACGATCTCGATGCCGTGATTGCCGCATTCGATGCCGCCAAGTCCCATCCTGAGCCCAAGCCGCGGATGATCATCGCCGACACGCTGATGGGCAAGGGCGTTCCCTTCCTCGAGCAGCGCGAAAAGAACCATTTCATCCGCGTCGAGCAGCACGAATGGCAGCTCGCGCTGGCCGCGCTGGAAGCCGGGAGGCAGGCATGAAGACCGTCAGATCAGCGCCCCTGCCGGGCAAGCCGCGCCTGACCACCTCAGCCATGATCGCCTCGATCGCGGCCGAGGGACAGAAAACGAAGCCAGCGCCGTTTGGCCATGCGCTGGTCGAGCTCGCGCGCAGCCGTCCCGATGTGGTCGGCATGACGGCCGATCTCGGCAAATACACCGACCTGCACATCTTTGCGAAGGAATTTCCGGACCGCTATTACCAGATGGGCATGGCGGAGCAGCTTCTGTTCGGCGCCGCTTCAGGCCTTGCTGCCGAAGGTTTCATGCCGTTCGCGACCACTTACGCCGTGTTCGCATCCCGCCGTGCCTACGATTTCATACATCAGACGATTGCGGAGGAAGACCGCAACGTGAAGATCGTGTGCGCATTGCCCGGCCTGACCTCTGGCTATGGCCCGAGCCATCAAGCCGCGGAGGATCTCGCGCTCTTTCGCGCCATGCCGAACATGACTGTCATCGACCCATGCGATGCGCATGAAATCGAGCAGCTGGTGCCTGCGATCGCGGCGCATGAGGGGCCCGTCTACATGCGCCTTCTGCGTGGCCAGGTGCCGGTGGTGCTGGACGAGTACGACTACAAGTTCGAGCTTGGCAAAGCCAAGCTGATCCGTGACGGGAAGGACGTTCTGATCATCTCATCCGGCATCATGACCATGCGTGCGCTCGAGGCATTGCAAACTCTGAAGAACGACTGTGTCGATGCTGCGGTACTCCACGTTCCGACCATCAAGCCGCTCGACGCCGAGACGATATTGCGTGAAGCCGGCAAGTCAGGCCGCCTGGCCGTCGTTGCCGAAAACCACACGATGATTGGCGGTCTCGGCGAGGCGGTCGCCGCACTCCTGATGCGTTCAGGCGTCCATCCGCCTTTCCGCCAGATTGGATTGCCGGACGAATTTCTTGACGCCGGCGCACTTCCGACACTGCACGACCGCTACGGCATTTCCACTGCCGAAGTCGCAAGGCAGATCAAGCAGTGGCTTTAGCGCACAGGCACTAAGCACCAGTCAGGCCAAATCCGAGTGAAAAGTTGCGACCGCTGCATGTTGCGGCGGACGAGCGATCGCTGTTGCGCAAACGCGGGCGGTCGAAGAGCCCGGACAGCTGAAAACCAGCAGCGGCTCATGCAGCCGGCACAACGTTAATACAGGATCAGGAGGAAAACATGACTGTTTCGAAGCCCGGAAGCATCAGCCGCCGTTCGCTCTTGATGGCGGCTACGGCCGTACCTCTCTGCGGGATTCTGACCCGCCCGGCATCCGCCGCAGAGTTCGTGTACAAGTTCGCGACAGGACAGGATCCGACGCATCCGGTGAATATCCGGGCGCAGGAAGCGATCGACCGCATCAAGGAAGCGACCAGCGGCCGGTTGGAAATCAGGTTGTTTCCAGCCAACCAGCTCGGCTCCGACACCGAGCTCATGACGCAAGTCCGCAGCGGCGGCGTCGAGTTCTTCAATCAATCCTCTTCGATCCTTGCCACCCTGGTGCCTAGCGCCGGCATCGTGAACACGGGCTTCGCTTTTGCCGACTACGGCAGCGTGTGGAAGGCGATGGACGGCGATCTCGGCACTTACATTCGGGCGCAGATTGCGAAGACGCCGATCATGGCGGTCTCGAAGGCCTGGGACAACGGCTTCCGCCAGGTGACGTCGTCGGGTCGCGAGGTGCGGGCGCCGGATGATCTGAAGAATTTCCAGATCCGCGTTCCGCCCGCGCCGCTGCTGACCTCGCTTTTCAAGGCGCTCGGCGCCGGGCCGACGCCGATCAATTTCAACGAGGTCTATTCCGCGTTGCAGACCAAGGTCGTCGACGGCCAGGAGAATCCGTTGCCGATCATCGCAACCGCGCGTCTCTATGAAGTGCAGAGCACGTGCAGTCTGACCGGACATGTCTGGGACGGCTACTGGATCCTCGGCAACAAGCGGGCCTTCGAGCGCCTGCCCAAGGACGTGCAGGAGATCGTGACACGCGAGCTCGACCGCTCTGCCCTTGATCAGCGCGCCGACATCGCCAAGCTCAGCCAGTCCCTGCGCACCGATCTCGCGGCCAAGGGCCTCAAATTCATCGACGTCGATCGTGCCGCCTTCCGCCAGGCCTTGTCCAAAACTAGCTTTTATGCCGACTGGAAGGGCAAGTTTGGCGAGGAGGCATGGTCGCAGCTCGAAAAAGCCGCGGGCCAGCTATCATGACCAGCATGAGTCATACGCCGCATGTCGATGCCGGTGCGGCGGCCGGCAAGTCTCAAGCGGCCTCGCGGAGCTGGGTGGTGACGGCGAACACCGTGCTCGGCCATGTCGTCGCCGTCCCGGCGGCACTGCTCGTGCTGGCGGAGATCGCGGTGTTGTCCGCGGCGATCGTGGGCAGATACGTATTCCGCTCGCCGATCGTCTGGTCCGACGAACTCGCCGGCATTCTCTTCCTATGGCTTGCGATGCTCGGATCGGTGATTGCGTTCCAGCGCGGCGAGCACATGCGGATGACCGCGGTCGTCGGCGTTCTCAGTATGGAAGCTCGTGCATTCCTGGATGTCGTCGCGGCCGCGGCATCGCTGGCGTTCCTCGTCCTCGTCGTCTGGCCGGCCTATGAGTTCGCCGCCGACGAGGCATTCGTCACGACGCCGGCACTCGAGATCGTCAACAGTTGGCGTGCGGCGGCCTTGCCAATCGGGATCGCGCTGATGCTGATCGCAGCGGTCCTCCGGCTTATTCGAATCGCGAGCCTGCGCAGCTTGCTGGGTTCCCTGGCGATCGTCGCCGGCATTATCGGGACTTTCGTTCTGCTGGGGCCGGTCTTGAAGCCGCTCGGCAATCTGAACCTTTTGATCTTCTTCGTCTTCGTGGTCGGCGCGATGGTCTTTGCGGCCGTACCGATCGCGTTCGCATTCGGCCTTGCTACCGTCGGCTATCTCGCCCTGACAACCAGCACGCCCGACGTGGTGATGATCGGGCGCATGGACGAAGGCATGAGCCACTTGATCCTGCTCGCCGTGCCGCTGTTCGTCTTTCTCGGTCTGCTGATCGAAATGACGGGAATGGCGCGCGCAATGGTCAGCTTCCTGGCTAGCCTGCTCGGCCACGTTCGGGGCGGACTGCACTATGTGCTGGTGGGAGCGATGTATCTGGTCTCGGGCATC
The DNA here is from genome assembly GCF_045571455.1 of Bradyrhizobium sp. STM 3561. Classification (NCBI taxonomy): domain Bacteria; kingdom Pseudomonadati; phylum Pseudomonadota; class Alphaproteobacteria; order Hyphomicrobiales; family Nitrobacteraceae; genus Bradyrhizobium; species Bradyrhizobium sp. STM 3561. The sequence continues at coordinate 310,724 of NZ_CP120696.1, forward strand.
TCGGGCTCCAAGGCTGCGGATATGGCGGCGGTAGCTCCGGTATTATTTCCCGAGATGCGGCAGCGCGGGGCCAAGCCGGGCGATCTCGTGGCGCTCCTGGCCGCGACCGGCGCCCAGACCGAAACAATCCCACCCTCACTCGTCCTGATTACGATTGGCTCGGTGACAGGTGTGTCGATCTCAGCGCTGTTCACCGGCGGGTTGCTTCCGGGTGTGGTGCTCGCAGTCATGCTCGCGGCCGTAGTGTGGGGGCGATACCGCCGCGAGGACCTGTCTCACGTCAGAAGAGCGACAGGGCGGGAGATCGGCCGCGCCTTCGTCATCGCGATGCCGGCCCTCGCCCTGCCATTCGTGATCCGGACGGCTGTCGTCGAGGGCGTCGCGACCGCAACGGAGGTTTCGACGATTGGCATCCTATATTCGACCTGCGCGGGCCTCTTCATCTACCGCCAGTTCGACTGGCGCCGCATCTATCCGATGTTGGTCGAAACGGCTTCGCTGTCGGGAGCAATCCTGCTCATCATTGGCGCCGCCACCGGGATGGCCTGGGCGCTGACCCAGTCGGGATTTTCTGCCTCTCTTGCCAAGTTCATGACTAGCCTTCCCGGCGGCGTCCCCGTCTTCCTGGCTGTCACGATCGCGACGTTCGTAATCCTGGGCAGCGTCTTGGAAGGTATTCCGGCCATCGTTCTGTTTGGCCCGCTGCTGTTCCCGATCGCGCGGCAGGTCGGGGTGCACGATGTCCACTACGCAATGGTGGTCGTCCTCGCCATGGGCATCGGTCTGTTCGCGCCGCCATTCGGGGTCGGTTACTACGCAGCCTGTGCCATCAGCCGCATCAACCCGGATGAGGGCATGAAGCCCATCGTCGGCTACATGATCGCGCTTCTGATTGGAACACTTGTCGTCGCCGCCGTGCCCTGGCTATCGATAGGTTATATTTAATGAATAGGCGACAATCCTCCGGAGCCCACTCGCGCCTCGGCCCTGCAGCTTCTCACGGTGCGGCTTCTCTGCAATCGTAACTCTCTGCCACGCTGCTATTGCCTCCGACATAATGTGGGTAGTTGGGATAGCGGCACATCGGACGGGAGGCCTTCAGCGCAAAGGGCGGCGTAGCCCCCTTAACGGTTTGGATCAACGCGTCGGCCGGAGCGATGCCGTCGCTGGCCCAATGGTCGAGTGGCTCAAGCAAATCGACCATGGTGGGGATCGCGACGCCATCCGGTACGGTGGCGCCATTGCCGGTGTGGGTCGAGCCAGGCGAAAGATAAAGGCGCGCCGAGGCATCGACTGTGGTCCGACCGAGTTTAGTCACGACTGACTGGAAATAGTTGATACCCGCAAGTGGGCTCTGCGCGAGGTCGGCCAAGTTCTCTCGCATGATCAGCTTGCCGCCATGGGCAAAGAACGCAGACAGATCAGGATCGGTGGAATCGAGCAACTTCGAGACCTCCTCGAGGCGGGCGCGAAACTTTTCCGGGCGATAGCTTCGCACATCGAATTTTTCGTCCCGCGCGACCACGAAACGCAGAGCGTTCGCGGCATAGATCCACTGTTGCGAAGCCGTGACCACGTCAAGTGGCTCGGTTGGCGGCGCAGTGCCGACCACCCAGCGCGCCATGGTCGATCGGTCGGGGTCGGGTGTTGTCTCGTTGCCATAGAGCCATTGCGGATAGATGGTGATGCTGTTCGCCATCGCGAACGGGAAGCGGTGCGGTGTATGAACCGCCTGGATGGAGGCGATCTGCGGGTCCGACAGGCAGTTGTCGCCCTTATCCATTCCATCAGGGCAGCGCAATGCCACGAGATTCACCTTGGGCTGGCAGGCGAATGCATTGCTGACGATACCATCGCGAAGGCCGTCAAGCTCGTCGCAAGCCTTCATCACGAACTTTGCCAGCATGTCGGTCTTCGCTGGATTGAGCCAGCCCCCCTCGAACTGCGGCAGCACGTGCGGGATGTAGGACTGGAAGAGCATCGACAACTGCACCACCGGCACGACACTGACGACGCCGTCATAGTCGGCCGGGAAGCGCTGAGCCATGGTGAGTCCTTCGCGGCCACCCTCGGATCCGCCGAAATAGTAGATCCGCACCGGCCGCCTGCGATAAAGCGCTTGGCTCAGCACGACGGCCACATCGCGCACCTTCTTGTAGGATGCATAAGCATAGTTGGTTAGCATTTCGTCGTTGAGCGCGAACTTGCCGATCGAGTCGCGAGGAAAGCTCGAAGATTGATGGCCGGAATCGGTGCCGACCGTCGCATAGCCACGCGCAAGCGGCAGGATGTCGTCGGGCGCAGCATCGCGGAGGGGCGCCAGACCGGTGATGAGGCTGCCATTGTAGCCGCCGCCCCCATATTGCACCAACTTACCGTTCCAGGCTGCCGGCAGGTTAAGCTCGAAGTTGATCAATTGGGCCGTCGGGTCAACCGGGGCTATGGTGCCCAGTACTTTGCAGAAATCGGGTGTCTTCGCCTGCGCTGCTGCTGGCACGAAGCTTACAGAGGCGACGACGGCATTCCCGCTGGGAAGCCCGATCAATGTGGCAGGAATGGTCCGATCGGCAAGTCCTTTGCAGCCGTCCTGAAAGGACTCGCCGGCGACCGAGCGTCCGCCGGCCAGGAGCACAATCATCGCGCCAAGCGCCAGACCGAAAGCGGGGGGCGATCGGAGCCGCCTTGCTTGAGCAGAGAGGCCATTGTTTCTGCAGATCATGATTTCACTTCCTAGCGATGTTTCTGTTGCGCAGAGCCGGGACGCACGCATGACTTGTCCCGCGAAGACACCGAGCTGTCAAATGTCTGATACGGACGCAGGATGGTTTTTGTCGAAACGCTCAACGCTTGGCAGCCACGGCGAATCAAACTCTTGACACCGCACCGTGACGATCGTGCTGCAGGCGCTGGCACGGCGCGTGGCTCGCATCAAGCCCGCAGGTGAGGCTACACCACATCTGAACAATACCTTGAGAGGATGGAAGACGCTGCCCGCCCGGCTCATCGCGCGTAACCGATTAGCCGTCACATCAGGACATAACTTCCGCGTGCTTTCGTGAATATCACTTCCTCGCAACTGTAGCGACGGACTGATCGACTTTGCTAGCGGCCGCTGCCCCCGCACACGTCGAGCGGTATTCCGGATATCAAGTCGATCGGGCGCCGGCGTATGGTGTTGGTGTCAGCCGCGCACGCGCCCGATCTGTGTCAGACGTCGCTCAGAGAGCGCCTTTTCTGCTGCCTGGCAAATGCGATTGCTCAGCGTTCCGATGCCCTCGATTTCGACTTTGCATATGTCACCGGCTTCGAGAAACAGGGGTGGATTGCGTGTGGCGCCAATGCCAGCGGGGGTGCCGGTTGCAATCAGATCACCAGGTTCAAGCGTCATCGTGGACGACAGATCTGCAATGATGCGAGCGACGTCAAATATGAGGTCTCCAGGGCTTCGATCTTGCACGACTTCACCATTGACGCGGGTAGCGATCCGCAAATCCTTGGCCCCCAACTCATCCGCAGTCGCAACGACCGGGCCGACCGGGCCGGTCCCACCGAAATTCGATAGTCCACTGAGGGGTACGCAACTGGAAGTCCCGGTAGCTCAGGTCGTGGAACGCCGAGTAGCCGAATACGTAATCGAGTGCCGTCTCTCTACAGAGGCATTTCGGACTTGCCTGCCGACGACAACGATCAGTTCGCCTTCGTGGCGGAGCTTGCTCGAGAGTGGACTGAGGGGAAACGCCTGGTTGTGCGAGGCTAAGGAAGCGGCGGTCGGCAGAAATACCACTGGATGCTCCGGTACGGGAGCGCCGGTCTCCTTCGCGCGACCATGAGTAATTCAAGCCAAGACACAAGATTTTAGAAGGCCTTTCAATGGGCAGCCGATAGATCTGCTAAAAGGAAAGACGGGCAGCGCGCCGCCCACTGCGGCCGCGACGACCATGGGCGAACTCATCAAAAAGGGTGATCGAGCCGGCGCTGTGGCGGTCTCGAAGTTGCGGTTCGACGTCAATGCACAGCGCCTTCCGCAGCCGACGATATCTGGGCCGAACGAGGTGCCGAGGGAGCCAGGGCCAACAGTGTTTGCCGGTTCAGACCGGGACGTTGCGGACTTCGCGGCGAACAGCAATGGAGCGCACAAGGCAATCGCGGTCGAGGATCTGGATCGATGCAGCGAAATAGGCCAAATACATTCTCGAATTCAGACCGCTTCCCGAAGGGCATTTACATTGAAAACCAGGACATCAGGAACAGCGTGGCGGCATGCCAATGTTGGCCGCCTGCTCAACAACGCCGTGCGGCGCTTCGAAGGCCGCGTGCTCGAATTGATGGGCGAGCGGGGCCATGGCGAGACGCGCATCGCTCACGTCAGCCTGACCCGCAATCTCGACGTGGAGGGGACACGCCTCACCGAACTTGCCCGCCGCGCCTCCATGAGCAAGCAGGCGATGGGCGAACTGGTGGATCAGTGCGCCGAGCTCGGTCTCGTCGATCGTATCGCCGACCCCACGGACCGGCGCGCGCGCATCGTCATGTTTACACCGGCCGGGCGCAAATGGCTGGATGCCTTTCGCGATGCCGTCGATATTGCCGAGCAGGAGATGCGCGCCGAGCTTGGCAAGGCCGCAATGGACGCGATCCTGAAGGGCTTGGCGGCCTATGGCGAAAGCTTCGATACGCTCGATGAGCCCGATTAGTCAGGCTGCTTGACGACTTAGTCAGGTTACCTTACCATGCAGGATAATGCTGGTAGGGAGAAGCGTCTTGGAAACACGTCTGACGGCCGCGGTGCTCATCGTCGGCGGAGGGCCATGCGGGCTGATGCTGGCCAACGAGCTTGGCCGGCGCGGCGTCACCGCGATCCTGATCGATGAAAAGCCGGGGACCGCGTTCAATCCGCAAGCCAATGCGACGCAGGCGCGCTCGATGGAGCACTACCGGCGGCTGGGTTTTGCCGAGGAGGTCAGGCGCGAAGGGTTGCCGGCCGATTATCCGACGGACGTCGCGTATTTCACGCGCTACACAGGCTACGAGCTGGCGCGCTTTGCATTGCCGTCATCCTCGCGCGCGGGCGAGCTTATCAAGGGCATGTCGGGCTCCTGGAGCGCAGCGGAGCTGCCGCACCGGGTCTCGCAGAAATATGTCGAGGCGGTGCTGAGGCGTCACGCTGAACGGCTTCCCGGCATCAAGCTCAACTACGGCCACCGGCTGGTCAGCTACGTCGAAAGCGATGACGGCATCGTCGGCGATATCGAGTGTCTCGACGACGGCGGCCGCTTTCAGGTTCGCGCCGACTTCCTCGTCGGCGCCGACGGACCGCGCTCAATGGTGCGGCAGTCGCTCGGCATCGTCTACGGCGGCGAGACCGGCACGCAGCGCGATTTCATGGGCGGCCGCATGTTGGCCGTCTATCTCCGCTCGCCGGAGTTCTACGCAAGCGTCCCCCATGCCAAGGCGTGGATGTACAATTGCTTCAACGGCGACCGCCGCGCCTTCATGGCGTCCGTGAACGGGCAGGACGAATTCGCCTTTCACACCCAGCTCCGGCCGGGCGAAGACGAGAGCGCGATCACGGGCAACGAGGCCAAAGCCGCGTTCCAGCGCGCCTGCGGCGCGCCGATCCCGTGCGAGGTCCTGTCCTTCTTGACCTGGACCGCAGGTCACGCGCTGGTCGCGAACGGGATGCAGCGGGGCAGGGTGTTCCTCGGCGGCGACGCCGCGCATCTGTTCACGCCGACCGGCGGGCTCGGGTACAACACCGCGATCGAGGATGCAGTCAATCTCGGCTGGAAGCTTGCCAGCGTGGTGAAGGGCGCGAGCCCTGTCTCGCTGCTCGACAGCTACGAAATCGAGCGGCGCCCGGTGGCGCTGCGCAATACCGACTATGCCCGGCGCTTTGCGGACTCGCTCGGTCTCTTCGCACCTGCGCCGGAGATCGAGGATGCCACGGACGAGGGCAGCGAGGCGCGACGGATCGCCGGCGCTTATCTCGAGCAGCATGCCCGTGCCGAGTTCAACATCCCTGGCGTCACCTTCGGCGGGCGCTACGATGGCTCGCCGATCATCGTCTCGGATGGTAGCCGGCCGCCGGCGGATGCCGCGAATGTCTACGTGCCCAGCGCTTGTCCCGGCGGTCGCGCGCCGCACGCCTGGCTGGACGACGGCGTGTCTCTGTACGACCTGTTCGGATTCGAATGGACGCTGCTCCAATTCGGCGAAGGCGCCTCGGCGCGCGCGGCGGTCGCGGATGCCGTCCGCAACCTCGGCATCGACGTGAAGCTCGTCACGCTGCCGGCGTCCTTGCGCGACCTCTATGAGGCGGACCTCGTCCTGATACGTCCGGATCAGATCGTTGCGTGGCGCGGTAGCGCGTCTCAAGCGGGAACGATCGGACACGTCCTTGCCCGCGCGCTCGGGCGTAGAGCAAGCAAGGTCGCCCGACTGGCAAGCTGATCGGTTTTGCGCATCCAATCTGCGGACGCGCGGCAATAACAACAAGACGACAATAACACCGGAGGAGGAAACATGACCACTGGAGCATTCGAGGACTACGACGACGATCGTGCAGCCGCCCTCCGCGCCGGGCAGACGGCCGGCAGCCGCCGGCGCATCCTGATCGCTGGCACCATCGGCACCGCCATCGAATGGTACGACTTCTTCATTTATGGCCTTATCGCGCCGCTGGTGTTTGACCAGCTGTTCTTTCCGAAGTTCGACCAGCTCACGGCGAGCATTGCAGTCTTCGCGACGTTCGCCGTCGGATTTCTGGCGCGTCCGCTCGGCGGGCTGGTGTTCGGCCATTTCGGAGATCGCCTGGGCCGCAAATCGGTCCTCTTGTGTACGCTGCTCCTGATGGGGATCGCGACGATGTCGATCGGGCTGCTGCCGACCTACGCCGTCGCCGGCGTGGCCGCGACCATCGCGCTGGTCTTGCTGCGCTTCCTCCAGGGCTTTGCGCTCGGCGGCGAGTCGACCGCGGCGATCCTGATGGCGATCGAGACCGCGCCCGGCCACCGACGCGGCCTCTCCGCCGCTGTGATCCAGGCCGCAGGCCCTGTCGGCGTTGTGCTCGCCTCGTTTGCGGCACTCGCGATCTCGCGGCTGCCGCAGGCAGACCTCTTGTCATGGGGCTGGCGCGTTCCGTTCCTGATCAGCGCAGTGTTGGTGGCGCTCGGCGTCTACATGCGCTGGCGCATCGAGGAAAGCACGACGTTCCGCGAGGCGGAGGAGACTGCATCGGTGCCGGCCGTCGAGGCGTTGCGCGGGCACTGGCGGCCGATCCTGATCGTGTTCTTCGCCGAGATGGCCCAGACCTCCTACTTTTACCTCACCGCCATCTTCACCATTTCCTTTGCGACGCGCCAGCTCGGCGTCCAGAAGGACGTGATCACGCAGGCCGTGCTGCTCGCCAATCTGGTCGGACTGGTTGCCATGCCACTCATCGGCGCCTGGTCCGATCGGATCGGACGCAAACGCCTGTTCCTGGCGGGCCTCGTGCTCGCGGCCGCCTCGATGTTCGCGTTCTACGGCGTCGTTGCAAGCCGCGAAACGCTGCTAGTGACGAGCGCGGTGATCCTTGCCGCGGGCATCATCCATCCGCTGATGTTCGGCACCGAAGGAAGCTATTTCCCCGAGCTGTTTCCGACCCGGATCCGCTTCACCGGCGTTTCGATCGGCAAGCAGCTCGGCACGGTGCTCGGCGGCGGCATCGCGCCGCTGGTCGCCACCAGCCTGTTCGCGCAGACGGGCTCCACTTACGCGATCACGGGCTACTACGTTGCTCTCGCATTCGCGGCGGTGATCGCGCTTGGTTTCGCGCAGGAAACCAGCAAATCGCGGCTACTCGGCTGAGCCGGGCCAACTTTCAGGGAGATTATCATGGACGTCAGTCTTCTCATCAACGGCCAGGATCGGGCCGCTTCCGGTGGCAAGGTGTTCGAGCGGCGCAACCCGCTGTCGCAGGAGGTTGCCAGCCGCGCGGCTGCCGCGGCGGTGATCGATGCCGACGCCGCAGTGGCCGCGGCCGCGGCCGCCTTCACGGCGTGGTCGGCGCTCGGCCCGAACGCGAGGCGCGCGCTGCTGTCGAAGGCGGCAGATGCGCTCGATGCAAAGCGTGATGCCTTCATCAAGATCATGATGGCGGAGATCGGCACGACGGAGGTCTGGTCGGCCTTCAATGTCAAACTTGCCTCCGGCATGCTGCGCGAGGCAGCGTCGTTGACGACGCAGATCGCAGGCGAGGTGATCCCGTCCGACAAGCCCGGCTGTCTCGCAATGTCCGTCCGCCAGCCGGCCGGCGTGTGCCTCGGCATCGCGCCATGGAACGCTCCGATCATCCTCGGCGTCCGCGCCGTCGCGACGCCGCTCGCCTGCGGCAACACGGTGGTGCTCAAAGCCTCCGAAATCTGCCCGGGAACGCACCGGCTGGTCGGCGAAGTGTTCAGGGATGCAGGCTTCCCGCCCGGCGTCGTCAACGTCGTGACCAATGCACCGACCGATGCTCCCGCCTTGGTCGAACGCCTCATTGCCAATCCTGCGGTGCGGCGGATCAACTTCACCGGCTCGAGCCGCGTCGGCCGTGTCATCGCTGAGCTCGGCGGACGCCATCTCAAGCCGGTGCTGCTCGAGCTCGGCGGCAAGGCGCCCTTGGTGGTGCTCGACGATGCCGATCTCGACGCGGCGGTCGCGGCTGTGGCGTTTGGCGCCTTCATCAACCAGGGCCAGGTCTGCATGTCGACCGAGCGCGTGATCGTGGACGAGGCAGTGGCCGCGTCCTTCGTCGAGAAACTTGCCAAGAAGGCGAGCGCGCTTCCCGCCGGCGATCCGCGCTCGGGTCCGGTCGTCGTCGGCTCGATGATCGACGAAGCGCCGGCCAAGCATGTCGTCGCGCTGATCGACGACGCCATCGGCAAGGGTGCCATCAAGCTCGCGGGCGGCGAGCGCAAAGGGACGGTCGTCCCGGCAACCGTGCTGGATCGTGTCGCGCCCGGCATGCGCATCTACACCGAGGAAAGCTTTGGCCCCGTCGTCTCGGTGATCCGCGCGAACGGCGTCGACGAGGCCGTGCGGCTCGCCAACGACACCGAATACGGCCTGTCGGCCGCCGTGTTCGGCCGCGACGTCGCCCGCGCGTTGACGGTGGCGCAGCGCATAGAAAGCGGGATTTGCCACGTCAATGGCCCGACCGTGCATGACGAGGCGCAGATGCCGTTCGGCGGCGTGAAGGGCTCCGGCTATGGCCGCTTTGGCGGCCAGGCCGGCATCGCCGAGTTCACCGACCTACGCTGGATCACCATCGAGACGCAGCCTCAGCACTATCCGTTCTAAGGGCTTGAGAAGCGAAGTACCCAAAGGAAACTCCCAATGAATTCCAAAGTCCTGACGGTTCGGGAAGCCACCCTCGGTGTGCTTCGCTCCTTCGGCGTCGATCGCGTCTTCGGCAATCCCGGCTCGACGGAGCTCGCTTTTCTCGGCGACTGGCCCGATGACATCGACTACGTGCTCGGCTTGCAGGAAGGCTGCGTCGTCGGCATGGCTGATGGCTACGCGCAGGCGACGGGCCGGCCGGCTTTCGTCAATCTGCACTCGGCGGCCGGGCTGGGCCATGCACTCGGCAATCTCTTCACGGCGTTCCGTAACAAGACCCCATTGGTCGTGACAGCGGGGCAGCAGGCGCGCAGCCTGCTGCGAATGCGGCCTTATCTGTTTGCCGAGGATGCCGAGCAGTTTCCAAAGCCCTACGTGAAATGGAGCGCGGAGCCAGCGCGCGCCGAGGATGTCCCCGCGGCGATTGCGCAGGCCTTTCTCGTCGCCATACAGCATCCGCGCGGTCCGACCTTCGTGTCCGTCCCGTCGGATGACTGGGCGGGGCCTGCTGTCGCTCCGCCGGTGCGCCACATCGCGACCGAATTTGCGCCCGACGCGGCGGCGATCGTTCGGCTCGGTGCTGCCATCGCCGCAGCCAAGAGACCTGTCTTCGTCGTCGGGCCCGACATCGACCGCAACGGCTGTGTCGAGGCGATGGTCGCGGTCGCCGAGCGGGCGAGGGCGGCTGTGTGGGCAAGCCCGATGTCGAGCCGCTCCAGCTTTCCGGAATTGCATCCGCAGTTCGCGGGCTTCCTTCCGGCGGCCCCGGGAGGGCTCGCCCGCGCCTTGCGCGGTGCCGACCTCATCGTCGTGGTCGGCGCACCCGTGTTCACCTTCCATATCGAAGGACAATGCGAATTGCTCGATGACGGAACGCCGGTCTGGCAGATCACCGACGATCCGACCGAAGCTGCGGCGGCGGCGGTCGGCGATACCATCATCAGCACGCTCCCAAATGCGCTCGCGGCACTTCAGTCGGCACTGCCCGAAGTCGCAGGGCGCGAGGCGCCGGCCGCGCGGGCATTGCCTGCCGTGCCTGCGGCGCAGAATCCGATTCCGCCGGCCTATGCGCTGAGCCGGTTGTCGGCGCTGATGCCGCCCGATGCGATCGTGGTCGAGGAGACGCCGTCGCATCGTCCCGCCATTCAACAATTTCTGCCTATGCGCGGCGCGGACAGCTTTTACACCATGGCGAGCGGCGGGCTTGGCTACGGCCTGCCGGCCTCCGTCGGCGTTGCCTTGGCGAAGCCGGGGCGCCGCATCGTCTGCCTGATTGGTGATGGATCGGCGATGTACTGCATCCAGGCGATCTGGACCGCTGCGCAACGCGGCCTGCCCATCACCTTCGTGGTGATGAACAATTCTGGCTATGGCGCAATGCGTGCATTCAGCCAGATCATGCAAGCCCATCGACCGCCTGGGATCGACCTGCCCGGGCTCGATTTCGTCGCTCTCGCTAGAGGACTTGGTTGTTCCGGAAAGCGCGTCACACTGGTCGAGCATCTTGAGGTGACGCTCAACGAGGCTCTCACGGCAAAGGGACCAACGCTCCTTGATATCGTCGTCCACGGTGCCACAATTGACCTCTTTAGCTATGGACCCGCAAACTGAACAGGAGTATCGCACCATCTTCGCCGAGGGGTTGATCCTACCGGGTGGCACCCTTGCGGATTGCCTTTGGCAAGTTATACTAAGATATTGAATTCGTTCGCGCATAACATAGATTATGGAATAAATTCCTATTACCCGAACGTCAGAAATTGCGTTGTTTTGCCTCGCTCCGGCCTGCCTCACTCCGCAGCTTCAGCGGGCGGACTCTTTAGCTCAGCAAATTTCGCCGCCATCGTCGGATTGCCCCGGGTCAGCTTCTTGATCGTCACGTCCTGCGCCTTGTCGTTCGCCAGGCGGAGATTGCGGTCTGCACCGATCAATGCATCCTTTGTTTTCTGGAGATGATCGATGGACTTATCGATCTCGGCGATCGCCGTCTGGAAGTGCCTGGAAGCAAGATCGTAGTTCTTCGAGAATGCGGTCTTGAACGTCTCTAGCTGGCTTTCAAACTGCGTGATGTCGATATTCTGCGCTCGCACAAGCGCAAGCTCGGCTTTATACTTGAGCGAGTTGACGGCCGCATTCCGCAAGAGCGTGATCATCGGCAGGAAGAACTGCGGTCGGATGACATACATTTTTGGGTAACGGTGGAAGACATCGACGATGCCGGTATTGTAAAGTTCGTTGTCCGGTTCAAGCAGTGAGACCAGGATGGCGTATTCGCAGCCCTTCTCGCTCCGGTCCCGGTCGAGCTCCTTCAGAAAATCTTCGTTCTTGCTTTTCGTCGCTGTTTTGTCGCTTTCGTTCTTCATCTCGAACATAATCGAGATGATCTCAGTGCCGGCCTCGTCCGCGTCCCGAAAGATGTAATCGCCCTTGCTGCCGGTCCGCGCGTCGTTGTCTTTCTCGAAGTACGCCCGCGGAAATGCCATCGACCGAACCCGGTTGAATTCGGTCTCGCAGTGCTGTTCAAGGGTCTCCCCGACCATCTTGGTCGAGAGACGGGCCTTCATATCCTTAAGGCGCTCGATCGCGTCCTCGCGATCCTTGATTTGCGTCTCGTACTTGTCCTTGAGCGACTGCTCAGAGAGCTGTTTTTCAAGCTGAACCTGCTTGATGCCGTTTTTCAGCTCATCGCGCTCTTTCTCGATCGCGCCGACCGCTTCACTGACGGCGAGTTTCTTCTCAAGTTCAACGGCCTGAAGCTTGGCCTTCAGCTCCTGGATTTCTTTTTCCTTGGCGGCAGTGATTTTGTGCTGCTCGCTGGCGAGGAGCGCTTCAGCAAGTTCCGAGGCCGCCTTCTTTTCGCGTTCGGACTCGGTCAGCGCGTTCGCGAGCCTGTCACGCTCTTTTTCCACGGTGCTGACCGCTTGGGTGATAGCCAGCTTCTGGGCGGCCTCCCTCCCCTCAAGCTTGGACTTCAACTGCAGGATTTCAGCGTCCTTGGCGGCCGTGGTCTTCTGCAGATCGTTGCTCGCTTGGGCCTTGGCCAGTTCAACAGCGCTCAGCTTGTCGCGCTCGGCCAATTCTAGCCGTTCATGGAGTTGCTGCGCGAAATCCGCGTCACGCACCTGCTTCAGAATCTCGGCATAGCCGGACTCATCGACTTTGAAGGCCTTCGCGCAGTGCGGACAAATGATCTCGTGCATGTTCCTGGCCGGCTGCGGGCCCGCAGAATCGGCATGGGCCCCTGAGAACAAAATTAGAACAAGCAATTTTGAAGGGTCAAGCTGAAAGGGGCCGCTTCGGGCATTTTGATGTGGCAAACCCCTACCCTGCAGGCGCAGGCCAGGTTTAGGCAACGGAGCGGAGCGCACCATCAGCGCATTCCTGCCAAGGCCGGCGTCTACTCGCGAGTCGGACGGCGAGCTGCGCTCTCGGCGCGGATCATCGCGGTCTCCAAAACGGCGCGGTTGATCTCAGCGGACCTGAACTTCCGATACATCCCTCCTGCCGCTGCCGCAACAGTCAGTAGCTGTCGTCAAGCGCGAGCATGGCGCGGGCAAAAAGCGGAGCCTTGCTCTCAAGCACCTGTCCCGGAAGGCAGGCCACCCTAGGCGACGCCAAGTCGATCAGCGCGATTTGAGAGCGATGCTCTCTCATGGATTCGAGCACTTTTTGGAAGTCGGGCAGCTGCTTCACGGGTTCGGATATGCCGTGACCCATCCTGTTTCAGCTTTCGATCAGAGCGATCTGCTTCGATACGATATCCGCTTTTGGCGATGTGACCCGTCAGCTTCGTTCAGCCGCTCGACTTACTTCTTCCGATCCATCATTACCGGCGGCCTAGCGGCCGAGCCGCTTCTCGACCCGCTTGCGGGAATTGCCGACCTTCTTGACGGCCTTCTTCACCGCCGATGCCGAGCGCCCGGTCTTCCTGGCTTCATACCGGACTTCGTAATCCTGCCCTTTCGCGACCCGGGCGCGATCCTGTTTGCGTCCACGCGCGGTCTTCTTCTTCGCTGCGGCCATCGGCTCCTCCTCTTTAGAAGTGGCGGCAATGCAACGCTGCAAGGATTCAAGGGTTCCGTTCGTTGCAGGCCGCAGCTCAGTGGCCACTGGGATGGCCATGGAGGATTGGCGCCCATCCATCAAGCAGCAGACCGTCCCAGGAAATAACGCCCTCATCCCATCTCGAGGCGTGCTCGCGGTACGTCGGAGCCCAATGAGGGCTCCATCCGATGATCTGGTCGTTGAGACCGTCGTGCACGCGACACAGCATATCGGGATCGAACGTGTTCATCGAGTTCATGCCGGGTGCCCGGGATCGACGTCCTTGGGCGTCTTCTTCTCCCGCTGAGGTGTCATCCGCGCCGGACTTTCCGTGCCGGGTACGCCGCGCGACCCAGCTGATCGCGCTGGATGTCGTCCTCGGAGCGTTGGGGCTCCGCGCCAATTGTGGGCTTCACAGGCATCATTCCATCCGAGCCTTGTCTTTCAGGTCACGGATCCGGGTCTCGGCCTCCTCCTTCGAGGTGACGATCTCCGATTCATCCGGCACCCGTGCGATCGCGCTGAGCCTCTTGAGCTCGGCGAGTTGTTCTGCAGTTGGTTTTTCCATCTTCGAATCCTTGAGCGCTTGCACGACGGCCTCGTCGTCGAGCACATCCAGCAGCTGGTTTATGGTTTGCTCGCAATCTCTGGGACCAGGCTCGACATACCGGGCCAGAATGCCCTGAGCGTCTTCCAACGCCTTCGCAATTCGCTGTTCCGGATCCATGACCGGTACTCCAGATACTCTGAGGCAAACGCCGCTATGAACGGCCCGTTCCTTTGCTTAGCCCCTTGAACGAGCTGGCTCGAAGGAGCCCTTCGGAGGTGATGTCGCGGTACTCTATGTCAGCATAGAACTTCGGTTCGACCCACGTGGCCTTCGGCTTTCTGATGGTCTTCGTCAACCTCTGCTTCGGGCTGACTACGGTATCGAGACCTTGCGGATCTGCGCCGAGGTGGTCCGGCTCCAGCCCGTGCCTACCTTACCCATGTAGACAAGGTCTTTGCCTTCCTTCTTGCCCAGATAGAGCGCGGCCACGCCAGATGGGTCCTTGATGAAGCCGACCACGGGAAACTTGCCCTTTTTGGACCACCCTTGATCTTCTGCCAGGCTTCGAACCGGTCCGATCGGTATGGCGCGTCGACGCGGTTGAGATGATGCCCTCGTAATTCAACTTGCTGGCGGCGACGAACAGCGAATGCCCGTCCTCTTCATGGTGTTCACTTAAGAAGCTGGGCTCGTCGAGCTTGTGCTCCTCGATCAGCTGCTAGAGGAGTCGCTTCCTTTCGATCGCGAACGAGTCGACTTTCATGGCCGGCCTTCGCAAGAACGGCCGAGCAACCAGCGGCCTGGGGCTGGCTTAGGCCGAAGGTGCTCGACCGCCTGGTCGCGGGGCAACCCGCGGCCAGGCACCACCATATGCGCCACGGTGGTGCCCTTCAGTGCGATACGGTGCACGGCCATCATTAAATTTCGGGCAAGGCGAACGGCCGGTCGGGCTGCGAAGCTGCTTTCGGCCCGGAGTTGCTTGAGGTAGCCTACCTCACCTCTCAGTCGCCGGCGAAGCTCATGCAAACCGGAGATCGGCGCATCGGCAGAACTGTCTCCTACAATGCCGGTTGGCGCCGGAGAATTCAGGCCAATTCTCGCAGCTGCGTGCCTATGCTGCGGACCATCACTTGCGGTGAGGCGCGTAGCGCTGGTCATCGGCAACTCGGCCCATAGGCATGTGCCGATCTTTCCGACCCCATTGCCGTCAAAGATATCGCTCCGGCTGGCGGTCCAGAGGGGTTGACTGCCAACCGCCAAGGTTGAAGGGTATTTGCATCACCGTCCGGATCGTAGCTTTTATCGGTGACAGAGAGACAGTTGTGCTCCTCGCCCACTGCCGAGACCATGGCTGTGCCGATTTCGCCCTTCATCCCGGCAGATCGGCTTGGGGGAGTTGCCCGCGCGGAGTTTTCTGGAGTGACTTGGTACGTGCGCCCTCTTCCATTTTGGTGATGAAATGCAGCCAGAGCTCGCGAACGTCTTGATAACTGACGAGCTTACGAAGAGGGGGCAGTTGCGGCCGAGGCTCTTTCAGGAGCGAATGCCG